>NZ_CP127161.1:0-2400000 GCF_030263895.1 Proteiniborus sp. MB09-C3
ACCCACTAATCCGAGGATTAAATTCCCAAACTACATACTCACCGTTATCTCTCTGGTGTACATCTGCACTTAAAAGGTCCTAGATGTTTGAGCTTTTCACCTATTGATATTCCAAGCTGAATTAAAGAATTATCTCTATAAGTTTTTATATGAAATGTTTCCCCAAAAATGTTTGAATAAGTTAACCATTCCCACAACGCTTACTGGTTTTAAACGTACATCATTAAAAACATGAATAGAGAGTATTGTTCACTATTTATGTACTCTTGAAACATAAGTTTTTCATCTTCAGGGATATCCATTGACTCCATTTCTTCAACGTCATATATTAATTGCTTCATGTTGTATAATAGATGTATACCAACACTTCTACTGCCTTTTCTTGGCTTTGCTATTATAGGAAATTTAATCAAACTTAATTCTATGTCCTGTTTAAGCTTTTCTTTTCTCAGTATATAAAATATGTCCTAGGAACCGGGATTTCATTTTTTGTACAAAATTCATAGGTCCACTATATTTATCCAAAACATATGTCCATTATCTTAGGGTCAGATATAATTGCCATAATATTATTTTCAGCAAGTTGGTCTTTATATTTGGCTAAAATAGGCAATTCTATATCATTAATTGATAGGATTCCCTTTATGTCGTTATTTTTACATATTTCTAAAAGTTTTGAATAATATTGAGAATCTTTAGCCATAGGTATCACAAAGGCTTTATCTGCATTTTGTAATGCCGGGGCATATCTTGTTACCTATCTGCAGCATATATGCAAATTCACCATTGGCGCTTTCTCTAAAGTGATCTATCAAGTAACCTCTTTGCCTAATACACTTTGTTATCAATATATTCATATATCTCTTCCATTCCTTTCATCTCTTGCACTGTCTCTTACCAAGCTCTCATAAATACTTTTTATTTTGCGTAAACTCGATTCCTTCTTCTTTAATAAATACTTTTTATTATTGTCTTGAAAATTATCATCATATCACAGACTTAGAGTTATATTGTCTACGTACTCAACATCTAAATTAAATTTATCTTTAACTAATAACGTCCGACCATGGACTTATTGCTTCCCAACCAGTTAGACCAGGTCTTACTTCAAGCGTGACATGACGCTTTTGGTGTTCATTATGTATAAAAGATAGATATTGTACTAGTAAAGGTCTTGGCCCTATAATACTCATATCGCACCTTTAAGTATATTAAGTAGCTCTGGAAGTTCATCTAATGATGTTGATCTTAGAACTTGCAAACTTAGTAAGCCTTACGCTATCTGGTAGCAACTTACCAAACTCATTTCTCTCATCTGTCATAGTTCTAAACTTATATAGAGTAAATATCTTCTCGTTTTAATCGGTCTTTCTTGTTTGAAAATTACTGGACTACCAAGTTTTTATTCTAACCATTACGGCCACGACCAACAAAACAGGGCTAAGTACTGTAATTGCTATCAAAGATAATATGAAATCCATTGGTCTTTTAAAAACATCTTCTATATAAACCACTATTCTGTGGTGACGGTTTTATATTAGATTTAGCTTCCAGTTTCCATTCTACTTCCACAACTCCTTAATCACATTACATATTCTGCTTAAATCCTCATCCATCATCTTTGTATCACTTGGCAAACAAACACCACTTTCAAATATCTTATCAGAGAAACTCCTTCGCCAATGAAATCATATCCTTCAAATACAGGCTGCATATGCATAGGTTTCCAAATAGGTCTTGACTCAATATTTTCTTTCTCCAAAGTTTCCATTACATCTAGTGGTTTAACTTGTCCACTTAACATTACACAACTTAACCAACAATTTGATTCATTCCATTTATTAATTGGCATAAACCGAATTCCATCAAGTTGTTCCAATTCTCTTTTATAAAAATCAAATATGTATTTCTTCTTAGTTACTCTTTTGATCCAATACCCTAAGCTGTCCTCTTCCAATACCAGCAACTATGTTTACTCATTCTATAATTATAACTTATTTCACTATGTTGATAATGCCTTGCCTGATCTCTGGACTGTGTAGACCAGAAACGAACCTTAGCAATCCTTTCTTCATTATCAGAAACTAACATTCCCTTGCACCAGAAGTGGTGATGATCTTGTTTCCATTAAAGTAGAAAATATCCCATAATCTCCAAAAAGTTTCCTGTATATTTGCACCTTTATATGTAGTTCCCAAACTCTCAGCAGCTTATCTTCCAATCAGAATTGCATTATGTTTCTTACAAATCTCAACAATCTTATCCATATCTACAGCAAGTCCATATAAAATGAACAACTAAAACAGCTTTAGCATTAGGGTACTTTTCAGCTTTCTCTAATGCTATCGGACTCATATTCCAAGTTTTGCTAATCACTATCTATAAACACACCGGTATTGCATTCTGATAAATAATCGGATTAGCTGCTTAGCTGAAAGTAAGACTTTGACAAAAACACAACGTCTCCCTTCACCAACTCCTGCGGCTTTAAGAGCCATATGTATAGCCGCTGTTCCGGAACTTAGTGCTGCAGCATGT
The DNA here is from genome assembly GCF_030263895.1 of Proteiniborus sp. MB09-C3. Classification (NCBI taxonomy): domain Bacteria; kingdom Bacillati; phylum Bacillota; class Clostridia; order Eubacteriales; genus Proteiniborus; species Proteiniborus sp. MB09-C3. The sequence continues at coordinate 2,539 of NZ_CP127161.1, forward strand.
CCACACTACCAACAACTGCTGCCTAGTTCCTTTTCAAATTCGTTCACATTCTTGCCAAGAGGTGCTATCCAATTTGTATCAAATGCTTCCTTTATGTACTCTTGCTCATATCCTTCATCGCTCATGTGTGGGGATGATAGATATATTCTACTATTAGTTGTTTTTTGTGTTGTCATAACCTATTGCTTCCTTTCGTCAAGTAGTTTGATAGTTAAACAGTTATTAGCTTCCTCTACCAAAAAAACCTAACCACCCTACCACCATCATACCCAACTTCCCCAAGCCTTCTTCTTATATCATCCTCATAGGTATAGCTGGTAATCACTATAGCATCATGGTTATATTTTTCTATATCGTCTCTTGATATTATCTTATATCCTAACAGTTTCTTGTTTTTCTTAGCCTCATCATCGTCTATTATTCCTGCTATATTTAGCCTAGATGCACCCCTGTCTCTTATTACACTAAGAATAGTCTCTGCTACTTCTCCTGCTCCGTATAGTAATATGTTTCTATAGCCTTTATCTTCTAATTTTTCTAAAAACCCTTCTATGTTCTCTTTCGCTAATCTATATAGTTTTAGTAGCTCATGCAGGTAAGTTATCAATAGATAATTTTTTCCTTCTCACTCCTGCTGATGTTATTTTATATTTCACTGTTTTCGTTGATATGTATTCTCTTATTATATATCCTTTTTCTTCATAATCATTGATATATACATTGATCCATAGAAGGTGCTGCATTTACTAGTTCTGCTAGTTCTTTTTGAGTTGTATCTTCACTATTTTCTATATGCTGAAGTATTGTAAGTTCTTTTAACTCTGCTGTTGGTGTAAAAAATTTAATATTTTTTATAAAGTCCAAACAAATCACTTTCCTTTTCAATCATTTGTTGAATGAACAATTATAATTATACTATTAGTTTTCTTTTTTTTTTATGAATTTGTCGAATGATTATAAGAATATCATTTTTTTTTTTTTTCTACACTATCCCATTTTTTTTTTTTTTTTATTTTTTCATATTTATAATATAAAAACCATCTTAAAATATATGTGAGCATATACTTTTTAACGGTCTTAGATCCTTCACTTGCGTTCAGGATGACAATAAAGTACTATTTATCTATTATCCCAAACATCAAAGTTCCTTTACAAGCCACTTCTCCATCTACATATGCTACTGCTTCTGCTTTGCCTATTCCTCTTCTCATGGATATAAGCTCTACTTCCATCTTTAGTGTGTCTCCGGGTCTTACTTGTTTTTAAATCTTACATCATCTATGCCTGCAAATACTGCTAGTTTGTCTTTGTTTTCCTCTAGAGTCATGACTGCCACTGCTCCTACTTGTGCCATAGCTTCTACTATTAGTACTCCTGGCATTAATGGATTATTTGGAAAATGTCCTTGAAAGAAAGGCTCATTTATAGTTACATTTTTTATTCCGATTGCTTTTTTCCCTTCTTCTAGTTCTATTATCTTGTCTACTAGAAGGAAAGGGTATCTGTGGGGGATTATGTTTTGTATTTCTATGTTGTTTAGCATTTAGTTTCCTCCTTGGATTTTTAAAATAGAGATCCTTCGCTGGCGCTCAGGATGACATATTCGTTCATTATAATGTTAGTAAATAAATTATCAATGGTGCTGTTAGCATATTTAGCAGTGTTGTAATAAATACTCCTTGGGATGCTAATTTTGAATCAGAATTGTATTTGGTTGCGAATATAGCTGTGTTTACTGCTGATGGCATACCTGTTAATGTTACTAGTACCCCTTTCACTATATCTGGCACTTTGAATACGGAAAATATTAGTATCATTGATATAGGGGCTATGAGGAGTCTTATAACTGCTAGTATATAAAGCTTTTTATTGCTCAGTACTTCTGATATTTTTATATCTGCTAGCATTGCTCCTGCTACAAGCATTGCAAGGGGTGTAGTTGTATCTCCTAATAGCTTTAATGGACTGTAGATTATATTCGGCAGCTTTACTGGAGATATGAAAACTAGCAGTCCTATAAATACTGAGATAATTCCAGGATTTATGAAGTTTTTCAATCCTGAATTGGTTTTATCTTCAATTGCATTATGAGCAGTCATATATTTTACTCTAGTGTCCATGTCAACAGATTGAATAGAAGATTGTATATTGCTCCATAAAATATTCCTATGTCTCCGAACATGGCTTTTAATATGGGAAATCCCATAAAACCAGTGTTAGGGAATACTATTAAAAAGCTATACACACCTTTTTGAGGCTCATCAGGTTTAAATACTTTATTGAATATAATTGCAATTATTATGACTATACCGTATGAAATAGCTCCATATATGAAGGTTAGCACAGAGTTATTAAGCATTTCTAATGAAAAGCTGTAGTTCATAGCTGTTATCATCATAAATGGAAGTGTTACGTTTAATATTAGTCCAGATAAATCTTTTATCATCTGGTCTGATATTACATTTTTCTTTTTAATTATGAAGCCTATTAATATTAAAATAAATAAAATCATTGTCTGGGTAAGTACTGTCATTAATAACCTCCGATTTTAATAATAAACATTAGTGCTCAAAGTCCATCTATAGAAAAGTACAATAATAAAAGAAGGCTTAAGCCTTCTTTCATTTATAATAACATTTTTTTGATATTATCGCCATATTTATTTAGGTTAAGGAATAAATTATGAAAGTACTGCTATCCTCTATTCTTTCTTCACTTTTATATATTCATATATAACCTTGTCCATTTCTTGGCTAATACCAAGCAATTCTTCTGCATTGCAGCCATCCATATCATCAGTAAGCCTATTTAGCTGTTCTCTCAGCCCTTCCATCCGTTTTTCTACTTCATACATGCGTATATCCCCCAATTCTTTGATTATGGAGCAAATCATAATATTATGCTTGCTCCATAAATATCCTAATCTATTATTTGATTAACTCAAAAACTGGGTTAATAATTTTTTGCTGCATTACATCAATAAAACCGTAATCAGTTACTGCATATTCAGGTATAGCAGCTAGACATATAAAGGAAAGAAACATAAACGGAATGCTTATAGTACAGCCTAGTTCGTGGATTTTAGAATTCAATATTTTTTTCTGTGAAGCTAGTTCCCATGCATCTAAATCTGATAGCAGACCTAAAATAGGATACTCCACTTCGCAAATAACCTCACCATTGTTAACTAGGACCTGACCTCCTTGGATATCTGCTATACGATTTACAGCAAGAGCCATGTCTTCAAAATTGGTTCCTAAAACTATTATATTGTGATTATCATGACCTACTGATGATGCAATCGCACCAGATTTTAAATTAAACCCCCCCATAAAGGCCTTGCCAATATTTCCATTTTTCCCATGACGTTCTACCTGTGCTATGTATAAAATATCCTGTTCTAAATCGCATTCAACAACTCCATCTTTAACAGGTAGTATAGCTTCCTGCCCAAATGTAATAGGTATCCAATCTAAAGTACGCATTACTTTTACTTTTGCTTCCTTAGCCTCTTTGTCCACCTTGATCATAAGGTCCTCAGCTGTAATTTTTTTAGACAATTTAATAGTGTTGAGAAGACAAGCTTTATGCTCTACCTTATCATAGCACTTGATTAGCTTGCTGTCTTCAACTACTAAATTTCCGCCTGATATTACAGACAATACCTTGAAGTCTTCTGGACCCTCTGAAATAATAATATCTGCACGTCTTCCAGGAGCCAAAGCTCCTATCTCTCTATCTAAATTAAATGCTCTTGCTGCATTTACAGTTACCATCTGTACAGCAGTAACAAAATCAATGCCATTTTTCAAAGCAGTACGTACAGCATCATCCAAATGTCCTCTTTCTACTGCATCAACAGTATGTAAATCATCCGTTACAATACTGCACATAGTTGAATCTAGCTTATGCTCTGTAATAGCCTTTAAACATTCTGTCATATTTCTCGCTGCTGAGCCCTCACGCATCATCAAATGACAACCTGCACGTAGTCTTTCAATTGCATCCTCTGTGCTAAGAGATTCATGATCAGTACTGACGCCCGCTGACATACAGGCATTCATAGCTGGTCCCTTCATCTCCGGAAGATGTCCTTGAAGTGATTTTCCCATAGACGAGGCTATTTCCATTGCTTTAATTAGTTCTGCATTTCCCTGCAGGAGATACGGTGCAACAATTTCAGATAGTCCCACTGCATCCCTACGACTAAGTGCCTTTTTTATGATTTCACTATTAAAGAAGCCTCCACTTGTTTCTAGTCCAGGAGCAAATGGTACATGAGAAGGCACTACAAAATAAATTTTAAGATCAGTTGCTTGTGCTTCATCTAGAACTGCTTCTATGGCTTCCAGTCCTCCAACAACACCAACCTCATGCATATCAGCCATTACTGCTGTAGTACCATGTGTCAGAACTATTTCAGCAAAACTCCTAATGCTCAAATTTGTGCTTTCAGGATGGATATGTCCATCAATAAAGCCTGGAAGAAGGTACTTACCTTTTGCATCAATAATCTTAGTATCTTCGCCAATACAATATTTAATATCTCCTACTGCAGCTATTTTTCCGTTAGAAACCGCAACTCCACCATCATACACTTCTTTCGAATAAACATTAACAATTTTCCCGTTTACAACAGCTAAATCAGCTTTTTTCATTCCCATAGAAACAGTCACTAATTGTTTGTCCATTCTTAACCCTCCATTTTAATTAATTTGTATTTTAATCTATAATACTATCCTTATATATATGGAAACCTATGAGGCAGCTGTATTCCAGCACGCTTATAAATCGCCGCTGCTCTTTTCTTAGCTTCATTTAAAATTGCACTTTCATCCACTGTCAATATTTTGCGCTCTCTCATAATCCACTTTCCATCGCATATGGTACTTTCAACATTAGATGAATGCATAGAAGTAACTAGATTTGCAATATTATCGTGAAGAGGAAGCATCCCCGGAGAATCAGGATTTATGATTATCATATCGGCCTTTTTACCAACCTCAATAGAGCCAATACTATTTTCTTCAAGAATAGCCTTGGCGCCATTTACGGTAACCATCCTAATAATTTCCTCAGCCTTCATAATAGTAGGATCTAACCTCCAGCCCTTATGAATAAGAGAAGTAAGCCACATTTCATCAATTAGATCCATACGATTGCTAGATGGAGCTCCATCAGTTCCAAGAGTTACACAGATGCCCTCTTTAAGCATTCTTGGTATCTTAGCAAATCCAAGTACTCTCATTGCAGCAGCTGGATTGTGTGAAACCTTGACCTGCTTATCTCTAAAGATATCCACTTCCTCATCAGTAAGCCAAACTGTATGAACTGCAAGAAAGTTTTTGTCAAGAACACCTAAGTTATCTAGATGTTTTACAATAGTAGCCCCTCTCGTTTCTAGTGCAAATTCAACTTCCTCCTTTACTTCTGCCACATGCATATGTACACCTACACCATATTTATCTGCAAGCTCCTTAGTTTGAATAATCAAATCATCAGAGTTATTAAAAATAGTACGCAATCCAAACCAGACTTGAACACGGCCATCAGCGGTATTGTGAAACTTACGTAAATCCTCCTCCTGTTTTTCAAGCTCTTCTCGTGTTGTTTTCTGCCAACGTGCAGGTAAGCCTTCTCCACAATCCATGACTGATTTTGCAAGCTTGGCACGAATTCCAATCTCACCAACAGCCTTTGCCATACTGCTTACAAATTGTCCTCCTGGCTCTGCAAATGATGTAACCCCTGCTCTAATTTGCTCAAGACAGCAAAGTAATGTAGATATATATGAGTCTTCCTCAGTTAAATTGCTTTCATATGGGAAAATGCGTTCATGTAACCAAGTCAAAAGGTTCACATCATCCCCAAGGCCTCTACCCAATTGCTGAGATGTGTGCACATGTGTATTGATTAGACCCGGCATTATAATCTTTCCTTTAACATCAACAATCTCTGCATCAGAAGCTATCAAAGACTGTTCTACATCCCCTACTGCCTTTATCCTATCATTCTCAATTAAAATACTTCCTTGGGTATATACCTGCTCTTTTTTGTTCATAGAAACTACAAAACCATTTTTTAACAATATCTGTCTCATTCCATCTCCTCCTTAGCCTTAGTTTGATTAAAAATCTTCCAGAGCTTTATCTTAAATAAAACACCTCCTTGAACTTAATTCTGTTGTACGCTACAATAAAAAATGTTCACTATTTTTAACATTCGCTATTTTTCGAAAATTTCCTCTAAATTTTTCAAATTTTATTTTATATGTTATTATTCTTGTATATGGTAATAATCAAAGGAGCTTTTAGAAAGGAGAGCAAAATTGGACATAGGAAGCATAATAAAAAATAAGCGTTTAGAAAGAAAAATGTCACTTCGTGAGCTAGCTACTAAGACAGGGTTATCTGCAAGTGCCATAAGTCAAATAGAAAATAATAAATCTATACCTAATATACTTACTGCTAAACAGCTAGCTGATGTTTTAGGTTTTTCGATTATTTCTTTTTTTCTTGATGATATAGATAGTAAAATTTCACTTGTACGAAAAGAGGAACGGAAAAAAATAATTCGCAACAAAAGCAAACATGGTAAATTAACAGAGGAACTGCTCACTAAGGAAAAGAATGAAATTTTAGGCGGTTTAATTACTATCCCTCCTTTAGCTGATTCGGGTAATGAAGTAAGCCATAGTGGCGAAGAAATAGTATATGTACTTGAAGGCGAAGTAATGTATACTCTAGTAGGAGTTAATAGTTATACGCTTAGAGCAGGAGACACCCTGACATATCCTTGCTCTATTCCTCACAAATGGTGTAACACCCACGACTCAAAGGAAGCAAAGATTTTGATGGTTGCTACATCAAAGGATTTTTAAATAAAAATGACTCCCCTTAAGATAAATAAAAGCCTAATATCTTAAGGGGAGAATACTTTTACCGCTGCTTCCTAAAAAATTAGTTCTTCCTTTCAGCTTTGATATTTTGTTTTTGGCCTTTGTTGTGTATCAATATATTTATCAGTATAGTCAGAATAATAGTTAGAAAAGTCTTCAAATATCCTGGAAGGAAATTTAGGTTTATTATGAGGAAAGAAACTGTAATAGCTATTATTCCAGATTTATAGTTTATAAGAGCAAATTGAGCAAATATGGCGCCAAATAAAGCTGGAACAATATAGCTAAGCAGTTCTATAAAACTGCTGGGCAGAACTTTAAGTGCACTTACTCCCCCTATGACTAATATAGCTAAAAATAAAGTATTAACCAGAGTTGATGATATAGCTCCTATAGTTGATATAATATCTTCCTTTGGTGTTCCTTGTTCTGCGCTTACAGCAGCTTTAGCAGCTAATACGCTAGGTAATCTCATGTTTTTGATATTGCCAGTAAGTGAAGACATATATGTTGCTGCTGGTCCCATAAGCAAAATGTAAGTCATTAAATCAGCTAAATTTACCCAGGTATGTCCAACCATTGCAGCCACTCCTAGAAATCCAGTAAAAATCCGATCCCATCCTGGATGATATCCTTTAAAAAAGCTCAAATATACAGCATATACAAAGCTAAAAACTATACCTAAACCTAATGTCAATTGACCCCAAAAATGTACTTTCTTATAATAATCCTTTGCAGAGCTTTCCATAACCTGTTCTCCCCCTCTAAGGAATCATAGCAACAACAATTACTGAAATAATAATAGAAAATGCAAGTGACCATTCCTTAACCCATAGAATTTTAAACTTCTCTCCAAGCTTTGTAACAACTAACACTGTTAAGAATGCAACTGCCACAGCAACTAAGTTCTTGTTACCTTTTTTTGCATAATCTAAAGAAAAATAGCCAAAGGATGCTAAGGAAGCACTAATTCCAATAATTTTTGCTAGATTCCTTTTATTAATTACTTTTTTACTTATATTCGATAATGATTTAGTAAATATAAGGGGCATAATGAGCATACAGCTACCTCCTAAACTCATTACCCAAACAGAGCATGTATAAGCAATAAGACTATAGTCTGGTGAGTTTATGCTAGTGCCAAGTGCAGCTGCGCCAAGCTCAGCAGCTGAAGCTTCAAATGTCGCATTGCCTATTACGCTTAACCGTGCCAGAGTTAGAGGGCCACCTATCTGCGCTACTAATCCTAATCCAACTATAAATATTGAAAGTGCAGGACCAACTGTAGTTATAATTCCTGATTTGGATGGCTTTTTTATTTCACTTGAAGAAATACCAAACTCTTTTCTATAATTTAAACTAATTTTAGAAAATACAAAAGTCTGAAAAAATACAAGCACTACTATGAGTAAGCAAAATATCCATGCAGCAGCACTATTGGCAACTTGCATCACTTGATCATGCAGAGTCATCACATCACCTCTTTATATGCCATAATTATATTGCAGTCTTTATATATGAATATTTGATATCATAAAGCTTTTATATGATTAGTCGTTTATATGGTTTACTGTGAGTTTAAGAAATAATCTATATTGTCTATAAAATACTCTTATTCTTGACCTGGTTTAATATTTTTAGGAAGCGGACATGTATATGGATATAAATTTAACTGTTCATTGTACTCTTTTTTCGCTCTCTCCAGAAGGTCTGAATCGGTCAATATATCTAATGCCATCATTGCTATAGCTTGTCCTGCACATAACATGCCTTTATGTCCTATGCTCATTCCAGAAGATACTACCTGCTGCCATGAATGATTAGCAGTACCAATAGGCTGAGCTGCTATAAAGAATTGGCACATAGGAGCTTGCCAGCTTACATCACCTGAATCTGTTGAATAAGGAGAAATTATACCCTCTGTCATATTTGATGAAATCTCATCATGAAGAGTTTTCTCAGCAACCTTGCTGTCAGATATACCGTAAGGAATCAACGATTTGACTTTGTCTGCAACAGTTATTCCTTTGCTTAGCTTTTCTGCAAAAACCTTATCTTCCTCTGTAAACTTAGGAGGACCTACTTTATTAAGATTTATCAAGGCTCTTTCAGAAAGTACCTTATTAGGCAAAGTATCAGATGAAGCACTGATAAGTCTTATATCTACTGTAGTCTCAGTAGCCATTGCCATTCCTTCTGCAATTTTATTCATTCGACTATATATTGACTCCACTTCAGCTCTTTTTGGAGCACGGATATAGTACCAAATCTCAGCTAATTCTGGGACAATATTAGGAGCTACTCCGCCCTTTGTTATAATTGAATGCATTCTAACATCTGGAGTAACATGTTCTCTTAAATAATTGACACCTACATCCATCAACACAGCCGCATCTAAAGCGCTTCTTCCTAAGTGAGGGTTGGTGCCTGCATGAGATGTCTTTCCATGAAATACATACTTAACTGAATACATAGATAACGCAGGAGATAGACTTACATAGGATACATTTACAGGATGCCATCTGACAATAGCATCTATTCCATCAAATACATTATCACGTACCATAAATACTTTTGCTGCTCCTCCTTCTTCAGCTGGACATCCAAAGTACTTTATCCTGCCTTTAATATCTAGTTTTTCCATAACTTTTTTAGAAGCAATAGCTGCAGCCATGCTTCCTACACCTAGCAGATTATGTCCGCATCCATGGCCTGAACCACTCGTAGGTTCTTTTGTAGTAGATATTTTATGTCCCATGTTTGGGAGAGCATCATATTCTCCTATCATAGCTATAACTGGTCCCTGTCCATTAGCCCATTCCGCAGTAAATGCAGTCTCGATTTCTGCTACTCCCTTAGCAATTTTAAATCCTTCCTTCTCAAATTCATTAATTAAAGTCTCACTAGACTCAACTTCTTGAAATTTAGTCTCGGCAATACTCCAAATTCTATCACTTATATCAGTAACTTTTTTTTCGTTATCACAAAACCATTGTTTTATGAGCTTATCAACATTATCCATTATTAAGCTATTCATACAACAATACACTCCTTTTATAATACATATTTTATGTGCTTTGGCTCATCAAGCTATAATCCTCATAAAAAGTCCTGCAATAACTGCACATATAATTCCAATTGCACAGTTAATTAAATATTTGTTGCTGGGTACATCTGCAACAGCCAAAACTCTACCAATAAACTGAACCTGGCTTCCTATGCATAAAATCATCGGTAGTATAATAGTTGCCTGTTTTGCATCAAGAATACCATTAGCTGCGAGAGAAGCAGCAGCCGCACAACCTCCAGATAGAGCCATAAAAGAAGTTAACAGAGCCATCATTGCTTCCCCTGGAAGTCCAAATACTGCCATGATAGGTGTAAATAATTTTCCTACTATATCAAGAATGCCTGTAACCTTTAATACTTCAATTGCAGAATACCCTAAAACAACGCCAGGCAACAAAGCATTAAACCACAGATTGATGCCTTTCCTAGCACCAATCAAAAATATGTCTATAAACCCAACCTTTTTCTCACTTACATTACTCATTTCATAACACTCCTTGTCTATTGATTTTATATAGGCCATATTGCTTTCTTGTACTCATCATGGCATATTGTTATTTATGCTTCTGCGGGAGCTTTCTTAGTCTTGCCTTCAAGCATATTTACATATAGTCTCATCATATTGCCTGCTAAAAATTTTAGAACCATTATAAGTAACAGAATTACTCCAGGTGCTACAGTTAAATATGGGAATAACAAAGCACCGTTACTATACAGCATCCCTATTATTGCAGCCCCAACGAATTCATAACTAAGCAATATGTCTCTTTCTTTTTCTGATATAACACCTTTATCTAGTAAATCTCTTGCAACAGCGGCACCAGTATCAGAGCTTTGCCAATTTGATACAATAGCTAATGTGGCCGATCCCGGAACACCTAAAATAGGCTTTGATATTGGAGTTAACAATTTTTGAGCTGCTGCAAGTCCTTTGTAGTGTTCAATAATTGTAACAAATGTTACTGCCATAAATACACCTGGAGCAATGGTTAAGGATTGAAAAAATCCTCCTCTTACACCATAGCCTCCTGCTCCCATTATCCCAGGTCTAGCCCCTTCAGCTATGGTTCCAAATTCTCCAATTAAAGTCTGAAGATCTAGTACTCTTAATGGACTTTCCATTTTGCCAAATATACCTGAGAAAAATAATACTGCAATCAATAATGATATATATCCACCTATGCCAACCTTATCTTTCTTGTTTTCTTCCACTGTATGACCTCCTCTGTAATTTATTTTTTCTTAGTAATCACTTTTCATAGCTTATAAACCTCTTGTTCTCACAGTCCAATTAATTACCATCTTCTTGACTTCTCATAATATTTTAAATTTTTTTGCAAAAAATAGTTCTTACTATATATAATCCTGTTGTGTAAATGTAGAAGATTTGGTAAAATATTATCATAAAGTTTGTTGCCGCAAGCTTTATGATAATTTGCTGAATTTTTTGATGCTATTTTTTTGATGTTTCAATATTTGAAACAGTATTTTGATTGCTCATCCTTAGTGTGCAATCCTTTTGTTCTCACCACCTTTTTAAAATATTTTTCGCTAATCGCGTACTTTAATTTTATGATATATCGCCATTAGCGAAATGTCAAGGGGTTTTTGTATGTTTTCTAAAGAAATTTTTGCTGAACGTATTAAAACATTACGTATAGAAAGAAATATCAAGCAGTCTGAACTGGGTGAAATAGTTGGTCTTACTTACACTGCAATTAGTGATATTGAACGTGGAAGAAGAACTACCACTATGGAAAAGTTAGATGCTCTAGCAGACTATTTTGAAGTATCAGTTGACTATCTTATGGGTAGAACTGATAATCCAAAGGTTAATAGGTAGTTTTGTGTTTATCAGCCTTTAGCTTAGAAAAACAAAACACTCTCGATTAATCGAGAGTGTTTTGTTTTAGTACTGTTATTGTACTAAGTTATGTTCTTATGACATATGGATTTTTCACCACTTTTTCTCTGCTTTGATACTTAATATTGTACAATTCTTAAGAATAATATTTCTGCTTTGGACTTGTGGGTTTGTCAGGAATTGTAAGCTTTAGTAAACCACCTTTTACTAATGGGTTGAGTACCTTTATTCTAAAATATCCTCTATTATTGAGCTTCATAAAATTCTGCATTTCTTCCCTACTTCGTGGTATTTTACAGAACTCTAATAGTATTCTTATATCTTCGTCAGCTTGGTCGGTAGCTTGGTCGGTAGCTTGGTCGGTAGCTTGGTCGGTAGCTTTAGTTATTAAAGGAATAATGGTTTTGAAAATATCTCCTTCAATAAAAGTAGGTTCTGAACCTGAGTATATCTTATTATATTTATAAATATTTCTAACTCCAGATCCCAGTTCATCAACCCAGCCAATTTCTTTGAAAAATTTCGCTATAGTAGGGTTCTTGGGAAACGGTGAAAAGTTTTCAGGGTCTATAATTCCTCTACCATGAGGTTTATTACTATTTTCTATAAATACTCTGTCTTTTTCGATAACAAGCTTTGCTGGAAATGGGTTTGCAAACTCTCTATGAATTAATACATTAGATATAACTTCTCTAAAAATTTTATCTCTAAGGCTTATCCTTTGATCCTTTTCCAGATAAAACTTATCATTAAGATGTTTAGCAACAAACTGCATTAATCTCTCATAGCTGTCTATCAAATTAGTTCTAATATCGTCTCTATCGTCATAACGATCTATGTCCTCTCTGCGAAGAATAGCATCCGTTCTATAATGAGGCAATGCAGCATGAATCAATTGGTCATTTCCAAAAATAAGAATCCCTGCTAATGTAATTCCTTCTTTCCCACTCTGTAAATCCTTGAGATACAAGCCAGCACTTTTTAAAAGCTCAAAATCATCCATCAACTCCCAAGGATGATTAGCTTTTTGATTGCTAGCTAGTTTTCTTATTTTTACAAATACATCACTTTTCAAATCTGAGAACTCTGCAAAAGGAAAGATTCGATTTTCTGTGTACGTTCCCTGTTTTCTCATATATAATCCAGAAACTAAATTTGTATTATCGGTAATATCAATATCACCATCTTCATTTCTATCATAAATTTTTCCATTGCACCTATGAACTTGAGAACTCTCTGGAACAAATATATATAATATGGTTTTCTCATCTATATTTACTTCTTGAATAGATAAATAAAATGTTGGACTGATTTTCTGAGGGTTATTCATAGAAGTCACAAAATCCTTTTTGACTTTTTTAACTGATCTGGGATTAATCCCTACGATATCGCCTTTATCTTCAATACCAAGAAAAAGATGTCCACCATTTCGATTTAGAAAAGCACAGACTGATTCAAAAACATCTCTACTTAATTTATCTTTGCTTTGCTTAAACTCAACAGTTATGCTTTCTCCACCAGCAAGAATTTCTTTTAGTCTTTTTATTTTCATAATATAACACCTGTCTTTTCTCATTCTAATATATTATGTATAGTTTTCACTAATTTTATTTTGAATCACTTTAATTATATCATCAATTTCATCTTACAAACAATAGTGTTATTTACAAATATTACTTATGAATTTTTTCTCAATTCTTTATCAAAAATCCTAATAAAACAAAAAATTTATATTTTACTTCAATTAGCACAAAAACTCCTTCTACAATTACTTTTTCTTGTAGAAGGAGTCTATTATGTTCGTCATCTTGTAATAACATTTCACTTAAACTATATCAAAGATTTCTTTTCATCTGATTATACAGAAGCTGTGCTATGCCTAAGCCGTTTTTGCTTGTGCTCATGGTTGAGGCTAATTCTTGGTCATACATGTCTTCGAACATTTCTGTGGCTGTACTTTTTTCTATTAGCTCACTTTCTGGTATTGTTGAACGCATGGATTTTAGAAGTATATGAGTAAATATGGACTCAAAATCCTGACATGCCTTCAATAGTGCTTTATCATCTTTTTTATTATTAGCACTTTCTGCAATCTGTTTTATTTTGGTTTCATTGTATTGGTTTGTATTTATCAACATATTAGTACTTGTATCTACTATGGACATATAATCACCCTATTTATCTTTTTAGGCTATTTGCCATTTGAAGCATTTCGTCTGATACTTGGATTGCCTTTGAGTTTATCTCGTAAGCTCTTTGAGCTGTTATCATTTTTACCATTTCTTCTACTACTTGAACATTGGAAGCTTCAAGGTATCTTTGTATGACTTTACTTTCCATTTCATCTGCTTCTAGTAAATATTCTTCACCAGATGCTGCTGTTTCACTGTATAGATTTTGTCCTTCGCTTAAAAGTCCTGCAGGATTCAAAAAGTTAACTAGCTTCAATCTTCCTAGCTCAACAATTTCACCATCTACATCCTTTGCAGTTATGTAGCCTAATTGATCCACATTTATATCCTTCATGCCATTTTCTATTATTATTGCATCATCATCTTCATTAAATACCATATATCCATCTGATGTCACTAGCATAGCCTCATCACCATCTACACTTAGCTTGAAGCTTCCATCTCTTGTATATCTTACCTGATCATTAGGCAATAGTACTGAAAAGAAACCTTCTCCATCTATGGCAAAGTCAAGGTCATTCTGTGTTTCCATTAAGCTTCCTTTTCTAAAATCTCTCGTTGTGGCACTAGGCATTACTCCGTGTCCTACTTCAAGATTCACCGGTGCTCCCTGATCATCTCTTAGGTTTGTCTTTTTGATTGCTACATATAGAAGGTCTTTGAATTCTGCCCTTTGGGTTTTATATCCGTTCGTATTTACGTTAGCAAGATTATTTGAGATTGTATCGATGTTTAATTGTTGAGACTTCATTCCTGTAGCTGCCGTATGTAAAGATCTTAACATTTATTTCACACCTTTCCTTACAAGCTGACGCCCAACGGACGCCACACATAATTGTTCTTATACTCTTCCCAATTCATTTACTACCTTCTCCAAAAGTTCATCCTGAGCCTTGATTACTTTTTGGTTGGATTCATAGCTTCTTTGGGCTGTTATCATGCTCACCATTTCTTTTATGGTGTTCACATTTGAAGTTTCTAGATAGCCTGATAGTAGTTGTCCATCAAAGAACGCTTCTTCTGCCTGTACATTATCAACTGTTCTATATAAATTATTTCCTTGTTTTCTTAGATATTCCTTATTGTCAATTCTCACTATATCTAGACTATTTTCGACTTGTCCTCCTACTATTATATCACCATTCTCACCAATTTCGAAGTCATTACTAGATAGTACTATAGGACCATTTTGTCCTAATACAGCATATCCTTCGTTAGTTACAAGTCCTCTATTAGCATTTAGTGTAAATGAACCATCTCTCGTGTAGGCTATTCCATTTGGAGTTTGTACTTTGAAGAATCCATCTCCTTGTAGTGCAAAGTCCAGCTTGTTTCCTGTTTCTGTTATGACGCCAGGTGTAAAATCTGTGGCTATCTTGTCAAATCTAACTCCGCCGCTTGTAGTACCTATAACATTAAATGGTGGAAATGTTATTAGATTATCTATTATCTGTCCACCTGAAATTACATTGCCTCTATAATCTATTTCAATATTTCTGTCTTCTACTCTAATTGGTCCGTTTTTGCCTAAAACATAATTCTCTCCGTCTGCTTTAAGCTCATCCTCTGTGTTTTTATAAAATGTTTTGAGATATCCATTGTCATCTACAATAAATCTCAAGCTTCTGCTATTTCCTACTCCTGCCGGAGTACTTACTTTAAAATATCCTGAGTCTATTGTTAATGTAAATATATCTCCATCTCTTTCAACATTTACTCCCCTAAAAGCTCTATGGTTGTCCATATCTATTCTATCATTGATCTTGCTTAGAAGTACTTCTGGAAAGGACTCCAATATAGCCATATCCTTTTTAAAGCCTGTAGTGTTTACATTTGAAAGATTATTTGATATTACTTCAATATTTTTTTGATTTGCCAATAGCCCAGATGCGGCTATATACATGGAATTATTCATTAGCTCAGCTCCTTATTCATAACTTCTTTTTCTTTGATCATCAGACAATACACTGTTTTCAAGAACATCAACCCATTCTAGCGCTTTTCCTGTCCCTGCTGCAACACAGGATATAGGGTCTTCTGCTATATGCACTGGTATGCCTGTACGTTTACTAATTAGCTTGTCCATTCCCCATAGCAGTGATCCTCCACCTGTCATCACTAGTCCAATATTTCCTACGTCAGCTGCTAATTCTGGTGGTGTTTTTTCTAAAACGGAATGGACTGTATCTGCTATTGCTGTTACTGGCTCTTCTAATGCTTCTAGCATTTCATATGAGGAAACGGTTATAGTTTTTGGAAGTCCAGTAACTAGATTTCTACCTCTTATTTCAATAGATACTTCTTGATCTCTTGGATATGCAGTTCCTACATTTATCTTTAACTCCTCTGCACTTCTTTCTCCTATCATTACATTGTGTTTCTTTCTTATGTATCTAACTATAGCTTCATCAAATTTATCTCCTGCTACTTTTATTGATTTGCTAACAACTATTCCACCAAGGGATATGAGGGCAACATCTGTAGTTCCTCCACCTATATCTACTACCATATGTCCAGTAGGCTCTGTTATATCAAGTCCTGCTCCTATGGCTGCTGCTATAGGCTCTTCTATTAAATAAGTTTTCCTTGCTCCTGCCTGATTACTTGCCTCTAATACTGCTCTTTTTTCTACTTCTGTTACTCCGCTTGGTACACATACGATGATTCTAGGCTTGAAAAGCATTCTTCCTGCTGCTTTCTCTATAAAATATTTAAGCATTCGCTCTGTAACTTCATAATCAGATATTACTCCATCTCTAAGTGGTCTTATGGCTACTATATTGCCTGGTGTTCTTCCAAGCATTCTTCGGGCTTCTTCTCCTACGGCTAATAGCTTGTTTGTGTTTTTGTCTATGGCCACTACTGAAGGCTCTTGCAATACTATTCCTTTTCCTTTTATGTATACTAGTATACTGGCTGTTCCTAAGTCTATTCCCATGTCAGATCTAAGTGAAAACATAATCGCACCTCTTCCCCTTTTATTATCAGATATGTAATCTTCGAGTAAACTCGAAGCTACTTTAGCAATACGATATGTAAACTCCAAATGAACTCGGAGCTAATCGAGCAGTGGTAACCCTCCACATGTGTTTTAATAATTCTCAATTCTCAATTGATATTTGTTAATTGTTATTTTCGCATAGTTATCCTTAATGAAAAGTATTTCTATAAATTTTCCAAAATTCCTCTTTTTTTTCTCTAATAAAACAAAAAATATTACTTCCACGTACGGAAATAATATTTTTCGTTATACCCGCTATATATAAAGTTGCATCTAATCATCATTAGTTGTTAATTGCTTTATACTTCATCTTTGTTGCTTTTCCACCTCTAATGTGTCTTTCTGCCTTATTCATATCAAGTACTTTTTTTACATCTCCTGCTACAAGAGGGTTTATCTTGGGAAGACGCTCGGTTACGTCCTTGTGCACGGTGCTTTTACTTACACCGAAAACCATAGCAGTTTGTCGCACTGTAGCATTTTCGTTTATGATATATTTTGCAATCTCTAACGCTCGTTCTTCTATATAATCTTTCAAATTCTGTTAACCCCCTTTGACGGTATTATTGAATTTATGAGTCTTTTTAAGTAATACTTATGCACAATTATAAAATATTAGAACTACTGAAATTCTGCTGTATTCTTATTTTTCAAAGATTATTTAATTTTCGGTAAATAATTTTTAGGATTTACATTTTTCCCATCTTTTAATACTTCAAAATGCAAATGTGGACCATCTGATAATTCAATTCCTACTCCCTTGCCTATTCCACTTATTGCATCACCTTTTTTTAATTTTTGACCTACCTTCACCATTTCATCTGTAGATAGGCAGCCATACTTGGTTTCTAATCCATTTCCATGATCTAAAGTAACTACTATTCCCAGCTCTGTATCTTTTTCTATTTCTTTTACTGTTCCATCTAATACTGCCTTCACTACTGTTCCTTCAGTTGCTTTTATGTCTATTCCATTATGTGTAGTCCACTGCTCTAATGTTTTTGAATATACCAATGTACTATCTGCATAATCCCTTAATAAATTTCCCAGAGTTGGCTGAGCCATTACTGTGGATGTTGGTTCTTCTTTAATAGAATTGCCTGAGGTTGATGTAACCTTTGTCTTTTGTTCTTCTGGAGTCACGGCTCCTTTGTCTTCTGTATCTTTGGTTGTTTCTTTTTCTGTTTCTCCATCTATCTCTATTAATGTGACATCTTTACTCTCATCTTCTTCTAAGTCTTCAATGTCATCATAATAGCCTTCCGCAAATTTTAAGTAATCCATATCTTGTAGATTGTTTGCTTTGTCAAAATTAGTTTTTGAGACCCAAACTGCTGTAGTTGTCACTATACATATACAAATAAATAAGATTACATAGAAGCCATCTTTATCTACAATAGATTTGGTTCTCCGCGATACTTTGTTTATTATTGGATTTTTTATTTTATTATTGCCTTTATTATTATCTGGTTCTTTATTAAACTCGTCCATACGCCTCACCTCCATTAGATATTGTGACCAATTATAGAAAATTCATACATAATATAAAAAAATTTTTTATAAAAAAAGAGATCCTTCGCTTACGCTCAGAATGACAAGCTGATATGAAAACCAGCTACTGCTTTTATTGTCATTCTGAACGAATGTGAAGAATCTCATTTAATTTTTAAGACTAATTTTCTACGAAACGACGATGACATCAATCCCTGCATATTCTTAGTTGTTTCAATAATTCTTAATTCTCAATTGTATTTCCTAATCTCTACTCCTTGATAATAATGCTTTAATATTTGCTCATACGAGCTGCCGTTCTTTGCCATAGCATTGGCTCCCCACTGACTCATACCTACTCCGTGACCGTTGCCTAAGGTTTCTATTACTATATTATCTCCTATAAGGTTGATTTTAAAATTAGTTGAATTTAAGCTAAAGGCTGTTCTAAAATCTCTGCCTTCAATAATTTTTTCTCCTATCATCAATTTCTTTATTCTGCCTGTTTCACTTTTGTCAGCTACTTTTATTACTTGTGTTACATTTTTCTTCGTAATTTCAATATTAGGCACCATTTCTTTAATCTTTTTGACAAAATCGTTGAATGTCATAGTGATACTTGAATGAAATTTAGGAGCACTTTCTTCATTTGGACTAGATACTGATCTTAGATAAGGCTTTAATGTTGCAAATACATTTTCCGAATCCTCTGTCATTCCTCCACTAGATGAATGGTACAGTGCATCTATCAGTTCTCCTTCAAATGTTACTACCATGCTTTTGGTCTCATCTACTGCCTGAACTATTTTAGGCCAATATTCTGTAGTCCAGCTTTGACCATGAGCCTGCTCTAGCTCCTCTAGTGTTAGATATGCCTGACAATGAACTCCTGTACAAAGTGGTGCTGTTATATGGTCAAGATGTCCGTCTTTAAATCTTTCTATTCTAGTCAATGCATAAGTTCTAGCTGCTATGGCCTGAGCCTTCAATGCCTCTATATGAAATGCTGCTGGCATTTCAGCAGCTACTACTCCCTTTAAGTATTCTTCCAGCTCCATTTCATCTGTATTACCTGTTTTTGTATTATATATTTTCACCAGTTCTTTACCCTCTATGATTTTCTGCTGATCGTTTTTTATTGGAGCTTTTCCTTTATCTACATCACAGCTTTTTACTAAAAATAATGGCAGCAGTATGGTCATAAAGAGAATGAAGATTATGTACATAGCAATGTTTTTCATAAGTGTTATCCCCCTGTTTTTTAAATTTGTAAAGTTGAGAAATCAATTCTATTTTAATTGTATGCAAGAGGGATAAGCTATATGAAAAAAATTAGAGATACTTCGCTAATGCTCAGTATGACACAAAAGCTGCCATTCTGAGACGCAGTCGAAGAATCCCTTTTTTCATTTCTCAACTCTCAATTGCATCTAAAATGCCCTGTGTTCAGTTCTAGCTATGATTTCATTCTGCAATTCTTCTGTTAAATCATTGAAATAATCACTATAGCCTGCTACTCTCACTATTAAGTCCTTGTACTCTTCAGTATTTTGCTGTGCCTTTCTTAAAGTATCTGCACTTATGACATTAAATTGTATATGATGTCCGTCTAGTTTGAAATAGGTTCTAACTAGATGCATTAGGTTTTCTATTCCTTCATCATCATTTAACAGTGATGGTGTGAATTTTTGATTTAGTAATGTTCCACCAGTTCTCAAATGATCCATTTTTGAGGCTGATTTTATAACTGCTGTTGGCCCTAATCTATCAGTACCTTGAACTGGCGATATACCTTCTGACTGAGGCATATGAGCTTTTCTTCCATCTGGTGTGGCACCTGTTACTGAACCAAAATACACATGACAGGTGGTAGGAAGCATATTTATTCTATAGGTACCTCCTTTTACAGATGGCCTGCCATTTACTGCGTTATAGAAATAATTAAAGGCTTCTCTCATTATTTCATCAGCATAATCATCGTCACTGCCATACCTTGGTGTCTTATTTAAAAATAGCTGTCTAATACGCTCCTTGCTTTCAAAATTATCTTTTAAGGCTTCTAGCATTTCATTCATAGTCAATGTTTTATTCTCGAAAACATGATATTTTATAGAGCTTAAGCTGTCTGTTAATGTGCCTATACCTACTCCCTGTATATACATGGAGTTGTATCTTGCTCCACCTGAATTATAGTCCTTGGCATTTTTTATACAATCGTCAATTATGATTGATAAAAATGGCGACGGCATGTATTTCATATATAGTTTTTCTATAATGTTGTTTCCTCGTATCTTTATATTTATAAAGTAATTTATTTGCTTTTCAAATGCAGACATTATCCCTTGGAAGTCATTAAATTCTCTTGGATCTCCTGTTTTTATTCCTATTTGCTTTCCTGTCTGCGGGTCTACTCCATTGTTTAGGGTTACTTCCAACACCTTTACCAAATTAAAATATCCTGTCAATATAAATGCTTCTTTACCAAAGGCTCCTGTTTCTACACATCCGCTGGTGCCTCCACATCTTGCATCTTCAATGGACTTGCCTTGTCTAAGCATTTCCTCTATTACTATGTCAGCATTAAATATTGAAGGCTGTCCCCATCCCTTCTTTATTATTTCGCTAGCTTTTTTAAGGAATTTATCAGGACTTTTTCTGCTTAGCTGAATATTTGAGCTAGGCTGTAACAGTCTCATTTCATCTATTACTTCAAGCATCATATAGCTTACATCGTTTACACCATCAGTACCATCTATCTTTAACCCGCCACAGTTTATATTTGCAAAGTCAGTATAAGTGCCGCTTTCCTTCAATGTAACTCCTACTTTAGGAGGCGCTGGCTGATTGTTAAATTTAATCCAGAAAAGCTGTAAAAGCTCCTTAGCCTTTTCTTCCGTTAATGTTCCTTCTTCTATTCCTTTTTTGTAATGGGGATAGAGATGTTGGTCTAATCTTCCTGGATTGAATGAATCCCATGCATTTAACTCTGTTATTACAGAAAGATGTACAAACCAATAAGCCTGCAACGCTTCATGGAAGCTTCTCGGATTATTAGCTGGTACATGACTGCATACATCGTAAATCTTTAACAATTCTTCTTTTCTTTTTGGATTTTCCTCCAATTCTGCAAGTCTTTTAGCCTCTAATGCATGTCTTTCACCAAAGATAATTATTGCATCACAGCATATTGACATAGCCTTAAGCTGTTCATGCTTATCGTAGGCAGCTAAATCGTTGATGAAATCCAGCTTTTCAATTTCTTTTTGAATTTCCTTTTTAAACTCTAAGAAGCCTTTATTAAATACTTTATTGTCTCCTACAGTGTGTCCAGGTGCTCTTTGCTCCATAAATTCAGTAAATATTCCTGCATTGTAGCAGTCCTTCCATTCCTCAGACATCTGGTCAAATAGTAGGTCTCTTATGGACTTGCCTTTCCAGAAGGGTATTATTTCTTCTGCTTGAATTCTCTTTGACTCTTCATCTACTCTAAAAAACACTTTTTCTCTTTTATCAATGGTTTCAAAATCCTCTATGCTATGGCAGCAAAGCTCAGGATAAGTTGGTGTAGCCTTGGGTAATGGTCCTCTTTCTCCTACTATAAGCTCACCTTCGCCTATGTATACTGTCTTGTTTTCCATAAGCTCTTTAAATGTCAATGCCCTTAGAACAGGAATTGAAACTTTGCCTTGATATTTTTTATAGGCATTAGTTACTATCTGTGCCCTTTCCACAGAAATAGTAGGAACAGCATCTAAGCTCCTTTGTCTCAAAATTCGTACTCTTTCATTCATGTGATCATCCCCCTATCTTAACATTTATACCACAGCCTCTGATTATATCGGCACTAAAGTCCATTGCTTCTTTAGTTGGTTCTTCTACCTCTAACATTCTGTATGATTTACCAAGTCTATTGTATTTTTCCTGCCCAATCCTATGATATGGCAGTAGATTTACCATTTTTACATTGGGTAAGGTTTTAATAAAATCCCTAAAGGCTTCTAAATCTTCCTTACTGTCATTTATCCTTGGTATCATAGGTATTCTAATAATCACTTCTTTGTTTAAGTCTCTTAATAGTTCAAGGTTTTCTAATATCATTCTATTCGGAACACCAGTATACTTTTCATGTTTGATAGAATCCATCTGTTTTAAATCATATAGAAATAAGTCTGTTAACTGACTGACTTCTTCCATTATCTCTTTTGATGCAAAGCCACAGGTATCAATGATAGTATGTATTTCAAGCCTTTTCATTTCCTTTAATAATGCAATCAAAAATCTTGGCTGCATTAGTGGCTCTCCTCCAGAAAATGTGACCCCACCCTTTGATTGCTGGAAAAAATCCTTATCCTTCAATATCTCTGATACTACTTCGTCTACGGTCATGACCTTGCCTGCCATTTTTCTGGCTTCGGCATAGCACACCTTTGCACATTCACCACAATGGACACATTCTTTTATGCTTGTAATAACCATGCCATTTACTTCTTTTATTGCATTTTGCTTGCATGCTTCTATACATGCCTTGCAGCTTATACAACGATTTGGGAATAGCAAAAGCTCGCTTTTTATCTCCTGACTTTCAGGATTGTGGCACCACCAGCAGCTTAAAGGACAGCCTTTTAAAAACACTGTCGTTCGTATTCCCGGACCATCGTGTATAGAATATTTCATTATGTTAAAAACTCTACCTTCTATAACCATCACCCCTGTTTTATCCCTTTACCTATATATTTTTTAATAGCAAGTTTTATGCCAGAAAAAGAACTAAAAAGAGCTGATATCTGAGACGTTCGTCTAGAAACGCTCTTAACTGAGTCCTTACGGGCAGAAATTGAGACTGGTTAAGAATATGGATTTAAGTTTGAAAATTGAGAGCTGATTTAAAATAAGAAAAAGCCTAAGTACTGGAATGAGTACTTAGGCTTTTTAGGATTAAAAAGTCCTATTTTTAGGACTTTTTAATCTAAGGATATTATAATTCGTACCTTTTTAATTTTCCATGCAGAGTTTGTTTAGGAATTTTTAGGGCTCGTGCTGCTTTGGCGCAGTTTTGTCCTGATTCTTCAAGAGCTGCTTTAATAAGATGCTTTTCATATTCGTCTACAGCATCCTTTAGGCTTGTACCTTTTGGCAATGATGATTCAGTCAATTTTACCTTGGCATCTTTTACGCAGGATGTAGTTTGAAGCTGTAAATCTTCTAAGGTTATATATTTTCCTTCTGCAAAATTCATAGTTGATTCAATAATGTTTTGCAGCTCCCTTACGTTTCCTGGCCAGTCATGATTAAAAAAGTATTCATTTACTTCCTTATCCACTCCTTTGATGGATTTGTTCATTTTGCTATTGCATGTATTTATAAAATGCTCAACTAGCATTGGAATATCTTCTTTTCTTTCTCTGAGAGGAGGTATGCGAAAATATATAACATTCAGCCTGTAGTACAAATCCTCCCTAAGTGTTTTCTGTTCTACTAGTTTTCTAGGTTCTATATTTGAGGCTGCTACTATTCTAACATCTACAACCTTAGTTTTAGTGCTTCCTACTCTCCTTATAACTCCATCTTCTATTACTCTAAGCAGCTTTGATTGTAGCTCCAAATTCATGGAATTCAATTCGTCTAGGAATAGTGTTCCTCCATCGGCCAATTCAAACAATCCCTGTTTGTCTTTAGCTCCTGTAAAGCTACCTTGTACTGTACCAAAAAGTATACTCTCAAGTAAATTTTCTGGCAATGCTCCGCAGTTTTGAGCAATAAAAGGCCTATTTCTTCTGCTGCTTAAGTTATGTAAGCTTTGAACTATAAGCTCTTTTCCTGTTCCTGTTTCTCCGAAAACAAATACTGGAGAGTCACTATTGGCAACTTTTTGGACCTTTTTCTTTAATTCCGCTATAGGAGTACTATTGCCTATTATGTCTACAAGTCTATACTGACTACCATTGGGTAAAAACTTATTTTCACCTGTCCCCTTACCATGTAATGTACTATGCAGCATAAGTATCTTTTCAGATAATTCCTTTACATGGGTTAAATCCTTGAAGATTTCAATGGCACCCTCTATTTTGTCTCCCTTTATTATAGGTATTGTTGATGTAACAATTGAAACATTTTTCCCTTTACAATTTATGTAGTTTTGAACATGATTTATTATTGGCTTTTTACTATTTATTACTTTATAAAAGGTGCTATTATCTTTATTTATGTTTGGAAATACCTGAAAAATATTTTTACCTACTGCTTCTCGTGGACTAAAGCCTGTAATATTTATGGATGGTTCGTTGAAATAGACAATGCTAAGATTTGAATCTACGACTATTACTCCTTCTTCTAAATGGCTAATCATTAATTCAATAATCTTTTTATAATCCATATGAGCCACCACCGTTCTTTTATGAATTGAGAACTGAAAGTTGAGAATTGAGAATTAAAGGAAGAAATACTGCTATATATTAAATTGTATAATATATTGAAATGAAATGCCATAGAATTTATTCTTGAGATGATGATATAGTCATTATATGGTATAATGAATGTGAATATTGGTAAAAGGTGATGATATTATTGGAAATCATATATTCTAAAACAGCAGCAAAGGCTATTATCTCAATGAACAAGAATACTAGGGAAAGAATAAAAATAGGAATAGAAGGACTAGTTGATATTTCTCCTAAAGGAGATATTAGACAGATGCAAGGAATAGAGCAATAATATTTCGCTTAAGGATAGGTAAGTATAGAGTATTGTTTGAATATATTATGAAAAATGAGGAAAGATTTCTATTTATAAAGGATATCGGATCTAGAGGAGATATATATAAATAAAGGAGATGGTACCATGACCCAAATAACTAAACAAATTATCGAAATGATAGATATGTTACCTGAAAAGGAACAAATATTAGCTTTTGAGTTTATTAAGAGAATGGTTCTCGCTTGGGATAATGATTTTACAAAATTAACACCATCAGAAAGAGAGACTTTAAAAAAAGCGGATGCTGAACTTATTAATAATGAATTTTTAAGCCATTCCGATGTATGGAGCTAAAGTAAAAAAGACGAGTTTCCTCGTCTTTTTTGCTAGTTTGCTGGTATTAATATCTGTTGTCCTGGGAATATTAGGTGTGGATTCTTTAGGCTATTGAATTCAGCTAGTTTTTCCCATACTGTTCCAAATTGTTTTGCTATCTTCCATAGTACATCTCCAGGTTTTACTACATATGTTTGTGTTGTAGCTGCTGCTGGTTCTTCTTTTTTTGGCTCTTCTACTGATGGTTGTTCTACTGCTGGTTCCTCAACTTTTGGTTCTTCTACTTCTGGTGTTTCCTCTACTACCTTTTCTATAACTGTCATTCTTGGTCTAGCTTCAGCTGGTATTGAATCTAGTCCTTTAACGTAGTCTATAAGCACTTCGTCAAGAGCTTGTAATTCAACTACTAATTTACCTTCTTTGAACATTACATAGTCGTCTCCACCTACTGCCATGAAGTCGTTTGTAGCCACTTTATATATTTTATCTAAATCTAGAGCTTCTCCGCCTATCTTAACATCCTTAACTCTCTTTCCTGCTTCCTCGTTTAAATCTAAAGTAAATGTAGCACCTGCAACTTGTGCAAATGAACCTGCCAAGTCTGGATAGCTTTTTGTTCCATGCTCAAGAGCTGCTAATATTTGAGCTCCTGTATATTCTTTAACTATTACATAATTTCCAAATGGAAGAACTGTAATTATATCTCCCATAGTGATATCTCCAGCTTTAATAGATGCTCTTATTCCACCACCATTGGTAATAGCCATGTCAGCACCTGAAGCCGCTAGCATAGCATCTGTAATAAGATTTGAAAGGTTAGTTTCTCCACCTCTTACATGTTCTCTTACACCATCAAGTTCCACATCAGTTTTTGCTACTATTTCTGAAGTAATAACTTTGTTCTCTTCTTCAATTTCAGTGATTATTGCAGCAACTGTAGCATCTGTCTCTAACTCTGCTGCTTCATCTTTACTAAATAATGTAGGTTCTACAGCTGTTAATTTTCCATCTTGGAATGTTAATTCAACTATACCTAGATTATTATTATATTCGCCTGTTGATACTATCTTAGTAGCTTTGTCTGCATTGTCTATAGTATCTAAAGCTGAGTGACTATGTCCGTCTATAATTAAATCTATTCCTTCAACATTGTCTCTTACTTTATAAGATGTATCTACGCTTTCTTTATCAATTCCCAAGTGTGCTACTGCTATTATAGCATCTACGTTCTTTTCTTTTAATTCTGCTACTATCTTTTTAGCCGCTTCTACTGGATCTGCAAATGTTAGACCTTCAACATTTTTAGGATTAGTCTTGTAAGCTGTCTCTGGAGTTGAAAGACCAAATATACCTATTTTAAGTCCTCCTACTTCTTTTATTACATAAGAATCTAAAAGTGTAGTTCCATCTTCTTTTACTAGATTTGATGATAGTAAAGAGAAATTCATTAATTCTTTAAGCTCTAATAATCTCTCTTGTCCATAGTTGAAGTCATGATTTCCAGGAGTCATTACATCATAACCTATAGCATTCATAACTTTAACTATACTCTCACCTTTTGAAATTGTAGCGAAAGTTTGTCCATGTAGAGTATCTCCTGCATCTATTACTAGTACGTTAGGATTAGCTTCTTTAATAGCTTTTATTTTAGTTGCTACTTTTGCAAATCCTAGGCCATCTGCAACTCTTGAGTGCGTATCGTTTGTATGTACTATTGTAACTGTTACCGCGTTATCTGCTGCTTCCTCTGCGTATACTCCCGCAACTGGAGCAAATACTAGCCCTAGTACCATTGAAAGCATAACTAGTAGGCTAAGAATTCTTGTTTTCTTAAAATTCATTTTACATCCTCCTTTTGTATTTTTAATTATATTTTTATTTTTCTGCATATATTAAATGTTATTCTACAGATAAAAGAAAATTCCTGCCAATTTATAAAAATTGTACGAGGCTATATATTTGAATCACTTTTCATATCTGAATATCATTCCCTTTTGTAAAATTATAATATCCTATGCATGAAAAAAAGACGAGATTTCTCTCGTCATAGATACTATTTTAAATACAAACCAGTATAATAATTTTTATCGTATACTATGTCTAAATCATCTCGTCCTTCCTCTTTAAGCTTGGACTCAATTATTGATTTATTTTTATTTGGCTCTATGGGATTTATGGTAGCATATATACCATCTACCACTGTAGAAAATCTATTGAATGGCATACCTATACCAATTTCATCATCGCCCCAGCCACACATATGTCTAGTTCCTGAGCATAATAAGCTTACATTGATATTGTTGCTCTCGTATGGATAAGCGGTACATTCTGAGCACACTGCATTGTTACCTAGCATCTTAAAGGAACTGTATGCGCCATACATATAAGTGTAGCCTTGTATTATTCTCATTGCATTATATGAACTGGTTATTATCAAAACAACATCTGGATTTTCCGTATATTCCTCTAATGGCTTTATCATTACTCCGTATGCCTTATGTTTACACATAGTCATGTTACTGATAGTATTTTTTGATGTGGTCAAATCCTGATATAATCCTGATTTGCTATGGTATCTGCCTGAAGTAATGATTTCATCAGCTTCTAAAATTCCTAAGTTCCTCGCAGATGCAAGGCAGCCAAAATTCTCTAAAGTTGCTTTAATTGAATAGCCGCTCATGGCAGTCTTCACCATAACACAATAAGGAGATTTTGCTCTTAGTTTTTTGGCATTTGCTTCTTCAAATTCTTCCTCTGTAAATAGAAACTTTACACCTACTACTTTTCTTTTTAATTCAAGAGAACAATTTACTTTACTTATAATGTCTCTTAGCTTTACTGCATCCATTTTAATTACTCCTGTTCAAATAATTTGTATTTGCCTTGGAAGTGGTCATTAAATTTGTCTTTATATTCATCTGATGTAAGTAAACTGATTACATCCTTAGCCCATTCTGATTCAACATCTTCACTTCTTGTTATTATACCAATTGGAAAATCTTTATTCTGTACGTCTTCATATAAGTATTCATCAGCCTTAACTACTCCAGATTCTGCCATATAAACTGCAGGTGAAATCAATGCATCTACATCGTTTATACTACGTGCTGTATGAATAATATCAGTTTCAATTAATTTTATATTTTTAGGATTATCTTCTATTTCGAGGATTGTATAGAATGGTCCTGTTTTTTCTCCTAATGTTATTAAACCAGCATCTTTTAAGATTATTAAACTTCTGCTTAAGTTAGTTGGGTCACCAGGTACTGCTATTTGTGCATTCATTGGAAGCTCATCAAGTGACTTAATCTTTGCAGAGTAAATGCCAAAGAAAGAATAGTAATAATATGGTTCAACCATTGCTAAGTCAGCATTGTTTTCTTTGTTGAAGGTTTCCATCCATGGCTTGTGATTTGCTAATATACCATCTAAGTCACCATCTTTTAGAGCTGTAGCTGGTAGCTGATTAGCATCAAACATAATTACTTCTACATTGTATCCCTTGTCTTTAAGACCTTCTTTAACCCATTGTAATACTGGTTCTGTTGTTGAAAGACAGCCTAGTTTTATATCCTTTTTTGCTGCAGATGAATCATTATTAGCATCGTTATTAGCAGGTGCTTTCTCTCCACTGCAAGCTGCTAGTGAAAGTAGCATTGTCATAGCTAATATAAGTACAATAGCTTTAATTGATTTGTTCTTCATTTTAGTGTCCTCCTAGTATTTTATAATATTTTTTTATATAACAAATTCCCAACACTTTGAATAGCCTGTACCATTATGAATAATATAAATACAGAAGTATAGAGAATTGTGTTGTTAAAGCTTTGATATCCATAGTTTAAGGCCACTGCTCCTATGCCTCCTGCACCAACTGCTCCTGCCAGAGTAGTTGCTGACAAAAAGCTTATGGCAGACAATGTTGTACCTGCTACTATACTAGGTATCGCTTCCTTTACCATGACTCTCGTGATTATTTGCCAGTCTGATGCGCCAAATGATCTGGCAGCTTCAATTAGTTGCTTGTCTACTTCGTTTAAGCTATTTTCTATAATTTTAGCCAAAAATGGCGTAGCTGCAACTGTCAATGGTATTATAGCTGCTTTTTCTCCTATTGTTGTACCTACTGCTAGTCTTGTAATAGGTGACATAGCCACTATAAGTATGATTATAGGAAATGATCGTATACTATTTACTATAAAATCAACTCCCTTGTAAATCCATTTTTTAGGTCTTAGGCCTTTTGGTCCATATGTAACTAATACAATGCCAAGGGCAAAGCCTAAAACAAATGCCAATACCATAGAAGCTGACAGCATTCTAAGTGTAGCTAATATGGAAGGAGCTATAATAGTATTGAAATATTTTAACCAGTATTGCCAGTATTCTTGTGAGGTCATTTTTTCACCCCTTTCAAACTAATCCAATGAATAAATGTTCTTATCGATTAATTCCCAACTTACATTGTTTAATTTTAGATAATCTTCTACAGATTTATAGTGTTCATTAGAAACATTTATAATAACTGAACCGAGTATTTTGTCTCTGTAAGATTCCATATCTCCTCCCAGTATTGAGAAGTCTATGTCTAACTGTCTTGCCATTCTAGTAATTATAGGCATGGTAGTAGTGTTTTGTGCAAGAAGTATGCGTAAATTTGTTCCCTCCTTGGGCAATGTTATATCACTTTCACCAATGAGATTTTTCAATGCCTTTGGTTGTTTCAAAAATATATCTTCTACCATTCCGCTGGCAGCTACTACTCCATTTTCAAGAATAGATATTTCCTCGCAAACATTAGTTATTACGGACATTTGATGAGTTACTACTATAACTGTAATTCCTAACTGCTGGTTTAATTGAGTTAATAAATTTGTTATTGACTTTGACGTTTTAGGGTCAAGTGCTGATGTTGCTTCATCACACAGCAATATTTTAGGATTCAAAGCTAATGCTCTAGCTATGGCTACCCTTTGTTTCTGACCACCTGATAGTTCTTTAGGTTTTTGATGTATTTTATCTGGAATTTCAACTAGTTCTAAAAGCTCCTTAACCTTCTTATCTATTTTTTTAGAATCATATTTCCAGCATTTAAGAGGCAAAGCTATATTTTCATAAACAGTTAGCCTGCTAAGGAGTGAAAAGTGCTGAAATATCATTCCGATGTTTTTTCTAAATTCTCGTACATCACTGGGATTAAGATGCTTTAGATCCACCCCATCTACAATTAAACTACCTTCATCGTAGGT
The DNA here is from genome assembly GCF_030263895.1 of Proteiniborus sp. MB09-C3. Taxonomy (NCBI): domain Bacteria; kingdom Bacillati; phylum Bacillota; class Clostridia; order Eubacteriales; genus Proteiniborus; species Proteiniborus sp. MB09-C3. Next base: position 33,332 of record NZ_CP127161.1, read on the forward strand.
CTCTAATCCATTAATACATCTTAAAAGAGTAGATTTTCCAGCACCACTTCTACCAGCCAATCCATATATTCTGCCCTTTTCTATTTGTAAATCTACTCCACAAAGTACAGGAGTATCTCCATAGGATTTTACTATGTTGTTAGCTAGAATCATAGGAATTTACCTCCTCCTAAGAATAGTTCCTTTTACACGATAACAGATGTGAGTTATATAGTAAAATCAAATTATTTAATAGTTTGTCTTCAGAGTATTGATAAAATCAATACTTTTTTTATGACTTTTTTGTTAACTTTTACAAAGAAAAAAGCTAGTTTGTTATCCCTAGACTCTAATATTCTTCTCAGAAAAATAAAAAGGACAAGGTTTCCCTTATCCATTAATCTTCTTTTCTATATATTTTAGCCCCTAAATTTGCGAGTTTTTGTTCTATGTCTGTATATCCTCTATCTATATGGTATATATCGCTTATTTCTGTAGCTCCATCTGACACTAAACCTGCTAATATAAGTGCTGCACCTGCTCTTAAATCTGTAGCCTTTACTGGTGCTCCCATCATATTTTTAGTACCTTGTATAATTGCGCTTCTTCCATCTATCTTTATATCTGCGCCCATTCGTTTTAGTTCGTCTATATGCATAAATCGATTTTCAAATACTGTCTCTATCATTATACTTGTACCCTCAGCTATACTCATAAGCGCCATAAATTGCGATTGCATATCTGTAGGAAATCCTGGGTATGGAAGAGTCTTTATATCTACTGCTTTTACTCCATTATTAGCAATTACCCTTACTGTATCTTCTCCTTCTTCTACTTTTACTCCTGCTTCTATAAGCTTAGCTATTATGGGCTTAATATGGCTTGGTATTACATTCTCTATTAAAACATCTCCTCCAGTAATCGCAGCTGCTACCATGTACGTTCCTGCCTCTATTCTATCTGGAATCACTGAGTGCTTCACTTTACCTAGTTCTGTTACTCCCTTTATCTTTATATTATTAGTGCCTGCTCCTTTTATATCTGCTCCCATTTTATTAAGAAAGTTGACTAGGTCTACAATTTCAGGCTCCATTGCAGCATTTTCTATTATAGTTTCTCCTTTTGCCATAGTAGCTGCCATTATAATATTTTCAGTAGCTCCTACACTTGGAAAATCAAGATATATTTTATCTCCTATGAGTCTATCTGCACTAGCTTCTACATATCCATGACCTACATCTATCTTTGCTCCCAATGCCTTAAAACCCTTTAAATGCAAATCTATAGGCCTTGTTCCTATTGCACAGCCACCAGGAAGAGATACTCTTGCTTTTCCCATGCGGGCCAACAATGGTCCCATTACCAAAAAAGAGGCCCTCATTTTTCTCATTAACTCATAAGGTGCTTCAACATTAATAATTTTCGAAGAATTAATTTCTAAGCTATTTTTACTAGCTCTATTTATGTCAACCCCTAAAGATGCAAGTACATCACTTATTACGTCTACATCATCTAAAGCTGGAATATCTTCAAGAGTACATACTTCCGAAGACAGAAGTGAAGCTGCTATAATTGGTAATGTAGAGTTCTTTGCTCCACTAATCTTTACAGAGCCTTTTAAAGCTGGGCTCTTTTCAACAATTATCATTGGCACGGTGTCTGTTCCTCCCTTTACGTTCATTTGTTTAGGTAGTTTTCCAATTACGCCCTATCTAAAGTAAGATCCTTCGTTACACTCAGGATGGCAATTCGTTTCAGTTGTTAATCCTCAATTATCTAGTATCCTATTGTAATTATTGGGTAACCCATAGTTATGTATGTTTTCCCCTCATACTCATTATAACTCAATGCAATGTTTAAATTCATCTTTTTATTTCCTGTATATATAGTTCTATCTAAATTTGGCGAATAAGCGGAAATACTCACAATATCGTCCCCTAATAAGCCTTCTACCTTTTTGCTGTTTGTTGCTGAAAGAATTTTTGTTATTTTCTTAATTATATTATCCTTATTCAATTCTGCCTCAAAAGTCCCAATAATGCAATAGGTAATTTCTGTTTTTATATTGTATACTTTACACAAATTATCAATTTTTCTTCTTATTTCTGCAATTTCTGCATAATCATCATCCATAATAATATCTATCACTATGCTAGTCTCTCTGCTATTTTTTTCTCTTTCAAAATATGAATAAAGTATTACTGTTACCTGATTATCATATTTATCCTTTCCATACATAACTAGCTGCAAGCTATCAAATGTTTCGCTATGCGAACTCATATGTCCTTCATTTTCAATGCTGTAATCTGCTTTTTGTTCTATCAGTCCTAATTCTTTTATAATATGTTTCTTCATACTTCTAAGTTGTTCCTCATCCTTATATAGTTCGTTGACTATTCCGCTAAAATTAAGGTTGAGGCTGGAAAAATCTGCTCCTGTTTCTTCAAAGGCTTTTATAAACAGTTCTTCGTCATTGAGATTTGTTTTCTCTGCATATGCAGAATTAATAAATGCTAGTATAACTATAAGTCCAATTGACAGCATCCCTTTTATAATTTTCATTTGCTCCCTCCATTGCACAAATTAAGGAAAGGACTTAAAGAAGCAAAAATGTAAAGGGGGACAAAACATTTTTGCTGTGAAGCCATCCTTCCCTCATATCAAGTATTAACATCTAATGGGGGGTTTTATACACGGTAAATTTAAAATTTATAAAAAGATAAATTCTTCATTTACGCTTATAATAAAGCAAAAATTAATAAAAAATAGGGACTGTCAGGAAACCATTCTTAATTATATCCGTGCGGAAATAATTTAAGAATGCCCCTAAACAGACCCTATCGCCTCAAATCGAGTGCATATTTTATTCTTTTTCTTCTGCTATTCTTATTCTATTTACTGCTTTTCTAAGAGCAATCTCTGCTCTGGCTACATCTATGTTGTCTCTTCTTTTTAGTCTTTCTTCTGCTCTTTGCTTTGCTTCTTTTGCTCTAGTTACATCTATTTCTTCAGGCCATTCTGCTGAATCTGAAATAATAGTTGTCTTTTCTTTGGTAACTTCTACGTAGCCTCCAGCAATAGCAGCTATTCTTGTTTTACCATCTTTTTTGATTTTGATTCTTCCTATATCAAGCGGTGTTACTAACGGAGCACGACCTCTAAGTATTCCTAAGTCGCCTTCTACACCTCTTACAATTACCATGTCTACTTCTTCCTCGAAAAATTTCCTATCAGGAGTTACTATTTCTAGCATAAACCCTGCCATTTATAGCACCTCCTAATATCCCATTTTTTTAGCTTTTTCTACAGCTTCATCTATTGTTCCTACAAATAAGAATGCAGACTCTGGTAAGTTATCGTGCTTGCCTTCAAGTATTTCTTTAAATCCTCTTACAGTTTCACTAATTGGTACATATTTACCTGCCATACCTGTAAACTGCTCTGCAACGCTAAAAGGTTGAGATAGGAAACGTTGAATTCTTCTAGCACGTGCAACTGTTATTTTATCGTCATCAGATAATTCATCCATACCAAGTATGGCTATAATATCTTGAAGCTCTTTATATCTTTGTAAAATCTCTTGTACTTGACGCGCTACATTGTAGTGCTCTTCCCCTACAACTAATGGATCTAGAATTCTAGATGATGAATCTAGTGGATCAACTGCTGGATATATACCTAGCTCTGATATCGCACGAGATAGAACTGTTGTAGCATCCAAGTGGGCAAAGGTAGTAGCCGGTGCAGGGTCTGTTAAGTCGTCAGCAGGCACATAAACAGCCTGAACCGATGTAATAGAACCCTTCTTAGTTGATGTAATTCTCTCCTGAAGCACACCCATCTCTGTAGCTAATGTAGGTTGATATCCAACGGCACTTGGCATACGTCCAAGTAAAGCTGAAACCTCTGAACCTGCTTGCGTAAATCTAAATATGTTATCTATAAATAGAAGTACGTCCTGTCCTTGCACATCTCTAAAGTATTCTGCCATTGTAAGTCCTGTAAGAGCAACTCTCATCCTTGCTCCTGGCGGCTCATTCATCTGACCAAATACTAGAGCAGTCTTGTCTATAACTCCAGATTCCTTCATTTCATAATAAAGGTCATTACCTTCTCTGGTTCTCTCTCCAACTCCAGAGAATACTGAAAGACCACCGTGCTCTTTTGCTATATTGTTAATAAGTTCTTGAATAAGAACTGTCTTTCCAACACCAGCTCCACCGAATAGTCCTATTTTACCACCCTTTGCATAAGGTGCTATAAGGTCTATGACCTTAATACCTGTTTCAAAAATCTCTGTTGCTGTTTCCTGCTCTTCAAAGGATGGTGCTGATCTATGAATAGGAAGTTGTTCACCAGTCTTTATTGGTTCACCTTCATCGATAGTTTCGCCAAGAACATTAAATAATCTACCCAATGTTGCTTTTCCTACAGGAATTGTTATAGCATTTCCTGTATCTACAGCATCCATGCCTCTAATAAGACCATCTGTAGAAGACATAGCAATACATCTAACTGTATCGTCGCCTACGTGTTGTGAGACTTCTGCTATTACCTCTCTGTCCCCTAATTGTATTTTGATTGCATTCAGAAGACGTGGCAATTTATCCTCACCAAATCTTATATCCAACACAGGTCCGATTATTTGAATTATTTTACCTATGTTTTTTTCGGCCATTCATTTCACTCCTTTGTTATTGCATTATTAACAATCGTTAAACAATAGTCAAGCTGTCGTTGTATCATCGCTAAACTGAGATCCTTCGCCTACGGCTCAGGATGACGAGAATGAAATAATTCTCAATCCTCAATTATTATTTAAGCGCTTCTGCTCCGCCTACTATTTCCGATATTTCTTGTGTTATCGATGCTTGACGTGCTCTATTGTATCTGAGCTCTAGATCTTCTATCATTTCTTCTGCATTATCTGTTGCTGACTCCATGGCGGTTCTTCTAGCCCCTTGCTCACTTGCAGAAGATTCAATTAGTGCTCCGTATATGGCACTGTGGATATACTTAGGGATTAAATAATCAAGTACCTCTTCTGGAGATGGTTCATATTCTATTAGAGTCTTAGAGCCTTTGTCTCCTTCTTCTCCTATGCTTTCCGCTGGTAGAAGCTTTAATATCTTTGGCTCTTGTGACATAACGCTTTTGAATCCAGTATATACAATATTTACTTCATCTACTTTGCAGTCTTCATATAGCTCTACAGCTAAGCCTCCTATACTGCTGGCATCCATAAAGCATGGTTCTTCAGATATGTTTAAAAATTCGCCAGCTACATTATATCCTCTTCTTTTAAAATAGTCCCTGCCCTTTTGTCCAACAGCTAGTATAACAGCATGTTCCTTGTCATCTATTTGGCTTTCTGCCAGTCTCATAACATTGCCATTATATCCTCCTGCCAAACCTCTATCTCCAGTTATGACAATAAAAGCACGGTTCTTCACTTCACGCTTTACAAGCAGAGGATGTCTTATCCCAGTTGTAGATGAAAGAATGTCTTGGATGCTTCTGACTAGTGTTTGATAATAAGGTCTGCTCATTTCCAGCCTTTCTCTAGCCTTTCTAAGCTTAGCAGATGAAACAAGCTCCATTGCCTTAGTTATCTGCTTTATGCCACCGACACTTCTAATTCTTCTTTTAATATCCTTCATCGATTGAGCCATGTGAGATCACCTCTTTTCTCTTTGAATCACAGCCTTTATACATTACATAAAGCTCTTTTTAAATTCTTCTATACCTTTAACTAGTTCAGCTTCTACTTCCTCTGTTAGTACTTTTGTATCACGAATACTCTTTCCAACTTGTGGATAACTGCCTTCCATAAATGCTAAAAATTCGCTTTCAAAATCCTTTAATCTATCTAGTGGTATATCTGAAACATATTTATTTGTAACAGCATAAAGCACCATTACTTGCTTTTCTACAGACATAGGACTGTATTGAGGCTGTTTTAGAATTTCCATTATTCTTTCACCATGAGATAATCTCTCTTCAGTTTCTTTATCTAGATCTGAACCAAACTGAGCAAATGCTGAAAGCTCCCTATATTGAGCAAGCTCAAGCTTAAGTCCTCCAGATACTTTTTTCATAGCTTTTATCTGCGCAGCTCCACCAACACGTGATACAGAAAGTCCTGAGTTAACAGCAGGTCTTTGTCCTGAGAAGAAAAGCTCTGTCTCTAGGAATATCTGTCCATCTGTGATAGATATAACGTTTGTTGGTATATAAGCTGATATATCTCCTGCGAGAGTTTCTATTATTGGTAGTGCAGTTATTGAACCGCCACCATATTTTTCATCAAGTCTTGCAGCTCTTTCCAAGAGTCTTGAGTGTAGGTAGAATACATCTCCAGGGTAAGCCTCACGTCCTGGTGGACGCCTCAAAAGTAATGACATTGCACGGTATGCAACCGCATGCTTCGATAAATCATCATATATAATCAATACATCTTTTCCGTTATACATAAATTCTTCTGCCATAGCTACACCAGCATAAGGTGCTATATATTGAAGTGGTGCTAGTTCACTTGCAGTAGCTGATACTATGATTGAATATTCCATAGCTCCCTTTGATTCTAGTGTATTAACTATTTGAGCTACTGTAGATCTTTTTTGTCCAATAGCTACATATATACAGATTACATCTTGTCCTTTTTGATTTATAATAGTGTCTATTGCAATAGCTGTTTTACCAGTTTGTCTATCTCCTATTATAAGCTCTCTTTGTCCTCTACCTATTGGTATCATAGAGTCAATAGCCTTTATACCTGTTTGTAGTGGTACAGAAACTGATTTTCTCTCAATAACTCCAGGTGCTCTTGATTCAATAGGTCTAAACTTATCTGAGCTTATTGGTCCTTTTCCATCTATTGGCTGGCCAAGTGCATTTACAACTCTTCCTATTAGATTATCTCCTACTGGAACCTCAACTATCCTTCCAGTTCTCTTAACGATGTCACCTTCTTTTATATTTTCATCAGAACCTAAAAGAACGCAACCTACGTTATCCTCCTCAAGGTTAAGAGCCATACCATATACTTCACCTGGGAACTCTAGAAGCTCACCAGCCATACAGCTTTCAAGGCCATGAATTCTTGCTATAGCATCTCCGACTTGAATTACAGTACCAACGTCTACTACATCAAGCTTTTTTTCATATCTTTTGATCTGCTCTTTTATAATTGAGCTAATTTCTTCAGGTCTTAGATTCATTTAGTTCTTCACCCCTATCCTATTCTTACTCTTACATTATTTAAGTCCTTGTAAAGTTCTTCAAATCTACCCTTGATACTTGAGTCTATAATCTTATCTCCTATTTTTACGAGGACTCCACCCATTACGGTGCTATCGATTTCATTTGAAAGAAGAACCTTTTTGTCAAGTTTCTTAGATAATTGTTTTTCTAGCTTCTTCATTTCTTCATCTTCCATAGGAACTGCAGTAATAGCCCTTGCTTCTACTATTCCTTGCTTTTCGTTTGAAAGCCTTGTATACTCTTCACTTATACCAGTTAGATGAGTCTCTCTGCCCTTATCTATGACTATATAGCAAAGATTAAGAATCTCTTGAGAAACTCTCTCCTTGAAAATAGAGTTAATAATATCCTTCTTTTCATCCTTTGAAAGCTTAGGGTGCTCAAATATGGTTTTTAGCTTTGGCTCACTTTTAAGTATCTGTGATATAGCTTTTATTTCTTCTTTAAACTCTTCTAGCTTATCCAGTTCAAGGGCAACCTCATATAGGGCTTCAGCATATCTTTTTCCTATTAATTCTGCCATTGCGCTTCCCCTACCTCATCGATAAACTTGTTTATCATTTCCTTATGAGCCTTTTCATCTAAGCTTTTCTCAACTACCTTTTCTGCAGCCATCATGGCTATCTCAACAACCTCTGACTTTAATTCAGCCATGGTTTTTTCTTTTTCTCTTTCAATGTCGCTTTTTGCTTTCGCTAGTACATTACCAGCCTCTGTCTTTGCTGATACTACAATTTCAGCTTTAAGCTCTTCGCCTCTCTTCTTTGCAGAATCTACTATGCCTCTTGCCTCTTGCTTGGCTTCATCTATCCTAGATTCGTACTCTTTTTTTAGAGTCTCTGCTTCTTCTCTATGAGACTTTGCTTCCCCTAATTCTTGAGCTATTCTTTCTTTTCTATCAGCTAAAAACTTTGAAACTGGCTTAAATAAAAAATGTCTCAAGATTAAAAATAATACTAATGTAGCTGAAATCTGCAGCAAAAAATTGACGGGATCTGGTAATACATTTACTTGAATATCCATGCTTTAAGCCTCCCTTCCTTGCTCGAAGTGTATAAACTAAGACTAAGTTCAGATGGGTAACCCCTCTAAACGCTAAGTCGTATTATCCAAGGATCATGCAATTCCTCAATTTCCACCTGAATAAATGGAAACTCTGAAATTATAAGCCAGTGGATAAAAAATGGCTTTCCATATTGTGTTACTCATAATTCATAATAAAGAGATGGGTAATCTACCCACCTCTTTGCATTCTATAGACCTGCTAATAGTGGTCGAACGAATAGCAAAATAATAGCTACAACTAAGCTGTATATACCAGTTGTCTCTGCAACAGCTTGACCTAGAAGCATGGTCTGCATAATATCTCCCTTAGCTTCTGGTTGTCTACCAACTGCCTCTGCTCCCTTACCAGCAGCAAATCCTTGACCTATACCAGGTCCTAAACCTGCAATTAGTGCTATACCTGCGCCTATTGCTGAACATCCTAATACAAAAGCCTCATTTGAAATTCCTTGTAACATTTTATTTCCTCCTTAATTATTAAATATTTTTTTAATTTTTTATTGTTAAAATCTTATTTTATAACCTCAGATGGTTCATCTCCCATCTTGTTCGCTATGTTTAACATAGTAAGCATAGTGAATATAAGTGTCTGGATTAAACCCGAGAACACATCAAAATATGCATGAAATACTGGTGCCACAAATGGTGTAATGAACATAGACAAGCTATTTAGGCCTGAATAAATTAAGGCCATTATAATAGTACCACTTAAAATGTTTCCAAAAAGACGGAATGATAATGATATAGGTGTAGCTAATTCACCTAATATGTTAATTGGAAACAAAAAAGGCATGGGCTCAAAGAAACCTTTTAAATAACCTAAAATTCCATTTGATTTAATACCATTAAAATGCATCATTACAAATGTTATTAACGCTAATGCTAGAGTTACATTATAGTCTGATGTAGGTGGTGTAAAGCCTAATAGACCAAATAAATTGGCACATACTAAATACATGGCTAATGTTCCCACATAAGGCATAAAATTCATCCTAGTTGGTCCCATTGCAGACCTTACTAAAGATTCCAATCCTTCTACGAGAATCTCAGCAACATTTAATAAGCCAGTAGGCTTTTCATCAATATTCGCTTTTTTCAATTTTCTATTTACCACAATTGCAAATATTGAAAGTAAAATGACTATTATCCATGAGTTAACTACTGTATCATGAATATAAATCTCTTTGCCATTCATCATAAATTTAATCCCCATCTTCTAGTTCTCCCTCCTCTCTTAAAATGACTAGTTTAAATGAACGCTATTTTAATGGCACATCAAAATGTATATTTATTTAGTTTTCTTATGAAGCGCATCTAATATTATATCGTAAAAAGCAGCAGAAAGTATAACAATTTTAACCATTAATATTCCAACTACAGCAGCAAAAAAATTGATGTAGTCGGCTACTGCTGAGATGGACAGCATAATTCCGTAAATTATATATCTAACAGAATAGTTTCCCATAACGTACTTTTTTATTCTGCTTTGAGGCATGTGTACTGCTTTCTCCATGGTGATAGCCATGAGCTTAAAGTTCAAAACATTTATGGAGGTTCCAAATGCTAAGCCATAGATATATTCTTTAGGATTAGGAAATACGATTAAACATACTCCCGATAATATTAATGCTAATAGCAGTGCTCTAATTATTATATTTCTTTGATAGTTTCCCTCCAATATTTTCATTATATCACTTCCTCTTAGTAGTTCCTACAGTCATCTTATATAGAGTCAAAAAAGAGGACATTATGCCTAATATAGTAAAAATCGCTAGAAATATGACGCCTGTACCTATTTTCTGATCAATAAAATGACCTAATAAAATCCCTCCAAAAGTAGGAACTATCATAGATATACCTATTTGCGAAACAAGAACTAAGTTTTCGAGTACTCTTGAATTTTTATTTGATTTCAACCTTATCACTCCAGCCTTAGCACTTTATAGAACATTTTGGATAAATATATTAGTTCATTTTGTCAAATATATTAGTCATTTTGACAAAGTTTTTGTTATTTTTATTTTACCCTATAAATGATACTATATAATATTTCGATATATTTTTGCAATGGTTTTTTGTAAAATAAGTCTAAATTCACTTTTCATTAGCTTCGCAAATGTTATTTTATAAGGAAGTATTAAGGTTTATTTATAAAAATCAGAGAGTTCAATCTCTGATTTTTATAAATATTATGAACAACTCACTAGTCATAAGCCAGTTATAGGTCCAATGCTAGTTCTGTTGTTCATAAGGTTAAAAATCTATCTGCTTGTGTATGAGATATTAAGTCAAGGTCATAATATTAAAATTGATGTGTACCCTGCTTTTATTGTCATACACAAGATTCTATTTATTATCAGCGGCTCATAAAAAAGCTATTTTTTTATTTTATAATATCTATACTAAGAACGCGAAACCTAAACAAGTAATTATACCTATAACTATTAAGTCAATTATACAGTAGCCCATGATGTCTCTCGCTCCAAGTCCTGCAATACCAAGAGCTGGTAATGCCCAGAATGGTTGAATTAAGTTTGTCCAAGCATCTCCCCAAGCTATAGTCATACCTGTGACTGCAGGATTTACACCTAGTTCAGCACCAGCAGGCATCATGATAGGTGCTTGCACTGCCCATTGTCCTCCGCCTGAAGGAACAAAGAAGTTTACTATTCCAGCACTTAGATATGATAAAAGTGGGAATGTTTTTACTGTAGCTACAGAAACAAATCCGTCTGATATTATTTTTGCTAAGGATACTCCATCCGCATTAGCCCCTACCATCATGCCCATTATACCTGCATAAAATGGGAACTGTATTAAAACACCAGCAGCACCTTTTACAGAGCCTTCTACAGAATCGAGGAAGTTTCTTGGATTTCCATGTAAGATAATACCAGCAAATAAGAATATAAAGTTAACAATATTTAAATCTAAGTTAAATCCTTTAGTTGCAAACCAGTATACAATAAAAGCTAAACCGCCAACACCAATTATCATTGAAAGGATTGGACTGTTTTCCATTCTTTCAGCTGGAGTCATTAATGACTTATCTTTTGCAACTGCAACCTCTTCTTCCAATAAGCTCGTATCTAATGCTACTACTTTGTCTGGCTCTGGGTGCATAGCTGAATTCACTAGTGGTATGATAATTAATATAGCTAACTGCATAATAAGATTCCATGGTGCAAATATAGTTTCTGTTATTGGTATAGCCGCAGTTAATACTCCTGCCGTTTCAGCTTCTAGTCCTCCAGTAGCCATTTTCAAAGGTATAGAACCGGATATTCCGCCATGCCAGTTTGCAATACTTGCATAAGCAGATGCTATCAATAGTCTATAGTCAACACCTTTTATTTTTTTTGAAAGCCTTCTAGCAAATAGAGGTCCAATAACTAATCCAAAGCCCCAGTTAATAAACATAGCAATTAGTGAAATAAAGGAAATAAACCAAATTGCTGAACGTGGGGTCTTGGGAATACAAGCAAGTTTATCTAGAGCTTTTTTTACAGGCTTTGTATCAGCTAATACATAGCCTGTTACTACTACTAATGCCATTTGCATAGCAAATCCTAGTAAGCTCCAAAAGCCATCACCCCAATGCTTAATCATATCTACTGGTCCTTGTCCTGTTGTAGCCATACCAGCTACAAAGACGATAATAGTTAAAATAACTGCGAATAAAAACGCATCAGGTAAATATTTTTGGACTAAAGCAATACATCCATTAGTAAATTTTTTGAACATAGCACAAATGACCTCCCTATTTTTTTCTATTGAAAAAATGAGCCGCTGACTAATTATCTTACAAAGAAACAAAACACTTGATGCAATCTTGCTCTCTGTAAAAAACTAAATTATAATTAAACATCCATAACTTTGAGATTGTCAGAAATTTTCAGGGTTGCCTCTGTTAATCTCAATACATCTCCAACAGTCACTTCAGGACCAATCTCAGTTAATAGCAATCCATCTTTAGACACTTGTATTACTGCCATTTCAGTAATAATCATATCTACTTCTCCTGCTGCTGTTAATGGAAGATTACATTCTTTTAGTATCTTAGGATTGCCTTTAGCTGTATGTTCCATGGCTACTATTACCTTTTTAGCTCCAACTACAAGGTCCATGGCACCTCCCATACCTGGAACCATCTTCCCTGGTATCATCCAGTTTGCAAGATTTCCATTTTGATCAACCTGTAAAGCTCCTAATACTGTTATGTCAACATGTCCACCTCTAATTATGCTGAAGGACATAGCACTATCAAAAAATGCTCCTCCTCCATTGATAGTAACGTGTTGACCACCTGCATTTACTAAATCCTTGTCTTCTTTGCCTTTTTCTGGAGCTGGTCCAAGCCCTACAAAACCATTTTCTGATTGAAATGTTACATCCATGCCTTCTGGTACATAGTTTGCTACTAGTGTAGGCAAGCCTATTCCTAGGTTGACAACGTCCCCATCTCTTAACTCTTGAGCTACTCTTTTAGCTATGACTTCTCTTACTCTCACTTTATCCACTTTAATTTTCCCCCTTTACAATGAAGTCTACAAATAGGCCTGGTGTCATTACATCATTAGGGTCAATTTCACCCACTTCAACTATTTCTTCTGCTTCTACAATAACCATGTCTGCTGCCATAGCCATCAATGGGTTAAAATTTCTTGTTGCTGCTTTATAATATACGTTTCCTTTTTTATCAACCTTTGAGCCTCTTATTATTGCTATATCAGCTTTTAAAGGTAATTCGAGAAGATAAGTTTTCCCACAAACCTGTATTTTTTCCTTTCCTTCTTCAACAATAGTGTCTAGTCCAGTAGGTGTAAGCACTCCACCTAGTCCTGATCCTGCAGCTCTTATTCTTTCTGCTAATGTTCCTTGAGGTACAAGTTCTACTTCCATCTCACCTGCATTCATTTGTTTTCCTGTTTCAGGATTCGTTCCAATATGACTTACTATTGCTTTTTTAATTTGTTTATTTACTACAAGCTTACCTGTGCCTACCTCTGGAATTACTGTGTCATTAGCTATTAAAGTTAAATCTTTCACATTTTTCTTCAATAATCCATCGACTACGGTATTTGGCCCACCTACACCAATAAATCCTCCTACCATAATTGTTGAACCATCATTAATCTTTTCTAATGCAGCTTCCAATGATATTACTTTAGACATATAAATCCACCTCCAGCTTTTATTTTTTCAATTTCAATATTTCTCTTGCCTCATTCGGAGTTGCAGGTTGCTTCCCAAACTCTTTTACAACCCTTACAGCTCTTTCGACAAGCTCAGCATTTGATTTTGCTAGTACACCCTTAGAGTAGTAGATATTATCTTCTAAACCTACTCTGATGTTTCCACCTAGAGCTAATGTGGCGTACATTATTGGCAAGTGTCCTTTTCCTATGCCAAAGGCTGACCATATAGAACCTTCAGGCAATGACTCCTTCAGATGCAACAGGTTTTTAACAGTAGCTGTCATTCCGCCTGGTGCACCTAAAACAAATTGAAAATATATTGGAGCATCTATTAAGCCTTTATCTGCATAGTACATAGTGTTGTATATCATGCCAGTATCAAATATTTCTACTTCTGGCTTTACGTTCACTTCTTTCATTTTTCTAGCAAGCTTTTCAAGAAATTCTGGTCTATTCTCAAATACTGTTCTATGCTGCCAGTTCATAGTTCCGGCATCGTATGATGCAATTTCTGGTTTCAATTCATAAAACGGCCTTATTCTTACATCATCAGTCAATCCTATACCACCCGAAGTAGTTAGGTTTATCACTACATCGCATCTTTCCTTTATTAGTTTTACTGACTTTTCAAAATTTTCAAAATTCATTGAAGGAGTTTCGTCTTCTTCACGCACATGAATATGTACTATAGATGCCCCTGCTTTCCATGATTCATATGCATGATCAGCTATCTCTTCTGGGGTTATTGGAACATATGGTGTCTGCTTTCTAGAGGTCGATACCCCAGTTAAAGCAGCACTGATAATAACTTTCTCCATCAGCTTTCCTCCTCTTATCTAAATAAATCTTTAGTATCTTATCAGACTTAGCTTTTGTAATTAAAAACTTTTTTTATAAAAAGCAAAAGTTTTGGGACTTGAGCACAAAAATATGTAATTAGTGCTCAAGTTCTCTGACTTTTAACACTTACAAATCTTACTTAATTCTTGTTAGTACAGAAGATATGTTAGTTCCACCACTGCCACCTATGTTTAGAACTAATCCTTTTTCCGCATTTTGTATTTGAAGTCCTATAGCTTCTCCAAGCAACTGTTTTGCAATAAGAACAAACATAGATACTCCTGTTGCCCCGATTGGATGACCTTTTGCTTTTAATCCACCTGAAGCGTTAATTGGTAGCTTTCCGCCAACATGAACAGTTCCATTTAATATTGCTTCTCTTCCTCTACCTGGCTCTGTCAATCCTAATGCTTCGTATATTAATAACTCTGTTATAGTAAAGCAGTCGTGAACCTCTGCAACATTAATATCATTAATAGTCACCTTAGCATCCTCTAAAGCCTTTTTAACTGCTAATTTAGCTCCAGTTAACTCATAATTTGCTCTTTTTCCTTCTACTATTGATAGATAGTCTGTAACATGTGCTATACTAGATATTTCTACTACCTTATCCTTCTTTGCCTTAGCTATATCTGTCTTAGTCAACACTAGAGCTGCAGCTCCATCAGATACAAGAGAACAATCAGAAAGCTTTAGCGGATCAGCTATCAATGGATTCTTATCTGAAATTGTTTTAGCAAATTCGTGTTCAAACTCAACATGCATTTGAGCAAGGGGGTTACTCATTGCGTTTTTATGAGCTTTCACTGTTATATGCGCCAATGTGTCATAAAGCTCTTCAGTGGTATAGCCATAACGTCTCATATATCCTTTAGCATATTCAGCATATAATCCTGGGAACGTATATCCTTTTGCTCCTTCTTCTGGATAATATGATGCTAATGCTAATGTTTCAGTGACACCAGCAGTCTTCAATGTAGTCATTTTTTCAACACCAACTACTAATACGGTTTCTGCTCTGCCTGATTCTATTGCATAAATAGCTTCTTTAACTGCATTTGAACCACCAGCACAAGCATTTTCTACTCTTGTACAAGGTGTAAATCTTAGATCTGGATCAATCTCTAAAGCATATGGCGCTAAGTGTGATTGTTTATTAAAGGATGGTCCTCCATAGTTGCTAACATAAACAGCATCTATATCTTTTCCAGTAACTTTAGCATCCTTCATTGCTTCTCTACCAGCGTTAACTAATAGTGAATATAAAGTCTCGTCTACCAATTTCCCCATTTTTGAATGGGCTGTACCAATTATTGAAACTGACATTAAAACTACCTCCTTAAGTAAAATTGTTTTTATCTTGTTACAATCATTGCAATACCTTGTCCTCCACCTATGCATAGAGTTGCTAGTCCCGTTTTGACATTCTTTTTAATCATTTCATGTATTAATGTAACTAATATTCTTGTTCCTGAAGCTCCAATGGGATGTCCTAAAGCTATTGCTCCTCCATTTACATTTGTCTTTTCCATATTTAGTCCTAGCTCTTTTACGACGTATAGGCTTTGTGATGCAAAGGCCTCATTTGCTTCCACTAAATCAATATCCTCTATTTGTAAGCCAGCCTTCTTTAAAGCCTTCCTTGCTGCTGGTATTGGACCGATTCCCATAATACTTGGGTCCACACCTGCCGAAGCATATGCTTTGATTGTAACTAAAGGTTTCACATCTAATTCATCTGCTTTCTCCTTAGACATAACTACAACTGCTGCAGCTCCATCATTTATTCCAGAAGAATTGCCTGCAGTAACAGTTCCATCTTTTTTAAAAGCAGGTTTAAGCTTTGAAAGGGCTTCCAATGTGGTTCCAAATCTCGGATATTCATCCTTATCTATGATCACTTGATCACCCTTTTTTTGAGGAACAGCTACAGGTACTATCTCTGACATAAATCTACCATTCTTAATTGCCTCTTCAGCTCTTATTTGGCTTCTAAGTGCAAACTCATCTTGTTCTTCTCTAGTAATATTCCACTGTTCAGCAATGTTCTCAGCGGTTATTCCCATATGGTAATCATTAAATATGTCCCATAGCCCATCATGAATCATGTAGTCAACAAGCTTTCCGTCGCCCATCCTTTGTCCCCATCTAGCATCATTTAAGATATAAGGGGCAGCACTCATATTTTCGGTTCCACCAGCTAAAATCACATCCGCTTCGCCAGATAAAACAGCTTGAGCTGCCAATGCTACAGTCTTTAAGCCTGAACCACATACTTTATTTACTGTGAAAGAAGGAACCTCAATAGGTATTCCAGCTTTTACGGAGACTTGTCTAGCTACGTTTTGTCCTAATCCAGCTTGTAAAACGTTTCCAAAGATGACATCATCAACTATTTCAGCGCTTATCCCAGCTCTAGCAATAGCTTCTTTAGCCACAATAGCTCCTAGATCTACTGCTGTCATAGACTTAAGCTTGCCTCCAAAAGCCCCTATAGGCGTTCTAACAGCACTAGCTATTACTACTTCCCTCATGTTTTTGCCTCCCTTTTTAATAAATAGGACTTTAATCTACGCTAGCGAACTCCAATGCAGTGACTGCATAAATATATATAGCAAATGCCGTGCCACTATTTTTATTTTCCATTTCTTTTTTTATAATGCTGTAGTATAGCCGTTTCTAAGGCTTTTTGTCTTTTTTTCTAAAATTCCTTTTTTCATGCTTTTTCGATTTATATAGATATTTTTCTACATAATTTTTCATTTTTTTTAATAAATAAATAATATACTCTGAAAGCTGCATTTTGAGACATTACTTAAAATAAAAAAGCGTATAAAAAAATCTACACTTTTCTTTCAAGAGTAGATTTTTTTATACGCTTTTTTATTCTTATTTAGTTAGTCATATTGTATATATCCATTTTCTTGTATAGAGCAGTTCTATGGATACCAAGTTTTTTAGCTGCTAATGTCTTATTGTCATTGCACTCGTGTAAAACCTTTATAATTGCATCTATTTCGGCTTTAGCAACTACATTTCTCAGTAGACCGCCTTCGACTATTTGATGCTTATTAAAGTCTGCCTTTTCCAATATATAGTCCGGTAAGTATTCAGGATAAATAGTATCTCCTGAAGCTATATTTATAGCCCTCTCAATTGCATTTCTCAATTCTCTAACGTTCCCAGGCCAATCATGCTTCATTAATATGTGTATAGTTTCTGTCGATAGTTTTCTTACTCCTATCATTAAATCTCTAGATAGATTTCCCAAAATATTTTGGGACAATATAGGTATATCTTCTAACCTGTCTCTTAAAGGTGGTATCTCTATTCTAATTACATTTAATCTATAGAAGAGATCCTGTCTAAATTTACCTGATTTCACCTGTTCCTCCAATGACTCATTTGTCGAAGCTATGATGCGTACGTCCATTTCTATACGGCTTGTCCCGCCAACTCTTTCAAATTCCCTTGCCTCTAGTACTCTTAGTAGCTTAGCCTGCATTTCAATAGGCATTGAACCAATTTCATCTAATAGTATGCTTCCTCCATTTGCCAGTTCAAATTTACCCATCTTTCCATGTTTTTTAGCTCCTGTAAAGGCACCTTCCTCATATCCAAACAGTTCCGATTCTAAAAGCTCCCTAGGAATAGCTGCACAGTTTATAGTAACAAAGGGTCCATATTTCCTTTGGCTTCCATTGTGTATGGAATGAGCGAAAAATTCCTTGCCTGTTCCACTTTCTCCTTGTATCAATACTGTAGAATTACTCCTCGCAGCTTTTCTGGCAATATCTCTAATTTTGAGCATTTCCTTGTTTTTAGTTATGATATCATCAAATGAATATTTTGTCTTGTACAGCCTGCTTATTTCACTTTTGTATTTGTTTACGGTATTTTCTAGCGAATCAATCTTATTCGCTAAGATTTTCAGTTCTTCCACGTTTTTGAAGAAAACTGTGCCTACAGCTCCTATTGCTTTGCCATCTCTTATTATGGGGATACGAGAAGTTATAAGATATCTCCCATTTACCATCTGCAAATCACATATTTCTTTTTTACCTGTTTTAGCTACAATATGCAGTCTAGTATTTTCTATGACATCTGGAGCATATTTCCCTAAAACCTCCTCTTCTTTATAACCTAAGAGTTCCTCATAATCCCATTTAATGATTTTACCTTCATCATCAACTATAGCCATCCCATGATATGCATGGCTATACAGATCACCAAGCAGCTCAAGGTTTTCATTTAGTTCCCTAGAAAAAGCTTTTGAGAAATTCTCCATAGTAATATCTTTAAATACTAGTATATTTGCAGTGGCACCATCATTTACTTGAACAGTGTTATTCTTAATTAAGACTTGCTTTTTTCCAATACTTATCTCTTTTTTTTCAATATTTGCAGATTCAGATATAATCCTCACGAGTTCTTCATCTTTGAATACTAAGTCAAGTGGCTTATTTATTATATCA
Source organism: Proteiniborus sp. MB09-C3 (assembly GCF_030263895.1). NCBI lineage: Bacteria > Bacillati > Bacillota > Clostridia > Eubacteriales > Proteiniborus > Proteiniborus sp. MB09-C3. The sequence continues at coordinate 52,152 of NZ_CP127161.1, forward strand.
TCCCTTTTTAAATTCATCAGGTTTTCAAAGGGCTCATTGCAGAAAACTATTTTCCCTTTTATTTCTATTGCTGTGCCATCAAAAATATTATCTATTATAATCTGCAAATGGTTTAAAGTTATTTTACGATTATCTAGTACACCTGAATATAAAGCTTCCATTTAATATTTTCATCTCCTTTCTAGTAAAACATGTTATTATAACTTCAACTAATCATCTCATTGATTAAAGCATCGACAACATTACTTCTTATGCTTAGTATTTAAAACAAAATAATTAAACATATTAAAATGAGATTTACATATTTTTATACAAGGATAATAATTAGCTATAAAATAGAATAGGAGCAAATATATAAACAAAAGTTTATAATTTTATATAGTGAATTACTAAATAGGATAATGGATTTATCAAATCTTTTTAAAACATTTTCCTATATCTAAGAATTTTTTATTTAACTTGACTAGTCATCTAATAAGTTTCTAGCATCTTCTAATAATATTTCTGTATATGTACTTAACTCTTTTATGTTACAATTAATACTTTCTATAATACTAACTTGTCCTTTTACTATATTATTTATTTCATCTACCACAACGTTTTCTTCATGAGACGTTTCTTTTATATTGGTTAATATTGAGCTAATTTTATCTAACGACTCTGAGCTATCTATTGCTAGCTTTCTAATTTCCTGCGCTACCACGGCAAAACCTTTTCCTTCAGCACCTACTCTAGCAGCTTCTATAGCGGCATTTAATCCCAGTAAGTTTGTTTGCTTCGCAATTTTTTGAATCATGTTTAGGATTTTATCTGTTTCCTCAACGTACTTTGATAATCCATCAGATATATTCCAAATTGACTCTGCAATCTTTATTAAATCATTTGATGAACTTTCAATTGAGATTGATGAACCTTTTAAATCATGTAAAGTGTTTGATAATTTCTCAGCTAATTCAAATAATTTTTCCTGCTTATCAATTGTTATTAGAAATGATACTGCTCCTACCAATTCATTATTTTCATATATAGGTACTCCACAAGCTATATAAGGAAATCCTGCTACTGAATCAGGAACCTTCTTAATTACCCTCGTACCAGTTTTGATACAATCATCAACTGCCGAACCCTTAGCAATAGGATCGCCTTCGCTGACTAACTGAGGTATTGTTTTACTCCTAATGAAGTCTATGTATTTTTCCCTATCTGCTATAGTTACTGCAATATCATTAAATGTTAAATCATTGATATAAGGTGCAACTACTTTAAAAGACTCTAAAGTTAACGACATAAGAATTCCTCCTCTATTATACTATGTTGATATATTAAATGTGGATGAAACATTTTAAATGCCACTCTAGTACCTCAATTCTATATAAATGAATAGAAACTTATACTGGACATTTCAAAATCAGTATATTTTACCAATGTATATATATTAAATTATTTTTTAGTAGTTTTCAAATATTCAGTATTTCTTATGAAGAAAACGAAGACACAAGTATAATTTCTAAAAAACTAACCCATGTCTCGTTTAAAATTCAGATAAAGTATGAATGTTTTTCTACATCTTAGAAAGTCCAATAGCTTACTTTGTAGTAATAAAAGATTAAACTTATAATGATTCTAAGATTAATTAAATCTATATATGGTAACCCATAATATTTCTTTCTTCTAGGCCTAATATTCTACCTGAGATAAATCAAAATTACTGAATCATGTTTAGCTAACCTCTTTTTTTACTATTAGATAATTAAGATAACACACTGACCACTTATAATCTTAAATATCCATTACTTTTAAATCATCGGAGATTATAAGTTCTGCTTCTGTCGCAGCTACTACATCTTCAACTGTTGCTTCCGGTCCTAATTCTTTTAGAACTAATCCTTTTTCTGTTACTTCCATAACTGCCATTTCTGTGATTATTAGATTAACTTCTCCTGCTGCAGTAAGAGGGAGATTACATTCTTTTAGTATTTTAGGATTTCCTTTTGCTGTATGTTCCATTGCTACTATAACTTTCTTTGCTCCAACTACTAGATCCATTGCTCCGCCCATTCCAGGTACCATTTTGCCCGGTATCATCCAGTTTGCTAGGTTTCCTTTTTGGTCTACTTGAAGTGCTCCTAGTACTGTTGCATCTACGTGTCCACCTCTTATTATGGTAAATGACATAGAGCTATCAAAGAAAGCTCCACCAGGATTGATAGTAACAGGTTGTCCTCCTGCATTTACTAAATCTTTGTCTTCTTTTCCTGCTTCTGGAGCTGGTCCTAAGCCTACAAAGCCGTTTTCTGATTGGAATGTTATATCCATTCCTTCTGGTATATAGTTAGCCACAAGGGTTGGTAAGCCAATGCCAAGGTTTACAACATCTCCGTCTTTAAGCTCTTTTGCTACTCTTTTAGCTATTACTTCTCTTATCATGTTCTTATCCATTATTCGTCCCCCCTAACTATATAATCAACGAAGAGTCCTGGAGTCATTACTACGTTAGGATCTATTTCTCCGATTTCTACTATTTTTTCTGCTTCTACTATGACTGTATCCGCTGCTGTTGCCATTATTGAGTTAAAGTTTCTTGTTGCTTTGTTGTAAAATACGTTCCCTTTTTTATCTACTATGGAACCAAATATTAATGCTACATCTGCTTTTAATGGTTTTTCTAGTAAATACTCTTTTCCGTCAATTTCTATTTTTGTTTTTCCTTCTTCTACTACAGTTCCGACTCCTGTAGGTGTGAGTATTCCTCCTAGGCCTGCTCCTCCTGCTCTAACTTGTTCTGCAAGAGTTCCTTGCGGAACTAAAACTACTTCTGTTTCTCCTGAGTTCATCTGATTTCCTGTTTCCGGGTTTGTACCTATATGTGATACTATTGCTTTTTTCACTCTTTTATTTACTATTAATTTACCTATTCCTATCTCTGGGAATGCTGTATCATTGGCTATGATTGTAAGGTCTTTAACTCCTTTTTCTAGAAGAGCGTCTATAAGCTTATGCGGATTCCCTGCTCCTAGAAAGCCTCCTATCATTACAGTCATACCGTCTTTTACATGTTCTAATGCTTGGTTAATCGATACAATTTTGCTCATGTTTACACCTCCGATAAATGTCGTTTGCACTGTCACCCTGAGCATAGCGAATGAGTCTCGTCCTTAGCTCCTTCGTGAGTAGGCTCTTCGTAAGCAGATCCTTTGTGAGTAAAGCTTATACTGTTCGTCTCAGGATGACAGCTTTTTTAATTCTAAATTTTTAATTCTTAATTGCTTTAATAATTCTCAATTGCCCTTTAGGACCATTATCTTTCCACTATTACAGCTGTTCCTTGTCCTCCACCTATGCAAAGTGTTGCTAGACCTGTTTTTGCATCTCTTCTGTTCATTTCATATATTAGGGATATTAGGATTCTTGCTCCTGAGGCTCCTATTGGGTGACCTAATGCTATTGCTCCACCATTTACGTTTACTTTCTCAGGATTTAATCCTAAATCCTTTACTACTGATACTGATTGTGCTGCAAACGCTTCGTTCGCTTCTATTAAGTCTAAATCCTCTACTGTAAGTCCTGCTCTTTCTAGTGCTTTTTTAGTTGCTGGTACTGGACCATATCCCATTATCTTTGGATCTACTCCTGCTGATGCGTAGGATTTTATTGTAACTAATGGTTTTAATCCTAATTCTTCTGCTTTTTCTTTTGACATGACTATTAGCATTGCTGCTCCGTCGTTTATTCCTGATGCATTTCCTGCTGTTACTGTTCCATCTTTTTTAAATGCTGGTCTTAATTTTGCTAGCTTTTCTATTGTAGTGCCATGTTTTGGATACTCATCTTCTGCTACAATTATTGGATCTCCCTTTCTTTGTGGTACTTCTACTGGGACTATTTCGTCTTTGAACTTTCCTTCTTTTTGTGCTCTTTCTGCTTTGATTTGGCTTTCTAATGAGAGTTTATCTTGATCTTCTCTAGTAATATTCCACTGTTCTGCTATGTTTTCTGCTGTTATTCCCATGTGATAGTTGTTGAATATGTCTGTTAATCCATCATGAACCATGTAGTCTACTATTTTCCCATCTCCCATTCTCTGCCCCCATCTTGCTCCTGGGATCAAATAAGGTGCATTTGACATGCTTTCTGTTCCTCCTGCTAGTATTACATCTGCATCTCCTAGCATAATGAACTGAGCTGCCATACTTACTGTTCTTAGTCCTGAGCCACATACTTTATTAATTGTGGTTGCAGGTATAGCATCTGGAAGTCCTGCTCCTATAGCAACTTGTCTTGCTGGGTTTTGACCTAATCCTGCTGATAAAACGTTACCAATGATGACTTCATCAATGATTTCAGGCTTTATGCCTGCCCTCTTAATTGCTTCTTTAGCTGCAATAACTCCTAGGTCAATTGCAGATAGCGAAGCTAAACTGCCGCCAAAGCTTCCTATTGGTGTTCTTGCAGCACCAACTATTACTACATCTCTCATAAAAAAAGTCCTCCTTATTTATTGCTATAATAATACACGTAGCAACTTCTATGCCAAGATATGTCTTATAGATTTTTGAAGGCAGAAGCAGCTTGTTTACAATGGTTACAGGAAATTTTATGAAATAGCTTTTAAAACTGTGATTGATATAAAACTAAAATAATGTAGAAATTTTTCTACAAGTTTTCAGAATATTTAGATTAGGCTTTCTGAAGATGTCCATTAATAGAGCTTATAAGGCATAAAAAATGATGTAGCTATTATTCTACATAAAAACTGATTTGTAGAAAAAAAACTACATCCTTCCCAATTACAAATTACTAATATCCAATCCATATGCTTCTATTTTCTTATATAATGCTGTTCTATGAATTCCGAGCCTTTTTGCTGCTTCCGTTCTATTTCCATTAGTCTTCTCTAATGCTTCTCTAATAGCTTTTATCTCAGCCCTAGCTACTATATCTTTTAGCAAGAGTCCTTCTTCAGCGCTCTTTTGTCCTACTTTTGCATTTTGTATCAAATAGTCGGGTAAATTTTCAGGACATATTATATTTCCCTTTACAAGGTGTAGAGCCGATTCTATAATGTTCCTAAGTTCTCTTACGTTTCCAGGCCAATTGTAATTTTGAAAAATATCCATAGTTTCACAAGCTATTTCTTTAGATTCTATTCCAATTTTATTAGATAAATCATCTATCATATGTTTTGAAAGCAAAGGTATATCATCTCGTCTATCTCTTAAGGGAGGAATATTTAATCTTATGACATTTAAACGATAGTATAGGTCCTTCCTAAATTTTCCTTTGACTATGGCTTCTTCTAGCTCCTCATTTGTTGAAGCAATTACCCGTATATCTAATCCTATTCTTTCTGTTCCGCCTATTCTTTCAAATTCTCTTTCTTCTAACACCCTAAGGAGCTTGGCCTGCATCTCAAGAGGCATGGTGCCTATCTCGTCAAGAAGCACAGTCCCACCATTTGCAATTTCTAGCTTTCCTAATTTTCCTTCTTTTCTTGCTCCTGTAAATGCACCTTCCTCATATCCAAAAAGCTCTGCCTCTAAAAGCTCTTTAGGTATTGCAGCACAATTTATTCTTACAAAAGAACCATATCTCCTATAGCTAGCTTTATGAATACCATGGGCAAAATATTCTTTTCCAGTACCGCTTTCTCCTTGAATCAATACAGTTGAATTGCTTTCTGCTGCTATTTTAGCCACTTCCTTTAAATGCTCCATCCTTTTATTTTGAGATATTATATGGTCAAAGGAATAATTGGCTTCATGCATCATCCTAATTTCACCCTTATATTTATCTACACTCTTCTGATAAGTTTCTATCCTATGAACTAAAGATTTAAGTTCTCTAACATCCTTGAAAGTAACACTACCGATAGCTCCTAATATCTTTCCATCTTTTATTATTGGAATACGAGTAGCTATCATGTCCTTTCCCTGTATTTTTTGAACATCATTAACTTCTTTTTTCCCAGTTTTTATTACTATATGGAGTCTTGTATTATCTATGACTTCATCTACATGCTTTCCAATTACGTCCTTTTCTTTGATACCTAATAATTTTTCGTAATTAAACTTAACTATTCTTCCATCTGCATCCACTAGTACCATCCCCTGATATTCGTGGTCTAATATATCCTTCATTACATCAAGGCTTTGTTTAAGTTTTGTTAATTCGTACTGAACAGCTTGATTTTCATTAACTTTATTCAATATATCTTTAGACTCCAAAACATCACCTTCTATTTTTGTTATTTAATATATAACATGTATAATATATACTACACTATATGATTGGATTCCTTCTTATACTAATTGTGAGTCGAGGTTTCAAAAACAAAAAAGAGACCCATTCGCTTTGCTCAGGATGACAGAACATCATCCTGACCATTGGAAAAGGTCTCTTTTTATTATATTCTTAATTATTAATTTTTAATTATCTTTCCTAATTTTCAATTTTCAATTCTCAATTTTCAATTGTTTTAGCATTTCCCAATTGTTTTATAATTATATCCACTATTCTCTCTGTTGCATGCCCATCACCATATGGATTTACGGCATTGGCCATTTTGTTATATTCTTCTTTATTATTTAAAAGTAAATCTACTTGGTTAAATACTTCCTCATACTCCACTCCTACAAGCCTTGCTGTTCCTGCCTTTATTCCCTCTGGCCTTTCCGTTTCCTTTCTAGCTACTAGAACAGGCTTACCTAATGTAGGTGCCTCCTCTTGTAACCCTCCAGAGTCTGTAACTACAAGATAACATCTTGCCTGCATGTTAACTGATGCTTCATAATCTAAAGGCTCCATAAGATGTATCCTCGGATTATCCCTCAATACTCTATATGCAATTTCCCTTACTTTAGGATTTAAATGCATAGGAAAAACCAACTCTGCATCTTGATTTTTATTTATTATATCCAACATAGCAGTAAATATATCTTCCATAGGCTTGCCTATGTTTTCACTTCTGTGACAAGTCATATATATAATTTTTTTATTTGCATAGTCTAATTTATTTAAAAACTCATCTTTAAATACATAAGTATCAGATACGGTTTCTAATAGAGCATCTATGGCAGTATTTCCTGTCACATATATTTTATTAGGATCATAACCTTCATTTAGAAGATTTTGTTTACTTTCTTCTGTAGGACAGAAATGGTATTCTGTAATTGCTCCCGTAAGTTTCCTGTTGGCTTCTTCAGGATAAGGTGAATACAAATCGTGGCTTCTAAGTCCTGCCTCTACATGTCCAACTTTTACTCCGTTATAAAAAGCTGCTAAAGCACCAACAAATACTGTAGTAGTATCTCCTTGAACCAATATTAAGTCAGGTTTAAACTCCTTTATTACAGATTCAATCCCATTTAAAGCTCTAGTTGTAATTTGACTAAGACTTTGACCTGCTTCAAATATATTTAAATCATAGTCTGGAACTACACTAAATATATCTAAAACTTGATCCAGCATCTGCCTATGCTGAGCAGTTATGCAAAGCTTATGCTCGATAAAAGGGTTTTCATTTAACCTTTTAACAACAACGCACATTTTTGTAGCCTCTGGTCTTGTCCCAAAAACAGTTAAAACTTTAATCTTATCCATTGACATCTATACCCCTTTATCCTCTTTTTTCTCTGTTCTTTTTCTTCATATCTAAGGCACCAATAACTCCGAATCTTGCGGCTCCTAGAAATACTAATGTTAGTACACTACCCATGACTATCACTCCATAGCCTGGTTTTAGACCTGCCATAAGCACTGCTGCAGAGCCAAATATAGCACTTACCATGTAAAGTATCAAAACTACTTGTTTTTGACTAAGTCCTTTAGCTAGAAGTCTGTGATGTACGTGACCTTTATCTGCTTCCATAATAGGTCTTTTGTTGATAAGTCTTCTAAGTATTGCAAATGCAGTATCAAATATAGGAAGTCCTAAAGCTAATATAGGAACTACTATAGTAATAGTTGCTACACTCTTCATAACACCCTCCATAGCTACTACAGAAAGCATATATCCTAAAAATAAGGCTCCTGTATCTCCCATAAATATTTTGGCTGGATTGAAGTTATGTGGAAGAAATCCAAATGCTGAGCCAGCGATTATTGCACATATTATCATAACCATACTAGTATCAATATAATCAATGCTTGCAGCTACAAAGAATAACGATACAGCTGCTATAGCCCCTACTCCTGCTGAAAGTCCGTCAAGACCATCAATAAGGTTTAGAGTATTAGTTATACCAACTACCCAGAAGATAGTTACTGGTATAGAAAGCATCCCTAGATTGATAATACCATGCCTAACAAAAGGATTTCCAAGAAATTCTATCTTTACGTCTCCTATGATCAAAACTACTGCTGATAATATCTGAAAAAATAGCTTCCATCTTGCAGACATAGGTTTAACATCGTCTATTATTCCTGTTATTACGATTATAGTACCACCTATTATAATAGAAATTATTGTTTTGTCCATTGGAAGGAATATTATCATAGATATCAGTGTAGCCAAATAAATTGCAAGTCCACCCAGCCTAGGAATAGGCACTTTGTGTACTCTTCTATCGTCCTTAGGAACATCAATAGCCCCTATTTTCTTTGCTGTATACTTAGCCAATGGTGTAAGTAGATATGATAATATTATAGGTATAAGAAAGACTATATAATAATCAGTCATGATTAACACTCCTCTTCTTTCGAGTCAAACTTGAATAGTTCCTAGTCAAGCATGTATTCTAACTTTGATTGTACTCTAATTAATTTATTTAGTCAATCTAAGGAAGGATAATTGAAATATATGGGAATACCTTTGTCCATGTATTTTAAAGGTTTAAAGCCTTATATTACAAGTTCATTACAATTTAACATCAAATCTTACAAGCTCAATTCCTGCTTCCTGCAACATGCTAGCAGACAGTTCATCAGGATAGTCCCCACTAAAAACTACTCTTTTGATGCCTGCATTTATTATCATCTTTGCGCATAATACGCATGGCTGATTTGTTACATATATTGTTCCACCCTTTATGCTAATACCAGAATTTGCAGCTTGCACTATAGCATTCTGCTCAGCATGAAGTCCTCTGCACAACTCATGTCTTTGTCCAGAAGGCACCCCAAGCTTATCTCTCAAGCAACCCACTTCTGAACAATGCTTTAAACCTGTAGGTGCTCCATTATATCCAGTTGTCAGTATTCTTTTATCCAGTACAATAAGTGCACCAACCTGTCGTCTACTACATGTTGATCTTTTTTTCACTACATTTACTATTTCTATAAAATATTCATCCCATGATGGTCGCATATATACTCCCCCTTTATCTAATGTCAACTGTCATACTGAGCGAAGGCCAAATGGCACTCCTAACTAATGTATCTCATCTCTATATCATTCGTAAGTAGCTCCTTCATAAGTAAGGCTTATACTGTCCAACTCAAGATGACAATTCTTTTCAATTCTTAACCCTTATTTTTAAACTGCTTTTCTAATTCTCAATTCTCCATTCTTCATTCTCAACTTAGAGATCCTTCACTACGTTCAGGATGACACAAAAACAGTCATTCTGAGCGAAGCGAAAAATCTCTTTTTAATTGTAAGCTGTAAATAGTAATTTTAGTTCTCAATTGTCTTATATTTCTTCTGACGTAAAAAAATAAGGATGGGTTCCCCCATCCCTACTTTGTTCCAAATAATCTGTCTCCTGCATCACCTAATCCTGGAAGAATGTATGCATGATCATTTAATTTTTCATCTACTCCAGCAACATAGATATCCACATCCGGATGCTCTTTGTGTACAGCTTTTATTCCTTCTGGAGCAGCTATTAAGCACATAAGCTTAATATTCGTAACCCCTCTATCCTTTAGGAATGTAATAGCTGCTTTTGCAGAGCCACCTGTTGCAAGCATTGGGTCTAATAATATTAGCTCCCTTTCTACTGCATCATATGGTAGCTTGCAGTAATACTCTACTGGTTTAAGGGTTTCTGGATCTCTGTAAAGTCCTATATGCCCAACCTTCGCAGCTGGAAGCAAGTTTAATAATCCCTCTACCATTCCAAGTCCTGCCCTTAAAATAGGCACTATTCCTAGTTTTTTCCCAGCTATTACTTGGGATTTTGTTTTCATAAGAGGAGTCTCAATTTCTATATCCTCAAGGGGTAAATCTCTAGTAACCTCATAAGCCATAAGCATTGCAACTTCTTTTACTAACTCTCTAAACTCCTTTGGTCCAGTATTTTTGTCTCTTATAAATGTTAATTTGTGCTTTATTAATGGGTGATCCATAACTATAACTCTATTCACGCACACTCTCTCCTCTCATTTAGAAAATTACCATCAAATATTATATCACATACTTGTTTTCTATGTCTCTAATTTTATTTACTCTTCTTTCATGTTTTCCACCTTGAAATTCTGCTTTAAGCCAAGTATCTATTATTTCAAGAGCTAGGTCTTTTCCTGTAACCCTTGCTCCTATGGCAAGTATATTGGCATTATTATGTTCTATTGACATTCTTGCAGAGTAGCAGTCACCACATAAAGCACATCTAATTCCTGGAACTTTATTAGCAGATATTGATATGCCTATTCCTGTGCCGCAACAAATAATTCCTCTGTCACATTCGCCATTTTTTACTGCCTCTGCAACCTTTTCTCCAAAATCCGGATAATCTACTGATTCTGTAGAGTTTGTGCCAAAATCTATATATTCTATACCTTTTTCATCTAGATATTCTTTAATATATCCTTTAAGTTCATATCCGGCGTGATCACAGCCTAATCCAATTTTCATGCTTATTCCTCCTCATTTTTTTCTGCTAATTTTTCTATAATATTAATAAGTGCATTTTTTATCTCCATTAAGCTTTTTTCATATTCCTCCACAGGAGCTCCATATGGGTCCCTAATATCCCTGTGTTTTTCCATATTTTCATAAGCAAATTCGGTTAGTGTAAATGTTTTGTGTATAGACTTATCGTTAATGGATATTATTGCTCTTTTATGATCGTTTGTCATTGCAAGTATCAAGTCTGCATTATCTATCATCTCTTTTGTAAGCTGCCTAGATTTATGATCAGATATATCTATAGATTGTCTTTCCATGGCTTCTATAGCCTGACTCGAGGCAGATTCTCCAGTTGCCGCAAATACTCCTGCGGATTCTACATTGAATTCCTTCTGCAAGCCTTTTTTATTTATCATGTCTCTAAATAGACCTTCTGCCATACTGCTTCTGCATGTATTTCCAGTACAAACAAAAAGAATAGTTCTCAACCTATCTCCTCCTTTACAAGTCATACTAAACGCAGTGAAGTATCTCATCCTTTAACCAAAGACCCGTTCGCTATGCTCAGGGTGACTATTTTCACGCAGCCTATATTTCTAAAATTAAATTATTTTACCTCCTGCTGCTTTTTTCATTCTATTCATAATTGCCTTTCCTATACCTTTTTCTTCTACAGCTTCAGCTATTATTATATCAACCTTTATTTTATCAAATTCTCTTAAGACATTGAATAAATTTGCTGCTATAGTCTCTGGAAGCTCTCTATCTCCAACTATAAGTATATTATTATTTTGATATTTTTCATAGGTTTGCTTAGTGGCCATTATCCCCACATTCATTCCCAGAGCCTCATATTCTCTACAAAGCTCTGTAGTCCTTTGGATAATTTTTTCTATATTTCCCCTGACTATAACCATCTTTGCATCAGGTGAATAATGCTTATATTTTTGTCCAGGTGATTTTGGAATAATATTAGTATTAGTCATTTCAATGGCTTTATCATATTCTACCTTTGGTAAAACAGTCAATAGGTCTTCAATAGTGATACCGCCTGGCCTCAATATAGTAGGTACATCGCCAGAAATATCTAGAACAGTAGATTCTAGCCCCACTCCAGTACTTCCTCCATCTATTATCATATCTATTTTTCCAGATAAATCATGTATTACATGAGAAGAATTTGTTGGACTTGGTTTCCCCGAAGTATTTGCACTTGGAGCTGCTATAGGAAGCTTTGAATATCTTATTAATTCTAATGCTATATTATGATTTGGCATTCTAATGGCAACTGTTGATAATCCACCTGTTATTATATCAGGAATTTTATTTGTTCTTCTGAATATAAGGGTCAAAGGCCCTGGCCAGAACTTCTCCATGAGTATGTATGCTTGCTGCGGTATGGCTTCTACAAGCCCTTCAAGCTGAGATATACTGCTTATATGAACTATTAAGGGGTTGTCCTGAGGCCTGCCCTTAGCTAAATATATACTTTTTACTGCTGCTTCCTCTAATGCATTTGCTCCTAGACCGTATACTGTTTCTGTAGGAAATGCAACAGTTCCACCATTTTTAATTATTTCTGCAGCCTCCATAATCTTATCTATCTCTGGATAGAATGGGTCTATTGATAATATATTTGTGCTTTTTTCTTTCATTATTTTTTCCCTTCTTTAATTTATCTTTAGCTCTGAAGAATAAATCCCCTGATGCCATCAATTTTGTCATCTTGAGCAAAACAAAGGATCTATTTTCATATTTGATTTATATAATTCTATTATCTGCTTTCTTAAAATATATATTATATTAGCTTTATAAATAATTCAACATATTAATATGGATTGAGGTGTTCTTATTGTCTCAAACTTTAATAATAACTATTATAGGAACATTGGTAGGCGTTGTTGGAACAGGCTTAGGCGGATTGATAGCATTGTTTATTGTTAAACCAAGTTCAAGATTTTTAGGAATTCTTATAGGAATTACTAGTGGCATCATGTTGAGTGTAGTTGCATTTGATTTGCTCCCAGAATCCTATGAAATAGCTGGTCTAGGAACGGAAATACTGGGGATACTTCTTGGAGTACTTACTGTAGTAATTATTGAAGGTTTTTTTCCTGCTAATAAAAAAAATAAAACTTCATCGAATTCTAAAGTACACTTTTTCAGAACAGGGGCTCTTTTAGGAATAGCTATAGCTATCCACAATTTGCCTGAAGGATTAGCTATAGGCTCTGGATATATGTTTACCTCTAAAATGGGAATCACAATGGCCATAATAATTGCTCTGCACAATTTCCCTGAAGGGTTAGCCATGGCCGCCCCTTTAAGATTAAGTGGCTCATCTGCATTTAGGGTAGTGCTTTATACGATTCTTGTAGGAATACCTACTGGTATTGGAGCATTTATTGGAGCATTATTAGGAAGTGTGTCTAACTTTTTTATTGGATTGTGTTTAGCCTTTGCTGGAGGAACCATGCTTTATATAACCTGTGGTGAAATGATTCCAGATGCTAAATCCTTACATGGAGGCAGAGCATCAGCCATAGGAATAGTTCTTGGATTTATTATTGGGATCGTTGTGTCGGTTAGCTTGTAGGTAGGAGTAGAGTAGGGGAATGAAAATTTCATTCCTCCCTCATCAGACCGTACATACGACTTTCCCGCACACGGCTTTCCAATATTCTTTTTCCTTCAGAGCCTGTACAAAATCTATAAAACACTATTTAATTGTTCTAAGGTACTCAGTAAAAGTCGCAGTTGGCAGTATTCTTCTTTTACCAATCATGTTTGTCCATATCTGATTCCCAGTTGTCTCATCAATATACCCTTCATTTAATGCAGCTACTAATATATCACCAGTAGCTACATGCTCTAAACCATATTTTTCAATATACTTAGATATATCTCTTAGATTATTAGATGCAATAATTCCATTATAAGTTTTAGCTAGGGCTATAGCTGCTGCTTCACCTTTACCAATTACCTTTTCTCCTTTAGGTGGTGCTATTGCCAATTCGTAATATAGATTGTACTCCTCTGTATTTACCAGTATTTCTTTTGTAGAAATATCTCCACTTAAACATAATTCACTCACCTTACGCTTTATGTGTGGAATACTAGGGCTAGATAATTCGTTAAATACAGGCCTTGGCAGTATTATTTTTCCTGGATACAGCTTGAGTAGAATGTTCTCTTCCTTCACCCACAAGAAAGAAGAGATACAGTCAGTATCAAAAAAAAGTTTATCAGTCATATACTTCTTCCTCTTCTGTATCTAAACCATAAACAATATCGCTTCTAAATCCATCTAATAAAAGTTCCTCATATTTTCCATGTGATATCGCATCTTCATTTTTTAACTTCTCAGCTAATCTAATATACTTTCCAAAAGTAACATACTGCCTATCTTCTGGCGTGGGTGTATATAATTCATCATCATATCCAAGTCTTCTAGCAGAAGCTATTATTCCAGTCTTCATAGTATTAGCTTTTTCATGACTTAGATATCCATCATTTATTAATCTCCATAATATAGCTTGCCTACTGATGCCAAAATTCTGTTCTATTCTTATAACATCTTCTATATCAAGTTCCTGCTTTTCTTTTTCAAGTTTATTTCTTACAAAGTAAGATAATGCTTCATAGGGTATTAAAAAGTAAGATGCGAACATATCTGCTTCCTTTTCTTGAGGGTCCTTATTTATTTCAAGGTCCGTAGAGCAGACAATGCTTTTAAAATCCTCGTGAAAAAACAGATGATAAAGTTCATGGGCTATTGTAAAACGCTGTCTACCATAAGTTGAAGTGGAGTTAACTCCAATGATTTTATTCTTTCCATCTCTAATGCAAATCCCACTTACTCGACCACTCATAGGATAAAATACTATAGTTAAATCATCGCTATTATGGATTAGAGAAAATATATCTATTGGAGAGTTGGCATCTTCGCCAAATTCTTTTCTTAAAATTATAGCTTCACTGTTCAGTTCAATCTTCTCTTTCAAGTTTTATTCCCCCTCAAGTAAGCCTTCCATAAACCGTAGATTTAGTGCTATCTTATTCATAGCAGCTATGGTATTTAAATCTTCTATAGTAACACTTTTTGCCCTAAGAGCTATTGGCATCTGTACGAATTCACAAGACTCATCCATAAAATAATCCATAGTACATCCAAAAAGCTCTGCTGCCTTTTCGAGCACATCAACACTAAACTGCCTTTCATTTTTTTCACATTTTGAAATATAACTCTGGTCAACATCTAAATACTCAGCAATCATACTCTGTGTAAAACCGCTTCTATTTCGCAACTCACTAAATCTTTTACCTACTAAATCAAAATTTAGCATAGTTACACCTCCCTAATTACATTATATGTTAGTCTTGTCATAATTGCAACTGAATATACAAGAAAAAATATGACAAACTTAAGTTTTTATTTTGGATTCTACCTATTTCAAACATAAAGAAAAGCATAACTCCTACAACTATAGTTGTATAAGTTATGCTCAATTTCTATTTAGCTAGAGCTTTTTCAGTGGCATCGGGAAACCCCGACTTTTTTAGTCTACCTGCTGAAGTTTTTCTGCCTGTGCACTTGTTATTAGTGCATCAAGCATTTCATTTATATCTCCGTCTAAAAATGCTTCCAATTTATAAACAGTTACATTTATTCTGTGATCTGTTATTCTTCCTTGCGGGAAGTTATATGTTCTTATTTTAGCACTCCTATCTCCAGTTCCGACCTGATTTCTTCTAGCCTCTGCAATTTCAGCATTTTGTTCTTCCATCATCTGGTCATAAAGTCTAGCCTTTAGTATCTTAAAGGCTTTTTCTTTATTCTTTAACTGAGACTTTTCATCCTGACATGCTACAACCATTCCTGTAGGTATATGGGTAAGCCTAACAGCTGAGTCTGTAGTATTAACACTTTGCCCACCATTACCTGAAGAACGATACACGTCAACACGTACATCTGCTGGGTTAATTTCAAAATCAATATCATCTACTTCTGGAAGCACAGCTACAGTTGCAGTTGAAGTGTGAATTCTTCCACTTGATTCAGTAGCAGGAACTCTCTGAACCCTATGAACTCCACTTTCATATTTAAGCCTGCTATATGCGCCCTTACCCTTTATCATGAATATAACTTCTTTGAATCCACCAATACCTTGATCGTTGGAATTCATCATCTCAACCTTCCAACGCTGTCTTTCAGCAAATCTAGTATACATTCTAAATAAGTCGCCCGCAAATATCCCTGCTTCGTCTCCACCAGCACCTGCACGGATCTCCACTATAACGTTCTTATCATCATTTGGATCCTTTGGAATAAGAAGTGTTCGCAATTCTTCAGTTAATTCATCACATTTTTGAGTAAGTTCTTCCACTTCAAGCTTTACAAGCTCTCTGAAATCGTCATCTAACTTTTCCTTAAGCATTTCCTTTGAATCTTCTAGTTGAGTAACAGCTTCATTGTACTCTCTGTATTTTAATACTATAGGCTCAATTTCAGCATGTTCTTTCACATATTTTTGCCATTCTGGAATATTGTTTATTATCTCTGGATCAATTATCTTTTCACTTAATTCTTCGTATCTCTCTTCTGTAAATTTTAATTTATCTAACACGATTTTCACCTCATCACTACGGATTTATCCAGTGTAATATTATATCATATTTTTATACTGCACGCTACTATTTTATATCGTCATACCGGATACAGCAGATATAGATTAAACCCTTCGTAAGCAATACTTATACTGCTATTTCAGGGCAACAGCTTGCAGTCTCCATTCTCAATTGCCTTAAAAAAACCTACAACTACTCTATCATGCCCAGCCAAATCTTTTATTATCTCTACGCATGACAAGGGGACGTTTCCCTTGTCTTCTTCCAGCATTTTTCTGACGGCAGCTCCTTGATTATATCCTATTTCCATTGCTAAGACTCCATTATCTGAAAGGTATTTACCACTATCCTTTACTATTCTTCTATAGAAGTCTAGGCCATCATCCCCCCCATCTAATGCAAGCTTTGGCTCGTACTCTGCGACTTCTTTTTGTAACCCTGCTATATCATTTGTTGGGATGTATGGCGGATTTGATACGATTATGTCTATAGAATTCTGTAGTTTTAACTTCTCTAGCGGTTCAAATAAATCTCCATTGAGAAAAGTCACCTTTGATTCTAGACCTAGCTTCTTTGAATTTTCAGTAGCCACTTGAAGAGCTATGTCGCTTACATCTATAGAATATATATGAACATTTTCTAGATAGTGCGCCAGGCTTAATGTAATAGCTCCACTTCCTGTTCCAATATCTACAATCTTTATAGTATCTTTATTATTAAAATACCCTTTATTTACAATATCTATTATATACTCAACTAAAACTTCCGTATCAGGCCTTGGAATCAGTACTCCTTCTTTTACAAAAAAGTCAAGACCCATAAATTCTTGATTTTTCAATATATATTGAATAGGATATCCACTTTTTCTTTTATCAATAAGATTTAAAAACTTATCCACAAAATGACTATCAACTACTTGATCTTTATGTGTATAAGTATAGATTTTGTCAACATTAAGCACATTACAAAGTAATAATTGAGAGTCAAGAAGGGGATTATTATATTCCCCTTCTTCTAAAGCTTCTAAGCCTTTTTTAATTAAATCAGCAATTGTATAGGCAACTACCAACGGTCTGCCTCCTTGTCATCTACTAATACTCCTTTTAGTGCTTCTATGGCAACTTCTATCTGTGGACCATCTGGCTCCCTTGTAGTAGCTATTTTTTGTATCAATAGCCCTGGATAAGATAGCCAATATGCTAGCTTGCTGTTACTTCTACCTATAATTCTATTTATCTCATATGATATTCCAGCTATAACTGGAAGCATTGCAATTCTTATTAAAAATCTTTTTAAAGGATTTGGCCAGCCAAAGAATGCAAACACTAATATACTTATTATCATTACCATGAAAAGAAAGCTGGTACCACATCTTGGGTGAAGAATAGGATATTTCTTTACATTTTCTACAGTAAGCTCCTCTTCATGCTCGTAGCAGTGAATGGTCTTATGCTCTGCACCATGATATTCAAATACTCTTTGTATATCCTTCATTTTTGAAATAGCAACTACATATGCTAAAAACATCAGTATCCTTATAAGTCCTTCTATTGAATTTAGAATTATAGGAGATTCAATATTTCTTTTTATGAGGTTTGTTATAAATGTTGGTCCCAGCATAAATACTACTATTGCAATCAACATAGAGATAAACACTGAAATGTACATTGCTACGTTTTCTGCTTTATCCTTAAAAACCTTATCGAAAAACTTATCTATTTTCCCGGGTTCGGTTGCTTCTTCTTCCTCATAAAACTGTGCTGAATACATAAGAGATTCTACACCTATGACCATAGCCTCTATAAGACCTACTACACCTCTCACAAATGGCCACTTTAAAAATTTATATTTTGTAGATGGAGTTTTTATGGCTTCTTTTTTAAGCTCTATCTGATTATCAGGCTTTCTTACAGCAATGGCTATATCTTTTGGCCCCTTCATCATTACTCCTTCGATTAATGCCTGCCCGCCAATAGTAGTGCAGTGCTTTGGTTTTCTTTGTACATCTTTTATTTTTGGCAAAAAAACCACTCCTAAATTTTAGTCTTTGATTTTTATTATAACATACAATAATAATATTGAATACAAAAGTAAAAAGTCAGGGATTTTGAACAATTAATAGCCCCTGACTTGATAACATCAATAATTATACTTATTGTATTAATGACTTTATTTTTACTATATCTGACCAATTATTCGCTGTTATTAGCTCAACACCTGTGAGGCTTTTTTAATACTTTCTATGTCTCCCTTCATGTGAGCTATGTCATTAGCCATATTATCGTGTTCTGCCTTATTTACCTGCGCTAAATGCTCTAATGCTCTAAGAATTTGGGTATGTTCGTCCAGTTTAATGCTATGCTGATTAAGTATTTCTGAATGATTTTTCAATATCACTGTATGATCATCTAGCTTTGCCTTAATAGGCTCTAATTTTTCATCTAGTAAGTCACTTAATACTTTTATCATTTCTTCATCCACAAACTCACCACCTTATACATATAACTTTTTTCATTTTTCGGACAATAGATATATGTTAGATATTATTATATATTATTAATGATGGTTTTGGTAGTGGTAAGTGTAAATATTTTAGAAACAACCTAAGTATAGCTTCCCAGGTCTTTCAGTTTCTCAATGTAGCCTTCATTCTGTTTTCATATAAAATAATATTTATAGCATCATTTATGGAGCCAGTCACTATGTCTGAGTGAGCTAATAGTTTTCCGCTGCAGCCTTCGTTCTCCATGACAGCTATTGATATTTTGCATATTTTAAACATCTCAATGTCATTGTATCCGTTTCCTACACAAATAGTCTTTTCTGGATTAAGATTCTCTACTATTTCCTTTTTCGAAAGACTAGCCATTTCCTTTGGGAATGTGGCTACTTTTACACCTAGCTTCATACATTCTTTTTCTACTGTCCCATAGGTGTCAGCTGTGAGTATATGTATATTAGCATATTCCTTTAGCTTTAATATAAGCTTTTTAGCATCATCTATAAGCTTTCCATCTACTGCTATAGTACCATTGTAGTCAAATACTACATTTTCTATCTCTATTTTTCCTATACCTGGTATGTTATAGATTAACATAAAATATCCTCCTAGAAGTAATTTAGGTTCTATACTGGTTATGAATCAATAGCAATATATATTTTAAAATGTTTACTTTTATCCAACTTGTGGTATAATAAAAGTAAGGTAATCGGTACCGCATGGTGCGGTTGCCGCAAAGGTGATTTAATTCATATAATCACACTGCGTGCAGGCAGGGTGATTATTTTTTTCGGCTTTTATCCCTATCTAAATAGGAGATAAGTGATATTAATAGTACTCCAAACGCAATCATTAAAGATATCGCTTGATATGTACTCATACCACACCACCTCCTTCCTTTGTGAAATGAGGCGGCAACCACACCCTGCTTTTCCGATTACCTTGTCCATAGTTTACCATATTAGTATAGTATCTTCAATTATTTTATTTTTACTTTATAAAATCTTAACTATCACCACCGCTTCCACGGCTTCTTTTAACCATATATTCCTTCGATATATTCTCTCGTTCTCTTGTCTTCTGGAGCATTAAATATTTTTTCAGTTTCGTCGTATTCCACAAGCTCTCCATCTAGTATGAATGCTGTATAGTCTGAAATTCTTTTAGCCTGCTGCAAATTATGTGTAACTATAATTATAGTATAGTTCTCTGAAAGCTTCAGAAGCATTTCTTCTATATTAGCTGTGTTTTTCACATCTAATGCAGAGCAGGGTTCATCTAGCAGCAATACCTCTGGCTCTACTGTAAGAGCTCTTGCTATGCAGAGTCTTTGTTGTTGTCCACCCGATAGCTTCAATGCAGACATATTTAAATCATTTTTTACTTCCTCTAAAAGTCCAGATACCTTTAATTTACTCTCTACCATTTCATCAAGCTTTTTTCTGTCCCTTATTCCATAGTACATAGGTGCATAGATAAGATTTTTATATATTGACATTGGAAATGGAGCAGGCTTTTGAAATACTATTCCAATTCTTTTTCTTACGTCTTCTTTTGGATAAGATAATATATTTTTCCCGTCAAAAATTATCTCACCCTGTATTCCTCCACCATTTTCTTCTAGCATTCTATTTAGAGCCGCTAAAAGAGTTGATTTACCACAGCCTGATGGCCCTATTATTGCGGTTATCTTATTCCTTTTAATTTTCATATTTATATTATTCAGTATTCTTTTATTTCCATAGTATGCCTCTAAAGAGGCTAATTCAATGATATTCATTTATTTAAGCTCCTTTCGTCTAAAGGTTAGAGCTAATGACAGTATATTTATAATAAATAAAAGCAATATCAGCACTAATGCTGTTGCATATGATTTTTCTAATGAAATTCCTTCTCCTGTGAGAATGTAAAGGTGAAAAGGTAGTGCCATTACTGGAGAAGATAATGATTTTGGAGTAGGGGCAAATATTACTGCTGCTGTAAGTATTATAGGAGCAGCCGCTCCCATGGCAAAGCCTCCTGCAAGTGTTATAGCAGATACTATGTCTGCCCTACACATAGGTAATACTAGCTTAAAGAGAGTATATGATTTTGACACTCCAAGGGCATAGGATGAATTGACCAGCGAAAAGTTGATTTCTCTCAATGTTTTTTCCACCCTTACCTGTATAAAAGGAAATATCATTATTCCTAGAGTTATACCACCAGATAATAATGATCTGCCTAGCTTTAAATTAGCTACCAAAAGCGTATATCCAAAAAGTCCTAGAACTATAGATGGAACTCCAGCCATACATTGTACTATTACATGAACCATGCTTTCTATTTTTTTAGATTCACAGTAGAATACGACATATATTGCTGTAGAAATAGCCAGTATCATTGCAAAAATACAAGCAATAAGCGTTAACAGCAAGCTGCCTGCAATAGCTGGAAATATTCCTCCCTCTGAGCCTAATGGTATGCCTTTAGGTTTTCCAAATATGAATTCAAGATTTATGGAGCCTATCCCATTTTTTGTAATATATGCAAATATAAATACCACAGAGGAAAGTACTATTATTGCACTTAATGTAATCCACAATTTAAATAGAATTGCCTTTATTTTTTCTCTCATAAATAGGGTCCTCTCTAATAATTTACAAGCTTATACTTCTCTTTACATAATATATGATTATGTTGATTATCAAAATCATAATCATCAATACAAATCCTGCTGCAAAAAGTCCATGATAATGTAAGCTGCCTACCTCTGCCATGCCCATTTCAAGTGCAATAAGTGAAGGTATTGTCTGAGCTTTTCCAAGCAATTTTGGTGCCATAGGTGCATTTCCTATAACCATCATCACTGCCATGGTTTCCCCCATAGCTCTGCCCAGTGCCAGCACTACTGCTGCTATTATGCCTTTTTTACTCTCTACTAATACAAGCTTTCTTATAAAATAATTATTTGAAACACCTAGAGCCTGAGAAGAGGATAAATGAGAATTATATACCTTTTCCATAGTTTCATCACAGGTTGATATTATATATGGAAGCACCATTAAGGAGAGAAGTATACCTCCTGCTAATACTGACTCTCCAGTGGGAAAATCAAATTTAACCTCAAAAAACTTTACTAACACCAAAAGACCTATAAATCCATATACTACTGAAGGTATTCCTCCTAATATATCTATAATTCCTCTGATTATAGTTCTTCTTCTGCCTTTAATATATCCGGATAATAATAGGGCACTGCCTACACCTATTGGTAATGCTATGACAATGGCTACAAAGGCTACATACAATGTTCCCAGTATTATATTTAGTATTGATAATTTATCCGGAGATGACAAAGGGTTCCATATTCTACCTGATATGAATTTGAATATTGATACTTCCTTGAAAAAAACAAAGCTTTCCTTGAATATAAATATTATTACGAAAGCCAATAGCAATAGAGAAAATAGTGTCAGTAGCTTTATTATAATGCTAAATGCTTTATCTAATATTCTATACATATGTGCACCTCACAAAGAAATTCTTCGCTTCGCTTAGAATGATGCAGACGGGACACCTGTCATCCTAAGCCGTGGCAAAAATCTCATTTAATTAAAAAATTCAGAGGACTGCATCCCCTGAATTTTTTAATGACTAATAATATTTATCTTACAGGTACAAATCCCATTTTTTCTATAGTATCTGCTCCCTTTTCAGATGTGACTAAATCCATAAAAGCTTTCTGTTCAGGAGTTAATTCTCCTCGCTTAACTGCTATAAGTGGTCTGGATATTTTATATGAACCATTTACTATATTTTCTTCTGTAGCTTCAACTCCATCTACTTTTAGAGGGATAAGCTTTCCTGCATTTTGATTAACCATTCCAAATGATGCATATCCTATTGCATCCTTATTTTCGATTATTTTAGTTACTAATGCTCCCATTGATGGGGATTGTATAGCATCCTCTCTGATTTGTGCTTCTTTCATTACGCTTTTTTGAAATACCTCGTGAGCTCCACCACTTAGGTCTCTGATAACTACTACTATTTCCTTATGTGGAAGACTGCTTTCTACTTCATCCCAGTATTTATATTCGCCTGCAAATATCTTTTTTACTTCCTCTGTAGTTAAATCATCTTTTATTTGTAATATAGGGTTTTCTGGATTTACAGATATTGTTAGCGCATCTATTCCAAGCATAAATACTTTTGCATCCCCTATTTTTTCTAATTCTTCGTCTTTGATTTCTCTAGCTAGCATACCGAAATCAGAAGTATTATCTAACACTGCCTTAACTCCTGCTCCTGAACCGCCAGCAGATACGTAAATTGCTATATTTTCTTCTGGAAAGCTTGCATCTACATTGTTCCATGTAGTATTTCCTTCTATAAAATCAGTTGCTATGGCTGAAATTACTGGTGCAAGTGTTGATGAGCCATTGAAAGTTATTTGAGCTTTAAATGAGCTATCATTGTTATTTTTTTCACCATCCACTGCCTGATTATTTTGTGTACATCCAGTCAATGCTAATGCAAAAACTAATAGTAAGCTTAACACAATAATTATTGATTTTCTTGTCTTCATTTTATGCCTCCTATGTATAGCTTGTTTTTATTTGTTCCCAATAGAATTCTATTACGAACAATAAACTTTTACTAATAGTTTTTGTCTATAGCTAATCCTAACATTATAGATAAATTCTATTACATTAAAAATAATTTTCATTACTTTAAAAAAATAACCCCTTGCTTCTAGTACCCAAAATCCTTAGATACTATAAATACTACCTTATCCTTTTAGTATTCACAATCACAATAACCATCAGTGCTACAGATAATACTCCACTAATTATAAACACCTTTAAGCCATATTCAGTAAGAAAGTCTACAAGTGTTTCAATATCAAATTTTCTATTGTCCTTCTCAATTCCATTCTCATTAAAAGCTTCATCATCAGATGAGCTTTCTGTTCCATCTACATCACTGCTGCCCTTTCCCTTGCCATTCTCTGACTCGTTATGAGATACATACTCTATATTCCCAATGATATTTCCATTATCTAAAACCTTTGTGCCCCAATCCGATGACAGCTTATTTATTAGTTCTATTGTATTCTCCCTGTCTTCTCCCTCAGATATATTTGGTTGTCCTAGCTTTATTCTTCCTGGAATTATACTAGTATTTATTATCCCATCTTTATTTATTTCCATATTGAATATCATAGTTTGGGTAGTTCGTTCTCCTTTAGCACCAAATACAAAATTGCCTAAACTATAGACAATAGGTCTATTCTTGTAGAACTCAATTCCTTGAAGCACATGAGGATGATGTCCCATTATACAATCTGCTCCGCTGTCTATTAGCTCTTTAGCTATGGCTACATCATTATCCCTAGGATAATCTGCTTGTTCAGTCCCCCAATGAAGAGACACTATAAGAAAATCCACATTCTCCTTTGCCTGCTGCACTGCCTGAAGCATATTTTTCGCATTGCTGTCATATCCATTAGAAATTCCTGCCCTGTTTTCTGTAGCATACCAATCTACATGAGGCGTTACTCTCGAAAAACCTATAAATCCAACATTTACTCCATTTATTTCCCATATAGCAGGTTCATATGCGGCTTTAATATCTTTACCGCCGCCTACATATTTGATATTATAGTTCTCTAGATTATCTAGAGTCTCTACAAAGCATTCTCTCCCAAAGTCAAGAGAATGGTTATTAGCAAGTGAAACTCCATTAATTCCAGCATTTACTAGACCTTTTAAGGTCTCTGGCTTTGCTCTATATGTATATTGCTTGTCTTGAGGCTCCCCAGCAGTTCCCACTGTACATTCCATATTAACTAGTGATAAGTCAGAATCGAGAAGAATCTCCTTCACATTTTCCCAAGGATAATCCACACCATGTTTATCTATGTGGTTTCCTACTGAATCACCTAATAGCATGTCACCTGCCAACGAAATAGTCACACTATTTTTTCCTGCATAGGAAAAGCTTATAAGAGCTGAAGACAGTACAATAACCACTGAAATAATTGCTATGTATTTTTTCTTTATAGTCATTTGCTAATTCTCCTTCGAAGTTTTTTTACTTCTACCCTGTTTATTGAACATTATTACATACTATTATCAATAAGGCAAAATTATTTATCAATCCTATTAGCTAGACGAATTATTTTAGTTTTTGTTTCAAAAAAATAAAATAGGAATAGTTCAAATCTCTAAAAAAAGAACTATTCCCAGCACACCTCGTTTTCCGCAGTCTCGAAGCACAGATTTATTTGTCATTCTGAGACGCAGTCGAAGAATCTTATGTTTTCAATGCATGAGAGCTCCTTCGCTGACGCTCTGGATGACAAAAAGGACTTTTTCAGTGGCCTTTAAAACCAGCCCTATGCATTTTTTCTCTAATATAACATTCTCCGCAAAGTGATTCATATTCAATATTGTTTTCACGATCTATGGCTACTTGCTCACCTTCAAATATATATTTACCGTTTACTTTTCTTGCATTGCATATTGCTTTTTTGCCACATGAGCAAATAGTTTTTAACTCCTCTATACTGTGTGCTATAAGTAACAGTCTCTCACTACCTTCAAAGCCTACCATCTGAAAATCAGTTCTAAGTCCATAGCAAATGACTGGAATATTCATCTTTACTGCAATCTCAAAAAATTCATCAATTTGATGCTTTGGAAAGAATTGTGCTTCATCTACAAGAATACAATCTATTTTCCAATTTTCCTCGTTCCATTTCTCAACTACATCATAAACATTTTTTTCCCTCTCCAATAACAGGTCAACATCCCTAGTTATACCTAATCTAGATACTACCTGATTTCCTCCCTTAGTATCTATTAAAGGCTTTATTATAATGACCTTCATGCCTCTTTCTTCATAGTTATAGGCTACCTGCATCAGGTTAGTTGATTTGCCACAGTTCATCGCTCCATATCTAAAATATAACTTGGCCAACTTGCTACACCCCCAAAATATCAAGTAAGTCAAAAACAATAAAGGTTAGAAGCCAATGGCATCTAACCTATCAGACAGACCTAAGTAGTTATTATTTAATACCGTATTTTTTCTTGAATTTATCAACGCGTCCGCCTTTGTCAACAAATTTTTGACGTCCTGTAAAGAATGGATGACATTCTGAACAAATTTCTACTTTTAATTCATCCTTAACTGAACCTGTTTCGAATGTATTTCCACATGCACATGTTACAGTAGCTTTTTTGTAGTTTGGATGGATTCCTGCTTTCATTGATTTCACCTCTCTTCAAACTCTGTTAACTGTATATTTAAAAGTAATCAGTTTTCAACTAGTATAGTATAGCATAAATTTATAAGCATTTCAATAAAATAATACAGGCAAATCCTAGCTTGTCATCTTTAACGTTGGGGGGAGGATCTTCTATTTATTGAAAACAGGAGATTCTTCGACTTCTTCTCAGAATGACAAAACTATTCCCACATTTTATTTCTAATACTATTTATAAATTCATCATTAGTCTTTGTCAGCACTAACTGTTTTATTAGTGTTTCTGTAACCTCTGATACAGGAGCATTGCTTAATGCCTTTCTTATTCCCCATATTGTCTCAAGTTCTTTTTGATTCATAAGTAAATCTTCTCTTCTAGTACCAGATTTGTTTATATCTATGGCAGGGAATACTCTCTTTTCTGAAAGCTTTCTGTCTAGATGGATTTCCATGTTTCCTGTTCCCTTGAATTCTTCAAATATTACATCGTCCATTCTACTGCCTGTCTCTACAAGAGCCGTAGCAAGTATTGTAAGGCTTCCACCCTCTTCTATATTTCTTGCCGCACCAAAAAACCTTTTAGGTTTATGTAGTGCACCTGGATCCAATCCTCCTGATAATGTTCTCCCAGTTGGTGGTATTGTAAGATTATAGGCTCTAGCAAGTCTTGTAATACTATCTAAAAGTATGACTACATCCTTACCGTGCTCCACTAGTCTCTTTGCTCTTTCAAGGACAATTTCTGCGACCTTTACGTGATTTCCAGGCAATTCATCAAATGTAGAATATACCACATCACCTTTTACAGATCTTTTCATATCTGTGACCTCTTCTGGTCTTTCATCTATCAATAATATTATTATTTCGATTTCAGGGTGATTTTGCACAATTCCATTGGCGATTTTCTTAAGAAAAGTAGTTTTACCTGCTTTAGGGGGGGCTACTATCATTCCTCTTTGCCCTTTTCCTATAGGTGCTATTAAATCTAATAATCTTGTCGATAGCTCGCTGTGGTTTGTTTCAAGTGATATTCTCCTATTGGGAAAAATGGGAGTCAATGTCTCAAAGTCTGGCCTTTTAGTGGCTGTTTCTGGATTTTCTCCATTCACTGCTTTTACGTATAATAAAGCCCTGTATCTTTCTCCTGATTTTGGCGGCCTGGTAATACCAAATATCTTGTCTCCAGTTCCTAAATTAAACCTTCTTATCTGAGAAGGAGATACATATATATCATCATCTCCAGATAAATAATTTTGTGAACGCAAAAAACCATAGCCATCTGTATGAAGCTCTAGTATTCCCTCAGCTTCAGCAGATTCTCCATTTTGTACATATGCATGTATTTTTTCATGTGGTCTTTTTGCAATTGTCTCAGTTAATGTATAGCCATTATTTTCTTCTACGCTTACTGGCTTCAAAGTCTGAGACTCTTCCTTCATAGAATTCTGTAAAATAATATCTATTAGCTCGTCTTTTTTGTATTTTGTAATACTTTTAATTTCCAGATTTTTAGCTATCTGGCGAAGTTCATCTAACTTCTTTTTCTGTAAATCATTGGGATTCAAACTTACACCTCCAAAAAACATTAAATATATATAATTAATTTCCATACTATTGTCATAATATATGGGAAAATTAAGACTCAAGATAACAATTGAATATTCGCAGGAAAAGCAAAGAGAAGTGTATTAAATTTATATTAATAGTATCATTATATAGGATTATAGTCAACTTTTTGAAAAATAAACAATAAAATGCCCAATAAAGGGCATCTTATTATTTCGCATATTCAGGCTTTTTATCTAGTCTATGAATAGTATCAATAAATCTAACAGTTCCAGTTTCTGATCTTGCTACCATTGAATGAGTCTTAGCCACATTGTTTTGATGGTAGACTACGCCTCTTAGCAGCTCGCCATCTGAAATACCTGTAGCTGCAAAAAACACTTCGTTTCCTTTAACTAAGTCGTCCATAGTAAGTACTTTATTTATATCTTCTACGCCCATTTTAATACATCTTTGTCTTTCCTCATCATTCATTGGATATAGCTTCCCTTGGAACTCTCCGCCCATGCATTTTAATGCTGCTGCTGCAATTACTCCTTCCGGTGCTCCACCTATTCCTAAAAGTATATCAACTCCCGCATGTTCAAAGCAAGTAGCCATAGCTGCTGCCACGTCTCCATCCGTAAATAGCTTTATTCTAGCTCCTGCTTTTCTTACCTTATCTATAAGCTCAGCATGTCTTGGTCTATCTATTATTGTAACAGTTAAATCAGATATGTCCTTGTTCAAAGCCTTAGCCACTGCTATTAGATTTTCTTCTACAGGTGCTTCTATGTCAATTTTACCTGCTGCCTTTGGCCCTACAGCTATTTTATCCATATACATGTCTGGTGCATGAAGTAAACAGCCTCTTGGAGCCATAGCCACTACTGCAATAGCATTTGGTAATCCCTTTGCCACTGCTGTAGTTCCATCTACTGGATCCACTGCAATATCTACCTTTAGGCTATTATTTATACATCTGCCGATTTGCTCTCCTATATAAAGCATAGGAGCCTCATCCATTTCTCCTTCGCCAATAACTACAATACCGTCGATATTAAGAGTATCAAACATCTTCCTCATACCGTCTACTGCAGCTTGGTCTGCTGCGTTTTTATCTCCTCTACCTAAGTACCTTGCGCTGGATAATGCAGCCGCTTCTGTAACCCTTACTAAATTCAAAGCCAGATTTCTGTCCATATAATTAACCCTCCTAGGTTTAGTATTCCTTAGTATTCATATAAATAGTATATTCTATTTAATATTTATTTGTCAAAAGTATATCATATAAATTATTAAAATGACTAAGAATACTTATTTTATTTTTTATAAGCTCCTAGCAGCAGACATTACTCTGTTTTTTATATTTTTAAATTCATTAGTCAAAATACTGTAATCTTGAGTAAGTAAAGCCTTATCCTTTACAATGACTTTTCCATTAACTATAACTGTGGAGACATTGCTGGCATTGGCTGAATACACTAATACTGAATAATAATCATAGATGGGCTGCATATTTATGGATTTAGTTTCAACTATTACCAAGTCTGCTTTTTTTCCTATTTCTATTGAGCCGATTTTACTATCTAAATTTAAAGCTCTTGCTCCACCTAATGTAGCCATTTCCACTATTTGATCTGCTGAAAAAATTGTTCTGTCATTGTTCACTAGCTTATGTATTTTTGCAACTAATCCCATCTGAGTAAATATATCTAAAGTATTGCCACTCATAGGTCCGTCTGTACCTAATCCAAGCTTCAAATTCATATTATACATCTTATATGCAGGTGCAACACCATGTGCTCCTTTAGCATTAGCACCAATATTATGTGAAATACCTACTTCTTTTTCCTTTAATATTCTTAAATCTTCATTATTTACGTATATAAGATGTGCACCAACCATTCTAGAGTTTAAGACTCCTATTTTATCTAAATATTGCACAGGAGTTAAATTATACTCCTTCATATACTTTTCACTTTCATAAGTCATTTCTGCTATGTGCATCAATATAGGAACATCTTTGCTCTCAGCAAGGTTAAGGGCTTTTTGCAGGTGCTCAGTATCATTAGTATATGGTGCATGAGGTGCAACAGAAGGAATAATCAATTCATCCTCCTTCCACTTGTCAATGAACCACTGGCAATAATCCAATCCCTCATAGGCTTTGTCTGCATCAGGAGCTACGAAGTCCACTATGGTTTCTCCCAGTACTCCTCTTAGACCAACCTCTTTAGTTGATTTTGCTACTTCATCCTCATAGTAGTACATATCAGCAAAGGTAGTCACTCCTGATAAGGCCATTTCACAGATACCGTATTTGGACCCTAGAGAAACTAATTCTTTGTCTACCAGCATTTTCTCTAAAGGAAATAAATATCTCTTTAATCTGTCAGCAACATCATCTCCAAGACTTCTAAAAGCTGTCATGGCACAGTGAGTATGTGCATTTACAAAGCCTGGAACCAGTATACCTTCTTCTCCATCTATGATTTCATGGTCAGGGTATTTGCTCAATAATTCGTTTCCACCAATATCTACAATAACATCATTATCAATAACAACTACACCGTTTTCAATTATATCCTTATTAGAGTTCATAGTTAAAACAATTACATTTTTTATCAGCATATCACTTATTCGCCTCCCTAGCATCAATTTTATTATGCTTTTAATAGTAAAGAATTTTCCCTAGACTAAAATATATTATACAAGATAAGCACCTAGATTTTCCTAGGTGCTTATCTTTATTGCTTATTAATTGCCACTTGTTATTTCCTTATTCCATCTTTCTATCCATTCGCTATTAACGCTGTTAATGTAATCCCAGTCTGCTAATATCAATTTATCTATTACATCAGCACCATATGTCAATCCTTCAGCTTCTTCTTCTGTAAGTACTACATTTTTATTAGCTGGTGAATCTACTTTATCAATCGCATTAGCTTTCTGAACTTCTTCACTTAGAATCCAATCTATAAACTTTTCAGCTAATTCTTTGTTTTTAGTGCCTTTTACTATATTGATTGTATTTACTACAGCATAAGCACCTTCCTTAGGATCTACCCATTTTGCTGTAGGAACTGCTTCTTTAACTTGGCCAAATGAGAAGTCTTGTCCAGCAACTACAGATACTTCACCTTGGCTGAACATGTTTACGACCTCAGATGATTTAGAATAAATCTTTACTATATTATTGTCTAAAGCTTTAATCTTGCCAAAAATTGCATCTGTGTCTTTTTTAACATCAAGACCTTCTACATCAGCTACTATGAAAGGCATGAAAGGTCCAGCCGTTGTTGTGATATCTGGAACTGTTATCTGTTTAGCTAGAGATTCATCCCAAAGGTCAGCCCATGATTCAATTGGCTTACTTACTTTAGCTTCATCATACATGATTCCATATCTTCCTACAGTATATGCAGGACCATAATCTTCACCAAATGGTGCCTTAGCAACATCATATAGATTTTCTATATTTGGTATATTTGAACGGTCAATCTTTTCAAATAATCCTTCTGATATTGCTTGGATTGCAAAGCCTTCTGCTATTTGAATAATATCCACATTGCTGCTGCCTAGTCTTAGTTTGTTAAGTCTGTCAGCATTGTTGCCTACTTCTAATACAATCTTTACATTATTAGCCTTTTCAAATGGTTCATAGATATTCTTTCTTAATAAATCTTCATTAAATCCCCAAGTTGAAATAACTAATTCTGTAGGTTTACCTGAGTTCCCTTGTTCTGAGTTGTCACCATTAGGTTTATTGTCATCTGCTGCAGGTGAACATGCCACCATAAACATTGACAATGCTATTAATAGTACTAATAATAAGCTAATCTTCTTCATTTGATAATCCTCCTCATAGATTAATAATTTATTTTATTTTACTAAAATAATCTTATCTTTAGGGAAGTAGACACTTACTTTATCGCCTACTTCAAAGGTCTCTAGAGCCTCGTGGTTTACAAGGAAGGTTCCAAGCTCTGTCTCTACCTCGTATTGATAATCCCTTCCCAGAAATGTTCTAACTAGTATCTTTCCATTTATCATGTTAGTACTTTCATTGGAGTTTATACTGCTAATTATTAAATCATCTGGCCTTATAACTCCTTTAGAAGGTTCTATACTATCATACATATCTAAATTATCTACAATAAAGCTAGTATCATTATTGGCTTTTAGCTCTAAGGATTTGTCCTTTTTAGAAATCAGCTTTAAATCGACAAAGTTCTCAAAGCCAACAAATCTTGCTACGAATTCACTTGTTGGATACTTGTAAATCGTTGATGGCTCATCCATCTGCTCAATAACACCATTGTTCATGATGGCAACACTATCTGAAATAGAGAAACACTCTTCCTGATCATGAGTTACATATACAGTTGTAATACCTAGCTCCTGCTGTATTTTTCTTATTTCAACCCTCATTTTCACTCTCAATTTGGCATCTAGATTACTTAAGGGCTCATCCAACAATAACAGGTCGGGCTTAATTACTAAAGCTCTTGCCAAAGCAACTCTTTGCCTTTGACCACCTGATAGCTCTGCTGGAAATCTCTTTTCAAGAGGAAGTAAATCTACGATTTCGAGTATTTCTAAAACTCTTTTTCTCGTTTCAGACTTGCCAACCTTTCTAAGATTCAATCCAAAAGCTACATTGTCATATACACTTAGGTGTGGAAATAATGCATAGCTCTGAAAAACAAATCCGAAATTTCTCTTATGAACAGGAATATTAGAATAATCTTTGCCATCAAAGATAAATTTTCCACCTTGCGAATCTAAGAAACCTGCAATCAATCTTAATGTAGTAGTCTTACCACAGCCACTAGGTCCTAATAAAGACACAAGCTGACCTTTTTCTACCTTTAAGTCTAAATCTTTTAAAATAACATTGTTACCATAAGCAACAGTTATTTTTTCTAAGTTAATCAGTGACATCTGCTACCCTCCTATAATCTACTTGAGCCTATTTGGCAAAATACGCTAAACCCAGAGTTTTTTCAATAATAAACATCAATAAGGCTGTCATTGCCATGAGAATTACTGATAAAGCTGCAATTGTTGGATCAAAATTATATTCCACATGAATGAGCATCTGTATAGGTAAAGTGCTAATACCTGGTCCTGTTAAAAATAGCGATATCGGAACATTATTAAACGAGTTAATAAAAGCAAGAATAAATGCTGCAATCACACCAGACCTAATATTAGGCAATACAACAGTAAAAAAGGTCTTTATCTTATTAGCTCCTAAGCTCATGGAAGCCTCTTCTATAGAGTAATCAAAGCTGCTCAAGCTAGAAGATATAACTCTAATGATATAGGGCATTATAATAATCACATGTCCAATCAATAAGCTTGTGTAAACAGGTAGCTTACTATAAATAACTAGATATTTCAGCAGTGAAAACCCTAAGACTATTCCTGGTATTAATACAGGTGATAGAAATATACTATTAAAGAAGTTCTTTCCTTTAAAATTATATCTGCTAAGTGCATAGGCTGCAGGAATTCCCATTATTAAAGCTATGATAGTGCCAATAATAGATAACTGCATACTAATCAAAAAGGTCTTTCTAAACATCTCTATTTTAAATATATTCGCCATCCACTTTAATGAAAAGCCTTTTGGTGGAAATATCAAAGATTTATCAGGGCCAAAAGATGTTGCAAATATAATAACTAAAGGTGCTAGCAAAAAGAAATATACTAAGAAAGCAAATACTCTTAATCCTGTACTTTTTTTATTCATTGACATCACCCCCTAGAGTTTAATTTCCTTGCAAAGGAATTGATTATGCCACTAACTAAAATTGTGACTACAATCATGACAGTTGCCACAACTGCTGCAGTATCCCAATTAAATAGTGTCATAGCATTTTGATATATAACCGTTGCTAATACTCTTGATTTTGTACCACCTAACAGCTGAGGTGTAGTATAGGCTGTTAAGCTTCCTGTAAATACTAGCACGCTTCCTACTATTAATCCTGGTACACTCAACGGGAAAATCACCTTCATAAAGGCTTTAAATCTTGTTGCGCCTAAGCTTTCAGCAGCCATTACTAAATCTTTATCTATATTTTCTAGTACTCCTACTAAAGATAAAATCATAAGGGGCATAAATAGATATACAAATCCTACAACAATTGAAAACTCGTTATAGAGTAAGGATAAAGGCTCCTTTATTATACCTATCTTAGTGAGAACATTATTTACTATACCATACTTCCCTAGGATAACCATCCAGCTAAAGGATCTGACTACAGGGCTAGTTAGCATAGGAAATACAGCTAGAGCAATATATAGTCCTCTTCTATTGATGCTGGTCTTGCTAATATAATAGGCAGTTGGAAATCCTAAAGCTGCCGCAACTAAAGTCGATATCAACGATAGCTTTAAGGTTCTAAGTAAAATAGTAGTATAGTAGCTATCTGTAAAGAAATCAATATATCTGCTTAATGTAATGCCTCCTTCACTAGTGAATGAGCCTGAAATCAACATAATGAGCGGAAATACTGCAAATATAAGCAGAAATAAAAAGCCCGGGGCTAAAAGTAAATAAAATGAATGTTTTTTCACTTACACCATCCTCTCCTTTAAGTTAACTAGAACATATTCAAATTACTTCATAATGCTTTGCAGAAACATACCCATGAATTTATCCCTATTTAGTTCTAAAGCTACTTTAGCATTTGGTTTTTTCCCATATTTATTATTAAAATCACAGACACTCTGTCCATCACACAATCTACTGGAATATTCCACATCTACAAAATAGTCCTTCATACCGACTATATCTTCATCTATAGCCACAGCAACAGCAAGCGGATCATGAAGCAAGCATCTTCTAATAGGTTTTCCTGAAGAAACTCTATCTATGTAATGCTTTGTAATGCTCATGACAAACTGAGTTAATGCTGAGTTGTTTTCAATTCTATCTAAATCTGATTCAAAAAGCTCTGCCTTTCTAGTTACATCCAATCCAATTAGTTTAATAGGCACTCCGCTATGAAGCACCTCATAGGCACTTTCTGGATCAATATAAAAATTAAATTCAGCTACGGCACTTTCATTGCCAGGTCCATTTACTACTCCCCCCATTATATAGAGTTCTTTTACCTTACCCTTTATTTCTGGGGCTTTTTCAAAGGCCTTTGCTAGATTTGTAAGAGGTGCCAGCATTATCATAGATATTTCATTAGGATGACTATTGATTTCATCTATAATAAAGTCAACAGCATGCTTAGAATTTTTTCCCTTAGTAACAGCTTCCTTCAATTGTCCAGCTAAGCCATTCTCTCCATGTATTGACCCCTTAAAGTAAATTCCTCTAGCCTTAGGCTCATTGCTGCCTTCATAGACCTCTATATCATGACGTTTTAGTAGATTTAATACCTTAAGCGTGTTCTCTGTTGCTAGCTCTACTGGGATATTGCCGCAAACAGTTGTAACACCTCTAATATTAAGCTTTTCACTATTAACAGCTAAAATCAAAGCAAGGGCATCATCTATACCTGTATCTACATCAATTATGACTTGTTTCAATTTAAGTACTCATCCTTTCAATTATCTTATGATTAAATACTCTTAATAAATCTGTTTCTCTTTTTTCTATCATATCTATCAGCAGATTAACCGCTTCAAGTCCCATATCGTATATAGGCTGCTTAACAGTAGTTATGGGAGGATTAAAATAGCTGCTTATAAATATATCATCTAGTCCGATTATCTTAACATCCTTGGGAATATCTATGTTTTTTTCTTTTAATGCCTTAATAGCTCCAATAGCGATTAGATCGTTGCCACAACAAATACCATCAACTTCACTATTTTCAATTAGCTTTAAGGCTCCAGCGTATCCAGCTTCTACAGAATAATCCTTAAGGTATACAATCTTTTCGTCATAGGGAATGTCATTTTCCTTTAATGCACTCATATAGCCCTCAAGACGAGAACGTGACAAAGAATTAACTGTATCTGAAGATATGAAGCCAATATTGGTACATCCCTTATTGAGCAAAAATGTGACTGCATCATAGGTACATTTTTCATTGTCTATTTTTATTCTGCCGACTGGTCTATTAGTTTTAATATCCCTATCAAGTAATACAATGGGAGCTATGCAGTTTTCAAAGCTAGTATCACTGCTATTCTCTACGGCAGTTATGATAATACCATCTACTCTTTTTGATTGTAGTACCTGAAGATATTTTTTCTCCTTATCAGTACTGTTATCCGTATTACAAAGTATAAGTGAATAGCCTCGCTTGTCAGCAGAATCCTCTACTCCTTTAGCTAATTCACTAAAAAACAAATTCATCACATCAGGTATTATCAGCCCTATAGTCTTTGTGTTGTTTATCTTAAGGCTTTTGGCTATGGCATTGGGAATATATCCCTCTCTCTCTACGATTTCCAGAACCCTCTGCCGCGTAGATTCGCTTATAGCTTGGTCTTTTCCATTTAGTATTTTTGAAACAGTAGCAGTTGATACTCCTGCCATTCTAGCTATTCTATTAATACCCATATCTGACCCTTTCCTCATTACATAATATACTAAGGTAAACGATTACCCTATTATATTATATCCAACTCAATAAATCAATATCTATTTATTACATTTATTTTTCCCCTTTATTTTTTCTGCTCATGAAAAAAGAGAAAATCTCCCAAAGGGTTAATTTTCTCTTATCTCATCATAATATTTTTAGTTTTTATTTTGGTACACCTTCCCAGTCCTTTAAAAACCTTTCTATACCTATATCAGTCAAAGGATGATTTAGCATAGCTTGAAATACCTTATATGGCACTGTAGCTATATGAGCACCTGCCTTTGCAGATTGAATTACATGCATTGGATGTCTTATGCTCGCAGATATTATCTCTGTATCTATTCCATGTAAATCAAAGATATCGACTATATCATCTATTACGTCTATACCTTCGTTGCTTATGTCATCCATTCTCCCTACAAATGGGCTTACATATGTGGCACCTGCCCTTGCTGCAAGAAGTGCCTGACTTGCAGAGAATATAAGAGTTACATTAGTTTTGATTCCCTTTTTGCTAAGTACACTGACTGCCTTTAAGCCTTCCTTTGTCATTGGAATCTTTATGACTATATTTTTGTGAATTTTAACTAATTCTAATGCTTCTTCCACCATCCCATCAGCATTTAGGCTTATAACCTCTGCACTAATAGGTCCGTCTACTATGCTGGTTATTTCGTGAATTACCTCTTTAAAATCTCTGCCTTCCTTTGCAATAAGTGATGGGTTTGTAGTTACTCCACATATTACTCCCCAGTCGTTTATTTCTCTTATTTCATCTATATTTGCTGTATCAATAAAAAGTTTCAATATATCACTCCTTACGCTCTGCCTGCTGAGCCAAACATTATCATCTTTTCTGCAATAATCTTCTGCATAGCTTTTCTTGCTGGATCTAAAAGCTTTCTAGGGTCATATTCTTTAGGATTATTTGTTACGACTTCTCTTACTGCATTAGAAAAAGCCATTCTAATATCTGTATCTATATTTATTTTATTTACACCAAGGCTTACTGCTTTTTTAATGCTTTCCTCAGGAACTCCTGATGAGCCGTGAAGTACTATAGGCATATTCAATCTTTCTTTTATGGCCTTTAGTCTATCAAAGTCTAGCTTAGGCTCTCCCTTATATGGTCCATGAGCAGTGCCTATTGCTATGGCTAATGAATCTACTCCTGTTTCTCTAACAAATCTATCGGCTTCATCTACATCTGTAAAAGTAGCTTCTCTATCTGATACTGTAACATCATCTTCTGTTCCGCCTATTTTCCCAAGCTCAGCCTCAACAGAAACTCCTACAGCATGGGCAAGCTCAATTATCTTTTTAGTAACTGCAATATTTCCATCTAGGTCATGTTTAGAGCCATCTATCATAACTGAAGTAAAACCATGTCTAATACATTGCATTATCTGAACAAAATCTGTCCCGTGATCTAAATGTATAACTACTGGAACCTTCGCATTATATGCAGCTATCTGAGCCATTTTAGCAATATATTCAACTCCTGCATATTTGAGTCCACCTTGACTAGCTTGAAGAATAACTGGTGAGTTTGTTTCCTCTGCTGCTGCAACAATAGCCTGAACTATCTCCATATTATTCACATTGAAAGCACCTACAGCATATCCATTTTTATGTGCGTGTTGAAGAACTTCATTTCCTGATACTAGCATGTGTAAAAAACCTCCTTATATTTATATAGCTAAGATATTTTAATCCTTTGTCTAATGTATAGAGATCCTTCGTGAGTAAGGCTTATACTGTCCGTCTCAGGATGACAAAAAAAGCTGTCATTCTGAACGTATGTGAAGAATCTCTTTTTAATCTTGCATTATATCACTTCTTATTTGTATCTTTATTCTGATTTATTGCATCTATACATTCAAAACTGTTTTCGCGAAGAATTATTTTTTCCTTAGACATAAAATTCCTATAGTCATCATTAGTTTCTGCATATATTAGCTTAATACCCTCACAGCTCATGCATCTTAACTCTATTCTATCTGGAAATATGTTCATTTCTATGTTATTTTCACCACAGCTACAGCCTAAAAGTCCACTGCTATCTAGTTCCTTTATTCTTTCAAGGGACTTCAT
Organism: Proteiniborus sp. MB09-C3; assembly: GCF_030263895.1. Classification (NCBI taxonomy): domain Bacteria; kingdom Bacillati; phylum Bacillota; class Clostridia; order Eubacteriales; genus Proteiniborus; species Proteiniborus sp. MB09-C3. Next base: position 90,527 of record NZ_CP127161.1, read on the forward strand.
CATTATTTCAGGATTGTTAAAGTAATCTAAAAATTCTAGCTCCTTATAGAATCCATCGCAGTTCATTTCATATTTTTCTATTAATTCGTTGACATCCCCGCAGCTTACTATAAAGCATATTTCTACTCCTGTTTCAATGCATCTTGTAATTATATTTCCTCTTAAAAGCTGTTTTAATGTATATTTGAATGTATGTTTATCTTGACATACGTAGCAATCTATATCCATCCATAAAGACTTATGGTTCTTAGTCTTTATAATAGCATTATGCTGACCACAAGTACATACTATCTCTGTTGTTTTATTTGTAAAAAGCTCAAACAACGAGGTCTCATGCACATTAAGATTATCACATGTACCGCATTTTACAGCAATTGCTATTTTAGTATCAATAAGCATAACATTTTCCCTCCTTACTATATATTTTAATTCTTCATTTGAATAATAATTCCTTCTTGTAAAATATAAATTCGAAATAAAAAAGTAGCTAATACAGGTAATTTTACCTATTAGCTACTTTATGAACAAAATTTAATATTTCTAACAGTAATTAAACTATGGTTAATCATGCGAGATCTTTCGTAAGTAAGGCTTATACTGTCCGTCTCAGGATGACAAGAAAACTGTCATTCTGAACGTATGTGAAGAATCTCTTTTTAAATCTCATTTCCTAACTCTCAATTCTCAATTACTTTAACCCTAATATCTTCCTTGCCTCATCCGGTGTGGCTACCTCTCTGCCTAATTCTTTAGCAAGTCTAACTATTCTTTCCACAAGCTCAGCATTAGACTTTGCAAGGACTCCTTTGCTATAATATACATTATCCTCAAAACCAACTCTTACATGTCCTCCTAGGGTTATTGCAGCTGCTGCTAATGGAAGCTCAAATCTACCTATACCTGCAACAGTCCAAGTAGAGTCAGCCGGTATGCTTTCCACTAAGAATATAAGATCTCTAAGCTCTGCTGTCATGGCTCCTGGAACACCTAAAACAAAATCAAAATGCAATGGTGTATCTACAAGGCCCTTTTTGACAAGCTTTAAAGCATTATTTATCATTCCTCTTTCAAATACTTCAATCTCAGGCTTTACCCCTAGCTCCTTCATTCTCTTCGCAAACTTTTCCATGTACTCTTCACTGTTCATAAATACATCAGGACCAAAGTTGCAGGTTCCACAGCTAAGTGTAGCCATCTCAGGCTTTAACTCTACAGGTTGAAGCCTTTCTTCTGGAGAATGCCATACTGCTCCCCCAGTTGAAGGCTGAAATATAACTGGACATTTTGCTTCGATTTTTTCCTTAATTTCCTTATATACTTCATAATCCTGTGTAGGATTTCCTTCACTATCTCTGGCATGAACATGTACCATAGCTGCCCCTGCTTTATATGCTTCATATGCAGCTTCTGCTATTTCATCTGGAGTTAATGGCAAATTAGGCTGCTCTTTTCTAGTTACCTCTGCCCCTGTAAGTGCTACTGTAATTATTAGCTTCTCCATCAGCTATTCCTCCTTTTTTCTTTGCTTATCTTTAGGAACTACACAAGTCCCTACTGCTTTACATACTACTATAGGCTCTTCTAAAACATCACATGCAGATTCGCTGATATCTGGCCTTGGAGCTATGACTTTTCTAGCTTCAAATATCATTTTTCTAGAAGAATTGCCAGTTTGAGTTATTTCACCTACAGCTTCAATATAATCTCCTGCATACACAGGTGCTTTAAATTCGACACTTTCATATGCTACAAAAAGCCCCTCATCTCCATCGTGTCTTATCAATAATTCAGTTGCCACATCCCCAAATAGTTGAAGCATCTTTGCCCCATCAACTAGATTTCCACCATAATGTGCATCATGCATACTCATTCGCACTCTTATCATAGACTTCATAGTACATCCCTCCTGTTTTTTTTCCCTATATCCCATTATACAGGATGCTCTCAATATTTAGCAATTAATTAAGCAATTATGACAAATATTTAGCAAAAAAACAAAAGAGAACAAGTAAGTTTATTCCTGTTCCCTTCTGTTCCCCCCAATTTAACAAACTCGAGTTCCTTTCGTGGATTTTTCTATAATCTCCTTGACACTGTTTTTAATCTGTTCAACCTCAAATGGCTTAATAATAATTTTTTCTGGATTGGATTGTTTAATTTCATTTATCAGGTCATAGTCTTGGTACCCAGTTAAAATTATGGTTCCAATACTGCAGTTAATTTGCTTTATTGATTTTAATACCTCAGTTCCCTTCATCTTCTCTAACTTCATATCTAGTATTACCACTTGAGGATCAAATTCCTGTACGTTTTCTATAGCCTCTTCCCCTGTTTCTACAGTCATCACCTCATAGTCACTTTTTAAAATTTCTTTCAGTAATACTCTTATGCCGTATTGGTCGTCTACACATAATACTTTCGGCTTCATTGAAGTTGTTCTCCCACAAAAATTCCCCCTTGATTACCTGAATCAATTATATATATTCTTTTTTTGTAATTAAATTCCTGCTAAATATTTGCATTATTTCAAAAAAATTTATCAACCATATATGACACCATCTGACGTTTTTCTAAATATTTTTTAAACTAACTTGATATGCTAGTTAATATAATACGGCATTAGGTCGAAACTTAATGAGTTTATTAGAAAAGCGAAGAAAAAATTTTGCTTCACCTTAAAAAGCAAAAAAAGCTGGAGCAATTCCAACTTTTTCTGCTAAATATGCGCTTTAATCTTCTATATCTATTTCAACAATGGATCCATTGAGTATTGTAAATTCGCCTTCGTCTCCTTTTAGTAAATCTTCAATTTTAGCATTTCTAACATTTTTTATATAAATCTTTACATTTTTGTGAACAGGATAAGAGTATTCCTTATCTGTATCTTCTTCCTTTATTTTTAGTGTAGTGCCTAGAAAATCTTTAGTTATGCTTATTATTTCACCTTCAATAATCTTTTCTGCATTCTCAGCATCTATAGATACCACTACACCGTCTTCAAGCACTAGCTTAGCATACATACCTATCTTTAAATCAGCTAAAGCTTTATTTTTTCCATCTATTTTCACTTTTGCATCTGCTTTTATATCATATGTTTTCTTATCTATGGCAATTTTATTGTATCTTCTAGTAAGCTCTAGGTTAGTTATGCTTCCCTCTACCTCTTCAGCCTTTGCTACAGTGTCGATATATACATCTACAATAACATCATTTAGTATCTCAAATTCTCCTTTGTCACCTTTTCTAATATCTTCTATCTTTGCATTTCTTAAGCCTTCTATATAAACACTAGCATCCTTTTGAACTAAATAAATATATTCCTTATTAGTTTTGTTCTCTTTTATTTTTAGTGAAGTACCTTGCACACTTTTAGTTATATCTATTACATTACCGCTGATAGTTTTTTCTTTATTTTCAGCATCTATATACATTACTACATCTTCTTCAAGCCTTGCATCGACATACATACCTAATTTTAAATCTGCTAATTCTTTGTTTCTTCCGTCAATTTTTACTTTTGCTTCTGCATCTAAATCATAGGTTTTCTTATCTATAGTAATCTTGTTGTATCTTCTTGATAGCTCAATGTTAGTTATATAGCCTTTAACAGTTTCAACTGGCTTTACATATTTTCTTGCAACTTCGATTTTTATCACTCTATTTTTTCTATCAACTACTGCTGTCACTTCGTCGTCCTTTTGAATGCCTGAAAAGCTTCCATTTTCACCTTTGAAGCTAACTTCTACATCATCTACCACTTCAAACATTATTATCATAGTCTCTGCTTGTATAGCAAGTTTATATGGCTTTGATTTGTTTATTTCTTTTACAGTACCTTTATATCTGGTAATTATCTTATCATCTTCAATAACATCTACTACTTCAATAAACACTACTTTTCCATCTTTAATTTCCATCTTTACCTTTGTACCTACTTTTATATCATCAATGTCTATTCTCTTATCATCCTGATATACTCTTACTCTGCTATCCAAGTCAAAAGTTTCTGTCTTATCCTTTGTTTTGACTGATATTTTATTGCTATAAATTCTAGTTACCTCACCTGATACAGCCCCATCTTTTCCAGTATCTACCTTGTCGTCAATTCTTGAAAAAAGTACAGCCATTTCTGCTCTAGTCATAGTTCCCATTGGATTGAATCTTTTTTGGTTATCACCTTGCATAAGTCCAAAATCATTTACAAGATACACATAGCCTACTGAACCCTGTGGTACTAGGGCAGCATCTACAAAAGGTATTTCCTTGTTCATATTTTTCTGAGCTTCCTTTTCGTAGCCCAAGGCTCTTACTACATATTTTGCAACTTCATGTCTCAATGCAGGATCATTAGGTTTGAAATACATCATATCAACATCATCAAGTATTCCTTTTTCATAAGCAATTGTAACATAACCTGTAGCCCAATTAGCTACCTTATCTCCCTTATATTTCTTTGGAAGATTTGTTATTCCCTTAGCTTCCTCTTCCCAGCCCATTACTCTTAGCGACATTATAATGGCTTCTAGCTTTGTAACTGCAGCCTTAGGAGCAAACATATCATTGCCTACCCCAAAAATGAATCCTTTTTGGAACATCTTCTCTATAGATTTTTCTGCCCACTTGAAAGCATCGATATCATTAAAAGTTTTTTTAGCTAGTCCTGGCGGTACCATTCCATTTCCCCAGCCACTAGCATGTACAGACGTCATGCCTATACTAAACACTAATACTAGTGTTAATGTAAGTGAAATTATTTTCTTCATCCTCATACAATATTACCTCCTAATGTTTGTTTGTAATATATATTCGGGAATTTACGAGATTATTTTAGGGTGGTTATATTTCATTTGTGTTACAAATCAATGTTATTTTTTGTTACCCTAGCATAGGCAGGTTGCTGAAATATTTGATTTTGTGCAAGTCGCTTATACAGGAGCTAAAAAAAGGACAAAATGCATAGCATTCTGTCCGAGGTTGCTGAAAAAGTCCGTTTTTTGTTTGTCATTCTGAGACGCAGTCGAAGATATATGTTTTCAATGCAAGAGAGATCCTTCTCTTACGCTCAGGATGACATAAATAGACTTTTTCAGCGGTATCATTCTGTCCCATATCTTTCTTTAAGGTAACAATTCATCAGTATAAAATCCGTCTACTCCATTTGCCTCCAACTCTTTTCTTAACTCAGGCTCATTTATAGTATGAGCATATACAAAGACATTTTCTGATTTAAGTTTTACTGGCAGCTCTGTTCTTGCCCTTTCTATGGGCATAGTAACAGCAAAAATCTCATGTCTCCTTACAAAATCTATCAGCTCATCATCTGGATACTCAGATGAATATAAGGTCAATATAATATTTGTATAGCCCATCCCCTGTACAGGAATGAATTCGTCCATCTTATATATCTGTGGAATAAATTTAGCTATCAAGTCAGGATATCTTTCTTTAATAAGCTTCAAAGCCTTTATATTGTCACTTTTTATGTCTGTAACTATATATACATCTCTATGCTCATAGAGCCACTCTGCCAAGTCCTCCAAGGACATTTGTGTAAGACCATTTATCATATTAAAGCTCTTGAATTCTTCAGTGCTATATGCCTTTGACTCTTCAGAGAATAGCTCATTCACCTTCTCCTTCCACTCATGAATAAGCACCAGGTTTTCATCAGTAGTCCATTCAAAATCCAGCTCTATGAATTTATATCCATTCTCAACGCTTTTATCAATTGCCTCTCTTGAATTAGTATAATATAGTCCCTCTATTTTCCCACCTGCATGAGAAATCAACGTTTCTGGCACAATACGCTTATTAGCAGCTTCTCCGTCTTTAGACATTTCTTCTCTATCCGTAAAGTATTTACTTAGCAAATCATTTTTCAGAATATAATTTGACTTGTTTATTTCCCTAATGGCTCTTTCATAATCCTCTCTGCACTTTTCTAAATCCACAGGCTGTCTGGTATTTATATTCCAAGCTCTGCTATTATTGTATATTCCATCCCTAGACATAGAAAATACCATATCATCTTTTATATATGAGCCCTTTAGCATATAGGTTTGTTGGGCAACAAAGCCTTCTTTAGCATTTACTAAATCCTGTCCAAGCATTATACCCTTTTTGTTTTCAATTCCCAGTAGATTCAGTACTGTAGGTAAAAAATCTATTTGCCCGCCTGTGGTACTTATCCTCTGATTAATTCCTGATTTAGGCATATGGATTATGAAGGGTATATTCATCATTTCGTCAAAATCATACTCATAACCTAGATATTCTGTCATTTGTTTTTTATTTTCTTCGTCTATTGAAGATAATCCAAAATGATCCCCATATATATTGATTATTGTGTTTTCATATAATCCTTCTTCTTTCAATTGTTGAATAAATTCACCTAAAGCAGTATCTGCATGGTTAATAGATTGAATATAGTTTCCAAACAAAGTGCTTTCATGTTCTTCTTTTAGCTTGATTTTCTTAAATTCATCAGGCATTTCAAAGGGATGATGACTTGATAAGGTAACTAAAAAGGCATAGTAAGGCTCCTTCATAGATTTAATATAATCCATTGACTGCATAAAGAACTCACTATCATTTATTCCTAAACCAATTGTAGCTCCCACACTATTATAGTCGTTATCAGCATTGTAGTACCTGTCAAATCCCTGATAAGGGTATGCCTTATCTCTGTTCCAAAAGTCCCCTTTATATCCATGGAAAGCTGCTGTACTATAGCCACTATCCTTTAATATCCAAGGCAGTCCATAGTATGTGTTGTTATAATACCATAGATAGGTCTGCCCATCCATTGCAGGATATAATGAATTATGAGACACAAACTCTGCATCAGATGTATTGCCTCTGCCTAGCTGCTGATAATATTGGTCAAAATATATACTATCTTCCTTTATTAGCTTGTTTAAATTAGGTGTTATTTCCTGACCTTCGTATTCTCTATCTATGACAAAGTTTTGAAGTCCTTCTACTTGAATAGTTATTACATTTTTGTTCTTAGCTATTCCATACAGATTTTTTTCCTTATTACTTACTTTTTCTATTGATTCCTTCAACAATTCATCTATATCTTCACCCTCATATTTTGAAAAAAAGGTATTGTATATATCACCTATATGATAAGTAAAAAATTCTTGATGAAACAAGTTAATGTTGTCACTAAAAGCATTCACAGAAACAACAGACAAAATTACTATAGCCAATGCGCCTAATGCAATGCCAAAGGATTGTTTTTTTCCTAAGGTATTTATCCTACTAGATAATATGATTTTGCGACTATAGATATAGTAAATAATCAAAGGTATGATATCAGCAACTAATAGAAAATTGACTGGCTCTAGCACATAAGATATACTTTCTCCTACTGAACTAAGCTGATTAACTTGCTTCAATACAACTATAGAAGTAAGTTGATTAAAATGCTTAAAATATGCTGAATCTATGAACATTATTAAAGCTATTAATGAATATAGAGTTAGGAGAACTACATCACGTCTTTTCCCTTTGAACATGTTAATTAATGCAATGATAAAAACTATATACATTGAACTTATTATGCTTAGCCTTAGACTTACATTTCCATTGCCAATTAAGATATTATAGATTAATGCCTTAATTAGGAAAAGAACTAGCAATGCTATATTTTCAAGTTTTTGTACTCTGTGTTTTTTTGTTATATTCATAGCAACCATCCTCATAAAGTAAAAAATTTTATTTACATTCAAATTAGATTATATAATACTGATGTCTCAATGGCAACTTTCCAATATAAAAAACCTAAGGCTTGGGAGTTTCCTCCTTGCCCTAGGCTCTTTTAATTACTAGCTCTTATTTTTCGTATGGAATAATTATACTCTTTGCTTCTATGAAGGAGTCATTGTAGTCGCCTATGATGATTACCTCGTCTCCAACCTCTAGCTTGCTTTCACGTACTGTATTCCCATACAAATCTATGAATGTAGTATATCCTGAATATACTATTGTCTTTTCAGCATATGTGCCATCCTCATCATCTACTGTTACAGTGATGAGACTGTGTTTTGTTGTTATACTGCTTATATTTCCTATGATAATTTGATTCTTTTGTCTAGTGAGAGCATAAAGTGAAACTATTTCGTCACCCTCTACTGTGAAATCAACATAATACCCTACTTTTAAATCATAAAGCTCTGCTCTTTCCTTATCTAGTCTTACGGTTGCTCCTAATCCAAGATAATAGGTCTCTTTTTCTCCTTTACTATTTAGTATAGTAATCTCAGGTTTTTTAGCCTGAAGTATAGAAACTATAGAGCCTTCTCCTTCTTTTTTAACTATCTTAGCTTCTATATCAGTGATTACTCCATCTTCTACTTCTATAGTTACATCATCACCTTTTCTAAGGTCTGTAACCTTACCTCTGCTTTTATTTCTATATATAGACACGTTCTTGTCTAAGGGATATTCAAATGTTTCCTTATCTTTATCTTGAATGACTAGTAAATAATCACTTGAAGATAATTTTATTTCTTTAATAGTTCCTGTAAGCTTTAAGTATTTACTTTTAGCCTTTATTACAGTTATCTTGCTATTTCTTACTTTAATTTCAATAGAATCTCCATCTTTAATATCCCTGAAAAATGCTTCCTCTCCATTTAAAGTGATATCTACATTAGGATCAAGATAGAAGGCTTTTCTTTCAGTTGTTTTTGATTTGTCATCTTTAGTATATTCTATTGTAAGCATTTGAGGACTAGTTTGGATAGTAGACCTTACCTTTCCCTCATATTCCTCATTTATTCCCTCTGCGCTAAAGGATATGACTTTATTATCCTCTGTAATCTCTGCTTCAAACTTTAGCCCTTCAATAAGCTCGCTATAATCTATTTTACTTCCATCAAGCTTTACAATGGTCTTTTCATTGACTATATATGTAGTTTTAGTTCCTATTTTGTTTTCGATTGTGACATATAATTCATTAGGTGCTCTCAATATGCTAGATATAGTGCCCATTATGGTTTGAGTCTTAACTACAACTTCTTCATTATTTAAAGGTCTGTTTAATAAAAGGTTTGAAACCATATAATCGTATCCTATGGATAGCATTTTTGCCATGGCATCCCTCGTAATAGGAGAAGTCGGATTGAACTTTCCTTGTGCATCTCCATCTGGGTTGATTATGCCTTTATTTACCATCATATACACATATCTTTGATCTTCTGCTCCTATAAAGTCTACGTCTTTGAATGAAAGCTTAACTACAAGAGGTTTTTTTGCTTCTTCTTCAAGGGCCATAGCCTTAGTTAGCCAACGAGCTATCTCTACTCTTTGAGCAACTGCTTCTTTATTATTTAGGTAAAAACCTTTTGCTTCAGTTTCAGTTATTACTCCTGCTGCCAATGCTACTGCTATGCCGTCTTGAGCCCATGTTGGTATGTTTTGCTGAGTTAAAAAGGCTTGATGTGTTTGTCTAGCCTGTGCTGTTTTAGTTGCATCCATTCCCATCATTCTCGCCATCATAATAGCTGCTTGTACCTTTGTAACATTCCCACTAGGGTTAAAATTTCCCGCTCCATCACCAGTAATTATACCCGCTTTACTTACCTTATCTATGTAATCTTTTGCCCAATGGTTGCTAGGGACGTCCTTGAAATTTTGTGCAAATGCTACCGTGTTTGTAAAGATGAATAATAAAGCTAATACAAGTGAAAGTTTTTTTAGATGCTTTTCTGTTCTTCTGTACATTGATACTTCGCCCTCCCTCTTAAATTTAATAGATAATATATTCTTTAAATAATGCTTAAATCCTTCTATTTTCGATAAAATATATCGTTTTTAGGACATATTGACTAACTATTAGACAGCTAATCAATATGTAAGACGATATTTACAGATATTTGTTCCATATTTGGCTGCTTCTAATTTAATCTGAACTTTTCAAAGGTTCCTTTTACCAATATAATTCCTTCTTCTCTAGTAACATTACTTTTTGGTGATACTCTATTGTCTCCTACACCACTTAGAATGCCATAGTTATTCATAAAGCCTACGGCTTCTAATGCCCAATTAGAAATATCGCCTTTATCCGCAAAGCTAACATCGCAATTGCCCTCTATCAAGGATTCATCTACTGTTCTCAATGTTCTATAAAGCATAGCAGCTATTTCTTCTCTTGTAACTTTCGTATTTGGTGAAAACTGTGTTTCGTCAACTCCATTTACGATGCCTAAAGCATTTGCCTTTAATATTTCTAGATTGCTTGTATCCATAAATCTATTTGTAACGGGTGCAATTGCTTCTTCTCCAGACATTGCTTCATATAACCTTACTATCAATTCACAAAGCTCTTCTCTTGTTATATCCTGTTGAAGATTTTCAATAATATTATCTGTAACTAGATTATATTCTCTTGCCTTCTCAATTTGAGCTATGCCCCAGCTTGAAGGAAGTATATCATCAGTATAAAATCCATCAACTCCATATAGCTCTAGCTCTTGTCTTATCCCATGATTATTGATTGTATGAGCATATACAAACACATTTTCTATTTTTAGCTTACTTGGCAGTTCAGTCCTTGCCCTACTTATTGGCATAGTGACAGCAAAGATCTGATGGTCTTTCACAAAATCTAACAGTTCATCATCTGAATAATTAGACATATATAAAGTCAGTATAACATTTGTATAACCTAACTCTTGTACAGGAATAAACTCGTCTATTTTATATATCTGTGGTATAAATTGAGCTGTTAAATCAGGATATCTGTCTCTTATAAGCTTCAATGCTTCAATGTTACAAGTCTTTATGTCAGTAACTATATATACATCTTCATGACCATAAAGCCAATCTGCTAAATCATCTAAGATCATCTGATTAAGGCCTTCTATCATACTAAAGCTCTTAAATTCCTCTGAACTATACATTTTAGACTCCACACCAAAAGCACTATTTACATATCCTCCCCAATCATGGATAAGAGCTAGGTTTCCATCAATAGTCCATTCAAAATCCAGTTCTATAAACCTATACCCATTTTCATAGCTTCTATCTATGGATTCTATAGAGTTAGTATAGGATTTTCCTTTTACTCTCCCTCCAGCATGTGAAACCAAGTTTTCAGGAATAAGCTTCGTAATAGCAGGATTTATTTCATTTAATGTTTCTTTTTCATCTGTTATATGGAATTCTACATTTACATAGATATCATCATACCCATTTTCCATATTAGAATCAGAAGCATTTACCACAATGACTGATGTTGCAGCTAACAACAATGAACCTACCATAGCACTGATAATCTTTCTTTTCTCTAAACTAAAGCCTTTTCTAATTGCATCCATGAGTCCATCTCCGTATATTGATTATTTATTTTGGAACAACCTTATTTAATAATGGTATCCTTTGCAAAATCACAACTGCAAGATAGGATACTATAAATGTGATGCTGCCTACTAGTGGTATCCCTATTATAGGATTAAAGGATGAAGCATCTATGATGATGCCAATATCTCCAGAAGAAATAATGTCCAGTACCAGTAAATGTACTAGATATATTCCAAAGCTTGCCCTATTAAAGCTTGAAATCAGCTTATTTATAATAGGACTTTCCCCAATAATTTTATCCCAGTTTATATTTTTAAACAATAGATATACCATTATAGACATGAATATAATATTAGGAGCTAAATATGAATACAGATGTGGAACAAGGACTCCGTCATTATTTTTAGTCAATACATATGTTCCATATACAGTCACAATCATTCCTAAAAGTCCAAGAGCATAAGCAGCTTTCCTTTGCTTCCTTGAAAAACTATATTTTTCGATGAAAAAACCTAACACATAGTAACCTAGACTCCAATGGAAAAAGCTTAAATTAAAGCCTATATTATACTCTGTAAATTTTTCAAGAAATGCAATTATTCCATTAGATATAAACCAGACTACTATAAAATATATCAAGCTCTCTTTTCTTGCATTATTTACATATGGCTTGATAATAGGTGTAATCAAGTATAGTCCTACTAGCATATAAAGATACCACAAATGAATGTGTACATTACCTGTATAGATGTTTTTTAAAAATGATATAATTAACGACACATCCCACTGAATAACTACTTCATTTTTTCTTATCATATACAATAAGCTCCAAAATACCAGAGGGATAATCACCTTTATAAGCCTTTTTCTTAAAAATAGAAGTACACTTTCTTCTCTATCATTGTATAGCATAAGTCTACCACTAATAAGTATTAGTACAGGTACACTCCATCTGGTAATAGAATCTGCTAGATTACCTACCCACCACCATTTAATACCATAGGTATTCGTACTTGCTGCAAATGGGGCTGAGACATGTAATACTACAACTGCAAATATTGAAAGGATTCTCAATATATCTATATATATAATTCTAGAGGTTTTTTCAGTTCTAATGTGAATCACTCCTTAAAAAAGACTCTAAAATCCGAAGCCACTGAGAAACCTTAATTTTCTTGCTTGTCATTCTGAAACGTAGTTGAAGATGTATGTTTTCAATACATGAGAGATCCTTCGCTAACGCTCAGGATGACAAAAGAGAACTTTTTCAGTGGCCTCTACAATCCACCGCTTATTGTTTTCCCTAGACTCATGCTATAAAATATGTATTTTACTTGATTATAGCATAATTATGTCTACGACATCAAGGAAAGTATTGCATTGAAGTTTTTTATTTGTCATTTCAAAATAAAAAGAGACAAGAATGATAAGAATATTATCCTCTTGTCCTAACCCTAATTATTTTGCTCCTTTAATTACTCTAATTTCAACATCTTGTTTCTCAATCTTTTTATCTACTTCATCTACTTTCTTTTCAAGTGTTGTTAATTTCTCATAGGTTTGTTTATATCCATCAAATAATGTTTTTTGGTTCATATCCATTTTATCTTCCATTGCAACCAACTTCTGCTCAATTTTAATTAAATCTTCCCTAGTCACCATATTAAGTTTCATATCTTGCATTTCGATATACATCTTTTCCATTAATTCAAATATCTTATCATCCATTCGACATTCTCCTCTTGATAAGAAAATAATCATATCTATTATAATCTAATTATATTATATCATTTTGCAGATATTTTAAAAGTACTTTCTGCAACATAGCAATAGTCAATGCCCTTGAAATATGTCATAAAAAAATGAGACAATAAGAATAATTACTATCCTATTGTCTCATTATACTTACCTTAGAGTTATATTCCCTCGTGAATCAAATTTAAAATAGTATTTTGTATAATTATCTTCGATATAACCATCAATATAAGCATCTGGGAATTCATAACTTATTTCTGAATAAAGATCCTCTAAATAATCTTCTATCTCATATGTATATAGGTCATCTAAATAATTTCTGTTTGTAGCAGTAACATATACCTCAATATCATCTTCATCGCCATATAACGTGATTTTGAAATATACTCCCCCATACTCGTCATAATTTCTATTTAGATAATCTTCCAAATCGCTCAGATCTGTTACATATTTACTATTTTTAAGTTCTGTCACTAGTTTTCCCTTTGTACTCAAATAAAATTTTACTAATTTTTTATCATTTGAACTATCTTCTATATAACCAGTTATATCAGCATTTTTAAATTCTTTTTTAACATCATCTATTATGTACTGAATAAACTTCTCAATCTTAGTATCACTCAATGCATTCCATTTAGAATAATAATCATCAAGGTCTACATAAATCTCTACCTCAATATCATCTTTATCTCCATATAATTCTATGTCAAATGCAACCTTCTCATATTTTCCGTATTCTTTATTAAGATAGTCCTCTAATTCACCTAAAGTATACTTAGAACCTTTTTTTGTTGTAGCTAATTCAGCTTCAAGCTGTGCAACCTTTGTCTCTAATTCATTTATTTTCGTTTGTTTTTGCATTATTTGCTGACTTAGATACGCTATGTTTGGATCAGGTTTATCGGTGATATCAATTCTTAAATTTGTTCCATCCCAGTTAATATTTTTATTAAAAATATTGCTTAATGCCCTTAAAGGTACGTATGTAGTTCCGTCAATTATAAAGGGCTTTACTTCTAATTGTACCTGCTGATTGTTAGAAAAAATCTTAATGTCACCAAACCATGCTTTTAAGTCTTTAAAACCGTTATCGGCAAATGCTATTGAGGTCAAAAATAAGCTTAGTATCAAAGCAGTAGTGATTACTGCCATCCTTTTTCTTGATGTAGATTTCATTTGTTACCATCTCCTTTATCACAGTTATTACTTATATTTTATAACTATATCCATGATATGTCAAAGACCCTAATAGTTTGCCATTTTTTCAAAAGAATAAACAGGGACAAGATTTTATTCCTTGCCCCTTAGCTGTTAAAGCGCTCCGCCTATTGCATTTTTTCCTAAGCCTATGCTATATTTAAAATCTAATAATGCTAGATTATATGCATGTACTTGCTTTGAAAGGTTTTTCTTAGCATCCATAAGGTCTATCCTAGCCTTAGTTACATCATTTGAAGTATTTTGACCTAAATTATAGCTTAATTCGGTTAGCTCATATGCTTTTTGGGCATTTTCCACTGCTTTTTCATAGGTCTTTATCTGCTTTTCAGCTGTGATTAGACTATGATAAGCAGACCTTACTGACATTTCAACTCCATTTTTAACTGTATCAAGACTCTTAGCTGCCTGTTCTACTGCTATTTCTTGTTCTCTGTACTTATATTGGTTTGGAGTAGAGTATTTAGCTTTAACCGCTTTAAAAGTAAGTTCAGAAAGCTCATATCCTTCTTTAGCAGCCTTTAGTATTGCACTATTTTCATTAGCAGTTTCTATAGCTTCATCTAGTTTAATTTCATCATGCTTTTTATACTCTATTTTATCTGTTAATTTTATCTTTTGGACTAAAGATAGTCCTAAGGTATTATTAAAGCTCATCTTTTGCAGCTCGTATCCCATTGTAGCCATATCAAAGCCTGATTGAGCCTGTGATACTGCAAGCTCTACTGATAAAAGCTGTTGATGAGAAATAGTACCTAGCTCATACATCTTTTTGCTCTGTTCATACTGTCTGTTTGCCAGCTCTAAACCTTCCTTAGCTATTTCCATATCTTTTTCACTCTGTAACAAATCAAAGTAGGCTTTTTCTACATTATATTTTATTTCATTTTCTTTTATTTCTTTGTTCCAAATAGATATTTGCTTTGAAAGCTTAGTTTGTCTGTCTAATATACCCAAATCAAAATATTCTTTAGGTAGTATTTCTGAATTAATAAAATCTTGTTCTTCTCCTGATGCTCCATTGTAATCCCTCAATATCTTTCTATCTTGATCGTACTTAAGCTCTGCTCTCTTCATTTCTAAATCTTGTATTTTCATATCCTTACTATTTTTTAAAGCATATTCTGTAGCTTGTTTAAGATTCAGTTCTATTTCTTTATTTGGATCGAATTCTTTAACAGCATCATCCTCTGCATATGTAATAATACTCATTGAAAAAAGCATAACAGCAACTAAAGCAAGTGACAAAAGTCTTTTCATAACTAATTCCTCCCTATATTTAACAGCATATCAAGTATACATGTATTTTACCTGATTATAGCATAACTATGTATACAACATCAAGATATGTATAGTTATGTTAGACTATAGTTTTTTATCTATTACTTCAAAAAAGCATTGCTTCTTAAAATGGAGAAGCATTGCTTTTTTTGAATATGTTGCAACGTCCCATAAAGATTATTCACTTGATCTAACTCTTAGTTACTACAAAAAGAGACCTGAGGTTAGAACCCCAGGTCTCTTTTTTTATAAGGTAATTAGTTAAGAACTTGAATATATGCTATGTTGTCTGTTCCTTCTACTAATACAAAATTAATTACTTTATCTTTAGCAATATTTCCTGTCGTCATAACATTGCCATCAGCATCTTCTATTAGAGCTGTTTTTAATACAGTATAAACTTTTAAATTGTTTCCTACAGTTAGATAAATATTTTTATCGTTGCTGCTATCTATCGCAAACGCAGTTCTAACTGTTGCTTGACCTTTTGGAGTATCTGGAGTAGTTCCAGCTAATGCAGTTCTTACTACATATTTAACAAAAGTATCTGTTTCATCATCCATCATAAACACGTTTACTGTATCATTTTTACTTAAGTCTCTTAAGTTAATTTTCTTAACTGAAGAGCCTGTTGCATCATAAACAACTGCTTCTGGTATCAACTCATATGTTAAGTCGCTATAAACAGCATCAGCAACTGTTAATTCATTTGATGATGTGCTTACTCTTACAACTTTTTTACCTGCTTCTTTGTATGGCTCTACTTCAACATAGCTTATCTTTCCAGCATCTGTTAAAGTGATTTCTACTATTCTACCTTCTAATAATGTACTACTTACTCCAGTTATACCTTTAACTGTTTCGTATACTTTTTCTTCTCCAGCTATCATAATTGTAACTTCCCAGATATCATCAGATGATCTAACTTTCTTAACATCTGTTACTAATCCAAGATGGTACTCTTCATGTATATCAGCTGAATCTGCAATTATTACGTCTACTCTTCCTCTAGATGTAGAATATATCTCTCCAGCTTTTATAACGCTGAATTTCTTAGCAGCATCTGTCCATTTTACTACATCATAGTCAGAAACTACAGTTCCTGAGCCTCTACCATCTGTTATGAATACAACTGTACTGTCTTGTATTTGGTATCCTTTAGCATGAGTAGCTTCTACTTTTATAGTATCATTTGAACCTAATGTAACAGGATTTTTTAGTGCTTCAGCTTTTACAAAATCTCCATCTTCATCAACTGTCACTTTAACTACTCTGCCTTTAACCATATCTGCAGCCCAAGAAGCACCGTATTTTGTTACATAACTTGTTGAAACATCATATTTTTTAATCTTACCTTCATTATTTAATAAGTCAAATGTATAATATTGTCTTGATGCTGAAGTACCTTCAACTTGTGAATTAGCAGTTAGCATTCCAAAGAAGTAATTTGTCTTAGTTTCTCCTCTTTCGCCTTTGATAACTACGATTGTTCCTGCAAAGTCAAAGAATACTTCAACTTCACCTTCGTCTTTCATTGCAGCTGCAACATCTTTGTCAACTATACCTACAACGTCTTCATCAACAAACTTCACATCATAATTTCCAGCATTGTAGTCGTAGTCGTCTCCATCAAACTTAAAGGATTCTGTATAAACTTTTTCAATTTCTCCAACTTTGCTATCGTTATGAACTACAGCAAATTTAGCAGTTTTATTGAAGAATAGTACATCGCCTTCTTCTAAACCTTCAATACCTAAATCTTTGCCTTCTTTAACTATTGTATAGTTCTTTAATTCTAATTTATCTTTATCGAAACTATAAGCAACTTCTTTTTCAGTTTCTTTAACTACAAAAGTATCATCCCAAGTATATCCTCTTGCCCATACAATTTCATCATCTGAGTTGAAAACTATTCTTGCATAGTCAGCAGTAAATTTGCTAGCTTCTACTTCTTTATCATTTAACAATAAAGTAGCTTTATCAGCAACTGCATATTTTTTATTTTCGCTAACTATAGTAATTTTTTCTCCACCTTTAGTTGCTTCGTATTTAGGAGTATCTGCTTTTGTATAGATAACTACTTTGCCTTTTCCATCTAACCAAGCATTAAGTCTTAATCCATAAACTTCTTCAAAATCAAATCCTTCTGCAACTTTTGCTTTTCCATATTTTTCGAATCTGATTTCATTTTTATCACTGTTAATTGAAACTACTCTTTCTCTTGCAACTTTGTCAAATCCAAGATCATCAAGTAAATATACTTCTTTAGTATCTTCTGTTCCTGATACAACCCATTTAGTTTGTGTACCAAATCCAACTTGAACCATTAGAGGAATTTCTAATGCATTGTCAACTAATTGAGCTACTAGTCCTCTAGGAGCTGGAAGTCCTTGAGTTCCTTTAACTGCATCAAGTAGACCATTTTCGTTAGCAACGATTAGGTATCCGTATGGATATCCCCCTCTAGCTTCTGCTGCTGGATCATAGCCAAGTGCTCTTATAACCATAGTTACAGCTTGCTCATAAGTAACAGGAGCTGATGGAGCAAATGTTCCGTCTCCCATACCTTTAACAAAGCCCATCTTAGAAGCTATGTTAATATATCCTGCTGCCCAGTTTCCTGCTGGAACGTCTGAAAATGCAGTAGCTCCCTTTGCAGCTTGAGCAGCAGCTTCTAAGCCTTTTACTCTAACTACTACAGCAGCAAATTCTGCTCTTGTTATAGTGTTATTTGGTTTAAATGTGCCATCTGTGTAGCCTTCTAGTACACCTAGTTGGCCTAGTCTTTCAACAGCTTCTTCGTATTCTGTACCAACTACGTCGCTTGGAGCTGCGAAAGCGAAACTAAAGCTACCAAGTACTAATGTAAGTACTAGTACTAATGATAAAACTTTCTTCATTGAATAAAACCTCCCTATAATATAATTTTATTTTTTTCTTTTGAAGGAATTTGGAAGTTGTGAGCCAGATTGTAACCCCTTCCCAAACCAACCTGACTTATACTTGTAGAATTAGGCAATATGTATATTACCTGCATTCTATTCCTAATTATAGCACTAACATATCTGCCCGTCAATTAGACAAGTATGTTTGTAATGAAAATGTAATATTGGGTATTTACCTACTTCCCTATTACATTAGTTATTATATAACATAAATACTTAAATTAACATTACAGTTGTATTACATTTGCTTTACAGTTCTATGGCTAGGCTCTAGTGCTGTCTATACCTGCCTTTGCTGCTTTTATGAATTCTCTGAATAGTGGATGACTTCTAGTAGGTCTTGACTTAAACTCTGGATGAAATTGCACTGCTACAAACCAAGGATGGTCTTTAAGCTCTACTATTTCTACCAGTCTTTCATCTGGTGATACTCCACTTATAATGAGTCCTTGGTCCTGTAGCTTATCTCTAAACTCATTATTAAACTCGTATCTGTGTCTATGTCTTTCATATATAAGCTCATCATTGTATGCTTCCATTGCCTTTGTGCCTTCCATGAGCTTACATGGATACAAGCCTAGTCTCATAGTACCGCCTAAGCTGTCTATGTCTCTTTGCTCTGGCATAAGGTCTATAACTGGGTAAGGGGTATCCTCCTTTAGTTCTGAGCTGTGTGCATCTTTTAATCCTGCTACATTTCTTGCAAATTCTACTACTGACATTTGCATACCCAAGCATATTCCGAGGAATGGTATCTTGTTTTCTCTAGCAAATTTTATAGCACAAATCTTTCCTTCTACTCCTCTGTCTCCAAATCCACCTGGGACTAATATACCATCTGCTGTTTTGAGAAATTTAACACAGCTGTCTTCATCCATGTCTTCTGATTGAACCCACTCTATGTTTATATCTACTTCATTAGCTATGCCTGCATGTCTAAGGGCCTCAGCTACTGATAGGTAAGCATCCTTTAACTCTACATATTTACCTACTAAAGCTATGTTTACTTTTCCTTTTGGATTTTTAACCTTTTGAAGCATGTCTGTCCATTCTTTTAAGTCTGGCTCATTGCATTCCAATCCTAGATGATCAATGACTAGGTTTGGCAGTCCTTCTTCTTCTAATAGCATAGGTACTTCATAAAGTGTTTCTGCGTCCATATTTTGTATTACATGCTCTGAATCCATATCGCAGAATAAAGCTATTTTATCCTTCATTTCTTGTGATATAGGATATTCTGTTCTACAAACCAATACATCTGGGCGGATACCTATACTCATAAGCTCTTTTACGCTATGCTGGGTTGGCTTTGTCTTTAATTCTCCTGCCTTTGATAAGTATGGTACTAATGTAACGTGAATATACATGACATTTTCTTTTCCTATGTCATATTTAATCTGTCTAATGGCTTCAAGGAATGGAAGACTCTCTATGTCTCCTACTGTTCCTCCAATTTCCGTAATGACTACATCTACGTCTTTGTCTTTTGATACTCTGAATACTCTTTCCTTTATTTCGTTTGTTATGTGAGGTATGACTTGTACTGTCCTCCCTAGATATTCACCTTTTCTTTCTTTATTGAGTACAGACCAGTATATCTTTCCTGTGGTTACGTTTGAGTATTTGCTTAAGTTAATGTCTATGAATCTTTCATAATGTCCTAGGTCTAGGTCAGTCTCAGCTCCATCGTCTGTTACAAAAACTTCTCCGTGCTGATAGGGACTCATGGTACCCGGGTCTACATTTATATATGGGTCAAATTTCTGGATGCTTACTTTTACTCCTCTTGCTTTTAATAATTGTCCTAATGCTGCTGCTGTGATTCCTTTTCCTAATGAGGAAACTACTCCTCCTGTTACGAAAATGTACTTGGTGGACATTGTACTTTTACCTCCTTTATCTTAACCGTTTCCGAGTATGTTATTAAATAACTATAGTATTTTATCCTAAGAGTATGTGTATGTCAATGTGTAAAAGAAATATCCTTCGAGATTCTTCGCTATCGCTCAGAATGACAGTTCTCCATTCTCAACTCTCAATTCTCATTTCTTTTTTAACACTTCTATTGCTTTCTTTAGCTGTAGGTCTTCTTCTGTTTTATTCTCCACTTCAATGTCTGGTTTTATACCTACTTTATTCACTGGGTTTTTATTTGCTGTTAGGTATTCTGCTACGGTTAGTTTGATTCCCCCACCATTTACTAAAGGTATAATTGACTGTACTGTCCCCTTTCCAAAGGTAGTCGTGCCTATTATAGTGCCTACCCCTGTATCCTTGATAGTTCCTGCAAATATCTCTGATGCACTAGCACTGCCCTTATTGACTAGTACTGCAAGCTTGAAGTTTACCTCGTCATTATATGAGTAATGTGTTTGTATTTCTCCATCTGAATATTTAACATGAACTATAGGTCCTCTCGGTACAAGAAATCTAAGTACATTAACTACTTCACTTAAACTTCCTCCTGGATTGTTGCGTACATCAAACACTATCTTATCTACTTTGTTTATATTAAAGTGCCCCATTGCTTTAAGTACGTTTTCTAATGTGTGATTATTAAATTCTGTTATCTTTATGTAGCCTATATTATCTTTAAGTATTTCATATTCTATAGGATTATTGATTATTAGTTCTCTAACTATATCAAAATACAGAACTTTTGGCTCTCCTTCTCTTACGATACCTAGTTTAACCTTTGTGCCTGGTTCGCCTCGCATTAAATCTGCTGCTTTTTTTGTTGTAAAGCCTCTAATATCTATATTATCTACAGATACTATAGTATCATCTGGTTTTATTCCTGCTTTAAAGCCTGGAGTGTCTTTAATAGGTGTCACTACTGTTACATTTCCGTTTTTTTCTGTTACGTGAAGGCCTATGCCTCCAAAATCTCCTGTGACTATTTCATTAAGCTCATTGAATTCTTCTTCAGTATAATAGTTGCTGTAATCATCTAAATTATAGAATAACCCCTTCATAGCTCCTTCTATGAGCTGTTGTTCTGTTACTTCGTATGCATAGTTAGCTTTTATAAGCTTTAATAGTTTGCCTAAAAACTCCAACTCTTGTTGGATGTCTGTTTCCTGTTGCTGCTGTGCTGTTGCTTCTTGGCTGAAGGCAAATGTACTAGGTACTGATATAATAAGTGTAAATACTAGTATAAAGAGTATCCCTTTTTTGAGGATGTTTTTTACGTTCATTTGTTATCTCTCCTTTAGTTTATTTAGATCCTTCGCTTCACTCAGGATGACATAGAGACTCTTCGCTATCGCTCAGAGTGACATCATTTTGTTTTAACATCCGTACTTCCACCTGTCATTTCAAACGTGTAATTTCCACTATCTAATAGCTTTCTATCTATTTCTATGGTAATACTCTTGTAGGTTATAACTTGAAGTAATATGGAATTTGGTGCAGGCGCTTTAACGTCTACATGAATCTTGTATTTACCATAAGCATATTTTTCAACTCTCTTTACTGTTAGATTATATCCTGACGTTGGAAATTCTTTTGTAACTGTAACTATGGCCTTGCCGCCACTTTGCTTTGCAGTCACTTGGTTGTTTGTCCCAGTTCCAGACCATTTTTCTTCTACTATTTTAAAAGGTATATTTTTATTCATTTCTTCTATCTCACCTTTCAACCTTTGCAAAAAGATTATACTTTCTATGGCAGTTACATCTTCTTCTGGTCTGAAGGTACTGTCCCCATAGCCTTTGATTATACCTATCATACTAGCTTTAGCAACATACTTTTTATATTCATCATTTAGACCTAGAATATCTTTAAAGGGCATAAAGCCTGTATCTGCTAGCTGTATCTCTCTTGAAAGCTCTAAGGTTTTTATAATATATTTTGCTGCTTCTTTTCTGGTAAGCTTTCCTTCTATGCTACCATTTTTCTCAAGTATTTGTTTATTTTTAAGGTATCTTGCTGCGTTTTCAATATTAGTCTTTTCAGAGGTCTTGTCTATGCTTTCTTTTTGGTGCTCATTTAGTATTGTATAAAGTGATAGCAAAAAGTATTTTTTATCTATAGCATTGTTCAAGTCCGATACCTTCATGCCTTCTTTCAATAAATACTTAAAATGATCTTGTATAATTTGTTTGTCTACGATGCTCTCTGCCCAGTGCCCCTTGAAATTTAATTCTATATCTGCAAATGCTATTATGGAGCTTAGGAAGAGGGCTATGATTAAAATAAGTGCAATGTTTTTTTTCATTGATACATCCCTCCCATTTATATTATATCATTGGAGAGATAATCTAATATTTCATTAATATTACAAATTTGATGCAAGGAGATTCCTCACTGCGTTCGGAATGACAAAAGGGATATTCACGATAACAGAAAAGTGTTTACATTAAATGTTTTTATGTTAAAATGTATTTAAGAAATAAAACGGAAAAAATTTTGGAGGTGAACAGGGTGAATAATGAGGAAAGAATATTTAGCTTGCTGGAAAAAGTTTATATTGAGTTACAGGAAACTAAAAAGGAACTTAAAGCTGAAGTTCAGAAAAATAGAGAAGGCATAGAAAGACTTGAAATTGAAGTTCAGAAAAATAGGGAAGGCATAGAAAAACTTCAGTCAGGAATGGATGAGCTAAAAATGGAAGTCAATAGTCTCACTGCAAAAACTGCTCATAATGAAAATAAAATAATTGAACTTTCACGTGATTTAAAAAGAGTTAAATAAAGAGAGCCTAGGCTCTCTTATTTTTTTAATAATTTATTATATTTTCTCTATAATCTTTTTGTAAATCTTTTTCTAAGAACTCTAAGAATCTGACTAGCATAGATGAAGCTTCGGCTCTTGACATTTGTTTGTTTGGAGAAATGTTGTTAGCATTGTCTCCTTGTATGATACCTAGCTCTCTAGCTACGTATATGCTATCCTTCGCCCATGCAGGTATCTGGGAACCGTCAGAAAATGTGAAATAATATCCTGGTGCTGGCGCTCTGTTTTCAAAGCCTAAGGCTCTTATGAGTATGGAAACAGCCTCTGCCTTGCTTAATGATCTTTCAGGCTCAAACTTGCCAGACAACTCTCCTTTAGCTATACCCTTTTCATAGGCTTCCTTAATATATGGATAGTTTTCATCTTCTGTTGATATATCTATAAATGGTGATTCTTCAACTTCTTTTTTTCTTCTACTAGATGTAGTCTTCTTTTTTTCTTCCATTGTAGGTCTTATATTGCAAGCCTTCATGACTGCTTTTGTAAACTCTAATCTTGATATAGGTATGTCAGGTGTAAAGAACTGTGAGACTTCGTCAAATACTTCTAATGAGTATAGCTTACTTATCTGGCTTTCTGCCCAATGGCCTCCTAAATCTCTAAATTTAGGTACTACTAGTCGTTCTACCTTAGGAACCATATTTTTTGAAAGACTTATGCTTCCTCTATTTCTGGCCTTTTTATTAGGTTCATCTCCATTCATCTTAGGCAAATTATACTCATATCTAGAAACTATTTCGTTACTGGTAGTCTTTATATATCCACCGTCAAAGCTGGATAGATTAGCTTGATTATCTGAGTATTTAAGGTTTTTTACTAAGCTATCAGATACTTGTACATCAACTGTGCCTTCCCATGTGATAGTATCATTGCTGTCTTCAGCCATATTTCTAGTGGAATTGAGAGTATAGTTTAGCAACTGGGTTTCTGTACTGCCCCAAAAATTTTCGTAGCCTACATCTCCTCCTGATATATTAAGAGTTACACTTCCTTGATTTTTGTTAACAGTGTAATACTTTCTTCCCTTTATGCTTCCTGAGTAAAAATCTGATGCAGGTCTCTGATCTATAACTTCAGAATGGGATAGCTGATAGTCCTTTAGTTCAAAAGTATCTCCGTCTATGATTATTTTTTCGCTATACTTTGTTAATTCTGTTTGCCCTATGGTTTGTCCCTTATCATTTTTAGGAGTGTATAGGGTTTTATAGCTTATAGTCCTTTTCAGAGAGCCTTCTATGGATTTGTCCTCTGGAACTAAGTCAAATTTGTATGAAACTGTTAATTCATTATCTTTTTCTTTTTCTGTTACTTTAACTTCTCCTATAAAATTTACTGGCTTACCTGTAAGGAATACTATTTCTTCGTATTCATACTCATTGTTTACTCCGCCTGCAAAGTCCAAGGGTTTTGCCCATGAGGTTGTGGCTGTAGAGAGTAATATTAATGCGATAAATACTGCTATGATTCTTTTCATTGTTATCACTCCTCGTGTTTTAAGGCTTTTAAAAGAGAGATCCTTTGCTGACGCTCAGGATGACAACTAATATACTATTTTACTATGACAACCTTACCTTTATAGTCGTCTCTAATTACATAGACATTGTCTCCAGGTTTTAAGTCTTGGTAGGTTATGAGTTTATCCTGTTTTATTATTATTGCTTTATTTAAACTGACCTTCAATGACATTTCTTTTGGTATCCACTTTTCATGTCTTGCACTCCAGTCCTTAGCTTCTCTTATTATCATTTCTTTTCCTAGTATGTTACTATCTGAAGCAGACTCTACTATACCTATGGTCATTCTCTGCTTAAGTAGGGAATCCATTTCCTTCTGTACCCCTATTACACTTATATGGTCTCCATCTGTATATATATATCCATGCCAATCTCTAAGTCTATTATCTTTTGCATGCCTGCTTTTTTCATCTACTGCATAATCCTTTGTATAAAATTCCTTTGAAGTTATTAGCTTGTCCTTTTCTAAATCATATATAAATGTATCGTTATCGTAATAAAGCTCTTTTATATCTTCAAAGCCTTCCCACTGATGCTTTACTACAAGAAAGGGATTTTTAAGCTTTACTGTGTTTTCTACTATTTCATCTAACCTTGCAACATATACATTGTTTTGTCCGATATTGGAATTGTTTATATCCTCATTATATATGTATATGACGTCTGCTGTAAGTCCTCCACCTTTGCCATTTGCTATAAAAAATCCATCTGATTTTGGGTTTAGTGAATACTTATCTACTAGCCTGTCGCTTTTTACTATTATAGTACCATCATTAAATTCTATGTTTTTATTGTTACCTAGTTCTAGGTTTTCTGAAAACCAGTTTATATCTTTTATTTTTTCTGAATATGTGGTTTCATAGGCTCCTTTTACTACTAGCCTTTCTATTTTTTCTTGTCCAAAGAAATTTTTTATGGCTGCATATACTTCTTTTCCTTTGTAGTATTTAAGATTATTGCTGGGAACTACATATCCTTCTATATATATGGGGGAGTCCGATGAGTAGCTTATCCTAAGTCCTCCCTTTGTATCTTCCCATTTACCTTCTACTAGAGTCTTCACATTTTCTAGAAATATGGTGTTTTCTAGTTCATCTACTGCTGCTAGTTTCCCTTTGTACAAGTTTTGTATCTTTATAGAATCTCCTTCTATAGATATTCTACTGACTATATCTGTATTTATATCGTCAAAATGCAGTTTTACTCTATCTCCTACATAAAGAACGCTTAAAGGTACATTTTCACCTTTTTTTATTGCTATAGTAGCTGGTGAAAAGTAGTAGGTTTCATCATTTCCTATTGATGTTTTAATGATTATCTGATTTCTGTCTATAGTCTTTATTGTACCTGTTCTCATTTTGCTGCCTGGCTTTATATATCCTGGATTAAGGGTAGAGAAGCTATCCATGTACTGGATGCTTCTACCTCTTATCTCTGCATATACTTCCATGCCTGGTTTAAAATCTATTCTCTGAGCTTGATGCCCATCTATTAGTAGATTTGCTGTATTAGGTAATTGTATTTTATACGTTCCGCCTTCATATCTCTCTATAGTTACTGTCTCTGAATTTATTTCTTTTATATAGCCTTCTATATATCCAGTTCTAAGGGGCTGAGCATTATTCTCTGCTCCATAGGCTACAGCAGTAAATACAAGGGTTAGAATAAGCAAAAACATAATTATCTTTTTATTCAATATACTTTTTTTCAACACTCCTACCCCCTCTTGCCAAATATTGTGTATATTCCAAGTTTGTTTATGGTTGCTTTTATTGAACTGTTAAATCCTCTTTTTTCAGTTGCTATGCTTTCCCAGGATGAATTATAGTCATTGTATCTTCCTAGATAAACTTCTTTTGTTCTTCTTAGGTCTGCCTTTGCACTGTCATATTCCAGAGTTAGGTCTATGGCTGATATTAGCCCTTCCATTTTAGTACTGCTCTTTCCTGTAAAGAAGTCAGCATATAGTAAATATTGGTTTGATAGTACTGTTTCACTTCCTGTCTTAGTGTCACCTTTATTTTTTTCTATAGTAAATCTAATGCCTGAGTCTTTTTTGTCACTGTTTGCTAAGACGTCTGAGTATGCAAAGACATTTGGATTAAATATCAATGCATAGTCTGGTCCTATTACGGTTATATTTCTTGAGTCTTTTGCTGCTACTATTTCCGCAGGCAATGTTATGATGGCTTTGTTAATTCCTGCATACTCTATTTTGGTCAGATCTACTACTATATCTTTTTTATAATAATCTTCTGTGCCTATGCTTACATTCACTGTATCACCAGACTTACTGGTTGTAGTGCTTTCTGTGATTCCACCGTCTGTATCTGGAGGACCTACCACCTTACCAGTTCTAACTGTATTGCTTTCATCTGAAGCTATGGATAGTCCATATTCTCCTATAGTCTTTATTATAAATCTATATCTTGTATTAGGCTCTAGCTCTTGATATACAAAGGAAGTGAGAGTGGTATTTCCTATGTATTCTGTTTTTCTATCATTAATCACCACATATATCTCGTAGCCCTTTGCTCCTTCTGCTTCTAGCCAATGGACCTTTATATATCTGTCATATACTAACTCTGCCTCTACACCCATAGGTGGCTGCAGCTTTGGCAATCCATAGACTATGTCCTGGTATATTTCACTTGCACCTTTGTCAGGATTAATGACTATGACTCCCTTTTCACCCTCTTTATTGGGTGGTGTTTTAACTGTAATGGTCTCTGAGTCTAGTACATTTACTTCTGTACCATTGGAGCCTGACTCTAGTATATACCATTCTCCGTTAATGTTTATTGCATTTGCATTGTTTTCTTGGTCCTTTTCTGCTTTCTTCAGTACCGGTGCAAATACTACTCTAGCTCCAGCTGCAAAGCTTGAACCTTTAAGCTTTATAGTCTGTCCACCTTCTACCGATATGCTGGTTATTCTTGTAGTCTCCCTAGAGTCTAGGGGATCTACTACTGCCGATATGGTAGGCGAGCTTAGGTAGGTAAAGCTGCCTATTGGCTGTGCCAGCTCTCCATCTGGATTTTCTACTTTTACATCTACTTTTCCCGGCACATTTGGAGGCGTAATGACTTCTAATGTCTTATAGTCTATAAACTTTACATCTTTATCAGGTACTTTCACTTCTCCAAAGTATACTGATATTCTCTTGCCCTCGTAGCCATCCATTGTTTCTCTAAAGTCTTTTCCTTTTATAGTAACTACAGTTCCGCCCTTTACTGGTCCTCTATCTGGAGTTATGCTTTCTATAGTCGGTGCTGATTCTCCTTTTATTATCTGTATATATATAGGCGGTGTTAGCTTATCAGATGATGCCGAGGCTCCATCTTCATTGATTACTGTTACTCTATATAGTCTGCCTACTAGGTTTTCATTTACTGCAGGCATAGTTACTCTAAGTCTATCTGGAAGCTGATATTCTATTTTATCTGGCGCAAATGTAAGCACATCTCCTATTTGGATTGTGGCATTTTCTCTAAAGTCACTTCCTATGATAGATAATATGTTCCCACCTCTATAGGATATTTGGTGCACTTTCATGTCCTGATTATTTATCTTGCCTAATTGTGGATCCCTACCATCTTTTGTGATGTTTGTTATTTGAGGCTTACTGTCTGGGTTTCTGTATTCAAATTTGCCTGTAGCTTGGCCTCCATCAGGATTAAATAGGGTTATAGGAACTGTACCTATGGAATGATATGATGGAGAATACAGGCTAATTTGGTTGCTTGAAAAACTCATGTTTGAATGATATGGAGTATATCCTCTTTCAACAATAAGCTTCCTCTCAAGCCTATCTACTTCTATCCTAACCATTTCATATGCACCATCATAGGATTTACCTTCACTGTCTTTTAAACTAATTATATTGACATATTTCACTGTATCATCATATCCATTTACAGTAAAATTAAAGCTTTTTTCTTCCTTAGTTATTGATAGGGTTAACTTTTTAGTGCCTGAAGTAGCATCATAGTCTACAGATAGGTTTCCAATATCTACCTTGGCCTTTCCGTTTACTATACTGCCTCCTTGACCACTGGCATCTGTTACAGGTATATGTCTATTAGATATTCTTCTATCTTTAATGTCTCCAAAGTGAACTAAAGGCATTTCCACTGTTTCTATATTTTGCGTTCCAGAAGCATCAGTTCCTTCTATATATATCTGAAGTTCGCTCTGGGCAAAGTCAACTCCATTTAATTCTATCTTGTCTCCACCTTGTTTTTTCCCTACAGCTGGTACTATGCTGTTTATTCGTGGATTCGTTGCTTCATATGTGAATTTCACCTTGTTGGAAACGCCAAAATCATTATTTACCAAAAATACATCTACTGCTCCCTTTTCTGCTTTAGGTAGCTTCGCAACTAAATAACCATCAGAAAACTCAATGATCTCTGCCTGTTCTTTTCCAAAGTAAACTCTTGGAAGTATCAATTTATCTTTATCGCTTAGGTCTTCTATTTTTTTCCCTTCTAGATTAGTCCATACAGGGTTTCCATCTGAATCTATATCACCATTTATATTTTCAAATCTCTCACCTTTATCATATTTGGCGTTACCATTTGCATCTTCATAAGGTTCAAAGAAACGGAAGTCAGAACCAAATATTCTTACTATCTCTCCTCCTGCAGCATTACCTTTATCAGGAGCTATACGATTTATTCTAGGATTACTAGTAGGTATTACATAGGTAAATCCTTCTTGTAGGTATGCATTTCCCCCATCACTATTTACTATGACTACAGGTACTGTTTTTCTTCCACTTTCTGA
Source organism: Proteiniborus sp. MB09-C3 (assembly GCF_030263895.1). NCBI lineage: Bacteria > Bacillati > Bacillota > Clostridia > Eubacteriales > Proteiniborus > Proteiniborus sp. MB09-C3. Next base: position 120,075 of record NZ_CP127161.1, read on the forward strand.
TTCTTTCTTTAAATCACCTGAGTATGCAGGCATTTTTCTAATAGTTATTTTTTTCTGATCTGTGCTAACTATTACATCTGCTTTAGGTACTTCTACTCCTCCAATGAACACACGGCTCTTATCTATTCCATTGTCTTCAAAATCCTCACCTATAATGTCTACAGCATAACCTCCATCAGCAGAACCTTGAGATGGCTCTAAGCTGATAATGGTTGGATTTTTCTTGGGCTGTTTAAAGTAGTAGAACCCATTTTGTCCTGTACGTGTGTCTATTTTCGTATCTGGATTTTGTACAGAAAGGTCATACCATTTTTCAGTTCCTAGTTGTGGAACGTAGAAAATTATTTCACTACGACTCAATACTTGAACTCTATTTCCTGTGATGATTCCATCACTTATTGCATATGGGGTCATTATTTTCAACGTCGTACTAGTTCCATTGTTAGTGATGATAAGCTTATCTCCATCTGCTCCTGTACCTGACTGAATTTCCACTTCATATTCTAATCCATTTTTCGCAGCAATATACTTTCCGTCAGCTCCACTGAATCTAAAGCCTTTATAAGTATTCTGAACTCCGTCTGAAAGTACTATTCGTTCTCCCGCATCTATCTCAAAGGTATAGTACTTGTCTGTACCTTCTTCTACTAGTATTAGACTATGATAGTAATCTGCTAACTTTACTCCCATAGGCCCTTCATTTTTAAGTAGAGGACCTGCTTTGCTTGGATCTGGGTTAGACTGATATGGTTGTAATGCTATGTTGTTTCCAACTGTATAGTAACTGTTGATGTCTTTACCATCTAATAATATTCTTGTACCTATTAATCTATATATACCTATGCCTGAAGTATCTCTAGTGGTTGGATCAGGTTTTAGGAAATTGTCTCCCTTTACAAATACTAATGTGCCATTTCCTCCTTTATTTGGAGAAAAGCCAGAAATCTGAGGGTCTTTTTGCAGGGTTTGAACATATATAAACTCTGCCACTGCCATCCCACCAGATGGGTTCATAACTAATAGCTGAGTAGTACCCTCTCTTCCTTTTGGAGCCTTAAACCGTAAAATAAATTTATCACCTTGAGGTGCAATATCTCTGCTTACTCCTGGTACCTCTTTTCCATCGATGAACACTTTAACTCCTTCAAGGAAGTTGCTCCCCTTGACCTGTATCTCCTGTCCCCCGTCTACCGGCACAATATTAGGTACTACTTCGTCTATTTCTGGACTATCATTTGTTGTGATAAATTCTAATGCATCAATTTTTATATTAGATTGTCCAGCTTCATTAGATTCTCTGGTTGGATTAGTTATTTGGAGATTTTTCATTCCTATAGTAGCAGGTACCTCTTTAGGTAACCTCACTAAAAGTCTGGTACCTACTTCTCGACCTACAGTGCCATCTATTATACGGTCTGCATCGTCTAGGACTACTATCTCTGCCCCAGTAATCTCTACAAGATCTCCTCCGCCATCTCTATAATATGCCTTAGCCTCGCCGTTTCTTTTTTGTATCATGAATTCATAATTGTTGGTATCTATATCATTGGCTGTTTTTATCAAAATACGCGGATAGTTTATAATAGCATCTCCATGATCATCCATATATCTATTAACTAAAAAGTTTTTACCTTTGATAGAAATTAAGGTATCATCTTTTAATTGCCCTTCTATAACTTGTACCCTTGAAGGTGTTATATTGTCTATACTAGGTATCAATGAGCTAGGATCAAATATGAAGCGCCTATCCCATAATGCCCTTTCTTCGAATACATACTCTTTGTTGGTATCTTTTTCTTTAACAACAGTTGTAATCTCTATAAGCACTTCTTTTTGAGGACTTATATTTGCATCATCTACCTTCGGCGTGATTATGTAAAGCTTATCACTAGTTGAGCCAATATCAACCCTTGGTTTTCCTGATTCAGTCTCTTGAAAAACTACCTTGCTTCCTATTTGCACTTTTGCATTACGTATCACAATTGCTTCTTTTCCTTGATATGTAGCAGCATTATATGTAACTGTAACCTCTTGTTTATCTGTAGATAATTTAATTTCTCGATTGCTTTCAGAATAATCAATAGTAAGTTCTGAAGGATTGATACTAGACCTTAAAAGATTTCTTCCTTCGATACCTACAGGTGTACCCCCTATATCTGGTCCTCTCCCTGGGTATACATCAGTGATACGAGGGCGGTTGGTAGCATCTACTACAGTATATTCAACAAATTCAGTACCTTTTTTTATAACCTTCTGTGCTACTACTTGGTTATTTATAGTTTCTGCTAATACTACATAATGTCTTCCTAATGCCACTCCTTGCGGTACTTCAACTGTCAGAAGTGCCGGACTTTCATTAGATTTAGGAACAAAGCCTTTAAATATAGCTCTGTTTTTGTCAGAAAATCCTTCTGTTCCATCTAAGGTTTTAAAAAAGTATACATCATAGGCTTTTGTGAATTCCTCTGAACGAAAATACACCTGATCGCCTTTAGAGCCTGTATTAGGATACATCTCAATATCATTTACATCTATGTCGCTTACAAAGCTGAATATGTTGTTATAGTTGTATTCCACTATGATTGCTGGGTCTACCGTCGCTCCAGCCTTTTTTTCTTTTATTAGCCTTATGCTTTGAAGTCCCTTATCTCCAGGAGGTGTTGCATTTGTAACAGTGATTGTATTAGAATCTGGATTACTCTCCCCAAAAGTTTTGTATTGCCCTGCCTTGCCATATTCCCCACGTACTACATAATCCCCTACTTCCTTAAATTGATCAAGATTTCGCCCATTGATAATCAAGCTCCCATTTGAGCTGACATTAACTATCCTAGTAGTAGAATCTATAGTAGGAAAATTGCCTAAATCTAGATTAAATATTCCTGTGCCTATTCTAACTTCTCCAGTAAAACGTCCTACTTCTTCAGGCGTAAAGCTATATTGCAAAAAGTTTTCATACTGAAGCAGCTTTTTGCCCATAGCTTGAGTTCCCTGATCTGTTGAGAATAGTACTACTTTGTTTAATAAATTCTCTCCAGTAAATTCGACTAAAGCCTGTGTAATATTATAATTTTCGTCTCTTACTACCTGGTATTTTATTCTAGTGACTGTTGCCCCTCCACCAATATCTACTGCCATAGCTAAATTAGCCCCTTGAAGCAGTAGCATTACTGTCATCATTATAATGGCGGTTAATTTTCTCCATTGTTTCATACTATCCACCTCACTTTATCTAGTCCTGAGTTTCTATTATCACAAATATTCCTTTGTTGTTGGTTGTTATAATTACCTTCTTTTCTACTTCATCTATATAAAAGAATTCGTCTTCCCATCTTCTAGTGGTTTCGTCATATCTTAGTGCCTTTAGATGTTTCCCATCACTTTCTCTGTAAGGAATTGATAGGGTAATATCGCTTACGTAATAACCGCTGCCTGATGCATTTATGAAATCTGATTTTATTTCAAAGCCTTTAAGCTTTTCTTTCAGGACTTGTGCTGTATATGGATCTACCCGCCCTGTTATTATTTCTACATCATCTTTTCTATTGATCGTTGAAGCTCTTACATGAGTAAAGCTTATATCTGCCCATTTGGATCTGGTAACTAGCCAGCTTATATTGTCCCCTCTGTGAGCTTCGTATTTTATTCTTCTAATCAGTGTATCTTGTCCTAGAATATCATCTAAATCCACTTGAAGTATTGTAGTATTTGAATACCTTGAAGATAGCATTAATGTAGTATCACTGGTATTTACTGATTCTATTACATCGCCTATTCTTGTAGTACTGTTTAGTCTTTCTGTTTCATTTGGTAAATGATGGCCTTCTTCAACTACGCTAAAGGCTGATAGTAATACTGTTTCATGGTCGTATCCGTTAGATACTACAATATCATATGTACCCGGTATTAGCCGGTTCTTCCCTCTTGGAAGATAAACTCTTAAATATGTTTCTTCTAAATATTTATCTGAAAGTATATCTACATCATGCGCTTCTGTCGAGTTAAAATATACTGTTACATAGTCATATGACGTATTTACAAAAAAATCTCCTTTTATGATTATTGGTTCTTTTTCATTGTAGTTTTCTGTTACGCTTCCAACTATAATTGAATCTACTTGCGGAAATGTTCTAGTTGTAAACTCTATATTAACTGGTGGTGTATATGCTGTCGCTGTTTTACTTGAATCATTTGGATCGGCTACTGTTAAAGATACTAATCCCTCTCCTATATTTATATAGTATTCTGTATTTGGGCTTAAACCTTTTGTTTGTATGGTTATCGTAGATTTGCCATCACCTCTGCTAAGAGCTGTACTGGTGTTTTCAAAGTCAATAAGATTTTCTGTTGCTCCTTTTGCATATAGTGTAATTCCTCTTAGAACTTCTTCACTTAATTTGATATTGTTTTTGTCGTCTTTATGATGATTAAAGGTAATTAACAGCATGTTAAAATCCTTAGAATATTCAACATCCCAGTTGCCTCGATTTTCTCTTAGAAGCCATAGATATCTTCCTCTTGCTCTAAGGTGTACGCTGTCTATATATGGCTTTCTGTTTGCTGGCACAACTATAGGCTGGGGATTTTCAGTATTGTCTTCTGCCAATGATATTTGTGGTACACCCAGTAATGAGACAAATAGTAGTGCTGCTATAAATGATATCATGAATTTTTTTGTGATTTCTTTCATAGGGTTCTCTTCCTTTCTTATTTGACTAGTGCCTCATAATATTATCGACATAAAGGGCTATTTTGTAAATTACAATATGATTACAATACATATAAGAATATACTTGTTAATGCTCAGTATGACAGACCTTTACATCATTCTATTTATTATTCAACAAATTTCCCTTTTTTCCTGCAATACTAGATGCCCAATTTGTAACACAAACGAAATGAAAATATTCTGTTTTCTTTGATATAATGTATATAAAATAGTGCTATCCCTGTGCATAAATATAAGGAGGTGTTGATGTGTTTAAAAAGGCTACAAGCTTTTTACTAGTATTTGTGATTATGTTTAGCTCTATGGCTTTTGCTACTGACATAGATAAGCAAAGACAAGAGTCTGCCGAGAAGCTAATAGCTATGGGAATACTAACTGGCTTTGAGGATGGCTCCTTAAGACTTGAGGAAAACATAACTAGGGAACAATTTGCTACTTTAGCTGTTAAGCTGCTTAACAAGGAAAGTGAAGCAGAAAAGCTTAAGAAGGATTCCATATTTAAGGATGTCAAAAAAGACCGATGGTCAGTTGGATATATCAATGTGGCTGTAAATCAGGGTCTTATAGTAGGCCGTGGTGACGGTACCTTTGCTCCAAGTGCTAATATTACACATGGAGAAATATTGACTATTTTAGTTAGACTTCTTGGATATACAAATACTGTAGATCCAAATAAGAAATGGCCTCAAAACTATGTGGACAAGGCTAAAGAGTTAGGTATTGATATAGCGAATGGTATTGACCCTTCTGCTCCTGCTATCAGGGGAGATGTGGTGGTATATATTGATAAAAGTCTTATAGTTAAGCTAAATGGAGTGAGTCGAAAGTAATCGACTCACTTTTTTTATGACCTAGAAAACCAAATTTGCACGGCCGAAGGAGTAAACAAATTTGTATTTCGAAACTGCGGTTTATGTGAGCATTAATGTGGTTTGTGCCTAATATAATTTAGTGTAGGCGATATGTCACACTGCATAAAAATCTGTATTACGTATATTTTTATCATTCTAATTGTATATGAAGAATCAAGAAATCCTTCGCTTCGCTCAGTATGACAAAAAATGAAGCTCAGGATGACAGTTTTAACGCAGTCTGACTTTCCTACATTAATGTTTTTACATGAAGGAGTTGATGTTTTTGCATAAAGATAATGTTAACAATCCTACCAATCTTGAAAGATATAGTATTATGGAAGAATTGCTTATAAACTCAAGAAGAGATCCTAGGGAGCTTCCTGGTATAGTAAATGCTCTAAGTCCTCCTGCTGACATAACGTCTATTGCTAAGCCAGGTACCTTTAAAAATAAAAAGGTAGCCATAATTGGTGCAGGTGCAGCTGGACTATCTGCTGCCTTTCAGCTAAGAAAGCTAGGCTTTGATATAACCATATTTGAGGCTAGAGAAAACCGCGTTGGCGGAAGGATATATACTTATTATTTTAATAGTGAAAACTATGGAGAGCTGGGAGCTATGAGAATTCCTGTATCTCATGAAACTACTTGGCATTACATTAACCTTTTAGGCTTAAACACCCGTCCTTTTGTTCAGGTAAATCCAAATGCTTTTATCTACGTTAAAAATACCCGTGTTAGAAATGATCCTGAGGGTGAAAATGTAAAGCGTGAAATATATCCTAAGTTTAGAATGAAAAACTGGGAGAGACAGCTTTCTTGGACCGAGCTTCTAGGCTATGCTATGGACACCCCATTGCTTGAAATGTCTCCTGAACTACGTATAGAACTACTGCATATTAGGAAAATAACTAATAGTGTAATTAATTATTGGGATTACTTTAATCATAGGCAGGTTATGGAAAAACTAGGTTTGAGCAGTGGAGCTATAAATATGCTTAACAGTGTATCTCCTTTTACTCGTCTCCTTTTATATTATAGCTATATTGAAACAGCCATGGAAAATAGCAGCTTATCCTCTAGTATTATGTATGAAATTGTTGGAGGAAACTCCTTACTTCCTTTGGCCCTATATAAATCTTTAACTAGTCCTAATCCTAAAGAATATACTGGTATAGAAGCCAAGGATTTAGGTAAAATAGACATTAGAATGGGCACTTGGGTAGAAGGAATTTGCAGACTTGAGCAAAGGAACAAGGTTGGCATAATCCATAACAACAAAAAAAATCTTGGAGCAAAAAAAGAAGACTTTGACTATGTAGTATGCGCCATACCTTTCTCTACTTTAAGAAATGTAGACATAAATCCACTTTTCAGCAATAGAAAGATGGAAGCAATTATGGAAGTTAACTATACATTGGCTCAAAAGACTCTTTTATTTTGTAATAAAAGATTTTGGCAAGAGCAAGGGATAATGGGCGGAGGCTCTTTTACTGATTTACCTATATCAACTCTATGGTATCCATCAGATGGAAAAAGTACTGCTCAGCCTGGTGTGTTCATTGCATCATATAACCTTGAGCTTGATGCCATAAGGTTTGGTAATCTGCCTAGATTCTTAAAGCTTGAAGAATTAAAAAATCAGGTTGAAAGGGTTCATGGTCTTCCATATGGGTATTTAGATAGAGTAGTAATAGATTGGAAGTATCTAAATTGGCATGATGAGTCTTGGTCATTAGGAGCCTTCTGCTATTTTCTGCCTGAGCAAAGAAGATTATTTTTATACGCTATGGGAGTACCTGAGTACAATAACAAGGTTTTTTTTGCTGGAGAGCATGTTTCTGTTACTCATGGATGGATGAATGGTGCTTTGCAGACTGGTATGAAGGCTGCTAATGATTTAGCTATTGAAGCAGTCTGTCATTCTGAACCTTCCCATAAAGGCAATTCTAACTAATATCCCGAGGATGAAATTAGGTTAGTAAGAAATTTGGTAAGTAAGGCCATACTGCCAGCTTTAGATGGATAATAATTACTTAATCAGACACCAGATTTGTATAGCATTAACATTTGACAGAAAATACAAATAAAACTATAATTAAATGAAGGTTTATAAGAAAATACACAGGTTTTATTGTTCGGGAGGAATGAAGGATGAGAATAATGATTGTTAATGATTATGAGGAAATGAGTAAAAAGGCTGCTCACATTATTGCAAGTCAAATTGTTTTAAAGCCTAATAGTATTTTAGGCTTTGCTACTGGCAGTACTCCGATAAATACATATAAGGAACTAATTAACCTTTATAAAAATGGAGTTATTGATTTTTCTGAAGTGACATCATTTAATCTAGATGAATATTTTGAGCTGTCAAAGGATAATCCGCAAAGCTATGATTATTTCATGAAGGCAAATCTTTTTAATCATATCAATATTGATGATGATAGAATAAATATTCCAAATGGAATGACTGACAATATTGAGAGAGAATGTGCTGAATATGAGAAGAAAATGAAGGAAGCAGGCGGCATAGACCTGCAATTACTTGGTATAGGCAGAAATGGGCATATAGGCTTCAATGAGCCTGCTGATCATTTCCAGTCTGATACTCACCTTGTTCAGCTAGATGATGATACTATTGAAGCTAACTCTAGATTTTTTGATTCTGTTGATGAGGTGCCTACAAAGGCCATTAGTATGGGGATAGGCTCTATAATGAGAGCTAAGAAAATACTGCTTTTTGCAAGTGGTACTGGAAAAGCAGAAGCTATTTATGATACTGTGAAAGGCCCTATTACTCCAAGAGTGCCAGCATCAATTCTTCAGCTCCATCCTGATGTGGTTATAATTGCTGATAAGGAAGCGGCTAGTAGGCTGTAATCTTACTACTTGAATATTGTACAATAAGCATAAAACTGCTGTTTGACATAAACAGCAGTTTTATATTAAAATTTTACTAATCGCGATTTTTTAATGAGTTTTTAACCTCGGACAATGAGTATCTTTTTCCACTATCATTTGCTTTTCTTTCCTTAATCATATTATAAATTTCGGTGTGCTCTATATCATCTAATATTTTCTGTATTTCTTCATATACACTAATATCCATTAAGACCATATCTGGTACATTGTTTTTAAATATTACAGTTTTGCCCAATTGTTTTGTTTTATCCCTGCAAAATTTGTATTTTTTTGTTATATCAGTACTAGAAATAATTTCTTCAGTTGTAACTCTCATATTAATCCCTCATTTCTCATAGAAATAACTTCACTAATATTATAATACCAAATTTCATATTATTATTCAAACAATTATTAGAAAACTAATTCAACTTTTTTCTAGGTAAGGTTATAATTGGTTGCCAATTTCAAATGACAATTATATAATTAAATTATGATAAATTTATAAACAGAGCAAGAAACTGTTCACTTAGTTAAAAGAAAGGGGACAACCAATGAAGTGTAAAGTATATTTTACAGAAGCAGCATTACAAGATCTTAAAAGGCTTCCAATGAAATTACAAGAAAAATGCCTAGACATGCTAGACAAGCTAGAAAATAACCTACATCTAGGACAAGCCCTAGAAAATAAAAACGGAAGAGATTTAACAGGATATTATAAGATTTATTTTGATAATGCCAGATATCGAATAGTCTATAAGAAATGCGAGAAGAAGATAGAAGTCGAAGAAATAATAATTACTGCAAAGATTGCAGAAATATGGGGTATAGGGCCTAGACATAATGAAAATATTTATAAAATGGTTGCCCAAAGGATACAAAATAAGGGTTGAATAAAACTTTTTCTTTTTTATTCAACCCTTGAGTTATTTATGTTACACAAGATTTCTATTAACTATTTCTGTCACTATAAATGTGGCTACGTCGTCTGCATATGAGCCTGATCCAAAGCCTGCATCGTAGCCTAGCTCTTTTGCTAGCTCGTGAGTTATTCTTGGTCCACCACAGCATAGGATTATTTTATCTCTAATCCCCTCCGCTTCAAGTAGTTCTACTAATTGCGTTAGATTTGGAATATGAACATTTTTCTGGGTAACTACTTGGGATACTAGTATCGCATCTGCATTTTCTTCTATAGCCCTTGCTACTAGTTCTTCATTTGGAACCTGACTTCCCATGTTTATTGCATTTATACCTTTATACCTTTCAAGGCCATAATGCCCTGCGTACCCTTTCATGTTCATGATGGCATCTATGCCTACAGTATGGGCATCTGTTCCTGTACATGCTCCTACTATTGTTATTTCCTTTTTTACATTCTGTTTTATATATTCTTCAACTTCTTCCATAGTCATAGAATCTACTTCTACTTTTGGCACTTCTATTTTTGTAAAGTCTACTGTATGCTGACATTTTCCATACACTACAAAATGTGTGTATCCTATGCCTAAATCCGATGCATGAACTACATTTGGTTCTTCGAAGCCCATTTGTCTGACTAATATTCTGGCTGCTTCTTTGGCTTCATCTCCATATGGAACTGGAAGAGTGAAAGAAAGCTGAACCATCCCGTCATTTAGTGTGTCTCCGTAGGGCTTTACTTTTGTCAAATCTACTTTTTGAATATTATCCATTGGCTTTTCCTCCAATCTGGGAACAATCATTAATTGTTTTAATAATTCTCAATTCTCAACTTTCAATCCTCCATTTTATTCAGCATCATATCAATGAATGGGTTGAAATGTTTTTCTCCTTTTTGTACTACTCCCTCTAAGCCCTTGCCACCATTTCTAGCTCTTTTTATGGATGCAAATTTACCTTTTTCTATTGTTGAGAATAGTCCTTCTTTTTCTATTTCTAGTAACAGTTCCTCTGCATTTTTAAGGACTTCCTGTGCTCTTGTCTGGATAATGCCGCCTTCTTTAAAGGTTACTTCCTCTCCTATGTCCCTTGCATTGTTGAATATATATTTTGCATTTTCTATTGCTAGTGCTCTATCTTGAAGATGAGGAGTATGGATAGCCTCTGTAAGCATTCCTAATAATTGTATGCCTTGATTCGTCCATATTGATACTAGGTTAAACATTGCATTTTGTAGATGTCCCTTAAATATGTTTCCTGTCATGAATTTTGTAGGCGGCATATATTTTAGTGGTGCTTTAGGGAATATTTCTCTAGCCATCTGTGCTTGTGCCAGCTCTAGCAAGAATCCATTCTCTATGTCTGGTGCCATTTCAAATGCGTGTCCAAGTCCCATTTGTTCTTCTGGAATACCTGCTTTTTTGGCAAATTGCTCGTTCATAAGCTGGGATGCAAGTACTGTATGAGCTTCTTCTACTGCATCTGCTGTAGTTAGGTAATTGTCTTCTCCTGTATTTATGATGACTCCTGCAAATCCATTTATTACCCTTGAGAAATATTGATCTACTAGAGTTCTCTGCATATTTATATCTCTAAACAATATGCCGTACAATGCATCGTTTAGCATCACATCAAGTCTTTCAAGTGCTCCCATGGCTGCTATTTCTGGCATGCATAATCCAGAGCAGTAGTTGCAGAGTCTAATGTATCTGCCTACTTCTTCTCCTACTTCATCTAGCGCTTTTCTCATTATTTTGAAGTTTTCTTGAGTGGCATATGTTCCCCCAAAGCCTTCTGTTGTAGCACCGTATGGTACATAATCCAGTAAGCTCTGAGCTGTTGTTCTGATAACTGCTATAATGTCTGCTCCTTGTCTTGCTGCTGCTTGAGCTTGAACTACGTCTTCGTATATATTTCCTGTCGCTACTATTACATAAATATATGGCCTAGGCCCTTCACCAAGTCTCTCTAAGTAATCTTCTCTTTTCTTTTTATTATCTCTTATTCTATTTACTGTTTTTTCTGCTATTTCATTTATTTTTTCTTTTATTTCACTTTCGTTAGCTATGGGAAGCTTGGTAAGGTTTAAATCTCCTCTGCTTACTTTTTCTGCAATATTCTGTAGGGTGTCTCCAGTTTGGAGCATGGCATTTCCTAACCAATATGCTACTCCTTCTCCTAAGCCATTGCCTTCTTTTATATTATCTACTACTACGTTTGGAAGGGGTCTGTCTATTTCATCTACTCCATCTATCCCAAGAAGTCTCGCTATGGTTCTTTCTACTGTTACTGTGGTATGTCTATCTATGAAGCCTTGTACATCCTCTGCTATGTTTGCTGCTGCATTTCTGGCGCTTTGTATTGTTTTAGAATCAAGTTTAAGCTTGCTGTTCAATGTGTTTTACCTCCTTTGCGATTCTATGTGTCATCCTGAAATCGTGAAGCGTCCTATTATAAAGAGATACTTCGCTTACGCTCAGCATGACAGAGTAAAGATGCCTTGTTAACTCTTAATTGTTTTTATAATTCTCAATTCATACCAGACCTTTCGTAAATAATGCTTATCCAGTCCGTCTCAGTATGACGCGAGAATTTTTTCTGCACATTCTATTATGCTTTCGTCCAGCCCCATTAGTCTGGCTATGTTTATGGCATCTCTTGGTACTTTGGTGTCTTTTGTGACCTTTTTCAGTCTGTAGTTCATGTATTTACTTACTATGCTCATGTTGTTTTTATTTAAATATATATTTTCTTTTAATTTTTCATAGTCAATCTCTGAAAGCCCTATAACCTGATAATGAAGTACGTCATCTGTATTAGCTATATTGTCGTAGTGAGTGGTTATGAGGGTTATGCTTTTTTTGTTCTTTAAGAAATTCACTATTGCCTTTGATATGGCATAGCCTTCGTCGGGATTTGTCCCTCTCGCTAGTTCATCTATTAATATAAGCCCATTTTCATCTGCTCTTTTTAGTCCTTCTTTTATGCTGCTGATTTCTGAACCAAAGGTGCTGAGGCCCTTATCTGTAGATTGCATATCCCCTATAGAGCCATATATAAACCCATGAAGTCCTGTTTCCATACTGGTACATGGCACGAAAAGTCCGTACTGTACCATGGCGCACAATAGTCCTACCAGCTTTAATGAAACTGTCTTTCCTCCCATATTTGCACCTGTAATACAGGAAACACCTTTCTTAAGCATTATGCTTATGGGAGTAAATGCTTGAGATCTGGATTCTAGAATAGCCTCGACTTTAAGATGTCTTCCATCAACTATATTTACTGTATTCTCCATGGATAATATAGGTTTTACACTATCTGTATCTATGGCCATATATGCCTTTGCCAATATTAAATCCAGCTTTCCTATTATCTGAATATTTTTAGTTATATCATCGTAATGGCTTCCTATCTTACCTGATAGATATTGCCTTATCTTCTGCTCTTCTTCCTCTTCTCTTTCTTTTATAACAGAAAGCTCATTTTCTAATTCGTCTAAAACTTGAGTTGGCTTTAGCATGAATTTAATATCCATATATGTTTCTGAGCTGTATATAAGATTGGGATTACTTTTAACTTTTTCTAAGGTGCTCTTATTATTCTTTGATACCAAGATAGAACCATCTGGTCTTATTTTTATAGATAATTCCTTCTCCAGCTCTTCTTTTATCTTTTTCTTTTCAATTTTTATCTTAATATCTATTTGTCTTTTCTTTTCTCTAATGAGCTTTAGCTCATTTGAATATTCATCGTATATATAAAAGGCTCTAAGCTTTGTGTTTTGTGGATCTAAAAAGATTTCAAGTTCTAATATTCTGTCAACTATAATGCTATTGTCAAGTTGAGCTTTTTTAGCATTTAGTTCTAAATTCAACTCTGCCAAGGTCAATATAAAGCCTTTTATTTCAAATAACTCTACATCACTTAGAGTATATCCTTCCTTAGCCCTCGATGCAGAGTTTCTGATGTCTTTTATATTACGCAGTATGCTTTTTATATTTTTAAAGAAGAATTTGTTTTCAATTATAAGACTAACAAGCTTTTCTATTAGATTAAGCTCCTCTATCAATAAATCTTCTTTTCCCATTTTAAATGGCTGCATATGTTCTTTTAAATCCTTGCCATATGGAGTTAGGGTATTTATTTTCCCCAATACATAATTTAGTCCAATGATTTCTTTAGTATTATTGTCTATAAAATTGTTCACATTAACTCACCACCATACATTACATCAAGGACAAGTATATCATTTAGGTATTCCTTCATTTTTACTAGAAACTCCTCTTGGTTAAAATAATAACCCTCAGGTGAATACGGATTTACTGTTACAAGTATTACGTTTACTGATTCAAGAACCTGAACATCTAAACCTCTGCTTTTATATATCAGCCACTCTCTAGGCTCAATGAATATCTTAGTACCATCATTCACTACAAATTTTACGTACTTGTACTTATCTGTGGTGCTCATTATATCATCTATTGTCTTTTTCACCAAGGAGCCAGGTAAAGCCACGTACCTTGAATCCTCCGTGATATTTTGTGCTATTGTAGCTCCACTATTTAATGCTGTTTTAATATTGAGATGGGTTATATTGTATTGGCTATCTATGATTGCTGCCTTTCCGTCCTCAATCAGTCCTTCTATTATGGATTTTGCTTTATTGTCCTTTACCTCTGGTAGTTGAAAAAGTCCTATAGTATGAATAGTTTCTTCTATGACCTTGTTCATATCTCTACTTAAAACCGCTCCTGTAGCTAATACTACTCCTTCTGATACTGAGGGAGAAGCTGATGCAACCCTGTTTATGGCTCCATCTACAAGGACTAATTGTGCTCCAAGATTTAACATAAGCTCTGACACTGCTTTTATGCCTTTGTTAGTCTGAGGCCCTGCTATTTGAAGATATCCACTTTCTCTCACTTTGCCTATGGCTATCCTACCTAAAGGAGTGCTGTAATCTGTAATGTCTAAAATCTCTATTTTTGCATCTCCTAGTTCTAAGGTTTCTGTGGCCGTTGCTATCAGTGTACCTTCTTCAGCGTAAATAAGAGGTTTTTCTGTTTTGGTAACAATATCTTGACTCTCACCGTCCCTGCCTGTTGAAGTAATTCCTATGGTTATTGCGTTTTCTATGGCTTCCTCGATTATTTTATTCAATGTAACTGTTTTACCTGAGTTCTTTGCCATGCCTACAATGGATACTATTTTGTATTGTGGGTGCAGTAGTTTTATTAAAGACATGTTATTTCTCTCCTCTTCTGGTAATAGGGATTAGTGTGGATAAACCTCAATTTCTGCCCGTAGGACAATAATTAAGAGTGTCCTGCGAATCAACCCCTGTTTCTGTCCGCAGGACAATGATTAAGAGTGAGCTTGGCCAGTCCTGCTGTTTTGAATGGTCAATGTCCGTCCCTACACTCTATTTTTTACTCTTTCTCTTCTTTCAAGCTGAACAGGCTCTATGGCTATTCTATTCCCCTGTAGTAAGCCTGCTACACCTGTCAGTTTACGTTCCCGTTCTCCTCTGCATACTGGGCAATTGCAATGGTCTGTATAGCTCTCTGGTTCAGTATATGTTGTAATGACACCTTCAAAGTTTCTCAATACTACTTTATTTGGTGACATTGATATTATATAATTAGGCATTACTGGAGTTTTTCCTCCTCCTCCTGGAGCATCCACTACAAATGTTGGTACTGCATAGCCCGATGTATGTCCCCTAAGTCCCTCAATTATCTCTATTCCCTTTGATACAGAAGTTCTGAAGTGTTCTATTCCCATGGATAAGTCACATTGATAAATATAATAAGGTCTTACTCTTATTTTAACAAGATTTTGGACTAGCTCCTTCATTATATGAACACAATCATTGACTCCTCTTAGTAAAACTGATTGATTGCCTAATGGAATTCCTGCATCTGCTAGTTTAGTTATAGCCTTCTTTGATTCTTCTGTTATTTCCTTTGGATGATTAAAGTGAGTATTAAGCCATATTGGATGATACTTTTTAAGCATGCTTACTAGATCATCTGTAATTCTCTGTGGCAGTACTACTGGCACACGTGTACCTATTCTTATGATTTCAACATGTGGTATTTCCCTTAGTTTCTTTATTATTGTTTCAAGTCTTTCGTCTGATACTAAAAGTGCATCTCCCCCTGAGAGCAGTACATCTCTTACTTGTGGTGTATTTCTTATATATTCTATTGATGCCTCTATTCTATCCATTCCCATAGCTGAATCATGCTGTCCCGCAAATCTTCTTCTTGTACAATGCCTGCAATACATTGAGCATTGGTCTGTTATAAGCATAAGAACTCTATCAGGATATCTATGAGTAAGCCCTGGTACTGGTGAATCCGTGTCCTCATGAAGTGGATCTTCCATGTCTGCTGCACCTAAATGAGTTTCTAATATTGTAGGTATTGCTTGTTTTCTAATAGGGCATTCTTGATTATCCTTATCCATTAGTGATGCATAATAAGGAGTTATCCCCATTCTAAATTTTTTTAGTGTCTCTTCAATATCCTTCTCTTCTTTTTCTGTAAGATTTACCACCTGTTTTAGCTTATCTACTGTGGTTATTCGATTTCTAACCTGCCATTTCCAATCGTCCCATTCCTCTTGGGAAACGTTTTTCCATAGCTCAATATCTTTGTAGGATCTCACAAGAAAAACCTCCTTCTCCCCTATCACCCCTAAGCATACAGTTCTGTATAAATTTTTCTTAGGGTTTCACTTTCTCTCATTATTTGTAATGATATCTCTGCATGTCCTTTTGTATATCCGTTCCCTACTATCATTGTCACATCTTTTCCTACGCCTTCTGCTCCTAGAGCTGCCTTTGTGAAGCTGGTTGCCATGCTGAAGAAATAGATTAGTCCTCCGTCTCTTGTTGCAAGTATACTTGTCATTTCTGTATTTGGTATATTAACGCAGTTTATTGTTATATCTGCCATTCTTCCATTTGTCAGTTCTTTTACTTTATCATGTAATGCTACCGCATCTGTTGCATCTACTTTAATGTATTCGTCTGCTAGATTAGCTGATTTAGCTCTAGCTACGCTTTTATCAGTACTTCCTACACATATTACTTTTCCTGTTACACCTACTCTTTTCTTTGCTTCATATAGGCAAAGCATTCCTGACTTACCTGTTCCGCCTATTACTACCACATAATCTCCAGGCTTTACTAGTTTAGCTGCTTGGGCTGGTGCTCCTGCTACATCAAGTACTGATAATGCTAGATTTTCTGGTAGGTCACTTGGAATAACCGCATATATTCCGCTTTCAAATAGTATTGCCTTTCCTTTAATGTCTACTTGGTCTATGTCTTTTCTCACTTCAAGGATTTCATCTATTCTAAGTGGTGTGAGTGATAATGAAACTAATGTAGCTATTTTATCTCCTACTTTAAGGTCTGTTTTTCCTTCTAGTGCTGGGCCTATTTTTTCTACTGTTCCTATGAGCATTCCACCTGAACCAGTTATAGGATTTTGATGTTTCCCTTTTGTTGCAACTATGTTTTTCATTATTTCTTTGATCTTTTCAATGTCTCCGCCAGCTTGTTCTTTTATTTGTGTAAAGCTTGCTGAGTCAACATTAAGTGTTTGGACATCTATAAGTATTTCGTTGTCATAAATATCCATGTCGTTGTCAATTTTTAAAGCTGGTTGTGGCAATACTCCTTTTGGCTCAATAACTCTGTGGGTTCCGTATGGACATCCTTTTTTCATTAATAATTCCTCCTTTTTTAATGTTTATTATCTTTAAGTGAACAAAGATTAAATTTCGAAGGAGTTTTAATTCCCTCACTAGAAATTGTTAAACAATTAATTATAATGATTACGTTTTCCTGCTAGTTAAGCAAATAGATATATTGCAAAAAATATGCCATCTTTTTAATGCATATTTCCATGTAGTTTTGTGGAGTATTATGTCGTATTATGTCTAAAATGGATATAAAAAAGAGAGTGCCGCCCAATATTAAGCACTTCTCTAAAGATTATGAAAACTTTTCTGTTATTTTCTTATTTTGTTAATCCGTATTTTTTTATTTTATATTGTAATGTCTGTCTAGGTAAATCAAGCTGCTCTGCTGTGTGGGTAATATTCCAATCTGTGGCTACAAGAGTATTATGAATCATTTCTTTTTCCATGGATTCTAAGGCCATTTTCAACGGTACAATATGTGCAGTTCTTTTTAATTCTCCTGGATTCATGACGTTCTTGTCATTCTGAAGATTAGCAAAAGGTCTTGCTGCTAAGCTGCCAATTAAGGAGCCTTCGTGTATAGCCCCTTCGTCAGCATAGCTTGTGCTATCTATATCAGGATGATATTTTACAGATGATACAGAAGAAAAGTCTTCTGTAGGCAAGACAAGAGAAACGTCCCCCTGTCTCTCCTGCCCCCTTGACAAGACGAGAGAAACATCCCCTTGTCTTAGTATTTGGGATGGGAGGTGTTCTAGTTTTATGATTTCTGTGTCATATATGGTCGCTATGCCTTCTATCAGGTGTTCTAGCTCTCTTACATTTCCTGGCCAAGTGTAATTCATGAATAGCTCCATGGCTTCATCGTCTATTTTTCTTATGTTTTTTCTTAAAAGCTTATTGTATTTTTGAATAAAGTAATCAGCCAGTCTAGGGATATCATCAGTTCTATCTCTAAGCTCTGGAATATTTATAGACACTACATTTAGTCTATAGTATAAGTCCTTTCTTAATAGCTTTTCTTCTATTGCTTTTTCTGGATGTATGTTTATAGCTGCAATTATCCTTACATCTACCTTGGTGGTTTTTATTGCTCCTACTCGTCTTACTGTTTTGTCCTGAATTGCCCTTAGAAGCTTTGCTTGAAGATCTAGAGGCATTGAGTTGATTTCATCTAATAAAAGGGTTCCGCCATCAGCAACTTCGAATAATCCCGGCCTATCCTCAGCTCCTGTGAAGCCGCCTTTAACTGTCCCAAATAGGATTCCTTCAAGCAGGTTGCTTGGCAGTGCTGCACAGTTTTGAGCAATAAACGGCTTGTTTTTTCTTGGACTTGCGTTGTGAATTGACTGTACAAATAATTCTTTTCCCGTTCCTGTTTCTCCATAGATAATGACTGGCGAAGATGTCTCAGCGGCCTTTAATGCAATCGATTTTATTTTTAACATTTCTGCATTTTGTCCAATAATATCTACAAAGGTAAAGCCTGCGGTTCTTTTTTCTTTTTGCTTGCCGCTGTGTTCTGTACTATAGAGCTCGCTTTGCAGCTCTACTATTTTTTCTGATAGCTTCCTTACCTCTGTTATATCTTTTGATATTTCAAGGGCACCTGCTATACGACCTTTTGATTTAATTGGAATAGACGAATTTATGGTAGTTATCTTATCTCCCTTATAATTTACAAATGTCTGCTCTACATCAAATATTGGTTTTCCTGTCCTTATTACTTTTAACAAAGTACTTGTGTCATGGGAAAGAGAAGGGTATATCTCGAGTATGTGTCGTCCTACAGCTTTTTCTCTGTCTATCTCGTCTATTTTCTGTGCAAATTTATTGTAATATATTATCTTCCCTGTATTATCTATGATGTGTATTCCTTCTTGGACGTAATCTAATAATTCTGATATGCTTTCCCCTAAGAGTAAATCAATCATGGCATCCCTCCTGACTAAAATCCGGCACCTAGTGCCTGATTTTGGGCTATAATGTTGAAAATAAAGGCTAAAGAATGACCTTAGCCTAATCTACTTTTTTAAGTATCTGTATATAATATTCATTAGGTAGTACAATACCTTTTTCTAGTATCCCCGTTTCCAGCTTTCCAACTCTTTTATCTACCTTGTCATACTGAGAACCAAGCTGTGTAATTCCGTCAAATAATACCTTAGTGCTGTCGTCCATTTTATTCTCTAGCCTTATAATGTCTTTACTGTTATGCTCTACCTGTTCTCCTAACCTTAGTATGTCCTTACTGTTTTGTTCTACCTTTTCTTCTATTCTTAGTATGTCTCTACTATTTTGTTCTACTCTTTCTTCTATCCTACCTAATCTGTCCTCAACATCGTCCAGTCTGCTTTCAACTCTGCCAAATCTTTCATCTACATTCTTAAATCCTTTTTGCATGTCGCTATACATTTGGGTCATCAATTCAAACAATTTTTCATTATCCATTTGATCACCTCCACCATTAAATATATAATATCATTCAGCGACTAAATATATCAAGGATAATTTTTACATTATATCTATAGTCAAATGATTATTGCTTTCCATATTATCTGATAAATTTAGTCTATATAAGAGGTCTATGTTTCCTTTTCCCGTTTCAGAAGATATATTTACATTTATTTTATCTGTCATCACTTCTAATGTCATATCTCCATAAGCAGTCATGTATTCCGTTCTATGTCTTTGACCTTTTTCAAAAATTAAGTTAGATGAATTATTGCCAAATCTTTTCATTGATATCTTTTGTCCCTGTATTTTTAATGTTGTAGTTGAGCCTTCCATTCCTGATATTTCGGTCTCATCGTATACTAAATAGTAGGAGTCATTTTTATTATATAGCTTTCCCTCTGTAATGAGCTCAATTATATTTTCTTCACCTTCTATATTTGTCTGCTTGCCTTTTATCTTAAGCATTACATTCTTCATGGCCTCTACCCCCTATAGTTTCTCTATATCAACCTTCTCTATACTCACAATATTTTTGTTCATTATATTCCCACCAATTCTTCTGAACTTTTCTGGGTCATCGCTTACGTAATATTCGTAAATAGGCTTTTCCTTTTTATCTGATAATAAATCCCTTTGCTTCAGTAGGTTTTTAATTTCCTTTGCTGTCTCAAAGGCAGGATTTACTAATGATACCTTTTCTCCCATAACCTTTGAAAGTGTATATCTTAATATTGGATAATGAGTACATCCTAGTACTAATGTATCTACATTGTGTTCTTTTAATTCCATAAGATATTTCTCTGCTGTTATTAGGGCTACATCTGTGTCCTCCCATCCATCCTCTACTATTTGAACAAATAGTGGACATGCAATTCCTATTACTTCTGCTGATTTGTTTAACCCTCTTATGGAGCTTTGATAGGCATCGCTATTTATGGTTGCTGTGGTGCCTATTACACCTACCCTATTATTTTTTGTTGTAGCAACTGTAGCCTTAGCTCCAGGCTGTATTACGCCTAGTATTGGAACACTAAATGCCTTTATTGCTTCTTCATAAGCTAATGCACTTGCAGTATTACATGCTATTACTATTGCCTTTACATTTTTACTTAATAAAAATCTTGCGCATTGGAATGCATATTTTATTACTGTCTCTCTTGATTTTGTACCATATGGTATTCTAGCTGTATCTCCAAAATATACTATATCTTCATAAGGCAGCTGTTCTGCTACCTCTTTAAGCACTGTAAGTCCTCCTATACCGGAATCAAATATTCCTATTGGTCTATTATCCAAAAAAATTCCCCCTTGCTTGCTGCAAAAATATATTATATATATTATATGATAAAAAGTCATAAAAGACCATTTAAAATGCATGGAAATATAAAACAATGGTTAAACAATTGGCTACAAATAGAAAAGGAGTAAGCTGGACAATAGCGTTCCGCTTACTCCTTTAATCTTTAGAATGTCAATGTTCCATTTTCGTCCTTTATTATCTGTAATATTTGCTCTTCTCTTCCATCTAATGCATTGATATATACTATATAATCATTTTCTTTATATTTTCCTTTAAATTCGTAGCATAATACTTCCTTTGATCCTTTTGGAATCATTGCAAGCCTTACGCTGTCTATATTGAAATCTAGTCTAACCTTGCCCCTAGCTTCTTCCTGTGTTATTTGTGGAGCTGGTATTTCTCTACTATGATGGGCATGTAAGTATGTTGCTGCATCAAAGCCTACTATTTCTCCACTATCTAAGGCTACTCTGACTTTTATCAAATCAGGATATATGGTTACATCGTTTTCTGTATATGCGAAATTAAACAATCCAGTGCCATCATTTTTCAATGAATAGTTTGGTTCCATGTTTTTATAGCCTTTTTCCTCTAAAAATTTTAGCGCCCTATCCTGTGCTTGCTTCATAGATAGACTAATGCTGCTTACATTTCTTGGATTAGTCATCCAAACTACATGGCCACCTTGCTTGCTTATACTAATATATGCTCCAGCTGCTTCTTTTTTGTTTCCTGTAGATAGGCTAAAGGTATAGGAAGGTATAGTTGCTGCATTGTTTGAATGCTCACCTTCTTCAAATAATTCTAGATTTCCTTTCTGCTGATCCCCAAGAAAATCTTCTGCTATTTTTCTTGCCTCATCAGCACTTACATTTTTCTCTCCTAATCCTTTAGGCTTCATATTCATAATTTGATCAGAAAATGGTCCATCATATATTAATTCTGGGTATTCTGTCATTGTTTCTTCAAATTTAGTCAATCTTGTATTTAGCATATCCTTATCTGCTTCCTTCAAGCCTTCTCTTTGCTTCTGCTGTATTTTACCTAGAGTCATTTGGCCTGTCATTATTTTATCCTGTACTGTGGATAGCTCCCTTGTTAAGTAAGCTGAGTAATCTTGAAGCTTGAACATTGCCTCTCTTTGCTTACTATCTGGTTTATTTCCATCTAAATGCTGTCTTATCATTGAGTAGCTATAGTCAGCTACTTGTGTTAGATACTTTTTAGTTTTACTTATGTCACTATGGCTTACTGGTAATTGTGCAAGCTTATCTTGAGCTAAAGATGCCTGCTGCATTATCTGAGATAGCAGAAGTACATTTTGATCCATTGAATCAGACAGAAGTGCTTTTGATAGTCCTACTTGAACATTGGCTACATGGGCTTTTGTATCATGAAATAGCCTTTGATAATCATTATTTAAAGCTATTTGGTAATCATTTTTAAGCTGATATTGGTAAGCTCCCCAAACTCCCACTGCTAAAAGTGCTATTGCTAATATAGCAGAAGTTATTCCTTTTCTATTCATTCATATCACCTCCCTAGTTTCCGAACCAGTGTTTACCTATTTTTATAACCACCTGTCTAGACCATATCCATGTACTAGTAGCTGTTGCAGGATTCCAGTAATACCTACATCCATAGGTTGGATCCCACCCATTTATTGCATCTCTTGCAGCTCGTATTGATTCTTCATCTGGCTCTAGATTTATCTGCCCATCGTCTACTGCCGTAAAGGCTAAGGGTTGATATATTACCCCTGCTATTGTACTAGGAAATGAAGGGTGTCTTGTTCTATTGAGTATGACTGCTCCTACAGCAACTTTTCCTATATAAGGCTCACCCCTTGCTTCTGCATGTATTGCCTTTGCTAATAAATACACGTCTCCTTCCCTGCTAAGTCCTGTACCAGTTTCGGCAGCTGGGCCAGCAAGGGAAATCCCTATTGCTGATGCTGTAGCTGGTCCTACTACCCCATCTTCATTTAAGCCATTAGCTCTTTGAAACCTTCTTACGGCCCTATATGTATCAGCTCCATATATGCCATCAACATCACCTACAAGATATCCCCATTGAGAAAGTCTGGATTGAACTTGCCTTACGTCTTCTCCTTCTGACCCCCAATATAGAATTCTTTCCTGTAACATTGCTTGCTCCTTTGCCTGCACTGAATGTATATTTTCGTTTATGTAAAAGGTGCCTGCAGTAAATGTTACTATTATTAAGATGCTTAAGATTAAAACTATCTTCTTCAAGTTTTTCCTCCCCTCCTATGTTGTGTATAATAAATTCGGATTGGTCTTATTTTCTGTAAAAATATCTATATTTATACAAACATTTTAAAACTGCTTGGAAATACAAAAAACCAGAGGGTCATTTCTTAACGTCCCTCTGGTTTTTATGCAGCTTCGACTAATGTCTGCCAGCTACAAAAATCTTTGCAAGTTGAATTCTTCCTTTTTCAAATAGCTCTAGTACCTTTGATTTTAAAATTATTGGCATTTCCTCTTTGTCTTTTGCACTTATTATCATATTGAATTCTTCTTCTGTTAAAACCTTTCTTAACTCGTCCTTTGTTTTGTTATCTGTTAATCCATTTGTTATATCTATGAAGCATAATGGCGGAAACATTACACACCACCAGTTTTGTCCCTTGCCCTCTCCTATGACTACTCTCAGGGCCTCATATTCTCCTGCGGGTAATGTAAATCCTCCGTAGGATTTTGTTGGGAAATTTTGATTATCCAATGAAACTGATACCTGATATTCCTTTCCGTCCAATTTTATTTCTTCTAGGGCTGTTTTCTTTATTTCTTCAATATTGCTTTTCACTATTTCTCTAGTTTCATCGATTGAATTTGAATCCTTTAGCTTATCATTCATATTATCTATTATTTTGTCTCTGACTTTTAGCTTTAATTCTTGATCCTCTGGCGAATCACTATTTGCTAGTACATGTAGTCTTATGAGCTTATTCTTATATGCCTCGCTACTAATGCTTGAACTAAATATGTAATTTAAAAATACTGCTGATATTACAATTACAATACTAGTAAGTAATATCCACTTTCTATTTTTCATTAATCTCATTTTCTCCTCTCCCCCGCCTATAATTTTTAATTCTAAATACGAGATCCTTCGCTTATACTGCCCATCTCGGGATGACAAAAGAAAGTTGTCATTCTGAGAATCTCGTTTTTCGTTCTTAATTCTTTTCCCTTTATAACTAAGTATTAGCAATTATTGATTATTTTAAACATAATTTACTTAGTCATTCCAATTCTTCTTAATCTTGCATCTACATTTATTTCGAATTCTATGTCTGGAAATATATCTTCCCAATCATCCTTTATATCATCCCATAATTTAGGATTATATTTGCTAATATTCCTTCCTAAGCCTAAAGCATCTACCTTAAACTCTTTTTGCAATTTATTAAATGTAGCTCGTATTTGCTTGCTCAGTGTGTCTTCCAGTTCATTTTCTATATTCATTATTGTCTTCTGATCTGTTATCTTTTCCTTAGCTCCCAGCTTGTACTGCTGAATATAACCTTCTGTAGTTATATTTACTGTATATTTTATTTTGTCTCCATCCATAGTTACATGATTCTTTGTATGTGAATTTGTGATTACATATGGTACTATAGCGTTCTCATGTACTATATTAATCACAGCAGTGCTTACTCTATTCATTAGGAACATGGCTGAAATATTTTCTGCATCTTCCAGCCATCCTACAAGCTTGAAATCCTTTACTATTCCAGATCCACCTACCTTTACCTCTCCCTTTCCAGGTATAGCTCTAGGAAAAAGTGCATTGCCGCTAAAATAAAGCTCCGTCAATATTTCCTCCAAAACCATATCGTTATATCTTGACGACCCTTGTTTTTTACCAATTATTTGATTTATAAGATAGCCTGTCTCAGGCTCAAATGGGTCTTCTATGTTGATTACTTCCTTTGCAGTACCTTTTACTACGAGAACATTAAGTTTTCTGCTGAGCTGATCATGCCTACCTAGATTGTCTAATATTTCCTTCATATACTCCCTATTTTTAGCTATTTCTTCTCCTAAAAGAACTACCTTTGTATGCCTAAATGTAAAATTTCTAGTGGTTCTAGTAGCCAATTCCTTAGTCGTCTCATAAGGATTGCTGCTTATACTTGCCATAACAATTCTAGGCTTATCACTTGTAGCATTTTTCCCTATTGCCCTTAAATCTGGTGCTACATAAGTAACCACAAATCTATTTTCCTTCGATATTTCATTTCCCTCTACTTCTCTTTCAACCTCGTCAGCTGCATTCTCTTCTGGATTATAGGTATCTATTCCTATTGTCGATATAAAAAAGTACTGATCTAACTCTATTAAATCCCAGCAACCAGTGAGTAAAATTGCCATGCATAATACAATAATTAGCTTACATGGTGTTTTCATTTCTCTTTGCTTCCCCTTTCTTTTTAAGTACTGCAATGATAAATAGCAGTGTGGGATAAATTATTGAAGCAAAAGTAGCAAAAATATAAGTAGATATTTGTCCATAATCATAGACTAATACCACATTTCTAGGAACAAGTGACATAAAGTAGATTATTGGCACAAGAGGTAAAGCAAAGTATTTATATTCTTCTGCCTTGCACATTTTTCCTATTAATATTGAGGCTGAAAATATAGCTGACATTAGGGTAGTAAAAGCTACTATTACCCAAATTGCCATGACTATACCATCTATGTTTTCTATAAAGGCACTAGGAAATTGTATGGCTTTTGTCAGAGACAATAGGGGCCAAAGCTGTTTTTCTAGTCCTTTCTCACCAAATCTTGCAAGGGTCAAAAAGAAGGATAATGAATATAATACCGTTATTACTCCAATTGCTCCAAGATTATATTTCATTGCTGACTTAGGATTTTTCGAATAATGCATATATATTAGTAAAAACTCCATTCCTCCAAAGGAAAAGAAAGTAAAAGGTATTGATTTAAGTATCTCCACAGGACTAGTTTTAAAAACAGGCAAAAGATTGCTGAAATCTAAATCTGGTATTAGCACAAAGCTGAAAACTAAAAGTGAAACTACTATAAAAGGTATTACTACAACTGAAAACCTTCCCATTGCTTCTACACCACTTCTGACTGTATAGACTGCTGTTAAAAGGACTGTCACTATGATTACTTCTATAGGAGTAGAAAATAGCAGGAACATCTTTATTACTTCACCAAATATTCTTGCGACAATGGAACCCTGCTCTACCATATGTATGACCATAATTGCTAAGGTTATATATGTAAGTGGCTTTCCTATAAGCAGACTACTTATTTCCATTATATTTTTTCCTTCATACATAATCATTAGCTTTGTCATCATAGCTACTGGTATAGCTACTATTACTCCAGTTATCACCAATGAAATCCACCCGGAAGTTCCAAGCCTTTCTGCTAAGGTACCTGGCAAAGACAGCACTCCTACTCCAATTATTGTATGAAGCATAAGCACAGCAGCTTGAAAATTAGATATCCTTTTATTTTCTCCTATCATTTTTATCATCTCCATTATCCTTATGCTCTTTGTATATGAGCCTATCTTCGTCTATTAAATTAGACAATTTTTGCCTTTCTCTCATTTTAATTAAGGGTACTTTTATAAATGTGTCCTTTAAGTCCGATATTGTTCTTCCCAATGTTGCAAAAGGAGCCATATAAGGTATTTCAAAGCTAGTTAATTTTACTAAATGAGTGATTATCATAATCAATGCCAACATTATCCCATATAAACCAAGAACTGATGCAAATGCCATTACTATAAATCTCAATATTCTAAAGGATGAAGCGAATCCAAAATTCGGTATCATAAAGGAGGCTATTGCTGTAACCGCTACTACTATGACCATAAGAGGGCTGACTATTCCTGCTTCTACAGCTGCTTGACCTATGACAAGACCTCCTACAATACTTATAGTAGTACCTATAGGACCTGACATACGTGAGCCTGCTTCCCTTAAGAGTTCTATGGTTATCTCCATCATAAATGCCTCTATAAAGGCTGGAAATGGCACATTTATTCTGCTTGCTCCTATATAGAGTGCAAGCCTTGTAGGCAATAGACCAGGATGGTAAGAAACTACGGCTATATACAATGCAGGACCTAATAATGACACAAATACTGCAAAATATCTAACTAATCTTGACAATGATATTATTGGCCATCTCTGATAATAATCTTCTGCTGCTTGTAAAAATGTCATTACTGTAGCAGGAGCTAATAGACAAAATGGTGTATTATCTACAACAATGGCTATACGGCCCTGATAGAGTGCAGCAGCAACTGCATCAGGTTTTTCTGTGCTTTCTAGCTGCGGGAATGGAGAATAATGGCTATCCTCAATGAGTTGTTCTACATATGAGCTTTCTAATACGGCATCTATTTTAATACTTTCTATTCTCTTTATTATTTCTTTCACTAGATTAGGATTCGCTATGTCTTCTATATATAATACTGCTATATCTGTCTTTGATCTTTCTCCTGCCTGCATATTTTTTACTTTAAATTTAGTATCCCTTATTCTTTTTCTTATGAGTCCTGTGTTAAATTTTAGAGTCTCTACAAAGCCGTCCCTGGGGCCCCTAACTACGGTCTCCGACTCGGCCTCATTTATCCCTCTAGTAGGATATCCTCTTGAACCTATAATGATTATTTTTTCGTATCCATTTATTATTACAGCAGTATCTCCTACTAGGATGCTATCTATTGCTTCTGTGAGATTATCTATTTCCTTTAGCTCTGTAGTTGCTATGGCTCCATCCATTGATAATCTAAATAGACCATCCCTAACATCTTCAGGAGCCTTACCTCTTCCTTCTAGCATTAGGGGCCTTAATACATGCTGATTTACAAAATCCTTGTCTGCTATTCCATCAATCTGTATTACAGCAAATTCGTGTATTTGCTCCGCGCCTACCTTAAAGTTTCTAAAAAGCACATCATCACAATCCTTGAAAACTTCCTTGAGCTTTTTCATATTTTCTTCTAAATTTTTTGATGAGGGCATCTTTTTTTTCACGGTATTTTTCTCCTCTTGCTGTTTTTTAAAGAATCTATCTAAAAAACCCATATATGCCTCCTTAAATGATTCTACCTATTAGGTAGAGTACTGGCCCTGCTATTATGTATACTATACCTATTGCCTTTGCTAGCTTTGCATCTCTTTTCTTTCCTGAACTCTGTAATTCTCTTCTATCCATTAATAAAATAAATATGCCAACTGCAATAACGAAAAATGGCAGAAAGCTTTTTAGTAATGGCTTGATGCTATAAACAAGAACATATCTAAAAGTCATTTTTCAATCAGCTCCCTAAGTAAATGAATTACTTAGTATAATATTTGCCAGCAAAGTACATTTTATGCAAAAAAGCACAGAGTGCATTTTCTAAATGTACTCTGTGCTTTTTACTCAAGCTATGGATATTATATTGAACGTGGAGAATATCTATCTGTCTTATAATCAAATTTCAGTTTTATATTTTTGTAAATATTTTTCTGCCATATGAATATGTTCTGGTTTGTCTACGTCATTTCCTATTTCTGCATAGTCTGATATTATGGCCTTTCCTCTTATATTGAGAAGCCTGGATACTCTGTTTTCTACCTCTTCTATGGCAAGTCTTCCTGCTGCCAGCTTTATTAAGAATGGCAAGCCTAATACTCTGCTCATTTTTGCAGGACTTTTTCTATAGCTTATCATTTGTTCTGCTATGTCTATGCAGCTATTAAGTATAGCTGGATTTAGCATAAATAAATTTCCGCCTGTAAATTGACCTTCCTTTAGAGTCGCATAGGTTCTTTCAGACTCTGGATATGCAAGCTGACATGTAGTCCTGTTTATTATGGGATAACATATATCTGCTTTGACTTCTAAAGACCTTTTTATAAAGTCTTCCACTGCTTCTCCTGTTAAAAGCGGTATATCGCAGGTAGATATGAGAAGCATAGAGTCTTCCTGAAAGTGCTTTACTCCAGCTACTATGTTGTCCAACATGCTACCAGTATGGTCTATTATAGCATCTACTTTTGCCTCCAAACTGGCAAGCTGGTTTTTATCACCTACTATGACTACCTTATGTATGCTATTAGATGCCTTCAGTGCATCTATAACATACATAACCATGGGCTTGCCTTGTAGTTCAATAAGAGCTTTGCTGTTCTTTGATTCTAGCTGATCCCTTTCGTTTCCTGCAAGAATTATACAATTTATCATATACTTCATTCCTCATATTTTCTCATATATTATCTATTTTGAAATTATCTTTTACACGAGATACTATAAACTTTTCAATATTTTCTATATGCTTCTGTGCATATTCATTTGCTTTTTCAGAATTTCTGCTTTCTATTGCATCTAAAACATTTTGATGTTCTTTTACAAGATATGTGGTCATATTGTATTCAGTAAAATAAGTTACTCGAAATCTTTGTACCTGTTCTCTTAAGCTTTCTATAATGGATGTTAGCTTTTTATTTTTTGCAGCCTGTAGTATGACCTCGTGAAATTCTGTATCCTTGTTTATCATTCCTTGAACATCACTTTTCTCTATACATTCCTTAAATTGAGTGGATTTTTCCCTTAATAGCTGTATCTCTTCTTCACTGGCTCTAATGGCTGCAAGGGATGCAGCTAACCCTTCTAGAGAAGATCTGACTTCTAATACATCTACCACGTCTTTTAATGAAACATCTGCTACATATGCTCCTTTTCTAGGCTCCATTATCAATAATCCCTCAAGCTCAAGCTTTCTTATAGCTTCTCTCACTGGAGTTCTACTGACGCCAAGCTTCTCTGCCAATTGTATTTCCATGACTCTTTCTCCAGGCTTCAGTCTTCCGTCTAATATAGCTTCTCTTATAGATTCAAAGACTATTTCCCTAAGTGGCTTATAGTCATGTAGGTCTAGTTTATCTAAGTCAATATCCATCTGTAATCCTCCTTAAACAGTCTTTGTTGATAAAACTGTTTTTATACTGTGTTTTAAATTTTTTTCACATTTAGTCATATCTACTGGATCTTTAAATATACCAAAAATAGTTGGTCCACTACCACTCATAAGGCTTCCTAAAGCCCCATGCATTATCATCTGATCTTTTATTTTACTTAGAACAGGATTTTCTTTGATTGTTACTGTTTCTAGGACATTTTTCATTTCTTTAGCTACAAGCTCTGTATCTCCATATTCTATGTGTTTCAGCATGGCCTGAGTCTGAGGCCTATCTGCTATTTTATCTAGATTAAGATTATTGTATACATAGGCAGTTGAAATATTTATTCCTGGATTTGCTATTAATATAAGTCTGTCAGAAAAGCTATTAAGCTTAGTAAGCTTTTCACCTACGCCTTTGGCCAGTGCTGTTCCACCCATGATACAATAGGGTACGTCTGCACCAATCTTTAGCCCTATATCCATTAGCTGCTCCTCGTTAAGATTTAATTTCCATAAAGTATTAAGTCCCTTTAAAACTGCTGCAGCATCTGTACTTCCACCTGCAAGACCTCCCGCTATTGGTATATTCTTCTCTATATATATATGAATTCCTTTATTTATATTAAATCTTTTTGCTATTATAGCATAAGCTTTATATACCAGATTAGAAGTGTCTAAGGGTATCTCTCTTGAATTTGATTCTAAAGTGAATCCCAGGTCTCTCTCTTCTATAGTAATGATATCCTTTAAGGACAATTGCTGCATTATCATCTCAAGCTCGTGATAGCCGTCTTCTCTCCTTTTAAGGACGTCTAATGATAAATTTATTTTTGCATGAGCATCTATTTTTATTTTTTTCATGGTGTTCTCCTGTTCTATTCCTCTTGCATTACCATGATTTAAATGAGATATTAAGCGAACATTTGCAGAACGCAACTACAATTTTTAGCGAAATAAGCTTTAGTATTGTTTGCATTCGAAACCATAAGCCTATATTTCATTCAAATCCTTCTTTATATTATAGTATAATATATTCTTTATACAAAATACATAAAAAAATAGCCTTGAGATTTCCTCTAGGCTATTTTTGATTAAGCCACTGCATAAGTGACTAGCACAGAATCAAAGATTCTGGCTATCTACTTATAGCTCAAAGTTCACATTCTTTTCAATTATTATCTTTTCTCCGGGCATTATATTTTCAGGAGAAACTATATCGTTGGTTTTTATGATTTCTTCTACTGTTGTATTATATCTCTTAGCTATATCCCATATTGTATCATCTTTTTGCACAATGTATATTGTAATACTAGGTCTAGAAACTCTATCTATGGTTTCCTCTGTTTCTATTGCTTCTGTAACAATGTTTATCTTCTTTATTCTATTTACAGCTACACAGTTGTTTACAGTTGCTTCTAGTTCCACTTCATGACTGTTTATTTTCTTGTAGCTTATATCTTCTAAAATGTTTTCAACTTCTAAATCCAACTCATCCTCTACTTGCTCTATATCTACATAAGTTTTAAATGGTATCTCATGCCTAGCATCCTTTATCTCATCATTTTCTTCTATTTGATATAGCATATCTACTTCTAATAATCCTTCTATAATCACTTTGCCTTCCATTATCTTATAATCAGTAATTAATGATCTGCCATTTATGCTATAGATGCTTTTGATAATTTCTTTGCCAACTTCTAGAACTCCTTTAATCATTTCCTTTGAAGTGCGCTGTCCTATGCTTTCTGACACTACTACCTCTTGTTTTTTGATGTCAAATATCTTGCTAGTAGAGTAAGTGTCAACTGCCACTTCTTTTTCTACCTGCCTATATACCTTTGCGTTAATCTTTACTGTAGATTCAATATCTAATATTCTTAGAACTCCATTTATGTCTTCTTTTATTTCAAAATTCGTATCATATGAGCTAAGCTTTAATCCACAGTCCATGTCTTTTTCAGCACCAGGCAGCTCTACAAAATGTGTAAATGGTATTTCATGATTAATATAATTTACTTTATTCTCCTCATCATCGCCAAAATACATAATTGAGCATGCTACTACACCTGCTACTATAACTTTATCATCTACAACCTTTGTCTCTTTTTCATGTACCTTCGTATCAATCCTAAGAACATCTATAATATCTGGCATCTCTTGTTCTAATTCGAATGCTTCTTTTACTAATGTAGATGAGGTGTTTACACCCATTACATCATTGTATTTTATGTTTTCTTTCAAAACCTGTATTCCATCCGATCCTTTTATATCTTTAATTATATCTATGGTATTATCATAAGTTGCTTTTCCTGTTATGGAGATTACACTTCTTACTGATATAGACGTGTCTCCATCTTGATCATAGTCTATGTGTTCAACATTAGCCTTTATATCCGTTACTGTACCTTCAGCTACTCCTTCTATCTCTATTTCTTCTTTAAAGTCCGTTCTTGCATTTAAATTATGTACCGACTGCAGCTCATCATCTGTACTATATAGGACATTAAAGTTTACGATCCCATTAACTGTGATTTTCCCTTTTGCAGTTTTTGTGCCTGTTACCTCTACATCCCCATCTATTTTTAGTACCTTTTTAATTCTCGGCTTGGTATCTGGCACTTTTATTTCTCCCTCAACTAGTGCTTGTATCTCATCTTTCCCTATTACTTGGTCTATCTTAAGTAAATCCTTGATTAGTTCAACTGCCATGCAATTCCTCCTCCCTTTATCTGAGACTTTAAGTTATCTTAAAATATCACACTAATATATTCCTATGCAAAATAATATGTTATAATGTCCCAAAAAATTACTAATTAAATTAATAAAAAGTTTTATTTATCTAATTCTATGTCTACAGGAAGAGGATTAGAATTTTAAATTAGAAAAGCATGAACAAAATTTGACTGTCCATGCTTTTCTAATTTCAGTAAATCTATTCTAACATTTTATTGACATAAGTAGGCAATGCAAATGAACCTAAATGAACATTCGTATTATAATACTTCGTTTCTAGCCCTATTTGCTCCCATCTCTCTCCATCAAAACCATGAGTTGGATGAAAGGCCTTAGATGAAAACCCTAGAATCCAATGTCCAGATGCATATGTGGGAAGATGGCACTGAAAAACTTCTACTATTGGAAATACATTTTTAAGCTTTTTAGTAGCTTTTATCATCTGCTCTGCTGTATCTGCATAATATGGGCTTTCATTTTGATTTATTAATATACCCTTTTCTGTAAGTATTTTATAGCAGTCTCTATAGAATTTAGTAGTAAATAAACCTTCCCCAGGCCCTATAGGATCAGTTGAGTCTACTATTATCAAATCATATAAGCCCTTTTTTCCTTTTACAAACTTAATTCCGTCCTCTATATGAAGTGTAACCCTTTCATCATCTAATCTATTTGCTGTAAAATCCAAGTATTTTTTGGCTGCCTTTACTACTACATCGTCAATCTCAACCATATCAATTTTTTCGATTGAGCTGTATCTGGTCAGCTCCCTAACAGCTCCTCCATCACCGCCGCCTATGACTAGCACATTTTTTATATTTGGATTCACAGCCATAGCCACATGAGTAATCATTTCATGATATATGAATTCGTCCTTTTCTGTAACCATTAAGTATCCGTCTATTACTAATACTTTTCCAAATTCATAGGTATCTATTACATCTATTTTTTGATATTCGCTTTCTGCTGAAAATAGATGCGACTTTACTTTCATTGAAAATTTAACGTGTTCTGTATGATTTTCTGTAAACCATAAATCCATAAACATCGCCTCCCTAGTATATTTCTATAAAATATTAAGTATCATTATACTGAATACTTATATCTACTAAACTTATTGGGTAAAAGCCTTTCGCTTAGTATTATTAAACTTAGAGTTTACTAACAATAAATATACTATATTTATGGATAAAGTCAATAGCAAAAAAACAATCAAGCCACCCAAAGGGCAGCTTGTGTTAGCTTATCTGAATTTTTTTCTCTTCATTACATAGGGTAACTTCAACTGTTTCTGTCAATATATCAGAATAACTATATGATACTCTCCTTATAGAATTATATCCGCCATCGATTTTTACTACAAAAATACTAGGGTATGCGCTTTCTATAATTCCTTCCCTGATTGTTGTCTTCTTCCTTCCCTTGTTAGCTTTTAACCTGACTTTCTGTCCTACGCAACTTTCTACATTGGCTCTGATTTTCGCCAGAGAGTTTTTTTCCAACAAACAATCACCTTCTTTCCATTTATCCATATATAATACTATCACATATGAGTCCAGCTGTCAAATATAACTTTTCATTGTACTATACAATGCTACCTCTTGTCAAACACAAATTTCTTACAAATTGTTATGAAAAAATAGCTGCTTTTCTAATATTTGTAGTATTCTACAAATCCAGCCGTAATTCGAGCTATTACTTTGTCAATATATGTCTCATCATTTAATTTCAATTCTTTATTAGGATTAGTTATATATTCTAGTTCTAGATGTAGTGACCCTACATTGACTTCTCTCAATAAGTAAAAGTCTGCTACCCTTATTCCACGGTCAAGAATTTCTCCATCTTTAGTTAGGTTTGCCATTATTGATTTTGCTAATGTCTCGCTTTCCTTGTCACTTCTATAATAATATATCTCACATCCATGTATTGAAGGATTAGCGTAGCCATTCAAATGAACGCTAAGAAAAAAATCAGGCCTTAATTTATTAGCCATTTGCGCCCTATTAGATAATGAAACGTACTCGTCTTTGTCTCTAGTCATAGAAACCTTTGCTCCAAGCTCTTCCAATGATGCCTTAAGCTTTTGAGATATTTTAAGAACTAGCTCCTTTTCGCTTGTTCCATTGACTCCAATATAATCGTGGCTATTTTCTCCTCCATGACCAGGATCTAACATTATTATTCTTCCACTTAACGGCTTTTCTATACATGGTGCTTCAATTTTCTTTATTTCAATGCCTGTAAAATAATAATTTAATATTTCTAAATAATTTTTGCCTTCTAAGGCCATTTGATTTCCACCATATTGACATAGCCCTAATCCATCTCCTTTTCCTCTAGTGACGAAGGCTATTATCGTAGGGGAGAAGCTAAATCTTGTAGAATTAAGCCCCAGTAATTCTATAATTTCTGTTCCCTTGAACTCCTTACCTGATATTTTTATACTGATAACACGCCCATATTCATCTCTTTTTACATCATCAAAAAAGCTTTCTATACTAGTTTTTAAGGTAGGCTTTAAAGAAGGGAACTTTACATTTAGCTTTTCCTCAAGTTCTTTTACGGATATAGATTTACTATCATCCCAATTAGGTGATTCAGTACAATAATCACATAATACTCTTCTTAGATATACTATTTCTCTTGCCATGACACTTTCTGAATTTTCCGTAGAACCTCCACAGGTATCATGAAATCTAGCATCTATTGGTTTGTTATCAAAGGTCATGATAACCCCTTCTGTTTCTCTTACGGCCTTTTCTACTATTTTTACCCTATTTTCGTATTCATCTCCCCAAATCTCTTTTAAGCGATTATTGTCTTCTAATTGTATACAATGTCCTTCATCGCAGATATCACATCCATAGTGATTTGAGCATCCTGCTCCGTCATAGGCCCTCATTAAGCGTACAAGCTGTGTTCTCGCTACTATTCCTTGTACTTTAATCATCTCAATATGAAATTCTTGCTTTATTTGTGTTAAAACCGCCATTGCAACAATCTCTTCCAGTGGCATCCGCACTATTCTATTTTCTCTATGAATAAAAACATTTATATAAATAATGTTATTAGATAACATGAAAATACCTCCTTAAAAGTCAAACATGAAAATCAGGCTATTTACTTTAATCCTCATAAAACACACAAAAATATCTCAAAAGTTATAGATATATATAATATAGTATGAAAATAAAGCTGTCCGTGTGAATGAAAGGTCAGAGGACACGGTTTAATGTCACTCGAACAATTTATAAATAAAAAAGAAGGAATATGTCAACTTTTGTGGAACATTTAAAGTAATGAGTCTAGAAATAAAGGAGGAAACGGGTTAAACCCTAAATTATGAAAGGAACTATTGTATCCGCATGGATTAAAACTTCAAGAAAGCTTTACGACGACTCCTTAGTTAACGAAGCTATGACAGCAGTTGGAATGAATCCTGATAAGATATTTAAGCCTACTGAGGATATAGAGGATTCTTATGCAAGAGGATTTGTAGATGCTATTTCAAAAAAACTTGGTAAATCTGCCAATGATACATGGGAAGAAATAGGTATTGATAATGTGCTTACATTTTC
Source organism: Proteiniborus sp. MB09-C3 (assembly GCF_030263895.1). Lineage (NCBI taxonomy): Bacteria > Bacillati > Bacillota > Clostridia > Eubacteriales > Proteiniborus > Proteiniborus sp. MB09-C3. Next base: position 156,240 of record NZ_CP127161.1, read on the forward strand.
TGAAGATTATCCTGGTTTCTTTAAGTATAAAAATCTGTATTCATTTTTAAAAGCCATGTATGATATACATGTGGTAGTTACAGAAAGAATACCTGGCGCCAATCCTCCTATATTAAGCATGAAAGCCATAAGTGGAAATATGGCAGAAATGACCTATAAATCACAAAGAGGCATGTTTGGTTATTTTCATGGTATGCTTAAGGGAGCTGCTAAGTATTATAATGAAAGTATCAATGTGGAGGTTATTGAAAAAACTGATACTTTCACTAAAATACATATTACTTTTGCTGAACAGATTTACGAATATAAACAATATAGATTTAATAAATTTTTATCTTTAGGATTTATAAAAAAATTTGAAATCAAAGTCGCTGTTGCCTCACTAATTTTAGTTGGAATTCCTCATATATTGCTTTCTAGCTTCTTAGATAAGTGGCCTTTAGCAGGTATTACCTTAGTACTAAGCTTTTTAGTTCCAGCAATAATTACGAAGCTGCTTCTAATGCCTACTAAAAGTATTATGTATCAGCTAAGAAACTTAAAGGAAAATAACTTTTCTGAGGAACATGACATATCTACTAATGATTTTTTCGAAGATATAAATTCATTAATCAATGGGTATAAAGATGTTTTGAGAGAAGATTTTGTCGGATTTAAAGGCATGACCGACGAGTTAAATGTATTTAGCGATAAATTTAATGATATCTCGAATAATATGAATTTTACTTCAAAGGAAATCTCCGCAGTCGTTGAGCAGGTAGCTATGGGTGCAGTAAATCAGGCAGAGGAAACTGAAAACTCTGCATATCTGTTAAACAATAATATTGTAGCACTAAATAAAATATCTGATGATGAAAATCATAGTAAGGATGAGCTTGAGAAGGTTGTCGAAAGAATAGGTAATAGCTACAATGAGCTAAAAAGCACTTCTTCCAATTTAGATAATATGCTAAATGAATTTGAAAGAGTTAAAGAGAATAGTCTTTCTCTTCAAAAAAGAGCTCAGGATGTTACAAAAATAGTTGAAACCGTTGAAACTATTGCTGACCAAACTAATCTACTTGCTTTAAATGCTGCCATTGAAGCCTCAAGGGCAGGTGATCAAGGTAGAGGATTTGCTGTTGTAGCTGATGAAATAAGAAAGCTTGCAGAGGAGTCAAAAAATGCAGTTCAGCATATTAATTCTAATTTATTATCATTTATAAATGAAATTGATTCTGTAGTGTCTCAGGTTGAAAATCAATATTCAATATTAGACAATGAAAATACTAAGCTTTCAAGTGTTGCTGATGTAAATCACTCTATTGTAATTTCTGTTAAAGAAGTATCCTCTTCTCTAATAGAAGCTATTAAGCAGCTTAATGATGAAACAAGCAATATAAATAAGGTATCCGAAAATATTGAATCACTGGCTGCTATAGCCGAGGAAAACTCTGCTTCCTCTGAAGAAGTAAGTGCAAATATGACTTCTTATGCAGCAGAGCTTGAAAAGATGATGGATAATATTGTTGAATTCAAGAATGTATCTGAAGCCTTTAAGGAAGACCTTGAAAAATATAAGATGTAAATTTATTAAGACTATAAGCTTGTTTAGCTTATAGTCTTAAATTTTTTAGCTTATCAAATTCATAAATAGCGTTGATAATGCAGTTCTATTCCAGTATCACCACTTCTATGGACACGTAAAGCCTTGAGCTTTATAGCTAGTTCTTTATTATTTGTGGTAATCATTCCTCTGTCTCCAAGTCCGCATGGGTTATTTCATCATATATTAATTGATTTTCCAATTTTATATTTATTAAAGGTATACTCATATATAAAAATCTCCCTTTTATACTAAATAAAATTGCATACATAATCTACAAACTGCTTTGCTCTTACAATATATTAGCTCACATCCCCCTATTTGAGCAGAGGTATCCTTTCTATATATAAAGGTAGCGAGGCCATTGAAAAAGTCTTCTTTTGCCATCCTGGATTCTAGTAAAGTGTATCTAGTGTATTAAAACATACATCTTTGACTACACTTCAGAATAGCAGGCAAGAAATTTAAACTTTTTTCAGCGACCTCGCTTTGACATCAATATTATTTATTATTTTATATACTTATCTATTACATTGATTATTTCTTCTATCTTTTCATCTCCATGCCCTTCTAAAATAGCATCCTTTACACAGCTCTTTATGTGCTGATCTAATATATTTAGATTTGCTTTTTTTAGAAGGCCTATTACTGATAGTATCTGCTTTGATATGTCTACACAGTATCTTTCTTCCTCTATCATCTTTATGATACCTTCTAACTGTCCCTTAGAAGTTTTGAGAAGATTTAATGCATTCTTCCTTCCTTTATTCATTTTTACTCTCCATTCTATTTTCTATACTACTTCATAACCTGCATCTTCAATTGCTTCTTTTATTGCTGCATCTTGTAGATTGTCTCCCTCTACTTCTACTTTCTTTGCTGCTAGATCTACCTCTACTGATTTTACTCCTTCTAGTTGACTTAATGCATTTTTTACTGCCTTTACACAATGCTGACAATTCATTCCTTCTACTGTTAATGTTTTTTTCATATCTACACTCTCCTTTTTTATTAATATTATTCTAAACATAGTGAAAAATCTCAAGATCTTTCGCTTTGCTCAGTATGACAAAAATGCTCATGATAACAATTATTTTCAATTCTTAATCTTTAACTTCTAATTCATAGTTACTTCACTCTAAATCTCTTTAATCTCAATGAATTGCTGACTACAGAAACTGAACTGAATGCCATGGCTGCTCCTGCTATCATTGGATTTAAGAAGCCTAAGGCTGCAAGAGGAATACCTGCTGTATTATATGCAAATGCCCAGAATAGATTTTGTTTTATTGTTCTCATGGTTTTTCTGCTTAACTCTATGGCATGAACTATATCCCTTAAATCTCCCTTTATAAGAGTAATATCTGCAGCTTCCATAGCTACATCAGTTCCTGTTCCTATGGCAAATCCTGTATCAGCTGCTGCAAGGGCAGGAGCATCGTTTATTCCATCACCAACCATTCCTACAACTTTTCCTTCTGCTTTAATTCTTTCAATATTCTCTGCTTTATGCTCTGGAAGAACTTCAGCTAATACATTATCTATACCGACTTGTCTTGCAATTGCTTTTGCAGTCCTTTCATTATCTCCTGTTATCATATAAACTTCTATTCCCATATCTGTCAGTCTTTTGATAGCTTCCTTTGAATGTTCCTTTACTGTATCTGCTACTGCAATTATTCCACTTATTTTCCCATCTATAGATATCAGCATAGCTGTCTTTCCTTCATCTTCTAGAGAAGATATCTTCTCCTCTACATGTGATATTTCTATATTTTTGTCTTTCATAAGCTTTCTGTTTCCTACATATAAATCTTTTCCTTCTATAGAAGCGTATATTCCATGACCTGGTATGGCTTCAAATTTATCAGCATCATTTAATGCAATGCCTTTTTCTTTTGCTCTCTCTACTATTGCTTGACCTAATGGATGCTCAGAATTTTTCTCTGCAATTCCTGTAAGTCTCAATATCAAGTCTTCTTCATAGTCAAAAGCTATTATATCTGTAACTTCTGGCTCACCCTTAGTTATGGTTCCTGTCTTATCGAATACTATGGAATTTAGCTTGTGAGCTCTCTCTAGATGTTCTCCGCCTTTTATTAATATACCATTCTCTGCGCCCTTTCCTGTACCTACCATTATAGCTGTAGGGGTAGCCAAGCCTAGGGCACAAGGGCATGCTATTACCAATACTGCAACTGCACTGATTAAAGCCTGTGTAAAGTCTCCTGCTATGAAATACCATAATAAGAAGGTAGCAAATGCTATGATAACTACTACGGGTACGAATATGCCTGATATTTTATCTGCAAGTCTCTGAACTGGAGCTTTAGAGCCTTGAGCATCCTCCACTAATTTTATAATCTGTGCTAATGCTGTATCTTTCCCGATTTTTGTTGCTTCAAATTTAAATGTTCCAAATTTATTTATTGTAGCACCTATTACTTCATCTCCGACTTTTTTATCCACTGGTATACTTTCACCTGTGAGCATAGACTCATCTACTGAGGAATTCCCATCTACAACCTTTCCGTCTACTGGAATCTTTTCTCCTGGTCTAACTATTATTATATCTCCTACTTCTACTTCTTCTATGGGTATATCAATTTCTTCTCCATCCCTAAGTATTCTTGCAGTTTTAGCCTGCAATCCCATTAGTTTCTTGATTGCCTCTGATGTTCTGCCTTTTGCAGAGGCTTCCAAAAGCTTTCCTAACAGTATCAATGTAATAATAACTGCTGAGGCTTCAAAATAATAATCAGGAACTCCTATTATTACATTATATAGACTGTAAAAATACGCAGCTGATGTACCCATGGAAACCAGTACATCCATATTGGCTCCTCCGCCCCTAAGAGAATGATATGCACCCTTATAAAATCTATATCCAACAATAAATTGAACAGGTGTAGCTAGTAATAATTGAAAATATCCGTTGCTTAAAATAGTATGGATATTTGCCATATGGAAAAACATTGCTGAGAAAAGAGGGAGCGCAAATACGACCGATACTACAAACAGAGTTTTTAGCTTTTTAATCTCTTTTTCTCTGGCTTCCTTATCTCTATCCACACTTGAATCTATTTCCTCTGTTGCTTTATATCCTGCCTTCTTAACAGCATTTTTAAAATCCTCTGCTGTGAGTTCGCCTTCTATATACTCTATGGTCCCTTTATTTAAAGCTAGGTTAACATTTACTGATGTCACTCCATTTATTTTACTAAGGACTTTTTCTACCCTTGATGAGCAAGCTGCACAGGTCATGCCCTCTATATTTAAAGTAATCTTTCCTGTTGAAGTTTCATATCCTGTTTTTTCAATAGCCTTTACTATATCATCAATAGAAAGTTTTGCATCGTCGTATTCAACAGTAGCTTTTTCTATAACTAGATTTACTGTAGCAGTAATTACTCCTTCTAGCTTTGATAGAGAATTCTCTACCCTTTTTGAACAAGCTGCACAAGTCATCCCTGAAACCTTTATAGTTGATTTTTTTATAGCCATCTTTTTCACTCCTTTATGAACCACGGGACAAGCCCTTTTTTTATTTTACCCCACCCATGGTGGGGTAGGTTGATTCCATTGTAACATTTCATTATTATTTTGTAAATAGTTTCTCCATAAATAATTTAATAGAAACATAATTCTGAGATAGTCAATAAAAAACCAAGCTTAAAAAGCTATAATAAACATTGTTTCAGCTTTTCAAACTTGGCCTCTTGTTTTTAATTTTGCTATATGGACAAAAATACTATGAATTTAAGATTATTTTAACTACTTTATTTTTTTCATTTATATAATTCTTAAATTTTCTGGGTTTAAATTTATTTTATTTCAATTCTTTCAACTATTGTAGTTATTCCAATGCCGCCTGCAATACATAAAGTAACAACTCCATATTTACCTTTAATCCTGTTTAGTTCATGCATAAGTTTTGTCATTAATATTGAACCAGTGGCACCAATTGGATGACCTAGAGAAATTGCTCCTCCATTAGGATTTGCTTTTTCTGTTGTTGGGTCTAATTTAAATTCTCTAAAGAATGCTAATGCTTGGGCCGCAAAAGCTTCATTTAATTCTATTACGTCTATATCCTCTATTGATAAGTTTGCTTTCTCCAGAGCTTTTTTAGTAGCTGGAATTGGTCCTAAACCCATGTAGTTTGGATCTACTCCCGCTGAGGCAAAGGCAACAACTCTAAACCCATTTTTATAGCCTAATTCTACAGCTTTTTCTTTAGACATAATAAGTAATGCTGCTGCACCATCATTCCTACCACTTGCATTTCCCGCAGTTACTGTTCCTTCCTTTTTGAAAACTGGTTTTAGTTTTCCTAATGCCTCCATATTTGTATCACGAGGGTATTCATCAGTATCAAAAGAAAAACTGTTCTTTTTTTGCTGTATGATTAATGGGACTATTTGATCTTTAAATCTGCCTTCATTAATCGCTCTACGAGCTCTTTCTTGAGACTGTAAGGCAAACCTGTCCTGCTCCTCTCTAGAAATTACGTATTTTTCAGCAACATTTTCTGCTGTCATTCCCATGGTTAAATCTCCATAAACCTCATAAGGTTGTGAACCAGGTTGGCTAGCTGTATTTGGATCTTTTAACTCAATATTCCCCGCTTTTACTCCAAAACGAACATTGTTTACATAATATGGTGCAGTGCTCATTGACTCGGCTCCTCCACACACAACTATGTCTGCATTCTCAGATTGAATTTGTTGCGTTGCATTATTTATAACCTGCAAACCTGATCCACATTGCCTGTGAACTGTGTATCCAGGAACTTCTAGCGGTATTCCTGCACGTAGAGAGGCTACTCTAGCAATGTTGGAAATATCTGCACTTTGCTTTGCCTGACCTAGTATCACCTCATCGATTTTATTTGGATTAAGTTCTGTACGTTTCAATAACTCCTTAATAGTCTCAGCTGCGAGTATATCAGCTGCAATATTTTTAAGTGTTCCTCCTAATGAACCTATTGGTGTTCTCACAGAATCTATAATAACGACATCTTTCACGGCTATGCCTCCTATATCCTTTTATACGATACTATTATTCTAATTTAGCTTCCTTGATTTGAATTTAAGTCAAGGAAGCTAAAGTTTAACTAATTTTTGTAATTTACTGTCTATAAAGAACTTTTAGATTAATAAAAGTCTCTTGCATAGAATTTTACTTTATCTACATCAACCTCAAGACCAAATCCCGGCTTATCAGGAATAATTAATTCATAGTCTTTAACTTGTAATTCGTCAACTGTTATTCTGTCTTTGTATAAGAATTGTCCGAATAGTTCGGTTCCAAACTCAAATGCTGAAATTGTTGAATACACAGAAAGTGCCATTGCAGAACCAAGGCTTGATTCAATCATAGTTCCCCCATATAATCCAAAGCCAGCTGCTTCAGCAATAGCTGCGACTTTTTTAGTTTCTAATAAACCTCCATGTTTGCATGGTTTTAATGCTATACAATTTCCTGCTCTATGTTTAGCAATAAGAAAGCAATCATGTATATAAGTTGAAGATTCGTCTGCCATTATAGGAACATCAAATTTTTGTGTCAGTCTCGCCATAGCTTCATAATTCCAAACAGGAACTGGTTGCTCAACCATGTTCACACCATAATCCTGTAATTTTTTGATGCAACGCACAGAAGTATCTTCATCCCAGGCCTGATTTATATCAACAGTTACTTTAGCTTGATCTCCAACGGCTTCAATTATTTTTCTAACATGCTCTACATTTGCATCTGGATCTCCAGTACCTATTTTCAGCTTAAATATTTTATGTCTTTTAATAGCCAATAGCTCTTTAGCTTCTTTTATATCTCTTTCAGTATTGCCAGATGCTAAAGTCCAAGCCAATGGAATAGAATTGTGAATTTTCCCTCCTAATAATTCATAGGCAGGAATTCCTTTTTGTCTAGCTGCTAAATCAATAAGTGCTCCCTCTACAACTGCTTTAGAATAGTTGTTACCTTTAGCAGCATGTCCAATTTCGTGCATTATTAAATTAAAGTCTTTAGCTTCTCTACCAATTACAAATTTAGCTAAATAAGTATCAATATTAATCTTAATTGCTTCTGGTGTTTGCTCCCCATATGAAATTCCACCAATGTTTGCAACTTCCGACCAACCCTCAGTTCCATCTTCATCAATAGCACGTCCTACAATAATGGCCTGCGAAGTAATTGTAGTCATTGATAGTTGATGAGGTCTCACAGTCTCCATATCTAAAATATATGTTTTAAATTCTTTAATTGCCATAATGTTCCCCTTTCTTTCTGCACAGTTATTTTCTATTTAAGTTTTTCTATAAAATTAGCTTCTGTTTTTGCCCTAACTTCCTCAATAGTTGCTCCAGGCATTAATTCTGTTAAATACATCTTACCTTCTATAAATTCAAATACAGCTAAATTTGTAATTATCATGTCCACTTGTCTTTCAGAAGTAATTGGATAGGTACACTTTTTAAGAATCTTAGACTCACCAGTTTTAGTTGTATGCATCATGGTGCATATTACTTTTTTTGTTCCACAAAGTAAATCCATCGCTCCACCTACTCCAATGATGTCTTGACCTGGAACAGACCAGTTAGCTATTTTACCTGTTTCATCAGCCTGTAAAACTCCCAAGATTGCCACATCTACATGACCTCCACGAATCATACCAAAAGATTGAGCACTATCAAAATAGGATGAACCAATCATTTCTGACACAGGTAATTTACCTGCATTTACTAGATTAGGATCAATGTTATTGTCGTCTACAGGACCAACACCTAACATCCCATTTTCTGTATGCAAAAATACCTGTTCATCATTTACATAGTTAGGAACTAAAGTAGGTACGCCAATTCCTAGATTTACAATAAGTGGCCCTTTGAGTTCTTGAGCTGCTCTTTTTGCAATATTATATTTAGTTCCATCTTTTTTATCCATTATATACCACCCCTTCCTTAGTTAAAATATGAGTTGCTTTCACTATAGTATCAACGTACAGATGTGGTGTAACTATACACTCTGGATCTAGTTCTCCAGCTTCTACAATTTCATCAACTTCTGCAATAACATAATCAGCAGCAGTTGCCATTATAGGGTTGAAGTTTCTAGCAGTTTTATAGTATACTAAGTTCCCTAAAGTATCTGCTTTATGTGCTCTAATTAAAGCTACATTACCTCGCAAAGCAGTTTCAAGTATATACTTATCCCCATTGAAGCATCTTTCTTCTTTTCCTTTCCCTAAGTCTGTTCCTTGAGCTGTCTGTGTATAAAAAGCAGGGATTCCCACTCCTCCAGCTCTCATTCTTTCTGCAAGAGTTCCTTGAGGACTTAATTCTAATTCAATAATTCCTTTTTTATATGCCTCGCCTACATCTCTATTGCTAGTAAAATAAGAGCCTATTCCCTTTTTTATCTTTCCTTGATTTAACAGCTTTCCAAGTCCTCTGTTTTGCTCTCCTAAATTGTTGCTTACAACTGTTAAATTATCTACATCTGAATTGATCAATCCTTCAATTAATGATAGTGGGCTACCAACCAACCCAAAGCCACCAACAAGAAGGGTATCACCACTCTTGACAACTGATAAAGCTTCTTTAATGCTATTTTTTATTTTTGTCATGAAAAGCCCTCCATTTCTATTATTTACTGTTTAAATGATCACTGAGTTCAAACCAGCTAGGAATTCCTGCAGTTATCATAACAATGTAACCCAAATCTGCTAATTCTGCTTCTGTCACTCCAATATTTCTAGCTTTCTCAATTAATGGTCCTACAGCATTTCCTCTAAGTTCTGTAATATATTGACCTATTAGATTTAAATACTTCTTTTTTCGAGACACTTTCCCATCACTCATGATTAAATCAATAATTTCAGGAGAATTATGATTTTTAGAATCATCTAATAATGTATAAACTTTTTTTACAAGAGTATTGTCACTATCATTTGTCCACTCTATAATTTGTTCAAACACTTCCTTGTCCGTTGCATAGTTATTTTTACGTTCATTCACTGTTTTTTCTTTTTGTATCAAAGCATTTTCAAGAGCTGCTAGTGATAATTCAAGAGCATCCTTCCCCGAATAAACATAAGCTACTAAAAAATATTCTATTAAATCTCCAATCTGTGAGCCTTTGATTATTGCAGCTTGAGTATGATAGAGCATACTCCTTTTGTACAATCTTCCTGCATTCATACTAGCGATGAATTCATCCTTTTCTTTTGCACTTAATTCTGAATCCTTAAATGCTTCTCCCCTAATATCTGTGTAGTAATCTAGCATTTTGGGGTTATAGTCATACATGATTTGAACCCAATTAGGAATATCATTGTATACTTTCTTAAAATAAGCTAATCCGTCTGCCATTTCAAACTCCTTCCATACATTCAATAGTTAATTTTTATACGTAAATTAAGCTACACCGCAAAAAATAATGGGAGTATAAATTTAACACTTAATACAATCATGATAAAGGATACAAACACAAGGGAAATCCCTACCTTAACCATTTCTCCCATTTTAAAATCTCCAGTACCATAGATTATTCCCATGAGAGGGGTTCCGCTTGGTAAAGTTGAAGCAAAGCCTGCTCCTAAAGCAGCAGCTGTCATTAAATATAGAGGATTTATTCCAATTGCATTGGATAATGATGCTGCAATTGGTATCATTATAGTTCCAGTTGCTGTATTTGGCGCAAATTGTGTTACTAATAAGGCTAGTAAGGTTACAACCATAATAACAACTATTTCTGGCTGCCCCTGGAAATTCATGAGTTGATTTCCAATCCACTGCGCTAAATCCGTTTGTGTAAACCCTGCTGCAATAGCCATACCTCCTTGTAACATTAGGATAACTGCCCAAGGCATCTTTTTAACTGAGTCTGCTTCTAGTATTCTTCCTCCTGTGCTTCTACTTGGAAGTAAATAGAGAAGAATACAAGCAATTATAGATACAACAGTATCTGATATACCTGGTATAAACTTTTTCCAAATAAATGATACAGTTACCCACATGAATACAGTTCCTATAAAAACTGCTGAAACAACCTTTTCTTCATTACTCATCTTACCTAATGCCTTCTTTTCTTCTGCTATATAGCTCCTTCCTTGCTCTACCTCTTTTATGCTAATCTTGTAAAACACTTTTGTTAAAATAAATACCATTAGAATAAATTGAGCTAAAGCAACTGGAAATTCGAAAAATGTAAACTGAGCAAATGACAATTCATATCCCAGCAATTGTGAAGTAAAGCCAGATAGCGAAATGTTGGTAGGTGTTCCAATAAGTGTCATTGAACCTCCAATAATCGCACCAAATCCAACTGCAAATACAACTGATTTTTTAAAATTGTCGGCATTCTTCTTTGAGTAGGTATCTTCCCTTTCCATCAGTTCTACTATTTTTGATCCAATTGCCTGTGCAATTGGGAGAAGCATCAACATAGTAGCGGTATTAGAAACCCACATGGAAATAAAGGTTGCTGAAAGCATCAAACCTACAATTAATTTAGTCATGCTTGTTCCAACAATATTGATAATAGATAAAGCAATTCTATTATGTAAATTCCACTTTTCTAATGCCAATGCTATAGCAAAACCACCAAAAAACATAAATACTGTGTTGCTGCCATAAGCAGCTGCTGTTGCTCCGGGACTTAATGTTTGTGTTAAAGGAAATAAAACTAGTGGAACTAGCCCAACAATTCCCGTATTGGCTGCTTCTGTCATCCACCACGTTCCAATTAGTGCCAAAGTAGCTAACACACCTTTACCTTCCTTGCTAAGATTTTCAAATGGTATGAAATAATAAACCAATAAGAAAAGTGCAATTCCTAAAATTAAACCAAACATTTGACCTTTATTGTAAGATGATTTTTTTTCTACAACTGTTTTTTTCACAGTTCCCATATGCTTCACCCCACCTTTATATATTTTTTATGGACTAGTTTTCTAGCTTATTTAGGAAATCATGAATAAACTTATTAATATCCTCTCTTTTTTCAAAAACCATTGTATAGTGACTTGCCTCAGAGATTTCAATTTTTAGATTTCTTATACTCTTCTTTGTATTGACATAGCTTTCTGGAATAAATAAAGGAGGATTGTTGCCAATGTTTCCAGTAGCTTCTACTAATAAAGTAGGACAATTGATTTTAGTCCCAATTGAGTTAATGTCAAATTCCCAAAAACTTTTCCAATCCTGTCTTATAGTTCTTTCACAAGATTTATTGCCCCAATAATCACCTTTATTTTCTACTTCGTATCCAACGTTTTTTATTAATTCTTGTGTTATGCCAATTCCCATATTCATGTAGCTACTTGTAACTGTAGCCACATAATCTTCTTTAGAAAAATAATGTTTGCTTAATCTGCCGAAAGTTGGCTCTACTATAGGTATCTGATGTTCACTCATTGTAGCAGCTCCATCCAGAAGAATTAATGCTTTAATAGGAATACCTATAGAAGCAACAATTGAGCTAACGAACCCACCCATTGAATATCCCATTAAAATAGGACTATCTAATTTCATCTCTTCAATCAGATTCCTTATATCATTTGCATGCTCAAATATTGAAGATGGATTTTCTGCTGAGTCACTGTCTCCCCTTCCCCTAAAATCAAGTGTAATCACTCGATATTCTTGATTAAGACTCTCGACATAATGCCGAAGTTGCAGATAGTTCCCGGTAAGTCCATGAAGTGCAATTATTGGACCTTTTTCTCCTGGATAGTCAATAACCTTTAGTTTTCTTTTCGTATTAATTGTTTCATTTTGAATATTCATTCTGATCTCCTTTCTTAATTTTTTTAAAATATAGTAATAAAAAAAGTGACCATGAAAAAGCTTCTTATTATTCATAAGAATTAAACTATTTTTCATGATCACTATATTTTTCAATTTAGTTTAAAATTTTTGTTTTTAAACGTTGAAAAACATGAACGTGAATTAGATATTTAATTATATTGTGTATATGAATTGCAATAAACATATTTTTATCAATCAGTCGTTTCTTCTTTCAAAATCGTATCTATATACCTTTGGTGCGCAATTTTAAGTGCAACAATTAAGGCATTAACAGAAGGTATTATCATGTTTCCTTCAATTGATTCAAGCATGTCTTCAAAGTCTTCTTTAAAATTCGTACCTACAACAAGCTTTTTACAATAATTTTTAGCTAAATCCGTAATAAAAGTACATTCAAAATCCACAATAATGTGGCTGTCTCTTCTAATTTCCAACATAACACCTAAAGTCTGTCCATTTTCAGATAGCTTTGTTCCCTTAGGCGCTTGACTATATGCGGAAATAAAAACTGTTGGCATTATTTTCACTGTTATCACCTAATTCCTATCATATTATTATGTAGAAGAAATTTCTCCTAAGCCAATTTTAACGCAATTCTAGCTTCATCACAATTCCTCTAATAAAATAATACAATTACATCTATATAATAACTACATCTGTTTTTGTGCAAAATCTTTGAGAATATTCTAGTTATATATTTACATGATACTAGATTCTAAATATTAGTGGCATAATAAATTTTACACTTAATACAACCATGATTTCTGATACGATGGCAAGTACTAACCCTACTTTGATTATCTCAGACATCTTGAATTCTCCAGTTCCATAAAGGACTCCCATAAGTGGAGTACCACTTGGTAAAGTACAAGCAAACCCAGTACCCATAGCAACCGCTGTCATTAAAGGTAGGGGATGCATTCCCATTGCATTAGCAAGAGATGCTGCGATTGGTATCATTATAGTTCCAGTTGCTGTATTTGGTGCAAATTGTGTCACTAATAAAGCTAGGAAAGTTACACCTATAATAACAATCATTTCCGACTGTCCTTGAAAACTCATGAGCTGATTTCCAATCCATTGGGCCAAATCCGTCTGTGTAAATCCTGCCGCAATTGCTAGTCCACCTTCCAACATTAATATAACTTCCCAAGGAATCTTTTTTACAGAGTCTGCTTCTAGTATTCTTCCTCCTGTGCTTCTACTTGGAAGTAAAAAGAGAAGAATACATGCAATTACTGATACAACAGTGTCTGAGATTCCTGGAATGATGTCTTTCCAAATAAATGATACAGTTACCCACATAAAGACAGTTCCTATAAAAACTGCAGATACAATCTTTTCTTCATGGTTCAATTCTCCTAATGCTTTTAATTCCTTTAATATAAACGTTTTCCCTAATTCTACTTGCCTTGCTTCAATTTTATAAAAAACTTTTGTTAAAATAAAAATCATTAAAACAAACTGGACTACAGCAATTGGAAATACAAAAAAACTAAATTGAGCAAAAGGCAAATCAAAACCTAATAGTTCTGTAGTAAACCCTGACAGTATAATGTTAGTAGGGGTTCCTATCAATGTAATTGAACCTCCAATGATAGAACCAAATCCAGCAGCTAAAATAGTAGCTTTCTTAAAATTGCTAACATCCTTTTCTGCATATGGTCCTTCTTTTTGCATAAGCTCCGTTATTTTTGATCCTATCGCTTGTGCAATTGGGAGTAGCATTAAAATAGTAGCAGTATTTGAAACCCACATAGATATAAAAGCAGAAGCAAACATCATTCCAATAATTATTTTTGTCATGCTTGTCCCAACAACATTAATAATGGATAAAGCGATCCTATTATGCAAATTCCATTTTTCTAGTGCTAAGGAAATTGAAAAGCCACCAAAGAACATGAAGATTGTATTACTGCCATATGCAGCTGCAGTCGCTTCAGGGCTTAATGTTAGCGTTAAGGGAAATAAAACCAATGGTATTAGTCCTACAATTCCAGAGTTTACTGCTTCTGTCATCCACCAACAGCCAGCTATTGCTAAAGTAGCTAATACTCCTCTGCCTTCTTTACTTAATCCTTCAATTGGTATAACAAAATATACTAGATAAAAGAGTACAATTCCTAAAATTAACCCAACTATTTGGCTAGTTGTGTAAGAAGATTTTTTCGTTATAACTGCTTTCTCCACAGCTTCCATATCTTTCACTCCTTCTATTATTTTATTCATAGACGAATTACTTAATAGTCTAAAATTCTGAATAAATATTAATATCCATTTTTCTTTTTCACGAACTGTTATATTATTAGCACCATTAAAATAAGGCAATAAAAAAGGTCATGAAAAAAGATTCTTATGATTTATAAGAAACCTAATTTTCATGACCACTATTTTTTTCAATTTAGTTCAAAAACTTTAATTTCTGAACGTTGAAAAAACGTGAACGTGAATTAGATATTAAGCTGTTAATGCTAATATACCACATTTTTTATGTTTGTCAAGTATTTTTATAATATAATTCTTGTGTATTATTTTTTGTCTTTATTTCGTCACCACTTATGTCAGATTGCTAATCCAAGTGTCCCAATTTCTTCGCAATTTTATTATATATTTTTCCTATTTCCGTATTTATATCTCCAGCAAACACATTTCCTTTGTCGCTTCCTTCTCTTAGGGTTGTCATTAGGGGTATTTCGCCTAGATACTCTGTGTTAAGCTCGGCACTTAGCTTTTCTCCTTCTCCTTTGCCGAAAATAAAATGCTTTTCAGAGCAGTTATCACAAATAAAATAAGACATGTTTTCAATAACTCCTATTATCTTATTTTTTGTCTTTTCTGCCATGAGACCTAGTCTCTTAGCTACACTTGCTGCTGTTATCTGTGGTGTTGTGATTATTAAAATCTCAACCTTTGGAAGGCTTTGCATTAGGCTTAGGGGTACATCTCCTGTTCCTGGTGGAAGGTCTATAAACATATAATCTAGCTCTCCCCAGTAAAAATCATATATAAATTGTGATAATACTTGACCGAGAACTGGACCTCTCCAAATAAGCGGTTCATCTCTTTCAAGAAGGTTTCCCATTGATATTACCTTTACTCCCTGCTTCTCTATGGGCATTATGATGCCTTCTTCTATCATTGTTGGTCTTTCTTTATTTATTCCCATTATTTGAGGAATACTGTAGCCTAATATGTCTGCATCTATGAGTCCTACTTTATATCCAAGACTACTCATTGCCACTGCTAGATTTGCTGCTACTGTCGATTTCCCTACTCCGCCTTTTCCACTGCCTACTGCTATTACTCTAGTATTGGTAAAAGGATCTTTTCTTTCATCTATGCCATGAAGTTTTTGAGCCAATTCTTGTTTTTGCTCCTTTGTCATTTCACCATAGATCACTTCGACATTTTTTATTCCTTCTATTTTTCTAACTTCAGATAATATATCCTTTCTTATTTTATCTTTTAAAGGACAGCCCTCTGTTGTAAGTGTCACGGTTATGATTACATCTTGTCCTGATATTTCTATATCCTTTATCATATTTAGCTCTACTAGGCTCTTCTTAATTTCTGGGTCTAGTACGTTTTTAAGTGATTCAAGTACTTGTTGTCTTAAGTCCATTTCTATCCCTCCAAAGCTATTCTTTTGTCATCTATAATTATACAACCATTATTCCCCCAGTAAAATGATTTAAATCAAAAAAGCAAAAATAATATGTGCTCGCAGCTTAAATGCACAAAATTTAAAGAAAATCTTCAGATTATCAGGCCTTTGTTGTTTTCTCTAGTATCTATGTCGCCATGTATTCTAATTCTTCAATATCCTTTATGATGATTTTCTTGCTTCCTATTAATTCTATTACTCCTTGATCCTGCATACTTCCCAGCTTTCTGCTTATTGTTTCTCTGGTGACTCCTATATAGTTAGCTATATCTTCTCTGCTTAAGGGCAGTTCAAGTTCTATGCTGTCGCCTTTACGAACTCCAAAATCTTTTATGAAGCTAAGCAGAAGCCCTGCTATTCTAGCCTCTATATCCTTTGTACTTAGGCTTTGGATAAGATTCTCTAGCTTCACTATTCTATCGTAAACTACTTGTAGTATTGATATGGCTATTTCAGGACTTTCTTTTAGTATGCCATCGAAATCATCCTTCGTCAGCACGCATATGTTTGCATCTTCTAAAGCTTCTGCATTGAATTTAAATTCATCCTTTTTAAGAAGGCTTAAGTCTCCTACAAAATCCCCTTCTGAAAGAATATAAAGTATCTGCTCTTTTCCCTCTCTAGTATACTTAAATATTTTAATCTTTCCTTTATTTATGACATATAGCTTATCTGATATATCTCCTTCAAAAAAAATAATCTGGCCTTTTTTATAGTTTTTATGTGCTATTTTTTCTGTTAGCTTTGTTAATTGTTCTTCCGAAAGAACTGAAAATATTGACACCTTATGGGCACAGTATCTTCCTTTGCACAAATTACAGACTCTGTACTTTTTTCCAATGTCTATAACATCGCTCATAAAATCTCTCCCCTTTATAATAAATGTGACCTTTATCACATAGCTATGTGATTCTTGCCATATTAATAGTTTTGATATTTTTGTACATTATAAATATATAACCCGTACAAGACAATAAACTTAATTAGATAATTACATTATATCTAAAAAGGAGGATTTTTCAAATGAGTAGATTTTTAGCTCCAATTCATTTTTGGTTATTTGATAAAATTAAATACCATGAAAACCTTGAAAAAAATATAATAAAAGGATTTAAAGAAAGCTTTGGAGAAGAAGTAAATGATATAGAAGATGCTAATATTAAGAAATATGGCGAAAGAATCTCTGATAAACCTTTGGACGAATTAATTGATATTAATAATATCCACGGTTGGCTTCAAGAGAAAATTAAAACTGTGGAAACCAGACAGGCTGCCATATTAGCAGATTTATTTGCAAAATACAAGGATCATGGAATTCTTCTTGCTAAAAATATATACAAACAAGATGGGATAGCTTTAGGTAAGGATGCAAAGTCAAAATATGATACTTCAACTCCTAAGGATATATATGATGCATTAAATAACTATATTCTAAATGGAATGCCATGTGATAATGTGAATTCAATTAGAGTATCTGAAGACGACTATCTGGAGTATAGCCAATCCAAATGCCTGCATAAAGGATATTGGAATGAGGCTGGTGCAGATCCCCGGGTAATGTATGATTTAAGAACTACATGGACTGGAAGCTTTGTAAATACTGCCAATCCTGATTTTAAATATCAGGTTAACACTGAAAATTTAGGACAGGAAGAGGGCTTTCTTCATAAAATATTTAAGAAATAATGCAGCAAAGACCATAGATATGTCAAATCTATGGTCTTCGTTATTTTTTGCTTATATACTGCAAGGACTGTATCCACAATTAGGGCACACAAAGCAGCCGCCTTCTGGCTTCATTATGCAGCCACATTCTTCACATACGTTTTTTTGTACCTTCTTTTCCTCATTATTTTTGTTGCATTGATTCTCCATACTAATTTTCCCTCCAATAGGCCTATTACACCTTATCTCACTACTATTCTCTTATCTGTTACAATATAATCCACTGGTACATCATGTTCTTCTGATGGTATTAAATCCATCAATTGAAAATCGTATGCTAATCCTATAGTGGGTATTGTAAAATTTAGTTTTTTAAGAAATCTGTCGTAGTAACCTCCACCATAGCTTACTCTGTAGCATCTTCTGTCAAATGCAAGACTTGGAAGTATTATTAAATCAATTTCTTCTGTACCTACAGGCTTTACAAGCTCTTTTTTAGGCTCTAGATATCCAAAGCTACTTCTAACTAAATCCTTATCCATATCTCTTATTTCCGTAGGTACTAGTCTTCTTCCCTCATTTATACAAAAAGGGACAATTATCCTCTTACCCTGCTCTCTGCAAAATTCAATTAGCTTAAAGGTATCAACTTCATTGCCGAAGCTTAAATAGAGCATTATATTTCGGCTATTTTTGAATATTGGCAGCTTAATTAGAGTTGAAATAATTTTTTTGCTCAAGGAATCTACTTGCTCTTTCGTAAGCTTATTCCTTAAGCTAATCATTTCCTTTCGTATATCTTCTTTCCTAAAATTATTCATGCTTATCCTCCTAAAAATGCTAGTTAATATATATCCATAATTTTGTCCTTTAATCAAAATCTTTATAGTCAATTTTAGGAAGAAATCGGGTTAGGTCATAAAAAAGAGTAAAGCTTTATGGGCTTTACTCTTTATATTGCTTAACTACAGGATGAGCCACCTCTATTTGGCACTATGTGGAATCCCCTTCTCAGCCAATCATTTGTATAATCTACATTAAATGTTCCGTAGGTATTTATTAAATCCTTATCCACTAAATAGCTATATTCACCAATTTTAGTTACTTCATCATTTTCTTTTTGCCCATCCAGAGCGATTCCAAAGGATGGACCACCTCAACCAACACCTGCTATATATATTCTTACAGATTTATCATTTGAACCTTTTTTATCTAATATTCTTTTTAATTCTTCTTGAGCTTTTTCTGTTACATTTACATTCATCATTAACCCTCCCAATATTCTATTATTTTTAACATACCCCATTGGGGTATGTTAAAACAAATTTTACTACATATTTAGTTTTGGGTCAATGATTTTTATTTATTCCTGTTTTTATTTGCTTATACTTCTATTTATTCTTAATCTCTGTACAATTCTCTACACAAGGGTTTACATGAACTAAAACTTTTTTTACATTATCTAAATTATCATATATAACTTTTTCAACATCTTCAGCTATATCATGGCCCTCTAATACAGAGATATTAGGATCTACACAAACCTCTACATCTATAAACACTTTAGAGCCGTGTCTTCTAGCTTTCAGATCATTTATTTCTTCTATTTTGGTTTCGCTTAAAATAACATTTGATATTTGAGTTAGCTCCTCTTCCTCTATAGATGAGTCCATAAGCTCGTTATAGCCTTTCAAAAACAAATCGATTCCAACCTTTACAACTATAACTGAAACTATAAATCCTGCTAGTGGATCCAAAATTTTATACCCCAATCTTGCTCCCCCTATGCCTATAAGTGTTCCCACAGAAGATAGTGCATCAGATCTATGATGCCAAGCATCTGCCATTAAAGCACTGCTGTTTATTCTTCTCCCCTGATTCATGGTTATTCTATATTGAAATTCCTTAACGACTATCGATGCTAAGGCTGCCCACAGTGCTAACATACCTGGAACCTTAGTAGTTCCAGAAATCATAAGCTCTATTGAGGAATATCCAATTTTTATACCTACACTAATGAGCATTAGAGATAAAACAAATCCAGCAATGGACTCAGCTTTTTCATGCCCATATTGATGCTTCGAATCTTCAGGCTTATTTGAAATTATGAAGCCTACAATAATACCTAATGAGCTAGCCACATCTGAAACAGTATGAACTCCATCTGCAATCATTGCAGTTGAACTTGAAATTATACCTATACCAATCTTTGCTATGGAAAGAATTATATTTAGTATAATTGTAAGCCAAGTTATTCTACTTGCAATTCTAAATCTTTCGTTATCATCTACTGCCTTAATACTGCTCAATATTGACACCCCTTTTTTCAATTGAAATATTGTAATATTATTATATTACAATATCAATATAAATGTAACCCTGTATTTCACAAAGATACAGGGTTACATTTGTTATTAACTATTGTTTTCAATTGATAACGAGTTATGTTTACATTTAGATTGAAGCTCTGCTTGGTATTATCATATCGATTATTCCTATTACTATTGCACCAATAATTGCTCCCAGCCAAGTTACATGGAAACCTGGTACAATAAGTCTTGTTACATATAGAATAACTACTGTGATTAAGAACCCTTTGATTCCTTTACCAAATGCAGAAGCATCCATTCCTGTGAATCTCTCTACTAAGTAGTCTAGAATTCCTATAACAATACTTGCAATAAGTAGGCTCCACAAGCCATCAACACTAAAGCCTGGTGTGAAAAATGCGGTTAATCCTACGACTATAGCTGTTATTATTACTCTAACTATCATTTCGGTAATACTAAAATCTTTGTTGTCTCGCGTTCTTTCATTATTTCTGTCATTGTTCCTTTCATCATCTGGCATTTACATCCCTCCTCATAAGTATTTTGGCTAATTTATTATTTTTTATTCATTTTTTATTGATTTTTTATTTACATATTGTCATTTTTTCTTAATTGATATATTATAATTTGTATTAGTAGTGGTATAATAATTGTAAAATGTGATTAAAATCACATAAAACATTTTATTCTATGTTATTATTAGATTAAATAGAATTAAGGAGGAAATTTAAAATGGCTATAACTAAAGATATGCTTATTGGTGAAATATTGAAAGAAAAACCAGAATCTGTGGAAGCTCTTTTAAGATTTGGAATGGGATGTATAGGATGTCCTTCTTCTCAAATGGAATCATTAGAGCAAGCTGCTATGGTACATGGAATTGATTTAGAAAAACTTCTTGCAGAATTAAATAAATAACCTTGGCTTACGCCAAGGTTTTTTATTATATATTATATTATAGAAGCTCTTCTAGTTTTGCCTTATCGAATCCTACTATATCTTGTCCGTCTACTACTATTACAGGCACTGCTCTAATGCCTTTTTGCATTAGCTCTTTTCTTGCATTAGGATCTGTTTGGACGTTCTTCTCAGTATAACTTACACCTTTCTCCGAAAGATATTGCTTTGCTGTTACGCAATGTGGTCATGTATTGCTTGTGTAAACTGTTACATTAGCCATTAAAATACGCCTCCTTTGTATAGAAATCATCTATTGTATTAGTTCTCATTATAGATTATTTCTATACTGCCCCAAAAAAACCTTTTTTAATCGCAAGAAAATTTAATTATTTTTTATTCATGAGATATGTGTTCCATACCTTGATTGAATAATTGGAGCACATGATCATCATCTAATGAATATATTGCCTGCTTGCCTTCTTTTCTAAATTTTACAAGTCTTAATCCTCGGAGTACTCTTAGCTGGTGAGATATGGCTGATTGACTCATGTTTAATAAATCTGCTATATCGCAAACACATAGCTGATGTTTTGAAAGCACATAAATAATTTTAAGCCTTGTAGGATCACCTAGTGCCTTAAAAACCTCTGATAAGCTTATTATTGTTTCATCTGGAAGAATGTCTTTTTTTATCTTCTCTACAGTATCTCTATTTATTTCAGTTACATCACATATTCCGTCTTGCTCCATGTAGACCATCCCCCTTTTTGCTCTTTTACTAAATTATAGCATATATAAAGTGTTTCCTTAAATAAAAAAAATAACCTCTAGAAAATAGAGGTTATTTTGTAGGTATTGTAGGATTTACTGGATTTATTATCTTTCCACTTAATGCATCTATATATATGAGCCAATAGCCTAGGTCTTCTTCTGAGTTTTTGTCTTTAAGCCATGTATTAAAGCCTGTTGCCCCATTATATGGATGATCTGCTATGGTAAATTTTCCTGGTACTCCATAGACATAGTATTTTATTTCCTCCTGCTTTGCTACTGTACCAAAAATATAGTGACCATATTTTTCTACCATGCTTTGACAAGTGGTTGTTCTTGAAGTTAATGGATATGGATAATATACATTAACTAGATAATTATAGAACGGAAGAAAACCTCTATCAATGTCTTCATTGTTATGCTCTATCCTCCACCAAGTACAATCCCTTAGATTTTCTCTAAAAGGCTCTACCTTGTTAAAGAACTTTAAAATGTCCATTGTATAATTTGCTACTTGCATGCTATAGTTTCTAGCAGTATCCATGTATTCATCTATCTTGTATATTTTGCTGCCATAAGTATTATCAATGTAATCTCCATAATTATAGGTAACTTGGTGATTTTGCATGAAGTCTTGCATTCCTTCTCTAGCCTCTAAGTCTATCCAATCAGCTTCTGCGCTGTTAATCTGTTCCTGTATTTCTTCTTGTGCTTCTTCTTGGATTTCATGTATCTCTTCTTCAAGTATTTCCAGTTCTTCTTGCATTATTTCTGTCTCGCATTCTTCCAGAGACTGTTGAACTTCTTGGATTTCCTGCGTTGCTTCTATCTCATCTGTCTCCTGTATTTCTTGAGCTTCCTGAACTTCTTGCACCTTTTGAATTTCTTGAATCTCTTGATAATCCTGCTCTTTTTGTTCCATATCCATATTCTGAAGATCAAGTTCATCAAACCTGAAGCCTAATGGAATTATGTCCTCGAAGGATAAATCTTCTACTCTTGGCTCTTCTGGTTTAAATTCATTTGAATCTAAATCTTGTGTCACCATATATTCTTGCAGCTCTTCCTGTTTTTCTTCTTGGATGTCCTCTGTTTTTTCTTCCCCTATACTATCCTCTTCTATATTTTCTTCTTTAATAGCTTCTTCTACTGAAGCTATATATGTATCTTCTTGTATTTGTTCTGGCTCTATTTCAACCTGTTGTAAATACTCTTCAGGATTTATTTCTTCCAAGATTTCTTCATTATGAATCTTCGATTCTTCTGAATGAACTTCCTCTATGCTTTGTTTTTGTATTTCTTGTTTTTTAAAAGACTCTTTTTCACATTGCTTTTTCATCAGCTTAACGAGGCTGCCATCCTTTTTATAAATATAGCCTGACAATGGAACAATCATTTCTTTATTTTCGTTTGCCATGTCTATTTCTTTTACAAGTACATTATTGAACTTCTCTATGGAAAGACTTGTACCTCCTACTGATGCTGGGTCAAACTTCCATTCTATACTTCCTTTTCCTCTATCGTTTAGCACTATAACACCTAAGTCAACATCTACATAATTTTTATTGCTTTCTCCTACTAAGCAAGCCTTATACAGCTTTCCTTCGTCTGGACTAATCTTAAGATTATCAACATTAATAGTGAGTTTTCCTCTACCGTCTCTTACTTCAATATTCATATGGCCCTTTGGAGTTAGCCCTTGTACTTTCTTATAATAATCAGGCTGCTCCTCTAATATCACGAATTTCCTCATAAACGCGCTCAAATTACTCCCTCCTTTATACATCTTGTTATTAATATATGTATAAAAAGGGAAATAGTGAACTAATAGTTGTTTATCATCATATATATTTCATCTGCTATTCCTGCAAATTCTGTACTATCAAGGGTTTCTCCTCTTCTTACTGGGTCTATGCTACATTTTTCTAATATTATTTCTATCTCTTCTTTTTTTAGGCCTATACCGCTAGTGAGTGCATTTAAGAGTGTTTTTCTTCTCTTTCCAAAGGCAGCTTTTACAACATTGAAAAACAGTTTTTCATCTTTAACCTTTATGACAGGTTCATTATACACATCCAGCATTATTACTGCTGAGTCTACATTTGGTCTTGGCATAAATACATTTTTAGGAACATCTACTATTATTTCAGGCTTTGAATAGTATTGTACTGCGATAGATAAAGCTCCATAATCCTTGTTACCGGGTACAGCTTTCATTCTATGTGCAACTTCTTTTTGCACCATTACTACAATCTTATCTATATTAAGATTCTCTTCTAGAAGCTTCATTATTATAGGCGTAGTTATATAGTATGGAAGATTTGCCACTACCTTTACTGTTCTGTCTTCCAGCTTTTCTTTTATTAGCTGATTTAAGTCCACCTTTAGCACGTCTCCGTGTATGACTTCTACATTGTCATAGCTCCCTAATGTTTCTTCTAGAATTTGAAGCAGATTGTTGTCTAATTCTATGGCGACTACTTTTCCAGCACTTTCACATAATTTTTGTGTGAGAGTACCTATTCCTGGACCGACTTCAATTATTCCATCACTTTCCTTAATATTTGCACCTTCTATTATCCTATCTATTATATTGCCATCAATTAGAAAGTTCTGTCCTAGGCTTTTAGAAAACCTAAATCCATGCTTTTCAATAATTTTCTTTACTACAGCAGGTGAGTAAAGCCTTCTATTCTCTGGTTTCATTGTATAACCTCCTGATGCTTTCTTCAAACTCTTCTCTGGTTATCCCATAATTATTCAGCCTTTTTAGAAACTGTTTTGAGTTACAATATCCTATGCCTAACATTCTCCCTACTATATCTCTTTTTATACTTGAATCTGTACTTCCTATGAGTCCGCTTTCTAGCAAATCTTCTTTTGTAAACTCAATTGTTGGCTCTGATGATTCTACTCTTGCCTTAGATAAGGCTTCTATTATATCCTCAGGCTTTGCATTTTCTATTCCTATATCTCCATCCTTCGTAGCCTTATCCTTTGGCAAAAATGCATGCTTTGCATTTTTTACTTTTTTAGATATAATATTTCTGATTTTTTCTCCTGCAAAATCAGGATCCGTAAATATTATGACTCCTCTTCTTTCTGCCGCTTTTTGTATTCTCTTTATTGTTTCTTCTGTAATTCCAAAGCCGCCTGTGGCTATTAATTCTGCATCTACTGCTTTTTTTACTGCTGATATGTCATCTCGTCCTTCTACTACTATTATTTCTTTTATCATTTTGTTCTCCTCGCAATCTTAATGAAAAGTACTCTCTATATTATAACTTTTATTTATAAATAATTAAATATTCATTTATTTATGATAAAAGCCTTCAGGAAATCGGTTATGTAACAAAAATAGAGCAGTTACCTGCTCTATTTACCAATTATATAAACTTTTACTTTTCTCCTCCCAAATGCTTTTACGTCTTTAGCATCTTCTATGAAGAGATCTATTTTGTTTCCTTTTATTGCTCCTCCTGTATCTTCTGCTATTGCATAGCCATAGTCTGGAGTGCCATCTAGTGATTCTACATAAAGCTTAGTTCCCAAGGGAATAACCTTTGGATCTACTGCAACTACACCTGGTCTTGCCTTTGTCCCTGATGCAGTAATTCCATACCATTTGTCCCCGGGTTTTTTACCTGTGCTTTCATATGATAAGTCATAAGCTGTAGCCACCATCTCTATTTCTCTTTTACCTGCAAAAGTACCCCTTGATGCAATTGTATATTCCTTTTCCTTTGTGCCTTTTTCCACAATTTCATCAATTGGCTTTTCTAAAGTTTTTTCTTTAATTATTTCTGTAGTCAAAAGTTTTCCATTTTCATATACTTTTTTAATCTTTATTTCTTTAATTCCTTCTTTTCCACCTTGTACAGTTACTAGTTTTCCTTTATCTAAATTAATATTGTCTTTTATTATTGTTTTATATGCTACTGTCTCATTTATAGTTTCTATTTTTTCATCTATTTTTACAATATTTATTTCTGTACCTGATTTAACTTTTTCATCGAGTGAAGGTGATATTATATCCTGGTAATAATCCAGCTTCAGTGAGTCTAATAACCCCTTTACAGTTTCTTCAGTGGTATTGACATCAATAATATTACCTCCATAATTTATGACTACTGGCACAGCCTTTTTAATTTCAATTCTTATGTTATCTTTTAAGGGACTATCTACAGGTATATTTATATCATCGGATTCTCCTAATGATATATTTTTTTCTTTAAGCACTTCTGATACAGTTTTTTTACTAGTATTCACGGACATTTCCTTCCCATCAACTACAATATCGACCTTTTTCATTACAACATCGTATATTGCAAGGGAGAATACAGTAATTCCAGTAAGGATAAGGGCTGTAATAACTAGAAGCCTATACCCCCTGTTTTTCTGTTCCATTTTGAAACCTCCTAGATTTAATATAATATAATATGTTTCGTGCAGGTCTATATATACTTTTTTATTTCCTGCAATTTGGAAAACCATTTTTTCATTCTATTTTAAAATAACTAATTTGTCAAATTTATAAAGTAATTTACATAATAATTAACAATTTCCTCATGATAATAGTTTGATTTTGCACTAAATTGAAAATATTGTTTGTCCTTATGGTCTTAGCTACTAGTCTTGACTATTTTTTCAAATTTATACCTTTATTTTTAAGTATCCTGCCCTAGCCCCATGATTAGCATTATATATATCAATTCTTATATAAACCTGATATTTAGCTGTTTCATAAGGTAAATCAACTCTTTTAGATTTATTCACGAACAAAAAAGTAACGGTTAAAAATATAGTTCATATAATGGTAGTAGTCAATTAATAATATTATCCAATTTTATCTTAATAAAAGGAGTTGAGCTAATTTGCTAAGAAGGCCTAGGGAGCGCTGTATGCCTCCAAAAAAACCTGAAGAAGTTGCACCAAAGCCAGTATGTCCAGAAAAGCCTAAGTACCCAACTTATCCAACATATCCGAGCTTTCCATCTGTAGGACATTGCCCAATGATGAATCCTATGATGATGCGATGCATGATGATGTGCATGTCAAATATGGGCAGACATATGTTTGGGGAAGAAGAAAGTTACATGGAGCCAATGCATCCGATTTTTCCAGTATTACCTAATAATCCAATGTATCCTAATAATCCTGTTAGTCCTATTCAACCTAACAATCCAATGTACCCTAATAATCCTATTAGTCCTATTCAACCTAATAACCCAATGTACCCTAGTAATCCTATTAGTCCTATTCAACCTAATAACCCAATGTACCCTAGTAATCCTGTTAGCCCTATTCAACCTAATAACCCAATGTACCCTAATAATCCTATTAGCCCTATTCAACCTAATAACCCAATGTATCCTAACAATCTTATGTACCCAGCATCAATGGACTCAATGTATCCGATCATGCCAATGATGGATGATGAGATATACATGGATGAAGAGCTATAATTAAGGCTATGCTAATTAGAGAACATACGAAATAAGACTAAGTGCTTTTTGTACTTAGTCTTATTTTTTGCATTTTATTATAATTTCCCGGGAAATGCGACAAAAAGGTATAAAGTTAGAGATATTAGCACTTTAGCTAATTTTGTAATCCCAAGGTGTTTATATGCATATAATCTAAATATAATATTACCTCCATTAAGTCTACAGATAAAAATAAAAAGCGTGAAAAGAAAAAGGAGACTTTATAATGATAAACTATATTTGGTTTTTTTTGATAGCCATAGGTGTTGTAACTGCAATCGCCACAGGTAATATTGACTCTATAAATACTGCTATTGTAGCGGATGCATCCGAGGCTGTCATGTTTGCCATAGGTCTCACTGGTATAATGGCTGTTTGGCTAGGACTGATGAATATTGCAGAAAAATCTGGATTGATAAAAACTTTTAGTAAATTGTTAACTCCTATTACAAACATTTTATTTCCTGATATCCCCAAAGGCCATCCTGCTATGAGCGCTATAATAATGAATATGGTAACAAATATGTTTGGTGCTGGAAACTCTGCTACTGCAATAGGACTCAAAGCCATGGAGGAAATGAATAGTCTGAACAAAGATAAAAAAAGAGCCACAAATGCCATGTGCATGTTTTTAGTAATCAATATGTCCTCAATACAAATTGTCCCTCTTACAGTTATAAAAATCAGAACAGATGCAGGCTCATTGAATCCAACAGAAATAATAGGTACCTCTCTTATTGCATCTACAATTTCTACTATTGTAGGGATTTTAAGTGTCAAAATATTAGAGAAAAAGGAATGAGTTACTTATGATAGAGATTTTAAAAATATTGTCTGTTGCAGTTATTCCTGCCATAATGAGTATAATATTGTTACATGGATACATAAAGGGAGTTAGTTTATATGATACCTTTGTAGATGGTGCTAAGGAAGGCTTTGCGGCCTCTTTAAGAATAATGCCCTATCTAATAGCCATTTTTATAGCCATAGGAATATTTAAAAGATCTGGTGCCATGAATATTTTAGTAAACATTGTAGACCCCTTTGTTAAAATAATTGGAATACCAAAGGAGGTAATGCCTCTTGCCCTTATGAGACCAATTTCTGGAAGTGGCTCCTTAGCTGTTGTAAAAGAGATAATAACTGAATACGGACCTGATTCGTTCATAGGGAGAGTTGCATCTACTATGATGGGCTCTGCCGAAACCATATTCTATACTATGGCTGTATATTTTGGAATTGTGGGCATAAAAGATTCTAGACATACATTACCTGCAGCACTGCTATCGCATGTAGCCTCTATAATTGCATCTGTTTTTATATGCAATATTGTGTTCAAATAATAGAAATATACGTTCACGGTTTCGGATGCAAATGCTCGCTTAATATTTCTATTATTTTTCTTGAATGGTGACTTGACAAATTTAAGCATTTTGTGTATAGTTTTTGGTAATATAAGAAATATTATTAAAAAGCAATGAAGGGAAGAGTAGGCTCGTGTGTCTATCTACTAGAGAGCTAGGTTAGGTGAAAGCTAGCGTTAGATATTAGGCTGAACATGGACCCTAAGCTATGTAGCTGAACATTTGAGTAGGCTATGTCGGATTTGTTTCCGTTATACTAACAAGGTTATGTAAGTAACTTACTGAGTTCTAAGTCGTGAGGCTTAGATAAACTAGAGTGGTAACACGAGGAATATGCCTTCGTCTCTATATAAATAGAGATGGGGCTTTTTTTATTGAATTGTAAAGTTAATGTTATGTTAATACTAAGTTCTATATGAGTATTAATTGCTCTATTTAATGATTAATGATGGGAGGTTTTATCATGAAAAAAACATTTTATGTGACTACGCCTATTTATTATCCAAGTGATAATCTTCATATAGGTCATACCTATTGTACTGTTGCTGCAGATACAATTGCAAGATTTAAGAGGCTCCTTGGATATGATGTAAAGTTCCTTACTGGAACTGATGAGCATGGTCAAAAAATTCAAACAGTAGCTAATGAAAAAGGAGTTAGTCCAAAGGAATATTTAGATGGCATAGTGAAAAACATTAAGGAACTATGGAAAACCCTAGATATTACCTATGATAGGCTCATAAGAACTACTGATGAAGATCACAAAGAAATAGTACAAAAAATATTTCAAAAGCTTTATGAAAAAGGTGACATTTACAAAAGTGAGTATGAAGGTCATTATTGTACTCCATGTGAATCCTTTTGGACAGAAAGCCAGCTTGTAGATGGAAAATGTCCAGACTGCAATAGGGAAGTAAAGCTTGCAAAGGAAGAAGCTTATTTCTTCAGATTATCTAAATATCAGGATAGACTTTTAAAGCTTTATGAAGAAAATCCAGATTTTCTACAGCCTGAATCCAGAAGAAATGAAATGTTAAATAATTTCTTAAGGCCTGGTCTAGAGGATTTATGTGTTTCAAGGTCTACATTTGACTGGGGAATTAAGGTTCCCTTTGACGAAAAGCATGTAATATACGTATGGATAGATGCACTAAGTAACTATATTACAGCTTTAGGCTATCTTACAGATAATGATGAAGAATTTAAAAAATACTGGCCAGCAGATATTCACCTTGTAGGTAAGGAAATTGTCAGATTCCACGCAATAATATGGCCTGCTATTTTAATGGCTCTAGACATTGAACTGCCTAAGAAGGTATTCGGACATGGCTGGATACTATTTGATAATGATAAAATGTCAAAATCAAAAGGAAATGTAATTTATCCTGAGCCACTAATTGATTTATACGGAGTAGATGCATTAAAATATTTCTTGTTAAGAGAATTTTCATTTGGTCAAGATGGCTCATTTACAAAAGAGAAATTTTTAAATAGAATTAATTCTGATTTGGCTAACGATTTAGGAAATCTAGTTAGCAGAACAATAGCAATGGTGGATAAATACAATGGTGGAATAATTCCTGAAAGTAAAGTTAAAGAAGACGTTGATAATAGTCTAATAGATTTGGCAACTTCTACAGCTCAAAGGGTAGAGAAGCATATGGATAATCTAAGCTTTGGAAATGCTTTAGAAGAAGTATGGAAGCTGATAAGCAGAGCAAACAAGTATGTAGATGAAACTACTCCTTGGGTATTGGCTAAGGAAGATGAGAAAAAGGGTAGACTGGATACTGTTTTATATAATCTAGCAGAAGCCCTTAGAATAGTATCTGTACTAATAAGACCTTTTATGGAAAAAACATCAGATAGCATTTGGAGACAGTTAGGAATTGATCATGGTCAGGGAACATCCTGGAATGATATTTCAGAATGGGGTAAGCTTCCTACAGGTATTAAGGTCAGAAAAGAAAGTCCTATGTTCCCAAGACTTGATGTAAAACAAGAGCTTGAAAAAATTAACAATGCTAATGACCTTTTCATTGCAAAAAGATATGGTAAAATAGATAATGATGGCAAAAATACTGATGAGCAAAAAGATGATAACAGCTATATTACCATAGATGATTTAGATAAGGTTGATTTAAGAATAGCTAAGATATTAGAAGCTGAAAAGCATCCAGATGCAAATAAGCTATTAGTCCTTCAGCTTGAGGTTGGAGATGAAAAAAGACAGGTAGTATCAGGAATTGCTAAGTATTATAGTCCTGAGGAGCTAATAGGTAAAAATGTGGTTTTAGTTTACAATCTTAAGCCAATTAAGCTTAGAGGAGTAGAATCTCACGGAATGATATTAGCTGCTGACAAAAGTAAAAATCTTACACTGGTTACTGCAATGGATGACATTGGAAGTGGAGCAAAGGTTAAGTAAGGAGGATTAAAAATGCTAATTGATAGTCATGCACATTTAGATGATGAAAGATTTGATAAGGATAGAGATGAAGTAATTAAGGATCTGAGCAATCAGGGCGTTGAGCTTGTGATAAATCCTGGGTCAGATGTTGCATCATCTGTAAAGGCAGTATCTTTGGCAAATAAGTATAAAAATATATATGCAGCTGTAGGTGTGCATCCTCATGATGCAAAAACCGTGGATGATACAACCTTACAGCTGCTGTCCTCTCTTGCTAATAATGAAAAGGTAGTAGCCATTGGGGAGATAGGCTTAGATTATCATTATGATAATTCACCTAGAGATATTCAAAGAAAATGGTTTGTAGAGCAAATAAGGCTTGCTAAAAAGCTTCAGCTTCCCATAATAATACATGAAAGAGAAGCCAGCCAAGATATGTATAATATTTTGAAACAAGAGGCTGATAATAGCCTTACTGGTGTACTTCACTGTTATTCCGGAAGCCTTGAAATGGCAAGGGAATATTTGAAGATGGGATTTTATATATCCTTTGCCGGGCCAGTAACCTTTAAGAATTCACGTGTTTCAAAAGAAGTTGCTCAAAATATACCATTGGATAGAATGTTAATAGAAACTGATTCTCCATACTTGGCTCCTGAACCAAAAAGAGGAAAAAGGAATGAGCCCCTAAATGTAAGATATGTAGCTGCTATGATTGCAGAGCTTAGAGGCGTTTCTTTTGATGAAATAGCCATTGCGACAAGTGAAAATGTTAAGAAATTATTTTTTATTAAATAAGTTGACTTTAAATGGAATATATGGTACAATTTTAGCTGTAATAAAAAGTCGATTTTTGACACATAGTAAAGGAGGTTGTAAAATGAAGTCAACAGGAATTGTAAGAAAAGTAGACGAGCTTGGCAGAGTAGTTATTCCAATAGAATTGAGAAGAACTCTTGACATAGCTGAAAGAGACTCTCTTGAAATTTATGTAGATGGAGAGCAAATCATTCTAAAAAAATATGCTCCAGCTTGTATATTCTGTGGACAAGCTAAGGACATTACGATTTTTAAAGGCAAAAATATTTGCCCTGAATGTCTAGAAGAACTAAGTAAATAGATTACATATTTACTTATCAAAAGGAATTCTGTATTTATAGAATTTCATATTAGTAAAAAACCCCTTGAATCAAAAGCAACATTTTATGAAGCTTTGATTTTCAAGGGGTCTATTTTTTTATATATCGATGCTTTCCTTATACACTTCATTTTTAGGCAATCCTCTGTCTTCTGCCACTCTTTTCACCGCATCCTTTTTAGTCATTCCTTCGTCAGTATATTTAAGTAGATGGTCTTTTATGGTCATGCCCGCCCATTCTTCTGATATAGAGTTAACCTTTGTTTTTTCTGCACCTTTAACTATTATTACAAATTCTCCCTTTGGATCATCTTGAGTAAATCTATTTATAGACTCTTTTATACTTCCCCTGAAAATCTCTTCATATTTTTTAGTGAGTTCCCTGCAAAGGGCTATGTCTCTTTCTCCAAATATGCTTAACATATCATCAAGTAAAGCCTTTACTCTATATGGAGATTCGTACAATATAATGGTTCTTTCTTCACTTTTTATGCTTAACAGCGCTTCTCTTCTTTCCTTTTTATTAGATGGTAAAAAACCCTCAAACACAAATTTCCTCGTAGGCAAGCCAGATATGACCAAGGCTAAAGTTGATGCAGTAGGTCCTGGCAAGGCTATGACTTCAAGGTCACTTTCTATGGCCAGCTTTATCAAGTCTTCTCCAGGATCAGAAATTCCAGGCATGCCTGCATCTGATACTAAGGCTATATTCTCTCCATTTAATAATTTTTGTATGAGGAGCTTCCCCTTTTCTCTTTTATTATGCTCATGATAGCTAGTAAGTGGCTTTTTGATATCAAAGTGGTTTAGTAGCTTTATTGTATGCCTAGTATCCTCTGCCGCTATTAAATCCACTTCCTTTAATACTTTTAATACTCTTAATGTAATATCTTCTAAATTTCCTATAGGTGTGGGACATATATATAGCTTACCTTGGACATCCAAAATCACTTCACCTCGTTTCCATTCCGTATATCTTATATATCTCCTCAGTAAACGTCAAGTCATCATTGTATACATATAGAGGAGCTTCAAATTTAAGCTCTGGCTTTGATGCCTTCACACTTTTTATCAATACTAGATTTGGTTTATCTCCAACCTTTGGATGTACAAATCTAATTTTTTTAGGCTCCAGCTTATATTGTCTTAGAAGACAAAAAATATCCACTATTCTATGGGGTCTATGTACCATGAAAAAGCTGCCATTATGCTTTAATAGTCTGCTGGCAGTTTTTATTACATCTTCTAATGTGCAGGTGATTTCATGTCTAGATATGGCTTTTTTATCCTCTGGATTTATTAAGCCTCCTCCTTGAAACATATAAGGCGGATTTGATGTTACGGAATCAAATTTATTTACGCCTAATATTTCTGGTGCTTTAATAAGATTTGTATTGATTATCTCTATATTATCCTCAAGGTTGTTCATAATCATGGTCCTTTTAGCCATTTCTGCAACCTCTTCTTGTATTTCTATGCCGTATATTTTATTCACATTATTCTTTGCCCATATTAAAAGGGGTATTATACCAGTACCTGCTCCTAAGTCTACTATTTCTGAGTTTTTCTTGATATCACAAAAATTAGATAATAGTACTGCATCCATTCCAAAACAAAAGCCTTCTGTGTTTTGAATTATCTTAAGTCCTTTACATTGAAGATCATCTATTCTTTCGTTTTGTCTCAGTGTTACTTGCTCCATAAAATCTCTCCTTGTTTATAAATAGCTTAAAAGAGAGATCCTTCGCCTAAGGCTCAGGATGACAAGCATTATGTCCTTCTGAGCATCACCTAAAAGTCACTCCTAATTATTGCCCTTCGGACAGATATTGATGTTGACGAAGAATCTATATTTAGCATATAAATTCAATTAATCTAATAGTATTATACCATTTTACATAGATAAATAAAAAAGACCTTTTCAGGTCTTTTCTTTAAGTAAAAAATATTATTCTGGCATTGGTGCATCTACTGGACAAACATTTGCGCAAGCCCCACATTCAATACAACCTTCTGCGTCTATTACGTATTTATCATCTCCTGCACTTATAACGCTTACAGGACATTCTGCTTCACATGCTCCACAGCTTATGCATGCATCTGTAATTTTATATGCCATTAGGGTTCACCTCCTTAAGATAATGACACTGCATTTACCTTTAATATTGTACCACTTATTGTTTTCTATTTAAAGCATTTTATTAAATATTTAATAAAATCTATTCCTCTTTCATGAGTTCCTCCAGTTTTTTCATATCTTCTATGTCTTCAATCTCTATGAGTGTACTTTCCTCTACTGGAGCAGTAGGCTTTTCTACTTCCTTAATTTCATCAATTACAAAAGGTATTATATCTTCAGTG
The DNA here is from genome assembly GCF_030263895.1 of Proteiniborus sp. MB09-C3. Lineage (NCBI taxonomy): Bacteria > Bacillati > Bacillota > Clostridia > Eubacteriales > Proteiniborus > Proteiniborus sp. MB09-C3. Next base: position 190,728 of record NZ_CP127161.1, read on the forward strand.
TCATCTGGAAGCTTTACTTTTACTTTTGCAATCTCAAGAAGCGTATTTGTCTCTACAACTATTCCCTTTCCATTGGGTGTCATTACTATTGAACCTATGCTTGGAAGCCTTTCCAATATTTTTTCATACATTTCATGCTCATATTTTAAGCAGCACATTAGTCTGCCACATATTCCTGATATTTTTGTTGGATTCAATGACAAGCTCTGTTCTTTTGCCATTTTAATAGATACTGGAGCAAATTCTCCTAGAAATGTTGAGCAGCAAAGAGTACGTCCACATGGGCCTAACCCGCCTATCATCTTTGATTCATCCCTGACTCCAATTTGTCTAAGCTCTATTCTAGTCTTAAATATGGCAGCTAAGTCCTTAACAAGCTCTCTAAAATCCACTCTTCCATCAGCGGTAAAATAAAATATAACTTTATTGTTATCAAAGGTATACTCTACATCTATTAATTTCATATCCAAATTATGACATTCTATTTTTCTAAGACATGTCTCAAATGCTTCCTTCTCTTTTCTAACATTCTCTTCATTAATTACAATATCCTCCTCAGTTGCTACTCTTAGAACTTTTTTAAGGGGAGGAACTATTTCTTCTTCACTTATTTCCTTGATTCCAACTACTGCCTGGCCAAATTCAATTCCTCTAGCAGTCTCTACAATAACATAATCATCTTTTTTGATATCTATATTATCGGGGTCAAAGTAATATATTTTCCCGGCCTTTTTAAATCTAACTCCTACGACAGTTACCATTCTTCTTATACCTCCTGAATATTTAAAAGCATTACTTCAATGGCAAGTTGAAAGTTTACATTGGAGTGGATATCTTCCTTAGTTCTTCTCACTACATCTAGTATATCCATTATTTTTTGCTTTGATAATTTTTGACATTGATAAGAAATTGAGTCAGCTTTATCCTTATTTATTAAAAACCCCACATTTTTTGTCTCTTTATATATCAGTAGGTCCCTGTACCATAATAAAATAATATCCATAACTTCGTCAATAAGCTCTTTATTTTGTTCGAAAAATTCACTAATAGAAAAAATCTTAAGTTTATCTCCGTTTATAACTGTATTTAATTTCTCTATTATTTCATCCCTAAGCAGTTTAAAGTCATCTGACTTAGATAATTCTATAGCCTTCCCTATTATTCCATTTGAAAATGAAGCTATAAATCTTGCCTGCTCTTCTGATCTACCAAAATTATTTACCAATGCCTTCTCTATCTTATGCCTCTCTATGGGAGTAAACTTTACTATTTGACATCTTGAAACTATGGTTGGAAGTAAACTGTAACCATTAGTAGCCAGCAGCATAATTATTGCATATCCTGGAGGTTCCTCTAAAGTTTTCAAAAAGCTATTTTGCGCCTGTTGCGTCATCTTATCTACATCGTCTAATATATATATTTTCCTGTTTGATTCTAGAGGAATCTTTCTAATAGTTCTCTGAAGCTCCTCTATCTGCTCCTTCTTAAATGAATCTTTATCTGGATATTCCATATGAAAATCAGGATGATTTCCTGATTCTATTTTCATGCAAGATGGGCATGTGTTACATGGACTATCTCCACCTCTCTGACACAATAATGTCTTTGCAAAAACCTTTGCTAGCTTTTCTTTTCCAATAGACTTAGGTCCTTCAAAAAGATAGCTATGGGAAACTGTATTATTTTTTATTGCATTTTTAAGATTTTCGATAATCTTTTCATGCCCTATTATATCATTAAAATCCATAATCAACCCTCACTACATGTATATGTCTAAAATCAATCCTCGTATATCATCTAGTCTCTTTAGTATTCTTATGTTGTCCTTTTCTTTAGATAATACGTCTTTCGTAAGCCCCTCTAATTCTTCATCTACTTTCTTTATAATACCATAAACTCTATGTCTTCCTCTACCATCTAAAAAGCTATCCTTTTTAAATTTAACCATTGAATCTACAGATTCCTTTAAGAATTCAGAAATTAAGGTCTTGTATGCTAAAACTTCTTTAATTGTAATATTTTTTGATAATCTATCTGCCTGCTTGTCTATTCTTTCGAGAAGTTTTTCAAGCCTTTCTTTTACAGTTAGCTCATCCACCCTATTTAATTCCTCTGTGAACTTAGACCTTTGAAGATCCTTCTTTTTTACATCCTGTGTGCTTGGCAAGTCAATTGCCTGAGTTGTTTTATTCATCACATCGTTTATTTTCATAAAAATCTCTCCTAAACCTTTTCAAATCTACTTATATCTACTACAAATATTGTAGCTCCTCCTACCTGGACCTCTACTGGATATGCCATATATATTCCAGATGACCAAGCAACAGGTGGAGGCGGAGTGGTAATCATCTTTCTAGATCTGCATAATTCCTCAATGATGCTAATGACACTATCTACTTCTTCTTTTTTCACCCCTATCAATAAGGTTGTATTTCCAGACTTCAAAAAACCTCCTGTTGATGCAAGCTTAGTAACACTATATCCCGTTTTCATCAGTTTATCCACAAGCCTAGGTGCATCTTCATCTTGAACTATGGCTATGACAAGCTTCATTTTTTACCCTCCTTTCATTTTTACAAGAATCTAATGAAATGTTAAACAAACTTCAAATCTAAGCAATAATTCTTAGCAAATGGGGATTAGAAATCCATTAAATAACTTACACTGTTTGAGCAAAGCTAGTTTGCAAGCTATAAAATCATTTGTATCCAAAACCGTGAGCATATATTTTATTATATTCGCTCATATCTATCAACATCTAATATGAAGATAGTTGCTCCCCCTACTTTTATGTTATAGGTATATGGCATATAAACATCTTCTACCAATGACATCGGGGTTGCAGGAGTTGTAACCTCCCTTGGCCTACATACCTTCTCTATTACTTTCACTAAATCCTCAACCTTATCATCATCTACTCCTATCAATAAGGTTGTATTTCCTGATTTCAAGAAGCCTCCTGTTGAAGCTAGCTTAGTAACTCTAAATCCTTCTTCAGTTAGTTTAGATACTAGATTAGCAGTATCTTCATCTTGAGTTATGGCAATAACAAGTTTCATTTTTCACTCCTCCTTAGATTTTTTCAAATAAATTATCTAGAGCGGCCTTTGCCTGTTGAAAAGTATCATTTTTAGTTTTTGTTGCATCTATTGTTTTAATTTTACCCTCGTATACTTCCATTAAACTGAGGTATCCCTCGTATACCTTTCTATGAAAATCTAGCTTCTCCCTTTCTAGTCTATCTCCTTGGTTCTTTTTAGTTTTTCTTCTAATAGCAATTTCCGGCGGTATATCAAAAAACAAAATTAAATCAGGCTCTACTCCTTGAATTGCAAAATCGTTGATTTCTTTAACCTTTTCTATACCAAGACCTCTGCCTATACCTTGATATACAAGACTTGACAATACAAATCTTTCGCATATTATCACTTTACCCTCATCTATTGCTGGACGTATCTTTTGGGAAACATGCTGCGCCCTTGAGGCTGCATACAGAAGAGCTTCTGTTACATATGACATGCTGGTATTATTATTATCAAGTATTATGTCTCTTATATCTTCACTTATTTTGGTTCCTCCTGGTTCTCTGGTAGTGATTACATCATATCCTTTTTCTTTTATATAATCTGCTAAAAATCTAGCTATTGTGCTTTTCCCTGAACCATCTGGCCCTTCTAAGGTTATAAATAGTCCCTTCATCTTATGATCATCCTTTCATTCTGCTCTTGCGTGATGCCTTTTATTCATTTACGATTTTTATCTTTTCTTTATTATAATCTAAAAACCCTAATATTTGTATATTATTTTTTTTCAGAGCTTCAATATATGAAATAATATCATCAGATATAGCTTCTCCAGGACATACTATGGGGATACCTGGTGGATATGGTATTATAAAATCTCCTGATATTTTTCCGCTGCTCTTAATAAATTCTATCTCTGCTTTTTCACTATGGAATGCATCATGTAATGATTTTTTGATGTCTGGCCTAATCTCCTTTATATCTATACTATTCAACTGCATATCTATATAGGAATATTTTTTTGCAATATCTTCAACTGAATAGGCTAGCCTTTCAAAATCCTTATCCTCATCTAGTATAGTAGCTAGTGCAAGCCCATAATAATAATCGCTCATCTCTAGTTGAATCTGATACTTTTCTCTTAATATTTCTTCTATGGATTTGCCTGTTATTCCGTTTATTTTCATGAGAAGCTTTGTATTATCAAAATCATATATTTGACTATCTCTTGAATCTTTATCTATTATATTAATTTTTTCTATTTGCTTCATATATGAGGTCCACTTTTCAATATTGTCAAGTAAGCTTTCCAGCTTGTCCTTCCCTTGACTATTCATGTAATCCACGGCAAAATCAATTGAAGCCATAAGTATATATGAGGGACTAGTAGTCTGGAAAACAGAAACCATTGTTCTAAGCTTTTCAACATCCACTCTTTCGGAGCCTACATGGATCATTGAGCTTTGAGTAAATGCTGGAAGAGTCTTATGCGTACTCTGTACTACTATGTCTGCTCCCGCATCTAGTGCAGATATAGGAAGCCTGTTATTAAATCTTAAGTGGCTGCCATGTGCCTCATCTACTATCAATATTTTATTATATTTGTGGACAATTTCAGCTATTCTTTTTATATCTGAACATATGCCATAATAGGTCGGATATGTGATTATTACTGCATCTATGTCTTTATCTAACGAAAGTTCCTTATCTATTTCCTCTGGTTCTAATGTGGTCGTAATATTTTTCTCCTTGCTGTACCTAGGATAAATATATTTTGGAGTTATCCTGCCAAGTATAAGAGCATTGTATACGGCTCTATGACAGTCTCTTTGTATCAAAGCCTTGCCTCCTGGTTTAACTGCTGAAGTGATTGCTCCATGCAGTCCTCCGGTGGTTCCATTTACGGAGTAAAAGGTTTCTTTAGCTCCAAAGACCTTAGCTGCCAGCTTTTGACTCTCATAAATAATAGTGCTTGGGTTGTGCAGGTTATCAGTGCCTTCTACTTCTGTTACATCTATTTCTGGTATAAGCTCTCCCAGAAATTTTAGGAGTTCTTTTCCTTTATGTCCAGGCATATGAAATCTTTTATTATTTTCTAATGTATATTTTTTTAATCCATTAATTATTGGTGTTTTCATAAATTTCCTCCTAGTGTATTATTTCTACTAAAGAGGCTATTATCCTTTATTTTTATTTGCATAATGCAAGAAATACAATGAAATATAAGTGAACTCTAGATTTAAACTATAGCTCTTTGTGAATGAAATTAAAAAAATCCGTTAAGTAGCTTGCAAGCAATTTAAAAAGATATAGAGCCTCCCCTATACCTTTTGTTTTAGCAGTATTCAATTATGTAATCAAGCCATATTTTCTTAATTACAGATTTATAGTATTCGTACCTTATATCTCCAATCTCTGTTTCTGATATTGCTTCCAAGCATCCTTTGCATAAATGTAAACCTAGCAAATTTATTCCGTTATTTTCTGCGCCATTACATATCTGACAAATAGGCTTCACAAGATCAACTCCTTAAATCAGGTTATCTTAATTATTGCCCTTATAATATATTCTATTCTCATTGCATGGCCATTGTTCTTATTTTTATGATCTAGGGTTGAACTATTATTTCTCCGTACTTGCTTAGCAGGTCTTTTATTTTTTGGTTGGAACTATTATAATAGTATTGCGTCTAACTAATATGAAATAAAATATTTTTAAAGGAGGTAAAACAATGAATATGAAAAAAATAATAGGATTAGTGCTGATAACAGTTCTTGGTTTATCATTGTTTACTGCATGCTCAACAGCTAAAAATACATCTGCTGTAATTGGAGATATTGATTTTGAAGTAGTAGGCTCAGATGTATTAACAGATAGCAAATTAGAAGAATGGTACAATGAAAACTATAAAAAAGAAGGAATTTTTTCTATTGACTCTAAAGAACATAAATACATTTTAGTAGGTGCTGGAGAAGAGCCTACTGGTGGCTATTCTGTAGAGATTACATCTGTAGTTGGAAAAGAAGACTCTATTTCAGTTGATGCTAAGGTAAATGCTCCAACTCCAGAGCAAATGGTTACTGAGGCTATAACTTATCCAAATACATTAATAAGAATTTCAAAGGATTCAAGAAAAGTAGAGTTCGGAGAATTCCTAAAAGCTGTTGTAGAAGAAGATTCTGAAGATACTGTTGAGGGAACAGGAATATTCGTTGGACTTGCTGACAGCAATTCCTGCGAAATAAAAGTAGATGGCGAAGCTACTCCATTTAGACTTTCAGAAGAAGTAAAGGAAGCTGCAGGAAGCTTAGAGATGAACCAAAAAGTAAAATTCTCTTATTACTTAAATGAATATGAGCAGATGGTTATTACAGAAATTGAAATAATAGAAGATTAGATTAGTAAGTAGTAGGGGTCAGGCTTTTGTGATTTTATTACAAAAGCCTGACCCCTACTATATTACTATAGAAAAAAGTACTTTTTCTTGATATAATGTAAAAATAGAAACTTATTTTGTATCTTTTGTATTTTGTTGTAAATTTTTGTAATGGAGATGATAATATGACAGTCATGCTGTTAGTTTTACTCCTCATTCCTATTTTTGCATTTCATGTGTATATTTTTGTTGACGTGGTTAGCTCTCTTAAAGTACCTATAAATAAAACGTCAACAAACATGGAAACTGCTCCCTTTGACAATGAAAGAGCTTCAAGAAAAGCTAATATAAGAGTCATAAAATAATACAGCCTAGGATATCACTGTCCTAGGCTGTATTGTTTATTCATCTAATATACTTTTTTCACTTTCATAAATAGGAACTTCTTTTTCCTCAACTTCTTCATGCTTACTGCTAGCTGTTAAGGACACTATTACTTCATCTAGCTCCGTAAATATTTCATAGTTTTCATCCTTAGAAATATCAAGGTCTGAAAGTTTTATTACATCTCCAAATTCAAGATTAGAAACATCCACAGTGACGTATTGAGGGATAAATTTAGGTAAACATTGTAGTTCTACTTCCATAAGCTGCTGTTCTATAACTCCTGATGTCCTTACTTCTACAGACTCTCTTCCTTGAACAGCTACTGGTATACGAAGTCTAACTTTTTTGTCAGCTGATAGCTTCTGAAAATCCACATGTAATACAATATCTTTTATTGGATGCCTTTGTACCTCTTTAATCAGTACAGGAGTTATTTCATCTGCTATTTCTAAATCAATTGTTCCAGTACTTCCGTATCTGTTTATAATTCTATTTAACTCTTTATTCTCAAGCTTAATAGATTGAGTGTCTTCACCCTGGCTATATATTACCCCTGGAATATATCCTTCTGCTCTAAGTTTGCTACAATTTCTTCTTCCAGCATTGTTTCTAATTTCCGCTTTTAATTTAGCTTCTTTCATGTTGATTCCTCCCTTAGTTTTTTTGTCCTTATATATATTAAACCAGAAAATTTATGAAATTTCAAATTTTCTATTTTTTTATAATATATATTGAAGGACTATAAGCAATATGACACCAGGTACACCTAAAAGACCTGCTATAATGGCTGTTATTGGATTGATAGCTATATGCACACCTATAAATCCTCCTAATAAGTTAACTAAGAACAAGAGAACTCCACCTATTACACCATTTATTATTAATTTTACTAAGTATCTTATCGGAATAATGAGAATCCATCCTATAAAATATAAAAGTATTAAGCCCGCAGCATAAGCAAGTATAACACTTAACTCTATATCCAAACCCATAATTATCACCTCTATATTAGAATATTATGTTCTACATTATCTAATATATAAGCTTTAAGGGACAAATATTACAAGCTATTATCTACATTTTCAGCTTTAATTCCCATCTTCTTCGCTTGTTTTAATAAATAAACATATTTTGTTTTTGAAGCCTGCATTTTGTATATTGCATAGTCTATTAAATCAGACTCCGTCACGCTTTGAAAATATAGTTCTGCATCATGCCATTCCTCATGGGCTTGATTTAGCTGCTCCAAGAACTTTTCATACTCATTAATTTCATTTGCTACAAAATTATTCTTTAGTCTACCTAGAAAGCGATTAATATTTTTGTGAAATTCTGTAGCCCTTACCTCCTTATTTTTAAATTTATCCACATCTATACCCCTTTCCCACTAAATAATTGTTATAATTATTAACTTTTTGTGGATAAGTTATACTCTTCAAGTTCTGTTGTACACATAATGTATATGATTGCTTTAGGAGAATAATGAGCCATAATGAAAATGATTTTTATAGATACAAAAAACTATGAGCTAACAAAAAATGAGCGTTCATTTCATCACGCTCATTTTTTGTCAGCTCAGCATATTAAAAATACTTCTAACTAGTTGGCTTGTTTTTCAGCCATATCGCCTATTATAGGAAGCTTAAAATACTCATATTTGTATGCCTTAATCATCAGTATAATCCATAGTATCAAGCTAAGAGGTCCTATAATTAGAGATATAATCCATCCAACAATAGGTATAAAGCCTAGTATAAATGATAATACCATAAGTCCAATACTATAAATAATCGACTGCATTGCATGGAATTTTACAAATTTACTGTCTTTCTCTAGTACATAAAAAATAATTCCTGTAATAAATCCTAAAACATAGCTTAATAGTGCAGCAATATTTTCTTCCATTCCTAATGAGCTTTTTTCTTTGTCTGAAGCTTTATTATCGTTATCCATTTTTAACACCTCCTATTAATTTTTATTTAGCAGCATACGAAATTATGCAATACTCCCTATATTTTCATATTATACCTTTTTTGATTAATATATCAATATTTGAATTATCAGTTTAATATTTTTCGAAAAAAATAGATTAATAAAGTTTTTTCTAAAACAAAAATAGCAGGTTTCCCTGCTATTTCATTTTAGATTTCTCTAGTTTCTCTCTTAAGCCATTCTTTTTCTTCATCATTTAGATATGGATATAGCTTTTCATATACATCTTTATGGTAGTTATTGAGCCAATCCTTTTCTATGTCAGTTAATAAGTTAGACTCAACTCCATCCAAATCTATTGGACAATAGGATAATACTTCGAACTTCATGAATTGTCCTGAATCAGTTAATTGGTCTTCAGCTACTAAGAGTACATTTTCTGTACGTATTCCGTGTTTTCCTTCCTTGTATACACCTGGTTCATTAGTTATTACCATGCCCTTATCTAATCTTGTATCATTATATTCTATACTAAATCTTTGAGGTGCCTCATGTACGCTTAATAAAAAACCTACTCCATGTCCTGTACCACATTTATAGTCTATGCCCTGCTCCCATAGTGGAAGTCTAGCTAATACATCTAGATTAGTGCCTGTTACTCCGTGTAAAAATTTTGCCCTGCATAATGCAATATGTCCCTTTAGAACATATGTAAAATCTCTCTTCTCTTCTTCTGTAATCTTGCCTAAAACTATTGTTCTTGTAATATCTGTAGTTCCATCAAGATACTGTCCTCCAGAGTCTACTAAAAACATTCCTTCTGTTCCTAGTGTATATTGATTTTCTTCTGTAGCCTTATAGTGCATCATAGCTGCATGGTCCTTATATGCCGCTATAGTATCGAAGCTTGTGCCTATGAAGCCTTCTTGTTGTTTTCTAAAGCCTTCAAGCTTATCTGTAGCAGATATTTCAGTTATTTGTTCTTTATTTATGGTATTGTCAAGCCAATATAAAAATTTAACCATTGCAACACTGTCTTTAACGTGGCACTTTCTAAGATTCTCAATTTCCGTTTCATTTTTTATAGTCTTAAGCAGCATTACAATATCTTTTTCTTGAACTTTTTTATTGTTTTTTGGCATACATTCATGTAGCCATCTGCTTATCTTATTTGGATCATAGAAAACGCTTAAGCCTTTATCAATATTCTTTAATGTATTTCCTATTTCCTCGTATTCTTTTACATCTACTCCATTTTCTTTTAAGAAATATCTTACTTCATCAGTTACTTTTCTAGAATCTATAAATATGGCTGCATTATCCATTGATACTATGGCATAGGCTATGGTTACAGGATTGTTCCTTACGTCATTACCTCTTATGTTAAAAAGCCAAGCTATATCATCGAGACTACTCAGCAGATAATATCCTGCTCCCTTTTTATTCATTTCTTCTCTGACCATATTAAGCTTTTCTTTTGTGGATTTACCTGAGTATTTCTCCTCGTGGATATATACTTTTTCTAAGGGTAATTCAGGCCTATCCCTCCAAATCAAATCGATCAGATCATATCTATCGTCTATTGTTATATTTTTATTCTTTAATCTTCCTTCTAGTTCTTTAGCTTGGTTACATGAGAAAACCTTCCCATCAAAGCCCAAGCAATCTCCTTCTTTAAGCACATCTGCAACCCATTCTGAATATGTGGGTACACCTGGCTGTCTCATTTTAAAAAGCTTAATACCTGTTCCTTTAAGCTCTCTCTCTGCTTGTATGAAATATCTTCCATCAGTCCATAGTCCAGCTTTATCTAATGTCACTACTACCGTACCTGCTGAGCCTGTAAAACCAGATATCCATGCTCTTGATTTCCAATGTTCTGGCACATATTCACTTTGATGAGCATCAAAGCTAGGTATTACATAAGCATTCATTCCTTTTTCCTTCATTAGCTCCCTAAGAGCTTGAAGCTTTTCATTTACTAGCACATGAATTCCTCCCTTAAATAAGCTTTTTGATGTAGTTAATATATGCAGTTTCGAAGCACAAATTTGTTCACTCTCTATGGTCGTGCAAATTTGGTCCTAACGGACGCTCCTATCATAAAACTACAATAGGGCTGATTCTCATTGCCTTTGACCTACCATCGATTAACCTTCACTTTATTATAATATATCATATTATTATAAAATATATCTATATTTCAGTTTGCTTTTCAATCAAATGCTTCCAATACCTTTTTGGCATATGCTGCCTTTGCAGCTTTGGATTTATTTTATTCCTTATTGCAATAGTATTAAAATATTCCTTCCACAGCTTTTGATAGTCTTCTTCCTCTTCTTGAAAGCTAATCTCTCCAGAAATGTTTAAGTCTCTCATTATCCACTCTTTTTTATTATACATTACTCCTATATTTCTCCTTACGTCATGAATAATCCAGCATTCATCAGATAATCTTTCCGCAAAATGAGGAGCCATAAGACCTACTATATCATTATCCGGCTCTATCTGAGAGTAATATACTCCATTACTTAGATGACTAAATCTAATGAATCCAAGCATTAAATGCACCTCTTTGCTTACTTGTTGGCGAATCTTATGCACTGTTAGAACTGAATCATTTTTTAGATTTTGATCTATTCCCCTTCCAACTTTCCATCCCAGTCTTAAATACCTATAAATTGCAGTTCCTCTATCAGGTCTTTCTGATAGAAATACATAAAAGCAATTTTTAAGTGTATATTCTGAAATCTTTGTCTTTATTGATGAGTAGACTTTTTTAGATTTCTCTAAATCTGTTTCAATATGTACTTTTTCAACAAGAAGGCTTTGCTGAGGACTGTCCTCTGATAATATTTCATCTGGTATTTCTCTTCTATAATAGGCTTCGTATATGGCAGTCAATAATCCGTCAAAGCTTCCGTCATATATGTAATATAACATTTTAAAATTCCCCCGTTATTGTTGAAACAATATCATTTGCTGGTAATAGCTGAGGATATACAGAAAACAAAGAAAGCTGTTCGCCCTTTTCTCCAAAGTCCTTACTATTGAGACTAAATAGCATGCTATTTCTTATGGCAGAAGAATCCATGCTTTTGATGCCATAATGTTTTCCATTACAGGTTATAAAGTATCTAGCTCTCTTCAACACTATTCCTAGCTTTTTCAAATCCCTAAAGCCTAATGCCCCAAACTTTCTCGCTGCAATTATTCTCCTAGCAGACGTTACTCCAATACCTGGGACTCTTAACAACAGGTAGTATTCTGCCTTATTAATCTCAACAGGAAACAATTCAATGTTTCTCAATGCCCAATCACACTTAGGATCAAGTGCTAAGTCAAAATCAGGCTTTTCATCACTGAGAATCTCGGCAGCATTGTAGCCATAAAATCTTAAGAGCCAGTCGGCTTGATAAAGCCTATTTTCTCTAACTAATGGCGGTGAAGCAAGGACTGGAAGATTAGGATGCTTTGATACTGGCATAAAGGCTGAATAATACACCCTTTTTAGTTTAAATCCCTTATATAATGCCTCTGAAAGCCTGAGTATCTTTAAATCACTATCTTCAGTAGCACCTACAATGAGCTGAGTAGTTTGCCCGGCGGGGACAAAGCTCTGAGAATACTTAAATTTCTGTCTCTCTTCTACAGATTGATGTATTCTTGAATTTATAAAATTCATAGGCTTAATAATAGCATCCTTCTTTTTTTGTGGCGCAAGCAGCTTTAATCCATCGTTAGAGGGCAGTTCAATGTTTACACTCATTCTATCAGCATACATACCTGCTTTTTCTATTAAAGCTTTATCTGCTCCCGGTATTGCCTTCAGATGAATATATCCATTGAATCTATGCTCTTCCCTAAGCCTTTTAACTGTACTGGTTAAAAGCTCCATAGTATAATTTGGGCTCTTATATACAGCAGAGCTTAAAAAAAGTCCTTCTATATAATTTCTCTTATAAAAGTTTATAGTCAAATCTGCCACCTCATCAGGTGTAAAGGCCGCCCTAGGAACATCGTTTGAAGCCCTGTTTACGCAATAAACACAGTCGTATATACAGTGATTAGTAAAAAGTATTTTTAATAGCGATATGCACCTTCCGTCATCTGCCCAACTGTGACATATTCCACATTGGCTAGTGCTTCCCAACTCTCCTTTTTTCCCTTTCCTATTGCTGCCACTAGAAGAACAAGACACATCATACTTCGCGGCGTCTGATAATATTTTTAGTTTATTAAGTATTTCCATAGTATCACTCCAAGTGTTTGTTATCTATATTTTACCACTAATTTTAACGTTTGCAAACATATGTTCGTGTATTTTTTTGCTTTTTTATTTCTGCGTGATTCCTGTTTTTTAATGGGGATATTAAAAAACGCCCTACGTATTTATTAATATTTTTAAAATATTTATTAATTTTATTAAATTTCAACTTGACATTATTAATTTTTGATAGTAGTATGAAGTCAAGAGCATATTATCCTGTGTTATTAATATATATAATTTATGAGCCAAACTATATATTAGGCTTAATATGGATAATTAAATGCATATTTAAAGTAAAAATACAAAATGTTAGGGGGTATTACATGTACACTTTTCCAAAAAATCTTTACACAGATGTTAGATTGGAGGATGCTTCTGTAAGTGAAATCACTTATCAAAACGGAGATCTAATGCAAAATTTAAAGAGAAATCGCAGGGGGGGATTTATTCGAATCTTTGACGGTAAAAGATGGTACTATAGCTCTACAACAGACATAGATAATATACAGGAAGAAATAAATAAGCTGGCACTTATGGCTAATGAAAATGAATATATAATGGATAATCCAGTTGTGAAAAAATTTGAGGTCAATAAAGGGGAATTCCTTCAATTTAAGGAAAATGACATCTTGAATGTAAGTCAGAAAGAAAAACTAGAGCTTTTAAAATCATATTTTCCTTTCGTAGAGAATAAGGAAGAGATAAAAATGTGGAGAGCTGTATATATAGATCGCAAAACCACAAAGGAATTTTATTCTAGCAAGGGAGCTAATTTAAAATTTAATTACCAAACCTGTGCAATAGTATATAGATATTCATTGAATATAGAAGGTAAAACCTTAAATGGTGGCTGTGATAAGACAACTACAGATTTTAATGAGCTTAAAGCATTTGGAGAGAAGCTAGAGAATACATTAGCTAGAGATATTGAATATACTAAAACCGCTAAGCCAATAACTCCTGGAAAATATACTGTTATATTTGCACCTATAGCTACAGGAGTATTTACCCATGAAAGCTTTGGGCACAAAAGTGAGGCAGATTTCATGGTTGGAGACGAAGCTATGATGAAGGAATGGACCATTGGCAAAAAAGTTGGAGCAGATAATTTGTCCATTGTAGATACTGGAAGCCTTTTAGGCAGCGGCTTTGTACCATTTGACGATGAAGGAACTAAATCTAATAAGACCTATCTGATTAAAAATGGAATTCTTTCAGGTAGACTTCATAGCAGTGCTACAGCAGAGTCTCTTAAGGAAAATCCTACAGGCAATGCTAGAGCATTAAATTTTGAATTTGAGCCAATAGTCAGAATGACTAATACATACATTGAAGCTGGAAATAAAACTAAAGAAGAGCTTATCTCGGAAGTAAAGGAAGGTATATTAGTGGAGGAGGTTAATCATGGCTCTGGTATGTCTACATTCACTATTGCACCTAGTATTTCTTATATGATTAGAGATGGGAAAATAGCAGAACCTGTAAATATAGCAGTCGTTAGCGGAAATGTGATGGAAACTCTTCATAATATAGACGGAATTTCAAAGGAAATAGAAGTATTTTCTTCATCCTTAGGAGGCTGCGGAAAAATGGAGCAATTTCCTCTTCCAGTCGGTATGGGTGGACCTTATATAAGAGTTAATAATATGACGGTACAATAGGGGGTGTAGTCGTGATAAAGGAAAAATATATTAGCAATGAAAAAGAAATCACTATAAATATCGTTCAAACAGAAATAAAATCCATAAGAAAAAAAGACATGACTAAAACAGGCTTGAGGATTTATCAAGATGGGTACATAGGAGTTGCAGGAGCTGTAGGTAAAGCTGATGAAGTAGAGCTAGAAAAAAGGGCTGTGGAAAATCTAAAGCTTCAAATTCCATATCCTTATGAGCCTTCAAGCAACCATGCTGAGGAAGTAGATTATAGAAAAGAAGTTCTTTCTGATGAGGATTTTGTAAAGGAAGTAGAAGAACTTCTAAGAATATTTAAAAATGAATTTCCTGATTTTATTTTCTCAAATAATATTTCCATTCAAGAAATGGATATTAGACTATCCAACAATAAGGGCCTAGATTTAACCCATAAAGATAGGTTTATATCAATAGAACTTATCATAAAAGAAAAATCATCTTTAAACGTTTTTGATGCTTTTGTATTTTTAACAGATAGAGAATATAGCAAAGAAAAAACATTAGATATAGTTAGAGAAACATTGACAGCATGTGGAAATCAAGTTAAACTACCTGTGGAAGGAAAGCAGCCTGTAGTATTTATGGCAAATGATTATCTACCACTTAAAAAGATAATAGAAGAATTAAACGGTTACAAGGTAGGTACAGGCGCCTCTTTATTTAAAGATTCTATTGGAGAGAAAAAGTTTAGTGAAGACTTTACACTATATCAAAGTGCGGAAGAAGAAGACATGACAGGGTATGTATTTTTCGATGCAGAGGGTGTGGTAAACAAAAATTACAGATATGCTCTAATTGAAAATGGAAAAATAATCAGCCCGTACACAGATAAAAAGACTGCTGCTCAATTTAATTTACCTCTAACGGGAAGTGCCGCAGCAGATTATGACAAGGTACCTTCACTAGCCGCTAGAAACTTTAAGATAGCATCAGGTGGTAAAACCTTAAAGGAACTTTTAAATGGTCAGTTGGCAGTAGCAGTTCTCATAGCTTCTGGCGGAGATTTTACAGCAGAAGGAGTATTTGGTACACCTGTCCAATTAGCTTTCTTAACTGATGGTGAAAAACTAATAGGCAGGCTTCCTGAGCTTACTATTTCAGGTGAGGTTTATACAATGTTTGGAGATGACTTTATCGGCCGTTCAGAAGATAAATCCTTCTTAGGACAAAATGCCTTAGCATTTAATTTAGATGTGAATTATATATAGCTGGATAAAATCATAAAAAATAAATGTCAAAGTTATTGCATATTTATTGATTTAATGCAGTAGCTTTGACTTTATTTAATTTCTAAACGTTGAATTTCAATGACTCTCCATGAAAAGCTAAGCATGGACTACATGGAATCTAGATTTATCTGGCCTTTAGCATAAGTAGATTTGCTATGTTCATTAAAATTTCTAGTAATAGCTATGGCCAATATAACAGCACTTATGCCTGCTAATAGCTTTGAAACAATAAAAGGAACTATGACTGTTTTTTCGATGCCAGCCACAAATCCAAGCTGTCCTCCAAATGTAAATGCACCACTTACAGCAAATGCTGAACATATTACCTTTCCTCTATCGTCCATGTCTTTCATCATTAAAAATGCAGGAACATTATTAGCTAAAGAAACTACAACTCCAGCCACTACATTCTCTCCTATGCCCATCTTCTCACCTAGTTTAGACAGAGGTCCTCTAAATACTTTCGTCACTATATGCATCATTGGATAAGCTCCGCAGAGGACTATAGCAATACTTCCCACTATCTTCAGTCCTTCGTCAAATGGCTCCATTCCTGGTATGATAACTATACCTGATATTCTTTCAAATATGCTTACCATAAGTCCAATTGCTCCAATAGTAACTATTACTTTACTAAAATAGCCAAATCCTTTTATTAATTTATCGGGCCATTTAATGAGTCCAAGGGCTAAAAATGCAGCCAATAATATAATTGGAATCATGTTGATTATAAGCGTAGATATATTGATTCCTAAAAGTATTCCTCCAAAAATGCTTCCAAGAGGTAAAGTTACTATGCCTAATAATATTCCTTTTGTAAAAAAGTATTGATCTTTCTTTTCGATAATTCCTGCTCCAATTGGAATTGTAAATACTACTGTAGCACCTAGCATAGATGCTAGAATAAGTCCTGAAAATAACCCTAGTTCCTTTGTCTGTGCCATTTTAGCTGCTGAAATATATCCTCCCATATCGCATGCAAGAATAGAGCCTGGTAATATAGAAGGGTCTGCCCCTATGACCTCGAAGAGCGGACCAATTATTTTTGACAATTGACTTGAGATTACTGGTGCTAGTGAGTATATTCCTATTATGCTCATAGCCATATTGCCCATTGACTTAAATCCTTCTTCAAATTTTTCTCCTATCCCAAATTTATTGCCTAATACTCTATCTATACATCCTAATACGGCAAATACAAAAATGATATAAAGAACTATTTCGTTCATTTAATTTCTCCTTATCCTAGTTTGATTAGTAGTATCTTCTACTATTTATTGTTTTAGATTTATATCCCATATGATCCATAGTAATTATAATAAATTTATCTAAATATGTACACGACAAAATTAAAAAGAGACATAGCTTTTTGATAGTATGATTTTATTTGATAATTTTGAGATAATATGGTATACTATCTATATCAAATACAGGAGGTACAATACAGTGAGCAATAAAATAAACCTATCATCTCAACAAAGCTCTATACAAGTGTTTATTCGTCAGGTTTATGGTACCCCTTGTCTATTCAGATCTAATGCTTAAAATAGTTATATTTATATAATATATTTGTAATCAAAGCCATGGGTATACATATCTATGGCTTTTTTTGTGCTAGCTATAGGGTTAAAAACCTATAGCTTTATTTTTTTGTAAAAAAGGAGATGGATATATGTTATTAGATGTAAATAATATATCTAAGTTTATTGAGGATAAAGAAATATTAAAGGATATTTCCTTTAAGCTATATAAAAAGGATAAAGTCGGGATAGTAGGCAGAAACGGCATTGGAAAAACTACATTACTTAAAGTAATCACATCAGAACTAGAAGCTGATAGCGGAACTGTGAATTTCTACGGAAAGTATGGATACCTGCCACAAAATTTATTTGTAGAAAATGATTTATATGTATATGAATTAATGGAAGAGACAAAAAAATATGGAGAGTTTTTAGAATTGCTTAATAGGTTTGGTTTAATTTCTATTGAAGGACAAAAAATTAGGACACTTAGTGGTGGTGAAAAAACTAAGCTGTATCTTATTCGTCTTCTGCTTCAAAATCCGGATATATTGATACTTGATGAGCCTACTAACCACTTAGATTATGAAACTATTGAATGGCTAAAAAGCTTTATCAATAGCTTCAACGGTTCTGTTCTAATGGTAACTCATGATAGATATTTCCTAGACAAAACTGTTTCTAAAATATTTGAGTTAGAAGATAAAACCATTAAGGAATATAGCGGTGGATATACATTCTATGCAAATCAGAAAAAAGCTGAGCTTGACAGAGCAAGACTAGAATACCGCATTTATATGAAGCAAAAAAAGCAATTAGAAGAGGCTGCTAGAAAGCATATGGAACGGGCAAATAGGTATAATGATATGTCGCAGAGTGATTTTCAAAGGCATAAGGCTGCAAAAATAGCTAAAAGAGCAAAGGCAATTATTTCAAGACTTGAAAATATGGATAAGAAAGAAAAACCTATAGTTTCTAAAAATATTAGTATCAAACTAGAGGAAAGTAGTGAAAAAACTGGCGATATTCTAATTAGAGCAGAGCAAGTGTCTAAAACCTATGATAAAATCCTTTTTAATAATATAAGCTTTAATGTATACCGTAATACAAGAATTGGACTTGTAGGAAAAAATGGAGCCGGAAAAAGTACGCTAATAAAAGGATTAATTGGGAAGATACAGCTAGAAGGAAAAGTAAGTATTTCTCCATCTGCAAAAATAGGCTATTTCTCTCAGGAACTTGAAGAGCTAAGCCTAGACTCTACAATTTTACAAGAACTGAAAGAGATAACTAACGATGAAGGTTATGTTAGAACCTTGCTTGGCTGTATGCTTTTTAGAAGAGATGATGTATATAAAAGGATTGAGAACTTAAGCTACGGTGAAAGGGTTAGAGTGGCCTTCCTAAAGCTGATTCTTGAAGAAAATAATCTGTTGATATTAGATGAACCTACTAATTTTCTTGATATACCTACAAGGGAAATAATTGAAGAGGCTCTTCTTGATTATGAAGGCTCTATACTTTTCGTAAGTCATGACAGATATTTTGTAGAAAAAATGGCAGAAGAAATATGGGAGCTTTCAAATAGCTCGCTTACCCAATATATAGGAGGATATTCCTATTATCTAGATAAGAAAAAGCAATCTTTTTCTAAGCATAGTATTGATATAAGAGAAGAAATTCTTAAATTGGAAATGCAGCTTTCTCACATCTCATTTAAGCTTATGGGATGCAAGGATGAAGAAAAGGCTGATTTGGAAAAAGAATATTTTGAAGTCACCCAAAAGCTTAGAGTATTAAAAAAGTAATAGTTGACTCATATAAAGAGCTATGTTTTGGTTATAATATTGACTTGCTCAGGCTTGAAGTAAACAATTCAAGCCTGACCCTTTTTTATCCTTAGTATCTTAAATTACCATTACCAGATAGAAAATATTTTTGTTGCATTAGATGGTATATCCCAATGGGACCACCTACATGGAATTTCTGAGTACTTATACCAATTTCACTGCCTAGACCAAATTCAATGCCATCTGTCAATCTTGTTGAAGCGTTATGACATATAACATTTGCCTCTACATAATTCATAAAATAAGATACGTTTTCCAGATTATTACTTATAATCGTTTCTGTATGTGGTGTTCTATATTTATTTATATGATTAATTGCTTCATCAATGTTTTCAACTATTTTCACTGCAATAGCAGGAGCGAAAAATTCATGTTCAAAGTGATGCTCATCGGCTAATTTAATACTTGGATGTAATTGTACTGATTTTTCACAGCCGAATATCTCGATATTGTTCTTAAGCAGCTTGGTTATAAAATCAGTAAAGTATTGCGAGCTCCAGTCTTTGTGTACTAAAACTGTTTCAGCAGCATTACATGCCTTTGGCCTTGGAACCTTACTATTGATTACAATATCACATGCCATGTCAAAGAAAGCATCTTCGGCAATATAAATATGGCAATTCCCTTCACCAGCAACAATAATAGGTACAAGAGCATGTTCCCTCAACACCTCTACAGCCTCTACTCCTCCTCGAACAACCATCAAGTCCACAAACCTATTTTGTCTTGACAGTGCAATTTTACTTTTATGAGAACAATCAAATAAATACTGAATATTATCAGGGCATATTCCAAACTCATTCAATGTATCTCGAAGTATTTCGGAAATACATTTATCAGTATTAGTGCTATGTCTACTTCCTGCCAAAATTACTGAGTTTCCTGTTCTCACGCAAATACCTACAGAATCCGTAACAACATCGGGTCTAGCTTCATAAACAACAGAAATAACTCCTAGTGGCACCTGCTTTTTTTCAATAATTAGTCCATCTTTTTTCATAACATAACTAATTCTTTCTCCAACAGGGTCTATTAGTCTTGACATTCTCTTTAAGCTTTCTCCCATCGCTTCAATACTTTTTTCATTCAGTGTAAGTATGGAAAGTCGAGATTCATCTAATTTGTTCCTATAAGCTATATCAATGTCTTGTTTATTAGCCAACAAGATTTGATTCTTTTTAGCCACGATGTTTTCTGCCATCTTAACCAGAATTCTACTCCTTAACTCTCCTTCAACTAATGCAAATTTACGAGAATTTATTTTGGCTGTATAAGTTATATCTTCAGGCATTGGCCACACTCCTTTTTACTCAAAATTATTAATAGATGCACATAATCTAAATAGGCTTTTATCCATAAAAATATTTATGACTATTAATTAATTCCTTTGAGTAATCACTTGACGCATATTCAAAAAAATCTCTAAAGTCCATTAAATCAACTAGCTTGTGGTCGTTTATTACTGCTATCTTATCCCATCTGTCATTATAAAAATCTATGTCATGAACTATTGATATTATAGACAATTCATAGCTGCTTTTTATTTTGTTTAAGAGATTATTTATTTCTATTCTGTTATCATAGTCAAGCATTGATGTTGCTTCGTCTGCAATTATCAGCTTTGGATAAGTAATCAAAGCTCTTGCTATACATATTTTTTGCTGCTGACCACCACTGAAGGTTGATATTTTGCGTTTCTTCTGCTCCAGAAATCCTCTATCCACCATGGCAAGGGCATCGTCAATGTCCATGGGATTATATTTATTTCTCCTACATATATTAACTGTTTCCATTAGGGTTTGCTCTAAGGTAAAACTAGGTTCTAATGCACTATAAGGGTCTTGAAATATATATTGAATCCTTGCCAAATCAGAAAATGTTCTTTTACGATAGTTATTATTCAGCTTTTTACCAAGATGAATAACATCTCCTGAATCACATCGCTCAAGTCCAATTATTATCTTTGACAAAGTAGTTTTTCCACTTCCAGATTTTCCTGCTAGAACAAGACTTTCTCCAAGTTCCAAGTCAAAGCTTATATCTTCTAAAACCTTAAGCTTTCCATAGCTTTTCATAATGTTTCTAACCTTCAGCATTGTCATACCCCTCAAGCATTATTATTCTGTCTGTCACTTTTTCAAGCAATACTTTTTGATGAGCAACCATTATTATGGTGAGTTTCCCTTTAAATGAAGTTAAAAACTCAACTATCTTTTTCAATGTAATTAGGTCTATTGCTGAAGATGGCTCATCAAGAATCAATAGCTTTGGTCTTTTCAATATGGAAATAAGTAAAATCAAACGCTGTTTTTGTCCCCCTGATAGCATATAAGGATAATATTTTAAAAGAATTGGATCTAATTCTAATCTTTCCATTAGGTTAGCTATTTCTCTTTCATTATATTTCAGCCCATTCCCTTTAAGTGTTAGATGTATATGCTCTAACACACTTAGCTTTGGATTGAATGCATTTTGTGAAAACTGTGGACAGTAGCTTATATAGTCATACTTCCTACTATCAATCTCCTTAATATCCATATTATTTATTGTGCATTTATCATATTTTAAGTCCCCTTGAAAATCCAAACCAAAAAGAGCCTCTAGCAATGAGGTTTTTCCACAGCCACTTTTACCATATAAGCCCACAAACTCATTATCTTTAATATGGATACTAGGATAACTGATAGCTATTTTATTATAGAATATTTTAAGATTTTCAATAATTATCATAAAACACCTCTAAAGGTCATTATTTTCACTTGAGAAAAGAGTAAGTGATATAACAAATAAAATCAAGCATAAAACAGGCGGAATCAAATACCATAAGAATGTACTGTCATAGTATAGTTCGTCATAATCTAAGGCTGCTCTAATAAGCTTTCCCCAAGTTTTCTTAAGAGGATCTCCTATACCAAAAAAGGATAGAGAAGCTTCATACATAACTGCCTTATTGCATTGAAGCACAAAGAAGGTTGACACTACTGGTAGAATATCAGGAAATAGCTTCTTTAACACATCGAACCAATTCCCCTTTATTAATAATGTGTATTTTACTTTACTTTTTTCCATATAATTCATGATTTTAAAAAGCGCTATCTTGTATACTTTAGGCCATGAGAAAAACACAATTGCCATAATAGTATAAACTAGTTTAGGTCTTGCTAAGGACGAAAAAAACATAATCATTACAATTTCAGGAATTATCACAAACAAATTCGCTATTTCAGAAATAATGGTTTTAATAGCTCTTCCATAATAGGCTGATATATATGCAAGAGAGGTTCCTATAAGTGTAGTGAAGAATCCTGATATAATAGCTGTAAAAATCGTTATTCTAAAACCATAAATTAAGAGTGAGAAAATATCATGACCTATTTCGTCAGTACCAAGTAAATAGCTTAAGCTTGGTTCAAGTAATCGAGGATGACTTATGTCTTCATGAGAGTAAGGCATCAACAAATTAGAAAAAACAGCAACCAACAAAAACGTTATTAGAATAATTGCACTAACTTTTTTTGTTTTACTTAATTTCTTAAATGAATTTAGCATTTAACACCTCTTAATGTTTCTTAAAGCTATCAGCTCAAAAATGAAGTTTACCACCAATCCATATGTGCAGCAAACTAAGAGTATGCCCTGTAATAATGGATAATCCCTGTATGAAATTGCGCTCCTAAGAAGTTGTCCAAGACCAGGATAGGAAAAAACAGCTTCTACAAAAATTGAACCTGTTATTGCTAAAACAAATTGTATATTAAGTCTACCCAAAAGCTCAGGTATAATGTTTTTGAAAATATACTTTAAATAAATATCTTTTTTATTGATTTTTAAGTAGCTTGCCATCTTAACAAACTGCTCTTTCTTAACATTTGCAGTACTATTTTTTGAAAATAAATATATAGGTGGTATTTGTGATATGACCAGAACAAATAAGGGTAAAATCATGTGAATTATAACATCAAGAACATACCCAGGTTGTCCAAAGCTGGTCCCTGTAGTATATGCTCCTGTGGCTGGTAGCAGCCTAAGCTTGTAGGCTATTAATATCTGAAAAATAGCTGCTATAAGAAAAGTAGGTGTAGCATGAATACTTATAAATGCACTAATCAAAAGCTTGCTTTCTCTGCCCTTAAGTCCAGACCATATACCAAGAAAAATCCCGAGTAATGACGATATTCCAATAGATAAAAAAGAAAGCAAAAGTGTCCATCCAACTCTCTCCTTTATCAATTGAAATACGGACATTTTATAATAAAAAGAATATCCAAAATCTAAATTAAAGAGATTTCTAAGATATTTTACAAATTGCTCCAGTAGAGGAAGCTCTGGAGAGTAATACTTTTCAAAGGCTTTTAAAGCCTCATTTGTCATCGTATCTACAGAGCTTATGTCCTCTACCATAGCAAACAAAGGACTGCCAGGGATTAACCTTGGCAGTGCAAATGAAAGTGCTATTATTAATGTCATATAAACAGAATATTTAATTAGTGATTTCATCTAATCACTCCACAAAACAAAGCTTATTGTATGCAAAAGGAATTGCAATACCTATCCCATCTGGAGTATAGTAATATCCGTCATAAACAGCTGGATTATAAACTGTAGCATTAAGATTGTAATACATAGTTATGGTAGGTAGCTCCTCTGCTATGATCTCCTGTAATTTGCTTACAAGTTCATGTCTTTTTTCTTTATTTAATTCCATTGCTGACTGTTCAAAAATTTTGTTATACTCCTCATTATGCCAAACCTTTCCACCCTGAGCTGTAACCTTTGGTGCTCCATCTGAATCAGAAGCAAAACGTCCAAGAAGAATTGGGTCTCCACCAAATGAACCATGTCCATTCACAGCTAAGGTGAAGCTTCCTTCGCCTATAAGAGTTTTAACAGTATTGTCATCAAATGTTTTCACTTCAAGTACAATTCCTATTTCCTTTAAGTAGCTCGCTACAAGCTCTGCGTATTGAACATCCTTTTCACCGAATATTGTTTCATATTTCATTTCTTTTCCATCGTATTCCATTACTCCGTCATTGTTTGAATCAACTGCACCAGCTTCTATAAGTAATGCTTTTGCCTTTTCTACATCATAAGGATATTGTTTAACATCAGGATTGTACCATGGTGTATTAGGTTGGAGATGCCCTGCACTACCCACTATGGCTGCTCCACCTGTAACCTTATCTACTATTTCATCTAAATTAATGGAATGATGTATCGCTTGCCTTATTTCCTTTGAATTAAAAGCAGGCTCATTAAAGTTAAAATACAATCTACTTACCCAAAGGCCTGGACCCTCTAATACTTTATACTTATCATCATTCTTAAAGCTAGTAGCTTTTTTATATCCCATAGTTGCGGAAACATCCAGATCTCCCGCAACAAATGCTTCTCTCGCATCGTCATAGTTGCTTACTATAAGCTTGTCAGCAGCAACCTTTCCATAAAAATAGTTCTCATTTTTAGTATATACATATACTCCGGCAGCACTATCATAAGATTCTAATTTAAATGGACCTGTAGCAATTACTGCCTCTGGAGCTGTGAATGTTTCTGGCTCAGTCACATCCTTCCAGATATGCTCAGGAAGTATTGGTAGACAGCCTGCAACATCACTTATAAATGGAACATAAACATCTGAAAGCTCGATTTCTACTGTATAATCATCAATAATCCTTGTTTCTTTAACCATGCTTGTAGAAGCATAATGATAAGGATGTTCCTTAGTATAGTCAAATGTGAACTTAACATCCTCAGCGTTGAATTCTTCCCCATCAGTAAATTTAACTCCCTTTCTCAAATAGAAAGTATAAGTCTTATTATCTTCGGAAACCTCATATTTTTCTGCAAGATATGGAATTTCTCCTGTGTTATCCTTCCATATAAGTGTATCGAAAATAAATTGAAGAGCAACATAGCCCTGTCCTTTTTTGGACACTGTATAAACAGATGGGTAACCTACATCACTTAGATCCATTCTAACTATCTTTTCCTCTGTAGAAGGAGTATCTTCTTCAGTCAAAGGCGTATTACTTTCAATAGCTGGGTTCTCTACAGGTATTTTGGGTCCACAGCTAGCAAGTCCTATGCTCATTATTAAAGCAATGGATAACGCAAGAATTTTCTTTAAAAAATCCATTTTCATTTTACAGTCCCTCCTGTTTTAGATAATCATTAATTGCTAAAACCCTTAATATTCCTATGTACAATCCAATTATAAGGTACACCCTGAAATTATTCAACAAACCCTCTATTGATTATTTCTATCAGGCTCTGAAGTTAAATAGAAATGTTGAATACTATGCTAAACAGCAAAACTAATGTGCTATAATTTTCCTGATATATCATAATTTATTATGAAAAGGGGGTATATAGCTAAATGCTAATTGAAAGGGTCTTTGATATTGCAAAAAATGATTTGGAGGGTCTTTATATTAAAGACGTTATCGTAGGAATATCTTTTGCAGGTGTTCAACTGTCAAATGATAATGTTGCTTTTATATACTTAATGAGAGAAAAACTGCCCTCGGGATGCTCTATATTTTCATATGGTGAGGAAATGATAGGTATGAAAGCAATTGATTGTGCTAAATGGGCTGTTACAGGAGCTGAGGATTTGCAAAGAGGTTTAGGCTGTGCTGTTATAAATGCAGCAAATAAATACATACGTACTACTAAATCTACTGAAGATATGGATACATTATATGAAAAAATAACATCTAAAGATACTGTAGGTGTAATCGGACATATGCCTCCTTTAGTTAAAAATCTAGCATCAAGGGTAAAAAGATATATTCCCTTTGACAGAGCAATAGATATTCAAGGAAGTGTTGAAGGCGCTTCAGTATATCCAATTTCAATGCAAACTGAATTATTGCCTCAATGTGATGTAGTTATTATAACTGGAACAACTATGATAAATCATACAACTGATGAAATACTTAAGATGTGTACGAATGCTCGTGAAATAGCTCTTATAGGCTTCTCCGTCCCATTTTATCCTAAAGCCTACAAAGCTAGTGGTATAACAGCAATAAGTGGAATTGAATTTATGAATGACTGCAAAGAAACACTATTCAAGAAAATATCTAGAGGATGCGGAAGATTAACTATGCATGAATATGGAAATGGTCATTTCTGTAGGATTATATGATAAAAGAAAGACATCAATGACTCTTTTTTATTACATGATTTAAGATTTGAAGTCCTTTTTGGAAATTAACAGGCTATTTAGGGGTAATGACAAGCTTATACTTAATATGTTATTCTATTCTTCTGTATCAGGCTGGGTATGTCTCTATACTTTTAAGGCTTTAAAGGGCGATTTTAAAGGTATAGCTAATTTACCCTATAAAGGAAGCAGGGCGTTTGTCACTAAGGAATTTTATATGGTTATAGGAGGTACTATATCTCCTATGGTATGGCATCTAATAGTCGTTTTAGTAGTATCTATTATAATACTTCCAGATTCTGTCTACATTCGCATTGCCTTTTTAGTTTATTCAGCATATAGAAAAACCACTGGCCTAAACCAGTGGTTTCTATTAACATAGTACTAGTATTGTTTTTCTATTTTATATTCTTTCTCGTCTTTTATCATTGAGCTAGCTGCATTTTCTTTTTTAAGTGCTGCATCATAAGTTGTATCTATAGTTACCCATTCCTTAGAATCTTCTAGATATACTTGATTCCATGCATGATATGCTTCTACATCATTTTTTCTTCCCATAACTAGCTTTGTAGGTACATCTAGGCTTCTAAGCATTGCTGCAAATAATGTAGCATAATCATAACATATTCCCTTTGAAGCTTTTAATATAATGTCTATGGAAGGTATGTATCCTGCTTGTACACTTGCAGCCTTGTCATTATCGTAGCTAATATTGTTTATAATAAAATTGTAAATTGCAATTACTTTTTCCTTGTCATTTTTTGCATTCTTAGCTAATTCTTTGGCTTTTTTCATAGCCTCCATGTTTTCGTTCCAGTTTATTATCTGATTAGATTGTAGGAACACTTTATTAGCATCTGATAGCTTTAGATTTATCTCTTCTTTTTCTACTTGTCTATATTTGTTACCTTCTACATTTTCTAAAATAGAAACAGTATATTTTCCATCTCCAAGCTGTAACGGATAGCTGTTGTTTGCTTTTATATCATAAGTATATTTTATATCGCCTTTAGTAATCATTACTTTTGCTGCAACATCCTTTTTTGGTATATAAGTGATAGTTACTAATCCATTTTCTAATTGGCTTTTATCAATATTTGAATTTGAAGCAAAAGCTATTGTAGAAAGTAATAATAATGAAATGACTAGTAAGAAGAGCACAAGATTTCTCTTTAACATAAAAAACTCTCCTTTCGGTAACTGGCTGCCATCTTATTTTTAAGTAAGGCCCTTTAGCTTTGCGTCCCTAGCTTTCACTAGGTTTGCCTTTATCGGTGAAAAGTCACTGATAAAAAAATATATTTATTTTCTTAATTTTACCATAGCTTGTCCAATTATTGCATAGGGCTACAGTCCTATGATTCTATTTTCATAGCTTACGGTTTAAGGATTATTCAAGTATTTTCCCTTTTATAATCAGCCTATGAGTTGGGTTCTTCATAGGGTGGCAGGTTATTAAGGTTATTTCTTTATCCTCCTTATTACTATATAATACCCAGACTTCTTCTGGATAAACATATAGCTTTTCTGTAACAGTATATTCAAACTGACTATCTCCAATATCTACTACTATTTTATCTTCAATCTCGACCTCTTCTAGTCTATTGAAGTTCCTTCCAAAACTACGATTTCTATGTCCTGCTATGGCATAGTTTCCGATTTCTCCTGCTCTCCCTGTGTTTTCCACACTGGCTACTGATATGTTTAGGTTGTTTTGCGTAGCTCCTTTTAGTATGGGCTGACTGAATTTGATTTTTTCTATTTTAAGAATACCTTCCATGTGCTTTTGTATATATTCTTCTCTTTCTTGTGCTACTCTTTCTGCTTCTTTTCTCTTCTTTTCTTCCCTATCTGCTTCTTCTTTCTTTTTCTTTTCTCTTTCTCTTATCTCACGGGAGTTTAGTTCTTCGATTGCGCCTATTTCTAATTCCTCCTCGCCGTATGACTCTAAGCTATTAATTTCTTCTTCCTCTTCCATATCTACACTATCTATTCTAGAGAGGCTTTGCTGCCACTCTTCTATAAGTTTAGATTGTTTGTAGTCTGCATATAGCTCTGATGCTTTTGGATATGCAGCTATGAATAAACCTGTGATGATTATTATCCATGGTATTATTTTTCTCTTCATTCTTTACCCTGCCTTTAAATCATCTTTTTAATGATAATTTTATCATCTATATATTCTTCAATACTAGTAGTTTTATGTTTAAAAGGCAGAGATTTTAGCCTCTGCCTTTCATACTATTTCCCTTTACTTCGTATAGCACCCTTTTGCTGTAGTTCTACTTTTTTTATACTATTTTTCTTCTTAGGAATAGTCCTAGAAATACTAATAGTAATCCTGTTATATAATATCCTATTTTGCTGCCTTCCCCAGTTTTAGGAAGTACTGTGCCTAATGGGATATCGTCTACATCTATCTCGATGAGCTCTTCTGTCCCATCTGGATGTCTTATGACAAATTTATCCTTGCCCTTAAATCCAGGGTTTGGAGTGTACTTCCAGTTGCCATCTTCGTCAAACTCAACTGTTCCGTTTTCTGGTGGTGTGACTATTGTTGGTTCTTCTGGTTCTGGTTTAGGTTCTGGCTCTGGTTCAGTTGGTTTTTCTGGCTCTTCTGGTTTTGTTGGTGGTTCTGTTGGTTTCTCTGGTTCTTCTGGTTTTGTTGGTGGTTCTGTTGGTTTCTCGGGTTCTTTTGGTTTTGTTGGTGGTTCTGGGTCTACTGGTGGACGATAACTATTTGTGATAGTTAGTCCGTCGCTAGATATTGACTTTCTGTAGCCACTTGGAACTTTTACCTCGTCTATTGTATATTTATGTTCTTTTCCATCTATATCTGTTTTGTCTAAGCCAGTCCAGATATATTCTGTTTCTCCGTCTTCTAATTTTACTGGTTCCCCAAAAGCTTCACCATCTCTGTATAGTTGCAGCTCTATGGCTGGTCTTGTACTTGATCCACCAATCCATACCTTTTTACCTGTTATGTCTATCTTAGGTATTATATAGGTATTGGTTACTGTCATATATTTATCTGAAACTGACTTCTCATAGTTTTCTGGAACATTTACTTCGTCCACAGTGTAAACATAATCAATACCTTTTTCATCTGTTTTATCTAAACCTGACCATTTGTAACTAATTGCCTCACCACTTAGTTCTACAGGTCTACCATATGGAATTCCATTCCTATATAACTGTAATTCTATAGTTGGTCTAATAGACGGCCCATTCACCCATACCTTTTTACCTATTACATCTCTCTTTGGTGATTGGTAGGTATTGGTTATAGTTAATCCATCATCTGATACCGACATACCATAATCTTCTGGAATGCTTACTTCTTCTACTGCGTATTTGTAATCTATCCCATGTACATCGGTCTTATCTAAATCAGTCCAAGTATAGGATATTTCTCCATCAGCTAAGGTTACTAATTCTCCATACTGAACATTGTTTTGAAGCAATCGTAACTGTATAGTTGGTTTTGGTTCTGGACCATTTACCCATACCTTATTACCTGTTTTTTCTATCTTCGAAGATACATAAGTGTTAGTTACTGTTAGCCCATCATCTGAAACAGACTTTATATAATTCTCTGGAACATTTACTTCGTCTACTGTGTAGACATAGTCCTCACCATTTTCATCTGCCTTATATAGATTCTCCCAAGTACAGCTTGCAATTCCATTTTCTGTCTCTATTGGTTCTTTTGGATCACCAAGAGCTTTGCTGTTTTGGTATAGTTGAAGTTTTATAGTTGGCTTGTCATTTGACCCACCCAACCACTTTTTAGTTCCTTCTACATTGATTTTTATTCTGTTGTTTGGAACTTCTAATACAATTGATTTGTTAATATTGTCCAATTTTAGCTTTATGCTGACATCTTTGCTACCTTCTTCGTTGTTTACTTCTACTATTTCATAGTCTTTTAATGCTTCTTGTAGTTCTTCCTTATCCATTTTTTCATAGCCTGCTGGTGCTTTTACTTCTTGCAAATAGTAGGTTCTTATATTTAATCCTTTAAATTCTAGAACTCCCTGACTATTTGTGCGATGTATATCGGTACCATCACTGGCTTTAACGTAATAAGGTTCTCCATTTAGTAAATAGTATAGTTTAAATTCTGCATCTTTAAGCTTTTTATTCTCATTTTCTGTATTATATTTGGTAATCTTTATATTTCCTGAACGTACACCACTGCCCGTTGCACCTGAATATTGAGTTACGTTGAATTTTATATCCTCTGTATCTGTGGTTGTAGTACTTTCACCATTAAATACTGCTTTGTTATTTATCTGCTCTCCATTTCCAGCAACTACTACGGTAGTGTACTCAACAAAGTATCTAGTATTAAACCCATCCTTAAAGGTTATGGTCAATACTCTTTCTCCCTTTGCATTTAATTCGTTCTCTAGAGTATAATCACCTTCAGTATCTTCGGTTGTTCTGAATAGTTCATCTCCATCAGGATTTTTAATCTTTAAGCTGTTTTCTATATACACTAAGCCTTTACTTATAGTATCAACTAAAACTGCACCAGCCTCTATAGGAGATAAGCTTTCATTTATGGTAAGTTTCCAGTTAATTTCATCATCTGAATATACTGTAGTTGTGCCTGCATCTTTAATAAGGAAGGTCTTATAGTCCTCATATTTCTCCTCTGCTGTATATGCTTCAACTCTGCCTGTAATCTGCGCAGAGTTTTTATACTTTTCTTTGGATAGTCCAACAATGTTGGTATAAAACTCTACCATATACGGTTTCTTTATGCCATGAGGAAATGTAAGAGTAAATTCATGTTCAGTATCATTCCAAGCAACAGTATAATTGTAATTTTCGTTTTCATCTTCTTTAGGCAGGACAGCACCAGGAATTATACTGCCATCCTTGTTTAGAGTATACTCCTTAACGACTATAGAACCTTTATCAAATACCTGACCTGGATCTGTAGAGTCTGTAGAACTGAGAGTATCGGTGATAAAAAATTCTACTGGTTCTCTTTTTGTTAAATCCTGACCTAGGGCATTTACATAGATGGTCCATTTGATTTTTCTATTTTCTCTGTCAAGGTCTACATCTTTTTTGCCGCCATTGAATACCACTTGATTTATGTCGTATTTGGCTGTTCTTTTCTCATTTATGTCATGATTTAAACCCTTTACATCCTTAGTGGTGCCCGAAAAAACAGCTTGGTTTATATATGTTCTATTTGGATTTAGTTCGCCTCCACTTTCAGGTGATAATACTTCATTAGGGTCAAAGGAAGTTTTATAGTAAATTTCGTATTTAGCCCTATCTATAGGATTCGTAAATGATAAGATGAATCCACCTGCACCATTATCTTGAATAATATAATCATCATCTTCCTTTAAAATTTCAGAACCCTTAATTATCCTCAAGGAATCTTTTATAAACACCATACTGTTGCTAGGAGTAAATATGGAACCATCAGCAGTTGTAAAAAAGGAATCTGTAATTGTAAGTTCTGTTATCTCCTCTTTAACAGCATCTACAGTAATCTTCCAGCTCATGGTTTTATCTGTGTGATTTAGTCCGTCATAGGTTATTTTGCCTTCTTCAGTGTCTATGGTCTTGTTTGATTCTTCTTTCTCTTTTGTGTAGATATTTTTTACTTCGTTACTTGGAGTAGCTTCTTTCCGTATGCTGTTATCTGAACCTATTCCATCTCCTTTTAATCCAGTTCCAGATAGCTCTGCTGTATTGTCTTTAGCTTGTGTAGGATCAGTTATTTTAGTTTTATATACTATTTTGTAATAAGTAGTTATAGTTCCTAAATTGGCTACAAATCCATTATCTGTTATATCCTTTAGACTTGGTGTCCCTGGTGAATCTACTAATGAAACTAAAACCCCATTATGGTCATATATTTTAATATCATAGTCACCATTGTCGTTTTTCATTAGTGTAAGCCCCGCACTTATAGTGTCTGTTATTGTAGCATTTATTATACTGTGATTAGCCCTATTTACATGGACAGTCCATTCTATTTCAGGATCTCCGTAGTTTGTGGTTTCCACTCCATACTTTTCTAACAGGGTCTCTCTGTTTACAGTAACAGTAGCTGTGTCTGTTCCTTTTTGATCTCCTTTTACTTTTAGTACTGCTGTATTTGAAAATGTATTTGAGGGGTGATACTCTGTATAGGATATATTTGTATCAAAGGTTATTCTATAGGTTTTTCCGTTTAATTCATTTAAATCTCCTAAATCAAATGGGAACTTCTTTTCAGTGCCCTCAGAGAAAATTACACTCGTCACTTCATCTCCAACAACAAAATCCTTACCACTTTTGCTAAGCTTAAAAATCCTAATGGAACTATTAACAATAGATAATCTAGAATCTAAAATTATATCATCTATAGACACATTATCTAAGTTCAGTTCAGCCTTGTTTACATCTATGGTCCATGTAATCTTTGTAGAGTTTTGACCTGCATTACTTTCATCAGGATTTTCTGGAACGCCTGTTTTGTCTATAGGTTTGCCTACTTGCAGACTGCCTATGTCACAATTTGCTGTTCCCTTTACATTGACTCCATCTTTTAATGTGGCAATGTTATCATAATTATTTTTTGAAGAGTCTACAATATCGGTCTTATATTTGATTCTATAGGCAGAATCTACCTCTCCTAATACTATTGGAAATCCTGTTGCTTCTTTACTAGATAGTTTTTCTTCCTTTACCTCTCCGTCATAGCCGATTGTTAAATCATATATTTCTATACTTCCTTCCATTAACTCAAGTCCTGCTGGAATTGTATCTTCTACTATTGCATTGCTTAGTTTGTCTAAAGAAGTATTCACGTCTATGACCCAGTTAATGTATGTTGCATTTATAGGCTCATTTGGACTACCAGATTTTTTTATAGCTGGATTGTTTCCTTTTGGCTTTACAGTTATATTGTAGGTTCTATCTATTGGTTCCTCAAAAGTAATGGTTTGTTTTGCATTTCCTTTTATTATTTCCTCATTAAACTGGAGTCCTAACCATACATCGCCTTTTCTATTTTTTAAGCCTACTAGTTCATTATTAAACACGACCTTTAGCATATTGTTCTCTAGGGCATATGTGCCTACTGTAATTTCATCACCATCAACATTAAATATCACATAACCACTAGCAGGCATCTTATTATGCTCTTCAAATAAAGTGGGGATAGCTATCTCTGCCCAATCGCCATCTACAAGTTCAAATTTATCAGAGTTATCTTCTATTTCCCAATGAAATTCAAGCAATATTACAGTATTGTCTTCAATTTCCACTATATCAGACTCTCTAATCTCTACTGGTTCTCCACTGCCATGTTGTATTTTAAGAGATACTCCTTTAAAGATATTTACTAGTTCCTTAGGCTCAGCTGAAAATAAGCCTACACCCGTTATTGCCTCTGTTTCTTCCCCTTCATCTGTTGCTTGGGCTGGCAACTGGCTATTATCTTCTTCATCATCTTCACCTATAGCAGTACCCTCATCTTCTGTATCTTCTTCATTAATATCGTCTGATACTATAGAATCGAGATCTTCGTCATCATTGTTGTCACCCACTACCCCTTCTACTGTTATAACATCATCTTCTATCTCTAGCTCTGCATGGGAGTAGTTCATCCCAGGCACTACCATCTGAACCAGCATAGCCAATACAACCACTAAAATCATCATATGTTTATTTTTTCTGTAAAAAATTCTCATTTTTTACCTCCTTCCCACATTTTTATAATACTTTAAATTAAATAAGCATGTTTCTAATAAATACACGCCTACTGTATAATTATCTTAAATTATATAAATTGAATCTATGCCATTTTTGTCAATATTCACCCTTTTTTTTGCTGTTTTGGTAAGTTGTTTAATTAACGAAAAACGGTTTCATTTAGAAAATGAAACCGTTTTTGTTATCGCATTCTATTTTACTCTTTTCTCTAACACTATTAGCTCTGCTCCATGTACTGGTATATGCAGCTTGTCTTTATATTTTCCGTCTAGCTCTAAATATTGTACAGTTATTTTAGGATAAGCTTTTCCTTGAAGATATTTTAGTTCTTCTTCTGTCATATTTTCTGGTGCACCCATGCTTATCCATGCATCTACTACTGAGCCATGTTCTCTATTTAACTGATATCTTATTATTTTATAATAGCCTAAAGGTCCGTTTATGTTTAGCTCTATTTCCTTTGATGGCTTATCTTCAAATACCAGGTATCTTTCTGTATTAGATAATGCAGATGTGTCCCCATTCAAAAATAGATCATCAAAATACGCATAATTGTAAGCTAGTACCTGAATATCCTCACCTTTTTTTGTGACGATATGCTCCTCACCTTGCTCAATTATTCTATCTCCTAGCTTAGATAAGAGATAGTATGCAAAATAGGAGGGTTTTTTTAGCCCATTTTTATTGATTAGTCCAAATCCACCATGAAATGCAGAAATACCAGCTTTTGATTCCTCCATTATATCAGTAAATGTCCAAAATCCTATAGAATCAGCTTTTCCTATGTTTTTTAAAACATTGCTTATAATAAATGTGCTCACAAAGCATGTGTCATTAATCAAATTTCGACAATATGATGAAGCATTCCATTCTGTTATATGAAGCTCAGGTCTATAAGGCAAAAACTTATTTATCCTATCATTTGCCGAGGTTAAGATATCGTAAGTGTGATGCTTATCATAGTAAATTCTTGTTAGCAATTGCCAGACTGTCATTAATTCTACAGGGTTTTTCCCTAGATTTGCTTCGATCATTATATCCTGAACCTGTTCCTTTGATGAAAAGGATTCTGGGTAAATATGCAGGGAAACAAAATCTAAAGGAATTTTATTGGTATCACAGTATATCAGATAATCTTCAAGCCAAGTACTATCCATAGTAATTTGATGAGTGATAGAAGGACCTCCTACTTTCAAATTAGGAGAAATTGATTTAATTGCTAATACTGTTTCTTTATAGAATTGAAAATAGCTTTCTTTACCTCCAATCCAAAATACATATTCTAAATCTGGCTCATTCCACACTTCAAAATACCAAGTTTCTACTTCCTTTAAGCCATACCGATTTATGCAATGCTTGATAAATTCCTTTACTAGATTGGTCCATAGTTTTATATCTCTTGGTTGAGACACATTTGCCCTCCACCAAAACATGACCTCATCTGAACTTTTTATTTCAGAAGGCATAAAACTCAGCTCAACAAAGGGCTTAATATTTACTTTTTTAAAGAAATCAAATAGCTCATCAACATACGACCAATTGTAGATTACATTGCCTTCTTCATCAATATTGTATACCATCATGTCATCAGAAAAGACTCCGTGAAATCTTATGTATTCAAATCCTATATAGGCTTGTAATTCCTTAAGTTGATTTTGCCAGCTCTGCCTTAGTCCTTCAGAAGCTCTGCTAAAGGTAGTTAGCTTTTTCCAATAAGACTTATATTTTTCACCTTGACTGCTCGCATCTGCAAATATAACTTCACTGCTGACAGATGGCATGTTATTATCTGGTGTTTTATTATCTAATGGCTTTAAATAGCTAAGTAACTTTTTAAATGCTGCACTTCTATCTACGTCTAAATAAGTTTTGCTCTTTATTCTCTCTAATTCTTCGCCACTATTTTTTGTAATATTTATTTTGTCTTCATATTTTTTTCTATAATCTGTAGGAGTACAACCATATGTGTTTTTAAAAAGCTTATTAAAGGATTTAGTACTAGAAAAGCCACTTTCATATGATATTTCTGTTATTGTTTTATCAGGCATTGATAATAAATTAACAGCCTTGTCCAGCCTTATATTATTTAAATACTCCTGGAACGTCATTCCCATATTCTTTTTGATGAAGTGAGACAAATAATAAACACTAAGATTTTGATTGTCGGATAATTCCTTTAAAGAAACTTTCCTTTCTAAATTTTCATTTATATAATTAATAATACCTTGAATCCTATCAATATCTTTACTCATACTTGCTATCTTTTCAGATTCTATCAGTGTATAGTCAAAGTTGTCCACTAAATGAGCTGCAAGTAAATATATTATACTTCCTATTGTCAACTGATAGCCTTCTCTTTTTTTACTAAGCTCCCAAACTATTTGAGCTAAATAATGTCTAATTATATCGAATCTTTCTTGTTTGTCATCTCCATGGAGGAAAGATTTGCACTGAAATACCATTTTTCCTATTTGTGGATAATGTGAAGAATAATATTCAGGATTAATTTGCAATGCCAATATAATGTTGTCTTCCTCAGTTTTGCTTGTATTATGTATTTCATTTCTGTTTATAAGTATTAAATCGTTTTCACTAAGTAGAAACCTGTCATTTCCTACTCTAATATTGACTGAGCCCTGTAAAACAAGCAGTATCTCTATTTCATTGTGCCAATGCATTTCAAATCTATTGATGCTATGGATAAATGCTTTTATAGGAAATCCCTCTTGCCTTTTTACTATCTCATATTTATGTCCCATTAAGTCACCCCTTTCCTGTTATTATTCACTATTGCAGTTTACTATTCCTTTTTATTAAGGGATAATTTAATATATGCAGGTTTTGTTCTTTCCTTGGGTTTTAGCTTCGTATAAGGCCATATCTGCTCTTTTTATAATATCTTCTATCTCGTCATCAACATTTTTTACTTCAGTAATCCCTGCACTAAAAGCTCCTTCAAATACAATACCAGTATTACTTTTCATACACTTCTCATAACTAATATTGTCCCTAAATCTTTCCAAAACATAATAAGCATTCTTTTCGTTTGTTTCAGGGAATAAAATCACAAATTCATCTCCACCAAATCTGAATACATAGTCTGTAAACCTTAAGGAAGACTTAAGCGCATATACAAAGCATTTTAAAGCCTCATCCCCCATTAGATGACCATGAGTGTCATTTATATTTTTAAAATCATCCATATCCACAAATGCAACAGAAAATGTTTTTTTGTTCCTTTGATACGCACCCTTTATTTCCTTTATTTTTCTCCAGAAATAGCACTTAGTATATGCAGCAGTCAGTCCGTCTTCAATAGATATAGCCTTAAAGCTTAAAGCTCTAGCTAGCGCTCTTTCTACCCTAGCTATTAGTTCCTTTTCTACAAAAGGCTTGGTAATATAGTCGTCAGCTCCTATTCCTAATGCTCTTATCTTGTTTTCTGTATTGGAGCTTCCTGACAACATAATAACCGGTAGCTCTGGCTCAGTCTTCCGAATTGATTCTATTATCTCAAATCCGTCCATTTCAGGTAATATCAAATCTATAATGGCAATGTCTATTTTATTCTCTTTTATCTTCTTAATCACCTCAAAAGAATTTGAACAGAGGATTACATTGTATCCCCTTTTTCTGAAAATCTCTTTAAGTATATTTAATGTTACAACATCATCATCTACTATGAGTATTCTACCCAAGGCTTCAAGGCTGTCATCAATATTTCCATATAGTGAGAATGTAGATAATTTATTTCTTATGTCTGCCGGTTTTTCACATCCAAGCACCCGACTAGCTTCATTTAATTGACTAGGATATCTTCCTATATGATCTACTTTCTTACTTTCATCATATAGGCAAAATTGCTTTAGATTATAAAGCTGTTCATCTTTTTCATATTCATATAGCAATTTCTTTGTAAGTCCTTGATCGATACCCATTTCATCACCTTCTTGTTTATTAAATATCCAATCGTCTGTTCTGAACTTATTCTCTTGCTGATGGAATATAGTTTTTTGATATAACTACTTCTTTTCATTTTAAAAGATTATTCTAATCAGACTATTATTTACTTCTATGATCTAGAATTTCCAACTTATCTCTTAAGCTTTCAGCCACATTTTTCAATTCCATACTTAAGGTCTCTAATTTAAAAGTGCTACTGTTCTGTTCTTCTATCTTTGCACTAACTTCTTCAGTACTTGCATTGTTCTCCTCTGCAATGGCACTTAAGTGATCTATTATAGCTACTATTTCTTCTTTCTTTTCCACAAGTATTTTTCCACTATAATTGAAAACATCTATCACACTTTTGATTTCTTCTATTTTTTCTTTTATTCCTTGGAATTTTTCTCCCGTTTTTTCTACACTTTCTGTTTGACAATCTACTATTAATCCTACCTCATTTATTACACCTACTGCTTCTTCTGTCCCTGCCAATAATGTTTTAATTATATCTTCTATTTCTAAAGCGAATATATTAGATTCTTCAGCTAGTTTTCTAATTTCATCTGCTACTACTGCAAAGCCTCTACCATACTCCCCTCCTCTAGCTGCTTCTATACTTGCATTAAGGGCTAGAAGATTTGTTTGATTAGCTATTCCCTTTATTTTTGCGCTTGCTTCCTCAATTTTATTGGCGTTAAAGCTGGATTTTTCTATAACTTCTTTTACCTGTGTGGTTGCATCATTACTCTTTTTTGTGTATTCTACTAGCTTTTCTATTATTTTATTTCCTTCCTCTTTAAGATTATCTATATCTTCAACTCTTAAATTTAATATTTTTAAATTTTCTTGTTCTTCATCAATTATTTCTTTTAGTGAATTTAATTCTTCTGCACCTTTTATGGTTTTTTCTAACTGTTTTTCACTTCCTCTTTCTATTTCATCCATTGCAGCTAAAATATCTCCACTACCATGACTATAGCTTTTACTTAGACTTTCTAAAACTTCACCTTTTACTACTAGCTCTTCACTATGCTCCCCTAAGCTCTTTACTATATCTGTCATATTTTTTGAAGAATCTAATAGCACTTGGTTAGTCTCAAAAATTTCATCATTAATCTTAGCCTTCATTTCTTTCAGACTTCCAAAATCACCTTGTCCAAATTTTCGAGCATTTTCTTCAACAATTTTTATTTTATCTCTTACTAATTTTTTAATTAAATAAGTAAAGATGACGGAAGCTATTATAATCGTACAAAACAAAGGAATAAGTATTCCTTTTGCTCTTTGTTTCGCCTCTGCAACTATAGAATATTCATCTAATATGCTTGCAATATAAAGGCTCTCCCACTTTTCAATTCTAGCATAATAGTTTTTCCCATCTAATTCAAATTGTTTTTCTCCTATTTTAATACGATTGAATTCTTCACCATTACTGCTAGTTTCCTTAGGGGTATTTTCCAGAGAATAATGTAGTATATCATCATATATCAAGGTCTGCTCCCCATTTGTTTTAAATCCATACTTATCTAAATGCTCCATGTCTGAGTGCAGCTTTATTTCTCCCTTATTATTGAAGGCTACAAAAAATCCTTCCTTTC
The DNA here is from genome assembly GCF_030263895.1 of Proteiniborus sp. MB09-C3. Classification (NCBI taxonomy): domain Bacteria; kingdom Bacillati; phylum Bacillota; class Clostridia; order Eubacteriales; genus Proteiniborus; species Proteiniborus sp. MB09-C3. The sequence continues at coordinate 230,455 of NZ_CP127161.1, forward strand.
CAATATTTAAGCTTTCTATGTAGTTTTGGGCTGAAAGTATTTTATCTAACTCCTGACTTTCTCCCTGAGAAATGGAATTTACATATTGTATTGCACGGCTGGCAGAAGTCATCGCATCAACAGCAACATTATTGACATTTTCCAAGTTTCTTTGCTCTGTGCTTACAGCCACATTAGTATAGCTGTTTATAGCTATAAAGCCTAAGCCAGATATGATTAGTATGAATAACGCTAATATAGGTATCAATATTTTTGTACTTAAACTTAGATAGTGTAATTTAATCTTCAACTTTTTTTCATCCTCCTACAGTTATTTAGAATGACTAGACAAATTCATTTTTTATTTTTCTTTTCCATGGAGCTACTAAGGCTTCAGAGCCTACTAATATGACTTTAAGTAAATACAGATTTTCCCCTAATCAAGTTATTGATTTTGAAAGCTTGTCCCATACTAAGCTATACCCTTTTATAACATAATTTAACTCTAGAATGAGTATTTTGTCTTTTCAGAATTTTTACAATAATTTTCTAATTTGCATCTAATATATTCTATACTAGACTATCAAATACATCATTCCTTTTGTTGCTAAAATATAGGTACTTTTTTGTCATATTTTTTATATTACTCCATAAAACTGTCTTTATGAAGTATTAAGTCTTAAAATTTTTATATTTTTTATGCCTATTGTTATATTTAATGTTACAATAAATATAAAAGAGGTGATTAAAGTGAAAAATATTAGTGCTGATGTGGCTAAAGCTGCGATAAAGCTAGCAATTTCCACTCGAGATGAAGAAAAGAAAATTATTGAAGAGCTAAAAAAAAGCAATTATAGTGTTGCTGCTGTAGATATAGGTGGAGATTTGATTAATTCAATACCTAAAATTATTGAAAGAACTCTAGTGGCTTCTAAGAAAACTGGAATAATAAAAGATTATCATGTTCATGAGGGTGCTGTAGCAGGAGCAATAATGGAGGCAATAACCCAAGTAAATCCAAGGGCTATGGGCTTAAACTTTGGCGGCAAAATTGGTATCGCAAGATATGATGAGCATATTAGTGTCTGTCTCTTTATAAGTATTGGGCTGCTTCATCTTAACGATTTAGCAATCGGATTGGGACATAGATCTATACCAAATATAGGTTAATAAATAAAATGCATTAAATAAGTTACATTGCCTTATATCGTATCTGAGCGATAGCGAAGGATCTTCTCTTAAGTTACACTTATCTAGAGATTCTTCTAGCTTTGCTCTCAGAATGACAAGTAAGAGAATGTAATGTTATTATTGCATTTTATATGAATAAAAATATTTCTTAAGATATGCATAGCTTTTTATGATATAGTTTAATACGTAACAATATTTTTGCTGTTAGGAAGTGAGTTTTATGAAAACCATAGATTGTCTAGGTGACATGTGTCCTATTCCAATTTTAAAAACACGAAAAGAGCTCAAATCATTGCGTTCAGGTGATACTATTAAAATTGTGACTGATCACAGCTGTGTGCTTGAATCTGTAATAAGCAATTTTAAGAAATATAATATAACCCATGAGGAAGTCATAAATGGTGTTTGGGAAATCTTCATAGTAAAGCCTTAGCATAAATTTTTTTGTGCTATTTTCTTGAAATATTCTATAAATTCGTAGAATACTTTGTTCTCTCTTATTTTCTTGTCATATATTAAGTACATATCATATTCTATGGAAAAATCTGCAATACTTATTAACTTTAGTTGCTTATTATATAATTCTTTTTTTATAGATGTATATGGTAGAAAACCTATACCAAATTCATTTAGGACCGATAGCTTTACTGATTCTGCAGAATCACTATTGTATAGGATTTTTAGGTTGTCAATTTTTAATCCTAGCTGTTTCATTTTATTTGTAATAGGTTCTACAACATGAATTTTATCATTTAATAAAACTAGCGGATATTTTATTAAATCCTTAAAATCAACTTCATTTGATATGTTATAGTTTGATGAAGAAACGAGAACTATTCTATCCATGCCTATTTTATAATAGGAAAGACTTTGGCTTTTAGGTTTACTGTATATAACTCCAATATCACATATATTGTTCATAACATTTTCTTCTATTAAATCTGATTCATTTGGATTTAATTCATAACTATGTTTTGGAAATCTATTTTTAATTTTATACATAACACATGGTAAGGAGTAAGTGGCGATTGACCAGCATGCCTCAATTTTAATGTTTCGGGCATTTTCATTGTCTGACTGTAATTGATCTATCATGGCTTCATATGTCCTTACTATATTATCAGCATATTTTAAAACAATAATGCCTTTATCAGTTAGTTCTACACCCTTATTACTTCTATCTAATAGCTTATAACCCAAAACCTCCTCGAGTTTTGAAATCTGCTGACTCAATGCCGATTGAGATATATGGGCGCTTTTAGCTACTTTTGAAATGTTACCCATTGTAGCAACTTTATAAAAGTAATCTAGGTACTCTATATTCATTCTTCACTCAGCTCCTCATGTAAAAATATTACTATATACATTATATATTAAAAAGAACCAAATAGCAGTAGTTATAACAAATTTAATCATAACCTTAGTAGAATTTATATCTCTAAAAAGGTTCTCTTAGCATTTATGATATAATAGTATTACCATATTAAATTACCCGCACTATGCAGTTAATTAAGTAGAAAGTAACTACATTTGAAGTAGAGGTGCATTGCATGAATAGCAATTTAAACAAAACTTCTTCATTTAAAAAAAATGTATCTTTAAACAAGGACAGCAAGTTAAAAAATCAAGTTCCCATTGGTATATTGATTTTAGTCATTATCATAGCTGTAGGTGTGTTTTTAGAATCAATAGGAAATACATTTGGTTTTTTTTGGTTAACTGGTATAGCTTTTGGTTTTATCCTTCAAAGATCAAAGTTTTGCTTTGCTGCAGCTATAAGAGATCCTTATTTGATTAAAGGCACATCATTAACTAAGGCTATGCTAATAGCCTTTGCTATAACAACTATCGGCTTTACTGCAATTAAATACGGAGCATATATTAATAACCAACCAATTCCTGGACAAGGCTCTATTGCCCCAATAAGCTTTGCAACTGTAGTGGGTGGAATTCTATTTGGCATTGGAATGGTTTTAGCAGGTGGATGTGCTTCGGGTGTTCTTATGAGGGCTGGAGAAGGCTTCCAAATGCAAATGCTCACGCTTATTTTCTTTATTATGGGTTCCGTGTGGGGAGCTCATGATTTTGGGTGGTGGCATGAAATCTTTATTTCCAATTCTAAAGCAATATTTCTGCCCGATATTTTAGGTTGGTTTGGTGCTTTATCAGTACAATTATTGCTTATTGCTTTCCTATATATTTTAGCAGATAAATGGGAATCTAAAAATAATCAAGACTATTAGATGTATAGTTTGGGGGAATAGGTTTGAATTTAAATGATAATAAGTTTTATCTTAAATGGTTTAAAAATTCTTGGACTTATGTTACTGGTGCAGTTCTTTTATCATTACTTCAAATTGTTACTTTAGCAGTAACAGGGGAAGCATGGAGAATTTCTTCTACACTAACAAACTGGGGTGCATGGATATATAAATCTTTTGGAGGAGATGTATCATCCTGGTTCTATTTCAGTTCGGAAAATTCCCAGGCCATTTTGCAAAATGGTTTTTTAAAAGATCCTAAATCAATTAGAAATGTTGGAATAATTACAGGTGCATTACTATCCGCCTTAATGGCATCTCAGTTTAAGCTTAGAAAGATTAAATCTAAAAAACAAATAATTGGGGCTTGTATAGGTGGACTGTTGATGGGCTACGGTTCTAGGCTAGCTTCTGGATGTAATATAGGAGCTCTATATAGTGGTATAGCTTCTCTTTCCTTATCTGGATGGGTGTTTGGCCTTTTCATTTTTATAGGAGCCATTATAGGCAGTAAATTAATAGTTAGATTTTTTTTATGATATTTTAATTATTCATTAATATAGAAAAGAGTCCAAAATTGGAGACCACTGAAAAACACTTGTTTTCTTGCATGTCATTCTGAGACGTCAGACTGTATGTAAACTGCCACCCTGAGCGAAGCTAATGGGTCTCTAATAGCTCAAATACAGATTCTTCACTGCGTTCAAAATGAAAAAAACGTATAGAATGTGAATTTTCACACAGTCTGACGTAGTCAAAGAATCTCATGTTTTTAATGAAAGCGAGATCCTTCGCTGACGCTTAGGACGACATAAATGGACTTTTTCAGTGCCCTCCAATATTGATTGTTTTGGATTCTTTTTTACCTATTAGAGCTCAATTTAATTAAACTCTCCTATTGGCTAATTTTATCTACTATTTCTTCCTTAATTTTCATATATTCTTCTCCAACTTTTACACGACCATTTTTGTTGCCTATGGCTGTATAAGTAAAGTCAAGGCTAAACTCCTTTAATATCTTGCCAGGAGTCTTAGACATGACGACGACTTTTGTTCCAAGAGATAATGCCTCATCTATATCATGGGTTATCATGAATATTGTACTCTTAGTTTCCTCCCAAATGCTTCTAATTAAGGTTTGCATGTTCACTCTCGTAAGTGCATCTAATGCTCCAAAGGGTTCATCCATTAGTATAACTTCAGGTTCATTTGCCAATGCTCTAGCTAAAGCTACTCTTTGCTTCATACCGCCAGAAAGCTCAAATGTTGCCTTGTCTCCATATTCAATTAGCCCTACTTGTTCTAAGTAATGCCTTCCTATACTTTTAATATCTTTTTCTGGAAGTCCTCTCATTCTAGGACCATATTCAACATTTTTTCTTACATTCATCCATGGATATAGAGTAGGTGATTGGAACACAATGCCTCTATTCCAATCAGGACCTTTAATAGGTTCGCCCTGCATAAGACATAGACCCGTAGTAGGTTTTATATAGCCAGCAATGATTTTTAACAAAGTGCTTTTACCACATCCAGAAGGTCCTAAAACACACAAGAACTCTCCCTTTTTTATCTGTAAATTGATATCTTCTATAGCTTTTATTGGCTTTGTATTAGTCTCATAGGTTAAGCCTACATTTTGAACGTCTATTATTACTTCTCCGTTTCTGTCTTTTCCCACATTTATCCTCCTCCATGGTAAGGCAATACTAATGATATAGATTGCTAATAGTTCTTAGTTAACTGCATTATTTTAGAATTTTTATAGCTTCTTCAATATAGCTAGAATTTATAAATTTACTGAATTCTTCTTGAGATGGCACTTTATTTAAAAAACCTTGTTTTGCTAGGAAATCTGCTGTATCTTTCATAACTGCTGCAAACTTACCAGCAGAATCAGAGTTACCTAAATATTGTTCCTTTAATTTCTCTTCAGGCGATAACCATATTGAGCCTTTCATCTGCTCTAAAGCATCTTGTGGCTCAATTTCAAGCTCTTTTGCTACAATATTAGCTCCTTCATTTGAATCTTGTCTATATATCATTGAGCCTTCTGCTAAGCATGCTATTAAAGAAGCAACTAAATCAGGATACTGTTCGGCAAATTTTTTTCTTACTAATTTTACGTTTGCTGTTACATAGCCTTGATTTGCCATTTCTTCGCTATTTATTATTACCTTGCCATCCTTTAATATTTTTCCTAGAGAAGGCTGCCAGGTATATGCTGCTTCAATATCTCCTCTTTCCCACGCAGCAACAATATCCGCTGTCTGCATATCTAAAAGCTCTACCTTATCTTCAATCCCTGCATTTTTAATTGCATTTAATAAACTATAGTGAGATGTAGAGGCAAAAGGAGTAGCTATCTTCTTACCTGCAAGCTCTTCTATGCTATTAACATTGGAGCTTTCCTTTACTGCTAATGCTTCTATTTCTCCAAGAACTTCATGAATCCATATAAGTTCTACATCTAAGCCAGTGGATAAAGCTACTACTGCATTGGTATGTCCCATAGATGCAAAATCGATGCTTCCTGATGCAAAAGCTTTGTTTGCTTCTACTCCTGAATCAAAAACAATGAAGTTGCATTTGATACCTTTTTCCGTAAAATATTTATCAAATATTTTTTGCGAAATTGCTATTGCCTCATCATTTGGAACTCTCAAAATTCCAAAATTAATTTGTTTTGGTACGGATGGATTTGAGCCATTTTCTTGACCAGAAGCACTTAATTTGTTCCCACAGCCTACTAATGAAGGCGCTAAGAAGGCAAGTAAAATAATTGAAGCTATGGTCTTCTTAATTTTTCTCATTCTATACTACCTCACTTTCTTACTTAAAAGGTTAAACATATCCTTTCCAATATACCAGCTTTTTTTCCAGAAGCCTTAAGACTACATCGATTAAAATGCCCGTTATACCCATAATTATAATACCTACAAACATTACATTGCTTTTTAAGTACCTAGATGCATCAATTACCATCCAGCCTATTCCTGAAGTAGCTGCTACCATTTCTGAAGCTACTAAGGTAGTATAGGCTACTCCTACTGCTGTCCTAAGTCCAGTAAAAGTTTCAGGCATAGTAGCAGGCAATACTATATGAAAGAAAATTTTTCGGTGATTTGCTCCTAGTGATTCGGCACTTAATATATAGTCTTGATTGATTTTAGTAACCGCTGAAACACATGCAATATATATAGGTGCAAAGGCAGCTAGAAATAATAATGTGACTTTAGATGTTTCATCTATTCCAAACCATAATATAAGCAAGGTATAATAAGCAAGTGGTGGAAGTGGGCGATAAAATTGAATTACAGAGTCCACAACTGCTCTAATTTTTTCGAAATACCCGCTTAATAATCCAAGAGGTATTGCAGTTAAGACAGCAAAAAATGAAGCAACAAACAGTCTTTTAAAGCTAATCCCTAAATGCATTATTAATGGAGTGCCATTATAGCCATCCTTTAATATATTTAGAAAAGTAATCCACACCTCATCTGGTGATGGAACTAGTACAGACTGTACTAAATTAAGTTTAGTAACAAAATACCAAATTCCGAATATTCCCATCCAAGTTGCTATAGTTAATTTATTTGAGCCTTTCACTATCTTGTTTTTTTCTTTCATTTCCTTCTCCTCCTCTTTTTCTCACTTCACATCATGAAAAAAAGACATTCCTTTGCTTGTAAATAAAAACCTTGTAAGTCTTTTTTAGCCTACAAGGTTTTTATTAGCTACTTAACTAATCTACCTTATACGATAATGATTTAATTAAAGTTATACTCAGTTACTATTTTCTCTCTTCCTGATACTTGATCATTGAAGTATTCATAGCAGCATATACCTAGGTAAGAACCTGAAACATTGTATAGATTGTTATATCCCATATGTTGTAAAGCCATAATAGCATTGTAGCTTCTTTGACTTGAACGACAATGTAAATACACTGGTACATCTTTCGGTATTTCTGAAGTTCTATTTCTAAACTCACTTAATGGAATGTTAATTGCGTTAAGCAAATGACCTCTTTCATATTCGTGCTTTTCTCTTACATCTATGATACAAGCATTGCTTTCTACTAATTCTCTTACTTTTGTAACTGGAACTTGTCTAAACTGTCCATTTAGTATGTTTAATGCTACTAAAGCAGCATGATTTACTGGGTCTTTTGCAGTACTAAATGCTGGAGCATAGCATAATTCTAGTTCCTTCAAATCTTCTAATGTTCCACCCATCATAATCATAGCAGCTATTACATCTACTCTCTTAGAAGCATTACCCTTTCCTATGGCTTGAGCTCCTAATATTCTTCCTGTTGGTACTTCATATATTAATTTAAAGTGGAATTGACTATTTCCAGGCATTATTCCTACAATATCTCCTGGAATAATATAAACAAAGTCATATTGTATCCCAGCCTTTTGAGCAGCTTTTTCTGTCAATCCAGTAGAAGCAGCATTCATGTCAAATATTTTTACACATGAAGAGCCAATAACACCAGTATTTCTATGTGGAATTCCATACATGTGATCTGCTGCAGCTCTTGCTTGTCTTTGAGCTGGTCCTGCAAGTGCAAGTCTTGTTTTAGTACGAGTCAACTTATTATATACTTCAATAGCATCTCCTACTGCATAGATGTCTCTGTCGTTTGTCAAATAGTTATGATCTACTTTGATTCCACCTGTTTCTCCGATTTCAAGTCCTGCTTCTCTTGCCAATGTAGTTTCTGGTCTTACTCCTATAGCCATAACTACTACTTGTGCTGGCACTTTTTTACCTGAAGCAAGTTCAATATGGTCATCATCAACTTTACCTATTGCATCTCCTACAATTAGATTAACTCCCTTTTCCATCATCTCTTTATGAAGTAGTTGAGCCATATCATAGTCAAATGGAGCCATGATTTGATCTGCTGCTTCTACTAAGGCTACATTAATATCTAAACCTGATAATTGTAAGTTTTCTGCTACTTCTACTCCAATGAACCCTCCACCAATAACTGCTACATCCCTTACCTTTCCATTTCTTATATATCTGTTTAATTTGTCAATGTCTATAACATTTCTAACAGTAAATACATGTGACTTATTATGACCATCAATTTTAGGAATTATTGGATTAGCTCCAGGTGATAAAACTAATTTATCGTATACTTCCTCATATTCTTTCTGTGATTCTAAGTCCCTAACTGTAATAGTTTTTTTGTCTCTGTTAATTTTAATAACTTCACTATTTACTCTTGCTTCAATATTATACTGGTTTTTAAACTGTTCTGGAGACATAAGCACAAGGTCATCACTATTTTCTATCATTCCACTTAGATGATTTGGTAAACAACAGTTTGAAAATGATACGTGAGGTCCCTTTTCAAACATAATAATTTCTGCAGATTCATCTATCCTTCTTGCTCTTGCAGCAGTAGAAGCTCCTCCTGCTACTCCACCAACTATTAAAATTCTTTTACTCATAATCTTTTCCTCCCTTTATGGTTTTATTTTCTTTATATAACAGACATATATTGAACTAAGAGTAAAACGTTTGCAAAAGCTATGAAGCTTTGGTTTTTTGCTTATATCTATTCGGTGGTATTATGTTGACTTTGCCTTCAAACATTTTAAGTGCCACAATTCCTCCTAACCAAAGAGCAACAAGGAATCCCCATCCAGATAATGAAAAGCTACTGATTGCAGAATATAGTGCGCCAAGATTACATCCACCTGCTAGCCTTGAACCGAATCCCATAAGTGCTCCACCGATAGCATAATATACAGCATCTTTAAATTTGAAATCAAAATTGAATCTAAAATTACCTGCTAATAACATACATAAAGCTGCTCCAATTACAATACCAAAATTTCTAAGTGTTCCAGCATCATATAATAGTCCCGCGTTTACATCCTTAACAATACTTGTGAAAGCTGGTGATGTAATTTCTATACCAAAGAAATTCACTATTTTAACTCCTAGCTTTGTAAAAGCAGAAGTAACTCCCCAGTTTTTCCCTGTTGTATTTAACACAAATATAAATCCAATTGATAATAACATTCCACCTTTAAGGAAGCTCCATCTTTCAATGAAGAATTTGTGATATGTGTTATAGCTAAATAATTTAAAATCTTTATCCTCAGGTAGTGGCTGCTCGTTTGGTTCAAAAACTGTCTCTTGATAAAAACCTTCTTTTTTTCTAAAATCTTCATATTTTCTAGTTATTACGTATAATACTAATAGCAATGCAAAAGAAACAATAATTGTTCCTATAAATCCAAATACATCTGGCAAATATACTTGTGCACCAATCTTTCCAATTTCTGAATCTGCAATTACATGTCTTAAAGCATGCCCTGGTATGGCGAATAGAGCAAAGAATGGAAGAGCTATTGCAGAACGAATTTCTCCTTCACCTAAGTCGCTAAGTGTGCCTGAAGCACATCCTCCAGCAAGCATCATCCCAATACCAAAGAAAAGTCCTCCAAGTATTGTAGAGATATTAAGCATCTGTACTGAATCACTTCCAGGAATAACCAGGTCTGAAGAAGCAGCTCTAAATTGAGGTACTGCATCTTTTGCTACAGCTGCCCATTGGATTCCTGCTGATGCAACCATAGTAACTGCAAACATAATTAAAAGTACTTTAGTGAGACTACCTTCTCCTGTAACATAAATTCTTTTGATTCCTCCTGCAAAACCATATCTAGAACGAGAAAGTATGTATCCTAAAACTACTCCAGTAATAAGATAAAGTGTTAATTTGTTGTTGGTTTCACTTAAGAGTTTCCCAAAAACTACAATAAGAACAATAATACATAAAGCAATAATTAATTGAGTTTTGTTGATTTTTCCTGTTGTATGCATTTCTATTCCCCTTTCATTGTTTTTTTTTTAACATTCTCTTTTTTTTATTATATAACAAACAATACGCTTCCTATAATTAGCTTTTCTTATGCAGTATTAAAGATTCTGAAAGCACTAAAAAATCTATTGCTTTTTACTAAGTTCAAAATTTTCCTTGACATTTTGTCGAAGAGGTTATAAAATAATTTTTAATTATTATTGTTAGTAGGTTTGTTTTATTGTAGGCAGCTCTAGTGCTATAAGTAGCTATGAGAGCAAGGTAGGAAAACGTAGAAGGGTTTTAAACAAAAAATTAAAAATTGGAGGACGGTAGTATGGTAGGAAAAAAACATTTCACCAGTCTAAGTAATTGCTTAGGCTTAGTTTCATTTCTTTTAATTATCACTTTATTTTTAAGTGCTTGTTCATCTGGTAATTCCAATAACAATTCCCAGAACACAATATCCATAGGAATAAGTCAAATAGCAGAGCACCCTGCACTAGATAGTGCTAGGGCTGGTTTCATTGATGCCTTAAAAGAAAAAGGCTATGAAGAAGGTAAAAACCTAAAGCTAGATGTTCAGTTTGCTCAAGGAGATATTGCCTTGACAACTACTATTGCTCAAAACTTTGTATCCCAGAAAAAAGATTTAATTCTTGCTATTTCCACAGCTTCTGCTCAATCAGCACATAACTCTACTAAAAACATTCCAGTATTATTTACAGCTGTAACCGACCCTGTGTATGCAGGCCTGCTTAAAAATCCTGATGCCCCAGAAGGAAATGTAACAGGTACTAGTGACCTTACTCCTGTGGCTAAACAGCTTGAGCTTGGAAAAACAATATTTCCTAATGCTCGCAAAGTTGGGATTTTATATAATACTAGTGAGCTTAACTCACAGCTGCAAGTGGATATAGCAAAGGAATCAGCTAAAGACATGAATATCGAAATAATTGAAATTCCTGTTACTAATACATCAGAATTTGAGCCGGCATTAAATGCTAAGATAAAAAATATAGATTTTTTATTTCTTCCTTCTGATAATTTAGTAGCTTCGAATATGCCAATAATATCTAGGATTGCTATGAACAACAAAATCGGCATCATAGGTGTAGATGAGCCAATGATAAAAAATGGAGCTCTTGCTTGCGAAGGGCTTGATTACTATAAACTAGGACATCAAACAGGCATAATGGCTGCTGAAATACTTGAAGGTAAAAGCATTAAGGACGCGCCTGTATCAATGCTTAAAGAAACACAATTAATAATAAATGAAGATGTTGCAAAAAAACTTGGTGTAAATATCCCTGAAGAACTGTTAGAAAGAGCAGCCTTAGTGAAGGGAGCTGAATAATATGAATGATTTTATATTAGGCATCCTTTTACAAAGCTTTATGTTTTCAATAATGGTAATGGGAGTTTATATAACCTATAATTTTTTAAACTTTCCTGATCTGTCAGTCGATGGAACCTTTACATTGGGAACTAGTATATCCGCAGTTTTGATTACAAAAGGGGTTGACCCTTTTGTAGCTCTTTTGCTTTCTGTCATAGGAGGAGGTTTAGCTGGAGCTATGACAGGAGTGCTTAATGTAAAGCTTAAAATAAATGACCTGCTTTCAGGGATTTTGATAATGCTAGGATTATACTCAATTAATTTAAGAATAACTATGGGGAAATCTAATTTACCTATGTTTAATAATTCTACTATTTTTTCTAATGGAAATATGGTAAGCAATTTATTTATTGCCCTTGGACTTTCTGTTGTCTGTGCTGTTCTTTTTACGGTTTTCTTTAAAACAAAACTTGGTTACCTTTTAAGAGCAACAGGAAATAATGAAGGTATGGTAATCTCTTTAGGAATAAATACTGGAAACATTCGAATATTAGGTCTTGCATTGTCTAACGCTTTAGTAGCCTTGTCTGGAGGTATATTTGCTCAATATCAAGGCTATAGCGATATAAATATGGGTGCAGGTACCATGATTATAGGTCTAGCATCTATTATAATGGCTCACTCTATATTTAAAAATGTGAGATTGATAAGCCCTAGTTTTTTGTGTATAATTGGAGCTTTCCTCTATAGAGCTAGTATTTCTTTAAGTCTAAAAATAGGATTTAATCCAAGTGACCTAAAGCTTATAAGCTGTATAATTGTGATACTTGCACTTTATTTAGGAGGTAAGGAGTCCTCATTTAAACTAAAGAGTTTTCAATTATCCAAAGAAAAGAGACAGGCAGGTGATTTACGTGCTTGAGTTAACTAATATATGTAAGACCTTTAATCCTGGTGATATTAATGAAGAAAGGATTTTTGACAGGGTTTCTCTACAAGTAAATAAAGGAGACTTTATTTGCATCATAGGAAGTAACGGTGCTGGTAAATCAACTCTTCTCAATTTAATATCAGGAAAGCTAGGTATAGATAAAGGCATAATAGCTTTAGATGATTCAAATATTACTAATGAGCCAGAAAGTCAAAGATGTAAAAAGGTATCTAGAATCTTCCAAGATCCATCTTTAGGTACAATTCCTTCTATGACAATTCGAGAAAATCTTTCTATGGCCTTAAATAAAGGAAAAAAATTTGATTTTTCTTTTTTAGTAAGCAAAAAAAATGAAAGCTATTTTAAGGACACTTTGAAAACACTTGATTTAGGTCTTGAAAATAAGCTAGAAATGGCTGTATCTAAACTATCTGGTGGTCAAAGACAGTCCTTAGCATTAATTATGTCTACACTAACAGATCCTAGTCTCCTACTATTAGATGAACACACTGCTGCCTTAGATCCTAAAACATCTGAAATTGTCATGGATATTACGGATAAGATTATAAAAGAAAAAAGTTTAACTGCTCTTATGGTTACTCATAATATAGATCACGCCATAAAGTATGGAAATAGACTTATTATGATGCATAGAGGTCAAATAGTAATGGATGTATGTGGAGAGGAAAAGAACCATCTTACAAAAGAAAAACTTCTTTCTTTATTTAAAAACGTTAGCGATAGGAGTTTATTTAGTTAAAAACCTTCTTGGCACAAGATAAGTGCCAAGAAGGTTTTTTTCTCCTGCACATTTAGCCTTTATTGTGAATATTATATATTACAAATCTAAGTGAGGTGATATGTAATATGCGTGAAAGAACATGTCCTCCTTTTGCTGAAGCCTACACAGTAAAACGGGGTGATACGGTTAGTAGAATAGCAGCTGAATTCAATACTACTATTGCGGTTATTCGATTTTTAAATCCTACTATTGATATTAACCGCATTTCAATCGGTCAAGTAATATGTGTTCCTAGAATAGTTATTACTCCTACTTGTCCAAACGGAAGCATCTACACGGTTAAGGCTGGAGACACATTCTATAGAATAGCTGATGAATTTAATATAACTGTAAGAGAATTACAACAAGCAAATCCATTAGTTAATCCTTATAATCTAGTGGTAGGTCAAAGAATTTGTATACCTAGGAGACCAGCTCCTCCACCTCCACCACCTGCCATACCTCCTTGTATTGATGGAACTTATTATGTTATAAGGTCCGGAGATACATTCTATAGTATTGCAAACCGCTTTAATGTAACAATTAGGGAGTTAGAGACAGCTAATCCAGATGTGAATCCTAGTAACTTAGTTGTTGGACGAATAATTTGCATACCAAGAAAGGTAGTTCCACCTGGAACACCACCTTGTGCTGGCGGTGCTTATTATACTATAGTGTCAGGGGATACATTTTTTAGCATAGCCAGCCGATTTGGAGTAACAATTAGAGATTTAGAAGCTGCTAATCCAAATGTAGACCCTACTAGACTAATGATAGGTCAAATAATTTGTATACCAAGAAAGCCTAGATGCCCAGGAGGCAGAATACATGTAATTGGGACAGGAGATACACTCTACACACTAGCACAAAGATATGATGTTTCCTTTAGAGCCCTAGTAGATGCTAATCCAGGCATTGATGTAGAAAACCTTCAAATAGGCCAGGAAATATGCATTCCTCCTTATGAGCCTGCTGAACTGTGTCCAACTGGAAAAACTTATGTTATCATGAGAGGAGATACTCTATCAAGTATTGCAGAAAAGTTTGTTGTATCTGCAGCCGACATTCTAAAATATAATCCAACTATGATTCCAAGCGAATTCGTAGCTGGCAGACGTATCTGTATACCACCTGAAGTCCAGGTGTAAAGTAAAATAGACCCTTTGCAGCCTTATTGCCTCCGTGAAAACAATAAGGTATGCCTTTGGCATTGGCTCAGGATAATACAATTTGTGTCATCCTGAGCTTTAGCGAAGGATCTATAAAACGAATCTAATCTAAAATACTATATGCCTTAAATACAGCTTTTCAACCTCAGATGCAAATACATCTAATGAAAACCTCTCAACTGAATTTTTAGCCTTTCCTCTAAGTTCTTGAATATCACCACTCTTACTTATCAGTGATTTAATGCTTTGCTTAAACTCTTCTTTGTTATTGTACATATAGCCATTGGTACCATTGATTACAAGTCCTTCTGCTGCTTCATCATATCTGCATACTACAGGTAGTCCACTAGCTAGTGCTTCAATATAAGTAAGTCCTTGAGTCTCACTGGTAGATGCTGTTACAAAGATATTTGCTAGAGAATAATACAACGGTACTTCTTCAGGTGGTACCATTCCTGTAAATACAATTCTCTCTTCCAGTCCTAATTCATTTACCATCTTCTTTAGATTATCCATGTAGGGTCCTCCCCCTACTATTAACATTTTAATATCCAGCTCCTGATTTAGTTCCTTTACATTCATTATTATCTCATCTATATTTTTTTCTTTTCCTAATCTTCCAAGGAATATCAATACTTTATCTTTTTCTTTGATCCCTATATTATTTCTTATCCCTTTTATCTTTTCTGTATATTGATTCTCTATTGTAAATCTTGATAAGTCAATGCCTGTAGGTATTATACTAATGGGTCTATTAATCCCATATGCATTTAAAGAGCCTTTTGCCTTTTGGGTTGGTGTAATGATCTCATCAACTGAACCTATTAGTTTCTTTATTATAGTCATGGCTCTTCTTTTAGATATTAATTTTCCTTTAAAAATATAGCATAAATAGTCATCATACATAGTATGATATGTGTGAATATGAGGGAGTCTGAGTCTCTTCTTTATATATTTAGCATGTATCAATGTACAAAATTCTGTATGAGAATGGACTATATCAGGTGACCATTTAATGATTTCTTTTATGAATCTGTTCTTATATGAAAAAGTACCTCTTGCACCTGGATATATCCTAGCATCAAAGGATCTTAAATAGTATATATCTCCTTCTTTATATGAGTATCCTGTAAATGAAAGTGTTAATATCCTCACTTCATGTCCTCTTTTAGTCAATTCTTTGTAAAGATTTTTTACGGAAATAACTACCCCATTAATTGATGGACTGAAAGTATCCGTAGTCAATAATATTTTCATGTTCTCACTCCTATTTTATTAAAGCCCCGATATTCTGGTATCTTCTGGTCTACAGTATCTGATATACAAGGTAATCTTCACCTATTGGACTGCCTGCCACTTTAGAAGTGAAGGGGTTCCAGCTAAAATGATTATAATATCTTGTCTAGATATATTCTAACATTTTCTATTAATTATTGTTAAATAATTTTCCACCAGTTTTCGACTTCTATTTTTTAGTCTCATTATCTATGCCTTTTACTTCAATATTTTATTGGTTCCTAATAATTCTTAGTCTATTACCTAACAGTACATCTACTTATTAGTATTATGGAGAAAAAGTGATTATACAAATTTACCCGCAAACATAAGTTATAATATAGGGATACTTAAATTTAATATTATTTGATATAATAGATTATATAATTTTTGGGGGAGACTGGTTATGGAAAACTATGTTATTGTAACAATGCTTGGCTATTTATTTGGTTGTTTTCAAGCATCTTATATTCTAGGAAAACTATTTAAAAAAGTTGATATACGTACATTAGGAAATGGAAATGCAGGAGCTTCTAATACTGTCGTAGCCTTGGGCTGGAAATATGGAGTTGCAGTAGGATTATTAGATATAGGAAAGGCAATTTTATCTATTATTGTTGTACGACTTTTGCTAAAAAATATTCTTCCTCAAGGACAGACACCTTTCTTTCTTTATCTAAACGGACTATCTGTAATTTTAGGACATAATTATCCTTTTTATATGGGCTTTAGAGGCGGAAAAGGTACAGCTTCATTAATAGGCATGCTTTCTGCTGTGGATTATCGCATTGCTGCTCTAGGAATAGCAGCTATTTTAGCTATTACCATTGCTACTGATTATATTGCCTTGGGCACTATTAGCCTTGTCATATTATTTGTAGCATCTACCTTTTATTTTGGATATAGTAAAGGCTGTATAATTATAGCAATTATCTTAGCTGCTTTAAGTATTTATAATCACAGAGCTAATATTATAAATATAATTCAAAAGAGGGAAACTGGCTTGAGAAGTACAATGAAGAAGAAGCAAACGGCAAATTAAGTGATGCAAATATAATAGAAATATATGCTCACGGTTTCGGATATGAATAATTCTATTATATTTCCTACTAAAAATTACACTTTCAAATTGATAAAATCTCATATATAATTATTTTTGTATGTTAATTTGGAAGGGGTTTGAAATGAGTATTTTAACAGTAAATAATCTTAGTCATGGATATGGTGATCGTGCTATTTTTTACAATGTCTCTTTTAGATTATTAAAGGGAGAGCATATTGGACTTGTAGGTGCTAATGGTGAAGGCAAGTCTACCTTTATGAATATCATAACAGGAAGGCTTGAGCCTGATGAAGGAAGAATTGAATGGTCAAAGCGTGTAAGAGTAGGCTATCTGGATCAGCATACGGCTCTTACTAGGGGAATGACTATTAGAGATGTTCTAAAAGGTGCATTTAAGTATCTCTTTGATATGGAAAATGAAATGAATCAAATTTGCGAAAGAATGTCTGATGTTTCACCTGAAGAGCTTGAAGTATTACTTGAGGATTTAGGAAATATACAGGACATACTAACTAATAATGATTTTTATGTAATAGATGCTAAGGTTGAAGAGATTGCGAGAGGATTGGGCCTTAATGATATAGGCTTAGACAAGGATGTAAATGATTTAAGCGGCGGTCAAAGGACAAAAGTACTTTTAGCAAAGCTATTGTTGGAAAAACCAGATATTCTATTATTAGACGAGCCTACTAACTATCTTGATGAGCAGCATATTGAATGGTTAAAGCGTTATCTACAGGAATATGAGAATGCTTTTATCCTTATATCTCACGATATTTCTTTTTTAAATAGTGTGGTAAATCTAATATACCATATGGAAAATCAAGAGTTAAATCGCTATGTAGGCGTATATGATGATTTTATTCAGATATATGAAGCTAAGAAGCAGCAGCTTGAAGCAGCATATAGGAAACAGCAGCAGGAGATTGAGGAGCTTAAGGACTTTGTTGCCAGAAACAAGGCTAGAGTAGCTACAAGAAACATGGCAATGTCGAGACAGAAAAAGCTTGATAAGATGGAGGTAATTGAGCTTGCTAGGGAAAAGCCTAAGCCAGAATTTAATTTTATTGATGCTAGAGCCTCAGGAAAGCTAATCTTTGAGACAAAGGATTTGATAATTGGCTACAGCGAGCCTCTTTCAAAGCCCTTGAATACCAGAATGGAACGAGGTCAAAGAATAGCTCTAGTAGGAGCAAATGGTCTAGGTAAAACTACGTTGTTAAGAAGTATTCTTGGTGAGATTAAAGCAGTATCTGGTTCTGTAGAGCTGGGAGACTATCTTCATATAGGGTATTTTGAACAGGAAATCAAGAAAACTAATACAAACACTTGTATTGAAGAAATATGGCAGGACTTCCCTTCATTTACCCAGTTTGAAGTTCGTGCAGCATTGACCAAATGCGGACTGACTACAAAGCATATAGAAAGTAAGATTACTGTACTAAGTGGTGGTGAGCAGGCTAAGGTTAGATTATGCAAGCTAATAAACAAAGAAACTAACGTATTGATACTTGACGAGCCTACTAACCATCTTGATGCAGATGCAAAAGAAGAGCTAAAAAGAGCTCTTAAAGAATACAAAGGCTCTATACTTCTAATATGCCACGAGCCTGAATTTTATAAGGATATCGTCACTGATATTTGGAACTGTGAATCTTGGACAACTAAAATATTCTAGGAGTAGTTTCGAAGCACTAAAATTAAAATCAGAGGTTTATTGCTGACAATAAACCTCTGATTTTTTAATTATTCACTCTGATTGTTTTCTTTAGTTTTTTTCTTCCTAAAAATTCGCTGATAAATGGATTTTAAAGAAAAAACCATTCCTTAACATTCTCCTCAATTATGCAAAGCGTAATATTAAGATTAAATACTCCTAATTTCAATAATATTATAACATAATTTATTTTTTAAATATACTTATGAATTTATCTAAAACTTTTTTAAAATTTGATTGTAATCAATTTCAAAAATGTAAGACTAATCTATAATGAAGTTAACAATTAGAAAACAAAAATAAAAGGAGGAGTTATTAATGAAAAATGTTACTTTACAATTGGAGGCATTAACTTGCCCAAGTTGTGTGAAAAAAATTGAAGTTGCTTTGTCAAATCAAAATGGAGTTGAAGAGGTTAAAGTATTATTTAATTCAAGTAAAGTTAAAGTAAGCTATGATGAAAATGCGTTAAGTGCAGACGCAATTGTGAAGGTTGTTAGCAACCTAGGCTTTGATGTTTTAAGTAAAAAGTAATGGGGGCTTTTACAGCTCCCATTGGAGGTGAGAGTTATGATGAAAAAAAGGGGGCAAATAGTAATAGTATCTGGAGCATTAATAGTTTTGGCATATATTTCAAACTATTTAGGATTAGATATTAGGATTTTTAACGGATTAATGATAATATCTGCAATAATTGCTGGATATCCTATAGCTAAAAATGCAATTGGAGCTTTAAAATATAAAACCCTAGGTATTGAAGCTTTAGTAACAGTGGCAGTAGTCGGAGCTATTTTCATAGGCGAATATTGGGAGGCTGCTGCAGTTACATTCTTATTTATCTTTGGTGCTTATCTAGAGGCTAGAACATTAGAAAAGACACGTTCTTCCCTAAAGGCTTTACTTGAATTAGCTCCAAATACTGCCTCTGTGATTAGAGATGGACATGAGGTTAAAGTATCTCCTGATGATGTAGAAAGAGGCGAGACAGTATTAGTTAGACCTGGGGAAAAGATTCCTGTTGACGGAATTGTAATTAAGGGAAAAGCATCTGTAAATCAAGCAGCTATAACAGGTGAATCTATTCCTGTTGATAAAGAGCAGGGCCATAATGTATTTAGCGGAACAGTCATAGAAACAGGGTATCTTGAGCTGGAAGCAGAAAGAGTAGGAGATGATACAACCTTTGCTCGTATATTGGAAATGGTCGAAGAAGCACAGGAATCAAAGGCACCAACCCAAAAATTCATAGAAGGCTTTTCAAAATATTACACACCTGGAATCATGATATTATCTATAATTGTTTATCTAATAACTAGAGACTTAGAGCTTACACTTACCTTATTAGTTATCTCCTGTCCTGGTGCCATGGTAATATCGGCTCCTGTGTCTATAGTTGCTGGAATAGGAAATGGTGCTAAAAAAGGAATATTGATTAAGGGTGGGGAGTATTTAGAGAAAGCGGGAAAAATAGATATAGTAGCTTTTGACAAAACAGGTACACTTACAATAGGAAAACCAACAGTAACTAATATTCGTGCTTATAGTATGACGGAAGAAGGCCTTCTTCATTTAGCAGCAAGAGTAGAGATAACATCGGAGCATCATTTAGCAAGGGCTATAATAAATGAAGCAAAATCAAAATTAGCTTTTAAGATAGAACCCGCTACCGATTTCGATGTATTTCCAGGTGGAGGAGTAAAAGCAGTAGTTGACGGAAAAGAAGCCTACATCGGTACTCGTAAATTATTGAGAAACAACAATATTGTAATTCCAGATGAAGTAGAAGAGTACTTGGTAAATGAAGAAAATAACGGACAAACAGCTGTATTGGTAGCAGATAGCTCTAGTATTCTAGGTGTAATCTCCATTGCAGATAAAATCAGAGATGATGCTCACAATATCGTTGCAGACTTGAAAAAGGCTGGAGCTAAAAAGGTGGTTATGCTAACTGGAGATAATAGAAGAATAGCTAATGCAGTATCTCAAAACTTAGGCATTGATGAATATTATGCTGAACTGTTACCTGAGGATAAGGTTAAGAAGTTAAAGGAATTGATGAAGAATAGTACTGTTGCCATGGTTGGAGACGGTATAAATGATGCACCAGCATTAGCATTAGCTGATTTAGGAGTAGCCATGGGAGGCTCTGGAACAGATGTGGCAATGGAAACAGCAGATATAGTATTGATGTCCGATAGCTTAAATAAGCTTTCATATGCTTTTGGACTCAGTCGTGCCACCATGAGAAATATGAAACAAAATATCTATTTTGCTGTGGCTGTGGTATTTACACTATTAGCAGGTGTACTCACAAGAAATGTATTCATGGCCATTGGAATGCTTGTCCATGAAATGAGTGTATTATTAGTTATAATTAATGCGGTTAGATTAACTGGATATAAGAGAGTTCATAGGGAAAGTTAATGTATATAATGACAAATAAAAGTTAATATCGAGACCATTGAAAAGTAACATTTTTATCATCCTGAGCGTTAAGCTAATGAAACTCTAATTATTGTCCTAACTGACAAATATTGAGGTTGCGAAGAATCTCCACAAGCATTCAAAACATGAGATTCTTCGGCTTCACCTCAGAATGACATCAATAATTAAACTTGCTTTCTCAATGGTCTCTTAATACCTATTCTGATTTGTCTTTATATAAATTAGTTATTTTTAATTTCCGCCTTTATATGGATTAGCTATTTCACCTTTTTTAAGTCTTTCTATAACCTTGTTTACATAGTCTTTAGCTTCCTGAGTAGCTTGTTCTCCCCATTGCATATCAAGAACATCATCTGCCCATCCTAGTGATTTGCCTTCTGGCTTAAGTTCTCCAGCTATTAGCTGCTCAACTGTAGCCTTAAATAGCCCTGGTGTATTGTATGTAACACTTGAAATAACAGTATCTGGGGCTACTTCATTTTGTGGTGATATATATCCTATAGCCTTAACCCCTTTTGATTTTGCTGCATCTATTGAACCAAGACCAACCTGATTTGCACTACAGAATATAATATCTGAACCAGCCTCTGCCATTGCAAGTGCTGTCTCTTTACCTTTTTGTATATCTTCCCAAGAGTTAACATAGGTTTTAGTAACCTTTATTGAAGAATCATATTCTTGTGCAGCTGCTTCAAATGCATCTAATGTTCCTGCAATAACTGGGAATGGGAATGAGCCTATAGCTCCCATTTGCTTAGTTTCAGTATACATAGCAGCTAAAGCACCAGCAACATATCCGCCTTCCCATTCTCTAACTCCTATACCACCAACATTTGGCGCTTGGCCTTCTTCACTATTTATTACCATATAGAATGTATTAGGATACTGTGGACCTACTTTTATAGCAGCATCATAGAATTGTGTTCCATGAGCAAATACCAAATCATATCCTTTTTCACCATAGTCTGTAAATACAGCTTCAAAATCAGCCTGCTGAACACTTTCTAGATATTCCATTTTGACTCCTAAGTCTCTCTCTACTAATTGTAATCCTTCATAAGCTGTTGCATTCCAGCCCTGATCATTTATTGGACCTGGTAATACTAATACTATTTTATAATCTTTTTTGCCATCACTAGGTTTTCCTGTGTTTGCTGCATCAGTTGAACAACCTACTAATGTAGAAATTAAAAGCACAGCTACTAAAAGAGATGCAAAAATCTTTTTCTTAGTAAACATTTCTATTCCCCCTTTAATTTTAAATACATTCAATTGGTTAAAAACACTAAGCTCTGTGTGAACATCACCTCCATTAATTTAGCCTTATTTTATTTAAAGTTATTTTTCATATGGCTGACCTAATGCTCTTGGTGATACTGTCCTTCCGACAATTCCTGTAACTGCTACTACAGTAAGTAAATATGGGAACATTAATAAAAACTGATATGGAATTGCTACACCCGCTGTCTGTAGCCTTATTTGAAGAGCATCTGCAACTCCAAATATCAGAGATGCCATCAATATTCCCTTAGGATTCCATTTTCCAAATATTACTGCTGCAACTGCTATAAATCCTCTTCCTGATATCATGTTATCTACAAACATATTAAACTGGCCAAGAGATAAAAAGCTTCCGCCTAGCCCTGCTAATGCACCACTAATTAGAACGCATATTGTTCTAACCTTATCTACAGGTATACCTACTGTATCTGCTGCCATTGGATGCTCTCCTACAGTTCTTATACTCAGACCCCAGGATGTTCTATACAATATGAAGGCTGATATCGGAACAAGTAAAAACGCTATATATACAAGTATGGTTTGTCTGAAAAATATTTCGCCTAAAACTGGAATATTTGAAAGAAGTGGTATATTGACTGACTCGAATGCTTTAACCGTTATTGGTGTAGTAGTTATTCCAAATAATGCCCTATAAAAAAAGCTTGTAAGTCCAACTGCCAAAAGATTTATAGCAACACCACTTACTATTTGATTTATTTTAATCCTTACTGTTATTAGAGCAAATAATGCTCCTATTAAAAGTCCACTCAAAACTGCTGCCAAGGCTCCAATCCATTGATTTCCTGAAAAATATGATCCAACGACTCCTGAAAAGGCTCCTATCAGCATTATTCCTTCTAGACCTATATTAACTACTCCTGATCTCTCTGAATACATTCCGCCTAGAGCCGCAAATAGTATTGGTACTGACAATCTAAGGGATGCAGATAAAAGTGCTACAAAGAATGTTATGTTAAATATATTATCCATCTACTCCAGCCCCCTTTCTTTACGGTTAAGCATAACAATGATCTTAGGCTTAAGCATGTTTCCTGCTAATACAAGTATTATAATAAGTGCTTGTATTATACTTACAATGTTGGCTGGAACTCCAACACCTCTTTGCATTGCATTGGCACCTGTCTGAAGCATGCCTAGAAGCAGTGAAGAAACGAAAACTCCCAATGGATTTGCGCCACCTAATAATGCTGCAGCTATTCCATCAAAGCCTACATTTTTTGAAAAGTTGTCAAGGAGTCTATGATGAATGCCATTTATTTCTGTGAATCCAGCAACTCCTGCTAAAGCACCACTTACTGCAAGAGACAGTATAATATTTCTTTTAATATCTATTCCTGAATATTCAGCTCCATCAGGATTAAATCCAACTGCTCTGAGCCTAAATCCAAATGGGGTCTTCCATAATATTAGATATACAATAAATGCTAATAAGGCTGCTACAATAAAGCCTATGTGAAGTCTGGTCTTTGGTATTATATATGGCAGAAAAGCACCCTTTCCAATTAAGTCTGTCTGTGGATAAAATCCACTTGCCTCTCTTAAGGGTCCGTCTACTACAAAACTTACAAGATAAAGTGCTACGTAATTAAACATTATGGTTACTATTATTTCACTAGAGCCAAATACACCCTTTAAAACTCCAGGGATAATTCCCCATATGGCTCCAGCCAACATAGCCGCTATTAAGCAGAGTGGAATTGCAATAACTGGGCTAAGATGCCCTGTTTTTAACCCGACAAACACTGCTGCAATTGCTCCTGCAAACATCTGTCCTTCTCCGCCTATGTTAAAAAGCCCTGTTCTAAAAGCAAATGTAAATGCGAGACCTGTCAATATTATAGGGGTAGCCTTAACAAAAACCTCTGCCAAATTGTAAAGGTTAGAGAAGTTTGCAAAAATTAAGTACTTATATGCCTCCAATGGATTAACCTTGATAAATAATAAAAGTATACTTCCAAGAATTAATGCTAATAGTACTGAAACTATGGGAACTGCAATAGAAAGAAGCTTGTCTCTATTAACAGTCTTGCTTGTGGCTTTTTTCTCTAAAGAGTTAATTACCTTGTTCACTGTTTGTTCCTCCTCCTAATAAAATTTTAGGCTTTCTACTATGACTTCATGGCTTTCTCTTTAGGTATTCCTGCCATCATTAGGCCTATTGTACTTTCTTCAAACTCACTATGATCTATTTCTCCCACTATTTCACCTTTATATATGACTGCTATTCTGTCTGACAATAGATTTATTTCTGAAAGCTCTGTAGATATTAATAGCACTGCTGTTCCCTGTTCTTTAGCTTTCATAATCTGTTTATGTATAAATTCTATAGCCCCTATATCTACTCCCCTTGTAGGCTGTACAGCTATCAAAAGTCTTGGCTGTTTGTCAACTTCTCTAGCTACCACTATCTTTTGCTGATTACCTCCAGACAATTTTCTAGCCTCTGCATTTTTCCCCGGAGTTTTTATTGAGTATTTATCTATCATATTTTCAGCATGGGAGTTAATCACATTAAAATCAAAGAATAACTTCTTTCTAAAGGGACTCTTGCAATAATCCTTCATTATTAAATTCTCGCTAACAGAGAAATCCAACACCAATCCCCTTTTATGTCTATCCTCTGGGATATATCCGACACTCATATTGATTATTTCCGAAATAGATTTTCTAGTAATTTCTTCATTATATAAGAAAACATTTCCCGATGTTGCATGAACTAACCCTGCTATTACTTCTGCAAGCTCTTTTTGACCATTGCCGTCAACTCCTGCTATACCTAGGACTTCACCTGAACAAAGGTGCAGATTAATATTATTTAAGGCTTTTATTCCCTCAGCATCTTCATAGGAAACATCTTTTAATTCTAATACCCTTTCTCCCTTGCAGCATACATTATCTTTACATACTGGAGAAAGCTCTCTTCCTATCATTGCCTTTGTCAGCTCAAGCTCGTTTGTATTTTTAATATCTATTCTTCCTGTGACTTTTCCATCTCTTAGTACTGTAACTCTGTCGCATACAGACATTACTTCATTAAGCTTGTGGGTAATAAGTATTATTGACATGCCTCCATCTGCCATCTTCCTTAAAGTAGAAAATAGTTCTTCTGTTTCTTGAGGCGTTAATACTGCCGTAGGCTCGTCCATTATAAGGAGCTTAGCTCCCCTATACAGTGCTTTGACAATCTCAACTCTCTGCTGCTCCCCAACTGAAAGGTCTGATACTTTGGAATGAAGAGAAATTTTCATCCCATATTTATTAGCAATATCTAATATTTCCTTCTCAAGCTTTTCTTCGTCTATGACAAATCCTTTTTCCTTACCCATGCCCATGATAACGTTTTCCAGAACTGTATGAACTGGTATTAGCATGAAATGTTGATGAATCATACCGATTCCCACATCTATTGCATCCTTTGAAGAGTTTAAATTGAGCCTATTTCCATCAAAAAATATTTCACCTTTTTCAGGCTTATATAATCCATATAGCACGTTCATCAGAGTAGATTTCCCTGCTCCATTTTCTCCTAAAAGAGAGTGGATTTCACCTTTTTGCACCTCAAGGCTAACATCATCATTAGCTGCAAATGTCCCAAAATATTTTGAAATTGAGACCATTCTCAAAATTGGCTCCATTGATATCCCTCCTTGCCTATTTATTTATTTTATTGCATAAATATTTCCATGTTAAATCAAAATAATCTTTATCCCATAAATGATTCATCAAAAACCCAAAAAAATCCTTTGTTACATTACTATAAATTACCGTTTTATACATAGTCAAAAAATTTTGTATTTTTGTGCACTTATTACATTGCATTTTGCGTTAATATTTTAACAATAAAGACAAACAAGGGAAGACAAACAAGGGGACGGTTCTCTGTTTGAACTCATATATTTATTTCTCTACACCTTTACCTTATAGATCCTGTGGATGGTGAAGCCAGTGAGCCTTGATAGCTGTCTCAGTGATACCCCTTTTTCTCCCTTTAGATATTGTATAATCTCATCCTGGATCACTTGCTCCATATTTTGAAGCTTAGCTAAATCAATATTATATTTTTCTAGTACTAAATTTCTTACCTCTTTATCAGAAAGAGTTCTTTTTCCTTCATCAATATCTATACATTGATCATCCGTGACTTCTTTATGAAATGTGCTAAACTTTATTAAGGCTTTGTTTTTATCAGATGAAAATATCTGTAAAGCAAAATCGGTATTAACTATGCCATTTTGTTTGATGTATTCCCTATAGCTACTCCATTTGTAATTTTCAGCATCGCTTACTAGACCAGCTTTTATTGGGTTTTGATGAATATAGCGCAATACGGTTAAAAAATAGGTGTCATTTTCTACCGGCTCGCTTTTAAATCTTCCCTGAAATAGATGGCCACTTCTGTTATATTGCCAGTTATACCAATAGGCGTAACTGACTCCAATTCGCTTCATGGTATTTCCGATTTCTTCGTTTCCCTCTTTAATCAGTAAATGAAGATGATTACCCATCAAACAATAAGCGTATAACTCAAAGGCAATTTCGTTTTGATATTCCCTTAAAGTATCTATATACCTTGAATAATCATCATCTTCCATAAAAATATTTTGTCGATTTATTCCTCTTGCCATTATGTGATATATACCTGTCGAGCTTTGGTCTCTCTTTGTTCGTGGCAACTCTTATCACCTCAAGGATATTATAAGTCACTATCCTCATTATGTCAAACAAAGAACCGTCCCCTTGTTTGTTTGGTCCCCTTGTTTGTTTGTCCCCTTGTTTGTTTCCAAGAACCGTCCCCTTGTTTGTTTCTATCCAGCTGGGCCGCCTTCTGTTTCTTCTTTTACCTGTTTTTCAACAGCTACTCTTTCTGGTTTCCATTTCTCCCTAGGAGCTACTATGCAATAGCCTATTTCTTCACTGTCCTCTGCAATCTTGAACCATTCATCTTCAGTAAGTACATCAATTAGCATGGGCAGCATTATGCTCTCCTCTTTGAATATCATATCTAAAATTTTAGTTGTCACAGCCTCCGCTCTTTTTTCTAGTTCTTCTGTATCTATATTATCTTGAAGTAAAAATACTTTAAATTCTTTAATATCCCTACGAATTTCATCATCTACTCCCCACATAACCTTTGGTGGAGCTGTAATTCCGTACTTCTCCATGTAAGAAAATAATATATTTTCTTTTCTGCTATAGTGCTTTTCTATATCCATTAACAAATTTATATCCTCAATAATGCTGTATTTTACTTTATCCATTCTATTCATAGCAAAATCTCTTACCTTAGGAAGTAAGCTATTCTTTATTAAATCATCTATGGCAAAATTTTCTTCCTTAAGTACTCTTGCTGGATGACCTGGCTTTTCCTCTTCTTTTGCTTCAATGTGAATTTCTTCTATTGAACCTTTGAATATTTCTGCATGTACATCACAAAGCCTTTGAATCTCTTCAACAGGCATTCCATCTTTTATTAAATCAGCCTCCATTTCAGATATTTCGCTAGCGGATACTCCGCTAATAAGATTTGCAAACTGTTTCTTAACATCTTTAGGGTCTTTTCCATCATGTAGCTGCATAATTATCTCTTTTAATATAATCTGTCTTTTTTTCTTATTTGGATCTTTTAATACTTCCCTGTTATTAATCAATTCACTCATTTCTTTTCCTCCTTTTTTAAATAATCTCAAATCCTTTTTCTTTTAATTTCTCTTTAACATTCTCTATATCTATGTTCTTCATTTGTGTACCCTTTGATATAGTCATTATTTTTCCTGCAGTGTTCATCATAATTGGATTTGTTATATCTTCAAATCCCAGCTCTCTTAAAATTTCTTTTATCTCTGGATATCTAGTGCATATCTCATGTATAGTTTCGTTCAAAGATATAGCCTTACTCATAATATTCCTCCAAAATCTATTTTATATATCTAATATAACCTTATCTCGTTATAAATTATGTGATTGAAATCAATTCTCAATAAAATAAAGGCTAAAAGCAATTGCTTTTAGCCTTTATTTTTGTTTTTTAATAACATTTTCACCTTCTCAGGAGTTATAGGTAGATCTCTAACTCTAACTCCCACTGCATTGTAAACTGCATCTGCAATGGCTGGACATGGTGTATTAGTCACTACTTCTCCAATTGACTTTGCTCCAAAAGGGCCTGTCGGTTCATAGCTTTCTGCAAAATCTACAATTATATTATTAATATCTAATCTTGAGGGTATCTTGTATTCCATAAAGTTATTGGTTATCATTTTACCTCTACTATCTTCTCTTACCTCTTCAAACAGTGCCATACCTATGCCTTGAACTACTCCTCCCTCGGTCTGTATCCTCGCTAAAGCTGGATTTATTATAGTTCCGCTATCTACTACTGCTGCATAATTAATTAAATCCACCTTTCCAGTTTCAATATCTACTTCTACCTCAGCAAAGCCTGATACAAAAGGTGGAGCTACATCACTGGTTCCAAAGGAGGCTGTAGAGGTTAACTGATTAGTTGGGTTTTTATAAATAAGTCTATTGCTTAGATCTCCTAAGCTAATTTTTGTATCTCCAGCTATATTTCTAATCTCTTTTCCATTAAATATTGTATCCTCCACATCTATCCTTAAATGTCTAGCTCCCTCCTGCTCAATTAGCTCCTTCATCTTTGATGCAGCTTTTTTAACTGCATTTCCTGAAAAATAAGTTGTTCCTGAGGCATATGCCCCAACATCAAAAGGAGTTAAATCAGTATCTGAGGAATAGACACTAATAGTGTCATTTTCTACTCCAAGTACTTCTGCTGCAATCTGCCTCAAAATAGTATCGCTCCCCGTGCCTATATCTGTGGCACCTAAAAGCAACGTGAAATAGCCATTATCCTCCAGCTTTATAGTTGCAGTAGCAGTATCTATCCCAGGTATTCCAGAACCCTGCATAGTAATAGCCATGCCTACTCCACGAAACTTATTAGGAGATATCTGCTGTCTTGGATATTTACTGTCCCAGTCTATCAGCTCCTTACCCCTTTTTACACAGTATTCCAATTCACAGCTATTCATTATTATAGGCTCTTTTCCTACACCTACAGTAGTCAGATTAAATATTAGAGAGGTTTCCCCCTTTCTAAGCATATTCTTCTCTCTCAATACAACAGGATCTATATTGAGCTTATGAGCTAATTCATTTACTGCTGATTCAAGAGCAAAGGTGCCCTGAGTTACACCATATCCCCTTAAGGCTCCTCCCGGAGTACGATTTGTATTTACTGCCTTACCTCTAAATCTAGCTGCTTCTACCTTATTATATAATGGCAACGATTTGTACCCAGCTGCACCAAGCACTGTGTTGGCATGCTCTCCATATGCACCTGTGTCTGAAAGAGCCTTCATGTCTATTGCCTTAATCCTGCCATCATTGTCCGCACCAATAGTGACATTTATCTTCATTGCTTGCCGTGTTGTAGTAGATTCAAAGGTTTCTCTTCTAGTATATATTATTTTAGATGGTTTACCTGTTTTTAACGTAACTGCAGCAGTATAAAACTCTACTTGAGCAGTTTGTTTGCCTCCAAATCCTCCGCCTATACGTGGCTTGATTATTCTAACCTTACTGATAGGTAAATCAAGAGACCTTGCTATCATTCTTCTAACATGAAATGGAATCTGGGTAGAAGATACTATGACTAGCTTTCCGTATTGGTCTATATATGAAAATGCTCTATATGTCTCCATCATGGCATGAGCTTGAGCCTGTGAATAATAGCATTCACTAACTATTACATCACATTTTTTGAATGCTTCTTCAACATCACCTATGTCAAAATTATAAACTCCTGCTATGTTTTTCTCAGGGTCAAAGCCAATGTTTATATTTGAATGACATCTATCTCTGAAATGAATTTTAGAAGGGTGAGCTTCTGCCTGCTCTATATCTAATACTGGCTCAAAAACTTCATATTCAACCTTTATCAATTTCATCGCTTTTAAAGCTATATCTTCACTTATAGCTGCTACTATAGCTACTTCATCACCAATATATCTAACATATTCGTCTAGTATATATTTATCATAGGTTGATGGCTCTGGATATGATTGTCCTGCTCTAGTAAACAATATTTTAGGTAAATCCTCATGTGTCAATATACATTCTACTCCAGGAATTTTTTCAGCTTTTTCTTTATTTATGCCTTTAATTTTGGCAAAAGCATAGGGGCTCCGGAGAATTTTTATTATCAATGCATCCTTAGGAGCTATGTCATCAGTATATACGGGTTTTCCTGATACAAGCTGTGCACCATCTGCTTTGGGAGCAAACTTGCCCACTGATTGATTATCCTTCATTATTCCACCCCCATATATTTCTTTATTGCTCTAAGTTGACCTACATAGCCAGTACATCTGCATAGATTTCCTGCCAAAAAATGCTTTATAGATTCCTCTGTTGGAGCCTCTAGCTGAGATTTCATTGCTATAGTAGTCAGTATTAAACCAGGGCTGCAGTATCCACACTGATCTACTCCCTCCACTACTAGATATCCTCCTACTTCCTTTGCTTGCTCCTGAACCCCTTCAATAGTCAATATGCTTCTCTCATGAGCTCTTGCAGCCAAAAATGAACAGGATAATGTAGGTGCTCCATCTATCAGTACCGTACATACTCCACAGGCTCCTGTATCACAGCCTCTTTTTACGCTTAAATATCCATTTTTCCTGAGAACATCTATTAGGTATTCATGAGGCTCTATGTCAAAGATTTTATTTGCACCATTTATGTTAATCTTAATGTTCATCTTGACACCTCCATGATTGCCCTCTTTACGAGTACCTTACATATCTCTTTTCTATATTCTGCAGAACCTCTAGTATTGCTTCCAAAGGCTAATTCCTCAGAAGCTATTTCTCCAGCTCTATATGCACCTTCTTCACTTATTTCAGTATGATTTATAAAATCAATGGCTTTATACGCTAAGGAGGCAGTTCTTGGCCTTGCTCCTACAGCTATTCTATATTTATTATCTATTCTCGAAACTGCTGCATTTAATATGGCATAGTCAACTTGAGAATTTCTCATAGACTGAAAAGCCACCTTGTCGATATTTTTATGAAGAATAATCTTTTCAAGAATATCCTTTCTTTTACCCTTTTCTCTGAGATATTCTTCTAAAGACATTCTTCCACCATTATATAAAACTAATTCTGCATTAAGTGCTAAAAGAGTAGTTATCGGATCTGAAAAACCATATTTAGAAAAAACCGTAGCCCCAATAGTAGCTATATTTCTCAGCTGAACTCCTATAATATGCTTTACAGAATCAAAAACTGCTTTACCAAAGTTATCTGATAATATTTGACTTGTTTCTAATTCTCTTAATGTAACCATGGCACCAATTTCTATAGTATCTTCGTATTCATTTATAAAATTAAGACCAGCATCGCATAAATCGATAGCCAATCCGATTCTCCTATTTCCCATTCTAAGATAACAGCCACCTCCTATTAAGGCAGCATTTTTCTTAGTCTTAAAGCTTTCATATGCTTCTTCTATACTTTTAGGTTTAATATATTCTCCAAATGTTATCAAACTCATCACTCTCCATCTATCACATCAAAGTCTGCTATCTAAAGCATGCTGTCCTACATGCAGTAAATCTTATAAGACTATCCACATAGTATTCTGTGTTATACATTACTGGATAACCTTCCATAGAATATTTAGTTACATCGACTCGCAAAATAGGAGATTTCTCCCCAATCTTCAAAATATCAGCTATTTCTTTAGTAACTAAGCTGGGTATTATCTCCATGAAATCGTGACTAAGCTGACAATTACAGCTTTCCTCAACAAAATCGAACATAGACTTCCCTAAATCCTTTTCATCTATTTCATTATCTAATAAAAACATTTTTGGTATTCTGTTAATGCAATAAGCAGCAGGATTACCATTTGCTAAAAATCTTTTCTTTACTACTAAAATCTCATCTCCAAGTTCTATTTCTAGACTTTTTCCTTCTTCCTTATTACATCTTTCCCATGAGTATGAAATAATATCTACCGTAGATTCATAGCCACAATCATTAATGAATTTTCCAAGTTCTCCAGCATTATCTATTCTCTCTGATAATTTTCTAGCAAAAGTAGTAATCGCTGTACTACTTCCCTGACTTCTTGTAATGAGACCTTCGTTTTCAAGTACTGTGAGAGCCTCTCTTATAGTTAATCTGCTCACTCCCATTTCACTGGCAAGCTTAGACTCAGATGGTAATTTTGTCATTTCATAATTATTCGTAGTTAAAATATAGTTTCTTAGATACTCTATTGCCTGCCCAACAGCAGTTTGTTTTTGAATCTTTGGTAATACAGTACCATTCATGGTTGCTTTCACCTCAATTAGATTTCATCATTATTGATCTTTATAAAAAATATATACTTATGCTATTAAACCAGTAAGGATATACATAAATATCCTTACTGGTCTTTAAGTTTATAGCAGATTAATCTGTTATACCAGTTAATTTATTATAATATTTTATATTACGCTGTTTCCTTTATTTCATCTTTATTTTGTGGAATCGCGATATTTAATATCATGGCAACTAGACAAGCTATAACTATGCCTGAACCACCAAATATTACTTTTATTAATTCAGGGAAATGGTCCATTGCACCCTGTACCTGAGTTAAACCTATACCAAATGCAAGAGATAGTCCTATGATTACTTTATCTCTGTCTGTCAGTGGTTCTGAGGTTAACATGCCTATACCTGTAAGTGTTATTTGAGCAAATATTACTAGACAAGCTCCACCTACAACACTTGCTGGTATAGTAGATACTAGTGCTCCAAGCTTAGGAATTAGACCTGCAATAAGAAGGAATATTGCTCCTATAGCTACTACAAATCTACTCATTATTTTTGTGAAAGCTATCATTCCTACGTTTTGACTAAAAGAAGTGGTAGGTAGTCCATTAAATATTGCTGCAAAAACACTACTTAATCCATTATTTATTATTGAACCTGATAATTCTCTATCTGTCGCTTCTCTGCCTGCACCGCCCATAGTTATAGCTGATACGTCTCCTACAGTTTCAACTGTAGTTACTATAAACATTACCATCATAGGCGCAATAGCTCCCCACTTGAATTCCATTGGGAAATGGAATGGCTTAGGAAGAGCAAACCAACCTGCTGCTTTTACTGGGTCAAAGTTAACCATGTCCAGTGGTATACAAATTATATAACCTACAATCATTCCGATTAAAATAGATGATGTTTTAGTAAATCCCTTAGTAAATTGATTTAAAGCTAAAACTATAAATAAAACGATTAGTCCAACAATCCAATTCTTTGGAGATGCAAAGGTTGGCGAACCTTTGCCCCCAGCCATAGATGTAATAGCAACTGGAAGTAAGGACAGGCCTATAGTAAGTACAACAGTACCTGTCACTAGTGATGGAAAAAACCTCCTTAACGGCTTTAAAAAGAATCCTAATACGGTGCAGAATAGTCCCCCGACAAATGTAGCCCCTAATAATCCGGATATGCCGTATCCTTGAGCTATAGCAATGTTAGTTGGAATAAATCCCGAGCTTGTGCCCATGACCACAGGTAGTTTTCCCCCACATCTCCAAATAGGATAGCACTGGTTGAGAGTTGCTATAGCTGCAACAAACATAGCACACTGCATCATAAGTGTTAAATCTGGTCCAGTAATCCCCACTAATCCAGCAATAAGTATTGGTACGGCTACATTGCTGGCAAACATAGCAAAAATATGCTGCAATCCTAATGGTATAGCTTCTCCTAGTGGTGGTACCCCATTCACCTCATACTTTGACTTGCTTATTTCTTTTTCATTGTAACCCAGTAGTTTTAACATACTGCCCCTCCCCAAATTTACTTTTTAAAACACTAAAGCTATGATAAAGAATAAAGACAAAATACCTTTCTTGAAAACCCTCTCCCCTGAAAACGTTTTCCGAATCTGTATAGACTTTCTTCCTCAGTATGTTTATTTTCTAACATATCACTTCCTCTCATCTTTTCTCTTGAATGTTGTTTGGCTTGCTTGTTTAATGACAAACAATTATAAGAAATGCCCCATAAGAAAGAATATAAAAGCTGGAT
Organism: Proteiniborus sp. MB09-C3; assembly: GCF_030263895.1. NCBI lineage: Bacteria > Bacillati > Bacillota > Clostridia > Eubacteriales > Proteiniborus > Proteiniborus sp. MB09-C3. Next base: position 264,853 of record NZ_CP127161.1, read on the forward strand.
AGCTATTAGAGCACCTTATTAGATAATCTAAACCAGCATTCAGAGAAAGCTAGAACTCTCTCTGAATAGAGGCTTAGTATTTATAAGGGTTTAATTGAGTAAGCAAAATCTTATAGTGGAATATTAGTTGAATATTATTGTAATTGTTGTCAACATATCTGATAAGTTAATAAGTAATTCTATATAAAATCTAAAAGTCCTTTAGTAAAATATTAATAATTATTTTAATTAAGAATTTCTCTATGGAATCTTAAAGCACTTGTACAGAGAATATAGAATATGAAAATCATTTAGTGTTTAGTATCATTATACAATGGTTTTGTCAATTTACAGTAATGCATACAAACATCATTGTGATATATTGACAATTGTATAGAATATACAACAATGAATTTTCTGAATCAACATAAAAAGTCTGTGTTCCCCTTTGGATATTTTGTTCAGTATATCCAAGGTTAGATTTACACAGACTTTTATAAACATCCTAAAAACTATTTGCTTTATAATTTGCTAAAATACAATCTATCCAAATATCTTAATACGCTCTTCTAGTGTATTAAACTGCTTTTCACCTGGTTGTGATGTTGGCTTGCCAAATGGCATTTGTGCAATAAGCTTCCAGTTATCTGCTATACTCCACTCTTTCTTTACATCAGTTTCAATAAGCTCATTATAATGTTGAAGTGATGCTCCAAATCCTTCAGCCTCTAATGCAGTCCAAATAACGAATTGATGCATTCCGTTTGATTGCTGAGACCAGATTGGGAAATTGTCTTTATAGCTAGCAAATTGTTGTTGAAGAGATTCTATTATACTATTATCTTCAAAGAATAAAATTGTACCATATCCGCTTTTAAATGAATTTATTTTTTCTTCAGTAGAACTAAATCGTTCTGCTGGCACAACCTTTCTCAATGCCTCTTTTGTAATATCCCATAGTCTATCATGATGATTTCCTAATAATAGAACTATTCTTGTGCTTTGAGAGTTAAATGCTGATGGAGTGTGCTTCACAGCATGCTCTATGATTTCTTTTATTCTATCGTCAGAAACAACAGCCTCCTTGCTAATTCCATAAAATGTACGTCTGTCTGCAACAGCAGTTAAAAATTCTTTTGACATTTAAACATACCTCCATTTTTTTATTGTTTATATATAAACCTTAATGTTACTTAATCCTGTTTATTCATCTCTATAATTAAAATGTGGGAAGTCTCTTTTGCTTTAATTAAAATATCTTCCTCGACTATTTCCATTCCGTCTCTTTCACTCAATTCAATCTCATTAATTGATGAGCTTCCTTCTATTTGAACTAAATAAGCCTGTCTGCCTTCCTTTACTGGAAAACTAATCTCTTTTTCCTTCTCAAGCTCTAGGGAATAAATATTTATATCTTGATTTATTTTTATTGGTGCATCCCCCTCTTTACTTGATACCATATGAAGCCATTTGTTTTGCCGATCATTCCAATTAAATCTGTAATCTCCATAGTTAGGTTCATGTCCTTTTTTATCAGGAAAAATTCATATTTGCAAAAATCTCAATGTATCTTCTCCAAGGTTATGCTCACTATGATAAACTCCTGTCCCTGCACTCATATATTGAACATGACCACGAGTTATAGTATTTTTATTTCCCATGCTATCTCCATGAGTAAGTTCACCATTGACAACATATGATATTATTTCCATATCTCTATGAGGATGAGTATCAAATCCAGTATTGGATAAAACTAAATCATCATTTATAACCCTTAACACTCCAAAGTTTATATTATTGGGATTATAATACTCCGCAAAGGAAAAATGAAATTTACTTCTTAGCCATCCAAGGTTACTGCTTCCCATATTTTGACTTTCTATCTTTCTTAACATCTTGTATCACTCCTCTTTAATATTGTTTATAACTTTAATCTTAAATATTCATTCATATTCTTACATATAGTTATTTAAATTAAATAGTTTATTTGATTACATTTAGTAACTAACTTTAAAATAATTATTGCACATTAAATACAATTAGTCAAGAGTTTTTTTCAAAATAAATGAAAAGAATCTTCTTAATTTGACTAAGAAGATTCTTTTTATTTATTCTATGCTTTTATAATTAATTCCACTTTTCAGCCCATTTTTGAATTTCATCCATAACAGCTTCGAGCTCTCGCCCTTTTTCTGTAAGTTCATATTCTATACGTACAGGTGTTTCTGGATAAACTTTTCTAATGACAATTCCCTCATTCTCTAGTTCTTTAAATCTTTCTGTAAGCATACGAGCACTCATGTTTGGAATTGCAGCTGCTATATCAGAAAAACGCTTTTGGCCGCTTAATAATGTTCTTATAATTAATCCAGTCCATCTCTTTCCTAGTAATTCAAACGCATTTTCAAACTTTGGACACATATGATATTTTTCCATATCCAATCACCACCTGACTTTATTATACCATGCTTACTAAACAAAAGTAAGTAGGTTATTATAATTATTCACATGATGATTTTTTATTATTCCATTTACAAAACCTTTTTCAGAAAGTTCCCAGTAAAAGATTTGCTCCTTCAATATAACGCACTATTAATCAATATCTTTTATCATATAAGATAAGTCTTTTCCTCCATATAAACATTCTGATGATTCTATTCCATATATCCATTGAGAAAAAAATTCTTCCAAATCAATATGTGAGGTTTCATTAGCCACCCTTTGAAAGTCCTTGAAATCTGCTTCTTTATCCTTAAATGCATTTAAAAAGTTTTTAATAATCTTACAAAAAGTTTCATCACCAACAACTTCATTAAGGACATATAAAACCCATGGACCCTTTGTGTAACTATTATGACCTATTTTATACTTTCCGTATTCACATATTGGTGTATAGTAATTTATTTTATCTCTATCTACTTCAGATATGAAATATCGTCTGTAAAGTTCCATTTTTTCTTTAAAAGCATTATCTCCATAAAATCTTTTTATTGCAAGTGCTTCAAAATAGGAAGCAAAAGCCTCATCAAAAAACCTTGCTAACTGAATATTATATCTGACTTTTACATTCCATATATGCCCGATTTCATGATATAAATGAGTCAGCTTTTTAGTATCATTGCTAAAACCGTGCTCCTCCATCATTATATAATTATCTCCTGCCTGTGAGCCATAGGATTCCTTTATTTCAATTACTGTAAAATAGCTATCTTTACGATAATCACCAAATAAAGCTGTAAATAAATCAAATGCCCTCTTTAATTCCTTTTTTACGACATTTTCGGCATTATCTCTATGTTCAGGAAATGCAAATATTTTTAGATTCATATCTTTATCTTCTATTAAAGAATATTGAGCAATTCCAATATCAAATCTCCATGTAGGAAATTCACATGAATATTGAAAAATATTACGGCTCTTTCCATATATAACTTCTTTCAATACACCACCACAACCTACAGTATACTCTCTTGGGACATCTATAGTAATTTTATATAAAAAAGTGTTTTCATAACTCTTTAATATACTCTCAAAAAATGGCTGTGAAATAATTGGATACGCATGGCTATCAGGTCTTAGGATAGAAAAGTCCTTATCTACTCTATCTTTAACATATCCCATTATATGTGAATATCCGTTGATGCTGCCTTCGTATTCAATATATAGCTTTATCTTCTCATCTGGTTTCAAAATACTTTTTAGTTTAACATCTATATTGTTTACATAATAATCCTTTTCGTCTTTTAAAGATACTTTTTCTTGTGTGAAGTGTAAGCTTTCATCGTTGGCATCTTTTATGCTTTTTACCTTAAGGCTATGATACAATAGAATATTTAATTGGCTCAATTTTTCAATTGTTTCATTACTTATAGTCATTATTCCATATGAAATAAAGAAATTTTGTACTGGTTCGATTTTAAAATATAAATCATAATTCAAAGTTCTTGGAATTCCCAACCTGCTCATCAATACTCATCTCCCCTATGATAAAATATTAATTCTCTATATTATAGAAAATGATGTATACGAAAAAACTTATCAATTAAATAATTGATTGAGTTTTGTCCTCACCATAATTTATGGCAAGACTCACAGTAAATCAGCTAAAAAACAAATCACTTTATTTCTTTATCCTAATCTATTCTTAGCAATAACTAGCTTAATGTCCTCATAACTAATCTCTTCAGGCAGTTCTTCTTTAATTGGTTTCAGTCTTTCTATACCTACTTTCTTTATTGCATTTAATATTTTTTCTTCTTTTAAAGGATCATCAATGAATATTGACCAGTCAATTAATTTTCCGTTTTCATCGCACTTTTTTAGATGCTCAATTATGGTACTTATGGTAAAGCCTCTTTTTTCTGCTATTTCTGTTAATGATAAGCCTTCAATATAATAGCTGTAGGTAGCTTCGTATCTATCTACTGCATTGTCTCCTCTTGCTTTCCCTGTTTCTGATCGATCTGTTTCCGATTGAACTAATCCTTCTTTTCTTATTTCGTCGACATTCAATCCTTTTTCAGTACAATAATCATTTATTAAACCTAAGAAGCTTTCCCCATAGCTCTCATACTTCTTTAGGCCTACACCGCTTATTGTTAAGAGTTCATCTTTATTCTTAGGATAGTATGATGCAATTCCTTTCAGCGTTGAATCGTGGAAAATCATAAATGGAGCCACTTTCTTCTCTTTGGAAATTGAATATCTTAGCTCCTTAAGCTTATTGAATAAGTCATTATCATAATTATAGCTGCCATCTCTTTTTCTTTGATCTTCTTTTGCATTTGTTGAATCTTTTCTCTCAATTAGGTATCTCTTATGGTAAACCTTCACTTTTCCCTTTAATACTTCCCGTGACTTTGAGGTTAGCTTCAGAATAGGATACTTATCTGGAGTTATGTGAATATATCCTTTAGATACTAAAGTCATTGCAATCTCTCTTATTGCCATGTCGCTATAATCTGTCATTATTCCGTATGTTGAAACCTTGTCAAGGTTAAACTCTAATATCTTTTTACTTTTTGAACCTTTCAATACCTGTATTATAGTAGTCAAGCCATATCTTTCATTAGTTCGATATATACAGGATAATATTTTCTGAGACTCTACAGTAACATCCATCATTTCTGACTGATCTAAACAATTTCCGCAATTGTTGCAGTTAGTATTTTCTGTATCTTCACCAAAATAGGTAAGTATATAATTTCTTAAACATTCGTTTGTATGGCAGTAATCAACCAAATATTGAAGATTTTTATATAGTATTTCCTCCCGTTCATGAGAGAAAACTTCATTTTGTATTATGAGTTTTTGCTTTACTACATCTGACGGTGAATAAAGTAAAATACAGTGGCTTTTTTCTCCATCCCTTCCTGCTCTGCCTGCCTCTTGATAATATGCCTCCATATTTTTAGGCATATTATAGTGAATTACAAACCTGACATCAGGCTTGTCTATTCCCATGCCAAAAGCATTAGTTGCTACTATTATCCTGCATTTATTAAATATAAAACCATCCTGGTTATTCTGCCGCTCATCTGCTCCCATTCCTCCATGGTATTCAACAGCAGAAATACCTTCTTTTATAAGCTTTTTAGTTAAGGATTCTACTGTTTTTCTTGTAGCACAATATATTATTCCGGATTCCTCCTGGAAATTATTTTTTAAATAGTCAAGTAAGTATGAGTATTTATTGCTTACCTTTACAACCTCATAAAGCAGATTCGGTCTATCAAATCCTATTATAGATTCCAATGGATTTTTTAGCCTAATTAGATGCTTTATCTCCTCTATTATTTCTTTAGTAGCTGTTGCTGTAAATGCGGCAACTACCGGCCTTTCTTCTAATGAGTCTATAAATGCAGGTATTTCTAAATAACTAGGTCTAAAATCATGTCCCCACTGACTTATACAATGAGCCTCATCAATGGCTACTAGTGAAATATCTATATCTCTTATAAGGTCTTTAAAAAGACCAGTATTTAAACGTTCTGGTGCAGCATAAATTATTTTATATTTATTATCTCTTATATCCCTTAGCCTTGTCATAAGCTCGTCCTGTTCAAGCGTACTATTGATATAAGTTCCTGCTATACCCATTTCATTTAAAGAATCAACCTGGTCCTTCATAAGAGATATTAAGGGTGAAACCACTATTGTTATCCCATCTAATATAATAGCTGGCAATTGGTAGCAAAGAGATTTGCCGCCACCAGTAGGCATTATTCCTAAGGCATCTCTGCCATCCATTATTCCTTTAATCAGTTTTTCTTGACCTGCCTTGAACTCATCATATCCAAAATACATTTTCAATGCTTTATAAATATCCACAACTCTTCCCCCTTAAAATCCTAAGACCCTCTGGCAATTAATTACTTATGTATATCCTAACAATAAAAGGGCAGAAAGTCTAGACCTTCTGCCCTTTTAGTCAATCCCATTAACTACTATTACTTTTTTCAGCCTTTGTAGAATGGCTCCAGCAACTTACTCTTTCTGAGCTTATTGGAGTCTTGCTTCTACACAGTCTGTGATATCCTCATGCACTTATATTCTAGTCCATTTACAGAGCATGCTCTCGCCTAAATCTAGAACTTTAAATAGCAAAAGACCTAATAATCCTAATGCAACTATTCCACTGAACATTTCAAGATAATTCACCATACTCCAGCTGTTCATGATGAAATATCCTATGCCATAGGTAGTAGCAAAGTTTTCAGCAAAAAAGAGAACAGCTATACTGACACCTATACAAATCCTTAGGGCAGTAAATATTTTAGGTAGTATTGCAGGCAGGATTAAATGTCTATATACATCTATTCTGCTTAAATCTAATGACTTAACAGACATAAAAAGTTCTTTAGGTATCTCCTTTACACCATCCCTTGCTGCAAGAATAATTTGAAATATAATAATAATGATAATTAAAATAATTTTAGGTAAATCTCCTAAACCCCAAAGTATCATAAGCACTGGTAAAAATGCTACTTTAGGCAAAGGATATAGTATGTAGACAATAGGGCTAATAAAATCATCAACCTTTTTATTTATACCTGTCCATATTCCTATGAATATGCCCAGCACTAGAGAAATCACCATAGCAGCAGCGATTCTCCACAGACTCACTAGTAGATGCGGTGCTAAAACATTGGGAAATATTATGATGAAATTCTTAATTGTATCAAAAGGCGATGGTATAACAGATGATTTTAAGGCAATGTGTAGAACATACCACATTGCGAGTACTACAAAGTTAGCATAAATAGTTTTTAAGTGTTTTTTCCATAGTTTTTTAAGTGTCTTCACGTATCCACTTCCTAACCTCTAGGCAAAACCTATAAAAATCAATGTTCTCTCTTAGTTTTTCTTTTCCGAAATAAGGGTTATCCATGGTATGAATTATGTTGGCTTTGCCCATTATCACAATCTTTTGCCCTAAAAAAGCCGCCTCTTCAATACTATGGGTTACAATAATCAGTGTATTAGGCATCTGTTTATAAATATTTAAAATTACATTCTGTATATGTTCCTTAGTCATAGCATCAAGAGCAGAAGAAGGCTCATCCATAAGCAGCAGGTCAGGCTCAAGAGCCAGAGTTCTCGCAATAGCAACTCTTTGCTTTTGTCCGCCACTTAGCTCCATAGGATATTTATCCTTGTATTCATAAATTCCTAAGTTCTTAAGAATATCTACTACTCTATTTTCAGCAGTCTCTTTGCTAATATTTCTTGCAAGCAAAGCAAACAATACATTATTCCAAACTGTTTTCCAAGGAAGCAATCCATAATCCTGTAATATTACTCCCGTGTTTTTACGAACATTAGTCAGCTTCTGCCTATTGATAAATATTTCACCCTCGTTGGGCTTTATAAGACCAGCTATAGCATATAATAAAGTGGTTTTGCCACAGCCAGAAGGTCCTATTATGGCACAGGTTGTGTTTTTTTCTATATGAAGATTTACATTGCTAAGAGCTGCTTCTTTTCCATAGCTTATATGTAAATCCTTTATTTCAATCATTATTTTACAAACTTCCCTTCAACAAGGTCTTCATATTTTAAGTCAATTTTTTTGTTTAGTACTCTTTCATTCCATTCCATTATTTTTTCAATGTATTCCTTACTTGGTATCCTTGCCATATTATACTCAGGTAAAACGATCTTGTCTCTAACCTCAGGATTAAGCTCTAGTTCCTGTACCAATATATCACGAGCTATATTATCATCATTATGGATTTGTTCTACCGCCTTATTATATGCTTCATGGAATAGCTTAATAGCTTTTTCTTTGTTTTTTATAGAATCCCCTGTAAAAACCATGATTTCAGGAGAAAATTCATCTTTATTTTCATAAATTTTCTTTTCAAGACCCATTAATTCTCCTTGAGATGCAACTGGCTCAGGAAGTACTGCCATATCTATTTGACCCTGATTTATCATCTCTAGTCTTGCAGGAATCTCGTTAATAAATACCTTTTCCACACTATATTTTTCACCAAGGAACTCATCAGAAAGGTAATTCACCACACTTACCTCCATGATCCCTACTTTAATATCTTTTTTCTCTTCAAAACCCTTTTTAACTAATATAGGAAAGCTTCCATCAGTACTAGTAGTAACCTTTATATCGAATCCATTTTGCACATTGTTAACTAATGCAATAACATCTGTCATCGCTCCATCTAGTTCTCCACTTTGAAGAGCACTTTGTCTATTCATTGCATTCATATATATTTGAACTTCCACATTTAATCCCAATTCTTCAAAGTAACCATTTTTTGCGGCAATAAAAATAGGTGCTGAATCAACTGCTGGCATTACTCCAACCTTCAGATTTAGATTTTCCTCTATGTCAGCTCCTTCTCTCTGTGGCGCATCCTTAACAATTTCCTTAGGAGTACAGCCAATCATCCAAATCATCGATGCAATAACTATAAATAAAACTAATCTCTTAAAATTACTCATTTGTATTCCTCCCATTATAAATTCAAAACCCATACTAATTCTACTCCTAAAAGATTGTTAAATCAATGTCACATATAGTTTTGGTAATAAAGTAAATAACAAAAATAAGAATGTATTCATAATGGAAATACATACCTTGAGTGACATCTTTTTAAATGGATTCAATATTTTATTTTTTATATAATTGGACTAGGAGGAATATAATTTGAGCACAGAATTTAATTTACCATATATAAAAGTTGAAATAAAATATTTGATTTCTCATTTTATTGCTGCTATATTTATAATTGCAGGTATTGCCTATGTTCCGGGATATATAAATGCCTTTATTTTAGTAAGCCTGTTATTGGACAAGCAGCCTAAATTCAAGGTTAAGTATCCTAAAGCTCCCATTACGATAGTTATTGCATGTCATAATGAGGAAAGTAGAATAAGAGAAACGCTCAGCTATGTTGCAAAGCAGGATTATGCGGGAAATATAAAAATCATTGTGGTTGATAACTGCTCTAGTGATAAAACTGCTGATATGGCTAGACAGGCAGGGGAAGACTACCACTTAGATTTAGATGTAATATTTGAAGGAAATCCAGGAAAATTCAATGCTTTAAATAAGGCCTTAAACTATGTAAAAACTGAATATCTGATTACACTAGATGCAGATACTTTATTGCATAGGGAAGCCCTTAGATATTTAGTATCTCGTATGAACTCTGCTCCTAAGGAGGTCTGTGCCGTAGCGGGAGCAGTTTTAGTTAGGAATAGCAGAACAAACTTTGTTACTAAGCTTCAGGAATGGGATTATTTTATAGGCATTTCTAGTATTAAGCGTATGCAAGGCCTATATCAGGGAACTCTAGTAGCTCAAGGAGCCTACTCTCTATATAAAACAGATGAGTTAAGAGCAATAGGCGGATGGCCAAATGCAATTGGTGAAGACATTGTAATCACATGGGATTTCTTAAGAAAAAATCTTAGGGTATATTTTGAGCCTATGTCAATTGCTTTTACAGATGTTCCAGAGAATCTTAAGCATCTTGCCCGTCAAAGAAGTCGCTGGGCTAGGGGAATGATTGAGGCACTAAATATGGTAAAGCCATGGCAGCACCCTATTAGATATGTACGTTACTTAACTGGTATTAATTTAGTAATGCCTTATCTCGATATTGTATATACTTTTTGCTGGATGCCTGGTCTTGTTCTTGCATTACTGGGCAAATTCTGGATAGTAGGGCCTATGACTCTTTTAGTAATTCCATTGGCGATAATGCAAAATATGGTGCTACTGAAATACCAGAAAGAAATATTTCAAAGGCTTGGATTAAAGATTCGTGAAAATTACTTAGGATATATTGCGTATATCCTATTCTATCAGATGATTATGAGTCCTATATCTGTAATAGGCTATATACAAGAGTTGATGGGGTTAGATAGAGTATGGAAATAAAAAACTAATGTTTAAATGAAGTTAAGATACCTCATCTAAGCATTAGTTTTATTTTAACATTGCTTTACTATCCTTGTATCCTTTTCCCTAATGTAGCCACATATACTACAAACTGCTCTTCTCCATCTAGGCCAAGTAATTTGTTGATCTCGTCATCGTCAAAAGAGGCAATAGCACAAACTCCACTATCAATAGACCCTGCTGTCAGATAAAGGTTTTGACATACATGGCCTGCATCTAGATGAATATATCTGTATCCTCTTTCTCCATATCTCCACTTCATTCTATATGCTACAGCACTCCAGATAAAGGTCACTGCACTGTTTTTAATAAACTCCTGTTCATGACATGCAGTAGTGACTTTTTGAGCCATTTCAGGGTCTGTACTTATTTCCATAAGCTTATGGGAAATAGCTATATATCTATATAATCCCGGTTTTAGTCCCTCTACATTGTTTATCAGAAGAAATGTCTCAAATGCATGTCTAGCCCCTGCTGAGGGAACTGTCCTTAAAGTAGCAGGTCTAGAGACAACTTGCTTAACTCCTTGTGTACACCATAAAAGATAAGAAAGCTCTTCTAATGCCAAAGGAGTATCAGCATATTTTCTAAGACTTTTTCTAGTTTCTATAGCCTTTCTTAAATCCATGCTTTTCATTTCTAGCTTATCTACAGATGGTAAGCCAATTAGTACTGCATTTTCATCCCATTCTAATTCTAAAGGCGGTTGTGGCAGACCTTTTTCTTGATCAGAATCCTCCTCATACTTATGCTTTGTTTTTTCCATAAATTCTTTTCCTATACCTTTAGTCATGTTTTCATCTCCCTTGTTTTTAAATATCTATATACTACTAATTGTACAATATATTCTTTAATATTTCATCAATCATCTATTTTTACTTAATATGTGGAATTCTCTCATCGAGAAAAGCAAGTATCTCCTCTGTAACTCTGATAAGTCCATTTTGGATATAGCTATACTCATGGGCTTCAATAGCCAAAGCTATTTCACTACCCAGTTCAAAAAATATACCGGACTTTCTCCTAAAGAGTTTAGAGATGGAAATAACAATACTGGTTATATTTTTTAAGTTACAAATCTATTCTAATGCTTGATCATTTCAATCCTAATAAAATGGTGGACATAGGCTTTCAACCATTATTGCTACTGATAAGCTTATTGCGAGCATGGCAAGGTAGTACAAATAGGTACACATGAAACATTGGCGGAACAAGACGGCTGCTATAAAACCCTTATCTCCTCCCAGCTATAGTTGTGGAAGGAGATAGATAAGATTAGAATAGCTTATAGAAGCCCAGGAAAGACGATTACCCTTCTCTCTTGAAGGTGTGTCATAGCCTTTGAGTCATAGCCACAATAAAATCATGGTAATTGCAGGTTTTTTTATACTATAGGCAAATTAAATAGTATTCATGACTTGAGCAAATCTGTGTATATTATTCTCCAGCATATTAGATTTATCTGATGTTATTTTAGATATCTTTTTTACTATAAATTTTTCTAGAAAGTTCATTTTATCAAAAATAAACGCTCCTCCAAAGTGCTCCTTAGCTTCTGTGATTTTAATGAGCTCAGGATTAAAATTTTGACTAAATTCAGTATTGATTGCTTCTCCTTCTTGCATTCCACAAATAAATAATCCTATTCGTTTTTCTCTTAATTTATCTAAGTTCTTTGAGCAGAACTCTGTTACTTCTTTTTGTATTTTGCCAATATATATTGAGCCACCAATAATAATCCTTTCATATTTTGAAATATCGATATTGCTCTCTTTCTTTAAATTAATTATTTCTACTTTACCAGTAAGCTCCTTAGACAGCAATTCTACGCATTTTTCGGTAAATCCATATTTGCTTGCATATACTATCAATGTATTCATTTATACACCTCACATTTTATTTTAATCATTTAACGCTTTTTCTATTGACTTAAGATATGCTTTGGATGTCACTGTAGCTTGCGATACTACATCTACCTCGGTATTCTGTGCTTCTATGACTTTACTGAATAACTCATCACTTACACCAGACTTTACAAAAGTAACATCGTCTACTATATTAATTTCTATAATTTTATGATCCTTTACTGTAACACTGAGTTGGTTTGACCATCTTCCAGCATTATATTTCCCATTATATATCCCATCATTTAGATCTGATATTCTTACTCCGTTCACTTTAACTTCACTTCCTTCTTTAAGTCCTTGAGATAGATAAAGTATTCCGCTTGCACAAACCAATATAAATATAATTATTATTGAGATTAGTATTTTTAATATGGACTTCAAGTTCTCCCCTCCTTCCTAATTGAATGTATTACTATTAGCTATTCTTAATATTATTTCATTTGAATAAAAGTCAATCAATCTTTCTCTTTGCTCATCACCAATATCTTTTTCTATTATGAGCTTAAAGATAAGACCTAAAGTTGATACTACAATCATTTGAGCAGTTAATTCTATTATATTTTCATCTATAGCTTTACCCCTATACATTTCTTGTAGACATTGGCATAATGCAGATAAAGCTGGTTTTTCTTTTGAAGCACCTTCAAATAATGAAGAAGTATGCTTTAAGGCTAATTTGGATTGATTTAATTGAGCTGCCATAAATTCATCTTGCATACTTAGTGCTACCCTTATATAATTTTTAGTCATTTGCATTAATCTTTCTTCAGGAGAGCCGTCTTCAATCTTTACAGAAGATACTGCTGATACTATTTTTTTATAGCCTCTTTGCATCAGATTGTTTAATATTTCTTCCTTATCTTTAAAATAATGATAAATAATAGACGGAGAGTATTCGATTTTTTTAGCAATTTTTCTAATTGATAGCTTATCAAATCCCTCTGAAGCGATAATATCACCTGCTGCTGAAAGGATAAGCTCTTTCATTTCTTCTATTTCTCGTTCTCTTCTTTTTTCTATGGTCATTATGTCACTCCTTACCTTATTAAACACTGTTTAATAATAAGACATTGTTCAATAAAAATATAGCATTTAGCGTAAATGTTGTCAAGATATGAAGGAATTTTTTTGGATACAACATTTTTATAAGGATGAATGTCAAAATACAATATATGAGGACATGGAAACGTCAGACTGTGTGTAAATCGTCACCCTGAACGAAGCGAATGGGTCTCTAATAGCTTCAAATACAGATTCTTCACTGCGTTCAGAATGACAAAAACGTATAGAATGTGAATTTCACACAGTCTGACGTTAATATGCTCCCCTTGCCTTCTTATATCCCCAAAAATCCACTAACCTTCAGAAAAACAATTTAACATGACATACTGTTGTCATATTTTGTATGGTAAGATAGGGAAAAAGGGGGATGATGTTATTGGCAAATAAAGTTGATAGAATACTTGAAAGCATTAAAGCAACCACTGGGATTGATAGTTATAATAGTATAGTATCAGCTTGTGGAATCTTAGATCTGAAGGCAACTCCTAACAAGCAAGCAAAATATGTTAAAAAAGTAATAGAAAAAGTCAAAGAAAATCAAGGTAAAGATGTTATCGAAAAGGTAATGAAACCCTGTGGATATCAGTGCATTTCTAATTCAATAATTGATAAGGTTAAAAAACTGCATGAAAAATCTAATGATATAGATGAATTTTTGCATTTACTAAATGAACAGCATATTGGTGGTGGACAGCTACACACAAAGGATGGGAAAATAATAGGTGTATATAGTTCCTGCTACTGTGGTCTTGCAAAGCAGTCAAAAGATATGTCACCAGCATACTGCTATTGTTCAGCAGGTTGGTTTGAAAAGCTATTCTCATCTATTCTTGGAGACTCTGTAAAGGTAAATAAAGTGCAATCAATTTTGGATGGTTCAGATAAGTGCATATTTGAGATTACTATTTAGTACAAATATTACATAGAGTGTCCAATGACAACGGGATTAGAGGATACCTAGATAAAATAACAAAGAGACCATAAACCAATTTATTAGGTTTATGGTCTCTGCTCCTGATTTCAAGCATGTTTATGTTCCTTACATTCTAATGATATCAACGTTCCATCGCTATTATACTCAGTTGAATTGATATTGGCGTTGTCATTAAGATACGATAGCACAGAACAATAATAGGTATATTAATTTTTAAAAATATATTATGGATTTATAGAGAGTTCGGTTTCAATATTCTTTTGAGAAAATTCATACCACACTGCATCTTTTTTCCCAGATTGTTCATTCACGAAAGAGTCAAAGGATTCTTTTGTAACTGATTTATTATTAATGAAATATGATATGACCAAGTTATCATCGCCTTGACTTGACTCACTGTACCCTAGTATGTCAGTTTTAAAGGCATCTGACTCGAATTTTAATTTTCCAAATCCATTATCAGCCGCACCACTTGAATAACGAAATGTTCCATCTGCTTTTAGCTCTTCTAAACCCCTGTGCACAATAAGGTATCCATAAACTGTATCATTCATATAATGCAAGACTTCATAAAACTCTGGTTCATCGCCTACTGATAATTCAAGAACAATTTCAGGTACTTTGTCACCGTCCATGTCAAGTACAGTAAAGTGCGTTACTTTGAAGATAGTACCATAAATTTCTTCGTTAGTTAAGAAATCATTCAAGTATAATTTTTTCTTATTATCTGTGCTGAATAATTCAGTCTTGTTCTGCAATATCGCTTTATATGCTTCCAACACCGAATCATTAGATAGCATCTGGGTATTTATGTTTTCACCATTGCTATCTAAAGAGGTAGAAGAAGGATTTGCTGGAACGCTGGTGTCAGAATTTTTGTCACTACTCGAACACCCAGTAATTGAAATACTTAATAGGAACACAATAAGCGCACTTATAATTTTGGTTTTCATCTAAATCAACTCCTGCTAAAAATATTAATAATCTTTAGTTCACTTTATGCTACAACTATGTACTAAACCAAAGTTTTCTATATTACGATTATATCATAAACTCTAGACTTTGTTATATGAGTGAACACAATTTTATTTGCTTGTTCAAAAAATCTTAAATAGAATATATGGAATATAAGATCGTGGAAAGAGAAAGCTTTAAGCTATTGGCAAAGGTAGAAGCCTTTAGAAACGAATCTATTTCAGAAGAAGGTAATACAGAAATACCTGATTTTTGGAAGACTTGTGGAGATAGTGGAGTTTTTGATGTATTAAGAAGGAATACAAAAAATCATGATATTTATGGAGTATGTGGGCCCGTGTCAAAAGAAAGCACTCATTTTAATTATGGTATAGCCATGAAATACGATGGTGGAGTTATTCCAGAAGGCTATATAGTATGGGATGTAAAGCCGACATTATGGGCTGTGTTTAAATGTATTGGCAATGATGGTGAATGTATAGGAGAAACTTGGGACAGAATATTTAAAGAGTTTTTGCCGAGTTCAGAATATAATATGCTTGATGACACTGACTTTGAGCTGTACCCAGAAGAAAATAGTTCAGAATGTTTTTGTGAAATTTGGATTCCTGTGACGAAAAAATTAGAGGATATTTAGATAAAATAACAAAGAGACCATAAACCAATTTATTAGGTTTATGGTCTCTGGTACTGATTTCAAGCATGTTTATGTCCTATGGATTTATCTCAAACATGCTCATATACCATCCTATATCTTCCTTCTTTTCATAAGCTAATATCTATATTACAAATTGTTTATATTTTTTGTAATCAGCTTCCTTACATTCTAATGATATCAACGTTCCATCGCTATTATACTCAGTTGAGTTTATATTGGCATTGTCATTAAGGTACGATAGCACATCTCCTTTATCATAGGGAATTAGCATCTCACAATTAATATATTCCTTGAAGGCCTTTTTGCAGATTTCATCTACTAGCCTATCTATTCCCGTTTTATTCTTAGCTGAAATATATACACAGTCTTCTTCATCTCTTAAGATTTCACTATCTACTAAATCTACCTTGTTATAGGCGTAAATAGTAGGAATATTATCTGCACCAAGTTCTTTTAATGTTTCCCTTGTAACTTCAATATGCTGTTTATAATTTGGATTTGAATAGTCAACTACATGAATTAGCATATCAGCCTCAGAGACTTCCTCCAATGTTGAGCGAAATGCTTTTACAAGCTGATGAGGAAGCTTACTGATAAATCCTACAGTATCGGTTAACAAAAAAGATTTGCTATCTGGCAATTTAATGCTTCTTACAGAGGTTTCTAAGGTAGCAAACAGCATATCCTTTTCGAAAACCTGCTTATCAGTTGATAAATTGTACGAGTCTATCATGGCATTCATAATGGTTGACTTGCCTGCATTTGTATATCCTACTAGAGCAACAACTGGTACTTCCGTCTCCTTACGTTTTTTCCTTTGGCTCTGACGTTGAACTACAAGGGTTTCAAGCTCCTTATGCAGCTTGGCAATTCTATCCTCAATCTTTCTACGATCTAGCTCAAGTTTTGTTTCTCCAGAGCCTCTGTTTATAAATCCAGCACCTCCTCTTTGACGACCTAGTGATTCGCCTAAGCCGATTAAACGTGGAAGCATGTACTGTAATCTTGCTATTTCTACTTGAAGCTGTGCTTCTTTTGTTTTTGCCCTCTGAGAAAAAATATCGAGAATCAAAACAGTTCTGTCTATTACCTTACATCCTAAGGCTGCCTCTATGTTTCGAATCTGCGAAGGTGATAATTCATCATTAAATATCACCATATCTACATCCATCTCATCAAGTGATGTCGCTGCCTCTAATATCTTCCCGTTACCTAAATAATGTGATTTGTTCACTCGATTCAAATTCTGAGTAATTTCGCCAACCACTTCTATATCACATGCTTCAGCTAAATTGAATAGCTCCTCCATCGAATTCTTAAAATCTTCCTGATTGTTGAGATTAACACCTGCTATTATTGCCCTCTGTCTTTGTTCCATATGTCTTCTTCCTCCATTCATTTGAAATATCCACAGGCTTGCTACCTGTGCATTGAGTAATAGGGAAGATATATAACATTAAGGAAGTCCCTTGCTTATGATTATAAGAACAAGCTATCCTTATTAATTAACCCCGTGGACGTAGTGAAACAATTAAAATAGCTTCTCATAAAGTGAAACATTCAATATTCACCTTCCTAATCAATCTATAAACAGGAAAATGTAATCTTAGTTATGCACTTCATCAAGAAAATTTTATATATTCTCACTCGTTATCATTCTATTTTTAAATAAACACAAAAAAGGGTAGATTTGTCCCTACCCTTAGAAGCATTTATATATTGTTTATAAGGTTTTCTTAAAAATAGGCAGACTAATCCCGATTACCCTACACATAGGTAGAGCCTTTAAGCACTATTAAATTAGTTACATAAAGTATAAAATCGGAATCTAATGCGCATTTTAAGCAACCCTCCATTCATTGAAATTACTTACATATTATCATACATCTATATTTATTACAATACCTTATTAAAATTAACAAAACAAGAGAAGACAAGGGGACATCAGACTGTGTGCAAACGGTCACCCTGAACGAAGCGAATGGGTCCCTAATAGCTTCAAATACAGATTCTTCACTGCGTTCAGAATGACAAAACGTATAGAGTGTGAATTTTCACATTGTCTGACGTTTACATTGTCTTGTCTAAAAAGCAATAAGCAAAGAATAGACAAATACAAACATACCTTATCCCAAATCTATATTCTGTCAAATAAAAAGGATTTAATTACTGCAAAATATTCTCTTATATATGACTGCAATATAGTCGTTGGTGGTATTTCTGCAGGTAATCCATATGGAATTGCTCCTAGTCTCTTTGCTAACATTTTTGATCTGAAAATGTGAAATTTATTCGTAGCTATCAAGATTTTTATGTTATCCTTGTCCTCCATCTCTCTTATCTTTTCTAAGCTTAGCTTTAGATTTTCAAATGTATTAGTAGATTTATCTTCTACTATTACTCTGTTTTTTTCAATTCCATTATCTACTAAATACTTCTCCATAGCATATGCTTCTGGAATATCTTCATTTGCACCTTGACCACCAGATACTATTACTTTCACATCTTTATTTTCATCTAAGTACTTCTTTGCAGCCTTAAGTCTTTCTAGTAAAGATGGAGAAGGTGTACTTCCGTAAAGTCTAGCTCCTAATACAATTACATAGTCAACCTTTTCTGATGTAACCTTACTTCCCTCTATAATAATCAAGCCTTCAATTACAATAAAGGAAATCAAAACTGTCACTGTCAAAATAATCATTAGTTTAAGCATTTTTTTCTTCATAATTTTATCCTGCCTTATGGTCTAAATATATTTACTTATGCACTGACTAACTTCAATACATAGTTCACAATCCCTTTAAAATTATTTAATTATTATTATAGCATTAAATATCACTTACTAAAAGTTATTGTATGTATTGCTTTGGATGGGGTTCTCCAGCAGTTTAGTTACTAATCGTAGTATTTAGCCTATTTTTCATACTTATAGTTGTTTATAGTGCCATATTTATATATTATATTAGTAAAAGGGGTGGACCTATGGATGAAATTGATGTGAAAATTTTAGAACTATTAGAAACCAACGGTAGAATTTCTCATGAAGAAATAAGCAAGCAGCTGAATATGTCAAGACCAGCAATACGTCAAAGAATATTGAAATTAGAGGAAACGGGTGTAATTAAAGGTTACAATACTACAATTGATTGGAGTAAAGTCGGTCAAGGTATTAGAGCTATTATATTGATAAAGGTTAAAACAGGAGATTTCAACAAGCTAATGGAACAGATTATACATTTAAACGTTGATGGACTTACAATAGAAAAATGTTATAGAATCACTGGACAATGGTGTATAATGCTTCAGATGAGAGCTAGCATTACAGATCAAATAACACAACTCCATGATGAAATGCTGAAAATTGAAGGTATTTTAGAAACCTTCACTATGCTCATATTATCTGAAACAAATAAATATAAAGGGGATTTACTAAATGAATAATTGCATACCAAAAGAACATAGCTTTGTGAATGAAAAAATTTTGAATTACCTTCCCAGCAGTATAGAAAAAAAAGAATTAGAAGCTGAATTAGTACGAATGAAGGATACAGTTATTGATATACCCGTCATTGTGGGAGGCAAGGAAATCAGGACTGGAAATAAAGGTTATTGTACTATTCCGCACAATCATAAGAAAGTAATTGGTGAATATCACAAGGCTGGAAAGAATGAAGTAGAAATAGCTATTGAGGAAGCTCTCAAGGCAAAAGCAAAGTGGGAGAGATTAGACTGGCAATCAAGGGCAGCTATTTTCTTAAAGGCTGCTGAACTAGCATCAGGTCCATGGAGAGCAAGGCTTAATGCTGCTACTATGCTTGCACAGAGTAAAACCTATAAGCAGGCTGAAATTGATTCTGCTTGTGAGCTAGTTGATTTTTTAAGATACAATGCCGCTTGCCTGCACCAGATATACAGCGAACAGCCTATATCTACTGGTACTGTCATCAACAGAGTAGAATATAGACCTCTTGAAGGCTTTATATTTGCAGTATCACCATTTAATTTTACAGCCATAGGCAGCAATCTAGTAGGAGCTCCTGCTATCGTTGGGAATACAGTGCTTTGGAAGCCTGCTTCTAATGCAGTTTATTCATCATATATGGTGTATCAGCTATTTAAAGAGGCTGGTTTACCAGATGGTGTTATCAACTTCCTTCCTGGAAATCCAAAGGATATTGGTGATGTTGTGATGGTAAATGAAAGTCTTGCTGGTGTACATTTTACTGGCTCCACTGAAGTATTTCAAAATATGTGGACTACTATCGGCAATAATATCGCGAACTACAAGACCTTCCCAAGAATTGTAGGTGAAACTGGTGGTAAAAACTACGTTATAGCTCATCCTTCAGCAGATATAGAAGCTGTTTCACGTGGCCTTCTTGAAGGTGCATTTGAATATCAAGGACAGAAATGTTCAGCAGCATCACGTGCATATATTGCTCACAGCATATGGCCTGATGTTAAAGAAAATCTTCTGAAAAAGGTTGAAAATATCAATGTTGGTGATGTGGATAATTTCACAAACTTTATGGGAGCAGTCATAGATAAAAAGTCATTTGAGAATATAAAAAGCTATATTGAATATGCAAAAAATTCTTCTGAAGCAGAGATACTATTCGGAGGCAAATGTGATGATTCTATTGGCTACTTTATAGAGCCTACGATAATACTAACTGACAATCCTCACTTCAAGACAATGGAAGAGGAGATTTTCGGGCCTGTACTCACTATTTTCATATATACGGATGAGGAGTTCCTAGATACACTTAAATTATGCGACAGTACGTCCAAGTATGGATTGACTGGATCGATCTTTGCTAAGGATAGATATGCTATATCAGAAGCAGAAAGAGAATTGACAAATTCAGCTGGTAACTTCTATATAAATGTTAGACCTACTGGTGCTGTAGTAGGGCAACAGCCTTTTGGTGGCTCAAGACAATCTGGTACAAATGATAAGGCAGGCTCCAAGTTAAATCTGCTACGCTGGATTAGTCCTAGAGCTATAA
The DNA here is from genome assembly GCF_030263895.1 of Proteiniborus sp. MB09-C3. Taxonomy (NCBI): domain Bacteria; kingdom Bacillati; phylum Bacillota; class Clostridia; order Eubacteriales; genus Proteiniborus; species Proteiniborus sp. MB09-C3. The sequence continues at coordinate 285,806 of NZ_CP127161.1, forward strand.
AAGAAAGTCTTTTATAAAACAAATTCATTTAAAAGCAATTTTTATATAGTTTGGTTTTTATCTTAATTTAAAATAGCCTACAGATGATATTTATCACCTGTAGGCTACCAAAAACTATTTCAGCTTTAATACTCTGCCAGTAATTACACCATTAACATCTCTCGATAATTGGATAGCAGTTGGTTTTTCTCCGTCTTCTTCGAATATACTTACAATTTTAGATACTTCTGTCTCCTCTTTTTCGAATAGCTCCTCTATGTTGACAGAAATATTGTAATCTTCATATTCATAGCATGCTAAGCCATTTTCATCATAAATAACTTCTTTTATAGATTCAGGTATGATGACACCATCTTCAAATTCTTTTTCCCAGTCAATTTCTGGCTCTTTGCTATCTGTAGAATCTGATTCTGGTTCTCCTAGCAATTCCTTCAAATACTTTTCTGCTTTCTCATGATCAGCTTTTGTTATATCTAGGGGCAAGTTAAAAAGAGCATTAGCTCCATTATAGTCGGTATTAGGGCTAACTTCGCCAGTTTCTTCATCATAATTAAAAGCATTTATATCATAGAAATCACTGGTGCTTATGCAGAGATAAAGTCCTCTATCAGCAAACATTTCAACTCCATCACATTCAATTAATCTGTACATAACTCCATCAATTACAGATTCAACATATCCTCCATTCATAGAAGCTATGTTAACTAACCATGGCTTTTGTCCCTTTACTAAAGGAGAGATAAAAAATCTAACCTGCCCATATTCTTCATCTTGAATCTCTGGCATATTACTGCCATCTTCCTTAACTATTGAAACTACGGCATAAGTTCTATCTGGATGTATTTCCTGTGCAGAGCTTTCAAAATCACTTAAGCCTTCGCCTGACACAATTCCAAGTAGAGTAAAATTATATCCACCTGAAACAACTGATTCATTTAGCTCAATTGCTCTTTTATCTTCAAATGCATTAGCAAGTCCTTCATCTCCAAAATGCTCTGCAACCTGTTTTGGTTGGAGAAAATTCCAAGCAGCAAGTGCTGTTATTGACATTATCAAAGTAAGTGTAGCTGCAATCAATGCAACTGACATTCTATTTTTGCGAACTGGCCTCATAATATTATCCTCCTTAAATTTGCTTATAATTTTTTGGTTCAAATCTTTACTAGGTTCAACTGATGGAGAAAGGGCCTGCTTTAGCAATTGATCCATTTGATCAAAATTTTTCATATCTATTCTCCTCCAAAATATTTTTTAAAACTTTCCGCGCCTTATAAAGTCTACTTTTCACAGTTCCCAGTGGAATCTTCAATGCCGATGCTATTTCCTCATTAGTCATTCCTGCAGTATAGTACATGTACAAAGGTATTCTCAACTTATCATTTAAGGTATCCGCTGCTGTCTGTATCGTAGCGCAAAGTTCATTTGATATAACAACATCCTCTGGAGTCAATTCGTCTTTGAATATGTAATCATTATTTACTTCTTCATTAATTTCCTCTATTGGCGCTATTTTTTGACGCCAAGCGTATTTACGGCATTTGTTTTTCCATATTCCTATTGCAATGGAAATGAGAAAACCTTTAGGATTATTGTCCTTATCTATTTTATGACATAGCTCCATTGCCTTCAGAAATGTATCTTGATATAAGTCATTTGTATCAGCTTCATTTTTTGCAAGCTTGTAACAAAATCCATATACGGCTTTACCATGTAACTCCACAAGCTCGCTTAAATCTGTAATGTTCAAACAACCTCTCCTTTCAGCATAATTAGAACCTCCCTTCTTAACAGCCCTTACTTATATATTGTCATGGGATTATAAAAGGTTCATTTTTATAGTCAAAATAAATAAATTAGGATTCTCTATACTTGAAAATGGACATAAATTTAATCTCTAATCATATACCCATCTATTTTCTTCAATTTCACTCTTTGCATTCTTTTAAAATAACATCTATTATTATATAATACATATTGATATAGCTAATACAATATTGAATAAAAGCAGGATTATATAAACAGTATTTTTATTAATTCAGAGTAGCTGTGAATAGTAACAATAAAAAATCCTATTGAATTTATATATCTATGTATTAAATCAATAGGACTTCTTTACCTTATACAACATTTTATGACCTCAAAGTATCACTCTAATATTGATCTCTATATATTATTGTCTAAAACCAATGATCATCAACTTAATTCCTTCATTAACATTCTCCAGTAATGCTAAATTTTAGAATATATCTTTATCAATTGCTTTATTTAATCAGCATTTAATATTGATTTAACTGCTTCTTTTATTTCCTGGTAACTAGTGCATCTACAGAGATTTGACTGAAGCCATTCCTCTGTGAGATATTCATCTGCATTTGGATGAATATGGGCCAAAGAATGACATACCATTAAAAAACCAGAGGTGCAAAATCCGCATTGAAACCCCCACTTTTCTACAAATGCTCTTTGAATGGGTGCATTTTTTAAACCTTCTATAGTTGTTATTTTATGTCCAATCATTTCAACAGTAAGTACAAGACAAGATTTCATTGGCCATCCATCTACAATAACTGTACAAGCTCCACAATCTCCATTCTCGCATCCGGGTTTTGTCCCAGTAAGATTCAATTCATTTCTTAATGTATATAGCAATGTGTCTGAAGGATCTACAACAACCTTTCTTTTTTCATCATTTACATCAAGTTCAATAATACTTGTGTCTAATATCTTTATCATATTACACCTTCTCTAGCATTTTTATGGTATTCTTAAGAGTCTTTTCAAGTACAAATTTTCTATAATTTGATGAACCTTCTATATCACTAAGTATACTATCTGACAAGCTTCCAATTATCTTACTTATTTTTTCCTTATTATTTAGAGTATTGTCATTTATATAGCTTTCAATTTCTAGTGATCTAAATGGAAATCTGCATAGTCCACTGAAAGCTACTCTAATTTGATTATCCTTTTTAATTGCAGCAACTGTTAATAATGGATATGCTATTTTTTCATTTTTTGTTTTTTTTACATGAATATAAGGTAGTGAGCAATATTCGCTATCTACTATAATACATGCTAAAATTTCGCCTGGCTCTAGCACAAGCTTTTCATTAAATATTTGATTAAAGGGAACTTCTCGTTTGCCATTTCTACCAAAGACTACTGCTGTGCTATCACAGAGCAACAAGGGTAGTGATGTTTCACGGTAAATTATAGTTCCACATAGGTTTCCACCTATTGTTAGCTTACACTGAACAGTATGATCTGCTATTCTAGCTGAAGTCTGACCTAGCAATGGAAAAAGCTTCGATTCTGTTATCTGGCTAAGTGTCACTGCTGAACCTATCTCTAGTCTATTATCTCTAACTTCTATATTACAGCATTCAGTAATCCCTTTTACATCTATAACAGCCCCCATATGTATATTGTTTGCTCTCGCCATGGTGATGATTTCTGTTCCGCCACCATAATAAACCGGAACTTTACCTTGAAGGCTAAGGTCATTAAATAAATCAAAGGCTTCTTCTAATGTTTCTGGCTTATAATATTCAAATTTAAAAGGTATCATCTATTACCTCCTTGTTTCTTCTTCCAAATATACTCCGGTGTAATTGGAATTTGGTCAACATCTATCTCAGCTGCTAAAGCTATGGCATTTCCCAATGCTCCAGGGATCCCGATAATACCGTGCTCTGCAATTCCTCTTGCTCCATATGGAGCAGATATATCAGGAGTTTCAACAAAATCAACTAAGTATTCGGGGTTTTCTCCGTACCTCATTAGCTTATATGTTCTAAAGCTTGTAGTCAGAATTGTTCCATCTATCCCATACAAAAATTCCTCCCTGCTTCCAAGCCCTAAACCCATATTCATACCACCCATTATGAGTCCTTTAGCAGCCAATGGATTAAGAACTCTACCTGCATCTATGACAGTCGCTGCTTTAATTAACCTATATGTATAATCCGCCTTGTCAAATTCAAGCTCAACTGCCTGTGCTCCCAATGCCCATGATGGACCTGCCTTGCCCTCTCCTGTTTCTGGATCAAGATGAGTAAGACGACTCATGATAAAGCTTCCTCTACCTAGTATCTGACCTTCAATTGAATTGCCATTTTGGTATTGATATCCATTAACTATATCTTTAAAGGCTATAAATATTGTAGGGTCTTGCTTTAAAAACACACGCATATTTTCTACTTCTAAATCCTCTGGTGTGCATCTAAGCACCATGGCTGCAACACTTTTAAGCTGCCCTATTAGGTCCTCAGCAGCTCTTAAGGTCGCTTTGCCTGCCATATACGTACTCATACTCGCCACTGTTTTCCAATGTTTAGGGCTTGATTGAGTATTTACATTCATAACGACATTAATCTTATCAACATCCATCTTCATTTTTTCTGCAAGAATTTGAGCTAAAGTTGTCTTTGTGCCTGGTCCTATTTCAACTACTCCACAATTTAGGTTTATACTTCCGTCATAATTGAAGCTAAGAAAAACTCCTGAGGAAGCATCAGTAGGAGAGTTGGATGTTTTCCAAAAGCAACTAATACCTTTTGTCCTTACTTTTCCATTATCCAAATCAATTTTTATGCCCTCATCCCAATTAATTAATTGTTTAAGCTTTTCTATACATAAAGCAAGATTACCTGTATTATTTTTTGTAATCTTTACCTGCGTAGGGGAATGGTCTTCCTCAAAAATAGCATTCCTTAGCCTTAATTCTAAAGGATCGATGCCTAGCTTTAAAGCTAGTTTATCCATCATTCTTTCTATACAAAATGCATGACTTGCATGACTAAATCCTCTAAATGAAGTTGCATAGACATGATTTGTATATACACTTTTTGAATCACAAGATAAATTTTCTATATTATAAGGTCCTGAACAATCTACAGCAATAGCTTTTGCCAAACGTGGTGAAATGTCAGAATAAGCTCCTCCATCGACTATAAAAACCATTTCAGCAGCCTTTATTTTCCCGCTGCTATCCGCACCAATCTTAATCCTTGCCTCTAATCCCATCTTACAGGGCGAAGAAGAAATATCATCTTCACGGCTATTTGCAATCTTTACAGGTCTTCCGCCAACTGATCTCGAAGCTAAATATGCTATTAGCTCTAGCTGTACTGCTGCTTTGCCCCCAAAGGCTCCCCCAACAAGAGGTGTATGTACAATAATTTTTCCTTCATCTAATTTAAAATGCTTGCTAATATATTCTTTTACTGAAAAAGGAGCCTGTGTAGATGTACTTATTAGGACTGTACCGTCATTCAATATTTCAGACCTTACATTTCTTACCTCCATTGCAGCATGATCTGCCTGAGGTATTGTGAAATTACCTTCGACAATTACCTCGCTTTCTGACCATCCTCTATTCATATCCCCTTTTCTGATTTTCACAATATCATATATGTTTGTATTGGCTTGGGGGTACACATAGGGTAACTCACGAGTATAGTTCATTAAATATTCATGTATCAAAGGAGCATCTTCTTTAATAGCTTCACTGACAGAATTAACTACAGGAAGTGGTTCATATTCAATTTCTATCATACTTGCGGCATGTTGTGCTGTTTGTTCACTATCGGCTACTACTACTGCCACTGGTTCTCCATAATATCTCACCTTGTCTTTTGCTATAGGAGGTCTATCATTTATAATAGTTCCAAATAATATATCAAAATCATTGCCAGTTATTATTGATTTTACACCAGGTTCTCTTAATGCCTTAGACGTATCAATGGATATGATTTTAGCATGAGCATATATACTAGTCAGCATCTTTGCATGCAATACATTCTTTACGACTTCATCAACATTGTACTTTGCCGAGCCATTTACTTTGTCCCAAGCCTCTTTTTTTAGAATGCTTTTCCCTAATATTGTCATAACTATTTCCTCCTTTTTATCCTATGAATTGTAGTCATACTGCAATTAATTATTTACTATATTTCCCAAAGCGCCAAATAATATGTAAGATAGCAGTATTTGGTTTATAAGTCTAATTTTTTTAACTCCCTTCTCTAAATATATATGTACTTATCAATAATTCGTTAGACATGGATAAAAGCTTAATTTCACCTCTAATACCTATAATTCAAATTACATTTTATTATGATATAGAATCCTAAGAGTTCTTAGAAAGCTGTAAAGCGATCAATAAAAAGTACTAAAATAAAGGCTTTCAAAAATAGAAAAGCTCTTCCTGATATCTAAATCAGAAAAAGCTTTTCTAGTATACGAGCTTATTTTATTTTCAGTTAAGCAGTGAAAGGCATTCCCCTCTTATTTTACTGTTCATAGTTATCTTTCACCAAGAATATTAATGATTTTTATAACAATAGCAGCCCACAAACCCTTTACTTTCTAATAAACATGACATGTCACCTGTCTCAAGCTTTCTTATCCCCATACCCTATATAGTTCAAAGCTCAGATTCTAAAATATCAGCAGATATCTTGGCACTCTTCTTTTATATACCTCATACTCATTACCAAACATAGAAAATAGGTGCTTTTCCTCTTGCAGTATTAATAAATGAAAAGCAAATATATTAACAATCAATACAGATAATGTAAGAATATTAGGATAAGTAGCAAATAGACCGATAAACATCAAGTCAAAGCCTACAAAAGCAGGGTTTCTACTGAATTTATAGATACCACCAGTTACAAGAGATGTCTTTGTGTTTTTATCTATACCTACTCTCCAAGAGTTTTTCATAAAAATTGTTGCCAAAATAAATATACCCACCCCTAAAGCTGTTATAATTATACCTATGTATGTCGAGTAGGTATTAATGAATAGAAAACCAACAATAGAAGATATTTGAGTATGAAATATGATTTCAGATATCCAGATCAGCAGCCATAATGAACTTGATATTCTAACAAACATTTCTGTACTATAAATTGAAAAATCCTTATTCCCTTTTGCTAATACACTAGCATTAATTTTGTCATTTTTCTTTAATAATACCAATTTTATAATATATCCAGCACCAAAAATAATTAATAATACCAAAGAAATGATATCAGTTGTATGCATATTGCCCCTCCTAGTTTACATGATCATATGAACAATCATTCATGCATAATGATACCTTATATATTTAAAATAATCAAGAAAAACTTGCTAGAAAATTTGGAATCCAGCTATTGGGAACACATTGTAAATTAACTTTAATGCTATTTTACAAGTTTTACAAAACGTTTTTTCCCAATTCTCATGACATCGCTAGAAATAATAATTTTCTCCATATCATCTGATGTCAGCTTCTCACCATTCAACTGAACGCCCTCTTGATCTATCAACCGAATGAATTCACTTTTACTTTTTATTAATTTCATTTGTATTAGCTGCGGAATTATATCTGCAACAGTTTCTTTATCTCCTCCAAGTAAAAGCTCTGGAATGTCCTCTGGAATAGCTTTCTTCCCAAAGGCCACATCATAATATTCAATTGCCTTTTCTACATCATTTGGTGAATGGTAAAGTGACGTTATAATTTTAGCTAGACGGTATTTAACATCTCTAGGATTTGTGCCTCCATTGAGTTCTGCATTGATTTTCTCAATTTCATTAGGATGTTCATCTGTAGCAAGTTCAAAGTATTTAATTATAAGCTTATCAGGTACCTCCATTACCTTTTTAAACATCACCTCAGCAGTCTCGCTGACACCAATATAATTTCCAAGACTTTTGCTCATCTTTTCTACACCGTCTAAGCCCTCAAGAATAGGCATAAATATAGCAATTTGCTGCTCATGATTGAAAGTCTTTTGAAGAGTTCTTCCCATTAGGATGTTAAAGGTTTGATCGGTTCCTCCTAATTCAATATCTGCTTTAAGCTCGATAGAATCATATGCCTGCATCAATGGATAGAAAAATTCATGAATTCCTATGGGAACTTGGTTTTCATATCTTTTTTGAAAATCGTCACGTTCCAAAATCCTAGCTACAGTAGTAGTAGCAGCAAGCCTAATAACATCTTCAAAGTTAAGCTTAGAAAGCCACTCACTATTAAATCGTACTTCTGTTTTATCTTTATCAAGTACTTTAAATATCTGCTCACAATAGGTTTTTGCATTTTCCTTTACTTGTTCATCAGTCAGCGCAACTCTGCCTTTAGATTTTCCAGTGGGATCACCAATTTTTCCGGTAAAATCGCCGATGACTATTACGGCACGATGTCCTAAATCCTGCATTTGTTTGATTTTGCGCAGTACGACCGCATGGCCTAGATGAATATCTGGTGCTGATGGATCAAGCCCTAGCTTAATCGTTAAGGGTTCATTTTTCTCAAAAGATTTTTTGAGTTTTAAAAGCAGCTCTTCTTCGTTTACAAGAGTATGCACTCCTTTTAATATAATTCGCATCTGTTCTTCTGGCATTAACATACTTAACATCTCCTTGAAATATTATTTTTAATATTTGTAAGGTCTATAAGAAAAAAGCTGACAATAATCAAAACTACCCGCTCAGCGGGTAGTTTGTTCAGCCCTATAAGGGCATGTTACTCGCTTGAGCCTTAAGGCTCATTGAATGGTTCGCCAACTGCTTTATTTCTCAGGCTGCTGCTAAAGCAGCTAATCCATTACTTTTTGCCTTTCTTTACTTGCTCACCCGTAAACGGGTCTACATATTCTAGTAGACTTATTTGATCATTTGCTATATCTTCTTGTAGTTGATTTTTTACATATTCTCTAATCGCTTTTTCATTACGTCCTACTGTGTCTACATAATATCCTCTGCACCAAAAGTGTCTATTTCCATACTTATATTTTAGATTCGCATGTCTATCAAATATCATTAGCGAACTTTTCCCCTTTAAATATCCCATTATACTTGACACACTATATTTAGGCGGTATAGCTACCACCATATGTATATGATCAGTACAAGCCGTCGCTTCTAATATTTCCACTCCTTTTTGTTCACACAACTTCCTTAAAATTTTTCCTATATCATTTTTAATTTTTCCATATATCACTTGTCTTCTATATTTTGGTGCAAATACTATGTGATATTTGCAATTCCATTTAGTATGTGCTAAACTATTTTTATCCATTTCGGATACCTCCTTTGTTCTTAATTCGGTTGGCGAACCTGAATTAATTTTAACAAAGGAGGTTTTTAAAATCTACTCATAGCTAAAGCTTTTTGGAACCCCTGGTAGAACCAGGGGTTTTCATGATACAAAAAAAATCCCGTCCTCTTGTTTCCAAAAGGACGAGATGTCATCTCGTGTTACCACCTTAAATTCGTAAGCAATTCACATTACTTACCTTATTGAGTACATCATCACATATGAGATACCCTAGCACGATAACGAGTGCTGACTTCCGTTGCAGCCTACTAAGTAAAACTGTTCGGTGCAAAGCTCAAAGATGTATTCACAATCACTATCCATGCACCTCTCATCACCCGGTAGCTTTCTGTTTGGCATCCTGATTGCTACTAATTCTTATCACAGCTATTATTTCTTATACTCCGAAATGTGAAATATCACAAATCTTTGTTATGCAGATATTAGATTAGTAGTATTATACCCAATAACATATTACAAGTCAATAGAATGATAATTTAATGTATTTTTGAAAATCAGAAAAATATATGCCATAAAATATAAAAGTGAATTTTATGGCACAAAAAGCAAATAGATTACAAGAATCTCAAAAGCTGTTTGATGGAAAAGCTAATTTTTTAATTAATTTTTAGTCAAGATAGAAAGCCAAAATAAATTAGGATATTATATTGTAAAGGTCTTTAGCTGCAGAATAAACATCTTTTTTCCCTAATATAGCTGATATAACAGAAATACCGTCAACACCTGTACTCATTACTTCCTTAGCATTTAATTCATTGATTCCACCAATACCTACTACTGGTATTTGAACAGAGGATTTAATAAGTTTCAGCTCGTCAAGGCTTACGCTTTCGGCATCTTTTTTTGTCTTTGTAGAAAATATTGCCCCTACTCCAAGATAATCAGCCCCCTGGCTTTGTGCTTCAATGGCTTCATCAATATTTGATGTAGATACACCTAATATTTTATCAGGTCCCAGCAAATTTCTAGCAATCTTTACCGGAATGTCATCTGCCCCTATATGAAGACCATCTGCATCTATGGCCAAGGCTATATCCAGCCTATCATTGATTATAAGTGGAATACTGTATTTGTCTGTTACTTCCTTTACCTTTAAAGCAATGCTATAAAACTCTTTAGTTTTAGCATTTTTCTCCCTTAGCTGAACTAAACCTACTCCACCTTGAATAGCTTGTTCTATGCTCTCACATAAATCTTTATCGCCTAGAATATTTCTATCAGTAACTAAATATAAGGCATAATTAACCTTTGATTTATTGTACACTAATCTCACCTGCTTTCATTATGATATCTGAATTTAAGTTATAAATATTATCAAATAAATTTACTTTAAAGCTTCCTAGTCCTCCATTGTCCTTCAATGAATTAAAGGCTGTTTCACCTGCAATGCCCATAGATACTACTCCTCCTAAAGCAGCTGTCAGATAGTCACTCGTAATACCACAATATGAAGCTATTAAAGAGGATGTCATACAGCCAGTTCCAGTCACTTTTGATAACATTTCATGTCCATTCTTTACATAAAAAACATTGTTTCCATCTGATAAAACATCCTGTTTCCCTGTTATAGCAACTATACAGCCTAATTTTGAGGCTAACTCTTTTGCAGTTTTTCCACTTTCTTTGTTATCTGCTATAGAGTCCACTCCTCTTATTTCCACCTCTAATCCAGAAACAATTTTTATTTCAGACATATTGCCCTTGATTACGGTAACTTTTACATTAGATAATATATCTTCTACAGCCTTACTCCTTAATCTAGTTGCTCCAACCCCTACAGGATCGAGAATAACGGGTATATTCAGTTCATTTGCCTTTTTCCCTGCTAATATCATGGTTCTTACCATATCAAGACTCAATGTACCTATATTCAATACCAATGAGGATGACATTGATACAACCTCCTCTACCTCTGTTTCATCATATGCCATAATAGGCGAGCCACCTATGGCAAGAGTTATATTTGCACAATCATTTATAGTGACAAAATTAGTAATATGATGAATTAACGGTTTTACTTTTCTTATTTTTGGCAGCAATCTTGCGGCTTCTTGTAATATTTCCATCCTTGCATCATCCTCCAGCTTAAGCAGTATATTATTGATGTTATTACCATAACAGGAACTGTGGCTCCCATTATGAAGTCAATTTTAATAAATTGATAATATAGTATGATACCAACTATCCACACTATAGCTGCTCCCCAATTGACAAGAAGATTTTCCTGTAGCTTTCTGTTCTTCTTTATAATGAAATAATCAGTTAGGAGAATAGAAAATAGGGGAGCAAATACGGAGCCTATTGCATATAGAAAGTTTTCATATTGCTCAATTGGAAATACTATTGCAATTAAGGTTCCTATAATCCCCATTATGGTTGCTATCTTCCTCTCATCAAGCTTCTGCAAAATATTTAAAAATGTAACTCCTGCAGAATAAGCATCTAAAAATGTGGTTGTTACCGTAGACAATACTACTATGCCTAGAGCAACTATCCCTAAATTAGCAGCAAGCATCATGGCGCTTGGATCTGGATTTTCAGCTACTATTGCAGCCCCAAGGCCTATAGCATACATCCAGCAGCTGCCTATGAAATATCCTGCAAAGCTTCCTATTATCCCATCTTTCTTTTTCTTTGCATGTCTTGTATAGTCGGCAATTAGTGGTAACCAAGAAAGAGGCATGATTACACTTAGCTCCATTGCAGTTCCAAATGTTATATCCCCAGCAGGAATTTTAGTAAATAATTCGTTGTTTTTAAATATAGTAGTACTTAATACTACTGTTAATACAAATAAGAAGGATACAGCAAAGAGATTAAGCTTTTTCCACCCTTTACTGCCTATTACTATCCATAAGCATATAAGCCCGCCTATTACTAGACTCCAAACAGTCATATTGTCAAATGACCATAGTATTTTGGTTATCTGGTTTACTGATCTCGCACCTGATATTATCATTACCGCAGTCCATCCTATAAGCTGCAATACATTTAGTATAGAAAATAGGTAGGAACCATATAATCCAAATGATATTCTAGTAGACATTATAGATGGAAGCTTTTCTTCTGCACCTATTATCCCCCCTAATATTAGAATAGTTGTACCAATCAGATGTCCAGCTAGAATTGCAATTAATCCATTTTTAAATCCAATTGGCGCTAATAATCCGCCAGTTAGAATCTCAGCTATAGATATTGAAGCACCAAACCAAAGCATAAAAAAACTAATTAGAGAAAAATTATTGTTTTCTGAGCTACTCACTTATTACACCCGCCTTTTTGTATAGTGTATAAAAATGATTCGTAGGTCCAACACCCTTTCCTAGAGATAAAGAATGCTTTATTGCAGTAGTTATATAATCCTTAGCATTAGCAACTGACTCTTCTATTGTAAGACCTTTAGCAAGATTAGAAGCAATAGCTGATGATAAAGTACATCCAGTACCATGAGTATTTTTAGTATTTATTCTTTCTGATTTAAAATATATAAATTTGCTGCCATCATACAATACATCTGTTGCAGCGTCTTCCATATGACCGCCCTTTATAAGTACATTCTTCACTCCTAGCGAATGTATCTTTATTGCCGCCGCTTCCATTTGCTCCAAGCTATTTATGGTCACCCCAGATATAACCTGAGCCTCAGGAATATTTGGTGTAGCTATCGTAGCTAAAGGTAAAAGCTCTTTTATAAGAGTTTCCTTTGCCTCCGGTGCAAGCAAATCATACCCACTTTTTGATATCATAACAGGATCTACTACTATATTTTTAGGAGAGTACTGCTTTAGCTTACCTGATATTGCTTTTATAGTTTCTATTTGTGAAACCATACCTATCTTTAAAGCATGAACTTCTATATCGTCAAATATTGCATCAATCTGCTTTTCTATCATATCTACAGAAATATCCTGTACTCCAAAAACACCTTGTGTATTTTGAGCTGTAATAGCAGTAATTACACTCATGCCAAAAACACCATGCGCAGAAAAAGTTTTTAAATCTGCCTGTATTCCAGCTCCACCACTGCTATCTGAACCAGCTATAGTCAATACATTTTTCATATATAAACACTCCCATTTATTGTTTTTTAACAACTCAATCTGTTATGCTAATTAATTTACTTGAAACCAATATCTTTAGTAGTCCATTTCCAATTATGGTGCCTCCAATAGTACTGACCATAAATGGCAATACAAAGAAAAATACTGCTACATCTTTACCCATAATCAGCTTGGCAACTGGATATGCAACTAGTCCGCCTAAAATTCCAGTTCCTAATACTTCTCCTAAGGAAGCCATTATATGCTTTCCAGTCTTCCTATACAGAAATCCAGCTAAAAATGCACCTATCATACTGCCTGGAAAAGCTAATAAAGAGCCTGTTCCAAGTATGTTTCTAAGCAGAGAAGTAGCAAATGCATTAGCAGCTGCATACCAAGGCCCTAGTATTACAGCAGATAGTATATTGATGGTATGCTGTATTGGAAAACACTTTGAAACGCCTACAGGAATATAAAATATGTGACCTGCTAATGTTCCAATTGCTATAAGGAAAGCACATAGTGTAAGCTTTTTAGTTGACATGAACATCCCTCCCTTCAAAAAATCTACGTACTAGAGGATGTTTGAGATGAATAAAAAAAGCATAAATCCCAAAATAAGGATTTATGCTTAAATATATAGCATGACAAATATAACTTCCCTACGCTGGCATTATCCAGATCAGGTTAAGGGTCAAAGACTTTATCGAGTCTTAATCTCAGCTGGTCTCTCCAGCCCCCCTAGTACTTAATCTTATATTTAATTTCAAGACAATCTTATCACATGTATTATAATTATTCAATATAGAAAAATTAACAGCTTTCCTCTAGTTTTTTATCAAATCTATTAAAAAGAAATCTAATCTTGTAAAACAAATACTGCTTTTCAGTCGCCCTGCCCATATTTAAAAGACAAAAAAATGTAACCATCTTACTGTTCTCGCCTAATCTTCTGCTCAATATTTAAGTTTCTTTTCAAGTAATATTTGCTATTGTATAATAAACTAGTGTGATAAAAAGATTTCTCCACATATCTGTTTTTTTACATGTATTATGAGAAAAAATGAATATCTCCGTTAAATAATTATTTGCTTAAGTATGAGGTATTTATCTCAATAGAATTTAGGAGGACAAAGAATTGAAAAGAAGCGAATTAGCAATATTTACAACCCTATGCATGGTATATGATGATGAAAATAGAATATTAGTTCAAGATCGCATAGACCCTAGCTGGCCAGGTATCTGCTTTCCAGGTGGACATGTTGAATATGGAGAGTCATTTGTAGAATCAGCTATACGTGAGGTCTATGAAGAAACAGGATTGACGATTAAACATCCACAGCTTTGTGGGATAAAGCAATTTCAGACTGAAGATGATGAGCGTTATGTCGTGCTGTTTTTCAAAACAAATAAGTTTTCTGGTGAACTACGAGACTCTGATGAAGGCAAGGTTTTTTGGATTCAGCGTGAAGAGCTTAATAAGTATACTTTAGCACATGATTTCGAAAACATGGTAAAAGTTTTTGAAGAAGATAAGCTTAGTGAAGCTTATTATTATAAAGAAAGTAATACTTGGGGATTAAAACTACTTTAGTTTTTCAATAAATATAAGGGTGTTAAGTATCACAAGGAAATGAAAGGAAAGGGCAAGACAAGTGAAATGTCAGGCTGTGTGAAAATTCACATTCTATACGTTTTTGTCATTCTAAATGCAGTGAAGAATCTGTATTTGAAGCTATTAGAGACCCATTCACTTCGGTCAGGGTGACAGTTTACACACTGTCTGACGTCCCCTTGCCTCCTTATGCTCTATTCCTAAAAAAAGAAAAGAAAGTATCATAGTCTGACTGCATTATATCGTTTTTCAAATAAATAAAGTTAAATTCTCTTTCTATAATAAAATCTGCTATTTTAATCTCTGCTATTTCTTTTCTTTTGATTTCCTCACTAACTGCATCTTTATACATAAAGCTAAGTCCAATCCCATCCTTAACCATTTTCTTTATAACATTAACATTTCCTATTTCAATAATGTTTTTGAAGTCTTTAAGAGTATGGTTTTTATCATATAATCCCCTTTCTAAAACTTCACGGGAACCAGAGCCAGATTCACGAATGATGATGGTTTCATCCTTAAGGTCATCTAACACAACCTCTTTCTTACTCATCAATGGGTGACCAATAGGGGCTGTCAATATAAAGGGTGCAATTTTATATAGCTTAGTTTCATAGTCTGATTTTTTAAATAAGCCTTCTACTAAGGCAAAGTAAATCTCGCCATTCTGTAGCATTTGAAGTACTGTTTTTGTATTATCTACATACATGGTGATGTCGTATTCTTTAAAAGTATTCATAAATTCGCCTAATATTGGCGGCAAAGTAAACTCTCCAATTGTTAAAGTGGCTGCAAATTTTAATGTCTTTTTCTCATTATTAATCTCCTGTAGCTTCTGCATTATAATCTGCTCATTAGCTTTTGCATTTAATACATATCTATAGAGAAGCTCTCCGGCTTTTGTAAATCTTAATTGTCTATTAGAATACTCAAAGAATTTACACCCATAATATTTTTCTAGCGACTGAATATGCTGAGTTATGGCAGGCTGAGTTAAGTTAAGCTCCTCTGAGGCCTTTGTATAGCTTTTATTTTTCCATACAGATAAAAATGACTCCATCCTAATATCTAGCACTTTATTTCCACCTCTATAATTATAATTTATAGATTTATAAGTATTTATAATTAGATTTTATAGATAGTTGATGTTAAAATCAATATTGACTTTAGATTAAGGAGTTGATATTGTGGAATTTTTAAGAAAATATTCAGTTGGAATACTGTTTACAGCTTTACTTGCCTACATTTCAGTTTTTATAAGCAAGCTTATTCCCTATCATCTTATAGGTGCAGGGGTTTTTTCATTATTGATTGGTATGCTATTAAACCCTATAGTTTCAAAATATCAGGTTTTTGAAAAAGGCTTCGAGTTTACATCAAAAAAGATATTACGTCTTGCGATTGTTCTTATGGGAGTAGGACTTAGTTTTGGACAAGTAGTAGAAGTCGGAAAATTTTCTTTAATTGTAATGCTGTTTACTCTAATAACAGCCTTCGGTGGAGGATATCTAATAGGAAAGCTTTTCAATATGAACTGGAAACTATCTAGTCTTATTTCGGCAGGAACGGGTATATGTGGTGGTTCTGCAGTTGCAGCTATTGCTCCTGTTATTGATGCTGAAGAAAGTGACATTGCCTATGCAATTTCAGCAACCTTCATATTTGATGTGATTATGGTAGTGCTTTTTCCTATAATGGGTCGTTATTTTAATATGTCTGATTTAGGTTATGGCCTATGGACTGGAACTGCGGTAAATGATACTTCATCTGTTGTAGCGGCAGGCTATGCTTTTTCAGATATAGCAGGTAATTTTTCTGTTATTGTTAAGCTAACACGTACTTTATCTATTGTGCCTATTGTTCTCATATTCTCTTATATAAATGAGCGACTTATACGAAAGGCTGGAGAAAAATCTTCAAGAGAAAAGGTTGATATAAAGAAAATTTTCCCTTGGTTCATTTTAATGTTCCTTGGAATGGTAGCAATTAAAAGCACAGGTATAATTCCTGAAATATTAAGTCAATCCATTTCTAGCATAAGTAAATTTTTAATGGTTATGTCATTAGGCGCTATAGGTTTAAGAACAAATTTTAGCAAGCTCGCAAAGTCTGGATTTGCTCCAATGATACATGGATTTATAATTTCTGCATTAGTTGTTGTAGTTGCTTTTTTGGTACAGATGGCAATAGGATTAATATAATTTTTTAAAATTAATAGCGATAACAATATGCAGTAGAGACTGTCCCTACTGCATATTGTAAATAAGCCATCGTTTTATTTTTTATCCTTTAATAGTCCTGATGTCTTGCTGACATCCATTGCAAACATTACGCCCTTACCCGGTTCATCTATATGCATAGCTTCCTTTATAGATTTAATTACTTTATCTGATTTTTCCTTTTCGATTATTATCATAACTATTTCTTTTTCTGGCTCAATATTCATTGAAAAGAACATAGTGTTTTCGTGAATACCTGAACCCCTTGCATTTATTATAGTTGCTCCCCTTGAGCCTGCAGAAGTAGCAGCATCTACAACCTCTTGTCCAAGTCCCCTTTCAACTATAGTAAAAAGCACCTCATGTTCCATGTCATTCTTACCTCCTATTCTTGAATCTTCAACAGACTCATTATAATTTCTCACGCCTACAATCCTATTCACAGGTGAAGAAAAAATAATCCCCTTATTAGGTTTATCTAGGTGAAATTTTCCAGTTAATACCTCATGTAATTTATTTTCAAGCTTCTTATCTGAAATCATAAATACTATTTCTTTTTTTACTTCATCAAGCCCTAATAGCTCTAGAATAGGTTTTTTAACTGTACCTCTTCCTAAAAAAATAGTTCCTCCTGAAACTCCAATTTTCTTTGCTTCATTTAAAATCCTGCTACCCATTCCTAAATCTACAACTGCAATAAACAGGATTGGCACTATATTAATAATTTCTACTCCCAATTTATCTCAACTCCTTTTTGCAGATTTATGTTCATATATTAAACCTAAAACCTGTATGGCAATAAGAGGTGTTAATGCTACCATGGCAATTACTCCAAAAGCATCCATCAGCACATCTGCTCCTTCTATTGCCTCCGCTACACCTTGAGCAAAAGCCAAAATAAATGTGGCAGTCATAGGCCCTGAGGCCACTCCTCCTGAGTCAAAGGCAATGCCGACAAATAGCTTCGGTGTAAAATATGATAAAATTATTGCTATTGAATATCCTGGTATTAGAAGGTGCCATAGCTTAAGACTAGGTACCAATATTCTTACCATAGAAAGAGCTACAGCAATTGCAACCCCTATTGACAATGTATATAAAATAACCTTCTTCTTAATATGTCCACTTGTAACGTCTTCAATCTGCTCATTTAATACATATACTGCTGGCTCTGCTAATATTACTGTGAATCCAAGTACTAAACCTATTAATATGATAAGCCAGTTGTTCCCAAGTGTTGCAACTGCATGTCCTATAGCACTTCCTGCCTCCATAAAACCTGCATTGACTCCTGTAAGAAATAGTACAAAGCCTACATAGGTATATACTAGACCTTTTAGAATCTTTATAAACTGCTTTTTAGATAGTTTAAAAAATAACACTTGAAATAAGAGAAACAATAATAGCAACGGTATCATAGCCATCATTACTTCAATTAACATTGTAGGAATTTCTTTTAAGAATGGAATTAACACACCTTTTGTATTAGCAGAATGATATGGTAAACTGCCTGTTAATGATTTTATGCCAGAAAGCAGACTCATCATAAGAACTGCTATCATTGGACCAGTAGATGCTATGCCAACTAATCCAAAGCTATCCTCTTCAGAGGCCTTTCCTCCTTGTGTTGAAGACACACCTAAACCTAAAGCTAAGATAAAGGGTACTGTCATTGACCCTGTTGTTGCACCACCTGAATCAAAAGCTATACCTAAAAATTGACTAGGTGCTAATATTACCAATAAAAATATTATTCCATATAGTAGAGTTAAAAGCCTATGTAATTGTATTTTAAACACTATTCTCATTAAACCTACTGCAACTAATACCCCTACTCCAATAGAAACTACAATTAAAACACTTGCTTGTGATAATACTCCTGATGTTACCTTGTCTACTTGTCTTGCCAGTACAAGTAAGTCTGGCTCAGCAATATTTATAAGGAATCCAAGGATAAATCCGAATATTATTATAATCCATAAGTTCTTCTTTCTCGTAAGAGATGAACCCATGAGTGTACCTATTGGCTGTATTCCTAAATCAACACCAAATAAAAATATGGCAAGTCCAAATATTATGAAAATTGCCCCTATTAAAAATCTTAAAATTAAATTTGTTCCTATAGGTGTTATGGTGAAATTAAGTATTAGAACGATTATAGTGATGGGGAGTATAGAAAATACAACATCCTTAATTTTCTGTGTCAAAATATTCAAATGGTATCGCCAACCTTTCTCCCTTTAATTTTCTATATAAAATATTATATTATAACAGTTAAACCAATGTAAACCCTAAATATGCTTTTTATAAGATACAGCGGAAATTAATCCTACTGTATCACTAAGCATACTGTGCCTCGTAAAGCTCTTTGTAGTATCTTCCCCTCTTCATGAGCTCATCATGATTTCCTATTTCAAGTATTTTACCTTTACTTAACATTATTATTTTATCTGCATTACGTATTGTAGATAGTCTGTGGGCTATTATCAGTGTTGTACGATCATTAGAAGCATTCTCAATAGATTGTTGAATTAAAAGCTCTGTCTTTGTGTCAATATTTGCAGTAGCTTCATCTAATACGAGTATTGAAGGATTGTGAGCTATGGCACGTGCAAAGGATAACAGCTGTCGCTGTCCTGCTGAAAAAGTGCTGCCTCTCTCTCTTACAGGCTCGTTGATTCCCATAGGCAGCTCTTCTATAAAATCCTCTGAACAGGATAACTGTAATGCCTGCTCAATTTCCTTGTCAGATATGTTAGAGTTAAGACGAATATTGCTTTTAATGTCTCCTGAAAAAAGAAAAACATCCTGTAAAACTACTGCCACATTGCTTCTCAGGTCCCTAAGCTTATAATCCTTGATATTTACCCCATCAATTAATATCTCGCCTTTTTGTATTTCGTAAAGCCTAGATATTAAGTTGATAATCGTAGTTTTCCCAGCTCCAGTCGCTCCTACAAAAGCTGCCGTTTCTCTAGGTGCTATTTTAAAGCTGACGTTTTTTAATATCCATTCCTTTTCTCTATAAGCAAACCATACATTTTTGAATTCAATTTCTCCCTTAAGCTCATCTATAGGCAAACCCGAATCTAAATCCTCTAGAATATCCTCCTGATCTAATAGTTCAAATATACGATCCGCTGATACAACAGCAGATTGAACAGTATTATAATTCTCTGCTAAGTCATTAATTGGAGCAAAAAACTGTTTAATATAGTTAGTGAAAGCATATAAGACTCCTAACTCCAAAGTCTGATTCATTACCTTTCCCATACCATACCACACCAATACAGCTATAGTCATGGTTTGCAAAATCTCTATTATAGGCCTTAATAGGCTATTCATCTTGATCTGAAATAAAGTCGATTCATGATATTGAGTATTTAGCTCCTTAAATTCCTTTTGCTTTTCCAGCTCACGATTAAAGACCTGCACCAATTTCATACCTGATAGGTTCTCTGCGAAAAATCCATTAATCCGTCCAATCAGACTCTTCATCAACTGAAAGTTTTCTTTTATTCTATTTTTAAAATAGCATGTTATTAAAAAAATCAATGGTAAAGCAACAAGACTGATTAGAGCCAGACTGACATGCATACTAAACATTGCAAATACGATTCCTATTAATAAAAAAACATCTCTAAAAAGATTAATCAATACATCTGTAAACATTTCATTTAGTGCCTCAACATCATTGGTAGCTCTGGTTATAAGTCTCCCTGTTGAATATTTATCTAGATATGATAAGGGCAAATGCTGTATATGATTAAAAACTTTTCTTCTTAATCCGCTGATAATCTGTTGACCAACATGGTTCATAAGATTAATTTGAACAAATGTAAAAAGAGAACCTAAGACTATAATCACCATATACAAAATTCCCATAGATTTAATAGAATACAATCCAGTCTCCGGCTTCTTAAGAATAAGAAAATCATCAATGACTATCTTCAGAATAATAGGCTTCATAAGCTCAGCACAGTTTACTAATAAAACACTTAATCCAGCCAGTATTACAGCTTTCCTGTGTGGTATCATTAATCTTAGCAGTCTCAAAACACTATGACGCTTCATGGCCTACCTTCTTTCTCATTTCTTCTTTAAACTGCTCTTCGTATATATCAAAATATATTCCTTCTCTCTGTAGAAGTTCTTCATGATTACCTCTCTCCAGAATCTCTCCATGATCCATCACAATAATTTCATCAGCATGCTTTATGGCAGAAATACGATGGGCAATGATTATACCAGTCTTTCCAGTTAAGATGTGTTTAAAATGGCCTATAATCTTCTCCTCTGTCTTTGTATCAACAGCAGATAGCGCATCATCTAAAATAAGAATAGCAGGATTTTTAATAATAGCTCTAGATATGGAAATTCTTTGTTTTTGTCCACCTGATAAATTTGTTCCTCTCTCTCCAACTCTAGTATCAAAGCCATGGGTAAAATCCATAATATTATCATAAATACAGCTAAGCTTAGCAGACTCTTCAATTTCCTCATCTGAATATATGTCTCTAAAAAAATGAATATTTTCTTTTACTGTAGCTGAAAATAAGAAATTGTCCTGTGGAACATATCCTATATTTTCTCTCAAAACCTTTAATGGATAGTCGTTAATATCCCTTCCATCAATGATTATCTTTCCTCTCTACATTATAAAGCCTTAGTAAGAGATTCACCAAAGTAGTTTTTCCACTGCCAGTCCTTCCGATAATACCTAGTGTCTTTCCTTTATTAAGCTTTATATTAATATTCTTTATGGCTGCCTCTTCCGTATCTGGATAGTTGAAAGTCAAATTATTTATCTCTATATCTCCACCTATCTCTGTTAAAGTCACATCTCCTGAATCATCTGTTATATCTGATTGAACCTGGAAAATCTCGTTTAGTCTCCTGAAGGAAGCTATTCCTTTTTGAATGATATTAATAACTCTGCCAATTGAGGATACAGGTTTTATAATCATGGTAAGATAGCCGTTAAAAGCTACAAAATCGCCTAATGTAATTACATTATTCTTTACCATACTGCTGCCATAAATAAGGCTAATCATAAAGCTTATTCCAAAGCACAGCTCAATCATAGGAGAAAGTAAAGAAGAAACCCTTACCATCTTAATATTTGACTCCCTCATGGTCTCATTTAAATCATCAAATCTATGAACTTCTTCATTCTCTTGAACATAGGATTTAATTACTCTAATTCCCGAAATATTCTCTTGTACCCTATCTGATATAGCAGCAAAATTTTCTTGAACAATCTTAAATCTTTGACGTACCAAATCTCCAATCTTAATCATAAGCAAAGTAATTATAGGAATAGGTAAAAGGGATAATAGAGTCAATTTAAAATTCACAGATCGTGCCATAGCTAATATGGATACGGTACACATTCCAATGCCATTTACAATATGAGCTAGGCCTGGACCAAAGGACATTCTAACTGCAGAGATGTCGTTAATAGCATAAGCCATCAAGTCTCCTGTTTTTCTCTGATGATAGAATTGTACTGGAAGGGTTTGAAAATGCTGAAATAATCGTTCTCTCAAATAACACTCAAGATTTCTGGAATTTCCTATAATTAGATATCTCCATATGTACCTTGTAATAAATGCACCTATAGAAGCAATAATCATCATTCCTAAGTAAAAGAGTATTTTTTCTTTATTGATATCTTCCATGCTTAGTATATCAATAATTATACCTAGCAGCTTTGGTGCAATAGTCTGCATATAAGTAGTTAGCACTAAGAAAACTACTCCAGCTACATAGTGCATCCAATATTTTTTAAAAAAATCATTGATCACTTTACCTTTCATCTTCATTTTCATTCTGTTTCTTCTCTCACACCTTCCATCAAGCAATATTTAGACTCTCTAAATATTGTAGCATAGTTGTTTAAATATTTCTACAACTATGGTGAGTAAGAAATAAAGTTATGATATTGAGGAAAATTACGACTTTCTTGCAGATTATAAATAACAAAAGATGAAACATTTAAGCTTAACTGTTTCACCTTTTATAATTCTCATTTTTATACTATAGCTGCTAGCAGCAATATTTCTTCGTTTTGATTGTATATTGTAGGAAATTGAGTAATAGGTATTGGATTTATTCCTAGCCCAACTTCTATTGTAAAGCCTGGTCTCCTGAAATCCTGGATAAACCAATCTTTGTATCCTGCATAGGATGCCTCTCCTGGATTGTCTGATATTGCATAGCCGCTGGCTCTAGAGAACATCTCGGCAATCCTTCGGGACTCAGCTGGAGCTAAGTTTTCGAATTGATAAAATATTACTTCCCCCTGTGTATGATATGCAATTACTAGCCTAAAGTTATGCTGTCTAGTGAAGTTCACCATTGCAATTGACTCTGGCTCTGATAATGGATAAGGTCCACCATAGTCTCTAGGAGCAGGACCTGTTATTCCCTGTTCAATTTCTAGCTCATGCTCTCTTTCCCATTCCGCAGGATAGTTTAAGTTCAAGTCAGTACCTCTAATATTAGCTTTCCACACTCTTGGTAATGGCAGTCCTGTATTGTTTAGCTGAGCAGCTTGATGATAGGCTGGATTAGTATAGTTAGGCCAATAGTTTACTAAATCTACACCATCTGGATTCACCATTGGAATGATATATATGCTACTGTTTTCCCATATGACTCCAGTATTATAGCCTCTTATACTTTCTCTATTTGCATATGCCTTAGAAAAGTTCTCTATGAACTTCATTAGCAAAGGAGTGGTAATCCACTCATTTGCATGATGAGATGCATTATAAGTAACCTCATTAGGACCTGTACCAAGTCTTATACAATATAGATTTTTACCCATAACACTTCTTCCAATAATGCTGGTTTCAATAAATGGATATCTTGCTTTTAGTCCGCTTATTTGCCTCTCCATTATGTCATAAGTATAATCAATATCTGTAAATACAATATCTATTCCAAAAGGAACTATTATCTGCTGTCCTATATACAAAGCATTCGGATTTATGCCAGGGTTGGCAGTTAGTATTGCATTAACTGTTGTATAATATCTAGCAGCTATATTATATAGGGTATCCCCTGCTCTAATTGTGTAGGTATCATATCCTAAAAGAAGTCTATTAAATACTCTCCATGTTGCTGGGCCTACAACACCATCAGGAGTTAATCCGCTATTTCTTTGGAATGCAATAACTGCCTGCTGAGTTAAGGCTCCAAAAATGCCATCTACTGCTCCTGCATTATATCCAATTCTATTTAAAAGACTTTGAATTAGTTTTACATTCGGACCTCTTGAGCCTAAAGTTAAAGTTTCCATTTTCATTCCACCCTTTTTGACTTTTAATATATTTTATAGCTTAAAAGTAAAATTGTGGCTGTCCAAATAGTTTTTATATCTATTATTTTAATAATCGACTTTAAAAAATGGAATATATGACCTTAGTTTTGCAAATACTGATTGTTAAAAGTATATTATACAAGGTGGATATACATATGTTAAATTTTGAAAATATTATTTTATCTAAATCCTTAGAAAACAATATAGAAACAATTAAAAAAGTATTTAATGAAGATGATACTCTAATTATTAGACAATTTGAGAATCAGCATGATAGCAAATTAAAATGCTGTATCTTTTTTGTTGATGGAATGGCAAATACAGAAATGATTAGTGAAAATATTATTTCTCCCATAGTAACAAGCTCTGTGATAAAGTCTAGTCGTAATACTATTCATACGCTCCAATATCAAGTATTGCTTTCTAGACAAATTACAAAAACAGACTCTCTAATTAGACTGATAGAAGCTATTATTAATGGAGATACTGTTCTTCTTGTAGATAGTTTGTCTGAAGCCTTAATTATCAATACTAAGGATTGGCAAACAAGAGCTATAGAAGAGCCTCCATCTGAAAAGGTTTTGAGGGGACCAAGAGAAGGGTTTACAGAATCTATTTTAGTGAATCTTTCTATGATAAGAAGGAAGGTCTCATCAAGTAAGCTCAAGTTTAAGCTTATAACACTGGGTGAAGAAACACGTACAGAAGCATATATATGCTATATTGAAGAAATAGTAAACGAAAAAATACTAGATGAATTGTATAGAAGACTTAGCAGCTTCAACATGGACGGAGTTTTAGCTGTAAACTACATACAAGAATTCATTAAAGATGCGCCGCTATCTCCTTTTAAAACAGTAGGTACTACTGAAAGACCTGATGTTGTAGCTGCTAAGCTGCTAGAAGGACGCATTGCCATTATTCTTGACGGTACACCTACTGCTATTACGCTGCCATATTTGTTTATTGAATATTTTCAATCTAATGAAGACTATTATCTAAGTTTTTATTTTGGATCTATCGGCAGAATATTGAGGATACTTGGATTTATCATTACAACTAGCGTTCCTGCCATCTATTTAGCGCTTGTTACTTTTCATCAAGAACTAATACCTACTCCGCTAGTTTTGAGCATATCTGCTGCTAGGCAAGGAGTTCCTTTTCCTACAGTTGTAGAACTCATAGGAATGCTAACTGTTTTTGAGATATTGAGGGAAGCTGGCACGCGTATGCCTACATATATAGGTCAAGCATTAAGCATTGTAGGTGCATTGGTGCTAGGGCAGGCCGCAGTACAAGCAAGGTTTGTAAGTGCTCCAATAATCATTATTGTTGCATTGTCTGGTATCACGGGACTTATGATACCTGCTCTTACTGGAATTTCCATTATAGCTAGAACTGCTCTACTTCTTCTGTCTTCAGCTTTAGGATTATATGGTTATGTTTTTGGCATGCTAGGAATAGGAATACATTTATTCAGCATACGTTCCTTCGGAGTACCATATATGTCAAATTTAACTTCTATGAAATTACAGGATTTAAAAGATACATTTATAAGAGCGCCATGGTGGTATATGGAATATAGACCTCAATTTATTGCTTCTAAAAAGCTTAGAAGAAAAGCCTTTGGGGGAAAAAATAATGAATAGGCATTTTATTTTTTTCATCTTTATGTTCATTATGATTTCATTTTTGCTTACTGGCTGCTGGAACTATAGAGAAATAGACAAATATGCCATAGTTTCTGGTCTAGCAATAGATAAAAATGAAAAAGGAGATGGCTTTTTACTTACTGCCGAAGTAATCGATATAAGACCAGGTATGAATGAAGTAAAAATAAGTTCAATAAGAGTGGAAGCAGAAGGTAATACAATATTTGATGCTATCAGAAATATGATAAAAATTTCTGGTAAGAGGCTGTACTGGGGTCATGCAAAAATTGTTATCATAAGCCAAGATGTTGCCAAAGATAGTATTATACCAATTGTAGACTGGATATCTAGAGATCAAGAACCGAGGCTTACTACAAATATTCTGGTTTCTATCGAAAAAACTGCAAATGAACTATTATCTCAAGAAAGTGTTACAACAGAAATACGTTCCTTTGAAATGAGCTATATGCTTGTGGGAAACCGTGTATTATCAAAGGCTCCAAAAGTAGGCGTTTATGAATTAATGAATGACTTGTCATGCAGCGGCATATCTCCAGTCTTGCCAACTATTAGTATAACCACTAATGAAGGAAAAAGGACCTCAGAATTATCAGGAATAGCAGCATTTAAAGGGGATAAGCTGATTGGTTTCTTAGATGGTGAAGATGCTAAATTTTATCTTTTTATAAAAGACAAAATAGAGAGTGCATTGCTTGTGGCAAAAATAGACGAAGGAAATTCAATTGATAATATTACATTAGAAGCATTCAAAAATAAAACAAAAATAAAGCCTGTATATGATGAAGGTAAACTATTGATGAAAATACATGTTAGGACAGAGGTTGTCATATCAGAAGAAGATAAAGGTAGAGATTATATCAGCGAAAAAGGTAGAGCTAAGCTTAAGACTTATGCTGAAGCGACTCTAGAAAAGGATATTGAAAATGTCATTAAAAAGGTACAAAGTAATTTTAAATCTGATATTTTTGGATTTGGTAAAATTGTTAGAGCTGAGATGCCATCTTTATGGAAGGATATTAAGAATGATTGGGATGATATTTTTAATAATCTGGAAGTAGAAGTAAAGGCTGAAATACAAATCAGAAATAGTGGACTTACTATATCCCCGATTAAGGTAGGCGAATAGACATGATAATGATTTCATTTTTTTCTTTTTTATACGTTCTATTTATATTTACAGACTTAGTTCCAATCTATCGTGATAAAAAGTGGAAGCTGTTTTATATATATTCAATTATCACAGCAATTTCTTACATAATGATAATATTAATAGGATTTGATGTAAATATACCTAGTCCTGCACCAATTATAAAAAAAGCTGTTACTTCAATTTTTAATTTATAGTCATTTCTTATTTTCAATATTTAGGGGTGAAATTTATATGAAAAAGGAAATAATATCAGCTAAGCAAGGTGTCACAATTATGTCCATGTTCATAATAGGAAGTACCTTGATACTAGGTGGGGGCAAGAAAGCCAGTGAGGATACTTGGATTGCCATTATAATAAGCATGATTATGGTTCTGCCTATGCTTATTATTTATGCAAG
Source organism: Proteiniborus sp. MB09-C3 (assembly GCF_030263895.1). Classification (NCBI taxonomy): domain Bacteria; kingdom Bacillati; phylum Bacillota; class Clostridia; order Eubacteriales; genus Proteiniborus; species Proteiniborus sp. MB09-C3. Next base: position 313,340 of record NZ_CP127161.1, read on the forward strand.
GATCCTTAGTCTTTTTCCCGGTAAAAACTTATTCGAAATAGCAGAAGAAGTGTTTGGGAAAATATTTGGTAAAGTCATCATTTTACTATTTACCCTATATTTCTTTTATTTAGGTGCCTTAGTCATCAGAAATGTTACTGAATTTGTTCAAATTGTTTCTTTCCCTGAGACACCTCAATTTTTCATTGCATTTTCTATTGGTCTATTAGCTATTTATATGGTCAAGAGCGGTATTGAAGTATTAGGGAGACTGACGGAGTCTCTTCTTTATTTAATAATTCTTATAGCTATTTGCACTATTTTTTTATCCATAAGTAAAATGGAATCAATCAATATAAAGCCAGTGCTGTATGATGGGTGGAAGCCAGTTTTAGAAAGCGGATTCTCTTTATTTGCATTTCCTTTTGCAGAAACAGTTATTTTCACAGTGGTTTTAGGTTCTTTAAAGCAAAACAGTAAACCCTATAAAGTTTATATAGGAGGTTTGATTATAGGAGGAGCTTTTATATTAATAATATCTGTAAGAAATATTTTAATCCTCGGTATTTCAAACATGCTTATCCATTACTTTCCAACCTATTCTGCCGTTTCTTTGATAGAAATAGGAGACTTTCTTGAACGCATTGAAACAATTGCAGTTATAGTATTCATATTGTCTAGCTTTGTGAAAATTAGTATATGCTTATTTTCAGCCAGCATGGGTTTTGCAAGCTTGTTTAATTTTAAGGATCACACACAGATAACTGCTCCTATAGCATTCTTAATGCTGAATCTCTCTATTATAGTCTATAATAGTATAATGGAGATGTTTGAATGGCTAGATATTTATCCCTACTATGCAATACCTTTTCAAATAATATTGCCGCTAATAGTTTGGATAGCCGCTGAAGTGAAAACTAAATCTAGAATTCCAAGCGAAGGTTAGTGGACTGACTGGAATAAAACAATAAAACCTGAAGAATTATCTCCAGGTTTTTGTTCGTCTTGTAAAATTATAATATTGTAATGTTTTCAGCTTGTGGGCCTTTTGCTCCATTAACAACATTAAATGTTACTTTTTGACCTTCTTCTAAAGTTTTGAATCCGTCTTTGTTGATTTGTGAGAAATGTGCAAATACGTCATTTCCTTCTTCTGTAGTGATGAATCCAAATCCTTTTTCTGAATTAAACCATTTTACTGTACCATTCATGTTTTATTACCTCCGAAATTTTTATTCCTTTAATTCTCGGTAAAATTAAATGCTAATAAAAATTTCGAAAATCTATATCATCACTTAATTTCCTTTTAGATAGTTCGAAAAATATTCTTACATAATTATTTTACTTCTGAATTAAGGTTCTCTATTAGTATATCCTATATAAAAAATATTACAAGTGTTTTTTTCAAATTCCCTAAATTTAACCATGAAAAATAACTATAATTAATTTTATTTAAAATTTACGTCCACCTCCACCGTGGCTTCTCCCACTACTGGAACTATGCGTAGTACTTCTTCCACTACCGGAACTATGGGTAGTGCTTCTTCTACTGCTTTTAGAATTAGAATCATTATCAATGCGTACAAATGTTACTCTAGTGTTTACATGAAAATCCTGACTATTAATAAGCCTAAATGAATTTTTATCTAAATAAGTGCTCTGATTAGTAGTAGTCCTTCCTTTATTGTTAATAGCCATGACCCCAACAGATATACCCCCTATGCCAAATGAAATAAGTAGGTAAATTAATAATCTATTTGCTAAGTCACTTTGCTTTGAAGTAGATATATCCATACTGTCATTTGGATATGCTCCAGTATTTTCTTTAGTAGAATTTCCAGTGTTTTCGTCATATGAGTACTGATTAGAAGGAATACCTTTTTGCACATAATACTCCACTTCGTTTAAAAAGGCTTCTGCTCCTTCACTATAATTTTCCTCTGTGAGACAAATGTATACCTTGTCTAAAATACTATTTATCCTTACATCTGTAAAATACTCAATCGCTTTTCCACAGGTGGAAATATAAACCTCTCGGTCAGCCATATTTATAAGTAAAATCAATCCATCGTAGCTATCTCCATATCCGAAGTCATTTTCATCATAAAAATCATCAGCATAATCGCGAGAAGTTTTTCCTTTATTATCCGCTATTGTAAGGATAACAGTATCCAAGCTTAGTTTTTCGCTTAATTCCGCTGCTTTTATTTGCAATGCTTCTTCCTGAGCTTCAGAAAACAGGTCTGCCTCATCGTAAACCTTTTGATCTACGGCATAGGAACGTCCTCCAATCAGGGCTACTAATAATATGGCTGTTATTAGGATAATCCTTAGCTCTTTTCTCATAGGAACATACCTCCTATAGAAAGAATACCAAATACAAGCCCTGAAATAATTCCAAACCAAGCAGCCATCCTTGCCTTACTTAAAGGGAGGCTTCCTGCAATCTTTCCTGTCTGCCCATTCATCGCAAATACATAGGTCTTACCTTTATAATTGTAAGTAAATATCCAGGCAGGAAGCAAAACATAGGCTGCTTCTGATTTATATATATCTATACCACTATTTCTCACTGTTACACTGCTATATCCTTGTATAGTATTACGGAGCAGCGTATCTGTATATCCATTAACCCGTTCAGATATTCTGCCAAATACGGCTTCTTTATCCACATCATATTTTTCTGCCATATAACCAGACAGGTAAGACATAGAAAAGTCCACCATTTGACTATAATCGTAGGGTTCTAAAGTTTCCATCAACCTATCATCTGCTTTTTTTGATCCATCTGCAGGTATTCCACTAAAGCTAGTAGTAGCAGCCCTAGTTACATCATAATATTTTGTCTCAGTATATCTTTTATTTCCACTTACCCATGTACGGACCTTTCTTCCCTCTGCATTTATTTTTCCTCTCGCTTCACAATCAAATAGCCAAAATGGAATATATATTCCAGAAAGCAGTTCTAACTGAGAGTTTGATGTAAATTGCCTTGAAAGTAAAGGTTTCTTTTTACACCATTTTATAAATATGTCTCTGGCAGCTTCCTTTTTAAATTTAAAGGGAATTACTTTCGCAGGTCTATATTCTCCTGAAAGCTGTTTTGGTATTATTGCAGGATTGTGACAGTAGTAGCAAAAAGTTGCAGCAGTTGTTTCATCAGTTACTATCTCTGCACCACAGCTTGTGCAGCTATATACCCTTGCTTTTTCTGCGAATTCAGTGTCCTCCTGGGATGCTTGCTGCTCAAAAGAGTCATCCTTGGGATTTTCATCATTTGCAAGAGCTTTTACTTCTTCGTTATTAAAATCACTTAAACAAAATTCACATTTCCAGTTTTGTGAATCAGCGTTAAATTCTAGTGCTCCTCCGCAGTTTGGACATTTATAAGTAACAATAGCCACCAATGTCACCTTCTCTTTTAAAATTATTTTACATCATCTTCATTAAAAGGGTCTCCACATTCAGGACAGAACTTTGGCATCTTGTCAAAGTCCTTAGGTTCAAAGCCACACTTGTTGCATTTATATTTTTTAGGTCCCTCTGGCTTTTTTGAACCACATTCAGAACAGAAGTTTCCTGTATTTACTGTGCCACATTTACAAGTCCACGAATCTTGATCATTGCTTGGCTTGGCCTTTCCACATTGAGTACAAAAGCGGCTTGTATTAGCCTGACCGCAACCACATTTCCAGCCTTCAGTATGGGCTGTGTCAGTAGTTGATGCCTCTTGTTTACTTTGAGCCCTTTGTTGCTCTTGCTGCTGCATTTGAAGCCTATTAGTCTGTGAAGCTGCATCCATAAAACCGCCTGCTCCTTGCAGACCCATACCTACTCCCATAAAGCCTGTCATAGAACCATTTGCATTGGAGCCAGCCGACTCTATTCCTCTAGCAATGGAGCCTTGGACATAGCCTTCTCTAATTGAAGCATCCGATAGCATAGCTCCTTGATTTCGCATATTTATTAGCTTCTGGGATTCTTCATCATATGAAATACTAGAGATTCCTACAGATTGAATCTGCATGCCACGCATTTGACTCCAATCGTTGTCTAGTACTGTTGACATATATTTTGCAAGCTCCATGCTTTTTGAAGCCACAAGAGAAATTCTTATTCCATCGACAGACATTTGATTGATAGCAGATTGTAGTGCCGTTAGAAACTCTGATAAATACTGCTCATTGATGTCATTGATATCCACTTGAGACTTATCCTTTGGAATTGCTTCCATATAAAATTTAAGTGGATCTAATATTTTAATAGAATAAGTTCCATGTGCTCTTAAAAATAGCTCAGCATTGTAAAAATTATCAAAATAATTGACGGGATTACGTGTTCCAAATTTAATCCCCTTAACCTCTTGAAGATTTATATAATATACTTTTTGGACAGTAGGCGTTACACCGCCAAACTTAAAACGATTAAATGTCTCTTTTAAAGAATCTCCAAACTGACCATTAAACATTGAAGGTAAAGTTGAATTGCTAACTTTGTAATATCCCTCTTCTGCTGTATAATCAACTATTTTTCCACCTTCAACCAGCATCATAAACTGATTTGGATATACATGGATAATAGAGCCATTTGACACCGTATTATCTGTGCCTTTCTTATTGCTGTTACGCCTATCCTTTGCTCTTACTTTGACCCCAGATGTCATAACTGTGGTATCGCTCATTTCCTGCGGCTCGATGACTTCTAGCCATTGATCTGCAAATCCTCCTCCTATAGAGCTAAAAGCAGCTTTAATTATTCCCATAGTATCCCTCCAAAAAAACTATTTATATTTCATACTTATTTTAAAATACATGTAATTATACTTATTCGTTTAATGCTTTAATCTCAATATTCACGACTTTTTCTGTTTGGATTTTATCCTAGAAATGCTTGTCCAAGAAATCAGTCAAACGCCCCACATAAGGCATCTACCTTTTTATATCCATTCCTTTCTTCATCAATTGAAATCAAGCTGAACTAATTATGCGTAGCTGTAGGTTATTTACTTAAGTTTGATTTTATAACATTTTCGTACTTTTTTAAAGTATAGTTTATCACTATAGATATGCTTTAATTATTTCTCAGCTTCAAAAAAAGCAGATACCTCTTCTGATTTTTCAGAAGAGGTATTTACCTTTTTAAATAGGTTAATCTATCTTAGCTTCGTATATTTCCAATGTCCTGTTCTAAATCTCGCATAGACAAATAGCCACCTTACAAACTGATCCACAAACACGGCAATCCATGCTCCCGCCAGTCCATATCCTAGTATCTTGACAAATACATGTGCTAAACTGACTCTAACCAACAATACTCCAAAAAATGTACCTACTAAAGGCCAAAAAGTATCTCCTGCACCTCTTAGGCCTCCCGCTAAAATAAGTTGAGAAGACTGGAAAGGTTGTACTAAGGCAATTATTTTCAATGCTAAAGAGGAATTTTTGATAATCTCTGGATCTTTTGAATACAGTCCTACAAGCTGTGGCCCAAAGAAAAAGAACATTATGGCCATAAAGGTAGATATCATTGAGCCAATCCTTCTAGTTTCCTTTGCATAATTTTCAGCCTTTGAAAGCTCATGGGCTCCTAAGCTTCTACCAACCAGAGATGAAGCCGCTATTCCAAAAGCCTGACCTGGCTGAAACGATAAGCTTAATATGTTTAAGGCTATTTGGTGTGATGCATAAACAACAGTACCTAAGCCTGCTACTATTTTTACAAACATGAGCACCCCTATTCTTAATGCCATTTGTTCCAATGAGGCAGGGAGTCCAATCTTCACTAGATTATATATAATATCCTTATCAAATTTAAAGCGTTTCTTAATATTTAGCTTAACAATGCTTTTACCTTTTATAACATAGCTAAATAAAAGTACACTTGCAATTATATTAGATAACGCAGTTGATATACCTGCTCCAGTAACCCCAAGCTTAGGAAAACCTAGAAGACCATAAATAAGAAGTGCATTCCCTATAACATTGAGGAAATTTGCTTTTAGATTTATCTTCATAGGTGTCTTAGTCTCACCAATACCTCTTAAGGCTGCAGACATGGACATGTTTAATGATTGAAATACAAAGCCTACCATAACAACTTTAAAGTATCCTCTACCAGCCTGCAAAGCATCGGCTTCTGCTCCCATGAAATTCAAAATAGAATCTGTAAAGATTATACCAAGTATTGATAAAGGTATTGCAAGCATCAGCAAGCTCAACAGCATTACATGCTTTAAAGTAGTTTCTATCTTATCCTTCTGATCTGAGCCAAGATATCTTGCAACCATGGCAGTTCCACCCACATTTAAAGCCTGTACAAGAGATATCCCTATGAATAATGGTTGATTCGTCATACCTACTGCAGCAACAGAGGCAGCTGCCAATGAATTATCGCTTATTCTTCCAAGCATCATCATATCTATCATGCCAAAAAGTGAACCTAAAAGAAGCTCCACAAGAACAGGCCATGCAATATTAATAACATCAGCTTTTGTGGGATTTTTTAACCACATGAGTAATTTGTTTTTTTTCTTATTCTTTTCGCATTCTGAACTAGTCATTATACCTCTTCTTTCTGTAATAACTTAGAGACACTAAATATTATATCATAAAAATCAATATTTTTTAAGACACTGAGCTAACTTTCAGCCACTTATTTTACTTTAGGCCTTTATATACTTACATTAGCAAATTGACTTTGATGCAATCTGTAATAATGTCCTTTTTTCTCTAATAGCTCTTCATAACTGCCTTTTTCCACTATCTCACCATGATCTATTACCATGATAATATCAGCATCCTTTATAGTAGATAGTCTATGGGCAATGATAAATGTAGTCCTACTTTCCATAAGCTTTACCATGGCCTCTTGAATTTTTAATTCTGTCCTAGTATCTACGGAAGATGTAGCTTCATCTAATATGAGTATGGATGGATCAGCTAAGATTGCCCTTGATATAGCTAGCAGTTGTCTTTGCCCCTGACTTAAATTAGTTCCGCCTTCGTTTAAAAACGTGTTATAGCCTTGAGGAAGCTTGCTTATAAAATCATCAGCTCTTGCTAGGACAGCTGCTTTAACTATAGCCTCATCTGAAGCCTCCAGATTTCCATACTTTATATTTTCCTTTATGGTTCCTGAAAATAGATAAGTATCCTGTAGCACCATTCCAAATATTTTTCTTAAGCTATTCTTTTGATAATCCATTATATTGATTCCGTCTATTAATATCTCACCTTTATTTATCTCATAAAATCCAGTTAGTAAATTTACTATAGTAGTTTTTCCTGCTCCCGTAGGACCAACCAAAGCAATATTAGTCCCAGGTGCTACCTTAAAGGATATATCCTTGAGAACAGGTTCATCTTTTTTATATTCAAAGGTCACGTCTTTAAATTCTACTTCTCCTTTAATATTTTCTATATCTACTGCATTGTCAACATCTTTCCTTTCCTCTGTCTCATCTAATATTTCAAAAACCCTTTCTGCCCCTGCTATGCCTGATTGCAATGTATTAAAGGTATTTGCAAGCTCATTTAATGGCCTTGTAAATTGCTTCGAGTAGGAAATAAAACTGGCAATTATCCCTACAGAAATAACACCTTTTACAGCCAGACTCCCTCCAAATATAGCTATAACTCCAAAGCCAAAGTTGTTTATTACATTCATAAGTGGCATAATATACCCAGACCAAATCTGAGCCTTAACTCCTACATCTCTTAATATATCATTTTGAGCCTTGAATTCAGCTATGACTTTTTCCTCATTATTGAAGGCTTTTACTACATGTATACCTGATATGGACTCTTCAATGTGACCATTTAAGCTCCCGAGGGTCTTTTGCTGTTCTCTAAATAATAGCTTAGTCTTCTTTGCTATGAATCTAGTCAATAAATATACCATAGGTACAGTAATCATGCTAGCTATAGTCATAAGCGGGCTCAGATAAATCATCATGACCAATGAGCCTAATATATTAACTGCTGATGTCATAAACTGTACGGTTGATTGGGATATAGTAGTACTTACATTATCAATATCATTGGATAATCTACTCATTATCTCACCATGTGTATGAGTATCAAAAAATATGATAGGTAGGGATTGAAGCTTCTCAAATAGCTTTTCTCTCAGGTTAAATACTACCCTTTGTGCAATCCCTGCTACTATATATTCCTGCAAAAAAGTAAGCAAGTTATCTAGAATATATACTGACAATAGTATCAATACAATGGATCTCAGTTTACCAAATTCAACAAGATATTTTCCAGGAAATATAGCATCTATTGCTTTTCCTATAAGAAATGGAACTGATAGTCCTAAAAGTCCTGATGCAAATATTAACATAAACGTTATAATTAGCTGTCTTTTTTCACTTTTAAAAAGCTTCCATAATCTTTTTAAAGTGTATCTAACATCTTTTGCCTTTTTTGCAGGCATAATAGCACCTCTCCCCCATGCAATACCTGCATGGCCTCTCTGATCTTGTCTAGGCATCAAGGTCCAACGCTCCCTTTCCTATCTGAGAATGATAGATATCTTGATAAACTTCGCAAGCCTTCATAAGCTCCTCGTGGGCTCCCATTCCTACTATTTTTCCTTTATCCATTACAAGGATTTTATCTGCATCCATTACTGATGTAATTCTTTGAGCTATCAATATGGTTGTAGTATCTTTTAAGTATTCTTTTAGACCCTTCCTTATATTCCTCTCAGTTATTAAATCAACTGCCGATGTACTATCATCTAAAATAAGTATGGCAGGTTTCTTTATAAGTGCTCGAGCTATGGATATTCTCTGCTTTTGACCACCAGACAAATTTACCCCGCCTTGTCCTAGATAAATGTCATAGCCTTCATTGAAGGATTTGACAAAATCATGGGCTTGAGCTATTTTAGCAACCTTTTCTACTTCTTCGTCTGTTGCCTTTTCGTTTCCCCATTTTATATTATCTTTTATGCTTCCTGTAAACAACAACGCCTTTTGAGGAACTATAGCTATTTTTTCTCTTAATTCATCAAGGCTAATATCTCTTACATCTATATCATCAATTTTTATCTTTCCTTTAATTACATCATAAAACCTAGGTATTAAATTTATTAAGGTAGATTTACCAGACCCTGTAGATCCTATAATTGCCACAGTTTCTCCAGGATTCGCAGAAAAATCAATATCTTCTAACACATATTTGCCGCTGGAATGGTATTTAAAATATACATTTTCAAATTCTAATCGTCCTTTTCCGTTGTTAATTGAGATTGGATTATCCATTGGAAGTATGCTATTCTCTGCTTCAAACACCTCTCCTATTCTCTCAGCTGAAGCCTTGGCTCTGATAAGCATATTTAGCACCCTAGTCATTATCATAAGTCCAAAAAGAACTTGAGTCATATAGTTGATAAAGGCCATGATTTTGCCAACCTCCATATTTCCTACATTAACTCTTAGTCCTCCAATCCATAAGACTAATACTATTCCTATATTCACTGCCAGTGCTACTAGAGGATTAAAAACTGCTACTATTCTCATTCCTTTAAGGGTAATATCCTTTAAATCTCTATTTACTGTTCTGAAACGTTCTCTTTCATAATTAAATCTATTAAAGGCTTTCACTACTCTGATACCAGCTAGATATTCTCTCATTACACCATTAACCTTGTCTAATGCTTTCTGAATTCTTGTGAAAATAGGATAGGATATTTTAAGATTTATAGCTATGACTATACCTACTACAGGAACTACTCCTAAAAGTATTAATGACATCTTAGGATTTAACAAAAATGCCATTACTATGGCACCTAATCCTAATACTGGAGCCTTTACGAATACTCTCATCATTCCGTGTGAAAAGTTTTGTATTTGATTTACATCATTTGTTAACCTTGTAATCAGTGAAGCATCTTGAAATTCGTCTATATTGTCAAAGGAAAACCCTTGTATTTTAATATATAAGTCCTCTCTCAGATCTGCTCCAAAGCTTTGAGATACCTTAGAGGATACTATATTTCTAACAACTGCACAGGCGGCTCCTAGAGCAGTTACTAGAAGCATAAGTCCTCCTAGCTTAAGCACATAATTCATATCCCCTTGCCTTACTCCATTATCTATTATCCTTGACATAATGGTGGGCTGTATTAAATCCCCCATGGTTTCAAGAATTAAAAAGGTAAGTCCTATAGAAAACTGCTTCTTATACCTATTTATGTATTTACTTAAATAACCAGTATTCATTTCCAAGCTCTCCTCGTTATGATATATAATATTATTATATTATTTAGACACCCTAAACACAATAAAAACTGAACTAAATTTATTAGCTCAGTTTTTGTGGTTTCATATAGATTTACTTTTTCACTTTATATTATGAGGATCTATTTTAGATAAGGCTTCGCATAAAGCTCCTTTTTTGCTCCAAGCCTTTTAGCCTGAGTTTTCCAGCCTTGATTTGCCATAAAAACATATAAGGGTGTTGGTATCAATCTGCCTGACATCAACTCAAAAGCTGCGGGAGGAATTTCGCTATCCTTAGCTATGGCCTCTACAGCCATATCAAGGGCAGCAACTTTGTTTCTAGTCATACCGCCTAATTGCTCAATAGGCTTACCATTTATTGCTGCACCAGAGCCCATAACGAATCCTCCAATCCACTGAAACCCTGCTTTACCTGCAAAGTTTTTACATATATTAAGAGATGTATAGTTATGAAAAGATTCTGGAAATCCATTATTTGCAATAGCAATTAGTTTTTGCTCTTTTATATTTCTCCTTTCCTTCCTATTTTCTCCTATAAGCTCTAAGGCTCTAATTAGAGGCGATGGCAAGTTATCTACGTATAGTGGAAATGAAATAATAAGTAAATCTGTATCATTCACTTTTGAAAAAAGCTCATCTGCATTATTTTTAAGTACAGTAAGTATATGGAACTTATCACATACATATCCTTTTTTATGCAAGCCTTCAAGCAAATAATTCCCTAAGGATTCAGAAGTACTATTTTTAGATTTTGGACTTCCTATTAATAATAAGGCCTTTTTTTCAGCTAGCATCTTAACACCTCCATAGCTTTCAATTTGTCTCGTATCTGATATTTGATATCCTTTTCTGAATTGTCTATTATGATACCTCCTACAAAAGAATTGTACCAGTTCAGGGAATTTCTTTTGACTAGGCTTTCAAATAGTTCCTTGTCCTCATTATCTTCCTCTGACATCATGCCTAATACTACTACTTTTGGATACTTTTTATATCGCTTTTTATGATGAACCTCTCCGTTAACTTTCTTAAAGAAAGGAAGAAGTAAAGGTATTATTCTGTCTAAGGCCTTTTTCAACTCAGATGAATATCCTCCATATACTACTGGAGTAAGAAATATTACCATATCACTGTTAATAATGTTTTCTGCAAGTATTCGTCCATAATCTTCTACTACGCATACACCCGGTGTCTTTACCCAACAACCAAAACAGCCTAAGCATTCTCCTATTTCCTTTTCTCTAAGTAAAATATAATCCGTTTCATATCCCTGCTCTGCAATTATCTCCTCAGTTAGCTTCCTTGCTTTTTCAAAACTTTCATCCCCTTTTAATTCCCCGTTAAGTATTAATGCCTTCATTTTTATTACCCCCTTACTTTTTACTTAAATTATTTAAAAGTCTTTCATACCAATTAGCCATAAACTTTAGATGGTCTATCCCAAAATGAAGTGTAGATATCTCAAAATATTCTGCCACTGGCTTTACTTCAATTTCAAGCTTCTCAAGCCCACTAATTTTATTATTAATATCCTCAATCAATTGTTCAATAAGCTTTGAGGCCTTTTCCTTAGATAATTTTTCATAGAAAAATACTTTAGCAAGTATGTCTTCATATGATCTCATGAAATCTATAGGCTCTTCCAGCCATTGAATAAATACCTTCTCCCCAATTTCATTAATTGTATAGATCTTCTTGTATTTTCCGTTTTCTATAGCTTTTGTAGAGCTTATAAGTCCTTGCTTCTCTAATTTACTTAGTGCGGGATAAATGCTTCCAAAGCTTGCGTTCATGAAATTAGAGGTGGTACGAGTCATTATTTGCTTTATATCATATCCAGTTAATTGCCCATAAGTTAAAAGACCTAAGATCACAAATTTTATCATTAATATCATCCTTTCCAACAATCACATATCTCATTATATATCGTATCGATATATATTATATAGATATATGAGACAAAAATCAATACAAAAAAACACCTATTTAGAAAATAGATGTTTTTTATTTAATTAATGCATAATTCAATATGTTGTACTAGCATCCTCTCAATTGCAAAAGCATTGCTATAATTTTTTATGAGTAAAGTTTATATGATGATTCAAGCAGTATTTCTCATGCGCTCTATAACAGGTGTCTTTGAGATTGTCCGAACACCATAAAAGATTAAAAATAGCTGTACTGCCAGTAGAACAATGAAATAGATAAGTGACGCTTGCCACGGAAAATTATATATGGAAGTCCGTGAATTATCGGCTAACGTGCAAGCCATATAACCAACCGGGACTCCAGCCAGAATAGTTATCATGGTAGCCATAAGGGTATTTATGAAGCCCTCCATCACAAGGGAGGCGCGTAATTGCTTTGATGTCATTCCAATGGCCTGAAGTACTCCTATTTCCTGTCCACGTGAAATCATATTTGTCATATGGGTGTTAATCAGATTTATGATGCCAAACACACCAAGAAGCAGGGCAAGTATATAAATAATGCTCCAACCTGTAGCATTTGCCGCCTTTTGTTCTTCCAACGCTGCCAAGTAAGTGCGTAATTGAAGATGGGAATTGCCATGTATCAAAGCGGTTAACTGAAGCTTTATCGTGTCATCTTTAGGGGCAGCTGTGATAACCTCCCAACTATCCAAGCAATCTGTACCCGTTATTTGTTGTAATGAAGCATCCGTCATTCTGAAAAGCTCTGCAAAACCATCGTTATTTTTGGTAATTCCCATAACAACAAGGGTAGTTTCCACATACTCACCATTTCCGGCAAGAGTGGTAAGCTCTATCATATCGCCTAACTTCGGCTCCCATCCGAAAATATCCTTGATGGTATCAGGTGAATTGAGGATAACACCATTATTTCGTGATAACTCGTTATAATCTGCCGTTCCGTCAACCAAAGCATGGGATAATTTTGCTTCATATTGTGGTGCATAGCCAAACAAATTGATAGATGTATTTCTCACATTGGTGTTATCTATCGTGATTTTTCCGTTAATTGCCCGCCATTCATGGATATTTTTCACTCCGCTTATGTTGAGTATCTCGTTTCTTAATTCTTCTGTAAGTGGGTTATTACGCTGCTGAATCTCGGAATAACTGGCTTGTTCACCGCCTATTACTACCAATTTATAATCGCCGTATTGAAATCCCACGGAACGGACGATATTTTCCGCTGTAATATTTTTTTGCAGGCTTGCAGCACAGAGAAACAACACCCCGCATAATCCAAGAGAAAGGATGGTAAGGGCTGTTTTTTTCGGACTTCTCACAACATTCAAAAACGCAATACGCAAGGGCGTAGACTTTTTATATCCAGTCTTTATTTTAGCGACAGATTTGCCGCCTATATAGGATGAATATCGGCCTGCTTCAACTGGAGATACGTTTCCTGCCATTTTCGCGGGAGCCCTCACGGAGAGCCATACAATGAGTATGGAAAACAGCACGACAATTAATATAGCCAGTAAAGTATTTACAAAGCTCCAACCATCTGGATGCAAAGCATAGCCAATTGCTAAGCCTGGCAAAGTACCTGCTACACTGCCAATAGCCCCAAGAATGATACCTTCATAAACCACGATTCTCTTTATTTGCTTCTGGGTTGCACCGATTGTGCGCAGCCTGCCGTATTCCCGTATCTTTCCACCAACGGAAATATAAAATATTGTGTAAATGACCACAGCCGCCGCAAACAAAAGAAAAAGTCCAATCAGTACAATAGGCAGCAAGGTGGCAGTGTCCATAATTTTGCCGACGTACTGAAAATATGGACTGTTAAAGCCAATCTGCTCTGTGCCAATGCCATTATCCCTGCAGACCTGTGTTAAGGTCTCCTGTGCTTCGTGCATACTGAAATGTTTTATATTCTTTAGCCACAAGTAGACATTGTAATCTATACTTTCTCCACCCTTGAAGTTCTCCGAATAAGCTTTTGAGAAAAATAGGATAAATGTATCGCTGCGCATTTCTGTATCATCCAATATGCCTGTTATTTTGAAATCGGCAGCAGCATTTCCCCCTAATCCAAGCTGGATTGTACTGCCAATATCAGCCTTCTGCCCAATCATATCCAAATAAGACTGCGCCACTACAATTTCATTTTCACCGATTGGAGCAGAACCCTTTAGATTAGAAAGCGACTTAAGCATGTCGTCATTATAGTAGAAAAAATATACAGTTCCATTCGGAGTTTCAGTAGCATCCAGACAATAGGTAACCCCAGCTTTCTGGATGCGGTTGTCGCTGGAAAGTCCTACAATTTCTGTATCTTTGACATTTCTGACAACAACATGGTAGGTGTTTTTGACAGAATCATATTTCGCCTGATTCACCGCAAGGGATGTAAGCGCCAAGCTTAGAACAACACAAACAGTAAAGGCAATCGTAAGGATTGAGGCAAGATTTCTGCGCCGGTTTGCTTTCAAGCTGTTTTTAACAAGATTGTGAATGACTTTGTTATTGTTGTTTTTTGTATAGTCCATTTCATTCACCTGCTTTCGGCAATGCGCCCGTCCTCTATCCTTATGACGGTATCTGCCATTTGCGCAAGTAATTCATTATGCGTAATCATCACAATTGTCTGTCCAAACGAGAGATTAGCTTGCTTCAAGATTTCCATAACGTTCCCGCTGGACTTGCTATCAAGGTTGCCCGTCGGCTCGTCAGCTAAAAGGATAGTCGGTTTCCCCACAAGGGCACGGGCGATAGCGACACGCTGCTGCTGACCGCCTGAAAGCTGATTCGGCATATTGTAGAGCTTTTCTCTTAATCCAAGCAAGTCAACAATCCTTTCAAAATAGCTTTTATCAACCATGTCACCATCCAAATCAGACGGAAGCATGATGTTCTCATAGATGTTGAGAATCGGCACAAGATTGTAGTTCTGAAATACAAAACCGATGTTTCTACGCCTGAAAATAGTAAGCTGCTCGTCGTTCATAGACTGGATTTGTCTTTCACCAATGATTACGGTTCCCTCTGTTGGTGTGTCCAAGCCCCCAAGCATATTCAGCAGCGTAGTTTTCCCGCTGCCGCTTGTGCCGACAATAGCCGTAAAGCTACCCTTGCTGATGGACAGAGAAACACCATCCAGCGCTTTTGTCCTATTAGGCTCTTTGCCATAGTATTTTTTTAAGTTGTTGGTTTCAACAATATTCATAAAATCATCCTTTCCTCAGGAGTTTCTTTCCCTGTGATATAATGGTAACACCCAAATATCCTAACATTCTCCCAAAGGAAAAGAATATTGTTACAAATCAGGGACATTTGCCGTTTTGTCGTTTTGCAGATAAACAGATATAGTCGTTCCCTTATCCACACAGGATTGAACCGTAATATAGCCCCCCTGCCGTGAAATGATTTCCCGCGTGAGATACAGCCCAACACCTACTCCGCTGGTCTGGCGCATACGATTTTCACGATAAAACCTCTTAAAAATATCATTCAAATGTTCTGGCAATATGCCAATACCCGTATCGCTGATTTCAATACGGGTGTATAATGCCATGCGACATACGGATATGGTGATGCTACCTCCATCCGGCGTGTACTTTACAGCATTGTCCAAAATATTGAATAAGGCTTCTACTGTCCAGCGCATATCAAAGTATAGCTGCAAATCACTTTCACTGCCCGTGATTTTGATATGTTTCTTTGCCGCCGCTGGATGAATGGCTTCTACAGCATTTTGAATCAATTCCAAAACAGGAGATAGCTTCGGCTTTGGTGCAATTGTTCCGTTCTCCAAGCGTGAAATTTTCATCATAGCGTCAATCAGGAATTCCAATTTTCCGACTTGAGTTTTTAAGCCCGAAATAAAGAATTGTCGCCGCTCCCTATCCGTGCTTTCGTCATCCAATGTTTCAGCCACCATCTTGATATTGGATAAAGGAGTTTTCAACTGATGGGAAATATCCGAAACCAGTTCCTGAACACTCTTTTTCAGGTGTTCGCTTCGCTGGGCGGCTCCCTGTGTAATCTCCCTGACCTTTAGCAGCTTTGCCCCGATTTTTGAATGAAGGGATTCATCCTCGAGTTGTATATAATCGGCAGGTGTATCTTCTATGATGCTGTCAAGCTGATGGCAGACATATTCGGTAAATCTCACAAACTGTGCCCGCGCCACCAAACGTACAGCAATTAGGCATAGGGCTATACTAAGGGAGCAAAGACAAGCCAACAGGCGTAAAACGAAGTCAGACGATAATAAAAACACTCCGATTACCAAAGTAAGTATTACAGCTATTTCCACAGCACAAATCATAATATCCACTGTTCTTAGCTTAGTTCTATTCATCGTCTTTTTCACCTACCCACCTATAACCAATGCCGTAGTAAGTTTTTATATATTGATACTCCGTATCGGACAACTTCGAGCGCAAACGGCTGACAAGCGTTGTCAGAGTATGCGCACTAACAAAGTTCCCATCACTATCCCATAAGATTTGGAGTATTTGATTTCGCGTCAATAGCTGCCCCGGATTATCAATGAAAAGACTAATTAGCTTCCATTCATTTTGTGTTAGCCTCAAAGTCTCCCCACTCTTTTCTACTTGTCCTTTCGCTAAATCGATCATCAAATTTCCACAACGGATAATAGAGTTTGGAATGACAGTATTCCGTTTCAGCACAGCCCGCACCCGCCGCAGCAAGACGGGAATGCTGAATGGCTTCGTAATATAATCGGAGGCTCCTGCGTCAAAGCCCTCTAAAATATTTTCTTCAAGGTCATTCGCCGTTAAAAAGATTACCGGACTACTGGTATGTTTATTGATGAACTTGCAAAGCTCTATGCCGTTTCCGTCTGGCAAATTGATGTCCACAATAAAAAGCTGCCAGTTATTATTCAAAACTTCCGTTTTTGCTTCGGAATAGGTAAACATTGGTTTAACTTCGTAATCGCAATTTTGAAGATGGTAGCAAATACCTGCATTCAACATTTCATCATCTTCAATAAGCAGGACTTTAGGTCTCATCCTTCTTCACCTCTTTTCGCCGTGCATCCTTTGGCTTCTTCGCGTTCTTAGGTATCAGCCTCTTTGGTTGTTACCCCTATTATATTTCGTTTATCCAAAGTATACAATCAATAACAGAAATATAGAAGTTTTTAAGAAAAGGAATACACAGTACATACTAAAGCTCAAGGATCGAATCCGCACTACATTCTATCATAAGAAAGGTAATTGAAGCTCATGCTGTTAATCTTGAAATCCTCTGCTCTCTAATCCATACAATCTTATTTGATTTAACTCCGTAGCTGTAAATACCTTAGCTTCATATAGCCTCATATATTCTTTAGATACCTCAGAATCAAATATTATGATGTCATCTGAGTTAATTGTAACCTTTACCCCATAATCATATAGCTTTCTAATTGGATGTTTCTCTATGCTTTCTACTCTATTTAATAATACATTGCTAGTGAGAGTTATGTTTAGCTGTATATTATTGTCTCTGAGCCAATTCATTATAGCTGGTGAAGCTACAGCTGATATTCCGTGCTGTACTTCATTAAGCTCCAGTTCTTCTACTGCCTCTTTAACATCATCTGCTGTACCCCATTCACCTACATGAGCCTTTAATATCCAACCCTTTTCCTTAGCCTTTCTATAAAGACCTTTAAAGTTTTTAATAGGCTGAGCAAATTCATCACAGTATAAATCTATTGAATAGAAGCTATCTTTTTCTAAAAAAGGCTCCATCCACCTTTCTAAAAGCTCTATGCGGCAATGTCTTGATAACCCAACTTGAAATCTAAAATCAATCTCAGGGCATATTTTTTTATGTGCATCTTTATAATGCTCTATAAGCTTATCTATATCTCCGCTATAATAATGACCATTCCCCCAAACATCTTCTCCTACCTCTAAGACCACCACACCATCATCCTTAGCTACCTGAAAGCATCCCTCTAATAGTACATTTCTTCCTTCCACAGTATCAAAATAACTATTGATATTTTGACTCATCCACTGATGCATTTCATCCATTGATTTTAATTTTTCTTGAGTAGAGGAATATCTATTCCAGTATTCTTTTTAACATATTCTCTTGAACATCCACTAGTGCTATGGTTATGCAAATCAGTCTTTGGTACCTTCCTTAACAGCTTCATATCTCCACTCTCTAAAGCTTGTATAAACATTTCACTATTATTCATGAACTATCCTCCCAATCAAAAATTTATATTTTTTATGCTGTATATGCTATTAAGATTGCTGAGTTTTCCTTTTGGTAAATTGCTTTTACTCTACTGAAGCCAGCTTCTATTAACAGATTTTTTTGGGTATTCGCTGAAAATGGAATATCGATATGATAAAGCTCCTTATCAAGCTGTTTAAGCTTATCATAATAATCCTTTAGATATTCTTTCTCTTTTTCATCATCCACAATATAGTCTCCCTCGATATAGATGCCTGTTTCTTTTTTCAAATAATCTTTAATATTGCTGTATAATTGTCTCTTTACCTCATAGGTAAAATGATGCATAGTCATGCTTGAAATCACATAGTCATATTTATTTTTAGGAAAACTAATATTGAGATAGGAGCCTTTTATTAATTTGATCTGTTTAGAAAACTCCACATATTTATTCTTTAACAGCTCTAGCATGCTCTCTGACATATCAATTCCAGTTATATTTGCATTTGGACACTTCTTAAATATTTCTTCTAGTTCTAATCCTGTACCACAGCCTAAATCCAGTATCTCTATTTTATCATGATTAGGAATTATTTCCTTAGATAGAGTTTTATAATAATTAATACTATCTTCAAGGCCTAACATATGCTCCTCATAGCCCTCTGCCCTATTATTAAAAAACTCAGCCATTTGTTCAATATTACTCGCCATTTTTTCTACCTCCTATAATTATATCAATAAACATATCAAGCTTCTTAGACTTTACTGGCATAGCTTCACCTCACTTCACAAAAAAATAAAAGGCCGCAGTGAAATAAGATTCACTTACAGCCTTCAAAGTCTAATGTTATGCCCCATAAAAAAACTATAATATAGTTAATTAATTATTTATGAAAATAAAAAAACCGTAGATTAAGTACGGCATTTTCAGCATAACAAGTATATAAATATATATCTTAAAAACAATAGAAAAAATTTTCTCTATGCTTTTAAGAATAACATCTATAAAGGTATAAATGTAAAACTATTCCGTAACATTGCATTTATCTAAAAGGACATGACAAAATAAGCCTATATTAGATACAGGTAAAAAACATCCTTTAGATACGATATTAAGTTAATTATCTTGCAATATTTAGAATAAGTTTTCTCATATATTCTTTCCTCCAATAAATGTTATAATAAAATCTTATATTATGTTTATCTGATTGTCAACTAAACACTAGAAATACTGTAGAAATAACAAGGCTTAAATATTAGGGGGGTAATACTGTTAGCCATCGGATAAAAGTTAGAACAAGGACATTTGTTTATTTTCGTATTTTCTTTTTAATTCTTTTATTATGTCTGTCATTCTGTACAGAAGACCATATCTATCACACTCAGTTTTAAATACTATCCATAGCCTGTTTTTATATAGAGAATTGCATTCATATTGTCCTCCAAAGGTGCTTATATATTTTTGTTTTAATCCAGGAAACAATATATCTAATTGTTGATAAAAGTATAATCGTTGATTTTGACGTAATGTTACTCCCAAGTAAGGACTGACGAAGCTTGCACCATTTTCTGCCGCAGCTTTCACTATAAGCTTTATATTCTCATCAGTATCATTTATAAAGGGTAGTATTGGGCACATAAGTATGCCTGTAAATATACCTGCTTCAGATATTTCCTTTAATGCTTTAAATCTCCGTGAGGTCACAGATACATTAGGCTCTATTTTTTTACATAGCTCATCATCGTATGTTGTTATGGTGAATTTTGCCATAGCAGGCGAATGCTCTTTGATTTTAGACAATATATCAATATCTCTAACCACTAAGTCGGACTTAGTAAGCACGCTTGCTCCAAATCCATATTTATTAATGAGCTCGAGTGCTCCTCTTGTCAGCTCATATTTCTCTTCAAAAGGATTATAGGAATCACTCATTGCCCCTGTGGCTACAATCCCCTTTTTCCGTTTTGACTTAAGATCATTTTCTAAAGTTAACAGTACATTTTTCTTTGCTCTTACTTTATCAAAGTTATCAACTCTATAGCACTCACTTCTAGAATCACAATAAATACATCCATGACAACAGCCCTTGTAGATATTCATTCCATAATTACATCCAAACCAGCTATCTCCATTAGACCAAGAAGATAATATTTTTTTAGCTTCTATAAATTCCATAATTTAAACCCGTTTATCCTTTCTTATGTTAATAGACATTCTACCTTAATTATATCTAGGATATATGACAGCAGCTTGTCATATTAGAATTTATTCTTCATAGGCTTCTATTGCATCTTTCATTCTAGTAGTAATAATATCTTTTATATACTGCGGCTCTAACACCTTCACATAATTCCCAAAGGAAAGTATATAGCCGTATACCCATTCATCCTCTGGAAAGGTTACAGTTACATCATAGGTATTGTCTTCATTTTTAACTATGGCTTCTTCATCAAAATCATCATAAATTCGATACAATGCCTTGGACTTGAACCTAAGCTTTAAAGTAACATTATTTGTAGCCATATCATTGTATTCTAAGCTCTGGATATTTTGATCTTTTCTTCTCAGAAATTCTTCATTATTTATAACAAGATTTTTTATTCTAGAGATACGGAAAATTCTAAAATCAGATTTTAGTCTACAATAGCCATGCAGATACCATGCATGACCTTTATACAATAGCTTCATTGGCTCTACTACTCTATTAGTTATATCTCCAAAAGCATTAATATAATCAAAGCTTACAATATATCTTCTAAGTATTGCCGTCTTTATTTTAGTAAACTTATGATTTTCATTTGGATTACTTCCCCACTGACTAAAGTCCACATGTACCCAGTCTTCTGAATTATCGTCATTGAAAATGCCACTAACCTTTTCAAGAACAGAATCAGTCTCTGGATATTTCGTTACCTGTAAAGTCTTTAAGGCTAAAATTAAGCTTTCCTTTTCCTCCACCGATAGAATAGCTCTATTAATGGAATATTCCTGCAATAAGGATATTCCTCCACCATTCCCCTTGCTCATATATACTGGAACTCCTGCCATGGACAGAGTTTCTATATCTCTATATATGGTCCTCGTAGAGACCTCCAGTCTTTCCGCAAGCTCTTTTGCTGTTATTATTTCCTTATTAAGCAGTATTACAGTAATCTCAATCAATCGACTTATCCTCATAATATCACCCATAATAATTATAGCAGTTAAATAGGACAAATGTGTGTCATATTTAACTGCTATAAAAAAATTATAGAGCTGGTAAGCTCTGGGTTCATTAATTTAATCTGTTATATTAGTCTACTTATTCAGTTCCTGTTTGTGAGTTAAGTATCTCTTCTTTCCTTCATCAAACAAATCACTCTCTTCATCACTAGTAATTTCTAAAGAAGGCACAGTCATAGGCTTTCCATATTCATCTAAAGCGACCATAGTAAAAAAAGCTGTCGAAACTACTTTAGCTGATGCTTCTTTTGTTACATCCTCTACTAATACTTTGACAAATACCTCCATGGAGCTATTTCCAACAAAGCTCAATTTTGCCTGACATGTTACTAGATTGCCAATTTTGATAGGATAATGAAATTCCAGCTTGTCTACCCTTGCAGTTACAACATTCGATCTAGCATGTTTAGCTGCTACTATTCCTGCAACATTATCCATTAATTTCATGATTTCTCCTCCATGAACATTACCAGCAATATTAGCTTGATTTGGTTGCATTACGCCTCCGATGATTACCTCTGACTGTTTTACTGTTTTAGTTTCTATGATGACCACCTCTTTGGTTTATTTTGATATTTTTATCCGATAGTTTGTAATTCCAGGTTCTCCACCTATTTAAGCGAGAAATTGAAGGCTCTTTAACTCTTGGATAACGTAGTTTATATAGATAACCAAAATATTTGATTTTATGCTAGTTAGTCATGCAGTACATATGTTCAGAATGAATTAAAATTCCTTTAACCGACCTAAGTCCTTCATTTTAAAAACTATTTTCGTTACAAATATATTTGGTTCCATATGATATTTTAACATAAAAACCACCCTATTATCATTAGTAAATATATCATAATCAATTATAGCTAATCAAAAGCAAAGCTACTTCACTTTTCCAAGCTCTTCTAACGATATACAAGCTTAAATAGAGAGAGTATAAGCTGATAAATGATTCATTGTAAGAATCCATTAGTATAATAATAGGGCTAATAAATCTAACTTTTTAGTCAAGTGTAATCTCATAATAGATTTATCTAACAACTAAACTACGTAGGAAAGGTTTAAAAGCTCAACTTCTTGGGTATTCATAAATCATTGTACCAAATCTATCATAATAACTTTATATTTGCTATAATTAAGTATTCGGTTTTAATTTGTAGAAGAAACTTGAGTTAATTTTACGCAATAGTGTATATAGTTAAAGGAGTGAAGTTTTATGCTTAGCAGATTTTTTAATAAACCGCAATGTGAAGAATCAGAATGTATAGTCGAATATGTAGAGAACGCATTGAAGGGTAATAGAAATAACAGCCCTAACGTTAAATATCCTCTGCATGGTAAGGTATTGGGACATTTCGAAAGGCTACTTGATAATGAAGCAAAAATGTCTTCGGCTGCAAAGGAAATACTTAGTATAGTTAGCTCATTGAGTAGCTTTGATGTTGGCATGACTCACATTTCTCACCAATTAATGGACTTCGCAGGAGAAATGGCATCTGTAAGTGAATCTAATCTTGCAATTGTTGAACAGACAACTGCAAGCATGAACCAAGTAAATGACACTATAGAGACAACCTCAGAAACCTTAAATAATCTAGCAACAGAATCTGAAACATTAGTGAAAAAAAATGACGAAAGCATGCATCTGCTTATAGAGGTTCAATCACTTAAAGATAATGTTATACAAGATACTGGAATCATGAACGAAAAAATACAGCAGCTAGTGGATTTAGCAAAAGAAGTTGGCAAAATAGTTGATAGTGTACAAGCCATAGCAGAACAAACAAATCTTTTAGCATTAAATGCAGCCATAGAAGCAGCAAGAGCTGGTGAAAACGGGCGTGGGTTTGCAGTTGTAGCACAAGAGGTTCGAAAATTAGCTGATGATACAAAACACAATCTTGAAGGAATGAGGCAATTTGTAAGCAGTATTCATATTGCTGCCCAAGATGGAAAAGAAAGCTTAAGCAATACTATAACATCTACTGGCCAAATGAGTGAAAAAATAGAATTAGTATCTAATACCGTTAGTAGAAATGTAGAAGCACTAAACAGTGTAATTGAGGATGTAAATTTAATCCATACATCTATGCAGGGTATAAATATTGCAGCTAATGAGATTAATCAAGCCATGGAGTCTTCAAGCAATGATGCAGAAAGACTTAGCTACATGACTCAAAGCATACATAAAGAAGCAGTACAAAGTGTGGAGTTTGCTGGGCAGATATCCCAAATAGATAATCAACTGTCTGCAATAGTCCACGATATGTTTGAAGGACTTGAAGGTGGCTCTCATTCTATTAAAAATGAAGAATTACAAGATGTCATAAAAAAAGCAATGGAGGCCCATGTAAAATGGGTTGAGGGACTTAAAAAGATTGTAACTGAAATGCGCACGTACCCAATCCAGACTAATTCTAAAAGATGTGCATTTGGACATTTCTATCATGCTATTCGGATAAATCACTCAGCAATATCAAAGGAATGGGAACAGATAGATGTAATTCATCATGATTTTCATAATATAGGAAATAAGGTCATTGACGCTGTCAAGCAAAATGATGAATCTACTGCACAGCATCTCTATAGCGAGGCTGAAGAACTTTCAAAACAAATGTTGACCTTATTAGAAAAAGTCAACGGCAAAATAGGTCAACTCATTAAAGATGGAGTAAGTATTTTTTAATAAACATAAAGTACAAGGCTTATTTAAGTAAAGGGCAATCCAATCAAAAATTGCCCTTTCATTCTGTTTAGAGTGAATTATTCTCCATTTATTATTAATGGAACGTATAGTTCTATTCTATCTACATTTCTACCATCCTTGCCATATTACTAGTAGATTTCTATAAAGAGTTTGTTGACAAGTAAAGCTTTGGAACAGCCTTCATAATAACAGTTCTAGGCTTTTCAGCTGTTGTTATATAGAAGCATACACATACTTATAATTTTATTTCATTAAAATTAATTAACGATTTAATTCTGGATTTAATTTCATTAAGCTTATCTATATTCCTGGTATTTAAAACATCCATGTACATACTGACTCCAATTTTATATTCTAAGAGTTTATTTTCAATACAATACTCGATTACATAGATTAAATCTAAGCGTTTCAATCCCAATTTTATATTTTTTTGATACTTCTCCAATTAGCATACAATCCCTCCCTATAAATAGTATATATCCTTGAGTTAGCTACAGGTCAAGGACATTTAGCTATATTTATTAAATTTACTTAAATAGTATTCTATTTAAAAAGCTGAGAAAAAACATTCATTGCTAGAAAAAGTAAAAAGATGCAATAGACTATTTAACAAATCTACTGCATCCTTTTACAACTCTTTTGCCTCAAAAATAACATATATGAAAAATCAAATATATTATAAATCGAATCCATTTTCATTTAACTCGTCATCATTCAATAATTCTAACCTATATGATTAAAATATTTTGCTTAAGCCGCCTTACCTCTGATACTAGTATTAATGGTTAAAAAATACCCTAATGCATAGCAAATAACAATGATTATACTAAAAGTCAATAATCGAGGTAAATCTATTCTAGCACTTAGTATCCTCCCTAGAAAATCCACTATTGTGTTCCCTATAATGTTCCCTTTTCTACTAAACATAAAAAATGAAAAAACAATACCGAATACTATCCATATTTTATATCCAAATTTATAGTTTAACGCAGCTAACATATTCATTGCCGAAGCAAAGGTTAGATAGCAAATAAAAAGGGAAAATACAATGAAGATTATATTGTCTGTGTTAACATTAAACATAGTAAATTCTAACATGGGATTCCTATCAATTGCCTTAACAAGTATTGGATCTATCTTCATAAGTACTCCTTGTATCAATGAAAATAGAAAAACTACTGGAAGGCTGTTAGCTATTATGGATTTAAAGAAATCTTTACGAGTTACACTAAAGCTTATGGCTATAGGAAAAGTTTCATAATATATTAAGTAGCTATATGCTATAAAATAAACTGCTATTGCCATGAGATTAGACCCTACTACGGAAATTTCTATAACACCATTTATTTCTCTGCTTACTCCTACATTAGCATTAAATCCTAAATAGGAGTTAGAACTTCCATATAGGTTTATAAAATAAAATACTATATTGACTATTAATATTACTGCCCAAAAAGATATTACTGATTTTTTTGCATCTATATTTTGAAATTTAATAGCTCTTTTAAGACTATCCATTTATATAACCTCCTCTAAAATTGAATTTTCTGTAAGATATACAAACAATTTTTGAAGAGGTATTGGATTTATCTCTATATTATTCTCCTTAAGCCTCATCTTTTCTTCATTAGATAAATTATCAAATATACCTACTATAATAGATGAACCAAACTCTTCTTTGTGAATAATACTTTTATCTTTTATTAACGGAAAAATATTTTCAGGTTTTCCATTTAGAAAATATGCTTTTCCCATTAAATTATCTACTTCATCTTTGACATAAACACTTTCATTCTTTAATATGATTACTTCTTCAAATAAATTTGTTACTTCATCAATTAGATGAGTAGAAATGATTACAGTTCGTGGATTATTCTCTACATCCTCTAAAAGTGAATTGTAAAATTTATATCTAAAGGCAGCATCTAAGCCTAGTGATGGCTCATCAAAAATAGTTAGCTTTGACCTTGAAGCCAAGCCCACAATAAGCCCAACAATAGTTTGATTGCCACGTGATAGTTTATTATATTTCTTTCTTACATTGATATTAAATTCTTTTATTAAAAAGTTTTTATACTCCTCATCCCAGTCCTTGTAAAGAATCTTTGCTATTTCAAAAATTTTTCCTACTTTAATATCATCTACACCAATTCCCTTTTCTTTTACTATGCAAATATTTTCTAAAGCCTTAGAGTTTTCGAATATGTCTTCACCGTATAGCTTTAATTCACCACTGCTTTTCTCTATTTGGTTAGAAATTATGTTCAGTAATGTGGTCTTTCCAACACCATTTCTACCAAGCAATCCATATATTTTGTTTTCCTCTAATTTTAGATTTATATCAGTAAGTACTCTTGTACTGCCATAGTATTTGTATAAATTCTTAATTTCCAGCATCCTATTCCCTCTCCTTAAACTTTAATATATAATCCGAAATCTCTTCTATTGATATCTCAAGCCTGTGAGCTTCTCTTATTATTTCAGGCAATATTTCCTGAAAAAATGTGCTCTGCCTTTTCTTTAATATCTTTTTTCTTGCACCCTCAGCCACAAACATTCCCAGCCCTCTTTTCTTATATAATATTTCCTCATCTACAAGAATATTGAGTCCTTTTCTTGCAGTAGCAGGATTTATCTGGTAAACCTTTGCAAACTGATTAGTAGAAGGTGCTTGTTCTTCTTCCTTAAGACTTCCTAGCAGTATCTCATTTTCTATTATCTCTGCAATCTGTATATAAATTGACTTGTCTGAACTTAGGTCAAGCAAATCCTCACCTCCATTATTTGTTGCCTAGTTAGTTACTTATGCAACTAACTATATATCCCTTTGTGATTTTTGTCAATATGTTTAGAAAAATTCTTAAAAAATAAAAATAGAAATATAACTAAAACTTTTTGTTATGTTTATCCGTCTATAAAGTGTGAGACAATTAAGATACGTATCTAAAAAGGGGACCTCGTTTTATGAAAACTAAAGATATGGAAAAGATATTTTCAGATTATATTATAGAAAATAAAGAAAAATACTATAGGCTGGCATATAGTTACGTAAAAAATGAAGAAGATGCTTTAGATATAGTACAGGAATCTATATATAAAGCTATTTCATCGCTAAATACAATTCAAAACCCTGAGTACATAAAAACCTGGTTTTACAGGATTGTAATTAACACTTCTTTAGATTTTTTACGAAAGCAAAAAAAAGTCATAATAACAGATGATGAAACTTTAGAATTTTATAGTCCTGGGGCAGATGATAATTATCACGACATAGATTTGCAAAGGGCCTTAGAAGATTTGCCCCCTAATTATCGTAGCATAATAGTACTTAGATTTTTTGAGGACTTAAAAATAGAAGAAATAGCAGATGTTTTAGAGCTAAATGTAAACACAGTGAAAACCCGGCTATATTCTGCACTTAAAAAGCTACGGCTAAGCTTAGAAGAATAATATTTAGGAGGCAGCAGTTTATGAATAATAAAGAAATTCAAAAGTTAAAAAAGCAATATATGGATGTACCTATTCCTGATGAATTAGATTTTATCGTAAAAAAAACTTTAAAAAATGGAGGAATGAAAGTTATGAAAAAGAATAATAAATATAAATGGATTGGTGCAACTGCCGCAGCAGCAGTAATATTTACTGCAAGCGTTAATATCAGTCCAACATTTGCAGATACTCTATCAGGAGTTCCAGTTATAAAAGATATAGTCAGTGTACTTACTTTTAGAGAATATAAAGTAGATGAAGACAATTACAATGCTAATATTAAAGTACCAGCTATAGATGGCCTAGGAAATAAAGATTTGGAAAACAGCCTAAATGAAAAATATATTGAAGAAAACAAAAAATTATATGAAGATTTTATGGCTGAGGTAGAAGACTTAAAGGCTTCTGGTACAGAAGGACATTTAGGCGTAGATAGCGGATATGAAGTAAAAACTGATAACGATAGAATTCTTTCAATAGGTCGTTATGTAGTAAATACTGTAGGCTCTTCATCAACAGTATATAAATTCGATACTATAGATAAGAAAAATGAAGTTTTAATAACTCTACCAAGCTTATTTAAGGATAACAGCTATGTTGACATCATCAGTGCAAATATCATAGAGCAGATGAAGGAGCAAATGAAAGCTGATGAAGGAAAGATTTACTGGGTTGAAGGTTTCGAAGATGCTATAGAGGTATTTGAAAAAATATCTTCAGATCAAAGCTTCTATATCAATGAAGAAAATAAATTAGTTATTTCATTTGATAAATACGATGTGGCACCAGGATATATGGGAGTTGTAGAATTTGAAATCCCTACAGATGCAGTTTCTGAAATATTGGTTAGCAATGAATATATAAAATAAGTTCCTTAAACGATTTTTCATGATTTGTTAAAAACTATATAAAAAATGAATATTAAGGGGTTATCTCAAATAAAAAGTAATTTTTAGAGATAACCCTTTAAATATTCCATACTTTATGATATGTTTTGTATTTCTTCCATAAAAGCACACCAACATCTTATATAGTTAATTCAGAAACATAGCAGCTGCTAATAATCTTATAAAACTAATATTTTTCTATCCTATTTCAATAGAACTAGAATATTATAGGTATTTGGTACTATCCTACTATTTTTACTTTTGCCGATATTTTAGATGAGGAGAATATTAATCTATATAGGGGGACGATGTTGTGAGCAAGGAAAATATAAAAAAGAAAGGAATTAGCTGGTTTAAATCAAATAATCATAGTCAGGATCAGTTAGTTGAAAATAATTCGGAGCAGCAAGCTGCAAAAGAGGAACAACTTCTCAATATAGAAAAGCATGAGCAAGCAAATGCCCAAAAGGATAGTTACTTATTTTCAAAGGATAATCAGGATAAAGTAGTATTAGATTTAATGGTTTCTTTAGAAAATATAGTTAAAGATCGCCAATTAATACTCTATAAAAACAAAGGATTGGAAGAACAATTATTTACTGCAAATGAGACAATTAGTCGTATTAAGCAAGACTTAATTAAAAAGGAACAGCTTCTACAAGAAAGTAATAAGGAAATCCTCAGATTAGAAGGCATTCTAACAAATAAGCAAATGAGCTATGATCAGCTGCTTGAAGATTATAAGGAATACCAGGACTCTTCAAACACAGAATATGAACAGATTTCAAACCAGCTCGAGATAGAAATTAATAAATACAACAAGCTTAACGAAGAATCTAAGAATACACAATATAAAAATATGCTAAGAATTAATGAGCTCGAGGAAGTAATTAGAAGCCTTGAAATAGAAAATCAGCGATATGAGCAACAGTATCAACAGATTCTTGATGAGAAATCTGAATTAATGCAGACCATAAATGATTTTACAGCACGTATGTCTTTCTCGTTCTCTCCAAAGCCATCTACTTCTAATTCAACAGATTCAAAATAAACGGCTATGAAAAATTTACCTTCAACTAAGGAAAGGAGGGCAACTATGTCAGACTATCGTGGAAAGCTACTTGAGCTAAAATCAATTGAAAATGAATCAGACAAATATTGGCTACATATAGAGCTTTATTTTTATCAAGATATTGAGATTCTCTGGAAAATTGATGAATATACAGCTGAAAACTTAAAATCAGCTGCTCAATTTGATAAAAAATATAAATATAGGTTATCCTTTAATAGTTTTTGGGACGTAACCCAAAATCAGCATAAAAGTATGTTGACACGTACATATCTCGATCAGAGTGATTCAATCTACTTCCCATGTTCAAAAGACTATATAGATAATTTAGCTGCTATCAAGCATAGTCAAGATATTAGTAATCTGGATAGATCAATCTTTACATTTATGGATTTGGTACCAGTTTATGAAAAGAATAAAGATGGAATTTTACAAGATGAAGGAAATACCTCTAAAAATTATAGTATTAAATTTATCCGGAAACCTCTTACTGTTATAGGCATCATATTCATCATATTATTTAGCTGTTCAGGCTTCATTTATTTGAATAAATTTGCATTTAATGAAAAAGTACTTGCTGAATCTATACAATTAGAGCAGTTAGAACAATTAGAAAATGACGTAGCTATAAAACAAAATGAAAATATGGAATTAGGGGACGATAGGATAATTGAGGAAGCTCTCTCTAATGAACCTGATATTCCTTTTATAGAAATTGATGAGACAATATCATACAGTATTCCAGAAGGGTATGTTGCTCTCACTTTTGACGATGGTCCTTCGCAGTATTCTATGGAAATTATGGAAGTACTAAAAAAATACGAGGTTGGGGGTACTTTCTTCTTTACTGGGTATAATGCCAAAAAATATCCGGATCACATTCGATATATCCAGTCAAATGGTTACTCTATTGGCAGTCATTCAATGAGTCATGTCAATATGGCAGCCCTTTCCTGCGAAGAGCAGGAAAAGGAACTTGTACAGTCTATTAAGTTACTTGAAGAAATAACCAATGACAAAGTAACTCTCTTTAGAGCACCTTATGGTTCTTTTGATAAGCATTTAAAGGATTTAATAAATGAAAATCAATACAAAATGATACTTTGGAACAATGACCCAAAAGATTGGAAGTCTCGTGATGCAGATAAAATATTTGATTCTATTAAAGCCTCCAATGTATCAGGTTCCATCATCCTTCTACATGAATCTCAAGCTGTTATTGATGCATTACCAAGGATAATTGAGTATTTGCAAGAACTAGACTTGAAAATTGTCAGCATAAAATAAATAAGCTTATATTTGATATTTGTTAAATTAGACTACTAGTTAAACTGAAGGGAAAAGCTAATTGAAGCTGTACGCTTCATAAGCTTTTCCCTTTACAATTATCTTTTTCTTCTCCTGTTTTGCACCTTTTATAATTTCTTTTATATCACCTAGCAATGTCATTTCCATTTTTGATTGGCAGCTAACCAAAGCGATGACACAGCAAAGAATCAATATATTGCCTTCCTATCAGATATGTCTTTTCAATTATTTAAGATATTTTTCTAGACAAGACCTGCAAATACATGCTTTCCCTTTTTTATCATCAGGAATCAAATCCAATACATGTTTGGGAAACTTCACAGTCTCACACCAGCATGACCCTTGACCATGCTGACAATTATTGTCCTGTCCACAAAGAGGACAAATTTTTTCCGTTTCTTTTAAATTCACTAATATCACCCTTCTTATATTTTTAATTCTATTGCATTAGCATATTCCACAATCGTTTATGCCCATAATAGTCCTATTTCCCTTGAAAATTACAGATATATTTTAAGTTATAAACATAAGACTTAAAATGCTCTAGCGTCATCTTTTGAAAGAAGCTTCTTAATTTCTTCCATGTAATGATTATTTAACCTCAGTCTCCAGCCATAAAAACTTATGTAATTTGTTTCTTCAAAATATCTTCTATTATTGTCAATATAATCATCTAGACTATTAGCATTCTCATATTTTTTCAATAAGCTATTCAAGTTAAACTTATTATTCCTATAATTAACTAAATCATTTACAAAATTGTCTATTTCGTCATATCTTTTTAATGTCATTACAAAGCATCCAAATTCATGCTCTGTTATACCATTTGAGCTCCCTGTCTTTTCTTCTAACCTATTCAAAAAATGGAGTGTCCCAATATATGGCTTTATATTTGCTCCATTTGCAGTAATTTTCCACTTTGACAAACCTATCGTTAATGCGTCCTTTAAACTATATTCTCCACTTATCAATTTCTTTCCTGATTTGCTTATTTTAATTTTATCTGATTCTAGTTTAACAAATCCTAGTTTTTTTAATGGATTAAATGATACTCTTCCCCTCATAGACTTGCCTATATATCTTGCTTTATCATAAATATCTTTAGCTTCTTCGTAAGATATTTGTTCGTTTTTCAATGCAGGATGAACAATGTCAGGTCTATACTTTTTTTCTTTAATCAGTAGTATTTGATACTCATTCTGTGTTGCTTCATCCCAATATTGACCTTCTAATTGACTAATAACTTCTAGAAAACCTAGTATCCTATTAGGATTTCTAAGCGTAGTTGATACATTCCATATTTTTCTCATCGCTATACCCCCTAAACATTTTTCCCTTGTAACCCCATAAAATTTCTATATTCATTTTTTGTCGTTAGTATAATTTCTAGAAAAAGATATAGAATTTAAATTCTATATCTGATACACTGCCTCCTTTCTTTAAAAATAATCTTCTTAGTTTGCATTCCAATTAGCAAAAAAGTCTGCAGCAAAATATTTTCTTTTGCTAAAATTCTTTGTTTTATATATTAAACCCTATCTATTTGCTGTATACTTAAAGTCCACCCCTATTCCCAAACATTCCATATGTTCATTATACACTATTCATATAATAATGACTTCTATGGAAGTATTAATAGATTGAGGAAGCCTTTACTGAAACCCACTTTATAGAAGGTTAAAATTAAGGAAAATCAAGATTTCCCCATGGGATGCAAAAAATCCCCTAATGTCATAAGGGATTTATAATCAATAATTTGTTATCAACACTTCAACTGTTTTAGCTTTTTTATTATCTTCTTTTTTCTGATAATTAGAATTATTGTAATTGAAATTCAAATAGTGAATATTATATTTTTTACTCCATTCTTTCAAAATACAATTAGATTTCCCATCATGTTCTAGAACATTTGATAAGGCAAACTTTATTTTATTACTATTTATATAGTCAAGAATTTCTAGTAAAAGCTTCTCTTTTTCCTCATTCCAGCCGTCTTGCTCTGTGTATGTAGCAGTAGTAATTAGATATGGCGGATCAGCATAAATAAATGCATCTTTTCTGCAAAATTTACTAAAATCTATTTCTCCAAAATCATTTAACTTAAATAATATGTCTTTTTCTTTTATTCTATCTATAAAACTGGATAGTTTTTTTTGGAGATTACTATTAAAATCTCTTTTCCCTACAGGTATATTGCACTCGCCTTTTTTATTGAATCTTATTTGATTATTGAAGGAATAGATTACAATTGTATAGAAAAGAATGTCGTAATAAGAATTATCTTCATCCCTATTATTATAGTCATTCCTCATTTTTAAAAATCTGTCTTTATTGTATTTTCCTAAACCACTAGAGCTATTACAATCATAATATTCATAGCCATTTAGATCAGAATTTGAAAGCTCATATTCATCAATTACGTTATAAATTGTATTAAAAATATAGTCCTTTTCAAGCCTTTTTAAAGTATCAAATAAGCTTATCAATTGTTTTTGATTATCTATAGAAATAACACTGTTAGCATTTACATTAACTCCTACATTATTTCCCCCTGAAAATAAGTCAATAAAAGTATCTATACTATTAGGGAATATAGGTATTAACTGTTTTAGCAATTTATATTTTCCACCAGTATAATTTAATGGTGATTTAATCAAATCATTGAAATTTTGATTCAAGAAAATTCTCCTTTCTTACTTGCACTTGCACAAAAATAGTCTTTCTCGATGGTCTTGTAAATCAGTTTTTCCAGTAGTAAAATATTGATGCTCTGTGTCAAACACCTTTACCTCCCCTCTACTTTTTAATGAGTCAATAATTTCTTCGTCACTAATTTTAGCATTAGATCTACCATTCCCTTTTTTAGCCATATTGTTATAGGAAACTAAAATATATTTTGAATTAACATTCGCAACTAGATCATCAAAAGCTTGAGGAGCTTTTATAGTACAGTATTTGCTCTTTATATGACTTCTATCTATCATCTTCTTAGCTACACCTACTACCTCTGGCTTCTCCCACTTTGCTATATTTTCTAATAGATGATATGCATCAGAATACTGCCTTGAATTATAGGGAGTATCTATGTATACTATATCACTGTGAATTTTCCTCACGAGCCTGTTCGCATCCTCTCTATATATTTCATTGCTTTTATTAATATCATTATTTATTGCTGGTACTTGAAGCTTTAGAGACTGAGTAGTATCTAGATTTCGCCTAAATGCATCGTAATGACCACAAGTATTTGCTACCTTATCCATAGCATATAGTAAGGATGTAATCAAAATTGCCTTTTCTCTAAAAGTAAGTGTAGGGGAAATCAACTCTATTTCTTCTCTTATTGCTCCAATTTTCCTTGCATTTTCCGCAGTGAAATATTTATCTCCAAAATTTCTAGAAACATAGTTTTCTTTTTTAGCTGATATATTATTGAATTCATTTATGTATCTATGTATTTTGTTAGAATTATATTCTTCATTGCTAAGCCAAGTATAATAAGCTAAATAATTCGAATATAAAATATCATTTACAATAACCTTAACTCCTTTAGAGTTAAAGGCATAACTTACTATTCCTGTACCTCCAAAGATATCCGCAAATACCCTGATATCTTTGCATTCATTAGCAACAATATCCTTTATAAAAGGTATTAATTTATACTTACTTCCTAGATATCTTCTATTCTTTATATGTAATTTCTCATTTTTCGAAATTCTAACTTTTTTTATTCTATTTGTTTTACTTTTATTTTCCTTTACTTGTTCTATTTCATCCATTATATTTTCTGTCCATAATCTCCAGCCCCTCCAATCTCTTTCTGGATCAGATATTAAGCCATTTTTAGTCCAGTTGTATAATGTTTGTCTTGTTATGTCATATTTCTCTAAAACATAAGAAGTCTTATAAGTTTTCGGTACAATGTCCATGTATTTCTCTCCTCTATAGAAATATGCATCTAATGCATCTTTTTGATTTTTACTATTTAATTCTAACATAGATTTCTTATGCACTCAATATATTAGCTAGAAGCAAAGCTATTTTTAACAGGGCCTATATTCTTTCAAATTTATTTGATTTATGTTTTCTTATAATAGCAAAACCTTTAATCCCGTTCTTGACATTCTAATTTATTGATTATCTCCACATAAGCTATCTCTAGCATTTTCTTCTTCCAACCTCAATCATAAAAAAACAGCCTACGAAAGTAGTATCTATCTCATTACTTTCATAGACTATTTTTTTCTCCATCATATTATATTCTGGCAATCAGAAGTATACCCTGCATCTATGCTGTAATCTTCGCATTTGCTGCACTAATATGAGAGCTTTGCTCAGAATCTAAATATTGGTTTGAACGCAGTATTTGTATCCGTTCTCTTAGCTTTCCTGTTTCTTTATTGATTCAACCAAGCCAGATTAGCTTTATGATACTCCTCGAACTCTTTGGACTTTATTTCTATAATCCCACCAGATATAACCTTTTTCACATAATCAAGATTATCTCTAATCAAGTCCTTATTCTCACAGTCGGTATGTCCTCCAATGATAATATCCGCATCTATTTTTAGATAATCTTCTAACGTACTCATATATTGATTAAGGTCTTTTGACATAGTATAAGGTATAGGTCTCTCCAAATTATCACCAGCAAATAAAACTCTATTCTTCATATCTAAAACTGATATCCCATCATCTGTGTGTCCAGGAGTATAGTAAATAAGAACACTATCTTCTTCAAATAATATTTTGTCAGTAAAGGTTAAGTTAGGATATGTTATAGTAACCTGACCTTTCTGATATTTCTCAAACTTTTCAAGTGCTTTTAATCCATCCTGCTCCATATATTTTTTGCATTTTTCATGAGCTATAATAAATGAAGAAGAATATAAACTATTTCCCCATACATGATCCCAATGGCTGTGGGTATTTATAACAATAATTGGCTTACTTCCAAATGAATCCTCTATGTATTGATTAACTAATTTCATTATGTCAGGCCCCAAGTAAGTATCTACTATGTAGATATAATGATCTCCTTGAATTATGTATACATTTGTAGGAATACCTAGATCATGAAATGTAAAGAGAATACCTCTGTTCCTAATTTTTTTTATATTCATACTGACCTCCTATATATATTAATAACATTATTTTACTCTACATTCATAAAAAGTTTTCGTACTTATGCCTCAGTTTACTACGGTGAAATAGTCTATTTAATCTATTCATTTTAATAATATACCATATCCTGTTAATTATCAATTTGAAATCCATAATACAATCAGCTTTTCAAATATATTGCTTAAAATAAAATAATAATATAATCTTAATAATATTATCTTGACAATATTGTATGTCATACAGTATATTGAATATGAGGTGATTATATGAATACTATCGATGAACTAATGAGCTCTCTTATTGTTGAACTTAGACGAGGAACACTGGTGCTTTCAGTTCTTAGTCAGCTTAGTAGTCCTGAGTATGGTTATTCTCTTGTTCAAAAATTAGAAAATAAGAATGCACCAATTGAAGCAGGAACACTCTATCCACTACTTCGTCGATTAGAAAAACAACAGCTTTTAATAAGCAATTGGGATACTACGGAAAGCAGACCACGTAAATTTTACGTTTTAAGTGATGAAGGAAAACAAGTATACGAACATTTGAAGAGTGAATGGAAAAGTCTTTCAATGCAATTAGAAAAATTATTAATGGAGGATGATGATAATGAAGCTGATTGATCGTTATATTTATGCTGTCACTGAGCATTTTCCAGCCGATTCTCGTGATGACGTGGATAAAGAACTACGTGCAAATATAGAGGATATGCTGCCTGACAATGCAACAGAAGACGATGTTCGTATAATACTTGAAAAGCTTGGCAGTCCAATAAAGCTTGCAGATGAATATTGTCAAACGAAAAGGTATTTAATAGGGCCTAGCCTCTATGATAGCTACGTTTCCGTTCTTAAGCTAGTATTAGGTATTGTTGCAGCTGTGCTTGTAAGCATCTCTCTGCTTGATATGGTCTTTACTCCCTCAGGCAATACTGGATTATTTGAGATATCAACTAGTGGCTTTGTAAATATATTCGTAGATGTTTTCGTAAATATTATAGTTTCTGCAATTCAAGGAATAACTCAAGCATTTTTATGGGTGACATTAACCTTTATAATATTAGAGCGAACTAGGATTAATGAAGGTAATTTACCCTTTGCTAATAAAAAATGGTCAATTGATGATTTACCTTCGTTACCTATACCTGATAAAAAGAAAATCTCACGAGGAGAGACAATATTCTCCATGTCCTGTACTGTATTCTTTACTGCCCTATTTTGTCTTAAGCCGGAGCTTATTGGATGGTATACGAAAGGTAGTGATGGATTAATCCTTCACGAGCCATTAATTGTAGTTGAACGTCTGCAATACTATATTCCCATAATCATGCTCCTTGCCATCGTTCAACTTTGTATTTTTGTCTATAAGTTTATTGTTATGAGATGGAATCTTCCTTTAGCTATTGCTAATGCCATTCATAATATAGCATCATCTGTACTTGTTTATGTAATGGTAGGCGATACTACTTTATTCAATCATAGACTTGCAGCTAATATTACTGAGCATGCAGGAGCTTCTGCTTCTAAAGTTATATTAACGTTGGCTCCAAGGTTTGTAATAATTTTCATTGGAATTTGTATCTGGGATAGCATTGCAGGTTTTATGAAATGTAAAAAATAGTGCATTTTGAACGATTCTTTTTGCATTCATATTTTGAATTATATAATCCTGCAAACTTTATATCAATCCATTTAAGAAGATATAGGTAAGTATTTGTTTTAAATAACTTTTGTTCATCTATAAGCATCCTTTTTAACTTATTAACAAAATTATTATAAAAAGGATGCTTATATTATGAAATCCATATTTTCTCTTACAAAACTATTTTCTGAAATAAGCCACCTGCTGCTGATATGTACTCATTCCTATATTGTTTAATACTCATACTCCTTTTTCACCCCTAGTTACAATACTCTGGTTTATATCCCAAAAACAGATTAGTAGAGATTGTATTTATTTAGTTCTAATGAAGTAGGAATCAAAAGGTACTATGGTTTTGTTTTCTAATTCTGTAAACCCCTGATTTTTCAAAGCAGCAATTCTTTGCTTTGCCTCAGGAATGGCTTTCGTTATAATATGTTCAACTTCAAAGTCATCATAAAAATCATCAGATATTGTATCTATTATTTCCATAATAAATCCCTCTTTTTCGTACTTTGAAGCAAGATCAAGCCTTAACACACCTATCTTGGAAAATTCACTGGTAGTTACCTGTTTTGCAAAGAATTCAATAGTACCAATTGCTTTGCAATTTAGTTTATCTACAATACTAAAGCGAATATAGTATTGCTTACTATAATGGTCAAGCCAAAATTTAATGCAGTTTTTCATTTCATCCAAGGATTTGTAATTAAACTTACTAGTACAATTATCACTATTAAACAATCTAATAGACATAGGATCTGAATAGCATTCAAGTAAATCTTCCGCATCTTTTTCATCAACCATTCTAAAAATAAACTGTTTAGTCTCATAGACCGGGCATTTTTGATATGGATTTTCTTTTTTTCTTAGTAAATGCAATATTTGCTCTTCACTATCTAAAATATCATAATCTCCCTGTGTACCATCTGCTTTATGATATTGGATACCTTGCTCATAATTTCTCTTTAAATACGTAGCTAAGCTATGCAGTCCTTCATCTTTAGCACATTGAAGAAATACCCTGTTTCGTTTATTTTTGAAGATCCTCTTTTCGCAAGGAAACTCACTACATTCCCAGCACCCATTTATACTTCTAGTTTTTGCACATTCCTTAATTGAGCATCCATCACATTTTTCTCTACATCCCTTACATTGACCTGTTTTACCAGCACTACAAAGTTTACACACAAGCCCACAATAAGCAATGCTATCTTTTATTTCTTCTATCGAATATGTCATAAAAAATCCCCCTTTATTATTAACTTCAGTTAGATTATATAAGGAGATATGCGACAACTATATGGCGTATATTAATCATAAATATCAACAATTTCTTTTGCCTTTAACATAAACTCTGTTTTTAATTCTTCTGGCTCAATTATTCTAATTTTATTGCCATATGTAAAAAGCAAACCTTTCCAAACAATTTCATTCATCAGCGCATGAAATTGTAATATGAAATCGCCATCTTCATATGCAATTATTTTGGCATTAGGAAAATACTCCTCAATGGAAGCATGTACTTCTTTCTTACACAACATCTTTACATGTATATATTTTTGATTATCTTGTTTCTCATGCTGAATTAATAAATTGTCGATACCTTCGTGCTTTATCGAAAAAGGCTTCTCTAGCTTTTTCAAATTTCTCATTCTTACTACCTTAAAAAGCCTATAGTCCTTCTTGTCACGACAATATCCAAGCATATGTCAACGGCTACCTCAGTATTAACATTTATATTGTTAGCTATAGATAAAACATCACAAAATAGTAATCCCAAAGCTAATATTTCAATGATACAACGTAGACTTGGACATATATCAGTATAGTAGACATTTTTTAAAATGATTTTTTCACTGGTATTCTAGTATTTCTCCACATTTACTACATAATCGTCATATCTAAACATAATTACTGCCTAATATAATATTTATTATTAAGTATATATTACCAATTCCTACATTTCAATTTTTATTTATTTTTGTAGTAGTGCTAATAACTACATTAACTTACTTTCAAATTCTCTTTGTATCCGTGTTCTACGTTCCGTAAGATAATAAATATTTAATCTATCTAACAATATATTATTGCTTCAGACTTTTCAAATTAGCAAAATAGGATAAGAAAGTAATTCTCTTAAATGGTATTATAATTTAAAAGATATCATCTAAAAGAAAGGATTTCAATTATATATTTAAATCAAAATAAAGTATTTGATTATAATAATTATTTGGAGGTAAAACAATATGTTTAGTTTTTATAGTAAGCTTTCTACAGAAGTATACAATATAGACAAGCCTATCGGACATTCCTTTGGAGATGTGGAATTTTACAAGGAAAGACTTGGTAATATTAAAGGAAGAATTCTTGAGCCAGCAGTAGGGACAGGTCGTATCTTAATTCCTCTACTAGAGGAGGGCTTTATTGTAGATGGTATAGATTCCTCTCCTGAGATGCTAGATTTATGTAAATCTCATTGTGAACAAAGAGGTCTTAAGGCTGAGCTTTATCAAGAAAACATGCAAGCTTTTTCCCTACCACATAGGTATGAGGCAATTATTATTCCTACAGGCTCTTTTCTATTACTTGAAAATTCAAGAGATGCTATTAATGGATTAAAATGTTTCTATGAGCATCTTTCCATAGGTGGCCGTCTTATTGTAGATATATTTATGCAATCAAATTTCAATACTGGACCTATTTCAACAAGAACTTGGAGCACTCCTCATGGAGATTTAATCACATTAAACGAGTCTCTTGTAGAAGTCAATTTTATTGATCAATATACGGTTTCTCATTTGCGATATGAAAAATGGCGTAACAATCAGCTAATACAAACTGAGTTAGAGCGTTTTCCACTGAAATGGTACGGAATAGAGGAATTTAGATTGATTCTAGAGAAAGTTGGATTTGTTGATATTACTATTTCCTCTGATTATAAATTCGGCATACATCCTACGGATAAAGATCAAGTAATTACTTTTGAAGCATATCGTAAATAAAGTAATATTTTATCTTCTATCAAGCCTATTTATTTAAAAAGCTGTATTTTAAGATAGTGGTGATAATATAGCAATATTTAAGGGAAGTTAAAAAACTTCCCTTATTGCATGTTTTATTAGTAGCCATCTTATCAAGTCTTTATTTTATTTAGATACCGTAAATTTCTTATAATAATTCAACTGCTGTTTTATGAGCTTCCTATTTCATCATAATAAAAAAGTGCCTTAACATTGAATATATCATAATTAAATTTGTGTATTATCAAATGTAAATATTAGTTTATAACCATCAAATGTTTGTCCATTCTTTTCTTCAAATTTACCTTTAGCATAATCATTAATTGTTTTTCTCCAAAACTTTTCTGCTCTTAGGTTTGTCCCTGATGGTGCCACATATAATCCCCATTTGCCTAAAAACTTATCAAATATCTGCTTTGCTGCAATAGATGCAATATCCTTTCCCCTATATGGTCTCAATAAAAAGAACTCGTAAACATAATAATCCATTCCTTTAGGTGCATATTCACCTGTTGACACTAAATCAAACCCTGCAGGCTTTCCATCCACCATTATAATAAATGGGAATAGCAGGTTAGGCTTCTGAAACCAAATATTCTGAACATCATATTGTTCAGCTAATGTTTTTATAGACTCATCCTCATAAATTCCATATTCATTAGGTACGTTTCCATAGACCTCCGATAAGTCATGTAAGTACAAAGGATAAATATTTTTTATTATATTTGCATTTTCTTCATTTGCTAAAACTACCCGGACTTCCATAAATCTCATCCCCTATTTTATAATATAGTTGTTAAATAAATAGCATGATTTAGCATAGGCAGTACATTATTATCACTTGTATTCCACAAAGCCAAGTTTATCATCTAATGATTCTCCCGTTAAAGGATTTTTAGGTGAGTGAATATTCATGACAAATCCACTTTCACCAAAGCGCCCTTTTTTGTTTTCGTCGAAATATTCATCATCCATAGCTATGTGCTTAATACGGCCACATACTATGCAACACTTACTACCTTCATAAAGAGGCTTAATCCATTCCAAAGTGCACTCTAGATTTAAAAAGCATTCCTTAATTCTAGGTGCATTGATTGAAACTGCTTCTTCAGCTGTTAATCCACTTTCTACTATCTCATCAACCTCATATTTATTATTTTCAATTGTGCTATAACATTTTTCCCAGATTTCTTTACTTGGAAAGTTAATGCAAAACTCTTTATTTTTAGTTATATCTTTAATCGTATGTCCATATTCTATAGGAACACCACCCATTATACAAAAATGACCTCCCTCTTCTCCTGAAAAAGAAGACCATGAATGTAAGCATGCATTAGGTAAACCATTTTCTTTGTAAGTAGTAATCAAGAATATAGGCATAGGTATACCTACAAGATACTCTGCCCAGTTAAAAACCTCATACTGTCCCTCCCAAGTAGTAGCAAATGCTTCTGGCTTTTTGTTCTCAAACTCATGTTTCATTATATTTTCCCCCTCTCTTAATAGACTAAAATCCAATAAATGATCTTATTTTCTTTGCCCCAGCACGTGGAGTAATATCTTTAATTCTCGCAATTATTTCTTCTATTGCATCCTCTGGTTTTATACCAATAGACTCCTCTATTAGCTCATTTCCTGCCCATGCTTCTACAGTGGAATATACAGTAGAGGACCAACCATAAGCCTCTCCTTTAGAGTTCATTTTTCGTTTCGTCCCATTTACTGTTAAAAACATCCACATCTGTAACTCAGACATGGCAGATTCATATTTCGAGTCTAGCTCCTTTGTAAAACCACCTAATGATCTAATTTCATGTGTAGCCAAGCTTTCATGTTCCTCAAACAGGCTATATATTTGCTTAGCATGATTACTTAGCAAACCATCTGAATACAGCTCTAAAAAGCTTCTTCCTTTTCTTCTAGCTGCGAGAAACTTAGGATACCATTCTAGAGAGATAAATCCTGGTTTCTTACCAAATAGCTTTGCATATGCTGCTTTATGATCTCTTTCAATATTGATTCGCCACTGCCAGGGATCTGATGGTAAATCAGTATGCCACTGCTCTGGCCTTGTTAAATCTGAAAGGTTTATAAAGTCAATGCAATTATTTGACAAGGGCATAAATCCTAAATCTTCGACTATTGAAACAAAATCACTATATTCAGTAATTTTTGTGTCCGTGTAATTATTAGACATGATACTTATCTCCTTTCCTTCATTCCGAAAAATTATTAGAAAAACAATTTTCAATATGAACTAATAATTGTGCTTTATTGGCATCAGCATAACATAATGAACATGTCAACTGTGTGTCATGTTCATTTATACATATCTAAAATATTTTTTGCATTAGCCTTTAATTCGTCAACTATGGATTTCGGTGATAACACATATGCTTTATCGCCAAAGCTTCGAATAAAATCCATTGCATATTGATGGTTGTTATAGAATAAAGAAAATTTAATCTGATTATCTTCCGTGATTTCATAAGAATAGACACCATAATGATCAACAATTTGATATTCAAGAGAACGGTCAATAAGCATTGTTATTACTTTTTTATCATCTTGAAAATAATTATCCAAGTTAAGACTTTCTGTCGGAATATTTCTAGGAATAAAATTCATATCAGTAATTTTAAGATTGTTCATTCTATTCAGTTTAAAAAGCCTAAAGTCCTCTCTTAATTCACAGTATCCAAAGACGTACCATGCAGACCACTTAAAGGTAATAAAGCAAGGTTCTATATGCCTACTGGAAGTTCCTTTTGTAGAAAAATAATCAAAAACAACCTCACGGCTATTATTTATTGCTTCTCTTAAAAGATTTATTTTCTGAGAAAGACTTGTTTTGTAAAAAGAAGTTAAATCGATAAAAATATTATTGCTAATGGAAATAACGTCTTCATGCTTTAGAGATAATTTATCTAGTAAAAGATTAATCTTTGAATCATTTGATATGCTTTCAATGCTTTTTAAGCCGATTATTATATTGCCTAGCTCATCACTGGTTAATATGTTCTTATCCAGCTTATAACCCTCAGCAATACTGATTCCTCCACCGCCGCCTTGATATGTGATTATTGGTATACCTGCATTACATATGCTTTCAATATCCCTATGAATGGTACGAATGGATACCTCAAATTTTTCGGCTAAAATCTTTGCTGTTGTTCTTTCGTTATTTAAGAGTACTGTTATTATTCCAAGAAGTCTGTCTATTTTCATATGATACATCATCCTTATCTATATACGTTTATATTTTTTAAGATATAATTTTTGCACACATTGAGCGCCATGGCAAAAATTATACCTCTTATAATGTAATTAGCTTATCTACCTGCTTCTACAGTTATTAAAGCAAAAGCATAAGTCGATATGCTTAATAATATTCTTTATCTATGTTTGAAAGTTCGATTATTATTTATAAGAATACATGCAGTACTCTCATCGATAACAGTCCTATAAATATCCTTAATTCTACATTTACTCCCTAATTCCTTCCATTGATATTCATCGATTCCAAATCAATCTCATGTAAACAAATATTATTTTAGAAAAAATAAAGGCTTACACTCCCTGAGGTAAGCCATACTAAATCTCTATATGATTCATATAAAAGTATCTTCTTAATAAATATCAAGAGTTGCTTTGTTTTTAGCCAATCCTTCCATAATCTTTAGTGTTATATAGGCAATAATACAGTATGACACTCCAATTACTAACTCTTTAAATATAT
Source organism: Proteiniborus sp. MB09-C3 (assembly GCF_030263895.1). Classification (NCBI taxonomy): domain Bacteria; kingdom Bacillati; phylum Bacillota; class Clostridia; order Eubacteriales; genus Proteiniborus; species Proteiniborus sp. MB09-C3. Next base: position 357,916 of record NZ_CP127161.1, read on the forward strand.
ACATGCCTACAGCTTCATAGGATACTATGGCAGGGCTAATAAGTAGTCTTGATGCCTTCAATGCATTAGTTAGTGGCAGTATATGACTTATCCTTTCGAGGAAAAACGGAAGCTTTTCTGTAGGGAAATTAACACCGCTCAGACTCATTAGTAGCATAGAAGACAAATTTAGTAATAAATTTATATCCCTTGTTACAAGCCCTATACTACCAATAAATAATCCCATGGAGCATGCCGTAAATATAGCAGCAATTAATGATATTAAAAAATAAGGTATAGTATGTAAAGGTATCCTTAAATTCAAGAAAACAATTCCTGTCAGCAAGCCTATAAATACAGTTATCATGCCGTCTAATATATGAAATGTAGATTTTGATACAAACAGCTTGAACTTATTGGCTGGAGAAGCTATAAGAATTTTTAAAGTCCCTACGCTTCTTTCAGAAATCAAATTGACTCCCACACCAAAAAAGGCATTGTACATACAAAGCACAAATGCATTCCCTATTACAAAGGGAGTTATATCTATGTTTCCATAGGCATGTTTGGCTACTAAAGAGAAAAATAATACCTGAAATATTGGATTTATAACCTTAACTAGTACATAAATTTCTGGTTTTAAAAAACCATATAATCCCTTAAATGAATACAGTCCATTTCTGTATGATCTTTTCAAGCTATCCATACTAGCTCACCCCCAGAGTTGCTTCTATTCTTGTGCGCTTATCTACTTTTGAAAACAAAACCTTACTAGCTATAAGATAGACAGCCGATATAAAAAACAGGATAAACATTTTTTTATAAAATGTAGAAAAATCGTCAATACCTAAGGAGCTTTCCCTCAATATATCTATCGCCCAAGTAGGTGATAATACATAGCTTAAAGGCTTTATGAAAGATGGCAATATATCTATGGGAAATACAAAGCCACATAAAATAAACATAGGGTATTCCAAGCAGTTCATTAAGGCTCTAGCATTTTTAGAAAGAGTAAATATAGGAGCAATAAGCAGAGCTATAGATATGAAGGAAAATATCATTAAAATGAAGCTTATTAAAAATAGAAATCCATGCTCTATATGTAAAGAACCATTAAAAAGCACTTTAGTAAATACTAGGCTTAATATCATTCCAGTCAAACCTAAAAAAGTATTTGCTAAAACTTTTCCTAAAACTATAGTTGTAAACTTTGAAGGACTAGAAACTAAATTTTCCAAGGTTCCCATATAGCGTTCTCTTTCTATATCTCCTGCTGAAGAAAAACAAATAGAACTCCAAAGGCTGGTAAGTCCACTTCCTAAGATAACATAGTTTACGTAATTGATATAAGATGATTCCCGATATACCATATAGAGAATAAAAGTATATATTAAAGGCTGAACTATTATACAAAACCTAAAAGTAGCTCTAGAAAGAGATTGAGATAGGTGAAGCTTAAAGGTAGAAAACACTACTTTTAAATTAAGCAATTGCATTCCCTCCTATAAGCTTTATGTAAACCTCTTCAAGGGAACCATTTTCATCCTCAAGATACTTAAGTTTTAATTGCTTGGGAGTATCTATATCAATTAATTCTCCGTTATTAATTATGGCAATTCTATCACACAATTCATCTGCCTCATGCATATAATGAGTAGTCAGAAGTATAGTTTTTCCTTCCTCTTTAAGCTTTAGTATAATATTTCTTAAATCCTTAGCACCAATAGGATCCAATCCAATAGTAGGCTCATCTAAAAATAAAATCCTTGGATCATTTATTAATCCTCTTGCTATTTGAAGTCTTTGCTTCATTCCCTTAGAAAAGCTTTCTACCTTTTCATGTTCTCTTCCCTGTAGATTTACTAATTTTATCAGTTTAGGTATACGTTCCTTTAAAACTCTCCCTGGAACTTTATAAATATCACCAAAATATTGAAGGTTTTCATAAGCAGAAAGCCTCCAATATAGTCCTCTCTCTCCTCCAAAAATAAAGTTTATCTTATCTCTTATGAACTTTTCCTCTCCAAAACAATCATAGCCAAAAATTTTTGCCTTTCCTGAAGATGGAGCCAAAAGAGTAGTTAACACCTTAATAGCAGTAGTTTTTCCTGCTCCATTTGGTCCCAATAACCCAAATATTTCTCCTTCATCTACTGTAAAAGATATTCCTCTTAAAGCTTCAATAGTTTTTTTCTTTGTCATTCCTAAAGTCCCCTCGTAGGTTCTCTTTAGATTATCTACTTCTATAGCTACACTCATTTCACAACCTCCTTTGAATAAAAAATACAATTGTTTTATGTATATCTAATTAGATGATTATATTATAAGTTTCTTCTATACTTATGTCAATAGAATTGCTCATAAAAATAAAGACTGCTAAAGATCAATACTTCTCTAATCTTCAACAGCCTTTATTTTTCCATATAAAATTTAGTGTTTATCATTTTTAAATCTAGATGATAGATTATTTATAAACTTATCCATGGAATTATAATTTATACTATAGTATTTAGAATTTTTTACTCGTTCCTCATTAGTAAATCCAGCTTCTTTTAATTTATCAATATGATGAGATATGGTCGGAGTTGAAAGGCCTAATTTACTAGCCAAATCTTTTCCAGTCATAGGAGCTTCCTTAGATAATAGCTCTATGATTTCAAATCTAGTTTCATCTGATATTGTCTTCAAAATATTTATTATATCTTTCTTAGTAAAATCTTTATGATTAAGTGAATAGATTAATATCTGATCTTTTCCAAAAAATCTTATGGCCTTTATATTTATAAGACAGCTTGGAATAAAAATAAAATCTTCATAAGGACCCCTGTTCCTGAAAGTTTTGCCCATAATCTTTTGAGACAATTCCAGAGGCTCTATAGTTAAAAGAGAGCTTTCTAGCCCTGGCAATTCGTCATAGATTTTAATCATTGTTTCTTCATAATAGCTTATAAATTCCTCTGTATATAAGCCATCTAAGCAGGAGAAAAACTCCTGTAAAAACAAATCTTTATTAGAAAACAAACCCTTTAAAGCTAAATAATTGGTACTTATATCACCATATTCCGAATATAATTTATTTAAGTTTTCATCGTCCTGTAGTGCTAGCTTTAGAAATTCTTTATCTATATATTGCCCATAGAAAGTATAAAAAAAGTCTTCATCCTTTAAGCTAAGTACATAGCTTTTATAAGCTTCTAAATTATTAAAGTTCTTATTAAGCAAAAGAAACTCTAGCATTCCATATCCATTAAAAGGCAAGGAATTTGTTATTTCTCCTAAAAACCTATAATTCTTTTGTATACTTTTAATATAATCCTCTGTATAGATATCTGAATATTTATTGGAATTATTGTTATAAAAAATATTTATTAAAATAGAGACTAAGTCTACAACAATGGAATGTGTAAAATAACAGTTATTTCTGCTGCTAATCTCTTTCATTAAGCTCACCCTTTTATTTTATCCTATGGTAAGATTGTATAATAAATCTATGTTAATTGCTATATGAGTTTACTGTTGTGTTATTATTAGCACTTATCTTTTTTACAAATAGTATTCTCTAAAATAGCAATTGCCGCTATTACAATGTCAGGTAACTTTGACACTTATTAAAGATTTCTTTACATACTTGATAATTTTGCACGATAAAAATTATAAGTACTGTAAAAAACTCTTACCTATACTGCTAGGTAAGAGTTTCAACACAACATATATTCACAATTTTTGTAATGACAAGAAGTCTACGTTATTTATGATACGGTCCACCATATCGCTGTAACTGAGGTTTTGTTATGTTAGTTACGGTGCTTGCCACCTTAATCCAATATAATATATATCAGTTTAGCCTGATTCAATTCGAACCATTCTATCGTTCCTGCTTCAAAGCATCATGACAGTAAGAATAAGACAAATGAAACGTCCCCACATCATCTTTTTTCCATTATTTGTCACATGAAAATTATCGCATAAATTTAACTATCTAATTTTTTTGAATACACTTCTGCCCATGCAGGAAAAAATCCAGCATTTATAGCAATATTCCTAGAAATTATATGAGACACTGAGGTTCCATAAAAAGGTACCTTTCCACGCTTTAAAAGTTCATGTTTTAATAATGCAACTAGATTTGTACCAATACCTTTTCCTCTATATTCAGGTAACACATCAATACCAATTTGGCATAAGGTTTTACTATCTTCACTAGCCCCTGCCATACCCATTATATTATCACCATCAAGAGCAGCGACTCCAAGAATATCAGGGTAATTCTCATCAAAAACAAAAGCTTCATCAAATCTGCTATCATCCTCAAATTGTAATATCTCTTGTTTTTCAAACCATTTTGTTGTAGCAATTGGTTTTATATCACAAGTGACAGGATTGGGTAGATAAAAGTGAGGCATTTCATCAATTTCATGACCAAATTCTCTTAATTTATTATCTATAGCTCTAAGTTTACCATAGTCAAACAGCCAGCTGGCATCTCGTTTTAGAATCTTTTCTTCAAGCCAAGGTCTTATTTTGTCATCAGCACAGATTATTGCCCTTCCTCCTATACTAATTATTTTAAGAAAGCAGCCATCACTTTCATAAATACGCCTACCCTCTAGAAGTTTATTTTCAGTAATTGTATTTCCCTCTTTTTCAAAGTCTAAGAGTTGACAATTATAATCAAGTGCCAATTGTCTTTTTGCTATACTAAGTATTTCAACTTTTGTATACATAATTTCACACTTCCAATCTTTAATTATCATTTTCTACATCTATGTATTTTAGAATATATATAATTTTACCATTATTTTATATACGAATCAATTAATCTATTTATACTTAGGAATATCATATAAGAGTTTCTTTAGTTTTAAATAATAATTGCTATCTTAGCAAAATAGGAAAAGGAACTTATTAGAAAGTATGTTAACATATAATTACCGTACAGAAATTGAGCCTTCGAAGGAGGGATTCTTTGGACTATATAGATTTAATCCAAAATACCATAGACTATATCGACGATAATATTTGTGAAAAAATAACAGTTGATAAACTAGCAGAAATTGCAGGTTTCTCTACCTATCACTATTATAGGGTATTCTATAGCTTTGTCGGGATTCCTGTCATGGAATATGTAACAAGACGAAAACTTCAGTATGCTCTTTCTGAACTCAGCAATAATAAAAAGATATTTGATATTGCATTAGACTTTGGATTTGAAACCCATGCAGGATTTACGAAAGCTTTTAAAAAACAATTTGGATATGCACCAAGCTTTTATAGGATGCACGCACCAATAGGCTTTCCACAAAAAGTAGACTTAAAAAAAGTTAAAATAAACAAAATTGGAGGTATCATAATGCAACCTAAAATAGTAAATAGAGATTCTTTTAAAATAGTTGGATATGAATTTAAAACTACACTAAGAAATAATGCTCATTCTAGAGATATTCCTGCATTTTGGGATCAATGTAACATAGAAGGTAAAGAAGCACTTTTATATAAGACGCAGAATCCTCCTAGACATGGAGAATACGGTATTTGCGTGAATACCAATATGGAAACTGATGAATTTTCCTATGTATTAGGGATCGAAGTTACAAGCTTTGATAATGCATCAGAAGATATGTATACACTCGAAGTACCTGCTGCAACTTATGCTGTTTTTACCACTCCCTCTGTAGCTTCAGATGATGGCAGCTTTGTGAGTTCAATCCAAGGCACATGGAAGTATATACTCGAAGAATGGTTTCCAAATTCCTGCTATGAAATTGATGATTCAAAGCTAGATTTTGAATTCTATGATGAACGCTGTCATCCTTGGGAATATGAAAAAATATGTATGGATATTTACATTCCAATCAAAAAAAGATAAACAAGAAATAAATAAAACTGCAGGAAGATTTTCTATTTAAATCATACTGTAGTTTTATTTTAAAATTATATATTAAAAATCGGGTAGTTACTCCAAATGCATTTTATAAATACTTGATGGGTATATAATATCTGTTCCCTTCTTTATGATTAATTTTAATCTTTTCTCATCTTTATATCAATTATTTCGTTACTAGTTACCCCTTTAACTATAATGGACTACTAGCATTGCTAGTAGCCCATATATTTGGCAATATTCCTAAGCTTCTTTTAATCTTGTAGTTGTAATTTTGCCATCTACTTTACTTAGGGTTTTTATTTTCATAGTTGGATTTACTATACCAAAATCTTTTGTAATTTCCTCAAGTATTTTAAGTTCTTTTCTCTTGATAATAACTTCAATTTGATATCTTTTCTCATCATTATTTCCTCTGACAAGAGAATTATTAACTGAATATCCTGTTTCACGAAGCTTCTTAGCTACCTCCGTAGCCTTGTTCTTATCATTTAAAAATAAATCTACTTCTAAAATGCCAAGAGCCAACCTGTCTTCAATTTTACCACCTATAAAAACTCCTGCAGTTCTGCCCAAGGCATATGCTATAGTAAATTGGATCCCATCCGAACTAGTAACCTTACTAACAATAGTTGCAAAAATCATAGCGTCTGTAAAAACTAATAAATATACTGGATTCATTATTTTTTTAGACATTAATATTGTTTTCAATGTTGCCAAAACATTTGTAAAAGCAGTTACTAGAAACAAACCTATAAGTGCAAACATAACATTTGTTGTCATTGCCACACCTCCTTCTTTTTTTCATAAAAAAACTAACATACAAATTGTATGCTAGTTAGTAATTTAATTAGTCGTATACTTATTTAAATAATCTATATAAAAAGTTCAAGATTGAATAAACCTAATCTTTTTAAGTCTCTATAAATATAAAATAAGTTGTAAATATGAAAACCATAACTACAAAATTATAAAATAATGATAAGATTATTGTAAAATATGTTTTATGATACTCCAGCTTTCTTCCAACTATTAACCTAACTTTACTATTATACCATATATATTTATTGCTTGCAAATATTTCTATACTTAAAAGAGAATTTTCTAGCCTAAGCAGCTCACCATAAGCTTTAGTTATTGTTCTATTGGTGATATATCCTTATATTCCAAATAAAGATTATTCATGTTTTCATCTAAGACCTGCGCTCAGAAACCAACAAAAGTTACCCGCGAGCACTTTTAACGGCTCTTGGTTTTATTTCTGAAGTCATTCTCTTTCTTTCAGAAATGGTGTACACTCTCCAGAATAGTATATACATAAAATATGAAGCGCTCTGGTACAGGCAGTATAAAGCAGCAGCCTTTCCTCTTCACAGCAGTAATTTTCATTTCCTACATTATAAATAAGCACAACATCAAATTCTAATCCTTTAGCAAGGTATGCAGGTATTACTAAGGTATCGCTCACATATTCATCATCATCCTTCATTATTGCTTTAACATGAACCCTACCTTTTAAGAAATTATATACCTCGTCTGCTTCCTTTACAGTTCTTGTTATTATTCCAATGGATTTGTGTCCTCTCTCCTTATATACCTTTATATCCTCAATCAACCTTTCTTTTATAGCTTCTTCTTCTGAAAAGCCAAGAAGTAAAGGCCTATCTCCATTTCTCTGTACACATTCATCAGTAATTTCATTATTGAGCAGCTTTCTTGAAAACTTAGTAATTTCCATTGTGGATCTATAGCTCTTGGTTAAATTTATTATACAGGTGTTGCTCTGAGGAAATATATGAGATATATTATTATAACCTCCTACATTCATAAATGGATTAATGGATTGATTTAAATCGCCCAATATAGTCATATTTGCAGACTCAAAAAGCTGATACAATATTTCATACTGAAGTGGTGTATAGTCCTGGGCCTCGTCAATGATAACATACTTAATTTCTGAAGCTTTCGGAATATCTCCCAGCACAATTTTTAGATATAGCAGAGGAGGCTGATCTTCATAGTTAAGTTTTTGTCCCCCTAGGTTTTCTAAAGTATAGCTTTTGATTTCCTCAATTTTCTCCTCACAGTATTCAATATTTAATTCTCTAGAAAAAAACTCTAGTTTCTCAAAAAGCTTTCTATAAATGTCTATTAAATTAAATTCTGTTATCCTACTGATTTCATGATATATTCCCTTCATTTCCTCTTTTACAATAGCTATGCTGTCCTGCATGATCTCCACTTTGTCTATATAAGAGCCTGTATACTCAAGTTCAGCAGCAACTTCTTTTATCCGTTCTTTTTTATAGGGTTCTATAAGGAATAAAATTCTTTCTTTTATCTTTTTAAGTCTTCTTTTCAATGGAAGCCTTATATAGTCTTTAAAAAACAATTCCTGTAAATCTTTTGAAGAAACTATTAAGCTTCCTCTAAAGATGATGTCTGTAAAATTTCTATCCGTTTTTTCAACATATGTCACATAAAGCTTTAATATATCTAAAAATTCCACGCTAGACTTATACTTTATATTACTGATTCTGTTTTCATAGTTCAATTTATTTTTTGAATCCAGAATATATTCCATCATTTCGCAGTAATCTTCCTTCATAAGCTCATCCCCCAAAGCCTTATGCATATATTCTTTAAATGTTGTCTGGTACATATTGTCTTCTCCAAGCTCTGGCAATACATTAGAGATATAATCATTAAAAATCTCATTAGGAGAAAATATTACTATATTCTCAGGTGTTATTTCCTCCCTATGCTTATATAAGAGATAGGCAATCCTATGAAGAGCAACTGAAGTTTTACCGCTTCCTGCAGGACCTTGAACAATGAGATTTTTATACTCTTCATTACGAATTACTTTATTCTGCTCTCTTTGAATAGTTGTCACTATAGCCTTCATCTTGCTATCGGTGCTTTTACCCAATATATCTTGAAGCACTTCATCATCTATCTTAAGATTGCTATCAAACATATATTCAATTTTTCCACTATTGATTTTGTACTGTCTTTTCAGCGTAAGCTTTCCATCTATAACTCCTTCAGGGCATTTGTAATTTGCTTCTCCTCTTTCACAATCATAAAACATGCTGGAAATCGGCGCTCTCCAGTCGTATATGAAGAAATCAAGGTCATCATTGATGAGGTTTGATATCCCTATATAATACTTCCCAGCTTTCTCCTCTCCATTTTCAATAAAATCAATTCTCCCAAAATAGGGTGATAAAAGCATTCTTTCGTATTTTTTTTGAAACTTTCTGCTTGACTCATGACTTCTCTTTTGTATTTTCATGAAATTTATGAATTGCATAAAGTCTACAATCTGATCTAATCCATTGATTGCGGAAACTGAGCCTACGTCATCCCATAGCTCTTTTTGCGTTTCAATAGCATCAGTTCTAATCTTTTCTTTAAGTTCATTGTTCTTGTCAAGCTGCTTCTGAGCCTCTTTAAGAACATCCTGTAGCCATTCATTTTCAAGCTTCCATTCATAGTCATTCCTGTCCATAAATATAACCTCCCTATAGATAGATATTTCAGCAAAAAAATATTTTTTGAAAATTTTTAAAAAAGCATTGACATTGTTTTTTAAAAGGTATATAATATAATTGGAGATAAATATACATTCATTTAAAAGTGGCAATATAGATTTATCATATCACTTTTGTTTTGTTGTGTCAATAATAGAGACATTTGTCATTGAACAAATGTCTTTTTACTTAATTGCAAAACTAAATTAGACCCCTTTTTCAAAAACAGTCTAATTTAGTCTTACAAACTTTCCATACTTATATTTCCTATTAAATTTGTTTTGTGAAGCCTGAAGGTTGCTTGAATCAAGGAGCTGCCACAGGGAAATGTTGATGTGAGGTTCTGAAAATGATAAGCTCTACTTACCCGAAGCAAGCATGTTCTAAACTTTGTTTTGCTTGCCTTCGGGTATTTTAACACGCATCATTTTATAGTTGCTAAACATAGGTTTTTTGTTGCAAAAGTTCCTGTAACAATGTCTGTAATTTTTGAGGCCTCTAAAGTAAACCTATTAAGCTTTTCAGAAATAAAGATGAGCCATAACTACATAAATAGTTTATGACTCATGAAGTGCTCATTTAGAATATTAAAAGCTGAATCTCAACAAATAGGTTAATTATCAAGTTTTCCTTATTAGGTTCAGTCTATCTGAATACTATAAAAAGTGCATATCACTTTTTTACGCTGTATTAATTCTTCTCATACTATTTTATTTTTTAATTATGACCTTTTATCTGAAGGTCATAAAGATGCTTATATGTTCCTTCCACAGATATTAGATCTCTATGTTTTCCTTTTTCTACGACCTTCCCCTCCTGAAGCACATAGATTTCATCTGCGGCTTCAATGGTTGATAGTCTATGGGCTATAGCTAATGTGGTTCGTCCCTCCATTAATCTATCAAGTGCTAACTGTACAAGTTGCTCGGATTCAGAATCAAGAGCAGATGTGGCTTCATCTAAAAGCAATATTGGAGCATTTTTGAGAAGTGCCCTTGCTATTGCAATACGCTGTTTCTGTCCTCCTGAAAGGTTAGCACCCTTTTCACCTACCATAGTATGGTATCCATCAGAAAGCTCCATGATAAAGTCATGGGCATATGCAATCTTAGCTGACTCTATTATTTCTTCCTTTGTTGCATCTAGCCTTCCATACCTTATATTTTCTTCAATAGTTCCATAAAAAAGATAGGAATCTTGAGGTACGTAAGCAATTATTTCTCTTAACTCCTTTAATGACTTACTTGCTATAGAGCAACCATCTATGAATATCCCACCATTATCTACATTATAAAATCCCATAAGTAGCTTTATCAGTGTACTTTTTCCTCCACCGCTTGCTCCTACAATTGCTGCCATCTGCCCTTTCTCTACAGATATATTAACCTCATCCAGAACCCTTTCCCTATCATCATAGCTATAACATACCTCCTTCATCTCTATCATACTGTTTGAAAAAAGGTTGCTTTCATCATTTTCTTTATTTTTATCTGATTCAGTAGGGCTGTTAAATAACTCAAATACCCGGCTTGCACCAGCAAGGGAGCCTTGGATACCAGCAATAAATTGTCCAATATTTTCAAATAAGTAGCTAGCATTTCCCTGCAAGTGCAGCATTGCAGCTATTGTACCAACATCCATTTCTCCCTTCATTGACATATATAATCCTAGTGCTAGAATTCCTATAGTCTTTAAAGTTCCATAGGAGCTATTGACAACCTCTAATGCAGAGCTTATATTTCCCCTTTTAATAACTGCCCTATTCAAATCTCTATTTTCATTTTCATATTTATCAAATATCTTCTCCTCTATATTGAACATTTTTGTTTCAATAAATCCATCTGATATGTCAATTAGCCTCTGAGTCATCCCACCCATTTTTGTCTGCACATTATCTCCAGCTTTTCTTAATGGTTTACTAAAGAAGGAGCTTATGAGGACAGATACTAGTCCAATAAAAATAACTATAATAGCAAACTGCCAATTCATTAAAAGCATGGAAATCACAGCAACAGTCCCATGGATAAAAGCAAATGTAAGCATAGGCATATGATTCATGTATACCTCTTGAATGGCATCAATGTCATTTGTCATTCTAGTAATCAAATCCCCTGTATGTCGCCCTTCAAAGTTTTTCACAGTCAAGGCCTCCATGTGTTTAAAGGCAGCCATTCTAATATTGCCCATGGTTTTTCTAATACAGCATTTATATGAATACCTGAATAAGGGCTGAAATATAAAGGCTATGGAAAAAGACACAATGGCTATGAAAAATGCTCTTTTTATCAACAGGATGTTTCCATAGGTTATTGCATTTATAACATCCTTGATTATATAGGCAAGAACAATATTGTAGCATATGGATGTAAAGCCAGAATCAACTATCATTGAAATTATACATTTCATAATATTAGGTTTCATAAAGGACAGAACTCTTATTAATTCATTTTCCTTAAGCTTTTTACGCATATGCTATCCCTCCTTCGCTATCTTTAAAATCAAATTGCTTATTATACAACCTCCTATAGAAGCTATCTCTTCCTATAAGCTCCTCATGCACTCCCTTTTCAACGATTTCTCCATCTTTTATAACTAATATCATGTCTACATTTTTTATTGTAGACATTCTATGGGCAACCACTAATACTGTACGGTTTTTCATAAATTCCTGAAGAGATTTCTGTACTAGACCTTCTGATTCTAGATCTAGAGCTGAGGTGGCTTCGTCTAAAAGAAGTATGGGAGCATCCTTTAATATAGCTCTAGCAAGGGAAATTCTCTGCTGCTCTCCACCAGATAGCTTGACACTTCCATCACCTATTACTGTGTTGTATCCATTTGGCAGGCTCATTATAAGATCATGGGCATTTGCAAGCCTAGCAGCCTCTATAATCTCATCTTCTTTAGCTCCGTCTCTTCCATAAGCTATATTCTCAAATATTGTTGCTGGAAACAGGTAGATGCTCTGTGACACATAGGATATATTCCTTCTGATATCTGTGGGGCTGCAATTCATTAAATTATTTCCTAAGACTTCAATATCTCCCTTATAGCTTCTATAAAAACTACACAACAGCTTCAATACCGTAGTCTTGCCACATCCACTTGGACCTACAATTGCCGTCACAGTCCCTTTTGTTAATTCAAAGCTTATATTATTTAAGACCTGATTCTCTTCCTTATATCCAAAGCTAACCTCTGAAAATCCTACAGCTGGATAGTTTTCTTTGATTTTAAGCTTCTCACCAGCTTGCAATTCTATCTCCTCGTTTATAATCTCAAATGTTCTGTCAATAGCCGGCATGGCCGTACGCATATGCTTTTTTAAACCAAGCAGGGACTCTACAGGAATAAATACATACCAAATCAATTGCGTACTGGCCAAGAGTTGACCTACAGTGATCTCACCCTTAATTGCAAGATAACCCCCAAATAGAGGTACTATTAGCTGTGGTATATATCTTAAAGCAAGAAAAAGCCTTACTAGATTTGCATTTATCCTCTCTATTTTCACTCCCCTGTTAATTATTCCCTCTATATTTTTCTTGTATTTTTCGAGCAAAACTCCTTCTAAATTAAATGCCTTTAGTATATAAACTCCACTTATGGCATCCTTGGCAAGTGCATTTATCTTTGCAGTATCCTCCATTATCTGTCTTGAATTTTTCTCCATAGGCTTTGAAACTATATTGAATATGTATCCTGTAAGTGGTATTAAGACTACACTTAAAATTAGCAGCTTCCAGCTAATAGAATACATATATATAAATGCAGCAATAAACATAACTGGATTTAATACAAGTTCAGGTATGTTTCCAACTAACTCCGTAACTGTTAATATGTCATTATTTATTCTTGAAATGATATCACCAGAATGGTATTTCTCCTTAGTCTTCAATGGCAAGTCAATAATATGCTTAGCAAAATAATTTCTTATATCGTAGGCAAAATCTCCCTTATACCTTACTGAGGAATATTTATTTATATAACTGACAATGATACTTACAGCTACTATTACAACGGTAAAGCATACAAAGCTTTTAAACTCACTTATCTGCCTATTCATGGCCATATCAGTAAGGCTTCTTGTTGCAAATGCAAAGTAAATCATTATGAGTCCTTCAAGAAAGGCAGCAATACAGTTTAGAATTATCCAACCTCTTAAGGGCTTTATAAATGGGCTTAATTGATTTAACCTTCTAAAGGAACTATTTTCATTTTTCTCTCTCATCCCTTCTCCTCCTCGTATACTTAATAAAGACATCAATCTTCTAAAGGCTTCACTCTACACACCACCTCAAACTAATTTAATTCTATAGATAATGCAAAACTTCATTACACTCTATATAGGATGTTTAGAAAATCATTTGAATGCTTATTGCATTCCATGGTTTTCGAATGTTGTTTTTGAGAAAATGCATGAGCTTGAGCTACTCATGCAAATAGATTTTCATTGCCTCGTTAAACAATTCTCGTAGCTTATCCTTGTTAAGATAATAATAGAATCTATGCTCATATCTTTCGAAGTCCACTATTCCAAGCTCCTGAAGGTTTGTCAAATGATATGAGGTAGTAGCCGCACTCATCCCTATCTCTTCTGCTATTTCATTTACATACCAGGGCTTTTCAGCTAAAAGCTCGATTATGCTCATCCTCCGCTTATCAGAAATAGCCTTTAAGAAATTCAAAATTTTTTCCCTCTCAGGCTCTTCTTTAATGAACCTCCATGTTTCACTTCCAAGTATAATACATTCTATGCCTTCCCTTGAAGACCAGTAATCAGAACCTCCGAATTTAAAGAGACTTATGTGAATCATAACTACTGGCCCAAAAACATTTATATCCTTTATAAAGTATTTCCTGCAAAATCTTTCGGGATTTGATAAGAACTCCTTTTCATACTTTTCCATTACTGGAACTATTGCTTCATATATTTCCTCTTCAAAAGGCATGTATGCCTTTTCATAAAACTGCTTTAAAAGCATAATATATCTTTGTTTTGTTTCTTTAGCGTTTTCAATACTCTCTATAAGCTTCAGCTTCATATCTTCATCAGTTAATTCAAGTTTTTTAATAATATTCAGCAGTTCATTAGGATTGTTTTTAATCATATCCCAGTCATATACTTCACGAATATTCCTATTATTATTTTCGTAAAATATATTCTCCACCACATATGAAAGCATTGTATATTCATCACTTTTATCAATTATTTCAAACATTTGCTCAATGGTATTTACCTCAGGATTATGCTTTAGGTATGTCATATAAATAGATACTCCCATTGCATTACAATAGGTACATGTATATTTATGAAAAAAGTAACTAAGTTCCCATCTCATATAGCTTGATAGCCCTTCTTTCATACTGAATGTCATATCTATTATGCTTTGTATCTCTCTTTCTTCCTTTTCATAAACATCTGCGAAAATTTCATCTTTAAAGGATACTGCAATAAGTGAATATAGTAGCTCCAAGGGCTTGCTAAACATAAAATTGAATTCCTTACTATCTATCTTGTGTAGCATTTGGCATCTCCTTTCGAAACATTTCTAATCTTCGAACATTTTTATGTATTTCTAATGTTATATTATTCCTCATTTTTAGTATTGTCAAGTAGAAAATTTAACATAGGCTTTTATATATTTATATAGAAAGCATTAAATCAATTTATTGGATATTCTAAACAGCTATAGAAATACTCATCAACTAAAAAAATCTGTTTTTTCGTTTGTCATTCTGAGACACAGTCGAAGAATCTTATGTTTCCAATACATAGGAGATTCTTCGCTGTTGCTTAGAATGACAGAAAAGGGACTTTTCAGTGGCCTCTATTAATAGAGTGGTTTTTTATATCAATTTAATGCTAAGGAAGAACCTTTCTTGCTGTATAATAGTTTTTTGCATAATATCCTGATAAAAGTGTTGATGTCTTTACTACATCTCCCGAACTAGGAGCATGTACAAATTCACCACTTCCCACGTATATTCCTACATGATTTACATTTTTCCCATCTTTAGCGAAAAACACTAAATCTCCATAGGATAAACTTTCCTTTGATACATACACTCCCGCTTTCGATTGATCACTTGATGTTCTAGGCAATGCTATGCCAAGCTTGCCATATATAGAATATATTAATCCCGAGCAATCATAACTATCTGGTCCTACTCCACCCCATTTATATGGCTTGCCCATTTCTTGAGATATGAAACTTGCTAACTTTAATCTTATGTCACCCTGCCTACTAACACCGCCTCTTGATACATTGGCACTGCTATTCAAAGCAGCTCCATATTCTAAAACTTTTCCATGCATTCTTTTAGCAAGAACAATTGCTTCCTCTCTTGTAGTATTGCCACTAGGGTTAAATCTATTATCTCCAACTCCACTTATAACGCCAAAGTAGTACAAATAATTGACGGCTTCTTTTGCCCATGATGAAATACTATCATAATCAGTGAATATGTATTCATACGATTTTGAATAGTTGAACTCAGGCTTTAATATTTTTAATTCACGATACAACATCGAACTTATCTCTTCTCGATTTATGGTGCTATTAGGATCAAATCTACCATTTCCCTTGCCATATACTATTCCTAATTGATATGCTATCAGAACCTGTGTGTTTTGTGTGTCTGTAAAAGGGTTTTTCCCTTGAAATGAACATTCTTTGCCACTTAATAATTCATACAACTTCACAGCAACCTCGCTAAATTCTTCCCTCGTAATACTGCTCCTATAATCTCCTTGTATCTTCTTTGGAACAAGATTAATCTCTTTAGCTTTATCAATATCTGCCTTCGCCCAGTTACTTGGAGTATTAATATTATTCTGTGATAAAGCTGTATCAGCATATGTAATATTAGGGATAATTACAATAGCTATCATTATAAGCATAACAAGTAATCTTAATTTACTAAATCTCTTTATCATTAGTTACCATATCCTTTCTAGTTAGATTAGTATATGAATTTCATTCACTAGACGACATGTCTCATTTTGATTATATACATACTATCATAAAAATTAGTCATTTGTTCTCACTTTATTATCCCATGTTTTCCATAATATTCTTATTCACTATTGTTTACTATTTTTTATGTATTTATGAAATACAATTATTTGCGATAAAAAAATAGAAGCAACCCAGAGAAATTATCATCTTGAATTGCTGCTAGAAATGCCTTATGTGTCTAACCTTTTGGTTTAATCCAAAACCAGTAAAGTATCTCAAAATTTATTTGGGATTAAATTTTGGGCTGACCGTGACATACCACCTTGTCCCATGGCTACATTATTGTTTTGAATTTTCCTTTAACTCGAGTATACTATATATAACTACATAAATAAGGGGGAAATGCTATGCTAATTAATAGTCAAAGAGAGTTTGAACTTTTAAAAAGAATTGGTTTTATACGAACTAGTGGCTCGGAAGAAGAGTTAAAGGCCGCTAATATTCTACTGGAAGAAATCTCCTCAATAGGATGTAAGGGGTACCTAGAAGATTTTAAAATTCCTACTTCTAAAATTCAAAAAGCTACGTTAAAAGTAGTTGAGCCTTATGAAAAAGAATATGAGATTACACCATATAATTGCTCAGCTAGTACTTCTGAGGGTGGAATAACTACAGATTTTGTATATATAGAAGATGGACTTGATGCAAATTTAGTTGATCTTAAGGACAAATTTGTACTTATAAATGTGAGGCCAGATTCCAAGCTTTATAAAAAACTTATAGAAGCTGGTATCGCAGGTTATATAACCATGTGTGGTACTGCCATGGATGAGGAAGATAAAACTGATATTACTGTGGCTAGAATGCGTGAAAAGAATACACAACATGGAAAAATGCCTGCTATAAATATGCGCATGAAAGACTGCTTCCATATGGTTAAGAACAATGCTTCTAAAGTTAAAGTAGAAATAATTGCTGAGGATATAGAGCTAACTTCTCATAATGTTGTTGTAACCCTAGAAGGTTCTAAATATCCTGATGAAATAATATCTTTCGGTGCTCATTATGACAGTGTTCCTTTCAGCACAGGTGTATATGACAATGGTGCTGGTTCAGTTATAATAATGGAGCTACTTAGACATTTTAAAGAAAATCCACCTATCAGAACAGTGGAATTTGTTTGGTATGGCTCTGAGGAAATTGGACTTCTTGGTAGTAAAGCCTATTTAAAGGCTCATGAGGAAGAACTAAAAAAGCATCTTTTAATGATCAATGTTGATGTTGCAGGTTCTATTCTTGGAAGAGAAAAGGCTTTGGTTACTGCTGAACAAAGCTTAGTTGATTATATTGACCACATAGCTAAAATTAAAGGCTTCCCACTTAAGGTAGAGCAGAGTATATATTCAAGTGATTCCACAGCCTTTGCTGATGCAGGGATTCCTTCCGTTACGTTCTGTCGTTTTGCCCCTAACGGTGGAGCATTCATCCACACTCGTAACGATGTTATTGATTTTTTAAGTGCTGAAGCCTTAGAAATGACTACTATAATAACTAGAGAATTCAGTGAATCAATTGTAAACTCAGTGGTATTTCCAATTGAAAGAAAGATTCCAGATAATATGAGAAAGGAATTAGATAAATACTTTGGTAAAGAATCTAAAAAAGAAGATTAAAAGAAATCAAAAAAGGCAGTGGATACAGATGTCCACTGCCTTATATATACTAAATAATACGTCTATCCTATTTTAGATAGTAGGAAACAAAGCTATAGCCTCCTCAAAAACGACTATATTAATAGCGTATACCAAAACTAACAACCTGTCAAGAAATACTTTGGAAAATTGAGAAAAACTAAGAAAAATATTTTTTTCTCCCATTGTGATTATAGGAACCTATACTAACAGGTTTTCTTTTTACTTTCATATAAGGTAGAATTATTAAGCAATGAAAATGGAGGTGAATTGTCATGCCACAAATTGAACTAAATGGAATATCTAAAATCTTTAAAGTCTCTGAAAGACCCGAGGGACACTTTGGTGTGCTGCGTGGGGCTTTTAATCGTAAAACAAAGATAATTAAAGCTCTTGAGGACTTAACCTTTCAGATCGATGAAGGTGAACTTGTGGGCTATATAGGCCCAAATGGAGCAGGAAAATCTACCACTGTTAAAGTTATGAGTGGAATATTGACTCCTGAAAGTGGTAGCTGTACTATTCTTAACCGAATTCCATGGAAGGAACGTATCCCTCATGTTTCTCAAATAGGTGTTGTATTTGGCCAGCGTAGCCAGCTATGGTGGGATGTCCCAGTAAAAGATTCCTTTGATTTATTAAAAGATATTTACAGCATAGGAGCCATAGATTATTCTAATCGTTTGAATGATCTTGTTGAAATTCTCCATATGTCAGATTTTCTTAAGACGCCTGTAAGACAGTTATCTCTAGGTCAACGAATGCGATGCGAAGTTGCAGCTGCACTGCTGCATAGTCCACGAATAGTATTTCTTGATGAGCCGACCATTGGACTCGATGCAGTTTCTAAGCTTGCTCTGAGAGATTTCTTAAGGAATGAGAATCGCAAGAATGGCATAACGATGATTCTCACAACTCACGACATGGATGATATCGAATCATTATGTAATCGGGTCATGGTTATTGGTCACGGTAAGCTCCTATATGATGGCAAGCTAAGTATGCTAAAAGAACAATATTCATCTTACAGGCGTATACGTGCAACCCTACATAAAGATATGAGTGAATTTCCAATTGAATTTGCAGAAAGTGTAAAGATCGAAGGAAACATCTGGACAATAATATTCAATCCTCTAAGAATAGCTCCCCATTCTTTAATTGAGTATCTTGTAAAAAAACTACCAATAAAGGATATTACCATTGAGGAAGAAAATATAGACGAAATAATCGCCTCAATGTACAAGTCCAGCTAAGAATTGTCAATAAGTAATTTAAAAATATTTGATATACCAGTTGCGCTAAAAAAGGGTAACGTTAACAAGCCTTTTGAGTGATTATCAAAAAACAAAAATTTGAAATATAGAATTTCACTATGCAGCGATGTCGCATTTCGCTTTTAAGTAATTCATTTGATGTTGTTCTGGAGTGATGATTTCAAATTCTTTTTCATCACGTAAAATTGCAAATACAATATTGCATACTTTGTGCATAATTGCTCCAAGAGCTACCATCTTAGGTTTGCACTGACATTTTTTAAGATAGTATTCACGTAAAACAGAATTGTTAGCAGATCCATTACGATTTAACCCAATACTGACTAAAGCCATGGTGTGTATTACTCTTCTAGCAGTACGCGAACCACGTTTTGACATACTAATTTTGCTGCCATTAAACTTGCCAGATTGCTTTACCGCCGGGTCTAGACCAAAATAAGCAAAAAGCTGTTTAGGCGAATGAAAAGCAGAAAAATCTCCGATTTCACCCATAAGGCTTACAGCAGAAAGAAATCCTGCACCTTTAAAGGATTCAATGAGGTGTATCTGTTTTACAAATTCAGTATCCTCGTTAGCATTCACGAGTTCATGCATATCAGAGAGTATGGTTGAGATTTCTTCATCATACTGACGGATAAAACGAATATATAGAAGAATACGCTTAAAGTTGCTGCTTACTGAATGACCAAAAGTCTTTGCATCATTTGCTGCCTGAATAATTGCATTATACTTGTTTTCAGCATAAGTAAGACCAAAACGTGCAGTAGAGCGAATGGAAAGAATTATTTCATCTTTAGAAGCGTTTAAAAAAGCATCTGGTGAAGTATATTTTTCCAACAAGGTCAAAGCAGTATTTGTAGTTATTTTAGAAAAATATTTAAAAACTGAGGAAATACCATCCGCAGTTCACCTTGGAGCTTATTAACATAAGCAGAGCGGTTATCCATCAGATCATAATATTCTCTTGAAAGATTTCTTAAATCAAGTACAAGGTCTGATGGCATAATAGAAACTTTTTAATCAGTCTTTAAACCAATTAATGCATCTTTTTGAATCAAATTTATCATTATGTACTTTTCTAATGTTAATATTTGTGCTATTCTTAGTGATGATAGGATTAATGATGGATACCAAAAATCCCTTATCACGAAGATAGCAGAAGAGTGGGTAATGATAAATTCCCGTGGATTCGAGGAAAATGCGACTTTCCAAAGAATACAGCTCTTCTGCTTCTTTGATTTTAGAAACAGAAGCAGCTAGGGAATTTAAATCAGAATGTAGAATTTTGAAAGGTTTTCCTACAAAGGTTTGGTTAGGTAGTGCAATAGACATCCAGCTAAAGTCAGCACCAACATCAATACCAACCGAAATAAAAGAATCATATTTAATAATGTTTGACATGATCTACAGCTCCTTTCTGATAGGAATCCATTTCCAAGCAATGAGTACACATCCTAGCATGTGATACAGGTATAGCCTGAGGCTCCCAACCAGCCAAATCATAAAACCTCATTGAATGGACTAATTGACTTAATCGTAGGTATAGGTCAGTAGAAACTGACTTCCCAAGGAGATGAACATTCTTTATCCTATCCGTAAAGATTATACTTTATGATAGGTCTGGAGTCTACCAGGAACCGTCAGACATGTTAATTTAAGAAGTAACGTCTGATGAAGGAAGAACTCCTTCTTCTGTTACGAAATAATAGAAATGTGTTAACAGCATAGTCATTCGTGACTATGACATTATTATACTAGGAGATGTGCCTATGATGAAGCCTACCCAAAGATTAAAATCTACGATAAAGGCCTGCTTCTCTTTATTCAGAATTAGAATTGCTGCAAGTGTTCAATATCGTATGTCAGGACTGGCTGGTGCTTCAACCGGTATATTTTGGGCACTTATTGAAATAACAGCTTATCGAATTTTCTATACCTATGCCAACAATAGAGAGGTAGGCATGATGGCAACGCTTACCCTTAAGCAGGTAATAACCTATACGTGGCTAGCTCAAGTATTGTGGCCAATGCAGCCCATGAATATAGACAGTGAAATATTAAATAAAATCACCAGTGGCGATATCGGTATAGAAATGTGTCGCCCATTAGACCTATACTTCCACTGGTTTTCAAAAACAGCCGCTACTAGGTTAACTCCGTTGTTATGGCGTAGCTCCATAGTTCTAATATTCGGCATGCTCATGCCTGCAGCCTACAGAATAAGTCTACCTTCATCCTTGCCAGGCTTTCTATGTATGCTCATGTCTATTGTTAGCGCTTTACTCCTGTGTACCTCCTATGCTATGCTTACTTGTGCCGTACGACTTAACATCTCTTGGGGTGACGGTCCAACCTATATCATGATGCTCATAGGGGGAGTGCTGTCAGGTGGTTATCTTCCACTTCAGCTTTGGCCCGAATCTATACAGAGGTTCTTGCTTATTCAGCCCTTTGCCGGATACCTAGACATTCCTTTGCGTTTTTATGTAGGAACGATAAATCCTAAAGATGCTTTTTGGGCTATAGGATTGCAGCTCGTTTGGATAGGTGCTTTTATTGTAGCAGGTAGAATGTTAATGTCCAAGAAGCTAAAAAATATTATTGTACAGGGGGGTTAGGATATGAGCAGCTTTAAACTATATTTTAAATATATTCGGCTAAACTTCCTCGCAGGTTTACAGTATAAAGGATGGCCTATAATGGTTCTACAAGTAATGATTGTCGTCATAACTGATCCACTTAGCCTTATACTTATGTTTTCTCGCTTTGGAAATATAGGTGTCTGGTCAGTAGAAAGAATAGTCCTTATTTATGCAATGGCGGTTACAAGCTTTGGTCTTGCAGAAACCTTTTGCAGAGGCTTTGATTACTTTCCATGGCGTATGATTCGAACTGGCGACTTTGATCGTGTATTGCTACGTCCTCGTTCATTGTTCGTGCAAATATCTGCCTCTTATTTTCATATTCATAGAATCTCAAGAGTTGTTGGTGGTACCAGTGCAATTATTTGGTGTCTATGGAAGCTAAAAGTACAGCTTACAGCATTAGATATAATGACAATCATATTTGCACTCATAGGTGGACTTTTAGCATACGTAGGAGTTTTCTTGATGACATCCGGAATCGCATTTTTTACTATACAGGGCCTAGATTGGATATATATATTTACAAATGCAAGCTATCAGGTTACCCGCATGCCTATAGATTATATGCCAAAAACCCTAAGATATATTTTTACTTTTTTTATGCCAATGTTAGTTATAAGCTATTATCCTGCCTCTGCCGTCTGTGGATGGGGTGAGAGCTATTATAAAGGTCTGCTTGCTCTGCCAGCAGGAGCTGCTTTTTTTATCCTCTCAAATTTTATATGGAGGTTTGGAGTGAAGCATTATAAGAGCACTGGAAGCTAATAAGTGTCTTATATAAGACACTTAGAGATACTGATACACAATGTGCTTTGTCAAGAGCCTATAGAATTTTTTTATATTATATGAACTATATAAAAAAATACTCTTCTTTGCTAATAATTGGAATAGACAAAATAACAATTATTACAAGGAGGGGTATTTTTATTTCGAATACTTCTAAGGAATTTTTAAGAGAAAGCTGTACCAACTGTTTAAGCGAAGCACAATTACAAATCCTAAGCAACGCAGCATAACAATTGTTATTAACTAGTACAACAGATTAATTTAATTATCCTGTAAATAAAAAAGATGTCTGGAGTGTCCTCTTATCTTCGTAATACAGCAGTTTTTATTAAATTCGCTCTTTTGGTAAATAAGGATTATAAAGATTTTCCTATTTAGATATGTTAGCTATAACAATATCTGATATATCTCCACCCATACTTTGTATTTCTATTTCTACTTGCTCCCGATACTCTATGACTAGTAGTTCCCCTTCTTCTAACGGTACTTTTTCTCCATCTGAAGATACTTTTATATTCCCCTTATAGCAATAAATACAATGAAATCCATTTAAAAAGTCTATATTGTTCCTTAATTTCAATCTCTCGTTATAAGTCGCTCTATAATGTTCTAGAATTCCCTTCGTTCCTTTTCTCAACATTAAGTTAAAGTCCCTTGCATTGCCGAAGCTTGTGGTATTCCAATCTCCTTCAAAGCTATCCTGCTCAAATTGCTTAAGTGTTACAGTATGATGCTTATCATGTACTAGCTTCAGTTCCTTCTCCAAGACCATAAGATGTCTTTCAAAACCTGGTAACTCTGTAAAGGTTGATTCTTCAAGCTCTACAACTGCTGAGCTTAATCTCCAGATAAAGTTCCTATCTCCATAGATTGCATTCTCTGGAAATATAGCTAGTTGGGTAGTAATACCTCCTGCCCATTTATTTGTTATCTGCTGCTCCTTATTTATTATCTTTATACTATTGATCATTCTCATACTCCTTGTGTTATTAATATGATTATGCAATACTGCTATAAACGCAATCAAAACGTCCTCTTCCCTTTAAATATAGCATAATCTGTGATTCAAGACAAAGGAAAGTATGGTTTATTTAATCTACATCAAAGTTTTTGTATTCAAATGTAATGTAGTTTTCTATGCTATTTGTACTAGTTGCTTAAAATAAATACTAATTTTCTACCCCTTGCATCATATTCTTAAATCAACTAATTGAGAAATTTATTCTGGTAGCTTGTAAGCACATAGTCCATTGGCTTACATCCGATAGCAGAAGCAACCGAACTACATTTTGCTCGCAATAGATAGAATATGTTTTTATCTTTAATATCACTCAATGTTTCAAAATTAGCTTGCCCTTTACTTATAATAAGATCTGCTTTATTAAATTCACTCTTAAATGTACTTGAGCAATCCTTTAATATGGTTCCCTGTGCAGAATGTCCATTATCAATGACTCTTACTAAGTCTGTAACACCTGTACTTATTGCATCCTCCATGGTTGCATCATTAACTATTGGACCTCCCTTAACTACATAAGTAACCTTGCTTGTCGGGAGATTCTCTAACAGAAATTTATCAAATATGATTTCACCAGAATTGTCAGCAATATACATGATATTCTTTGACATTTCTACTGCTTCTCTTAGAGCAATTGTTCCCGTACCAAAAATATCATGTTTGATACTGTCCTCAACAGACTTAACGATATCTGAAGGCTCCAGCTTTAGTCCAACTGAAAAATCTATAATATTTCCGGCAATAGCCAACCTACAAGCCATATCAAAGCGATCTTCTGCCTTATCTAACCACTTTTCCTCAATAATTCTCTCATAAATCTCTTTAGCAATTTCATTGTACTGCTCTTTCAATCTTTTATATGGATCATTAACACCTGTAATATTCTTAGCATGTTGATGCATTCTAAAGGCTATCTCAGGTGCTGCCTCATTGAAATCTATTTCTCCCAGTTCTCTCAAAGCCCTTTTTATTATTTCTTCTTGCATTGTTACATTATTTGTAGCTTCTTCAGCTATTTCTACGGCTTGTCTAGCAAGACAAGAAATGCATTCACGTGATATCTTCATAGCATTCTCCTTAATAGTAATATGGTTTTATTTTACTAAATGTTATATTAAGCATCTTCTTCTCTCCAATATTTTGCTCCATCCTTTGTCCTTGAAAGAAGGCCAGCATCTATGAGTCCTCGTCGCAAGAGAAAGTAGTCATTAAATGTATGCCAATTATTGATAACCTCATTAACTTCGCGTTCTGTATAAGATCGTCCACACTCAAACTTACCAGACAGATATTCAAGAACCTCAAGCTTTAACGCTTGTTTTGACGGCCAAATCTTTATCCTGTCTTCTTTATCCAAAAATCTTAAAATATTATTTTTCATTTCAACCAATACTCCTTACAGTCTTTTGTTCTCTCCATAAATCCATATTCAATCAAATAGCGTCTGATTGTTGCAAAATCTTCATAGATATCCTTTATAATATCGTTAACTTCCCTTTCACTATATCGCTTGTCTCTTTCAAATTGCTCAGATATCTTCTTCAATATTACTATCTTTTTTTTCTCTTTTGTAGAAAAAGTCTTTAACCTTAAGGGTTTCATTGAGGAAAACATGGATTGTATAACCTTTTCTTCCTCTTCTTTAGTTATAAAATAACGATCATCTACCATTTTTGCACCTTTATGCATATCTATAAACTCACTATTTTTATCATATGATTTTTTTCTAATATCAGCACCTTGTGAAGCTAACTCGTAGAGTGCAAGGTAAAGCTTCGCCTGCTTTGCTTTTTCTCTGAAGACAAAACGCTGATGACGAATCGTAGAAGAAGCAACACCATTCTTTTTGGCAATTTCGCTATCATTCATGCCAGAATAGACCATCCTGAGTAAATCTTTTTGATTTTCTGTCATGCCTGTATATTTCTTATCATTGGAAGCAAGTATGTCAAACATATCGTCATGTTCGCTTTGAATATGAATCTTGATCATTCTGGAGGCATCGTAGTATTTGTCATTAACTCTAAAAACTTCTCCACTCTCAAATTCTTTCCCACAAATGTTGCATATGAATTTCTGATGCTGACTCTCATATGAATAACCCTTTTTAATTTCATCTAAAGTCATGCTAATAAGATTTTCAAGCATAGTCCACACCTCGTCCATTTCAGTTTACTATATCTATAAATATATTTTATTATTGTTTATTATTTTTGTCAACAACATTTAATAAATTCAAACTAAAAGTTGATGATTATATCTGCCCATATTCACAAAACAAAAACTGTCATATTATCTTTTAATAACACAACAGTTTTCGATATGAAATTCTTCTAAATTTCGGACACGTATAATTAATACATAATATATTACAGTAGTTATTAACCACATCTTACTTTTCTACTACAATACACATTGTTTTAGATTCTTCATCATATACTTTGCTTGAAACATCTGAATATATTTTAATGTTTTTAAATCCTACTCTTTCAAGTTCAGCTCTTATCGTTTCTTTTGTATAACAACAATTCCATACACGAATAACTTCTATCTTGTTTTCATGATCAATGATAACATATTGGTCAAGTCTTATATTATCTTCATAAATATAGTGAGTTTGTAAACATAGATGGGTTTCTGGTTTCCAAAATCCACTTCCCTGATTTAAATACCAATCCTTACTTTCCTGCTTTCCTTCATAATTTTTTGGAGTAAATACATCAAATATAAACTTCCCTCCTTCTTTCATAGCAGAATAAATTTTTTGTAATAAGATTCTCCTCTGTTCATGTGATAATACTCCAAAATCACAATAAATTAATAAAACTAGATCAAATTCATCATTATAATCCATCTCAAGATAATCCATATATATGTATTTAATATTATAACCTTGTCTTTTCGCTTGTTCTCTAGCATACTCTATAGATCTTTTAGAAAAATCTATCCCTGTTATTGAATATCCCTTACTAGACAATCTTTGCGCATATAATCCAGGTCCGCATCCTAAGTCTAAAACATTCTTCTTAACTTCAGGAGAAGCTATTGTTTGAATCCATTCTACTGACTTGTCCATGAAGCCATGACTTCTACTTGCAGCTTCTAATTTAGGATGCAAGTGAGCCTCCAACATCTTTTTCGAAATATGCTCATCATCTCAAAATTTTGCGCTACTTGCTGCATACAACTCTGGCCTTTTTGAATACTCTAATAGTTTATTTATCATTTTACAGCTCTCTGAACTCCTTTAATTGATTTTTATTATTTTACTTCTCATTCCATTTTTTACAAAGTACAATTTCTTCACAAGCTTTTCTATCAATGTTCTTTAGCCTATGTTATAAGTATGAATACTGCATCTTCAGAAAAATTTGGCATTTCACTGACTTTTCTAATGTCTAAATAATTTGCCAAACATATAATAATACTAGTGAGTAGCTCTATCTAATCTTGATAAACATTTATGCAGGAAAGCCATTAAAAATACAATACACTATCATTGAAATTAAATCAGCAGCTAGGATTATTGTCATAATTATTAGCACCATTTCCGATATTTTCTTTATAGACACCTTAACTTTTTCTCGATTAATAATATTAATTATTGTTTTAAGTCTATTCGTTTCTAATGATTCTGTTCTTATACTCTCTTTTGCTTTTATGTCCATTACTAACTCATCTAAAGATACTTCAAAAAAATTTCCTAGTGCTATTAGCTTTCCTAATTATGGTGTGGTTTCACTAAGTTCCCATTTAGAAATTGTCTGTCTTGAAACATTTAACTTGCCACCTAAATCATCTTGAGATAAACCTCTTTGTTTTCTCAAGGAATATAATTTATTATTGAACGCCATCTGTCTTGAACATTTAATGATAATACAGAGTCCCGATTATAAAATAAAGACATACTAAAGTTTTATTTCTAAGTTTCTTGTATGCCTTCCAATTAACAAACTTATCCCAAAAATTATTTATCTAATTTTAGTAAAAACCTCATTTGCTTACGATAGAGTTCCTCTTCATTATCTTAAACCCTCTATACGAAGCAATAACCCCATTCCCTTGCTTCATAATTATAAAAATACTTTCCATTGAAGTATTATAAATATAGAGTAATAATAGTATAAGATACTATTATTACCTTGAAAATTAGGCAATTTAAAGTAAATCATTTATAAAAAATGATAAATGTAGGAGTGATAAAGTGATTAAATTAGATAGTAAAGAATTTAAGAAAATAACCCATTTAGTTAAATCTCAAGATGAATTATCAGTATTTTCTGTTATCAATGGTGAAAGCCCTGGTGAGATATATGTAAACAACATTGATAATCCAACTGCAGCATTGATAAAAACTAGTGAGTGTAATTTAATTGCTGGTAGCCCAAATGATGAAATGTTTAATTCTGAGGTGTCTACAGAATTGGATTTTTGGGATCAATTAGTTCCTGATTCTTGTGAATGGATAGAGAAAATACCAACTATTCATAAAAATCATTTCGTTAGAAAATACCAAAGAAGGCATTATGTGTTATCTAGTGATAAATTTGTGGATAGTAATGCCCCTTTGAAAGAAGGGTATACATTAGAAAAAGTTGATATATCTTTCTTAAAAGAATACTCCTTTGAAAACTCAGAAAAAGTACTAGAATGGGCTGAAAATTGGGGTGACATTGATAAATTCAAAAAAAATGGCACAGGGTATTTAATACGTAATGACAAGGTAATTGCGAGTTGGTCATTAAGTGATTGTAGTTTTAAAAAGACAATTGCAATTGGAATACATACCGATGAAAGATATAGAAAAAATGGTTTCGGGAAAATAGCTGCTGCTGCAACTATTAGAGATTGTTTTACTAAAGGATACGAAAAAATTGATTGGCTTTGCGTAGATTCTAACAAAGGTTCAAGTGCAACTGCGGAAAAGTTGGGATTTGAATTTATTAATCGTTACTGTTCTTTCACTTCATATCCTCCAATTGAGAATTTAAAGGATTTATCTGAATCTGAATGGCACGAATGGGGCGAATATTTAGAAGATGCAGCTAAAACTGAAGAACGTTTGATAATGGAATGTGTTTATGCTTATATAAAATCTAATGATGTTGAAAAAGCTATTAATATTATGACAAATATTAAGCAGAAGAAAATTGAACTAGATTATTTAAGATTTAAAGACTGGATTATTAAACTTCAAACCTGTGGTATGTGTTCTAACTTTACTGAAAAAACTTGGATTAATTTTTTAAATGAAAATATTCATCATAATGATTAATGTTTAATCTATATTGTATTTGCATCATGTTTTTCATAAAAGATGTAGCAAGGACTTACTTAATTACAGTAAGTCCTGTTTTTTATACCTAGTTCAAAAGTATGAAGCAACAACCTGAAGTGCACCCCAAAAGTTAGACAATAAAATTAACTTTTGGAGGTGCATTTTTAAATGAGCAAATATAATAAAAAAGATAAAATTAAAGCTATCAGATTAATTCAAAACGAAAATTATTCAATAAGAGCTGTTTCAAAAGAACTAGGTATTTCTAAATCTACCATTGCAAGATGGTGGAATAGCTATGATATTCATGGAGAAGCTAGCTTTTCTATGAATCCTAGAAAATATACTGGTGAATTTAAAATAGAAGTAGTAAAATATATGCATAATAACCATCTATCCCTAGACCAGGTATCTGCCCTGTTTGGAATACCAGGTACAACTACTGTTCAAAATTGGGAACGCATATATAATGAGGAAGGAGAAGTTGGTCTTTTAACTGAAAGACGTGGAAGATCACAAAACAAGGTATGAAAAAGATAAAAATGAAATAAATATGGACTCCTTAGATAAGGCTACAGAAGATAAATTAATATTAGAAATCAAAAAGCTTAAAGCAGAGGTTGCCTACTTAAAAAATCTATAGCCTTAAAGGAAGAAAAAATGAGCTTAAAAACAAAGAAAAAGCACAGGTAGTAAACTCTTTAAGGCATGAACACGATCTAAATACCCTGCTAGAAGTTGCAGGATTAAAAAGGTCAACATTTTACTACCATATGAAAAGATTCGACATACCAGATAAATATGAAAAAATTAAAGAAAAGATAAGGG
Source organism: Proteiniborus sp. MB09-C3 (assembly GCF_030263895.1). Classification (NCBI taxonomy): domain Bacteria; kingdom Bacillati; phylum Bacillota; class Clostridia; order Eubacteriales; genus Proteiniborus; species Proteiniborus sp. MB09-C3. Next base: position 387,794 of record NZ_CP127161.1, read on the forward strand.
AAATATATGATAGCAGTAAAGGTAGATACGGCTATAGAAGAATAACTATGTCCCTAAATAGCTTTGGCTTTGTAATTAATCACAAAACTGTACAAAAACTTATGAAAGAACTAAATATCATATGACAAGTGAGAATGAAAAAATATAAATCCTATAAAGGTGAAGTAGGAGAAGCAGCACCAAACCTATTGAAGAGAGATTTCTCAGCAGAAAAACCTAATCAAAAGTGGGTTACAGACATAACAGAGTTCTCACTATTCGGGGAAAAATTATACCTATCACCAATACTAGATTTGTTTAACGGAGAGATCATTAGTTATTCTATTACAAGTAGACCACACTTCGGGCAAGTAATGGAGATGCTTGATATTGCATTTGAAAAGCATAAAAACTTAGAAGGTTTAACATTTCACTCAGATCAAGGGTGGCAATACAGACACAAAAGATACAGTTATCGATTAAAACAACTAGGAATAAAGCAAAGTATGTCCAGAAAAGGAAACTGTTTGGACAATTCAGTAATTGAAAACTTTTTTGGTTTGTTAAAATCAGAATTACTATATCTTCAAAAATTTGATGATACAGATCACTTTAAGAGAGAACTAATAGATTACATAGAGTGGTATAATAAATACAGAATAAAGACCAAACTAAAAGGATTAAGCCCTATCCAATATAGAGCTCAATCCTTATCAGTAGCTTAATTCAAAATGTCCAACTTTTTGGGGTCAGATCAACCCCGTCCCCTTGCTTCCCTACTAGAAAAAACTTATTCTGTAGTGTCAGACTTCAATAAAGAATATAATATCAGATCAACAACACCTTGACCTTTCCAAACATACCCTTGCCTGATTATTCCCTCTTTAACAAAACTATTTCTTTGTAATACGTTCTGTGATTTAATATTTTCTGGCATAACAAAGGCTTGTATGCGGTTAATGCCAATATCATTAAAGAGATAATCTGTCATTGCCTTAACAGTTTTTGTAGCGATTCCTTTACCCCAAAATCTGTCATTGAGTCTGTAACCTATTGTTATCATGTTTACATCATGAGAGTAGTCAAATATTTCAGCTACACCAACAATATTGTTAGGCTCACTATTTAGGCAGATTCCAAGAAATATCTCTTTTCTTTTATTAAAATCTCTTTCAAAATGTCCTATCATATTAGCAACAGTATCTTTATTCTTTTTAAGCATTAAAGGAGAGTATTGAAAAAGCTTTTCATTGCTATATATTTCAAAAAGGCTGTCAAGGTCAGAAACTACAATTTTTCTTAATGTTATTTCATCTGCTACAATATGTGGAAATTGTTCATATGGATTTTTACTCAAAATTATCATGCTCCTCTCGTACTAAATATAAACAATCCTATTTATATAATTTTACAATTGCACATTAAGTACATTTTACATTTTTGAATAATTTGTTCATAAAAATAAGACAGTGATAAGACAGTGGGACGTTTCGAGACCACTGAAAAAGTGGTCTCGTACGGTTCACTGTACCGCTCTAACAGCGGTTTTTCAATAAGTACTAAAGTACCTTTCCCAATACCAATGGCTTTTCATTAATATTGCCCTATCTCCTTATGAAACGCTTGAATCACCTTGCTAAATTCTAGCGGATACTGGAATGCAACATATGCATGACTCCCTCCAGGAATAATCACAACCTGACTTGACCTCAAAAGCTTTTGAAAGTTTTCTATGCCTGCTTTTATCTCCTTCGACTTCCATTCCTCTTCACTCGGTAGCATTAAAACAGGGCAGATAACGTTTTCAAAGTACTTTTCGAATTTGATATCCCAAAAATCTTCTAAATATTTATCTATTACCCATTTGGGACAAGCAGATGTATATTTCCCATCTCCTGTTTCTGAACTATCGTATATTTCGAATTCTTCGATTTGCTGATTCCACAGAATACCGCCTTGCTCATAATTCTGCTTTGCCATCTCAATTTTTTCAACTATTGAATCAAAAACAGGATTGTTTTTCTTTGCTCTTTTGGTTCGCAGTTCTATTTTTTTATTTGGTATTTCTTTTTCTGCTATATCGCACACACCATTTTCACCAAAGTAGTTCTGAATCGCACCTTCCGCTACAATAGACTGTACTCTTTCCGGAAAATGTGCTGCCAGATTTACTGCAATCTCCCCACCTAAAGAACTTCCCACTATATGTGCCTTCTCTATCCCTAATTGATTCATAACATCTATAATATCTATTGCCATATTGTCTAATGTGTATCCATCTACTACTTTCTCTGACTTACCATGTCCTCTAAGGTCCAACGTAACTATGTGATATTTATTAACAAAATATGGTACAACTCCATTCCATTGTGCCAGGTTTCCCCCTGAAAAATGTATAAACACAATCGTTTCTCCATTTCTAGGATACTGATTCACTTCTAATTCCGTTCCATTAACTCTAACTCTCAATTTCTCCATTATTTTGTCCCCCTAATATTAAATAATAATGTGAATGCCGCTATATAAAAAACAATCAATTTCTATTTTTCCCAGTATAACACAATTCTAACTTGTTCATAATGAATTATGGTTTAATTAAAAAAGTAAGTGCGAAGTAGAGAAAACATGACTGTAGCAAATTATACAACTTTATTTAATGGAAAGTAGATGGACTTAAATCTAAATTTCTCAAATTTCTTAGTTCAAAGAAAAAACTTACTGCTATTTATGATATAGTTCAGGGTTCAACAGAATGTAAGAAAATAATATATGTAGAAGTATAAAGTTAATATGAAATGTACATCAAATTTATTTAATAATTTCCAATAATTCATTTAACGATTTAATCTCAATAAAATTTTTGTTATTAATATCAGTATCTTGTTTACGGTTTATAAAAACCGGTGTAAAGCCAAAATTTTCAGCGCCAAGAATATCAGCTTCAAAGTTATCTCCAATGAAGTAAACTTGTTCCATTTCGATGCTAGCATCATGCTCTTTAATATCATCAAATACAATTCTGAATAAATCTTTATGTGGCTTCCTTATCTTATAATCTGCACTAAAATGTATATTAACAAAATATTTTTCTAAATCATATTGGTTAATGAATTTTTTCATTACATTTTTTTTAAATATAGAGTTGCTTAACAAATAAACTGGAATTCCTAACAACTTAAGTTGCTCTAAGGTAGAAATAGTGTCATTAAATAATTCGGTGGTATTTATTTCAAGTACACAATTAAATAGAATTTTTTCTATTGGATGATCCACTTTAAAGCCATATTTATTTTTAAAATCTAAAAGCTCATCTTCAAATGCTAATTCTGAATTATCCTCGCTTCTTTTATCATAAAGTTCTTTCCAATATGTAGCTGCATACTCTAGAAATTCAACTTTATCAGTATATTTTGACAAAATATTTTCATGTAGATAATATAAACCCGAATCAAAATCAAATTTAATATCATGAAGCAATGTTTCAAATAAATCAAAAACAATAGCTCTAACTTCTGTCATAGAACCCCTCCATGAATTCTTTATTTGCCTTACACCAAAAAATCACTCCTCTTTCTTATCATAACATATTTTGTAAATGCATTGTTACTTATAATACGGCAGACTGTGTGAAAATTCACATTCTATACGTTTTTGTCATTCTGAACGCAGTGAAGAATCTGTATTTAAAACTATTAGAGACCCATTCGCTTCGCTCAGGGTGACAGCTTACACACACCCCTTCATTATTCTAAATCCTCTATCTATTTATTCCAATATATATATGAAGCAACAATCTCGTCCGAGATCAGTAAAAAACTATATTTTTTGCTTGTCATTCTGAAACTCAGTCGAAGAATCTCGTGTTTTCAACACATGAGGAATCCTTCGTTGAATTCATTTGTTAGTTCAAAGTGAAGGTGCGTACTGCCCCATACCTGTATTTCCTACCAGCCCTATAACTTGGCCTTGTTTCACCCTTTCTCCAACCTTCAGATTTGCACTATGACATTGAAGATGATTATATCGTAACTGCTTTATTTAACATTTTTCTTAATACCATCAAAATAAATTTCTCCTTTTTCATCCTTTTCAAATATATATTCTTTGTCTACCCATGTATGATGGAACGCGTTTTCTGATATTGGGTACATAGGCATTACCCATTTGTCTTCTTGTATAAAGTACAGATTATCTTCATTCCTTTTAAATACATATTTAAAATGCTCTTCCTCATATATGCCAGCATAACTACTATCATATACATTTAAATCCAAGTTATATGCCTTAGGCTTTGAAGGCATGCAATAAGTGCTACCAAAAACTATTTTTGCTATATTTTCATTAATACTAATAGAATTAGAAAATCCATAATTACTTAATACAAGGATAGTAACTTTATCATCTATATACCTGTGAAATTGGTGATTAAATCCGTTACCACCACTATGTCGAACTCTTTTACGATTAAGGTTACTATCTATAAACCATCCATACCCATATTCCTCTTTGTATGGTGCAAAAATCTCGTTCATAGTCTCTTTTGAGACAAGTTTTTCATTGTACAGAGCTTCATCCCATAAAAGCATATCGGTAACGGTAGAATAAAGTGCTCCTGCAGAAAAAGCACTCATGGTATCTATTTCGGAGCATATTAATCTATCTCCATTTATATAGTATCCACTGGCTTTATCAGGAAGAATATCCCTGTAATCATCTAGACCGCTACTATTCATTCCTAAAGGCTCAAATATATTTTCCTTTATAAATTCGATATATGATTTTCCTGAAACTCTTTCAATTACAACACCTAGTAAATAGTATCCAAAAAAGCAATAACTCCATCCTTCACCTGGTTCGAATTCTAGAGGCATATCTTTAAAGAGATTAAATATCTCCTTTTGTGTAAGTAAACATTTTCCCATTATAAGATAAGGGTCTATAACTGAAAAGTCATTATATAGTCCAGATGTATGTGTCATTAAATGATGAATAGTTATCCTTTCATCTAATTCAGGATAATCAGGAAAAAACTTTCTAATACTATCTTGAGTGCTAAATAATCCTCTTTCTTTTAGAATCATTATACCCACGCAAGTAATCTGTTTCGTAAGAGAAGCAATTTTATATTTTGTTTTTATTGTATTTGGAGCACTGTGTTCTATGCTCGCCATACCATAGCTTTTATTGAAAATAACCTTACCTTTATCTGCCACTACAACCGCTCCACTAAATGTCCATAATTGTGTGTATGCATTCATATATTCATTTATCTTGCAATTAATACTCATGCTATTTACCCCACATTTCTATTTATATAATACAGAATTGCTTTATATAATTGTAACTTAATTATACAATCTATAAAAGGGAATTTATTTTTCTGTATAACAATTTACACAACAGAGAATTATAACGTCTTTTATTTGTTTTTTGTTAATTATAAAAACATATAATAAAAGGCTGCCACTCATTAAAGAGCATCAGCCTTAACCTATATTATTTTGAATATACAATTTTCTTAATACTATCAATTGATAGATAAAATTCTTCCGCTAAATCCATAATTTTATAACCATTTTTATACTTTTTACACTAATCAAGGTATATAGTATTTTTCCACTATGTTTTACTAATGCTTATACTATACAAATAACAATTCCGTGTCAAGCCAAGTTTCGATAGCATTTCTTATATCAATGATTGAGTCATCCAGTGAAAAACGAAACCCTTGGCAACCTCCATTACAATGATCGCTTATCCCTCTTTTTATTCCACAGCCATATCCCCTTTCAATCATTTCTTGTATAAATGAAGGGAACTTTTCGATGGTATCAGCGTATTTATGCGTGTTTTTCGCTTTGATGTTTACTTGATAACCATTATTAAGTGATACATTAATTCCCCATATCTCTTTACTTTTATAAGAATATTTAATCTTTATCCATAAATCTTTTATTTCCACATCGCATTTAAGCCCTTTATCCAAATAGCGTTGATGTAGCTGCAATATAAAATCTTGCACATTGGCAGACAAAGGTTTCATAGTATCTTTTAATATAGAAATAGCATCGTCGATTTTATTATTTTTCAATACTCTATAATCGCATCGCAATAAAATATCGGAGAAGCGGCAATAACTGATTGTATTGGACTTATTGACCTTCGATTTGTTGGCGTTTGTGCCAAATTCTATCTCGGCTATTGCCATTACCTTCAAGCCCGTTAACATGGCAGGATTATCAGGATACGAAATTTTTATTCCTTCAACTTTTGATAAATCTGGTTTTTTGTCGTTCAAGTCTATACCGTCAATCAATATGCCGCAATCAGTCAAGAATCGTAAGCACTCAATGCTTTTTGAAACGGGAATTTTCGTGCTAAATATATTGTTTCCGACGGTAAGGAATTGAGCGCTTTCTGTTAGTACACCATGAAAACCTATATTCAATAATAAGCATTTCACATTGTGCAGGAATGGAAAATATACCGAAATAGTAACGCGGTCATCAAATACGTGAGCATTCTTTTTATGATTGTCATACGAATCACCTTCAACAATCAAAACATCGCAAAGCTGATACAAAAAGTTTCTGAACGCAAGAACTCCTTCTCGAATATCTTCCTCGTTTGAAATATTTTCAAACATAGGATTAATTGTATATGTTTCAGGTATTTCTGGCGTAATAACATTTTTTAAGTGCTTTGCCATATCTTTGAGTGTCTTTCGCATTTATTTCACTTCTTTCTTCGCAAAGTCAACTTTATACTGCCATTCACCGTATTTTTTGTCGTTATCAGTTATTGTTCCTTCCGTAAGGGTGATACGCAGAACGATTGAGTCAGGGTTGTCTTCGTCGCCATGTGCATCGAACCATGTGAAGATTTTTTTCATCTTTGCTCTTATTTCCACGTTCCTCTCGTCCTTTACCCAACCGAGATTTTCGGCCGTTCCTTGAGCAACAAACAAGTCTAACCCACAGATGGAAACCTCGTTGTTTTTCCCAATTTCTAGCGTTTTATTTTTATTCGCGTCTGTAGAAACATAAAACGCGCCGTCTTCATAATAAGCATCAACCATACGGACAGCGGGGCGGGGATTACCGACGGCGTTCGGCGACAATGCAATAGTTGCAAGAGCAATAAGGTTGTCCTTTCCGTTTCCACAGTATTCTTCCATAAGCTTCATCGCGTTTTCATACTTGTTCATGATAATTCCTCCATCTATTTTTTATTTCCCTATGGGTTCTGTCATACTTTGCATTTCGCAATTACCTAAATAATACATGGGAGATTCCTTGTATTTTTATATTCCTTCCTTTAGCTTAATGGGAAAATATCTTTGCATTTGTTTATAGCCAAGTCCCTTTTCTATGTCTTTATAGGCAATATCTCTTCCATCTTCATATAAATAAGGCATATTGAACATAACATTGCGGCCTTTGTCAAGCTCAAAATTCGTGCTTTCAATCCATCGGCGAACTTTATCTTCCACTTTATGTATGCTCTCGTTATCTTCGTCAATACTGACTGCCATAGCGTATAAGCCTCCCGGAAAATCGAATAATTTAAAAGGGCTTACATCCACATTTGTAACACCATCTTTAACGGCACATATCCATTCAGCCTTGTCATTTTTAGACAGCAAGAAATCAAAACAATCGAAAATCACACTCTTATACAAATGACAATACTGCCACAATTGGTACATATATCCTCCTTCTTTGAACATTTCCCCCCACGGTTGGTTGCCGCACGTTACCGCTTTGAATTCCGGTATCCTGACAACCATTATATCAGGAATTTTTTTATCTAATTTTTCCGCTATTTCAATCAAGCGGTTTACATTGGAGGGCTTGCCGATATAGTCAACGCTTATCAACTGTGTTTCAATCTCTTTAGCCTTGTTATACAGCAGTTTTATGTCGGAGTTGTCTGCAAAGTTCACTTGTTCGATTTCGCGTATAAAATCCAGCACGATTTCTTTCAACTCATGCAAAAGCGCAACCTCGTCGTCTATGCTCTGTACTTTTTTCCCCAGCACTTCTAAAACTACATCGGAACCGGGAGTGTTGAAAACACGTTGAATGTCTTTTATGCTAATATTCAGCTTACGTAAAATGAGTATTTGTTCAAGCCGCCTAACAGCATTTTCGTCGTACATTCTATATGCGTAGTCATCACTTCGGGTGCTGGACAGCAATCCCATATCCTCATAATAACGCAGTGTACGGGCTGTAATGTCATATTTGCTTGATACATCTTTGATTTTGATTAGGTTGTTCATTTGTTTCGACCTCTTTTCTAAATTATCAAGTTTAAACTTAGTATAAAGGATTCCCCAAAGGAAGAGTCAAGAGGGTAATGCTATTTTTCTGTAGAAAAGATGGCATCAAAATTTAGTTCGCTTATGTCTTCTTTTCTATGGTCTCTTTTAGAATATTTATACTCCAAGTATTCATATGCATTTTCAAAATTCACCCTCGGTAATCTAGTATTTACTTATTTGCTCTATTTTGCTCTATCTCGAAAGTAGTGCATTAATAAGCAAATTTTAACCTCCTCTACTAACCTTAGTGTTCCATTATTAATTCTAATACATTTTTTTATATAAATAGTTTATTGTATGAGTATATTTTTCTAATGAGCCAATTATATGTACAAGTGTTGAGGGGATTATGGAAATTGCTAAAAGCCCAGTAATTCAAGTCTATAGTTATCGACCTATTAAATTAGATAGCTTAGGTCTATATCAAATAATTCATAAATTGTCACAGTAAAATGACTCCTTCCAAAGAAGGAGTTTTCTACTTTTCTTATTTTCAACATTAAGATATCTGTTATAGAATTCAGATATTTAGTTTCGTTTTTAAAAAGTCTACGTCATTTGTGGTACGGTTCCCCCTTCATTATCCTAAACCCTCTATATATTTGTTCTAATAAAATCATCCTCATAAGCTGGTGAGGGAAGGTCATTTTGGAAAAGGATAGTTTGAAGCTACTTTTTTGGGATATTTCTTTTGAGAGACCTAGGGAACCCCCTATGATAAAGGTTATGTCGTTTATTCCTTCTACCATTAGGGATTCTATTTTTTCTGAGAGTTCTTCCGAGGATAGTTGTTTGCCTTGAATTTCTAGAGATATTATAAATGAATTGGCAGGGATTTTTGATAGGAGCTTTTCTCCTTCTTTATTTTTAATCTGCTCCATTTCTTTATCGCTTAAATTCTCTGGAGCTTTTTCATCTTCTACTTCTATAATCTCAAGATTACAGTATCTTGATAGCCGTTTTGAATATTCCTTTATTCCATCTTGCATAAACTTTTCTTTTATTCTTCCAACAGAGACGATACGAATCTTCATCCTTACCTCCAATACACGCTTATAGCCAATTCTTTACTTTTTTCATTAATTCATAATTTGTTAAGTCATAGTGTAAAGGAGTAACAGTTATATATCCTTCTTTCAAATAAAATCTGTCTGTTTCTTCTTCCTTTTCTTCTTTATGTCTGCCTTCAATTGCTAATGTTATTTCATCTTCACCATTTTTATTTTCAACAAAATAGTAATCGTAGACAATTCCACCTATTTTACATACCTTAATTCCTTTTATATCCTCTTCTTTTATGCATGGGAAATTTACGTTAAGAACTATATTGTTCTTAATCAAATCTTCTTTTACTTTTTCAAATATACTTTTGGCATGTTTGGCAGCTGTCTCGAAGCAATTAGGCTCTTTTCCCATCTCACATGAAAAAGCCATGGATGGAATCTTATACAAGTTCCCCTCAATAGCCGCTGATACTGTACCTGAGTATAGTACATCCGTTCCAATATTTAATCCTAAATTTATTCCTGATAGTACCACATCTACAGGTTCTTCTACCAGTTTATCTAATGCAACCCTCACACAATCTGCTGGGGAGCCAGATATACTGTAGGCCTTTGATTCGATGCCTGGGATATCTAGCTTTTTTACTAAAATAGGCTTTGAAAGAGTAATTGAATGACTGGCAGCGCTTCTTTGTCCTTCTGGTGCAACTATTACTAGTTCATAATCCTTTTCAAATTCCTTAGCCAATGCTTGAATACCTATAGCATCAATTCCATCATCATTTACTAAGAGTAACCTCATTATTTACCTCCCTATAATGTCTTATTTATATTGTCTTTTATACTACTAGATACTTTGGATGTCTGTCGCAAAACTCGCAAGAATGTGGACTTGTCCAGTCAGTAAAGCTTACTTGGTCAAGCTCATAAATATCCGGAGACTGCTCATATGTCTCTACGAATTCCTCTATGGCAATTTCTAAATGATCATTACAAACTACATACATCTAATCACTCCAAACTCAAATTAATATATGAAAACAAAGGATTATATATAGTATTTGCAAAAAATAAGTGTTTTACAACATCATTAATGAAAGCCTAACTAAATTTGTACCTGTCTAATTCGAAAATGTTAAAAATTATAGACTTTAGATGGTCTGTCTCTATAAGTTAGATCTAAGCTTATATCCTTATTTACATTGATTCCTTTCTCAGTAAGAATATTGGCCACAGTTTGGTATGCTAATTCTGGAAAGTTATTTTCCTTACTTAAGTGACCTAATAGTATACACTCATTTTTTCCACATAATACTTCTGCTAAAAGCTTTCCAGCATCATCGTTAGAAAGATGTCCGTGCTCACTTAGAATTCTTTTTTTAAGATACCAAGGATATTTTCCTACCTTAAGCATTTCAACATCATGATTAGATTCTATTAATAATAGATGAGAATTTTTAATATTTTCCTTTACCTCTTCGCTTACGTATCCAGTATCTGTTACTAAGCTAATCTTAGTGCTTCCATAATAAAAGCTGTATCCCACTGGTTCAATAGCATCATGAGACACCTTAAAGGGATGTATATTTAATCCCTGTATTTCAAAAAATTTATCTGTATCGAATATGATTATATGCTCTTCCTTTACCTCTCCTATATCAGGCTTCATATTTGACCAAGTTTTCTCATTTGTATATATTGGTATGTTAAATCTCCTTGATAAAATCCCTATACCATGAATATGATCCTTATGCTCATGAGTAACTAATATTCCATTAATTGTACTTGGGTCCACTTCTATAGAAATAAGTGCTTCTTGAATCCTTTTTCCGCTAAGACCCGCATCTATCAATAACTTAACCCTATCTGTCTCCAAATATTGGCAATTTCCACTGCTTCCACTTGCTAGCGAACAAAATCTCACGGTCATATACTTTCCTCCAGATATTACTTTTTGTATCCAATCCTATCATAAAGCATAAAACAATTATACCATAAAAAAAGGTATAAGGAAAAAGCCGAGTTTTCTCGGCTATTCATTAACTCTATATATCTTAGCTCCTAGACCTGAAAGCTTTTGTTCTATGTTTTGATATCCTCTATCAATATGAAATGCATTATCTATTTCCGTCTTTCCTTTTGCAATGAGTCCTGCAACTACAAGAGCTACTCCTGCTCTTAAATCAGTGGCCCTAACTCTTGCACCGCTTAAACTCTCTATACCATCTATTATAGCTACTCTCCCATCAACTTTAATATTAGCTCCCATTCTCTTTAATTCATCTATATATTTGAATCTGGACTCAAAAATACTTTCAGTAATTATACTGATGCCTTCTGCCATAGATAAAACAGCTGCCATAGGCTGTTGAAGGTCTGTTGGAAAGCCAGGATAGGGAAGAGTTTTTACATTTACCCCATTCAATTTTCCATCTGAAATCACTCTGACTGAATCATCATATTCTATTATCTGAACAGATGTCTCTCTTAGCTTTGCTATTATTGACTCTAAATGCTTTGGTATTACATTATTGACTGTAACGTCTCCTCCTGTAGCCGCTGCTGCAATCAAGTAAGTACCTGCCTCTATTTGATCAGGTATGACGCTGTATGTGCAGCCATGTAGTTTTTCTACTCCTTCAATCTTGATTACGTCAGTACCTGCTCCCTTTACATCTGCTCCCATAGAATTTAGAAAATTAGCTACATCTACAATATGAGGCTCTTTAGCTGCGTTTTCTATTGTGGTTCTGCCTTCTGCACATACTGCTGCCATCATAATATTTATAGTAGCTCCCACACTTACTACGTCCAAATATATTTTAGTACCTATCAATTTGTCTGCTTTGCACTTTATTATCCCATGCTCTATATCTACCTTTGCTCCAAGTGCCTCAAATCCTTTTATGTGCTGGTCAATAGGTCTAGTTCCTATATCACAGCCTCCAGGATAGGCAACTTCAACTTCTTTGAATCTGCTAAGGCCTGCCCCTAATAAATAATAGGATGCCCTAATTTTCCTTGCAAGATCATAAGGTGCCACAAACTTGCTAACCTTGCTTGTATCTATAATCATAGTTCCATTTTCATTGAATTCAACATCTGCTCCAATTGCAGACATAATATCTGAAATATAAAATATATCCTTTATTCTAGGAAGATTTTCAATTACACATCTTTCACCTGCTAACAAGGCTGCTGGTATTATAGGTAATGCAGCATTCTTGAATCCACTGACTCCAACTGTCCCATTAAGCTTATATCCGCCCTCAATTATTATCTTTTCCATACAAATGCCACCTTCTTTCTGACTTCAATTTTATCAAAAAAAATAGAAGAAATATAGTATTTCTTCTATTTATCTTTACAAAATCCTTTATTTTATTTAATTATCTTCTAAAAATATTTTAGTTCCATCATCAAATATGATTCTCCAAGCAGGTGTAGCCTTTCCACCCTTTGTATTACCAGGGTCACTAGCCCCCATATGCTTTTGAGGATCAAGATAATAGCATATTGATATTTCCTCAATTGTCTTATCATATGCTTCCTCCATAGCTAATAGCTTAAGTAAAGCTCTAGGGGCAGACATAATAGTTATAGTGATAGGGTCATCTGATTCCGCTGATTCTATCCAATATCTCTCAAATCTATTTATTCCAGTTGAACTAATGATAAATCTCATATAGCTTTTCTCAAAGTAAAAATCATCAATAATCTTAGTATATTCAATGAAATATGCACCATCTTCATGATTTATAATGCTTAGCTTATAGTCATCAACTGAAAAACCTTTGTCTTCAATAAACCCCTTAGCTATATTTTCTGCTTTATTAGTTGTTAGATTGTCATATAATAAACTTGTATCAGTATTTTCATAGATTATTTCATTACCATTTTTTACTGTAACATTTTTATTCCCGTTTATAAAATATGAATATGGATTTCCCTTAATGGTTTCTGTAGTGTATCTCTTGCCTAAAAACCTATTAGCTATATCCTGGGGGTTATATATTTCATATTTGATTCTAAATAGCGGTAAAGACGGTATATCCTTAGGTATATCTACTGCTACCTTGATATTCTTTTCTAGCAAAAAAGCTTTCACATCTTTTATAAAATCGTCTCCTACTATAGGGACATTAGTATTTCTGCTATTTATCAGCACATAAGCTAGAAAGATGTTTGTGATGATAAAGGCAATTATGAGAATATTTTTCGCCTTTGACCAATCCATATTAATTTCACCATCCAATAAGTTAATTACCTTGGATTCCCCCCGTTTTCCTCAGAACCATCGTAGGCATCAAATACATAGCTAAAACCTGCTACATTTATAATCCAAACTGGCTTTAAAACTTGGTTTTCCTCCGCGGAGTTATCATAGTATGCCAAACATGCATCCTTAATAGCTAAATTGACATTCTTATCTAATTCATCAGCTGATACTGTGTCTACATTGATATTATTGTTTTCTATGAATTTTATTTTAATAAAATTATAGTTATTAACAATTATATCGTAGGCTGACAACATGTTCTTATAGCTACCTTTTGGCGTTACTTTCCCTATTTCCCTCCATATGTGCCTTGGCCTTCTATATGATTTTACCTGATTATTGAACATTTCTATTTCTATAGAGCTTAGTGTTTGGTTTTCATCTGAAATCACCGTTAATCCATCAAGTTTATATTTAAAGGTAAATCTATATCCCTTATTGTTTTCAAATTCAATTTCATCCACCTTATAGAGGTAGGTATCGTCAGGCCAACCCATATGAGTATCAATGAAGTCTATGGCATTTTTAAGACTCATATAAAGATTTCCTGTCTCTGCATTTGCTTCAATAGACTTAAAAAATTCAAGAGTGCCATTTTCATGTATCTTCAAGGTTCTCTGGCTATCAATATATATTACCGAGCCATCATTTTCTTCAATTCTTCTTATATAAGCTAAGTCTCTATTAAAAAACAACGCTGCTATGTTGTCTTCTTCTAACTCACTACTGATATCTATTTCCTTCCTTACATATACCTGAGATAAGTTAAACTTCACCTGAAGCGGGATATATGTATTATTTTTGATATCAGGGTCTAGTAGATCGGTAACTGTATGTACTCTTGTATAGTCAGTTTTACTAATGATATCAATTTCATCCTTAATATTTTCAAAGTTAAAATCTACTCCACTAATCTTAATGTAATTTTTTCCATCACTAATTATAATAAAATTATCCCTAAGAGAATCTAAATAAATATATATACTGTTAATCTTTTTAATAGATTCATTAATTGAGGATGAAATATCTGCATCGAATACTTTACCAAAGATAAAAGTATGTATATCATTAGGAAAATAGAAGCCAATCGCTCTTTTTTTCCTGATCTCCTCAAATTCCTCATCAGTCATTTCTTCAATTTTAATGTTCTTTGATTGGAATGCTTCTTTAAGTATTTCCTTGCCCTTATTCCAAAGACCATGTGTTTCATCGAAATACATAATAGCACGATTATTTCCACCAAAGTTAATAGTATATTTCTCAGGCAATATAAAATCTGACAGCATACTTTCTTTAACATCAGTTGATTCTTGTCCAAATGCAAGGGAAGAAAATAATTCATCCGGAAACTCAACCCATAATTGTTGTATAAGATAAATCGTTGTAAGGACTAAAAAGGCTAGTAGAAAAGATTTTATTCTCTCTTTGTTTATCATAATATCATCCCCACAGATGACATAATTATTTGTTGCTAATCAGTTTTTTTATAGTATCTATAACAGGAGATATAATAGCATTTTTAGCATCGTCTAAAGTTTTAGCAGCATCATCAATTCCTTTACAAAGAATATATCTGACGTCTTTTTGAGAAAGACTACCATCTTTTTTTGTAACAACAATTTTATAAAGGCCCTTTTTAAGTTCTATTTCTTTTGGATATACACCATTATCATTTAATTCCACATCTTCAGACAAAATCAAACTATAATCTTCAGCTTTTGCAGTCTCAATAAGGCTCTCAATAGTATTAAGCTCTTCCTTTATTGATACATCAGAATTTAAGTAGACTTCTAAAGTCACACTTGAACCTTTTTTCCCTTTGATGGTAATCAAAACAACATCTCCCTCTGTTTGAATACCATTTTCACTATTCACATTTATTTGGACTTCTTTTTCAGTTTTTGACGATTCTACCTTAGTGGCCTGTTTAGGGTTTGTACTGTCACCACCAGCATATGCAATAGTGCTTGTAATACTAATAGCTACCAAAACTATGGCCATTGTAAGGAGTTTTCTAGACATAATAATTCCTCCTCATACTACATAATGATACATTTTCATTATATACCAATTTTATTACAAACATATTACAGTGCAATTAAATTTGAATTACACATATGCTTACTTTAAAGGTAATATTATATCGACCGTAGTTCCAACATTGTACTCACTATTTATTTTAATTTCACCATTATGAGCTTCAATGATCTGCTTAGCAATAGAAAGTCCTAATCCAGTACCGCCCATCTCTCTGGACCTTGCTTTATCTACCCTATAAAATCTTTCGAATATTCGGCTTATATCTTCCTTTGGGATTCCAATTCCATTATCCTTTACTGTTATAATTACCTTTTCATTATTTACTTTTGCTGCTATTTCTATATTTCCATTGTCAGGTGTGTATTTAATTGCATTTGTAATTATATTTAGTATAACCTGCTCTATACCATCTTTATCAGCTATAATACTGCCAATATTTTCTTCTATATTTAAATCTATCTTTTGATCTTTCTCCTCTGCCGATATTTTAATCTTGAGGTAAATGCTCTTTAATAGCTCATTGATATCTATGGATTTTTTGTTCCATTTTGTTTGTTTATAATCTAAATCAGAAAGCTGTAATAAATCTCGTACAATTCTTGCCATTCTGTCACATTCACTATCCACTACTGAAAGAAAGTTCATTGAAATATCCCTATCCTCAATGGCTCCATCCATCAAAGTCTCTGTATAGCTTTTAATTGTAGTAATAGGTGTTTTAAGCTCATGTGATACATTGGCAACAAACTCTTTTCTCATATTTTCAAGCTTTTGCTGCTTTGTTATATCTTGAAATACTATTATCATACCACCAATATTATGGTGTTCATCTATAAGAGGAGCATATTCTGCATTATAAACTTTAGAATCAATTTCAATTACTTTATTTCCCCGCCATTTTCCTTCACTTGTAATTCTATTGAGAGTAATTCTGTTACTTTTCTCATCAAATATCTCATCATATCGTACTCTATCTAATTCTTCAGGTTTCACTTTGAGCATATCTAAGGCTATAGGGTTGGCATGTATAATCTCTCCATCTAGAGAGACTGCAATTACCCCATCAGCCATATGAGTAATTATAGTATCCAGCTTGCTTTTTTCCTTATTTACTTCTGCTAAGGTGCTTTTAAGCTTTAGAGTTAAATAGTTGAACATACTTGCAAGCTGACCAATTTCATCATCTGACTTGACCTCAACTACTTGATCAAAATCACCCTTGGCCATTCTCTCAGCCTTTTTTGTTACATCATTAATAGGCTCTGTAATATTTCTAGCAATTAGAAAACCTATTAATACAGTAATTACTAGTGCTAAAACAGTCGCTTTTATTAAAATCACTTTCGATTCTTCTAAAGTATTGTACATATCTGTCATATCAGATGTCATATAGATAATTCCTTTTACACTTCCGTTATCTGTTAAAATAGGGTATGCTAAATGCTTTGCCCTACTTGCACCATTATCTATGGAGCTATAGCCCTCTTGTTTTTCTCCAGATTTTTTTGCATCAATTATTAGCTCGGCCTGAATTTGGTTAAGATTGAAGGCACTCTGTCCTATTATCTTAGCATTACTGGAATTACTTGCAATAATAGATGCAATGCTTGAATTATCTATAATATATATTATCTCAGTTGCATAAACAGGTAGCCGTTTTACATCTGTTTGAATTTCCTCTTTAACTGAATCCCAGTCATCACTCTTCGATATATTATTAGACATATTTACCAGGTTTCTAACCCTAGCTTCCATAGTTCTTGTAGCCTGATTTAAATGATGATCCTCAAACTTTCTTATGATGAAAGCCATAACGATTACCATTGCAATAAAAACCAGGAGGAAATACACTAATATAAACTTCCACCTTATGCTTTTAAACATTATTTTAGCCCCTCCTAAAGTAGTATCCAACTCCTCGCTTAGTGAGAATGTACTTATAGTCTCCAGATTCTTCTTCTACTTTTTCTCTTAATCTCCTTATAGTAACATCCACCGTTCTAATGTCTCCGTAATATTCATAGCCCCATACTTCTTCCAATAGCTGTTCTCTCGTAAATACCTGCTCTGCTCTTGTAGCTAAAAATTTCAAAAGCTCATACTCTCTCTGAGTAAGATCAATTACTTTGTCATTTCTTCTTACTTCGTACTTATTTATATCAATAACTAAATCTCCTATGTCTATGATTTCACTACCAGTTAGCTGATTAGATAACTCTGTCCTTCTTAAATTTGCTTTTACTCTAGCTACTAGTTCTCTCATACTAAATGGCTTAGTTATGTAATCATCTGCCCCTAGTTCTAGACCCAGCACCTTGTCCACTTCTTCTTCCTTTGCAGTAACCATCAGAACAGGAATTTGAAGCTTCTGTCTTATTTCTTTTAATACTTGAAAACCATCTTTTTTTGGTAACATGACATCGAGTAAAATCAAGTCTGGATTTTCACTAAAGGTTTTATCTATAGCATCTTGTCCATCATAAGCTACAATTACGTCATATCCTTCCCTTTTCAGATTGAAGCTCAGTATGTCTGCTATAGGCTTTTCATCTTCCACTATCAATATCCTCTTATTCATTATATACACCTCATATATTGAATTTTATAATTATATGCTCTTAAAATCAAACATTATTCTAATTGTTTATATTCTATATTCTAATATTTTTTCCTGCTTACAGATTCTGTAACAGGCATTAATAATAAAAAATAATAATAAAGTCATGCAAAAGAAAGTAGAAATATGGACTTTAGGCCCTTGACACATTTTGTAAGAAAAGATAGAATATTCTTAAATATTGCAGGCCCCTATCCTCCTTATTTTTATAACATAAAGTCAACCTCTTATTAGACGGTTGACTTTATATTTTTGTTTCATGATTTTCATATGAATTGAAAAATTTTAATCAAAACTTTTGAGTTCAAAGAGATTAGTTTTTAGTACTGCTCTTGCTGATTGATTTATATTGCTGCCCTCACCTAGTATATCAAGCATATGTCTCAGCTTTTCAAATCCCCATTCATCTGATATTCCCTTTACTACTTCAAAGGATTTTCTATAGGCAAGAGCTTGGTTTATATCATCAAATCTTTTATCTAGATCATCTAAAGTAACTTTATAATCAACAGTATCATAGTTCTGCCACTCAAACCCTGTAGTCTTGTATTCAGTATATAGAGCTAACCCCTCTGTCAGCCACATTGGATAATTTCCTCTAGTAATATCATCAATTAATAAATGTGCAAACTCGTGAATTACCGGACCATTAAACTCATATATTTCATTAAGATTTTCAGTATCATTAATCCATATTTTAGGGGACAAAATGTTTATTGTTCCACTATAATATACACCTATAGGTGTATTCCCTTTATCAAATTTCAAGTTTTCTAAAAAATCCTTTTCATTGCTATAAATTATTATATCACTCTTGGAAGACGGATAATATTTATACATATCACATATGCTCTCATAGTATTTATCTGCTATGCTGCCTGTTAACTTTGCATATTCTTCATCTTCTTTTTCGTATCTTATTATAAAATATTCCGTTTCAAAAGTTTTAAAATCCTCTGTATATTTTAATACCCTAGCTTTTTCAATATGTTTTACCATAGGATAGAAGGATACCTGTAATAACTCAAAATGATATACAAATGTAGTTGCTAGTACAGCCATTAATAATATTGATATAAGGACATAACCCCTTACTATTTTAGTCTTCATAATAATATTCCCCCTTTTCAATTCATATGTATGAGGGAACATCATTATTATAACATAACATTATGTAAAGTTCATTGGTATATTTGAGCAGTAACGTTTACTCTTGTTTTAGGAGCTCGGAAATTGTAACAAATTTATATCCTTTATTGATTAAATCTGGAATAATTTCCTTCAAGGCTTCAATTGTTTGATTTTCACTTGCTTCATTGTGATCATGAAATAAAATAATATCTCCATTTCTTGCTTGGGATATTACTGTTTCAACTATTTTATCTGTTCCCGGATTGCTCCAATCTTTAGAATCTTGATAATATGTCCATAAAACTATTTTACATTGGTTTTTAACTGCTATATCATATACTGTCTGGTTATAGGTACCATAAGGTGGTCTGAATACTTGAGCCTTTCTCCCAGTTTTACTAAAGATTATTTGTTGGGTTTTGTTAAACTCCTCTTCTACTACTTCCTTCTTCTCTTTTTTCATATTTATATGATTATAGCTATGAATACCTATCTCATGTCCTTCTTGATTTTGCCTGATTAATAGCTCTGGATACAGTTCTCCATGCTTCCCTAGAATGAAAAAGGTTGCTTTCACATTATACTCCTTTAATATATCTAATATTTTATTAGTATATATGGGATGTGGCCCATCATCAAATGTTAATGCTATAACCTTTCTATCTCTAGATCCATTAGATACTATATTAGTTGCTTCAGCTAAATCATCTACCTTATTTAAAAAAGCGGGACTAGCTTTACTATGAAATACAAAAATGGCAAATACGCCAAAAAAAATAATATTTACTATTATACTAAGCTTTACCCTATTTTTAATCATCTTTATAGCCATTCCTTTCGCTTCGCTCAAGGCACAAAACGTAATGAAAAAGTGCTTTTGAGCGTTATTTGTTTTATAATTAACCCCATAGGGATTTCGGTAAACTACAAATCACGGGGAGGTGAGTGGGCTGTCTGACTTGTCAGATGACCGTATTTTTATATGTGTAGAACGCCTTTTCAAGCACAAATAAGTGTACCTTAGAGTACGTAACCTTATCTTTGTTTAAACAATCTCGTTTAAATGCCAGGCGTTCAGTCAATGCCGTATCTCCCTATAATTCTTATGAACTTTCTAGTTCAGAAAGGAGTCCCTATGGCTTTAAAAATCGTGTACAAAATCTGCTGCGGAATTGATGTTCACAAAACTTTTGTTGTAGCCTGCATCGCTTCCACCGATAAACAAGGTGTTACCACCTACAAGAGCCATCGCTTTTCCACCTACACCAAAGGTCTGAAAGAGCTGTTACAATGGCTGCTTGAATCTAATTGTAAGGATGTCTGCATGGAATCTACAGGTAAATACTGGATTCCCGTGTACAACGTCTTGGAAAAAGACTGTTCTATTGTGCTTGCACATCCTAAATACGTTAAGGCTATTCGTGGTAAAAAAACTGACAAGAAAGATGCTAAATGGATTGCTGACCTGTTTAAGCATGATCTTGTTGCCGGTAGCTTTATGCCCCCTGCTGATATTCGCCAGCTACGCGACCTTATGCGCTATCGTTACAAACTAACCTGCTTTATGTCCAGTGAAAAGAACCGTCTTCAAAACTGTCTCACGGTTTCCAACATTCAATTGTCTTCCGTTGTCTCCGACACTTTTGGTAAAAGTGCTCAAAAGATTCTGAATAAGATTCTTGAAAATCCTCTAGATACTTCATTCGATATTGAACCTTTAATTCACGGCTCTATGAAGGGTAAAATTCCTGAATTACAGCTCGCCGTTGATGGGCATATCTCCCCGCAACAGGCTGGTAAATTAAAGATTATCAAGAAGCACTTTGAAGATTTGGAATCCCGGAAATCAGAGTTAGAAGAACTGATTCTTGTGCTCGCCAGCCCCTATCAACAAGAACTCGACCTAATCCTAACCGCTCCATCTTTTAAAAACATCTTCTCTGCAATCACAATCATTTCAGAGATTGGTGTTAATATGGAGGCTTTTCCTTCGGCGAAACACTTGTGTTCATGGGCAGGGCTTACACCTACCAACAATGAAAGTGCAGGGAAGAAAAAATCTGTCCGGGTTTCCAAAGCTGGATGCTATATTAAACCACTTCTTGTTCAATGTGCCAACTCTGTGGTTAAAAGTGAAAAGCATCCAGAAATCCGTAACCGCTACCTTCGTTTAAGAAAGCGTCGTGGTCACAAGAAGGCAATCATTGCAATAGCAAGAATGCTTCTAACAGCATTATACAACATGTTGAAGAAAAATGAACCATACAATGCTGAACTTTACAGAAACTCTGACGTTATTCCTGTCAATCGCGAGATTACTGTAGAGCAGGCTATACAATTAGCAAAATTCCAAGGTTACAGAATTAAGTCAGCTACTGAATAACCTTAATTTTGTCTATATATTCAATTTTTTGAAGCCACCGCAAGATGGCTTGTTTGCTATGCCCTTAAGTGAAGTGCCAATCCCTAGTTTTCTTTTTCAACCTTGTTCCTCCATTTTATTCATATGCCTATTATAAATGATATTAGATATCTTCAACCTATATGCAAAAAAAATCAACATAGCCTATGCTTTGCTGAGTTTTTGTTTTTATTCTATATCATGTATAACTCTATTCATCCAGTTGTTCGAAATTAGTCTTCTTACTGCAAAAAAGCATTTTACTATTTCCTCTGTAGTAAGAAGGGCTACTACCCAATATACAGGCAGCTTTAGAAAAACAGCCCCAACATATTTCATTGAGAACCACAGGTATTATAGTTTTAAACGATTTTATTACAAATGAGTTGTCAAAATCAAGCATTTCTTTAATACTAGCTGCCAGTGTTCCTTTACCTATATAAACATAAATTATCAATACCACAGTCTCTACTGCTCTTGCTATAAGAGTAGCTAATGCTGCTCCCCTAACACCCATTTCTGGCGCTCCAAAATGTCCAAAAATAAACATATAATTTAATAAGGCATTGATAAGAAGTGCTACTATACTGACTAACATAGTAAGCAAAGTCTTTCCTATACATCTTAAAGCACTGCTAAAGGCGAAGGTAATAGCTGTAAATACATAGCTTATTCCTACAATTCTAAGGTAATCGCTTCCTAATCCCACTACATTACTATCCCTATTAAATATTCTAATGACTTTTTCAGGAATAGTTAGGGCTACAAATGTAAATTTTATGGAGCATTTTATAATATTTATTAACACTTTTTGGAGCTAGTGCATAGATTAAAGCATAGGAAGGTGAAAATAATGAGAAGAATGAATAACACAAAAATATGCCCTGTTTTAAGTGCAAAACTGCAAACTCAGTCAAATGAAGAACTTCCTGTTATAGTCAGAGTTAGAGAGAACGACACAGATAAGCTTAATAGCTTGGCTCATAGTATGGAGGGCAAAGTAAAAAGGAGCCTTCCTTTAGTTGATGCCATCGCCTTAAATATGAATATGGGTGAAATAGATAAGCTGTCTAGGGATCCCAACGTTGAATATATAAGTTACGATTCAAAGGTATTTGCTTTGCTTGACATTGCCAACGCCTCTATAGGAGGTAGCTTTCCCAGAGGAATAGGACTGACAGGAGAAGGTGTTACTGTAGCTGTAATAGATACAGGAGTGTCACCTCATAATGATTTGACAAGACCTAAAAATAGAATTATTGGATTTAAAGATTTTGTAGGTGATAAAGCTAATCCATATGACGATAATGGTCACGGTACCCATGTAGCTGGTATAATCGCTTCTAATGGTTATTCTTCAAACAGGAAATACATGGGTGTGGCTCCTAATGCTAATATTCTAGCAGTTAAAGCATTAGATGATGCTGGAAGTGGAAATACCTCAGATATAGTATCAGCTATAGACTGGGTCGTTAAAACCAGAGAGCAGTATAAGACAAAAATAATAAATCTCTCATTGGGAAGTCCAGCTAATAATTCCATAAACTCAGACCCTTTAGTAAGAGCAGTTGAAGCGGCAACAAAAGCAGGTCTTACTGTTATAGTAGCGGCTGGAAACAGTGGCCCATCAACTAAAACCATTTTATCACCTGGAAATAGTCCTAATGTAATCACAGTTGGAGCTGTTGATGACAAAAGAACTCCTGATACAAGTGATGATATAATTGCAAACTTTTCAAGCCGTGGTCCTACAAAGGAAGGGTTGAGAAAGCCTGATGTAGTAGCTCCAGGAGTTAGTATAATGTCTTTATCTAATAAGTCAAGCGATGGATATGTTACATCAAGTGGTACTTCCATGGCTACTCCTTTGGTATCAGGTTCTGCTGCTCTTATATGCAGTAAGTATGGCAACTTATCCCCAAGCCAAATAAAGGCTATGTTTGTAAGTTCCTGTACTGACCTAAAGGATAAACAAGAAAATCAAGGGGCAGGCATAATAGATTTAAGAAAACTATTTAAGTCTTCTGATAATGAGTCACCTAAAACTACTCCTCCGTCCAGACCTCCTCGCTTTCCCATTTCTCCGCTACCGCCAAAGGAGGAGAAGAGGGTAGCGTCATCAGATTCATTTAATGAATTCATAATAGTTTTAGTTTTGGTTCTGCTAATTTTAGCTATTAACACTAACAAATAATAAAAAAATAAAAAGCCCACAGCTGTGGGCTTTAACTATATCCTATTTAATATTCTTTTCCTAAATATTTATATGGATCCTGAGCTACTCCATTTTTTCTGACTTCAAAATGAAGATGAGATCCAGTGCTATTGCCTGTATTTCCTACTGCAGCTATGTGCTGTCCTTTGTATACCTTATCTCCTTTTTTCACATATAGCTTACTGCAATGGGCATACCTAGTGACAAATCCACCACCATGATCTATATCAACTACCAGACCATAAGAACCATTCTTTCCTGCAAATATTACGGTTCCTCCATCAGCAGCATTTATAGCAGTACCCGTCCTAGCAGCAAGGTCTATTCCCGTATGTGTTCTACCCCATCTAGCTCCAAACTTAGATGAGAGAGTTCCTCTGGTTGGCATTGAAAAACTTCCTGTTCCCTGTTTAGGAGGAGGATTTTTCGTTCCCTTAAGTATGATCTGTGCAATTGGCTGAGATAATATAGTCTCTTTAATTATCTCCTTAGCTATTTCTATTCCATTATGCTTTTCTACCTTAGCTACTACTTCACTTTTACCAGCTACACCTTTTTTCTTTACAGACTGCTGATCCTTGTACATATTGTCGCTATATTCATATTCAGTTTCAAATTTTATTTCCTCAGTATAAGTTTTTTCCTCATATGTTGCTACTGTTAAAAAAGGTTTAGGCACTACTAGGCTCAATTCATCTCCTGGATGTATTAGTACTGGATTTTTATTAGGATTTGCCTTTTCTAAGTCATCTGTGCTAATGTTGTACTTTTTAGCTATTGTCCAATAATTTTCGCCTTTTTCAACTACGTGTATCTTTTCTTCATCTGTTCCCTTTTGAAGCATATCAAGAACCTTATCAAAACTATCAACCTTTGAAGCAGGTATTTCTCTTCTTACTATTTTTACATCTTCAACTATTTTTATCTCTTCAACCTTTGAGCCTTCTTGCTTTGCGATCTGCATATAGGGTTCTTTTATTTCTTCAAGTACTTCCTTTGCAAGTGTCTCAGACCCTAGATATGAAAAATCTTTGCCATTAATATTAATTGCATATGCAACAACATTAAACGTTATATTTGACCTAATCTTCTTTTCTAAAGCAGACTTGTTTACAAGTTCTTCGTCTTCTGCATGGACTTCTTCAAAAAATAACTTTTCCTTTATAACTACATCAAGTCCCTGTTCTTTCGTTAGGTTCTTATGTATGGAATCGTATAAGTCTGTTGCCACTTGCTTATTTCTGACAACTCCGATTTCCATGTCTCCAAGCTTAACGTTAAATGCTCTTGTAGCAATTTCATGATCTACACCTTTTTTGTATTGGATCAATGAAAAGGTAAGTAAGAGAATGGCAGCTACTGCAATTATACCCGTTCTAGTATTGAAAATGTTCTTGTTAAACTTCAATTTTTTTAACTCTTTAAATTTTTCTTTTACTATACCAACATTAACAGACTTAACCTTTGAAGCTTTTGCAATAATAAACTTCTTAGTATCTGCTAGTTTGACATTTAGTAAACTTTTATTCTCGTTTTCACTTGAGCTTTTCATTATCCAGCTCCCTTCTATCCTGTAATATCGTCGTAACCCATTTGTAACAGGATTGTAATTGTACAGTTAGATTATATCACATTTTTTTCATTTGACAACCCTTTACTTTAGCCAGTATTTCTGTTATTTTTTTCATATTCTAACGCTTTTATACCAAAACATACATATTATTATCTATTTTTTTGTCGATATTATATTAACGTTAAAATCTAAAGTGCCTTGATCTTGAAATTTAAAGAAATAATTTTGCTTTTTTTTAATTTTTTCAACCAGTCTTCCTGATGTTTCTACCTTAAATTCTTCTGGAACTATTATCTCTACAAAATAGTAATTAGTGCCTTCACCTAACTCGTTACTACCATATGTAGGCTCTAGCTCCCATCCATTATTGTACTGTGCTGCAATAGGATACCAGCTGCTTAGCATATATTTTACTGTTCCATCATTAGTGGTAGAGATCATGTGTGAAACAATTATGCTGTATTTTATTTCTATAATTACTTTATCATCTTTCTCTAACTCCTTGTCTAAGCTAATCATTAATAAATTTTTATCTTTTCCTATTATTTTGAAATCAACTTTTTTATTTCTAATCTTTATAGCTTCTATCTCTCCAATTTTATAAGACATCCCTCCTTCTTTTGTAGCTAATTCCTCTTCAAAATCCTGACACAGCTTTTCATTGGCCTTTAATGTGCTATTAAAGTGGAAAAACAGCTTATCCATGCTTTTATTAGCTTTATTTATATACTGCACATTTTCTATTATTTCAAGTCGTTCCTTTTCTGGGAAAAATTCAGCAATAATTGTATATTTATTCATTTCTTTTATATTGTTTATATTCCATGTTAATTGGACATCATCTTCAATGAAAATATATGTAGCTATTGGCAGTGCTACTACTAGGAGGAGCAAAAACATTTTTAATACAATACTTTTTATTAAATCTATCATTATTTTACCTCCTTTTTTTCATTGTCCATGTTATTAATATATTTTACACAATAAGAAATATGACCAAAGGTATGATATAATATCATTAAAGGAAAAAGCTAATTGGTAGGTGAAATGTATGTCCTTTATTTTAGAAGTCACTGATTTGGATCTTGGCGATACACCCGTAGAAAATATTTTTATAAACGATTATATGCCAATGGCAAATGGTACATATGTAAAAGTATATTTATTAGGATATAAGTATGCTAAGGATAATGATGATAAGCTCTGTGTAAACAATGAAAGTATATCTAGGCATTTGAATATCCCTTTGTCAGATGTACTAAAGTCTTGGGATTTTTGGGAGCAAAAAGGAATCATTATAAAGCATAAAAAGGAAGATACAGATGAATACGATTATAGGGTTGAGTTTCTAAATTTAAAACAATTATATATAAAAAATAACTATATGCTGAAAACTCAGGTAAATGCTGCAAGAAGCAGTAATCCTCCAGCATATACTTGTACTGTGGAGGATTTAGTTGAGTCTAATAAAATTCCAAGTATAAATGAGATGTTTTCATCTATCGACTACATAGTAAGGCGACAGCTTGTGCCGAATGAAAAAAGAAAAGTTCTTGAATGGCTATATAACTTTAATATGAATCCAGAAGTAGTGGTTAAGGCTTTCTTTTATGCTGTGGAGAAAAAAGGTAAAAGGAATATTAACTATATTGAAGGTATATTAAGGAACTGGTACGATATGGGCATAACAAATCTCGAGGCTTTAGAAAAACACACAAAAATTCAGGATGAAAGATTCTACAGCTATGATAGGATAATGAAATCCCTTGGTTTTAGTAGCAGAATTCCAAGTGAGGCAGAGATAAAAGTAATAGACAAATGGTTTGATGAATGGAAGTTTACTATGGAGGTTATTTTAAAGGCCTGTGAAAACACTAAAAAAACTGCAAATCCTAGTGTTAACTATATAGATGGTATACTATTTAAGTGGCGAGAAAAAGGAATATCAACCGTAGAGGAAATTGCGGAAAAAGATAAGCCGCAAATCTCTGTTCAGCCAAAGTCTAATGGCACTGCTTCGCCACGTGCAGGTAAGATTAAGACCAGATTCCATACTGCTGAGCAAAGAACTGCAAGATATACACCTGAAGAGTTAGAAGCAATTGCAAGAAAAAGAAGAGGGTGATAACTGTGGATAAGTCATACATACAGGAAATATTGAGAGAATATGAAAATAGAAGGGATAAAGCACTATTCCAACAGAAGCTTAGACAGGAGGAAGTGTATTCAAAAATTCCAAGACTAAAAGAAATAGACGAGGAAATATCCAAAACTGGCCTGTTGATTGCCACTGCCATGCTTCAAAGTCCCCAGTCATATGAAGAAAATTTGAAGAGAGTAAAGACTGAAATGGAGAAGCTGAAGAGAGAAAAGGCAATACTTATGACTGAAAATAACATTCCACTGGAATACTTAGACATTAATTATACTTGCAATAGCTGTAATGATACTGGATTCTTAAAAAACGGTTCTAAATGCAACTGCCTTAAACAGGAATTGATAAATAGAGCATATAAAATGTCTGGAGTTCAGCATGCACTTGAAAGAGAAAACTTTAAAACATTTGATATTAATATATTTTCAACAGAAACTTTTGAGGGAGAACAGATTTCTCCTAGAGAAAACATATTAAACATTTTAAATAGATGTGAGGGCTTCTGTATTAACTTTGATGAAGATAATGAGGAAAATCTACTTTTTTATGGTACTACAGGGCTAGGAAAAACATTTATGTGTAACTGTATAGCAAAGGCTTTGCTAGATAGAGGAAAAATAGTAATATATCAAACATCCTTTAAAATTCTAGAAATAATTGAAGAACATAGATTCAGAAAAAATTCACAACAGGATATTGATGATAATAACTATAATCTATTGTTTGATGCTGACCTTTTGATAATTGACGATCTTGGGACTGAGCTTACAAACACATTTACTAATACTGAAATATTTAATATCATCAATACAAGACTTTTTAGAAGAAATAAGACTATTATATCTACTAACCTGTCCCTTATGGAATTAGCTGAAACATATGATAATAGAACTTTTTCGAGAGTCTTTGGTAAATTTGCTCCCCTCAAGTTTTTTGGACCTGACTTAAGATGGGAAGCTTATGAAAAATAATATCCTCAAATATAAAAAACAAGATGGTTTCCATCTTGTTTTTTTATGCTTAAACATCTGAATTCTAGTAAGTAAAGCTTTTTGGGCATGAAAAAAGCCGTCCCGATTCTTTCAATCAAAACAGCCCTTTTATAATGGAGCTGGTGAAAGGACTTGAACCCTCAACCTACTGATTACAAGTCAGTTGCTCTACCAATTGAGCTACACCAGCATACATGGCGACCTGGAAGGGACTCGAACCCTCGACCTCCAGCGTGACAGGCTGGCATTCTAACCAACTGAACTACCAGGCCAAAATTTTTCACAGTCTCGCAACTCAAATTTGTCCACTCCTTTTCAGTCGTGCAAATTTGGTCCTAACGGACACTCCTATCATGAACTTACAATAGGGTTGGTGCTTGTTGCGTTTGACCTGCCATCAATTCTTTCGATAAAAACACTCGAAACAATCAAGTTAGGTCATAATGGTGGGCGCAATAGGGCTCGAACCTATGACCCCCTGCTTGTAAGGCAGGTGCTCTCCCAGCTGAGCTATGCGCCCATAGTCTTTACATGCATTCCTATCATAAACTTAGATTAAAGTTGGTGACCCTACCGGGATTCGAACCCGGGTTACCGCCGTGAAAGGGCGATGTCTTAACCGCTTGACCATAGGGCCATTATTCGCAGTCTCGCAACTCAAATTTATTTGCTCGCTATCGCTCACATAAATTTGGTGCTCGTTGCGTTTGACCTACCATCGATTCTTTCGATAAAAGCATTCGAAACAATCGGATTAGGTCATAATATGGTGACCCATCCGCGATTCGAACGCGGGACACCCTGATTAAAAGTCAGGTGCTCTGCCGACTGAGCTAATGGGTCAAATTTAATTTACTTCTCGGATTCACTATCCTGTAATACTAACTTGTCCTATGCAACTAAGCGATCCGCACCAAACTAAAAACATGTTTGGGCTCTCTGCTTATGCCGACTGAGCTAATGGGTCTTTTTTGGACTACTCTTAATATGATACAGGATGAGACAAGCATTGTCAACAACTTTTTCTGATTTTTTTGCGATTTTTATCTTCCAATAATATGTAGTTAACATAAAAATAGATTCAGATGATCATCTGAATCTATTTTTATCCACAATTTTTTTAAAATTTTTAAAATTTATCCACATATCCACAAACATATGCACAAGTGTTCGGTATGATTATGGGGATAAACTTAAATTATCTTTTTTTGTACCTTCATCTCGTAATATCTACAGTAAATAATATTATTTCTGATAGAAAAAAATTCATCTCGCCAAACATAACTCTCGTCATTATATGTTTCTTCCTTAAGATCCGAGTGCTTTGCCTGATACTGACGTATAACTCTAAATCCGCATTTTTCATAGCATCTTATAGCACGTTTATTGAACTTAGCTACATCTAGATATAAAGTATTCATTTTCATATCATTAAAAAAATAATCCAGCAATGTCATTATTGCATCAGACCCATATCCTTTGTTTAGTACAGTAGGATCAAATACTATCCCAAGCCTTGCAGTCCTCATTATTTTTCTTATATTTCTTATATTTATGTAGCCTATCATTCTATTTTCCTCATCAAAAACTGAGAAACATCTGGAATCTTTTCTTGAGGATCTATAGTTATACCAGCTGCGAACCTCATCATCGTTTAGACTAGGAAAATTATAGTCTTTAAATAAAGGATCATCATGCTTTCCCCAATTTTTCATTTCTAGCACATCTTCATACCTCAATAGTCTTATCTTTACCTTACTCCCTTTCATTTCACACACTAGCATCTCCCCCTGATCATAGAGTGTGGTTCTAATTCCTATTGTCTCGGTTTTTCTAAATTCAAGAACTTAGTATATTCTCCCATGAATACTAGTTCTACAGTGCCTGTAGGCCCGTTACGATGTTTGGCTATGATAATCTCTCCAATGTTCTTCTTTTCTGAATCAGGGTAATAATAGTCATCCCTATATAAAAACATTACTATGTCAGCATCCTGCTCTATTGCTCCAGATTCACGAAGGTCTGAAAGTATAGGTCTGTGATCAGATCTAATTTCAGGCGCACGAGATAGCTGTGATAAAGCTATTACTGGACAGTCCATCTCCTTTGCTAAACCCTTTAATCCTCTTGATATAGTCGATATTTCCTGCTGTCTATTCTCAACTCTTCCTTCTCCAGACATTAGCTGTAAATAGTCTATCATCACAAGATCTAGGCCTTTTTCTATCTTGAGCCTTCTACATTTAGCTTTCATCTCCATCAAAGTAATTCCAGGTGTGTCATCAATAAATATTTTAGCCTGAGATAATGGCCCCATGGCTCTTAAAAGCTTTGGCCAATCGTCTTCATCTAGTCTTCCATTTATTATTTTTTGCAGCTCCACATGAGACTCAGAGCTTAGCATACGCTGAACAAGCTGTTCCTTTGACATTTCAAGACTAAATATAGCCACTGATGCATTTCCTTTTAGCGCAGAATTGACTGCAAGATTAACAGAAAAAGCTGTTTTTCCCATAGATGGTCTAGCAGCTACTAGTACAAGGTCAGATTTTTGTAAACCTGATGTTTTTTGATCTAAGTCCATAAACCCTGTAGTAAGTCCAGTTAAGTTACCTTTGCTTAGCGCCATTTGTTCAATTCTAGAGAAGCTTTCAAGGAGAACCTCTTTTATTGGGTCTAATCCTTCTCGACTTCTTTTCTGAGTAATATCAAATATCTTTTTCTCTGCTGCATCTATAATGATATTTATGTCCTCATCTGCATCGTACCCTTTTGCAATAATCTCATTGGAAGCATTTATGAGCCTCCTTAGTATTGATTTCTCTTCAACTATTTCACAATAGAATCTTATGTTTGCAGTAGTAGAAATAGCCTCAGATAAATCAGCGAGATATAATATCCCACCTATTGCATCTAAAGTATTTCTCTTTTTAAGCTCTTCAGATAGAGTAATTAAGTCTACTGGTTCATCCCTATTATTTATTTCTAAAATTGACTCATATATTTCCCTATGTGCTTCCTTATAAAAATCACTAGGTCTCAATATCTCCGTAGCAGTGACTATTGCATTTTTATCAAGTATCATAGAGCCTAATACAGATTGCTCACCCTCAATACTATGAGGAGGTATCCTGCCTAATGACTGTATTTCAGTTGACATGTTATCACCTCTTTGACTGTGTATAACGAATACAAGATACTAGATGAATAAATACATCAAGTATCTTGCAGTGTCTAATCTATTCCTCAGTTACCTTTACTTTAAGTTTTGCTGAAACATTAGGATATACCTTTACATCTACAATGGTAGTTCCAATATTTTTTATATTTCCTCCGTCAATGTCCATCTTTCTTTTATCTATATCTATCTTGTGCTGTTTTTTAAGTGCTTCTGATACATCTTTTGTTGTTATTGAGCCAAAAAGCTTACCATTTTCACCTGATTTTCCCTTTAATTCTACTGTAAGCTCAGATATTTTCTCTGCTAATTCCTTAGCTTTAGTAAGTTCTTCTTCTTTCTTGATTTTCTTCGCAGTTTTTTGTTCCTCCAGTACTTTTATATTTCCATCTGTTGCTTCCTTTGCAAGGCTTTTCGGAAATAAAAAGTTTCTTGCATATCCATCCTTTGCATTTACTATTTCACCTTTTTTACCTAATCCCTTTACATCTTGAAGTAATATAACCTT
Organism: Proteiniborus sp. MB09-C3; assembly: GCF_030263895.1. Taxonomy (NCBI): domain Bacteria; kingdom Bacillati; phylum Bacillota; class Clostridia; order Eubacteriales; genus Proteiniborus; species Proteiniborus sp. MB09-C3. Next base: position 420,192 of record NZ_CP127161.1, read on the forward strand.
CATTATTTTTCACCTTCCTCAAAATATTCTCTTATAGCTTCTTTTAGCATTTCTTCTGCTTTATCTATATCTACATCTTCTAGCTGAGCTCCTGCCACTGCTAAGTGACCACCGCCACCTAGCTTTTCAAGTATGAGCTGTACACTGATATCACCTAATGACCTTCCGCTAATATGGATTCTTCCATCGCTAATGACTAAAACGAAGGAAGCCATTATGCCATTAATATTAAGAAGATCATTTGCTGCTTCAGCAGCTATGAGAACTGAATCCTTGCTCTCTTTTCTCAGCTTTGATATCGCTATTCTATCATCTATTATCTTAGCTTCTTTTACTACTTCGGCTTTTGTTATAAATGTATTTATGTCATCTTGGAAAAGCTGCCTTACAGAAGTAGTATCAGCACCTGCCCTTCTTAAAAAGGATGCAGCCTCAAAGGTTCTTACCCCTGTCTGGAAAGTAAAGTTTTTAGTATCTACACTAATACCTGCCAAAAGGGCTTCTGCCTCGAATTTATTAATATCCAGCTTTTCTCCCATATAGTTTAGTATCTCTGTAACTAACTCGCATGTAGAAGATGCATAAGGCTCTAGATAGGATAATACAGGGTCTTCTATAAAATCTATGCCTCTTCTATGATGGTCAATAAGCACAACCTTATCGATAATCTCCAAAAGATGCGGGGCCTCAGTATAGCTTGGTCTATGATTGTCAACTAACACACACAAAGAGGCCTTATCTGCCAAGGTCCTAGCCTGCTCTGGCGTTATTATATTCTCCAGATATTCTGGATGCTCAGATTTAAGTCTGTCAAATATGTTTTTTATAGAGGGATTCGTTCCACTTAATACTATATAAGCTTGTTTGCCTCTATTTTTTACTGCTCTATATATACCAATAGAAGCCCCAAAGCTGTCCATATCCCCATTCTTATGTCCCATAATAAACACTTTCTCTGATTGATCTATAAGCTGTCTCAGTGCATGAGCTATTACTCTTGCCTTTACTTTAGTTCTCTTTTCTACAGCCTTACTCTTTCCACCATAAAAGCTTAATTTATCTATTCTCTTTACTACAGCTTGGTCTCCTCCCCTTCCCAATGCTATATCAAGAGCCGCATTTGCATATTCAAACTGTTGACTAAGACTTTTACCGTTTACCCCTATTCCTATACTTAGGGTTACAGGTATTCTATTACCTAAATCAACTTCCCTTACACTATCTAAAATCTCAAACTTCTTCATTTCTAGATTTTCCAAATTTTTATTTTCAAAAATAAGCATATATTTATCATTCTCATATTTTCTAATGAATCCACCTATTCTAGCTGCCAATGAATTAAGAATTTTATCGACTTCAACAAATACTATAGGCCTATTGGCTTCGTCTGTATTGTTTCTGACATCATCATAGTTATCTATTTGTATTATGCCTACGTTTACCTTCTCGTCGTTATATTTAGTTTTTAAAGTCGTAAATCCCGTATTGTCTATCCAATATAACATTATAATGTATTCTTCTCTATTTTCTCTGCTTTTGCTTTTTTGAACAACATTATATAAAACTTTATAATACTTATCCTTAAAGGACACCTCTATGGGAGTATCTTCTTTTTTATTCATGATATTATCTATACTGAAACCTAGCATAATATCCTTAATATTTTCTTCTAATAGCTTTTTTGAATCAGTCATCTGAAGAAACCTTGTATTATACCAGCTAATTGTTCCGTCAGTCTCCACCATCACAAGAGGTATTGGCAAATTTATTATAGCGTATTTTGTAGCGGTATCTAAACCAGTAGTCAAGCTCTCTATATATTTAGTCCACTCTACCTTTTTGAGATGGATGTTCTTCCAATGATAATATATTAGATATGCTAAAAGTATGACTCCAAGAGCAGCAATCTTTGGCTCATAAAAAGCAATAATACTTATTAACACACCAATTATCAGCAAATAGAGCTTTGAATCCGGAATTAGAAATTTAAATATTCTCTTATTTGACATAACATATCCTCCTCCAAGGAGTTTATTCCACCCTTTTCAATTTTCTAAAATCAATTATTACATCTAATAAACCTATAAAAGAAATTAATAGGCCTATTGGCACATTTACGATTATTAGAAATATGAGAATAGCTTTTGTAATTTTATGCATCTTTCTTTTATTCATTAGAAAAACCGTGACGGACAAACCCTGCATAAAGAAAACAAAGGATATTAAAATTAGTGTATTAATAAATATTGTCTCATAGTAAAAAAGCTTCATATATCTAACTACTAGGGCAGCTGCTATAATAACTACAGCACCCATTATAGCATTGCTGGGAAGCCTAAAATACATGAATCTAGGAATTTCTACTGTTCTATGCCCTAATCTCCTAAGTATTGCCGTAGACATCCAATAGTTTATATATACAACAAAAACAGCAAAAATTATTAAAGTTGCTGGTATGATTATTATTGTATACTCTACAATTGCCATTAAAGCATCCTTCATCATAGAAAATTCGTATGTAGAAATCTCCATTTCTTTTAACATATTCAGATTAAGCTTCATACTTTCCGTTAAAAATGTGCTGATTTTGGATAAAAAGCTAACACCTGTCATATATCCAATAATAGTCACAGATAACAATGAAGTTGCTATAATACCTATGATTCCCCCAGTCAATATTTGGTGTGGCTTATATTTTTTATTTATCATATAAGTTAAAATAATAGAAATCAACCCAAGTATCAAAAATATTAACTTATCAGTGAATATGTCAACAAATACCCCTATTAGTATATTAGATGCTAGGACTCCATATATGTTGTATTTTGTATTATGCCTTACCCCAAGAATTATAAAGGGCACTGGATAAAATAAAGTTATTATTGGAAACACATTATATCCAAAGAGCATAATTAGAGTCACAAATGTTGTAATAAGGGCAGTTTCAACAACCCGAGTTGTCTTTTCTCCTAAGTTCAAATTTTTCACCTCTAACTCCTTTTTCTCTTAAAATATTCTAATAAACTACCTAAGTCTCCATACCATTGTTCAATTTTATGTTCCTCTACAAGCGCAAGCTTAGCTTTTTCTTCTACCTTTGCATCTATACTTTCATATGAAACCCCAAGCCTTTTCCCAAGTAGATATGCCACAAGTATTATATTGGATACTGAATCAAGCATTGCATCATGACTATTTTGGATACCCTTCACCAAAAGCTCATACAATGATGCAACAGCCATAAGCAGTTCACTTTTTAACCACTCTATAACCTTTATGTTTTTTGTTACATCTATATTCTTATCATTAAATGACATGATTAATCCCCCCCCATAATACATTATATCAAACCTAAGGCTCTTTAACTAATTTTATTTTACGCATTATGATTCTTATAGTAATTCTATACAGAAGCAGTATCTATGTCAATTAAGTAAGTATTCTAATCTTTCATAAGTTGAGTTAGGTCATAAAAAAATAAAAGAGATATACTACATATTATATAATATATCTCTCTTCTATACTATTTAAAATTTTAAAATTAGTCTGCTGTATATGGTAAAAGTGCAACTTGTCTTGCTCTTTTAATAGCACGAGTTAATTGTCTTTGATGTAAAGCACAGTTTCCTGAGATTCTTCTAGGAAGTATCTTTCCTCTTTCAGTAACATATTTTTTAAGCTTGTTTACATCTTTATAGCTTATGCTAGTAGCATCATCAACACAGAAACTACAAACTCTTTTTTTAGTTCTAAATTTTCTTCCTGGTTGTGCCATTCTTTTTCCCTCCTTTAGAATGGAATATCATCATCATCTGTAGGATGGAAACCATCCATATCTATGTCCATACCGAAATCTTTGTTTGTATTTAAATCTCTATTTGTATTTTGGTTACCTTGTCTAGCTTCTCCCCATTCAAGGAATTGAACTCTATCTGCCACTACATCTGTCGTATATCTCTTAGTTCCATCCTGAGCGGTATAGCTTCCTGTCTGGATACGTCCTTGAATTGCTACAAGTCTACCCTTAACTAAATAGTTCGCACAGTTCTCAGCCTGTTTTCCCCAAACTACAATATTTATAAAATCTGCCGTAGGTTGTCCTTTACTCTCAAATTCCTGTTTCTTTTCTCTCGATAAGTCTTTATCCACCGCTATGCTAAATCTAGAAACTGCCATTCCACTAGACAGATATCTCAGTTCAGGGTCTCTTGTCAATCTTCCAATAAGTATTACACTATTCACAATTACACCCCCAACAGCTTTATTATTCATCTTCTCTAATTATCATGTGTCTAATTACATCATCTGTAATTTTAGCAATTCTGTCTATTTCATCTACAACATCTGCTCCAGAAGTGATATTCAATAAAACATAGTAGCCTTCTTGATAATCATTGATTTCATAAGCAAGCTTTCTGCTTCCCCATACATCAACATTATCAACTGTACCATTTGTCTCAACTATGCCCTTGAATCTTTCAACAAGATTATTTCTTGTCTCTTCTTCCATGCCTGGCGCAAAAATTAGAACAACTTCGTATTTTTTCATGTACTTCACCTCCCTTTGGACTAAACGGCCCTATTTATATAATAGAGCAAGGATAACATACTACATCACTGTATTATATCATTTATTATGTATAAATACAACAAATATTATTGACAATATTTTTACTTGATTAGCTCTATTGTTTTTATTGATAATTTCCATTAACTATAGTATATAATAGTACTATAAAAATACCATAGAAAAAACAAGTTGGAGGTGCCTAAAGTGAAAGAAATCATATTAGCTGGAGGATGCTTTTGGGGTGTGGAAGAATACATGTCTAGAATAAATGGGATAGTGGAAACTAGAATTGGTTATGCTAATGGTACGGCTCGTAATCCTAGTTATCAGGACGTATGTAGGGGAGATACAGGTCATGCTGAAGCTTGTATAGTCAGATATGATGAGAATGTTATTTCACTAGAAGAGCTATTACACAAATTTTGGAAGGTTATAAATCCTACATCATTAAATAAGCAGGGTGGAGATGTAGGCCATCAGTATAGAACTGGTATTTATTATATAGACGATGGAGACTTGCCTATTATAGAAAAGTCTTTGAAGAAAGAGCAGCAAAAATATGACAAAGAAATTGTAACTGAAGTAGAGCCTTTAAGCTGCTTCTATAATGCAGAAGAATATCATCAGAATTATTTGAAAAAGAATCCTGGAGGCTATTGCCATATAGATTTAAGCTCCATGTAAACAATCTATTGTCTAGCTAATAATGATTGCTATACTAATATACTTAAAATTTATATTATATTAGCTAGCATATGAAGTTAAACCATATGATTCTACGAGGTGAAATATAATGGATAAAGACTTTTTCCAAGCCTTCTTAATAAGATTTAGAGTAAACTGTAATCTAAGAGCTGGATTTTTGCCTGCTAATTATAATGATATGGAATTCCCTTTTAGAATATATAAGGGAGCTTATGAAGAAACTAGAGAAGAACTTATAAAGGAAGAAAATCCTACGGAGGAACAATTGAAGATAATCGCCAATGCTTATGAGGTCTTTATGAAGCATCTAGAAGAATCTGAGGATTATGGTTTTGCGGAAAAAGAAATGATAAATTGGGCAGAAAGCATCAAGTCCTTGAACAAAGGTAGAGATTCACAAAGATAATTTGTGGACATATCAAAAGCGATAAACTGAATATGGAAAGAAAAAGCCTCATTCCTAAGAGTTATCTTAGGAATGAGGCCTTTCACAAATATACAGAAAAAAACATCAAAAGCAAAATAAAATATTATAAAAAACCGCTTCTCTTTATGATTATAATCTAGCCCAACAGCGCTACTACACGAAAAGGCTATTTTATCTTAGGCAACACATACCTCCAGAGCTGCTCCTTCGAATTTCCATCCTTTCCAGTCCCAACATATACCACTTCTAAGAACTCAGCGTCTTGCCGAGGCCAGCTTGCTGCAGGATCTCCCATACCCGTAATTACCGGATCGGGAATTGAAATCAGAGTATCTGAGGAAATATCCCAGATATTCATGGTACGTGAGGTGTTGTTTGAATCTGGATTCCCTAGAGGAAATGCCAAAAGTGTACCATCTGTACTGATAGCTCCACCGTTAATAGGGTAGCCGCCAGTAACTTCAAGTCGATTCGTCTCCACCCATTGATTATCATTGTCAAAGTGGCCAAAGTAAATAATCTGTGAGTTGCCACCATCAGGCTGATATGCTAGAAATCGGCCTCGAGCTGCATAGATACGGGGGCTCTCTCCGTGAAAAGTCACGGGAATCACTTTACCGTCTAGCCTACAAATCAAATACTCCGTTTTAGAAACCTGTCCATCATAAATATCGGAGGAGCAAAGCAGAGTGCTGTTGTCTAGCCAGTAATAGATGCTGTAATACTCCCCTTTCTTGCTTTTCAGTAGAATACGCTCCTCTCCTGTATTCAAATCAAAAGCAAAAACAGACATGCCGCCTACATCGATGCAATCTTTGTTGGAATGATAAATCACCGTGCTTCCATCTGGAAAGAGAGAAGCACCACTTGCCCAAATAAGAGCTGAGTTATCGACTTTTCCGATGCTCTCTGCGTAGGAATGCCACTCTTCCTTGCTTTTTCCCTCAAACTTTGGTAAGGCAAGAGCAAGTTCAAGAGTAATCTGCTGTGGATTGTAGTTGTCATATATCAGTTCCCAACTACCATCTGCCAGATTGACAGTTGGCATCAGTGTTGAACTTGAAATCCCTGATCCACATCCAGAAAACAAAAAGGCAAAGACACAAGCACTCATCAAAGCCACAAAAGACTTCTTCATGAGATAATTCCTCCCTGTGTAATATTTATAGGGTTTGATTTTCTATATATAATATCATTCTGTTCTTTGCTTTTCTACTGCCTCTGGATTACTGCTGCTAAGAACCTTTTTTACTCTTCTTTCAAATTCTCTTCTGGCAAGCCATACCTGGCGTTCACAGCCTAGGCACTTTAGTTTAAAATCTACTCCAGTTCTCATGACTTCCCATTTGTTTTCTCCACATGGATGAGCTTTTTTAAGCTGCACCACATCTCCGACATTGTATTTTACAATCATCTAATCCCTCCCCTAACTACAATAAAGCTACCTCTCTATGACAATCATATATGAAGTAGCTTGAGCTATAAATACATTATATTATATTTTAGCTATTTAGTGAACTTTTATCCACTTTATCTTTTTCAATAACAACTCTCCTAGGATAAGGGATCTCTATGCCCGCCTTGTGAAACTCCTCTTTTATCTTTTTTCTTATTTCTCTTTCCACTGCCCATTGCTCCATAGGCTTAGTTTTAGCAACAACTGTAAGCTGTATCCCTGACTGACTTAGATTAGTTACTCCTAGAACTGTAGGCCCTTCAACAATATTATCATTTTCCTGAGACAGCTTTTTAGACAGCTCTGATAAAATTACTAAAGCCTTATCTATATCCTCCTCATAAGTAATTTCCACGTTTACCAGAGATCTCATAGAACCTCTGCTCAGATTAGTTACGGTTTGTATATTTCCATTAGGAACTATATGCAGTTCTCCTGAAAATGCCCTTATCTTGGTGATACGTATGCCGATTTCCTCAACTATTCCATCAAAGTCTCCTGTCTTTATATAATCACCTACAGAATACTGGTCTTCAAATAAGATAAAGAATCCAGTTATTATATCCTTCACTAAGCTTTGAGCTCCAAAGCCTATGGCTAATCCTCCTATTCCAGCAGTTGCAAGAATAGATTCTATAGGTAGTCCAAATTCCTTTAGTATAGAAACTATCCCTATAAAGTAAAATAGATACTTAGAAACACTTTTTAATATAACAGCCAGTGTATTTGATTTTCTTTCTTCGATTTTAAATCTTGAATTATGTCTTTTAGTAAAAAACCTATCTATTAAGGAATAGGAAAATTTTATCACTATTTTCATAAGAATAAATATGATAATAGCTCTCAATAGTTTCCCATATATGTTAAGCTGTCCACTAGGTCCTAACAAAAAACCATATATGCTATTTACTGCCTCCTTCAAGACCTCACCGCCTTAGTTAACTGATTTTGCTTGCTGATCTGCCTGATTCATTTTTTACTAGTCTATATATTCCTTTTATAGATAAGGATGCCCCTTCTAATATATTCTTTACCTGCTCAAAAAATTCTGGGTTGAATCTTATAGATAAGCCACAGCTAGCAGTTATTTCTCTAGGAGTTGGTATTACTTTTATATCAATATCATTGTTTTTTAAAGTCTTTTCGCCTTGTATTGCATAGTGTGTTGAATCAAAGGCTACTACATAATATACTTCTTCCTTCATGTTACCATCCTTTTATAGTGTTATCGTGTTTGTAGCATTTTTCATTTTTTCTACAATAGTATACATATTAGTTATTTCTCCAACAGCTAGTTTTTCTTTTAGACTATAGAAATCAAGACAAGTTCCACAGGATAATATCTCTACTCCCTCTGATTTAAGTTTCTTTAAGTCATCTAATACTGGAGAACCTTCAACTGTAAGCCTTACCCCGCCATTTAAAAATAGCAATGTAGAAGGAAAAGGTGTTGATTCTGTTAGAGTATATATATATCCTTTAATAAGTATATTTCCTAGCTCCTCCGAGCCTTGTCCAAGCTTATCATTACCAAATAATATAACCGTATCCTTAAATGTGTTAGGGACACAAGCATTAGCTTCCTCAACTTCTTCAGCTACGGCTCCCTTTGTGATATGAATATAATATTCATTTTCCCTTTTTTCAACGGTATAATCAAAATTTAAGCTTTTAGCAAGCTTTGAAACATTTTCTTTTGCCACCTCATTATCTACAATAGTAGTGACTACACCTTCTGATGTCTCATCCAATGCTTTTTTAGTCATTATAACTGGTTTTGGACAAGCTTGATTTCTAGCATCGATTTCTTTTTTCATTTTGTATTCCTCCTCAACTTAAAATCTCTATCTATAGTATACTTGTTTTTTCTTTATTCACCTATTTGTGTTATCCATATCCATTGCATTCATTATAGATTTTGTCTATAATTTATCTTTCACATAATCATTATTAACATTTTTAATTTGTATATTAATATTTTTAAAATTAATATTGACATTATTAATTTTAAATACTATTATATAGCTAAAGGGAATATTAAAAGCATTAAATACTTAAAATGTAAATAATAAAAAATCTACTATTATCATTAATATTGTTTAAAATCATCATATATAAAAGCACTTCTATTTTATTATACCCTTTTTATCTAAATAGAAAAAGATATTATTAAGGCAGGAGGGGTTTAATTTGAAGGAGGAAATAAGAAGTATCCTTGACAAACTGGAGAATGGGGAGATAAGCTGCAAAAAAGCTGTAAAGCTTATAAAAAGCATAAATGAAAATAGTATAAATAGAATAAGACCTGCTAGAAAAATCAAGATTAAAATAATTGATGGGGATAATAATAAGAAAATAAGATTACCAGGTATACCATTTTGGCTAATTGCATCCTTAAGTAAACTTGGAATACTAATAGCTCCTTTAGCATTTAAACATAGCAACCACATGGGCCAAAATTCCAGAATGGCTCTTGATATACTAAAAGACATTGACATTAGCGAACTAATTTATGCATTAGGAGCCTATGGTCCCTTCGACTTTGTTGATGTATGCGACGATAAAGATTTAGTCAAGATATCAGTCTTATAGAGAAAGGTAGGATACTATGAAAAAAGAAGCATTAGGAAGATGTCCCGTATGTAATCATGAAATGGATGTAACAAGACTTCATTGTAATTACTGTGAAACGACTATAGAAGGAAAATTTACTTTATGCAAATTTTGTAGATTAACTGAAGATCAGAAAAATTTTGTAGAGGTATTTATTAAAAACAGAGGCAATATAAAGGAAATCGAAAAAGAGCTTGGAATTTCTTATCCAACAGTTAGAAGCAAGCTGGAAAACGTGGTAGAAGCTTTAGGCTATAGTGTTAGACATGAGCCAAAAGTTGATAAGAAAGAAGTTTTAGCAAAGCTCAGCGCAGGTGAAATAACTGCTGATGAAGCAGTAAAGCTTTTAAAAGAAGAATAGTTTTAGGAGGGGAAAGTGGTGAGTGAGGAAAGATTAATGGTACTTACAATGCTACAAGAAGGTAAAATTTCTAATGACGAGGCATCGAAGCTACTTCAAGCACTGGATGAGCTTGAAATAGAAGAAGAGCTTCAAGATCATAATGAAATTGAAATAAATTGTAGCGATGATAGTATTATTGACAGTCAAGTATCCCATGACAATGAGAAATACACAGGTTTTATTCATAAGGAGGATGAAATTGCTGGTAGCTCCGATGAAAAAGTATCATCTAGTAGGATGGAAAAACTAGAAAAGAAGCTGGAAAAAAAGGCAGAAAAATTAGATCATCTAGGAGATAGCTTTGACAAGAAAATGAATGACTTTGGAGATAAAATGGATGATTGGGGCGAAAGCTTCGGTGAGTCCTTTGGCGAAAAAATGGGATCTTGGGGAGAAAATTTCGGTGAAAAAATGGGAAACTGGGGTGAGAACTTCGGTGAAAAGATGGGAAAAGTTGGCGAAGAATTAGCAGAAAGCGCTACTTCCATTACAGAAAAGGTTCTTAAAATGGTAGATGGATTTATTGGAGATGGTTCCTTTAATATATTTCCAGGCAGTTATGAAACTATAACTGAAACTATAGATAGAAACATTGCAGGCTTGGATTCTCCTGTTATTGAGGTTCATGGAATAAATGGAAAAATACTTCTTCACTCATGGGATGAAGAAAAAATAAGTATAAAGGCTAAATGCTCTATTAAAAAATCGGTTTATGATAGGAGCCGATTAGTGTATGAAGTAATTGAACAAAATGACAAGTTTATATTCAAGCCTAGATATACCAATGGAATAGGCACAAGTCTTGAAATATATCTTCCCTCTATAAAGTATGATAAGATTTTTCTATTGACCTCTAATGGAAGAATTGAAGTCAGCGAAATAAATTCTAATGAATTGATACTTGATACAACCAACGGTTCTATCAAAGCACAGGACATAAGTTCTAGTAGAACAATAGCTTGTACTAATAATGGTTCAATAAATATAGAGGATACAAGTTCAAAACGAATAGAGCTAGAAACATCTAATGCCACTATAAACGTGCAGGATGTTAGTTGTGAAGATATAGTTGCTACTACAAAAAACGGCAGAATATTAATTACGGATGCACAATCAAAGGAAATGGTCATCACTAGCTCAAATGCAACCTTAAGAATAGAAGACTCAATTGCATCTTCTATTATTGCTAAAACATCTAATGGAAGTATCAAAATAACTGATGTTGATACGTCGACTTTACGTAAAATTGAAACATATACTTCAAATAGCTCAATAGAAATAAATATCGATGACCATGACAAAGCATATAACATAGATGCTCAAACTTCTATGGGCCGTTTGGATGTGGAAATACCAAATCTTATATATGATTTAAATAAGCAAAATAGTCCTGGTAAGCAAAAGATATTAGCACATAGCGCATACAATACAGAGGCTGAAAATCAGATCAAAATAATTGCTTCAACATCAAATGGCTCAATAAAGATAGTATAATAAGGAGGTCGTTAGTGTGTCATATTTAAAAGAAGAAAAAATGCAAATTCTTAAGATGATAGAAGATGGAAAAATAACATCTGCGGATGGATTGGAGCTTTTAGGTGCATTGGAGGAAAAAGAAAACTTACCAATATCCAAAACCTCTAAATGGCTAAAAATAAAGGTTCATGATCCGGATGACAATGCAAAGGTAAATGTAAATATTCCATTAGCTCTAGTAGATGTGGGACTAAAAATGGCAACAAAATTCTCTCCTGAATTAAAAAACTCAGATCTAAAGGATATTGACTTTAATGAGATTGTTGAATTGATTAAAAACGGTGCAGAAGGTAAAATAGTTGATATTGAAAGTGGAGATGGAGAAAGAGTAGAAATAGTGGTTGAGTAAAAAACAGGGTGCAAAAACTTTGCACCCTGTTTTCATTATGCTTTACGCTTTACATTATCATATATAATTTTAATTCCAACAATTATTAATAAAGCAGGCCAAGCGTAGGATATTACCTTCCAAAAGCTTGCTTTTATTATATCTTTCGATATTAAGTACAGAAACGCTGAAAAAGCAATTAAAATGGTTCCTGGAATTAATGGCCAGCTATTGCCCCTTTTCATAAATTCAGCAATATAAATACCATAAAATGATAAACCTATTAAAAAGAAAAATGCCCAAGACATCTCTCCAGTATATATACTGGATACAAGTGTGTATATGCCTACAGCTGGAAGTATAAAACCTGGAAATACAAAACCCATTATTCTTTTTGTGAAATATAAAACTAAAAAAACTATTCCCAAACCAACTAAAAATGTAAATCCAGCTAAATCAATTCTGGTTGAAAACGCATCATCAATTATAGATGTAACTCCAACCACAATAATTATCATTCCTGAAATTAAGCTCCAAATATATCGTCTAATAAAATATATTACTAAAAAACCTACTCCTATCAAAATCAATAAAGCATTTCCTGATAATAAATCTGTATTAAGTAAAAATATCAAAACCCCTATTAAAATCAAAATAATACCTAATAAATCATTATTTCGCTTTCCCACTTTCTATTCCCTCCATATAAGATTTATAGCTCATTATAGCACTAAGTCCTTTAAATACTTTAATAATATATTATTATCATATAAATAATATCCTACAGTAGAACTAAAGACTCCTTCAGCTAGTGCCCCATTAGGTGATACGGATACAAGCGGGGTAAGTATAGCAAGTATTATTAATATTATCAAAATACCTTTAATAAGACCAAAAGCAAGGCCAAGGATTTTATTAAATTGCTTTAATATAGGAATATCTGAAAAAGCACTTAAAATCCTTACGACAAAAATCAATATTATCCTTGCAAGAATAAACGCAATAATCAGGCTTATTACGTCTATAAATATTCGCGTCAGAGCTTCAGACATAATATCAAGAGCATACTTTGAAACCTCAGATGTATAGGAACCTACCCTAGGACTCTTTGATATGATGTCTACTAAAGGCTTTGGTAAATTTAACCCCTCTAGTAAAGAGGCTGATCCAAAAATATCTGGTTTCCCCTCAAACATTGAATATAATCTCTTATCAACAAAACCTCTCATTTTATCATAAATTCCCTGATTATTTAATATGAACTGGGCAATTATTGGGTAGTATAGTCTAGCAGCAAAGTAAGATATCAAAAGTCCTGCTAAACTAAAAATAGAAACAATAAAGCCCTGGTTAAAACCAATTAATGAATTTACAGCTAGAATAGCAAAAATACACATATCTACCCAATTCATCTAAGAAGCACCTACCTTTTATATGTTATTCTCTAATTATTTCCTTGTTCTTTTTTACTTGATAATTTCCCTATAATTAGATTTTCTTTAGTCAATACAAGAATATTATCTTTATCGAATATTAAGCTTTCTATTTCAGCCTCACATGTATAATTTAAAAAAGCTTCTCCTTCATGTATTCCTATAAGTCTATCCTCTCCTACTAAAAAAACATTTCTTTTATTTGTATATATACTGTTATAATAATTGTCTAATGCAAGTTTATTTTTTGTCTTTCCATTTGGCTCTAGTACTTCTATGTAGCCCTTATCCTCTTCATAAAGTAAATATATTTCTTTTTGCTTGTTGTCTAGCTTTGCATCCTTTAACCTGCCTTTAATATCCTTACTCCATAACAGTTCATTTTCTGCATTTAGGCTAATTATTTTGCTATCACTTATTGCCAGCATAGTATCATTATCTATAAAATCGGCATCAAGAATAATCAAATCTGTATAGTCTTTTTTCCATAAAAGCTGTCCTTCTATTGTATATAACAAAAGACTGCTTTGAAGAATATTTCCTGAAAAGTCTATTGTCACAAGTATAAACTTTTTCTGGTCAGGAGAAATATTACTAGATAAAAGCCTTCCTTCATCAATAATTGTATTCGCTAATAATGAGCCTTTTTCGTCTAAAATATTTATCTGATCAATTTGCTCACCTGCTTTTGTATATATGATTAATAGACCATTCTTCTCAACAAATTTATCTATTGATTGTCTTGCCTCATAGGTCCATTTCTTTTCTCCTTCAATGCTAAAAGCAACAATTTGTCCCTTAATTTTATCACCAGTATAAATCGCATTTTCCCCTAGATGAGTAAAGGGGACTTCAAAATCTACACTCTTTGACCATAGCTTGTCTCCTGATAGATTATATGAAGTAATAATATTATTATCGGAATTTATAATAACTCCACCATAATTTTTTATAATACTATCCTTGTCCCAAGGAATATTAATGGTCTGAACCAGCTCCAATGATTTTTCAGTTTGCTTAAATAAATCTTGTATATCGCCATTTAATAATTTTCCAAAAAACATCAATGCAATTATTATGATTATCAATACTATCCATATCAGCTTTTTGCCTTTATTTTCTTCTTCTTTTGCAATCATAAGTTTCCCTCCCATCTTAATGAGTATAATTCACTTTTGTTTATATAAATTCCTTCTATATAAACCTAAAAAATCCAAAAAATGATTGACAATAATATATACAAGCATAAAAAGTCCTAAATATCCAAACAACGGATATATTATTGATACCAGACTAGAAAACCCTACCTTAGCAAAAGGAATAGCAATTACACAAAATATTCCCGAAATAAATAGTTGACTTTCATTAATGACAGAAGAAATCCTGTTTACACAGCCAAAGCCACTGGCAATAGCAGTAGTAAACATAGCCAGCCATAATATAACAGAATACATATATCCGCCCCAGTCTCCTAAATACTGTGCAGCTCTTATCATGGGGATCTCTATGCTATAAATATCAGTATATAATATTAGAGTAGATAATAAAATAAACATTGCCATAACTCCAAGTCCTATCCCCCCAAATATGCCTCCTTTTATTGCCTGCCTTTCATTTCCTATAATGGGAAGCAAAGATGTCAATATTACAATAGCAGATATGCTATTAAAGCTTACATAAAGAATAGCTGAAGTCACCCAGTTCCCTGTTTTAGCTCTGCTCACTCCATAAAAATTGCTAAAATTGAGTCCTTCCTTTATTATTACAACTGAGCCTACTAAAATAATTCCAATAATTAGAAATGGTACAACTAATCTATTTACAAAGGATATCCCTTTTACGCTAAAAGCTAGCGTTAAAAAGCATAAAAATGCCATAGTATAAATCCCTATATCAGCAGGTATATTAAATTGCTCAATAAATACTGCACCACTTCCAGCAAGCATTATGCAAAATCCGATGAATAGATAAGAAATTATAATAAGCTCCATGACTTTACTTATTCTTCGTCCAAAAAGCGGAGTAATATACTCATTATAAGACGTAATTCTATCTCTGAATACTTGAGATAATACAATTGCTCCCATTACTGAAAATAAAATTGAAGCAAATATGATACCATATATCCCTTTGTAACCAAATACTCCAAAGAATTGAATAATTTCTTGTCCTGAGGCAAAGCCTGCCCCTATAACAGTGCCAATATAAACGCTGGCCAGTTCCTTCCATGAATTTTTCATAAACAATCCTCCTACTCTTAGTTAATAAATACTATGAATAGCAAGGCTTGTCATATTATAGAATCAAAGGAGCATTTCATATAAATCCTTAATAGAATCTAAAATTATATCAGGATCTATTTCAGATTCTTTAAGATCTTCTAATCTTGTCTCCCCGCTTAAGACTAACACCGAAGTTATTCCACTATTTTTCCCAATCATTATATCTGTATAGAGTCTATCCCCTACTACAGCTATATCTTCTGATTTTAGACCTGTTTTTTCAAATATAACATCTACGATTTCTTTATTTGGTTTTCCTATTATTTTAGGTAAAACATCTGTAGAAGCTTTGAACATCTCTATCATGGCACCACAGTCAGGCATAAATCCTCCATTTTCTATAGGACAATTAAGGTCTGGATGGGTAGCAATGAAAGGTATCCCCTGCCTGATAAAATTACAGGCCTCCCATATTTTCATGTAATTAAGAGTAGTATCAAAGCCTAGCACTACATAATCAGGAAGTATTTGAGTGCCATTTATAACATTAAAACCATGTGCCTTAAATTCCATTAACAGTTCATCTGTACCGACAACATACACCTTGGCATTTGGTTTTTGCATATTTAGATAAATACAAGTAGCCTCTCCTGAAGTTAAAACATCACATTCATTCGCTTCTATTCCAAGGCTTTTTAGCTTCTTAACATAATCCCTAGCCGACTTAGAGGAGTTATTTGTAACAAATAGATATCTTTTATTTTGCTCGTTTAGTAATTCCAAAAATTCCTTTGAGCCCTTAAGTAGTTTATCCCCCAAATATATGGTTCCATCCATATCTAAAATAAAGCATTTCTTATTTCTTAAATCCATTATTTATCAACTCCATATTAAATCTTCTCTAAAAGGGTATATATCTAATAATTATATTATCAGAAAAGAAGATATTCTGCATCAACATTGATTTCTATCTGTGGAACAATCTTTTAAGTATCAAAAGTGCCATTATGACCTAAACTGATTTGCGGAGTAAATATTTGGTAGTTCAAACCTAGCAAACATCAAATTTGTACGGCTAGAAAGCAGCTAAATAATTTAAGTTTCAGGATGAAAAGTTCAATTGGTCTAAAGTGTAACTGTTTTGTCATACAATTTTACTATAATATAGTGTATTATGAATGTAGCTAATTCTTTCTTCATTGCATTAGCTGTACAACATGAGGAGGACTATAATGAAAAAAGTTGTAATGTTTTTGCTTATTATGATTACTATATCAAGCTCTGCCTTGGCCGATGGAATGCTAAGCATAATGCCCAATAGTATGCAATTAGCCATGCTAGATGAGGATACATATAAAGATACTGATGAGGACAATACTGATGTTGTAATTGAGCCTAATACTAATTCCTCTACTGATGAGGATCGGATTAATATTGACCCAAATGAAAATGATAACGAAGATAATACTGAACCCGTTGGAGATAATCAGGAAGACAATATGAATCCCGATAAGGGCAAGCCTACTGGTACAGAAGAGCCTGTTCCGGAAATCTCAGATCCTCCTGACACTAAAGTTGAGACGGAGCCCCCAGTAGAGCCTGAGAATAAAGTACCTTCAAAACCAGCATCCAATATAATCAACACTCTAAATAAGGAAAATGCATGGTCTAATAAAACAGTCTATTTTACTTTTGATGATGGCCCTAGTTCTATAACTACTAAGGTGTTGGATCTGCTAAAGAAAGAAAATATTAAAGCTACTTTCTTTGTCATAGGCACCAAAACAGATGAAGGAAAAACACTTCTTAAGAGAATTTCCGATGAAGGACATGCAATTGGCAACCATACTTATAGCCATAATTATAATTATATATATAAAAGTGTAGACAACTTTTTTGAGGATTTATATAAAAATGAAAATATTGTATATGAAGCCACAAAAAAACGACCTAAAATAATCAGGTTTCCTGGAGGATCAAATAATGCTTCAACTAAAACTGAAAAAGGAAAAAAGATAATAAATGAAATAATGAATAGATTGGAAAAGGAAGGCTATGTGCATTTTGATTGGAACGCTAGTAGCGGTGATGCTTCTGCAGTTCCAGCCTCTGTAGATGAAATAATCAACAATACATTGACTTGGGTAAGTAGAAATAATACTGCTGTAGTTCTTTTTCATGATACTGCTGCCAAGACCAATACACTAAAAGCCTTGCCGACCATAATAGAAAAGCTCAAATTCTTGGGCTGTAAATTTGAAGTCTTAACTACGAATTCACCACATATTGCATTCGTAAAAAACAGCAATAATACTAATACTGATACAATTCCAGCTAATGCTAAAAATAAAGATAGAAAACCTCCACACGTAATTAAAAAGCTTATGAGACTAGAGGAGGAAATGGAAAAAAGATTCATAGGAAATGGACATTAGATATACAACAAATAATATAGTAAAATAAAAAACAGCTTAAAAAATTAAATCTTAAGCTGTTTTTTGATATATAAATCTATTTTAAAAATAAAAAATCCAGCAACGTCCTACTCTCCCAGGCGGTCTCCCACCAAGTACCATCAGCGCTGAAGGGCTTAACTTCTGTGTTCGGTATGGGAACAGGTGTGACCCCTTCGCTATTGTCACTGGATTTATGCCCTAAATCATTTGTTCAGAGCTTATATATTTAGTTTTAAGGTATTTATTTGTACCTTAAAAACTACACAGCGTCCATATTTCTGGTCAAGCCCTCGACCTATTAGTATCGTTTAGCTTAAAGCATTGCTGCTCTTACACCTACGACCTATCAACCAGTTAGTCTTTCTGGGGTCTTACTCTGTTTACCAGATGGGAAATCTTTTCTTAAGGGGGGCTTCGCGCTTAGATGCCTTCAGCGCTTATCCCTACCAGACTTGGCTACTCAGCCATGCCCTTGGCAGGACAACTGATACACTAGTGGTCTGTCCATTCCGGTCCTCTCGTACTAGGAACAGCTCCTTTCAAATTTCCTACGCCCACGACAGATAGGGACCGAACTGTCTCACGACGTTCTGAACCCAGCTCGCGTGCCTCTTTAATGGGCGAACAGCCCAACCCTTGGAACCTGCTACAGCTCCAGGATGAGACGAGCCGACATCGAGGTGCCAAACCTCCCCGTCGATGTGGACTCTTGGGGGAGATAAGCCTGTTATCCCCGGGGTAGCTTTTATCCGTTGAGCGATGGCCCTTCCACTCGGCGCCACCGGATCACTAAGTCCAACTTTCGTTCCTGCTCGACTTGTAGGTCTCGCAGTCAAGCTCCCTTCTGCCTTTACACTCTTCGCACGATTTCCGACCGTGCTGAGGGAACCTTTGAGCGCCTCCGTTACTTTTTAGGAGGCGACCGCCCCAGTCAAACTGCCCAACTGACAGTGTCCCAAAACCAGTTTCATGGCCTATGGTTAGAACTTCAGTATCATAAGGGTGGTATCCCAACGACGACTCCACCAATGCTGGCGCACTGATTTCTCTGTCTCCCACCTATTCTGTACATAGGATACCAAAATCCAATGTCAGCTTGCAGTAAAGCTCCACGGGGTCTTTCCGTCTAGTCGCGGGTAACTCGCATCTTCACGAGTACTACAATTTCACCGGATCTCTTGTTGAGACAGTGCCCAGATCGTTACACCTTTCGTGCGGGTCGGAACTTACCCGACAAGGAATTTCGCTACCTTAGGACCGTTATAGTTACGGCCGCCGTTTACTGGGGCTTAAGTTCTTACCTTCGCTTGCGCTAAGCATTCCCCTTAACCTTCCAGCACCGGGCAGGTGTCAGCCCCTATACTTCATCTTTCGATTTAGCAGAGACCTGTGTTTTTGGTAAACAGTCGCCTGGGCCTATTCACTGCGGCCGAAGGAGGCTTATGTGGCTTGCACTTCACCTCCCTCGGCACCCCTTCTCCCGAAGTTACGGGGTTAATTTGCCGAGTTCCTTAACAAGAGTTCTTCCGCTCATCTTAGGATTCTCTCCTCGCCTACCTGTGTCGGTTTGCGGTACGGGTACCTTTAGGCTTGATAGAAGCTTTTCTTGGCAGTGTGGATTCAGTTAGTTCGCTACTTGTATTTCGCTCCCCATCACTTCTCAGGATATTGTATCTACGGATTTGCCTTTAGATACTCCCTACTTGCTTAGGCACACTCAACCAACGGTGTGCTTAACCTATCCTCCTGCGTCACTCCTTCTCTTTTAGCGCCTTCTGGTAGTACAGGAATTTCAACCTGTTGTCCATCGCCTACGCCTTTTGGCCTGGGCTTAGGTCCCGACTAACCCTGAGTGGACGAGCCTTCCTCAGGAAACCTTAGGCTTTCGATGGGTGAGATTCTCACTCACCTCTCGCTACTCATGCCAACATTCTCTCTTGTATACTGTCCACTACTCCTTTCGGTATAGCTTCTACCTGTATACAATGCTCCTCTACCGATACTTACGTATCCCACATCTTCGGTGACTAGTTTGAGCCCCGGTAATCTTCGGCGCAAGACCACTCGACCAGTGAGCTATTACGCACTCTTTGAATGTGTGGCTGCTTCTAAGCCAACATCCTGGTTGTCTGTGTAGTCTTACATCCTTTCCCACTTAACTTGTACTTTGGGACCTTAGATGGTGGTCTGGGCTGTTTCCCTTTTGACTATGAAACTTATCTCACATAGTCTGACTCCCAAGTATATGACTGTGGCATTCGGAGTTTGATAGGTTTTGGTAACGCATGCGCGCCCCTAGACCAGTCAGTGCTCTACCTCCACGTCACTTTCCTTGAGGCTAGCCCTAAAGCTATTTCGAGGAGAACCAGCTATATCCGGGTTCGATTGGAATTTCACCGCTACCCACAGGTCATCCGATAGCTTTTAAACGCTAAGCGGTTCGGTCCTCCATTGAGTTTTACCTCAACTTCAACCTGCCCATGGGTAGGTCACCCGGTTTCGGGTCTACGACATGCAACTTAATCGCCCTATTTAGACTCGGTTTCCCTACGGCTCCATACCTTAAGTACTTAACCTTGCTGCATATCGTAACTCGTTGGCCCGTTCTACAAAAAGTACGCGGTCGTTCATATATAGAACTTCCACTGCTTGTAAACATAGGGTTTCAGGTTCTTTTTCACTCCCCTCCCGGGGTTCTTTTCACCTTTCCCTCACGGTACTATTCTCTATCGGTCACTAGGTAGTATTTAGCCTTGGGGGGTGGGCCCCCCTGCTTCCCACAAGGTTTCTCGTGTCTCGTGGTACTCTGGATCTCAGCTGGTGGGTTATCTATTTCGTATACTGGACTTTCACCTTCTGTGGTGGGCCTTTCCAGACCTCTTCTACTATAGATTATCCCTACCGTTATGCTGGTCCGCAACCCCAGTAAAGTTACCTCTACTGGTTTGGGCTCTTCCCCGTTCGCTCGCCGCTACTTAGGGAATCGATGTTTCTTTCTCTTCCTCAGGGTACTTAGATGTTTCAGTTCCCCTGGTCTGCCTTCTATCTACCTATGGATTCAGTAGATGATTCCTAAGGTTCTCCTTAGGTGGGTTTCCCCATTCGGATATCTACGGATCTATGTCTACTTGCGACTCCCCGTAGCATTTCGGTGCTTATCCCGTCCTTCTTCGGCTCCTAGTGCCAAGGCATTCACCCTATGCTCTTAGTATCTTGACCAGTTAAAAATTGTAGTTTTATTTATCAATTCTCTATTGATTTTAAAACTTTCTTACGCTGTGTAGTTTTCAAGGTACAAGATTGACAACTAAGTCGTCAACTATTGAGAATTGAGAGTTGATAATTGAGAACTATTTATATTCTTTTAATTCTCTATTTTCCATTTTCAATTCTCAATTATCTTTAAACGCTAGTTTAAAGATATCGTGGTGGAGATGAGGAGATTCGAACTCCTGACCCCCTGCTTGCAAGGCAGGTGCTCTCCCAACTGAGCTACACCCCCATATTTTATTGAGTGTTGAGAGTTAAAAATGAGAATTGTTTAGATTCTCTTTTAGTTTCTCTTTCTCTTTATTAAGTTTTATCTATTTGAAAGACTTTGTTAGCCTCTCAAAACTGAACAGTGAAAAGGTACTTCTCCTTAGAAAGGAGGTGATCCAGCCGCACCTTCCGATACGGCTACCTTGTTACGACTTCACCCCAATCATCGATCCCACCTTCGACAGCTGCCTCCTTTAAGGTTAGCTCACTGGCTTCGGGTGTTACCGACTCTCATGGTGTGACGGGCGGTGTGTACAAGACCCGGGAACGCATTCACCGCGACGTGCTGATTCGCGATTACTAGCAACTCCGACTTCATGTAGGCGAGTTGCAGCCTACAATCCGAACTGGGATCGGCTTATTGGGATTTGCTTAACTTCACAGTCTTGCTTCCCGTTGTACCGACCATTGTAGCACGTGTGTAGCCCAGGACATAAGGGGCATGATGATTTGACGTCATCCCCACCTTCCTCCGGTTTGTCACCGGCAGTCCCTCTAGAGTTATCAGCTTTACCTGTTATCAACTAAAGGCAAGGGTTGCGCTCGTTGCGGGACTTAACCCAACATCTCACGACACGAGCTGACGACAACCATGCACCACCTGTCTCCTCTGTATCCGAAGATAAAGGATTATCTCTAATCCGATCAGAGGGATGTCAAGCCCTGGTAAGGTTCTTCGCGTTGCGTCGAATTAAACCACATGCTCCGCTGCTTGTGCGGGTCCCCGTCAATTCCTTTGAGTTTCAGTCTTGCGACCGTACTCCCCAGGCGGAGTGCTTAATGCGTTAGCTGCGGCACTGATGGATGTCTCCACCAACACCTAGCACTCATCGTTTACGGCGTGGACTACCAGGGTATCTAATCCTGTTCGCTACCCACGCTTTCGTGCATCAGCGTCAGTTGCAGTCCAGAGAGTCGCCTTCGCCACTGGTGTTCCTCCTAATATCTACGCATTTCACCGCTACACTAGGAATTCCACTCTCCTCTCCTGCACTCAAGCCCTTTAGTTTCAAATGCTAACTACGGTTAAGCCGTAGCCTTTCACATCTGACTTAAAAGGCCGCCTACGCACCCTTTACGCCCAGTAATTCCGGATAACGCTCGCCCCCTACGTATTACCGCGGCTGCTGGCACGTAGTTAGCCGGGGCTTCCTCCTAAGGTACCGTCCGTTTCTTCCCTTAGGACAGAGCTTTACGACCCGAAGGCCTTCTTCGCTCACGCGGCGTCGCTGCATCAGGGTTTCCCCCATTGTGCAATATTCCCCACTGCTGCCTCCCGTAGGAGTCTGGACCGTGTCTCAGTTCCAGTGTGGCCGTTCACCCTCTCAGGCCGGCTACTGATCGTCGCCTTGGTGAGCCGTTACCTCACCAACTAGCTAATCAGACGCGGGACCATCCCATACCGATAAATCTTTGACTCACGTATCATGCGATACTTGAGCTTCATGGGGTATTAATCCCGGTTTCCCGAGGCTATCCCCCTGTATAGGGCAGGTTTCCCACGCGTTACTCACCCGTCCGCCACTAACACAATATTCAACACTCAATACTCAATACTCAGTTCTATTTGCCTGAGATCCTTCGCTATCGCTCAGGATGACATAAAAGAATTTCGTCTGAATACTCAGTGTTGAATATCATGTTCGTTCGACTTGCATGTGTTAAGCACGCCGCCAGCGTTCATCCTGAGCCAGGATCAAACTCTCATATAAAAGCTTTTTGTTCTCCTGTCACTCGTTATGACGTTGACATGTATTTTTAAGCGTATCTCAAAATTTGAAATTTTGGATGTTTGCTTGTGACTTCTCACTGTTCAGTTTTCAAAGACCAACTATATATTTCGCCCGTTAGGGCTATTGTTATGAGTGTCCGTTAGGACCAACTTGTTTAGCAACTTTTATATCTTAACATTTCTCAATATCAGTTGTCAACATTTTTTTAAATTAATTTTTCTTTTGTTATTTCTTGTCGTATGGTGACGACTTTATAACTATAACAAATTACTTTATCGTTGTCAATAGTTTTTTTGTTTTATTTATTGCTATTAACTAGCCCCTAATTCGACACGTTAAATGCAACTCTCAAGATGCATTTAGTGACAGTGAATAATGTATCACATCAGGGCATAAACAGTCAATAGTATTTTTAACCACATAAATATGTCCTCTACTACATATTAATATTTATAACTATTCAACTTTTTCTCAATTTGCTGTATCAATAACCTTTGTTTGGGAAAACTCTATTTATAATGACTAGTTATGAGGGGGTAAATGCATGTCGGTAAATTCTGATTCTATTTTCGCCAAATCCATGCTTAGCGATATTATTTATAATCATTTAGTAAAATATTATGATGACACCTACGAGGACATCATAATTCTATGTATTGGAACCGACAGATCCACTGGAGATTGCTTAGGTCCATTGATAGGATATAAGCTTTCATATATTCCGAGAATATATACTAACGTTCACGTTTTAGGTACACTAGAAGCTCCTGTACATGCTAAAAATCTTGAAGAAAATATTCGTAACATATACTCCTCATATAAGAATCCCTTTGTCATAGCCATAGATGCATGTTTAGGTAAATTGGAGCGAGTAGGCCATATTAATGTAGCCAAAGGTTCTTTGAAACCAGGATCTGGTGTTAACAAGGATTTGCCAAAGGTAGGAGATATACATATAACTGGAGTAGTCAATATTGGAGGCTTTATGGAATATATGGTTTTACAAAACACTAGACTAAGTACAGTTATGAAAATGGCTGATATTATTTCCTCAGGATTTATCACCTCCTTTTGGAAGCTTTTTAAACAGAAAGAAAAACTGACAACTACTTAAAATTAAGTTGTTGTCAGTCAAATAAAGGACTATATATTTTCTTTTTAATTATATTATCTATTTCTTCTGTTGTTTTTCCCGTTGCATTAATTAAAACAGCACCCTTATTATTTGCTATGTCTATTCCGCTGTTCATATTAGCTAAATTGTTATGGTATTCTATGTCATATCCATCTGCCATATAAATTATGGCCTCCACATCATTATTATTGATGTCAACTATCTCGTACCCAAGATTATTTAAATTACTTTTTAAACTATATAATCCTTCCTGTACTACAATCCTTTTTTTCATAGAAAAACCCTCCAATGCACTATATATATATTTTTATCATTAAGGGTTTTTTTATTCTTATTTATTTGTATATAGCTCTATTTTTCTTTCATCTATTATAAAACTTACCTCTTTTTTTGCTGTAATTATCTCACCATCTATATTTAATAGTAGCTCTTTATCAAATTTTAGTTTCACTTTTTTAGATTTATAGATTTTTACTATATCAGTTAAGTTTACATGAGTTCCTTTAAAAACTAATGGAAATAGAGTAAGAAGTCTAAACTTATTTAGCTTTCTCACAATGACCACATGAAAATACCCATCATTTAATAAAGCCATTGGACATATTTTCATTCCACCACCATAGTATTTTCCATTTGCAATTGCAGCCAACATAGCATCCATCTCAATAGTCTCTTCATCAAGCTCTATTGTAAGCCTTTTAGGCTTATATACAACCAAAGTAGCAATTAAGCTTATTGTATAAGCTACACTGCCTTTTATAATTTTCTTAATATTTTCAGTTCGCTTTACTATTTCTGCATCTAAACCCATACTGGCAACATTTAAAAATAACCTGCCATTGATTTTACCAAAATCAATATGTTTTTTTGATCCGCCTAATAGAGAATATAAAGCTTCCTCAGGGTCTAATGGGATGTCTAAACTTCTAGCTAAATCATTTCCCGTTCCTCCTGGTATAATGCCCAATGTTCCATATCCTTTCTGGATAATTCCCATTGCAACTTCATTTATAGTTCCATCCCCACCTACAGCAACTATACTATCGAAGCCTTCCTCCAGACCTTCCATAGTCAAGCTTGTGGCTTCCTTTGGTTGGCTAGTCAGGACTATACTATAGCTTATATTGGTCTTGTCCATCTTTTCTCTAATAAGTGGTATTAGCTTTTTTGCTTTATCTGTCCCTGCTATAGGGTTTACTATGAATAATATCTTCAAGTTAATATCACCAAGCCTATTTGAAATTTATGAAGTCATGGATTGTTTCTTTGCTCTATCTAAAGCTTGCATTTCCTCTACTGACAATGGATAACTGGATTCTCCTTTTACTACTGGCTTTGCATAGGTTTTGCTTTCATTTCTTCCATATATGCTGGTTATGACAAATCCATTAAGCTTGTCGTCCAGTAATGCAATAGAGAAACTTAAATCACTTCCCATATCATTAAAAGCATTGTATCTTATAAAGCCAATTCTCTGTAAGCAAAACTGTAGCCTATCGTCAATATTCTCACAGCGTTTTTCAACTTCTATGATTTGTCCCTTTACATTTCTTATTTCATCAATATGTTCAAAAAGTATGCCTTCTAAAGAATGTGTCGTAGAGCCTTCTACTAAACGATCATATTTTTTTGTAATGCTGGAAATCCTCACTCTGCTTGTAATATATAACAATAATAACAGAATATTAAGCAGTGACATTACTATGACTATTTCTGTAATATAATCAGTAAAAATGTTAAATATAAGTTCCATAGTTTCTCCTTTCCATTTAACTTTACAGTCTATTGTACTTTAATTCTATTATAATATTAAAAGTCCTGCCACGAAATTAATTTTTGATTACAAAGAAATAAAAAATAAAGAAAATCCATAGGATTGATACAATATCAAAACCAGCATACAGACATACAAACTGTATCTAGCGCCTCAGGATTTTCTTACAAACTAACCAGATTTATTGAGTAAATCAAAGCATAAAACAAATTTGTGTTGCGAAACTGCGAATTGTACTCAATTCTTATTTCATATTTCCTTTGAAATAGTTTTTATTGCATTGATAGCAGCCTCTATATCATCAATTGTATTAAATGGACCAACACTAAATCTGATGCAGCCCTGCTCGTAGCAGTTCACAGTTTTGTGTGCAAGGGGAGCGCAGTGAAGTCCTGGTCTTACAGCAATATTAAAAACCTGATCTAGTATATAGCTTACTTCTGAAGAATCTTCTTCTCCTATATTAATAGAAATTACAGGCGCTTGCCTTTTCATATTACAAGATCCATAAATTTTAACCCTATCAATTTCTCTTAGTCCATCTATAAGAGTTTTGGCCAGTTTTATTTCATGATCCCTAATATTATCTATTCCCTTATCAAGAATATATTTTATTCCTGCGCCTAGTCCCACTATACCAGGCATATTAGGTGTACCGCTTTCAAATTTATCTGGATAGATATCAGGCTGTATTAAAGAATCGGATCTGCTTCCTGTCCCGCCCTCTTTCATCTGAACTATATCTATGCCTTCCCTTATATAAACTCCTCCCGTACCTTGGGGTCCTAACAAGCTCTTATGCCCGGGAAATGCCAATATATCAATATTCATATCTATTACATCTATATTATATACTCCTGCTGTCTGAGCCGCATCTACCATATATATTATATTATGTTTTTTCGCTATGCTTCCAATTTCTTTTATTGGGAATATAGTTCCTGTAACATTGGAAGCATGAGTAGTTACAATAAGCTTTGTATTACTTTTTATATTGGCTTCAATATCTTCAATATGAATGCTCCCAGCTTCATCACATTGTATTATGGTAGTCTCCACTCCAATGCTTTCTAGTGCTTTTAATGGTCTTAGAACTGAATTGTGTTCCATAGATGTGGTTATTACATGATCCTCTGGCTTTAATAGTCCTTTAATTGCAAGATTTAAGCCATCAGTTGCATTAGAAGTAAAAATAATTCTCATTGGATTTTCTATATTAAAGAAATTACCTAAAAGCTCTCTCGTTTCATAAATAGCCCTACCTGCCTTCAGAGCTAGCTTATGTCCAGATCTGCCAGGGTTTGCTCCATATTCTCTCATGGCTTCTATTATTGAATTATATACAATATCTGGTTTAGGAAAAGATGTTGCCGCATTATCAAGATATATCAAAGTTTACACCTCCAATATAATGATCCATAAATATAGTATATTATATGCATATACTATTACAATACTTATTGGTAAAAGAATTTTAGGTAAAAAATAATTTAGAACGGTAAAATCACCGTTCTTTGAAAATAGTTATAATGCTCTTTAGCATGTTTCTCTTTTCATTTTTAAATATAATATGGCTTCCAGAACTCCTCCACCCACTGCTCTTGCCTTCTCAGAAATAGAGTTGCAGTATTCTTGAATTCCTCTAGGATCCACATCTGCTATTTTAAGCCCTTCATGTACTTCTAGTTCCTCCATTATTAGTCCTCTCAGTACACCATCTATAGAAGCTTTTACAGGCACCTCATCTACGTAAGCTATGATATCGTCCTTTTTCACTATATCTCCTATTTTAGAAACGTGCCTGATGATTCCATCAGCTGGGGATTTTATTACCCTTTCCTTTCCAAATCCATTGATTATTCCTGGAATACCAGAGTTAGGCTCCGCAAATCCGTCAAATATTAAAGAGCCTAGGTAGTGACCCCTTTTAGTTTCAATTACAACATCTACATCTACTCCTGCCTCAAAGCCTGGCCCTAATGCTACAGTAATTGGCGCTAGGTTCTTGCTTGTACCTAAATTTTCTTTAGCTAATATTCCATCTACTAATACATCCGCTTTAATTTCATTTAAAATATTTAGATTTTCATCAATTATAACTGGAAGGTTCTTGTCTTCCCAGCATTTATAGATTTCTTCCTTATTATTTACCTTCACAGCCTTTACTCCCTCAACTACTGTAGAACCATCGAAAACAGCTTGAGCAAAGGACACGGTTCTTCTGATAACTGTAGGCTTCTCTATTTCTAGAATCAAAATTTTAAATCCACTTCTATGGAGTCTGTGTACTACTCCTGTTGCAATGTCTCCTCCACCTCTAATTACAATTATATCTTCCATCATTTCTCAATCTCCATCTCCATTTCAATTAATTGCTGATATTCATCCCAAGTATCCATATCTAATCCTACTCTATAATCTTCTATAGAAATATATTTCACCATATGAGGTGCTTTTTCAATTATTTTTCTTCCACCTTTATCTCCTTCTACCTCAAGAAGCTTATCCTTTAATTTAGAAGAAAATATTGTTGGACTGCCTTTTTCATTATTATACATAGGAACTAAAATTTCACTATTGTCATTATTAAAAGCATCTATCATCATATCTATCGTTCTTGAGTTTAATAAGGGCTGATCCCCAACAATAAACATAAATGCCTCAGTATTTAAATTAGATGATTTAATACCTAGCTTCATAGATTCACTTTGCCCTTTTTCAGGGCACGAATTGAAAACTGTCTTTATACCATATTTTATTGCTATATCTTTAATATGTTCTTTTTGATAAACTAATATAATTTCATCTAGCTTGGATTCCTTTGCTGCTTTTATTACCTTCTCTATTACCAGCTCTCCACCAAGGTTAAGAGTTAATTTATCCTTATTCATTCTTTTAGAAAATCCTGAAGCCATTATTATGCCAGTTATCATTTTAGCACCTTCTCCTAAACACTTTTAATTCTTTTGTTAGCCATACTCCCTGCCAATAAGCCATTTATTAAAAGGCCCTTATTCCTAATCATTTTTCCTATTAGGCTAGCTTGTCTCATTTGCATTTCATTATCTGCCTTATTAAATAGCAGATATTTTTTACTATCTGCAGAAGCCCCTTTAAAAAGCCCATCTTTCGCCATAACTAGCTTCACTATAATTTCTTCTATTATTACATCTCCTATACGACTATTTGTCACTTCACAAAATATCTCTGGTCTATGGACATTAGCTTCATCAATTACCTTCCCTAATGCCTCTATTCCTATAACACCTATGACTTTACTTGTATTACTTGGTATTACAGGCTCATGAGAGGCGGGAGCTTTTATAGGTCTTCCTTTAGAGCCATCAGCTTCAATAAGTATAAAATCAAATAAATCTTCATTATAAATGGTATCAAGAAAACCGCTATCTACTCCTAAAAGCTTATTTTGAGGTGATATGCATCTGCCTAAAACAGTAATTGTACCATTTTTCAAGCCATTCTCAATACTTTGTCCATCTTCTAGCACAACTAGATCATCATATAGTTCTGTGCTTGGATTGTATATTGCAGTTGTAGTGGTAACAAGAACTCTCATATCTAATTGCTTCAGTTCAGAAGCTAATTTAAAGATAGTAGTAGTCTTGCCACCACCACCTACTACAGATATCATCTCTCTTGTGCCTATATCAATATCAAAATATTTAATAATACTCATGATATACCTACTTCCCAAAGGGACATACTGGATAGTGGCATACTCTGCAATTTAAGCAAAGCCCTCCATGTCCTAGACTTGTTATATCTTTTCTCGAAAGAACTTCTCCTGCCATTATTCTAGGTAAAATCAAGTCTAACACTGTTGTTTTGTGATACATTCCACAGGCAGGAACTCCAAGTATAGGAGTGTCTCCCCTATATGCAATCATAAACATAGCTCCTGGCAATACTGGTGAACCGTATGTGATTACTCTGTCTGACATATTTCTAATAGATGTGGGAGTTACGTCATCTGCATCTACTGACATACCACCTGATGTAAGTATAATATCAGCACCCTGCTCTATGAATGAATTTATAGAGTCTTGTATCATTTCAGTATCGTCTGATGCATATTTAATGCCTAATGCTGTTCCCCCATAAAATCTCACTTTTTCCTCTAATACTGGACCAAACTTATCTGTTATCCTACCATGGTAAACCTCTGAGCCTGTAACTACTATGCCTGCCTTTAGAGACTTAAGCTCCTTCACAGAAACTATAGTTCCTAAATCATTGCAAATTTTCTCGATTCTTTCAATTTTATCTTTTTCAATAGCAAGAGGTATTATTCTTGTTCCTGCAACTGCTTGGTCTTTATCAACTACAGTATTATTATGCATAGTTGCAATGATGATTAACTCTATATCATTGACAGCTTCTAAGGCTTCTAGGTTTATTTTTAAAAGTCCCCTTTCCTTAGCTTTGATAGTTACTTTTCCTTCAGAAGGCTGGGTAGTATAAACTCCGACCCCAGATATGGCTGTTCCTATTCTAATGGCTGCATCATCCTCATGGATATCGTTTTCTGTAAGTTCCATTACATTTATGTGGTTTTTACCCATATCCTTTAATATTTCAATATCTTCTGGCTTTATAATATGTCCTTTCTTAAATGCTGCGCCTTTAAACTGTCCTGGCACTATTTTAGTAAGATCATGTGCTAATACCAGTCCAGCCGCTACTTCTACATTTACCTTTTTCATTATAATTCCTCCTAAGTTTATAAAGGGTTTATTTTAAATGCATTTTGAACAATTGTTTTATAGCTTATGTCAAATGTGAACAACGATGTGTATTTTGATACATAACGCTAATGAAGAATCAGATAGGGTTAGTTAATTAAGACCCTACCTAAACTAAGTTTTAATGATACATGAGTTTTATTTATATTAAAATCTTGAAAGCAAATTAATTGATAATCCTACTTGATATATTATATCATTTTCATCTATCATGGCAAGAATTTTAAATAATTGATTGGCTTAAACGCACAGCAATTGTTATGGACTAGCACAACAGATTGATTTAAGATTCATGTAAAGATCAGTGTTTTGTGAAAATAGGAATGAAACATCCATTCTCATTTTCATATTTACTCTTCTATTGATAAGTCAATAAAGTCAAATCTCGAAACATCAAATAGCCCTATATCTGTAACCTTAAGCTCTGGAATAACTGGCAAAGCTAAAAATGATAATGTCATAAATGGATCAATGTCTGTATTTACTCCAAGCTGTTCATATGCTATATTTAACATCTCTGCCAGCTTTTCATTTACTTTCTCCATTGATTCATCTGACATAATCCCAGCTATAGGCAGCCTTAAAGTTCTTTGAACATTTCCTTTTGAGACTATAGCAATGCCGCCTCCAACTCTAGCAACTTCATTTATTGCTAATAGCATATCTTCGTCATTATCCCCAATAGCAATCAGATTGTGAGAATCGTGAGCTATTGTTAATGCTATTGCTCCATTTTTCAGCCTAAAATCTTCAACAAGACCTAATCCAACATTTCCTGTAGCATTATGCCTTTCAATAACAGCAAGCTTTAATATGTCTAGATTCTTGTTATTCTTAAATTCCCTATTCTCTACATCAACTTTTCTAACTACCTTCTGAGTAACTAGACTATGGGGAAGTAGCCTTATAACATTTGCTATATCATTGTCTATTGAGATTTTTAGGTCATCCTTAATTACTGCCTTAATCCTTACTGTATCAGTGACATTTGAGCTGTCAAAATCTTTCACATCAAATAAGGGCTCTTTATTATCTCCAACTAGTTTTCCATCTTTATATACTTGCAGCACATTGAAATCCTTAAGGTCATCTACTATTATTAAATCTGCATTATACCCGGGAGCTATGGCTCCAATATTTTTTAGTCTATAACACTGAGCCGCATTTATGGTAGCCATCTGAATAGCAGAGATTGGGTCGATGCCATTTCTTATGGCAAGCCTTACATTGTTATCTATGTGTCCAGTTAATAATATATCCTCTGGATGCTTATCATCTGTACAGAATAAGCACCTTCTCATATTCTCTCTTTTTAATCCTCTAACTAATTCCTTAAGATTTCTAGCAGCAGATCCTTGCCTAATTAGAATATACATTCCTAATCTAAGTCTATTGAGCATTTCTTCTACTGTTGAACACTCATGTTCTGTCAATACTCCTGCCGCTACATAAGCATTTAATTCTTTATCCTTTATTTCAGGCCCATGACCATCTATTAGCTTGTTATGCTCTCTAGCTAGTCTAATTTTATCAACTATTTCTTCATCTCCACCAATAACTCCTGGATAATTCATAAGTTCCCCAAGACCCAATACTCTTTCATGATTAATTAATTCAGCTAGATCATCAGCCAATAGCTTTGCCCCAGATGTTTCAAAAGATGTGGCAGGTACACATGAAGGAAGCATGAAGTATGCATTTAATGGTAAGTCCTCACTTGCCTCAAGCATATACTTGATTCCTTCTATCCCTTTTACATTAGCTATCTCATGTGGGTCTGCAATTATTGTTGTAGTCCCTCTTGGTACCACGGCCCTAGCAAACTGCGTAGGAGATACCATGGAAGATTCTATATGAACATGACCATCAATAAGCCCAGGTGCCACAAACCTGCCTTCTAAATCTACCTCTGCTTCACCGGCATAATTACCTATACCGACTATCTTCCCTTGATGTATGGCTATATCTCCATCAACTATTTCATGAGAAAATACATTTACAATTCTAGCATTTTTAAGAACCAGCTCTGATTTTATTCTACCGTATGCTAAATCTATTTTTTGCTTGATTTCCGATCTCATCTCAAAACCTCCCATTCTCTTATCTAGTTTATCCCCATTTATAGAGTAGCGAAGAATTAATTCTTCGCTACAATAAATTCAATTCATTATTTATTTTCATTCAAAGCCTTAAGCAGTTTTTCAGGTGTAACTGGTATTTCGGTCATTCTAATACCTACCGCATTATATATGGCATTTAATATTGCTGGAGCAACGTATATCATTACAGGCTCCCCAATTCCCTTTGCTCCAAAGGGTCCAGTAGATTCTGGGTCCTCTACTATAATCTTATCTACCTCTGGCATATCCATGGCAGTAGGTATTAAATAGTTTGTAAACCTATTGTTCTTTATATGTCCTTTTACAACATTTAAATTTTCTAATATTGCATAGCCATAGCCCATTGCAAAGCCACCATCTATCTGTCCTTCTATCAATGTAGGATTTATGGCCTTACCAACGTCTTGAGCAACTGTAGCCTTTATTATTTCAACATATCCTGTTTCTGTATCTACTTCAACTTCTACTCCACATGCTCCAAAGGTATATGGCCAGTATGGTGAGCCCTGACCTGTTTCTTCATCCATTTTGGTAGAATGTGCTATAAAAGTAGCTTCTTTTCTTAATAATTCATCACCTATTTTTTCAGCTATTTCTGTAAAAGCTACTTTTTTGCTTGGGAAGGTTTTGATATATACACTTCCTTCCTTAATTACTAAGCCTGTATCGCTGTTTACTTCCAGCATTTCAACTGCGATTTTGATTATTTCATCTCTTAAAGCCTCCGCAGCTTTTTTTATTGCATTACCAGTATTATATGTTTGCCTGCTAGCCGCTGCTGTACCTGCATCTGGTGTAATGCTTGTGTCCTCACATATGAAAATTATATCTTCTACTTTTACACCTAAAACCTCTGCTGGTATTTGACTCATTATCGTCTTTGCACCTTGCCCAACTTCTGTAGCTCCAACGTATATGACTATCTTTCCATCTTTTTTTAGCTCAGCAACAGCAGTTGAAACGTCTGGAAAGCCATTGCCGTATCCCGTTCCATAAAACATAGTTGCAAATCCTATACCTCGTTTTTTCATTGGGCTACACCACCTTTGAATCTTTCTATAAAGTTCATATTCTTTTCCACTTCTTCTATACATCTATCTAGTGGAACACTTTCATCCAATAATTGTCCTGTAGCCGTTTCTGAACCTACTCTAAATATGTTTTTTAATCTAAATGTCACTGGATCAATGTTGAGCTTCTCTGCCAACATATCCATTTGCTGCTCATATGCAATTGGTACTTGAGCTGCACCAAAGCCTCTCATAGCTCCTGCAAATGGATTGTTAGTATATATAGAATAGCTATCAACCTTTACATTTGGTATT
Organism: Proteiniborus sp. MB09-C3; assembly: GCF_030263895.1. Taxonomy (NCBI): domain Bacteria; kingdom Bacillati; phylum Bacillota; class Clostridia; order Eubacteriales; genus Proteiniborus; species Proteiniborus sp. MB09-C3. Next base: position 454,731 of record NZ_CP127161.1, read on the forward strand.
TCATAAGGACCAGTAGCATGAACTCCGGATTTTCTCATAACATTTATAGCCCAAGAAGCATAGGCACCTGTATCTCCTATTAGAGTTGCTTCCATAGCTAGCAGCTTTCCTTCCTTTGTAGCACCAGTTTTATATTTCATTTTTACAGAGTGTCTTTTGCTGTGAGCTTCAAATGACTCTTCTCTTGAATATATAGCTTTCACTGGCTTGCCAGTAATTTTTGCCGCCATTGCCAGATGTATCTGCATAGTAATATCTTCTCTTCCACCAAAAGCTCCACCCACAGCTGGATTGATTATTTTAATCCTTTCAGTTGGTATGCCTAAGGCTTCGGCTACTTCTATCTGATCAAAATGAGGATATTGTGTTGCAACTGCTACAACTACTGTACCATCCTCCTCCATATATGCAATTCCAGCTTCAGGCTGTAAAAATGCATGATCAACCATTGGCACAAAATACTCATTTTCCACTAAGACATGACATTCTTTAAAGGCTTCTTCAATGTTTCCTTTTCTAAGCTTATAGTGATATACTATGTTGCTGTTTCCTTCATGTATCTGCGGAGCAGTTTCCTTCATTGCTTCAGAAGGATCAAATAAAGCCTCTAACTCTTCATACTCAACCTTTATAGCTTTTAATGCTTCATCTCCTATCTTTTCTGATTCAGCTACCACAAAAGCCATTGGATCCCCGACTCTCCTCACTTTTTTATTGCAAAGAACTTCATGATCCTTAAACAGTACTCCATGGCTGTTGTGTCCTGGTACGTCCTCTGCAGTCAGTATTTTTACTACTCCATCTATCTTTAATGCTTCCGTAATGTCTAATTTAAAATATGCATGAGGTTTTGTAGATCTTAAAGTTTTGCCATAGAGCATTCCTTCCATGTATATGTCCTGAGGGTATATGGCTTTTCCTGTAACCTTAGAAAGTCCATCTACTCTAATTAAGCTTCTCCCTACTACATCTAGCTTCACTTCTACTCCCCTCCTTGTAAATCTTTTGCAGCCTTCTCAATCGCATTCACAATTTTATTATAGCCAGTGCAACGACAAAGGTTTCCTGATATTGCCTCTCTTATTTCACTTCTATTTGGAGTAGGATTTTTGTCTAATAGTACTTTTGCTGATAACACCATTCCAGGTATGCAAAATCCGCATTGAACTGCACCTTCATCTAAAAAAGCCTGCTGGATGGGGTCAATTCCATTTTCATCTTCCATAGCTTCTATAGTGATTATTTCTTTCCCTTCGGCTTGAAAGGCCATTACAAGACATGAAGCCACCGTTTCTCCATCCATAATTACAGTACAAGCTCCGCATTCTCCTTCTCCACAGCCTTCCTTGGTTCCTAAAAAACCCAATTTATCCCTTATAACATCTATAAGTCTCATATCTTCTTCAATTTCCACTTTGTACATTTTTCTATTTACATTAAGTTCTATTGTTTTCATAGCTTTCACCTTCCCTCTGCAAAATGAATATATGAAATCTAACCATTAAAATTAATAGCATTGTTCAAAGCATTTCTTAACACACCTTTAACAGCTGCACTTTTAAACTCAACCGTCGATCTTCCAGCTAGTCTTTTGGCAACTTGTTGCTGCATAAAATTTACTCCTTCTTCAATGACTTCTTCATTTAGCACTTTATCCTTAAAGAATTGTTCAGTTTCTCTTTCTCTCATTCCAAATCTTCCCAGAGAGCCATTAGCTATTCTGATTTCCTTACAGATTTTTTCTTCATCAAATTCTATAAACACACTTGTGCATATCCTAGAAATGGCAAGCGCTTTCCTAAGGCCTAGTTTACTAAATGATAAAATCTCCTTATGACTTGGATTCTTAAACTTTACAGATACAAGTAGTTCGTCATCTCTTAAGGCAACCTTCCCCTTGTCTAAAAGCAATTCTTCTACTAAGACTTCTCTCTCTTCATGTTTGCTTTTTACTACTGCAACTGCATCTAGTGCTAAAAGTGGAGGGACTGTATCTGCTGCAGGAGAACCATTGCAAATGTTTCCTCCAATAGTTCCTTTGTTTCTAATCTGAGGTGAGCCTATAGAATGAGCAGCTTCCTTTAATCCTGCAAGTCTGCTGCTAAGTAATTTAGATTTTGCTATTTCTGTAAAGGTTGTAGCACCACCAATTTCAACTATTCCATTTTCTATTCTAATAAATGACATTTCCTTTATACTAGATACATCTATTAAGGCTTCAAAATTTGTCTTGCGATTTTTAATTTCTATAACTAAATCTGTACCTCCAGCAATAATTTTCCCTTTTCCTTTATATTGGTATAAAAGTTCAACTGCTTCTTGGATAGTCTCTGGCTTATGAACATATTTTATAGACATATATCCGTCCTCCTCAATTTCACTAGTAAAAATATTATAACCCCTCATATAATATATACCCAAAATATTAATTTGTTTTCTGTTAGCACACTTGATGTATAATTATTGTAAAACTATGATATGGCAATGTTTCGCTGATATAGTTTCGATTTTACAATAAAAAGTAAACTCAGAATATATGAAATAAGTGGGAAAATACTAAGGAATGTTCTGAACTCAATTTTCACCATAAATGGATGACATGAAAAGCTTATTTTAAAGCTCCGCTCCCTAGAAAGGGAGCGGAATTTTAATTCTAAAGGAAAATATATTTTAACACAAACAATATGGATAATATATAAACTACTGGTGATACTTCTTTTCCTCTTCCAGTTAAAAGCTTTAATACTGCATATGAAACCATACCAAATACTATACCTTCTGCAATACTATATGCTATTGGCATCATGATAATTGTTAAGAAAGCTGGTATAGCCTCTGTGAAATCATCTAGATCAATCTTCATAATTGGTGACATCATGAATAGTCCAACTATTACAAGTGCTGGAGCAGTAGCTGCAGTTGGTATAATACCAAATATAGGAGCAAGGAATAGTGCAAGTGCAAACAATATAGCTGATGTAAGCGCTGTAAGCCCTGTTCTACCACCTTCAGCAACTCCTGAAGCACTCTCTACATATGTTGTAACTGTACTTGTTCCTAAAAGTGCTCCTACAGTTGTACCAACAGCATCTGCAAACAATGCAGGCTTAACTCTTGGTAAAGTTCCTTTTTCATCAAGCATATCAGCTTTTGAAGCAACTCCCACTAGTGTTCCTATAGTATCAAATACGTCCACAAACAAGAATGTAAACATTACCACTAGCATATCAAGAGTAAATATTTCAGAGAAGTTTAATTTAAATGCAACTTTTGATAATGATGGTGGAAGTGAAACTAGATTATCAGGTATTGGTGTAACCCCAAGAGGTAAACCTATGACTGTGGAAATTAATATACCTATTAAAATAGCACCTCTAACCTTCTTATATAAAAGAATACCTGTAATTATGATTCCTAGTATAGCAACTATAGCAGCTGGTTCTGTAAGGCTTCCAAGTTTTACTAGAGTAGCATCATCTCCAACTATAATACCTGCTCCTTGGAATCCAATAAAAGCTATAAATAATCCAATACCAACTGAAACTGCATTCTTTAAGTTCATAGGTATTGCGTTTACTATTGCTTCACGTGCATTGACGAAAGACATTAAAATGAAAATAATACCTTCTAAGAATACTGCTGTTAAAGCAAATTCCCATGAGTGTCCCATAACCCCACAAACAGTAAAAGCAAAGAATGCATTTAGTCCCATTCCAGGAGCTAAAACAAATGGATAGTTAGCATAAAAAGCCATGATTAATGTAGCTATAATTGCTGATAATGCTGTAGCTGTAAATACTCCACCTTGGTCCATATTTGCAGCTGAAAGAATGTTAGGATTTACAGCTAAAATATAGCCCATTGTCATAAATGTAGTAATACCAGCGATGATTTCTGTCTTAACATTAGTTTTGTTCTCACTTAACTTAAATGTTCTCTCTAAGAAACCTGTTTGAGCATGCGAATTATTACTCATTATTAAACCCCCTATTTTTTATTTTTCCCTATAAAAATTCTTCCTTTGTAAAAAATATCTCTCTAGCAGCTACCCTCCTTTCTATATTCTATTATGCATATCTTAAGATAATTATTATCTTAAGATAGCTAATTAAGCAGTTAATGTTTTATTTATATCTGCTTAATTATAGCTTGTACACAATCGCTATTTCTTTAATTGCCATAAATAAGGTATATATAATAGTATGAATATTGTTATGACTAGTAAATGCATATCACTTTTATGCACTTACTAGTTATAGCAAGGAAAACGTTTTACCGTTATTATTTTTATGCCCAAGCTTCTACGTTAAGTGTAGAAGCTTGGGTCAGCAACCATTATCTAACTACTGGATCAAGGATCTCAAAGTTATCTACATCTATTAATCCCTTGTCGCTTATTTTCCACTTTGGACTTGTTGATAAAGCTAAGAATGACACATGCATAAATGGGGCATGTAGTGTTCCACCTAGCTGTTCTCTTACAGTTGACTCTAAGCTTGCTATCTTAGCGCTTACCTCTGGACCTGTTAATTCGTCTGTTATAAGTCCTCCAACTGGAAGTGCTAATTCATCTAAAACTCTTCCATTATTAGCAACAGCAACTCCACCGCCCATTTCTATAACTCTATTCACAGCAGCAACCATATCCCTTAAGTTAGTTCCTGTAACTGTTATATTATGAGTATCATGAGCAATTGATTGTGCAAATGCACCTTGCTTTAATCCAATTCCTTTAACCATAGTTTTACCGATGTTTCCGTTGCGTCCGTATCTCTCTATATTAGCTAAGTATATTACATCCTGTTTGACATCTGCTTCTACTATGCCTCTATTAACTCTAACCTGAGCTTCACCAGTTCCTGTTAAGTTTTGATCTGGTATTGCCTGAATGTATCTAACCGTAGCAGTATTTCCATCTGCTTTAATTTCTAAATCCTCTTCAGTTATAGGTGCTCTTTTTACTGAATTCTTAACTACATCTGGATAAGTATATTTTGGTAGATCTATTAATAGCTGCCCTTGGGAAGCTACTAATTCGCCTTTTATAAACACAGCTTCAACAGTCATTTCTTTTATATCACTAATAACTGCTATATCAGCTACTCTGCCTGGTAAAAGAGCTCCTCTATCGTTTAATCCCCAATAAGTTGCGGGATTTATTGTTGCCATTTGTATAGCTTCAATAGGGTCTACCCCTTCTCTTATTGTTCTTCTAATGATATCGTTCATATGGCCTGATTTTTCCAAATCTTCAGCTACCATATCATCTGTAACTAATATGAGTCTTCTTGAGTCAAGTCCTTCCTCTGTTACGGCTCTTATACACTCAGCCATATTTCTTTGAGTAGAGCCTTCCCTCATAAAGACGTATACACCCTGTCTTAGTTTTTCTACACACTCTTCTTTAGTTGTTGTTTCGTGGCAAGAACAAGTTCCTCCACAGCATATTATATGAGCCGCTAAATCTGCGCCAAACAATTCTGGAGCATTGCCATCAACTGGCTTTCCTATGCTTTTAGCATAAGTAGTTGATGTTAATAGGTCTGTTATTATTTCTGGTGTATTTTTATACACATGTTTAGCAAGAGAAAAACCCTGTAGCTCTCCTATACCAAATATATTTGGATAATTTAAGAGATCCTCCATGTCTTTAGAATTTATATCAACACCTGCTGTTTCTAATCTTGGTGCATCAGGAGTTAAAGCTGGAACCTGTAGCCTTACAAAATTTGGGACTACATTGCATTCATCAGCCATAGCTTTCATAGCTATTGGTCCTAGGGCATTACCGATCTCGTGTGGGTCAGCTATTAAAGTAGTGGTGCCAGATGGTATAGACAGCCTTGAGAACTCAGTAATAGTTAACATACTACTTTCAAAGTGCATATGTGAATCCATAAATCCCGGTGATAAATACAATCCTCTCACATCTACAACCTTTGTATCTGGTCCTATTAGCGATTGGCAGTCGCCAACAAGTACTATATATTCTCCTTTTATTGCAATATCTGCTGTATAGACTTCTCTCGTCATTACATTTATCACATTACCGTTATAAAGTACTATGTCAGCAAAATGCTTATCTGACATTAATACATCGATTAGCTCTCTATATTCCATTGCTTGTTTTATATCCTGTGGCTTTAACAAACTTTTGCCTCCTTTCCCTTGTTACTCATCAATAAGTTCTTTATATACATCCATATTATCCACTATACCTACAATAGCAGCATCGATTGCCGCATTTTTCTTATCTGCAGCATTTCTAGATGCAGTTCCGGTTGCATAAAATACTATCTCTCCTATGCCTGCACCTACTGTATCTACTGCTATAATAGGCTTTCCTGAAGGCTTAGAGTCTATATCAATAGGCTGTGTTATTAAAAGCTTGCTTCCTACTAGGCTTTCACTTTTTCTTGTTGCAACTACCGTACCTATAACCCTACCTAATTGCATTTTATCACTCCTTTATTCTAATGTCCCTTGATTATCCTTATTCCTAGTTCTTTTGCCCTGTCGTATGCTAGAGGAGTTATAATTGTTCCCATAGGTACAGTCACTTCATTGTTATTGGCTCTCATTTTAATTAAGTCTTTCTCTGTTATAACTTGACGAGAACTATGGTTTTCTTGTGCAACTGCATTTTGAGAGTTGTGAGTAGTAGTATTTTCAGGCATTGGGCTGTCCCTAAAAACATTTAGCATCTCCACAAGATAATCTTTTTTATCAATACCTTTTACTCCCATATTCTGAAGCTTTTCTACATAGTCATTCATAATCTGTTGAAGCATTGGTACCTTAGACTTATTTCCCCTATACTCAAGTACATTTTCAAAGTCCACAAGTATCTTTTTGCCATGCCATAAGCCTTGCCACAATAGAGTTGACACAAAGCAATCTTGTATTCCTAAGGCTAGTTTAGCAGCAGTGTCTTGGGTTGTCATAGGCACTATTATACCATCTACGCTTTCTAATATCTCTCCAAAAATCGGTTTATCTTTTTGTGTATACACCATATCTGCTTGCAGGGTAGATTTTATAGAGGCTATTCCTTGTATACCAATAATATCTTCCCCGTTTTCAGTTATGGCAATATCAAATGTAAAGCCGTAGCGCCTTGCTTTTGAAAGCTCTTTAAGTGATTCGTCAAGACCAAAATTAGTACCTGTGAACACAGCTAATACATGTCTATTTAAGTAAGGCTGATACTGATGTCTTAATCCAGCTACTTCCCTTGGGTTATATTCGACTTTTATCTTTTGTACTAATTGACTAACTATATCGCTAGTTTGATTATATTTATCCATGTTCTAACACCCCATAAGGTTTATGCTACTACATACTATTTAATAGTAGCTTTTACATAAAAGTCCTTATTCATAGTTCTTAAGTATTACTCTTTCAACTTCTGAGTGTGGTCTTGGTATTACGTGTACTGAATGTAACTCTCCTACATTTCTAGCAGCTTCTGCACCAGCATCTGTTGCAGCTTTAACTGCTCCAACATCTCCTCTTACCATAACAGTTACAAGACCGAAGCCTATTTTATCATATCCAACTAATGTAACATTAGCCGCTTTAACCATAGCATCTGCTGCCTCAACAGCTCCTACTAAACCTTTAGTTTCTACCATTCCTAACGCTTGACTCATTATTATTCCTCCCTTGATTAATTACTTTGTACTTGTTTTCTTTTTGCTTTCTTCTGTATTAGCTTTTTTATCTTCATTTTCCTCTTTTTTTGGTTCAGATTTTTTATTTTCTTTTTTAGTATTTAGATTTTTCTCAAATTCGCTAATTAACTTATCAACTTCTTCATGAGGTCTAGGTATTACATGACTAGATACAACCTTGCCAACTTTGTTACCAGCAGACACTCCAGCTTCAACAGCTGCTTTTACTGCTGCTACTTCTCCTGCAATGTTTATAGTAACACTTACAAGTTTGTCGACCCCAATTACCTTCTCAACTCCTACAAGCTTTACGTCCGCCGCCTTACTTGCAGCATCTAATGCTGTAATAGCTGCAGTTAATCCAACTACTTCGATTAATCCAAGAGCTGATTTCACAACTACACCTCCTTATTTCCTATCACTATAGTAAGGAGCCCTTTTTTCCTATTGAGTCCAAAGAAACCTTAGGAATATAAGCTTCTAAATTGTTGATAACTCCAGTTTTTATATATACATCTTTAGTATTATTCTGCTTTGCTGAATTTCCTACGTTATTTGCTTGATTATCATTTGGTTTCTTTATCCTGCCAGCTAAGTCATTTAAGGTCATCATAGTATTTGATTTAATGTCAGTAGCCTTGCTGCTTCCAGATTTAACTTTACCTTTAACCAAATCTCCAAGCTTAACCTTCTCAAAGGAATCTCCTCTATTGTTGTAATCTGCTGACTTAGATGATAAGCTAAGAGTCTCTAAGGTTTTGGAGGTTCCAGCTGCTCTATCCGAACTTTTTTTCATAACACTTAGCAATAGCTGCTCTTCTTTCTGACCTAGTGTTGATATAGAATAAGTATTTTTTGAATAATTACTTCTCGTATCAGCTATTTTACTATTCTGAGTAATATTATTCATAATTACTCTTGCTAATGGGTTAGCCATTTTATTCACCACCATTTAGCTATACTAGTATTTTATCTACTTCGTCATGAGGTCTAGCTATGACGTTTGTAGATATTATTTCTGCTAATCCCTTTACTACTTCTACTGCATTATCTACAGCTGCCTTTACTGCGGCTACTTCTCCTGATACTATTACAGCAACGACTCCAGAGCCGACAAAATTCACATCAACTATGTGTACATCAGCTGACTTAACCATAGTATCAGCTGCCTGTATAGCAGCGACTAAACTTCTGGTTTCTACCATACCTATGGCCTGTCTCATACTCTATTACCACCTTTAATTATTTTTTCATTTCTGGAAAGTACTTTTGAATGTCTATCTTTCCTTCAAATCCAGGAATCACTGCCATCTCATAAAAATGCGCATTCTCACCTAAAGGCTTTGTAGCATCAATTCCCATTTTATCCGTAACTCCACGAGCAACATGTGATGCTTCCAACCCCGAACCCAATGCTCCTGGCACTATAACTACATCTTGCGAAGCCTGAACTCTAGAAGCTAATGCTAGCTCTACGCTCTTTACATCATATATATCAATATCCTCATCTACTACAACTACATGCTTAATATCATAAAACGCACCGAATGCAGCTAATATTGCAGCCTTGCCATCTCCTTCTTTTTTCTTGTTTATTGAGATAATGGCATGTAATCTGCAACCACCACCTACTGTAATGTTTACATCCTTAACATCTACCATATTTTTAACAGCAGCATATAGCTCAGCCTCTCTAACAAGACCATTAGCGAGATGCTCCTCTCTACAAGGAAAAGCATGCTGAAATATTGGATTATTTCTATGCATAATAGTTCTAACTTCCATTACTGGATTTGGAGCTACTTCTCCATAGTAGTTCATTAATTCACCAAATGGTCCCTCTATTTCGCGTCTATTTGGAAGCAGTACACCCTCAAGAACCATTTCTGCATATGCAGGAACTTCTAAATCAACAGAATGACATTTAACAAGCTCAAGAGGTTCTCCCCTTAAAGCACTATCAACCTCGTATTTGTTAAGACCGTACTTTCTAGAACCAATCTGAGATGCTAATAGGAAAGTAGCGTCATATCCAAGTACTACTGCACATTCTAATGGCTTATTCATCTTTTCAAACTCAGCAAATTGCTCTCGTAGTGCTGGCGAATGTCCAGATATAAGTGCATTTATAATATTCCCTTTGTGAACTTGGAACCTTCTAACAGCCATGTGTGTATAGCCTGTTTCTGGGTCCCTTACTACAAACATACCTGCCGTTATAAAGCTTGATGCATCCTTACCATGTGAAGTAGGTACTGGCAACATTCTTTGTATATCGATATTTCTAGTAACTATATTTTCCTTTACTGGTCCATTATCTACTAGTCTTGCAGGCTGAGGATTTGCTATAGCATCCATATACTTAAATAGCCTTTCCTCAGGCGTAGTATCAGTCATCATATAGTAAAGCTCCCTATTTCCATAAAGGCCTCCTACTACAGGCATATCATATCCTTTGACTTTGTTGAACAATATAGGTTTTTCATTTTCAAAATATCTTAATACAGCCCCTAATTCAAATTTAGGGTCTACAGTTACATTACAAACCTCTAATTCTCTAAACTGCTCTAGCTTTCTTAGAGTCGCCCTTAGCATTTGTTTTTCCATGCTCTCCCTCCTTCCAAGTTTTATTCTCCCCATCTTTTGGATATGTTATGTTCTATATCAAGCTGGTCCAATACCTTGCCTACTATTGCACCTACAATATCTCCTATACTTTCAGGATGATTATAAAATCCAGGTGTCGGAGGTAGTATTGTTACTCCTGCCTGTGCTAATTTCAGCATATTTTCTAAATGTATAGTGCTAAGTGGGGTCTCTCTAGGAACTATTACTAGCTTCCTCTTCTCCTTTATTATAACATCTGCAGCTCTTGTTAACAAATTATCTGATATACCATGTGCAACGGATGCCACGGTTTTCATTGAAGAAGGAATAATCACCATTGCGTCTATTTTAAATGAACCACTTGCTATTGGTGCTGCAAAATTTTTATTATCATGATAATAAGTTGCTAATCCCTTTAATTCTTCAAGGCCTACTCCACATTCATGTTCAACTACATATTCGCCCATTGTAGTCACTACGAGATGAGTTTCTATGTTTAGCTCTTGAAGTACCTTTAAAAGCGCTACTCCATATATACCACCGCTGCCTCCAGAAATCCCAACGATTACTCTCATATGACATTTCCTCACTTTCTGCTATTAGCCAAATAAAATTAGGTCATAAAACAATACTTATTATTCAGGCACAAAAAGTCGTCTCTATATTTTTTAGTTGGCGACTTTTTGTATAAATAATAATATCTTTCTTTTCACTTAATTTGTTACGACTGCCCTAAGAGGGCAGTCATCACATTATTCTAATTTACAATTATTTAACTTTATTTTCTGGATCTCCTGCTCCTACCCATGGATCTAATCCTTTTTCAAATGCATCGATATATTCGTCTATAGTCATAACCTTTGTGAATATACTAAGATCTACTAATCCGTGTCTATGCTGTTCTTCAGTTTTTGAATGAACTCCATCACTTAATGTAATTACCTTATAAGCATTTGCTAAAGCATCTGCAGCAGTAGATCTAACACATACGTTAGTCCATACTCCAGTAACTACTACTGTATCTATACTTTCTTCTCTTAAATATAAATCTAAATCAGTATGCCAAAAAGCACTATGTCTTCTCTTAGGGATTATATACTCGCCCGCTTCTGGATAAAGCTCTTTAACGAAGTCTGAACCCCAAGTTCCTTTAACAGCATGTACAGGTCTTACCCTGAAGTCTGCATCTTTTTCTCTATGGGCTTCTTGAATATGCACTAATTGAACATCATCTTTTCCTTGAGCATTTCTTTCTCTTACCCATTTAAATAGTTTTTGAAGATTAGGAATTATCTCCTCTCCTCCTGGACATCTCAACGGAGCTTTTTCTCCTATGAAATCATTTAGCATATCTATAACTAATATCGCTTGTCTTGTCATTATATTTCTCTCCCTTTACTCTAATTTAAACGCTTTTATATTTCACCAGCTGAGGCCTATAGCCTAGTGTAGTCTTCAATTAATGACAGCCATTGTAATTAATATGTTATTGTTTTAGGTAAAACCTGTATGCTTTGTCTCTTAACAAATCTACCAAATCCAGGTTTTACTTGAATTCCCCTAATATCTCTTACATGCTTATCTATTACTTCTGGGTGTTCTTTTCTATAGCTTCTTTCGTATTCAGCACTGTACAAGTTAGGGAATTTCTCAAATATTTCTGCATATCTTTCTCTAACTCCTTCTGGGTACTCATGAACTATTCTTTGTAGTTCTTCATCTGTTAGTAATGTTAGTACACTTTCATCTACATCTTTATATACTAAATGCCCACGAACTATAGTCTTTACTACTCTTCCTTTTAGCTCCATTCCCTCAAGTGGAGTGTATCCGCACATTGAAGCTTGTTTCTTAGGATCTATAACCCATCTCTTATCAAGGTCTATAATAGTAAAGTCAGCATCTGAACCTATGTGTAGCGCACCCTTCTTTGGATATAAGCCGTAGTGTTTTGCAGCATTAGTTGATAAAATGTCCACTAACTTGCTTAGTGTAATTCTGCCTTTATTGTATCCTTCACTTACTATTACGGGCACCATTGTTTCAACACCTGGTATTCCTGGAAATGCTGTCCAAATATTCAGTCCTTCTTTTATCTTTTCACTTTCTAATTCATAAGGAGCATGGTCTGTAGCTATGAAATCTATACTGCCGTTCCTAATTCCTTCCCATTGCTCTTCGTTATCTCTTTTAGTTCTTAATGGCGGAGCAATTTTTGCATTTGCACCATGTATAGTCATAGATTCTTGATAATTTAATGTTAAATAATGAGGACAAGATTCTGAAGTTACATTTAAACCTTTCTTTTTAGCTTCTCCTACTAATTTAGCACCGATTCCAGTGCTCATATGAACTATGTGAAGTCTAGCACCTGAAGCTTCTGCAAAGCTAATACCTAGTTCTATAGCAACTTTCTCTGCTAATTCCATTCTTGCTTCTGCCCAAGCTGGACCATCCATACGTCCTTCTTTTTGGAACTCCTTAACATAGTAATCGCACATAGCAAAGTTTTCAGCGTGTATTCCTATTGGGAGACCTGTTTTAGCAACAGCTCTAAATGCTTCATACATTTCTGGGTCAGTAACTCTTGGATAAGTTGGAACTGACGGAGTCATATATACTTTAAAAGCAACTACTCCGTAATCTGCTTGTTCTTGGACATTGTGTAGCCATCCTTCTCTAACATCTTCCCCAGTAACTCCGCCCCACATAGCAAAGTCTACTACAGCCTGTGGCTGGCATACATCGATTTTCAGTTTTAATTCATCAACACTTCTAGCTGATGGAACTGAACAGCATGGCATATCTATGATTGTAGTTACTCCACCAGCAGCTGCTGCTGCTGTACCTGTTAAGAAATTTTCTCTATGAGGGAAACCTTGATACATGAAATGTGTATGTGAATCAATACATCCCGGTAAGGTTAAATGTCCCCCTGCATCTATAGTATCTTTAGCTTCTACTCCTTCAATACAGTCTGTAAAGCCTACTATTTTTTCATCTTTAACTAAAATATTAGTTAATGCAGTATTATCTCCTTGAGGGATTCTAGCATTTTTAAGAATCAAATCATACATTTCTATTTCCTCCTTCTTTTTTGTAATGAATTAGGAAAGCTCTACCCTATAACCTTTATAATCAAGAGCCTTCCTTAATGAATTTTAAGCAGATTGCCGAAATCTTTGATTTCGTGCAAGTCGCTTATTCAGTGGCTCAAGAAAAGCTTCTTTAATTTTAATTGCTTCAATTGGAAGACGTTATTAAGATTTACCAAATGTTAGCGTTTTCTTTGTTAACTTCAACAAACTGGAGAGGAACCTCCCCTCCAAGTCTGTTAGATTACATATATACTATTTTTAGAACAAACCAACAATAGTACCATCTGGAAGTATATCCATTTTGTTTGCTGCTGGTACTTTTGGTAGTCCTGGCATTGTCATTACTTCTCCTGTTAGGGCTACTATGAAGCCTGCTCCTGCTGATAGTCTTAGCTCTCTTACTGTTATTGTAAAGCCTGTTGGTCTTCCTAGTAGTGTTGCATCGTCTGATAGGGAGTATTGTGTTTTTGCCATACATATTGGCATCTTGTCTAACCCTAGTCCTTCTAATGTCTTTGCCATTTTTTCTGCGCCTTTTGTAAATGCTACTCCGTCTGCTCCGTATACTTCTTTTGCTATTTTTTCTATCTTTTCTTTTATTGTTTGGTCTACTTCGTATAGTAGCTTGAAGTTGGATTGTTTGTTTTCTACTACTTCTATTACTTTCTTTGCTAGTTCTATTCCTCCTTCTCCTCCTTTTGCCCATACGTCTGATATTGCTACTTCTGCTCCTAGTGCTTTTACTTTTTCAAATACTAAGTCTACTTCTGCTTGGGTGTCTGTCGGGAATTTGTTTATTGCTACTATTGATGGTACTCCAAATTTTGCTACGTTTTCTATATGCTTTTCTAGGTTTTCTATGCCTTTTTCTAGGGCTTTTAGGTTTTCTGTTCCTAGGTCTGCTTTTGCTACTCCTCCATGCATTTTTAATGCTCTTACTGTTGCTACTATTACTGCTGCTGCTGGTTTTAGTCCTGCGAATCTACATTTTATATCAAAGAATTTTTCTGCTCCTAGGTCTGCTCCGAAGCCTGCTTCTGTTATTGCGTAGTCTCCTAGTTTCATGGCCATTTTTGTTGCTAGTATGCTGTTACAGCCGTGTGCTATATTTGCAAATGGTCCTCCGTGAATTAGTGCTGGTGTGTTTTCTAGTGTTTGGACTAGGTTTGGTTTTATTGCGTCTTTTAGTATTAAAGCTAGTGCTCCTGTTGCTTCTAGGTCTTTTGCTCTTACTGGGTTTCCTTCTAGGTTGTATGCTACTACCATGTTGCCTAGTCTTTCTTTTAGATCTTCTAGGTCGTTTGATAGACATAGTATTGCCATTATTTCTGAGGCTACTGTTATGTCAAATCCATCTTGTCTTGGGACTCCGTCTGTTCTTCCTCCTAGACCGATTACTATGTTTCTTAGTGCTCGGTCGTTCATGTCTACTACTCTTTTCCATGCTATTTTTCTTGTGTCTATGTTTAATGCATTTCCTTGATGTATGTGATTGTCTAGTAGAGCTGCTAGTAGGCTGTGAGCTGATGTGATTGCATGGAAGTCTCCTGTAAAGTGTAGGTTTATGTCTTCCATTGGTACTACTTGTGCGTAGCCTCCGCCTGCTGCTCCTCCTTTTACTCCGAAGGATGGTCCTAGGGACGGTTCTCTTAGGGCTGTTATTGTTTTTTTGCCTAGTTTGTTTAGTCCCATGCTTAATCCTATGTTTGTTGTTGTTTTTCCTTCTCCTGCTGGTGTTGGGTTTATTGCTGTTACTAGTATTAATTTTCCGTCTGGTTTGTCTTTTAGTCTTTCGAATACGCTTAGGGATATTTTTGCTTTGTATTTTCCGTAATGCTCTAGTTCTTCATCTTGTATGCCTATTTGTTCTGCTATTTCTGATATGGGTTTCATTTTTGCTTCTTGTGCTATTTGTACGTCTGTTTTCACTAAGTATTCTCCTCCTCAGGTTTTATTGTTTTTTTATTTTTTCCTATGGCTGGCTATTCTTAGTTTATTCCATTAGGTGTGTTTCTAGTATTTGACTTCTTCTGAAGCCTTCTAGTCCTATATAGTATTCTAGTGAATTTATTAAGTATTCCATTTTTACTGGTCCTACTAGTTCTGAGCCTGTTACTGGGATTCCGTATCTTTTAGCTTCTTGTTTTACTAGTTCGTATACTCTATATATTGGAGTGTTTACACAGTCAAACATGTTTACTGATACTACTACTCCTTCTCTTTCTGGGAATTTGATTCCTACTGCTCTTGTTGTTGAGAATCCTCCGCTTGGTCCTCTTACTGCTTTTGCTATTTTCTTTGCTATTTCTAGATTTTCTGTTGCTAGGAATACGTTGTATGCTGTTAGTCCTTCTGCTTCTGCGCTTACTATTGTTGCTCCTGCTGTGCTTGATAGTAAGCCGTCTTTACTTAGGTCTGGTTTTCTTGATTCGTATTCTGCTGTTCTTTCTTTATCGTCTTTTGCTTCTATTAATAGTGCTTTTAGTCCTTCGTATTGTCCTTTTCTTATGAATGCTAATGCTCTTTTTTCTTCTGTTCTTGCGTTTTCTGCTGCGAAGAATATTGGCACTCCTGTTTTTTTATGTAGTTCTTCACCTATTTCTTCTGCTAGCTTTACGCATTCTTCTACTGTTATATTTTTAAATGGGAATAACGGAATTGTATCTTGTGCTCCTATTCTTGGATGTGTGCCTTTTTGTTCTTCCATGTTGATTAGTTCTATGGATTTTGCTGCCATATTAAGTAATGCTGTCTTCAGTGGTGATGGTTCTCCTATTATTGTAACTACTGTTCTGTTAAAGTCATGCTCTGGCTCATAGCTTACAAGCTTCACACCTTCTACTTTTCTTACCTCTTCTACTATTGCTTCTATTACATCTTTTCTTCTACCATCACTAAAATTAGGTACTGCTAAAATATACTGTTTTTCTAAAGACATTTGTTAGCCTCCTTTTCTATTTTAAAGTACTTTACAAGCATTTTTATGTTGTTTTTTCTCTAAATACAGCATTTAATATGCTTTAAGATTATAATACCATAAATAAGGCTCATTTACCTTTGTAATTTTTATATAAATCATAGAAGTTTCCGTAAGATTTTTAGCACCCTGTTTTGTATATCTTCTATAATGCTCTATTTTAAAATATTATCCTCTAAAAAAGTCTTGCAGCACAAATTTATTAGTTCGCTACCCTTCATAAATTTGGTCCTAATGGACACTCCTGTCATAAACTTTCCGAAAATTGAGTTAAGTCAAAAATTAATTTATATAGTTAAGATTTCCTTTTTTATTGCTATTTTCAACCTCACACTTTCTTTTGAAATAAAATCAGAATTAGATATTTGTAAATACTTTATGAATGAATTTTTTTGATTAAATAGTATAATGATATTCAATAGCCAAATTAAATAAATGACTTTGCCAAATAAACAAGTCAATATATTATGTTATAATATTGCCAAGGATTAAAGACTTCCAAAATATTATGTGCCAATTTTCAATATTAGATACAAGTATTTTGTTTATTCTTCTACCCCTTATTTAGTCAAAATATCTCATTGAATGTTTATTTTTATTGGTGGAAAATAGTATAAGTATGGATTTTTTAAGAAAGGCTTTTATATCGAAATATTAATACATTAAGGAAGCGTTTTGAAACCCATTTTCAAGGAAGGTTTACATTAAGTTAATCTAGGAATTTCCTAAAATGGGTTATAAATTAAAATATGAAAGGAGTATTAAAATGGGTTTAAAGCTAATTGATTTGACTCAAGACATTTACGAAGGAATGCCTCTGTTTGGAATCCATCAGAAAACATTTATTATGACAAATCAAACTCATGAGCAAAACCAAAAAGCTACTGGAAGTCCAACATTAGGATTTTATGCTAGAAATCTTCTCATGAGTGAACACTGTGGAACTCATAGTGATGCTGTCATAGAGTATAAGCCCGGAGGAGCAGATATTATTGAGATGCCTATAGATTACTTCTGGGGCAGTGCTATTTGTGTAGACCTAAGCCACATAAGATATCCTAACTATATAGAAGTAAAAGATTTAGAAAAGGCCTTAGCTAAATCTGGACAGACAATAGAAAAGGGAGATATATTCCTTATGTATACTGGCCTATACAACAGAAGCTACGGTACTCCAGATTATGAAAATTATTATACTGGCTTAAGCTATGAAGCGGCAAAATGGCTTGCGGAAAAAGGAGTAGTAAATATAGGAGTGGATTCACCAGCCATAGATCAAACACCAGACGATTTAACCTTTGCTGGACATTTAGTATGTGGAGAATATAATATAACTAATACTGAAAATCTTTGTAACTTGGATAAAGTAGTTAATAAACGTTTCTTATACTTTGGGCTTCCCCTAAGAATACGTGGAGGTACAGGCTCTCCTATAAGAGCAGTTGCACTATTAGAAGAATAGATCGAAGCGGCTATTTTTAGCCGCTTTATTTTTTTAACAATTGCTTAATTTTAAGTGCAATTTCTAGATTTAGTCTATCATTAGGATTTTCTAGACTCATTTTAGTTATTTCATTTATTCTCTGAATTCTATATAAAACTGTATTATAGTGAGTAAATAAAGAATCTGACATTTTCTTTAGATTTCCATTGTTTTCGAAATAGGAGCCAAGAGTTTTAACTAATTCAGTTGATTTCTTCTCATCATATTCAACTAAAGGCCTTAATGTGGAATTATAAAATTTAATTAACTCATTCTCTATATGGTCCTGACATAGTATTTTAAATATGCCTAAATTTTCAAAGTTTGTAATTGTTTTATTGTTTAATATCTTTCCAGTATTTATAGCTTTAACAGAATCAAGATAGCTATTGTTAAAGTTCTCTAAGCCTTCATAAGGTCGTCCGATTCCAATTCTAAAATCTAAATCTTTAAATTTGTCTATGATTTCCTCAAAGCCTTTATTAATCTCTTCTAATAAGGGCTCCATCAGTGTTTCCTTTTTCAAAGATAATAGAATCTGAATTCTTTCGGTTTTACTTACTACTATTGCATTTAGGCCTAGCTCTTTAATAATATTTCTTTCAAGCAAGTCGTGAATTTTTGTGATATACTGTTGGATTTGACTCGACGTTATATCTACCTTATTTGAAATTTCTTCTCTATTTTTTATTTTCAACGTTATGCTTACAAATTTATCTTTTCTATTAATATTAAAAAATGTAGCTCTTTCTATTGCTTTTTCTATCCTTTTTTCTTCCAAAGATATTAAGTCATCTAAAAATTCTGATTTGTATTTATTTTCAACTTCTCTTACAGAAAGCGCCTTTAATATTTCTAGAGCCATTGTCGTAGAAGCAATTTCAAGAACAGATAAGTCATATCCACCTAATGGAGTATTTATAGACCAGGCAACAATATGTCCATATATACTATCCTTAGCAACTATAGGAAAAACCATTCTTTTTATATATTTACCACCAATTAGCTCATTGCTCTCTTCTAATTTTTTCTCCTTTAATCTATCTGAAATAGGAGAAAAATATTTTTCAGCATTTTCTAATAAAAGCTCTTTTATTGAATCATCAACATAATCGAAGTCTGTAATTATCTCTTCTGGAAATTCAAATCTTACATAGACTGGATTCTTTACACTATCGCTTATTAATTTAACAATTTGACTTGTATTTGCTCCCCTTAGCATAGCATCCATGAATTGTTCATATATTTTCTCTATCTTTTTTAATAGATAGGCTTGTCTATTAAATATTTCATTAAATAAGGGAGTCATTATATCAGAAAGTGGTGTAGCATAGTATAAATCAATAATAGGGAAGTTTAGGTCATCTGCTAAGCTTATTACTTCTTCTGAAAGAGATTCTAAATATGGATATATTTTTATACCAATACCTGCTAGTTTCTTTTTAGAACACTCCCTAATAAGATTTTTTTGTTCTTCTATATTATCTTTTTTAAAAGAGTAGGCAGTAGTTAAGAGAAGCTCGCCCTCATCTACCCAGCTTAAAATATCAGGATCCGCCATAACATTAACTTTTGATATTGTATTTCTAATTCCTTTAAAGCCTGCAATAAGTTTACAATTTTTCATATATTCCATATTTAAAGCATCTTCTATGGTAATACCGTTTTGTCTGCCCATTTTTGTCCCCCCTTTAAAAGTTTTTTCAATTTCCCCAGTTTCGAAACACAAATTTGGTCCTAATGGACACTTCTATCATAAACCTACAACAGGATTGGTGCTCGTTGCGTTTGACCTACCAACGATTTTCTGATAGAAGCATTCAGAAAATCGGGTTAGGTCATTTTCCGCAGTCTCGCTACACAAATTTATTTGCTCGCTATCGCTCACATAAATTTGGTGCTCGTTGCGTTTGACCTACCAACGATTTTCTGATAGAAGCATTCAGAAAATCGGGTTAGGTCATAAAAGTAAGGAGGTATACATTATGCCTCCTTACACGATAGTTCTATTATTATATCAATTTAGAATATACTATTTTTAATGTTTCTTCTTTAAGATCTTTTCCTTCTTTAAGTATTACATCGCATTGCTTTCTAAATTCACCTACATAAGCTGCATCGCTTATTCCGCCTAGATTGATTAAAACATTAAATAATGCTCCTTCTAAACCAGCACATGCTAATAAAGCTCCAACTCCTACGTCGGTAATTGCATTTGGATTTCCATAGTCTGCAAATACTTTTTGAAGCTTTAATACTTCTAATGACTCTTTAGCTGCATCAAGGGGGACTTCCATTGCTTTCTTCAGTGCTGCTTCCATTGCTGCTTTTCTAGCAGCCTTTTCTTCTTCCGTTTCCTTTGGAAGCTTCATTGCATCCATGTAATCATTAAAGGCTGTTGTATCTTCATCAATTAGTTCGTTTAATCTTTCTACATGCTTAATAATCTTTTCGAAATTTGTGTCTAGTTGAGCTTTTTGATTATCTTCTAAAGCATTATACGACTTTCTGCCAATAGTTAAATTACCAACCATTGATGTCAATGCTGCACCTAAACTACTTGCTAAAGCTGATACACTTCCACCACCTGGAGCAGGCTCTTTGCTCGCCACAGCAGCAACAAAATCTTTAACTGTTTTTTCTACTAGCATCTTATTCCTCCTTATGTACTATACTTTTTATTATTATTTATTAAATTACTACAATATATTCACATATTAGCATAAACTTTGGACAAAGTCTATGTATATTTTCTACAGTGAATGTGAATTAATTGCTACATTCAATGAAGTGGGAGCCTCTTGGTCAATAGTATTATATTTTTCTTTTTTTCTTGTATACTAAATTTTTTACATTTTCTGAATATACTTGTAAATTGCTAGTTATTATGTTATATTGTTGACAGATAAAGTATCGATAGTTTAGCAATATATAGGAGGTTTTTTTATGTCAAAAGCATTTTTATCACCAGGAGAGATTGCTGAGGCTACTATTGCTACAGGAGTTAAAAAAGCAAATCATTCTACTGTCAATATGATTATTCTAGGTATACTCGCAGGATTATTTATTAGTATTGGTGGGCATGCAGATATAACTATAATGCAAACATTTACTGATATCGATATAGGAATTACTAAATTTCTTGGGGGAGCTGTGTTTCCTGTGGGGCTGCTATTAGTTGTCGTTGCAGGAGGAGAGCTATTTACAGGCAACTGTCTCATGACTATGGCTTTGGTTGATAAAAAAATAACACTTAACCAAATGCTCAAGAATTGGAGTCTTGTATATTTAGGAAATTTTATTGGGTCAATTATTTTCGCAGCTTCTTTAGTTTTTGCTGGTGCATACAAGTTAGGAGGTCCAATGGCTGAAACAGCCCTTACTATAGCTACTGGAAAAATGTCTGCCTCAGTTGCCCAGATAATTGTAAAGGGCATATATGCTAACATCCTCGTTTGTCTTGCTGTATGGTTAGCATATGGGGCACAGGATATTGCATCAAAAACCATAGCTATGTGGTTTCCCGTAATGACCTTTGTTATGCTTGGTTTTGAGCACAGTATTGCAAATATGTTCTTCCTTCCCCTTGCAAAGTTTTTAGGCTTTGAGGTCTCATGGGCGCAAATGTGGTTACACAACATCATACCAGCTACAATAGGAAACATTATAGGTGGAGGAATAGTAATTCCGCTATTATATTATATAGTCTACATATTACCTCAGCGTAAGGCTGACATTAAAAGCAAATCAAGGGCTTAAAATTATTAATAAATAAAAAAGTGGCTAAATATAAAGGCCACTTTTTTATCCTCCACCCACTGGTGGAAATAATGCAACAATATCTCCGTTTTTAAGCTTTCTGTCTGAAGGACCATCTCGTCCATTGAGAAGAAGTATGCTTACTTCTTCTTCTTTTATGTTTAGCATATCTAGAACATTAGAAATTTCTGTGCCCTCTGCCAATGTTATAATTTGCTTTTTCTCTCTTCCCTCTCTAAAATATGCAAACAATCTTACTTCGACATTAATCATATTCTCACCTGCCATTCCCTATGGTGAATTAAAAAATCACTTTTTCTTACTTAAGGACTCGAATTAAGCTTGAGCAAGTCTTGAGTATTTTATATATTCTTCTAACCCCAATCTTTTTAAAGTTTCCTCAGTAGGTATACCTTCTTTATTCCAGCCTCTAGCTGCATAATATTCAGGTAAAAGTTCATTGAGATGATGAACATGACCCTTAGAAGGTCCGCCAGGTATAGGTTCCTCAAGTAACCTCTTTGGTAACTTATCCTCTGAACTTGATATACCTGCCTCTAGGTTAAATAGCTTCTCTAGATTCCATATTCTTTCCCCTGCTTCAAGTAAGGTTTCATCATTGTATATATCTCCACAAACTGCATTATACATTTCTACATAATCATGTAATCCTAAACCAAAGGTAGTAAATAAACATAAGCCTATGGAGTCTATTACAGCAGTTAGGTCATGAAATACCTTAGTATAGGCTGGTTTTCCTTCTAAAGCCAGTCTGTCTAGCTTCTCAGGATATCCAAGGATTTCTGGGTTAATCATATATCCTTTAATATGACATCCCCCTCTATTATTTACCGCATAATTTATTCCATGTCCTTGAATCCCTCTTGGGTCATAGGCAGGAAGTTCCTGTTTCTTAACTGTCATAGATATTTCTGGAGCACCATAAGATTCCGCTAATCTATACGAACCTAGTGCTAATTTTGCTCCAAAGCCCTCCTTTAATCCCATTTTTTTAACCCAACCTGTAATAGCTTTCGAATCTCCCCAATTTAAGCTTAGTCCATCTCCTTCAATTTCCTCATCCTTAATATATCCTCTTTGATATAGCTCCATAGCAGCAGCTATAGTTGCACCAGCTGAAATAGTGTCTAATCCAAATTCATTGCACAGCATATTGGCCTCATTTATTGCATTGTAATCAAATATTCCACAATCTGCACCAAAGGACCAAATAGTTTCATACTCTGGTCCACCTACTATACTGCCATCAGCTAGTTTTACAACTCTACCACAAGCTATAGGGCACCTAAAACATGCATTTTTCCTTACTAAGTATTTTTCTGTTAAAGTTTCACCACTTATTAAATCAGCATTATCAGTATAAGCTTCCTGGTAATTTTTTACTGGGAATACGCCATTTTCATTTATAATATTTACAAGAATAGCTGTACCATAAGATGGCAATCCCTGTCCTGCTACAGGATCTTCTCTTAAAATCTTTATTTTTTGCGAAGATACATTTTTTACTCTTTCTTCATCAAACACATTAATCTTATTTGTTCCTTTCACTACTACTGCCTTTAAATTTTTGGATCCCATAACTGCTCCTACTCCTCCACGACCTGCTGCTCTGTCCACGTCGTTTATTACAGCAGAAATAAGTGAAAGGTTTTCCCCTGCAGGACCTATACATAATACCTTGGAATCTTTTATTTCATTTTGTAAAATCTCAGTAGTCTCCTCTGAGGTTTTACCCCATACATGAGCTGCATCTCTTATTTCAACTCTATCGTCCTCAATACTCAAATAAACTGGCTTATCTGCTTTACCCTCAAATATTATCATGTCATGCCCAGTTGCTTTAAAATCAGCTCCCCATTTACCTCCAGAGTTAGCTATTGCTATTCCCCCTGTTAGTGGAGACTTAGTGATAACCATATATCTTCCGCTTGTAGGTACAGGTGCTCCAGTCAATGCTCCAGCTGCAATTATAAACTTATTGTCTGGACTTAATGGATCTACCTTTGGATTCACTTCATCAATGAGTGTCTTTACTCCTAATCCTCTAGAGCCCAAATATTTTTGTGCTACCTTTAGATCTAAAGCTTCTGATTCAATTTTTCTTTTGCTTAAATTTACTCTTAAAACTTTTCCCATGTAGCCGTACATACACATCCTCCTCTATATTTATTTTGTTCCATTCTTGATATATTAAGCAATTAAGTATGCTAAAACTTAGCGATCTAGCTATCTTTAACTTAAATTGCATAAATCATGCCAACCAAAAAAGACCCTATGATAGCAGTGTTTATCATAAAGCCTTTTTAGGTGTCTCATTATGGAACATTTTATAAAGAATAAGGTGTGCCTAAATGGAACACTGTTCTATATTAGAGCAATCAATGTTATGTTTTTCTAGCTTTCTATATAATGTATTTCTTCCTATGCCAAGTGTTTTAGCAGTCAAAGTAATATTGCCTGAACATTTTTTTAAAGCTTTAATTATTTGCTGTTTCTCAGCATGTTCTAGAGTCATTTCCTCTTGATTGCCTTCTTCATAATCATTTTCTTCATAACTCAACTCTTTTTTATGAGGGCTATTCTCTTTAAAAGGAATAGAGACACATTCTGTGTTAATTATTAGTTCTACAAAATTCTCTAGCTCTCTTACATTACCATACCAATCATGTTTCTTTAAAACTATCATCTGTTCGTCGGAAATATATACTTCTTTTTTATTAAGTCTCCTAGATATTCTCTTCATAAAATAATCTATTAAAAGAGGAATATCTTCTCTTCTTTCTCTTAGTGGAGGTAATTTTACAGGCAAAACATTAAGCCTATAAAATAGATCTTTTCTAAAGTTTCCTTTTAATACTTCATTTTGTAAATCTTTATTACTAGCTGCAATAATTCTTACATCCACTATTATCTCATTTGTTCCTCCTATTCGAGATACTGTTCCTTCTTCTATTACCCTTAGTAATCTTGTCTGCATGTCTAATGGCATCTCAGCTATTTCATCTAAAAATATGGTCCCTCCATCTGCGATTTCAAATTTACCAGGATGCCCGCTTCTCTTAGCTCCAGTAAAAGCTCCTTCTTCATATCCAAAAAGCTCTGATTCTATTAAATTTCTAGGTATGGCCCCGCAGTTAATAGCTACAAAAGCTTCCTCTCGTCTATTACTATAATTGTGTATAGACTGAGCTAAAACCTCTTTACCAGTACCGCTTTCTCCTGTTATTAGTATAGTAGATTTACTATCTGCAACCTTTTTAGCAAATTCCATCACATTCTTGAATTTCTCGTTATTTCCTATAATCTTGTCAAAGGTATATATGGCTTGTCTGCCCATTATCTTATTAGCTAATCTTCTAACCTTTTTAACTTCACTAAATACATAAATAATATCAACTATTTCTTCATTATGATCTAATACTGGATAGGCGCTTAAATTAAATTGAAGCTTATTAGTTTTAGCATTAACAAAAACCTCTTCATCAGTAAAGGATTTTTTAGAATGAATTATATTCTTTAAGGTCGGCCATCCTTTAAATAGCTCTGATATAATCATTCTTTTCATTTCATCATAGCCATACCCAAACATTTCTACAGCATGTTTATTTACTCCTTTTATATTACCATCCAAATCAGAGGTTATTATCCCCATAGGCATGGAGTCTATAATTGTTTCAATATAGTTTTTAGATATCATTAGTTTATGACTGTATTCCTCTATTTCAAATATCTTTTCTATTGCTTTAACTGCTGCTACCACCATTCCAAGAGTATGTGGATGAACAAAGTCAGTATACCCAGTGAGATCAAGACTTCCTATTACTTTGCCGTTATTGTCCATAATAGGGCTAGCAGAGCAAGTCCATCTATGATAGGCAGCTATATAGTGTTCTTCTCCTGTGACTTGAACAGGCTTTTTTTCGTGCAATGCAACACTCATGGCATTTGTCCCTATATTGGATTCGTCCATGAAGGCGCCTGGAGTCATCTTTAAATCAAATGCTTCTGATAATATTTCCTCATGACCTATAACACTTAATATGCATCCCTCTGCATCCGTAAGTATAGTAAAAAAGCTTGCTCCTTTTAAAATACTATGCAATTGATTTATAAAAGGCTCTGAAATGAGTATTAATTCCCTATTCTTTAGCAGCCTTGCTTGTAATTCTTCTTCACATATTATTCTATTACTAATTCTTTGATCCTTCCTAATCCCACTTTTTTTGCTTCTTTCATGTGAAGACATTATATATTCTTTTTTAATATTACCTGCTGATACAGTCATGTTCTTCACCCTTTACATATTTAACTTGATGTATTAGTTAATATAAAATTGTTATTAACTAGCACAACAGGTATATCTAAGATTTTACTGCTTTATTAACACTCTGTCCCCGACTCTAACTGTCCCTCCAGCTATTACATTTGCAAATATAACTCCATATTTAAGGGAGCATACTTCTGTTCTTTTTACAATATTACACTCTGAAAAGCATTTCTTTCCTAGACTAGTAACCTGAAAGGCAGCTGTTCCTATAATAAATTCTTGTCCAATAGAAAATTTGCTGACATCCAAGCCCTTTATTGTCAAATTTTCATAAAACCTATTCACACATAACCCATCGACTTCTATTGTATTAATCCTATTTCTACCTTCAGCAGAAAATATAGTAACTTGTCTATTTCCATGGGATAGATGCTTGTCTCCTATGAGTCCCTGATTTTCTTTAAAAGTACCCTCTTTAACTGACCTAGTAGTCACTTCATTTGAATGTCCTATATATATATCTGCCACTTCGCCATTTAGGTTATACTCTTCACAGTTTGCCTTCATTTATTTATAGCACCTCTATTATATCTCCAGGTTTTACTGCTCCACCTTTAATAACTTTAGTAAAGATTCCTTCTTTAGGCATTACACACTTTCCTACTTTCTGAGCAATAGCACATCCAGTATGGCACTCCTTACCAATTTGAGTTACTTCTTGAATAGTTTCTCCTATTTTCATTCTAGTACCCACTGGTAATTCGTATAATATTATTCCTTCTGTAGTTATATTTTCAGCAAAATTACCATGCTCTAAACCTTCTATCCCAAGCTCCTTCATCTTATTAAAGCTCTCTATACCTAAAAGGCTTACTTGTCTATGCCATTTGCCAGCATGTGCATCTCCTTCTAATCCAAAATCCTCTATGAAAATTCCCTCTTCTATAGGTTTTTTTATAACTCCCTTTTTCTCACTTATATTTATATCTAATACCTTGCCTATTTTGTTCATCATCCTTACCTCTCTCCAATTATAATATAAACTAGCTTCTCAAAGAATAAAGCCTTTACAGCTGTAAAAAGTCTACATCTAAAAACCCAAATATATAGTAATGAATTTTGCTTTTAAGCTAATCTTCTTTTCTAACATATTCTCCTGATTTTCCACCTGTTTTCTTAATAAGCTTTATATCTTCTATTATCATATCCTTATCTACTGCCTTGCACATATCGTATATAGTAAGAGCTGCTAGAGAAACAGCAGTTAGCGCTTCCATCTCTACCCCTGTTTTTCCGACTGTCTTTACTTCTGACTCTATCTCTATACTATCTTCCATAATCTTAAATCTTATATCTGCACCTGTTAAAAATATATTATGGCACATGGGAATCAGGTCACTAGTCTTTTTTGCTCCCATTATTCCCCCAATCTGAGCTACAGAAAGAACATCACCTTTTTTTATAAGCCCATCCTTTATCATCTTAATCGTTTCTTTCCTCATTCTGATAATGCCTGTAGCAATGGCAATTCTCTTTGTGTCCTCTTTTTCACTGACCTCCACCATATGTGCCCTTCCACTTTCATTAAAATGAGTAAATTCCATTTTTAGCCTCCTATTTGATACATACTGTCGGTTATATATTGCCCATCCTCTAAATGATGTGACTCTGGTTTCTGCTTTATAGCAGCCATGATTATCTTTTCTATATCCTCTCCCTGCCTTAGCTTGTCTTTCAAATCTATTTCTTCATTGGAATGCAGACAAAGCTTTAGCTTACCTTGAGATGTTAGCCTAACCCTATTGCAATATTCACAGAACTTACATGAAATAGGGTTTATTATACCCACTCTTCCCTTTGCACCTGGAAGCTTATAGTAAACAGCAGGTGATGATGGATCTAGTCGCTCTACTTTTTCCAGAGTGCTTACTTCATCTAATATCACTTCGTTGGATATAAAGTTTTCTTCAGCCCATTTTGAAGCTTCTCCTACAGGCATTAGCTCTATGAATCTTACATCTATCGCTTCTGTTTTTGTAAGATTTACAAAAGCCTCTATCTCATCTACATTAAATCCACCAATTAAAACAACATTTATTTTTATTGGTGTAAGTCCTACAGATTTAGCTGCCTCAATTCCTTCTAATACATCCCCTAGTCTTCCACCTCTTGTAATCTGTGAATATTTTTTCTCATCCAATGTGTCTAAGCTTATATTCACTCGATTAAGTCCAGCTGATTTTAAATCCTTTGCATATTTCTTCAGGAGGATACCATTAGTAGTCATAGCTAAATCCTTTATTCCGTCTAGCTTGCCTAGCCTTTCAACTAGATTAACTATACCTTTCCTGGTAAGAGGCTCTCCGCCAGTTAATCTAATTTTATTTACTCCTAATGATACAAATATTTTGGCCGCCTCATAAATCTCTTCAAGAGACAGCACTTCTCTGTGTTCAACCTTGCATATTCCCTTTTCAGGCATACAGTATTTGCATCTTAAATTACATAAATCAGTTACGGATATTCGAAGATAATTAATATTTCTTCCAAATGCATCCTTCATTATAATCACCCACTTTATTAGCTTTAGTTAATCAAAATCACTTCTCCTATTTCTTGAAGCTCGTAGCCCCCAAGAGACATGACCCTTTCTTTGAATTCATCTGTTTTTAAGGTTGCAATAAATTCCTTTACTCTGTCATCCTTTAGAATCTCTTGTGTGACCAAAAAGTCATAGTCCTCATATCCTACACTAATAAATTCTAAATCCAGAGCCTTAGCAGCAGAATAAATTCCTAGGCCTGTTGTAGCAGATCCTGTTTTAACTGCTGTAGCTACTGCCATATGTGTAGTCATTTCTCTACCATATCCCTTTATATCAGAAGGATCAATATTGTTCTTACTAAGGAAATAATCTAATAATATCCTTGTTCCTGCACCTCTTTGTCTGTTTACAAAAACTATATCTTTTCTTATTAAATCTGTAAAGTCTTTTATTCTGCTTTTATTTCCTTTTTCTACAATAAATCCTTGAAGCCTTTTAACACCTTTTATTATAGCCATTTTATTTCCCGGGAAATACCTTTTAACATAGCTTATATTGTATTCTCCCATTTCTACATCAAGCAGATGAATTGGCGATATGTGACATTCTCCTCTTTTCATGGACAGTATTCCACCCATGCTTCCTACATGTCCTGAGGTAAGCTTAATCATATCAGCAATTATATCCATGATTAAATCATGACTTCCTATGGAAACTAAAGTATCTTTAATATTACTTAAAGACTTTAATAGCTTTACATCAACCTCATCTCCGGCTTCCACACCTTCTAAATTTCGAGATATTACTGCTATTCCATCTGCCTTAACTAAACTCATAGTAACACCTGCTCCTCCTGGTAAAGGAGTAGCTACAAGCTTATTATTTACATACCCTAAATTTACCCTAATTAATTCCCTGTTTTTTAATGAAGAAACAATTCTTTTTGATACAGTTGCTTTAACAATCTCTCCTTTTTCCTCTTCAAGACCTATATATCTTAATATTAAGGGCTTCACAAAAGTATCAAAAACTAGATAAGCAGAAACCGGATATCCTGGAATTCCTATAACGGGTTTACCTTTTACCACTCCAAGAATTGTAGGCTTGCCTGGTTTAAGTGCAATTCCATGAACTATTACTTCACCGATCTCTTCAATTATTTTTGCTGTAAAATCCTTTGTTCCAGCTGAAGATCCAGCATTTATTAATAGTATATCGTTTTCATCTATTCCTTTCAATATTGCACTTTTTAATAATTCGTATTCATCCTCCATAGGACAATATCTATTTGGAATCCCCCCATATTCTGCAATTAGTCCTTCAAAAACTCTTGAGTTAGAATCAAGTATTTTTCCTATAGTCAAGCTATTGATATCATCAATTATTTCTGTACCTGTTGGGATAATTCCTACTTTAGGCTTTTTATACACTTTTATAGCTTGAACTCCACCTGAAATAAGGGCTCCTATGTCTATAGGTCTTATCTTATGCTTTGATGGAATTATCATTTCTGTAGCCACTATATCTTCTCCTATAGGTCTTATATGCTGCCAAGGATGAGCTGCCTTAAGTATTTTCACTTTACACTCTTCTGATTCAATGACATCTTCTATCATGATCACAGCGTCATATGGTTCTGTTACTGGATTGCCTGTATTTATATAGATAAAGTCTTTATTAAGCTCTAATACTTTAGGGCTGGCTTCGCTGGCTCCTTCTGTATCTATTGATCTCACTAGTATTCCATCCATTGCCGCTGCATTATAGTGAGGAGATGAAGTATTAGCATATACTGCTTCATAAGTCACTCTTCCCAATGCATCTAGTACCTGTATATACTCATATTCAAACTGTCTAGGCAATTTTTCATAATATAAGTTTCTAGCTTCGTCCACATCGGTATTACCTATATATATGTTTCTCTCTTCCTTTTTCAATGGTTTTCCTCGCTTTCATTTTTGTTAATTTATAGAAAATACACCTCTCGTATCTCTCCTTTTGATATACCTTCTTCGTGAGGTTTTAGTACAATATATCCGTCAGATTTTGAAAGCAATGTAATCATTCCTGATTTACCAAAGCTCGGTATAGCATAGGTTTTTCCGTTTCTCTCCCTTATGTTTACCATTTGATAGGTTTCCTTTCCTGGTGAAGATGGAAAATTAAAATCAAGTATGGCTGTAGTTTTATTAACGCTTTCCTTTACATTCAATAGATGCTTTATGAAATATTCTATGAACACTTTAAATACTATTATTGATGAAACAGGATGTCCCGGTAGCCCAAATATTGCCTTCCCTTTTCCTTCTCCTATTATTGTAGGCTTTCCAGGTTTTATAGAAACCCCGTGAACAAATACACCCTTGCCGCTAAAAGAATTTATAACCTTACTAGTATAATCTCTAGTTCCAACAGAGCTTCCTCCTGAAATTATTACTATGTCAGATATTTCAAGGGCATTTTCCACACTGCTTCTAAGCAGCTCAAAGTCATCTCTTACAATGGCTTTACCAGAAACTTCCCCGCCCAACTTAATAATTAATGAATGGAGAGCGTAGCTATTTACATCTCTTACTTTTCCCATAGTAAGTTCTTCATTTAAATCTACTATTTCATCTCCAGTTGATATTATAAAGAACCTAGGCTTTTTATAGACCCTTATTTCCGATATCCCAAGGGCAGCTAATACTCCAATATCTTGAGAATTAAGCCTCTTTCCCTTCTCTATAACTCTTTCTCCTTCTTTTATATCATCACCCTTTAAAATAATATTTTCTCCAACTGAAAGAGGTCTATATACCATTAGAGTTGAATCGTCAAGCTTTTCTGCATATTCTATCATTATTACTGCATCTGCTCCTTCTGGTATCATTCCACCTGTTGGTACATATATAGCTTCGCCACTAGATATCCTTATATCTGCCTTTTGACCCATTCTTATTTCTCCCAAGAGGGTTAAGAAACTGGGTATAGACTCGCTGGCTCCATGAGTGTCAGAGCTTTTAACTGCGTATCCGTCTACTGTAGAGCGGTTGAATTCAGGCACATTATTATTAGCTACTATATCATCTGCAAGTACTCTATTAGTTGCATCTAACATACTAATTTCTTCTATTTCAAAGCTGTACTCTCTAAAGACCTCTATCATCATCCTCTTTCCTTCTTCAACAGAAACTGCATTGAAAAAATCCATTCTAAGAACTCACCCTTCCATTTTCAAGATAAATAATTCTATCACAAATCCTATTTGATTGTTCTAAGTTGTGTGTAACAATTATAATAGTTGCTCCTGTTTCCTTATTGAATCTTACTATCTCCCTCTCTAGAATTTTAATTGATTCTGGATCTATATTTGATGTAGGCTCATCCAGTAAAAGTAGTTCTGGTTCAAAAACTAATGCCCTAGCTAGTGATACTTTTTGTGACTCGCCACCTGAAAGTAAATGTGCTTTTTTTTCTTTAAGATCTTCAAGCTCCAATCTGCTAATAATTCTATTAACTTTCTTTTTCATATCTGCTTTATTTATGTTTCTAATCTTTAATGGATATTCAATATTTTCATAAACCTTTCTTTTGAAAAGATAAGGCTTTTGAGAAACCAATGTCATTGTATCATAAGGCTTCTGGTTTGTGACCTTTGGGTCATATGCTATTGTTCCTAAATAATCTTCATCTAATCCTCCTATTATATTTAGCAGGGTACTTTTGCCAGAACCATTCGGTCCAATTATTCCAGTTATTTTCCCTTTTTCTATTTCTAGCATTTCTATAACTAATACTAATTTTTCATTATAATATTTTTTTATATTATTTAAAAACACTTTCAATTTAATCCTCTCCTTGGTAGGAGTATATTAGACTATTTACTCCAAAAGAAATTATTAAAAGGACAATTCCTAAAGCTATTGCCATAGGATAATCTCCCATGGAATTCATCATTGAAATAGTTGTTGTAATAACTCTTGTATGGTTTTTTATGTTCCCTCCAACTATCATAACTGCTCCAACCTCTGATATTGCCCTTGAAAATGCCGTAGCTATATTGACTAAAATATCTACTCTGAGCTCTCTAATTATAAGTATTATTATATCAAGCTTTCCCGCTCCTAAGGTTTTGCCTACTTTTTCAATTACCTTTCCTCGGTTTTTAGAAAGACTATATGTAAGGCCAAATATTAGAGGTGTTACTAGTATAGTTTGAGCAATTATCATAGCTGTAGGGGTATATAATAAATCTAAAAAGCCTAAGGGCCCTCTTCTTGAAAGAATTATAGCGACTAACAACCCGACTATTACTGAAGGAATACTCATTAGTGTATAAACTAGTCTTGAAAATAGGCGTTTTCCTTTAAACTCCTTTATCCCAAAATAAATACCTAGAGGTATAGACACTATAGAAGAGAGAATAGTAGATATAGAAGATACAAATAAAGACAGCAATACTATTTTATATACTTCTCTATCTAAGCTTATCAATAACTTTCCGGCTTCTTTAAAACCGCTTAGTATATATTCCAATAAATCCACTCCTCTACTAAAAAAATAGCCACATGCTGCCCTTGAGGCTAAGCATGCAGCTAATACAACAATTTTAATTGCTTCATATCAAATAATATAAATTATATACTATTTTTTATAGATGTCACTACTATATAAACAAAAAATAGATTTGTTATAAGCTTTACATATGAACAACCTTATAGCTATATTATGTAAATAGAATCTATTTGTGTTTTCTATAAACCATTTAGGTTATCTATACTATGACCAAGAGTTAACTTATTTTGCATTAGGTACAAATAACGGCATTCCATACTTTTCTACACCATATTTGCCTATTAACTCCTGTCCCTTTTTAGATAGCATCCAATCCATAAATGCTTTTGCTCCTTCAGCATTTATCTTATCACTTTTTTCTGGATTCACTGGTATTATACCATACTGGTTAAATAAATTCTCATCTTTTTCTATTATTATATCAAGATCTAATGTATCTCTTAAGCTTAGGTAAGTTGCCCTATCAGTTAATGTATATCCCTGTTTTTCTGAAGCTATTTTTAATACATCAGCCATTCCACTACCTGCTGATAAATACCAATCTCCTTGTGGCTCAATTCCTGTTTCTTTCCATATCTCTAATTCTTTTTTATGAGTACCTGAATCGTCTCCTCTAGAAACAAAAATGACCTCATGTTCACTTATATAGCTTAACGCTTTTTCAATGTCATTACCAGGTTCAACCTGCCATGAAGATTTTAGAGGATCATATTTAGGCCCAACTAGTATAAAGTCATTATACATTACATCATGTCTTTCAATTCCGTGACCTTCATTGACAAACTCTTCTTCTGAAGCCTTAGCATGAACAAGCAATACATCTGCATTTCCATCTTTTCCATTTTGAAGGGCTTGACCAGTGCCTACTGAAACGACCCTAACCTCTACTCCAGTATCTTTTGTGAACTCAGGAAGCAAATAATCTAATAACCCGCTGTCCTGTGTACTAGTTGTTGTTGAAAGTATAATGCTACCACCTATTTTTTTATTTGCTGAACAGCCAACTAGTAAAGTAAATATCAATAAAATACTTAGAGATATTAATAGAACCTTTTTCATTAATACTACTCCCCCTTTTTTTGTACTCTATTTTTTTGCAAATCTGCAGTCTCGCAACACAAATTTATTTGTTCGCTACCCTTCATAAATTTGGTCCTTACGGACACTCCTATCATAAACTTACAACAGGGTTGGTGCTCGTTGCGTTTGACCTACCAACGATTCTTTCGATAAAAACACTCGAAACAATCGGGTTAGGTCATAAAAAAACAGTCCAAAAGGACTGTTTTAAGCTAATGGCAAAATTATTCTATAAATATTCACCAACAGGTTAAAACTTTCCTTTCCAAATATGGGAGGCATAAGAATTTCTCCTTATACCCATCGGCTCATCTTCATAATCGTTACCAACTTTAGAAGTTTAAGCTCGGAAAATTTGAATAGATATTCATTTTTTCACCTCTGGCAAAGCCTATAAGCGTTATATTCAATTCTCTTGCCAATTCTATGGCAAGGCTCGTGGGAGCTGCTCTAGATATTAATATTGGAATTTCTCTTTTTGCAGTTTTTATAAGCATTTCAGAAGATAGTCGTCCACTAACTAAAAGTATCTTATCTGTAAATGTCATATCATCAATCAATGCTTTTCCTAATACCTTGTCTAATGCATTATGTCTTCCTATGTCTTCCTCGAAGATTAATATATCATTAGTATTACATAATGCACAGCTATGAACTCCCCCTGTACTTAAAAAAAGCTCCGAACTTTTACTAAAATCCTTTACAAGGAACTTTATCTCATCTAAGGTTATAGGTAATTTATTTTTGATTTTTTTAGATTTAAAAGAATCTAGTACATTATAAAATAAAGTACCTTTTCCGCAGCCTGATGTAATAGTTCTTTTTCCATATAGCTTTTCAGCTAAAAGGTCCCTATTTTTTAGCTCAACATATGAAAGACCTTTTTCTTCTTCTATTTTTATACTAAGGATATCTGATATGGAGCTAATGAAGCCTTCTGAATAAAGAAAACCTACTGCTAAATATTTAAGAGACTTGGGGCTACATAATAAAGTAATAAACTCTTCGCCATTAATAAATATAGTAAAAGGATATTCTGAAACTACAATGTCCTCTTCCTCTGAAATGCCTTCGCCTTTTACCTTTAATATATCAAATTTTTTGGTCTCCTTCATATTATCCCTCAATATTCATTGGCTATTTTACTTAAAAAATCATTTAAGTCTTCCTTAGTATTTAGGTTAAGAAACATATCCCAATTGGGACTAAACTTTCTAGCCTCTTCCTCGCTAATATAATGAACGTCTGTCTTTGCTAATAATGAGTTGATTGATTTATTATCACTAAAGAGATGTTCCTCTATTTTACCCTTTAGTTTCTTTGAATAAAAAGCATTAAAAGGCTCAATCCAGCTTCCAAATCTAGTGATACATGCAAAAGTATCTATATGCTTAATTTTTTCTTTCATATATCTTATATATTCAATATTTAGATTAGGCATATCACATGCAATAAAATAAGAAAACTCATTTGAGGCTTTGCTCAACCCAGCATGGATACCACTCAGTGGGCCTTTTCCCACTATTATATCACTAGTTATTTTGTCTCCAAGGCCTTGATAGTGCTCTGGCTTATTAGTTACAATAATAATCTCACTAAACTCCTGCTTAAGCTTGCTTACGAGACCATACATAAGTCTTCTTTCATTAATTATTAAAAGCTGCTTGTCAAATCCCATTCTAGTGCTTTTACCACCTGCTAGTATGACGGCAGTACCAAACTTTTTCATATACATCACCTATCTAGCACATTCACCAGTTTTACCAGTTAATATTTCGAGTCCATGGTGCACACTATCAATTATATAATCTAAAGCTTCCTTAACGGCCTTTGGACTTCCAGGTAAGTTAATTATTAAGGTATCCTTCCTTATTCCTGATACTGCTCTTGATAGCATGGCTCTTGATGTAATATTTAGGCTATAATATCTAATGGCTTCTGAAATCCCTTGAGCCATTCTCTCGCAAACCTTGATAGTAGCCTCAGGAGTAACATCTCTTTTGCTAAATCCTGTTCCTCCAGTAGTTAATATTAAATCCAATTTCAAATCATCCGACATATGAATCATTTCTCTTGATAGTTCCACTTCATCATCTGGAAGAATAACATACTTTTCAATTATATATCCTTTTTTCTCTAAAATATCAAAAATAACCTTACCGCTTAGATCTTCTCTTTCTCCCTTAGAACCTTTATCACTGGCTGTAATTATTCCTACTCTAAACATTTTTATCCTCCCCAGGGAAGATTCATATATTCTTTCATTCTTCTGTCATATTCAGACTTAAATAATTTTTCATGACCATCTTCCCACTTAGCTAGTTTTTCAAAAATTGCTTTTGCTATTTCATCATCAGCATTATCTGCTGCTTTCCTATAGAACTCTGCATAATCTCTTTCAATTAAATAAGCCATTCTCAATATAGTTAAGTCTGGTATATCAGATTCCTTTAATGTTTCAGCTATATGCTCAGATTTCTCTCTGGATTCAAATATATTATTTTCATCTCTATTAAATCCTTCTAGCTCAATATTAAATGAATCTGTTTCAAGATATTCGTCTAGTTGCTCTTTAATAAAATAAAAATGCTCCATCTCAACTTCTGCTAAATTTAAAAAAAGTTTTCTTGTCGTCGCATTATTAAATTTTTCGGCTTTTTCTTTAAAAAAGGTACAGCCATCAAGCTCCATTTGCATTGCATATCTCATTATTTGCTCATACTTCTTCATAACTATCAGCTCCCCATCTTTTGAATTTTTACAGCAGCTACTTTAAGCTCTGGTATTTTAGCTATTGAATCTAGTTTGCTGTTAGTAAGATAGTTAGCTGCACCCTCAGCAAAGTGGAATGGCATAAAGAGCACATTCTCATCTATTATATCAGTAATTTTAGCTGTTGTAATAATTTCTCCACGTCTTGAAGCTAATTTTATCTTTTCTCCATCAGATACGCCAAGCTTTATTGCCGTTATTTCATTTATTTCAACATATGATTCAGAAGCTATTGCGTTTAAGCCTTCTACTTTTCCTGTCATAGTTCTAGTATGATAATGGTATAGTATTCTTCCTGTTGTAAAAACAAATGGATACTCTGAGTCTGCAACTTCTGCACTTACTGTATATTCTATAGGCATAAATAATCCTCTGCCTCTCGCAATTCCCGCTTTATGAAGATATTTTGTACCAGGATGTTCTTTGTCTAAGCATGGCCATTGAATACCATTTCCATTTAATCTATCATAGCTAATACCAGCATATGAAGGAGTAACTATAGCTATTTCATCCATTATTTCTGAGGGATAATTGTATTTTTTAGTATATCCTAGGGTATTCATGATTTCCATGATTATTTGCCAATCTGGTTTTGAGTTGCCAACTGGGTTTATTGCCCTTCTAACTCTTTGAACTCTTCTCTCTGTATTAGAGAATGTTCCATCCTTTTCCGCAAAGGATGCTGCAGGAAGTACTACATCAGCAAGCTCTGCAGTTTCAGTCAGGAAGATATCCTGTACAACTAGAAAATCAAGATTGTCTAGAGCTTTCCTTACATGGTTTATATCTGGATCAGAAACCATTGGATTTTCTCCCATTATATATAGGAATTTAATATTTCCATGCTCTGCCTCATCTAGAATCTCAGGAATAGTTAAGCCTATTTTTGTTGAAAGCTTAACATCCCATGCCTCTTCAAACTTCTTCACTACCTCTGGCTTAAATACTTTTTGATATCCTGGCAAATCAGCTGGTAAGCCTCCCATATCACAAGCACCTTGGACATTATTTTGTCCTCTTAATGGATTTACTCCTGCTGATTCTTTCCCAATGTTTCCACAAAGAAGTGCAAGGTTAGAAATAGACATTACAGAATGTGTTCCAGTAGTATGCTGTGTTATGCCCATTGCATAATATATACCAGCTTTATCTGCTTCTGCATATATAAGAGCTGCTTTTACTATATCTTCGGCATTTACTCCACATATTTCAGCTGCTGCTTCAGGCGTATAGGCTTCTACAGCCTTAACTAGCTCTTCATAATTTTCTGTTCTTTCTTCTATATATGCTTTATCCTGTAGACCTCTTTCAATTATTACATTCATCATAGCATTTAATAACGCAATATTGGTTCCTGGTTTTATTTGAAGGAATACATCTGCATAATTAGCTAATTCTATTCTCCTAGGGTCTGCAACAATAAGCTTTGCACCTTTTTTCTTCGCACGTTTTATCATGGTTCCTATTATAGGGTGATTTTCAGTAGTATTAGACCCAATTACAAACATTGCATCAGTGTTTAATATTTCCTCAATGCTATTTGTCATAGCTCCACTTCCCAATGTAGTTGCAAGACCTGCAACTGTTGAGGAATGTCAGAGTCGTGCGCAGTGGTCTATATTATTAGTACCTACTACTGCTCTAAAAAGCTTCTGAAATAAATAATTTTCTTCATTAGTACATCTTGCAGATGTAAGACCTGCTAATGCATCTGCTCCATCCTGTTCCTTAGTCTCATTTATTTTATCTGCAATGAGCTTGTAAGCCTCTTCCCAAGTGGCCTCCTCAAATTTACCATTTCTTTTTATAAGAGGATATTTTAATCTATCTGGGTGATTAATAAATGGATATGCAAACTTACCCTTTACACACAAGAGACCATTGTTTGATGGGCCTTTTGCAGGCTCTACTCCTACTACTTTTTCTCCCTTTACTAACAAATCCATTTGGCAGCCCACACCACAGTAAGAGCATGTAGTTCTGACTTTTTTTGTCTCCCACAGTCTGAATCTCTCTTTTGATTTAGGCTCTAACGCACCCACAGGACATACAGATACGCAGTTCCCGCATGAAACACATTTTGAGTTTACTAATTCTTCATCAAAAGGAGTAGTTACCTTTGTAACAAACCCTCTATCGCTTAAACCAATAGCGTTTGTTCCTTGAAGCTCTGAACATACTCTAACACATTTACCACAAAGTATACATTTATTTTGGTCACTAATATAAAAATGATTAGAATCATCTATTGGATAGTCTTTTTTTGCACCTTTAAAGCTTCCTTCTGTGATTTCGTATTCATAGCAATAATTTTGCAGACTGCAATCTCCAGATTTTTTGCATGTAAGACAATCAAGTGGATGATTTGTAATCATCAAATCTAAAATATCTTTTCTTGACTTTATTACCTTTTCACTATGAGTTTCTATGACCATGCCCTGTTCTACTTTTGTAGAACAGGCGGTCATAAGGTTCCTTCTTCCTTCAATCTCTACTACACATAGCCTACATGCTGCATGAGGCTCTAATCTGTCATCATGGCATAAGGTAGGTATGTCTATTCCAATTTCCTTACATACTTCAAGTATTGTCTTTCCCTCTGATGCCTCATATTTCTTCTTATTTATGGTAATATCAACCATAACCTTTATTCCCCCTTACCTTTTTTCCCCTCAGCTAATTCAATCTTTTCAATAACCTTAGTTATTCCTAATACTTCACTCCAACTGTCTGGGGAAAACTTTCCATCTTTTTTTGTGAAGGGCTGCTCAGGGTTATCGACATATAATAGTTCGGTCATCAATCTTCCTTTTAGGCATAGAGGTCTTCCCACTCCTGGTTTTTTAGCTTTAACTGCAACTTTTTTTTCGTTTCCTATCATGACTTGGAAGTCACAACCGTATTGACAGCTATTGCACTTCACTTCTTCTATTTTAAAATCCCACACTCTTCCTTTAGATGCAGCTCTTTTATCAATTAAAGCTCCTGTAGGACATACAGATACACATCTGTTACATGAGACACATTTTGATTCTTCTAGGCTAAAGTCAGCATCTGCTACTACTCTAGTATCAAAGCCTCTTCCTGCAAATGATAGTACTTGTCTATCAGATACTTGGGCACAAGTTCTTATACATTTACTGCATAATATACACTTGCTACCTTCTTTTAAAATATACGGACTAGATGTGTCGGTAAGTTCTTTTCTTCTTTCTCCATTATGCTCTCTAAATCTAACATCATATCGATATGCATATCTTTGAAGTAAGCATTCTCCAGACTTTTCACAAGTTAGACAATCATTTGGATGATTATCAAGCAAAAGCTGAAGAATGGTTTTTCTCGTTTTTACTACTTTATCGCTTTCTGTATATACTACCATTCCTTCTGATACAATAGTAGAGCATGAAGTCTGAAGCTTGGTATTTCCTTTTATCTCAACTATACATAGTCTACATGAAGACACTATTTCCAGATCCTTATCATAGCAGAGAGCAGGAATTTCAATACCAAGCTTTTCAGCAGCTTGTAGAACAGTAAGGTTTTCAGGTACTGTGACTTTTTGGTCATCTATAGTCAACGTAACAAAGTTCATTTCCTATTCTCCTATTCTAATTTGTTATTTATTTCTTAATAATAGCATTTACTGGACATGCCGCTTGACATGCTCCACATTTGATACATTTCTCTGTATCTATTACATGATGCTCTTTTACTTTTCCAGATATACATGATGCAGGGCAATTTCTAGCACACTTTGTACATCCTATACATTTATCTGTAATGAAATATTGTAATAAAGCTTTACATGCTCCTGATGGACATTTCTTATCATAAACATGAGCTTCATATTCATTTCTAAAATATTTAAGTGTTGACAGTACTGGGTTTGGAGCTGTCTGACCTAAACCACAAAGAGATGAAGATTTTATAGTCTCTGCTAAGCTTTCAAGTCTATCTATATCCTTTGGTTCTCCTTTTCCGCTAGTTATCTTCTCTAATAATTCTAGCATCCTTTTTGTACCTTCTCTACATGGTGTACATTTGCCACAAGATTCATCTACAGTAAAGTCTAAGAAAAATCTTGCTATATCCACCATACAAGTATCCTCGTCCATTACTATCATTCCACCTGACCCCATCATAGAGCCTAGTGCAATAAGTGTTTCATACTCTATAGGAGTATCTAGATGGTCTGCTGTAAGACATCCACCAGATGGCCCACCAGTTTGCACTGCTTTGAACTTCTTGCCATTTGGTATTCCGCCACCTATATCATAAATAACTTCACGTAGGGTTGTCCCCATAGGTATCTCAACTAATCCAGTATTATTTATTTTTCCGCCTAGAGCAAATACTTTTGTTCCTGGTGATTTTTCAGTTCCTATTTCTCTAAACCACTCTGGACCATATAACAATATCTTAGGAACGTTTGCATAAGTCTCAACATTGTTTATCAGTGTAGGTCTTTGCCAAAGTCCTTTATTTGCTGGGAATGGTGGTTTATTTCGAGGCATCCCTCTCTCACCTTCAATGGAAGCAATAAGAGCTGTCTCTTCACCACAAACAAATGCTCCAGCACCTAATCTTATTTCTATATCAAAACTAAAATCTGTTCCAAATATATTTTTTCCTAATAATCCATTTTCTCTTGCTTGGTTAATTGCAATTTGAAGTCTCTTAACTGCTATAGGGTATTCCGCTCTTATATATACATACCCTTGATCAGAACCAATAGCATATCCTGCGATTGCCATTGCCTCAATAACAGCATTAGGATCTCCTTCTAGTATACTTCTATCCATGAAAGCTCCTGGGTCTCCCTCATCAGCATTACATAATACATATTTCTTGTCACCAGCAGCCTTTGCAGCAAATTCCCATTTGAGTCCTGTAGAGAATCCCCCACCTCCTCTTCCACGTAAACCAGAGGCTTTGACTGTATCTATTACCTGTTGAGGCGTCATTTCTGTAATGAC
The DNA here is from genome assembly GCF_030263895.1 of Proteiniborus sp. MB09-C3. Lineage (NCBI taxonomy): Bacteria > Bacillati > Bacillota > Clostridia > Eubacteriales > Proteiniborus > Proteiniborus sp. MB09-C3. The sequence continues at coordinate 496,549 of NZ_CP127161.1, forward strand.
CTTTCCTAAAGCTTCATATCCATTGTATGCAATATATTCTGTAATATCTTCAGGGTTAATGAGTCCACAATGGCTTAATGCTATTCTCTTTTGCTTACTATAAAAATCTACTTGATTAATAGATTTAATCGTATTTTCCTCTATTGCATCTTTGTACAATAATCTTTTAACTATTCTCCCCTTATATAGATGTTCTTCTACTATTTCATCCACATCTTCAATCTTAATATGGCTATAAAAAGCACCTTCTGGATACACTATTACAATTGGTCCTGCTTCACAAAGTCCGAAGCATCCTGTTCTAACGACCTTTATTTCATTATCTAATCCTCTTGCTTTTAATATTTCATTAAACTTCTTTTCTATCTGATCTGATTTTGAAGAAGTACAACCTGTACCTCCACATATCAAGACGTGTGATCTAAACATTTCCATTATTTTTCCCCCTTGCTTTGTTTGTTTCGAAAATATTTTAAAGTTTTACAATATAATTAGTTAAACAAGAGATGTTAATTATTTAACAAGCAAAAATTTCAGCCCGTTTATTTTTTAGGTTGCCAGAATTTACTTTCTTCGAAAAAATAACCTAAGGCATATTTTGTTTTAACTACTCAATATGCTAAATTTCATTTTCATCATTTAATCATTAGATAATTAACCTTCTAAATGTTTTCCTGAGCTCCAATAGTATATTCTCTTACTATTCTTCCATTTACAATATGCTCTGCTATTACTTTTCTTGCTTTTTCTGGATCCATATTGACGTAGGTAACCTTTTCCTCGTCCTTTCTATATACCTCGACTATTGGCTCAAGTCTGCAAACACCTATGCAACCTGTTTGAGTTACTGTGACTTCATTCAGTTTTCTTTTATTAACCTCTTCAATAATCGTCATCATTACAGGTCTCGCCCCTGCTGAAATACCACATGTAGCCATACCAACTACTATTCTAGTAGTTGAATCTTGAGTTCTTAGGTCTATTTTTTCTAAAGCTTCATCTCTAATTTTCTTTAAATCTTCTAATGACTTCATAAATACACCCCCAAAGCTATTTTTGCAGATTTTAATTCAATTTTATAATATATCCTTTTATCCCATGAGCTTATTAACATAAGCTTATACGTAATGTATATTATACTGCTACAGGTTTAATTAATCTATTACATATATTTGTCTAGAATTCCTGTTACTTCTTCTGCCTTCAATCTTCCATATACGTCTTCATTAATAGTAATTACTGGAGCAAGTCCACATGCTCCTATACATCTTGTTGCTTCTAAAGAAAACTTTCTATCTGGTGTTGTTCCTCCTACTTGAAGATTAAGCTTCTCTTTAATTTTGTCAAGTATAGCCTGTGAGCCTTTTACATAACAAGCTGTACCTAAACATACACCAATTTTATACTGACCTTTTGGTATTAATGTGAATTGTGAATAGAAGGTTACTACTCCATAAATCTCTGCAAGTGGTACATTTAGCCCTTCAGAAATTATGGTCTGAACTTCAATAGGCAAGTATCCAAATAAATGCTGCGCCTCGTGAAGTACAGGCATTACTGCTCCTTTAGTATCCTTATGCTTTTCAATTACCTTTTTTAGCTCATTTAGTTTTTCCTCGTTTTTTTCCCAGTCAAACTTAAAATCCATTGAACAGAGCCCCCTTTATAATATGTTTTAAAAATTAAAACCTCACCTTTGCTTAATTAATATAGTGAGTTTAAATAATAGAAATACATTATTATGTTCTAGTTGTCCACAAAAATAGTCAGAATTAAGCAAGTTGGCTGATTTTGGACAAGTTTTACTTCATCTGAAGCTATAGACTAGCACAAGATCATAGATATTGCTTTGTAAGTACTTTGATGCTTAGTTTAATGACTATGGACTACTAACAGCCTTTTTGTATGTTTATTAAGAGAAAATCTACAGTAATTAGCCATATTTTTCCCTATAAAAATACAAGGATATTATACATTAGTATCTAGAAACTGTCAATCTTTCAGCTACATTATATAGCAGTATTGACTACTAGAAGATTTGTTAAGAATTATCAATATAAAAGGTATATATTTAGAGAAATTCTTCTCCTCTATCCACTTCATATTCTATTATGAGCTTTCTTAATTTCCTGAATTCTTCTATCAGGAAATTAAGAAAGCTCATAATACAAGTCTCTGAGTACTGCAATTGCGCCAACCTTATTTTGTTTATATAATTTGACGCGGTGTTAGAGGCAGGCCTATGCGAGCAGTAGCAAGCAAATAAGTTTGAGCTGCAAGCCTTCTTTCCTCTTTTAACACTTAATTACACCTTCAATTATTATGACAGCCTTTCCCCCAACTTTTACAACACTCTTATTGTCATAGTCACAAATTTTACACAATATCTCGCTTGGTCTGTTCATATATTTCCCTTGAAGCGCTATTATTTCATCCGACTTCAATATGTTATTCCTTTTCATATAATAAATAAGTGCACCATTTGCTGTTCCCGTTGCAGCTTCTTCATATATTCCAACTGAAGGTGCAAAGTTCCTGCAATATACAGTACTTTCATTTGAATTATCTAAAGCAAATATATGCATTCCCACGGAATCCTTTTTAGCACAATAACTATCCATTTTCTTAAAATCTATTTTCAATGATTTTAGTACTTCTTCATCTTTAACTGGAACAATAATATCTTTTAGTCCTGTACTAATTATTTCCGGCTTTAGTTCAAAATCTTTAATACCTATCTGTTCTTTGCCAATTCCAAGTATTTCTGATATTTCTTCTATATTGTCAATTTTTCCAAAGGCCTCAGGAGTACCTTGATGCATTAACACTTGAAAAATTTCATCATTTTCAAAGTATAATTCTACAGGCAACAAGCCAATTTTAGTTTTTTGTGTTATTTGTACTTTTGTCCTGCCTTCAGGTCTAATATATCCTTTTTTCCCTAAGACATAAAAGGAAGCAATAGTAGCATGTCCACATAAATCCACCTCACATTCAGGAGTGAAGAATCTAACTTCAAAACAGTCTTTAGCTATTTTTTTTATAAAAGCAGTTTCAGGAAGATTCATCTCATTTGCAATATTTTGCATATCTTGCTCGGAAAGATTTTTAGCATCTGGAACTACTCCAGCAGGATTGCCACCAAAGGGCTTATCTGTAAAGGCATCTACTTGATAAATTATGGCCTCCATCATGTACCTCCTAAAAATTAAGTTTTTACTTTTTTACTATTAAACAATCAATCTGTTGTTTTAGTTAATAACAATTGCTATGCTACCATGTTCAGAGTTTGTAGGCTTGCTTCAATCTTAATTCATTTTACTCAGGCAGTTGGTACAACTTTTCCTTCTCTTCTCTAATAAACTCTTTGAGCCTTGATGCAATGCAATTTTATATTAATTAGCACATCAAATTAATTATATCAAATTTATATTAGTTTACATATGGAATTAATTGTCGTTTGTCTCATAAATAAGGCCTCATAGAAATGCTGCCACACTAAAGACACCTTTTTAAAACCCTTTTTTCAGGAAGTTTATATTATATGATTTTCTTTACACATAACACTAATTTATCCCTTACAGAGGTAATCATATATAATAGCTTAAATACAACGAGCATCAACCTTATTAGATTCATGATAAGAGCATACCTTAAAAACAAATTTATGCGCACATTAGCTAACTAATAACCTTTTTCTGCAAGGCTATTTTAAAAATTGGATTCTCTTTTAAGTTATAAGAAAAGCTTCTAACGAAGTGTTATTAAATCAAGGAAGCTTTTCTTGAAACTCATTGACGGAAAGTTCTTTAAACAAAAAAGCTAAAGTAGAACTTTCCTATTCGTTATAAAAAAGGATCTAGCTAAGCTATACCCCATATGTATATATTCATGAAATTAGAAATTTATGTTTCACGTGAAACACTATTTAGATAAAAGCTCTAAAATTCTTTCTAAATCATCATCATTATAATATTCAATTTCAATCTTTCCCTTTTTGTTTCCCTTGGAGATTATAACCTTTGTTCCAAAAAGCTTCCTTAAAGATTCTTCGATACCAAGAATAATTGGATCCTTATTAGCTACACTTTTGTTTTCGTCACTCTTAATCTTCTTTCCATTATTCTCTAAAAAATCTTTTACAAGCTTTTCTGTTTCTCTAACACTTAAATCTTTTTCCATTATAGCTTGGCATAGCTTTATTCTGCTACTTTCATCCTCTACAGGCAATAAAGCTCTTCCATGTCCACTTGAAATGTTTCCCTCAGCTATTAATTTAACTATTTCATCTTCTAGATTTAATAGTCTCATAACATTAGATATATATGGCCTACTTTTGCCAACTGCCTGAGATATTTCCTCTTGAGTTAATTTGTATTTCTCATATAAATTTTTATATGCCATGGCTTCTTCAATAGGATTTAAATCCTCTCTTTGCAAGTTTTCAATCAATGCAATTTGAGATGCTTCCACTTGACTCAGCTCTTTAATTAATGCTGGTACTTCATTTAACCCTGCCTCTCTTGCAGCTCTCCATCTTCTCTCACCAGCTACTATTTCATATCCTTCGTTACGTTTTCTAACAATAATAGGTTGAAGAATGCCATGTTTCTCAATAGATTGAACTAATTCACTTAATGCTTCTTCATCAAAACCCTTTCTAGGTTGTTCACTATTAGGTTCAATAAGAGATATATCAATAAGCTTAACTTTTTCGTCATTAGTCTCTATGTCAACAATATCTGATAAAGGTTCATCTGGAATCAACGCAGATAGTCCTCTTCCTAATCCCCTTTTTTTAACTGACATCTATATCACTCCTCGACATAATCTAAAAACTCATTTGCTAGTTCCATATAGGCTTCGGCGCCCTTTGATTTTGGGTCATATTCAATAATTGACAATCCGTGACTTGGTGCTTCAGCAAGCCTTACATTTCTAGGAATAATTGAAGTGTAAACCTTGCCTCTAAAGTATTTTTTTACCTCATCTACTACTTGAATTGATAAATTTGTTCTTCCGTCGAACATGCTTAATACAACGCCTTCGATATCTAGGTTAGGATTCAAACTAGATTTTACTAGCTTAATAGTATTCATAAGCTGACTAACACCTTCAAGTGCATAATATTCACATTGAATAGGTATGACAACACTATCAGAAGCAACAAGAGCATTTATTGTCAACAATCCTAAAGATGGAGGACAGTCAATAAAAACAAAGTCATAATCATCCTTTATAGACTCTATAGCATTCTTTAGTGTCAATTCTCTATTTTTATTCTCTGTAAGTTCAATTTCTGCTCCAGCTAGCTCTGTATTAGACGGAACTATGTCAAGATTATCTGTACTAGTGGCAATAATAACTTCTTTAACCTTTACCTCGTTAATTAAAACATCATAGATAGATAACTCAATACTACCTTTATCTATACCAACGCCACTAGTTGTATTACCCTGAGGATCAATATCTATTACTAAAATCTTTTTTCCTAAGCTTGCTAAACAGGCACTTAAATTTACATTGGTTGTTGTTTTGCCAACACCACCTTTTTGATTAAAAACTGCAATTATTTTCCCCAAATCTTACACCTCGCTTTCAAGAATACTAATATATTTTTAAAAAAGTATTATCCTCAAAAGATTTTAAAAAGTATTTATATCTACTGTTTTTCCTTTTATAGAAATTATCCTTTAACTATATTTCGTCAACAAAAAAAATAATCCTTCTCATTTAATAAAAGTAATAGTAAATTAATATCCAAACAACAAAATTTATCCCTAGATAAACCAGCTAAGTACTCAAGAAAGATTGGATTTTCAAAATTTAGCTTTAATTAATGCTATTCTACTCCCTGAGTAAATATTTTAAGATGAAATAAAAAAAACTTAGCATATCGATTGATATACTAAGTAGAATTTTTTAAAAATCACGCATTCTTAGTCTTGGGTATTTTTACAGTTACCTCTATAAAATCCCCCAAATCCTTTTGCTCATATTTTGCATCTACTCCACTGTCCTTGATGGCAGTATAGGCATTACGCAATGTATTTAAATATATCTTGAAATTAATCATGCTCTTAATATTCTGCTTGTGTTCTGGTTCTTTTTCTCTTACTAAATCCTCAAGAACGCTTTTAATCAAGCTTTCGGTTTTCTTTACGGTCAAATCTCTTTTAATGACTTTATCTAAAATATACATTTGCATTTCTTCATCAGGTAGCTTCAAAAGTGCTCTAGCATGTCTTTCTGTTAAATCATTTTCAATAATTGCTTTTTTTACTTCATCAGACAATCTTAAAATTCTAAGCTTATTTGCTATGGTAGATTGATTCTTACCAACTTTTTCAGCTAATTCCTGTTGAGTAAGCCCATGATCATTTATTAAGCTACTATAACCTTCTGCTTCCTCTATAAAATTCAAATCCTCTCTTTGTAGGTTCTCTATAAGCGCTATTACAGCCGAATCCTTGTCCACAAATTTTACGACTATAGCTGGAATAGTCTCAAGCTCAGCCATCTCGGCAGCCCTCAATCTTCTTTCACCGGCCACTAACTCATAGCTATCTTCTCCAATCATTCTCACACTAACAGGCTGAATTATTCCATATGTTTTGATAGATTGACTAAGCTCTTCCAAAGCTCTTTTGCTAAATATTTTTCTCGGTTGATAAGGGTTAGGCTTAATAGATTTTATCGGAATGTAATTAATCTCATTATCTAAGTTATTCATCATATCATCCCTCTCATGTAAGGTAACTCTACATTATGTATTCTATTTCTATATAAATGTACTCTTTCCTTCTAAAAATCTTGAATTTATAAGAATTTCGTTTTACATTATTGTCTATAATTCTATAAATTATAACGGATTTTTCTTGATCTTGCCTGATTGCCTAGGGTATTTTGTCGGAGTATGACTTATTTTCTTTATTATTAATAAACTGTGTATAATGTCGCTTTGAGGAATCTTCACATCCATTTTATCCTCTATCTTCCCTCCGAGTATTTTTATGGCTTTTTCTGCTTCATCTATTTCTTCAATAGAATCCGAGCCCTTCATTGCAATAAAGTACCCATTTAATTTAACAAAAGGTAGGCAGTACTCTGATAGTATATTTAAGGAGGCCACTGCTCTTGATACTGCAATATCAAATTTTTCTCTATATTCCTGATTATTTCCTAAATCTTCTGCCCTTTCATGAAGAGTTCTTATATTTTGAAGCCCTAGTCCCTTTATTACTTCATCCAAAAACTTTAATCTCTTATTTAAGCTATCTAATAATACTACTTCAAGACCTTCTTCAAGTATCTTCATAGGCACACCAGGAAAACCACCCCCTGTGCCTATATCAATAACCCTTTTATTTCCTGTAATCTTACCGCTCTTAAATATAGTTAAGCTATCTAGGAAATGCTTTATATCAATTTCCTCATCATCTTTAATAGCAGTTATGTTTATTTTTTCATTCCACTCTTTTAAAAGGTTTTTATATACTTTGAATTTTTCCAATTTATCATTGCTTATATCCATTTGAAGATCAGATACACCGCGTATTAAGGTATCTATATTGCTCATAGTTTTCACTCCTGCCTCACTTATTCATCCTTCTCTGTTGCTCTAGATATATTAAAAGTACATTAATATCAGCAGGGTTAACTCCTGCAATTCTAGAAGCCTGACCAACGGATTCAGGCTTCATAGAATTAAGTTTTTGCCTTGCCTCAAGCCTTAAACCTTTTATCTGAGTATAATCAATATCATTAGAAAGCTTTTTCCCTTCAAGCTTCTTGAATTGCTCTATCTGCCTCATTTGTTTTTCAATATATCCTTCATATTTAATTTCAGTCTCTACTTGTATTCTAATCTCTCTAGTTAAATCCGGTCTATCCATATCTATATCGTTTAAAGAATCATAAGTTATTTCAGGTCTTCTTATAAGATCATAGAAAGAAGTAGGAGTTTTAAGAGGTGCAGAATTTAAGCTGCTTAAAAAAGCATTAACCTCCTTTGTAGGAGTCAATACCTTATCCTTAAGTCTATTTAACTCCGCTTCCATCTGACTTTTTTTATTTAGCATTCTATTATACCTATCTTCTGATACAAGGCCTATATCATAGCCTTTTTTAGTTAACCTTAAATCTGCATTATCTTGTCTTAAAGTAAGTCTGTACTCAGCTCTTGATGTCATCATCCTATAGGGCTCATAAATTTCCTTAGTAACTATATCATCTATTAAAACTCCTATATATGCTTCTGATCTATCGAGAATTAGTGGATCTTCTCCTTTAAGTTTAAGTACAGCGTTGATTCCAGCCATTATTCCTTGAGCTGCAGCTTCCTCATAACCTGAGGTTCCATTTATTTGGCCTGCAAAAAAGAGATTTTCTATTTCCTTATGCTCTAAAGATCTTTTTAACTGTGTAGCATCTATACAATCATACTCTATTGCATAGGCTGTTCTCATTATCTTAGCATTCTCTAGCCCAGGTATTGTTCTAAGCATTTTAATTTGAATTTCTTCGGGCAATGTTGTAGACATTCCCTGAACATACATTTCACAAGTATCTAGGCCTTCAGGCTCAATAAAAACTTGATGCTTAGTCTTATCTGCAAATCTCATGACCTTATCCTCTATAGACGGACAATATCTAGGTCCAACACTTTCCATAACTCCAGCATACATAGGAGATCTATCTATATTATCCCTAATAATTTTATGGGTTTCTTCAGTAGTATAAGTTAAATAACAGGGTACTTGATTTATTTCCAACTTATCAGTCATAAATGAAAATGGAATTAATTCTTCATCTCCAGGCTGTATTTCCATTTTACTAAAATCTATAGTATCTCTATGTACTCTAGCAGGAGTACCAGTTTTAAATCTTCTCATATTAAAGCCTAAATCTTTTAAGCAATGTGATAGTCTATTGGCTGGATAAAGGCCATAGGGGCCGCTTTCAAAATTTACTTCCCCTATATATATTCTTCCCCTTAAATATGTTCCAGAACAAACTATAATTATATCTGAATTATATACTGCACCCGTATTTGTCAATATTCCCTTTATCTTATTGTTTTCAACAAAAATATCAAATACTTCTCCCTGTTTTAAATCTAAGTTCTCTTGTTTTTCTAATGCATATTTCATTATAGACTGATACTCTTTTTTATCAGTTTGCCCTCTTAAAGAATGTACAGCAGGTCCTTTAGAGGCATTGAGCATCTTCATCTGTATAACAGATTTGTCAATAACCTTTCCCATCTCTCCGCCTAGAGCATCCACTTCTCTTACTAAATGTCCCTTACCTGTTCCCCCAATATTAGGGTTACATGCAAGCAATGCAATAGCATCTAGGCTTAAAGAAAGAAGTAAAGTTTTTTTCCCGAGTCTTGCTGTAGCTAAAGCTGCTTCACATCCTGCATGCCCAGCACCTATAACTATTACATCGTATTTTCCTGCAAAATATTGATAATCACTTTTCATGAAAAGGATTCCTCCTACATATGATTTACTTCATTTTTTTCTTGCTTTACTAGTTAATATAAAATTGCATTTGGTCAAAGCCTTAAAAGTCTGTCAGGAAAGTGAGTTCAGCCCAAAGGAAGCTTACAAACTCTAAGCATAGTAGCCTAGCACAATTACTTTCCTATACAAAATTCTGAAAATATTTTATCAATAATATCCTCTCCAACTGTATCGCCGGTTATTTCGCCAAGGTTTTCCCAACAATTTTTTATATCTACCTCTATACAATCTAAAGGCATGCTTAAATCTAAGGATTGAAGCGCATCTTCAATATTATCCTTTGCTTTTAGAAGCTGATCTCTATGTCTTACATTTGTTACTATAGTATTGTCGCTTATTTTAACTTCAGAGGATAAAAACATATCTTCTAGTATCTCTTCTAACTTATCAATGCCTTCATTTTTTGAAATAGATGTATTAATAATTCTCTTATCTGGTAAATGCTTTTTAATATCCTCTTCATCTATTCTGCTTGGTAAGTCTGATTTATTTAATAATACTATGGCTTTCTTATCTTTAATCAAATTGATAATATCATAATCTTCCTTAGAAAGTTCCTCAGATGTATCAAACACGGCTATTACCAAATCTGCTTGATTTAAAAATTCTTTAGCTCTATCTACTCCTAATTTTTCTACTATGTCTTCCGTTTCCCTTATCCCAGCCGTATCTACTATCTTCAAAGGAATTCCCTTTATATTAACATATTCTTCAATAATATCTCTCGTGGTTCCAGGAATATCAGTTACTATTGCCCTATTTTCTCTTAAAATAGCATTTAATAAAGAGGATTTTCCCACATTAGGCTTGCCTAATATTACTGTCCTCAACCCTTCTCTGAGTATCTTTCCTGTATATACAGTATCTAAAAGCTTACCTATCTTTCCTAACACAAAATTTCCCTGTTCTTGCAGACTATTATATGTCAAGTCTTCTACATCATCTTCTGGAAAATCTATTGATGCCTCTACATGTGCAAGCATTCCTAAAAGAACATTTCGAAGCTTTTTAACCTCATTTGAAATACTTCCCTCAAGCTGATTTAAAGAAACATCAAAGCTTGTGTCTGTTTTGGCACTAATAAGATCCATTACTGCCTCTGCTTGAGAGAGATCAATTCTGCCATTTAAAAAAGCTCTCTTAGTAAATTCTCCTCTTTCTGCAAGTCTAGCACCGTTTTCCAATACTACTTCTAATACTCTTCTAACAGGAATAATGCCTCCATGACAATTTACTTCAACTATATCTTCTTTTGTATATGTGTAAGGAGCCTTAATGTATACCATTAATACTTCATCTATTTTTTTTCCGTCCTTAGGGTTAAAAACATAGCCATAGTTAAGCTTCCTTTCCTCGCACTCTTTAAGGCTAAATTGTTTTTTATTCTTAAATATTTTATCTCCGACATCAATAGCATTTTTTCCACTTATTCTTATTATTCCTATTCCTGCCTCTCCCGGTGCAGTAGATATTGCAGCGATTGTATCAAAATCCAAGCTTATCACCTCGCTAAATTTACGTAAATCATATCTATATTAATTTATGCATTATTAGTATACCAAAAAAAGCAACTACATAACATAAAACCCAGTATTTTTATACTGGGTTTTAATTTAATGCTTAAATTCTATTACAACTCTTCTATATGGTTCTTCCCCTTCACTATAAGTCCTTATATTAGAGCTGTTTTGAAGGGCAGAGTGAATAACTCTTCTTTCATAAGGATTCATTGGTTCAAGCTTTACAGTTCTCCTAAAGGTCTTTGCCTTATCAGCCATTTTAAAAGCCAGCCTTTTTAACGTTTCCTCACGTTTTGCCCTATAATTTTGTATATCAACTAAAACTCTTAAATATTTTTCTCTATTTTTGTTTACAACAAGACTTAAAAGGTATTGTAACGAATCTAAGGTATTTCCTCTTTTCCCAATAAGTATTCCCATGTCGGAATTAGATATATTTTTGATATCTACCAATAGATCAAATTCTTTTTTTTCTACGGCTACGGTAGCTACTATATTCATTTTCTCTAATAATGAATGTAAAAAGTTCTCAGCTAAAGAAATAGGATCATTAGTAATTGTAACTTTAACCTTAGCTTCTTTTGTACCTATAAAACCGAATAAACCCTTACTTGGTTCCTCTAAAACTTCAACAATAACATCCTCTTTTACAGTATTAAGGTCTAATAACGCTAAACTTATGGCTTCTTCTACTGTCTTTGCTGTTTTCACCACAGATTTCATATTACTTTAATTCCTCCTTGATTTTACCTATGGACCTATTAGTAAAATATTGCTGTACTATTTGGAATATGTTGCTTACAGTCCAATATAGAGTAAGTCCAGCAGCATATTTGGATCCCATCCATAGTATAAAAATCGGCATCACTATATTCATAGTAGCTTGTGTAGAATTTGCTTGCCCGTCTGCAGCTGCAGGTTGAGCAGCCATCATCATTTTACTTTGAAAATACGTTGTAATAGCAGCTAGTATAGCAAGTATAGGTATATTAAATCCAGCTATACTTACACCATTCATTACACCATCAATCATCACACTTGGTGCAAGTCCAATATCTTTAATCCATAAAAAGCTCTTCAATATGCCATCATATACTGCCTGATCACTAAATACATAAGGTACAGGAAACTGCATTACTCTAAAGTAAGCTATAATAATTGGAAATTGAATTAATAGTGGAAAGCATCCACCAAAAGGATTTACCTTATGCTCCTTATAAAGCTCCATGGTTTTTTGATTTAGAGTCTGCGGATCATTTTTATATTTTTTATTTAATTCTTGAATCTTAGGTTGAATCTCTTGCATATTCTTCATAGACTTCATTTGCTTAAGTGTAAGCGGCAGCAATAAAAATTTAAACAATATTGTAGTAATGATTATTGCTAAGGAGTATGCCGACAAAGTCTTAAAATCTAAACCAAAACCTATCAATGCATCATAAACGAATTTCAATAAAACCCCCAAGGGCTTTGCAAATATATCTATCATTAAATAACCCCCTTCTTACTCTAGAGGATCATATCCCCCAGGGTTAAATGGATTGCATCTTAATATCCTTTTAATACTTTTATAGCCACCTTTAAAAAAACCATACTTTCTTAAGGCTTGTATCGAATATTCCGAACAAGTGGGATAGAATCTACAGGTTCTAGGCTTCAAAGGAGATATTCCCCTTTGATACAGCTTTATTAAAAATATGGCCAGCCTACTCATATTCATTCACCTTATTTTTTAATAAGTCCTGCTAATTTAAGCAGATGTAAAACAGCACTTTCCAATTCCTTATATCCAACTTCTTTTGCACCAATCCTCGATAAGAAAACTATATCATATCCTTGCTTTACTCTACAATTATTCAATCTATAGGCTTCTCTAATTCTTCTCCTAATCTTGTTTCTGACTACACTTTTTCCAATCTTTTTAGTAACAGCCACTCCAATTCTATTATTGTCTAGTCCATTTTTAACAAAAAAAATTACTAAATATTTATTTGCAAAGGATTTCCCTTTATCATAAGTTTTTCTAAAATCTCTGTTACTCTTTAACCTTAGTTTTTTTTCCATAAAAATAGCTCCTTAGAGATTTCCTTTAAATTGAATAAAAAGGCCACATAATGCGGCCTTATGCTGACAATCTTTTTCTACCTTTTTTTCTACGTCTTCTCAATACTTCTCTACCTGATTTTGTACTCATTCTTTTTCTAAAACCATGTTCTTTGCTTCTTTGTCTTTTCTTTGGTTGATAAGTCATTTTCATACTAACACCCCCTTCAAATATTACCACTTATATAAAATTGCTGAATTTTCATTTATATACCGGAAAATACAGACACTACTATATGATTATATTAGCATATAAACTTAATGTCAAGAATTATAAATATTTTTACAATCACATCAAAAACTTCATATAATAAGCAATATAAATCCATATCCTCGTAATATTCTACACCATTTTCCGTTTAATTTTTATCTATTAAAATTATAAAACCTGTTGATAATACAATTCCACAGCTTGTTATATCTGTGGATATCTTAATATTGTTGTTGATAATTCTAATTATTTTTGTTATTATAAATAAAAATGTGGATTATTTATAAACAATTCAATTACTTATTAACAGTCTGTGGATAAACTTGTGTATAACTTTTTCTTGTTTGTAAATTGTTAACCTTATAATATTGATATTTCCTATTTTATTATCCACATATACAATAAATAAAATATGTTAATAACCATATATTTTATTGTATTTTTTGTGTCTTTTTTGCTGTTATTAACACAGTATTCACATTTTTTATAATTTCCATGTTGATAATTATTATTCATTTAATCTATTTTATTTTTCAGCACTTTGTGGATAATATTGTTGATATTTTTATAAATACTACATACATTCACATGTTAATGTTATAAAAAACATTTTATCTGACAATAATCTGTTATGAATAGGAGGGGAAAAAATGAGTGTTAAATTGGAAGAAGTTTGGGGCAATGCTTTAAAGCTCATTAAAAATGAATTAACAGAAGTCAGTTTCAATACTTGGCTTAAAACAATTGAGCCCATAACAATAAATGATAACTGTATATTGCTTGGAGCTCCAAATGAATTTACTAAAGGCATTCTTGAAGCTAGATATCTTACACTAATTAAAAATGCAATAAAACAAATATCAAACATTGATTTTGATATTAAATTTCTCATTCCAGGAGAAGACATATCTAATGACATTGGACAAACTATTGTCAATGAAATAGTTGAAAATAACTCCTCTAGGTCCCAACTAAATCCTAAATATGTTTTCGACACATTTGTAATAGGAAATAGCAATAGGTTTGCACATGCTGCATCTTTAGCAGTAGCAGAAGCTCCTGCTAAGGCATATAATCCCTTATTTATATATGGGGGGGTTGGATTGGGTAAAACCCATCTTATGCATGCAATAAGCCACTATATCCTTAATCAAAATCCAAAGGCAAGTGTCATATATGTATCATCTGAAAAGTTTACTAATGAACTAATAAATTCAATAAGAGATGATAGAAATGTGGAATTCAGAAATAAGTATAGAAATGTGGATGTTCTGCTAATAGATGATATTCAGTTTATTGCAGGAAAGGAAAGGACGGAAGAAGAGTTTTTCCATACCTTCAACGAGCTACATGCTTCAAACAAGCAAATAATCATATCAAGTGATAGGCCGCCTAAGGAAATAGCAACATTAGAGGATAGGCTTCGCTCCAGATTTGAATGGGGACTTACAGCAGATATTCAACCGCCTGATCTTGAAACTAGAATTGCTATTTTAAGAAAAAAAGCAAAGGTAGAAAACATAGAAGTGCCAAATGATGTTACACAATATATTGCTACAAAAATTCAATCAAATATCAGAGAGCTAGAAGGAGCATTGATTAGAATAGTAGCTTATTCATCATTGACAAATAAAGAAATAACATTAGAGTTAGCCAGTGAAGCACTAAAGGATATTATATCTAATACAAGGCCTAAAGAAATAACTGCTAAGCTAATAAAAGAAATAACTGCTAAAAATCTAAATGTAAAGGTTGAAGATTTCAGTTCTAAAAGAAGGACAAGATCAATATCCTATCCTAGACAAATAGCCATGTATATATGTAGAGAGCTTACTGATTTATCACTTCCTAAAATTGGTGAGGAATTTGGTGGAAGAGATCATACAACTGTAATCCATGCTTATGAAAAAATAACTTCAGATATTGAAAATAATATTGATTTAAAGCAAAGAATAAATAATATAATTGAAGAAATCAAAGGTAATTAGTCAACAACTAAATGTTAGTAACTTGTTTATATCATGTTGATAAGAAATAATATAAATATAAATTGTTTATTTAAAGTTAAATATGTGGATAAAATCAGTGTACTTGCTAACAAACTATCAACAGCTTGTTTCACGAGTATTTTAAGTACTTTTCCACTTATCCACATATCAACTGCCCCTATTACTATTACTACTAATGTATTTATATTTATATATCTCATATTACATAAAAGGAGGTTATCCACAATTATGAAATTTCGTATACAGCAAAAAGATTTATCTAAGTGTATAAATGTAGTACAAAAAGGTATATCTTCAAAGTCTACATTACCTATACTTAGTGGTATTTTGTTAGAAGCAGAAGAAGGTAAACTTAAGCTTACTGGAACAGATCTAGAAATAGGAATAAAATCATCTATAGATTGTGATATAATTGAAGAAGGCTCTATAGTAATAACATCAAGGATTTTTGGAGATATAGTCAGGAAATTACCGGATTTACCTATAGATATATATGTAGATGGTAATAATAATATACACATTGACTGTGGAAATTCTAAATTTAATCTTATAGGATTATCAGCTACAGATTATCCACAATTACCAGAAATATATGAAAGCAGCTATTTTGAAATACCAAAGGATTTATTAAAATCTATGATTAGACAAACAATTTTTGCTGCTGCTCAGGATGAAACTAGACCAATACTAACAGGAGCTTTATTTGAAACTAGTGATAATAATGCTTCTTTAGTTGCTATCGATGGCTACAGGCTAGCTGTTAAAAATGTATCTGTAAATGTAGATGAAAATATTAAGGTCGTAATTCCTGCAAAAACCTTAAATGAAGTAAATAAAATACTTGAAGACGATGATGCTGAAGTGAAGATAAGCTGTACTACAGGTAATGTAATATTTAATTTTGGAGACACTATAATTACGTCTAGGTTATTAGAAGGGCAATTTTTAAATTATAATGATATAATAAGAAATGAATATAAATTGAAGATTAAAGTTAAAACTAGAGATCTTCAGGAATGTCTAGAAAGAGCTTCATTACTTGCGAGAGAAGGAAAGAATAATCTAGTGAAGCTTGATATTTCAGACGATAGGCTCATAATAACATCTAATTCAGAAATAGGTAATGTATTTGAGGAATTACCTATAGTGTTAGAAGGAAATGACATAAAAATAGCCTTTAATTCCAAGTATATATTAGAAGGTATAAAGGCTATTGATAGCGAAGAAATAGTTATGTACATGACTTCGAATATTAATCCTTGTATAATAAGACCAGCAGAAGATAGCAGTTATACCTACTTAGTATTACCTGTAAGACTTGCAGCTGAAGACTAGATATAAGACACCTATTTTTATAGGTGTCTATTAAATTTAGAGAGGAGTTTAATGAAATGAAGGAAATATCCATAAGTACAGAATTTATAAAGCTTGATCAATTTTTAAAATACGTTGGTATAGCAGAAACTGGCGGACATAGTAAGGAAATAATTAAAAATGGTGAAGTCAAAGTTAATGGTGAGGTAGCACTCGAAAGAGGGAAAAAAATTAGGGTTGGAGACATAGTAGAGGTTTCTGGAGAAGAAGCCTATACTGTTAAATAACTAGTCCATTAGACTAATTTTTTATAGTGTTATTTCTAGTATTGTAAAAAAATGATATAATATATAAGATAGATATTAAGTCTTAGGGAGTGCTTTATGTGTACGTAAAAAAAATAAAGCTCATAAATTTCAGAAATTACATGAATTTAGATATGGAGCTAAATAAGACATTGAATATTTTTGTTGGTGATAATGCACAGGGTAAAACCAATTTACTTGAATCTATATATATATGTTCAAATGGAAAATCATATAGGACAAGTAAAGATAGAGAACTAATTAATCTATTTAAAACTAAGGCTTATATAGGTTTAGATATTGAAAAAGAACACTTTAACAAATATATAGAGATAAAGTTTGAAAAGGATACAAAAAAACGAGTAAGAGTAAATAAGGTTGAGCTAGAAAAAATCTCAGAGCTTTTAGGTATATTAAATGTAGTTGTATTTTCACCAGAAGATTTAAAATTGGTAAAAGAAGGGCCTAGTGAAAGAAGAAATTTTTTAGATGAAGAAATATCTCAAATAAAACCTAAGTATAAATATAACTTAGCTAGATATAATAAAATACTCATGCAAAGAAATAATCTACTAAAAAGTCGGTCCCATCAAAATAGCTATAGTTTATTTGATGTATGGGATACTCAGCTTTCTCAAGCTGGAGCTGACATCATAGTTGAAAGAATAAAATTCATAGAAAAGCTTGCTATAATATCAAAAGGTATTCATAATAAATTAACTGGAGGATTAGAGGAACTAAAGCTTGAATATTTATTGTCGTTTCAGATAGATAGCTTAAATAAATATGATATACAGCTAAGACTAAAAAATATACTTGAAAAAAATATTGAAAAAGATATTCAAAAAGGCAATACTGAATTTGGACCTCACAGAGATGATTTGGACATAATAATAAATGGAGTATCTGCAAGAACCTTTGGTTCACAAGGTCAGCAAAGGACAGCAGCTTTATCTTTAAAGCTGGCAGAAGTGGAGTTAATAAAATCAGAAATAGGAGAATATCCAGTTCTATTATTAGATGATGTATTTTCTGAGCTTGATATAAATAGAAGAAAATACTTAGTCTCTACCTTTAAAGATATTCAGACTATAATTACTTCGACGGATGACATAGATTTAGTAGAATTAAATGAAATAGAAAAAAGAGTTTTTTTTATTAAACAAGGGAAAGTGATTGTGGGGGAGGAAATATAGGTGTTTCTTCATGTAGGAAAAAATTTAGTAATACCAATTAAGGAGCTTATAGCTATAATAGATGCCGATTCAGCATTAAAATCAGAGGATACAAAAAATTTTCTGAAGGTTGCAGAGGAAGAAGGATTTATTTTCGATGTGGCCGAGGATAATATTAAATCTTATATTATTACTGAAAAAGTAGAGAAAGACAAAGAAAATTTATCAGAGATTAGACAAAGCATAATATATAGTTCTAATATTTCATCAACGACTCTCTTGAAAAGAGCAGGCTTTATTGATAATATAGAGTGATTTTAGGAAAACTAGCCATAAGACTAAATAAAAAATACTATAGATCGGGGGAAAGTCAATGCACGATAATCAAAATAATACTAATTACGGAGTTGAACAGATTAGAGTTCTAGAAGGTTTAGAGGCTGTTAGACTAAGACCTGGAATGTATATAGGAACTACAGGTCCAAGAGGATTACATCATCTTGTATATGAGGTTGTGGACAATAGTATAGATGAGGCATTAGCAGGAAGATGTGATGTGATTGGAGTTAAAATAAGTAATGATGGATCAGTTACTGTTGTAGACAACGGAATGGGTATACCAGTAGAGACACATCCTAAGACAGGAAAGTCAACTGTTGAAACTGTATTAACAGTTTTACATGCTGGGGGAAAGTTTGATAGCAATGCTTATAAAGTATCAGGTGGACTACATGGTGTAGGTGTATCTGTTGTTAACGCTCTTTCAGAATGGCTTGAAGCTAGAGTTAAAAGAGATGGCAAGGAATATATGCAGAGATTCGAGAGAGGAGTAGCGGTAACTGAACTTAATGTAGTTGGAAGTGCAGAGGATTCTGGAACAATTATTACTTTTAAACCGGATGCCTTAATATTTGAAGATACTAATTTTAAATATGAAACATTAGAATATAGGCTAAGAGAATTAGCATTTTTGAATAAAGGTATAAAAATAATATTTGAAGATGAAAGAGCAGAAAAGAAAAAGGAGTTTCACTATGAAGGTGGTATTAATTCCTTTGTTGAATATTTAAATAAAAACAGAGATCCTGTACATGATAAAATTATTTATTTTGAGGGAGAAAAAGACGGTTGTGCTATAGAAGTAGCTATGCAGTATACAGATGACTATAATGAAAATGTATTCAGTTATGCAAATAATATAAATACACATGAGGGTGGTACTCACTTAAGTGGATTTAGATCAGCTATTACTAGAATAATGAATGATTACTCAAGAAAATATAATATAATTAAGGAAAAAGAAGAAAACCTTTCTGGAGAGGACGTAAGAGAAGGACTGACAGCAGTACTTTCAGTAAAATTAACAGATCCTCAATTTGAGGGTCAAACTAAGACTAAGCTTGGAAATAGTGAAATTAGAGGAATAGTGGATAGCTTAGTAGCAGAATATTTAAATGCATTTTTAGAAGAAAATCCAAAAGATGCAAAAAATATTATTGAAAAATCTCTGAGAGCCCAAAGAGCTAGAGAAGCTGCTAGGAAAGCAAGGGAACTTACTAGAAGAAAAAATGTCTTAGAAAGTTCAGCTCTTCCAGGAAAACTGGCAGATTGCTCAGAACAAGACCCAAGTAAATGTGAAGTGTATTTAGTCGAGGGTGATTCTGCGGGAGGATCAGCAAAACAAGGTCGTGACAGAAAAACTCAGGCCATACTTCCTTTAAAGGGTAAAATAATGAATGTAGAGAAGGCAAGACTTGACAGAATGTTAAGCTCTGATGAAATAAAGGCCATGATAACAGCCTTTGGATGTGGTATAGGAGAAGATTTTGATATATCGAAACTAAGGTATGGAAGAATAGTTATCATGACAGATGCCGACGTTGATGGTGCTCATATAAGGACTCTACTACTAACATTCTTTTATAGATATATGAGGCCTCTAGTTGATAATGGAAATATATTCATAGCTCAGCCACCATTATACAAAGTAAAAAAAGGTAAGGTTGAAAGATATGCTTATAACGATAGAGAATTAGAAAATGTTCTAAATGAAATAGGAAGAACAGGATATACTATTCAAAGATATAAAGGTCTTGGAGAAATGAACCCTGATCAGCTTTGGGATACAACCATGAACCCAGATACGAGAATAATGCTGCAAGTAAATATAGAGGATGCTGTTGCGGCAGATGAGATATTTACAACTCTTATGGGAGATAAGGTAAAACCTAGAAGAGATTTTATAGAAGAAAATGCAAGGTATGTTAGAAATCTTGATGTGTAGGCATTATGACGAAATAGGACTGCTAATATCAGAGAATATTGATAAGTTTATCAGCTACCGATATTACAGTGAGAGTCAACTGCCTGTGGCATGCCGAATTACTGCTGAAAAAGAAATAATGATATAAAAAAGACTGTCTGTAAGAATATGATATGATTTCTGTCAAGTGAAACATATTAAATACAGGCAGTTTTTTTATTCTAGAAATTCATTTAATTTTGTTTTCCATGGTCAATTTTGGGAATAAATCAATTAAATTAGATTATCTATATTATATAACGATAATAATAGAATTTTAAACAAACCATGGGGGTGATTTTTTGTCATTAATCAATACTAAAAAATATTTCACTCCACAAAAGATTATGAGAGCAGTAATCCTATCTCTAATTCCTGTAATATTATCATCAATATACTTTTTTGGCTGGAGATCCTTTATTCTTCTTTTGTGGGTAACACTTTTTGGAGTAGCTACAGAGTGGATTTTTGAGAAAAAGTATGGAAAGAAGGTTTCAGAAGCAATTTTTGTAACATGCATACTTTATACACTTACCCTTCCAGCACGAACACCATTTTGGATAGCAGCTATAGGTATTATATTTGGAGTTGTTTTTGGGAAAGAAGTATTCGGAGGATTTGGAAAGAATATTTTTAATCCTGCCTTAGTAGCAAGAGCATTTATCTATGTATCCTTTCCTGAACAATTGACAATACAATGGTCAAAATCAGCTTTAGGCTTTCCAGGTGGATTTACTACATACCTTACAGAGAATATCGATGCCATTTCACAAGCCACACCAATGCTCATATTCCGTGAAACGGGCGAAAAGATTTCATCTTTAAACTTATTTTTAGGAAACGTTTCAGGCTCCATCGGAGAAACAAGTGCAGCTCTAATAATTCTAGCAGGTATATATTTAATTTATAAAAAAGCAGCATCTTGGGAAACTATGACAGGTGTGTTAATTGGTTTTACAGGTCTTAGTAGTATATTGTACTTCTTAGGTTTTACTCAAATCCCTAATCCTATCTTTGGTATTTTGTCAGGAGGTTTTTTATTTGGAACAGTTTTCATGGCAACAGATCCAGTTTCTTCACCAAAAACTAAGGGAGGAAAATGGATATATGGAATCCTAATAGGAATTGTAACAGTAATAATACGGGGATATGCACTATTTGCAGGTGGAATGATGTTTGCAATACTAATTGGAAATACTTTTGCACCGATAATTGATGAGGGAGTTAATTATTATAAAAAGTCAAGAAAAGCATCTAAGACAAAAAGAAAAGAGGTGGCAGTATGAAAAAATCTTTCATTTTTCCAATATTATTTATGGCATTAATTACAGCTTTTTTTACAGCTATACTTGCATTTCTTAACTATAGTACTGCCGATGTGATTGCATTTAATCAAGAAACAGAATTAAGAAGAACGCTTTTATATGTTTTCAATATAGAAACACCTTCTCAAGAATCTAAAGTAGTAGAAGAAGTTTTCAATAAATATATCAGTGAAGAAGCAATTAATGAAAAAAAAGTTTATATAGCAAAAGAAGATGAAAATATTATAGGCTATGCATTTCCCATAGTAGGAACAGGTCTTTGGGGAACTGTCGAGGGATTTGCTGCCATATCTGAAGACTTTAGCGAATTATTAGGAATTGATTTTGTATCCCATAGTGAAACTCCTGGCTTAGGAGGTAGAATTTCTGAAGATTGGTTCAAAGAGCAGTTTAGGGGATTAAAATTAACTGAAGAAAATGGTGGGAACTATATAATCTACAAGCCTTCACCAGGAGGAAATGTAGATGCTATAGCAGGTGCTACTTTAACTTCTAAATCTGTAAGCAACTTTATGAACCAAGATATATACAGGTTTATAAAAGAAAATAAAGGGGGAAGATAAATGGCTGGAGATAGTCCAAAAAAGATTTTTATACTGGGATTGTGGAAGGACAATCCAGTATTTAGACAGATTATAGGCATATGCTCTGCTTTAGCAGTTACAAACCTTATGCTTAACTCCCTCATAATGGGACTTGGTCTAATATTTGTCACAGCATTTTCTGAGCTTACTATTTCAATTATTAGAACCATTACACCCAAACATATACGTATGATGGTTCAAGTCTTAATAATTTCTGTATTTGTAATTATAGTAGATATTTTCTTAAAAGCTTATTACCCTGAAATGAGTAAGGCTTTAGGTCCATATGTTGGACTTATAATAACAAATTGTATAATAATGGGACGTTGTGAAGCATATGCACAAAAAAATCCTCCACTAAGTTCTTTTCTTGATGGAATTGCATCAGGAGCAGGATATACATTAGTTCTTTTAACCATAGCCTTTGTTAGAGAACTTTTAGGCTTTGGAACTATATTTGGTGTAAAGGTACTGGGAGATTGGTGGACTAATTGGACAATAATGATAATGCCACCAGGAGCTTTCTTTGTGTTAGCAGTAGTTATATGGATAGCGAGAAGTATTTCTTCAGAAGACAAAGAAAAAGAAAAGGAGGCAGTTAAGGCATGATAGAACTTAATCCTTTTGTAATTTTCATTGCATCAATTTTTACAAATAACATGATACTAAGTAATTTTCTAGGAATGTGTTCATTTATAGCAGTATCTAGTGATATAAAAACCTCGTTAGGGCTTGGAGAAGCAGTTACATTTGTACTAACATTTACTACTATATTAAACTATTTCATTTACTATAATGTTCTAGTGCCATTGAATTTAGAATATCTGAGGTTTATAGTTTTTATAATAACTATAGCAG
The DNA here is from genome assembly GCF_030263895.1 of Proteiniborus sp. MB09-C3. Taxonomy (NCBI): domain Bacteria; kingdom Bacillati; phylum Bacillota; class Clostridia; order Eubacteriales; genus Proteiniborus; species Proteiniborus sp. MB09-C3. Next base: position 519,785 of record NZ_CP127161.1, read on the forward strand.
CCTTTGTACAGTTAGTTGAAATGATAGTTGAAAGATATCTTCCAAATTTATATTATGCATTGGGGATATTTTTACCATTGATTACAGTTAACTGTGCTATACTAGGGGTCTCACTCTTTATGGTAATACGTGAATATACTTTGCTGCAATCAATTGGATTTAGTTTAGGCTCAGGCATGGGATGGACTATAGCTATAGTTGCTCTGGCTGGTATTAAGCAAAGACTTAAAAGAGCAAGTGTTCCTAAAGGATTAGAAGGGCCCGGAATAACTATAATAGTAATAGGTCTGATGGCATTAGCTTTTGTAGGCTTTTCAGGCATAGTACAGATTCAATAGGGGGTCTAATATGGGCACAATATTAATCACTACTATAACAATTACATCTATTACTGGGATACTTGCATTTTTACTGACCCTTGCTGATCGTACTATTAATAATTATGGAGAGATTAAAATCACTATAAATGAGGATAAGGAATGCATAGTTGATGGTGGCTCTTCACTATTATCATCTTTAATGAGTGAGCAGATTTTTATACCTTCTGCATGTGGTGGAAAGGGGACCTGTGGTTATTGTAAGGTAAAAGTCCTTGAAGGAGGAGGTCCAGTTCTCCCTACTGAAATCCCATTTCTTACAGAAGATGAGCTTAAGCAAAATGTAAGACTTTCATGTCAATGTAAGGTTAAGCAAGAATTAAAAATTCAGATTTCAGAAGAATTATTTAATGTAAAAGAATATGAAGCTATAGTAGAGTCAATTGAAGACATGACATCGGTAATCAAAAAAATAAGGCTAAGACTTAAGGATGGAGAGGGAATTAACTTTAAGCCAGGGCAATATATACAGTTAAAGGCACCATTGTATAAGGGAAATGATGAAGAAGTCTATAGAGCCTATTCTATAGCCTCATCTCCATCTCATAAAAATTATATAGACTTAATAATTGGATATGTTCCCAATGGAAAAGTAACTACCTATGTACATAAGCTTCTAAAAGAAGGTGATACAGTTTACCTTAATGGACCATATGGAGATTTTTGTTTCCAAGAGGATAGCAGCAGAGAAATAATAATGGTGGCAGTAGGCACAGGTATGGCTCCCATACTTTCTATACTCTATTATCTAAAAGAAAATAATATAAGTAGGAAATCTACATTTTATTTTGGTGCTAAGACACCAGATGATTTATTTTTACTAAATGAACTAAAGGATTTTGAAGAAGCTTTATTTGATTTTAAGTTCATACCTACTCTTTCAAGGGTTACTGAAGAACATAACTGGACAGGTGAGAAGGGAAGAGTTAATACTGCCTTAGAAAAATATATACAAGATGGAGATAATAAAGAAGCTTACTTATGTGGAAATCCTCCAATGATAGATACAGTAGTTTCTGTTTTACAGAAGCTTGGAATACCAGAAGAATTAATATTCTTTGACAAGTTCTAAACTGATTTATAGTTTAATTCGTATACTTTAGTATAAAATAACATAAATCAAGAAAAAACCACTGCCTCATTTCAAATATTTGATTTTTATATGTAAAAAGTTTATAATATAAATGGTAACATATAGTTACAAGGACTATTCTTAGGAGGTTTTTTATGAGTAACGAAGAACGTAATATTTTGCCAATAAACATAGAAGATGAAATGAAAACATCATACTTGGATTATGCAATGAGTGTAATAGTAAGTAGGGCAATACCAGATGTACGTGATGGTTTAAAACCAGTGCATAGAAGAATACTATATTCTATGAATGAACTTGGAAATACACCTGATAAGCCTCATAAAAAGTCTGCACGTATCGTAGGGGATACACTAGGTAAGTATCACCCCCATGGAGACTCATCCGTATACGATGCAATGGTAAAGCTTGCACAGAACTTTTCAACTAGATATATGTTAGTTGACGGTCATGGAAACTTTGGATCTGTTGATGGTGACGGAGCTGCACATATGCGTTATACAGAAGCTAGAATGTCTAAGATAGCTTTGGAAATGCTTAGAGATTTAGGAAAAGATACTGTAGACTATAGACTGAACTTTGATGAAACCTTAAATGAACCTATAGTACTACCAAGTAGATTTCCAAATCTATTAGTAAATGGTTCTTCAGGAATAGCAGTAGGTATGGCAACGTCAATTCCTCCGCATAATCTAGCAGAAGTCATAGATGGGGCAATAATGATGATAGATGACCCAGAGGTTCAAGTAGATGACCTTTTAGATTGTATTAAGGGACCTGATTTTCCTACAGGTGCTGTAATAATGGGAAAGGAAGGAATTAAATCAGCATACAGGACAGGTAGAGGAAAAGTAAGAGTACGAGCTAAAGCTGATATTGAACAGAATAGCAAAGGAAGAACATCTATAATTATTACAGAGATCCCATACCAAGTGAACAAGGCTAGACTTATAGAAAAAATAGCAGACCTTGTTAGGGAAAAAAGTCTTGAAGGAATTTCTGATTTAAGAGATGAATCAGATAGAAGTGGTATGAGAATTGTAATAGAAATTAAAAGAGATGCTAATCCAAACATAGTATTGAACAATCTGTATAAGCATACTCAGCTTCAAGATACATTTAGCATAATAATGATAGCAATAGTAAATGGTGAACCAAAATTACTAAATCTTAAACAAATGTTAAGATATTATCTTGATCATCAAAAAGAAATAATAGTAAGAAGAACACAATTTGATTTAAATAAGGCAGAAGAAAGAGCACACATATTAGAAGGCTTAAGGATAGCATTAGATAATATAGATGCTGTAATTGCTCTTATTAGAGGTTCAATAACTGTAGTTGAGGCTAAAGAAGGCCTAATGAATAACTTTGGATTAACAGAAAAACAATCTCAAGCAATATTGGATATGCGTCTTCAAAGGCTTACAGGATTAGAAAGAGATAAAATTGAAGAAGAGTATGAAGCTCTCATAATAGAAATAAATAGATTAAAAGAGATACTTGCCAACGAAAGACTTATATATCAAATAATCAGAGAAGAACTTATTGAAATTAAAGAAAATTATAAAGATGAAAGAAGAACAGAAATAAGACCTTTAGCCGAAGAAATAGATATAGAAGATATGATACAAGAGGAAAACGTAGCAATTACACTAACTCATTTTGGCTATATCAAGAGGATGCCAGAAGACACATATAAGGCGCAAAAAAGAGGCGGAAAGGGAGTAACAGGGCTTACTACTAGAGAAGAGGATTTCGTTGAGCATCTATTTGTAACCTCAACACATGATAATTTGTTATTCTTTACAAATCAAGGTAGAGTATATAGCTTGAAGGCGTACGAAATACCAGAAGCTAAGAGACAAGCAAAAGGTACAGCTATTATCAATCTGCTTCAATTAAATTCAGGAGAAAATATTTCCGCTATAATACCTATAAAAGATTTTGGTCCAGATGATTTTCTTGTTCTTGTTACACAAAATGGAACTATCAAGAAAACTAAATTAGAGCAGTTTGAAAATATAAGAAAAAGCGGTTTAATAGCCATTAGCTTAAGAGAAAATGATGAGCTTATAAGTGTAAGAAGAACAGATGGGAAAAGCGATATAATACTGGTAACTTCAAATGGTATGTCAATTAGGTTTAATGAAGAAGATGTAAGAGACATGGGTAGAACTGCCATGGGAGTTAAGGCAATAAATCTAAATAAAGATGATAAACTGGTAGGAATGGGTACAGTAGAGGACGGTAAGGACTTACTTGTTATAAGCGAATCTGGATATGGTAAAAGAACTTCTCTTGATGAGTATAGAGTTCAATCAAGAGGAGGAAAAGGCATAAAGACTTATAATGTAAAAGACAGGACTGGAAAATTAATAAGTGCAAAGATAGTAGAAGAAGATGATGAAATTATGATAATAAGTCTTTCAGGAGTTATAATAAGACTAAAAGTATCAGACATATCACAGATGGGAAGATCGACTCAAGGAGTAACTCTAATGAGATTTGGTAAAGACGATAGGGTAGTATCCGTTGCTACAGTAGTTGCTGAGGAATTAGAATAGCGTACTTTTTTGTACGCTTTCTTCTTCTATATAAGTTTACATTAGTGCCAATTTATTATACTATATTAATATATTTATAATAAAAAAGGAGGGACATTATACAATGGAAATTAATAAAATGTTTAACGAAAACTTAGACTCATGGGTAATAGATATTATTGGTGAATTAGATATTTATACATCACCTAAATTTAAAGAAATACTTCTTGAGGCATTAGAAGAAAAAATGTGTAATATAATAATAAATGGCCAAAGCTTATCCTATATAGATAGTACGGGACTAGGAGTATTAATAAGTGCCTTGAAAAAAGTAAAGGAAAATGAAAAAACTATAACTATTAAAGGTATCAAGCCTAATATTAAAAAATTATTTGACTTGACAAGTTTAGATAAAGTGTTTCTTATAAAGGAGTGACCAATGGAAATGGTAGATAATTTTGAGAGTAGCTTTGATAGTATAAAACTTAATGTTCCCAATAAGGCTGAATATGTAAGCGTAGTTAGACTTACAACTTCTGCTATAGCGAGCAGGATGGGATTTGATATAGAAGAAATAGAAGATATTAAAGTAGCTATAGCAGAAGCTTGTACTAGTACATTGGAGCATAGCTTAAGCAGCGAAAAAGAAAACTTTGATATTAACTTCGATATGTATGTGGACAAGTTAGTAATAACAGTAAAGGATATAGGAAAAGGATTTAATGTAGATGATATAAAGGAATTAAAGGTTGAAGAGTTGGGAGAAGGTGGGTTAGGAATATTTATAATCAATTCTCTTATGGATGAAGTTGAAATAATTAATGATAGAGAAAAGGGTACTGAGATAAGAATGATTAAGTATATAAAGGATGATATTATATGACAGATGATTTAACAAAGATTAATAGCAAGGAACTATTTAAAAAGTATAGTGAAAATAAAGATTCTTATATAATAAGAGAAGAACTTATAAAAAGACATCTTTATATAGCTGAAATATTATCCAAAAAATATGTAAATAGAGGAATCGATTATGAAGATATTTATCAGGTAGCTTGTATAGGACTTATTTACGCTGTAGATAGATATGATATATCAAAAGGATATGAGTTCTCTAGCTTTGCTACGCCTACAATAATAGGAGAGATAAAAAAATATTTCAGAGACAAAGGATGGGCCATAAGAGTACCTAGAAGAATACAAGAGCTTTCAAAGAAAATAAATGTGTCAAAAAATACTTTAAGTCAAACTTTACAGCGAACCCCTACAGTTGACGAGCTGGCAGAGTATTTGCAATGCTCATCAGAGGAAATACTTGAAGCTATGGAAGCTAGCAAGGTATATACCCCTCATTCATTAGATGTAGTACTTGATTCGAATGGTGATGATAAGGATATTAATTTATCAGAGCTAATAGGAGAAGATGATAAGTACTTTACAACAATAGAGAATAATGATTTCTTAAAGAAAAATATAGAAAAATTGAATGATATGGAGAAAAAAATACTCTATGATAGATACTTTAATAAAAAAACTCAATTTGAAATTGCTAAGGAATTGAACATATCTCAAATGACAGTGTCAAGAATGGAGAAAAAAATTATTGAAAAATTTCAAAAAGAGTTAAAGAAGATATACAATTAGATAAGAAAATATGGAATAAAGTAACTCTTGAAAAAGATATGATAAAATGATATATTATGTATTGTCGTCATCTGGTATGACTAAAAAAATAAAAAAATGCTTGACACTTTATGAAAAGTTTGATATAGTAGTAAAAGTCAGCGGTAATAAAAATTCTGCGATTGATTAGCCCTAACGGGCGAAATAATAGTTGGTCTTTGAAAACTGAACAGTGAGAAGTCACAAGCAAACATCCAAAATTTCAAATTTTGAGATACGCTTAAAAATACATGTCAACGTCATAACGAGTGACAGGAGAACAAAAAGCTTTTATATGAGAGTTTGATCCTGGCTCAGGATGAACGCTGGCGGCGTGCTTAACACATGCAAGTCGAACGAACTATATTAATGGAAGTCTTCGGATGGAAATCAATATAGTTAGTGGCGGACGGGTGAGTAACGCGTGGGAAACCTGCCCTATACAGGGGAATAGCCTCGGGAAACCGGGATTAATACCCCATGAAGCTCAAGTATCGCATGATACGTGAGTCAAAGATTTATCGGTATGGGATGGTCCCGCGTCTGATTAGCTAGTTGGTGAGGTAACGGCTCACCAAGGCGACGATCAGTAGCCGGCCTGAGAGGGTGAACGGCCACACTGGAACTGAGACACGGTCCAGACTCCTACGGGAGGCAGCAGTGGGGAATATTGCACAATGGGGGAAACCCTGATGCAGCGACGCCGCGTGAGCGAAGAAGGCCTTCGGGTCGTAAAGCTCTGTCCTAAGGGAAGAAACGGACGGTACCTTAGGAGGAAGCCCCGGCTAACTACGTGCCAGCAGCCGCGGTAATACGTAGGGGGCGAGCGTTATCCGGAATTACTGGGCGTAAAGGGTGCATAGGCGGCCTTTTAAGTCAGATGTGAAAGGCTACGGCTTAACCGTAGTTAGCATTTGAAACTAAAGGGCTTGAGTGCAGGAGAGGAGAGTGGAATTCCTAGTGTAGCGGTGAAATGCGTAGATATTAGGAGGAACACCAGTGGCGAAGGCGACTCTCTGGACTGCAACTGACGCTGATGCACGAAAGCGTGGGTAGCGAACAGGATTAGATACCCTGGTAGTCCACGCCGTAAACGATGAGTGCTAGGTGTTGGTGGAGACATCCATCAGTGCCGCAGCTAACGCATTAAGCACTCCGCCTGGGGAGTACGGTCGCAAGACTGAAACTCAAAGGAATTGACGGGGACCCGCACAAGCAGCGGAGCATGTGGTTTAATTCGACGCAACGCGAAGAACCTTACCAGGGCTTGACATCCCTCTGATCGGATTAGAGATAATCCTTTATCTTCGGATACAGAGGAGACAGGTGGTGCATGGTTGTCGTCAGCTCGTGTCGTGAGATGTTGGGTTAAGTCCCGCAACGAGCGCAACCCTTGCCTTTAGTTGATAACAGGTAAAGCTGATAACTCTAGAGGGACTGCCGGTGACAAACCGGAGGAAGGTGGGGATGACGTCAAATCATCATGCCCCTTATGTCCTGGGCTACACACGTGCTACAATGGTCGGTACAACGGGAAGCAAGACTGTGAAGTTAAGCAAATCCCAATAAGCCGATCCCAGTTCGGATTGTAGGCTGCAACTCGCCTACATGAAGTCGGAGTTGCTAGTAATCGCGAATCAGCACGTCGCGGTGAATGCGTTCCCGGGTCTTGTACACACCGCCCGTCACACCATGAGAGTCGGTAACACCCGAAGCCAGTGAGCTAACCTTAAAGGAGGCAGCTGTCGAAGGTGGGATCGATGATTGGGGTGAAGTCGTAACAAGGTAGCCGTATCGGAAGGTGCGGCTGGATCACCTCCTTTCTAAGGAGAAGTACCTTTTCACTGTTCAGTTTTGAGAGGCTAACAAAGTCTTTCAAATAGATAAAACTTAATAAAGAGAAAGAGAAACTAAAAGAGAATCTAAACAATTCTCATTTTTAACTCTCAACACTCAATAAAATATGGGGGTGTAGCTCAGTTGGGAGAGCACCTGCCTTGCAAGCAGGGGGTCAGGAGTTCGAATCTCCTCATCTCCACCACGATATCTTTAAACTAGCGTTTAAAGATAATTGAGAATTGAAAATGGAAAATAGAGAATTAAAAGAATATAAATAGTTCTCAATTATCAACTCTCAATTCTCAATAATTGACAACTAAGTTGTCAACCTTGTACCTTGAAAACTACACAGCGTAAGAAAGTTTTAAAATCAAGACAGAATTGATTGAAAAACTACAATTCAAACGGAAACTCAGAAACAAAGTTTCTGAGTACTACAATTACACCAAATCAAAGATTTGGGTAATTGCAGCATCTGGTCAAGATACTAAGAGCATAGGGTGAATGCCTTGGCACTAGGAGCCGAAGAAGGACGGGATAAGCACCGAAATGCTACGGGGAGTCGCAAGTAGACATAGATCCGTAGATATCCGAATGGGGAAACCCACCTAAGGAGAACCTTAGGAATCATCTACTGAATCCATAGGTAGATAGAAGGCAGACCAGGGGAACTGAAACATCTAAGTACCCTGAGGAAGAGAAAGAAACATCGATTCCCTAAGTAGCGGCGAGCGAACGGGGAAGAGCCCAAACCAGTAGAGGTAACTTTACTGGGGTTGCGGACCAGCAAAACGGTAGGGATAATCTATAGTAGAAGAGGTCTGGAAAGGCCCACCACAGAAGGTGAAAGTCCAGTATACGAAATAGAAAACCCGCCAGCTGAGATCCAGAGTACCACGAGACACGAGAAACCTTGTGGGAAGCAGGGGGGCCCACCCCCCAAGGCTAAATACTACCTAGTGACCGATAGAGAATAGTACCGTGAGGGAAAGGTGAAAAGAACCCCGGGAGGGGAGTGAAAAAGAACCTGAAACCCTATGTTTACAAGCAGTGGAAGTTCTATATATGAACGACCGCGTACTTTTGTAGAACGGGCCAACGAGTTACGATATGCAGCAAGGTTAAGTACTTAAGGTATGGAGCCGTAGGGAAACCGAGTCTAAATAGGGCGATTAAGTTGCATGTCGTAGACCCGAAACCGGGTGACCTACCCATGGGCAGGTTGAAGTTGAGGTAAAACTCAATGGAGGACCGAACCGCTTAGCGTTTAAAAGCTATCGGATGACCTGTGGGTAGCGGTGAAATTCCAATCGAACCCGGATATAGCTGGTTCTCCTCGAAATAGCTTTAGGGCTAGCCTCAAGGAAAGTGACGTGGAGGTAGAGCACTGACTGGTCTAGGGGCGCGCATGCGTTACCAAAACCTATCAAACTCCGAATGCCACAGTCATATACTTGGGAGTCAGACTATGTGAGATAAGTTTCATAGTCAAAAGGGAAACAGCCCAGACCACCATCTAAGGTCCCAAAGTACAAGTTAAGTGGGAAAGGATGTAAGACTACACAGACAACCAGGATGTTGGCTTAGAAGCAGCCACACATTCAAAGAGTGCGTAATAGCTCACTGGTCGAGTGGTCTTGCGCCGAAGATTACCGGGGCTCAAACTAGTCACCAGAAGATGTGGATTGTCATAGATTCAATATTACTCTTAAAGTAAAGGGCAAAGAAAGCTTTGCCGAAGGCCACAAAAGGCTACAATAAAAGCCTTCGGCCAGATTCTAGTTAAGTGAAAACTTAAGGGTAGCATTGAATCTACGACAGTGGTAGAGGAGCATTGTATACAGGTAGAAGCTATACCGAAAGGAGTAGTGGACAGTATACAAGAGAGAATGTTGGCATGAGTAGCGAGAGGTGAGTGAGAATCTCACCCATCGAAAGCCTAAGGTTTCCTGAGGAAGGCTCGTCCACTCAGGGTTAGTCGGGACCTAAGCCCAGGCCAAAAGGCGTAGGCGATGGACAACAGGTTGAAATTCCTGTACTACCAGAAGGCGCTAAAAGAGAAGGAGTGACGCAGGAGGATAGGTTAAGCACACCGTTGGTTGAGTGTGCCTAAGCAAGTAGGGAGTATCTAAAGGCAAATCCGTAGATACAATATCCTGAGAAGTGATGGGGAGCGAAATACAAGTAGCGAACTAACTGAATCCACACTGCCAAGAAAAGCTTCTATCAAGCCTAAAGGTACCCGTACCGCAAACCGACACAGGTAGGCGAGGAGAGAATCCTAAGATGAGCGGAAGAACTCTTGTTAAGGAACTCGGCAAATTAACCCCGTAACTTCGGGAGAAGGGGTGCCGAGGGAGGTGAAGTGCAAGCCACATAAGCCTCCTTCGGCCGCAGTGAATAGGCCCAGGCGACTGTTTACCAAAAACACAGGTCTCTGCTAAATCGAAAGATGAAGTATAGGGGCTGACACCTGCCCGGTGCTGGAAGGTTAAGGGGAATGCTTAGCGCAAGCGAAGGTAAGAACTTAAGCCCCAGTAAACGGCGGCCGTAACTATAACGGTCCTAAGGTAGCGAAATTCCTTGTCGGGTAAGTTCCGACCCGCACGAAAGGTGTAACGATCTGGGCACTGTCTCAACAAGAGATCCGGTGAAATTGTAGTACTCGTGAAGATGCGAGTTACCCGCGACTAGACGGAAAGACCCCGTGGAGCTTTACTGCAAGCTGACATTGGATTTTGGTATCCTATGTACAGAATAGGTGGGAGACAGAGAAATCAGTGCGCCAGCATTGGTGGAGTCGTCGTTGGGATACCACCCTTATGATACTGAAGTTCTAACCATAGGCCATGAAACTGGTCTTGGGACACTGTCAGTTGGGCAGTTTGACTGGGGCGGTCGCCTCCTAAAAAGTAACGGAGGCGCTCAAAGGTTCCCTCAGCACGGTCGGAAATCGTGCGAAGAGTGTAAAGGCAGAAGGGAGCTTGACTGCGAGACCTACAAGTCGAGCAGGAACGAAAGTTGGACTTAGTGATCCGGTGGCGCCGAGTGGAAGGGCCATCGCTCAACGGATAAAAGCTACCCCGGGGATAACAGGCTTATCTCCCCCAAGAGTCCACATCGACGGGGAGGTTTGGCACCTCGATGTCGGCTCGTCTCATCCTGGAGCTGTAGCAGGTTCCAAGGGTTGGGCTGTTCGCCCATTAAAGAGGCACGCGAGCTGGGTTCAGAACGTCGTGAGACAGTTCGGTCCCTATCTGTCGTGGGCGTAGGAAATTTGAAAGGAGCTGTTCCTAGTACGAGAGGACCGGAATGGACAGACCACTAGTGTATCAGTTGTCCTGCCAAGGGCATGGCTGAGTAGCCAAGTCTGGTAGGGATAAGCGCTGAAGGCATCTAAGCGCGAAGCCCCCCTTAAGAAAAGATTTCCCATCTGGTAAACAGAGTAAGACCCCAGAAAGACTAACTGGTTGATAGGTCGTAGGTGTAAGAGCAGCAATGCTTTAAGCTAAACGATACTAATAGGTCGAGGGCTTGACCAGAAATATGGACGCTGTGTAGTTTTTAAGGTATAAGCCTTAAATTAAATATATGAAGCCTTATTAAATTAGGGCATAAATCCAGTGACAATAGCGAAGGGGTCACACCTGTTCCCATACCGAACACAGAAGTTAAGCCCTTCAGCGCTGATGGTACTTGGTGGGAGACCGCCTGGGAGAGTAGGACGTTGCTGGATTTATTGTTTTTTGTTCCAATCTCTAGAAGATTGGTTTTTTATTTTTTTGGCATATAATTACTTGACAACTCATTCTTATGGAAAAAGTCATATGAATAATATATAGTATGATATATAGAGACTTGTAATAAAAGAAGACTAACTAATCCTATATTTTATGGAGTGATGTAATATGTATACCTTAGAAAGTCTAGAGGGATATTGTCAAAAATGTAATAAGTGTCCTTTACATATGACTAGAACAAATGTAGTTTTTGGTGAGGGGAACCCTAATGCTTCCATTATGTTTATCGGAGAAGGACCAGGATACAATGAAGATAAGCAAGGACGTCCATTTGTAGGAGCTGCTGGCCAACTTTTTGATAGGATGCTCAATGCAATAGGACTGAAAAGGGAAGACGTCTATATAGCGAATATAGTTAAGTGTAGACCTCCCAATAATAGAAATCCTTTAGCAGAAGAATCTGAATCATGTATAGAATATTTAAGATGGCAGGTAAAGTTAGTAAATCCTAAAATATTAGTATGCTTAGGAGCTGTATCTGCTCAAAATATAATAAGCCAAGATTTCAAAATAACAAAAAATAGGGGAGTATGGGTAGAGTTAGGTAAATTTTACGTTATGCCAACATATCATCCAGCTGCTTTATTGAGAGATGAAAATAAAAAACGACCTGCATGGGAAGACTTTAAAAATATAAAGAAAAAATATGAGGGATTAAAGCTATAGTATGATATTAAAAAATAGTGAAAGGGAGATATTTTTGAAGAATGAGAGATTAACACAATTAAACATTAAAATTACAAATAAATTTTATGATAAAGAATTAGTGCTTGGAAATGGTAAAATTGATAGTATTGTAATGATGGTAGGTGAAGCACCAGGGGCTAGGGAGGTAGAGCAGAAAAAGCCCTTTGTAGGCTCGGCAGGAAAATATCTAAATGAGTTTTTATCAATTCTTGAATTAGAAAGAGAAAAGCTTTACATTACAAATACGGTAAAATTTAGACCAACTAAAGAAGGTAAAAGACCTGGGACCAAAACAAATAGGACACCAAACAAGAATGAAATAGAAGAGTTTAAAGACTTCTTGTTTGAAGAAATAGATATTATTATGCCTAAAATAATTGTTACATTGGGAAATATTCCATTAAAAACAATATCAAATGACGAAACAATAACAATAGGTAATACTCACGGAAGTCCAATACGTACTAGAATAAAAGAAAATGAATATACTGTTTTTCCATTATACCATCCAGCAGCAGTAATATACAAAAGAGAGTTAAAGGATATATATATAGATGACTTGAAACGACTAGGAGAATTATTGAAAAACATTTAATTAATTGTATAATTTTTTGAAAGTTAGGAAGCCTAATTATAGGGGAATAATGAGCATTGAAAGCCATTAGTTGTTTAGATATTTTTTGGATACTATATATCTGACTTTAGCCTGTATGAGTGTTTATAGATTATAATCTGATTTGGATAAAACTGTATAAGTAAAATCTATTGACTTGATAATTTAAATTTGGTATAGTAAACAAGTCGCCACTAAACGACAGGAAAAACAAAGTAAAAGTGAATTTCGAAAAAAATATTGACAAGCGATAAAAAAAATGTTAAAGTAATTAAGTCGCTAAAAAAACTTAATCTAATGTTGAATCAGTTGGTAAAGATAACATTGAGCAACAGGAAAAAAGATTTTAAAAAGTTTTTAAAAAGCATTGACAAATAAGATTGAAAATGCTAAACTATAAAAGTTGTCTCTAGTAAATCTTCTCAAAGAAGATCTTAACGAAGGATGACAAAATTGGTCCTAATGGACACTCATAACAATAGCCCTAACGGGCGAAATGATAGTTGGTCTTTGAAAACTGAACAGTGAGAAGTCACAAGCAAACATCCAAAATTTCAAATTTTGAGATACGCTTAAAAATACATGTCAACGTCATAACGAGTGACAGGAGAACAAAAAGCTTTTATATGAGAGTTTGATCCTGGCTCAGGATGAACGCTGGCGGCGTGCTTAACACATGCAAGTCGAACGAACTATATTAATGGAAGTCTTCGGATGGAAATCAATATAGTTAGTGGCGGACGGGTGAGTAACGCGTGGGAAACCTGCCCTATACAGGGGAATAGCCTCGGGAAACCGGGATTAATACCCCATGAAGCTCAAGTATCGCATGATACGTGAGTCAAAGATTTATCGGTATGGGATGGTCCCGCGTCTGATTAGCTAGTTGGTGAGGTAACGGCTCACCAAGGCGACGATCAGTAGCCGGCCTGAGAGGGTGAACGGCCACACTGGAACTGAGACACGGTCCAGACTCCTACGGGAGGCAGCAGTGGGGAATATTGCACAATGGGGGAAACCCTGATGCAGCGACGCCGCGTGAGCGAAGAAGGCCTTCGGGTCGTAAAGCTCTGTCCTAAGGGAAGAAACGGACGGTACCTTAGGAGGAAGCCCCGGCTAACTACGTGCCAGCAGCCGCGGTAATACGTAGGGGGCGAGCGTTATCCGGAATTACTGGGCGTAAAGGGTGCGTAGGCGGCCTTTTAAGTCAGATGTGAAAGGCTACGGCTTAACCGTAGTTAGCATTTGAAACTAAAGGGCTTGAGTGCAGGAGAGGAGAGTGGAATTCCTAGTGTAGCGGTGAAATGCGTAGATATTAGGAGGAACACCAGTGGCGAAGGCGACTCTCTGGACTGCAACTGACGCTGATGCACGAAAGCGTGGGTAGCGAACAGGATTAGATACCCTGGTAGTCCACGCCGTAAACGATGAGTGCTAGGTGTTGGTGGAGACATCCATCAGTGCCGCAGCTAACGCATTAAGCACTCCGCCTGGGGAGTACGGTCGCAAGACTGAAACTCAAAGGAATTGACGGGGACCCGCACAAGCAGCGGAGCATGTGGTTTAATTCGACGCAACGCGAAGAACCTTACCAGGGCTTGACATCCCTCTGATCGGATTAGAGATAATCCTTTATCTTCGGGTACAGAGGAGACAGGTGGTGCATGGTTGTCGTCAGCTCGTGTCGTGAGATGTTGGGTTAAGTCCCGCAACGAGCGCAACCCTTGCCTTTAGTTGATAACAGGTAAAGCTGATAACTCTAGAGGGACTGCCGGTGACAAACCGGAGGAAGGTGGGGATGACGTCAAATCATCATGCCCCTTATGTCCTGGGCTACACACGTGCTACAATGGTCGGTACAACGGGAAGCAAGACTGTGAAGTTAAGCAAATCCCAATAAGCCGATCCCAGTTCGGATTGTAGGCTGCAACTCGCCTACATGAAGTCGGAGTTGCTAGTAATCGCGAATCAGCACGTCGCGGTGAATGCGTTCCCGGGTCTTGTACACACCGCCCGTCACACCATGAGAGTCGGTAACACCCGAAGCCAGTGAGCTAACCTTAAAGGAGGCAGCTGTCGAAGGTGGGATCGATGATTGGGGTGAAGTCGTAACAAGGTAGCCGTATCGGAAGGTGCGGCTGGATCACCTCCTTTCTAAGGAGAAGTACCTTTTCACTGTTCAGTTTTGAGAGGCTAACAAAGTCTTTTTACAAAACAATACATTGATTAGTCTAAAGAATACTTAGATTAATCACATAAGCGACCAACACAATTTAAGAAAAACGTTTAAATTGGTTGTCTGCTTGTGTTCAGTTTTGAGAGGCCAACAAAGTCTTTCAACTTAATTGACAACACAGGTTGTCAACCTTGTACCTTGAAAACTACACAGCGTAAGAAAGTTTTAAAATCAAGACAGAATTGATTGAAAAACTACAATTCAAACGGAAACTCAGAAACAAAGTTTCTGAGTACTACAATTACACCAAATCAAAGATTTGGGTAATTGCAGCATCTGGTCAAGATACTAAGAGCATAGGGTGAATGCCTTGGCACTAGGAGCCGAAGAAGGACGGGATAAGCACCGAAATGCTACGGGGAGTCGCAAGTAGACATAGATCCGTAGATATCCGAATGGGGAAACCCACCTAAGGAGAACCTTAGGAATCATCTACTGAATCCATAGGTAGATAGAAGGCAGACCAGGGGAACTGAAACATCTAAGTACCCTGAGGAAGAGAAAGAAACATCGATTCCCTAAGTAGCGGCGAGCGAACGGGGAAGAGCCCAAACCAGTAGAGGTAACTTTACTGGGGTTGCGGACCAGCAAAACGGTAGGGATAATCTATAGTAGAAGAGGTCTGGAAAGGCCCACCACAGAAGGTGAAAGTCCAGTATACGAAATAGAAAACCCGCCAGCTGAGATCCAGAGTACCACGAGACACGAGAAACCTTGTGGGAAGCAGGGGGGCCCACCCCCCAAGGCTAAATACTACCTAGTGACCGATAGAGAATAGTACCGTGAGGGAAAGGTGAAAAGAACCCCGGGAGGGGAGTGAAAAAGAACCTGAAACCCTATGTTTACAAGCAGTGGAAGTTCTATATATGAACGACCGCGTACTTTTTGTAGAACGGGCCAACGAGTTACGATATGCAGCAAGGTTAAGTACTTAAGGTATGGAGCCGTAGGGAAACCGAGTCTAAATAGGGCGATTAAGTTGCATGTCGTAGACCCGAAACCGGGTGACCTACCCATGGGCAGGTTGAAGTTGAGGTAAAACTCAATGGAGGACCGAACCGCTTAGCGTTTAAAAGCTATCGGATGACCTGTGGGTAGCGGTGAAATTCCAATCGAACCCGGATATAGCTGGTTCTCCTCGAAATAGCTTTAGGGCTAGCCTCAAGGAAAGTGACGTGGAGGTAGAGCACTGACTGGTCTAGGGGCGCGCATGCGTTACCAAAACCTATCAAACTCCGAATGCCACAGTCATATACTTGGGAGTCAGACTATGTGAGATAAGTTTCATAGTCAAAAGGGAAACAGCCCAGACCACCATCTAAGGTCCCAAAGTACAAGTTAAGTGGGAAAGGATGTAAGACTACACAGACAACCAGGATGTTGGCTTAGAAGCAGCCACACATTCAAAGAGTGCGTAATAGCTCACTGGTCGAGTGGTCTTGCGCCGAAGATTACCGGGGCTCAAACTAGTCACCGAAGATGTGGATTGTCGTAGATTCAATATTACTCTTAAAGTAAAGGGCAAAGAAAGCTTTGCCGAAGGCCACAAAAGGCTACAATAAAAGCCTTCGGCCAGATTCTAGTTAAGTGAAAACTTAAGGGTAGCATTGAATCTACGACAGTGGTAGAGGAGCATTGTATACAGGTAGAAGCTATACCGAAAGGAGTAGTGGACAGTATACAAGAGAGAATGTTGGCATGAGTAGCGAGAGGTGAGTGAGAATCTCACCCATCGAAAGCCTAAGGTTTCCTGAGGAAGGCTCGTCCACTCAGGGTTAGTCGGGACCTAAGCCCAGGCCAAAAGGCGTAGGCGATGGACAACAGGTTGAAATTCCTGTACTACCAGAAGGCGCTAAAAGAGAAGGAGTGACGCAGGAGGATAGGTTAAGCACACCGTTGGTTGAGTGTGCCTAAGCAAGTAGGGAGTATCTAAAGGCAAATCCGTAGATACAATATCCTGAGAAGTGATGGGGAGCGAAATACAAGTAGCGAACTAACTGAATCCACACTGCCAAGAAAAGCTTCTATCAAGCCTAAAGGTACCCGTACCGCAAACCGACACAGGTAGGCGAGGAGAGAATCCTAAGATGAGCGGAAGAACTCTTGTTAAGGAACTCGGCAAATTAACCCCGTAACTTCGGGAGAAGGGGTGCCGAGGGAGGTGAAGTGCAAGCCACATAAGCCTCCTTCTGGCCGCAGTGAATAGGCCCAGGCGACTGTTTACCAAAAACACAGGTCTCTGCTAAATCGAAAGATGAAGTATAGGGGCTGACACCTGCCCGGTGCTGGAAGGTTAAGGGGAATGCTTAGCGCAAGCGAAGGTAAGAACTTAAGCCCCAGTAAACGGCGGCCGTAACTATAACGGTCCTAAGGTAGCGAAATTCCTTGTCGGGTAAGTTCCGACCCGCACGAAAGGTGTAACGATCTGGGCACTGTCTCAACAAGAGATCCGGTGAAATTGTAGTACTCGTGAAGATGCGAGTTACCCGCGACTAGACGGAAAGACCCCGTGGAGCTTTACTGCAAGCTGACATTGGATTTTGGTATCCTATGTACAGAATAGGTGGGAGACAGAGAAATCAGTGCGCCAGCATTGGTGGAGTCGTCGTTGGGATACCACCCTTATGATACTGAAGTTCTAACCATAGGCCATGAAACTGGTTTTGGGACACTGTCAGTTGGGCAGTTTGACTGGGGCGGTCGCCTCCTAAAAAGTAACGGAGGCGCTCAAAGGTTCCCTCAGCACGGTCGGAAATCGTGCAGAAGAGTGTAAAGGCAGAAGGGAGCTTGACTGCGAGACCTACAAGTCGAGCAGGAACGAAAGTTGGACTTAGTGATCCGGTGGCGCCGAGTGGAAGGGCCATCGCTCAACGGATAAAAGCTACCCGGGGATAACAGGCTTATCTCCCCCAAGAGTCCACATCGACGGGGAGGTTTGGCACCTCGATGTCGGCTCGTCTCATCCTGGAGCTGTAGCAGGTTCCAAGGGTTGGGCTGTTCGCCCATTAAAGAGGCACGCGAGCTGGGTTCAGAACGTCGTGAGACAGTTCGGTCCCTATCTGTCGTGGGCGTAGGAAATTTGAAAGGAGCTGTTCCTAGTACGAGAGGACCGGAATGGACAGACCACTAGTGTATCAGTTGTCCTGCCAAGGGCATGGCTGAGTAGCCAAGTCTGGTAGGGATAAGCGCTGAAGGCATCTAAGCGCGAAGCCCCCCTTAAGAAAAGATTTCCCATCTGGTAAACAGAGTAAGACCCCAGAAAGACTAACTGGTTGATAGGTCGTAGGTGTAAGAGCAGCAATGCTTTAAGCTAAACGATACTAATAGGTCGAGGGCTTGACCAGAAATATGGACGCTGTGTAGTTTTTAAGGTATAAGCCTTAAATTAAATATATGAAGCCTTATTAAATTAGGGCATAAATCCAGTGACAATAGCGAAGGGGTCACACCTGTTCCCATACCGAACACAGAAGTTAAGCCCTTCAGCGCTGATGGTACTTGGTGGGAGACCGCCTGGGAGAGTAGGACGTTGCTGGATTTATTGTTTTTTGGGAAATTAAAACTATGTACAGCCAGTAATATACTCGCGCAGTCTCGAAACACAAATTTATTAGTTCGCTAAAGCTCACATAAATTTGGTTCTCGTTGCGTTTGACCTACCATCAATTTCTTCGATAGAAGCACTCGAAGAAATCGGGTTAGGTCATAAGGAAAGCAGGACGTTGCTGGATTTTTTTATTTTTTGACCTTATCTTAGAGATTGGGTTATTTTTATGTTCAACCATATTTTTGTAGTTTTGCAATATAAATTTATTCATTTCCTAAGGGTCGCGCAAAATTGGCTCTAATGGATACCTTTATCATAAATATACAATAAAGTTGGTACTTGTTGCATATGAAAAGTTGGGTTAGGTCATAAGAACTAGACAACTAGCATTTCTAATAATATAATAAAGGTACGGAATTATAAGTTTTTAGGAGTGATTAGGATTATGGATTCTGAAAAAAGGCGAGAGGCGATAGTTCAAGTTCTAGAAGGTAAAGATCAACCGATAAAAGGTGCAGAATTTTCTAAAATGTTTAATGTGAGCAGACAAGTAATAGTTCAAGATATAGCCATACTTAGAGCAAAAGGTGAAGAAATATTTGCAACTCCCCAAGGATATATGATAGTCACAAAGTCTCCCAAAGAGAAAATATTAAAAACAATAGTATGTAAGCATAAAGGCTATGATGAAATAGATGATGAACTAAAGACCATTATTGATATGGGTGGAAAAGTTATTGATGTAATAGTAGACCATCCTATTTATGGTGAAATAAAAAGCTCACTTATGCTTGGCTCAAGAATAGAAATAGACGAATTTGTAAAAAGCTTAAAAAAGGAAAAAGCGGAACCATTATCTTCTCTTACTGAAGGTGTTCATATTCATACTATAGAAGTTCCTAGTATGGAAATATACGAAAAAATTCTAATGAAACTAGAAGAAAAAGGGTATTCGATAAATGAAAAATAAAGTGCAATATTTTATGCATAAATGTGACAAGGCATTATGTATATAAAAATCAGTCTTAAGTAAATAATCGGAAATAAGTTGGCATCTAGATATATTT
This sequence comes from Proteiniborus sp. MB09-C3, assembly GCF_030263895.1. Taxonomy (NCBI): domain Bacteria; kingdom Bacillati; phylum Bacillota; class Clostridia; order Eubacteriales; genus Proteiniborus; species Proteiniborus sp. MB09-C3. Next base: position 539,252 of record NZ_CP127161.1, read on the forward strand.
TTTTGATTGTTATTCATAAGCTTTAATTCCTCTTTATATTTATGAGTTTATAAAAACTTGAAGCTTTATTCCCAATATGACATATAGCCGTCATATTATACTTGGTATAATGATGACAAGTAAAAAACTAAAAAACATTAAATCGGAGGTATAAAATGGATAACATGAGATTTTGTCAAAGTTGTGGAATGCCAATGGGAGAAACTGATGAATTGTATGGTTTAAATTCAGATGGAAGCAAGAGTAAGGATTACTGTATCTATTGTATTAAAGATGGAGAATTTACAGCCGATGTTAGCATGAATGGAATGATCGAGATTTGTATTCCTCATATGGTATCAGCATACAATGGAATGACAGAAGAATCCGCAAGACATATGATGCAAGAATTTTTTCCAAAACTAAAACGCTGGCAAAACAAATAAAAAATAGAAGGTACATAGAAGATTCAAAAAAATATATATCTTATTCAGTATACATTTTATTTACAAAAGTTAAGGGTGCTAATTATTGGCACCCTTAGTTTTTTGTGACCTAAACCAATTGCTTGAAATATTTTTATAGAAAGAATTAATGAGGCTCAGAAAACAAGTTTCTGAGTACTGTAATTACACCAATTTTGATTTTGTTTCTTGTCCGTTAGGACCAAATTTATTTGAGCGTTAGGGAATAAATAAATTTGTGTTGCGAGACTGCAAATACAAATATCAAGCAGCTAAACTTAATTTTGGCCCCTATTGGATATTCTCAATAACTGCACTTCTTCAATTGACATTGAATCCAATTGTCTAGCTTTTATGGCAATATCATTTCTTTTAATTATTTCCTTTTCAATAAGAATTTCTATTATGCTTGCTATGGCTAAAGTATTCCTATAATCAACATCCTTCATATTACTAAGCTGAGCAACTATATCGATATTATTCATTTACTGAACCCCCGTTATATTTTTAGACTATATTTTGATTATTAACATAATGATCAAATACATACATTCATCCTTCGAATATTTACATATTCTTTAAGACATATGAGAATATGAATTATCTAAAAATATTGAGGGAATATAGTAATTACTAAAATGAAAGTGAAAACTGAACAACTATGATATAATTATAGAGAAAAAGCTATAATAAGGGGAGATAAAAATTGTCTCTATATAAGATACAAGATTCAGTTCAAGAGGTTGCAGAGGCAATATCTGCTGTATTAAATGTTGATGTTACAATTATTGATGAGAGTTTAAACAGAATAGCAGCTACAGGTAAATATAAAAGTAGTATAGGGCAAAAAATACCTAAAAAATGTTCATTTGAGCTTATTATCAATAGTAAAAAACCACTTTTTATTGATACTCCTGATGTGGATGAAATCTGTAGCCACTGTTCTGCTAAAGGAGAATGTACTGAATTAGCAACTCTAGGTTATCCAATAATGAGAAATGGCGAAATATTAGGAGCTATAGGAGTTAATGCCTTCGATGAAGAGCAAAAAGAGAGAATAGAGCACAGCTATAATTCGCTTGTAGTTTTTCTAAATAAACTATGCGATCTACTGGTAGGTAAACTAAACTATTATGATACTATAGCAGAGTTAACCATAAAGGAAGAAGAGACAAGAAAAATTATCAATAGTCTTGATGATGGAATTATATGTATAGATGATAAAGAAAAAATTAAGTTTGCAAACTTGAAAGCACAAAGAGATCTTAAAGTTTCCGAAAATGATATTATAAATAAGTCTTTGAAAGATATATTGCATGATATAGACATTGAATTTGATAACATAAATCCTCAGGAAAAAAGAATCAGTGTGCAGGATAAGAAAAAGAGCTTTATCATAAAAAATATGCCTGTAGTTGTAGATGGAAAAAGAGCAAGTAATATACTAGAAATCCATGAAACTAGTGATTTAGTTAGAAATGCTTACAAGCTTATAGAAGTACAAAATCCAATTAATTTTAATTCCATTATAGGGGATAGTAATGAAATAGTTAGAGTCAAGGACATGGCATACCAGATAGCAGAAAGTAATTCTACTGTACTCCTGAGAGGGGAAAGTGGGACAGGAAAAGAGCTCTTTGCTAGATCTATACACCATACAAGCAATAGAAACAATTTTCCATTTGTCGCCATAAATTGTGCATCTATACCAGAAAATCTTCTTGAAAGCGAGCTATTTGGCTATGAGGGAGGTGCCTTTACTGGTGCAAGAAAAGAAGGACAAATGGGGAAATTTGAGCTTGCAAATGGAGGCACACTTTTTCTAGACGAGATAGGAGATCTTCCACTGCACTTACAGCCTAAGCTATTACGAGTGCTGCAGGAGCAAGCTTTTATGAGAATTGGTGGAAAAGAACTTATAACAGTAAACTTCAGGCTAATAGCAGCTACAAATAGAGACTTAGAAAAAATGGTTGACGAAGGACAGTTTAGAGACGATTTATATTATAGACTAAATGTAATACCTATTCATATTCCGCCATTGAGGAATAGAGATAAAGATATACTCATACTTTGTGATTACTTACTTGAAAAGTATTGCTGCAAGCTAGAGAAGCAAAAGAAGTTTTTTTCCAATGAAGTCAAAGAAACTTTCCTGAAATATAATTGGCCAGGAAATATTAGAGAGCTTGAAAATGTTGTAGAGTATTCTGTAAATATAACGAAGGGTGAAATAATAACCTTTGACAATTTACCAACTACATTAAAAAAATCATTTAATGACTGCAAAACATATGAAAATAAATCTAGAAGAACACTTAAAGATAGAGTTGAGCTATATGAAAAAAAACTTCTTCAATCTATGTTAACAGAATATGGTGATTCAACTCAGGCAAAACAAGAAATTTCGGATATTTTGGATATAAACTTATCTACACTATATAGAAAATTGATGAGATATAATTTGCAAAAATGAGAATCAATTTGCAAAAATGCGAAAACCAAGGTAAATACTTTGTATACCTTGGTTTTAATTTTTGAATGAAGAGTATATCAAATAATTTCGCAAAAATGCGAATGAGAATATTATAAGAATAATCTCCTTAAATAGGAATAAATCAATGTTTTATTAGCTTATAGCCATCAGTTTATTTTTGGCACAGTATTTGCAATAATTCAGTCATAGTTATGAGACTCTTTTTTATATGAAAATATAATTCAAATACTACTAATATGGAAAGGTTGACTATAGAATGAATATTGATAAGAATACAGTAAATATATTATTGGATATGGTTAAAAAGGATACGATTCCTGCTATTGGATGCACTGAGCCTGTAGCAGTAGCTTATGCTTCTTCCATAGCTAGAAAACATTTAGAAGGTCATATAGAACATATAACTGTTAACGTAAGCCTTAGCATATTTAAAAATGGAAAATCAGTTATGATTCCTAATACTAAAGAATGGGGTCTAGATTTAGCAGCAGCATTAGGAGCTATTTGTGGAGATCCAGAAGATGGACTTTGCATATTTAAGAACATTAATCAAGAAGACATAGACAGAGCTCATAAAATGATTTTAAAAAATGCAGTAAGAGTCAGTTGGGCTTTGAATACACCAGATGTCTATGTAGAGATAATTATGAAGAGTGCTGATAGCACTGTAGAGGTGGTATTAAAGAATAGTCATGATCATATAGAAGCAATAAGAGTAAATGGAGAGCTTATATATGAGGATAAAATAGATAATAAGGAACAGACTACTACTGGTTTTCTAGAGAATTTCAGTTTCAAGGAATTGCGTGAAATATGTGAGAAAGTAGATATAAATGAATTGAGCTTTATAGAAGATGGAATACGTATGAATAAGATGGCGGCCGAGCAAGGTCTTAAGAGCAAAAAAGGCTTAGGCTGGGGGGCTTCACTGCTAATTCTTCAGAAACAAGGCAAACTATCGGCAGATGCTTCTCAAAAAGCTAGAATTCTTACTGCAGCAGGAGCTGATATTAGAATGGGAGGAGGAGATTGTCCTATTATGACTAGTGCAGGTAGCGGCAATCAAGGGTTAGGTGTCATTCTTCCAATAGTTGTTGTGGCAGAGGAAAGAGAAATCGAAAAAGAAAAGCTATATAGGGCTATATTTTATGCACATATAATAAATAAGTTTGTAAAACAGTATACTGGAAAACTTTCTGCGCTTTGTGGATGTGCTATTGCCGCAGGAGTAGGTGCTAGTGCTGCAATAGCATGGATGTTAGGAGGAGACGATAACCAAATTGCAGGAGCAGTACAAAATATGATGGCAAATCTTACTGGAATGCTTTGTGATGGTGCTAAGGAAACTTGTGCTCTTAAGCTTTCAACATCTGCTGGAGAGGCAGTATTAGCAGCATATCTGGCTTGTGAAAATGTAATTGCAAAGGCTAATACTGGTATTTTAGGTGGAACAGTTGAAGAAACCATTAAGAATTTGGGGATTTTATGTAATAAAGGACTTTCAACTACAAATGAAGTTATTGTTGGTATAATGAGTTAGAGTAATGATGATAATAGTATTAGAATAATTAGTGATAGTGGCGTTGCTAGTTATTAGGATTAGTTTGCATATAATAGTAAAATGTTTGTATTGATAGCTGCTAAGTTGAATGATGTAGGAGCTGGAAATACCTTTTATAAAAATATTTTATAAAAATATGTTGTAATTTTAAACTCATTGTGTTATAATACGACTTAAAATAATATCATACAATGACAGGAAATAGTAAATATATTAATATCTTTAGAGAGCCAATGGCTGGTGAAAATTGGTGGTATTAAATATTGAATCCATCCTTGAGTATTTTACTGAAAAGGTAAAACCTAAGCAGGGGATAACTGCAAAGAGTGAGCTAAAATTGTTGTTTAGTTAACTAGGGTGGCAACACGGGAGAAGTCTCTCGTCCCTTATATGAGAAATATAGGGGACGGGAGTTTTTTATTTATTGAACAGCTAAAGTAAGAGTATAGATATTTCGCAAGCTCAAGATGATATTACCTATTCGAAGGTGTGAAGAATCTATATCTGAACCTTATAAGCAGTGATTATTATATAATAAATTATTTTAGGAGGAGTTAAAATGTTAGATATTAGACGGATTAGGTTAAATGCTGAAGAAGTAAAAAAAGGTCTTGCCAAAAGAAATGGAGAGTTTGACATAGACAAAATAGTGGAATTGGATGAGAAGAGAAGACAGGTATTAGTAAAGGTAGAAGAAATGAAGGCAAGGCAAAATCAAGTGTCAAAAGAGGTTCCTAAATTAAAAAAAGAAGGAAAAGATGCTACAGAAGTACTAAATGAAATGAAGGAGCTATCTCAAAAAATCAAGGATTATGACAGCGATGTAAAAGAAGTAGATGCCCAGCTTAATGATTTGCTTCTTAGAATACCTAATATTCCAAATCCAAATATTGCAGTAGGCTCTAGTGATGAAGATAATGTAGAGATTAGAAAATGGGGAGAGCCTAGAAAATTTGAATTCGAGCTTAAGGCGCATTGGGATATAGGTACAAATCTTGATATTTTAGACTTTGAGAGAGCTTCAAAGATTACAGGCGCTAGATTTACTCTATTTAAGAGATTGGGAGCTACTTTAGAGAGAGCTATAATAAACTTTATGCTAAACCTCCATACTAATGAACACGGATACACGGAAATATCACCACCATTTATGGTAAATAGAGCTAGTATGACTGGTACTGGACAGCTTCCAAAATTTGAAGAGGATGCATTCAAGATTCCTGACAAGGACTTTTTCCTTGTGCCTACTGCGGAAGTACCAGTTACAAATATTCATAGGGATGAAATACTAGATGAAACCCAACTTCCGGTATATTATACTGCATATACACCTTGCTTTAGGCAAGAGGCAGGTTCAGCAGGAAGAGATACTAGAGGTCTTATAAGAAATCATCAGTTTGACAAGGTAGAGCTTGTGAAGTTAGTTAAACCAAAGACATCATACGATGAATTAGAAAGATTGACTAACAATGCAGAAAAAGTCTTGCAGCTATTAAATATCCCATATAGGGTAGTAGAGCTATGTACAGGAGATATAGGATTTTCATCTGCTAAAACTTACGATATAGAGGTATGGATGCCTAGCTATAACAGATATGTGGAAATTTCCTCTTGTAGTAACTTCGAAGATTTCCAAGCAAGAAGGGCAAATCTAAAATATAGAGATAAGGAAACAGGAAAGGTAGAATATGTCCATACACTAAATGGATCAGGTCTTGCTGTAGGAAGAACTTTGGCAGCAATTCTTGAAAACTTCCAACAGGAAGATGGTAGTGTAGTTATTCCAGAAGCTTTAAGACCATATATGGGCGGCGTTGAGAAGATCGTTAAGAAATAAAAAACCAACTAAAGGTTAGAAATTGGAATTGAGAATCTTATAGGGGCAGATGTTAGAAGCCAGAAGAATGAAAGTTTAAAGGGTAAAAACCAAGTGATGTATATTTAGTAATGACTAGAATGCTTCTATTATTATTCTAATTGTCATATGGCTTTTTATTTAAGTTGACTAAAATAGATGATTTTAAAAGGCCTAGATGAGCTATTATGCAAAGCTAGAGCCTTTTACTTAACCTGGTAATTAAGTAATATTATATAATTGACATAGATGCAATAATATCATATAATATATGGGTATGATATTAAGGTGCTCCCGTAGCTCAGTAGGATAGAGCGACGCCCTCCTAAGGCGTAGGTCGGAGGTTCGACTCCTCTCGGGTGCGCCACTATTATTTTTTGAAGGTGAAAATATGGATGAATATTTCATGAAAATTGCAATAGATGAAGCATATAAAGCTTATAGCATCGGCGAGGTACCTGTCGGTGCTATTATTGTAAATAACCATAAAATCATAGCCACAGGATATAATATGAGAGAAATTTTAAGGGATCCTACTGCTCATGCTGAAATAATAGCAATTAAAAAAGCCAGTGAATTTTTAGGTGGATGGAGGCTAATTGATTGCACTATGTACGTAACTTTAGAGCCCTGTGCCATGTGTGCAGGAGCCATTGTCAACTCAAGAATAGAAAGAGTAGTTATAGGGGCTAAAGACCCTAAAATGGGCGCCTGTGGCTCTATAATCAATATAATACAAAACCAAAGCTTTAATCATAGAGCTGATATTACTTGGGGAGTAATGGAAAAAGAAAGCTCTGAAATAATGAAAGACTTTTTTAGAAAATTAAGAGAAAAATAGATTAAGGTTTATTATTACAAAAGTTAGTGATTTTTGATAAAATAGTAGATAATGAAAATCATTAGGAGGAGATTGTTATTGAGGCTTTAAAAGAGATATTGACTAATGGTGAGGCAAAATGAGCAAGATAAAAGAAAAAACCAATTATCTAATTATTGCATTTATGTTTGCTATTATGATTTTATCTGCAATAGCCGACAATCTAAGAGGAGTATTTATACCCTCTTTTAAAGCGGATTTCTTAGTGAAGGATACCCATATGGGAGTCATGATAGTTGTAGGCTCAATAGGATATATAATCTTTGCTTATTTAGGAGGAATGATATGTGAAACTATGGGACACAAGAAGGTTATAAGTATGGGCATAGCTTTAACGATTCTTTCCCTAGTTACATTGTACCTCAGTCCTAACTTTGCAGTTTTACTAGTAGGAATGTTTCTATTGAATGCTGGATGGGCCTTCATAGGCTTAGCAATAAATACAGCGATACCTATAATAGCTGTAAGCTTTCAGGCTGTAATTATGAACCTAGTACATTTTTGCTATGGAATAGGTGCTACTATAACACAGAAATCTGCAGGTTTACTTTTATTTAAGGGAATAGAATGGCGAACTATGTATTTATGCATATCAATACTATATTTTATAGTTTTTATTGCATTTATTTTTGTAAAGATGCCCTCTGTAAACAAGTCTAAGGAAGACAAAAAGATTGACTACAGGTCTATATTCAAGCATAAGCTTATTTATTTTTATATGATATCCTTAGGTCTTTATGTGGCTGCTGAAATAGGCACTGGGAATTGGTTTGTTAATTATATGAGGGAAACCTATAAATATAATGAAAATCAGGGGACTTATTATACTACATTATTTTTCGGAACATATGCTTTAGGAAGGCTTTTAGGCGGATTTATAGTTGAAAAACTAGGTACTGTTAAGACTGTACTCATATCCTCGGTGCTAGCATTTTTATTTTATATCATAGGACTTGCAGTCGGACAAAAAGGGTTAATATTAATTGGATTTTCAGGGCTTTTCTTTTCAATTATTTTTCCTACACTTATACTATCAACAAATGAAGTGTTCAAGAAAAACACCACCTATATCATCGGGATACTAACCACTGCTTCATCAGCTATAAGTATGGCTGTAAACTTTATTATTGGATGGTTAAATGACTGTATAGGAGTTCCTAAGGCATATTATACTATTCCAGTATGCCTTTTGTTAAATATGGTTTTTGTCTATTTGATATATACAAATTCAAAAACACAGAAAAGTACTTTAAAGAGTTCCACATTGAGCTAAATGAAAAGGGTGTTTTAGAAAAAATTCTAAAATACCCTTGTAACTACTTTTGATATATAGTTTTAGGAAGTACAATAGAGGAAATTAAAGTACAGGAGAAAGTAGTCTTGAAATAGATTCCTTAAAAATAATTACTTTAGAGCGTTTTTTGTATTCTTCTATAGTTATTTCGTTGCAAACCTTTAAATCGTTCTCAAATATTTCTTTAAGCCTTGTAGATGTTTTAGTATCATAAATGAAGGCATTTACCTCAAAATTCAATTTAAAGCTTCTTACATCGATATTTGCAGTTCCAACGGAGGCTATTTTTCCATCTACTACTATTGTTTTTGCATGTATAAATCCATTTTCGTAAGTATAAGCCTTTATTCCAGAATCTAGCAATTCTCCTATATATGAGTAGGATGCCCAGTAAACAAACATGTGGTCTGGCTTATTTGGTATCATTATCTTTACATCGACTCCGGAAAGGGAAGCAATTTTAAGAGCTTCCAGTATACTTTGATCTGGAACAAAATATGGTGTTTGAATATATATACTTTCTCTTGCCGAAGCTATCATTTTAATATAGCCAATTTTTATTTGCTCCTGTTCTGAGTCTGGACCACTGGAGACAATTTGTATTCCTGTTTTTCCCTTAGACTGTATTAATGGATAGTATTTTTCATCATATGCAGTTTTTTCCTTTGATGCATGTCTCCAGTCAAGAAAAAATCTTGTTTGCATCATAAGTACGGCACTGCCTTCTATTTTAAGGTGTGTGTCTCTCCAATATCCAAATTTTTTGCTCAGTCCTAAATATTCATTTCCAATATTGAAGCCTCCTATAAAGCCACATTTGCCGTCTATGATTGCAAGCTTTCTATGATTTCTATAATTAATCCTTAAATTAATGAGAGGTATTTTAGAAGGAAAAAATGATGCTACTTTTCCACCGGCTTTAATTAATTCATTAAAAAATCTTTTAGGAAGAGTTCTTCCCCCAAGTGCGTCATAAAGAAGTCTTACTTCAACTCCCTCAGCAGCTTTTTTTGTAAGAGCAGCCACAATTTTTTTACCAAGGCTATCATTTTTAATTATGTAATAGAGCATATGGATATGGTCATTTGCTTTTTCTATGGAATCAAGAAGTGCAGCAAATTTTTCATTACCATCTGTAAATATTTCGACTTCATTATCCTGAGTGAATATTGAGTCATCGCTAATAAGCTGCATTCTTATCATATCTTGATAATTTATCATTTCTTCATCATTGAAAACTATTTCATTATTTTGTATATATGACATTTGTTCTAATAGGACTTTTCCTATCATCTGATCCTCTTCTGTTTTTGTGTCAAATATTTTTTGCCTACTAAGATTTTGACCTAAAGTTAGATAAAGTATAAAGCCTAAGTATGGGACTAAGAGCAAAACCATAAGCCAAGCCCATGTAGCGGAAGGATCTTTTCTCTCAAGAAAAATTAATATGAAGGCTAAGAAAACATTCAGCACAAGAAGTATAGAGAGTGTAGGTACAAACCAATTCATATACAAATACCCCCATTCATTAGGTTTGCTAAAAAGCTATCTAATATCATTTTATTGTATGTAAAAGATATATTCAATATTTACTATTTAGTTTGAGTTTATTTAAAGCATTAGTGTAACAAAAGACTGCATATAATTATAATGCAATTCATTTAGAAAGTAAAAATATAAATATATAAAATAAAAGGTGATGTTTATGAATAACAACACTATTGTCAAAGTACTTATAGTTATTATAATGATTTTAAGCACAATAATTTTTTGGAAAGACAAATCTATAAGCTCTTTCAAAAACATAATTGATGTGGTAAGTCATCGTGTCGAAGAAAAAGAGGTGATCAGGAAAGGAATTACATATGAAAAAGTCATAGCAATAACTTTTGATGATGGACCACATCCCAGATTTACGCCTAAAGTTTTAGATGTTTTAAGAGAGAATAATGCAAAGGCTACCTTTTTTGTTTTAGGAAAACATGCAGAGTGGTATTCAAAAACATTGTTGCAGGTAAAAGAAGAAGGACATGAAATAGGGAACCATTCTTATAGTCATGTAGATATAAAAAAATCCTCTGAGGAAGTTATAAAGAGCGAGATAGAAAAAACTCAAGATATTATTTTTAAGATAACAGGAGAAAGTCCTAGATTATTTAGACCGCCTTTTGGTTTCTATAGTGAAAAATTACTAAATGTATTGAAGGAAAGCGAATATAGGATAATTCTATGGACAGAAACACAGGATTCCTTAGACTGGAATCATCCAGGAGTAGATAATATTGTAATGAAGATTTTATCAAATGCACAGAATGGAGATATTATACTATTACATGATTATGCAGAAGGTGAATGTGAAGCAATTGAAGCACTAGAGATAATATTACCTGAGTTGAAGAAAAGGGGATTTAGCTTTGTAACTGTTTCAGAGCTTTTAGAACTAGATACTCAGGGAGATTAGCTAATACAATAACGAAAGGCCTTAATTGAAGTTTTGAAATCGTGAAGGGTTTTGTTGAAACGTATTTTATTATGAGTTATAAAATAAGCTGATGATCTGCTATACCAGAGCATCAGCTTATTAAAAATTATATTAAAAACTAAAAAACCAATTTACTATATGAGGATTTATTAAACCTATGAGCCAGGATCCAATAGGTGGGACAATAAAAATCAAATCAGGTATAACTCCTTTTTCTTCACTACAACACTGAATACTTGACAAGGAGTTCGGAGGAAATCCAATTCCAATAGCAGTTAATCCCGTAGCTATGTAAGCAGCAAGTGTATTTTTTCCATAGATTTTAAAAACTATGAAATATGAAAAAGCAATTAGCCAAGATATCTGCATTAAAACTATTAAAATGGCTTTGGGTGTTAGCATACTTAATGTCGATATATCTAAAGAAGCGAAACCCGTAACTAATAGCAATGATAAAAATATGTTGCCAATAAAATTCATATGTGAAAACTGTATATTAAAAATATTGAGCTTGTCCAAAATGAATCTGATTATAATACCGGCAAAGAGCCCTCCTCCCAAAGGAGATAATATTTTTCCGAATCCTAATTGAGTAGGAATATAAGCAATACCTGTTGCAGCAAACAATATTAAAAGATATTTTAGAAGCTCTGAGGTAGTAAAGGTTGGATTAGGAGTTTTAGCTATCTCTGAAAAATCTGCCTTAGGCTCTAAGAGCTTAAACACTATAGTAGATGATATAATTGCTAGAATAACACAAAATACTGAAACACCAGAAAGAGTAGATAAGAAGGCGGTTCCATTATCACCCACCAGTGCAACAGCGTTTTGTGCGAACGAATGGTCTCCTACTAAATTGAGAGAGCTAAACATAATCATATCTTTCTTTGGAAGACTAAAGATTTTTCCAAGTATGATAATGAATACATTTTGCATAATAGCAACTGATACTACTATGACCAGAAAAACCATTTGCTTAAATATCCCGTTCTTGAAAATGTTTTTATCTACACGCAACCCTATTGAAGCAAAAAAACCAGCAAAAAATACGGTGAATAGTGAAAAGTTGATAGATATTTTTATCTTTGGAGAAAGGACATACATAAGTATTGACAATAAAAGTCCACCTATAAAAGGTGCTGGAATATATAGCCTGTTTAGAATAGGGACTTTACTCTTTATAAAGTAGCCCAAGAGAATAAAGGAAATTAGTAGTGCTATGGTTTGTACTGTATTTAGGACAATCGACATTTTTACCCTCCATTTGTTATTTTTTTTCACGAAACTTACACAAACACTTACATAATACTACAAAATATAACATAAAATCAAGGGAAATTTGTGAAGTTTAAGACAATTATAAAAATTATGCTTGCTGTTAGAGCAATTAGCTAAGAAGTTTTTAAGCACTAATAATAAAATTGAAAAATACAATAAAATTTGGTATTATATATTCATATTCAAGAATCAGGAGCTGAGCAGATGAAAGATTTGGAATTGGCTAAAGAAATCCTCGAAGAAAAAGAGCTTACTTTAGCCATAGTAAAAGAGGGAAAAATTCTATTTACAAGTATTGATAAGGGAATAAAGCCTATATATACTGCAGTACGTGAGCTTAAAGAGGAGTTGAAGGGAGCAAGCGTAGCAGATAAAGTCATAGGAAAGGCAGCCGCAATTCTATGCAAATATGCAGATATAAAGGAGCTTTATACAAGGCTTATTTCTAGCGAGGCCATTAAAATATTTGAAGATAGTAGTATCAAGTTTTTTTATGATGAAAGCTCACCATATATTAAAAATAGAGATAAAACAGATATGTGTCCAGTAGAGAAACTATCTCAAAAGGTAGATAGTCCAACAGAGTTAGTTCAAAAAATATCTGAATTTCTAGATAATATGAAAAAGAGGGCATAGTATGAAAATCGCCGTAATAGATGGAAAAGGTGGAGGCATAGGCTGTCAAATAGTAGAAAGACTGAAGTCTTTAAAAAGAGATGATATTGAAATCATTGTACTGGGGACGAATTCCCAAGCCACAGCAAATATGCTAAAAGCCGGAGGTAATGATGGAGCTACAGGTGAAAATGCAATAATATGGATGAGCGACAAGGTGGATATTATTATTGGGCCTATGGCAATAATTGCAGCAAATGCAATGATGGGAGAAATAAGTCCCAAAATGGCAGAAGCAGTTGCAAGCAGCAGAGCTAAAAAGCTTTTATTGCCAGTAAGTAAATGTAATTTTGAAATAATAGGGCTTGAAGGCTATCAATTAAAACAACTCTTTGATGAATTGCTTAAAAAAGTGAAGACAATATTAGAAAAATAAGACCATGAAGGTTTTTTCCAAGAAGGAAACTTTCATGGTTAATTTTTTTGGGAGGTAAGAAAATGAATAAAAAATTTTCAACAAAGGATTTAGTATTAACAGGATTACTATTAGCTTTAGGACTGGTTTTTCCAATGATATTCCACCTATTTGGAGGAACAGGACCAGTATTTTTACCTATGCATATACCAGTTTTAATAGGAGGATTTGTATTACCGCCATATCTAGCCCTATTGTTAGGTATTATTACTCCACTAGTTAGTGGTACGCTTACAGGAATGCCAGTTTTATTTCCTATGGGAGTAATAATGATTTTTGAACTAGGAACTTATGGATTAGCTGCTTCCATAGCTACTAGAAAATTAAAGCTTTCTTCTATACCCTCGCTTATTATAGCCATGATAGCTGGTAGAATAGTAGCAGGTATAGTAGTATTTGTGTTGGCATCAAATTTTGGAGTACAGTTGAAGGCCCTTACATTTGTTAAGGGAGGAATAATAACAGGACTTCCTGGCATAGTTATACAGTTAATATTTATTCCATCATTGATGTACGCATTAAATAAAATCAATAGAGGTGCTAATGTAAATGCATAGTTGAGCAGGAGGTAAATAATTATTTTATTTACCTCCTGCTAATTAAGGATTTTACATGTTATTTAGCTTGACTGTCTATTTCTTTTTTTATTCTTGGATAGGGATCTTCCCAACCTTCAGGTTTAACGGTCTTTCCATCTTCCTTGTAGTGAGGCTTTCCATCGCTCCACAGCTTGTCCATATTAGCAGTATGTACTATTTCAAATATTTTATCAGGCTTGACCCCCATTTCAACAAGGGTCCCTAAAGCAAAATACATTAAATCTATCATTGCATCTGCCTGCTCATAAATATCATTTGCTTCTTTAAACTCATCTATTTCTTCAAGCATCCAGTTATATCTTTTAGATACCCTATCAGCATCGAGAAGCTTAGGAGTATCTCTATAAGGATGCCCAAACTTCATTTGAAAATCTTTAACCATGTCCCACCATTTATTACTCATATACGTTTACCTCCAAAAGTCTTCTATAGTTTTAAATAGCTTGTATTTTATTTATGACACTACATTTTTTATTCTATCACATTTTTATTAATCCGATAAAAAGAAATATGGTGATTTTTTTAACAAAACCTAATAAGTTTTAGCAATAATTATTGATATTTTCTAGAAATTATAATATTATCTAATATAAGCAGTATAAAAGTAACAAATAAATATGACTTAAAATAAAGATAACATAAGATATTACGTCAACCTACTTAAATATAATATATAAGGTAATTTCAGCAGCTATAGTTAATTTTTTAACGATTAAGAAGTTAAAAATATAACAATTATTGATATTTTTTAGAAATTATATTATGATTTAAGACGAATAGGAAAACACAATAGAATTAGGTATCTAGATGAAGGTGGCGTGAGATATCTTTATATAATAAGATAGCCGAAGAAGCAATATAAGATGAGCCGGTTTTTTATAGAAACTTTCAGGCAAAAGTATCGTCATCAGATGGAACTCTGAAGAGTCCGATTATTCGGCGCCGAAGGAGAAATGTATTATATAAGATACAGAAGCTCTCAGGTTAGGAAACAGAGGAATATAATGGCACATGGCTTTATAATGCTTCTATGCTGTTATATTCCTTTTTTGATACATTTTATTTGTATAATTATATGTTGTAAGATTTATTTATTATTTGGGTATATTATACCTATACTATGTCCTTTTAAAAGTGAATATAATGTTTTATTTAATCACATAATTAACATTAGCCATAAGCACAATAAAGTAACTTTAAAATTTGAAGGGAGGAGTTATTTTGGCAGAACCAAGAAAAACATCGCTTTACAATGCACATCTAAAGTATGGTGGCAAGATAGTTGATTATTCAGGATGGGCATTACCAGTACAGTATGAGGGTTTAACGCAAGAACATGAGGCAGTAAGAACACAAGCAGGATTATTTGATGTTTCACACATGGGAGAAGTAGACGTTACAGGACCACAAGCATTGGATTTTGTTCAATACTTAGTTACAAACGACATTTCAGTACTTAATGACAATCAAATAGCATATAGCTTTATGTGCTATCCAGAAGGAGGAGTTGTAGACGACCTTTTAGTTTACAAATTCTCAGAAGACCATTATTTCCTTGTAATTAATGCAGCTAATGTTCAAAAAGACGTGGACTGGATTAATGAAAATGCAAAAGGCTATGATGTTAATATTAAGAATCTTTCAGATGATATATCTGAAGTTGCTATTCAAGGACCTAATGCTCAGAAGATTCTTCAAAAGCTAACTGATACAGATCTTTCTGAAATAGGCTTTTTCCATCTAAAAAGAGATGTAAATGTATCAGGAGCAAATTGTTTAATATCAAGAACAGGATATACAGGAGAAGATGGATTTGAAATCTATTTTGATAATGAGCATGCAGAAGCTCTATGGGATAAGCTGATGGAGGCTGGAAAAGAAGAAGGACTTAAACCAGCAGGACTTGGCTCAAGAGATACACTAAGATTTGAAGCAACTCTCCCTCTTTATGGAAATGAACTTGGTAAGGATATTACTCCATTAGAAGCAGGATATGGAATGTTCGTAAAACTAAGCAAAGAAAACTTTATAGGAAAAGATGCCTTAGCAAAGCAAAAAGCAGAAGGATTAAAAAGAAAAATAGTAGGATTTGAAATGATCGATAGAGGTGTTCCTAGACACGGATACGAAGTTTATGCAGATGGAAAGAAAATAGGCTTCGTGACAACAGGATATTTTTCACCTACTTTAAAGAAAAACATAGGATTTGCAATGCTTGATATGGACTATACTAAGCTTGATACTCCAATTGATATACAAGTAAGAAATAGGAGCTTAAAAGCAAAAGTAGTAGATAAGAGATTTTATCAAAAACATTACAAGAAATAAGATAAACTTCAGTAGTACAAATTAACAAATAATACTAAAATTAAGGAGGAATTTTTTTATGAAAATAGTTGAAGGTCTTTTATATTCAAATGATCATGAGTGGATTAAGGTAGAAGGAAAGGAAGCTTATATTGGAATTACAGATTTTGCACAACATAAACTAGGAGAGATTGTTTATGTTGAATTACCACAAGTTGACGATGAACTGAATTCAGGAGATGTTTTCTCAGTAGTTGAATCAGTTAAAGCAGCTTCAGATTCTTATCTTCCTGTATCAGGTAAAGTAGTTGAAGCAAATGAAGAGCTAGAGGGAGAACCAGGCCTACTTAACGAAGATCCATATGCGAACTGGATTGCTAAAATTGAGCTTTCAGATGAATCAGAACTTGAAGAATTAATGAATGCTGAGGAATACGAAGACTTCTGTAGTAAGGAGGAATAGTATGCATAGATATATACCAAATACGGAGGCTGATAAGAAGCGAATGCTTGAAAGCATTGGTGTAAGCTCTGTCAGCGATTTGTTTTCAGACATACCAGATAACTTAAAATTAAATAGAAAGCTTAATATTTGTGAATCAATGTCTGAGATGGAGATTGTAAGGCATATGGAAAACCTTACAGATAAAAATAAAAGTGTAGAAGAATTAGTGTGCTTTCTAGGAGCAGGAGCATACGATCACTACATACCTTCAATAGTAAAGCATCTTGCTATGAGGTCTGAATTCTATACTGCTTATACTCCTTATCAGCCAGAAATAAGCCAAGGAACGCTACAGGTAATATTCGAATATCAAACTATGATAACTAGTATCACAGGTATGGATGTAACTAATGCATCTATGTATGATGGACCTACTGCAACGGCAGAGGCGGCTATAATGGCCTGCGAAAATACTAGACGTAAATCTATTATTGTATCAAAGACAGTTAATCCTGAAACTAGAAAAGTTCTTAGAACTTATCTGAAAGTAAGAGATATTGAAATAATAGAAGTGGATATGGCCGACGGCGTTACAGATGTAGAAAAATTAAAATCTCTAGTAGATAAAAATACTGCTGGAGTTATAGTTCAAAGTCCAAATTTCTTTGGAATACTAGAGGATGTAACTGAAGTTGAAAAGGTTATCCATGAAAATAAAGGAAACCTAATTATGTATGTTGACCCTATTTCACTAGGAATATTAAAAACTCCTGGAGAATTAGGGGCAGATATAGTAGTAGGTGAAGGACAATCTCTTGGAAATAGGCTAAACTATGGTGGACCACATCTAGGATTTTTAGCTGCTACTTCAAAGCTTGTCAGAAAGCTTCCTGGAAGAATAGTTGGCCAGTCTGTAGATGTGGATGGAAGGAGATCCTTTGTACTTACTCTTCAAGCAAGAGAGCAGCATATAAGAAGATATAAGGCTACTTCCAATATATGCTCTAACCAAGGCTTGAACATGGTTATGGCAGCTATATACATGGTAACAATGGGTAAGAAAGGGCTTAGAGAAGTTGCACTACAAAGCACACAAAAAGCACATTATGCTTATAATGAAATGGTTAAGTCCGGTAAATTTAAGCCATTATTCGATAAGCCATTCTTTAAAGAATTTGTAGTTTCAAGCGATATAGATGCTAGCAAAGTTAATAAAGAGCTTCTAAATAAAGGTATTCTTGGTGGATATGAGCTTAGAAAAGAATACAACGAGTTAAATAATGGGCTTCTTTTCTGTGTAACAGAAAAGAGAACAAAAGAAGAAATTGATAAGCTAATTGGCGCTTTGGAGGTGATGTAATATGCTAAGAAATTACGATAGCTTGATATTTGAAATCTCCAAGGAAGGAAGAACAGCCTATAGCCTTCCCCAAAATGATGTAAATGAGCTTTCACTAGATTCAATCATACCAAGCCAATTTTTAAATGAGAGAGAGGTTGATTTACCAGAAGTAAGTGAAGTTGACGTGGTGAGACACTTTGTTAATCTTTCAAATAAAAACTATGGGGTAGATACAGGATTTTATCCATTAGGTTCATGTACTATGAAATATAACCCTAAAATAAATGAAGATATGGCAGCTCTTGATGGATTTGCTGACCTACATCCATATCAACCTGAAGAAACTGTACAAGGCGCACTAGAGCTTATGTATAACCTTGAAACATATCTTTCAGAAATATCAGGTATGGCTAGAACAACTTTACAGCCAGCAGCTGGGGCACATGGTGAGCTTACAGGACTTATGATTATAAGAGCTTATCATGCTTCTAGAGGAGATAGCAAGAGAACTAAAATAATAGTTCCAGACTCAGCTCACGGTACAAATCCTTCAAGTGCACAAGTTGCAGGGTTTGATATTGTAGAGATAAAATCAGATAAACATGGTGCAGTAGATATAGAGGCACTTAAAGCTGTATTAAGTGATGAAATTGCAGGTCTTATGCTCACAAATCCAAGTACTCTTGGATTGTTTGAAAAGAATATAAAAGAGATAGCTGATTTAGTACATGAGGCAGGCGGTCTATTATACTATGATGGCGCTAATATGAATGCTATCATGGGTATTACAAGACCTGGAGATATGGGCTTTGATGTAATGCACTACAATCTACACAAAACCTTCTCAACACCTCATGGTGGCGGAGGACCTGGAAGTGGCCCAGTTGGAGTAAAAGAAGATTTTATTAAGTTCCTTCCATGTCCAATGATAGAGAAAAAGGGTGATATGTATACTCTAAATTATGATTGTCCAGATTCAATAGGCAAAATGAAGGGCTTCTATGGACATTTTGGAGTGATGGTTAGAGCATATACCTATATATTGTCAATGGGTGCAGAAGGTCTTAAGGAAGCAAGTGAAACAGCTGTTCTTAATGCAAATTATATTATGAATAAGCTTAAGGATCACTACTACCTACCATTAGACCAAATCTGTAAGCATGAGTTTGTATTAGGTGGGCTAAAGGAAGATAATTTAGAAGTAGCTACACTAGATATTGCTAAGAGGCTTCTAGACTATGGCTACCATCCACCAACAGTATACTTCCCATTAATTGTTGATCAAGCAATAATGGTAGAACCTACTGAAACAGAAAGCGTTGAAACACTGGATGGCTTCATAGAAACTATGATTAAGATAGCTGAAGAAGCAGAAAAAGATCCTAATCTGTTAAAAGAAGCACCACATAATACACCAGTTAGAAGAATAGATGAAGCTAAGGCAGCAAAAGACCTTATCTTAAAATGGAGTAAATAAATATTAATCTTAAATTCAGGTAAGGCATGCTCCTTGCCTGAATTTTTATATTGCTGGATAAAAAAATAACAATATGACAAAACTATAAAAATAGTTATAATTTTTTGATGGAGTGATTATATGAATCCAATGTTGAAAAAATTAGTAGACCAAGAATTTATGACAGAAGCATTTGCAAGCTATATCGAAGAAGCAGTAGCTAATAAAGACTCTTTTGTGGTTTCAGGTCACAAAGGATGGGGAATTCTACCTCTTTTTGCTACAATAGGTGCTGTAGCTAAGGGAAATTCTTCAATGAAGCAGGTTAAAAGCTTCGAAGACTTAGCTGATGAAGCTGAATACTATTTAATTGGAGATCTTAAGGATATTGATTATGCAAAGTTAATTACTGACACTATGTTAAAACAAAATTCATCAATGATTTGTCTAAAAGATCCAGATCATCCATACTCATTTTTTAAATTACTTGGTGATGTTTATAAAGCTAATGGAGATACTTCCAAGACATATCAAGTACTTGAATGCGACAAGATCAATGATGAGAAAAAATTGGTCAAGATCACTAAGATTACATTAAATGAAAAAGGAAGGCCTTTAAAGGTTGACTTAAGAGGATAGCTAAATGTTTAGACCCGCAGATAACTGCGGGTTTATTGCGGCATTGAAAAAAATCAGGAGTTTAGATTCCTGATTTTTTTATATTTATGGTGTTTTTTAATACTACTACTAGTGTTTTTTAATACTACATGGTGTATAATATATTTAGAGATATTAAAAGAGGAGAGTGATTTAATGAATGAATTAAATAAATCTTTGGGAGTTAATGAAATTTCAAAGAAGGCTTACTCTATAAAGGAGGAAATAGCCAGCAGCATAACTCACGGCGTAGGTGTTCTATTTAGCGTAGTCACTTTGACTATTTTGCTCATATATGCTATTTGGGATAAAAGTACAATATCAATAGTGGCCTTCAGCATATATGGATTTTGCTCCATCTGTCTGTATACATCTTCAACCCTATATCATAGCTTTCAAAATGAAAAAATAAAAAAGATACTTAGAGTATTTGACCATTCTTCAATATTTTTATTTATTGCAGGTACTTATACTCCAGTTACATTGCTATCTATGACAGGATATTGGAGAATAGGTATATTAGTTGCTGTATGGACTATAGCGTTATTTGGCATAGGATTTAAGATATTCACCTATAATAAATTCGATAAGTTTAAAATGGTTTCTGTACTTATGTATGTGCTTATGGGCTGGATAGTAGTTATAGCAGTAAGGCCTATGCTGCAGATGGTGCCGAAAGGATTTTTCATTTGGTTATTGGCAGGTGGAATAGTCTATACATTAGGAACAATATTTTATTCAGTAAAGAAAATTCCTTATAACCATGCTATATGGCATTTATTTGTACTAGGCGGAAGTGTAATGCACTTTCTAGGAATATTTATATATTTGAAATGAAAAAGCTGAGAATTCTCAGCTTTTTCATTATACTATAATCTCAATTAGATGAAACAATAATAAAAAAATAATGCAAAGCTATTAAATCTTAGCTATAGTACTAAAGTACTAAAAAGCACATAATTAGGAAAACACTCTATTAATCAACGATATTTTGCAGACATAAAATAAAGATTTTGGTATAATATTTTGGTGATAAAACAAAGCTAGCAGGATAATTTTTGAAAAAGGTAAACTTATTGAAAAATAAGGACGCAAGGCTACAGGCCTAAAGTCAAATGACCATGGTAGCTGGGCCACCAGATTATTGCATGTAAGCCCATATCTCTCCATGCCTTTTCGACATGTAGGGATTTTTTGTTTTATTGTTAAAATAACTTGGAAGGAGGACAAAATTATGACAGAGGATATCGAAAAAGCAAACGATGCTGATGAGATAGTTGCATGTTTGAATTGCAGTAGTTCAGTAGTAGAACCTGAGTATAAAGCACCTTTGTGTAGCGAGTGTAGGGACAAATTATCAAATCGTCCAATACCACTATGGATAAAAGCTTTCTTTGGTATTATATTTATTGTTACTATTCTATCTCTTATAATGTTTCCAGCTCTACTGAAAGCAGGTGTTGCTTATGAAAGAGGGGCTAGGGCTGAAAATGAAAGAAAATACATTACTGCTATGAATGAGTATGAAAGGGTTTTAAACAAGTATCCTGACTCAACTCTTGTTTTGGCTAAGCTTAGTATTGCATATTATGAGAATGATAAAATTGATAAAGCAATAGATGCAATTGATATGATAATAGGGGAAGAGGCAGAAGAAGACTTAATAGACAGGATTGATACTGTTATGGATAATATAGCTACATTTTATTTCCTCAATGAAGGCTTAAATAAAATATTGAATAGTTCAGAGCAGGACTATTATACTGAAGAACTTGTAGCTCAGCTAGAAACTTATGTGAATGAACATCCAGAAGATGTTGCAGGAAAGTATTATTTAGCAGATGCTCTATATGAGTTTGGAGAGTTTGATTATGCTGAAATTTTAATAAGAGAAGTTATTAATTCTAAACCTGAATTTCATTCTGCATACTTTTTTCTTGCCGCAATATGTAGGGAACAAGAAAGATACGATGAAGCTTTAGAATACTGCAAAGAAGTGTTGAGCATGAATGCTGAAAATCCAGGAGCATACATAACTATATCCAAAATAGAGCTTAAGAGAAATAATGACGAAGTTGCTTTGGAAATGGCAGAAAAAGCATATAAACTTGACAAAGATAACAATCAAGCTGTTTCAAATCTCTCTCTAGCTTATCATTATAACGATATGATAAGTGAAAGAGACAATATGTTTAATCTTCTTGTAGATAAAAATGCTGAATATGAAACCGAATTTTTGACATCAATTTTTAACGGAACATATCAATGGAGATAAATAAGCGAGGTGTAATATTATGTTTATCATACCAGGATTTTTAATATCAATAATAACTTTTCCTGGAGTAATAGTTCATGAGCTTGCTCATCAACTGTTTTGCAAAACATCTAGGATTGCAATCTTTGATATTTGCTATTTTAGGTTTGGAAATCCATCAGGCTATGTGGTTCATGAAGAGCCTAAAAATGCGAAGCAGCAAATTCTAATAGGCGTAGGGCCTTTTATAGTAAATACGGTAATTGGTGCATTAATTTCACTGCCTGCTGCTATACCAGTTATTAAATTTAAGAGCGGGAATATTTTAGAATATGTATTGATTTGGCTTGGTGTGTCCATAGCTATGCATTCTTTTCCTAGTGTACAAGATGCAAAAAGCATATGGGCATCTATAAGAAAAAAAGAAACACCTATTATAGTTAAAATATTTGGGACTCCAATAGTTGGGATAATTTTAATATGTGCTATTGGCTCTGTGGCATGGCTTGACTTAATTTATGGAATGGCAGTTGCTATGCTCCTTCCTAATTTGCTTATTAAAATAATAGCGTAAAAATTCTATAAAATTATATATATAAAAAGCTTTAAAAATTATTAGAGAGGATAGTAAAGACTATCTTCTTTTTTTAATTAAGAAGCAAAGGGCTATTTTGAAGATGAATGGTTCAAGATTGTAGAGGGCAGTGAAGAAATAGGCTATTGCATAGTAGCTCCCAGCGAGAAGTGGAAACCAGAAAGAGTAGCTGTTGAAAAACAGGTGAAAGAAGAAACGGAAGGCGGCCCAGCTGGACATGTTAAACTTGATACGGGAATATTATATGAGAGCAAAGGGAGGATTAAATGTTATTGGAAGCTATTTACAAAGTCTTATTGTTTTGATTTACAAGTCATGACTTAGTGTGGTATAATAACAAAATCGTTATATTCAATAAAACATAACGATTAAAGAAAAAACATAAACAGATAAGAGGATTGTTTTACTTATGTAAGCGGTGTCATGGACGATATTACAAGTGTGTTTGGCTCAATACTGTATGTTATAGCATTTATTTTAAGTGAAAATATAAATTTAATTATTTTAAAATCTAAATGTGAAAAATATAATTTGAATTTACAAGGAGGAGCAAAGTGCGAACTAGGGCAGATAACTGCAATTCTAATAATTATCTCAAGTTTTTAATACTAATATTAATACCCATAATTGCCTTTTTGCTATCTATGACGATTGGAAGATACTCTGTAACTATTAATGAAATATTTGAAGTAGTAATAGCCAAAGCCCTAAAAAGAAATATAGAATACCCTGAGGTGATTGAGACAGTTTTATTTCAAGTTAGGATACCAAGGATTATAGCAGCCATGATTGTAGGAAGTGCACTATCAATATCAGGTACGGTATATCAAGGAATGTTTAAAAATCCAATGGTTTCTCCAGATATACTAGGAACTTCAGCAGGGGCAGGTTTTGGGGCTGCACTGGCTATATTGCTTTCTTATAATACTGTTGGGGTACAAATATCAGCATTTATATTCGGGATTATTGCGGTTTTTTTAACATACTTTATAAGTATAAAAATAGGTCGAAGCAGTAATTTTATGTTTGTTCTAATATTAGCAGGAATCTTAATAGGTACTATATTTCAATCATTTATATCGTTATCAAAGTACATGGCAGATCCATATAATAAGCTACCTGCTATAACATTTTGGCTTATGGGAAGCTTATCGTCTATAAGTAGAAGAGATGTATTCTTGCTTATAATACCTTTTTTGCTAGGGACTGTGCCTTTATTTTTGATAAGATGGCATTTAAATACTTTATCCTTTGGCGAAGAGGAGGCAAAGTCTTTAGGTATTGACACAAAGAAATTAAGGTTTTTGGTGATAATCTGCTCTACTTTTTTAACAGCTTCATCAGTGGCCGTATGTGGAATGATAGGATGGGTAGGTCTTATAGTTCCTCATATAGCACGGATGATAGTTGGACCTGACTTTAAGGTCTTGTTGCCTGCCTCAGCTCTTATAGGAAGCACATATTTATTACTAGTTGATAACATAGCTAGAGGTGCAGCATCTATAGAGATACCTCTTGGTATACTCACCTCTTTGATAGGGGCTCCTTTTTTTATTTATCTATTGTATAGAACAAGGAAGGGATTGAATTGAAATTAGAAGTAATAAATGCCACTTGTGGCTATCATGATAAAACGATCATAGAAAACTTATCATTTAGTGTAAAAGCAGGAGATATACTTTGTATATTAGGACCAAATGGAGTAGGTAAAACTACGCTTTTTAAAACCATATTAGGCTTTTTAAAATTAAAAGGTGGAGAAATATTACTAGATGGCCAAGATATATTTAAATGGTCACGAAAAGAATTTGCGAAAGCAATAGGATATGTTCCTCAGGCTCATATTCCACCTTTTCCTTATAAGGTTAGAGATGTGGTAGTAATGGGAAGGACTGCACATTTAGGAATCTTCTCGTCACCATCTAAAAAAGATTTTGATATTGCAGAGAAAATAATAGAATCTTTAGGTATTTCATATTTGAAGGATAGTATTTATACAGAAATAAGCGGTGGGGAAAGGCAATTAGTACTCATAGCAAGAGCACTTGTACAAGAGCCTAAAATTCTTATAATGGATGAGCCTACCTCAAATTTAGATTTTGGTAATCAAGTGAGGGTTTTAAAGCATATAAAAAAGCTTGCAGAAAGAAATATAGGAGTAATCATGACATCTCATTTTCCAAACCATGCTTTTATGGTCTCTACTACAGTCCTTGCAATGGGTAGAGGGAATAAATTTAAGTCAGGAAAACCTGACGAAGTTGTTACAGAGGAGCTTCTACATAAGATATACAATATAGAGTTGCAGATTAACACAATAATGGATGAAAAAAACAAGGAAGAACTAAAAGTTTGTGTACCCATAATCAATAGCTAAAGCA
This sequence comes from Proteiniborus sp. MB09-C3, assembly GCF_030263895.1. NCBI lineage: Bacteria > Bacillati > Bacillota > Clostridia > Eubacteriales > Proteiniborus > Proteiniborus sp. MB09-C3. Next base: position 564,668 of record NZ_CP127161.1, read on the forward strand.
GCAGTTCAAAGCTTTATAATATATGAATTTTTAAGCAGAAAATTAGGAGGACAAGTATATGTTGAATGATATCATGAATATGCCAGATAAAGAGCTTTTTTTAAAAGCTCAGGAAATTGGCTTGGGTAAAACCAGAATCAATACAGGGCCTGTAGTTATTACAGGAGAATGTCTGACTCAGCCACATTGTAATCATTGCAAATGGGATAGCTTTAAAATGAGAAACAATCAGTTTTCACAGAAAAGCTCCTTGGAAACTGCAATAGAGCGAGGAAAGCTAATGGAAAGCATAGGGGTTAATCGTGTATTTACTGCATCCGGTTGGATGGGCTATACTGTCCCTGATGATTATCCATACTATATTGAGGCCTTAAAGAATAATACTAATATGGAGGTATTTGGATTATTTGGGGCTATTGATAAAGAGAGCTTGAAGATACTAAAATCAGCAGGCATGGATGGTTATCAATGTGGGATAGAGTCTCCCAATGAAAATATATATAAGCGATTTCGCCCAGGAGGTGATACATTAGAAGATAGATTAAAAACGCTGCACTATGTGAAGGACTTAGGATTAAAAGTCTGGAGTGGTTTTCTAGTTGGACTTGGTGAGGAAAAAGAGGATGTGATCAAAGGCTTACAGATTCTAAAGGATTTAGAGCCTGAATCCCTATCTATTTTGCCGTTTACACCATATCCATTTACTAATATGATGGCTGAGAATCCAGCTAATCCACTTCATTGGGCAAGAACAGTTGCGCAGGCACATGTCTATATCCCGACAGCTAATGTATTTTCTGACATGAAAGTTGGTTTTTATGGTGAATATAGTGTACTGACTGGAGCAAATGGCAGCTATATTTTCCCTAAAAAATCCTAAGGGAAAGTTTTTTACAGAGGTATAATCATTTAAAAAACAAAGGAGAGGAAAAAAATGAATAAATTTAAGAGACATATAAGCATATTATTAGCTGTTTTTATGCTTGTAGCATTATTTAGTGGCTGTAGTAATCAAAATACTGTGAATCCAGAAAAAACAGAAAATCTAGAACAAAAACAAGAGCAACCCTTAGAAGCTAAAACTAAAGTAGTAACTAATCTTGATGGCACGAAAATCGAAGTACCTGTAAATGTAGAAAGAGTAGCTGCTCTATTTGGACCATCTTATGAGAAAGTCTACATTCTTAATGCTGAGGATAAAATTGTTGCTGCTGGAGACTTTCATAAAAATGGTTGGCCTTGGTCTAATGTGATTTATAAAAAGTTAGATTCAGTAGTAGTTATTGAGAATGCACATTCTAGCTTAAATATTGAAGATTTGCTAAAATATGAACCACAAGTCGTATTTTATTTTCCTAATCCAAATGCAGTTGCTTCTATCAACAAAGCAGGTATGGTTGCTGTTCCAATGGCATCTACAGGTAAATTTGAAGACACTAAAGATGTATTAACATTGTATGCAGATATATTAGGAGGAGAAGCAGTAGAAATAGCAAAAAAATATGCTGAATATTTTGATGAAAAGGTAAAAATGGTGACTGATATTACTTCTCAAATTCCTAAAGAAGAAAGACCTGATGTCTATTTTTCAAATCAAGAAATTCTATGGACAGCAGGAAAGAGCTCTGACATAGTAGAAGTAATCGAGCTTGCAGGAGGTAATTGTGTTCATAAAGATATAGAAGGTGGCTCTAAAAATGAAATTACAATTGAACAATTATTAAGCTGGAATCCTGATTATATTTTTGTAGATCATGCAGGTTCTTCAGGTAATGCCAGTGCAGAGGAAGTTATCGATGAGATGCTAGATGATGAGCAATATCAGAATATCAAAGCAATAAAAAATGATAATATATATATTTCTCCAACAGGTGTATTTTTCTGGGATTCAGGACAACAGAAGATATTAATGCTCATGTGGATGGCAAAGGAGTTATATCCAGAGAAATTTTCTAATATAGATATGTTAGAAGAATTAAAGTACTTCTATAAGGAATTTTATCGATATGATTTAACTGATGAAGAGACAGATAAAATTTTGAGACATTTAAATCCCTGATTATTTAGTAGCTATAGATATTGAACTATTCTGAGTATCAATATACTAACATAAGGACAGACATTTTGATTAAAGAAATTGATTTAATCAATGAATCTGTTCTTTCTATATGTTTTGTAATAATAAAAATAGAGCGAGATATCAGATGATATTTTGGCTCTATTTTTTATAGGGATTGATATGCAATCGGTTTTTACCTTACAGGAATAATAAATAAGAAACGAATTTCTCATTTATTTATGTTAATATATAAGAGTAAACAACAAAGTAAATATACTTTGATATTAGTGTTAAGCTCTAATTCCATTCATGCAAGCAAACTAGAATTAAGTGAAGGAAGGATAAAGCATGACAAAAAGACTTATATATACCTTTTTATTTATATGTTTATGCGGGTCCATATTAATCGGATGTGAGAGCTATACTAATTTAATATTTAAAGAGAATATAGATTATATTAAAATACAGATTGGAGAAAGATATAAAGAAATATCCAAGCTAGATGATATTAACAATTTAAAATCTGTAATTGAAAAATCAAATTTAAAAGAAATTAAACAGAAGCAGTCAGCTAAATATTATAAAATCGATGTATCAATTTATTCTAAAGAAAATAAGGATCCTAGAAAACTCACTGTAATTAAAGATGTAATATTCTATAATAACACTTGTTACAAAAGTAAGGATAATCTGGGAGCTCAGATTGAGAATATTTATTTAGATATGAATTACCTAGAATTAATTGATAAAGATGAGGAACAAAAAATAAACGCTAAGAAAGAAAATAGAGAAAAGTTATCGATACAGGAAGCTTTAGAAGGCTATTGGATCGATCAAAGAGGAAATGCATTACAATTTAAAGACGGACGATTATATCAAGAGGAAAATGAGTTTAAATGCATTATAAAATCTATAGATAATGATAAAAATCATATGCATATTTCAGTGTCTGGTGCAAAAGGTTTATTGATAGGAGGGAAAAAGCTCTTTGATATGTATATAACTTTTAATGATAACAGAAATAACTTAAAGCTTGAAAAGGCTATGGTCGGAGGATATACATATACGTATAATATGATCTATATTGACGAGCAAAACTATAAAATTGGTACATTTAAATAATGAATATACATCTGTAGGCGGCAACAGAATTCATGATAATATTCATAAAAAATGATATTATAAAGGAAGGGAGTTTTGAATCCTTTAAAGGGTATATAGCTAATATTAATATAAGAGGAGTGTTTTCATATGGATAAGTTTACATTGAGACAAGATGAAGCAGTACTTATGATAATAGATATTCAGGAACGTCTGGTTCCTGCAATGAAGCATGGGAAAAAGGTCATTGATAACACTAATATTTTAATAAATATTGCACAAAAACTGAATATTCCTATTATAGGTACTGAGCAATATCCAAAGGGTTTAGGAAAGACAGTACCTGAAATAAGCGACAATATAAATACTGAACTATTTTATGAAAAAGTATCCTTTTCTGGATATATAGAGGAAATCAAATTAGCACTTAATGATATAGGAAGAAAAAAAGTAATAATTACAGGAATGGAAACCCATGTTTGTGTTTTTCAAACCGTAAGGGATTTGTTAGACAATGGCTATTATGTTTTTGTAGCTGAAGATGGAGTATGCTCACGAACAAAGGAAAATTACCTAAATGGGCTTTTACTCATGGATAAAATGGGTGCTACTATTGTCAACACAGAGACAATATTATTTGATCTATTAAAAGCAGCAGGCACTCCAGTATTTAAAGAGCTATCAAAATTAATAAAATGATATGATACATTGGAGTATGAACATATGAAAAAATATAAAAGGATTTATATAGAGATTACAAATGTATGCAACCTTTCCTGTAGGTTTTGTCCTCAAACCATGAGACGGCCTGAATTCATGGAGCTAAAAACCTTTAGCAATATATTAGAACAAATAAAACCATATACTGATTATATATATTTTCATGTAAAAGGAGAGCCACTCCTTCATCCGGAAATAGATAGATTTTTAGATTTAAGCTATGAAAAAGGCTTCAAGGTCAACATTACAACAAATGGAACTCTGATAAATAAAGCCAAAGATAAAATATTTTTAAAGCCAGCCCTTAGGCAGGTTAACTTTTCACTTCATAGCTTTGATGGAAATGATGGGCCTCAAAATAAAGACGAATATATCAACAATATTATTTCATTCACAAAAGAAGCAGTTGATAAAAGTGATACATTAATATCCTTAAGACTATGGAATCTAGATAAAGACAATAAGACAAATATAAAAAGAAAAAGGAATCGTCAGTTACTTGAGGTAATAGAAAAGAGCTTCAACTTAAATTACAGAATTGAAGAAATAATTATCCCAAGTAGGGGAATTAAAATAGCGGATAGAGTATATCTAAACCAAGACTACGAGTTTAAGTGGCCGGACTTAAAGGAACCAGAAGACGAGAGTGAAGGTTTCTGCTATGGACTCAGAAGCCAAGCAGCTATATTAGTAAATGGAACTGTAGTACCCTGTTGTCTTGATGGAGAGGGAGTAATCAATCTAGGAAATATAAATGAAACATGTTTTTCAGAGATAATAGAAACCGACAGGGCTAAAGACATCGTAAACGGCTTTTCAAGAAGAGAAGCAGTTGAGGAGTTATGCAGAAAGTGTGGCTATAGAAAAAGATTTTAATTATAGACATGTCAAAGAGGCAGGTAGCGTCCACTGGCAAAGCACTTTTTTGTCATTCTAAGAATCATAGAAGGATCTCTGATTTATTAAAAACTGAGGAGAAGTCAAATGAAATATACTAAAACAGTAGAGGGTATTTTCCTAAAAAGACCTAACAGATTTATAGCACAGGTATTGATAGATGGAAAAGAAGAAACAGTACATGTAAAAAATACAGGTAGATGTAGAGAATTGCTGATACCAGGAGTTAAGGTTATATTAGAGGATTGCTCTCATAATCCAAGCAGAAAGACCAGATACTCACTCATTGCTGTATGGAAGGGAGATATGCTAGTAAATATGGATTCTCAGGTACCTAATGCTGTAGTATTTGAAGCGCTCAGAGAAGGTAAAGTTAAGGTGATTGAGAATATATCATATTTAAAGAGAGAAGTAACCTTTGGCAATTCAAGATATGATATTTACTATGAATCAAAAAATCAAAAAGGCTTTATTGAAGTGAAAGGCGTTACCTTGGAAAACAATCATATTTCTATGTTCCCTGATGCACCTACTGAAAGAGGTGCAAAGCATGTACTGGAAATGATAGAGGCAGTCAAAGAAGGCTATAGGGGAGCACTATTTTTTTTGATTCAGATGAAAGGACCTAATGTGTTCAGACTAAACTGGCAAATGGATAAAGTTTTCTCAGAAGCAGTTAAATTAGCAAGTGAAAACGGGGTAGAGATATTTGCATATGATTCAATTGTATCGGAGAACGGCATCATCATAGATAAACCTGTCAAAATAGACCTTAATCAATAATCATAGAAGAAAAAGAGGGACAGATGAGTTTATTTACTCAAATCTGTAATCTTGATTTAACGTGATCTTAGAGAAGGAGCAGATAAAAGTATGACTAAGACAAACAACTTAACGGAAGGGAATATATTAGAAGCACTATTTAAACTCGCTATTCCAATTATGGGAACATCTTTTGTTCAAATTGCATACAACATGACAGATATGATTTGGGTTGGCAGAGTAGGGTCTAGAGCTGTTGCAGCAGTTGGAACTGCAGGCTTTTTTACTTGGCTAGCAATGGCATTTATCCTCATTCCTAAAATAGGAGCAGAGGTTGGAGTAGCTCAGTCAATAGGCAAGGAAGATATGGATGAAGCAAAGGTTTATGTAAAGCATAGCATTCAGATAATTATTTGTCTTGCAATATTTTATGCATTTATACTTATAACATTTAGAAAGCCCTTAATAGGATTTTTTAACCTTGGAGAAGAAGATATTATAAACAATGCTATCACATATCTTGTAATCATATCCTGCGGATTAGTATTTTATTTTATAAATCCTGTTTTTACAGCAATATTTAATGGATATGGAGAGAGTAAAACACCTTTCATTATAAATACAGTGGGCCTTATAGTAAATATAATTTTGGACCCTTTATTGATTTTAGGCATAGGGCCTTTTCCAAGATTAGAGGTTGCAGGTGCTGCTATAGCAACGGTAATAGCTCAGGCCACTGTAACTATTATATTTATCACGAGGACAAGGAAAACAGAGCTTTTTTCAGGATTAAATCTTCTAAGATGCCCTGATATGACACATATAAGGAAAATAGTTAAATTAGGACTTCCTGTATCTCTTCAAAGTGGATTGTTTACCATATTTGCGATGGTTATTGCAAGGATTATTGCACAGTGGGGACCTATACCAATCGCAGTACAAAAGGTAGGCTCTCAGATAGAAGCCGTATCTTGGATGACGGCAGGAGGATTCCAGACTGCAATGAGTGCTTTTGTTGGGCAAAATTATGGTGCTAAAAAGTGGCCGAGGGTTTTTAGAGGGTATTTTGTTGGTATTACAATAATGTCTATAATAGGAATATTTACTACTGGACTTTTAATTTTTGCTGCAAGACCGCTGTTTTCTATATTTATTCCAGAGGAAGAATCTATTAGATATGGGATTGTATATCTTAGAATATTAGGACTTTCACAGCTATTTATGTGTATCGAATCGACTACAGCAGGTGCTTTTAATGGACTAGGAAAAACTATTCCGCCATCAATTGTAGGCATATTGTTTAATGGGCTCAGAATACCAGCCGCCCTTATACTTTCCTCAACGAGTCTTGGTCTCAATGGAGTATGGTGGGCAATAAGCATATCAAGCATATTTAAGGGTATAGTGCTATCTACTTGGTATATAGTTATGCTTAAAAGGAATCCGGAGACAAAAGGCTTAAAACTGCTGAGTCTAAAGCTTAATTAGCGCTGAATGTATTAGCAGAAACTTTAAATTATGAAGACAGGTAAGTTGGTTATTCAAATCAATGAACCTGTCTTTTTGAATTTTGGGAATTAAACTATGTGGTAATTCATATACATTTTGTAAAAAAATGATTATTTTTTTAGTTGTAGGGTAAGAATATAAAAGCAAATAATTAACGAAGGAGCGTGTTTTTATGCCTAGTTTTGGTAACCCATTTAGTGCAAATGTAGAGAGAAAAATTACGAAGGAAGAATTGATACAAGCAATACGTTTGGATATAGCCGGTGAATTAGAGGCAATATATATTTATGATGCCCATGTTCAAGCTACTGATAATCCAATTGCAAAAAGAGTACTTGCAGATATTAGGGATGAGGAAAAAGCCCACATTGGAGAGTTGATGGCATTGCTCAGGATACTAGATCCACGTGAAGGTGAGCTTTTTGCAGAAGGAGAAGAAGAGGTAAGAGAGATGCTTGAGGACTTGGGTATTGTGGAGGCAGAGCTTGACACAGGGGTAAGCAATATTAAAACAGTTGGAAGCCTTTTAGATTAGTGAGGAGGGAAATAAATGGATTTTTTATTAAGAGGAGATGCTCCTTTTTCAGATGAGTTATGGGAAAAGATAGATGAAACTGTTGTTAAAAAGGCAAGAGAGCAATTAGTAGGAAGGAAGTTCATACCAATTTTTGGCCCCCTAGGCTCAGGCATACAAAGCATAAATGTTGATTTAATAAGTGCAGATAATGACAGTGTAGTCAGCTCTAATGGAGAAGAAGATACAGAGTTAGTCAAGGTTCAAAACCGTAGATATGTTGAAATACCTATGATATTTAAGGACGCATTTATATCATGGAGGGATTTAGAAAATAGCAAACAAACTGGTCTGCCATTAGATCTTGCTCCTATCTCTATTACAGCTGCAGTATGTGCCCACAAAGAAGATCAGATTGTATTCTTTGGTAATGAGGAATGGGGATATAAGGGCTTAATGAATGTGGATGGAAGACAGACTATACAAAAGAATAATTGGAATGAAGGGGAAAACGCATTTTCTGATATCGTAGCAGGCCTTGAAAAGCTTGTGGAAAAAGGTTTTTATGGACCATATGCTCTTGTACTAAGTCCTGACTTATATGCTCAACTGCAAAGAATACAACCAGGCACAGGAAAGTTGGAGCTTGAAAGGATTAGAGAGCTAATAGATGGAAAGGTTTATCAGACACCAATTCTAGGAAGCAATAAAGCAGTTCTCCTGGAAAAAGGAATGGAAAATATGGATCTGGTTATTGGCCAAGACTTGGTAACAGGATATATTGGGCCCGAAAAGCTTAACCATGTGCTTAGAATACTAGAGACTGTTCTACTGCGAATTAAACGTCCGGAATCAATTGTTACATTTGAATAAATAATAATAGAGAGCTTTTTAGCTCTCTATTATTATTTTATCACTCTCATTCTATACGCATTCATAGCAGTAACTCCAAGCTTTTCCAAAAGCTTGGAGTTAGTATAAGCACCTACAATTGCACCTATCCCTGGTACAATCTGCAATAGCTTTGCTATATCTATATAGTCCCTATATTCCTGCTGAAATTCTCTCCAATCAAAAAGATTTATATTACTCGGAAGAGCTTTAGAGTATTCTTCCCAGTTTTCTATCTCATAGAATATCTTATTTACTACGGATTGACTAGAAAAAGCAAGCTGAAATATCTTAAGTATATATAGTCTTTCTTTATAATCTGTAATATCAAAGCCATAAATGGCTGCAATATCATATAAAAATTTTATCTTTATACTCAGAAGCAATGGAAAATCAGCAAGAGCCATTAAAAAACCGCCAGCTCCAGTGCCAGCACCTTCTAGCATAGCAGTTCTTTTATAAAAATCTATTTTTTCTTTAACCAGCTTTTCTCTTTCCTCAAGAGACATAGAGAAAGGATAAGATTTTTTAGTTATGAATTGGGAGCCTGACAATACAATTTTAACCATGTTTTTTATAGCAGAAGTGAGAATTTCATGGTATTTATCAGGTAGCACATTATTAATTTTATTTTGGACTCCTTTAGATGCCTTATCTATTATAGATGGCTTTTTTATAATTTTTTTCTTCCACTGATTCAATTCTTTTACCGTATTTATATAGTACCTATCCATTTTCATCACCGACTTTTAAAAGTATAATTAAAGTAAAAATAAATCTTATTAATAGATTACAGTATTTTACCCCTTTAGTATATAAAAAATCACAATTTATTATTAATATTGGGCTAAATAAAATGATATGGATAGAGAAAATAAAAAAGGATAAATCTATAAAATTTTATGAAAAATAAAGATGTATATAGGAACTAGAAATTTTAAGGCTTTATTCAGAGGATAAAAAATCTTTTTAGAATGGAGCCTTATTTTATGTTATTATATATTCAAATTATATAATGATAAGATATTATGTATAATATAATTGTCGTATGCTTTTGATATTATAAAAAATGTAAAAATAAAGTGGTGATTTTTAATATGAACGAAAATATAAAAATATTAGTAGTAGAAGATGACTCGGATATAAATAATTTACTATGTAAAATATTAAGCAAGCAAGGCTATAGTGTAAGAGGGGCCTTTTCAGGCTCCGAAGCTAAGATGTGTCTAGAACAATATGATTTTCAGCTTGTTCTACTGGATTTAATGCTACCTGCCATATCAGGAGAAGAAATAGTTTCACAGATAAGAAAAATTAAAACAATGCCTATTATAGTCATCTCTGCAAAGCTAGGACAGGATACAAAAATAGAAGTATTAAAGCTTGGAGCTGATGATTTTATTTCAAAGCCTTTTGATATCAATGAGGTCTTAGCAAGAGTTGAGGCTCAGCTAAGACGATATATGGTATTTTCTAATGTGGCTGAAAAGCAAAGTATTTTGAGATATAAGGATTTGACCTTAGATCTTGAGACAGTAGAAGTAAAGGTAAAAGGTCAGAAGATTACTTTAACAGCGAGAGAATTTGCCATATTAGAATTAATGATGTCTTATCCTAATAAGGTTTTTACAAAGGCTAATTTATTTGAAGGCGTTTGGAAGGAAGAATTTCTAGGTGATGATAATACGGTAAATGTGCACATAAGCAACCTTAGGTCAAAGCTAGCCAAGGTAGCCCCAGATACAGAATATATCAAAACAGTATGGGGAATTGGATTTAAGATGGGGGAATAAACTTAAGACTTTCTTAAGTTTTTCTTTATGGTATCTTGTAGATTATGCTTTAATATATAATCATACAAGAAAAAGGAGGCTGACTTATAAGTGGTTGAAACAGTATTGAAGACGAAAAACATTACCAAGAAATACAATAACCATATTGCTGTGAACAATGTCAATATGGATGTAAAGCAAGGAGATATATATGGACTTGTAGGTAAAAATGGAGCGGGCAAAACAACCTTGCTTAGAACTATAAGTGGACTTACAATGGCATCGAATGGAGAAATAGAGATGTTTCATGAAACATCTAAGGATGGGCTAAACAAAGCAAGAATGAGAACAGGCTGTATAATTGAAACCCCAAACTTCTTTCCATACTTATCTGCAAGGAAAAATCTTGAGTACTATAGAATACAAAAAGGAATTGTAGAGGAAAAATGTGTAGACGATGTTCTTAAAACTGTAGGACTTGAGGATACAGGAAGGAAGAAGTTTAAAAACTTTTCTCTTGGAATGAAGCAACGCTTAGGACTAGGATTTGCAATAATGGGAAATCCAGATATACTTATTTTAGATGAGCCCATAAATGGACTGGATCCAACTGGAATTGTGGAATTTAGAGAATTATTATTAAAGCTTAATAGAGAAAGAAATATAACAATAATCATTTCGAGCCACATATTAGGAGAACTTTCTCAGATTGCAACAGTTTACGGTTTTATTCATAAAGGGGAGCTTGTAGAACAAATATCATCAAAGGAACTAGAAGAAAAGTGTAAGAGTTGCTTGTCAATTAAGGTAGACGATACTGGAAAAGCTACAGTGATAATAGAAAACCAGCTAAATAGTAGCAAATATCAGGTTCTTAGCAATAATGAAATAAGATTGTATGACTATGTAGATACTCCAGAGTTAGTTACAAAAGCCCTTATAAATGATGGAGTTATGGTATCTTCAATTAATCAGATTGGTGCAAATTTAGAAAACTATTTTATCGATTTGATTGGAGGTGTCCATAATGCTTAACTATATAAGAGCAGAGCTTTACAGAAATTTTAATCGACTATATTTTTGGAATTTTGCAGGGATAATATCTATTCTAGCATTGGTGTTCAATATACTAATGAAGTCTCTTGATTCTGCAAATCTACCTATGCTATTGCAAATGGGGATTGGAGCGCTTACTTTGCCAGTTTTTTTAGTCGGTATAATAATTGACATGGTAATAGGAGAGGAAATAAAGAATTTGACTTTGAAAAATGTAGTGTCATTTGGTATTCCTAGAAGAAAAATCGTCTTATCAAAAATCATAGTAACTGTTATTCTTTCTTTCATAGCAGCTATTATTATTTTAACTTTCTATTTAGGCAGTGGAGTGATATTGTTTGGGGTAGAGGGAGTTTCTCTAGCCTTATTTAAAGACTTTTTGCTGAGATTATTGGCAGCGATTCCATTATGGATTGGCGCTATATCAGTGGCAACCTTAATGGGCTTTATTTTTAGTAATAATACTATATTTGCGTTTATATATGCTTTTATGTTTTCTTTGACTGGATCTATACTAAAGTTTCTTTCCGCCCTTGTTTCTGATAAAATTATGTATATTTACAATATACTAATTATGACACAGATAAAAAACTTAAGTGCTCTAACTATAACAGCTGATAACAGTGTTCAGGCTATATCAACAGATAGTTTGATTTCTGCAATTCTAATAGGAGCTATATATACGGTAGTGTTTACAATTTTAAGCATTCTGTATTTCAGCAAAAAAGAAGTTAAATAAAGATGGTATAAATATATGACTATAAATGTTACTATTGGAATTATTTTGATTTTTGCTGGTATTGTTATTTATGCTATTGGTACAAAACAAGAAAACAAGAGCTAAGAGGATATCTAATATAATTTCAAATAATTAAAAAAAGGATGGTGGATTTTATGGAAATTTTAATAATTATTTTTATTATAGCTATAGCAGGTATATTTGCCATCCTTTATTTTTTATCGATGAAAGAGATTAAAGGCATAACGTATCAACTAGATAATATTAATGGAACTGATACCAATTCAAAAATATTGATTTATTCACCAAATAAAGCAATAGAAAAGTTAGCTATAGAGATAAATAAGACCTTAGAGGAAAAACAGAAATCAGAAATTGAACATAAAAGGATGGATATGGAGCTTAGGCAGGCTATTGCAAATATGTCCCATGATTTAAGAACTCCTCTTACATCTATAATGGGATATATACAGCTTATAGAGGATGACAGCCTATCTAGCAATGAGAAGAAAGAATATACTGATATAATTAAAAGAAGAGCGAAATCATTACAAACTCTAATATCTAGTTTTTATGATTTATCAAGACTTGAAGCTAAGGAATACAAATTTGAGCTTAGCTCATTGAACTTAAAGAATATATTATATGACCTAATGGCTTCCTTCTATAAGGATTTCTCAAGCAACAACATAGAGCCTGTCATTAATGTGGATGAAAAAGCGTATTTAGTTATTGCTGACGAAAATGCAGTAAGAAGAATCTTCTCAAATCTTATACAGAATGCATTAAAATATGGAAATAGTTTTGTTTCTATATCTCTAAAAAATCATAAGGACTATGTTGTAACAACTTTTACAAATGATGCACCTGACCTAAGCGAGGAGGATGCAAGTCATCTATTTGAACGTTTTTTTACAGTTGATCGGACAAGGAGTAGAAAAAGCACAGGGCTTGGCCTTGCTATAACAAAACAATTAGTTGAGCAGATGGGGCATAAAATCTTTGTAGAGCTATGCGATAGTAAGCTTAGCATTATAATAAAGTGGAAGGTAAAGTCAAATATTAAAGGTTAGACAGTCTCGCAACACAAATTTACTTGTTCGCTACCCTTCATAAATTTGGTCCTAACGGACACTCCTATCATAAACCTACAACAGGGTTGGTGCTCGTTGCGTTTGACCTATGCTGCAATTACCCAAATCTTTGATTTGGTCCTGACGGACACTCATAATTCTAGAAGCAAAATCAAGGTTGGTGTAATTGTAGTACTCAGAAACTTGTTTTCCGAGCTTCCTTAACTTTCCGACAAAAGCATTCAGAAAATCGGGTTAGGTCATAAAAATGAGTCAATGGATATCCATTGACTCATTAATAATTTATTATTTAGTGTAATTATCAAAATAACCTTGAATATATACAACTGGTGTCCCTTTATCTCCACTGCCTGAAGTTAAATCACAAAGTGAGCCAATAAGGTCCGTAAGTCTTCTAGGAGTAGTACCCTGTGCTTCCATGGCTCCTACAAGGTTAGATTCTTTGTTTTTAATATGTTCAGAAATAGCTTTTTTAAGCTCTTCTCCTCTTAGATCTGCAAAGTTATTATCTGCAAGATATTTTAGCTTAATCTCATTAGGTGTACCTTCAAGACCTTTAGTATAAGCTGGAGATACGACAGGGTCTGCAAGCTCCCAAATCTTGCCTACAGGATCTTTAAAAGCACCATCTCCGTAAATCATAACCTCAATAGTTTTTCCAGTTTTCTCTTTAATCAGAGCTTGAATACTATTAACAACAGGCTGGCAATCCCTTGGAAAAAGCTTTATGCTTTCTTCTGTTGCTTTATTTGAGCCCAAAAGGCCATAAGCCTCGTTATAGCCGCTACCATCAATAGAAGCGGTCAAAATATCATCAAGGCTATAGATTTTCTTTCCGCCATTCTTTTTTAATATTCTTTTTGTTCTAAATCTAGAATGAATATCACAAGCAAGAACACTTGTTGTATAATCTAAAATAGTTTTTGGATTATTTGAGAATATAACTTCACACTCAGCACCGTATTCTGTGATTAAGGACTTATAGTAATCTATATAATCAACACCAGTAAAAGTATGTTTGCTGTATCCAAAATGGTTACGAAATTCAGTTTCTGTTAAAACATCAGTCCAAGGATTAACACCTTTTTCGTCAAGTAAATCTATATCCACTAAATGGTTTCCTACTTCATCAGATGGAAATTGAAGCATTAATACTATTTTTTTCGCTTTTTTTGCAATGCCGCGAAGACAGATAGCAAAACGATTACGGCTTAAGATAGGGAATATGACCCCAATAGTATCTTCTCCAAATTTTGAATATACATCCTTTGAAATGGCTTCAATGGTTGCATAATTACCTTGAGTACGAGCAACTACAGATTCTGTTATTGCAACTATGTCTCTATCATTTATTGAAAAACCTTCTATACTTGAAGCCTTTAATATACTGTCTACAACAATTTCTGATATATTGTCTCCTTCCTTAACAATGGGAGTTCGAAGACCTCTAACAACAGTACCAACTACTCTTTCCATTCTAATCTCTCCTTAAATTCTTATTTTAGAAGAAACATTTATCCCTCATTTGTAATATACAACATTTTATGATATAAGTAAAATAAATAGATTTGATATTATATATAAGGGGTGCTTATATGTCAGTCAAATTGGACTTATATAAAGTTTTTTGCGAGGTAGCTAAGTATAATAGCTTCTCTAAGGCTGCAAAATATCTCTACATGACTCAGCCAGCCGTTAGCCAAGCAATCATGCAGCTTGAAACTGAACTAGGCATAAGACTTTTTACTAGAACATCAAAAGGAGTTATTCTTACAGATGAAGGAAAGCTCTTATTTGAGTATGCCAATTCAGCGATTAATTTAATCGATGTAGGTGAAAAGAAAATTATGGAGACTAAGAATCTAATGGTAGGAGATCTGAAAATAGGAGTGGGAGATACTATATCACGCTATTTTCTATTGCCGCATCTAGAAAAATTTCATAACAAATATCCAAATATTAAGTTTAAAATAATCAACCGTACAACTATAGAACTTTGTATGCTACTAAAATCCGGAGAAATTGATATTGCAATATGTAATCTTCCTATAGAAGATTCTTCTATAGAAGTAAAAGAATTGTTAACTATTCATGATATTTTTGTATGCGGTGATAAATACAAAGATAAGTTTTCCATGCCTTTGAGCTTTGAGGAATTGACAAAGCTTCCATTGATATTACTTGAGCATACTTCAAATTCAAGGCAATATGTAGAAAAGTATATATTATCAAAGGGCATAAAAATAGAGCCAGAAATCGAGCTTGGCTCCCATGAGCTGCTATTAGAGTTTGCAAAGATTAACTTAGGTATATCCTGCGTTATCAGGGAATTTTCACATGAATATATGCAAAAAGGCTTACTTTATGAGGTACAGTTAACTGAAAAAATTCCAGAAAGAAATATAGGAGTTTGTTCCTTAAAGAGTGTCTCTCTCTCTCCTTCCTCCACAAAGTTTGTAGAGATATTAGAGGATGAGAGACATAGAAGGCAATAAAGAACTTTTAAGCAGAAGTTTTAAAACTTTTGCTTGAATTTGGTGTAGTTGGACTTTTGGGTGAAAAGCTATTATTTATTACAAAACTTAAATCCTTAGCTTCATTAAAATATTGCTGCTTATTGAAGGGGCTAAGTCTGTTATATATAACTCCAGCCATTGGATTGTGAAGCTTGTTATAATAGTAATATATTTCATTAGCTAGCACATGTGTAGGATACTCTCTTCCTTGAAGCTTAAAGCTTGCTGCATAAGGCTCAAAGAGAGATATATATTCTGGTGGGATATATACTAAGGTATCTTTATTATCGTGCTTAACACAATTTATGTTCTTTGCTTCTTCGGAGCTACTGTACCAATGTTTTTTGGCTACGGTACATTTATAGCTACAGTAGGAATTTGCCAGTATAGCATAATTATATTTTTTAGGAAGCTCCTTTAGCCTATCGAAAGCCCTATTAAAGGGAAAATGCAGTACAATTTTATCATACATTGAATAGTCGTTTTCAGCTATATCATTTGCACTTAGAGTTTTGGTTATAGAAGCTACTACATTGTAGCTAGAATCTTTATTTTTTATATTTATTGCAACCTGATCATTATTTACTACAAAGTCTTTAATGCCTAATTTAAAATAATAGTCCAGTTTTTTCATTGGAGCTGGTTCAACTTCTTGAAGCAATATAGCTGGTCTATAACCTCTACTTTGTATTTCCTCAATAATTTTAGTATATTCATCTCTAGTTTCAGGTACTCTATAGGTCCAACCATTTACATTTATATTTTCCACGTGACTTCTGGCATTTATGCCATCTTCCTTGAAAGGAGATAAAAACAAAAATTCAATCCAGTTCCTATCTATATTATTATCCAAAAAATTTAGAAGCTCCATATCGAAATTGAAAGGTATTTCAAACTTTTTCATGATAACCATCCTCTACTAACTATTTAAGAGATTTATAAAAATCACAATATATTTACATTAAAAAGCTACAATAACATTTTATTACTTTCAATAAAATTCGCAATAGTATTTTAGAAGAAAATAAGCCATAATTAAACAAAAACTCCTTCTTGTAGAATATTAATTCATAAAAGAAGGAGTTTAATGCAATTTAAATATATTTAATTTTCACCATCAAAATACCTATAAAGTACCTTTACGAATTCAGGTATTGTCTTCTGAGCGGAGATACCTTTTGCTCTTCGTTCAAAGTCAAGTTCTCTTTCCAATGACTTTAACCCATAATCGATTAATTGCTTAGCTTCAATCTCTACTCCTGTTGTGTAATAATACAAATTCTTCAAAATAGCTAATGCCTCTTCATTGTCTATTAATGCAAAAGATGAAAATAGACAGAAACCTAAATTTTCTAGCATGATAATCTTACTATAAAGCAGCTCTAAATCGCTAATATTGTTAAAGCTTTTCTTCATAGTTAGCTTTACATTAAAGTTTTTTTCCTCCGTTGTAGAAGGCCTTGAAACCATAGGTAAAAGCTCTGATCTTTCACTGTAAAGCTTATAGATACCTTGAGTTCTGCTTCCTATCACTCTACCAGTGACGTTTAACTTTTCTACATCTGACAATAGCTTTATTAGGATTTCTTTAGTTCCTGTGATGTTTTCTGCTTTTAGATAAAGGGCACATGCAAATATAAGTTCTATAGAATCCAACCCCAGTTCAAATGCAGCCTTATTAAAATCCTTTGTAAAAGTCATATCGTCTATATGGAATATTCCTTTTAAAGCTGCATAGGCTTCGCTTTCTGCTGGGGATGAAAACATACTATCATGGCTATCACTATGTCTGTTCAAACATCCAATAACACATAAGGGAGCACAGGTTCTATTTATTTTTTTATCAAGGATTTTAGTAGCACCTTTTTTCTCTTTTTTTTCAAATTTTATATTTCTGCCGTCCTTTAGCATTTTCATCAATGTTATAGAACCATAGCTAGGTAAAGCTCCGCCGCAAATAGGGTCCCCTACTATGATTTTTCCTAGCTTTTTTGCTTCTACTCTTAAGCTTTCTTTATCAGCCACACTACTCTTAAAATAGTTATTTGATTGTACTACGATAGCCTTTAGCCCCTTACTTCCAAAGATATCGCCAAAGCATCCTCTAGAACAGTAATATACAGGTTCTCCTTCTGGATAAGTACTAAATGTAGTGCTTAAAGGAAGCTGTGCTTCTCCGCTAGGTCCTATACCTACTATAGCTGAATTGCTTCCATAAATATTTCTAAGATAATCTATCGTATTACTTACTTTTAAGTCTTTCAGATCATTTTCGTGGGAAATTCTACACCCATCTGAGTTTATGGTGATTATAGCATTTTTATCCCTACTTTTTCCTTTTATAACTACAGCAGCTATATCTAAAGATGCCAGCTTTTGTGCCATGGCTCCAGAGATATTATTTATCTGTAAGCCTTTTTCTCTTTTAGCTTTAGTAGCTAAGACAATTCTACCAGTACTAGGTACATTAGTGCCTGTAAATAACCCGGGAACCATGACTATTACATTGTCTTCATCAAATCTATCTGTATTTTCTCTTACATTTTTCTCAACTAAATATCCAGCAAGACCTCTTCCATAATGTTCTAAAGAATTTAAATCATAATTTTCTACTGAGATATTTTCATTAGATAAATCAATGGCGTAGAGCTTCTTCATTATTTGACCCCCTATTTAATATTATAAGCACCATCAATTCACATTTAATATTATTATTGAAAATCCTTTAACAATGTGATTTTAACATAGGGACAAGCTGTATATCAATTGATTGAAGGCAGTATAGGATATTTTAATAGGTTGTCTATCAATTATTTGTTTAGCCAATACTCAGATGCTGTATACCAAAGATAGCAACCGTTCTGTAGCATATTGAGTTATAGAAAGGTTTAATATCCTTGCTTAGAGGTATAAATACGAAAGAGAGAGCATTATGAAATTTACTAAAGCACTTAAATTCGGGATTTCATTAGAGGATTCTAAAGAATATATAAAGCTAATCCAGTAAACTTTTAAGACTTTAATCATATAATCAAAGGATGGCCAAAATAAAAAATTGCTAGTTTTTTTATGAAGATTACATAAATATAATATATAAGCTCATACTGTTTTTTTATATGATCTGAGTACTACAGTATAAAGAAATATTTTGTACAAACAAGAATGAATCAAGGATGTTTAAGTGAAAAGTTGCATTGATTTTATCCATATGATAGACTTAAATATATTTGGGGGGACGTGTATATATGAATTTAATTAATATAATAAGAACAACATTTTCTGTACATGCAGCATACTTGCTTGTTAAAGGAGATATAAAATATTCATTGTTTTTGGTTATGAGCTTAGGGCTTACATTTTTACCAAGTATAGCTGAGAAAATATTTAAATTTATAATGCCAACGTTGCTTGAGGAGATTATAATAGTATTTATATTTTGCTCTCAATGGCTGGGTTCTTACTTTAGATTTTATGATATTTTTTCATGGTGGGATATACTGCTTCATACAGCATCTGGCTTTATAATTAGCTACTGTGCCATTATTATACTATATGTATTTGATAGAGAGCGAATATTTTTAAAAAGTGAAAACTATAGATTTATAGCCTTATTTACCTTTATAACATCATCTGCCAGTGCATGTATTTGGGAGATATTTGAATTTACATCTGATACTCTGCTTGGGACGAATGCTCAACTAGGAAGTCTCTGGGATACTATGACTGATATGATTGTCTGTGTAATTGGTGGATTTATATTTTCACTACTCTTATATGCAAGTGGGAAAAAAGGTAAGAAAAATTTCTTAGTAAGGCATATTGATGATTTCATAGAAAGAAATGAAGAGAAATTACAGCAAGCAGAAGCGTAGTATGAAAATGGCTGTAGGGGTTCAGCATGAATATAAACATAGTAAGAGAAAAGATAAAGGGGTAGTCTTTTATGCGACTATCCCTTTTGTTATAGATTGAATGTAAATAATTATCTAGAAGGATTCAATGAGCACGTCCATTATACCACCACATACCATGCCCTCATCTTCAGCCACATCTCCGGTCATATCAACATGCTCTATGGTGTATTCATTATTTAGTATTGTATTTCTTGCAATAGTTATTATATTTGCCTCGCTGCAGCCTCCGCCAATACTTCCCATAACCTTGCCATCAAGCCAAACAATCATTTTTGCTCCAGCTTTTCTTGGGACAGAGCCCTTAGAAGATATTATAGTGATAAGTGCTCTAGGAACTTCCGTTTCTTTTGTCATTTCCTCAATTACGGCATCATCAAACTCAGGCCAGTTAAATTTCACACCTAATTCCTTATATATAGTATTTCCCCTTGCTCTTCTAAAGCTTATGACCTGAGCAATTATAGAAACAGCTATTTCTTCAGGAGTAATAGCACCAATATCTAGTCCAATAGGAGAGTTAAGCTTTTCTATCTGTTCCTTAGAATAGCCTTCATTTAATAATTCTTCCTTCATAGCTTTTACTCTGCGTTTTGAGCCTATCATACCTAGATATGCTGTATTATATTTGAGTGAATTACGTAAGCAAACTCCATCATGTCTATGACCTCTTGTAACGATTACAATAAAATCAGATTTTTTAATATTTAGCCTAGAGAAGCAATTTTCAAAGCTTTCACATATTACTTCACTTGCTTCAGGAAAACGGCCAGAATTTGCAAAGGTCGGCCTGTCATCTACGACAACAACAGAAAATCCAACCCTAGCTCCAAATTCTGATAGAGGCTTAGCAATGTGACCTCCTCCTAAAATAATCAATCTAGGCCTTGGAAAATAAGGTTCAATCAAAATAGTTTCTTCCTTATTGTCAACAAGCTGAAGATTACCTGAGTCAAATGCAAATAATACTTTTTGGCGAAGCTCTTCATTCATATCCTTAAACAATGGATTATCATCTAAACTATCCTTATCTAAAACAATCTTATTTACTATAGAGCCTTTTTTGCCATCGATAGACTTCATAAAGGTTAACATAACCAACTCATTTCCAGAAGATAATTCATTCGATAAATTCCTATAAATATGACTAAACATTTCATTCACCATCCAATACCTGAAATTTTATATAACCATTTTATCATATATATTTTATTTTGAAAGCTAAATAGCTCACAAATGCAGAGTATATATTAGCATATATCTGTACAAAATAAACTTGAGGTGATACATGTGAAAAAAGTTGGTATAGAAAAAGGGCTAAGAAATGTTGCAGATTATTTAAGCAATGAAGGCTATACTGTACAGGAGTTAAGCGGTCCAATAAAAGAAAATCTTTCAAAGCTAGGTGGTCTGGATGTAGTAGTGACTTCAGGATTTGATACAGATATGATGGGCGATAGCACTACAGAAACTAAGACACCAGTGGTAAATGCAGATGGACTAACTCCACAACAAGTTAGAAGCATGATTGAAAGACAAACTAGATAATATATACTTCATAAAATCCAAAAAACCTGCAACTTGGCTAGCTTAACCAATGCAGGCTTTTATTTTTTGTATTATTACTTTAATTATTAAGATAATGGCTTATTCCTACTGCTCTTTTCACATCTATGACGAATGCAATACCCTTGCCTGGTTTGTTAATACCAACCTTATCTGAAATAGCCTGTAGTACTTGTTCTGTCTTATTAGCATCTACAAGGGTTAATATAATTTCCTTTTCTGGCTCCATGAGAAAACCAAAAAGCTTTGCTACTTCATGTATTCCAGAGCCTCTACCATTAATAACAGTTCCACCTTCAGCCCTAGCTGTTTTTGCAGCATTTATCACTTCTGATGAGTGGCCTTTATTAACAATAGTTATAATTAAATCAAAGTTATTTTCATTCATTTAAAAACCTCCCTTCTTATCTGTCCATTTTTCTAGTAAATGGGCAATACCAAGGTGATTTTTTACATCTATTACAAACGCAATACCATTGCCTGGTTTATTTAGGTTAGCTCCGTTAGAAATGGCATTAATAACATTGTCAGCAGCCTTTTGTTGAACTAAGGTAAGAATTATTTCCTTTTCTGGATTGTAATCCATTCCTAAAATATTTTGATATACACATTCTTCTGCTATTCCATTGCCTAAAATAATAGTTCCGCCTTCTGCACCTGAATTCTTTGATATGTCTATGACATCAGAGCCTAGACCTTTTCTCACTATAGTAATAATAAGACTGTATTTTTTTCTATCAATATTATCCACTGTCATCATGAGCTTTCTCCTTCCTATTACGGCTGAAACAATTTTTAGTTATATTAAATATTATAATTAAAATATCTCAATAAATCAATGTTTCACAGAAAATACCTTATAACATTGGCCTGTTAAATCGTAACTTTTTTGTAAATCTTTAAATTGCATAAAGGTTTATTATTGTAGTATGAAATGTATTATGAGAAAAATAAAAGGGAATTATTACATGCTTAAAAGGGTTACATGATAAAATTAATAAAGGTATAATTAATTATTAGAAAGATACAGTTCTGGAGTGATGATCATGGAAGAAATAAAAACAAAGGTACTAGTGGTTGAGGATGAAGCTTCCATTAGAAAATTTATTTCTATTAATTTAAATAGAGCTGGTTTTCAAGTAATGGAGGCTGAATCCAGCGAAAAAGCACTAGAGATAATAAATGAGTTTAATCCTGATGTAGCTATTCTAGATGTTATGCTGCCTGGGATTGATGGTTTTACACTTTGCAATTATTTACGCAACCAATCCCCTAATATGGTGATTATAATGCTAACTGCAAGGGGTCAGGACACAGATAAAATAAATGGTCTTGAGATTGGAGCAGATGATTACATGGTAAAGCCTTTTAATCCAATGGAGCTAATAGCAAGGATAAACGCAAACATAAGAAAAATCCATAATGTGAATAGATTATCGACAACGAGGCTTAGTCTTATGGATATGGAAATTGATTTAGGTGCCCAAAGATTTTTCAGAAAAGAAGAAGAAATAGAACTAACTCCAACAGAATTCGCCATTATGAAAATGTTTATACAGAATCCAGATAAGGCATTAAGCAGGCATGACATACTAGATTTAGTCTGGGGAAAAAACTATTTTGGTGATATAAAAATCGTGGATGTAAATGTTAGAAGAATTAGAGAAAAAATAGAGGACAATCCTTCTGAACCTAAAATAATTGAAACCGTATGGGGAGTAGGGTATAGGCTGCGAGGAGAGAGCTAATGTGAAAAGTATTAAAAAAAGATTAGTCGTGTATTTCATGTTTATCATAGTAATTACTGTGGTGGCTCTAGAGATATTTCTAATCAATACAGTAAAACAAAACTATTATAAGAATTTAGAGGATAATTTGTACAATCAGATAAAGATGTCTTCTGATTTATACTGTCAATATTTTTCAGATGCTACTCTTCATGAAAATGTGCTAAATAATGTAGATACTTTTTGGAGACAAACTACAGCACAGGTCCAGATCATTGACCTAGACGGAGATATTATAATGGATTCAATTGGAGTCACAAATTTTGATGACGAGAAAATGGATGATGTAAATAAGGCATTTAATGATCAGAAGGGAAAATGGATTGGAAAAGTGAACTATGATATTGAGCAGGTTATGGCTATATCATATCCTCTTAAATCAGGTGATAATATTGTTGGAGTGCTAAGATTTATTACTTCATTAAGGGAAGTAAATAATGATATTAGAGAGATAGCCTCTGTATTCGTATGGTTTGGGTTAGTGGTAGTAATTATTTCAGGATTTTTGAGCATATTTTTAGCTAATTCAATTATTGGTCCTTTAAAGGAAGTAACTACTGCTGCAGAGGAAATGGCATTGGGAGACTTTAAAACTAAAAGCAAGAAGAAATATAATGATGAAATTGGAAAGCTTTCTGATACATTGAATTATATGGCAACAGAGATATTAAAAAGAGAACAATTGAAAACAGATTTCATTTCTTCTGTTTCTCATGAATTGAGAACTCCATTAACATCCATAAAGGGCTGGGCTGTTACTCTAAAGCAAGGCTATGAGACAAAGGAAGTTTTAATGGATGGACTTGATATTATTGAAAAAGAAAGTGATAGGCTTACTCTTATGGTAGAGGAGCTTTTAGATTTTTCAAAGTTTGTATCAGGTAAAACTGTTCTTGAAAAGCAGGAAATTGATGTAGCTAGCATTATAGAGCATATAAGGAAGCAACTGACTCCAAGAGCTCTTAGAGATCAAATAGACTTTCAGATATCCTATGAAGATAATCTACCAAAGCTCCATTCTGATGGAAATAGGTTGAAGCAGGTGTTCATAAATATACTAGATAATGCTTTTACATTTACTCCATCTGGAGGGAAAGTTACATTTGATACTAGGTATGAGAAATCTAATTTGATTTTTTCTGTTAAGGACACTGGCTGTGGAATATCAGAAGAAGATCTTCCAAAGGTTAAGGAGAAATTTTATAAAGGAAAAACAAGTAAGTCTAAAAATGGAATTGGATTGTCTATTTGTGATGAAATAGTTGCATTGATGAGTGGTAGCCTAGAGATAAAAAGCCAGCTTAATGAAGGAACTGAAGTTGTAGTTACACTTCCTTTAGAGGAGGGTGAATAGATGAAAAAAGTTAAACTCATGTATATAATGATTCTAATAGCTTTAGTCATGGTAGGATGCGATGCTTCTCCTAAGGAGTCTACTGATAGAATTTCATCTCCTAACAATAGTCAAATTCCTATTTCAGGTACATGGAAAATTGCAAAAGTCATTGAGGAGAATTCAAATGATGAAGATTCTAGGAAGATAGAGTGGGAAAATAAAACACTTGAGTTTTCAGAGGAATATGTGACATTAGGTGATTATTATTTAAAAGAACCTAGATATCAGGTAAAACGCGTTAATGGAAGAGAGTATTTATTATATAATCATAAAACTTTTTTAGAGGATTTTAATATTCCTGATGGAGAGGTTGAAGTTATAACGGTTATAGATAAGGATAAGTACTTTTGTGATATTGTTAGAATCAGTGAGAATGAATTAATTTTAAGTGTTTCAAACTATAATTTTAATTTAATAAAGATTTCTGATAAAGTAGAAAATAATTCTGGGAATCAAAATATGCAAAAAACCGAGGGAAATAATTTCACAGTATATGAGAATGATTCACTTATTCGTTCTGGTATTCTATTAGGCCTTCGTTCTAACAATTCTAATGAATATACCTATAGGACTGTATGGATTGGATTTAAAAATAAAAGATTAGACCCTATCTTAGAAACCGAGGGAATAATCTTTCCAAGAAGAAGTGGATTCTGGAAGATGGAGATCATAAAAAATACTGAAGCTGGAAAGACAGAGGATTTTTTATTTGCTCATAATATTTCGAAGGAAAATGCTAATGAAGCAAAGATACTACAGTTTGATTATTCAGATTGGACAGAAAAAGTAGGAAATATTCAAAAACGCATTGATTATATTGGAAATGATTATGTATCTATTGAAGTTTTAGGTAATGGAAGCTATGAACAAAGCGATAAAATTTGGCAGGAGAATATCCTTCAAACCTTGCCTATAGATAGCCTAGCTAGCAAAAAAAACATAAAAATAACCGACCTTTCTGGAGATGAAAGCATTGGAGCTATAGAGCTTGGAATACAAAAAACAATGGAAAATCTAAAAATTAAAAAAAGTAATCTGATAAATAAATACAAGCTTTTAAATAGCTTTGGTCTAGAGAGGAAAATGGGACATTGGTTTTTTAAAGGAAGAATCAATTATATGCTAGATGATGAATTTTATTATGAAGATTACAATATTAATATAATTCCTCCTTCTAAGCTGGTGATGTATGATGATTTGAATATCTCTTGGACTCACATAAAAAACAAGGTTCCAGGAGCAATAGATGCTTTTACTTCACCTTATAAAGATGTGGTCCTTGTCCTCACTAAAAGCGAAATAATCATTTATGGGATTGAAAAGGGAGAAATAGAAAGCTCACCTTTGAGGAGAATAGGCTTAAAGGATAATGAAGCAGTAATAATGGCAGAATGGGCTACGGGTGACTATGTAGATAATTGGAGCAAGACTTTAATGGGTTTAAATGATAGTGAGTGAACAAAAGTATATGTTTAAGTGAATATTCTCTGTTATAGAATATGTGTATTGTTATGTGAGTATTGAAAAAAGACAAGGACAGCCAAAAGCTACGAGATCACTGAAAAAAATTAGTTTTCTTGCTTGTCATTCTGAAACGTAGTTGAAGATGTATGTTTTCAATATATGAGAGATCCTTCGCTTACGCTCAGGATGACAAAAGAGAAGTTTTTCAGTGGTCTCAAAGCTATTCTTGTCTTTTTGATTTTAAAAGGTAGCTATACAAATTGGCTAGGATGTTTTTTGAAAAAGTCTATTCTAGGCTCTAAAAACTTAAGGCAATGCTCTTGTGGGTCATCCATAAAATCATATATTGTGTGGAAGATTTTTTCCCAACTCCAAAACTCCTCACCTAAATTTAGATATTCAAGAATCATTTCTGTCCCTTCTGGTGCGATTGAATGCATTAGAACCATGGCAGTCCTAAGTCTATGAAAAGCATCGACTACAACCTGTGAATGAAAGCTGGGCTCCTTATTTTCATCTGCTAGCTTCATATCTCTTACCCAAGACTTGTTAATATTACGAATATAGGAATCCATAAGGTTCATTATCGTATGAAATTCGTATCTATGCATTAATCTCTCAAACTCCAATATTGTTTCCTGAGATTCGTACAAAACTTCCTCACTAACATTGCCTACTGGTATTTTCCCATTGTAATATTGTTGTACAGTATAAAAACATGAACGAGCAACTCTATTAAAGACATTAGTCAGCAAATTACCTTCTTTCAGTACAGGATCGCTATCTTTTTCTGAAGCTTTAGGGTTAAAGGGCTTAGGCTGAAAGCTGACACTCCTAATTCCCAGACCTAATCCTAGAAAGTGAGCTCTTAGCTGCTCTGAAGTATAGTAATTAAGCAATTCTTTTGCAGTAGGAGGTTTTACATTACCACTGCTGCTTGCCTTTTTATCTAAAAATAGTATATGGTTATTTGCAACAAGATTAGGCAGCTGGAGCTGACCTTCTGATGGATGGCTTGAAGACTCTCTGCCTTGAGTAGCCATAAACATAGCCATTTCTGCTGGCCCATAAAAATAAATATTATCTTCTCCCATAAACTGATATATACTAGAATCTGAAGAGCACCACCAGTTTCTCCAAGCATCGTCATTTTTGTCTAATTGTTTAAGATAGGTTTTAGTAAAGGATATAGGTGCCCAAAGAGATTCTGGCCATACCCAAAAAGTTAGATCATCTATTCCTTCAATAGAGGGTACAGGAACTCCCCATTCAACATTACCAGTTAATCTAAAAGGTACCAAAGTCTTTCCGGTACGAAAACGGATGGACTTTTCTCCTAGTAGCAGGCAAGCCTTATCTCTCTCCCCTAAAGAGTTAAATATCATGACAAAAGAAGATTTTTTATCCTCGTCTTGAAGAATATATTGAGGAAGCTGATTTTGTATAGAATTTAATAAATCAAATTGATCTTTTTTTACGTAAATAACAGGAGGCTTTAAAAATTCTTTTATAGTTCTTATTAAAGATGGTCTGCAATCGAGTGTCTCCTCAAGATAATTAATCCATTCTTCCAACAAGTCATGAAAATTATCAAGATTAAAATACCAATTAGTCACATCTCTCATTTCTGGCTTTTTCCCTGAGAGTGTACTCTTGGGATTGATGAGATTTATTGGCATATATTGATGTCCTAGTGAACATTCGTCAGCATATGCCTTTTCAGAGGAACATCCTTCAATAGGACACTTACCAATTACTTGGCGGCCATTTAGAAAAACTCCAAAGTCAGTATCATAAAATTGAGAGGTAGTCATTTTAGTTAAATGTCCATTTGAATAGAGATTTTGAAAAAAATCACTAGATACTTGCTTATGAACCTCAGATGAAGGTCCAAAGCTAGAAGCTGCAAATAGATTCAAGTCAATGTTATAGTGTTCTAATACTTCTTTTTGACGCTCATGATTAAATTGCACAAAATCGTTAATTGTTCCTTTGAATTTTCCATTATTAACTAATTGACGATAATTTTCTGATATTGGAGAACCATAACAATCTGTGCCAGAAACAAAAATGACATTTTCCCTGCCAATTCTATCTCGTAGAAATCTAGCGAAGGTGTCAGCATGAACAAAAACCCCACCTATATGACCTAAATGAAGCTCTTTATTACCATAGGGCATTCCAGCAGTAACTACTGCTCTTCTGGGGAATTGTGGTCTACTGATATTATTAATAGATTTGTCTATACGACTAGTATTATTTTCAACAGAATCATTCATAGTTTTTATCATTCCTTTCTCTAATGAATTAGTTTTATTTCTGATTTTTCTATATTTAAAGCTTGTTTTCTAATAAAAAAAGCTCTCACCTCCAAGACTTTAAATCTTGAGGACGAGAGCTATAGCTTCGTGTTGCCACCTCAGTTTGTTAATATGTCACCACATTAACCTCTTCAAGTACGGCATGCTATACTAAGCATACTTATACTCTAGTTCTTTAACGAGAACAATCGTCACAGTATCATTTCATATAATATATGAAAATCCAAGTGCAGCTCCAAGTCTTGTTTCGATAAAATATTCTTGCTCCTTTTCAGCTACCGGAGCTCTCTGCTAAAGAATCCACTTATCTACTCTTCTCTTCACAGCTTTTTTATACTAATAGTATTGCTCTGTATCATATCATAATATTCAATATCTGTAAACATTGTTTCGTTTTACTAAAATATTTATGGGAAAAGCCAAGAAAAATTAAAGTTATTATTGAAACCTTATAAGATACCTACACCCTTTTTGTATTGAAATAACAATGATTATACAGGATAGATACATGTATAATAAGTATAAGGCGAAGTGTAAACGTTTTTTGTTAACATAGAGTTAAAAATATATTTTGGTAGGTGATATTGTGAGTACAGAAAAAGTAGGCTTTATATTAAAAGAAGCAACAATTTCATCGGTACATGCTGCAATGGAAAGAGGAGAGCTTAATTGTCGTCAGCTAGTAGAGATGTATATAAAACGAATAGAAGCATATGACAAGAAAGGACCTGCTCTCAATTCAGTAATTATGATAAATCCAAAGGCCTTAGAAATAGCAGATGAATTAGACAGAAAGTTCAAGGAGTCAGGCTTTACAGGAATACTTCACGGAATACCAGTATTATTAAAGGATAATGTAGATACAGGAGATATGCCGACTACAGCAGGCTCTTTAAGTCTAGAAGGTGTAGTGCCAGAAGATGATGCTTTTATCGCTAGAAAATTAAAAGAAGCAGGAGCTGTCATAATAGCAAAAGTGAACTTACACGAATTTGCAGTTTGGGGTGAAACAGCCAGCTCTATACTTGGTCAGACCTTAAATCCATATGATTTAACTAGAACACCAGGTGGTTCCAGTGGTGGAACAGGTGCAGGGATAGCAGCTAATTTTGGTATGATAGGAATAGGAACTGATACAATTAACTCAGTACGTTCTCCAGCTTCAGCATGCAGCTTAGTTGGACTTAGACCAACTGTTGGACTAGTTAGCAGGGATGGTATAGTACCTTATTCTATGACTCAGGATACTGCTGGCCCAATTATGCGTACAGTAGAAGATGCAGCTAAGGTGTTAGATGTAATAGCTGGATATGATCCTGCCGATCCACAAACAGCTTGGTCCATAGGACACGTTCCAGAGACATATACAGCATTCTTAAATAAAGAAGGTTTAAAAGGAAAGAGAGTGGGAGTATTAAATAGCTTCTTTGGCAGCAATGACAT
The DNA here is from genome assembly GCF_030263895.1 of Proteiniborus sp. MB09-C3. Taxonomy (NCBI): domain Bacteria; kingdom Bacillati; phylum Bacillota; class Clostridia; order Eubacteriales; genus Proteiniborus; species Proteiniborus sp. MB09-C3. The sequence continues at coordinate 594,186 of NZ_CP127161.1, forward strand.
ACATGAAGAAGTAAATCAGGTTATAAATAATAGCTTAGAAGAAATGAAGAAGAATGGAGCTACTTTAGTTTCAATTGAGGAAAATATTGATGCAGATAAGCTTGTTAAAGAGGTAAGTGTACACCTTTATGACTTAAAGGCACATTTGAATGTATATTTACAGGATTTAGGCTCACGTGCAAAGGTAAATTCTCTTGCAGATGTCATTGCTTCAGGCAAATATCATGAGGGGATAGAAGAAAATATCAAGTTTGCAGAAACCCTAGATATAAATACTCCTGAGTATAATGAACGTCTTATTAAAAGAGCAGAGCTTAGAAATCTCGTCATGAGAATCATGGCAGAATATAATCTAGATGCCATAGTATATCCTCATCAAAAAAGACCAGTAGTAAAAGTAGGAGAACCACAAGCCGAAAGAAATGGAGTACTAGGATCGGCAACAGGCTTCCCTTCTTGTGTAGTACCTGCTGGATTTACAAAGCCAATGGATGTAGCTCCTATTGGAGTTCCAGTAGGATTAGAAATTTTATGTAGAGAATGGGATGAAGGTAGATTAATAGAAATTGCATATGCATTTGAACAGGCAACACATTTTAGAAAAGTTCCTGCTAGTACGCCATGCATAAAATAGAAAGAATAGTAACTCAGATTATAATTCTTTATAAGCAAAAATAGTATAAAAGGAGATTATAATATATGCCCTTATTGCGGTGCTAGTTTATCAGTAAAGTGTCATAACTGCGGGACAGCTATAGAAGACGATTGGTTGGTGTGTCCCAGATGTGCAAAGCCTTTAAAAGAGAATGTTTAAAAAGGCAATCTAAAGACCTCCTATTTTTGGAGGTCCTTAGGTTAACAACAAAAATAGCATGCAAACTGACAAATAATTCCTTTAGCCATCATATCTGCCATTTGTAATATCTGAATCTCCATTTTATCATATGTGTCTATACTTTTCTGATATTCCTTATTAAGCATATAGACGGCTTCAGCTTTTACAAAGGCTAGATGTTCATGCAGCATTTCTCTCCAATTCTTTTCTGACCAATATGGATTAATGTAACCAAGCAAAGCTGCTATATCGTCTGCATTTTTATACCATCTTTTTTCAGCATCTTCTGCTTTTTGACTGTCACCTGCTTTAGCAGCTTTAATTAGCTCTGCTGCAATAGTAAGATGATATGTTAATAATTTTTCAAATCTTGTAGCAATAATATCTCCGTAGAAGGGCCTTAAAGCATTCGCAAAATCAGTTGGATTTCGAAGAAGTCGTTTAACAGTGGGATCTTCATCTGGCAATCCAAAGACAATGCTTATTATAGCCATCCTTGTCCAGGCACCATGTTGCTCCCAAAGCATGCGGATATGGTTTATTAGATTTACTGCTGAACTACAAATACAGTTAAATGAAGTGTACATATTATCTCCACCTTTACTTTCTAATTAATACATAATATGTCATGTAAAAAGGAAGGTTCAAAATTTAATTCCTTGAAAATCAGTATGCTACATGGTATAATATGTATGAATTCGCAATAGAGGAGACTGTTTTATGATAGAGGTTGTTCTTAACTAAGCAATTAAATATTTAAGTTTTGGAATGCTTAAAGGCCTGTAAATTAAGTAGGTCTGTTTACGTACATCTATTTTAGATAACATCCAAGACTTGAACTTAGATAAGAACACATAAAACAGCATCTTTATTATAATTGAGCAATAATATCTGTGCTGCTGCACGGATTTTTTTGTTCCCAAAAGGAGCTTTTTACCCTATGGAAGACTATATATTATTTCTAGCTGAGAAATATATACTTTTCCATGCTATGAATTAAAACTTTAAAATATTGTTTATTAGTTTTAATTCATACTTTTTAGGTACAAAGAATACTTTATTTGTTATTTTAAATGACTATAAAGGCTGTAAATGAACATTGTGTTCATTTATGGCCTTTTATTTTTTGCTACTAAACTATTGCAGAATCAAAGATTTTAGCTATCTACTTAGGGGGTGTGAGGATGTTAAGTGTGCTTGAGACTTCACTATGTATAAGGAATTAATTTAAAAAGTCTGGAGGAATAGAAGTGAATAGAAAAACCATTGAACTATTAGAATATGACAAGATTAAAGAGATATTGAAGAGCTTTGCATTATCGGATTTAGCAAAAGAACAAATCCATAAGCTGGAGCCTTATATAGACATTAGCTTAATAGAAAAACACATGAAGGAGACTACTGAGGCAAGGGCTGTAGTAGATATTAGCTCAAGTATTCCAATCCATAGCTTGATTGGAATCAATAATATAAAACAGAAGATTGCAAAAGGCATAGTACTCAATCCTGAAGATTTAGAGACTGTTGCAGGGCTGTTAAGAGAAGTGAAGAAGCTTAAGAGATTCATATCAGACAAAGAATATGTAGCACCTACTATTAGTTCCTATGCATTGTCTACCTTTGAACTAGATGATCTGTTACAGGAAATAGAGCGTTGTATTGTTCATGGAAGAGTAGATGATAGGGCTAGCTCTGAACTATCAAAGATACGAAAAAAGATAGCAATTCTAGAAGAAAGAATAAAGAATAGGCTTGAAAGCATACTTAGAAATGAGAAATATAAAAGTTATATTCAGGATGGCTTAATTAGTACCCGAAATGGAAGATATGTAATTCCAGTGAAAAATGAATATAGGAAAAACATAGAGGGCAGTATTCATGATATGTCTGGCAGCGGTTCTACTGCTTTTATAGAACCAGCAGAGGTTAAGAAATATCAGGATGAACTCAATATACATGTTATTGAAGAAGAAAAAGAGATATATAGAATATTATCTACTCTTACTGCAATGATAGAAAGTAGAGGAAGGGAATTAAATATTAATATTGAAGCTATGTGCTACTATGATTTTATTTTTGCTAAAGGAAAATATAGCAAGAGTATTGATGGAAAAACAGTGAAATTCAACTCTGATAATTATATAAACATTAAAAAAGGAAGACATCCTCTCATAGGTACATCTGTAGTGCCTTTAGACTTTGCAGTTGGTAAAGACTACAAGGGAGTAATTATTACTGGTCCCAATACTGGTGGTAAAACTGTGGCTTTGAAAACTGTAGGTTTATTGACTATGATGGCTCAGTCAGGTATTCATGTACCAGTAGAGGATGGGAGTGAGTTTGCTGTATTTGCAGATGTGCTAGTAGATATTGGAGATGGTCAGAGCATAGAGCAGAGCTTAAGCACATTTTCATCTCACATAAAGAATATTATAAGTATTTTAGATGCCGCCAATAAATATACTCTAGTCATTATGGATGAAATAGGAGCAGGTACAGATCCAGGAGAAGGCATGGGTATAGCAATTGCAGTCTTAGAGCAGCTTTACAGAAAAAAAGCAACAATATTAGCCACTACTCACTATAGTGAAATAAAAGATTTTGCTTTAAATCATGAGGGGTTTGTTAATGGGTGTATGGAGTTTGATATCGACACTCTCAAGCCTTTATATAAACTCAATATTGGCAAGCCGGGAGAGAGTAATGCTTTTTTAATAGCATTGAGATTGGGTATGAATAAAAATATAATTGAAAGAGCTCACGAAGTTACCTACAAGGAGCATAAAGAGTATTTAGAATATAAAAGTGAGGATAAAAAGGAAACTCTGGAAAACAAGAAGGAAACTCATACTAATGAACAGCAGCTAAGAAAATTTGAGGAAGCTAAGCTGATAAATAAGGTGTATGAAAAGCAGAAGACAGAGCCTAAGTTTAGCTTAGGCGATAGTGTATATGTTAGCTTTATGAATAGAACAGGAGTAATATATGAGTCGGAAAACGCAAAAGGAGAATATGGGGTTATGGTTATGAAAAAGAAGCTAAAGATAAACAAAAAACGCCTTTCACTTCATATTACTAAAGATGAGCTATATCCAGAGGATTATGATTTTGATATTGTGTTTGAAAATAAGGAAGACAGAAAAAAGAAAAGCATAATGAACAGAAAGCATGTAAAGGGAATAGAAGTTGAGCTAAAGAAGCAGTAAGACTTCCCGTGATGTGTGGCTTGACTATATATCTAGCGCGATTACAGATTAGAAGTGGCTAAAAATTCCTAGTAACTATGCTATAATGAGATTAACTGGATTACGTAGACAAGTATTTGAAAAATAAATTAATAGAGAGGTCGTTATATGAGCAAAGTATACGAGTTTGAGGCTGAAATAAAAAAAGTGCCTGACATTGATGGTGCATATATTGAAATACCATTTGACGTAAAGGTGGAGTTCGGGAAAGGACGTGTGCCTGTTTATGCTACATTCGATGATGAGCCATATGAAGGCAGTTTAGTCAGAATGAAAACACCTTGCCATATCATAGGAATTAGAAAAGATATTCGAGCAAAAATTGGCAAGCAGCCAGGAGATACTATTAGAGTTACAATAACAGAAAGAAAAGTGAAAAGATAGATGAAAGTAAGTATTAGATAAAAAAATTTTTGTGAGGTATAACTATGGTAACTAACTTAAGCACATATATGTACAAAAAAACTGATGATTGTTCTATATATTTGGACTTTTATAGTTCCAATAAGAAGAATTCACCAGTAATTATATATACTCATGGTGGAGCTTTAATATGGGGCTCAAGAAAAAATATTAATCCTAAACAAGTTGACTTATATAATGAAGCAGGATACTCGGTTATTTCTTTAGATCATAGGTTAGCACCTGAAACCAAATTAAAGCATATAGTTGAAGACATTAATGATGCTATAGTTTGGGTTAAAGAAAATGGTGAAGATTTGCTTGGCATTGACAATAACAGAATTGCAATGGTGGGAAGCTCTGCAGGCGGTTATTTAAGCTTGTTATCAGGCACCTTTGACGTAAAGCCTAATGCCATAGTATCATTCTATGGATATGGGGACGTACTCGGCGAGTGGTATGGAAAACCTAGTGAGCATTATTGCAAAATGCCCTTAGTCAATAAAAATGAAGCCTATGAGGTTGTTGGCAATGAACCTATTACCCAGGGGGATAGGGAAAGATTTATATACTATCTATATTGCAGACAAAAAGGAATATGGACAAAAGAAGTAAGTGGATACCATACCCTATTTCAAAAGGAAAAGATAATACCTTTTTGTCCAATATATAATGTAAGCTCAGATTTTCCGCCTACTCTTTTAATACATGGGGACGTAGATACTGATGTGCCATACGAACAGTCAGTCAACATGTCCGAAAAGCTAGAAGAGTACGGAGTATATAATAAATTGATAACCGTTAAGAATGAAGGACACGTATTTGATAATGATATGAAAAAGCCAGTAACAATAGAGGTCTTTAATCAAGTTTTGAATTTTCTGAAAATGAAATTACAGTAATATATGTGATGCTACCTTAGCTTAATGAAAACAAATAAAATAACAGTCTTATGCATATATATAAAAAAGCAAGCATATCTATAATAAATATATGAATGTAGTAGACAATTGAATATTTTGTGGAGACTTGGAGAACCACACTATCTATCCTATGGAGACATAGGCTAGATACGTGTGGTTTTTGCATACTAAAAATGTTTAACGCTTGTCATAATTTACTTTGATTCAAATATATATTAGTAACACAAATAAAAGGATAAAAAATCAATTTTGAAAGGAAGTGGAGTCATGAAAAAGATCATTAATAACAGAGAAAATGTTGTAGAAGAAATGCTTCAAGGCATAGTAGCAGCTCACCCAGAGTATGTGAAAAGAGTAGAAGACTACAATGTGCTAGTTAGGAAAAGTTCACCAATAAAAGGAAAAGTAGGCTTAGTAAGTGGCGGAGGAAGCGGACATGAGCCATCTCACGGAGGATATGTAGGAACTGGTATGTTAGATGGAGCAGTTGCAGGCGAAGTATTTACATCACCTACACCGGATCAGGTTTATGAGGCTATTAAAGCTGTAGATGGTGGTGCAGGGGTATTATTAGTCATTAAAAACTATACTGGAGATATTATGAATTTTGAAATGGCCTCAGAAATGGCGGCAGCAGAGGGTATAACCGTTCAAAGTGTTGTAGTAGACGATGATGTAGCAGTTGAGGATAGTACCTATACTACAGGAAGAAGAGGAATTGCAGGCACTGTATTTATTCATAAAATAGCTGGTGCGGCAGCTGAAAAAGGTTTAGAACTAAGTGAAGTTAAAAGAATTGCTGAAAAAGTAATAAAAAATGTTAGATCCATGGGAATGTCTCTAACTCCATGTATAGTTCCAGCAGTAGGCAAGCCGAGCTTCGAGATAGGTGAAGATGAAATGGAAGTAGGCTTAGGCATACATGGTGAGCCAGGAACTCATAAAGAAAAAATACAATCAGCAGATGAAATAGCAGATCATCTGCTAGAAAAAATACTGGGGGATATTGAAATAAAAGATGACGAAGAAGTAGCTGTTATGGTTAATGGTTTAGGCGGGACACCATTGATGGAGCTTTATATAGTCAATAGGGAAGTTCATAGGAAATTAAATGAAAAAGGAATAAAGGTATATAAAACTCTTGTTGGTAATTTTATGACATCTATAGAAATGGCAGGAGCATCCATAAGTGTACTAAAGCTAGATGATGAAATAAAAGAATTATTAGATGCAAGTGCTGATACGCCTGCATTTAGGCAATTGTAGTCTATAGAATCTAAGCCTATTCATGTCATCCTAAGCATCAGTGAAAGATCTCTCCTGCTTAACGATTGTCTAATTCTTCACTGCGTTCAGAATGACAAAAATGTATAGAATGTGAATTTTCATACAGTCTGACGTCTCAGAATGACAAAAGGATTTTACTCTGAATCGAGGCTTAGTTTATGGGGGGAATTAACTATGATTACATCAGATGTGCTCTTAACAATGATTAGAAACATGGGAGAAGCAATAAAAGAAAACAAGGAATTCTTAACAGATTTAGATACTGCAATAGGAGATTCTGATCATGGAATAAACATGAGCAAGGGTTTTACAGCAGTATTAGGTAAGCTGAGTGGTATGGAAGATAAGGATTGCGGAACTATCATAAAAGCAGTAGCCATGACTTTGATATCTACTGTAGGAGGGGCCTCAGGTCCATTATATGGTACAGCCTTCTTAAAGGCAGCTTCAGTAGTTAATGGAAAAGCCTATATAGATAGACAGGATACAATTCAGATGCTGTATGAAGCCATACAGGGGATAAAAGCTAGAGGCAAGGCAGAAAAGGGAGACAAGACGATGCTCGATGCATTAATCCCGGCCTATGAGATGCTTAAGGAATCCATAGAAAATGGAGAGGAAATAACTACTGCCTTTGAAAAGGCTGAGGTGGCGGCAATTGGTGGTGTAGAGTACACAAAAACCATTATTGCAAGGAAGGGCAGAGCCAGTTATCTAGGAGAGAGAAGCATAGGGCATCAGGACCCTGGAGCTACATCTAGCTATATCATTCTAAGGGCTATAAAAGATACTCTGAAGGAGGCAAGATAATGAAAGATGAGAACAAGAAAATTGTAGTATTAGCCGAGGATGGCTATGAGGATCTAGAGCTTTGGTATCCAGCCATAAGGTTAAAGGAAGAAGGCTACCATGTTGACATAGTCGGTAGTGGAAGCAAAAAGAAATATATTGGGAAATATGGAACCTCTGTAGAGGTAGATTTAGACTATGACGCTATCTCATCAAAGGATTATGATGGAATCATTGTGCCAGGAGGATGGGCTCCAGATAAATTGAGGAGATATGCTGGGATATTAGATTTAGTTAAAGCTTTTGCAGACGAAGGAAAGCTATTAGCCACAATTTGTCATGGGGGCTGGGTGTTCATATCGGCTAAGGTTGTTGATGGATACAAAATGACCTGTGTAAATGCAATAATTGATGACATAGAAAATGCCGGAGCTACTTATATAGATGATGAAGTAGTAGTAGATAGAAACATGATAACATCTAGAACTCCTAAGGATTTGCCAAGCTTCATGAAGGCTATCATCAACTTTCTTCAGCAGTAGGAGGTATTCAGATGATTGGAATAGTCATAGTATCTCATAGCAATAAAATATCTACTGGAATAGTGGAGCTGTGTAAGGAAATGGTAAGGGATGATATTAAGATAATATCTGCTGGTGGAACGAGAGACGGGAAATTAGGTACAGATGCAACTCTAATTATGGAAGCAATTGAAGAAGCCAATAGTGGTGATGGAGTAGCTATATTGGTTGATATTGGTAGCTCCATAATGAGTTCAGAAATAGCTGTAGAGATGCTGCCAGAAGATATGAGGAAAAATACTATTATTCTTAATGCGCCTATAGTTGAAGGCAGCTTAGCAGCTGCTATACAGGCATGTATTTCAAATGATTTGGAGGATATAAAAAGGGCTGGAATGGAAGCAAAATATATGGATAAGGTTGAAAGTTAATTATCACTAAAATGTTTGAACAATCTAGATACATAAAGGGGTGTGTTAAATGGGAGATGGATTTTTTAGAAATATCATTAATAATCCAATAATCGCAGCTATAAATGACATGAATAAAGCAGAGGCTGCTATTAACTCACCTTGTAAGATAATCTTTTTATTAGCTGGAGACATATTTAACATAAAAAGCATTGTAGGCAGAGTAAAGGAAAACAACAAGCTTATTTATGTTCACATAGATTTAATGGAAGGCTTTTCAAAAGATGTTACAGCTTTAAGGTTTATTAATGAACATATATGTCCAGACGGAATAATTACAACTAGAGGGAATCTAATAAAGGCTGCAAAGGAAATGAGTATTTTTACAATACAAAGACTATTTGTTTTAGATTCATTGTCCTTGGATACTGGAATAAAATCCATAAAAAGTACTAGGCCGGATGCAGTAGAAATATTGCCTGGAATTATGCCAAGAGTAGCTAAGTCAATACATAGTGAGACTAGAATTCCAGTAATAACTGGAGGATTAATAAGTGAAAAAGACGATGTAATCCAAAACTTAAGATCGGGTGCAATTGGCATATCTACTAGTAAGGAAGATATCTGGTATATGTAGTAGTGTACAGTCTAGGTGTGTCCTAGTTGTATAAAACAAAAAATAAGGGGGTGTAATGATGAAGCATTTAGGTACAGTTATCGGAACTGCCATAGCAGGTATTTTTGTTATGAGCGTTTGGGGAGCATTTGCTAGTGCATATGGAATCGCTGGTGGATGGTTTGCAGGACTTTTAATCATCGGCACAATGTGGTTTTTAAACCACGCATTAGGTCTAATTAATAATGATGGCGCATTTGTAGACATGGCAGTGGGTATAGGAATGGCGGGTACAATGAGAGACGTATTCATGAACGGAGGACAGGTATTTGTAGATGCATTGCCAACTTTAGTAGTGGTACTTGTAGGTGGTATAGTAGGTGGTTTTGCAGCATCTAAGTTTGAAAAGTATTTAGCTTCAAAATAATAGTCAGAGCTTTAAAAGCGAGTAAATTGAAAATAATAAAAATATATTAAAAAGGGGGGCTAAGGATGACAGTTCAATATGCAATAGCAACATTTGCAGGAGCATTTATATTTCCATTTTTAATTAGAATGATATGGGGAAAGATGTGTGAAAACTGGGGCAATATAGGTGGATGGATGGCAGCTGCCTTTATAGTTGGTCTTTGCTGGACATTGAATCACGGCGTTAGCATGATACATCAAACCGGTGCATGGATAGATATGGCTTGGGCAGCAGGAATCGGATTATTTACAGCTTCAGTAGCTAGTGGAGATAAGTTCGGAAAGGGCGCTGTTAACTATATAGTAGCATTAATTGGTGGCACCTTAGGAGGATTTATATTATCTTGTTTCCTATAAAAGCACACTTGAATATTTGACGTATAAGAACTAAACTGAAATAAGGAGGGTACGATATGGAAAAGAAATATGTTTTAGCCTTTGACCAAGGAACTACAAGCTCGAGAGCAGTACTGTTTGATAATGATGGAAAGATAATAGGTGTTGCTCAAAAAGAATTTACACAGATATATCCTAAGGCTGGGTGGGTAGAGCATGATCCTATGGAAATATGGGGAACTCAGAGCGGAGTAGCAAGAGAAGTTCTAGAAACAGCAGGAGTTAGACCTGAGGAAGTTGCTGCCATAGGTATCACAAATCAAAGAGAAACCACAGTTGTTTGGGATAAAAATACTGGAAAACCAGTATACAATGCAATAGTTTGGCAATGTAGAAGAACTGCTTCCATATGTGATAGTCTGAAAGCAAGAGGACTCGAAGAATATATCAGAGAAAATACAGGACTTGTTGTAGATGCATATTTTTCTGGCACAAAAGTAAAATGGATATTAGATAATGTAGAAGGTGCTAAAGAAAAAGCAGAAAATGGAGAACTGTTATTTGGAAATATTGACACTTGGCTCATTTGGAATCTTACAAGAGGAAGGGTTCATGTAACTGATTATTCAAACGCTTCTAGAACCATGCTTTATAATATTAGAGAGCTTAAATGGGATGAGAAAATATTAGAAGAACTAAATATTCCTAAATCCATGCTTCCAGAAGCTAGACCATCTAGTGAAATCTATGGCTATACAGATGAAGCAACCTTTGGCGGCGCTATGATTCCAATAGCAGGCATAGCAGGAGACCAACAGGCTGCATTGTTCGGTCAGGCTTGCTTCGAGCCTGGTATGGCTAAGAATACCTATGGCACTGGATGCTTCATGCTGATGAATACAGGAGAAGAAATGGTTCCATCTAAGAATGGTCTTCTTACTACAATAGCATGGGGAGTAGATGGAAAAGTTGAATATGCTCTAGAAGGAAGTATATTCATAGCTGGTGCAGTAGTACAATGGCTAAGAGATGAATTGAAACTAATAGATAGTGCAAAGGATAGCGAGTACTTTGCAACAAGAGTAGAAGACAATAATGGAGTCTACTTAGTGCCGGCATTTGTTGGATTAGGAGCACCATATTGGGATATGTATGCAAGAGGAACTATAGTAGGCTTAACTAGGGGAGCAAACAGAAACCATATTATAAGAGCGGCTTTGGAGTCCATATGCTATCAAACTAGAGATGTTCTAGAGGCTATGCAAGAAGATTCAGGCATAGATCTTCAAGCTCTTAAGGTAGATGGCGGAGCAGTAGCTAACAACTTCTTAATGCAATTCCAATCAGATATTCTAGGCGTACCTGTTCATAGACCAGAGGTTATAGAAACAACAGCACTAGGAGCTGCATATCTAGCAGGTTTAGCAGTTGAATTCTGGGAGAGCAAGGAAGAAATAGCTAAGAAATGGAATGTCGATAGAGTATTTGAACATGATATGGAAGAAGATAAGAAGGACGCTTTATATGACGGCTGGAAGAAAGCTGTAGGTAAGGCACTTAAGTGGGAAGAAGCATAGGGGAATCCAGACAATTTAAGGATAAAAAACATAAGACGGTGAGACTAGAGTAAGAGAGCCGCACAATCTATACCTATGATAAGATAGGGTGGATTTGTGCGGCTTTTTTTACTACGTCAAGGTATTAGATTAGATGTCATCCTGAGCGCAAGCGAAGGGTCTCTCTTTAGGACTTTTTAATACGGAGCTTTTATATATTGTTAAAGTAAAAAGGGGTGAATCAAAAGATGTATGACATTGCAATAATAGGGGCTGGTGTAATAGGAGCATTTATTGCAAGGGAGCTTGCACGATATGAGCTAAATATAGTGTTGATAGATAAAGAAAATGATGTATCTAATGGAGCTTCTAAGGCAAACAGCGCAATAATACATGCTGGATACGATGCTAAGCTAGGAACAAATATGGCGAAATTCAATTCACTGGGTAATCCTATGTTTGATAAAGTATGTGAAGAGCTGGATGTTGAGTTCAAGAGAACAGGCTCATTTGTTGTAGGATTTGATGATGCTGATATGGAAACAATAAAAGAGCTGTATCAACGAGGTTTGGATAATGAAATTGAAGGACTAGAGATAATTGATGGAGATAAAGTAAGAGAAATGGAGCCTAATTTAAACGATACAATAAAAGGAGCCCTATATGCACCTACCTGTGGGATTATCAGTCCATGGGAGTTGACTATAGCCTTGGCTGAAAATGCAGCAGATAATGGGGTAGAGATCTTACTAAATAATGAGGTTGTAGATATAAAAAAAATAGAATTAGGATATAAGATAATTACAAATAAAAGAGAGATAGATTCTAAATATGTAATAAACTGTGCAGGTGTCTATGCAGATAAAGTAAATGATATGGTATCTAAAGACTCATTTATAATAACTCCTAGGAAAGGACAATATTTTGTACTAGATAAAAGTGTAGGTGACTTTGTAAATACAGTAGTATTTCAATGCCCTTCAAAGGTTGGGAAGGGTATACTGATAGCACCAACTATTCATGGCAATTTACTATTAGGACCTGATGCAGAAGATATAGAGGATAAAGACGATGTTTCGACTGCTTCGGAAAATCTAGAGTATATAAAGGAAATTGCTAAAAATTCATCATCTAGTGTTCCTGTAAGTAAAGTAATAACTACGTATTCAGGTCTAAGATCAGAGGTCAGCACTGGAGACTTTATTATTGGAGAAGCAAAGGATGCAAAAGGATTTATAAATGTTGCAGGTATTAAATCTCCAGGTCTATCATCATCACCAGCTATAGCAGAATATGTAGTTGACATAATGAAAGGTATAACAGGGGAGCTCAAGGAAAAAAGTGACTTCAATCCAAGGAGAAGAAGAGTTATTAGATTTAATAATCTAGGTGATGAAGAGAAAGCTGAGCTAATAAAGAAAGATCCTAGTTTTGGGAGGATAATATGCAGATGTGAAAGTGTTACTGAAGGTGAAATAGTGGACATTATTAGAAGAAATGCAGGAGCAACTACAGTAGATGGAGTTAAGAGAAGAGCAAGACCAGGAACAGGAAGATGTCAGGGAGGATTTTGTGGGCCAAGAATAGTTGAGATATTAGCTAGGGAGCTTAATAAAGACATGGATGAAATAGTGAAAGATAGAGAAGGCTCATATATATTGATTGGCAATACAAATAAAGGGAAAAAATAAGGGGGTGATGGAGTGATAGAGTACGATATTGTAGTTATTGGAGGAGGTCCAGCAGGCTTAGCAGCAGCGGTAGAGGCTAAGAAAAGTGGAGTAGATAGTATTCTAGTAATAGAAAGAGACAGAGAACTTGGAGGCATACTACAGCAATGTATTCACAATGGATTTGGTCTTCATGTATTTAAAGAAGAGTTGACTGGACCTGAATATGCTGAAAGGTTTGTAGATAAAATAAGAGAGCTTAACATTGAATATAAGCTTGATACAATGGTTCTAAATATTACAGAGGACAAGATAGTAAGTGCAATGAATTCAAAGGATGGATTAATTAATATAAAAGCAAGGGCTGTAATACTTTCTATGGGCTGTAGAGAGCGAACTAGAGGAGCTATAAATATTCCTGGCACAAGGCCCTCAGGCATATTTACAGCAGGAACTGCTCAACGATATATTAATATGGAAGGCTACATGGTAGGCAAGAAAATATTTATACTAGGTTCAGGAGATATCGGACTTATAATGGCTAGAAGGCTTACATTAGAAGGAGCAGAGGTTATAGGAGTAGCAGAGCTTATGCCTTATTCAGGAGGACTTACGAGAAATATCATTCAATGTCTTCACGATTATAATATTCCTTTATTTTTGAGCCATACTATAACGAGGATAGATGGAAGAGATAGAATTGAGGGAATAGTATTATCAGAGGTAGACGAAAATAAAAGACCTATAATAGGAACAGAAAAATACTTTGAATGTGATACATTACTATTGTCAGTAGGCTTGATACCTGAAAATGAGCTTTCAAAAAGTGCTAACTTAAAGCTTGACAATATAACTGGTGGTCCTATAGTAAATGAGTCTATGGAAACCACTGTAGAAGGAATCTTCGCCTGTGGCAATGTAGTCCATGTTCATGATCTAGTGGATTATGTCAGTGAGGAAGGAAGTAGAGCAGGAAAGAATGCAGCAAAATATGTCCTAGAGGGATTGGGTAGAGTAGAAAGGATTATTAATACTAAATTAGGAAAAGGAATTAGATATATAGTGCCTCAAGTAATAAGATTAGAAAATATAGATAATTCAATAACCCTTTTCATGAGATCAGATGATGTATATTCTGATGTAATTATGAACATTAAGCTAGATGAAGAAGTAATTAAAAGGATAAAGAAGAGAACCCTCACTCCAGGAGAAATGGAGAGAGTAAATATAGATATGAGCCTCTTAAAGGATAATATTGCAGAGACCTTGGTTGTAGAGTTAGATAGGGGGGAGGAGTAGCATGGAAACTATTTGCATTGTTTGTCCTATAGGATGTCGTCTAACTATTATTAAAGACGATACAATTCCTGCTGGATATGTAGTTAGTGGGAATCAATGCAAAAGAGGAGAGCGCTATGGAATACTTGAAATGACAAATCCTACTAGGGTAATTACTTCAACTATAAAGATTAACAATGCACATCTAAAAAGATTGCCTGTAAAGACTAATGGCGCAATACCGAAGGATATGAATTTTAAATGTATGGAACTCATAAATTCCCTTGAAGTCCAAGCACCAGTAAAGGTAAAACAAGTTATTGTAAAGGATATATTAGGAACAGGAATAGACTTAGTGGCTTCAAGGAGTATGGAATAATATAGGATCAAATAATACAATTAAGCTTTAAAGGCATCTACATTTTAATAAGTAGATGCTTTTTCATATTTGCTTAAAACAGTTTAAGCTCAATATAGATAACACGACAAAAATATACTGCTTTGGAATTATATTTGTTAAATAACATTGTGAGAGGGGAAATATAATAGAAAAATCTAGGTCTATAACATGGTTACTGAAAAAATCTGTTTTTTTTCGTTTGTCATTCTGAGACGCAGTCAAAGAATCTCATCTTTTCAATACATAAGAGATTCTTTTCTGATGCTCAGAATGACAGAAAAGAAATTTTTCAGTGGCTTCTTTATAACCTAGATTTTTTCTATTAAAAACCAGAAAAAATCATTGATATCTGATATTGAAAACGGTTAAAAATTTTTAAATATTTGGTTAAACTGTTGACAATAGATATAAATAAGAATATCATGTATATGTACATATACCCATATGGATATATTAGCTTATGACTTCTGTTAAAAATGTAGAACCTTGAATATTAGGGAGGGATTTAGGATGATAAATAAAACAAAGCTATATTTGTTTACAGGGTTTCTAGGAGCAGGAAAGACTACTTTTTTAACCAGTATACTTAATGAACTATCAGACAGAAAAGTAGGAGTTATAATGAATGAATTTGGAAAGGTCGGCATAGATGGAGCTATTATTAAAAAGGATGATTTAGAGCTTATAGAAATAAATAGAGGCTCAATATTTTGTTCATGCTTACAGCTTTCATTCGTATCTGCACTTATAGAAATGGCAGAGCGTAATATGGAATATGTTTTTGTTGAAAGCTCTGGATTAGCAGACCCATCAAATATAGGGGAGTTTCTAGAGGTTGTAGAGGTTGCAAAAGGAGATGTTTATGAGTATAGTGGAGCTATTTGTGTAGTAGATGGAGTAAATTTTCTTGAGCAAATTGAGGATATAGAAACAGTAGAAAGACAGCTTAAGTTCTGCAATCTTGTAATCATAAGTAAGGTAGATTTAATAAACAAGGAAATTTTAGATAAGGTTATAGATAAAATTAAAGAAATAAACCATAAGGTAGAGATTCAAAAAGCCACACATGGAAAATTAGGTTACAATATATTAGAAAAGAACCTTATGGAAAATGCTTGGGTAGGTACAGAAGAAACTACTAATTCACCTGAGAATAAGCCAAAAACTTTAACTTTGACGTATGATGGCGAAATAACTAAAGAAAGTCTTATTCAATTCTTAAATATTATTAAAAAAGATAGTTATAGAATTAAAGGCTTCTTTAAGCTTGAAGATGGATGGAATCAAGTTGATGTAGTCAATAGGAGAATAGATTTTAAACATACTGATAAGGAAGAGTCTAGCTCTCAATTAGTCATAATATCTAAAATAGGACCTCAAATAATTAAACCAATATTCAATGCTTGGGAAGAAATAGTAGGCAGAGAAATGAAACTAAGATAGGAAGTGATGGTTTGAATAATCTAATAAATTTCTTCAAAATACTTTCAGATGACACGAGATTAAGAATACTAGTTCTTTTGTATCACAAAAAACTTTGTGTCTGTCAGATGTGTGGCATAATGGAAGAATCACAGCCAAAGGTGTCTAAACATCTTGGAAAGCTTAGAGATATGGGATTTGTCAAGGATGAACGTCAAGAACAATTTGTATTTTATGACTTAAATCTTCAGGATGAAGCTTTAAAAGAAATATTGAAAAGGATTGTAGACAACAAAGATAATTATCCAATCTTGGAAGCTGATATAGAGAAAATTAAAGGTGTAGAGAAATATCTTGAAACATGTAAAGGCTAGGAGATGATTTTTATGCATCAGATTTTTACAGTATTAAATGATCAATTGTTAAAAATGAAATGGCTCTGGGAGCTGATCCGTATACTTGTAGAAAAGGTATTTGGTTTGTCTATAAATGATAGGCTAGGCGGAAGCATACATTTTTTCATATATGACACAATTAAAATTTTTATACTATTATCAGTGCTAATTTTTGCTATATCGTATATTCAAAGCTATTTTCCACCAGAAAGAACGAAAAAAATTCTTGGTGGCATAAAAGGTGTAAAAGGAAATATACTAGGAGCGTTGTTAGGAACTGTAACTCCATTTTGCAGCTGTTCGAGCATACCTATTTTCATAGGATTTACATCAGCAGGACTCCCTTTAGGAGTTACATTCTCCTTTCTTATATCTTCTCCACTTGTTGATTTAGCTTCCTTTTTATTGTTAGTTTCATTTTTTGGCGCAAAGATTGCAATTGCTTATGTTGCTGTAGGGTTAATACTTGCAGTAGTAGGGGGAACTATCATTGATAAGCTAAATATGTATGAATATATTGAAGACTATGTATTGGGAGCAAAAAGCGTAGATACTGAAATTACGGAGATAAGCTGTGGAGAGCGAATATCATTTTCTAAAGATCAAGTTAGGGACATTATAAAAAAAGTGTGGATATATATATTAATCGGAGTAGGTATAGGAGCAGCTATTCATAACTGGATTCCTCAATCAGTAATAGAAAATATTATAGGTAATAACAATCCATTTTCTGTTCTACTAGCCACAATTATTGGAGTTCCAATTTATGCTGATATATTTGGCACTATTCCTATAGCAGAAGCATTAGTCGGGAAAGGTGTAGGAATAGGTACGGTCTTAGCTTTTATGATGGGAGTAACTACTCTTTCTCTCCCTTCTATGATTATGTTAAGTAAAGTAGTAAAACCCAAATTATTAGCAATATTCATAGCTGTAGTAACAATAGGGATTATCATTATTGGATATGTATTTAATGCATTCTCATATGTTTTTGTTTAAACCTTGGAGGTGTAATATATATGATAATTAGAATTTTAGGTACTGGATGCTCAAAATGCGATAAATTAGAGAAAAATGCAAAGAAAGCAGTAAAAGAATTAGGAATAGATGCTATTATTGAAAAGGTATCAGATCTTAAGGAAATGGTGGCTTATGGTGTTATGGAACTACCTGCTCTTGTAATTGATGACGAAATTAAGTCGAAGGGAAAGGTATTATCTTCAGATGAAATAAAAAAATACTTAAGATGAGTAAGGGCAGTGATGATATGATGTGGGGAGATAAAAGATATCGATCATTTAACTATGAAATGAAAAAAACATTTAAGTCTAAGGTAATAAAGCTGTCCTTAGATGGTGGATTCACTTGTCCCAATAGGGATGGAACTTTAGGCAAAAGAGGCTGTATATTTTGTGGAGAAGAAGGCTCAGGAGAGTTTGCCGCTTCTCGGTGTTTAGATATCAGAGAGCAGATTGAGAGCCAAAAAAAGCTTTTATCGAAAAAGTGGGATACCGGAAAGTATATTGCCTATTTTCAGAACTTTACCAATACCTATTCTACCTATGAAGACCTGAAACAAAAATACTATTCTGCCATATCTCAAGAAGGAGTAGTAGGTCTAGCTATAGCTACAAGACCAGATTGCTTGTCTGAAAATGTAATGGATTTATTAGAAGAGATTAATAAAAAGACTTTCTTTTGGGTTGAGCTTGGACTACAAACTATACATGAGAGAACGGCTAAGTTTATTAGAAGAGGCTACTCTTTAGATTGCTACGATGAAGCTGTCAGGCAGCTTAATAAAAGAAACATAAAAGTAGCTACTCATCTGATATTTGGATTACCTAATGAGTCAAGAGAAGATATATTATCTTCCGTAAAGTACGTAGCTGCTACGAATACCTGGGGTGTAAAATTTCATCTACTTTATATACAAAAAGGCACAGACCTCTATGAAAGCTTTAAAAAATCGCCCTTTCACATATTATCTAAAGAGGAGTATATATCTTTAATTGTAGATGGCATAGAGTACCTACCTCCAGACATGGTTATCCATAGACTAACTGGTGATGGAAAGAGAACTTTATTGGTGGAGCCACTATGGAGCTTAGATAAGCTTAGAGTATTGTCCGAGATTGATATGGAGCTCAGAAGGAGAGACAGCTATCAGGGAATAAAGAAAGTATATTAAAGCTTTCATATAAACATAAAGCTAATACGTCTATGCGAAAAACAGCTTGATTAATATTACAGGCTGTTTTTTTATAGCCTGTAATTGTGAACAAAAAATAATATTTCGACACACGAATAATATTAAAGGGATTTTTAGTAATATGTAGAATAATTGAGAATACCGTATAAAGAATAATATAGAATCTTTGTATGTAAATTAGAGTAGAAATT
Source organism: Proteiniborus sp. MB09-C3 (assembly GCF_030263895.1). Taxonomy (NCBI): domain Bacteria; kingdom Bacillati; phylum Bacillota; class Clostridia; order Eubacteriales; genus Proteiniborus; species Proteiniborus sp. MB09-C3. The sequence continues at coordinate 613,142 of NZ_CP127161.1, forward strand.
ATTGGGGTGGTGAGATGGAAAAAAAGAATGGGCTTGCAAATATAATTGAGAATTTGAAACTTAAATATTTGTCTCTATGGTGGAAAGCTAGTACTGCTTTTTATTTCTTTGAGAAAGAAATTAAGCTTACAGAAAAGTTAAGAAATGAAAGAAAAATAGAGGATTATAGAAAAAGGCTTTTTAATGAACTTCACAAGATGCCAGAGGAAGAGAATAAAATCAAGGAATGGAATAATAGAATCTTTTCCTTGATAAAAGATATAGAAGTTGGAATTACTGGAGAAGAAGAGAGCTACATTGATTTTTTCGTGGAAAAAGGCTATTCATTAATTACTGAGGAGTTTATTAAAGAGGTTAGAAGCTTTGATACTGATATGGATGTTTATGATATATTTCAAGCTATTAGAAACGTATGGATTATGAATAGCATACAGGTATTTTTTAATATGGAAGTGAAATTGACACCCTCAATTTTTTCATATAGCATGCTATATCCCTATAGTGATAACTATTTAGATGATATAGAGGTAACAGCTAAAGATAAGATTAGTTTTAATAATAAATTTAGAAGATGGTTGTTTGGAGAAGAAGCGGAGATTTCAAATACAAATGAAGAGAAGGTATATCAGCTTGTTAAAAAAATTGAGGCAGAATTTCCTAGAGAGATATATAATCAGGTTTTTGAAAGCTTATTGGCTATCCATAAAGGTCAAGAGAAAAGCCTTATTCAGCAGAGAGGAGAAAGTATTCCCTATGAAAGAGATATAATCGGTATTAGTTTTGAAAAAGGAGGGACATCAGTATTAGCTGATGGCTATCTTGTAAAAGGAGAGCTATCGGCAGAGGAAGCAGATTTTATGTTTGGATATGGTGTATTTCTACAGATTATAGATGATCTTCAGGATATAGAGGAAGATTTAAGCAATGGACACATGACTATACTTTCACAGATTGCTCAGAAGTGGCCCTTAGACAATTTGATTAATAAATTACTATGGTTTATTGAAAAAACTATAAATAATGCCAAGTCTTTCTCATCAAAAGATTCTATGAAGCTAAAAAAAGTCATAAAAAAAAGCTGCATTATCATGATTTTTGAAGCAATATCTAAAAATAGAAAAAGATTTAGTAAGAAATATATTAAAGAGCTGGAAAAATACTCAATACTCAGATTTTCATATTACAAAAAATTAAAGAGACGATTTCAAAAGGAATTTTCATCACAGGATATTTTGCATATCTGCACTGTACTGAGTAAGGGATACGACTCTAAAAAAGAAGAGGTGATTTAGTTGATAACTTATAAAAGGTGTACAGAGGTAAATGAAGATATTATATTTCAGGCTTTTAAAACTGGATTTTCAGATTATATCATAAAGATTGAGATATCAAAGGAATTCTTTATTAAACGCTTTTTTGGACCAGAAGGAAATAGCTTAAAGCATTCTGTTATCGCTCTTGATGGAGATATGCCAGTAGGACTCAACTTAGGTGGAATCAAAGTATATGAAGGAATAAAAACACTTAGATGCGGGGCTCTTTGTATTCATCCAGACTATAGGGGTACTGAGGTTGGAAAACAGCTCTTTGAGCTTCATAGGGTGATAGCTTTAGAGAATAGCTGTAAACAGATGTTTTTAGAGGTTATAGTAGGCAATGACAGGGCAATTAATTTTTATAAGAAAAAGGGCTATGAAAAGGTATATGGTATAGCATACTACTCTCATAGTAACCCTTCAGAGATTAAAGCCGCTTTACCAAATAGTTTAAGAGTTGAGAAAGTAGATATGAATATTTTAAGAACCTTAGGTCATGAAATACAGGACATACATATAAATTGGCAGAATGACTTTGATTATATCAGTCAAATTGACGGTCAAGTGCACTATGGAGTATTTAAGGATGAGAAGCTAATAGGAGGACTAAGTATTCATCCTAAAGGAAAGATTAGTTTTTTGTGGATTAATCCAGAGATTCGCTATCATGGTATAGGTCAGGGTATTATAAATTATGCTGTAAAAGAGCTTAATATAGAGAAGCTGGCGATAAATTTTTCTAATAATGCGAGCCTTTTTGGTTTTGTAAAACATCTGAATTTTGCTAAGGATGCTATCTCACAGTATGAAATGTATCATATTCTATAGAATACAGAAAGTATGAATTAGATTGACTTTTATATTAAAAAATATTAATTGTTCATGGGGGAACTACAATATGAGAATTGAAACAGAAAGACTATATTTACGTCATTTTGATATGGAAAAGGACTTGAAAGCCTATGCTGATATCATGGGAGAAAATGAAGTTGGAAAATGGCTCCCAAAAGGAGAGGGACATACAATAGAAGAGACAGAACGGTTTATGAATTATATATTGAAGCATTGGGAGAAATATAACTATGGCATATGGGCTGTTGTTGACAAGGAAACTGATTGTTTATTAGGCCATTGTGGGCTGAACTTCATAAGAGATCTTTCAGAAACAGAGGTTTTATATGCATTCGGCAGACATGCCAGAGGAAAAGGATATGCTACAGAAGCAGCAAAGGCATCTCTTAAGTATGCATTTGAGAAACTGGATTTTGATCATATAATAGCTCTTGCCAAGCCATTAAATAAAGCTTCAATTAATGTAATAGAGAAATTAGGACTTAAATTCGTAAAAGATATGGAGTTATTTGATATGGAGGTAAAATATTTTAATATTACCAGAGAGGAATATGAGAGCATTAAAAAATAAATCCTATAACAGTAAACAAACTTTCAGAAATTACTTATACTTTGAGTTTTTGTTCTAATAATATTTATTTGCATTTTCAAGAGCCTTCAATTAAGAGGGTTCTTTTTTATGACCTAACCCGATTTTCCGAGCGTTTTTGTCGGAAAATCGCTGGTAGGTCAAACGCAACGAGCACCAAATTTATGAAGGGTAGCGAGCAAATAAATTTGTGTTGCGAGACTGCGGAAAAAAATTCAAATTAGAATGAACTTTTTCCATAGTGATATACTCTTATATATGAAAGAAGGTGCTAGAGTGGACACAGAATTACTAGTGAAAAGAGCAAAACAGGGAGACAAGGACGCGCTAGTTCAGCTAATTATGGATAAAAAGCAGGACTATTATAAATTAGCTTTTATATATATGAAAAATAAGGATGACTCATTAGATGCAATGTCTGACATGATTGTAATTGTGCACGAAAAAATTCACCAGCTAAAAAAACCAGAGGCCTTTTATAGCTGGAGCAAAACTATTTTAGTAAATTGCTGTAAAAAGCTCTTAAAGGAAAAAAGTAAGCTGATTTCATTAGAAATTGTTGAGGAGCAAGGCTGTGAGAGTGAGTTGAAAATAAAGGAAGATCAAATTATAGTAGAGGAGCATTTGTCAAAATTGAATGAAAGGCATCAAGAGGTCATCAGACTTAGATATTTTCTAGGTTTAGATTATCAGACTATATCAGATATCCTGAAAATACCTCTTGGGACAGTAAAATCACGTATTTCTATAGGTCTCAAAAATTTAAAGGAAAGCCTTGGAGGTGATAATTATGAAAGAAATTGAAAAGATTCTTAGTGGAAAGAAAGCTGATATAGATAAATTACAGGTACCAGAAGAATTAGAGTCAAGACTATATAAAGCATTAGAAAATAGCTCACCCTCCAAAGTGAAGAAGAAAAACTGGAAGGCAGTAGTTGCAGCCGCCTGTGTTGCATTTTTACTAATAGGATATAACTTTAATGCTCTAGCATACTATGGGAAAAAGCTTCTTGGATATGATCAAATAATGAATGGAACTCTAAGACAGTTAAATGAACTAGGAAAGGGTCAGCCCATAGGGAAAAGCTATACCTTCAAAAATGGTCTATCTGTGACATTGGATGGAATAATGGTTGATGAAAATCAGCTTTTAGCCTTCTATACGATTAAAGATCCAAAGGGTGAAATTGACAAGGCTAAGAATACTAACATGTTATTTATTAAAGGATTTATTAAGGAATATAGTTCTCAGGGCGGACAAGGGGAAATGAATGTTGAAAAAACGGAAATAAAATGGGTTCATAGCTTTGAAAAACCCTCCATATTCGAAAAAACTCTACATTTAAAGATGTATTTAGTGGAAGACAATAAAATGGAAGAAGGAGATATTAGCTTTAGAATCGATCCAAACAAGGCAATGGGACACACATTGAAGCAAAGCATTAATAAAACGATTAAAGCTGGGGACACCAAAATTCATTTAGAATCAATTGTAGCTTCTCCTACAAAAACTGTCTTACATGGAAAGATACAAAATATTATAGAATTAGCTATTGATCAAATACTGGGGGAAAGACTTCGTCCTAAAGATATTGATATAAAATTAATTGCTAATGGACAAGAAATAGATTATCAAGGCGGGGGTATGACCACAGATAATAAGGGAATTAGATTTCACAGTGAATATGATGCTTTGCCAGAGGATTTAGAATCTATTCAGTTATTTGTAAAAAGCTTTTCAGTAGATAAAGATGTCAATAAAAAAATAGAAATTAATGAGGACTTAAATAAGCAAGAGTTTGAAGTCTTAGGACAAAATATTGAATTAAATAAGATATACGAATTAGATGGAAGCACTTATATCACTATTACTACAAGTGATGATGTCATTCTTACAAAGGTAGGACTTATAGTAGATGGAGAAAGAGTAAGCCTTAAGGAGACTATTAATAGTAATATTGATAAGCTAAAGGATAGGGGAATTATGCATACTCGAACATTGCATTTTCCTAAAACAGGTAACAAATATCAACTGAGTATAGAGAAAATGACTTATACAGAGCCATATAATAAGACTATTGATATACCTCTAGATTAGATTATAATATCCAACTTTAGATTGTATTTATGCGACAGGTGAGTTAAATCCTGTCGCATTTTTTCATCTAGAACCAGAAATCATTTAGCTATAAATTGAAGGAAAATTGAAAGATATATTTTAGATTAAAGAAAATATGTCGAGAAAGAAAAAAACAAAATAACATCATGTAGTAGTAGGAGATGGTATAATAGTTATATATTGTTTTTTTGTAAATAAAGAGTTATATGCTGTATAGGCATAAAAGGATATGAAGAGGTGAAAATAGGTATGATTAAAGAGCTAAATCTGAAAAATATAGAAATGGCAAAGTGCATATTAGAATTACAGAAAGCTTCATATAAAGTCGAAGCCGAGATTATAGATTTTTATGAAATACCACCGTTAGAGGACACAATAATTAGCTTGCAGGAATGTGATGAGACTTTTTATGGATACTATATTAATGACATTTTGGCAGGTATAATTTCATATAAAATTATTGACAATGTTTTAGATATACATCGGGTTGCAGTACATCCTAGCTTTTTTAGAAGAGGAATTGCAGGAAAACTGATTAGTTTTGTAGAAGAAGTTAATGGTAGCATAAATAAAATAGTAGTATGCACTGGAAAGAAAAACCTGCCTGCTATTAACCTATATATAAAAAATGGATATCAAAGAGTAAGGGATAAAGAAATAAGTAGAGACATTTATTTAACTGAGTTAGAAAAAATACTTGAAATCTAATTTGAATATACTTAAATGTACAGTTATTAAATGACATCAATTAGAACAGAATTTATGTATAATCCTGCATTATTGGAGGTGGAAGGATGGAAATAGAGCAATTAAAACGTAAGCTGAGAGAGTTGAAGAAGGCTGAAAAGCGAATACGTTTTAATTATGAATCATCCTCGACTACAAAGAAGTATGTCTGGGCTGATTACTTTTCCACAAAAGCATTTAATGAATTAACAGTAAAGTATCCACTATGGAAACTCATTAAACTCAGTAAGCAAGAGCTGGAAGAAGTATTTGAGGAATACTTTTATAGTGTTTATTTTCAGCAATGTAAGGAAAACGGGTTGAATTTTGATGATGTCTATGATGTGGATATTCTATCAGTTTTTGGTTTAAGTCCAGGAGTAACTATTGATGATATAAAGAAGAAGTTTAGAGAACTTGCAAAAAAATATCATCCAGATCATGGCGGAGACAGTGATAAGATGGTTGAAATAATAAATGCATATCATAAGCTAATTAATAAGGAATAGCGACGGGCATATTTACTTATGCTAAAGGAAAGGTGATGTTATGAGCTTTTTAAATAATTTTTATCCACAAGATTTAGGTAAGCTCCTAGCTGGAATGAACTGCGAGAAAAACCATGTTGGTTGTTCAACGGCAGGAGTATATAGGTATTATAACGAAAGAATTTCATACTATTTGAAGATTCAACCTGCTTCACATGGACTTGAAAAAGAGCACGAAATAATAGGCTGGCTGCAAAATAGATTGCCAGTTCCTAAAATAATATATTTTAATTCCTATAATGGTTTTGACTATATGCTTATGACTGAAATTGATGGAGAAATACTTTGTTCAGACAATTTAATATCTAAACCAGAGGAAACTGTTAAGCTATTAGCCGATGGAATAAAAATGATTAAGTCTATTCCAATTGATGACTGCCCTTTTGATAATAGATTTGAAGTAAAGCTAAAGGAAGCGTTGTATAATATAGAAAATGATCTCGTAGATATGTCTGATTGGGAGAAAAACAACAGATATAATACTCCTCAGGGGTTACTTGAGTACTTGAAGAACAATAAACCTAAAACCTATACACCTGCATTTACTCATGGAGATTATTGCCTTCCTAATATTCTCTGTAAGGATGGTAAAGTTAACGGCTTTATTGATTTAGGACGAAGTGGAATAGCCGATATATACCAAGATATAGCCTTATGCGTCAGGTCTTTGAAGCATAACTTTGGAACAGATAAGTATACTGATTTATTCTTTGAGCACTTAGAGATAAAACCAGATTGGGAAAGAATAGATTATTATATACTTCTTGATGAACTGTTCTAGTTAAAAAATATGACTCTTATTCAATGATAGCTTGCATTATGAATAATTGAATCATGTCATTAGAAAGAGGAGGAATATAGATGAGCATTGAGAAACTAAAAAAAATTATAGAAGAGAGCAATAATATTGTATTTTTCGGAGGAGCAGGGGTTTCTACTGAAAGCAACATACCTGATTTTAGATCTAGCTCTGGGATATATTCAACTGAAAGCAGTCTGAAATATCCACCTGAAATGATATTGAGCCATAGCTTTTTTGTGAAGCATACAGAAGATTTTTATAGCTTTTACAAGACAAAGATGATATATAAAGAGGCTAAGCCTAATGATGCCCATATTGCACTAGCAGAACTAGAAAAAAGGGGTAAGGTAAAAGCTGTAATCACTCAGAATATTGATGGACTGCACCAAATGGCAGGCTCAAAAAATGTACTTGAGCTACATGGGTCCATATATAGAAATTATTGCACAAAATGCAATAAATACTTTGACCTTGACTATATTATTGAATCTACTAGTATACCAATATGTGATGAATGCAATGGTACGGTAAAGCCGGATGTAGTTCTGTACGAGGAAAGCTTGGATATGAACGTACTAGACAGAGCTTTAAAATATATTCAAGAAGCAGATGTCCTAATAGTTGGAGGAACGTCTTTAACTGTTTATCCAGCAGCTAGCTTAGTCCAGTATTATAATGGAGACAAGTTGATTTTAATAAATAAATCTCAAACACAATATGATAGAAGAGCTGCTTTGACCTTTAATGAAAGCATAGGCAAAGTACTTAAGCAGGCTATATGAAAAAAATAGAGTATTATAGTAAATGCGACAAGAAAAAATCCCTTGCCGCATTTGCGCTTTTATTATGTATATGTTATAAAGAATTATAAACAAAAGAATAGGAAGGAAAATAATATGAACCTTGTAAGTATAGAGAATATTTCAAAAAGCTATAGCGAAAAGCAATTGATTAATAATATAAATTTTGGCATAAATGAAGGCGATAAAATAGGTGTTATTGGCATAAACGGTACAGGTAAATCCACACTATTGAAAATAATTGCGGGAGTAGAAGCTGCAGATGAGGGAAGAATTATAAGAGGCAATTCTGTGAGAATAGAATATCTATCACAGAATCCGGATTTTGACCCTGAAATAACGGTGCTGGAGCAAGTTTTTAGAGGCAGCTCAGATGTTATGAAAGTAATTAGAGAATATGAAAAAGCCCTCCAAAATCCAGACACACCAATTGAAAAGATCACAAAGCTTACAAGTGCCATGGATGCAGCAAATGCATGGCAGATAGAGAGTGAAGCAAAAGCAGTGCTTACCAAGCTTGGTGTCCTTGATTTTAGTGCAAAGGTAGGTACCTTATCAGGAGGGCAGAGAAAAAGAATAGCCCTAGCCTCTGCATTAATTACCCCTTCAGAATTGCTTATTTTAGACGAACCAACAAACCATCTCGACAATGATACAATAGATTGGCTGGAGCAATATCTAAACAAGAGAAAAGGCGCACTTCTGATGGTTACCCATGATAGATATTTTTTAGATAGAGTAGTTAATCAAATAATCGAGCTGGATAGCGGAAATCTCCATGTGTACAAGGGAAATTATAACTATTTTCTTGAGAAAAAATTAGAAAGAGAAGGAATTGAGGCTGCTAGCGAGAGAAAAAGACAAAGCCTAGTGAGAAAAGAGCTAGCATGGATAATGAGAGGTGCAAAGGCACGAAGTACTAAGCAAAAGGCTAGAATAGAACGGTTTGAAAAGTTAAATGAAAAATCTATAGATTCAGTTGATGAAAAATTAGACATATCAGTAGCTAGCAGTCGTCTTGGGAAAAAGGTAATAGAGCTTGAGCATATCAATAAGTCCTTTGATGATGAAAGGGTAATAGATGATTTTAGCTATATAGTCTTAAGAGATGATAGAGTAGGTATAGTAGGGCCAAATGGGAGCGGAAAGTCAACGCTTATAAACATAATAAGCGGAAGACTAGCACCTGATAGCGGAAAACTAGATATAGGAGAGACCGTAAGAATAGGAGTGTTTTCTCAGGAAACATATCATATGGACGATAGCCTAAGAGTGATAGAATATATTAGAGAAGGAGCAGAGTTTCTGTCTACAGCAGAAGGACAAAAAATAAGTGCTTCACAAATGCTGGAGAGATTTTTATTTCCTCCCCATGAGCAATGGGCTCCAATATCTAAGCTTTCTGGAGGAGAAAAAAGAAGATTATATTTACTAAGAGTGCTTATGGACGCACCAAATGTATTATTGCTGGATGAGCCAACTAATGACTTGGATATAGAAACTCTTACAATTTTAGAAGATTATTTAGACGATTTTCAAGGAGCGGTTATTGCCGTTTCCCATGATAGATATTTTTTAGATAAAATGGCAGAGAAAATATTTGTTTTCGAAGGAAATGGAAGGATAAAACAGTATACTGGAAATTATTCATTATTCAAGGAAAATAAAATTGTGGATAGCGAAGAAAATACTAATAATAGAGAATCTAGCAAAGACAAAGATACAGATAATAAGAGTAATCTGGGAAAAGAAAAGGAAAAACCGCTGAAATTTACTTTTAAAGAGCAAAAAGAATATGATGAAATAGATGACATAATTGCTGAGCTTGAAGGAAAAATACAGGATATAGAGACTAAAATTAGCAAGGCAGCTACAGATTATGTATTATTACAAGAGCTATTGACTCAAAAAGAAGAACTAGAAAAGCAGTTAGATGAAAAGATGCAGAGATGGGTATATTTGAATGAATTAGCCGAAGAAATTGAAAAAAATAAGAAGTCATAGAAAAAGTATCAGAGGATGCACGTAATAATCCAAATTGACTAACACGTACATCCTTCATTTACTAAATTGTATAAGAGTAGTGTGATGCCATATTGTGAGGTGATTTGTCTATTGAAAAAGTAAGAGCCTTAATGTTAGAGGGGGAATGAGCGGGTGAAGGATTTTATTGAGATAAAGAACGCAAGGGTTAACAATCTGCGAGGTGTGGATGTAAGGATACTGAAGAATAAGCTTAATGTAATTACAGGTGTATCTGGGAGTGGAAAGTCAAGCCTTGCTTTTGACACATTGTATGAAGAAGGGAAAAAAAGATATTTGACTTTTTCAGGATCACAGTTCATTATTGATAGGAAGGAGATTTTCGACAGTATTACGGGGCTGTCACCTACTGTTGCAGTTGAACAGAGGATTATCCGTCAGTCAAATCCAAGGAGCACAGTCGCCACTAGAATTAATCTTGACGCTATGCTTGCAGCTCTTTTTGCCCATTATGGAGTAGTAGATAATCAGTATGATGATGGTATTCCTTTAGAAATTGCGAACTTTCAGAAAGGCTCGCCCAAAGGAATGTGTACCAGATGTCGAGGAGCAGGAGCTGTTTTTAGTATTGATGAGGAAGCAATATTTCAGAATATGGATGTGACCATTGAAAATCTATTTGACGGAAACCAGACTCACTATATCCATCTATGTATGCGACTTGACAAAATTTATGGTATAAGCAGGAAAAGGACCTTAAGATCATTAAGTGAAGAAGAGCTTCGCCTGTTCAAGTATGGAGACGGTGGGGGATTTGCCGGTGCTACTGGATTTGCGGGAGTTGTTCCATGGCTGATGGAAAGCTATAAATATCATAAAGGACGTGGAAGGGATAACTGGATTACAAACCTTCCCTATATCGGCATGAAGACTTGTCCAAAATGCCAAGGAGTTGGTCTTGGAATCGCTGCTCTTCATACAAGAATTGATGGGAAGACCATAAGGGAAATTGAAGAAATGTATATTGGAGATATATACGACTTCTTGAAGGCATATGGAGGCGGAAGGAATCAGTTGGTGGATAAAATTTTGGGGCGTTTGGAGGGACTCTCTCAGGTAGGCTTAAGTCACCTTTCTCTTTCTAGGAAGATTCCAACCCTGTCAGGGGGAGAACTGCAAAGAGTGTTTTTGGCTTCCTATATCATGGCAGAGATGGATTCCATTATTTTTGTATTCGATGAGCCTACCATAGGACTCCATGAAGTGGAGAAGGAAAGCTTGATTAAGCTTCTGAGGAGATTGGTCGAAGAAGGAAATACAGTTGTTGCAGTAGAACATGATGAAGGTTTTATGCGTAATGCTGATTATATTATTGATATGGGACCAGGTGCAGGGATAAATGGTGGAAGAAAGATTTTTGAAGGAAGCTATGCAGATTTCCTAAGGTGCAAGGGTTCAATGACCGCACCGTATCTCACGAAAGAAGCTGCGTTTCCAATTAAGCAGGAGTACAGGAGCATACTGGGTAAAAATATGTTACGTATTGAGAATGCTAGCCTGCATAACTTGAAGAATATAAGTGTCTCCATTCCATTAGGTGTAATGGTTGGCGTTGCAGGGGTATCCGGGAGCGGTAAGTCAAGCTTGATAGCAGATACTTTAGTTCCTAGGCTTAAAGGGCTGCTGAAAAATAATTGTGTGGTAGCAGAAGCAGATGATGAGGACGAAGAGGTATCTAATGCACTTCTTATAGGAACAGAGCATATTAAGGATTGCTTTATCATAGATCAGAGACCAATTGGAAGAAACAAGACTTCATGTCCTGCGACATATATAGGGATTATGGACAGAATACGCAGTCTCTTTGCTGCAACAGATGAGGCAAAGGGAAAAGGTTGTACGGTTTCCATGTTTACTAGAAATTCGGATGGTGGCTGCCCGAGATGCAAGGGAGAAGGTATGCTACATCATTATGTGGGGTATGGAAGCTTTGTTGACTTGGTATGTGATGACTGCGAAGGGACTGGATATGTAGATAAAGCAAGAGCTATCCTGCTGGATGGTAAGAATATCTGTGATGTTCTGAACATGAGCGTGGATGAAGCAGAAGAGTTTTTTAAGGATAAGGATGAAGAAATAAGTAGTATTCTGAATATCTTACAGGAAGTTGGTATGGGATACATTACTCTTGGACAATCAATACCCACGATTTCAGGAGGAGAGAGTCAAAGAATCAAGCTTGCAAAGGAACTTTCCGGAGGGAGAAAAGCCGCTAAAAAGAAAAGTAAGCGCTCTCTTTACATTCTCGATGAACCGACAACTGGTCTTTCTCTATACGATACAGAAAGATTACTGGCACTTCTCAATAAGCTAGTAGAATGTGGGAATTCTGTCATCATTACAGAGCATGACGTACATATGCTGGCAAACTGTGATTATCTGATTGAGATGGGAAAAGGCGGTGGAAAAGAAGGCGGAGAGATTATTACGACTGGTACACCAAAGGAGCTGAAAGAAAACAGCTGCTCACTGATAGGAAGGTATCTACCATGATAAAAGAACGTAAATTAGATGAATATATAAAAACAAAGCAATACAGACTAGTCAATAGTGTCCTAATGTGGAAGAATGGCAGGATAATTTTAGAGAGATATTACAATGGCTTTACCAAGGAGAGCAGAAACGTAATCCGTTCAGTGGTAAAAAGCATTATTTCTATTGCAACAGGGATCTGTATTGACAAAGGTTTTATTAAAAGTTTGGATGAACCAGTATGTAGATATTTGGGTGATTTTAATCAGGGAATTCATCCTTATCACAGAGCGATTACAATTAGGAATCTTTTGACGATGACCTCTGGTATCTATTGGGTGGGTGGTGTACATTATCATTGCCCACAGCTGGCTGTTCTCCGTAAGAGCCCCAGCTGGGTGGAGCATATTGCAGAAACAGATATGATTCATGTACCTGGAACGAATTTCAATTACAGTGAATTCGATATAATTTTGCTTACTGCTGTTTTGGAGAAGGCGGTTGGCGGTGATATTTTTTCATTTATCAATGATAATCTGTATATACCCCTACATATAAACAGTGGTCCATGGTGGAGGAGTAAATGTGGTATAGCCTATAGCTGTGCAGAAGCTGGAGAAGGAAATGGTGGTCTAAACGAGAGCCCTTCCAATCTAACAGCACGAGAAATGTTAAGCTTAGGGCAGGTTTTTCTTCAGGAAGGTGTATTTGAGGACAAGCAAATTGTTTCAGGGAAGTACGTTAAGGAGGCAATTTTACCGTCAAAATACAATTCTGCCTACGGGTATTTGTGGTGGCTTGGAAAGGATTTTTATGGGTGCAGAGGATTCGGAGGACAGAATATCACTGTAGTGCCTGACAAGAATCAGATATTTGTAATTCAGGCAACCCCTACTGCCAGAGGTAAAGAATATGACGATATTATCGAGCTGCTTAGGGAAAGTTGAAATAGCAGGCTTGAAGGCATTTCAAGCTAATATAAAAATCCTGTATAGATTTCATAATCTGAACAGGATTTAAACATTTTTACCTCTTTCTATTACCCTATATTTTTTATCTAATACTTTTCTTATATCATCTGTAGTTATTTCTCCTCTTTTTTCTTTTTCAATAAGTTCTAAGTATTCTTTTGAAGGCTCTAAACCATCTATTTTAATCATACCTAAGGCATATTCCCAAGCCTTGTCGTTGTCCATAGATATTCCTCCCTAATATTTTTTATTCAGATTATTAATCACCATATATATATTATAGTATTATAAGAGAGCAGTTTGATGAAATGTATTAGGAGCAGTGAGGGTTCAGATACCATGGGACTGGGTGCAGGGATAAATGGTGGAAGAAAGGTTTTTGAAGGAAGCTATGAAGATTTTCTGAGGTACAAGGATTCTAGAACTTCACCCTATCTCAAGTAGGTAGATACTATCAGTAAATGAGGATTTTTACAATATACTAATATTAGATAAAGCTATTATCTCAAAGGTATTTCTGCATGTGAGATGTTGTTTCAATTTTTATTTAGTTTCGATAAAAGTCCAACAAAAGTCGGGTCAGGAAAACATAAGAGGTATGGTACCATAACCTTTGCATAAACTGTTTAAGCAATAAAGAGATTATTTGGGCTGCTAAAATTGCTTAAAGCTTTTATAGGAGTTGTTTATTGTAAAACTCCATAGGAAATTGTAAATGAAAAAAGAGCTTCTATCTGAAAAAGCTGGATTATGATAGATAATAATTATATACTAGGAGTGAATGATAAAAAATACCGGAAGGCTAAGAATAGAAATAATAGATAATAAAACAGACGAAAGAAAAGATGGGAGTTGATTATAAATGGCACGTACACTAGTATTAGCTGAAAAGCCAAGTGTGGCTAGAGATATAGCAAGAGTTTTAAGGTGCAATAAAAAGGGAAATGGATATTTAGAAGGTGATAAATATATTGTTACTTGGGCATTAGGTCATCTAGTTACATTAGCTGACCCAGAGGAATACGATAAAAGATATAAGACTTGGAAGCTGGAAGACTTGCCTATGCTACCTTCTCAGCTTAAATTAGTGGTTATAAAACAGACTGGCAAGCAATTTCAAACCGTTAAGGAACAAATGTACAGAAAAGATGTAAATGAAATAGTAATAGCCACTGATGCAGGACGTGAAGGCGAGCTTGTTGCAAGGTGGATAATTGAAAAGGCTAATATTAAGAAGCCCATTAAACGACTTTGGATATCCTCTGTCACAGATAAGGCTATAAAGGAAGGCTTTAATAAATTAAAGGACGGAAAAGAATACGAAAATCTATACGCTTCCGCAGTGGCACGTGCTGAGGCTGATTGGATTGTAGGAATAAATGCTACTCGTGCCTTAACATGCAAATATAATGCACAGCTTTCCTGCGGAAGAGTTCAGACTCCTACTCTTGCTATGATTGCCAAGAGAGAAGAAGAAATCCAGAACTTCAAGCCAAGAGAATTTTATGGAATTCAAGCCTTATCAAAGGAGCTAAAGCTGACATGGCAGGACAGTCAGACAAAGGATATAAAAACCTTTGATAAGGAAAAAAGTGATAAAATATTTTTGTCCATAAAGGGAAAAGATGCTCAAGTCATAGATATTGATAAGTCATATAAGAAGAACTTTTCACCAGGACTCTATGATTTAACTGAATTACAGAGAGATGCAAATAGAATTTTTGGTTATTCAGCAAAGGAAACTCTTTCTATTATGCAGAAATTATATGAAAGTCATAAGGTACTTACGTATCCAAGAACCGATTCCAGATATATTTCCTCTGATATAGTAGATACATTGAAGGACAGAATAAAAGCCTGTAGTGTAGGACCATATACAGCTATAGCCAATAAAGTCCTAAGAAGCCCTATAAAAGCAAACAAATCCTTTGTTGATGACAGCAAGGTTTCAGACCACCATGCTATTATACCAACAGAGCAGACAGTATTTTTGCAGGAGTTAAATGACAGAGAGCGTAAAATATATGATTTAGTTGTAAAGCGTTTTTTAGCAGTGCTATATCCAGCCTTTGAATACGAGCAGACGACCATAAAGGCTAAGATTGGCAATGAGACATTTATTGCCAAAGGAAAGATAGTATTATCCCAAGGCTGGAAGGAAGTCTATTCAAACAATTTTGAAGAAGATTATGAGGAAGACGTTGCGGAGCAGACACTACCTAACATAAATAAGGGAGATACAATAAAAATATCTTCTATTACTCAAACTAAAGGAGCAACTAAACCACCAGCGCTCTTTAACGAAGGAACCTTGCTTTCAGCCATGGAAAACCCTAAAAAATATATGGAAGGCGAAGACAAGGCTCTAATCAAGATAATAGGGGAAACTGGCGGTATAGGTACAGTTGCAACAAGAGCCGATATTATTGAAAAGCTATTTAAAACATTTCTAATAGAAAAGAAGGGTAAGGACATATTTATTACGTCTAAAGGTAAGCAGCTTCTTGAGCTAGTTCCTGAAGACTTAAAGTCACCAACTCTGACAGCAGAATGGGAGCAAAAGCTAGGAGCTATTTCAAAGGGACAATTAAATAAAAATGCTTTTATAAGTGAAATGAAAGGCTATTCTAAGACAGTTGTAGGTGAAATAAAGAAAAGCGAAGATACATTTAGACACGATAATCTCACTAAAACTAAATGCCCTGAGTGCGGGAAGTATATGCTTGAGGTAAATGGTAAAAAGGGCAAGATGCTCATATGTCAGGATAGAGAATGTGGGTATAGGAAAAGTATCTCCAAAGAAACTAATGCCAGATGTCCAAATTGCAGAAAAAAACTACAGCTCCATGGAGAGGGAGAAGGACAAATATTTATCTGTAGCTGCGGGTATAGAGAAAAGCTTTCTGCATTTAATGAAAGAAGAAAGGAATCAAAAAATACAGTTTCTAAAAAAGATGTGTCCAGATATCTTAAGGAGCAAAAGAAAAGCAAGGACGAACCAATAAACTCTGCTCTTGCAGATGCATTGTCTAAGCTTAAGCTAAAGTAGGTTTATTTATAGGAGTAAACTATGACACAGTTAAGAAGGAACTTTTGCTTCATCTTAACTGTATGTTACGAGACCACTAAAAGTTTAATATTGTCATCTTGAGCGTTGGCGAAGGATCTCAAAATTGAGATTCTTTACTACGTTCATAATGACATAGTATATAAATTTAACAAAAGTGACTTTTTCAGTAGACAGCTTATTATGTATACTCTAAGTAGAGGTGTTTTCCATGTATAAAATAATGGTAATTGAAGACGATAAAAAACTTCAAGAATTGACTAAAAGCCATCTAGAAAAGTATGGTTATGAAACATGCTCAGTTGAGGATTTCTCACAGATAAAAAAAGAATTTATTTACCATAATCCACATTTAGTTCTAATGGATATCAATCTCCCTTATTATGACGGTTTTTACTGGTGCAGAGATATAAGGACGGTTTCAAAGGTACCTATAATTTTCATCTCTGCCAGAGGCTCGGATATGGATCAGGTAATGGCCATAGAAAACGGAGGAGACGATTATATCACTAAGCCTTTTTCTTATGATTTACTCATAGTAAAGATAAAAGGAGCTATTAGAAGAGTATATGGAGAGTATTCGGAAAATAGTCATAGCGAGGTCTATGAAGTAGATGGACTCTATATGTACATCCATCAAAATATAATAGAGTACGATAGCAAAAAGACGGAGCTTAGCAGCAAGGAATTTTTACTCTTATATTCTCTACTTAAAAATGTTAACCAAATAGTTTCGAGGGAAGAACTGCTAGAGATACTATGGAATGACATAGATTTTGTAGATGATAATACACTATCAGTAAATATTACACGACTTAGAAAAAGACTTGAGGATATAGGAATAGAAGATGCCATAGAGACAAAGAGAGGACAAGGCTATAGGCTTGTCAACAATTGGAGCAGATAGCGAGGTGTTAAAGTGTATGAATTTCAAAAAATATATTAAGGATAGAATCAGCTATATAGTGGCATTCTTTACAAATACACTTTTAATAATTTTAGTAATGTATCTAACTCTAATCATTAATCAAAAAAAATTTCCAAAGGAAAATGTAATTTATTCTTTCTTGATATCATTTGTATTATTTTTATTTTTCATGGGATACGATTATTTAAAAAATAGGCCTTTTTATAAATATCTTAATAAAGCTGCTGATTCAACAGATAAATTGGACAGTATCTTAAGCTTGACAGAGGCTAGAACATATGAGCAATTAATGTACAATAAAATATTACATGAGACATATAAATCATATGGTGATAAGCTATCTAAATACGAGGAGAATCAAAGACAATATATATATTTCATTAATCAATGGGTACATCAGATGAAAACCCCTGTATCAGTGATTAATCTCTTATTGCAGGATAAAAACAAGGAAAATTACAGAGAAACACTTGACAGTATTTCCGAGGAAAATGAAAAGATAACTCATGGACTAGAGATGATGCTCTGCAATGCTAGGCTAAGCCAATTTAATCTTGATTTTAAAGTCGAAAAGGTGGATATACTATCAACTATAAGAAAAGTAATAAACGATAATAAAAAATCCCTAATAAGACATTCCATATATCCTAAAATAGTATGCGAAGAAAATATAACTGTGGAAACAGATAATAAGTGGATATCCTTTGTAATAAATCAAATCCTAGTAAATGCGATAAAGTATTCAAAAGATGTTTCAGATAAAGATAAACATATTACATTTGAAATAAAGGACGAAGGATCAAGAACTATTTTGTCTATTGAAGATCAAGGTATTGGGATACCAAAGGAAGACAGGAGTAGGGTATTCAATGCGTTTTTCACAGGAATCAATGGGAGGAAAACCTCTGAATCTACAGGAATGGGAATGTATCTATCTAAGAGAATATGTGATGAGCTAGGTCATGGCCTGACATTAGAATCAGAGGAAGGAAAAGGGACTAAGTTCTTTATCATATTCTATAAAGGGAAAAACATATTTAATCTTACAATAATGTAAGCTACTTGTCTATAATGAAAGGGAAATCAATACTAAGATTCCCCTTTTTTCTTTATAATAAGTATAGACACTAACCCATGGGATGGTTTTAGGATAAACTAAGAAATAAAATACAAGTTCAGTGGAGGTATAGGGAATATGTCAGTATTAAAAGCAGACAATATAACTAAAATATACGGTAATAAAAAAGGGAGTCTAACAGTAAAGGCTCTGGATAAATTCAGTATCAGTATAGAAAATGGAGAATTTGTAGGAGTAATGGGTCCTTCAGGTAGTGGAAAAACTACTCTGTTAAATATATTAGCTACTATAGATACGCCTTCTTCGGGAGCGCTTTATATAAATGGAACAAATCCTATGCAACTAGATGAAAAGCATACAGCCTTATTCAGAAGAAAAGAACTGGGATTCATTTTTCAAGACTTTAATCTTCTAGACACATTATCTGTAAAGGAAAATATTATACTCCCCTTAGTATTAGAAAAAGTGAAAGCAAGAGAAATAGAAGAAAGAGTAAATGATATAGCAGGGATATTGAATATAAAAGAGATACTCAACAAAAGACCCTATGAGATATCTGGAGGGCAGCAGCAAAGGGCAGCTTGTGCAAGAGCGCTTATACACAATCCATCTATAATACTTGCAGATGAGCCTACTGGAAATCTTGATTCTAAATCTTCTCAAGAAGTTATGGAATCCTTAAAAAGCCTAAATGAAGAAAGAAATGCTACTATAATGATGGTAACACATGACCCCTTTGCAGCAAGCTTCTGCCATAGAATAGTAATGATAAAAGATGGACAATTCTTTTTAGAAATAGTAAAGGGTGGCAATAGACAGGCATTTTTCCAGGAAATATTAGATTCGCTTTCTCTGTTAGGAGGAAACTACAATGACATTGCGTGATATAGCTTATAAGAACATAAAAGGAAATTTCAATAGATATGTAATGTATTATCTAAGTAATACTCTTGTAGTCATGGTATTTTTTATATTCGCTAACTTTATATTTAACCCCACTGTATCTAATGTAAAAACATTAGGAACTAAAGGCGTGTTGGCAGCTAACACCATGATAGTATGTGAGGTTTTAATTTTAGTATTTACTTTCTTATTTACCTTCTACTCAATTTCTAATTTCCTCAAATCTAGGGAAAAGGAATTTGGACTTTTATCTATGTTTGGATTGACAAAGGCAGAGATAAGAAGATACGTAGTCTATGAAAATCTATTTGTTTCCTTAATATCTATTATCTCAGGCCTTTTAATAGGAATACTTTTTTCAAAGCTATTCTTAATGGGGATAACAGTAATCATGGTACTGGATGTAGAAGTGCCATTTCTAATATCAGTTAAGGCTGTAGTCATTACTGCCCTAAGCTTTATTGCACTGTTCCAAGGGATAAGCTTTATAGTCACATTTAGAATTAAAAATAATAACATAGTAGAATTGTTAAAGGGAGCTAGAGTTGCTCAACCAACACCTAAATTTTCTGTAATCAAAACTGTTCTAGCAATTTTATTTATTGTCATAGGCTATGGCTTAGCAGTGATTTCAGGTGGGATGATAATTTTAACAATGTTCCCTGTTTTGTTTTTTACTGTTACAGGAACATACTTTTTATTTTCACAATTCAGTGTATTTGTAACTAGTAAGCTTAAGAAAAATAAAAAGGTGTTTTATAATGGCACTAGCATGATTACATTATCTCAGATAATATACAAGCTAAAGGACAATGCAAAGGTATTGTTTATAGTATCCATACTTGGAGCAATTACACTAACTGCCTCAGCTAGCGTTTACTCTGTTCAGCAAAGCATAAAAGCCAAAGTACAGTTGAGTTATCCACATGATATAAGCTTTATGGAAATAGGAATAGGGCAAAATGATATGTCTATCTTGCAAAAGGCGGAGTATATACTAGAAAAGAACGGCAATGAATTAAGCAACAAAAATCAAGTTGTATTACTAAAAGCTAAAAATCAAGATAAGCCTGTTGATGATGATAAAGATAAAAACCCATATCGAAATCCAAATAGAGAAGATTTTTATGTAATGTCTAACTCCGACTATAACCTTCTAGCAGAACAATTTAAAAAAGAAAAAGTCACATTGACTGAAGGGAAGGTTTACGTTAACTCTTATGAATTTGTAATCATGGGAGCTAAAGATGAGAAGTTATTTACGGGTAATGAATTTTTGACACTAGCAATAAATGGTGAGCCTAATAAGTTTAAGCTAGTAGGTGAGGCAATTGGAGGAGTAATAGATGTTGACAGAAGTAAAACAAATGTGGCTGTAGTAAGTGATGTGGATTTTGAAAGATTTAAAGCTAATACTCCTAAAGAAAAACAAATTATGTATTATGGATATAATATAAAGGATTGGAAAAAGTCAGCTAATGCAGTAAGAGAAATGTATTCTATAGTTCCACAAAATGAAAATATTCTTTTCGCTGAAAAAATAACAGACTTTGCCGAAATAATGCAGACTACTTCATTATTCCTATTTATTGGAACGTTTATATCTATATTGTTTTTCATAGCCACAGGTAGCATTATATACTTTAAAATGTTCAATGAAATTCAAAAGGATAGGCAAGAGTTCATATCTCTAAAGAAAATGGGAATGACAGATGGTGAGACAAAGAAAATTGTTTCAACTCAAACCTTTATAGTATTTTTCTTACCATTTATAGTCACATTCAGTCATGCAGCCTTTGCTATAATAGCTTTAAGCAATTTGCTTTCAGATAACATTACTATGTATTTTTTAACCATAGCAGCAATATACCTAGTATTTCAGGCATTCTATTATGTGTTTGCAAAGACTATGTACACTAAGCAAATAAAAAATCTAGGAGTATAAATTAGTAACCGGGCATATGCTCGGTTTTTTGTTTTGTTAATAATAGTATCTGAATCAACAAGGAATGCTTGAAAAGAATAAATTATGTTAACAAGGAAGATAATATAAACTAATTAAAGCTATAAGATTAAGGGTTGAAGAATCTAGAGGAAAGGAAACTTGAGCGGATTGTTAATATAGATCATGATATAAAGCTTAGGAGGGGTGCTGTGTGCTAAGAAGAGCTACACAAGGTATTGATACCAATAAAACTGTCATAGATAAAGAGACTAAAATAATAGGAAATATAGCAGCAAAAGATATAGATATACTTGGAACAATAGAAGGAAATGTAGAAGCGACAGGAAAAGCAACCATTATAGGTATAATTAAAGGAAATGTAACCGGTGCAGATATAGCTGTAAATGGAAAAATAGAAGGCAATGTGATATCATCAGGCTTAGTTTATGCTGACAAGGATGCAGTAGTAACAGGAGACATTGAATTCGGAAGCATATTAGTTGAAGATGGTGCAGTTCTAAAAGGTACTTT
Source organism: Proteiniborus sp. MB09-C3 (assembly GCF_030263895.1). Taxonomy (NCBI): domain Bacteria; kingdom Bacillati; phylum Bacillota; class Clostridia; order Eubacteriales; genus Proteiniborus; species Proteiniborus sp. MB09-C3. Next base: position 634,832 of record NZ_CP127161.1, read on the forward strand.
TAAAGCTTCAGAGAAAGGATATTCAGGAGGAACTAATAAAGCCGGTATAAAGATAAAATGGGGTAAAGAGTCTGAATCTTCAAATGAAGCAAAATTAAGGCTGAAAAATTTAATGGATAGGCTAGGACAGTAAAAAGAAAAAGGGAAAATGCCAGGTAGAGATACTTGGTTTTTTTGTTTGAAAAATTAGATATGTGTTTAGCTTTTTATCTTTTATATGTAAAAAGACAAAAAATACAGGAGGAAAAAGTTGGATTGTGTAGAAATAGTATAGGACTAATATGATTACTAAAGATTTCCTTGGGAGCAAAGGACCACTAGGGGTCTATCTTTAGGGCCAAGCTTAGGGATGCCGCAAATACTGGAGTACTACTATATACCATAGTAATATCAAAGCAGAGCTTCGTAGCTTATATTATAAAACTACAAAAAGTGAATCAATAATTATTTGTATGAGGTGATTTATGTGGAGTTAACAGGAGAGAAAATAGCATTGAAATCATATACATTAGAAAGATGTCATGAATTTTACAAAGATTATATTTCAGATCCTGCAATGACATATGATAATTATGTTTATAATAAGGAGAGAGTAGATAGATACTATCAAAATAAAGTTTTGGATGCAGAAAGACGATTTTTTGCCATTTGCTATAATAATAAAGTTATTGGTGAGATTCAGCTGAAGCGTATTGATTTTGAAAAACTTTATGGAACACTAAGTATTCATTTGGTAAATGATACTGTTAAGGGAAGAGGATTTGGAACAGAAGCTGAACGATTGTTAATTGAATATGCTATAAATGAGTTAGGACTTCATACGATTTATGCGGATACGATACATAGGAATTACAGAAGCAAACATATTTTAGAAAAATTAGGATTTGAGCATATTTATGATGATGATGTTTTAGCTTATTATAAATATAGTGCAAAATAATTTATTCCTTTAATAAGTAGGTTAAGTTAGTCAGAGAGTACTTATTTCAACAGCATCTACCTTAACTGGAAGCGAAGCGCCGCTATGGGGTCTATCTTTAAGGGTCGGTCCAGGGATGTTGCAAATACGGGGTTGCTAGGTGGCATTTTTGATTAACTATTCACAATAGTAAATAAAGAAGGAGTCTAATTTAATGATTTTATTGAAAGAAGAAGAAATGCTAATAGAGATAATTGAAAATAGTTTACACCTGCAAAAAATAGTTTTAGCTTTGTATGGATTTAAAGCAGAACATTGTTATATTGGCGCAGGTGCTATTTCTCAGACTGTATGGAATATATTAACTAATAGACCAGTGGATTATGGCATAGATGATATTGATATAGTTTATTATAATTCTCAGAATATTGAGGAAAAATATGAGAAAAAAATTGCAGAATATTTAAATCAGACGCTAGAAGAATATCCACTTTGGCTTGACGTGAAGAATGAAGCGAGAGTTCATTTGTGGTATAAAGAAAAGTTTGGGTATGATATTGAGCCATATAAATCGATCGAAGAAGCAATAGACACCTGGCCCACGACGGCAACTTCATTAGGAGTAAGGAAGATATCTGAAAATTGTTGGGAGATTTATGCTCCTTTTGGACTTAAGGACATTTTTGAAATGAAAGTCGTCGCTAATAACAGACAAATAACGAAAGAGATATATAATACAAAAGTTAAAAAATGGGTTCAAAAGTGGCCTGAGTTAAATATAGTCAAATGGGATAACAAGTCAATTCCATTTGTTGATGATAAAAAGATATATGTAAGAAGATAGCATTATGTAAGGAAAAAACTTCATATAAAACAGCTAATTATTGTCAAGGTTTTTTTGAAAAAATGTAGAATATAGTAAAAATAGGTATAGCAAACAAACTACAGTAAAATAGGTTAAAAAAATATTGCTGTAAGGTAATAATCAATACCACTAGTAATTTAAACCAAAAGGTTTATCACTTTTAAAGATGCGATAAATAATTCTTAATAGTTTATTTGAAGTAGCAATAATAGCTACTTTATAAGGTTTTCCTTTTAGCTACTTAAGGACAAGCTTTCTAAGTAGCAAAGAATATTCCTTAACTAAGCCAAGCCTAGCTAGGTTCAGGAACGTCTTGAATGCAAGGACAGTATATGAAATCTGTTTGCGTGTTCAAGATACTTACTGAGAAAACAAATAAAGAAGAGGAGATTTATATATGCCGAATGTATTAAAAAGAATGTTGAAACAAATTAAAGAAGAAAACTACAGTGTCCCAACAAATGTGAATGTCAATGATATTGTATTAGAGATGATGAATAACATAGGTAATACAGATCCAGAGTTACGGGATAAATTGATATATTCAATAATGTTCTACTGGATTAAAGACAATAAAATCACAATTGATAAATTAAAAGAATTGCTAGCCATAAGTATAGATGACAACCATTTGTTTTTTAGAATTGGAGAAACTGACACAGATTCAGTATTTACTCGATCTTTTTCAATATTATTAGTACCATTGATACTTATGAAGCATGGACAGAATAATTTTCTCTCAGAAAGGGATATACATGAGGTATATGCAAAAGTAGTAGATTATTTTATAAAAGAACAGGATTTGAGAGGATATGTAAAGGACAAAGGATGGGCACATTCAATTGCACACGCTGCCGATGCTCTAGACGACTTGGCTATATGTTCAGAAATAGGAAGAGAAGATCTATTGTACATGCTTGAGATAATAAAAAAGAAAGTTTTTATTAACAATTATGTATATATTAATGAGGAAGATGAAAGGTTAGTAACTGCAATAGTAAGTATATTGAATAGAAATTTAATATCAAATAAAGATTTTTGTGAATGGATAAAAAGCTTTAGTAATATAGAAAAAACAGGAATTTATCCAGAGGATGACAATTTATTAGCTAATGTAAAAAATATGTTAAGAAGTTTATATTTTAGAATAATCGATTTGGATAATACGAAGATATTAGCTGAAGAAATAAAAAATACATTAGCAAAAATAAGTAACTTTAATTAATATGAAAATCCTATCCATATAAATTTTTACCCTCAACTTTTATCGTGTTAAGGAAGGTCTTTGGAGTAATGAAGAAGAAAGTAAGAACCGAAGTCTTAGATTAATTAGGTACACAAGTGGTCTTTCTTTTGAATCATTCCAAGGACCTTTTTAGACTCACAGCTCATAAAAGTGGGATTTAGAGTAACACCATATTTGCGAACATTACACGAAAAATGTGTGTAACGTCGCATAGAAGATAATTAAAAAAACATTGTTGAATATTATGTAAAAGGGAAATATTGCACAACTATCATATATTATTTTATACAAATAAGGGAGATGACAATGATTGACTTTACTGAATTAGATTTTACAAATAAAACAGTTTTAGAAGTTGGTACAGGAAGAGGTGGAACCACTATAGAATTAGCTAAAGCGTTGAAAAATTTCAGAGGGCTAAACTTATAACTACTGATATATATGATGGTAATTTTGAAGAATTAGAAAGAAAAATAAAGGATTATAATGTGGATATTAGATTTATCAAAACAGATGGATGTGAATTAAGTAATATTGAAGAAAGCTCTATAGATTTTTTAGTTTGCAACTATACTTTATGTGCCATTAATTCTAAAAAAGGAAGTGAGATTCTAGCTTTAAATAGATTTAAGGAAGTTTTAAAGTTTGGTGGGAATTTATACATAGAAGAAGAATATCCACTTAATTTTGTAGACAACCCTATGCAACAGGTATGGTCAAGTTTAGGTATATTGTAAATGCTGGGGAAGTTATATGACAACTAATTAACAGATGGGAGAAAGCGAACATGAGTAAGATAGATAGAGACATGATAATTAATTTAATTAAAGATAGATTTATATCTATGAATGAAGTTCATGCATATTGGTTAGAAGGTGCAGATGCATTAAATGCTGTTGATGAATATTCAGATATAGATATTTGGCTTGATGTAGAAGATGGTTTTGAAGATATAATTTTTCAAATTGCCGAAGAGGAATTTTCAAAGCTAGGTAAATTGGCTTTTAAATTCAATGTAGATCATAAACATCCTAAAATTCATCAAAACTATTACCATATTGAAGGAACTAGCGAATATCTTATAATCGACTTTTGCATACAAAGTCACAGCAGAGATAGGAATGAGGTCAAATTTGTTGAAGGGGACATACTTGAATTTCCTAAAGTAATATTTGACAAGTCAAGTGTTATCACAATATTAAAAGATGATGAACAGATAGATTTAAGTTTAATACAGAAAGCTATAAATGAAATTAGGAGTAAATATAAGCAACATTCAAGGGTAATTAAATATGTTGAGCGTAATAATTATCCTGAAGCCTTTATTTATTATCTTAAATATGTAGCAGATCCACTCGTTGAATTAGTAAGGATAAAATATACTCCAAAGTATCATAATTTACATTTCATACATATATCTAATCATATACCTCAAAAAGAGACAAATTGGCTTGAAGATTATTATAAGATTTCTTCACTAAATGATATTCGCATTAAGACTATAGAAGCAAAAGAGGCTTGCAATAAACTAATAAAAGAAATTGAAGAAATATATAAATTAAAATGTTAGAGGATTATAAGGTAACAGATGTCACTACATCTTCTAACATTATATTAAAGAAATTATTAGTAATTTGTAGAGGTGAAAAAAATGGGAGAGCGTTCTAAGTCATTATCAGCAATATTTCCAATTATTTTACAGAAGGAAGATGGCGATGGTAGCGAGCGAATTCTATTGCATCGCAGAAAAAATACTGGCTACCAAGACGGGAAGTGGGATATAGCAGCTAGTGGACATGTCGATGAAGGTGAAACAGCTAGAATGGCTGTTGTGCGAGAATGTGCAGAAGAGTTAGGGATAGATGTGAACATTACAGATTTATCTTTTGCTCATTTGTCTCATCGTGTTAGCAATAATGGAGGAAGAACATATTATGATATTTACTTTGTCGTTAATAGGTATGATGGCATACCTAAAATCATGGAGCCAGATAAATGCTCAGAATTAAGGTGGTTCAAAATAAATGACCTTCCAGATGAAATTATTGATATCAGAAAATTAGTTATTGATAATTGTAGAGATAAAATCCAATATAGTGAGGTAATTCAAATGTAAAACTGTGAAAAATATAAATATCTCACTATTCATGAAAAGAGTGATTCATGTAGTTAAAGGAGTAGAGGTTAATGAATAGTCTATGTACCTTGTCAGAAGCATTTGAGTATTCAAAAAGAGATAAAATTGAAGAGTGGATACATATGTTTCTGCATGACGAAGGCGATAATTTTGAGCTTTCAGATGGATTGAAGCTTGAAAAAAGATTTTTCATAGGGCCAATAAAAATACCATTAAAACTATTCGAAAGATGTTGTGGTCCAGAGGAAAATATTAAATACAAAATTGATGAAATAGGATTTAACGAGAGAGTTTGTTCTATTATCAATAGATATAAAGATGGATGGGACATGCCGCCACTTATTATTAATTACTGTAAAGGTAAATTTGTTTTAAATGATGGTAATCATCGGTATGAAGCCCTTGTTAGAAGTTATATTACGGAATATTATGCTATTGTTTGGATTACAGATTATGAAGATTATCAGAGATTTAATACTGAGTACAATTGTTTTATATAGTTTTTTGTTGTTTATATCTAGATTACATATAAAAAAAGCTTATACCAAGGAAATTTATAAAACACGTATTTGGAAAGGTGGTATGATATGGTCCCAAAATTAAAATACATATTTCTAATCATTGCATTGGCAGCCGTTACGGCATTAGGGATTCTTATATTTAGCTCATCCAATCTAAATCTTGTTCTAATAAAAATCTTTGGTATTGCTTGTTTGATGGGATTGTTAGGTGAGGGAATCTGTATATTAGTAGAATCCAATAAAAAGATGTAAACAATTTGCTGATTAGTTTGAGTTCCATGTTATAGGCACTCACTCCTAGCTGCGGCTTTCAGAGCGCAAAACCCAGCATGGCAATGATTTTATATTCTTACCCTCAAAATACTGTCTCATTGCGTGACAGACAGATAGTGGGACGTTTCAGACAGGAGAACGTCAGGTAAGACTTTTAACTTTGGAGGTATGGATCAAATGAAATTAAATACTAAAATAATTGAGCAATATTTTCAGGTAAATCGATAGATAACATAAAAGGACATTGCGACATACAGAAGTAGAAAATGATATTGTTCTTGACTGTGTAGAAGATGTTTCAATAATTATAGAAAAAATTTGTGAAGTATTAAAGTCCAAAGAAGTATTTTTGCAAGTTAAATTGCCAGTCATTTTATGTATAGAAAATGCGTAAGACACGAAAGAATCGATTGTTTGTTCTCTGCAATAAATGGAATGGTAGTATAATCAATAATGAGATAAGTCTGTGTAAGTATATAAAACAATCATTATTTATATTAAGGGGTATGATGTTTTTGGATAGAAAAGATTTGATAACTTTATTAAAAAGATACGGGCAAGAACATCTTTTGTTTTATTATGATAGCTTGCCAGGAGAACAAAAGAACAAATTTGCAAAACAGATAGAAAAGGTTGATTGGAAGCTTATAGACATAGCTCTTGAAGGACAGAAAAAGCACAAGCGTGGATACTTTGAGCCAATTAAGGGTATGAGTCTGAAACAAATAGAAATGAATGAAAATAAGTTTTCAGAAATTGGTCTTGAAGGGATCAAAGTGGGAAAAATTGGTGCAGTTCTTTTAGCTGGTGGACAGGGAACGAGACTTGGTTGCGAAGGTCCTAAAGGGATGGTGAATATAGGTATTACCAAAGATTTGTATATTTTTGAACTGTTATTTAAGAACATTATGGAGGTAACAAAAAAGGTAGGTGTATGGATTCCCTTCTATATAATGACGAGTGAGAAGAACCACGATGTAACCGTTACATTTCTCAAGGAACATGACTTTTTCGGATATCCTGAAGAATATGTGACATTTTTTGTTCAAGAAATGGCAGTATCGGTGGATTTTGAAGGAAGGATACTTATGGAAGAACCTGATCAACTTTCATTATCTCCAAATGGTAATGGAGGATGGTTTTCATCAATGATGAAGGCAGGTTTGCTAGAGGATTTACAGAGACGAGGCATTGAATGGGCTAAATATATTTGCGGTTGATAATGTTCTTCAACGAATTGCAGATCCGGTCTTTATTGGGGCAATGATTTATTCAGATTGTGCCAGTGGTGCCAAGGTAGTTAGAAAGAATGATCCTTGCGAACGAGTGAGAGTCTTATGTTTAGAGGATGGTAAGCCCTCAATTATTGAATATTATGAGATGACAGATGAAATGAACCATAAGAAAAATCCAGATGGCAGGTTAAGTTACTGTTTTGGTGTTATTCTGAATTATCTTTTCCGTGTTGATAAGTTGGAGAACATTTCAAATACAAGAATGCCTATTCATGTAGTAGAGAAAAGGATTCCATATCTAACCAAGGATGGACAATATATTGTACCTGAAAATCCAAATGGATATAAATTCGAGGAGCTTGCATTGGATATGATTCATCTTTTAGATAGTTGTTTACCTTTTGAAGTAGTTAGAGAAAGAGAATTTGCACCTATAAAAAATGCCACAGGTGTAGATTCGCTGGAAAGTGCAAGAAAACTGCTCAAGAAGAATGGTGTGGAATTATAAAGGTAATTTTTTGAGAGTACCACCGTCCGGGGCATACCATGAATCATAGGACATGGTCCATCACTTAACAAGGATGAGAAAGGAAGAGTAATATGATAGGTTTACCAAAAGGAGTTGTTAAATTAAGTCCCTATTCGGAACAGTAGACTTTATTATTTGAAAAAGAGAAAGAAGAACTAATAAAATGTATAGGTAAATATTATAGATATTCAGCATGTAGGAAGCACTTCAATTCCAGGCCTTGAATCTAAGCCTATTATTGACATAGTAATTGGGGTAAAGAAACTTGACGATGGATTTAATTGTATTGAGCCACTTGCAAATCTGGGGTATCAATACAAAGGGTCACTAGGTGAAAGTAAAAGATTTTTCTTTTCAAAAGGTGATGAAAAAAATAAAACACATCATGTACATATTGTAGAATACGGAGACAAAAATTGGGAAAATCAAATTTTACTTAGGGATTATTTATTACAAAATAAAGATGCTAAGGATGAATATGAAACACTAAAAAGAACACTTGCTAAGGAATATGCAGATGATAGAGAAACATATGCATCAAAAAAGGTAGAGTTTATTTTAGAAACTATTAAACAGGCAAGGATGGAAAAGGGTAGTACTAGGCGAGGAATATAGACTTCATATAAAGCGACATCGAAAAGCACTTGTTTTGGAAGAACCTGACATAGCCAAGCCTAAGAATGTTATAAGACATAGCGATATCGTGTTCTTTGATGTTTTGTTTCATAAGAGCGAAATATTACATGTTTGTTGGATTATGCGAAATAAGATTATTTATTTTCCTTTTACCAGTCCACGAAGTAAGAAATTGTTTAGGTTTCAATCAGAATAAATTGAATAAGAGTGAAAGTTATGAAGGATAGACTTTATTTAAACACTCACGATCCAAATGCGGCGGAAGTTTCAAAAAAATTTGGGTTTGGCATTGAGTTAGATGACTATGTGTACTTTAATTCTAAATGCTATAAAGGCAATGAAGGTAAAACGTTATTTGACCGGTGTGTTGGATTGATTCAGGGATGTAACAAGCTTATTTTTCATGGAACTATTCTCGGAACGAACTTAAAGATGCTTGCAGAGGCTCTATATCAGATATTATAGCATTATGCAACCAATCTTTTGCCACTGCAGAGGCTCTGGGTATCAACCATATTGTATTTCACTCGGATTATATTCTAGGGCATAGCAACAGGCGAGAATGGCTTCACCGATCTATTGCCTTATGGCGAGAATTTATGTCAGACAAGCCAGAAATTTACATGTTTACATAGAAAACTTTGTGGACAATGACCCCTATATGATGGGAGGTGTGCACCACATCCCTTCACCGGGAGCGAGGATAAATCTCTGGGGTCCAACTCAAGGATGTCGCAAATACGGGACGTTCTGCGCAATATTAGTTTGAGCGATGCTCTGTAGCTTTATTTTATTCTAAATTACTTATAATGATGAAAAAGAGATCATTTAAGAACATATAGAAAAATAAAAATTTGAAGGGGGATAAAAAATGGATGTTTATGAAAAAGCTATACAGGTTATGAATGAATTATTTGCAAAAGACTATCAGTTTGCAATGGCTACTGTAAAAGATAATACACCATCAGTTCGGTTCGTAGATACTTTTTATGAAAATAATTCATTTTATGTAGTTACATATTCAAAGTCACAAAAGGTTCAGGAATTGAAAATCAATAGTCAAGTTTCACTATGCAATAAGCTATATCGTTTTAGCGGAAATGGTTATAATATTGGACATCCATTACTAACGGAAAATAAAGAAATTAGAGATAAATTAATAAAAGTATTTGAGTCTTGGTATTTCGCACATAATAATGAGAACGATGAAAATATGTGTTATGTAAAAATTGAACTTAAGGAAGGATTTTTTTATAAAGATGGAGTAGGTTATAAAGTAAATTTTCAACAAAAAGAAGTTAAACATTTCCCATTCGATTTTGATATTATCCCTGTACCATGATTTTTAAATTTCAATCGTAATATTTCCAATTACACCTTTAAAGAGTTTTAATATTTAATACTACGTGTAACAATGTGTTTCCAGACACACCAAAGCCTAAGTGCAATCACCTGATATCCGCATGTTCGCAGCCATGAGCAACCACCTTAATGCTTCAGGCCTCGTTTGATCATACATTTGAGAAGTTATTTATGATGTATTTGTTGAAAAATATGACTTTTTCGCATGCGGTTATTGGTATAGCTTTATGGCTTTATACATTTTCTATAACTGGAGGGAATTTATTTAAAATACCAAAGGAACTAAGTGAATATTGAATTTTGATGAATATTTATCATACTCCATTTATTTTCACAAATTTTCTTTTTGGAGTACCTATTTGTAGAATATTGTAAAGCAAGTAGAAGATTATTACGAGGGGTGTTATATAATGAGAAGAAGAAAAGTTATCATAAGTATAATAGTAATTATTTGGCTCACTTTCTTGATTACTGATTTTTCTTTAGCAAAGGCAAATAGACCTCCGATCTTTGCGATTCCTATAGTAAGGTACAAAGATGGTGGCTCAGCAGAATATTATGGATTGGGATATAAGGTTATAAAATATGTTAATTTAACTGTTGAGAGAGGTGCAGAGGTGACAAAAATTGATTTTGGCACTTGGTTTATGAGATTTTCACCTCTCAATTCAATAATCAAATTATAAAATTACAGTCTAATCATTCTATAAACACGACATAAAAGTCTCCTGAAGAAGTTAGAGATATTGTATGTGGACTAGTAATGAAATTAGTAAGCAGGAGTGATAACTACAATGACTAAACTTATAGACTTAAGTCATAACATTATTAATGATATGCCTGTCCATCCATATGATGATTCTGTTAGGCTTTATCAAGATAAATTTTTAAAAGCTGATAAATACAACAACTTTAGATTGGAAATAGGGATGCACGCAGGTACCCATATTGATACACCTATGCATTTGACTAATAGAGAAATATTCATAGATGAAATAGCTTTAGATACTTTTATAGGAAAGGGATGTTTACTAGATGTCAGGGAAGAAAATGTAATTGCATATAAAGAAGAGTATTCAGATATAGTATCTGAGAATGACATTGTTCTACTGTATACAAATCATAGTGATAAATATGGAACAGAAGAATATTACACAAAACATCCTATAATAGATAAAGAATTAGCAAATTTTTTTATCGAGAAAAAGATAAAGATGCTAGGAATAGATATACCGTCGCCTGACAGATATCCATTTGAAGTTCACAAAATGTTCTTTAATCATAATATACTTATAATAGAGAACATGACGAATTTATCAGAGTTGTTACATATAAAAAAGTTTGAGATAATAGCTTTTCCTTTAAAAATAAGAGCGGAAGCTTCTATGGTAAGAGTCATAGCAAAAATTTAGTTTAGCATTGAAAAATGGTGATAACAGCATATAGCATTACATTTGCGTAAGGATGCGCTAGGGCACAATCCTAGGGCAATGATGTGCAACATATCCCTTCACGGGGAGTGGAGCTCCACCAGAATTTATAAAGTAAGAAGTTCAGAGGGTAACTATAATATAAGAGGTGAAACTATGAAACGAAATAAATACATTTATGCGATTATTGAGGTCTTTATTTTAGTAGTGATTGCCTTGCTAGCATTTACAGTTTTGAATACAGAATATCTATTCGAATGGGCAGCGCATAACTGGAATTTCTATTTGTTTTTAGGCGCGATTGCTCTATTGCTGCTTTTCTTAAATAAACGATTTGTTTCAGCATTTATGACTACAGGAATCGTTGTTGGCATTTTTGTCGGGAACTATCTTGGAAGGTTGATAAAGGGATTTAATGAAGGAAAGATTGTTGAAGGTATGAAGGCAGAAGAAGTATATAGACTTCGGCATCATCCTGGATTTGAAATTTGGATTGGCGTAATTCTTTTGTCTATTGTAATTGGAATTGTTATGCAGATGATAGGGAAACATATACATCAAAAAAGGTAGAGTTTATTTTAGAAACTATTAAACATACAAGGATAGAAAAGGTTAATATTGGGTGAGGAATGTAGACTTCATATAAAGCTACATCGGAGAGCAATTGTTTTTAGAAAATCCTAAGTCACTAACCCTCAGAACGTTATAAGACACGGCAATATCGTGTTCTTCGAGGTTTTGTTTTATAAGAGCGAAATACTAGATGATACATTGGAATCATGGCGTGTGGGACATATTAATTTCTTCAAGAAAGAAGGAAATAAACTTGGATATGAATTTAGAAATGACATGCCAGTGATCTTTGAAGATTTTGAAGTAGTATATCAAGTATAGGTTTTATAAGCAAAATAAATCTAATTTTTAGTATTATAGTTGAGACATAACATTTATATGTTATGTAATAGAAAATTAATGAGATGACTTCCGCATTATCCCTTGGCTCTGCGAGGCGCTATCCATCATCTAACAAAGCATAACTGTTCATGTCGGAAAGACAGGCTTTAAAACAGAGTCAGCATAGATTCCTTCGCCAAGATGAGAGCTATCTATGGTTCAGATATGTCACACAGACTAGGACTTTATGTGACATGAAATAAAATTATTGAAGCTGGAGAGGAGAGAACATGATGAGAATTATAGATTACTATGAAAATTATGATGAAGATATAAGGTTAGTTAAAGATAATGCTCATAAAATTGAATATATTACGACATTATACTTTTTGGATAAGTTGATTAATAAGGAATCTAGGATTTTAGATGTTGGAGCTGGAACTGGAAGATATGCATTTCATTTTGCTAATAAAGGATGCAAATTAACAGCCTTAGATATAGTTTCTAAACATGTTGATATTATGAAGGAAAAATCAAGAGCTAAAGATATAAGTATGGATATTAGATTGGGTAATGCATTAGAATTAGACGGGATAAATGATGATAGTTATGATGTAGTTTTATGTTTGGGGCCATTATATCATCTTATAAAAGAGGACGATAGGAAAAAAAGTATAGAAGAAGCTTTAAGAGTCCTAAGGAAAGGTGGTATTTTAGCCATTGCTTATATTAATAGATACGCTACTTTTGTTAATTACATAAATCGGGAAAAAGATAATATAAATAATGAAGGGCTTTATAATATTGTTAGAACAGGACTGGAATTCGGGGATGAAAGAGATTGTTTTTATTATTCTACATATCATGAAATGGAGAGTTTAATGAGTACTTTTAATATTGAAAAGATTAACCATATTTCCACAGATGGAATAGGTGGAACTTTAAGAGATAGGCTAAAAGAATTTAATGATGATGAATTTCGAAAGTGGATAGAGTATCATTTCATGACTTGTCAGGATGAAAGCCTAATTGGATATAGTCAGCACGGGCTATATATATGTAAGAAATCATAAAAATACATTACCTAACAAAATGTTAAAGTTCATATTTAGATCTATCAGAAATATGTATAAGAACAAAAGCATGAAAGATTTTATGGCGCTTGGATATCAGTATTTTCTTGATAATGAACAAGAAATCTGATTACAAGTGAAATAGACTTTGATTTAGGTTATGAGTATAATCTTATGTTTATTATGGACAGCATGTGTCGAGTGATATATTACAGGGTACAGGGTGTGACGCTCTGTCATACTTTGAGTCACGGGACGTGTGGCTTCGTAGAACAGTGTGCTCTCGAAACCTGAGATAAGCATGAAAGTAGTAAACTGATTGTAGAAATACACAGAATGTTATATAAAATTCCTCGTATTGACCGTGATTGAATAATATGAACTCTGGAGGCATGGTTATGGTAGATTATATTGGGGAGCTAAGAAAGCTAATAGGGACAAGACCAATAATTATGTGTGGAGCAAACGTTATTTTGTTAAATGATCAAGATCAAATCTTGTTGCATCATCGCATTGATAGAGATTGGTGGGGCTTACCAGGTGGAGCAATGGAGCTAGGTGAAAGTCTTGAGCAAACAGCATGTCGTGAGGTACTGGAAGAAGTAGGATTGGTTTGTGAAGACTTGAAACTTTTTAATGTCTATTCTGGTGAGAGATTATATTACAAATACCCAGATGGAAATGAAGTTTATAATGTTACTGCCACATATTTATGTAATGATTATTCAGGAGAAATAGCAGTAGATCTAAGTGAAGGAAGAGACGCAAGATTTTTTTCATTGGATAAAATACCATCAAATTTAAGCACTACAATTAAAGAAATTGTTGAAGAATTTCTTTTGAAATATGAGGATCTAAAAGAACAACGGATAATATAAAACTGCTGAAATGTAACAATTAATTTAGTAATTGAAATCTTGCAATAGAAATAGCATGAAGGATTGACTGAGAACCACTGTCATTGGCAGCCTTAGTTATTTGGGGCATGGAGCTTTATATAAAAAATGTCTGCATAAAAGTGTAAGGTAGTGAGTTCATGAAGCAAAGCATTGAGGTACGAGCATGAATGAAGCTTGGCAGGATACATTTTTTAACTGGATGCAATGTCGTAAGAGAGAAGAGGGCTGTTAGTTTGGTTCAATGACAGTTCTAAAATTGGTTTCATTAGTACATAATTGTGAAATAATATGACATGCAGGTGTCATATTTAATGTGCTACTATGGGATATAGATAGCGGGTTTTATTAGTTGGCGATATTGAATTTTGGATTTAACAGATGAGATATTTCTTATATATGTGGATATTGAGTGGAAACAATAATAAAAGCCTGCGAAAAAGGAGGGGTATGATTGTGGAGAATATTTACTGGATACAGGAGTGGGCAAAAGTAAGGCAGGATGAGGTTGTACGATTGCCTGATAGCCTTGAGATTCATGATTGCTTTTTAAAGCATATAGCAAAGGAAGAATTTGATTCTACATTTAAAGAAATCTGGAATATGTTTACTAATATATATGGTGATATTGCTGAATTACCAGAAACCTTTGGAATGCCTTTACACAAATCATGGGAGTATAATTATTTTACCAAGGAAGCGCGAGAGTCGAGAAATGCGCCATATCGTCCACTTAAGCTATTATATTATCTTTTGATTACTGGTGATTTGTGTAATGGAACTATTATTGTAGATGTAGATAAATTCAAAGCGATAAATGATGTTAAAAATATTCCTGTCATTTTTGAAAGATTGGAGGATTATGGTTTCTCTTTTGAGGGCTTAAAGAAATATAAGCTTGCACGTGAAAATATCTATATATCATATCCTGATAATACACAGGTGTTAACTGCACTGAAATTAATGGCAGATAAGGCCTATATAACAAATCGGACTAATGATTTTCTTGTTTGTCATTATAAATTGTTTCAAGATGATATGAATACTGTGAATTATGGATATGGTGCAGATATAGTTGCTGACAAGATGCATACAAAGGAAGAGAAAGAATTTGTTTATGCTATGGATGATTTGCTTAGCAAAATGGGATATTATGCTGGGTCTAGAGAATCGAACGAAGGGCCTGGTTATGCCTACTATAGTAAGGAAAATGAAATAGGAAAAAAAGGACCGTACCATTACCTAATGTCATCGAATAAAACAAAACTTGTCTTGTATCTTCGCATTAGAAATGTATCAAAATGCCTAGATTATTTGAAAGAGTGTCCAGACTCTGTCAAACAGATTTTTTTATGGGGTGATAATGGATGCTCAAATCGTTTAAATGGCACATGTATACACGGACAAGAGTATACAATAGATGGAAATACCTACTGGAGATGTGGCTGCTGCAATGCATCCTTTTATTTCAATCCAATTATAAAAGATATATCACATTATATAAAATTAGTTGAATTAGGTCTAAAAAAATAGAGTGTATATATCGAACAGGATATAATTATTTGCTATGTAGTTTTCTTATAGTATGAAATAATTTGGTCGGATCTTACTTGAAGTCATGTGATTAGCTCAAAAACTGAATATTTATTTAGTACGGAGGAGTATCGAAGTTCAAATTTCATCTTTCCTGCAATCTCCTTTTTCGAAATAGAAAAGTGGCGGCTTTGATTTGATTCAAAACCGCTGCTTCTCGTCTATCCTCTTAATAACTATGGCTACCTAGATGCTGAAACAACGGTTTTTTATTTCTGCTGGTCAGCATCAAATATTTTTTTCAAGAAAATTAACAGATATATGAGAAATATTTTCAACGAGTAAGCATTTTGCTAAAGCAGTCAATATCAGTGAAGATTGCAGGGATACTACCTCATATGTGTATCGTATCTACGTAAATCAAAAGTAAACTCCATCAGGGAGCGTATCAAAGTTAGCCGACTGTTGATGTTTTATTCATTGTAAGAACAGGAAAATTGTGCTAAAATTACTCTAGCAGTTGTTTTTTATTGACTAATTTTACAATTTTGTTTTAAGTTTTCTACATGTTCTGAAAAGGAGAAAGTACAGATGTTGATGTAGAAGCCGCATTCGATAATCATACTGTTACAATATGTGAAGAGACATCTGGCTTGGATATAAGTCTTATAAAGAAACTGCTTGTCAACTTGTTTGCCGATAAAAATGATGAATGAAAAATAGGTACAATGTCACTGGGTCTCTTTTATAGGCATTGAATATACTCATTTAAGAAAGCAGGTGAGAATATGAGTTGGATTGACTCAATAGAAGAATTTGTTCCTTCCAACGAGCAAGAGAGAAAAGATAAGGAAATAATATTGAAATACATAAATGTGTTTGACGATATTTTAAAAAGAGAGAATGAAATTATTCATATAACAAGTTCCGGATTTGTAATAAATAAGAATAAAGATAAAGTACTGATGGTACATCATAATATATTCAATTCATGGTCTTTGACAGGAGGACATGCAGATGGTGAGGAAAATTTATTAGGCGTTGCTATATCAGAGATTAAAGAAGAAACAGGAGTAAAAAATATTATTCCCATCACTAATAAGATTATTTCATTAGATATTCTACCCGTATTAGGACATTTTAGAAAAGGAAAGTATGTTTCACTACACTTACATGCATCAGTAGTATATTTAGTCCAGGCTGATGAGAATGAGAAGGTTATTATTAAGCCAGATGAAAATAGTGCTGTTAAGTGGATACCAATCAGTGAGATAGATATATACTCAAATGAATCCCATATGAAGAAAATTTATTATAAAATAATATCCAAAATTGAAAAGTTACCAATATAAATATGAATTATATATAGTAGTTAGTCATATTTTTCTTAAATTGTGTATTAGATAAGCAGAACTTTGTGAGGTTTGAGAAACCGAATGCAACTACATGTTTATACATACCATTTTATACAGACTTTTAGAAAATCCATAGTAGTTAGGTTGATCTAGTTAGATGAAAAGGAGAGATTAGATGAAAACCAACTTCATTGAGGCTTTAGAACAATATGACATTGAAGGTATTAAGAGAATTCCTAAAGGCGACCTTCATAATCATGCACCAAGAGGTGGAAATGTACGTTTTATTGAAAAATGGGCAGGGGTTCAAATTCCACGTTTAAATCGTAAGTTTTTGGATCTTGATGATATGCAATCGTGGTATAAAAAAAATGTTAGATGCCATTGTCAAGGGATAGATGGCTATGAGATACGAATTAAAGGTGCTTTTAAGCAAGCCAAAGATGACGGTGTTACTAAACTTGTCTTAAGTTTTGGGCTGGGAGAAGAAACTATTTATGGAAGTTTGTCTAATTTTGTTAAGGTTATTTCCAGAATTCATAAAGATGTTGCACCAGAAATTGAATTTATCCCTGAGCTATCATTAGATAGAGGTACTAATGTAGACTCTATATTACATTTATGTGCTGAATATTTCAATATGAATTTCTATCGATCAATTGATATCTGTGGGAATGAATTTGCGCAACCAATAGCAAATTTTAAACCACTATATCGTTTAGCAAAATCATATGGTTTGAAATTACGTGCACATGCAGGAGAATTTGGCGATGCAGATTCTGTTCGAGAAGCAGTAGAAGAATTAGAGTTAGATGAAGTACAGCATGGCATAGCTGTAGCGAAATGTAAAAATACTACCAGATGGTTAGCTGAGAATAATATTACACTTAATATCTGTCCAGCCAGCAATATTATTCTTAGCAGATCACAAGATTACAAGACCCATCCTATTCGCACTTTATTTGATAGTGGTGTAAGAGTAACAATAAATACTGACGATATTTTAATTTTTGATGTAAGTATATCTCGAATGTTCTTAGATTTTTATAAGGACAATATTTTCACTGTATATGAACTAAATGAGATTCGGCAAAATGGACTTATGTAATTGAAAGCAAAGTGCAAGCTATTCATACTTTTATTATTAGTACGGTTAAATATAATGCTTAAGATGGACGGGTTTCTACAAACTTTATAGGACCAGTAGATTTTCTAATAACATATTGGCATAGAGGTGCAACCTTAGGATGAGATTAAGGTTTAATTTACATAAGGAAGGGAGGCCTGAATAATATGAAAGAAATAATAGAACGATATATTGAATATATGATCAAAAAGCATAAAATTATAGCAGCAATGGTAACTGGATCATATGTAACAGGAGAAATGGGACCACGTTCAGATATTGATATGTTTTTCATATGGGAAAAAGAATATGAGTCAATGAGAGGAAGAGAATATTTTGAAGGTATAGAATTTGAATATTTCATTTCTCCTGAATGGAAGTATTATGATCGATTGAGAACAGACAAAGTATCAATGAAAATATACTCGACATCAAGGGTATTACTTGATTCTGAGAAAAAGTTTGAAAAAATTCAAAAAACAGCTATTGAAAAAGTTAAAGAATATTCATGTAACTTAAGTATTGATAGCCGAAAAGACTATAAATTTTGGTTAGAGACAATTAGTTCTGATGGGGAAGATTTATTTGATAAAGGCGATTATTATAATTTTTTATTCTTTGTAGGAGTTAATTTGCAGAAAATGAATGATTTATTATGTATGTTACATAATAAATTACCTGTTTATGAGAAGTATGGAGTAAAGGAAATAGGAGAAATAGATGAAAGTTATGGCTATAAGTTAAAAGAATTTTTAAAATCTGATTATTTTGAGGGTAAGAAAAAACAATTGTGGGTTGAGATGTGTGGCTATTTACATGAAAAATTAGGAGATTATGACATTACTAGCTACGAAAGATATCAAAGGTTGTAATATCAGAGCTATGGAGATTTTATTGATTCAAAATTAGTAGAAAAGTGTGAACTGAGGGCTATTTATATATAATGAGAGGATTGATATTATTGTTTAAAGTAGATGAACTTAGCTCAAAAGCTATTGATAATATTACATATGCTGACAGTCCAAGTTTTTCAGGAATTGTTGCTGGTGAATGTAAAGGGGATATGTGGGTTGATGATATAGAGAATCCTAATATTGCATTGGTTGCTTCATTTGCAGTAGGTAGTTTTTCAATTAATTGGTTTGAAAATTGAGTGAGATATGACGAATAGATAAATATATTTATGGTGAGGAGACCAACTATGAACATAAATATTAAAAGCAATAGCGAATGGTATCACGGTTCAAATCTAAAAATAGATGTATTACGTGTAGGAAGCACTATTACGCAGTGGAAGGAGCTTGCTGAGGCATTTTCCCATAAGCCAACCCTATTATCATATGAGGAAAATGGTAAAATTACTCATAATGGTAAAGAAACAGGCTATCTTTATAAAATAGATGAAAAAATAACTGTAGGAGAAGACGTTGAGCAGCATCCTAAAACCACAATGGATGCTAATGCAGAATTTCTAACTAAGAGACCATTAAAATTACAATTAATTTCTATACATACAATAGGGGACAAGCATAATGAGCAATTATAGTTAAAATTCAAAATGTTATTATGGAGGATTCTAGAGATAAGAATAATCTACACATCGAAATAATAGAAATCGTTTTTAGAATTTGATGAAGGAGGATTACATAAAAATTATAAATATAAGGGGGAAAATATGTTTTTAATCATTGTTTCATTAATAACAGGCTTTTTAGGTTTTATAATAGGAAGTATATTTGGAGAAGAAATTTTTATATACTTGTTTGTACTTATAGGGGTTTTAAGTCCTGCTCTGTTTATTTTACAGAAAATATATATGAAATTAGAAGAATCGGAAAAGAAGTTGGACTAGCTAGTCTTATATTTTCTATAAATTATTAAAAGTAATAAATTAGTGAGATTAGGGGCTTAGCGATATCCTTGTTGCAACCAGTCCTACGCTTGGAGTACATACAACTGAGAAAATTTCTTAGGTTTAGTTCAGAGACATTGTTAATCTGAGCGGTTAGGTGATAGAGAAAAAATAAGAGTGTTTTTTTATGTACTAAGCTTAATAAATAGAAATTGGAGGTTATATAATGAGAAATCAAAATTTTGTTATTGAGGCTAGGAAATTAAGAAACTTCATTTAGTTTATATTAATAAAACTAAATGGAGGGTTAGAGATGAAAATAAATGATAATTATTTGAAAGAACAATTAAAGCATGTATATTGGTTAAACGGAGGTGCTTGTGCTGGAAAGACAACAATGACAAAAAAATTTGTTAATGAGCTAGGATTTAAAACATTAGCAGATGATGTTTTAAAATACAGATCATTTTCTTGCCCTATTGAGCATAGCACACTTCAGATGCCCAATCCTAATTTAGACTGGAATAGTTGGTTTAATCGCCCTGTAGAGGTCTACTCTCAATGGTTAGTTGACATAGCGAAAGAGATGATGGAGTTTTTTGTAATCGACTTATTAAAAATGCCCAATGAACAGCCAATTGTAGTAGATTTAGGAATAATGCCTGATGTCATATTGCCGTTTATTGCAAAAGAGAAGATTATATGTCTCTATACATCACCTGAAGAAATAGAAAGGCTTTACTTTTTTAGAGATGATCACAAAATGATATTAGATTGTATTAATGCCCATACTTTAAATCCAGAAAAGACGATTAATCATGCTAACAAAGCAATAGTTAGTTTTTCTAACAGTATAATGAATGCTTGTATTAATAGTGGAATTAAAGCAATTGAAAGAGTACCTCATATGACTAAAGATGAACAGTTTAGATTAATTTGTGAACATTTTGAAATTTAGAACGATATCGATATTTCAAAGGTAAGAGATTAACAAGGTTGTGGATGATGGAGTGAGCTGGCATATACGCAGCTTATTCCATCCCCTAACATATGATATATAGTTTTTATTATATAAGGTATGTGATTAACTTGAAGTATGATGGAGGTAAAAATGATAGATAGAATAAATGTACAAGCATTTATATTTACAAGAAAGCCCGATTTTAAAGTGTTGATTTTAAAAAGAATACCTAAAAGAAGTGGATATTGGCAACCTGTTTGTGGAGGAATTGAAGATGGTGAGCAGGAAACACAAGCGGTTAAAAGAGAGATTTTTGAAGAGACTGGTTTAGAAAAAATTGAGAACATTATTGATTTAAAGTATTCATTTGTATATGAAGAAACAAAAAATGGGAAGTTAATGAGTATGAAAGACATATGTTATGCTGTTGAAGTTAATAGTGTTGTAGATGTAAAACTATCTGATGAACATGAAAAATTTATATGGTGCTCTGAGCTTGAAGCAAAACAATATTTGACTTGGGAACATAACTTAATAGCATTAAGGAAACTCATGGAAATGATATAAATACCTAATTAACATGTTTATTATATATTTGCAATAGAAATTTCAAAATGTATATGGATGAAGTGTTAAAACTTGTTGATCTATAAAATTAGTTGGAATGTTATGTGAAACACTAGGGATAATACAGGCTAATTTTTGTAGGCTTAGTTGGTGAGGTGATCTTATGTATACAAAGTTGGAGAAGAGTGGGATTAATTATTTAATTAGAGTTGCTTTTCAGATTATAATTGGGGCCATTCTATTTTTTGTCTCTTCAGGTACATTAAAAAATCATAGAGGCTGGGTTTATTTTATTGTTTATGCAATTTCGACTGTACTGGGAGTGCTCTATTTATCAAAACATAATCCTGAAGTTTTAAATGAAAGAGCAAAGGAAAGAAACAATACTGAGCAATGGGACAATATATTGCTTAAAATATATGTGGCATTAGCATTTTTTGTAATCTATATTATTGCTGGTTTTGATATAAGATTTGGCTGGTCTAGTATATCTGTACTCTGTATGTATCCTGCTTTAGCAATTGTAATTCTGTCTTCTCTTTTTGCAATATGGGCTATGAAAGAAAATACAAATTTCGAGGCTACATCACGTATCCAAAGTGATAGAATACAGAATATTTGTGAATCAGGTCCCTATAAGATTGTTCGTCATCCGGGCTACTTAGCCATAATACTATGGGCTGTAGCGATACCTTTTGTATTTGGATCAATATATATGATGATCCCATCATTTCTTATTTCGGTTATCATAGTGATTAGAACATATTTAGAAGATGAGATGTTGAAAAAGAAATTAGTCGGCTATGTTGAATATTCTAATGGAACAAAATATAGACTTATTCCGTACATATGGTAGAACAAAAGAATTGCTCTGAGGCTTGAGTGAATAATATAATAATGTAAATGTGAGAAAAATTAAAAGAGTAAAAGATAAAATAGAGGATTTATATCACTAGAAAAACAGGCTATTGGGGGAAAGGCTAAAATAAATGATACTTCAGAAGAGGCTTCTATCCTTGGGGCCTATGATGAAACAGTATTATAACAGCAAAGTATAGCGAAATAATGATTTATATATTTTCTAATGAGGGGAGATTTATATGGATAAAAAATATACAGAAATAAACTCTAAAATTATTGATAAATGGATTGAAGAAGGTTGGGAATGGGGACAACCTATTAGCCATGAAGTTTTTAAAAAAGCAAAAAATAATGAATGGTTTGTGTTATTAACACCTACTAAACCAGTACCAAAGGAATGGTTTTGCGAAATGAAAAATGCTGAAATACTAGGCTTAGCTTCTGGTGGTGGTCAGCAAATACCCATATTTTCTGCATTAGGTGCAAGGTGTACTGTATTGGATTATTCAGAAAAACAATTGCTAAGTGAAAAAGAAGTAGCAAGAAGAGAAAATTATGAGGTTAAAACAGTTAGAGCAGATATGACAAATCCTTTGCCTTTTAATGATGAATCCTTCGACTTGATTTTTCATCCAGTTTCTAACTGTTATATTGAGAATGTTCTTCCTGTTTGGAAAGAATGCTATAGAGTATTGAAAAAAGGGGGAATTTTATTGGCAGGACTAGATAATAGTATTAATTATCTTTTTGATGATGATGAAACAAGGATAACCTATAAGCTGCCATTTAATCCCCTGAAAGACAGACAACTATATGAGAGTTCAGTAAAGAATGATTGGGGAATTCAATTTTCACATACCATTGAAGAACAAGTTGATGGGCAATTACAAGCAGGTTTCATACTTACAAATATATATCAAGATACAAACGGTACTGGCAGACTTCATGAGTTTAATGTTCCAACCTTTTATGCGACAAGAGCAATTAAAACAGGTTGATTTTATATTCGATAATGAAAACCTTGAGAATCTTGATCCTGAATTTGCGTTTAAAGGGAGATGTAAAAAATTCCTGACACTTTTCGATATCTATAATTTAGATAATAAATAACTTGAAAATCAGATTGAGATGCATTGACAAGGTATTAGAAAATAATAATATTTACTGCCTAGAAATTGCAAAAAAATATGCCGACATAATCAAAAATGGTGAAGAACGAAACATTCCTAAATATTTAAGAACTAAGATATTTTACACTAAAGAAGAATATGCAATGCTATAGTGGCATTGCAAATATTGAGATGTTAAATGTAATGCCGACTTATAGATGGATTGAGGGAGAATGAAATGAATAAGAAAACATGTGTTATTTCAAATTTGTGCTTGTTATTATGGTTTGCTTTAGATATGGTGGGAATGAGCATTGATGGTCGTATTTTGGTTACCAGTTCTTATACAGAAGATGGGGTGTTTTTTCTTATGTTTTTAGCTTTATTTATCTGGTATATTTTTAAAGACAAAATAGGGAAATATTTTCTGACAGTTTGGCTTTCAATGTGGTTTTTAACTCAATTTTTATCGCATTGGTATTTTACTATATTCGGTCCTTCAGAAGGAAAAATAAATTATTTTTTAGATACAATAAAGCTCATATCATCTTCTAATATTTACATACCTGACTTATATCACATTTTACTACATATATTAATCCTTGTTTCCCTAATAAATATGATAATTTACTGCGTTACTTCAAGAAAATTAAAGACAGTACAACAGCACTAACTATGAACATAGTGCTATAAGAATCAATTCGTAATAGAAAAGCTTAAAGTAATAATTATTTGTGTCAGCTTGAAGGGAAGGATTAGCATAGTGTCATTTAGCATCTGGGAAATAGGAGATTGCTTCATTGAAAATTAGGGAAAAAACAAATCAATAAGTTTCTAAATTTGTAAGGCATAAAATTATGAACTTTGCCCGTAGTAATTTAATATTTTGTACTAGAGATAATCCTAGGGCATTGTCTACCAAATTCCTTTGAGGAGGTACCGATATGAGCGAAATGAATGTCTACATGGAGATAAATTTAAATAATAATATTCCTAGGGCAGTTTTTCCAAAAGGATATGAGTTTAAATCCATAACAAGGGATAAAGGATATATATGGGAAAAGGTTATGGACAATGCATTTGGGAATTACAAGTCAGGTGATTTTGAATATGTAATGGTCGATAATTATGCATATTTACCAGAAAGAGTATATATATTATTTGATGAAAATAAAAACCCATGTGGTACTGCATCAGCGTGGAGTCAACCATGGCATTGGGGTGAGGATTCAGGGTATATTATTTTTGTGGGAGTCATTCCATCGCACCGTGGTAAAGGTTTAGCAACTCAAATGGTATTGAGCTTATGTCAAGTTATTAAAAAAAGAGGTCAGCATCTTGTACTGCTTGATGTTGATAGCGATAACTTACCTGCCATAAAAAGCTATATAAATGCTGGGTTTTTGCCACATTTGACAGCTGTTGAAGAAAAAAATATATGGAACCATATTTTCACACAGTTAAATATAGAACCCTTAGCTTATTCTTTAACTATACGTCCCCCAATGAGTAATCCACATCCAGACAGGCCATATTTGCTAGACTTGAGAAATCAAGGTCATGATGTAAAGTAACCATAACACGGAATAAGGTTGATTTGCTATTTTTAATAAAGCTTGCAATTGACGTAGCGTCAAGTGATATGATTTAAATAAAGAGGATCCTCTAAAATATAAAAGGAGTTTAATATGAAGTTGCCTATCTCAATTAACGAATTATCAAAACAACTAGAGTTAACAAGTCGTACTTTACGCCATTGGGAGTCTGAAGGTTTGTTTCAAAGTATACGTGACTGTGACTCTGGTTGGAGAAGCTATAATGAAGAGGCTGTATTATGCATTAAAATTACTTTTATACTTCGTAGATTTGGTATTCCAATTAGGGATATTAAAACCATACTAGAAGTGAAAACCTTTGAGGCAGTTGACAATGTAGTTAGAAAACAGATTAATATGCTTGAACAAGATACTGAGGAATTAGTTAAACGTAAAGCTATGCTAAATAATTTCTTGAATTCAACATCAAGAGTTAAGGGAGAGAAGGTAAGCTGTTCATTAATTAAGCTCGAAGATTATATTCAAAGTACCATGGAACAAAATCTAGATAATAGAGAGGATGAATATGTAATGAACAATAATGAAACCGTTTATAGTAACATATGTTTTGTAACTCTCCCGCCAATGAGAACAGTATACAATATAGCAGTTGGAACTTCTCCCGAAGACGAAGCTATGATACCAATTATAGAATGGTTAGAGTCTTCTAACCTAATAGGCACAGCAAGAATGTTTGGTGGTAATGTTGAGCCATTTCCAGGTAAAATAAACTCTGAATATGGATATGGAGTGTGTGCATCCATACCTGAAAATGTTGAAATACCGAAGCATTTAAAAGAAATGAGGCTCCCAGGAGGTATTTATGCCATGATGCCTAGTAGTGATGACATTTATGGTTCTTGGAAGCTATTGATGAAATTTCTTTCAGAAAGTAAGGAGTACATATCAGATCGGTCCAGACTTTGCTTAGAAGAGCATATACGAAATGATAACCCTACTGGATATGGTAGTCAATTTATGCTGAATTTATATGAGCCAGTTAAGAAAAAATAAAAGGTGAGGTATTTAGGGGCTGACATCATGTCGGCCTCTGAATAGTAAGAGAAGCCAACTCAGCTTAGAAAAACATGAGCACAATGGCTTGTCTCATGTTCATGATGTATTTCTCATTGGTTGTTTAAGAAGAAGGCTACTTCATACCGATTTGCTAATCAGAGTAGGTCGATGTATTAGTAAGTGAAGTTTTATTAAGAATAGTATTGACCTATAGATCTTACAGATGCTGTATATACTAGACTATTACACGCTATTTTAATAGATGCTCTAATTGTATCTTAGGAAAATTAACAAAGAAAAACTACCTATTAAATTAATAAAGCTATCATAGGAATAAAAAGATTATGTTGCTCCAAATTGGTATTCCATACTATAGGCTAAAATTGAAAAGGAGTTTTAGCTATATACACAATTATTTTAGTTTTGACTGGAGGCACGGCATTAATATGAAAAAGATAAGTATTATTACAGATGATTTAAAGAAAAAGATATTAGAATTTTTGTACCATGATGAAATGTATAATGCTATATTGATTGAATTAATTCAAAATAATACCGATAATTTAGGTGAGTTATATGTTAATGAAACTAAAGAAGGGATAACTGATATTCTACATATAAAAAATGATGGAAATTCAGATTTTACCAACTTTTTATATACATCAGAAAATGGGTTAAGAGATATTGCATGTAAGATTAAAGAATTAAATTACAAGAAAATTCTATTGGCAGGAAAATTGGAGGATGTAAATTGCTTATTGAAAATACTAGGGTATGGAAAATCTACAACTCCTAACCTTTTCTATAAATTAGACATTGAAAAATATAAAAATGTTCATATGCAGTATCAAGGTAAAATTAGACTTGCTAGCTTGAATAGTGAAGACTTGGAAAGAGTAAAATATTTTACATTCAGGTTTTTAGAAGCAGAAACGGAAGAAGAGATTGAAGCTGTAACTGATACAGAAAAAATATTGGCGAAAATGAAAGCAGGAGTCTATATATTGGATTATAAAAATAACGCTATTGGAATGGCAAGATTTATAGGAGAAACTAATAATTTTGCGGAAATCACAAGTGTTTATATTGATAAGGCTTATAGAGGCAAAGGATTTGGGAAAGAACTAATTGGACATATGATAGAGATTGCCATTCAAGAGCAAAAAACTCCAATATTAGTAACATCAGTATCAAATGTTGCTGCAATGAAAACGTATGAATCCATGGGATTTGAAAGACAAGGAGAATATGCATACGAGTTTCTAGATTAGAGCAGCTGTGTCTAACAAAAAATGGTACGAAGCAACGCTACGAAAATCTAAATTACTACAAATATATTGAAAAGTAAAGTACAGGATACTGAAAAGACCATCATAAATTGCTCTTATCAAATCATTATCATATACATATAGATAATAGTGTTGATATAATGAGTTTTAAGGAGAAAATTATATATTTAAGGAGGCGATGTCCTGCTGAACTCTGAGTCACAGGATGTGTAGAAGTGGGGGACAATATATTTACATGAAGAAGCACTAGGATATAATCCTAGAACATTGTGCACCACATCCCTTTACCAGGAGTGAAGCTCTGCCAAGTGGCATATCTTTTATGTTTAGTTCCTAGACGTTGCAAATATTGGAACGGTAGGCAACGTCACTTTCACTTAGGTTGGTGCTTAATATATTTTAAAAAGGGAGGTTTTTCTTTTGTCTAAAAAGTTAATCTTGGTTTTAGTTATAGTTGTATTAATTCTAGGCTTGAGCTATTTGGGCTTCACTTTTATCCACAAACAAAATACCGTATATAAAAGTGCCTCTGACAGTAAATATAGTATAGATGATTTAACAAATGCAGTCCTAATAAATGATTTGGAATTAGTAGAAAAAATAATAAATGATAAAGTTATAGATATTAATCAGAAAGATTCTAATGGGAAGTTTCCTCTAGAAATAGTGCTTGTTATGGAAAACTGTGATATGGCAAGGATTTTGCTTAGAGCAGGGGCAGACCCACAAGTGGTAACAGAAGATGGGAAAACTATTTATGAATTAGTGATGAATACTGATAACAAGGCATTGAAAGAGATCTTTAAAAATACAAGTAATTAATTTAGTGATGTTGATATTTGTGTATGGGTGCATTAGTGCTCAATATTTTGACGTTGTGCACCCTATACTTTTACTTGGGACAAGGGCTTCATGGACGTTGTAAATATTGGTGAATTAATTGCAATAGTAATATGAGTGCAGGGTTTCAAACCAGAACAACGAAAAATAATAAAGGTTTCATAGGAGATATAAAATGTTAAGGAATATGACTTCAATTTATGTTATTTTTAATAATAAGATTCTATTGCTCTATAGAGTTGGTTCAAGAGTAGTGGAACCATCATGGTGTGGTATCGGTGGACATTTTGAAAAGGATGAACTAAATAATCCCAAGGCATGTGTAATGAGAGAATTGCTTGAAGAGACTGGTATTACAGAAAGAGACATTGGGTGTGTAGAGTTAAAATATGTTACACTCCGACAAAAGAATAATGAAATACGGCAAAACTACTATTATTTTACAGAGTTACATAATACAGATATAGATATTAGTAGATGTAATGAAGGTACATTGGAATGGGTTGAAATCGAACGGATATTAAATAAGGAAATGCCTTTTACAGCAAAGGAATGCTTGAGGCATTATTTAGCTATAGGCAAATATGATGATAAATTATATGCAGGAATTGCGACTGCAAGTGGTGTCGATTTTATAGAGTTACAAGAATTCTAGAACAAGGTCATTTTTATAGCGAAGCAATTAATTTACTTTCAATCGATTCACAACTAGAAGTTATTAATGGAGCAAATCATAGTTTTCTTGAACATTTTGATATAGTGATTAAATTGGCAGTTGACTGGTTTAGAAGATATATTTAGAAATATAGTTGTGAACTGAGCAACTGTCAAAAGGTATGAAAAACTTATTGCCTAAAAACCTGTATATAACCTCTACAGGAGCTAAAATAAGCAGGCTTCATTATAGAAAAGACGGGCAATACTAAGAACCATGAATATGATGAATGTATGACTGTCTATTTGAGCCGGGAATAGTATTAGTTTCATATAAGTATTTATGGTAATCATACGAAACAATATGTATAAGTGAATTTGGTAAGTAGATTCCTGGAGAATAACAAAAATTATATAGATTTAGTATAGATGTTCAGATATCAGAAAGAAAACCTATTAGAAGTACTTGCATTTGAACCAATGACAGGAAAAAGGAGGCACAGGAATGAATACAAACATTAAAAAAAGATGCATAATGCTATTCCCCCAATTCGAAAATATTAACATTATCGATTATATAAGAGAAAAATATGATCCACTTTCAAGTCATGTAAGACCTCATATTACACTTGTATTTCCTTTTGAAAGTACCCTAAGTAAAGAAGATCTAGAGGATTACTTAAAAACATCACTTGAAGAAATAAAGTGCTTCAATTTGTCACTAGAAGAAGTAGTAAAGATTGATAATTCTTTAGGATTATATCTATTTTTACGAACAAAAGAAGGTACAGAAAAAATTAAAGAACTTCATAACAAATTATATGAGGGAATGTTAAATATTTATAAGCCAGAGTGGCTAAATAATGGTCATTTTATCCCACATATGACTATTGGAACTTTTAATAACAGAGAAGAGCTAAATAATGCCTATGCAGAAGTAAGCGCAATTGAATATAAGTTTAGTACACTAGTGGAGAGAATATCTGTAGGGATTATTGATGAAAATGAAGATTCAATTATAGAAATGGAAGTAGACTTGAATAAACAGTGAATAAGAAAGCAATATTCTTATAGTATTGCCAATAGGATTTCTTGAGGAAAAATATGAGCATATAAATCGATGCAGTAAAGTACAGTTATCTTACAACTGAGGTGCAATCCTAGCATGTTATATGAAGGCTAAACTTATGAAAGTAAGAAATCTTTATCATAAATAGATTAGAAAAAAAGTTGTTTAAGAGAGCATATGATAAGTAATACACAAATCACATGGTGGTAGAAAATATGTAGTAAATTGATATAAGCGCGGAGGTTTAAATGGACATAGTCAATATACTTCAAAGCAAAAAGATTGATGTAACTAAGATTCCAAAATGGGGAGCTTTTTTGCGGAAACAATGGGAAGATAACTTTGCTAATCATTTAACTATTAAACATAAGAAGGATATATATCTCTGGAATGATAATGGTTTTTGTGGCTACTTATGGCATTTATTTAGCTATGAAAAAAAAGCTTGTCTACAAGGGAAAGAAGCTGAAAAAGCTTTTGATAATGAACGTAAAAATGGTTGCTATATTTTTTGGCAGCATACAGACTATGTTTTAATCCTTGAGAATTCAGAAGTGCTGAATTCAAATGATTTAGAAGATGAATATGACATTTATGTTGTGAACAAAGAATTTAATTGGACTTATGTGAAAACACATGAAACCTTATTGTGTGGACCTTATTTTAGTAGGAAAGATACAGAAAAATAAAATTTGTTGGCTCCACTTTCTTTATATTGCCTAAGAATTGTAGAGAAAAAGATGCTTTTACAAAAACTCATCGACGTCAGGAAAAAACAACAATTGGAAAACCCCACATAATTAAATTTCAGACCTAGGACATGAAAGAGTATTATATTGGTAAAGAATTGTTACGCTAGAGGTGACCTTATTGAAAATAGAAGCTGTATTTTTAGATCGTGATGGCACTATTGGAGGAGATGGGCATTTCATTCATCCAAATGAATTTAAGCCATATGAAAACTTTTTTAGTGCAATAAAAAGACTAAAAGAAAGAGAAATAAAGATATTTGCATTTACAAATCAACATAGAATATCTAGAGGAGAAGTCAAGCTTGAGGAGTTTAGAAAAGAATTTGAAAACTATGGTTTTACAAGTTCATACATATGTCCTCATGAAATGAATTCGAATTGTGAATGTCAAAAACCAAAGCCAGGTATGCTATTACAAGCAGCTAAAGATTATGATTTAAGATTATCAAGTTGTATTGTTATAGGGGATGTCGGAACTGATATGATAGCAGCAAATTCTGTTGGGGCAATTAAGATTTTAGTAAAGACAGGCTGGGGTAATGAGAGTTTAGACCAATATAGATATCTCTGGAAAGAGGTTGAACCAGATTATATGGCCGAGGACATATTAGATGCAATAAACTGGTTGATAAATAAATATTATTAGGCGGCTATGAACATATAGAGCATAATGACAGCCTACATCAGAGATTTAGCAACATCGGGAAGCTATTGATTTTGCGAAATTAGACGTTGTCAGGTTCTGAAACATTATGAAAGGTTGTAATATTTCGGAAAGGAGGATTATGTAATTATGATTTATGACTTGACTAAAGAAGCTATCCCAATGGTAGCTCAATTGATGGCAACAATTAAGCCTGAATTTTGGGACTATAATGGAGCAGAAGAACAGCTTAATTCATATGGAACGACGGGATGGTATATAAGTGAGGATGGTAAACATATTAAAGGGTGGATGCTTGTAAGGGGCTTAGAATCCTATAGCTGTTTAGAATTAGATTGCTTTGGATATAACGAAAACGGAAAATTTGTAACAGAAGAACAAATGAAGCCATTATTTAAAAAGGCAGAAGAGTATGCTTTAGATAAAGGATACCGCATTATGAGGCTTACAATTACTTCATTAGGAATTTCTTGTGATGGGCGTGAACTCGATGAATATTGGAAGGAATTAAAGGAA
Organism: Proteiniborus sp. MB09-C3; assembly: GCF_030263895.1. NCBI lineage: Bacteria > Bacillati > Bacillota > Clostridia > Eubacteriales > Proteiniborus > Proteiniborus sp. MB09-C3. The sequence goes on from NZ_CP127161.1 coordinate 666,608, forward strand.
TTAAAAGCTATAGATAGAGTTCATTATTATTGGTTACTTCAATATGGCTTTAAACCTTCAGGCTTTATGCCAAACTGCTATGGGCAGAACTTTCACGGAATAATAATGATAAAAAATATTTCACATTGAAGATGATGCAGACTACGAGTATATTTTCTATGACAGAGATCCAACGACATCAATAGGAAATAGCACAGGTAAATCCAGAATCACTAAGCCTCAGAATGTCATATGTAATGACAATATAAGGGCTGGGATTAAAAATTTTTATAATGTAATTTTGGTATACACAGGATGCTGTTTAGTTCACTCTAATATGAAAATAGGAGAAAGTCGTTGAAGTTACTTTTGAAAAATGGACTAGGAAAATATCGATAAGTGCTGGTAAAATTATATTAAGCATTACGGGAGGTATTTATGGAAAAAACAGAAAAATGTTATCATTATTTTATTGGATTAAGTATTTTATTTGGCATTTTATTTATCTGTGTATTCGTAAGACTCCATTCAGAATTTAGCTATCCATCTTCAAATGAATTATTTCATCTTCTTAGAATCTGCCAGTATTCACTTTTAGTAGGATTTATATTATCAATTTCTTTAGCAATAGCTCTAAAAAGTATTCTAAAGGATTTAGACTGGAAGCTAATAGGCTTGAGTTCTAAAATAGATGATTTGAATAAGAAACTATTAGAGCTTGAAAAGAACAGGTAAAGGTAGGTTTTGTTTTTAAAATCTAGCTTATAAAGCTCCATGAGTTATTTTTTTGGATGTTAAGAGTCATGTGAATTATGGAAGTAGGGCTACGAAGTCTCTAACTAGCCATTATCAGGTTATTAAATATAAACATTTTTACGGAAAGATGATTTCAACTGGTATCTCTTCTGTGGTAGAAATACTTTTTTGTCGATATATTTTTTAAAAAGGGGTGTAAGTATGGCAAAGTATGAGAAAGGCTTTAAGGGAGATTTTAATGAGTTATTGGATTGGCTACACAAAGACATTACTAATGGCAGTGCTTCAGTTAGTTACGAAGATGGAAGTGATATTATAATGGGAGAGACTAAGCTGGCTGTTCGAGTTTATGAGCGGTACAGCATGTCAGGAGGCAATCGCGTAAGTCTTAATGTTACAGTGGCAGGATATGGACAGGAATTATTTGTTTCTGCTATTACATCTGGAGGGAGTCAAGCAGTTTTTTTCAAAATCAATACATTGGGAGAAGAGACATTCCTAGAATTGTGTATCAACTCAGTGGAAGATTATATAAATGAAGCAAAGCATAGATGATTAGAAATTATAAGGAATTGCTACTAATAAAGTTTGAGGTTATAATCACACAAACTATTACTAAGTAAATAGAAAGGATGGTATACAAATGGAACAAAAATATAGAGGAATCGTTGTTGAGGAAGCATTAGATGATAATTTATTACTTAATCAACTTTTGGTTGAAAAAATTCATATCACGGGGCACAAAAAACGAGAAGATAGATGGCACATGTATCAGGTTTTAGTTTCAAAAGAGCAAATTTATGAATTAGCTAATCATGTTATTGATGATTGGTATATTCATTTTTGGAGAGGAACAGACATCATTGCTTTGTTCAGCAACAACAAGCAATTTGAGTTTAATTATTCTAAAAAAGAAACATGGAAAGATGTATTAGCATATGGCCGTTCTATAGGTATTCCAGAGGAACAACTTGATTTTCCTATAAGTGAATTATAAATAACGGTTACTTATTTTAGAAAAGTGCCTTATACCAAGTTCTTCTTTGTTCAAAAAGAAGGATAATATAATTAGATGTCATTTATTAAGTATTTGTATAATTATGTATAATAAAGAAGCTTTATATTTTGTGAGGTGAGTACTGTATTGAAATCGATAATTAATAAAGAAACAAGCTATGTATTTCATATGCTTTCAGTTTCAAAATGTGGTTATGATAATGATTATGGGCGAAAGTATGAGTCTTACCATCCAGTGCGAGATTTAGCAAAGCTTAAGGAGTTAGAAAAATTCATTACTGTAAAAGGTGGAGAATATAGCGGGGCTTTATATTACTTATTGGTTTGCTTACCTGCTAGCATGAAAAACAATGAAGGTGCTTTGCTTTATTATAAAGTTGTAAAAGATCTTTTTTCATATCAAGGTGTAGAAAAAAATAGACTTGAGGCTTTGGAGGATGCTAGAATAGATTGGTTTCAATTTTTTTCTGAATCTTTAAATAATTATATGAGTATATCAGGAATTATAATTAAAATATGTGATATCATGATTAGAAACTACAATGTTTATAGCGATGTAGTCTGGAAAGAATCAAGAGTCTTGTTGAATAATTATTCTAGAGATGTCAATTTTTCTTTGAACCGTCTTAAGATTTCTGAAAAATGGCATAGCTTTTTTAGGCCGACATTTTTGCAAGATAAATTCGAAGTGATTTTATGCCAAGGTCTTGAAAATGGTCCTGAAGCAATTGATATATCTCAAAATCAAGATGTGTTTGGAATAGATCGTTCAATAGAAATGCAAACTGCATTTATTAGCCATGAATATGGTATCTATTTATTAAAGAGAGTTCTTGCAGATACACCTGCATTCACAGAAATGAAATATTATAAACATACCGAAGGACTTGCTGAATTTTATAACAATAAGATTTACTATGGTAAATTACCATTTTACATGCAGAAAGAAGCGTGTGATTTTTATACTGAACTGGCTAACTCAATGGAAACTACAGATGCGAAAAAGTTGTTTTTAGCAGCTATTGAAAAAATGGATATATAGGAAAAGAAGGAGTTTAAAAGAAAATGTAGAATAATATTGTGGAAGAAGATGGGAAATTGATAAAAATCCAAATTAGCAACACCCATTCTTATACCAATCAGACCTAACAAAATATTTTTAAGGAAATATTAATAGAAAAATTTGAGTTTTTAAGAATTTCAAAAAAAATTAAGATGATATTTAGCCAAAAGACTATGTCCCAAGTAATGTAAAAGGTAATTCTAGAGTTATTTTTCGCTCTTTGGATACAACTCTAATATTGAAACTAAAATCCCTACATGATAAATATACTGGTGAAAAATTGATAGTTGATATTGAGAAATATAAGCATATAAATAGCATTAATCATTTAGTTTGTTTCATTCAGCTTGTTTTGGTAAAATCATAAGAAAAATTAATTAATATGAGGTGTAAATATGGAAATATACTTTAACGAAGTCACTCCTGATAACTGGAGAAAAATAAATTCTTTAGAAGTTAGAGAGGATCAAAAAAGTTTTGTAGCTTCAAATGTTGCAATATTAGCTAGAGCATATGCGTATCGTAAAGACAATAGCAAAGTTTCTGTAATATATAGTAATACTAATCCAATTGGGTTAATTATGCAAAGAGACTTTAAAGAAGAGGACAAGCATATCTGTATTCTAGATCAATTCATGATCGATAAAAATTATCAAGGAAAAGGATATGGAAAGACATCAATGAAATTATGGTTATCAATGATAAGGAGGGAAAAAAGATACAATGCCATAGGCTTGTGCTACAAAGAAAACGATTATATTGCTAAAAAATTGTATGAAAGTTTGGGCTTTAGTCGTAAACCAGAAGAAGATGATGAAGATGAGCTAATTATGAGATATGAATTATGATATTCAAAATAGGGTGACAGAAAGGCAAGGTAAAAAACTTATAGGGGCTGATGCCCTGCAGATTTCTGATCTTGTTGGTCATAAAAGGGGGAAAACAAAATGAATAAGATAGTTTCATATTGCGGCTTGATTTGTAATGACTGTCCTGTATTCATAGCTACAAAAAATAATGATTTAGAACAGAAAATAAGGCTTTCTCAAGAATACTCGAATCCAAACTACAAGGTTAGTCTAGAAGATATAAACTGTACTGGTTGTCATAAAGATTCTAAAGTTGTTTCTAAGTTTTGCAACGAATGTGAAGTACGGATATGTGGCATTGAGAAGGGTAAAGACAATTGTGGATATTGTAGCGAATATCCATGTTCAAAGCTTGAGATCCCATTTAAAAGCTCTCCTCAAAATAAAGAAGTATTAGATCAAATTAAAGAAAGGTTATGAGAATTGATATGAGCAAAGAGTTTAATGCGATTTTGCAAAAACTTGAAGGAAAAATGGAATGGACAGTATTTTATATTCCATTTTCTGTAGAAGAAGAGTATGGAACCAAAAGTCGATTTAATGTACAAGCTACAATTGACGGTCATATTTTTTCAGGTACATTGTTACCCAGTAGAAATGGGCATTATATGGTTTATAATAAAGCAATAAAATCTGCATGCAAAAAAGAAGTAGGAGATAGTATTCATGTAATTTTAAAGCCTGATGTTCAAGAACGAGTTTTAAATATACCAGATTATATTTTAGAGGCTATTAAAAGTAACCCAATTGCAAATTCAAAGTTTAACGAGTTGCCATATTATATTAAAAGAGAAGAGATAAATAAGATTGAAGAGTCGAAGAAGGAAGAAACAAAGATAAGAAGACTAGAAAAACTAATACAAAGATTAACTAATAGCATTTAAGGAATTAAGGTACTGTCCCTTAGAGCACTATTCATCAGATAACATAGTATTTATGCAAAGCCGCACCATACAACCTATTAAAACTTAAACCAAGTCTGACTAAGCCCATAATAAGCCTTCATAGAAACGTAATAGGAAACAGTGATACAGGTGTTGCTTTTGAATTCTTATTTGGTCAAGTAGAAAATATTTCATTTATAGGAAAAATCCAACTCTTTATAGAAATTAATGAAGAATATAGGGGGAAATAACGATGAAGCAACCAGAACATGGGGAGAAACAATAGATTTTTTCATATTAGGTTCTATTAGAATAACTATCTATACAGACATTATAGGATGCTATGAGCATCCTTTTTTGAATAGTTGAGTTAATAACTTCATAAAAGTATACCGCAAATTATTAGTAATTTCTAATAAATGAAAGTTTAAAAGTTGCTAAGAAGAGTTAGTAGAAAAAGAATATTTATATATGGTTTTAAAACAAGTAGAAAATTAAGTTTTTGTTGCAAAAATTAAAGGGAAAAGTTGTATTATGTAGAAGAAGTAAAGGACTTATAAAAAAGTGTCTTTAGAGAAGAATCATCAAGTGGTAATGTTTTAGATTCCAGCTTAGACATGATGTAAGAATATTAGATACCATTGGCTAAATTGAGTTTGTTGGTTTCAATAAGATCATGTGGGGTGAGAGAATGGATAAAAGCATGGAATTTGAGATAATAAGAAACTTTAAGTCTAGAAATATAGAGGTTGCTTTTTTTGAAACATTAGAAGAGGCTAAGGATAGAATAATTGATATTATACCCATAGATTGTTCAGTTGGTATAGGAAATTCAAAAACTTTAAAAGAAATGAACATCTCAAAACTATTAAGTGAAAGAGGGAATATCGTACTTGACAAAACATTGACTGAAAGCAAGGCAGAGAGTGAGCTGATAAAGAAGAAATCATTATTATCTGATTGGTATATAACAGGCACAAATGCAATTTCAAAAGAAGGACATGTAGTAAATATTGATCATAGTGGAAACAGGGTAGCAGCAATGATATATGGACCAGATAAAGTCATAATTGTTGTTGGAAAAAACAAGATTTGTGACACCTTAGACGAGGCAATGCAAAGAGTTAGAAATATATCAGTTCCACTAAATGCAAAAAGAGCTGGATATAATCCACCATGTTTAAAACTAAATAAATGCGTAGATTGTAAAACAGATGAAAGAGTTTGTTATAATTTAGTTATTATAGAAGGTCAGTTCATAAAAGACAGAATGAAACTTTTTATCATAAATGAAGAATTAGGTTTTTAATGTTTTGTTTTAGATGTTGGTGGTGGAGAAGGGATTATTGCATAACCTTTGGGTAAAAGGATGGCAGCAATTGAGCCTAGAGGTGATGAGCTTGAAGAGGCAAAAGAGTTTTAGTTTAGAACATCACGCACTACATTCCTCCGTCATGAGTAAGGCTGAGGGTTGTGTTGTAGTTCAGAGCATTAGTAATGGCAAGGCTTTATACAACAATAATCAAAATTTATGGGGGAAAATATGAAGAATATAATTGATAAAGTAAAGGAGTTCCAATATACTTCTCTAGAATATGCTGACTCTGATGATATATCTAATTCAACAATATGTATCAATAATAATGAGAGTCTATTTCTTTATTCTAAGGTAGATGAAAAAGCAACCATAGATTGGGCAACAAATTCAAAGGAAAGCTTTTTTGATGGATTAAAAAAGACTGTATATCTAATTTTTCAGGATCAAACTATCAAAAAAGTATATATAGAATTTGTTCCCGAACATTATATTTCCGAAATGGAAGACATGGGATTTATAATTACTAGTGAATGGGTAGATTTTTGGAATAATAAATTAGAAGATATATGTTTAGAGCAACCAGATTCATTGATTATTAGAAATATAAAGGAGAATGAATATAAAATAGCCTCCGGCCTGCAAGGATTATTCTAGGGGATTTAAAGGAGAAACTTCTGAATGGATGAAAGAATGGAATGAATCTGAGGATTCACATATATTTGTAGCAGAGGTGGATAATGAGGTTATAGGCATATGTTGTATTAGCTTATATGGTTTTGATAGCGAAAAAGGTATAGTCTTATGGATGAGAGAAGTAGCAGTTAAGCCTAGGTATCATTCACAAAAAATTGGACTGAATTTAGTAGCATTTGCAATTAATTGGGGAAAGAGAAATGGTGCAGTGAGAAGCTTCTTAGCATGCGATGCGGACAATGTAAAAGCTATTAAATTATATGAAGGGCTAGGATACGAAAGAAAAACAAAGCGTGGTCAAATTAATATGGAAAAGATGCTATAAAGATATTTCCTAAGGACATATTTCAGGAATGGAGCGGACATGAGAGTACTATGAAGAATCAATTGATTTTAAAAGACCAATACAAGGAGTGATAAGATTGTATGTAGAAAGTGAGATAAAAGTATTTGCAGGAAGTACAGGTAAAGAGTTTGCCGAGAATGTCTGCAATTATTTAGGCTCAGAGTTAGGAAAATCAAAGGCTATTACATTTAGTGAGGGTAATACTTATGTAAAAGTTGAAGAAACTGTTAGAAATAAAGATGTATATTTAGTACAATCTATTGGACTCCGTCCCAATGAGGAATTTACTGAAATATTGTTTTGGATGGATGCTTTTAAAAGAGCAAGTGCACATTCTGTAACAGTTGTTATGCCATATTTTTCGTATGCTAAAGGAGATAAAAAAGATGAGCCAAGGGTATCAATAAGAGGGAGAGTATGTGCAGAATGTATTGAATTGGCTGGAGCAGATAGAGTTGTCACAATGGATTTACACAGTCCACAGATTCAGGGCTTTTTTAAGAAGCCAGTGGATCATTTACTTGCTCTGCCTATATTATGTGAATACATAAAATCCTTGAAAATCGAAGATTTAGTAGTTGTATCACCAGATTCAGGCTTTGCGAAAGAAGCTAGAAAATATGCAAAATATTTAAAATTACCAGTTGCAATTGGCGATAAGGAACGAGAAGGACATGACGAAAACGCTAAAGTAATTGATATTATCGGCAATGTGGAAGGTAAGAATGCATTAATTGTAGATGATTTCACTATTTCTGGAGGTACGTTAATTAATTTAGCCGATGAATTGAAAAAACGTGGAGTAAAGAAAATTTTTGCATGCTTATCTCATGTATTATTAAATGAAAGAGGAGTTGCAAATCTTGAAAATAGTCAAATAGAAAAGCTTATTTCAACTGATTCAGTATGTAATCCCTATCTGTTAAACAGCAGAAAAATCAAAATTATTTCAGTTGCGCCATTATTTGCAGAAGCAATTAGAAGGATACATAGACAGGAGTCAGTTAGTCCATTATTTGATGAAGTACCAATTGGAGTAATTCAAACAGAAGATTAGCATAAAGGTGCATGATGTTCAATCCTTAGAGCAATATGTGCCGTACCCTCATATTGCAGTTTCAGAAACTAAAAATTAGGATGTCAAAGTACTTATGAAAGGAGCAAGGTTATGGGTAAAAAAATAATTATGATATTCATAGTATTAGGCCTTTTAACTATAACTGCCTGTGATAGAAATGCTTATAAAAAAGATGATAACAAAAAGGAAGTAGAAAATGAAATAAATAAACAAAATGAAGATGAAGCAAAATCTAGTAACGATGATAAAATCGATGGGGATCATGAAGGTAAAAATCCTGATGCTGATGAGGATGACAATGAGACAAGCGGGGATGTTACGCTTATAACACATGAAAACAATCCATTATTAGAATTGGCACTTCAAGGGAAAGTAGATGGTATTGATTTTGGAATAGGAGCATCTACTGATAAAATTATTGAAGAATGGGGACTTCCAGATGAATATGATTACTTTTTGGGAGGGCTGTATTTCAGATATGATGACAAAAATATTTTGTTTTTAACTGATGCTGAAAAAGATGATGAAGAAATAATACATGGAGAAGTAAAATGTATAGGGATTTTTGAAGAAAATAAAGAAGTCTTTAACGTAAAAATCGGCATGACTTTCGATGAAATCATATCAATATTAGGAGAGCCAACATATGTAAATACATTTGAACAAAATGAAGAGTCTGAGCTTTTGGCAGGGAGTTGGACTATTGTGTATGATACAGGAGAGTATGAGATTGTATTTGCTTCAAATGCAGAAAAAGGACCAGTAGATGTAGTTTATTTTTGGGGAAAGAACTGATTAGTGAGCTCAGCTTTTACAGGAAAATATGCTGAAATGTATTTATATAATCAGCAATTATATAAGAGATAAGATTATGAGGGGGTGAAAAAGGATTTCTAGAGAAGATTTTTCTCTTAAAAATTACTGGAAAAGGGGGAAGAAATATAATGTTTGAAGTTAACAAAATTTATAATGGATTTAAACTAATCCAAGAGAGTAAGATTGACGAGTTACAATCAGTAGGGAGACTGTTTTATCATGAAAAGTCAGGAGCAAGACTTCTTCATTTAGAAAATGAAGATGATAACAAGGTGTTTTCAATTGGCTTTAGGACACCACCAACAGACGATACAGGGGTTCCACACATTTTAGAGCACTGTGTATTGGCTGGCTCTAGAAAATACACTACGAAGGAACCATTTATGGATATGGTAAAAGGCTCATTGCAAACCTTTATCAATGCCATGACCTTTAGTGATAAAACCGTATATCCTGTTGCCAGCAGAAATGAAAAGGACTTTTATAATTTGATGGATGTGTATCTAGATGCAGTATTTTATCCCCAAATTTATGAATTACCGGAGATTTTTATGCAAGAGGGCTGGCATCATGAAATATTTAATAAGGAAGACAATATTACCTACAAGGGTGTAGTTTATAATGAGATGAAGGGAGCATACTCAACTCCAGAGACTATATTAATGGAGGCTGTTTCACGTTCCTTATTCCCAGATACATGCTATAGATATTCTTCAGGTGGAGATCCAGATGCTATACCAGATTTGACTCATGAATCCTTTTTAAATTTTCATAGCAAATTATATCATCCATCTAATAGCTATATATTCCTTTATGGTGATGGAGATATAGAAAAACAACTTGCTTATATTGATGAAAATTATTTATCAAATTTTGATAAAATAGAAGTGAATTCCCATATTAAAAGACAGGAACCATTTGCTTCAAAAAGAGAGCTAACTAATTATTACAATATTTCATCAGATGACAATCCTGAGAATAAGACATATTTAAGCATGAATTTTGTATTGGGAGACAATTCTGATTTAGAATCTTATTTAATGAATGATATTATTTCAAAAATATTAATAGATTCTCAAGCAGCACCTTTAAAGAAGGCTCTAATAGATGCTGGAATAGGTGAAGATATATTTGTAGCTTCCGCAGGTGGCTTACAGTACGGAATGGGCATAGTTGCCAAAAATACTTCCATAGATAAAAAAGAAGAATTTGAAGATGTTATATTTAAGACATTGAATAAACTAGTTGAAGAAGGTATAGATAAGGAGCTAATAGAAGCTTCGATTAATGTAGTAGAGTATGATTTAAGAGAAGCATCAGGTTTTGCGACAAAGGGAATAATGTACAAGATTAGAGCTATGGATAGCTGGTTATATGATGGCAATCCAATTGAACATCTAAAATATGATGAAACAATTAAGAAATTAAGAGAAAATATTCAAAGCGATTATTTTGAAGAATATATTAAAGAAAAGTTTATAAATAATAATCATAGTTCTTTAGTTATTATTGAACCTAAAAAAGGTTTGGCCGAGGAAAAGGAAAAAACTCTTCAGGAAAAACTAAATGGGTTTAAAAATTCCCTAAGTGAAAAGGAGTTAGAGAAGCTAATAGGAGATAATGTAAACCTTAGAAATATGCAATTATCTGACGACACAGAGGAAGCAAAGGCTACAATACCAAAGCTTGCCATATCAGATGTTAATCCAAAGGCTGAGGTTATTCCTCAAGAAGTAATAAGAGATGATGAGTTCACCATATTGTTTCATGATATATTTACAAGTAAAATAGCATATCTGGATTTATATTTTGATAGCTCTATAATTGAGGAGAAATATATTCCGTATATGAACTTATTAGCTGAATTATTAGGTAAAATGGATACAAAATATAAATCCTATGGAGAATTATCGAATAGTATTTATGTAAGTACAGGAGGAATTAAATTTAATACAGAGGCATTAATAAAAGAAGATAATATTCAGGAGTTCATACCTAAGTTTATTGTCAGCGGTAAGGCTATTGGAGATAATATAACTACGCTAATCAGCTTAATGGCTGAACTAATTTTAGATACAAAGCTGGAAGACCACAATAGAATTAAGGAATTGCTGCTACAAATAAAATCAAGGATGGAAATGAATATTTTCAGAAGAGGTAATTCAGTTGCAACAAGTAGAGTGGGTTCATATTTTTCTGCACCTTGGAGATATGTTGAAAAGCTAAAAGGATTAGATTTCTTCTGGTTTATATCAGATTTAGCTGAGAACTTTGATAATAAAAAAGATGAAATAGTTACAAATTTAAATTATGTATATAATAAGATATTTAACCTAAACAATTTAATTGTAAGCTTTACGGGTGACAATGATGATTTGACTACTGTAAGGGATAATCTAGATATCATAACTGAAAGATTAAATAAAGATATATTTACTCAAGAAAAATATAGCTTTAGTGAAGAAAAATTAAATGAAGGTATTTTATCTAATTCCAATGTTCAATATGTAGCTAAGGGATATGACTTCAAAAAACTAGGCTATGAATATCACGGCAGTATGAGAGTTCTAGAAACCATATTAAATGGAGATTATCTGCACAACAGAGTTAGAGCACAGGGTGGAGCCTATGGAGTTGGTATTTCTCTAGAAAGGGCAGGACATCTAACAGTATACTCCTATAGAGATCCTAACCTTAAAGAAACACTGTCCGTATATGATAACATGGCAGATTATATAAGTAAATTAGAATTAAATGACACTGAGCTTACACAATTTATTATAGGTGCAATAGCACGTTTAGAACCAGCAATGACTCCTTACAGAAAGGGTCAAATTCAAGCTAATAGATATATAATCAATATAACCATGGAGGATATCCAAGAAATAAGGAATGAAGTATTATCTACAAATATTGAAAGAATAAAATCCTTCGTGCCATTGTTAAATGATACAATGAAAGAAGAGTATATATGCGTATTGGGTAATGAAAATAAGATAAAAGAAAATGAAAGGGTATTTAATAATTTTGTTAAATTGATGAAGTAAAATAATGGACCTGATTTGAATATAAATCAGGTCTTTTATGGTATTACACTTATCACAGATACAAGGTAGTTGAAGGAGAAGCTCTGGTTTGAGGTACAGGAGCTATATTAGAATTATTTGGAGGATTTAATGAGAAAGCATGTTAAGCAACTATTAATTATTTTATTAGTATTTTTAGATCAAGCTATCAAGCTGACTATTTCTGCTTTTTTCTTGAGCTATAATGTCCCTATAATAAAAGGTTATATAAGCTTTTTACCAGTTCATAATGATAAGTACTCTTATTTAGGTTCATTGCTTAATTTAAACTTTGGGAAAGCCTTAAATTCCATTATAGTTGTCATCAGTATGATTTTGATCTATTATTTATATAAATTTGCAATAGCTAAAAATAAGAGTACAAGATTCGTTAATGCATCTTTTATTTTCTTTATATCTGGATGTATATGCTCGCTAATAGATAGAGTATTCTGGTCAGGAAGCTTAGATTATATAAGCTTACATGGATTTTTTGTATTTGACTTAAAGGACGTATTACTTTCTCTTGGGGCTGCTATGATTGTGCTGGAGGTCATAGTATATATCAAGCAGAATCCAAAAAAGACCTTAAAAACTGGAATAAAGGAAGACATAGCTCTTATTAAAGAATTTATGAATTTTGTTAAGAAGGATATGATGAAGAGAGTAAGGATAAGTAAAAGAGAATTGTAGAGCATCTTAAGATTCCTATAAGTCCTTGAGGAGATAAAATATCATAACTCAAGGATTTTTTGTTGAAAAAATTCAAATGTAGTATTTAGTAGCAGGTATTTAGGATTTGTTATTGAATAATATGGTAAAGTATGTTGTCAATAACAGTATCTAATATATGAAAATTGGAGGCTCTGTTCATTACACATAGTAAGTATTAAAATAGACATCTTAGGAGGAAAAGCCATGAATGTATTTACCAGAAACATAAAAGATATACAACCTAGCCAACTATATATTAGTAAAACGAAATTATCTAAAGTAGAAGAATATTTGGATTCAGTAGATATAGCTGATATTGATCCCCTGCCTATAAAGAAGATTGGGAAAAACATATTTTTTACAGACGGACATACTAGGGCATTTGCATTAATGAAAAAGGGTATAGAGGAAGTTAAGGTTTATTGGGATGAAGATGATCTTGATTGGCTACAATATCTGATTTGTATTAATTGGTGCAATAAAAAAGAAATTAAGACTATTAGAGACCTTAGGGACAGAGTAGTAGATGATGAGGATTATCAAAAATTATGGAATGCTAGATGTGATTCTATGCAAAAAAGAACTATGAATAATTTAGATTATTATATAGACATTAGAACTATTTCGGAGGGCACAGAAAAAAGTGATATCTGTGAATTAGTGCTAAGAGCTCTACCAACTTGGTTTGGCATAGAGGAAGCAATAAAAGAATATATTAATGGAGTTAAAGATAAAGCTTTTCTCTCAGCATATATAGGAGATGTACCTGTAGGCTTTTTATCAATAAAAGACCATAATGAATTTACTAGTGAAATTTATGTAGTAGGTATTTTAAAAGAACTTCATGGGAGAGGCATGGGAAAAAGGCTTGTAAAAGCTGCTGAAGATATACTAATTAATCAAAACAAAAAATTTTTAACCGTAAAAACCCTAGGCAGTTCTCATCCAGACGAAGGCTACAAAAAAACAAGGAAATTTTACAGAGCTGTAGGCTTTTATCCTCTAGAAGAATTTACTGAAATCTGGGGAAAAGAAAATCCATGTTTATTAATGGTAAAGAACATATAAAGTTCAGTGCCTTTATATGTTCTTTACATTTGTGTTTTGACAATTTTATTTTGTAATGGTAAATTAATATTATCAAGAAGTTAGTTGAAGCTAACTCGCTAACAGAAATATAACTTTCAGGGTCATATCGCCCAAATACATGAAGCTTTAATAGTTTCTTATACCAATTTACAGAGAACTATAGTTTTAGACCATAGAAACAGCTTGAGGAGAGTGAGGACATATGAGTATATTGTCAAAAGATAAGGGCATATACGACTCAGAAGTTGAAATGATTACACAGACTGATGATTGTGTGGTATACAAGATGAAAAATGATAATGGAGAAGGGGTCATGACTAGTTATCAGGTATTTCCAGGGATTGAGTTGATCTATAATGATTTTCATATGGGAGACTGCCTCCATAATAAAAAACCCTCTTCTGATATTATGGAAATCAATCATTGCCGCGAGGGACGCTTCGAATGCGAATTTCTAAATGGAGATTATTCCTATCTAGAGGAAGGAGATCTTGCTGTAAACATGCTAAGCAATAGAACTGCAAAAGCATGCTTTCCCTTAGAGCATTATCACGGTGTTTCTGTGGTAATATGTCTTGAAGAGGCTGAAAAATCCATTTCTTCTGTGTTGGTAGATATATCAATTGACCTCTATTCCTTGCGTGATAGGCTATGTCCTGAAGATAAATGCTTTATCATGCGTGCTAAGGACTCTATAGAACATATTTTCTCTGAGCTTTATAAAGTGCCTGATGAGGTTAAACATGGATATTTCAAATTGAAGGTGCTGGAGCTTCTGCTGTTTCTTAGTATTACAGATGTTGCAGAACAAGGAGAGAAAAGACAATATTTTCATAAAAGTCAAGTGGATATTGTAAAGGCAATTAAGGAATACATGACACAGAACTTGGAGCAGCATAATACGTTAGAGGAATTATCTGACCATTTTAAAATACCTATAACAGCCATGAAGCTTTGCTTCAAAGCAGTTTATGGTACTTCTATCTATGCCTATATGCGTTCCTATCGCATACAGGCTGCTGCTGTGATGCTGCGTCAGTGTAATGACAGTGTTGCTGTCATTGCTGGGAGAGTAGGATATAGCAATTCCAGTAAATTTGCCTCCGCATTTAAAACCCTTATGGGAATGTCTCCATCTGAATACAGGAAAAAGATCATCTAAACGGAGTATTCTCTGACCGTTTGGAGTAGAAAGTAATCTTTAAAAAAGTTATAATCTTCTTTGATATTGTTACTAAAAGCGCCGAAAGGCATATTTTTTAGCACGTTAGTTAGCCTAGACTAACCTAAGATTATTAGAGAGGAGTAAATTATATGAAACAAGAAGTCAAGAAAAAACAGGGTCTTGCCCGCTTATTCCAGATAGCTGGTGAAAAAAAGATGCTGCTGATAGTTTCAGGTCTTTTAGCAGCCATTAGTGCAGCTTGTATGCTAGTACCCTTTGTATCTGTTTATCAGATTTTAGGAGAATTGCTACGAAAGAGAGGCAATATTTCTCTGTTAGATAGTACCATGATGATAAAATGGGGCTGGATAGCCTTTGCTGGGCTAGTTGCAGGTTTGCTGCTTTTATACGCTGCCATCATCTGCTCTCATGTAGCAGCCTTTCGTATTTTATACGGGCTTCGTATGGGACTTGCAAAGCATATTAGCAAGCTGTCTCTTGGATACTTGAATAGCACTGCAACAGGTGCTGTAAAAAAGAATTTGGAGCAGGATGTGGAGCGAATAGAACTGTTTGTTGCTCATACTATACCTGATCTTGTAAATGTGGCAGCAACAGTTGTTGTCATGTTTATCATATTTTTCAGCCTCAATGGCTGGATGGCATTTACCTGTATTATTGCTTTTATTGCCAGCATGGCAATGCAGGCTTCCATGATGTTTGGTAAAAAAGCACAAGGTACAATGAAGGCTTATTTTGATTCACAGGAGCGTATCCATTCTTCAGCTGTTCAATATGTACGAGGAATACCCGTGGTCAAAGTATTTGGACAGACTGTTTTTTCATTTAAAAAATTTCATACGGATCTAATTGCTTACAGAGATTGGGCAGTTGCTTATTGTGACAAATTTGAAAATGGTATGGCAGTTTTCACAGTAGTACTCAATTCATTTTTGACATTTGTTCTGCCCGTTGGTCTATTGATTATGAGCGGGAATCCAAATAACATGTCTTTTGCCCTTGTATATCTATTTTTTATCATTATGGTTCCAGGTGCATCCTCTCCATTGTATAAATTGACCTTACTGGCTTCGGGTACAAGGGAGATATTTGAAGGGGTATCACGTATAGATAAAATCTATGCAGAGGAGCCAATTATAGAAACTTTAAATCCTAAGAAGCCTCAAGGACATGATATTGTATTTGAAAATGTGACCTTTGCCTATGAGAACAAAGCAGAAGCGACAAGAGTTGAGGCTCTGACTAATATCAGCTTTACAGCTAAAGCTGGGGAGATTACTGCCTTAGTAGGGCCCTCAGGCTCAGGGAAATCCACTGTTGCTAATTTGATTCCACGCTTTTGGGATGTAGCAGCTGGCGAAATCAAAATTGGCGGAGTGAATATCAAGGATATCTCCACAGAAGAGCTCATGAACACAGTAGCCTTTGTATTTCAGGACACATTTCTATTTTACGATACTCTGTTTGAGAATATTAGGGTTGGAAAGCCAGATGCCACAGAAGAGGAAGTCTATGAGGCGGCAAAAGCTGCACAATGCCATGAGTTTATTGAAAGCTTACCAGAGGGCTATAACACACTCATTGGTGAAGGCGGTGTATTTCTTTCTGGAGGAGAGGAACAGCGTGTTTCTGTAGCTCGTGCTATTTTGAAAAATGCACCGATTCTAGTCCTTGATGAGGCAACAGCCTTTGCTGATCCAGAAAATGAGTACAAGATGCAGGTTGCATTAAAAGAGCTTATTAAGGATAAGACAGTTATCATTATAGCCCATAGACTGTCCTCCATCAAAACTGCTAACCAAATTATTGTACTGAAAAATGGGAAAGTTGAACAAATTGGTACTCACGATGCTTTAGTGGATACAGAAGGCTTATATCAGAGAATGTGGGAAGCCTATACTAGTGCCTATGACTGGACATTGAAAATTGGAGGTGTGAAAGCATGAGTATTTTTCAAAATATCACTGTAGGACAGCCTAAAAAAATAATTAAGCCTATTGGGTTTACTATTTTGGCTAATTTGGTCAATGTAGTTCCATTTATGTTTTCTATTGAAGTGATAAAAATTATATTTAGTGCTTTTGATGGTTCTGATATAGGTCTTGATATAACTCGTCTTTGGATGATTATTGGTGTCTTGTTTGCCTATATGATAGTGATGTTTATTGCTGAAAAGCCTGCATACCGTCATAGCTACCGTGATGCTTATGCACTTTCTGCAGAGGGAAGGGCTAATCTTGCAGAACACCTGCGCAAGCTTCCTTTAGGATATATTACAAGCCGTGATCCAGGGGATTTGGCCAATATGATGATGGGTGACTTTACATTGATTGAAACTGGGGTATCTCACATTGTACCACAGCTGTTTGGTGCATTGGTTATGCCGCTTATTGCCTTTGTTTCTCTTTTGTGGATAGATTGGCGTATGTCTGTTGCCATGTTTATATCATTGCCCGTCACTATAATTTTATTATGGGCTTGCTCTAAACTTCAAAAGCGTATGGCAGACAGGCAAATGAAATCTAAGCTAGATGCAGGTAATCGTCTCCAAGAATATTTACTAGGTATCCGTGTTATGAAGGCTTATAATTTAGTAGGGGAGAAATTTATCCGTTTAGATAATGCTTTCAAAAAGTTAATGAAAGAATGCATTCGCTTTGAAGCTTTAACAGGGCCTATTGTACTTACCTCTATTACACTCATTCGTGCAGGTCTGACTCTAATGGTCTTAACAGGAACCTATTTGCTGGTAGGCGGCTCTCTGGATGTATTGACCTTTGTCATGTTTTTAGTCATAGGTTCTAGAGTATACGATCCTCTTACTTCTGCACTTATGAAATATGCAGAGCTTCGTTATGATGAACAAGCAGGAGAGCGTATTTTGAATTTGATGAATGAACCAGAAATGAATGGAGATAAAGAGCCCAGTAAAAGTACTGATATTGTATTTGAGAATGTATCCTTTGGCTATGGGGATAATGAGGTTCTTCACAATGTTTCTTTAAAGATGAAAAAAGGAACATTAACTGCACTGGTAGGACCTTCAGGAAGTGGTAAAAGTACAATATTAAAGCTTTGTGCTAGGTTTTATGACCCAAGCCGTGGCAAGATCATGTTTGGAGGCATTGATGAATCAACCCTTGATCCTGAAAAGCTGATGAAGAAGATTTCAATGGTGTTTCAAGATGTCTACTTGTTTCAGGATACTATTGGTAATAATATTCGTTTCGGAAAGGAAAATGCCACAGATGAAGAAATGATTGAAGCATCTAAGAAAGCCTGCTGCTATGATTTTATTATGGGACTTCCTAAGGGCTTTGATACTATGGTTGGGGAAGGAGGCTGTACTCTTTCTGGAGGTGAAAAGCAGCGTATTTCTATTGCCCGCGCAATATTAAAGGATGCTCTTGTTGTCCTTCTTGATGAAGCCACGGCTTCCCTTGATCCTGAAAATGAAATTGAAGTGCAAAAGGCAATTGGTGAGCTGATTACAGGCAGAACAGTTATTGTAATTGCTCATAGACTTAAAACAATTAAAGACGCAGACAATATCATTGTTATGGAGGATGGCAGGATTGCTGAGCAGGGTACCCATGATCAGTTAATACAGAAGGACGGACTTTATAAAAAGTTATGGACGATCCAAGCCGAGTCAAGTGGATGGTCATTGTAGCTATTGTGCTAAAATCACCATGTAATCTTTTAAGATTTACGTGGTGATTTTTTTACTAAGAGTTAGAGTATCCTGAAATAAAATATACATAAATATTTTTCTTTTAATTTTGAGCCCACTTTATGTTAAAATAAAGCTTAAAGGTATCTATAATTTTTGAACAAAGGAGTTGATGCTTTGACAGTAGCTTTTAGCAATATACCAGGCTTTAAAAATTGGGATATAATAAAACCAATTAACAAGGGTTGGTCAGATGATAAGAAGTACTATATAAAAACCAAGGATGAAAAAGAGCTATTACTTAGGTTATCAGATATATCACAATATGAAAACAAGAAAAAAGAGTTTGAAAGCTTGAAGCCACTTACGAAAATGGATATTTTATTTACTCGTCCCATTGATTTTGGAACCTGTAATGATGGACAGTCAGTTTATTCTATACTTACTTGGATTGACGGAGAAGAGGCAAGTGATGCTCTTCCTGCCCTTGATAGCAGAGAACAATACATGCTTGGCAATAAGGCTGGTATGTACCTAAAGCAAATACATAGCATTCCTGCTCCACAAAATCAACCTAACTGGGCAGAAAGATTTAATCGAAAAATTGATAGAAAGATAGCCAATTATAAAGCTTGTAGCATTCACTTCCACAGTGATGATAGATTAATTGATTACATAGAACAAAATCGCTCTCTTCTAATAAATCGTTCCCAGTCTTTCCAGCATGGAGATTATCATGTTGGTAATATGATTATTACACCAAAAAGGGAGTTAGGTATAATTGATTTTAACAGAATGGATTATGGAGACCCATGGGAAGAATTTAATAGAATTACATGGTGTGTGGAAATAAGTCCTATGTTTGCCTCTGGATACATTAACGGATATTTTGATAATGCTGTACCTGGTTTGTTTTTTAGACTAATGGCATTATACATAGCAAGCAATCAGCTTTCCTCTATTCCTTGGGCTATTCCTTTTGGGGAGAAAGAAGTCGATATAATGCTTAAACAGACACAAAGTTTTATGAAATGGTATGATGGCTTTAAAACGCATATTCCGAATTGGTACGTAGCATTAGATTAAATAAAAAGGTTATATACGATTCGATATAGGAAGATTAACATGTTCTACAATTGGATTACTAAAGGAGCATATTATAGAATATATTAATAATATTATAGTGTTCTGTTTTTGCAAATAAAATAAAAAGGGGAATTAATTATGTGGACAATGGCAAAATTCAAACAGATAAATATGTTGCAAATTCCAAACTATATCTAATCTTACACCAGAATGCATTAGAGTATAATATGTGTACCTATGAAGATTTATTGTTAGACAGACTCGACTATGACGGATAAGATGGACCATACTACTAGAAAATAATTATGATTTTTGTCAATATTAAATTATTTGGAGTTGATTGGTTTGGATTCGAACATTATGCTAACGATTATATTGGCAATTGCTGTATTCGGAAAAGCTAACTCGGTAGCTATTGCAGTATGCATATTGCTTATAGTTAAATTATTGAACTTAGACCAATTTATTTATCCACTAATCGAAAAGAACGGAGTGAATTGGGGACTGATTTTACTTATAGCTGCAATTTTAATCCCTATTGCAAGTGGAAAGGTAACGATTTTAAATGTAAAAAACATTTTCACTTCTTGGATTGGCATAACTGCACTAATCCTTTCATTTCTCACTACTTATTTGAGTGGACTTGGTTTGGATTATCTTACTGTCCAAGGAAATAATGATGTAGTACCTGCAATGATTTTTGGTTCAGTGCTAGCAGCCGTCTTTTTAGGTGGTGTACCAGTAGGACCTCTTATTACATCTGGCATGCTGGCACTGTTTGTAAAGCTTATCAAAAAGACTTAAAAATTAACTGAATTTTAAGAAGGAGATGATAGACATGGAAAACATTGTTGTTGCAACAGAATCAATGTTAACAGATTGGGTTAAGATAGGCCTTCAACTATGGCTGCATTGTACTGACGAAGAACTAAGAACCATTTTTCTAGATATCCTAAAATCAGAGAGGGAGTATACGGATTTCCTAAAAAACTAGCGGCAGAGATTGCATTAAGAGAAGTTTCTAAGTTTTTATTAACTGATCAAATACTTAAAGAAGTGATTTTTGTATGCTTTGATGACGAAAATTTCAACATTTACTCAGAAATGCTGATATAAAGTTCTAAGTAAATAGAAATCCTTTTGCATAGGAGGTATTTGATGAAACCAGTTAAGAGAGCTAAAGCTAGAATAGCATTAGGCAAAATCTATTACACATATAATAGATATTTGGAATGGTATTTTGGGAATACCAAATTTGCAAGGAAAATAGAGATTGATGTATTGCCCTATACAGCATTTAAGCATGAGACACCTTTGTTGAGGCAATTAAAAGATGTAGATATGTGGCTACAATATAATAAGATTGTGAACCTCAGAATTGCAGTTGAAAGACTTAATGGCATAATAATTTATCCGGGCGAAACTTTTTCATATTGGCGTCTAATAGGTAAACCTACAAGAAAAAAGGGCTATATTGATGGAATGATGCTATCTAATGGTACCTATAAAACAGGTATAGGTGGAGGGCTATGCCAACTATCTAATTTAATATATTGGCTTGCTCTTCATACTCCTTTGAAAGTAACAGAAAGGCATCGTCACAGCTACGACGTTTTTCCCGGCTCTAACAGAACTCAACCATTTGGCAGTGGTGCTACCTGCTTTTATAATTATCTAGACCTGAGAATATACAATCCAACTGAGCAGCCTTATCAATTAAACATCTACTTAACAGATGATTACTTAGTCGGCCAGTGGAATACTGTAGAAAAGTCACTTTACAGCTATGAAGTCTATGAAAAAGAACATAGAATTACACAAGAATATTGGGGTGGCTATGTCAGACATAACCTTATTTACAGACGGGTTTTCAACTGTAATGGAGAATTAATTAATGATGAATATGTGGTTGAAAACTATGCTATTATGATGTATCAACCACTTTTAGAATCAGGACATGCTATATAATATTGGTGAAAAAGAGGCTAATATAGCCCCTTTTTATCTTAAGATAATTACTTTATATTGACATTAACTTTACTTAAAGGATACTGGCTAGGGCTCCAGGACCTCTCAGTCAATACCTCTACAATTTCATGATTATAATAATATACCTTTGGAACTCTATAAGTAATCATAGAGGGGATTTCCTGTGGAACACTGTTTATGTGTTTAGCAAGGTCTTCAAGAGTGATTTCATTATCTCCATCCTTACCAATTAAAACTACAGGAGTACCAGTAGGATATTTTTTAGGAAGTCTTATCATAAATTGGTCCATGCAAATCTTACCTATAATAGGCATTTTCTGTCCATCTACCAGGACGTGAAATCCTTGAAAACAGCGAAACCAACCATCGGCATATCCTATGGGGACTGTTGCTATCCATTCATCTGAATTTGCCTGATAAGCTGTATCATAACCTACAAAGCTACCTTTTTTAATTTTTTTAACATGTAATAGCTTAGAGTGTACAGAGAGAGCAGTCTGTAATTTTACTGGAGCCGTTCTTCTTATTTCTTCTGACGGATATATTCCAAACATAGCAACTCCTATTCTCACCATATCAAGAAGACTATCCTTGTATTTTAAAGTTGCAGCGCTGTTTGCACAATGAAAGATGGAGATATCTAATCCCTTAGATTTTATCCACTGAATATCATCTAAAAATGCCTTAAGCTGTTTATTAAAATAGGTCGAGTCCTCTCTATTAGCAGTTGCAAAATGTGTGTACATACCTTCTACAACTATATCTTCCTTGTTTAGAATAGGCAGCATTGCTTCTAATTCTTCTTTTTTACTTATACCAATTCTGCCTAGTCCAGTATCCATCTTTAAGTGAATCTTTAAAGGTTTTTTCCCGACCTTATATAATCTCATTTCCTTCAACCAAGAAAGCTGAAAAACAGTGACAGATAAATCGTATTCAATAGCAATATTCACATCACTAGGAAGTATAGGTGTAAGTACTAAAATAGGTGCTTTAATTCCATTCTTTCGTAGATATAATGCCTCGCTAAGTATTGAAACTGCCAGTGCATCGGCTCCTGCTTTTAAAGCTATTCTGGCAACCTGCAAGTCACCATGTCCATAAGCATCTGCCTTTACTGCTGCCATGAATTTAACAGATGGAGGCAGATATTCCCGTATCTGTTTAATATTATTTTCGATTCTATCTAATTGGATTTCCACCCATGCGTCCCTATGAAGCATTGAAGTATCCATTATACTACCTCCTTTTTTTCCAAAAATTCTTCACTCTGTAATTCTTCAACTATTTCTTCTAGCTTAAGCATACGTGAACCCTTTATTAGTATAATAGATTCATATTCCATTATTTTTTTAAGCTTTTGAACTAATTGTGTTTTATTTCTATAAGAAAATACCTTGTTTTTTGCAAATCTTGGTCTTGCAGTTTTGGCTATGTGAGCTGCAAGAGGGCCGATAGTAAGCAAATAGTCAATTTTTTCAGGATCAATTTGTGCTCCAATTTCTCTGTGCATATTAACCTCATCAGTGCCTAGACCTATCATATCTCCAAGAACAGCAATTTTTTGATTGTAATTTTTCATACTGTAAAGCGTATCTAATGCGGCCATGAGGCTTACTGGATTAGATTTATATGAATCATTTAAGATTGTGCATCTTTCAGTATGGATTACTTCATTTCTCATTCCAGTAGCTTCAACATTTAATAGACCATCCTGTATTTGTTCAAAGGATATTCCATAATATCTAGCTACAGTAATAGCAGCAGTAGCATTATACATTTGATGTTTTCCAAGCATAGGTAAATAGAAGGGTGGACAATGAAATTTATCTAAACTAAAAGAAATTCCCTTTTCATCAGAAGAGACTAATCTAGGGATATATGTGTTAGATAAATCCTGACCAAAGGTTATTGTTTTGTAATTAATATTCATATTCTTGATTTTCTTATTCAGTAAAGGATTATCACCATAGTAGACAAATAAACCATTGGAATCTAATCCCTTTAATATTTCAAGCTTTGCCTGGGCAATATTTTCTTTTGACTTTAATTCATCTAAATGTGCTTCCCCAATATTTGTAATGATAGCCACATCAGGAGAAGCTATTGTAGTCAATAGCTCAATTTCTCCTAAATTTGAAGTTCCCATTTCGACAACAGCCATTTCAGTATCCTCTTCTAGCTCTAAAATAGTTAGGGGGACTCCCAAATGATTGTTTAGGTTGCCAAAGGTTTTTTGAGTTTTATACTTAGATTTTAGGAGACTAGCTAGAATATCCTTTGTAGATGTCTTGCCATTACTTCCTGTGATTCCTATTACTTTTACCTTCAATTGTTCACGATATGATTTTGCTAATCTCTGAATAGCCGATAATGTATCGTCTACTAATATAAGAGGTATATCTATATCAGGTATAGTCTCGTTTTTATTCCATATAGCTGCTGCTATTCCTTTTTCTATAGCTTCTTTTATGAAATGATGTCCATTAAATCGTTCTCCCACTATAGGGACAAATAATTGACCGGCCTTTATTTGTCTAGTGTCTATAGTGACTCCTTGTATAATCTTATTTTCATTTTCTTCTTTTAATTCGTATCCCCCAACCATTTCCTCAATTTCTCTTAAAGTACGACAAATCATTTTTCCCACCTCATACTTAAAATTGAATTCTTCTGCTTATGCATACAAAAGCCTAGCTTTATCAGTATTTCTATTAACTCGGCATAGGTAGTGCCATCTGTTTTTTCCCATAGGGCTGGAAACATGCTGTATGCAGTGAAGCCTGGCAGAGTATTGACTTCGTTTACGTAGAACTTATTTTCATCGGTGACGAAGTAATCAACTCTTACAAGGCCACAGCAATTTATTAGCTTAAAGGCTTGAATAGCAGTTTCCCTCATAACTTCACTTATTTCTGTAGATAATCTGGCAGGTATAATAGGAACTAATTTCCCATCCACATACTTAGCAGCATAGTCCATGAACTGTCTTTCTTGAATATATTCACCAACTACAGAGGCTTTAGGACAATCATTTCCTATTACTGCAATTTGCATTTCTCTGCCGATTAATTCTTCTTCAATTATTATTTTACTGTCATATAGGAAAGCTTCCTTTATTGCTTCTTTAAGCTGATCTCTATTTCCACAGCGGTTTATTCCAACGCTGGAGCCTAATTTTGCAGGCTTGACAAAGCAAGGATAACCAATAAGGTCCTCAACTTGTTTATAAACCTGCTCTTCATCTGTTTTCCAAGAATGAAGCTTAGTAGAAGTATACTTTGCCTGTGGAATATTCCCTAATGAAAATATATCCTTCATCACAACCTTATCTATTCCTGCCGCTGATGATAGGACACCATTGCCTACATAAGGGATATTTAGCATTTCAAACAATCCTTGAATTGTACCATCTTCTCCATATGTTCCATGTAAAACTGGGAAGACGATGCTTTTTTCATTTTTCTTAAAGTTTTTAGATAAGAAGTCTCCTAGGGAAGAAGTAACCGTAGCTGAACTACTAGATTGTAGCTGCTCTATGTCCTTTAAATTAGTCTTTAATCTTCCTAGATCGCACCATACACCACTTTTTGTAATATAAACTAGATAAATATTGTATTTGTTTTTGTCTAGTGAATTGATTACTGAAAATGCACTTGAAAGAGATACATCATGTTCTACTGATTTTCCGCCGTAAATTACATAAATATTTGTTTTCATATTTTCCTCCTACTGTCCATTGTTTATAACTTTATTTTACAGAAAGGATATTACAAATTACTATTCATATTTCTTACAAATTTCTTAAAGAACTGAGATCTCATTCAAAATATGTTGTTATGTCATAAAATTGACTAGCACAATAGATAAAATTAGGCTAGTTTTATTTTTTACTGTATTTAACAAGTAACAGATATTATTGTCGATATTAATAAATATCTATGCTAAAATAGAATTAGATTCAATTTTAAAAATATTATTAATTTTTGTACTTTGGTTGCTATGAGATCTGGTGGAGGTGACTTTATGAACGGTAAGCAAGGAGATAATCAAATTCAAAAAGGAAATCAATATAATCAAATCCTAGAGAAAAATGTTAGAGCAATGGATGAAGATACGATACTAACCGAATATTTGATTTCTATGATGAATAAAATATTTGATCCCCTTCCTGTACCTTTTATTTTGTTGGACAAGGATACTAAAATTAGAATGATCAATCAAGTATTTGCTGATTTTCTTGGTTTTCCTAAGGAAGAGATAATAGGTAAGCCAGTATTGCAGGTGGACAAGTATTCCAGATTTCCTTATGTATTTAAAACTAAAAAGCCAGAAATAGCTTGGAAACATACATTTGAAAACGGTCATACTGCAATAGTACATAGGTTAATTGTTTCTGATGAAAATGGTGAAGTAAAATATGCAGTTGGAATGGTGCTCTTTGAAGACCTTGAGCAGTTTAAGAGAATAGTTGAAAAAAATAGACTGCTAGAAACGGAGCTCCATCTATATAAAAATCAGCTAAAGGAAATGCATGGAGCAAAATATTCCTGGGACACTATAATTGGAAACAGCGAAAAGATGGCTCACGCAAAATTTATTGGGAAAAGGGCTTCAAGCTCAAATTCGAATGTTTTGATCCTAGGAGAAAGCGGGACTGGAAAAGAGCTATTTGCTCATGCAATACATAACGGCAGTGTGAGAAGTTTTTCTCCATTTGTAAAGATTAATAGTGCAGCTATACCATCAGAGCTACTTGAATCAGAATTGTTTGGATATGAGGATGGGGCATTCACTGGTGCTAAAAAAGGTGGTAAAATTGGTAAGTTTGAGTTGGCAAACAGTGGCAGTATCTTCCTGGATGAAATTGGAGATATGCCACTTAAAATGCAGGCAAAGCTGTTAAGAGTGTTACAAGAAAAAGAATTTGAAAGAGTTGGTGGCAATAGTATTGTCAAGGTTGATGTTAGAGTCATTGCAGCTACCAACAAGGACTTAAAAAAGCTAATAGAAGAAGGAAAGTTTAGAGAAGATTTATATTATAGGCTAAATGTCATGACTTTAGAGATACCACCTTTAAGGGAAAGATATGGAGATATAGAGGAACTTGTGACAATGCTGCTTAAAAAGCTTTCAAACCAGCTTGGAAGGTATGTTTCTAATATATCTGATAAAGCTAAGGAATACCTTATTGGACACAATTGGCCAGGAAATGTAAGAGAGCTAGAGAATGTATTGGAAAGAGCGATAAATCTTACCGATTCAGATACTATATTGCCTATTCATCTTCCTGTATATTTGACTCAAAGCGCCAAAAGAGTGTCAGATGGTCCTATAAGGCCATTAAAAGATGTAATAGAGGATACAGAAAAAGAAGCTATTGTAAGATGTTTAGAGTATACGGATGGTAACAAGCTGAAAACAGCTAAACTTCTAAATATCAGTCGTTCAAGTTTATATGATAAGATGGAGAGATATGGAATATCTTAATACAAATAGTTCAAAAGTAAAGTATATTTCTAAGCGACAATGTTAAAAAAGTAACAAGGATGTCGAAAGCTCTAATGCTTATGGCATAGAAGTTGCATTGTTATTCAATAAAATATAAATTTGAGGAGGGTGTCAAATGAAAGGTAAAACTATAAGTGAAATTAAGTTAGGAGACAAGGCTTTTTTTGAAAAAACGATTTCAGAAACTGACGTGTACATGTATGCAGGTATTACAGGAGATTTAAACCCAGCTCACATTAATGAAGAATATGCAAAAGATACAATGTTTAAAGGAAGGATAGCACATGGGATGCTGACTGCTGGTCTAGTATCTGCTGTATTAGGAATGAGGCTTCCAGGACCTGGTACTATATACTTAAAGCAAGAACTTAAATTTACAGCTCCAGTTAGAATGGGAGACACAATTAAAGCAGAAGTCGAAGTTTCTGAGATGATAACAGAAAAGAACAGGATAATTTTAAGGACTACCTGCACAAATCAGAATGGAGATATAGTGCTCGATGGTATGGCTACAGTAATGCCTCCTAGGTAATATCAGAAGGTGTGAGGATTAAGATTAAACTGTTTGTTTTTAGGACAGTGTTTGAAATAAGTACAAAATATTGTAAAAAGATAAGCACTTATTGTGCTTAGTAAAAAGCGATTATACAAGATTAGAGGCTACCTTATATTTAAAGGTAGCCTTTTTATGACCTAACCCGATTTTCTGAATGCTTTTATCAGAAAATCGATGGTAGGTCAAACGCAACGAGGACCAAATTTATGTGAGCGTTAGCGAACAAATAAATTTGAGTAGCGAGACTGCGGAAAATGACCTAACCCGATTTTCTGAATGCTTTTATCAGAAAATCGATGGTAGGTCAAACGCAACGAGGACCAAATTTATGTGAGCGCTAGCGAACAAATAAATTTGAGTAGCGAGATTGCGTATAACGAATTAGTACAAATTTTATACATGTACAGAATAAAGACAAAAAAGTTTAGATTCTGAAAGAGAAATTCGGCTATAGATCACCAATAATGGAGATCAAATACAAAAAACGGTATTGGCATATATATTGCATTAGAAAATCTATAAGAAAGCTGCAAAAAACGATTAAATATTTAAAAATATTAAAGTAGGAGGATGACATGTCTGAGATTATGCTAAATTTAATTGAATTACCAAATGGTGAAGCCATGAGTTACAGAAAAACAGGTAAGGGCAGCAAAATTATTATATTAGTTCACGGTAATATGTCTACATCAAAGCATTGGGATACAGTTATGGAGAACATGCCCGAGGAATATACCGTTTATGCCATAGACCTGAGAGGTTTTGGAGCTTCGACCTATAATACTAGAGTAAATTCATTAAGAGATTTTTCAGAAGATCTTAAGCTATTTGCAGATGCCATGGGACTTAATGAGTTTTATTTAGCAGGCTGGTCTACAGGCGGTGGAGTAGCTATGTATTTTGCCATAGATTATCCTACATATGTCAAAAAACTGATATTAGTTGAATCTGTAGGAATAAAGGGATATCCAATATTTAAGAAAGATGCTGCTGGTAATCCTATTATTGGCCAATTCTTAAAGACTAAAGAAGAGATTGAATCTGACCCAGTACAAGTAGTACCTATATTGAATGCATATAGAGATAGAAACAAGGCTTTCCTTAAAGCTGTATGGGATTCATCAATATATGTATCCGCAAAGCCTACAGAAGAAAGATACGAAGAGTACTTAGAAGCTATGCTTACTCAAAGAAACTTAGTAGATATAGACTATTCCTTAGTTCATTTTAACATATCAGATGAACATAACGGAGTAGTGGAAGGTTCAGGAGAAGTTCATAAGATTAAGGCTCCTACACTGGTTATACAAGGCAAAAATGATTTAATAGTACCTATGTCTATGGGTATAGGAATAGCTGATGGCATAGGGGAAAACGTTAAACTAGAATTATTAGATGGAGGAGGCCATTCTCCTATAACGGATGATCTGGATAGATTTATGAATTTAATTTTGACCTTTATGAATTAGGGAAAGTAAATAGGTATTTCAAAATATTATCTAAGGCTTTATGGATTACTTAAATAATATTGCCTTTATGAGAAAGGGGAAGGAAATGAGCAATCTTTTAGATAGTTTTGTAGCTGTTGCTCCCTATATAAATAGACTTACTAATACTGATTTTGCTGTTTCTGTTTGTGACGTTGAGAAATGTTTGATATATATACCAAGTGAAAAGCAAGATCATAAAATAAAGAATGGTTCGCCCCATGTAAAGGGTTCAGTATCTTATGAAAGTATTATTACTGGCAAAAAGGTTGTTAGGAGAGTTGGAAGTGAAGTATTTGGATTCCCTTATATTGCAATCGCTATTCCGATTTTTGACGAATTTGGAAAGATAGCAGGCTCTGTTGGCTTCTTCGAGGCTGTAGATAGGCAGGATTTGCTGTTGGTACTAGCAGACAACCTTCATGATGCAATGCAGCAAATGGTATCTATTACTGAAGTCATATCTGACAACTCATTAAAGCTTAAAGATGTGGGTAAAAACCTTAGCTTTATCACAAATGAATCATTGCAAAGAGTAGAAGATACTGAAAACATATTGGGATTTATCAGAACTATTTCAAACAAAACAAATATGTTGGGGCTAAACGCTTTTATAGAAGCAGCAAGGATTGGAAAAGAAGGCAACGGTTTTAAAGTAGTTGCAGAAGAAGTTAGAAATCTTGCCGATGAGACTAGTGCATATATTAAAAATGCAGACAAAATAATAGAGGAGCTTAGAGAAGCTACTAGCCAAATTACAGAAAGACTTGATGAGCTTTTAAATATTTCATCTCATCAAATAGAAATAAATAATTATATAAATAGTCTAGTTAAGGAATTAAATGAAAGAGCAGAAAAGCTGAGAGAAAAAGCACAGCTACTAACTGAATAAATAAACATAAAATAGGAGGGTTTTACTATGTTAAATACTAAAGCAAATGTAGGAATTGTTGGAACTGGTATGTACATTCCTGAAGGAAGAATGACAGCTAAGGA
The DNA here is from genome assembly GCF_030263895.1 of Proteiniborus sp. MB09-C3. NCBI lineage: Bacteria > Bacillati > Bacillota > Clostridia > Eubacteriales > Proteiniborus > Proteiniborus sp. MB09-C3. The sequence goes on from NZ_CP127161.1 coordinate 696,779, forward strand.
AATCTCAGAAGCTACTAAAGGCTACTGGACAGAGGAAGCCGTCATAAATAAATTAGGGATTATTGAGAAGCCAATACCAGGGAAAAATGATGGAACACAAGAGATGGGAGTAAGGGCAGGACTTGATGCAATTAAGAGAACTGGAATTGATCCAAAGGAAATAGATTTAATCATATGTATGGGAGAGGAATGGAAGGAATATCCTCTAACAACATCCGGGATCTACATTCAGGAGAAAATAGGAGCTACAAATGCATGGGCTATAGATGTTCAGCAAAGATGCTGTACTACTGTTGCAGCTATGAAAATAGCTAAGGATATGATTCTTGCAGATGAAGATATAAACACTGCAATGGTCGTAGGCGGCTATAGAAATGGAGACTTTGTAGATTATACTGACAAGGACATGTCAATGATGTATAACCTTTCTGCAGGTGGTGGAGCTATAATATTAAAGAAAAACTACAATAAAAACCTATTGCTTGGTACCCATATAATGACTGATGGAACTATGGCAAGAGATGCAGGAGTAGAGTTTGGAGGAACTGAAAAGCCAATTACTTGCGAAAATATTGGAGAAGCATATAAATCATTAAGACTTTTTGATGCAAAGCATATGAAAGACAGATTAAATGAAGTTTCTATGAGTAACTGGTATCATTGTATAGACAGAGCCTTTGAAAAATCAGGAATATCTAAAGACCAGTTAGGTTATTTAGCAGTATTGCATTTTAAATATTCACAACATAAGGGAATGGTAGAATCTCTTGGCTTAACTGAGGATCAATCAGTATATCTCTCTAATTATGGGCATATGGGTCAAGTAGACCAAATACTATCACTTCACTTAGCATTAGAGCAAGGAAAGATTGAAAATGGAACTGTAATATCAATGATAGCTGCAGGGATTGGATATGCATGGGCGGCAAACGTTATCAAATGGGGTAAATAGGAGGGAAAACTGATGAACATAAAGGAAATATACAATAGTAAAGTAATAACAGTGGAAGAAGCAATCAACAAGATTAAAACAGATGACAATGTAGTATCTGCTTTATCAGCTGCAGAACCTAGAGAAATTCTTTCAAAGCTACACACTATTTCAGATAGAGTGAGAAATGTCAATGTAGCTACATGTCTTCCAATGGGTGACTACGACTATTTTGTAAATCCCGAATACAAAGAGAGCTTCTTAATGGAAGGGTGGTTCTACAGTCCATCAATAAGAAAAGCTCATAAAAACGGTAATGTATCTTTTATACCTAACCATCTTCATCTGGCAGCAACTAAAAGAATTTATCATAGAAAACCAAATGTCTTTATAGGAACAGGTTCATCAATGGATAAGCACGGTTTTATTTCCATTTCACTCAGTGCAACCTATGAAAGAGAAATGATTGAAAATGCTGACATTGTGATACTTGAAGTTAATCCAAATATGCCAAGGACCTTTGGGGATGCAATAATACATGTTAGTGATGTAGACTATGTAGTGGAGACTGATTACCCAGTTCCACAGCTAGGAACAGTAGAGCCTTCTGAAAAGGATAAGATAATAGGAAAATATATTGCTGACCTAGTAGAAGATGGTTCAACTATACAGCTGGGAATAGGAGGTATTCCAAATGCAGTAGCAGCAGAGCTGATGCATAAGAAGGATTTAGGAATCCATACTGAAATGTTTACAGATGGCATGGTTGATTTATATGAGGCAGGGGTAATTACAGGAAGGTATAAGACACTACTGCCAGGAAAAATGGTAGCTACTTTTGCTTTAGGAACTCAGAAGCTATACGACTTTATAGACGACAACCCAGCAGTTAATATAATGAGAGGCTCATGGGTAAATGACCCTTATATAATAGGACAAAACTATAAGATGGTATCTATAAATACCACATTGGAAATTGATTTAACAGGTCAATGCTGTTCAGAAGCAATAGGGCATGTTCAATTTAGTGGTACAGGAGGTCAAGCAGATACTGCTATAGGTGCTCAACTGTCTAAGGGTGGAAAATCTATTATAGCCCTATACTCTACAGCAAATGTGAGAGTTCCCGGAACTGATAAGAGAAAAACAATATCTAAGATTGTTACAAGACTGGCTCAAGGTGCTGCTGTATCACTTTCAAGAAACGACGTTGATTTTGTAGTTACAGAATATGGAGTAGCTTCACTTAGAGGTGCCTCCATAAGAGATAGAGTCAAGGCTCTAATAGATATCTCACATCCAGATTTTAGGGAACAACTAAAAGAAGAAGCAAAAGAATTGATGATTTGGTAATCTAAGGAGGGTGAACAATGCCTAAGGTATTGATACAAGGAAAAAACATGTATTACGAAACCTATGGAGAAGGCGAACCAATAGTCATATTAAATGGAATAATGATGAGTACAGGAAGCTGGACTTCATTTATAGATATATTCTCAAGAAAAAATAAGCTTGTCCTAGTAGATTTCATAGATCAGGGACAATCAGATAGAGCAGAAGGAGAATACTCTCAAGATATGCATGTCGAGATGCTAAAAGAATTATTTAGCATTTTAGGACTAGATAAAGTTCACCTTGTAGGAATTTCTTATGGAGGGGAGGTAGCTCAGAGATTTGCATTAAAATATCAGGCTCAGCTTCTAAGCCTCATTCTATCTAACACTACTAGTTATACAAATCACATATTAAAGGATATTGGCGATGGATGGATATATGCAGCTAAAACCTATGATGGAAGCACATTTTTCAAGGTAACTATGCCATACGTTTATTCACCAGAGTTTTATGAATCCAATATTACTTGGCTAAAAGAGCGAGAAAAAGCATTTTCAGTTTCCTTAAAGCCTGAATGGTATGAGGGATTTATTAGGCTAGTTAGAAGTGCAGAGGATTTGAACATTACAGATGCTCTTCACAATATAAAAGTACCTACACTAATAATTGGTGCAGAGTATGACATCACTACACCTTTGAGATGTCAGGAAGAGATACAAAAAAGGATATCTGATTCAAAGCTAATGGTTATAAAAGGTTCAGGACATGCAACCATGTATGAAAAACCATACGAATTCATTACAGTAGTACTTGGATTTGTTGAATGTTATGATAAGGAAATTAAAATTTTGTAAGAAGGGGTGATAGTGATGAGCATATTTATACAAATACTCCTGAATAGCTTAGAAACAGGGGGTATTTACGCACTTGCAGCATTAGGTATAATACTTATTTTCAGAACATCAAATACAACAAATTATGCTCAAGGTTCACTAAGTATGTTCAATGCATTTATAGCTGCCTATATACTCATGGGTACAGGCCTTCCAGCTTATGTAGTGGCCATACTTGGAATGTTAAGTGCATTTCTTGTAGGGGTACTTGTGGATAGGATAGTCATATCAAGGACACAAAAGGTTAATCCTGTATCTAAGCAGATAATAACACTTGGATTAATAATGATATTTTTAGGCCTTGCACCTATGATATTCGGAACAGATCCTCTTCAATTTCCTAGATTTATTTATGGAAGCCATACAATAATGGGAGCCACAATTTCATACAATGCCATTGTGAATATTATAGTTGGTGTTGTAATAATGCTATTTTTATTCTATATGCTTCAAAGAAGCAAATGGGGCCTCTCTGTAAGAGCTACTGCTTCTAATGATATAGTTGCCAGAATGATGGGTATACCGACTACTTTTGTTACTATGGCCTCTTGGGCCATAGCAGCAGCACTAGGTACACTAGCAGCTCTGATGCTAGCACCTACTACAAGTGTCAGCATCTCTATGATGGACGGAGTTCAGATAATTGCTTTTTTAGCTTGTGTTCTAGGAGGATTCCAAACCTTTCATGGACCTGTTATAGCTGCTTATATAATAGGATTTGCAAGTAACTTTATTTCCTTTTATATATCATCCATATGGAGCGATTCAATACTTTATATATTGATTTTAGCCGTAATACTATTTAAGCCAAATGGACTTTTTGGCAAGAAAATAGTTAAAAAGGTATAGGAGGTGTAGATATTGGAAAAGAGAGAAAATAAACTGATTGAAAAATATAAGAAAAGCAGACCATATTCAGATTATATAATCTTTGGAGCTTTGCTAATCTTGCTTCCTATACTAGTAGAGATAGGATTCCTAAAGTATTCCTATCTCACAATAATTGCGAGTATACTCATATATTCAATAGCAGCTTTGGGACTCAACATTCTTTTAGGATATTCAGGTCTAATCTCCTTGGGCACAGCTGGTTTCATGGGACTGGGAACTTATCTTGCAGCTTATTTTACTGCTGATTTAAACCTTCCCTTTGAGCTGTCACTGTTGATTTCTGTAGCAGTTCCAATGGTAATAGGAGTTTTAACAGGACTTGTGTCCCTTAGGATTGAAGGATTTTATCTTGCCATAGCTACCTTGGCCATATCAGAAATATTCCGTAAGGTGTTTGTAGAGTTTGAAGTAGTTACCAATGGCTTTTCTGGGAAAAAAGCAGGGTATCCAGAGCTTTTAGGTTTTATAAAGCTAGGAAGAAATGGCTCCTTTATTCTTATTGTAGTATTTCTGGTGGCTGTTATGATTATAGCTCACAATATAATAAATAGTTATACAGGAAGAGCATTTCAGGCCATGAGAGGAAGCGAAGCAGCAGCTCAGGCCATGGGAATAAATATATACAAATATAGACTTCTTTCCTTTGCAATAGCTGTAGCTTACTCAGCTCTTGGTGGCGTCTTGTATATACACTTTGTAAAATATACTTATCCTAACGCATGGACATTGACACTTTCTCTTAATATTTTGGCAGTAATAATTATAGGAGGAATAAGATCTATACCAGGAACAATATTAGGCTCATTTATAGTTTTTGGAGTACCGGATCTAATTCTAAAAAGATTGCCTATCATTGGTGATTTTGATGGAATGGCCTATATATTCAATGGGATATTAATAATTTTAGTAATATTATTTTATCCTACTGGCCTTATACATATGAAAAATGATATTAGGAGGTTTTTTCTAAAATTTAAAAAAGGAAAGGAGAACTACAGTGAGCATGGAAGTGTTAACACAAAATGAGAAGATGTCTGATAATACAGTATTAAGAATTGAAGATCTCTCCATAGCCTTTGGCGGACTAAAAGCTGTAGATTCACTGTCCTTTGACATTAAAGAGAAGGAGATTTTTGGACTTATAGGACCTAATGGTGCAGGAAAGACTACTGTATTTAACTGTATTACACAGTTCTATAAGCCTGATAATGGAGGAGTTTTCTTCAGAACAAATACAGGAGAGGTTGAAAACCTAGTTGGGAAAAGACCTCATGAAATTATCTCAAAGGGACTTGTAAGAACATTTCAGAACCTAGAGCTCATAAGAGAATTAACTGTAATCGACAATATACTTATAGGCTCACATATAGAGTTCAAGGCTTCAATATTAAGTCAGATACTAAAGCTTCCGAAAGCAAGAAAGGAGGAAGAAAGATTTAGAGGGAAAGCAGAGGAAGTACTTAAATATATGGGGCTTTTTGATATAAAGGATCAGCTTGTAGCAGGTCAACCCTATGGAGTTCTTAAAAAAATTGAGCTTGCTCGGACACTGATGTGTGATCCCAAGCTTATAATACTAGACGAACCTGCAGCTGGATTAAATGAGATAGAGACATTGGATCTAGTAAACATAGTAAAAGAAATAAAAAACAAATACAATTGTGCAATACTTCTTGTAGAGCATGACATGAAATTTGTTACAGATTTATGTGATAGAATATGTGCTATTTCCTTTGGTAAGCTTCTTGCTATAGGAACACCTCAAGAGATACAAGCCAATCAGAAGGTACAAGCAGCTTATTTAGGAAAGGGGGATGAATAGCATGGATGCATTAACGATTAATAACTTAAGAGTAAATTATGGCAGTATAGAAGCCCTTAAAGGGATAGACATAACTGTTAAAGAGGGAAATATAGTAGCTCTACTTGGCTCAAATGGCGCAGGGAAAACTACTACACTCAGAAAAATATCAGGTGTCCTAGAGGCTTCTGATGGCCATATAGAATTCTTTGGCCATGATATTACAAGAATGTCAGCAAATAAAATAGCTTCACTAGGAATAATTCAATCCCCTGAAGGAAGACAGGTATTTAGAGACCTTACAGTTGAGGAAAACCTAATGACGGGAGCATATACAGTAAAGGATAAAAAGGAAATTGCAAAGAATTTTGAGAAAGTATACAGATACTTTCCAGTGCTTAAGGAAAGAAAAAACCAAATAGGCTCAACTCTTTCAGGCGGAGAGCAACAAATGCTTGCAATAGGAAGAGCTCTTATGGGAAGTCCAAAGCTTCTGTTACTAGATGAGCCATCTTTAGGCCTTGCACCTTTAATAGTTAGAGGCATCTTTGAAATAATCAAGGAAATAAGGGAAGATGGCACTACAGTTCTAATTGTGGAACAGAATGCACTACAAACTTTAAAAATTGCTGACTATGCTTATGTTCTTGAAGTTGGGAAGATAAGGATGGAAGGAGATGCAAAGAAGCTTAGTGAAGATCCTGAGCTCATAGAAGCTTATCTTGGAGATAAAAAATAAAAAACCTAAATAATATGAGGGGGTTATGTAATGAAAAAACCTATATCGATTATCCTTATTTTTACCATGCTATTAATGACATTATCAGGATGTGCTAGTAAGGCAACTGTTTCTCAAGGAGTTACTGATACCACTATAAAAGTAGGAAATGCTGCTGCCACATCAGGCGCATTTGCACCTGTAGGAGTGCCATTTAATGCAGGTATACAGGCATATATTCAGAAAGTAAATGATGCTGGTGGAATTGACGGGAGAAAAATTGAATTTGTACATTATGATGATGAATTTGATCCGGTAAAAGGAAAAGCTTTTACAGAGCAGCTAATAAATGATGATAAGGTATTTGCACTTGTAGGGCATTTTGGTACACCAACAATAGGAGCTACTCTTGATCTATTAACAGAAACAGGAATACCAACTGTATACTTTGCAGCAGGTATATCAGCTCTTTACAACGAAGATGCAACTAGTTCTGAAAAGGGTAAGGGGCTATATCCAGTTCAGCCAATATATGTTACTGAAGGTAGACTGATTGTTGCTAGAGCAGTGGAAGAGCATGGTGCAAAGAAAATAGGCGTTATTTACACTAATGATGATGCAGGAAAAGACTTACTTGCAGGAGTAGAAAATCAAGTTAAAAAGCTTGGCGACGATTATTCTGTTGTTAAAGAGCAAATAAATCCAGGAGCAGCAGATGTATCTTCAGCAGTATTAAAAATGAAAAATGAAAATGTTGATGTTGTCGTAGCTGCTTCAATACAAGCAACTTTACCAACTATAGTAAAAGGTCTTATAAGTCAAGGTGTAAGCAAACCAGTGTTTACAACATATTCAAATGCTGATGCTACAACTATAGCAAACTTTGCTGCTGACTATGAAAGTGCTTCAAATAAGTTTCCAATATACTCAAATGCATGGGTTGACCTAAGTAATGCTGAAGAAGTTAATGACTTCGTAGAAGGAATGACTAATTATGGTGAACCAGACTATGCTGGGAATGCTTTTGCTATGGCAGGATGGATAGCTGGACATTTCCTTTGTGAAGGACTTAAGAGAACAGAAGGACAGACGCTTAACTGGGAAAACTTTATGAAGGCAATGGAGTCTGCAGAGTTTAAGATACCTATGGGAGGAACTGTTAACTATGCAAATGGACAACGTCTAGGAACACAGGCAATGTCACTACTTAAGGTTTCTGATGATGGCAAAGCCTGGGAAAGTGTAAAGCCAGTTGAAGATTTAAACATTATAGTAGATAGGGTACAGTAACCAATTAAAAAATAGATTTATGATAAAATAATATGCTCCCCTTAAGATAGATTGAAAAATAAAGATCTGATATCTTGAGGGGAGATTTTTCATGAAAGGTAGGCATGTAAAGGAAAAGGAAAAGCAAATTCAGCTGCTACCCAGCAAGTAACTGCCTCTAGGAGGAACAAACTGCTTCAATTCAAGAAATTGCAAGTGCCAGTTGGGGCCTTGCAAGCCTTGGAGAAAATTTGCAATCAATTATTAAAAGATTTAAGATATAATATAAAAAGCTCTGTGAAGTCTGTAAGGACTTGTTATAGAGCTTTTCATGTTCCGTTAGGACCAAATTTATGTGGGCGACAGCAGGCAAATAAAATTGCATTGATAGACTGTGAATATTAGTTTTTCACTAATGTATTTATAAATTCATATTATATACTGAGAAATCAATATACATTTGGTGGTGAATTATTATGGAAAATAATTGTCTCAAAATAGGAATGAAGGCTCCAGATTTTACTGCTCAAACAACCTTTGGACCAATTAAGCTTTCAAGTCTTGTAGGCAGATGGGTAGTTCTTTTTTCACATCCTGGAGACTTTACTCCTGTCTGAACTACAGAGTTCATTGCTTTGGCAAAGCATAATAATCAATTTGTTATGAGAAATACACAATTACTAGGATTGAGTATTGACAGCAATCCCTCTCATTTAGCTTGGGTTTACAATATATATCAAAATACAGGAGTCCAAATACCTTTTCCAATAATTTCTGACAGAGATGGAAGTATTGCAAGATTGTATGGCATGATTGCTCCTGAAGCAAGCACTACACAGACTGTTAGAAATGTATTTTTTATAGATGATAAACAGATTATTAGGGCTATACTTGTCTATCCACTTACAAATGGTAGAAATATACCAGAGATGATTCGCATCATTGAAGCTCTTCAAACCTCAGACAGGGAAAAGGTAGCAACTCCTGCTGACTGGGTTCCAGGCTGCGCAGTAGTAGTTCCTGCACCTCAAACCTTTGAGGAACTACTAAGGAGGAAGCAAGGAGAAGAAGGGCTAGAATGTATAGATTGGTATTTGTGCTACAGGAATATATAAATGTTCATCCTATCTAAAACATTCTCAGCAAATACTTTTTCATATAATAAATAGGCCTAAAAGAATCATCATAATTATCTGAGATGAATACTGCAACCATGTTTACACTTGGAATTACAAAAATAAACTGTCCTCCATTACCCATGGCAAAATATGCAGTATGAGTTGTTTCTTTAAAAGATAAATCTTTAATCCACCACTGATATCCATAATGTCCTAATGACCGTGATACTAATATCTTAGGTTCTAGAGATTCATTGATCCAGTATTCTGGAATCAATGAATCTTTTCCCTTTTTCCCTTTATTCATATAAAGGCATCCTATTTTAGCCATATCATAAGCAGACATTTCAATTCCAAAGCCCCCATTGCTATTGCCCTGAGGATCAGACATCCAGATAAAATTTTTTATATCTAGTGGTTCAAAAATATGCTTCTGTGCATATTTCTGAGCATTCATGCCTGTAGCCCTGCTGATTATAGCAGATAATAAATGAGAACCACCTGAGCTATAATTAAATACATTGCCAGGGCTATGCTCCATAGGCATGTCTAAAATAAACTTAACCCAATCATTACTATTGACTAAGCCAGAGATAAACTCCCAGTTACCAAATTCAGGCCAAGATATGCCACTAGTCATAGTAAGCAGATGATATACAGTAATATCTTTTTTTCTTTTTTCTATGTCATTCGCCCTTAGCTCAGGGAAAAAGTCGGAGATAGGCTGATGAACACCTTCTATTAGCTTATTGTCTATGGCTATTCCAATGAGAGTCGATATTATACTCTTAGTGCAGGAGTTTATCTTAAATCTTTTTCCTTTATAATCATCTTGTTTGTTATAGTCAACTACGATTTCCCCATCCTTAATTACAACTAAGTTTAGTATATTTTCATTACTGATCCTATCTATCATTTCATTAAATATAGCTTGATTCATATCAGCACCTTCTTTGCATAAATATTACTATTATTTACATTATACTATTGAATAAAAAATCTTCAAAGTTAAACTTATATGATATTCTTCAAAAATTTGCTCTTATCATCTGAGCAATATTCTATTTTCTAATTTAGTATTTTTTCTTAAATAGTTAACATATTGACAATAAGGATCAATGAGGCTATACTTGTTTATATACGTTATACTTTAATAAACATAACGGAAAACATAATAGGAAGATTTATATGCTAGAAATAAAGAATATAAAGCTTAAATTAGGACAATTTTCTTTAAATGATATAGATAGGAGAATATTTTGTGATACTGGGATCTAGTGGTTCTGGAAAGACAGTGCTGCTAGAAACCATTGCAGGTCTTTATAGTCCTAGTGAAGGTAGTATTATATACTATAACAATAAGGATCTGCTTTCTTTACCCCCTGAAAAGAGAAATATAGGCTTTGTCTATCAAAATTATGAGCTGTTTCCTCATCTGACAGTTAAGGAAAATATTATTTTTGGATTAAAAATAAGAAAGATTAGTGAAGATATTATAAATAAAAAGCTATGCAGATTAGTATCAATGTTTAAAATAAACCATCTTCTGCATAGATATCCTGATAAGCTTAGTGGAGGAGAGAAGCAAAGAGTTGCATTAGCAAGAGCAGCATGCTTAAGAGAACTAAATCGAATTTGCTTTCATTCTAAATAAAAAATAAGTATATGGGAATAATACTTTTAAATAATAATATATAATAAAAAATATTATTCAGCTCCTTTACACATTTTGACTTTTGATATATAATAGGAGTGTAAAATAATTCTATTTTAGGAGATGTGAGTCTATAATGTCTAATTACGTAATTCTTACAATTGTTTTAGCTTAAAACAAGGGATAGTTCTGTCCTTTTTTGGCTAATCCAATTTAATATGAATTACGTAACGAAGTATTAAAGACTCTTTTTTGCTGCCATTTTTTATATGTGGATTAAAGGTCTATCAAAATACATGTTCAAAGATTGATTTTGAGAGACTATTATTTTATATTTTATTGACTATATCTGTAATATCTAAAAATACAGCATAAAACTATTTTAAGGAAAGAAGGGCTTTATTACCTTCTTTCCTTTTCTTATGCCCTAACCCAATTTTCTGAATGCTTTTATCAGAAATAAGGGAAGCTCAGAAAGCAAGTTTCTGAGTACTACAATTACACCAACCTTGATTTTGTTTTTAGAATTAGGAGTGTCCGTTAGGACCAAATTTATATGAGCGTTAGCGAACAAATAAATTTGTGTTGCGAGACTGCGAATATTTTAAGGAGGTATAAACATGAGTATTTTAACTGTAGAAAAATTAAACTTTGGATTTGGAGATAAAACAATTTTAAATAATGTATCTTTTCGGCTTTTAAAGGGAGATCATGCTGGACTTGTTGGGCTAAATGGTGCAGGGAAAACTACATTTCTTGATATATTAACTGGTAAGCTTATACCTGATGATGGAAAACTATATCTTTCGTCATCAATAAATATTGGATATCTTGATCAGCATTCACAGCTAGAGGATGGGTATAGTATTAAAGAAAGCCTTAAACAAGCATTTGCAGAGCTTTATCAGGCAGAGGAAAGGATGCTTCATATCGCTAATGATTTAGCTAAGGCAGATAAAAATGAATCGGAGCTGCTTCTAAAAGAATATGGTGAACTACAGGATATTTTACAATCTAGTGATTTTTACAGAATAGATGGTTTAATTGATAATGTAGCAGCGGGAATAGGGCTAATTGAGCTTGGGATGGATACCCATGTGGACAAATTGAGTGGTGGACAGAGAACGAAGGTGAAGCTTGCAACACTTCTTTTAAAAAGTCCGGATGTTTTACTTTTAGATGAGCCTACTAATTATCTCGACAAAGAGCATATTGAATGGCTAGCTAATTATCTCACCAGCTATTCTAACAGCTTTATTGTCATATCACATGATATAGCCTTTCTCAATAGGATAACTAATGTAATTTACCATATTGAATATGGTAAGATGAAACGATATCCAGGAAATTATGATGCTTTTTTAAAGCTAAAGGATGATGAAACAAAAAGATATATTGATATGTACAATAAGCAACAGAAAGAAATTGCACGTATGGAGGATTTTATAAATAAAAATATTGCAGGAGCAGCTACATCTAAGAGAGCCAAAAGTAGAAGAAAACAACTTGGAAAGATTGAAAGGCTTGAAAAGCCCAATAAGCTTCCGAGGCCAAGGTATACATTTTTATCAAGCAGATTATCTGGAGAACTAGTTTTTAGATGCTCACATTTGAGTATTGGATACAACTACCCTTTAATAAAAGATCTCAAGCTTAAGCTTAATAGGGGGCAAAAAATAGCTATAACAGGCTGTAATGGAATTGGTAAGTCAACATTATTAAAAACAATCATTGGAGATATTTCTCCTCTAGGTGGAAACATAGAAATAGGTGACTTTCTCTATCCAGCATATTTTGAACAAGAGACAAAAATAAGCAGCAATACTGCCATTGAAGAAATACAACACAAATATCCAGAGAAAAGCCAAAAAGAAATACGAAATGCACTTGCAAGATGTGGTCTTAAGCAGGAGCAAGTGTTTCAAAAAATGTCATCCTTAAGTGGTGGTGAGCAGTCTAAGGTAAGACTATGTAAACTTATGATGACTCCAAGCAATTGGCTTCTGCTTGATGAGCCTACTAATCATCTTGACATTGATGCCAAGGAAGCTTTGAAAGAAGCTCTTATTGAGTATGGAGGCACAATAATTCTTGTTTGTCACGAGAAAGAATTCTATGAAGATTGGGTGACTGATATATGGAACATGGAGGAGCTTGCTTCTCGCCAATAGTTACTGGTTTTGGCCTTTGAGAGATTTTATAGAATAGGCATTAATACTTAAATCAAGAAAATTTCTGTTGAATTTGTTAAGGAGAGTACTGTCTATGGCAGCACTCTTCTGACGAATTTCATATAAATTGAGAAAAAATTTAGCCTTGTGAAATTAATTTCCACTATTTTAACGGTTTAGAGTGGATTTTATTTTTACAAATTAGTAGGGATACCTAACAATAAAATATTATTATAAACATATTGAATATACAAAATATGTATGATATACTAAGCATCTGCTCACCATTGGGACCTTATCTACCCCAATGAAAATCGCATTTCACAAAATCCTTTTCATAACTTAATAGCGGAGGTGATTGATATTTTTAGGGGATTAGAGCTTGCAAAAAAATCCTTTGAAAGAGATCGTGTCTATTTGCTAAACCATATAGTCAATAATATTGGTAGCATAATATTTGGCTATATCAACGTCAGAATCTGGCTAGCAGTATTAGGAAATACCAATGAAGGCATGGAGGCTGTAACCTATCTTATGGTCAATCAAGCTGGACTATGGCTTGTGATGTTTCTTCCATATGGCTGCTACATACCTCAAAAGGTCAGAGATGGCTCAATAGCATTTGAGATGCTAAGACCTTACGGATTACTATATGGCAGTTTTTTTGAAGTATTAGGCCATATTGCCTACAATTTCTTATTTCGCACATTACCAATTCTTCTTTTTGGTGTTCTAATCATGGGAGTTTCACTTCCAAGCATATATCAGATTTTACCATACTTAAGTACATTATTTAATGGAATACTCTTATCATTTTTAATAAACTATTTCGTCGGCCTTTGGAGCATTAAGTTTTTATCTATTAATGGCGTTCAAATGCTTTATTATTTTGCGAGTACATTGTTTAGCGGTGCATTTATTAATCTAAAATACTATCCTGAGTTTTTTCAACGCATAATTATGAAGCTACCTTTTGCATATACATCCTATGTACCTACAGCAGTTTATCAGGGACAGTTTGATTTACTAAAAGCCTGTATAACTCAATGGATGTGGATTATATGTCTATTTAGTATTGCCTATTTATTGACAGCAAAATTAACAAAGAAAATGACTGTTCAAGGAGGTTAAAATGAGGATTTTTCTAACGCTCTTTAAAGCTTCCTTTAGAAGTGAAGCACAGTATAAATTTGATTTTTTTATTAACATACTTGGTAATATAGCTATCCTAGGAGATTTTTTAATTACTGTATTCATATTGATGCGGTTTAAAAATATTAATGGATGGCTGCTTCAAGAGGTTTCCTTGATGTATGCAATTACAGAGTTTGGATTTGGAGTTTACAGATTTATAGGTGATGGATTTAACAATTTTGAAGTATTGGTACTTTCAGGCAAGTTTGATACATTACTGATTAGACCAGCTTCAGCGCTTGTACAGGTCATGCTGCAAAAAGTTGATTTAAAGAGGCTTGGTATGGTAGTTCAAGCATTAGCAGTTGGTATATGGGGGCTGCAAAGGTGTTCATTTATAGATAATAGCATATATGTATATTTGCCATTCTTATTATTAGCTTCAGTAATAGTCAATACACAAATAGGCATAATGCTTGCTGCTGTGGCCTTTTGGACAGGGAAAAATGAAGATATTGTAGTTCTAGGACACTACTCATCAAGAACGGCAGCTCAGTATCCTGCATCAATTTATAACAAGCTATTTAGTAGCATATTGACATTCATTATTCCTTTCTTTTCTGTAAGCTACTATCCTTTAGTATATTATACTGGGAGATCTGAAAATATACTTTACTTATTAGCGCCATTACTTGCGGTAGTTGCCATGACGCCTATAACTTATATTATATGGAGTTCAGGTATTAAGAGGTATTCGAGTACGGGAACATAGAGGACTGTATACAATAGAAATATACGCTCACGGTTTTGGTCACGAATAATTCTAAAGCTCATTCCAGTAAAAAATCCTACAGCTTGCAAACTCGCTTCGCTTAATATTTCTATTGTATATTTAGTGCTTCAGATTGAAAATGATTGGAGGTAGAGTCATGGAATTTATTACTGTAAAAGGGTTAAAAAAAGAATACACTATATATGAGAAAAAAAGCTTTCTTAGAAGAAATAAAAGGAAGGTTGATGCTCTTAAGGGAATTGATTTTACAGTCAAAAAAGGTGAATTCTTAGGCTATGTAGGACCAAATGGAGCAGGTAAATCAACTACTATTAAAATACTGACAGGGATTATGACTCCAAGTGATGGGATGGTTAGAATAGGTGAATATGTACCATATAAAGATAGAAAAAGATATGTGAGAAATATAGGCGTGGTTTTCGGGCAAAAAACGCAGATGTGGTGGGATTTACCTGTTATTGATACTTATGAGCTTCTTAAGGGAATATATAAGGTAGATGAAAAAAGATACAAGAGTCAGCTGGAGTATTTGGTAGATAGGCTGTTTCTTCAGGATATTTTGAAGCAGCCTGTAAGACAGCTTAGCTTAGGGCAACGAATGAGAGCTGAGCTAGGAGCTTGTATGATTCATAACCCAGATATACTCTTTCTTGACGAGCCTACCATTGGCTTAGATGTAGTGTCTAAGCATAAGGTTGTGGACTTCTTGCAGGAAATCAATCAGCAAGGAAAGACTATATTTTTAACTACGCATGATATGAAAGATATAGAAAAGCTATGTAATGAAATGCTAGTTCTCAATCATGGAGATATTGTATATAAGGGAAAGGTAGAGGAATTGAAAACCATAGGAGAGTTACCAATCAAAGTTGTTGCACAGATTAAGCGTAATGGATATGATACATTGCTTAACGATATAATATCTCAACATTCAGGAGCCTACGATGCCGACAAATCTCAGCTTGTACTAAATCTCAAAAATAAAAAAGAGATTTCTGAAATAGCCAAGGCTCTTTTTAATAACTTTGACATAGATGATTTTAAGGTTGAAGAGCCCAGCATTGAAGAAGTAATAAAGCTCATATATACAAGTTGAAATCTAGAATTCATGTATAAGGAGCTTATTTTAATCTAATAATCTTAAAGCTATTATCTAAGGATTACAAAATGAGCAATAAAGTTAAGGCCCTGTTTGGGTTGATTTCTCTAGGAGAATCACTGCCAAGTAGGGCTTAATTTATTTGTTTTTAACAAGATATAATCAGCCTTGTATTATCTTAATGAAATATTTCTCATCATTTGCTGAACCTTCTTCACTAATTATTCTTTACTACTTGACAATACATAGTAGTTAATATATGATGATAATCAAAGACTATTATGTAATGCAAAGTAGGTGATGAGATGGCTAAGGATACACAAATGTTAAAAGGCCTGCTAGAGGGCTGTATATTGATGATAGTTAGCAGACATGAGACCTATGGATATGAAATATGTGAAAGATTAGGAGAGCATGGCTTTAAAGAAGTGTCTGAGGGCAGCGTATACCCAATATTAATAAGATTAGAGAAGAAAAAACTACTATATTCTAATATGAAGGAATCTCCCCTAGGCCCAATGAGAAAATATTATTATCTAACGGATCAAGGCTTAAAAGAATTGGAAGATTTCATAGATATATGGAAGGAAATAAAAAAGAATGTTGATAGTGTATTGGAGGGATAGTATGTTGATGGAAATAAGACTTAGAAAGATTAGAGCAAGACAGCAAAGGAAATTAAATAGCTCCTATTTGGCATTATATAAGAATATAACTAGCTATATACATCTGAGTACATTAAAGAATATAGAGAAGGAAGAGATACTTCAGGAAATTTTAGATATAATGCTTCAAGCACAGCTTGAAGGAAAATCCATAGATTCATTCATAGGAGCAGATTATGAGATGTTCTGTGACTCTGTTATCAAAGAGTATAGTAAAAGTCATGATTATAGAATACTAAATGCTTTTCAGGGCTACATTAAATATACAATTTTAGGCTTATTAGCGTTTGCTCTGATTAATGCTATTTCCAGTCAGTCCTTATCAAGCTTAAGTATTACTATTAGCCAATTTATCGTGATAAATGCAATTTCAATATTTATTGTTCCTTTGTCAAAGAAAATACAAAAAGAGAGGATATCTGCTCCAAAATATCAGAAGTATTATGTTACAGTAAATAACATAAAAGGAATATATGTTTTGATTGCTTTTATAGGCTTTCCTATGATATTTAAGGCCATATTAGAAAAAATGTATGGAAAAGAAATACTAGGTTATAAAATAAGCTTACTTGCTAATTGGCATTATTTAATTCTAGCTATAGTAGCTATAGCTTCAATAGAAATATATAAAAGATTACGTTGCAGCAATTAAATAGAAAGTACTGGTTTGAATAATGTGGTTTAGAGCTAATACTATAAAGAAGATTATTAATGAAAGAATTCCGTAAATTAGAGGTTACTGAAAAGTTTAAATTTTTTGCCTGCCGTTCTTAGATGTAGTCGAAGATGTATGCTTTCAATATATTAGAGAGCCTTCACTAACACTCAGTATGACAAAAAAAGGTTTTTTCGGTAGCTTCATAATTTAACGGGTTCTTTTTATTTTTATAGAATAGGTTTCTATATTTAAGGTCATTGTCAACTTTAAAGATAAATTTGGTTGACAATGCTGGTATTCCAGTATAAAATTAAATCATAAAATATAGAGACAAGCTTAGGAGGAAAACGACAGTGAAAATTAAAACTCGTGATATGATTTTAGTCGCACTATTTGCAGCACTTACAGCTATAGGAGGATTTTTAAAAATTCCAATTGGAGTAGTACCTTTTACGCTTCAAGTATTATTTAGTGCATATTCAGGAATATTTTTAGGTTCAAGGAAGGGACTATTATCACAGCTACTATATATACTTATAGGACTTTCAGGCATACCTATATTTACTGAGGGTGGTGGATTTGCATATGTGTTTAAACCGACCTTTGGATATCTTTTAGGTTTTATATTATGTGCTTATGTCATAGGGAAGATTACTGAAGGAACTAAAGAAATTAAGTTTATAAGATTTTTTATTGCGTCTTTTGCGGGAATGGCTATAGTATATGTAATTGGAGTACCCTATCTTTACTTTATGATAAATAGGGTAGCTGAAGCGCCTATTACATTTTCAGCAGCTATCAAAATGGGTCTAATTCCTTTTGTTGTCCAGGATATCATTAAATGTGTCATTGTTGCGATTACGGCTATAAAAGTTGTTCCTGTACTAAGAAAATCAGGATATATTAATTAAGCTAGTTATAAATGTAAGTTGTATTAGAAAAACCATATATACTACATGGAAATATGTCTTATGAACATGCTAGAAAGCTCAAGGAAACAGATTGTAAATATGTACTATTATAACATTGAAACTAGTAACGCTTATTGTCTTGACTTTGTAATACTCACTCTTATGTTGATGGCACTGATGAGGATGAGAATATGATTTTGAGTAAGGTACAAGTATACATTAATATTGACTTATATTAGCATTTTTGGTATTCTGACAATAGGGTCAGAATATTCAAAAAATAAATTTTTAACGAGGTATATTACAGATGATAATCAGGCATAAACCTGTGTATGGGAATAAAATATTGCCATATATAGCTTTATGCCTTTTGTTTTTCTTTTATCATATTCTAGGGGAGGTGGATTTTCTTAATAGAAAAAATTACATAGGTTTTAAAACTTTAAACAATAGAAGAATGGCTATATCTATAAATAGATGGGAGGAATGAGATGTTAAATTTTTTAAAAAGAAAAAGAGAAATTTCAATGGCAGCTCCTATGACTGGAGAAATTATAGAAATTGATAAGGTTCCTGATGCTGTATTTGCAGGAAAAATGATAGGTGATGGATTGGCTATAAAGCCATCAGAGGGAACCGTAGTAGCTCCATGTAACGGGAAGATTATACAGGTATTTCCTACAAACCATGCTATAGGTATCTTAACACCAGAGGGGATAGAGCTTTTAATACATATAGGATTAGACACTGTAAATTTAAAAGGAAATGGATTTAAAGTCTTCGTAGCTGCAGGAGATGATGTGAAAAAGGGAGACAAGCTTTTGGAGGTTGATTTAGAGTATGTCTCAAATAATGCTAAATCTACTATAAGCCCTATAATAATAACTAACATTGACATGATCCATAGCCTATCAGTAAAAAAAGGGACTGTAGAAGAAGGAAAAGATGCTATCATGGACATACAACTAAAATAGTAGTCTTAATATAGTCCAATTAAGCAAGTACAGTTAAATAACAAAATAAACAGCATAAGGAGTTGTTTATCTATAATAAGGCATGTATATAACTAAATGTGTTGTATACATGCTATTTGTTTTTTATAAAAAATTTGTTAAGAAATAATGTTTATGGTAGAGTTTCCATGAGTATATACTATAATATACATTATAAGATAAAATTAAATCTAAAAATAAAAAGGGGGGCATAACATGCCAATTAAAAATTTATTTGAAAAATCAAGAAAAGAAAAAGAAAGAAAAGCAAAAAAAGAAACTGCAAAAAAAGTAGTTGTAGGCACAGCAATAGGTACAGCAGTAGGAGCTGTTTCAGGCTTACTATTTGCACCTAAATCAGGAAAGGAAACTAGAGAGGACATTGCAAGAAAAACTAAGGAAACAACAGATGCAGTAAAAGAAACAATAAAAGATTCTGCTCAAGTCTTAATGGAAAAAGGAGAAGAAATCGGAAAGAATATAAAGGATAAGATTGAAGAAGTAAAAAATAAAAAAGAAGACAATTGTTGTGAGTGCTGTGTAGAAGGATATAGCGAGGATGATTGCTGCGAAGATGAATGTTGTGAAGAAGAAAGCGATGAATAAGAAGAGGGTAATTGTGAAATAAAAAGGAGGAAAATAACTGACGTATAACGAATACCCAAGAGAGGAAGTACAATAGAAAACTAAATAGGGGGTAATGAACCATGGATGCGACAATTACTGTTAAGGAACTATTACTGGTAGTAGTCTCTTTAGTTGTCATAGGCTTTGGTATACATCTAATAGTAGTGCTAAGAAACTTAAATGGACTACTAAAGAAAGTAAATAAAATGGTAGATGAGAATGAAAAGTCCATAAAAGAGACAATTTCAAGTTTACCAGAAATAAGCGAGAATGTGAATACAATCAGTACAAGAGCAAAAGACATTATGGAAGAAATTGAACCTGTACTACCGGAAATAGTGGATAATGTTAACTCCATTACAGAGAATGTAAATGACGGTATGGAAATAGCCGTAAGCACAGTAGAGACTGTAGGTGAAAATATTAGCGATACAATAGAAGCAATAAGAGATAGCACAGTAGATGCTTCTACCTACATAAAGCTAATTGGAGAAGTCATTAAGGTAATAAAGCAGGCAATTTCAAGGGAAAAATAAATATAGAGGCCAGCAGACAATTAGTTTTTTCTGCTGGTCTTTAATTTTATGATGATTAGTTTAAAAATAGAGTATGGAAACTATAAAGCTATGAAGGCGGCTTTGAAAATCTCTTTATTATTGTAATCATAAATTTCTTATGATATAATTCATGTATCAAGCAAATGGGTGGTATGTTTTTATGAATATAGGCTGGAAAATATGGCTAACAAAAGATGGAAGCAAGATATATGGCAAGGGGCCAAAAGAGCTTTTGCAAAGAACAGAGAAAATGGGCTCACTTAGAAAAGCTGCTATGTCTATGAATATGTCATACAGCAAGGCCTGGAACCTTATTTCCAACTTGGAAAAATCCTTAGGCTTTAAAATACTTGATAAAACCATAGGAGGGGTAGATGGAGGAAGTTCTACTCTTACAGAAGAAGGCAAGGTACTGATGAGCAAATATGAAGACCTTGAAAAAAGAGTAGAAGAGGCTATTTTAAAAATTTTCGAAGAAACATTCTAATTTTTTCCCGCCGTTATACTGACAAAAGTACAACCCTTACATTAAAAATGCTAGATTTTACACAGTAAAATGATTATGAAAAAGAGGAGATGTATATTCATGAAGAAAGTAATAGCATTATTATTAATATTTACGTTAGCATTTGGACTATATGGATGTTCAAGTGATAAACCAGAAAACAATCCAGATAACAGTAAGCCAATTGAAAATGCTGATCAAGGTCAAAATGATAATCAAGACGAGAACAGCAATCCAGTGGAACTTACTATAAGTGCAGCTGCTAGCTTGACAGAGGCCTATGGTGAAATAAAAGAAGCATATGAAGCAGAAAAGGGAGTTAAATTGACTTTAAACTTTGGTGCATCAGGAACTCTTCAAAAACAAATAGAAGAAGGTGCAGAAGTAGACGTTTTTGTATCAGCAGGCAAGAAACAAATGGATGCTCTTGAAGAACAAGACTTGATAATAAAAGACACTAGAGAAAATATATATAGAAATGAATTAGCGCTTTTAGTTTCAGAGGAGTATAAGGACAAAATAAAATCCATAAATGATTTAGTAGGTACTGACTTAAAGCTTAGTATAGGTGTGCCAGAGACAGTTCCTGTAGGACAATATGCAAAAGATGCATTAGGATACTTAAAAATCTGGGATGGACTAGAAGCAAATATAGTATATGGTAAGGATGTAAGTCAAGTGCTTACATATGTAGAAAAAGGCGAAGTAGCAGCAGGTATAGTTTTTAGCTCTGACTCAGTAAGAGCTACACAAAGTTATTTAGCAGAGATTTTTCCAGAAGAAACTCATACACCAATTGTATATCCAGCAGCTGTAGTTGCATCTACTAAAGATAAAGAAGCTAGCTTAGAATTCTTACAATATTTAAGAACAGATAAAGCAAAAGAAATTCTAGAAAAATATGGGTTCAAAATATATACAGAATAGGTTGATAATATGATACTAAGTCCGATAATAATATCCATAAAGGTTGCGATAATATCTACAGTCATTACCCTGATAATAGGGGTATTACTGTCAAGGCTAACTACAAAATATGATTTCAAAGGCAAAGATATACTAGAAGTAATTCTCTTATTGCCAATGATATTACCTCCTTCCGTTGTTGGATACGGACTATTGATATTGATAGGGAAAAGAGGTATCATAGGAAGGTTTTTGTATGATACCTTTGGAATAAGACTTATTTTTACTTGGGTAGCAGCTTGTATAGCTGCTACCATAGTTTCCCTTCCTTTAATGTACCAAAGCTGTAAGAGTGCTTTTTTAAAAGTCGACTCTGATTTAGAGGCAGCAGCAATGTCACTAGGTGCTAACAAAATGAAAGCATTTTTCAAGGTAAGTCTTCCGCTTGCATCACCAGGCATATTAAGTGGAATAGTGTTGGCATTTGCCAGGTCTCTAGGTGAATTTGGAGCTACTCTCATGGTGGCAGGAAATATACCAGGAAAGACCCAGAACATACCATTAGCTATATATTTTGCCGTTGAAGTAGGAGATACTAGAACTGCAAATATACTACTGGGCATAGTTGTGTTATTTAGCTTTATTGTAGTCTATGGTGTGAATAAGTGGACAAAAAAATCATAGATTGACATATGTTTTTTTTTAAGCTATAATATAAATCTGTTGAGTATTATCTAAAACATTTGGAGAGATGGCCGAGTCTGGCTGAAGGCGCTCGCCTGGAAAGCGGGTAGACGGCTAAACCGTCTCGCGGGTTCGAATCCCGCTCTCTCCGCCAATATAAATTTTGTCGTGCTAGATGGGGAGGTAGCGGTGCCCTATAACCTGCAACCCGCTATAGCAGGATTGAATTCCCGGCCTAGGCCTCCTATTGTGAGGTCTGCCCTAGGAAAGTGATGTTGACGATTGGGTCCTGCGCAATGGAAATTCATGAACTCCGTCAGATCCGGAAGGAAGCAGCGGTAAGTGAACACTTCTGTGTGCCGCAGGGTTGCCTAATCCGAGTTAACTACTTAGGTAACGCTTGTAATAGTATGTCAAAGCTGGGTGCACGGCTAAAAAATGTAGACTATGGATTATCCATAGTCTACATTTTTTTGTGACTTAAATGCTAAAAAAAGAGGAAATTCGTATTAATTGTAGAATAGTTATAATTTGTGTAGGATTCTAATGCAAATAAGGTAAATAAAAAAATCAGCTATACTATATAGTTAATGTGAGAAATTAAAGCATTGTTTTACAAACCTAAATAATATAGGATAGTAGGTGACATCTATGTTTTTAAGCTCGTACAGAAAAAAATTAATAGGTTTGTTTACCCTAATAGCATTGGTTCCAATTATTTTATTTGCTGTTAGTGTGTATGCTAGAATCAATACCTACATAATTGAAGAAAATCTAAATGCAAAAACAAGCTTTGTTTCAAATGAAGCTGAGAAGCTTGATATATGGCTTATGGCTAATGCCGAAAAAGTAAATGACATATCTACTAATTATCCTTTCATAAAAGCTCTTATGAACGAAGAAGATGAAGCGAGGGTTAATGAATATCTTGCATCGCAGCTTACATCTTCTAAGGAAGTAGTTAATTTAAGAATAATTATGATGGATTCAAAAGAGTACTCTTCAAAAGAAACCAATCTTTCTGGAAATCCAAAGTTGAAGCCTGATTATTTAAATGCAGTAGCAGAGAAAAAGTTGATTTGGACTTTGCAAGATTATACTGATGATTATCCAAGTATTATCACAGCATCAGTTCCTTTTTTTGACAATAATGGGGAAGTGGAAGGCGTACTTTTAGTAGATTACAGTTTAGATGGAATATTAAATAAGATTAAAGAAGTTAAAAAAGAAGATAAATTCATTAATTTTGTTGTAACCAAACAAGGAAAAGTATTAGATGTGTTTGGAGAAGAAGAATTAAATCTAGGTACTAGCGAAGACTACGAAAAAAAAATATCTGCATTAGTGTCGAAGACAATATATTCTGATACTGGAAGGGGAAACATCTATCTTGATCGGAACTATTTAGCCTTTTACTCTACTGTTACTTCAATGGACTGGAAGATTGTATCCTTAATTCCTAGATATACTATATACGATAGCCTAGATGTATTAATTAAAAATGTTTTTCTTATAACAGCCATTAGTTTATTTTCAGTATTTGCACTTGCAATGTTGTTTTCAGGGATTTTCTCAGAGCCATTAGTAAAGCTGAAGAATGGTGCAATAGAAATACAAAATGGAAACTATGACTATAAGTTTGAAATAAGAAAAAAAGATGAATTTGGACAGGTAGCTCTAGCCTTCAATGACATGGCATCAAAGTTGAAAAAATCATATAAGGATTTAAACGATAATAATATCATGTTAGTGGATGCTAATGAACAACTGCAAGATATAAATATGGAATTAGAAGCTTCCTATGAACAGCTTAAAGCAACTAGCGACCAGCTAAATGAATCGGAGCAAAGATTTAGAGCCCTTTTAGGGAATATGGATGATTTAGTGTGGATTATGGATAGAAATCTTAATGTGATATTTGCCAATGATAGAGTTGAAGCTGTATTAAAGGTTAGAAAGGAACGTTTTGTAGGGAGAAATTTAAATGAATTAGTAAGCTATGTTGCTGGCGATGGAGAGATATTTTTAAGCGATATTTTTGAAATTGATTATAAAAATAGGGAAATACATGTGACCAATAGCTCTAAAAGCAGTACAATAGTGGAAGTGAACACAAAAAGAGTATATGAAAACAATAGACTCATAGCTATACATGGTGTCATAAGAGACATTACGGAAAGAAAGAAAATGGAAGAGAGCATAATTAAAAGAAATGAGGAGCTAGTAGTAATAAACAGAGTTAGCAAGGGCTTAACCACTGCAATGAATATAGACACTCTAATGCAAAGAGCAGTGGATGGTATCATCAGACTTATGAATATATCATTATGTACTATAAGATTACTGGAGGATGATAAACTGGTACTTAAAGCATTTTCAGGAGATTTGTCGGATTTAGTAAATGCAGGATCTATTCCAGTAGATGAGAATGGTATAGGAGAAGTAATTAGAACAGGAAAAATACAAATATTTGAACTAGCTAAGGATTATCATGAAAATATTTATGCAGAGAAATTAGTTAAATCAGGCAAGATAAATTACTTTAGTGTGCTTCCAATAAAAGCAAGAGGCAAGACTGCTGGGGTAATGATAGTAAGCAGTAAAGAAAAGCTTGATAAAGGAGAGTTTAGCGTTTTGGCTTCTATATCTAGTCAAATAGCTTTGATTACAGAAAATATAAGCCTTTATCAGGGATTAAAGAATAATTACATAAAGACTATAGAAACACTTGCAGCCGCAATTGAGGCAAAAGATGAGTATACAGAGGGACATTCAAATAGAGTTGCGAAATACGGTCTTGAAATCGCTAGGTATATGGGGATGCCTAAAAGGTTTTGTGAAGAGATTGAAGTAGCAGGCATACTCCATGACGTAGGAAAAATAGGAATAAAAGATGGGGTGCTTTCTAAACCAGGAAAACTAACAGATAAAGAATATGAAATGATTAGAAGACATCCAATGATAGGCAGCAAGATACTTGAAGGTGTAGGATTTTCAGATACTATAATGAATGCGATTAAATTCCATCACAAGAGATATGATTTAAAGGGATATCCTCAGGAAATTTATATTGAAGAACTTCCTTTAGAAGCTGCTATTATAGGAGTAGCGGATGCTTTTGATGCTATGACCACAAGCAGAGCATATAAAAGTGCAATTACTATAGAGGAGGCTATTGAAGAACTTATTAAAAATAAGGAGGCTCAATTCAATCCTTACATAGTAGACATAATGGTTGATATATATAAAAGAGACAAATCGATAATTGAGAAAATTATGCAAAGTGACATTATTACAGAAAGAACTAGTCTGGCTTAATAGCTGGACTTTTTTCTTTTATCATTACATTGTGGTATAAGGCAGAAAGATTTGATATAATATATTTACTATACACATGAAGGTGATAAAATGGCTTATCAAGCTTTATATAGGAAGTTTAGACCAAAAACCTTTGACGATGTCATGGGACAGGAGCATATAACTACAACATTAAAAAACCAAATAAAGAATAATAACATTGCTCATGCTTATTTATTTTCAGGCACTAGGGGAACAGGGAAGACTTCTACAGCAAAAGTATTTGCAAGGGCAGTCAATTGTACAAATAGCCATGATGGAAATCCATGTAATGAATGCGAAGCATGTAAGGGAATACTTGATGAAACTATAATGGATGTTATTGAGATGGATGCTGCTTCAAATACTAGTGTGGAGGACATTAGAGATCTTAGGGAAAGGGCAAAGTACCCTCCATCTAAATGCAAATACAAAGTATACATTATTGACGAGGTTCATATGATATCAAAGGGTGCTTCTAATGCCCTCTTAAAAATACTGGAGGAGCCTCCAAAGCATTTAATATTCATACTTGCTACAACAGAGCCGCAAAGACTCCCTGCTACTATTTTGTCTAGATGTCAAAGATTTGATTTTAAGAGAATAACCGTAAAAGATATAATCCAAAATATGCAGAATATATTAGACGAAATAGGTATAAAGGCAGATCCAAATGGATTAGGATTAATAGCTAGAAATTCAGATGGGGCAATGAGAGATGCGCTTAGCCTGCTAGATCAATGCCTTTCATTTTCAGAGAAAGAGATGACCTATGAATACATTCTATCCATACTTGGAGTAGTAAATAATGATATAATATATGAGATAACAGATTCTATAATCGAAAAAAATGCAGATAAGGCTCTTGAACTCATAGAGTATATAGTCCAAAATGGAAAAGATATTAATCAGTTCATTAAAGACTTAATACTTCATTTTAGAAACTTAATGGTAATAAAAGTGTCTGATAATATAGAAAATATACTCGATGAAACAGAAGAAATGATAGAAAGGCTAAAGAAACAGGCAGGAAGTATTGCTACAAATGGAATAATAAACATATTAAAAATACTTTCAGATGCAGAAACTCAGTGCAAATGGTCATCACAGCCTAGAATCGTACTAGAGGTCAGTATTATAAAAATGTTAAATGAATCCTCAGGCAGCGATTATGAAGATATAGTGGAGAGGATTAAGAAGCTGGAAGAAAAGCTTGAAAATAATGTTATTATAAAGGATACTGCTTCCAAAAAGCAATCAGTATCTAATAATTATATTAGAACTAAGGCTACAGAAAAAGCAGAAGAGGAAAAACAAGAAAACACCTCAAATGATGTTAAAGAAAGTAAGGATATTATTCGAACTGACATAGATATTAATAAAGTCAACGAGGAATGGAAGAATATATTAAAGGCAATAAAGTCTGAGAGAATTGGTCTACATGCCTTAATTATGGAAGGAAAGCCTTTGAGTTTTAAAAATGGTGTATTGATAATAGCTTTTGAAGATGGATTCAGATTTCATAAAGAAGCCATTGAAAAAAGTGAAAATAAAGAGCTTGTTCAACAAATTATAAATAGATGCTTAAATGCAAATATGGAAGTCAAATTTGCAATGACAGAGGATGTTGCAAAGGTTGATGAAGAAAAACAGGATAAGGAACAAGACAAAGAACTGATACAACAAGTTATCGATGTTTTTGGAGAAGAACTAGTAGAAATTGAAGAATAATAAGGAGGTTTTAATAATGGCAAGAGGTGGATTCCCAGGAATGGGGAATATGGGAAATATGATGAAACAGGTTCAAAAAATGCAGAAGCAAATGGCGGATTTACAAAAGGAATTAGATGAAAGGGAAGTAGAAGCGAGTGCTGGTGGTGGAGCTGTAACTGTAAAGGTTAATGGGAAAAAAACAGTATTAGAAGTAACTATAGACAAGGATGTAGTAGATCCAGATGATGTTGAGATGCTTCAGGACTTAATATTAGCTGCAACAAATGAAGCTTTAAGAAATGCAGAGGAAATGGTGAGTAAAGAAATGCAAAAGATAACTGGAGGAATGAATATACCAGGATTATTTTAGGAGTTTCAGTATATAATAAAGTAATAGAACAGAGGTGGGATTCAAATAATAAGGTGGAGCCTATTCTCCGCCTAGTCTTTCTATGTTTTTATTTACTTAAGCCAGCGTGATGGAAAGGATGATATAGGATGGAGTATTTTGCACCTCCTTTGGCAAGTCTTATTGAAGAATTCTCAAAGCTACCAGGCATAGGGAGAAAAACCGCTCAAAGACTTGCCTTTTATGTACTAAATATGAATACTAATGATGTAGATGAGCTTGCAAATGCAATAATGAATGCAAAGAGAAATATTAAATATTGCAGTGTATGCAGTAACCTCACAGATACAGATCCATGCTTTATTTGCAGCAATACTAAAAGAGACCAGACTACAATATGTGTAGTAGAAGATCCAAGAGATGTTATAGCAATAGAGAAAACCAAGGAATTTGATGGATTATACCATGTTCTCCATGGAAGCATTTCACCAATGGAGGGTATAGGCCCAGAGGATATAAAAATAAAAGAGCTTCTTAAAAGGATACAAGACCTAGATATAGCAGAGGTGATACTAGCTACAAATCCTACCATAGAAGGAGAAGCCACAGCAATGTATATATCAAAGCTTCTAAAGCCACTAGGCATAAAAACCACAAGAATAGCCCACGGAATACCAGTAGGCGGAGACCTAGAATATGCTGATGAAGTAACACTTTCAAAGGCATTAGAGGGGAGAAGGGAAATATAAGTTTTTAAATGATTTTGTGTATCTCAAATAAAATCCTATCATTATGCAAATTCATTTTAGAATGCAAATAAAGTTGTTGTAGGAAACATGGTTTATTAGGGTTAAGGAAAGCCCTGTAGGCCATGTTTTTTATTAGAAGTTTACGACGGATATAGAAAAAGGAGACAAGGCTAAAAGTCAGATAAATCAATGGATTGGAAGATTGAATGGATAAGAAAATGGAAGAATAAATGGACAAAATCTCCCCTTATCCCTAGTTCCTAAATCCTATTATTTCCTCAATTCTATAAGTACTTTATTTTCATTTTTTGCCCTGATTTTTAAGAAATATAAGTACTTTAGTGGTGCAGGTTCAAGGATTAAGGAATTAAATGGATAAATGGAAGAGAATAACAAGCCAGTAGTATCAAGGGCTTGAGGGGTGTTGGTGAGAGAACTTTATTTGAAAAAGAAGAGGAGTTTGTTTGATGAACACATAGTTAGGATTAAGGATTTAGGGGTAAGGAATATAGGAAATAAAAAAGACAGGATATAGGACTTAATTAGTTGTTATAAAAAGAAAATAAAGTAGTGGTATTTGAAGGGATAAGGAATCAGGGAAAGTATTGGAAATACAGGGTTTAGTTCAGATTTAAGGTTAAAGGAATATGGAGATTAAAGGAAATTTGTGAAAGGACTTTATTTACTTTTACTATACAACATAGGCCTTTTTTTCTGTTTCTAAAAATAATGTGGTGAAAAATTCTAGAAACAGAAAAGTCCTTGCATTGCAGAAAAGTAGTTACAAAAAGAAAATAAAGTTCTTAGATGGTGTTTTACCCACATTTCTTGATACAAGAATGGGGATAAAGTATATAAAATATAACGGGAATGTGGATAAAAGGGCAAATAAATTAGGACCTTATTTGCATTTCCTATAGAACATGCCCTATTTTTTCTGTAAGGAAAATTCTATCAAAATGAAAATAAAGTTGTATTATTTATATCAATATAGGAAACTGGTTGTGGAAGGGGTTAAGAGGGTATTAGAGGAATTGGTTAAAAAGTGGTAAGGTGTAAGGAAGTAGGTGCTTTTACAGGCTATATAGTGTAAAATAAAGGTATATGGTATGGTTTGGTAAAATATGAATATAACAATATTCTTAAGTTTTATCATAGCAGTAAAAAGATGTAACATATGAACGATATAAACAACTCAATAAATAGTAATTTGTTGATTAAAAATTAAAGGGGGATAATCATGAATAACAAGTATGATAAATGTGTGAATGAATGGAATAATATTTTTTCAAAGGAAATACCTAACGTTCCAACGAAGTCAACCTCTGGAAATGAAACCCTTGATAAAGGAATTAGGTGGATTTGTAATGGGACAGAGAAAATTCTCGATTTTGGATGTGGCAATGGCACTATGCTATTTTTATGTGCTATAAATGGAACAAAACTTAATATTGGAATTGATTTATCAGAAAAGGCAATTGAAGTTGCAGAAAAAAGAGCAGAGCAAATGACGCAAGGAGAATTTGATTTTAGTCAAGGCGGAATTGATAAATTAAAGAATATAGATGATTCAGAGGTTGATGCAGTGATTTTATCTAATATTATAGATAATTTGTATCCTGATGATGCAGAGGTTCTAATGAATGAAGTGGAGAGGGTTTTAAAAGAAAATGGTAAAGTTTTAGTTAAAGTGAATCCATACGTAACAACAGAACAAATATCAGAATGGAATATAAAGGTTGTAAAGGATAATTTACTTGATGATGGATTGATTTTATGGAATAATACAACAGATGAATGGATAAAGTTCTTTGAAAGAAAATTTGATATAAGACAATACGAAGAAATTTATTATCCCGAATATGAACAATATAATAGAATGTTTTGGCTTGTTAAGAGAATATAATGATGTATTGATTATGGTGTGGAACCATGCTCGATAAATTCTAATTTTTAGGGATGATATAACATAACTTTAGATTCAGTTCTGTCGTATTTTATTATGTGCACTAATTGTGGGGGCTATCATGTTTGAATATATTAGATTGAAAAGAATAATGTGCTACGGGACTTGCCCCGTTTATAGTGTAATAGTACATAACGAGGGCAATGTAATTTATAATGGGGAAATTATTATAAAGCGTAATGGAGGGATAACAAGTGCAAAAGTATTCTATACATTTTGAGATATCACAAGGACGTAAAACTAAGAATGGAATGCTAGTTCCAACTAATTATAATTTTGGGGACCATTACCATCTTATTTTTTAAAAAAATGTACTCATTTTAGAATTGACTGCTGGATTGATGAAGAAACAGCCATTGAAAGAGCAGAAGTTTTTGGAAGAATTCTTGATACAGGTATAGATAACATGAAAGTTTTCACTGGAGAAATTACAGAAGAATTTGTAATTGAATTAATACATAATCCTTTTGATGAGGAAGACAAGATAAAATGGTTTAGCATCTTTTTCATGGATGAGGATAAGTATGTTTTTTCAGCGGAACATTATGGTTGTGAATTTGCCGCTGAATGTTCGACTAAAAAAGAGGTTGAATGCATTCATTCAATTATACCAAAAGATTTTCATTTTGATGTGTACGATAGATAATTTTAAGAGTGATGAAGTAGATAAGATTAATACAATCACCAAAGACTTATAAATTATCTATTAAAGAATAAAGAAAAATCATGTAAGGATAAGAAGCCTGTTTATATATCTGAACAATACACCGAAAGTCCTAATGCTCAAATTCGTAAATTACATAATGATGAAATAGGAAATTACCTTAAAGAGCAAAAGCAGTTTGTAAAGCAATGAATATATAATGTTTATATTTTGCGCAACAGTGGGATTTTGTGAAGTAAAGGATATTGTATTTTAAGGGGTGTAAGATAAATGGAATTGATAGTACCATGTAAAAAATATTATTCATCTTATATTGATGCTATAAAAGAATTTTCTGAGTATAAAGTTGATACTTATCAATTTTTAGATGCATCAAAATATGACATCTTTGAAAAAATTGAGAATTTTAAAACAGGCAAAAATTTACCGCTTAATTATGTTAAAGCAACATATTTATGGCTAGTAGAAGATGATGAGTTTATCGGAGAAGTATCAATTCGTCATGAATTAACTGACTCTTTGTTATGTTTCGGTGGTAACATAGGATATGGTATTCGATATTCAAAATGGAATAAAGGATATGGCACAATTATGCTTTCTTTGGCCTTGAAGCATGCAAAAGAAGTTGTTGGCTTAAACAAGGTTTTAATTACATGTAATGATAATAATTTAGGTTCTGCCCGTGTTATCGAAAAAAATTTTGGATTATTGCAAGACAAAATTATAAATGTGATTGATGGTGTTGAGAGAATAACAAGAAGATATTGGATTGAAATTAATTAATATAGAGTAGCAAATGTAAAAAACAAATTTAGGTTGTGAATAATATTCTCAAAATATGTATTAAGAAAGGTTATATACATTTGCAGGGGGTGATAGTTTGGCTAAGCATGATTTTGGAATAATAGATTCTTTTGAAGAAAACAAATGGTCCAAGGCAAACAGTTGTTATCAATCGCAGGAACTTCAATTGCTTATTGAAAAGTTATCTAATGCAATTAGTGAGGATAAACACTTAATTCACTATGGAATATAGTGTTTTGTAAATAAGTATATGAATATGAAGGCTAATAGGGGGATTATCATGTTCGAATACATAAAATTGCAAAGAACAGTGTGCTATGGAACTTGCCCTGTTTATAGTGTAATAGTAGATAATGAGGGTAATGTAAGTTATCATGGAGAAATGTTTGTATATAAGAGCGGGGAGCATCATTGGAAGGTATCAAAGAAAAAGGTAGAAGGGGTAAGTTATTAGGATTTTTTAGAATGCTTTGGAGGATTAGCGGCCTTCCAAGGCATTTTTTCTTATTGATTGCACTAATTTTAAAATGGGCAACATTACCTGTAGGGCTAAAAAAATGCGTATAGGAAGGCTAGACGGAGGAATAAGGCATAAGGGGCTAAGGTACAAATTGAAACCTTAACCCTTGTTGTACCATTATTAGGAGTCACTAAAATCCGAATCATTACCTATCTCCAGTTTCAACCTTTTTATGTAACCATAAAGCATTTTGATAATCTCGGTTGTTTTATTATCCAGAATCTCATATTGTTCTTTTGAAATATAATTATTCTGCAAAGAAGTAAGAAGATGATTTCTTACTTCTCCTGCACTGCCAAGGGCAGCATTTGCATGGACCTTTTCTTTTTTAATAAATAACTGAGTATTTCCTTCTGCAAGATTTGCCCCTATACTCCTAACAGCCCGTACTAACTGGTCTGTAAGCCTATATTGCTCACAACTTGGAAATCCTTTAACCAATTCCCTTATATCCTGCTCAAGAACATTCGCCTTCTGCCATACTTTCAGGCTTTTAAAATCTTTTATATACAAATTTTCACTCATAGAATTCATCTTTTCAAATTGATTTTTAACATTATACGGAAGGGCAGGGATAAGTCAAATTTTAATGCTAGAATTTATGTAAAGAAATCACTAAGAAGGTATAAGGGTTAAGGCGTTGTAGTAAAAGTTAATATAGTGCATATACTTGTTCCTTAACCCAATAAACCTTCTCCCTAATATACCATAAACTAGTTTTTGTCGCTTAAAAACTTCTACGAATGCCGTAAATTAAAGGGCTTGAAGAGATTTACTAAATACATAATATATAAAAGGGATTTAGGTAAAAGGAAATAAGGAAAAAGTTAAAAAAGTAGAAATTAGATTTGACTTTGTGGAGAATGATTTATTATAAAATATATGTTTACGTTTATGAAGGCATTTTACAATGTTAATGAAATAACCTCCGTATTATTTTATTTTGTATGCTTACCTAGTTTGCTGGGTAAGCAATTTTTTTGCAGAAATACTTGAAATTATAAAAAATCATCGACTATAAAGAACTACGAGGAACTTAAATTTTATTTATGAATGGAGGAGTTGTTATGAGTAGCAACATTATGTTAATAGGATTAGATAACGGCAATAAATGCACAAAAAACCATGTAGGGTTTGTATGTGAGTCAGGATTTACAAAATCTGATGTTGAGCCGATTACAAAGAGCAATTTATTGGTTTACAAAGGTGATTTCTATACTATAGGGAGCAGTAGGCTAAGTGTTCAAACTGATAAAACTATAAATGATAATACTTTTATTCTATCCCTACCTGCAATTGCGGATGAAATTTATAAACAAGGAATCCAAGGTGAAATAAAGGGGTTTTTAGGTGTGGGCCTTCCTATCGTTCATTACGGTAAAATGAAACATAAATTCAGAGAATACTTTATAAGAGACAACATCAAGTTTAGTTTTAATGGAAGCGATTATGCGATTAATATTGTTGATTGTAGGGTATATCCCCAAGGTTATGCAGCCTTTATTAATATCTACAAAGACTATAAAAATGTATCAGCAGCAAACGTTATTGATATTGGTGGATATACTACAGATTTTTTCATAGTAGAAAACGGGATAATTAATACTGCATCCTGCTATTCGCTACCTAACGGTGTAATTACATTGTTTGGAAGTATACAGCAGGAATTATTAAAGATGAATATAAACCTAACAGAAAAGCAGATACAGGATATTATCTTAGGAAGAGAACCAGTTTTATTCGATGCAGATATCGGCAAAATGATAGAAATGAAAGCAGAGGAATATGTAGAGAACTTATTAACAAAGATTTTGGAGTACGGTTTTGAATTCAGGAACCCAACAATAATCGTTGGTGGTGGGGGTATGATGTTGAGGAAATATATAGAGTCATCGGACAAGATAAAATATATAGAAAACCTTGACCAGTTTGCTAATGCAAAGGGCTATAAAATCCTATTAGAGCAAGAATTAAGAAGGTGATTTTAATGGCAACAAAACGAATAAACCTTTCATTCTCTATGGATAGAGAGGAAGATGCTAAGGTATATAACATACTCTCTACACAGAGATATAAAACGGATTATGTAATAAAGGCAGTATTAAGTTATATAGGGGAAAGGGATAAGGATTTTGATAGGGAAACAGTAAAAGAGGTTGTAAAAGAAGCCCTGCGTGAATATGGTATAGACAGCAAGGATTTAAACAAAATAGAAAACAATCAAGAAAAACTTCCAGGAGAGATTTTCGATATGTTTAATACCTTGTAAGAGAAGAATTTTAAAATAGACTTGATATTTAAGATGTTTACTATGGAACGGCAGATTATTAAACTGCCGTTTTTCTATTTTTAAAAAGAGAACTATTACAAGCAAGGTTAAAATTGGTAACTTTAAAAGTCAGATATGTTATAATTATTTTAATATTAATTATTGAAAATAGGAGAGATAAATATGTTGAAAAAACTTTTTAGCATGTTTAGCAAAAAGAAAAAGAGAAATTTTCCAGAAAAGAATCAAAGTGAATTTTCCGAAGAAGTTGGTGCAATATCAATACAGAAAGTTGGCTCGACTCCAGACAAAATAGGTGATGAAGCCTTTATTATTGATTTTATAAGTATTAGAGAAAGCGGCGAAACCATTAAAAAAGCGGAAGTTATGTTTCCTGCTAACAACCAATACATAACAATAAATGGAGAAAAGACATACTTTGATGCATACTATGTTCGGGATGAAGGCATGAGCAGTGATAATCTCTATTATAGAATAGCAACACCAGATTTCAAGTTTTGGATTCTGCCTAAAGACTATAAAAAGTTTATGTCTATAGCAAATTATCGGCATGATATGCTTATCGAAAATAGAAGGAAGCGTGATGAATTTATTAAGGCAGATATTAATAATTCTTTTGAATACGACCCAATAGATGAAGACATATACAACTGCTTTATTGCAAATAAAACTGGAATGTGTGATGCTATAGGTACATGGGAACAATTTAGGAAAGTTGAAGAACAAATGGCAAAGATATGTGAAGAAAACAACGGGAAATATTTCAAGTCACAGGCTAAGACTGCTAAATTTGCTATTATATTTGATTATTCAAGAAGGACCTATTCCAATATTACTAGTCTAAGGGAAAAGGGATATAAAGTAACAACATTTGAAGCAACACTTGAGTCTTTTGGACTTTCAGATATGTGGAATATAAAAAGTATCAAAAAGATGGAAAATGAACATAAGAAATTTATGAATGAAAGGTATGGAGATTAAAGTACTTTTAAGAACTGGAATAAAAAGTATGGAACTATGAAGAACTAAGGTTTACAAATAATACGGTACATGATATCTTTAAATACAGGTATTTTAGTAAGTAGTTAATAAGCGGGCAAAATAGAGGAGATTATTGCTCTGTAGCAATTTATTTTCTCTGTTTTGTTTTTATATTAAAATATTTTGCATTTTAAGGGGCGAAACTCGATTTTAGAAACGTTACTCTTATATAGAGAAGTAATAAGAATGAATTATTAGAAATGCATCTTTTTGCGTCAGAAACGGAGCAATTTGATAGGTTTTATGCATTTTTATTAAGGAACAAGGGCTAGAAATGGTTTTAAGGGGAAAGAAGAAAAAAGGTGATTCTAAAACATAATTAGAATGGTGAAGAAGGGTTATGGGTTAAAGGGAGATAGGGAATTTAGAATGAGGAAATACATAATATGGCAGTAGTTACTGAAGGTATTAAAATTTCTTACCCATTATCTTATTAAAAATCTATATAAGAAAGGCTTCCCAGTTTTGTTACTGGAAAGCCTTGAAAGATAATTATTCAGATAAGTACTTATCCAAGGAATCAATCATTTGAATTATACTTGGATATTTTTCTTCAAACTGTTGTGGTTCTAGTTCTGACATTTTTTCAGAGAGTTTATTTAATAATTGCTTCAATTCACATAGTAAATCTTTTTCACTATCAAAGTTGTATTCGTAAACGGTTACTAGAATATCAAAGTAATAGTCCAGATTCTGGTATTGAATAGAGTCTTTACCCAACACTTTCTCGGCATTACTTAATAGGGTTTTAATTTCTGATTCAAGATGCTTATTTTTCATAAAACATCATCTCCTTTCCAAGTTTGAGGCATTATAGGAAAGGATAAATATAAAAGTCAACTATTTTTATTATAAATTAAGTTTTAAAAGGGCATATCTTCAGGTTCAATGAGAATAGGATTTGGATTTTCATCTACTAAAGTGGATGGTGTGTATTTTTCAGGGTAGAGATATTCATCAAGTTCAAATGGAATACCATTTATAATCTTACCCACTATGTCAATAATATCTTCTATTGTTGACTTTTCATCGATTTCCTAAATTGTATCCATATCAAACTTTATCAAACTTTTGCTTTAACCAATACAATTGTGCATCTGAAATATTCATAAAGTAGTATTCAGGATTTTGGGAAGAATCTGTTTCACATGATACTACTTCATTACGAAGAGGGGTAAAAGGCTCTATATTTTCTAGTTCAGTTTTGCTACTACTTGTATTGTCCTTAGAATTTTTCATTTCAGGTTCAGTGATAGATGCAATATCTTTTACCTGATTTAGTTCTTTTACATCTAAATCAGCGTTCTGGCCTAATTTTTTAAGGAGTTTAACCTTTACAATTTCATCTCCTATATCCCTGGGGTCTATAGAATATACTCCAGCATTAGTATAGAACAATTCGATAATTACTTCATTACATAAATAAGTATTAGAATGCAAAGATACTTAAAATAATTTAAAGGCCTAATTAAGAATAAAAAATAAATTCTTGAAAAGCCTCATATTCAACCCTTAATATGCCTTCAAAATAGGTAAGGAGGCATATAAGGCATGGATAATATAAAGGTGCTTAAAGTTGCGGGAGACAGCAATATCAATGCTGTTGTAGATGCAGCATTAGAAGAGATAAAGCAAAACTTGGCTGTAAATATCGATTGTATCGGCATGAAGGCCGGCTATCAGACGGTAAAAGTTTTAATTTCGTTTACGGAAAGGTTAGTTAAGATGGGCTACAAATTTTATATAAGACCTTTTTATGTAAAGGTGGACACAGTAACCCATGAAAATGATGCTGTCGCTAAGACAGCCATACGCTGGACTATAATTGCAAAAAAGAAATAGTATAGTTCTTGTAGTTACAATTAAGATGTGGTAACGTAAAGGCATATTGACGAAAGGGGCACACCTTTCTTATACTGCATCTAGAAGTATAAGGGGGTGTGCTTTTTTGTTATAAATTTGGGGTAGAAGATAAAAATAAAGGCACAAATAAATATCTGCTAATGGCATAGGGGTAGGTGGATGAAAGAATCAGTGTTAGATTCATAAGAATAGGTGTATATTGAAACAAAACTTATTTATCTTGACCTAAGAGCCAACTGACGCTTACATTTAATACTTGAGATAAGGCTACCAGTTCAATATCGGTTATAATCCTTTTCTTCTGTTCGAGTTTTGAAATACTTGCTCTATCCACATAAACTGCTAATGTCTCAAGTTTTACTGATAGTTCCTGCTGCGTCATATTATTTTTTAACCTTGCAATTTTAACTCTAGAGCCTGCAATATTGCGTTCTTCGGAATCTAATATTAATTTCATCAAACATACCACCTTTTGTTCTTTATTGGAACACTTGTATTTTATCCGAAGTTGTGCAATAATATGTTCTAATAAAGAACAAACTTATAAATTTGGGGGCTAATTGTAATGCATAAGGAAAGACATGGAACTGAGGAGATAATTCAAATTGTTTTGAATCATGAAAATAAGATTCAGTACAGCAGCATTAATAATGGAGAAGCCTATAATTACCTTAAAAAATTGCATATTTTTGATAGGTTATCTGAAAGTTCATATGTTCAATTTAGTTATGGCAAGCGTTGGGTGACCATTAATAAAATTATTATTGCCAACCAAAAGTATTATGTAATTACCATTGATTCAAATAACTATAAATGCAGTAAGTTATTAACAGATTCAGTTACAGGATTATACAATAGAAACTATTGGCAACAGATTAACGATGGTTCAATATATCATCATCTTTATAGCAAAAAAGATTTCTCCCTAATATTCATAGATATAGATAATTTAAAAGAAATTAATGACACTTTTGGGCATTTAGTAGGTGATAAGGCAATTGAAATAGTAGGACAGGCGATTAAAAACAGTATAAGAAAAGAGGATTTAGGTATAAGGTATGGGGGCGACGAATTTATTATTTTGCTTTTTAATCAGCATAAAAAGGCAGCGAAAAGAGTAACAGAGAGAGTTAGGAGAGAGATTCGTAAACTAGCAGTAGAACAAGGGATGAATATTCAAATCAGTGCGGGAATAGCCTGTACTGATTGTTTAGTAGATTTGGAGGATATGATAAAAATGGCAGATAAAAATTTATATAGAGAAAAGGAAAAGAAGAAAGAACAAAAAGGACAGAATAATGAAGTTAATAATTTAGCAAAGGAAATTAGAGAAATAAGAGATGAACTAAACAGAAAAATTGATGGAAAGAGCAAAATATTTACTAGTACAGAGATATTAGAACTAAGTCAGAAGTTAGATAAACTTATTGTAAATTATTTGGGAAAGAAGTAATATGTTTTATTTATCTTATCTTTTTTGTGGTATGAAAATCCATCAAAACCCCTGTAACTTAAGCCTTTACCCTAACTCCACTAATATACATAATTATAGGGTTAAGGTTTTAAGGATAAAGGGCTAAGGATATAAAAAAATAAACTTGACAAGGATACCCAATTATATATAAGGTATGCCCATCTAATAGTGGTTTCAACAAGCATCCTTTTCTTGAAAAACTGTCTACTTTTTTAGTAGACAGTTTTTTGATGCCAAATTTAAGCATAAATAGTGTCAGTTATTAAGAAAAGGGAAAAAGTTTTTTAAAAAATATATAAAAATAGGACTAAAGACCTATGAAAAATCCATTCTGCCTATTTTTCATGTGTTATGCTCAAAAATAGAAGGGGAGAAAAACGAGATATGGATTATTAAAGAAGTTTTTTAAAATCTTGCAAATCACCTTACTTTTTAAAAACATGTGTTATGTTCAATAATAGAGGGTCGGAAAAGTCCAGCTAAGAATTGTCAATAAGTAATTTAAAAATATTTGATATACCAGTTGCGCTAAAAAAGGGTAACGTTAACAAGCCTTTTGAGTGATTATCAAAAAACAAAAATTTGAAATATAGAATTTCACTATGCAGCGATGTCGCATTTCGCTTTTAAGTAATTCATTTGATGTTGTTCTGGAGTGATGATTTCAAATTCTTTTTCATCACGTAAAATTGCAAATACAATATTGCATACTTTGTGCATAATTGCTCCAAGAGCTACCATCTTAGGTTTGCACTGACATTTTTTAAGATAGTATTCACGTAAAACAGAATTGTTAGCAGATCCATTACGATTTAACCCAATACTGACTAAAGCCATGGTGTGTATTACTCTTCTAGCAGTACGCGAACCACGTTTTGACATACTAATTTTGCTGCCATTAAACTTGCCAGATTGCTTTACCGCCGGGTCTAGACCAAAATAAGCAAAAAGCTGTTTAGGCGAATGAAAAGCAGAAAAATCTCCGATTTCACCCATAAGGCTTACAGCAGAAAGAAATCCTGCACCTTTAAAGGATTCAATGAGGTGTATCT
The DNA here is from genome assembly GCF_030263895.1 of Proteiniborus sp. MB09-C3. NCBI lineage: Bacteria > Bacillati > Bacillota > Clostridia > Eubacteriales > Proteiniborus > Proteiniborus sp. MB09-C3. The sequence continues at coordinate 736,912 of NZ_CP127161.1, forward strand.
GTTTTACAAATTCAGTATCCTCGTTAGCATTCACGAGTTCATGCATATCAGAGAGTATGGTTGAGATTTCTTCATCATACTGACGGATAAAACGAATATATAGAAGAATACGCTTAAAGTTGCTGCTTACTGAATGACCAAAAGTCTTTGCATCATTTGCTGCCTGAATAATTGCATTATACTTGTTTTCAGCATAAGTAAGACCAAAACGTGCAGTAGAGCGAATGGAAAGAATTATTTCATCTTTAGAAGCGTTTAAAAAAGCATCTGGTGAAGTATATTTTTCCAACAAGGTCAAAGCAGTATTTGTAGTTATTTTAGAAAAAATATTTAAAAACTGAGGAAATACCATCCGCAGTTCACCTTGGAGCTTATTAACATAAGCAGAGCGGTTATCCATCAGATCATAATATTCTCTTGAAAGATTTCTTAAATCAAGTACAAGGTCTGATGGCATAATAGAAACTTTTAAATCAGGCTTTAAACCAATTAATGCAGCTTTTTGAATCAAATTTATCATTATGTACTTTTCTAATGTTAATATTTGTGCTATTCTTAGTGATGATAGGATTAATGATGGATACCAAAAATCCCTTATCACGAAGATAGCAGAAGAGTGGGTAATGATAAATTCCCGTGGATTCGAGGAAAATGCGACTTTCCAAAGAATACAGCTCTTCTGCTTCTTTGATTTTAGAAACAGAAGCAGCTAGGGAATTTAAATCAGAATGTAGAATTTTGAAAGGTTTTCCTACAAAGGTTTGGTTAGGTAGTGCAATAGACATCCAGCTAAAGTCAGCACCAACATCAATACCAACCGAAATAAAAGAATCATATTTAATAATGTTTGACATGATCTACAGCTCCTTTCTGATAGGAATCCATTTCCAAGCAATGAGTACACATCCTAGCATGTGATACAGGTATAGCCTGAGGCTCCCAACCAGCCAAATCATAAAACCTCATTGAATGGACTAATTGACTTAATCGTAGGTATAGGTCAGTAGAAACTGACTTCCCAAGGAGATGAACATTCTTTATCCTATCCGTAAAGATTATACTTTATGATAGGTCTGGAGTCTACCAGGAACCGTCAGACATGTTAATTTAAGAAGTAACGTCTGATGAAGGAAGAACTCCTTCTTCTGTTACGAAATAATAGAAATGTGTTAACAGCATAGTCATTCGTGACTATGACATTATTATACTAGGAGATGATTCTATGGTAAGGATTGGGGCACCAAGTACCAAAGAAGTAAAAGAGGCATTTTGCCGAATGCCCCTTTTACAGTGGAAATTTATAAAAATAAATTTGTTAATAGTATTATATAAAAAGCAAGGGAGAAATGAAATATGAAAAAAATAATTAATCGTAAAGTTTATAATACAGAAACGGCGGAATTATTGGGCAAATACTGGAATAGTCTTGGCAATGATGACTTTAATTATTTGCATGAAGAATTATATATAACCAAAAAAGGCAATATGTTCCTATGATATTCAGGTGGTGCCTTATCAAAGTATGGAGAGTCAGGTTATGGATGTGGATGGGGGATCGAAGGTATTATTCCTTTAGAACCAGAGGAAGCATATGAATGGCTTGAAAAAAATGATTGCAATGAAGTAATTGAGAAGTATTTTGCAGATAAATTAGAAGAAGCATAATAAATTTACTGTAAAAGTGGATTAGAAAACATTTTGTGAGGAATGACTGGGTGCTCCACTAGTGGAGCACTTCCAGCATAATAAAAAAGGAAATATGAATTTAATATTAAAAATAAAAGGAGAGATGAACCATGAGACAATTAGAAATGGTAATTAGTGCTGAAAATAAAAAGACGGTTAAGAATAGAACAAGTAAAAGACTAATCAAAGTCAATTATCTTCTATCTGAAGATGGCAGAGAGGTGGAACTGTATAGTGTTGTTAGCAAAGGCATGCTCCAAAGTATTCAAGTTGTAGTAGGCAATGATGAAATTGCATATTTGGAAGAATGTAAATATGATAAAGACTGCTATAATATAGGGTTTTACTGCATTAAAGAATTCATGAATTCAATGGGTGAATTCGAAGTTACCGGCATACCAACAGAATACTACGATTATGATGAAGAATGTAGATGCTGTACAGGGAATCTAGTCATTAAGTTCTTTAGTAAACCCATGACATTTGAAGAATTATTATCATGGGAAAGAAATAGACAAACAAGACTAAAGCAAGACGAAGGAAATATATTGCAAGATTATTGTTTGAAGAAGTTTGAATGGAACAAAGAAATGATAATTTGGACAAAAGGATATGGAAGCAATAGTTTAAAGAACCTTTCCAATACAACAAGTCAAGCAGATATTTTATATATATACGAAAGGGCTCAGAGGGAACTGCCAGGTTTTGAAATTATTCCGAGAGAATGGCTTGAGTATAAGGTCCTTAATACAGGAGCGATTAACATACCAAACATTGATGCAATCGAAGCAGAAATTCAGGAGTATAGAAAGCAAGGATATGATGCATCAATTAAGAACTTAATAAATGATGAAGAAGATACGCCGATTCCTGTAATATTTATTGAAAACTATCTAGGGAAAAACACACTGATGAAGCGTATAGATGAATTAATTTAAAATATAGTAAAGAAAATAAAAGACCCCTAGTAAAAGAAAAGCAGAAGGCAGCATTAGGTAAAATGCACCTTCTGCAAACAAAATATGTACTGAATAAAACATCTATAACAAATTATTTATTGCTGATAATTGATAAGTAGTCCAAATAAAAGCACACTCCTTAAGAGATGTGCTTTTATTATAACAAATTAATGGTCGATAAAATGCTGTAATTCTGTTGAGGATTATAAAGATATGTCGTAAAATGGAATTAACAGTATTTGGACAAAGGGTGATATCTGTGAAAAAAGAATATAGAGATGTAAAGAAAATAACAAATGTAGAAGATATAATAGAAGCCCATAAAAGAGCGATAAGGCTAGTACATGTAAATTGGAAGGGCAAAGAATTAAAAATACCTGTTTATTATAGCATGAATGCTGCAATCGCTTATGAAAAGGCCTTTGAAGAAACAGAAAGTTATAGAAAATCATTCTGCACAATGGTTTTGAAGATAATCAACAATAATAAAAAAGTTATTTACCAGGAAGATGACTTCCCTATTCTTGATTTAGACGACATAGAGGGTTTATCAGATAATGACTTGCAAAAAGTAGGAAAAGAAATAATAAATAGTTCAGACTATTTAAAAGGATTTGCCAAAGAATTATCTGAAGAAACAGATGACTTCTTCAAAAAATTCTATTTGATACATAAAAAAGAAGCAGAAAAGTATAGAGAACATATGAAAAAAGTAGCAGAGCAATTAAAGCCTAAATTAGATTTTGCTGACTACTATAAAAACTTACTGTCAGACATAGAGTTAGTATCAAAACTAAGTAGAATAACAGAAACAGTAAGACCTCCTTTGGTTGATATGGCAATATATCAAAACATTATAGGAAATTCTGCTTTGATGGAATTGGCGGCTACTGCAAGTAAGATGGGGAATATGATAGGTACATATATGGAAGTTATTAACCCGATACAAAGGAGTATAAATAAATCGATAATAGAAATGCAGCCTATATTAGCACCAGCAACGAGTATTGTTAATGAAACAATTAAAAACTATTATTCTGAAATAAATGCAATAAGGGATATATTGCAGCCAATCAACATGGAATATGTTAAAACGGCATTAGAAAGTCAAGAAGCACTTAGAAATGTCATGAATAGTGGCATTCAGAGCCATATGCAAGCATTTGGAGCAGAATTAAACAAAATACTTAACTTCACACATCATGACAAGTTATTTAATTTTGCAAATGTGCAGCAGGATATCATTGGCAATATAAGGCCGTTTTTATTGGAGACACAGCAAATTCTGTTTGCAAGAAAAAATATTAGCGATAATTTAAATAAAAAGGCAAAAACCATGCTCCAATTTGGATGGTGGTTTATTAGTTCCCTTCCCATAGAAATAATAAACTATATTTATAAAAATAAAGAAACTCTAAAGCAGAAAGATGTAGATAAAATAATATCTGACTATTATAAATCTGATGAATGCAGAGAACTTGAAGAGATAATAAACGAATGGAATGAATTAGAGTATTTTAATAAGTGGGAAAATAAGGTTAAAGATGCTTTCTATGCTCATAAATTAGAAATGTATTCTCTATCAGTTCCAGTATGGGCGCTAATGATTGAAGGCATCATTCGGGACTTTATGAGGGGAAATTATGATGTAACGGCATTTAAATTTGGTGCCTTGTATGACAATTTTAAAGAGAAAGCAAAGGAACTAGATGGATTTATTGTTAGTTATGCTTTTAATTGTATGGATTCATTCTATGTCAGATTTAATCCCGAAAAACCAGATGGGGTACATGATTTTAGCAGGCACAAAATATTTCATGGACAGGCTGTTAACTATGACACTGAAATAAATTCATTAAAATTGATGCTGTATTTAGATGAACTATTTTATATGGCATTGTCTTTGAAAAATCCTATTATTGCATAATAAAGGACTAACTATTACATGCCTTTGGTATGTTTCTTTATATACAGTATTGCACCCTATATAAGATGTAATATGCAAAGGAAAACCTAAAAAGATATAGAATATTAAAGTATAGATGATATAATTTGGTATGAGATACTAATACCTAATTTGATACGCCTGAATTGAAAAATACATAGGAGTGATAAATTTGATTAATTTTCAAGATAAAATTAACTTTATATGGAGTATAGCAGAACTTTTAAGAGGTCCCTATAAAAAAGAACAATACGGGGATGTAGTCTTACCTATGGCCGTACTAAGGAGGTTTGACTGTGTTCTTGCAACCACTAAAGAGGAAGTACTTAAAAAGTATGAAGCATTAAAGAAGTCAGGGCTCCAAAACGTAGACCCTGTTTTAAATAGGATTTCAAGTCAGGAATTTAATAATACCAGTAAATATGATTTTGAAAAGTTATTAGCAGAGCCAGATAATATCTCAAATAATTTAAGGAATTATATCAATGGCTTTTCCAAGAATGCTAGGGAAATCATAGAGTATTTTGATTTTGATAAGCAGATTACAAAACTTAATGATAATGACCTGCTTTATCTTGTGATATCTGAATTTAATAAAATAGATTTGCATCCCGATGTAGTAAGCAACACAGAAATGGGGTACATATTTGAAGAACTGATAAGAAGATTTTCTGAACATGGAGAGGCAGGAGACCACTACACCCCTCGTGAGGTTATAAGGCTCATGGTAAATATTCTCCTAAACGAAGATAATGAGGAACTGACTCAACCAGGGCTTGTTACAACTGTTTACGACTGCTGTGCAGGGACTGGAGGCATGCTTTCGGTTACAGAGCAGCACTTGAAAGAATTAAACCCTGGAATACAAGTAGAATTATTTGGACAGGAGATAAATCCCCAATCCTTTAGTATCTGCAAATCCGACATGCTTATAAAAGGGCAAAATGCAGATAACATCATCTTAGGAGATAGTTTTACAGAAGATGGCCACAGGGGCACAACCTTTAGGTATATGCTTACTAATCCCCCCTTTGGCGTGGAATGGAAAAAAGCAGAGAAATTTATCCGTGAAGAATATGAGAAGGATGGGTTTGATGGCAGATTTGGTGCGGGTCTTCCCAGAATATCTGATGGTTCTCTTTTGTTTTTACAGCACTTAATATCTAAAATGAGGCAAGATGAAAAAGGCAGTCGTATTGCTATTATCTTTAATGGTTCACCATTATTTACTGGAGATGCGGGTTCAGGAGAATCAGAGATAAGGCGATGGATAATTGAAAATGATATGCTGGAAGGTATTATTGCACTGCCCGACCAGTTATTTTATAATACGGGCATTTCTACTTATATTTGGATAGTAACCAACCGTAAGAACAGTGACCTAATGAGGGGTCCTGTAAGGACAGGGGAAATACAATTGGTCAATGCAGTAGATTTCTATCAGAAAATGAGAAAGAGCCTTGGAAACAAGAGAAATGAAATCAATGAGGAACAGATAAAAGAAATTACGAGGATATATGGGGATTTTAAAGAAAACGAATACTGCAAGATTTTTGATAATGAAGATTTTGGTTATCAAAAAATAGTAGTGGAGAGACCCTTAAGGCTTAACTTCCAAGTAACTGAAGAGAGAATTAATAATTTATATAATGAAACGGCTTTTAAGAAACTTGCTGAATCCAGGAAGAAAGGTGCAGCAGGGCTTCAAGAAATAGAGGAAGGCAAGAAAACTCAAAGACAAATAATAGATACCTTACAAACAATGGATGCTAATGTTCTTTATAAAAATAGGGATACCTTTACCAAGGTACTTAAAAAGACTATTAAAGCAGTAGATATTAATTTGAACAGCCCTCTATTAAAGGCTATATTATCTGCCTTATCTGAAAAGGATGAAACAGCAGACATTTGTGTAGACAATAAGGGTAATCCAGAACCAGATTCAGACTTAAGAGATACTGAGAATGTACCGTTGAAAGAGGATATTCATGAATACTTTGAGCGGGAAGTAAAACCTCATGTTCCTGATGCCTGGATAGACGAAAGCAAGACTAAAATCGGATATGAAATACCGTTTACAAGACATTTTTATAAATATGAGCCTCTAAGACCTTCCGAAGAGATTGCAAAGGAGATTAAGGAACTTGAGGGGAGTATTCAGGAAAGGTTGAGGAAGGTGATGGGGGATGAGTAAGTATAGGAGATATGAGAGGTATAAGGATTCTGGTGTTGAGTGGATAGAGGAGATACCAGAGCATTGGGATATTACAAAATTAGGATATAGAGCAAGAATGATTGTTCCAATGAGAGATAAACCTACAGAATTTAATGGGAATATACCTTGGATTAGAATAGAAGATGTTGATGGCAAATATATTGAAGATTCAAAATCAGAGCAAAGAGTTTCAGAAGAATTAGTTAAGAAAATGAATCTCAAAGTATATCCTATTGGTACTGTTTTATGTACGTGTAGTTGTAATATGGGTACGACGGTTATTGTTAAAAAACCACTAATATCGAATCAAACTTTTATAGGAATAGTACCAATGAAGGATTTAGATTCAACGTTTTTATACTATGCTATGAATGCAAATTCAAAAAGGTTGCAGCACCTTGCTGAAGGGGCAATACAACAATATCTATCGAGGCACGATTTTGAGCATTTAAAATTGGCTTTTCCTGATAAAAAAGAACAAACCGCCATTGCCAATTTTCTTGACCAAAAGACTGCTGAAATAGACGGCTTGATTACTGATAAAGAAAAATTGATTGAATTATTACAGGAAAAGCGGCAGGCGATTATAACTGAGGCTGTTACCAAAGGGCTTAATTCAAGTGTTAGGATGAAGGATTCAGGGATTGAGTGGATAGGGGAGATACCGGAGCATTGGGATATACGAAGAATAAAATATTTATCAAATATAAGAAATGTAAAAGCAAGTGATGGTGACAATGATAAAACTTATGTGGGGCTGGAAAGTATTGAGTCGAAAACCGGAAAGTTATTAACGAATAACAACGATGAACAACAAGCAGTTGGAGAGACAGCGAATATTTTTAGAAAGGGCGATGTATTATTTGGGAAATTAAGACCTTATCTGGCCAAATGTATTGTTGCAGATTTTAATGGGAGATGCACATCGGAACTTCTTGTGTTAAGAACTGCTTCTAATATGTTGCCAGAATACTTATACTTATTTATGCTGTCGCCGATATTTATTGATGTAGTTAATTCATCAACATATGGAGCAAAAATGCCACGTGCAAGTTGGGATTTTATTGGCAATTTAAAAGTTCCTTTGCCTAATATTAAGGAGCAAGAAGAGATTGTTGAATATTTGATTAAACTGACAAATAATATGGATGATTTAATATCTGATATAAGTACACAAATCCAAAAACTCAAAGAATACCGTCAGTCCCTCATTTCTGAAGCAGTAACAGGTAAAGTTGATGTGAGGGAATTTGAGAATATGAGCGAGGTGATTAATGAATGAATAAGATAACAGCCCATGCGGGGAATATTCGCAATCTGTTAAATAATAAATATACGGTTCAGTATTACCAAAGAGAATATAATTGGGAAACTAAGCAGATTGAAGAATTGATAGAAGACTTAACCAACGAGTTTAATGAGTTCTATAAAGATGAGGATAGGCAGATGGATGTAAGGAATTATGGGGATTACTTTTTAGGTCCCATTATCCTTACAAATGATAATGCAATTATAGATGGACAGCAGAGGTTATCGTCATTAACGCTGCTTCTCATTTACCTAAACAATCTTCAAAAACAGCAGAATTCTTCGCCTAAAGTAAACATTGATAATCTGATTTACTCTGAAATGTATGGCCAAAAGACCTTTTGTATCAATGTACCTGAAAGGGAAGGATGCTTAGCATCTCTGTTTGAGACAGGGGATTATGATACTACCAATGAGCAATCAGAAAGTGTTCTTAACCTTTACAATAGGTATAAAGATATTGAACGGATTTTTCCTGATGAATTAAAAGAAAGTCCTCTTCCAGTATTTATCGAATGGCTAATCGATAATGTATCTTTAGTGCAGATAAGAACTGATTCGGAGCAGGATGCCCATAAGGTTTTTGTAACCATGAATGATAGGGGACTAAGGCTTACTCCTACAGAAATGTTAAAGGGATATCTTCTTTCGGAGATGGATGATAATACTATCAGAAATAAGGCAAATGACTTATGGAAAAATAAAGTCATACAGTTAAAAGAAATTGAAAAGGATGGAGACGCAGACTTCATCAAGAACTGGTTAAGGGCTCAATATGCAGAAACTATCAGAGAAGGTAAGAAAGAGGCAGAAAATAAAGACTTTGATATTATCGGAACAACATTTCACAAATGGGTTCGAGAAAATAAATCTACTGTGGGCTTAAACAGCAGTGTAAATTTTGAAAATTTTGTCCTTAAAAACTTCAACATGTATGCTGATATTTACGTTCGCTTAAAGGAATACTCCCGTAAGTTTAATAAGGATTATGAGCATGTATTTTATAATGCAGATAGAGGGTTTACGCTGCAGTACCAAATCATATTATCTGCTATAAAAAGTGATGATACACAGGATGTTATTAATAAGAAAATTAAAATGGTTTCCTGTTTTATTGACCAGTTTATCTCAATCAGGATTTTTAATTTTAAGACGGTAGATTACTCCTCTATTAAATATACGGTATTCAATATTACAAAAATGATACGTAATAAGGACATACAGGAGTTGGCAGCATTATTAAAAGACTACATAAGTGATATGGGATATACCCTTGATGGAATTGATGGGTTATATTTAAACCAGTTTACAAGAAGATATATGCTACATATTCTCTCGAGGATGACCTATTACTTAGAGGAACAAAGCGGTATCAACAGCAATTTTGCCGACTATGTAAATAGAGAACAAAAAAACCCCTACGATATAGAGCATATTTGGGCTGATGATTACACCCAAGGAAATCATCAAGTTGATTTTTCAACAGAAGAAGAGTTTAAGGACTTTAGAAATAGATTCGGGGGGTTATTAATACTTCCTAAAGATAAAAACAGAAGTTTGCAGGACATGGAATACAGTAAGAAGGTAATTAAGTATGATAGTGAAAACCTATTGGCTCGAACTTTAAATCAGAACTGTTATCAAAATAATCCGTTATTTTTGCGGTTTATGAATAATACACAGTTACCTTTTAAACCATATGCTCAATTTAATAAGATAGAATTCATTGAAAGACAATCTCTTTATAAAGAGATATGCAAGAAGATATGGAATGCAAATAAAATTGATGTATTAGCAAATAGTTAGTAAGGAGTGAGGAAAATGGCTAGAACTCCAGTGGAACTTACAGAAAAGGGCTTTGAAGAATATGTTGAAGAACATCTTTTAAAATCTGGATATGTGAAGGGTAATTCTAACGACTATAACAAAGAGTTTGCCTTTGACACAAAAATCCTATTTGACTTCTTAGAGGATACTCAGCCCAAGAAAATGGAGCGATTGAAAGAAATCTATAAAGACCAGTATCAATTTAAGGTGTTAAACCGATTAAATCGGGAACTTAATAATCGTGGCATGATTGATGTATTAAGGCATGGGATTAAAGACTATGGGGTATACTTAGACCTTGCTTATTTTCAGCCTGCCAGCAAATTAAATGAGAAAACAGTTAAACTTTATGAAAAGAATCGCATATCTGTTACTAGACAAGTACGCTACAGCACTAAAAACGAAAACAGCATTGATATGCTTATCTGTATCAATGGACTTCCAGTTATTGTACTTGAACTTAAAAATCCTTTCACTGGTCAAACTTATGAAGATGCAATAATTCAATTTAAGAAAGATAGAAGCCCCAATGAACTATTATTCCAGTTTAAGAAAAGAGCCATTGTATTCTTTGCAGTAGATACCGGGGAAGTCTATATGGCTACAAGGCTTTCTGGGGACAAGACTTTCTTCTTACCCTTTAATAAAGGGTGTGATGGAGGAAAGGGAAATCCTGATAATCCTGATGGACTTAAAACTGCTTACCTTTGGGAAGAGATACTTAGGAAGGATAGCCTGATGGATATATTAAAGAAGTTTGTATTTATAGAGACTGGGGAAAAGAAAGATATAGACGGAAATATCGTAACCTCAGAAACTATCATATTTCCAAGATATCACCAATTGGATGCAGTAAGAAAAATGGAAGCCGATGCAAAGGAAAAGAGGGTAGGAACAAATTATCTTGTACAGCACAGTGCAGGTTCAGGAAAAACCTACTCTATTTCTTGGCTTGCCCATAGACTTGCTAACCTTCATGATGATGAGGATAATCCTGTATTTGATTCTGTTATTGTTATTACCGACAGAAGGGTTTTGGACAGGCAACTACAGGACAGCATTTATCAATTAGAGCATAAACATGGGGTTGTTGAAAAAATAGATAAAGACTCCAATCAATTGGCCGATGCCATCCAAGGTGGAACGAGAATTATTATTTCTACCCTGCAAAAATTCCCATTTATTATTGAAAAGGTTGGGGAATTAGGAAATCATAAATATGCAGTAATTATCGATGAAGCCCATTCCAGCAGTGCAGGAGAGAATATGGCTTCTTTAAGGGAAGTGCTATCAGTAAGTAGTCTTGAAGAAGCAGCAAAACTAGATGAAGAGTTGGAAGGCAAAGAGTACGACCCAGATGAAGAGATATTAAAGGTCATAAAGAAAAGGGGAAAACAGCCAAATATCAGTTTCTTTGCCTTTACGGCAACGCCTAAAGCAAAGACCCTTGAGATGTTTGGAACCATAGGTGAAGATGGACTACCCCATCCCTTCCATTTATATTCTATGAGACAGGCAATTGAAGAAGGATTCATACTAGATGTACTTCAAAACTATGTTACATATGAAACCTATTTTAAACTGGCAAAGAAAATAGAAGATGACCCTGCTTTTGACAAGGCTAAGGCCACAAAAGCACTTACAAGATATGTTAGTCTTCATCCCCATAACATCGCTCAAAAGACTGAAATCATGGTAGAACACTTTAGAAACGTAACTAGACATAAAATAGGGGGAAGAGCCAAGGCAATGGTTGTGACCAGTTCTAGGCTTCATGCTGTACGCTATAAGCATGCTTTTGATGAATATATCAAAAAGAAAGGCTACAGAGATATGAAAACCTTAGTAGCCTTTTCAGGAACCGTAAAGGATGATGAAGTAGATTATACTGAAAGTGGTATGAACAAATTTAAGGAGTCTGAACTTCCAGACCGCTTTGCCACTGATGAATATCAAGTGCTGTTAGTTGCGGAAAAGTATCAGACAGGCTTTGACCAGCCCCTTTTACATACTATGTATGTAGACAAAAAGTTGTCGGGAGTTAAAGCAGTACAGACTTTATCAAGGCTTAACAGAACCTGCGGGGGAAAAGATGATACCTTTATCCTCGACTTTGTAAATAAGGCAGAGGATATTCAAGAAGCCTTCAAACCCTACTATCAGGCAACTATCGTAGAAGAAGTGACAGAGCCCAATCTTCTTTATGATATTGAAACTATGCTAAATGCATCTAGCGTGTATTTAAAAGAAGAATTGGATAGGTTTATTCATATATACTTTAAGCCAAAGGATAAAAAGACTTCTGGAGACAGGGCAATATTAAACCATTTGATAGATATAGCCGTAGAAAGGTTTAAAAAGTTGGATGAACAGCATAAAGAGGATTTTAGTAGCCAAGCAACGAAATTCATAAGACTTTATTCCTTCATCCTTCAAATCACGCCTTTTGAAGATGTAGAACTCCATAAGTTATATGTATACTTAACATATCTACTTAAAAAACTGCCAAAGGAAAAAGGTTCTACTATTCACCTAGCAGATGAAATTGCTTTGGAGTATTATGCTGCAAAAAAGACATTTGAAGGGAGTATTTCTCTAACTTCTGATGATGAAAATGTACCAGTTACACCTGTAAAATTTGCAGGAACAGGAGTAAAAGAAGAACAGGAAGATTATCTTTCAAGTATTATTCGGCGACTTAATAATCGGTTTGGAACGGACTTTACAAAAGCCGACCAGTTATCCGTAGAGCAGATTAAAGAGGATTTTGCCGCTGATGAGGATTTGGTTCAAAAGGCTAAGACAAATACCATTGATGATTTTAGGTTTGCTTTTGAGAAAGTTTTTATCAATAAAGTTATTGATAGGATGGACCAGAACCAATCCTTCTTTACCCGTGTTTTGGATGATGAGCAGTTCAAGAATGCCCTTATGGAGTATATGTTGGTTGAGACTTATGAGAAGTTAAACAACAGGGAGTAGTTAATTATATAGACGGAAAACCGTACAAAATTACTTTAATAGATAGGGGCGTGGCTATGGAAGAATGTAAAATATCAAAAAAGATTACATATATCGATATTCAAAGTTCACGCCTTGAATCTGACATTTTACCGTTACTTAAAAATGAGGTTTTCATATACGGAAGTGTGGTACCCATATGAAATTCTTCTTGAAAATATAAAGAAGATTATTATTACTAGAATTTATCAATGAGAGGGAGATTATTATATATAAAAATATAAAAGAATGATAATATATGAATTCTCTTTTTATAGAAAACATTATTAAGGAATTTAATTGGGATATTATCACTAGTATGTACGGCAATTCCCATAGTTCTATTATTGGATTTTTGTCAAGCGAATGGATTAAAAAGTCCTCTGACCATTCTGTGTTGGATGGTACCCCTTCACCTTTTGTAGGTAAGGGAAGAAAAGGGCAAAAGAATGCAGATATCCTAGGAAATCAGCAGCATAGATTATTGGGCTTGTGGAAGTGATAGAAAGATAATTGAAGGATTTTTTTAAGGAGAAAATTTGCATGGAAAGGTGTCAATGGTGTGAAAAAGACTCTAGCGGGTACGGCATGGTAGTTTTAACTATAAAAGAAGATGAGCCATCTCAATTGATATGCGAAGATTGCTACAATGGGTATACGGCAGATATGCTTGGAGTTGAAGACTATAAGGATTTTGAAAATGAAGCAACTTTTAAAGATTGTGATGGTATAGACCACTGCTTTCAAATAGGAAAGAAGATTCATCCAACAGGTATTTGTTGGAAGGCAGTAGAGTTTACAGGAGTAGATAAAATAGGGTATTCCTTTGGGGTACATCAGGATTTTGAAGAAGATTCAAATGATGCCTTGAGAAGGCTTTATAAAAAGATAAGGAAAGGATTATCACAAAAGTTCATAAAAAGAGAAGTATTCCAAGGACATGAACTTATCTCTTTTAAAGACAATCTAGTAGAAGGGCGTATTGAATGGGATGATAGATACGACGATAGAACACCAAAATTTATTATTGATGGACAGGAATATAGCCTAGAAGGAATCGGTAGAATGATGACGTCCTGCGAAGGATGGAATTTTAAATTAGAAATTATAGAACCTACAGAATAAATTATAGTATTTGATTTGAGAGGGGAAAAATGACTACATCTTTTGAACCAATTATTGATAAAAATTGTAAAATACTAATTTTGGGGACTATGCCTAGTGTAATGTCCCTTGAAAAACAACAATATTATGGAAATAAGCGAAATCAGTTTTGGAAGATAATATATGGGCTTTTTAATAAAGAAGTTGAAGAAGATTATGAGAATAGGAAGACATTCTTATTGAACCAACACATTGCTATTTGGGATGTGTTGAAAAGTTGTGATAGAGAAGGAAGTAGTGATTCAAAAATAATTAATCCTGTTTCTAATGATTTTGAAACCTTTTTCAACCAGTATCCTGGCATAAAAACGGTATTTTTTAATGGGAGTAAAGCAGAGGAATTATTTATAAAATTGGTAATAGGAAAAATGTGTCTTAAAAAAGGGTTATTATTTTATAGGTTACCGTCTACCAGCCCGGCAAATGCAATACGATTCAAAGATAAGTTAGAACAGTGGAAGGTTATTTTATCGTATTTAGATTCATTGATAGTAGCCAGTAAGCATTTATAGTAATAGAACCTTGGTCTGGAATCAAGAATCTTGGTTGCTGTAAAAGAGCATATATTATCATAAGGAATAAGGGTTAAGTATAGTTATAGAGGGAATTACGAAGATTAACTTTAATTTGATTTAGTGATATTAAATCCATATAATATAAAAGGTATGGCAATATATAGAAAGGAAGATGTTATAGTATGAATAAGGGATTTTATTATTGCATACAATGATGACTTTCGGTATACTTTGATTGGTGAAATCAAGAGCAAACAGGTAGTTTTAACTAATATTGAAAAGGCTTTGGGGATAAGGTTGCATGTCTTACAAAGCCTTGTTTTATTAGCATTTGGATATCTCGAAATTTATTTTCTCTAAAAAAATCCTTATGGTAGAAATATTGTTCAGTAGAAGTTTGTACTCACAAGGTTCTACTTTCTGCTGAATTTGATTTAGATACTGCTCAACTGCTTGGAGATGGGATAAGGATAAGGAATCATAAGTAGTAGGCTTAAAAAAACAAGTGACTAATACCATGATTGCTTTACCTAATTTCCTCGCATCCATATTTCCTAATGTCCTATTCACAACCTGTTGCAGGTAATTTAGTTCCAATCTCAAAACTTCTAGATTTATCATAATGACCACTCCTTCACGAAATTTGAAGCATTATAGCCATAGGTACACGAGAAATCAAATTATTTGAGATAAAAGTTTTAAAATTAATAAAATAATTTACGGGTATAACTCAAAATTATAGTAATAAAATGTTACATAAATGGATAAGATATTGACACATGACAAACAATAAAGTAATATAATATTACAAAGGAGGGATTCAAAATGGCAAAGGATATTCCTATTGGATTAAAAATAAAGGCTATTAGAGAAGCAAGGGGATTAAGTCAGATTGAAGTAGTAGAACGACTTGTTGAAAGAGATGTTAATATGAGCAGAGAAACATTAAGCAAAATAGAAAACGGCAACAGGACTGTATCGGCTGTGGAGTTAAATGCTCTATGCAAAGTTCTGAATATAGATATAAACATCCTTTTTGAAGATGATGAAGATGATGATTTAGTTACATTATTCAGGAAGAAAAACTTTTCAGAGAAAACGATTAAAGAAGTAGAAAAACTTCAGGATATGGTAAAGGTGTTTATTTATCAAAAGAAAATATATGCTGGGGAGTTTAAACCACAAGAGAGAAAGCCACTATGGGAGGAGTGTTAAGATTGCCAAAGAATAATTTGAATCTCCCAGAAGAATCTTTCAGACTGCAAATTAAAGACTTAGCAGAAGAAACGAGAATAAAGTTTGCTAGAAAAGGGCTTTCCGATATATTTGACATTCTATCGGAGGCTGCATTTTTGATAAGAAAGCCATTGGATACAGATGAATTATCAGGGTTTAGCACTTATTTTGAGGAACAGTTTATTGTCTATTTAAATAGTAATTTTACTTTGGGACATGAACGTTATACTGGTGCCCATGAATTATATCATCTTATTTATAATGCTGACATCCTGAAAAAAGAAAAGATTTTTTTAGATGATGAAAAGCATAAAGCAGAAGATATGAAAGCAAATGTATTTGCTTCTGAATTTTTAATGCCTGAAGACTATGTAAAAGAAGTATTTTATAAAATTGTTAATGTTGATAAAGGCAGTATTTTACCAAGGCATATCGTTAGAATGCACAATTATTTTAAAGTAAGTTATAAGGCGATGTTAAAAAGACTTATCCAACTTGATTTATGCTCTATTAACAAATATGAGGAACTTGTAGATATCTGTTCACTGGAAAACATGGAGCAACTCCAATCTTTAACCAAACGGGAAGGTTATAGCATTGAACTGATAATTCCATCAAAAGAAACGTATGTACCTACAGAATATATAGAATTTGTAAAGAGTAATTACGAACGAGGGAATATTTCATATAAGAACATGAAAAATAGTCTTGAATTTGTCGGACTGACTCCAGAGCAATTCGGATATGAGTATCCTCTAGAAGAGGATTATTAGAATGAGGTACGTAGGAGCCATTTCTGATGCAGATATTTTAATTAATTTAGCCAGAGTTAACAGATTGGATGTTTTAGAACTTTTATTTGAGGAAATCATCATTCCACAATTTGTGTATGATATTGAAATAAAGAAAAATGCAGGCAAGTGTTATGGTGTAATTAATCAAGCCATTCATAAAGATGGGAGCATATTTAAGGTAGTAGATAGGAAGAAAGATATATCTGTAAATATACTTGCAAGAGGTATTATTGAAGATAAGAAAAAGGTAATCGGTCCAGGAGAAAGTGAATGTGCAGGATATGCTCAGGCGTTGAGAATTCCAATAATAATATCAGATAATTATACTGAATTTAAGTGGCTAGATGAGTTCATTACCCTGACACACAATAATATTTTGGCTTTATGTGTGTATTTTGGCGAGATTACAAAAAGTGAGGCAGAAGATATTTTTAATCAAATTAATGATAATTTAACTCGTCCGACTGGGGATACCTTTGAAGACCAATATGGAAAGGCCTTTATAAGATTTGAGAGAAATGGTTGGAAAAAATATTTGGGCATATAGGGGAAGGTATATGATGGGTTAAAGGAATTAGGTCGGATGAAAATGGTAATTGTTACAATATAATAGTTTTCTTCTGTATATTCGCTACAATAGCATTAGTGACACAGACGGAGAGCATATTCTCTTTATACGGGCAGGTTTATTCTGGCATTATTATAGGAGAATGTGCTTTTTATTTTTTTGAAAGAAAATTTAGACGACGAAATCAAGGTTAGGGGTGATATCATTTAAGACCAAAAGTATTCCATTAAACCATATTCCTCTTACTAACCTATAATTCTTTATTTTCTAAATCCCTATTATATATGTATATTAGTTAGAAAGGCCAAAGGCTCATGTATATAGGGATTCAAAGTAAACTGAAAAGACAAAAATTAATAAGATTGTTACAAATAAATTACATTTTATTAAAAGGGACCTGACAAATATTTCTATGCGCGCTACAATTATTATAAAAGGGAAAGGAGTTGATTATGGTGAAAAGGAAAATGAATATAATTTTTAATATATTAATACCTACAGCAGTTGGGTTTACAACATTTTTCTTGATTTACTATTTATATCAAAAGATGTTTTTCGAATATAGATGGCTAGCAGTAATACCTCTTGCAATAGTAACAGGCTATATGATAGTAGAAAATAGAAGAGAGTGGGAAATGATAAAACAGGGATAAGGGAAACCTTATCTCTGTTTTATTAGGGGGGGATTGGCGAATTGATGTATTTAACAATTGTCATGATTTTTTGTATTACCGTTGCTGGCATTGCCTGTATTTGGTTCATGTGTAGAAGGAAATAGCATATTTTGCATAGTTTCAAAAGGTTGAATTTATATTTTGCAATATATTTTAAAAGTGTACAGATGGATGATAATTTTGAAAAAACATATAAGCGATGGAAATCGGGTGAAATAACTGCTGTTAAGGCTATGGAATCATGTATGATGTATTTATCAAGAAGAGAAACAATAAGAACCAACCCCATAGTTAGGTTCTTATTGTTTCTCTTCTTAGCAATTATTCGTCTAATAGGCTATTTTGAATGAGTAGATATTTCTTAGTGTCTATACCTAGTTTTTGATTAATGTTTTTATTAGCCTTCACATATATCAGGTCGTATTTTTGAATGACATCAGGTAAAACCTTCCTAAATTCATATTCTTTTGCTCCACGCCTTATATAATGGTTGTCCACTTTTAATTTATAATCCATAACCATATCTTTGGTGAAGTAACCATAGGTTTTGATTTGTTGCAGTATGAATACTTCTATGGCATCTCTTATGCTTTTGCTTTTCTCGGTATCTTTCACATTTACATGATAGATTTTATTTGCAAACTCTTCTCCAAAACAGTTTTCCAAATATTTTTTGCTCATACCCATGATGCTAAATTTATATTGAAGCATGATGGATGCCCTTTCATCTGCTGTTTTAAAAGCCTTATTATAATCAGGAATAGTATAGAAAGAAATTCCGTTTTGACTATTATCTTTGGAAATTTGAATAGCAGTTGCCCTTAAATTTTTATTTACATGGCTATATGGGATTTTGTTGAGTAATCCTAAGGTGCAAAATAAGTTAATGTATTTATTTGTATTCACGACGCTTTTATTCCTCTTCCCTGCAAGATATCGATTAGAAAAGAAAAATATGCTTTCTCCATTTGTATTAAAGAAACGGTTAACAATATTTTCTTTACCAATTTCAAGAATATCTAATAGTAGAGGGTAACCAAACCTAATGATACGGTTTAGGCTTGGAAATTCATCTTTCCTTTTATCAAGTTGGCTTAAAAGCATAATGTTATTTTCAAATTTTTTATTTTGTTCGCTTATCCAAGTTGAATCTTCTAATTTAATATGAAAATATTCAATTAACTCTCTTATAGCAGTTGAAGTGTCGCAGTTTTCTCTAATTTTAACTATATCAATAATATCCATGCCTTTCCCAGCATTATGGCAAATACAAGTAGGAGAATTACAAAAATACTTGTAATATCCACCGCTATTTTTTATGACAGCACTGGGGTTGTTGTCGTTATGGAATATGCATTTAAAGTTTACATTAGGCTTTGCATCAATACCTAGATAACTTATTAAA
The DNA here is from genome assembly GCF_030263895.1 of Proteiniborus sp. MB09-C3. Lineage (NCBI taxonomy): Bacteria > Bacillati > Bacillota > Clostridia > Eubacteriales > Proteiniborus > Proteiniborus sp. MB09-C3. Next base: position 756,208 of record NZ_CP127161.1, read on the forward strand.
TCCTGCTGTTTTAAAAATGGAATCAAGTCCTCATACTGTAAGACTGGAGTAGAATGAACTTTATGGGTTCCTTTTTGCAAGTTGCTGGTCTTAGCCCTCGTAGCAGCGGGTTTTAGTTCAAGATTTTTAGCATCCTTAATCAACTCAATGATATTACAATCTATGGCACTTGCAATATCGTGTTGAGTATATTTTATTTCTGTATTGAGGTATATACATTTTATAGTAAATGGGTCTTTTGGATTCTTTAAATGTTTATAATTTATTAGCCTTAAAACTCTATTTATATCCTTTACACTGCTATCAGCATGCTCTTTTCTTTCTTCAAAGGCGGAGAAATAGTCAATAAGTTTTTCTTGGAGTGGGGTAAAAGAGCCTAAACTTTGTGGCTTATCAGGGGCAAGCAGCCAATACACATGAAAGCCGTTTTTAGTTTCTACAATGGCATTTGGAATTAGTTTTAAATTTTCTAATTTCTTCAGAAAAGCAATTTTATATTTCTCTATTTCTTCTTTGTTCCTATATTCATATACAGTCTTTCCTTCAGAATCATTAAAGAGTTCTCCGTTAATAATTTTTGGAACCTTTCCAAAATCCATATCAATAAAGTGTGCATTCACTATTTTAATAGAACCTTTTCTTTGTCCACCACTGTTTACTACAAAATAGACTCCATAGCCTTGTCTCTGATATTTTTGAATAACTTTTTGCATGAGAGGATATTCTAAACTGTCATCTAAAGTAAGAAGACAGTCAAAGTTCTTTGCTATATGCTTTTCCTCCTGAATGAGCCTAAAGTATACTTTTTCATTTTCCTTTTTAAATAGGGATAAAAACTCAAAATCTGTTATGCCTAATGCTTCACGATTTTCATAGTTAATTCCTAAATTCATCAAAACTCCTCCGTTTCAGAGGAGTCACTAGATATTATGTTTTCCGTTTACATTGAGGCGTTCTCCGTATTATTTTATAAATCTCCGTTTTTAAATAATGTGTTTCCCGTTTTGATTAGCGACTCCATTGTTTATTTTTTAGCATTATATTTGTTGTGCTATTGAAATCAAATTTTTACATAGACTTTTTTATAAAAAAGAGAAACAATAAGAACCTAACTATGCGTATAGGTTCTTATTGTTTCTCCTTTTAGAAATTATGAAGCAAGTAGAAAAGGACTGCTTAATAGCAGGTATAGATGGCTAGTAGTAATACCTCTTGCAATAGTAACAGTCTATATGATAATAGAAAATAGGAAGGAAGTATTATAGATTTAAAAAACAGGCAAATGATGCCTGCTTTTTAAATCCTAAATTAATGTTTCTATTGCTGCCTCCAATTCTTCTTGCCTTGGAATAGTATATACTTGTGCCGTAACATAACCAGAAGCATGACCTGCAAGTTGAGCAACTATAGAAATATCAACCCCATTTTTGAGAAGTGTTCTGCAAAAATAGTGCCTAAAAGAATGAATAGTTACATCCGTAATCCCTATTTGTGCACAGTATTTTTTGAAAATCTTCCAAATTCCTGACCTAGTGTAAGGGGTCTTGCGTTCGGATATGAACAGATTATCATACTCCGTTTTAATGTTTTTTCTTATTGTCATCCAGTTGTTAATTGCATCCCGAACATCCCTATGCAAGGGTATATAACGTACTTTATTTTGCTTTCCTATTACTTTTAAGTTTCCTTTTCGTTCAGTTATATCAATATCAGCGATACGGATATTTATGAGTTCAAGATTTCTAACCCCGCATCTTGTAAAAATCTCAAACATGGCAATATGAGCCTTGTTACCTCCACGGTATATATGACGGCGTAAGGCACGGTAGGTCTGTTCATCCAAAGATTTGGGTGCAGCAGGTGATTGAATCTTTATTTTTTTAATTGCTTTGGCAGGATTATTTTTTATATATTTTTCTCCTTCAAGAAATTCAAAGTAACTCTTCAGACTGGCCAATCTTAAATTAATGGTTGTTTCTTTCAAATGCCTTGTTCCCTGTAGATATGAACGCATATCTCTGATATCAATTTCAGTTACTACAATAGGGTCAAAATTTATGCCATTGGTTTCTTCAAACCATTTCGCAAATGCCTGCACATGCTCGATATAAGTTTTTATTGTGGAATCAGACTTGTCTATGCTCATCAAATAAGTAGCAAATTCATCAAGATAAAAATTGCTTTCAGTTAATCCCTTATTATATTCCATCATCAACATCCTTCCTATAGTTTTTAATACTATAAAATATATTGGATAAGAGTTTCAAGAGAGTGTTAAAGTTTTGTTTCCAATTTTTTATGGGATAATGGGCGATTATATGGGTGTTTTTATTTAGATTTAAAGAGAACTGGAAAAAGAACTTATATTTTGTTGAAAGATTTAGTGGATAAAAGAGGAAATATGAGACTAACGTCAAATTAAATAATAATAAGTTATATTAGTATGAGGGGTGAGGGGAATTATGGGAGACACAAAAACAGACAATAATATACGAGTTTTTGTTGATGAGCCAATAGGAAATATAGATAGTGATGAGTTTGGTCATAGACACTATGTGGACGTTATAAAGAATATTATTGATAATTGTCAAAATGAGCAATTAAATATTGGCTTATTTGGGAAGTGGGGAGTAGGGAAAACTACAATTATAAACTTGTTAAAAAATCGAATCGATAATTCAAAGAAATATAAAACAGTTATGTTTGAATGCTGGAAATATACAAATGAACCTATATCTTTAAAAAGAAAGTTTCTTTTAGAAGTAGCAAAACAAACTGGTGAGCCCGTCGATGAATTGATAGAATCACTTTATATAAAAGGAAATCGACAGATAAATAATCAGTCAATTCTAAAAAGTGAAAGCAATCTTAAAAAAAGCATTAAGGAAATGTTTAAAGGATTGCTATGTTCATCTATTATAATATTAATTGCCGAAGTGATTTTTTATTTGTTTTTATTTAGATGGCTTCATATAGAAGGACAAATGTCAATACCTTTATTTTTCAATGCTATTGTTGTTGGGGTTATTTATTATGTGGTTAAAATATTAAGAGACTATACTTCTAATGTAACAATAACAAAGTCAAATGAAAACTTAGAGAGTTTAGAGCAATTTGAAAAGTCATTTAAAAAACTTATAAATAATTTTGTCAAAAATAATAATAAAATTATTGTCTTTGTTGATGATTTGGATAGATGTCAGAGCAAAAAGGTCATTGAAGTATTAGAGACAATAAAAACGTTCATGAATATAAAAAATTGTATTTTTATTATTGCCTGTGATGACGCAATTTTGAAAAAAGCCTTAACTGAAGAAAAAATAGATGATACAGATTATTTAGATAAAATCTTTCAAATTAAAATGGCTATACCCCCATTTAGGCAAGAAAAAATTAGAAACTACACAATTAAGTTACTAAATAGTATAGACATAGATATTCCTAAAGAAGAATTAAAAGAGATTATTCATGTTCTAATTTATAAAAATGTTATGAGCCCAAGGAAAGTAAAAATACTTTTAAATAATTTTATTTTGTTATATGTAATTTTTAAAGAAAGGCTACAAGAAAATTATTTTAGTACAAACTTTACATTAGACTTAAAATTTCTGGCTAAAATAACGGTATTGCAGACGGAATTTACACAACTATATTATGACTTAGTAAATAATAATAGACTATTGGAGTACGTTGAGAGAGTAAGAAGAGGAGATAATAACTTTGAAGAATCACAAGTTGGTATTCTAAGTAAATATTATGTTGAAAAAGAGCAAGGGTTTCAAGTTAAGGATGATTTTAAAGAAGCAATAGAGTATTTGTATTATACAAGCAATTATTTTGTTTCACGTGAGCATATTAAAACTTATATTTATTTATCCCAAGACACATTAAATACTTTCTATTCGGATGAGTATGTAGAAAATTTGGAAAATTTAATAATTTACAAAGATATTAAAGGGTTTATTGCTGAATTAAATAAAACTAAATCTGAAGATGAAAGAGTTGAAATATTTAATAACCTACTGATGAGAATAGATAAATATGAAAATCTAGACATTATAAATATTCTTAATAGTTTATCAAATTTAAATATTGTACAATTAGTTCCAGAAAAAATTGAATATCAATTTGCAAGTACTATATTAAATAAGATGCAACAATATAAAAATAATATAAAACAATTTGATATAAATGGTGTTGTGTATTATATTAATATAACTGAACAATATAATTACTATTTAGATATTATTAATGAGTATATGCATAGCCTGACATTAGATAATTTAAATTATACAATTAATATATTAAATGCTGTTTGTATGAATCATAAGTTGTCATTTGATATTAGTCTACTAGATAGATTTTTAGTTAAACTACATGAAAAAAACCATAAAGAAGTAATAAGGATAATAAGTAAAATTAATAATAACCGGAAAGCATTAGAAAAATATTTTGCAGGAGATATTTTTGAAACAATAATGGATTTTAAAGAGCAATACTCAGACAATGAGAAAGAGATAATAGCAGAATATTTACTTAATATTAGCGAAAAATTGAGTAATAATAGTCACAACTTATTAACTGAAAAACTATTAAATTATATTAATGATGATAATGAAATAATGTCATTTACTTGCGTTGAAATTTTAGATAATATTATAAATTTAAATAAAGATATTAGTGAATATGCTGCAAATATAATTGATGCTTTATCATTGGAAACAAGTAAGTGTAAAGATAGTGACAAATGTAATAAAATATTTAAGTTGATAATAAAAGTTGGGAAAGAATATAAAATTGATGATGATAATAAAGCAAAAATAATTAACAGGTTATGTGATTATTATACTAAAGAAAATGAATTCTTCATAAGAAATTATACAAATGTTGTTAATGATATTGCTGAAGAATATGGCAATATGGATAGAATAGTTCAAAGCATAATACAAGTTATAAATTCCTTAAGAACAACAAATAATAGTAGCAAATATTTAGTTAAATACCTAGATGGTATAAAAGAATACATTGATTCTGCACAAAAAAATTCTATTTTACAAACTATATTAAACTTACTTAGTAACCAAAGTCATCAAGTGAATGAGAGTATAATGAAGTTTTTATATTTGATACTAAGGCAATGTTCATTTATTATAGAACCTGATAAAGTAAGTCCATTGTCAAATATTTTGATTACGATAATAAATTCTCAACAAAGGAATCCTAACCCTGTTAATGAAGAAATCATTAAATTGACATATACTACATATAATGACTTGTTATACTTATTTAATACTAATAGTTTAATAAACCAATACTTTTCTAGTATATTAACTAAAATAGAAAGCAATCTAATATATGATTTTGCTGTAAAACAGTTTATCCAAAACTATACTATACTATCTGATAATAATATTAGGCAAAGAATTTTGTCCAATATAATTTCAAAAAATTCTAAGGAAATAGATAATAACTCACAAAAGATTATTGAAATTTTAATTTATTACGGTAACGAAATTATAAACCAACTTCTAGATACAATATTTAAATTTATCGATAAAAAGTTTAACATGTCTGATAAAATAAACAACTTATGTAAAATAATTTCTAAATTAGATTTTACTTATAAAGATGTAGAATTAAGAATACTTTTATCTATGTATTCAGTATTTGAAAAGGAAGTACAGAAAAATGTGTTCAATAATTTGCTGTTTAACGAAAGAAGTGTAAGGGAAAACACTATTAAACTCTTTATGGAGGGTAAAGTTGATAATGAATATCTATACACATTGAATACAGTATCAGAGAAGATAGATAGTGATGAAGAAAGAAGAGATTACTATTCTCTAATAGAGGATAAAATGAAAAACAGTTCATTAGAGAGTGAAATTAACAGGCTACTTCAATTATTTGTTGGTTTAAAAGATAATGATAAGTATTTAGCAGCAAATAAACTGAATGCGACTATTAATAATACTTTTATTTACTTACTTGAAGGTGGATTGGCACAAAAGAAAGCAGCACTTGACACTTTAACTTTATATTATAATCAAAAAAAGTTTCCAAGAGGAATGAGTTCTAAGTTAGCAAAGGCATTAAATAATATTATTAAAAATGATGAAGAAATAAGGCAGAAAGCGATTAGTATATCTATTAATTCTGGTCTATATAAGATGAGTGGTGCAAATATAAGTGAGTTAAAAGAAATTGTTGAGAAATATTCGAAGACAGGAACTGAAGGTTAACAATTATTACCACAAAGGGTTTTGGTAGGTTATTTAGGCTACTAAAACCTTTTTTAATAAAAATAATTAGTTTGATTTGGAGGAATGAGTTAATAAAAAATCACTCTAAAATTTTATTTGATAGGTAAGCGTATAATAATTGATGGATTTTATAACTAATCCCCAAATGAGATAATAAAGTAAACTTGTGAACACTTTTAAAGTGTTTACAAGTGTTACAAACACTATAAAAGTCTCAAGGAGGGATCCATATGGATATGAGATCTATAAGCCATCAGGTTAAGGTTCAGGAATGGCGTGAAATTATCTCTAGATGTAGAAATAGTGGTATGCCAGTACGAGAATGGTGTAGCGAAAATGGAATTAAACCAAGTCAATTCTATTACTGGCTAAGGGTGATTCGCAATGAGTCCCTGGCATTGATACCAAGAGAACCGCAGGTAGTTCAACCTTCTTTTGCAGCTGTTAAAGTTTCTGAAATGAACAATACAGATACTGATGAGGCTGGTACCTGTGCAGTAATAAAAACTAGTTCATTTTCCATCGAAATTAAGAATGCTGCTAATCCTAAAACATTGGAGCAGGTTCTCCAGATATTAGATAGCTTATGTTAGCAGAATTTAACGGCTTTGTCCATATTTACGTTGCATGCGGACATACGGATATGCGGAAATCAATCGATGGTCTTGCAACCATTGTAGCTCAAAATTTTCATCTTGATCCATTTGAAAAGAGTCTGTTTTTATTCTGTGGGAGAAGACGTGACAGATTGAAGGGATTGTTATGGGAGGGAGATGGGTTTTTACTACTATACAAAAGACTTGAAGGCGGTTCTTTTAACTGGCCAAAAGACCCTCAGGAAGTATTAGAGATAACTCCTCAGCAATATCGTTGGTTAATGGAAGGTCTATCTATCCATCAGAAAAATACCATACCAAAATTAGAGAAAAAGAGAGTAATTTAAAGGCTAAAAAACGCACCAAAAAGCGTATTTTAAGCCTTTTTTTAGTAGCTTTTTCAAACAAAAAATGGTATAATTAAGATAGATAAAAACTTAGAGAGAAGGCTAATTTAAAGTGACTGAAAACATATTAATACAAACACTTCAAAAGACAATTGAATCACAAAATGAAATAATAGAATCTCTAAGAAAAGAGCTTCAGCGTGCTAATGAAAATGTAGAATTTCTATTAAAGAAACTATATGGCAGAAAGACCGAAAAAACATCTGCAATTAATGGACAACTTGTAATTGAGGAAGTGGCTCTTGGTCTTTTTAATGAAGCAGAGGTAGCTGCAGATTTTACAGAGCTAGAACCAGTTCCATTCGAAGAACCTGTAAGAAGAACACGTTCAGGTTACAAAAGGAAGGCAGCATTTAAAAATATTCCTCAGCAAGACCAAGTATACAAATTAGAAGAAACTCAAAGGAACTGTCCTAAATGTGGAGATAATCTATCAGTTGTAGGTAAGAAATTCTTACGTTCTGAAATTAAATATATTCCAGCCGAAATCAGCATTGTAAATATATATCAAGAGACCTATGAGTGCAGAAAATGCAAAAAAGAAGGTCTGCCTTCTATTTTTAATCCATATACTCCAGAGCCAGTATTACAACATTCATATGCCACTGCATCAAGCGTTGCTTGGACTATGTATCAAAAATTTGTACAAGCAGTTCCCCTATATCGCCAAGAAAAAGATTGGAAGCAGATGGGCTTTCCAATTAGCCGTGCAACACTATCCAATTGGATACTAAAGACATCAGAAGAATGGCTAATGCCTGTAGTGGAAAGACTTCAGGAAGAACTCTTAAAGGAGAAGTATTTGCATGCTGACGAAACTCCAGTTCAAGTACTAAATGAACCTGGAAAGAAAAACACTACTAAATCATACATGTGGGTTTACTCTACATCCACCCATGCAAATCGTGGCATTAGGATATTTAAATATGCTACAGGAAGAGCTGGAGAAAACGCAAGCAAATTTCTTAAAGGGTTCAGTGGATTTTTACATACGGATGCTTTCTCAGGTTATGGAAAAGTAAAAGATATCCACCACTGCTTGTGCTGGGCCCATGTCAGGAGATACTTTAATGATGCTATGCCAAAAGATACGAAAAGTCAGGAAGGAGCTCTACCTGCCACAGGAATAGCATACTGTAATCAACTATTTGACTGGGAAAGAAAACTTAAAGACCTCTCGCCTGAAGAGAGAAAAATTAAGCGTCTAGAAAAGGAAAAACCAATTCTTGATGCCTTTTGGTCGTGGGCAGAAACAGTACTCACACAAGTACTGCCAAAATCTAAAATTGGAACAGCTCTTCAATATGCGATAAATCATAAGGAAAAGCTTCAAACATACCTAGAAGATGGGAACTGTGTAATATCCAACAACATTGCAGAAAACAGTATCAAACCATTTACCGTAGGGAGAAAGAACTGGGAGTTTTGCGGAAGCCCTGAAGGAGCCAAAGCAAGTGCATGCGTATATACATTAGTGGAAACCGCAAAGGCAAATGGCTTAAATCCCTACAAATATTTAGAGTTCATTTTATCCAGAATACCTGGTTCTAATTTAAAGACTAACCCGAAAGTACTGAATCTTATGATGCCATGGGATTCATTAATTCAAAAAACATGTAAAGCAGACTAAATCAATCTAAGGGAGATGACCATATGATCATCTCCCTTAAATCATATACCTTATTAGCAATTGATCCAATACATCGATTATTGATCGCTTACTTTGATAGGTGCTATTTATATAATACCTTTAAATTAAAAAATAAATGGAGTGATTATTTATCAGAAGTGTAACGATTTTTGGCAATTTCACTATATTGGAGACTTTTATGCTTAATGGTGTTTATCAAGTTGACAAAGGATTTGATGAGAGGCTGGATATATTCTATAGAGCAAATCTTTGTGCAGAAAATAATGAAGAAAATATTACTGATATATTTATTGATTGCTACTACTGAAATATTGCTGATTTGAAAGAAGACCTGGATAAACCAAACTTAGATTAGAATATGGTTATATCTGGTGGGAATAGTGGCGTCCGATAGACACTAGCAGATAGAATACATGATTATTCTAACGAATGCTATTTCATGATATAATATATAAAGGTTCTGAAGTTTTAGATGATTGCACTGCTTCTGTAATTTAGGATGAATTAAAGTTTATTTATATTTTATGTGGGTGGATATAATGAAAACACAAGAGTTACTGAATAAATTGGTTGAATATAGTTGCCATATTTTTGAGGATAAGTTGATGGGGGTATATTTACATGGCTCTATTGCTATGGGATGCTTTAATCCGATGAAAAGTGATTTAGATATTTTGGTTGTAGTAGAAAATGCAATTACAGACATGCAAAAGAAGATGTTTATGGATGTTGCTGTTGCTTTGAATGATAATGCACCAGCCAAAGGGATAGAGATAAGCGTAGTTAGGAGTGAGTATTGCAAAAAGTTTGTTTATCCAACACCTTTTGATTTACATTTTTCAAATATGCACCTAACTTGGTATAAGAGTAATCCTATTGAATATGTTAAAAAAATGAATGGGATTGACCGTGATTTAGCAGCCCATTTCGTTATTATTAAGAATCGGGGCATTGTTCTATATGGAAAAGAAATTAGTGATGTTTTTGGGGATATACCGTCGGAAGCATATTTAGATAGTATTAAGAACGATATTATAAATTCTGAAGACGAAGTAATAGATAATCCTACTTATATTATTTTGAATCTATGCAGGGTTTTAGCGTATATGCAAGATGGACTGGTGCTTTCTAAAAAAGAAGGTGGAGAATGGGGGATAAAAAATATTCATAGTAAATATCACGGATTAATAAAAGAAGCACTTATATGCTATACCTCAGACCAAAATATGATACTGAATCATTCAATTGCAGTGGAATACTGCAGACATATGAAAAATAAGATAGGATTATAAGAATAATAAAAAACGGTTTATTTTACAACATCCTTATTTTATGCTCCAAAGCAAACAAAAAAGAGTGATTACTAGCATAGTAATCATTGCAAAACTGAATTTGTTTCCAGTTGTTCTGGTTCATTGATAAGGAATATGAAATATCGGTCGTTTAACCGACTAGGAAACTTGAAAAGAGTATGCAGCCCTCTTTATATTATATAGAGTTCAAGAAACAGGAATTTTATAATATAGGGAGGGCTTATACTATGCATTTAAAACCAGAAGAAATTTATTCTAAGTTTAATGAGGTAAATATTAAGATTAAGATTCCCAAGGAATTGTTATTATTATTGCTACGGCAGATAAATAGCCATCTAGAAGTTTTAAGATATGAAGAGGGAGTTATAGATGACTTTGCAATCCATGAAAATATCGCCAATACAGAGATGATAATGACTAAATTACTTATTTTAATGGCTGAACCGTACAATAGGAAGGAAATTTTACTTGAACTAAATATAGCAGAATTTTTAGTTTTTAGGGAGTGTGTACATTTTAATTTACAGTTAACGGATACGCACAATAAGAAATATGAGGACCTTGTACGGCAAATAGAAAGTATATATTTTATGCTTATCAAAGAGGATATAAAGGAATATAGGGATTACATTAATAATTATAAAGAAAATAAGGCTACTTTAAACTGATAGAGGCTAAAATGTTGGCGACTTGTTCGCCAATATTTTTTATAAGTTAAAATTAATACAATTGTAATATAATCTTAATATTATTCTGCTTTTTTTGCAGTTCTAGAAAAATTTTGTGTTATGCTAAAAATAAATAAAGGGAAAAGTGAGGTATACGAAATGGAAAATAATATAGTGAGCCTAGACAATTTTAGATTAAAAAAGATTGAACAAAAGCATAAATCCACCCGTGGTTTTCATCTTAAAGAAAGAAAAAAGAAATTATATCTTACTGAAAAAGAAGTAGAGATTTTATTAGACTTCCTCGATGAAGATATAGGCTATGCAAATGAAGAAGAGGAAATGTTTATAAAACAGAATGAATGGAAGATAGTTGAGAATTGCAGAAAAGATAGACAGGATTGTGAAAGAATTAAAAAAATAATAAAGGATAATATAGAAACCTACGAAGATTATGTTATGTTAGAACGTGATGACATAAGTTTTCTTGATTTAGAAATACACATACGTAATTCTAGCACAGATAAGGAAGAAGAAGAAAGAAATTTTAAAAAATATGAAACAATAATGAAAAAATTCGATGAAAAATTAATAGATAAAAGACCCATTATATGAATTCATAGGGGTAAAGGAGCAAAGGGTTTAGAGTATAAGGGGTTTAGGATTATACCAGAAATTGCATTATGAAAGGCTAAACTCTCCATTAAATATGGGAAAAGGCATTAGGGAATTATGTCCTGCTAATGCCTTTTGGCTTATTACTCTTTATTTTTTGTGTATATAGTTTCTATTTTAACAATAAAGGATAGAATGTGACTGGTATAATAAAAGGGAGAAATTTTGGCAAACAAAAACGGAGAAAATTTTCCAGCTTAATACAATAATACCTCATCTTCTGATAAAATTAAAGATATGTTTTATCAGAGGAGGAAGGTAGCTTGAAGGGATGGAATATGTTTGCTGAAATTAAGCAGTACAAATTAAAGGGATTCAATAAATCTCAAGTAAGTAGATTTCTTAAGATTAACTACAAGACAGTAGATAAATACTGGAATATGTCTTATGAAGAATATGCAGAACTAAAGGAGGAGGCTAAGAGTAGAAGTAAAAAGGTTGATAAATATATGGAGCTAATATTATCTTGGATAAAGGAATTTAGAGATATTTCAACTGCTCAAATATTTGATTGGCTTAGAGAAAGGTATAGTGAAGTGGATTTTAGCGATAGAACATTAAGACTTTATGTAAAGGATTTAAGGGAAAAATATGAACTGCCTAAAGTTCCTTGTATAAGGCAGTACGAGGAGATTCCAGAGCTTCCAATGGGATATCAAGCACAAGTAGATTTAGGTCAAACTTGGTTATCCAAGCGTGATGGCTCAAAAATTAAAGCATATTGTTTTGCAATGGTACTTTCTCATTCAAGATATAAATTTCTATGGTGGAGAGACAAGCCTTTTAATACCCTATCATTCATAGAAGCTCATAATAAAGCTTTCGAATACTTTGGAGGCATGCCAAAAGAAATAGTATATGACCAAGATAGGATTTTGGCAGTATCAGAAAACCATGGAGATATTATCTTCACTGAAATGTTTCAAAACTACATAAGTAGCATGAAATTTAAGACTAGGCTATGCAGAGCTTTTGACCCAGAAAGCAAAGGAAAAATAGAAGCAGTAGTCAAATATGCAAAATATAACTTTGCAAAGCATAGAGCCTTTATAGATATTGATTTACTAAATGAAGACTCATTTAAATGGTTAGATAGAACTGGTAATGCTAAAGTACATGAAATAACAAGAAAGGTACCTAAAGAAGTGTTTACTCTGGAAAAGGAACACTTACAGAAAGTACCTAGCCTGTTTGAAAATATTCAACTTAATGATAGTTTAACCTATTCTGTCAGAAAAAACAATACCATATCATACAAACAGAATAGATATCAGGTTCCAAAAGGTACATATAGACCAGGTAAAGAAGTTAGGCTAATAATAAAAGATAATAAAATGAGTATAGTTGATTTAGATACTGAATTAGTTATTGCAACTCACAGTATCAGTAATCAAAAGGGCAAGCTAATTCAAATATATCATCCAGAAAGAGAAAAAAAGAAAACCAAAGATCAAATGTATGATAAAGCCTTTAAAGCTCTTGGAATGACAGATAAAGCAAAAGAGCTATTAGATAACATACGAAAAGAAAAAGAGAGATATTGTAGAGATCAGTTTGGATTAATAATATCAGTAGTAAAGGATTATGACGAAAAGCTAGTAGGACAAGCAGTAGAATACTGTGTAAAACGAAAGCTATTTAGTGCAGGAATGTTTAAAGATACACTAGAATATTTGAGTATAAAAAAAGAAACAGGTTCAGAAAAGAAATATGATAAAGCAAATCTATCCATCTCTTCAAAGTACCAAGATGTAAAACCAGAGATCAGAAACATTGATGAATATATAAATGCTTTGAAGGGAGATAAAAAGACATGGATAAACTAGAGCAAATTAAAGAACATGCAAAAGAACTTAGCCTGAATTACTTAAGAATTAACGCAGATAAAATTATTGAGGAAGCTGATTTAAACGATTACTCATATCAAGATATATTAATAAAAATACTTGAAAATGAAATAGAAATAAGAGATAAAAAAGCACAAGAAAGAAGATTAAAGAATGCAGGATTTCCGGTAATAAAGAAAATAGAAGACTTTGACTTAGATTTTCAAAAATCTATAACAAAGAAACAGATAAATAGGCTATTAGAAATGGAGTGGATAGATAGGATGTATAATCTTATCTTCCTAGGCCCTCCAGGTGTAGGAAAGACGCATCTATCAATTTCATTAGGATATAAAGCAGTAGAATTAGGGTATAAGGTTAGCTTTGTAACAATGGATAACCTGATGCACGTACTAAAAACACACGAAATATCAAGAAAGAGCAAAGGAAAAATGAATAGAATACTATCTTCAAGCCTTGTAATAATAGACGAACTAGGTTACCTTCCAATAACAAGAGAAGAAGCAAATCTATTTTTTCAGTTAGTATCGGCACTTCATGAACAGGCTTCAATTATTATCACATCTAATAAAGGCTTAGAAGATTGGACAGAGCTATTAGGAGATCCTGCTTTAACAACAGCAGTATTAGACAGAATTACATACAGATGTGAGCTTTTTAGCATGTCTGGCAAGAGCTATAGACTAGAACACAGAAAGTCATTATTCTAATGTTCAAACTGGGAAAAATTCAGTAAAATTATTTGCCGAAATTTCTCCAAAAACACTTGCCAGTAACATAGAAATATAATAAATGAAATTCCTGCTAGCAGACCAAGAAAAAAGCGTATGATAATGTTTTGCACGACAATAGAAAAAGGAATTAAAAATATATTTCCAAGTATAACTAGTTTTATAGTCCTAAAAATACTAAATTTCATTGAATACCTCCTTATGCATGTATTACATAGAATTTTACTTGGCCACTGTACCCTATTTCAAATTGAAATTTAACGTTTAAAATAAAGTCGTTGTATGATAAAATTAAAGTACACAGAACGAATGGATTAAAATGCCATTGACACAGACATCTTAAAGATGCCTTGAGGTCAGTGGCATTTTTTTATTTGCAATTGTAAAGTATTGGAGGTAATTCAATGGCTAAAAGAAGCAATGATTGGGATTCAAACAAATTAAATAGATGGATAAAGGAAGGCAGGGGTCAGGGGGAAGGGAAGGAATATAAGCCTTGGTTAACTGTGCAGGATTTCCCTAGTATGGGCAGGGTAACAAGAGTTTTTGGGTGGACAACACAAAGAATACATCATTTTTTTTCAGATACGCAATTAAAGTATTTTTATTTACTAGATTGGGAAGAAAGAGTCATTGATATTCGAGAGCATTATCCCCTTATAGATTTAGAAGTAGTGTTAAAAGATACATCGGATTTAAGACTTGGTAAGTTTATAGACAGGAAAACCAAGGAGCCTTATATACTAACTACTACATTTTTGATTACACTATTGAACTCTGATGGAAAAAAGAGTTTTGCTGCAAGAAGCATAAAATATGCTTCGGAATTGTCTAAAAAGAGTACAATCGAGAAACTGGAAATTGAAAGGAGGTACTGGAAGGTTCAAGGAATTGATTGGGGCATTGTGACAAATAAGGACATTAATGATGTCAGGGCAAAAAATATAGAATGGGTTCATTCAGTGATGAATTCTGATGGCTGCAACGGTCTTACTAAGGCTGAGTTTGATGACTTATTTGACGGTATTTTATACAGATTTATTGATAATAAGCAGAGCGTAAAAAACATTATAGCAGGATTTGAAAAAGACTATTCACTAGATGTCGGAATGGGATTACTATTATTTAAACGTTTAGTTGCAGAGAAAAGGATAGTTCTAGATATGGATAAGCCTATCAATCTTAGTCAAACAGGGAAATCAGTTTACATGCCTGAAATAAGTGACAAAGGGGGAAATAATGATGTTAAGGTATACGGTTAATTCTTTACTAGAATGGAAAGACGGGACTGAAAGTACTAGCATTGAGAGACTTCTGTGGATTGATGATGAAATAGCCTATACAATAGATGTAAATAAAAATAAAGTCCCTTATATTTGCAGATTAGAGGATATAGAAGATGCATTGGCTGGGGGGAAGGCAGAAATAAAAGATGATGACGAATTTATAGTTGTGTTAAAGGAAGAAGATATACCTGAAAAACATAAGAAAATTAGGGATAGGGCGTGGGAAGTAATTAAGGATATGGTAGATAAGGAGCCAGATATTTTTCAATCCGCTTTTAGAGGGAAGTTAATTAAAAGAGCCTCCGAAACCTGTGGATTAAGTGAATCATGGATTCTGGAATATTTAAAAAGGTACTGGAAAAGGGGGAAAACTTGCAACGCTTTATTACCAGATTACCGAAACTGTGGAGCAAAGGGCAAAGAGAGAAAGGCTGGAAATGTGAAAAGAGGAAGACCTAGAACTAATCAGTCTATTATAGGAGAAGGGGTAAATGTTACTGAGGATATAAAAAGAATATTTCGTATTGCTGTAAATAAATACTACTATACCACAGCAAAAAATTCTTTAACATTGACTTATGAACTCATGAGAAAAGAATATTTTTCGGATGGTTTTAAAGAAGAAAATGGAGTTAAGATACCAATTATAAAGCCTCAGGCGGAAATTCCATCCTTTGGGCAGTTTAGGTATTGGTTTGAGAAGGAGCGAAATGTAAAAAAAGAGATAACTAGCAGATACAGCAATAAAAAGTATCAAAAACAGTATCGACCTATAATAGGAAGTTCTTTAGATGGAGTATTTCAACCTGGAACGTTTGAAATAGACTGTCAAGTAGGTGATGTTTATTTGGTCTCGCGATTCAATAGAAACTGGATTATAGGCAGACCAGCCATTTATATCTTGATAGATAAATTTAGCCGCATGATATGTGGAATTTACGTAGGTTTGGAAAGTGGTTCATATATTGGAGCCATGATGGCACTTTTAAATGCTACAACTAATAAAGTAGAGTTTTGTAAGCAGTATGGTATTGAAATAGAGGAGAAGGATTGGCCTGTACACCATCTTCCAGAAACTATTATTGCAGACAGGGGAGAATTAGAAGGAGGAAATATTGATAACCTTATTAATACTCTAAATGTGAAAGTTCAAAATACCCCACCCTATAGAGCAGACCTAAAATCAGCAGTTGAAAGGTTCTTCGGGCTCACAAATGAGCGAGTAAAGCCATTTCTGCCAGGTGTTGTAGATTTAGATGGAAGGGAACGAGGGGATAAAGACTATAGGATAAAAGCAAAACTGGATTTATTTCAATTTACTCAGATAATGATAAAATGCATTTTATACCACAATAATCATTATCATTTGGATTACTATAAGCGTGATGAAGATATGGTTGAAGATAATGTTTCCTGTATTCCAATAGAACTTTGGAACTGGGGTATTGCAAATCGAGGTGGGACACTTAGAACAGTTCCAGAGGATGCTGCAAAACTAGCACTGATGCCTTCTGATACAGCCACTGTGACTGCAAAAGGGATTAGGTATAAAGATATGTATTATGCAGCAAAGTCTATGCTAAAAAACGGAATGTTTGCTGATGCACGAACCAAGGGAACACGGAAAATTAAAATAAGTTATGACCCACGTAATATGGATTACATCTATGTCTATAATGATAACCCTAATGAATACGAGAAATGTTTTTTGGTAGATGCTAACAGCAGATATAAAGATAAGGCATTCGAAGAAATAGAATACTTATTAGTAGTAGAAAAAATGCAGCAGGAAAAGAGCAAAGATAATGTAGCACAAGCCAAGACTCAATTAATTGCTGAAATAGAGGACATAGTTCAGCAAGCAGAAGAAGATTATGAAAGAGAGACAAGCACAGTAGAAAGTGATAGACAAAGAGTAAAGAACATTAGGGGGAATAGGAAGGCTGAAAAGTCCGTAAGAAGGCTGGAAGAGGCTTTTGATTTAGGCAATGATAATCAATATTTTAAAGCCAACAAAGAAGAAAAAGAAACCGAAGAGATGGATACCCTGCAATTGCTGTTTCAAAAACAGAAAGAGGTGATGATGGATGAAGAAAGTGATGATACCGAATGGTAGTATAGCAGTAGAGGCAGAGTATACAGAGCAGATAATTCCAGATTATAAAGGCAATCCATTCATTGAATCTCTTCCTAATCTCCTTTCCGCCCAAGAGGCAATTGAAAGATTGACTTTTTATCCCGAATTTAATAAAAGTGAAAGATTACTGGACAGTCACTATCGTATTCATATGGTAGACAGATTATTTCAGGTTTTTCAGCCCCTCCCTATGAGCATAGAACTTGAAAGAAAGATTTCTCGTGCAATAAGGCAAGGATACCTTTCCCGGAATCCATTTAGCAGCAAACTGGCTCAAGGGTTTTACAGAGAGTATCATGAGAATATTAGTAACCTAATAAATAATAAAGATTTTTATTCAACGTCACTAGGATTTTCTTTGATAGGAATATCAGGTTTGGGAAAGACTTCTTCTCTTAATAGGGTACTAACTTTATATCCTCAGATAATTGTGCATTCTGAATATCAAGAAATTCCTTTTTCGATGTACCAAGTAGTATATTTGAAATTGGAATGCCCCCATGACGGCTCAATTAAGGGACTCCTATACGAGTTTTTTGCTGAAATAGACAGGCTTCTTGGAACCAATCATAATGAAAAAGTAATGAGGACAAGACCAACTGTTGATGTGATGATGACCGTTATGAATCAAGTGGTAAGAAATTGTGCTCTAGGAATTTTAGTTATTGATGAGATACAACATTTAAGTATGGCCAAATCTGGAGGAAGTGAAAAGATGTTAAATTTCTTTGTAAACCTCGTAAATAATGTAGGGGTACCAGTTATTTTAGTGGGAACCCCAAAAGCAATCAAAGTCCTTCAGGGGGACTTCAGACAGGCACGCAGAGGGTCAGGCCTCGGTGGCGATATGGTATGCGATAGGATTCAAAGAGATGGGGTGTGGGACTTATTAGTAGATTCTATATTGGGTAGACAATGATGTATACGGTCAACTACTTGCAGGGTGTGGGACTTATTAGTAGATTCTATATGGCACTACCAGTGGATGAGGAAAGAAACGCTCCTTACCCCTGAAATAAGTAATGTTTTATATGAAGAAACCCAGGGGATACCTGATTTATTAAAAAAGGTTTATGCTATTGCTCAAGCCCATGCTATATCGACAGGAAAGGAAGAGATAACTCCACAAATTATTAAAAAGGTAGCAAAAGAGAATTTAAAACTAATTCAGCCAATGATTACTGCATTGAAGACGAATAATCTGAGAGAAATTATTAAATACGAAGATATCTATATGGCGGATATTGATTATACAGATTATTTAACTCGGGCGAGAGAATCTATTAACCTGGACTTGCGGGCTAAGGAGATAAAGAAAGAACAAAAGAAACTAAGGCAAGAGGGCTCTATAGGGGTAAAAAAAGAGGCTCTGATAAAACTTGTTGAGTTAGGCGTAGATATTAAAAATGCACAAAAAATAGTTGATACTATGTTTTCTAAAAATCAAGACTTAGGTGTAGATGATGTGATAAAAGGTGTGATAGAACAACTTAAGGATGAAGAAGTAGGGGGGATAGGGAAAAAAGAAACAGGTAAAATGGAAGAAAGAGAATCAGGGCGAAATGCTGTAAACTCATTTGATATTCGAACCATTGTTGAACAGGGCAAAAAGGATAATAAAAGTGCTTATGAGGCTATAAAAGAATCAGGATATATTGTAAGTTTTGAAGATGATATTTTTTCCAAGGAGGTGATATAGTGAACTTTTTTCCTACACCTTATCCAGACGAAATATTATATAGTACGCTGGCACGATACTGTATGCGAAGTGGAAATATAAAAGAAATCCATAATTTTGAAGACTTATTTGGAACAAGGAATTGTATAGCAGTTATGGAACTGTCTACACAATTAGATGCACTAATTGAAAATATGCCTGTCGGTACAAAATATACAGCAGAATATTTTATCTATAAGCATACCTTATTTCCTTTTCTTGCAGCATTTATCCCAAAAGAACGGGCTGAAAAGATAATTGAAACTATGAGAAATGGTGAAGGGGCAGTTTCCTACATGAGGATAGGTCTAATATCAAATTCTATCAATTTAAATAAATACTTTCGATTTTGTCCTGAGTGTTTTAAAGAGGACATAGAAAGATTTGGAGAGCCATATTGGCACAGAAGTCATCAGGTTACAGGGGTATTTGTATGTTTAAAACATAAGATACCCCTTTGTGATAGCACAGAACTCATAAGGGCAGGTAACAGACAGAGGTTTATTAGCGCATCTTGTAAGAACTGTATTGTAGAAAAAGAAATAAGTTATTCAAATGATTTGATGAAGAAGATGCTTTGGATGGCAGGAGATGTAGAAATACTTCTAAATAATCAATTTGGATTTAAGAAGACTGAGTGGTTTAGAAATCAGTTTCGAGTTAAGTTGATTGAAAAAGGCTATGCTAGGATGAACAATTATATTCACCAAAAGAAGTTAAAACAAGACTTTGTGGATTTTTATGGTCATGAATACTTGGCACTTGTTCAATCCCCTGTATCAGTTAATAGCGGAGGTTGGCTACCTGATATGGTTAGAAATAATGATAGGACAACCTATTCAATAAGGTATCTATTATTAGCGAGGTTTCTCGAAATTCCAGTGGCTGATTTATTTAATACAAAACTTGGCTCTAATGATGAAGATGAAAACAATATTGATGCTTATCAGGAACTGTGGGACCAGAGGTTGATAGAACTTACCCAGTCAGGACTATCAATCCGAGAAATATCAGATATATTAAAGTCATCTACAAAGACAATCAGAAAGGCTATTGATAGACTTGAAATAGAAGAATTCTGGAAGTTTAATGGTGGTGGGAAATATCTTCACAGCAAGTTTACTGATACAGAAGAATTCAGAATGAAAAGAGAAAGGTTAAGGGGAAAGTGGCTTGAAATCCATGCTCAATATCCTGATAAAAGCAGTAGCCAAATTCGTAAAAATAACGATGGAGTTTATGCATGGCTAAAAAGATATGATAGTGAATGGATGGAAGAAAACTATCGCAGAATAAAAACAGTAGTTAACACTGTTGATTGGGATAAAAGAGATGCTGAATTGCTTCCTAAAGTTAAGGAAGTGATAAAAGAAATGAAGGAAGGCAAGCCTGAAAGGATAACATGGTCAACTGTAGGAGGCAAGTTAGGGATTAGCGGCTGGCTCTCTAAAAGGAAGGAGAAACTCCCATTGACAAAGGCATATATAGACTCAGAATTAGAAAGTCTAGAAGAATTCCATATAAGAAAAATAAAATGGGGCATTGAAGAATTAGAAAGGCAGGGAAAAGAAATAACATTATGGAATATAGCAGAAACAGCATGTGTTAAGCCAAGGTACATGGAAGGGATTTATAAGGAAATTAAGCAGATATTAAATAACAGAGGATATGATTGCAATTTTAAATTTTAGGGTAAAGTCACATATAAGGATAAAAAATTCCTTAATGTGGCTTTTGTTTATAAAACCCAAATAATAGACTTATTTGAAGGTAAATAGAGGAAATTATGGGTAAATGGCGAATATTTTATATAGATGCGTTTTGGACTAATATTTGAAAGCAAAGTGAAAGATATTATCAATGAAAATGTATGAAAAATGTAAAGTTGAAACGGATTTAATATAGAGTTGCGATTTAAGTAGATTTACAATCTATTTGCAAACACACAGAATTAATACCTTGAGCGAGGATTTTAATAGACCTTGCGAGAACCATATGAACTCTAATATGAGCCTAAAGGAGGGATGTCTTATGAAATTAAATAACATATTTAATATTATTAAATTCCATAGATATGCGGGACTCTCTATAAATCTTGGTATAATAGGACTGAACTTTGATTGGGGTTCTCGCTGAAGGTATTACTATAAAATACTTATGATATAAATAAAACTTTTATTTAAATGTAAAAAATGTTTTAAGGGAATGAGAGAGATATGATAGGTAAATGTGCTTTATGTTATAGGGAAAGGGAACTCCAATTAAGTCACATTATTCCTAAATTTGTAATCCGATATTTAAAGAAAACATCTGTTGGAAATATTAGAAGAACTGATAATCCTAATAAGGTTGTGCAAGATGGGGAGAAATACTATCTATTATGTAAGGATTGCGAAGAAAGATTTAATAGTGCAGAAACACTTTTTGCAAACAAAGTTTTCTATCCATATTTAATAGATAATAAAGAAGAATTTAAATATGATGAATGGCTTTATTATTTTATTACATCAGTAAGTTGGAGAAATCTATATTTAGATATAACTAATTTTGTAAAAGTCGGAGATATTCAAATTGATGATTTACATGTTCTCATAGATAGTGAAAAGATTATGAGAGACTATCTTATGAAAAAAAGAAATGACATGGGTAATATTAAAAATCATATATTTTTTTTTGGAGATATTAGAGAGGCGTATAAAGAGTTTAAACAACAGAATCCGCATGTGGCTTTTAGCAGAAGTGAAGGAGGTCATACGTTTTATAATTCTAAAAGAAAAACATACATGAGTATATCAAACCTTATGGGAATAATTCTAATTACAATATATAAAATGCATTCAGAAGAATATTGGGAGAACACAGAAATATATAATTGCAGGGGAATAATTAGAGCGAAAAATCAGTACATCAAAAGTGTAGTTGGACAAGAGTTCTTTGAATGGATGAAAGAAATAAATGAATCACAGTTGAAGTTAAATTCACATCAGAAAGAGAAAATTGTTAAAAATATAATAGAAAATAAAGAGGAGTTTATAAATAGCAAGATATTTGAGCAAATGATGAAAGATAGAAAATCATAATATCCATTTTATATATGGGGGGAGATGAATGGAAGTAAAGAAACATCCTAATGAAGATGAAAAAGAATTTTTAACCATAGGATATAACAGGTTTTATGACTTGTTTGAAGAAATGATAAATGATGATTTTTGGTTTAAAGAAGATGAATATCGACTTTTTAAAATAAAAGAAATATTTGCAACGTATTTTGAACTATTGAAATATCCACCTATACAATGGATTATCAAAAATCAAAAAAGACCAAATTTTAGTGATGTAGGTAAAGCCTTGTTTAAATTTATTAGAAACGTATTACTGCATTTTCCATACTTTGATAAATGGGATGATATTTGGGTTATGAAATCGCTAATTACTTTATATTCTAATAAACCACAGTTTATAGACCAATTTCTAACGAAATATGAGTTTAAAGAAGAGTTTAAATATAGGTTTTGGGAACAAAAATATAAGAGAATGACATATATAAGTATTAATTTCCCTACAGAATATAGTATGAATAAAAAAATCTTTCTTAAAGATATTTTAACTGAGAAAGATGGAGTAAAATTTTCGCTTATTTTTATGTATAACATTTTAGAGTCCCAAATTGATAGAAGTAATTTTAATCTAGAAATTGAGTAAAGTTAAAATCTTAAACAACAATAGATTAGTACTTTATATAACTAATTAATATAAGATTATATTGGGAGAGTAACTATGAGGATTTATGATAGAGATTATACTAAATTAACCGAAGATGAGATAAATGAATGGGAAATGCTTAAGAAAAAAGAAGTGGTAAAGACTACAGGAAAATTTAATATTAGAAAATCAATGTTTAGGAAATATCCCAAAGCAGTTAGACATTATTTAAGTATATTTCCTAATAACTACTTGGATATAGAAGATTTAAAAAATGAAGATATGCTTAAGACTAGTATTTCTAATTTCTACGATTTTTTAAGTAATGAAAACATTATTGAGAGTGATATTGCAAAGTTTATTAAGAATAATAAAGCATATTTTATAATTGGTTCTATTTTAAAATCAAATTATAACTTTGGGCATCATGATGCATTTATTATACCAGAGTTTATGTTGGGAAATCCATACAAAGTAGATTACCTACTCATAGGAAAAAACTCAGGTGGATATGAGTTCGTCTTTGTTGAGTTAGAAAATCCATATGGAAAAATCACCTTAAAAGATGGAAATTTAGGAGATACTTTTAGAAAAGGTATAAAACAGGTATTTGATTGGGATGAATGGCTTGAGTCAAATTATGTGTCACTCAGAGAAACTTTTCAAAAATATAAGAACCCAAATGAACAGTTGCCTAATGATTTTTTAGCCTTGATAAAACAAGAATACACTATGCAGTTGTTGCTGGAAGAAGAGATGCTTTCAATCTAAAAACATATAAAGAAAAACGAAGATATGTAGATAAGCATAAAATTCTTTTACTGCATTATGATAATTTATGCGATAGTGCAAAAAGTACCATTGGTAAGCCTACTTATTAGTTAGACATATTTTTTATTGTTCCATTATCTTATTGATAAATAGACTTTTTTATATACTAAGATTTCAAAAAATAGAGATTATCCTATAAGAGGAGATATAGAATGGATAAGTACAGTGAAGTAATTACAAATTATTTAGGTAGCACAGATAAAAATTTATGTGATGACTGTTTATCAAAATTGTTGAGCATCGAACCACGTCAAACTATTAATGCTGTTTGTAATAAATTATTTAAGCAAGATATGATAAACCGTTGTAAAGGCGAATGTTCATACTGTAAAAAGATTAAAATAGTAAATGGTATTGGTCATACGTATAATAACGAAGTGGTAAATCATGAAGTAAACAGTCAGAATCATCGCTCGAATCTACAAAACACAAATAATAATGGCGTTTTTTCAAGGCTCCCTTTTGATGAATTTGAAAACAGAGTGGGATTATATTTAAATAGAAAATTTAAGGATAGTTTCTATGAAAAGCCATTAATTGTAGGTGTTAATAAAGTTCATAAGTTTGATTTGGTTTCATTGGATAACTCCATTGTAGCAGAATGTAAAAGTTATACTTGGACAAAGGATGATAACTTTCCTTCTGCTAAAATATCAACTGCAATAGAAGCAGTCTTTTATCTTTCTAGAATAATTGCTGAAAGAAAAATTATAGTTTTCCAAGATGATTTTAATAAAAAAGGAGAAAGTCTAGTAGAAACTTTTATAAGAAGATATGATGGAATACTTGATGATGTTGAAGTATGGAGATATTTAGTCGGAGAATCAATTGAATATGATAGAATTGAAATAAAACGGGAAGGAAAAGAATGCTGGTATAAAAATCTATATAAATAAACGATAATCTGAAATCAGCAATAAAT
Source organism: Proteiniborus sp. MB09-C3 (assembly GCF_030263895.1). Lineage (NCBI taxonomy): Bacteria > Bacillati > Bacillota > Clostridia > Eubacteriales > Proteiniborus > Proteiniborus sp. MB09-C3. Next base: position 780,954 of record NZ_CP127161.1, read on the forward strand.
TTATATATAATGGTATCCTTATTCCCTTGCTCCTTACCCCTTGTTCCTGTATCTATGTCTCCATCAAATAAAGTCCTATCATTATGCAAATTCATTTTAGAATGCAAATAAAGTTGTTGTAGGAAACATGGTTTATTAGGGTTAAGGAAAGCCCTGTAGGCCATGTTTTTTATTAGAAGTTTACGACGGATATAGAAAAAGGAGACAAGGCTAAAAGTCAGATAAATCAATGGATTGGAAGATTGAATGGATAAGAAAATGGAAGAATAAATGGACAAAATCTCCCCTTATCCCTAGTTCCTAAATCCTATTATTTCCTCAATTCTATAAGTACTTTATTTTCATTTTTTGCCCTGATTTTTAAGAAATATAAGTACTTTAGTGGTGCAGGTTCAAGGATTAAGGAATTAAATGGATAAATGGAAGAGAATAACAAGCCAGTAGTATCAAGGGCTTGAGGGGTGTTGGTGAGAGAACTTTATTTGAAAAAGAAGAGGAGTTTGTTTGATGAACACAGATTTTGTGTATCTCAAATAAAATCCTATCATTATGCAAATTCTTGATAGGAAGTAAATAAAGTTGTTGTAGAAAACATGGTTTAATAGGGCAAAGGAAAGCACTGTAGGCCATGCTTTTTTATTGGGTTTTTCATTAGAATGCAAAAAAGAGACAAAGTTAAAGGTTAGATAAATCAATGGATTTGAAGATTACCCATACTTTATGGAAGTATTTATGGTACATTTGGCGCATTGTGATGACAAAGAAAAGGTTTTAGTAGAATACAGAGAGCTTAAAATAGACTATTATTTTTTTAGGGAGGCATAGGATTTGCTTAAAGAACAAATTCGGAAAGAATTAGAATTATTTGGGCTAAACAATTTTGAACACCCTATATATTACCACTGCCATACAGGAATTCGTTTTGAAATTGGAGTGGGAAATGTATATGACAATGATAGTACTCCATCAAAAGAATATGTTGAAAACGCATTGAATCGTGCTATGGCGATATATAATAATGGAATAAAGTGCCCTGGTATATTGGTATGGGAAGTATATCCTCAAAATGATGAAGAAAAGCATAATTTTCAAATTATATTTCAAGAAAAAATAGCATCAATCTTACCACAAGAGGAATATCCACAAGATATAAAGGTTGATGGCAATACAACTAAGATAACTGAATTTTATTGGGATTTGAAAAAGTCAAAAATACCAATGGGAAAAATATTTCAGGAAATTATACTTGGTGATTTGGGTGGAGTTCAAGAATTTGTTTCATCGGTATACCTATTTGATATTGAAAATCATGTTATGTTGCACCTGTATGATGATAGAGGGCTTGATATTGTTGCCCATGATAAGAATACATTAATGCTACTTTATCAGAAATTGAATACATGGATACTTGATTATGACCGCGAACAAATAGATAAAATATTTCTCGGTTAGATTATCGAATAAGTATTTTTCTTATTTATATTTAGGGCGTAATCTTTATATAATACAGAATAAACTACCATTTAAATAGGGAAATGTTAGGGGTGAGAATATTGACTAAAATTAAACTGCAGGATTTAACAAAGGTTTTAGAGGCGGATGTAGCAAAGAATAATTCCTGTATTGAAATGAATTTTTGCATTGATAATGATACAGTGTATGATGATTGCTGGCTGGGAAAAATGCCAGATAGAGATAATCCTAGGAAATCAGTATACTGGTACGGATTAGTTCCAGATGGTTCTCAGGCATATGAATATACTGGACTAGAAGATTTTATAGATGCGAAGGTCTTTTATGGTAAAAGTATGCGTGATGTTATTGAAAAAGTAATATGGTATTCTTTAGACGGTTGTAGTATAGAGGAAAGATTACCTGATTATCTAGATGGGTATGAAGAAAGCCCAAAGAGGTCTGCACCTATAGATATTAAGTAGAATAAGAGGTTATGTTACTTCCTATATTACACATTAGTAAAAAAAGCGAAGTAGAAAATTTATATCAGGAGTGCAAACATGATTAACAATTTGTTTTTAATCAAACCTTCAAAGGTTTTAGAAAGGAAAATTTGGGAATATAGGCAGGAATACTTTGATTTTGGAGAAACACAGGTCAATGGAAGTTGTGGCTTGGCTTATCATGATAATTTTGATGGATGGGGAAAGGTATGTTTTTTCAGCGGAGAATTATGGCAGTGAATTTGCTACTGAATGTTCGACTAAAGAAGAGGTTGAATGCACTCATTCATTTATACCAAAAGATTTTCATTTTGATGTGTACGATAGATAATATTAAGAGTAAAGAAAACTAACAAAAAGTTAATTAAACTTAAAATGCTATTTTCTATAGTGATTTGCTTAAAAAAATAAGCAATGTTGCATATAGGAAATGGCTTTTTTATTTCAAAAATTTTATTTGCAAGGTATAGATATAAAAATTATATGAGTGGTAATTTGAGTATTATTATTAAAATGTATAAGAAAACTTTTAGAATAGATAAATCCTATTTAACATAGGGAGGATTAAGTGTTATACTACTCAGTGGAAAAAGAAATTGTCAAAAACTTATCAGACATTTTAGAATAATCTGTATAAATGGAACCTAATAGGAGAGGAAATACTATGAGAGATTATATTAGAAAGCGTATAACTACTGGAATCTTGACAATATTATTTTCTTTTTGTTTAACCTTTTTTTTGATTAGATATGCTCCAGGAAATCCTATAAAGGTTTTAGCAGGTACAGAAAATCCTAATCCAGAGCTTATAGAACACTTAACAGCTAAATATGGATTAGATAAATCGATTCCAATCCAGTTTGTCAATTACATAAAAAATATATTAAAAGGTGATCTTGGATATTCATATATGAGCAATGAGCCTGTGTCAAAGTTAATTGGTGAAAAGTTATTTGCCACAATTTTACTTACCTTAACAGGGGTTATATTGTCAGTTGTAGTAGGAACATTCTTAGGTGTATATGCAGCAAGGAAAGCAGGGTCTATATTTGACAAGCTTATGTGTAGTGCTTGCTATCTTTTTGATGCTATTCCCAGCTTTTGGCTTGGATTAATTTTGATACTTATATTTGCATCTAAATTTGGAATTTTACCTACTTCAGGAATGTATGATTTAAGAGCTGATCATCAAGGGTTTGCTCGTGTTTTAGATGTTATAAAGCATATGGTTTTACCGGTCAGTACTCTATTTATAATTCAGATGCCAATGTATTTCAGAATATCCAGATCCTCAGTTTTACAGACTATGTCAGAGGATTTTATTTTGACTTTAAGAGCGGCAGGAATGAAAGAGAATAAGATCTTTAATAAATATGTATTGAGAAATGCCATAATTCCTACTATTACAAAACTTAGCTTATCTTTGGCATTTATAATTAGTGGAGTAGCTTTGATAGAGATAGTTTTTGCATGGCCTGGTATGGGGAGACTTATTATGGATGCAATAATGAAAAGGGATTATCCTTTGCTGACAGGTGTATATCTGATGATCTCCGTATCTATTTGTATAGTTATGATTATTACTGATATTATCTATGCATTAATAGATCCAAGAATCAGGTTTGAATAAGGATGTGCTATGTTATGAAGAATTTGCAATGTATATTGAAGAAAATATGCTCTACTAAGGAACTATTGATTGGTATTACAATTCTTATAATATTGATTTTAGTAGCGATACTATCCCCCTTTATTGCTACTAATGACCCTTATTTTTTAAACGATGATTTAACTGCAAGACCTTCTGCTAAATATATTTTTGGTACTGATGGTTTAGGTAGGGATGTATTTAGCATGGTAGTTTGGGGTGCTAGAACATCACTAAAGGTAGGAATTATAGTTGCTTTTATATCGTCGATTATAGGGACGTTAATAGGAGGTATTGCGGGATATTTGGGGGGAAAGACTGATAAAATAATTTCCGAGATAATAAATATTTTTTTAATGCTGCCTACTTTTTTTCTAATACTAATTATTATTGCAATCTATGGCAGTAGTTTAACCAATATAATAGTTATCATGGCATTAACAAGCTGGACAGGCACTGCAAGATTGATGCGTTCCCAAGCAATATCACTAAGAGAAAGGACATTTATAAAAAGTGCTCAAACCATTGGTGAAGGTAATATTAGGATATTGTTTAGGCATATTATACCTAACGGAATTTTCCCGATTATAGCAGATTCCACCATGGCAATATCGTCTGCAATATTATCCGAGGCAGGCTTATCCTTCTTGGGTCTTGGAGACCCTAACGTTATAAGCTGGGGTAAAATAATTGCAAATGGAAAAGTATATCTTCCCCGTAGCTGGTGGATATGTACTTTTCCCGGTTTGGCAATTGTATGTACAGTGCTTTCCTTTTATTTAATCGGAGAAGGAATGAATTGTCTGTTAAACCCTAAATTTAATGGGAAAAACTGAGGAGGATGAAATGTCATTAATTAATATAAATAATCTAAATATTGTATATAAAGTTAAAGGGAAGGAAATTAAAGCAGTAAAGGATTTATCTTTGAATATAGAATCAGAAGATTCTGTTGGAATAGTCGGTGAATCTGGGTCAGGAAAATCAACATTTGCCATGTCGATTCTTAGTCTCCTTCCCAAGGAAACAACAGAGATAACGGGAGATATTATATTTGATGGGACTAATCTGTTAAGAATAGATGAAGAAAGATTGAGACAAATAAAGTGGAAGGAAATTGCATATGTTTTCCAAAAATCAATGAATTCACTAAGTCCCGTGCATAAAATTGGGCTTCAAATGAATGATATATATAAAATTCATGAGGCACATGCCACAGATAAGGATATTAAAAAGAGGATATTTGAACTATTTAATCTTGTGAATCTCTCAGAGGGAGTATATAATCTTTATCCTCATGAATTATCAGGGGGAATGATGCAAAGGGTCAGTATAGCTCTTAGCTTACTTCATTACCCGAGATTATTGATATTAGATGAGGCAACAACTGCTTTAGATGTTGTGACACAAGGACAGATACTTGAGGAGATAATGGAGCTTGAAAAAAAGCTAAAATTGACAAGGGTAATGATAACTCATGATGTGTCAGTAGTATCTTTAACATGTAAAAAAGTTGCAGTAATGTACGCAGGTTATCTTCTTGAATCGGGATATGTGAAAGATGTTCTTAGTTTTCCTAAGCATCCTTATACTATGGAGCTTTTGAATTCCTATCCATCTCTTACAGGAGAGAGAAACAAGTTAAAGGGGATTCCAGGTTCTTTTCCAGATCTTAGTGCAGTACATGAGGGCTGTATCTTTGCTGATAGATGCAAAGAGTCTATGGATATATGCTTTGTCAGTGAGCCAAAGACAGTAGAGCTATCAAACGATTGGAAGGTAGCATGTCATTTAGTAGGGTAGGGGGTGAATATGACGACTAATTTAATAACAGTAAGGGATTTAAGGAAATGGTATATTCAAAAAAAGAAACAAACCATCAAGGCTGTAGATGGAGTTAGCTTTTCCCTTGAAAGAGGAAGCATATTAGGAATAATAGGTGAATCTGGCTGTGGTAAATCTACTTTGGGAAGATTATTAGTTGCTTTAGAGAGCCCTACAGAGGGAATTATTGAATTTGAAGGCAGGCCTATTGAATACATATCGAAAAATAAAGATTTAAAGTTTAGGAGAGATTGTCAAATGATTTTTCAAAATCCATTTGATACCTTTGACCCTAGAGATAATGTTAAAAGGATATTGACTACTGCGTTAAAAATACATGGCATAGGGAATTCTGAGGAGGAAAGAATAAATATTTGTATATCAGCTATGGAGAAAGCAGGTATAAGACCAGCAAAGGACTATCTTTTAAGATATCCTCATGAGCTTTCTGGGGGGCAGCTTCAAAGAATATCCATAATTAGAGTTATGCTGTTAAACCCCAAGATTATTATTGCTGATGAGCCTGTATCCATGCTAGATGTGTCAGTTCGTGCAGATATAATAAATCTATTGCTGCAGCTCACTGAGGAGCAAGGGGCTGGGATGATATTTATAAGTCATGATATTGCAACGACACGTTATATATCCCATAGGATTGCAGTAATGTACTTAGGGAAAATAGTAGAGATTGGGCAAGCAGACGATGTAATACATAATCCAAGGCATCCATATACAAAGGCATTGATTTCAAACTGTGGATCCATAAGCCCATTTGATAATAAAGATTTAATTAGAATAAAGGGAGAACCTCCTACTCCCATTGATACAGGTCCAGGATGTTATTTTGCTCCGAGATGCTATAAAGCAGGTGAAGAGTGTAGCAAATCATATCCTATTATGGAAGAGGTAGGAGATAACCACTATGCAAGCTGTTTTTATTTGTTTAATTAAGGAATTAATTCCTTAATTGAATAAATAAAAAATGAAAGCAGAGGTGAAAGGGTATTCCAATGACAAAGAAATTCATTGGATTAGCTTGATATAAAATAATTAATCAAGCTGCATAAGGAAATATACTACATATAAAAGTGGAGGGAAAGCAAATGAGAAAAATATCCTTATTTCTTGTTATAGTTCTATGTTTTGGACTATTTACAGGATGCACTGAGAAAAATGAAGCACCAGAAGCTAACAAGACAGAAGATGTATCAAAAGTTAACCCTGAACCAGAAGTTTCATCTGGACCTAAGGAAGGTGGAACATTTATAGCAAGTGTTTCTAGAGAGCCTCAGACATATAATCCTGATGCTCATTCTGATGACGGTGCATATCCGGTGATTCAAAATGTTTTCAATAAGCTTGTAAAGATTAATGGATATGATCAAGTAGTTCCAGATATTGCTAAGGAATGGGAATTCTCCGAAGATGCTAAAACTGTAACATTTTATCTACAAGAAAATGTTAAATGGCATGATGGTGAAGACTTTAGCTCAGAAGACGTAAAGTGGACTTTTGACCAGATAATAAAGGAAAAGGGCTTTGCTTCAGCATCACTTTCAGATATTGAAGAAATTACATGTCCTGACAAAAATACAGTTGTATTTAAGCTTAAAGGACCTAATTCAGGATTGTTAGGATATATAGCATGGTTTGGAACATATATAATGCCAAAGCATATATATGAAGGAACTGATTGGTTAGAAAATCCTGCAAATCAAAGTCCTATAGGTACTGGTCCATTTAAATTTGTAGAGCATAAAAAGGGACAAAGTGTAACTATTGAAAGAAATGATGAATATTGGGGAGATAAACCATATTTAGATAAGGTAGTGTTCTCCATAATTCCGGAGCAGAGTACTGCTTATCAAGCATGGTTAAATGGAGAAACTGACGAAAATAAAAATGGTGTCCCTGCTAATGAGCTTAGTGAATTTGAAAATAATCCGGATTATGTAATATATGATAAGCTTTGGCCAAACAAAGGATATATACATTTTAATGTAAATGAAGGTAAATTTGCTGACTTAAAGGTTAGACAAGCAGTAGCTTATGGTATAGATAGAGATGAAATTTTCACTAAGGCATTAAAAGGCATTGGTGAAAAAGCAGAATATTTCATATCACCTCTTTATGATTGGGCAATAAATGAAGATGCAAAGCTTCCAGAGAGGGATATTGAAAAAGCAAAATCTCTACTTGAAGAAGCAGGATATAAGGCTGATGATAATGGAATATATTTCACTACAACAGTGGATACTTATCCTGGATTTGATGATATAGTAGAAGTTCTTAAATCAAATTTTAAAGAATTTGGCATAGACCTACAAGTTAATGCAATGGACGATGCAGCTTATGATGAGAAGGTTTGGTTTGGACGTGATTTTGAATTGACAATGCTTGGTGGATACCAAGGACCAGATATATCAGCAATAGGAAATCGTATTGGTGTAGGTACTTCAATGAATCTAGGGGAATATAATAATCCTAGAGTAGAAGAATTATTGAAACAAGGGGTAATTTTATCTTCAGAAGAAGACAGGGCACCTATATATAAAGAAATACAAAAAATATTATCAGAGGATCTTCCAAATATATTTTTATATGAAAAGGGAGCAAAGATAGTTGTTAAATCTTATGTAAAAGGTCATCCAGCAGGTGAAGCTGTGGAAAAAGCGTCAGAATCAGAATATACTTATATATGGCTAGACAAATAATTTAGATAAAATGAGGGACAAACTATTGTCCCTCATTTTGTCTATTTAAAATATTATTCTAAGATCCAAGTTATAGATGAGGAAAATATGGGTATATTTATTGATGATCACAGACAGGCGAGAAGAATAAAATTTACAAGGGAAAAAAAGGAATAAGCATTATGATGAAGACTGTAAGTTTGCAAAATTGGGTATTTAAAATAGACCCTGAAAAGACAAAAGAATACTACGACAACATATCAGTTGAAGAAGGCTGCAATTGTGCTTATTGCAGGAATTATATAAAGGCCTGTGAAACCTTTTCAAAAGAAGTGTCGAATTTTTATAAGATGTTAGGGATTGATCTTCAAAAAGAAGGGGAGTTTATGGAGTTTGAAACTGATACTGATGAGCATTTATATATGGGCTTTTATCACTTGGTGGGTGAAATAGTTAAAAGACCAAGTAATAAAAAGGAAAAATGGGATGAATTAAATACTATTAAAGTTGATAATGTGGATTTTACGTTTAGTGAAGATTTAGACCTTGTACCAGAGAATTTTCCGAGGCCAGTCATTCAATTGGAATTTGAAGTTATGCTGCCATGGTTATTGGACGAAAAATCTCTATAGAAAGCAAAAATAGCAGGAATGTCGAAGGATAATAAGATGGATTGGAAAGAGGTTGCCTAGAAAAAGATATAGATGATTTATTGAGCACTTTTGGAGGGATTCATGATGGTGTTCTAAGAAAAATGCATTTTTGGAATGATTATTATGTAGATAAGGATTTAAGTATGAGCTCTGGAGATGAGGAAATGGAAAAAAACATTACCTGGTATATGGAAAAGAAAATTGAAAGAACAATAGAGGGATTAAGAAAACGAAATATGGAAGGATACTTGGTTAAGGATGAAATAGAATTAATTAAATTATTAAAGGAACTTATTCCTGATAACGTATCAGTAGGTGTGGGAGATTCTGTAACGCTTTTTGAAACAGGAGTCATAGACTTTCTTAGAGAAGGCAAATTAACTTTCCTTGATAAATATAGAGAGGGAATAACAAGTGAAGAAAAAAGAGAAATATATATAAAAAATTTTTCTGCTGATATTTTCATGTGTAGTACCAATGCCTTAACCGAAAGTGGTGAATTATATAATATTGATGGTAATGGAAGTAGAGTTGCACCAATGATATATGGACCTAAGCAGGTCATTTTAGTTGTAGGCATAAACAAAATAGTCCGTGATATTGAAGAAGCAGAGAAAAGAGTTAGACAATACGTGGCTCCAATAGATGCAAAAAGGCTGGGCAAGGATACACCTTGCACTACTTTGGGATATTGCGTAGATTGCAAAAGTCCAAATAGAATATGTAATGATTTTGTGATTATTAAAGGTCAGTTTATTAAAGGCAGGATAAAAATAATTATTGTTGGAAAACAACTGGGATATTAACGGAATGTATTACTATTAAGGCAATTATCAAGGTAAATAGGGGTGTGTTAAAATGAATTGGAAAGAAGCTCATACAGACATGAGACGAAAAGATAGGGAAATGAGTAGGGAATTTGGTATTGAAATCATAGATAAGTCTAAATATGGTGTTCTATCTATGGTTGACGAGGATAATGAACCTTATGGAATTCCTCTTTCCATTGTAAGAAATGAAAATACCTTATATTTTCATTCAGCAATGGACGGAAAAAAGGTGAAGGTATTTAAGAATAATCCTAATGTAAGTATAGCCTTTATAGGAGAAACAAAAATTCCAGAAAACTATGCTAAAGAGGAATTAGACGAGATTATGAAGGATGAATCCAAGGCAGCATCACTTACTAGCAAGGTTTTTACAACAGAATACGAATCTGCTGTTGTAAAAGGAAAAATAGAGCTAGTAGAAGATGAAGAAGAAAAAGTTAAAGCCATGAGGCGACTATGCGAAAAATATACTCCAACAAAGATGGATTACTTTGCGGTGGCTATTAAATCAGGATTAAAAATAACCAATGTATATAGAATATCAATAGAAGAAATAAAGGCAAAAAGAAAGAAATATGACATACATGGTAAAGAAATGAAATGGGGTAGAATGGAGTAATATTATTGTCTAATCATAATAAACATTAGTTAAGACTCTGGAAGTATTTACAGGAGAAACCCTGTGAGTATATAGATACAATAAAAGTTGAATAAAAGAGTAGAAAGTCTAATATTTATAATAGTGACAATGCATTGTAGGGGGATATAAGTTGAATAATAATTTTGTTTTCTTCAATAGCCAATTTATGAGAGAAAACGAGGCTTGCATAGGAGTTAGAAATGTAGCATTTAACTATGGCCTTGCATGCTTTGAAGGAATACGAGCTTACTGGAATGAAGGAAAACAGCAGCTCTATGTATTTAGAATGCAGGACCATTTTTTTAGGCTCTTACAGTCGTGTAAGGTTTTAAGGATTGATATTCCTTAAACTCCTCAGCAGCTCTGTGATATTACAATAAAACTTTTACAGCTTAACAAATACTATACAACGGTATATATTAGACCAATAGCGTATAAGGACTCAAATGAAGAATCTGCGAATTTACTTTATCCTGAAAATGCACTTCTTATTTATAGTTTACCAATGGGAGAAATATCAGAAAAGAAAGCAATTAGCGTATGTGTTTCCTCATGGACAAGAGTTATGCAGAATATGATTCCTCCAATGACTAAAGCGACTGCTTGTTATTTGAGTTCTGCTCTTGCTACAACCGAAGCCTTGGAGAATGGATTTGATGAGGCTATATTTTTAACTATTAATGAAAATGTCTCAGAAGGTCCAGGAGAAAATATTTTTATAATTAGAAATGGAGTTCTGGTAACTCCCCCAGTAACTGATGATATACTTGAAGGGATTACAAGAGATACAATAATGAGAATTGCAAGAGAAGAGCTAGGTATTAATACTGTTATTAGGAGTATACCAAGACCTGAGCTATATTTGGCTGAGGAAGCTTTTTTTACAGGCACTGCTGTTGAGATACAACCAATTACGGAAATTGATAGAATAAAAATTGGTAATGGAGAAATAGGACCTATTACTAAAAAGCTTGAGCAGCTTTATTTTGAAACAGTGCAAGGAAATAATCCTAGGTACAGCAGTTACAATACCCCTGTGTATTGAGATTAAATGAAAAAACATATTGACAGTATGGAAAACATATGTAATAATACATAAAAAGTGAGTATGCTTAAACATTGACATGTGAGCAGCATAGGGGCTACAGAGCCCTACACGAATGGCTATAACCCTTCGGAGTCACTATCACTAGTGATTCTGTGGGTTTTTTTATTTTAGCGGAGGTGATATTAATGATTAGATTACTTACACAATCTGATAAAAAGATAATTCTAGAATATCTTAAAAGGAATGAAATCGAGACATCATTTTTATATGGCAATGTCATTGAATTTGGAATTGATAATATACAAGATAAAAGAAGATGTGCAGACTACTATGGATTCTTCAAAGAAGAAGTATTAAAAGGTATATTACCATTTTATAATCTTGGCAGTTGTATACCCCACTTTGAAGACGAGGATGCCATACCTTCATTTGCGGACCTCATGAAAAGTAAGCATTTTGAGTTTTTATTAGGCATGAGTAAAGTAATAAGACCATTGTATGAAAGAATTGAAGGCCATAAAGAAATTCAGGAGTATGATGAATGCTCTTATTTTATAAATAAAAATTTTAGACCTTATACATTAGAGAGGATAAATTTTATAGATGCAAATGAAGCGATTAATGATGAAATAATAGACTTTGTTCTAGATGCACGGAAAAATGGATTTAATCAAGTCACAACTAGAGAAGATATTAGGAAAACTTTATTACAAAGAGGCGATGAAGAAGAATTTATTATTGCAGAAAAAGATGGTAAAATGGTAGCTCAAGCATGTATACAGACATATACGCCTAAAATCAATCAGATTGGTAGTGTTTATACAGCTAAAGAAGAGAGGGGAAAGGGATATTGCAAGGCAATAGTTTCCGAAATATGTAGGAGAATCATTGGCAAAGGTAAGATACCAACCCTTTCTGTTAAAAAGAATAATACACCTGCTGTCATGGCTTATACTGCCTTGGGGTTTGAACACTACGATGACTATTTAATAATAAGACTTAAGTAACAACCCCAAAAACTACTTTAACAAGAAACCATAATTTCAAGATAAAGGAATTACCTTGGAACTATGGTTTTTTATATATTAAATTTAGTTTATAATGATTATAGAGAGGATTAAGGCTATCAGATAGTCCAAATATAAATACTACATATATTTTACAGACATTATTGCCAAGCAAAAGAGCATCAAAGCTATATATATGATTTAAATAAAGTATAGCAGTATTATAAAAGAAGACAAGGGGGATAAATATGATTGAATTAGTAGTGATCAGGCATGGACAATCTTTAGCAGATATTGAAGGCAGACATGAAGGAAGAGCAGATTTTCCTTTAACTGATTTAGGCAGAGAGCAAGCAGAAAAATTGTCCGAATGGCTAAAGGAAAGATATACTTTTGATATGATTGTAAGTAGTCCCTTAAAAAGGGCAAAAGAAACAGCAGAGATTATAGGACATAAGATGAATCAACCAGTTGTTTTTAACGAAGATTTGATGGAGTGCAACAATGGAGTATTAGCAGGACTTCTAAGAGAAGAAGTCAAACGTAATTATCCTGAACCAGAAGGGGGAAGGAAGTACTTTCAAGCAGTGGAAAAAGGAGAATCATTGATAGATTTAAGAAGCAGGGCAGAGTATTTTCTTGCTAATTTGCTACATTCCATAAAAGATAGGGAGGACAAAACTACTATATGTATAGTATCTCATGGAGGGTTGACAACTATGTTGTACAGAAGCTTTCTCAATTTACCTATAGATACTAATATATGGTTAGCTTCAGGGGATACAGGAGTTCATTTGTGGAGAATAAAGGATGATAAAAAAATAATCGTTTTTTCTAATATGCAGGAACATTTACAGGTGAATGATTAGTATCAGTTCCATGTTAATTGCATTGACCCATAAATTTCCATATAATCAAAAGAGCAAAACGAGTGAACAAAATGACCAAAAGTGCCGATGATATCTATACAAGAACACTTAAGAAAGAAGGTTAAACTGATGAAAAAGATCAGCACAAGAATCATATTAACGGTTTTAATTTGTTCTATTACCACGTCTATAGTTGTTGGAGCTACCAGTATGATTAGAAGTACTAATGTAATTGAGAAGGAAGCAAAAAACAGTCTTTTTGTTACGGGAGAGGCACACGCTAAAGAATTCAATGAGGATTTAGTAGTTTATGAAACCATAGTTTCTAACATGTATCAGATAGTGAAGGGGACTATTGATGAAACGAGATTGTACGAGGAAGGATATCTCTCGGAGTATAGTAGTACAATTTTAAGTCCTATAGTTCAAAAGATGACTGAAGAGACTGAGAAAAGTGCAGGATTATACATAGTTTTTGATCCTAGATACACCGGTAGGTCAGAAGGGATTTGGGCTGCAGTAGATGAAAATGGAAAATTGATACATTCCATACCAACTAATGTTGCCGGAAAAAGTCAAGATGATCCGACAGCTTCTTTCTATTATGATGCTATAAAGGCAGGCAAGGCATTATGGGGAGACTTTTATGTTAACAATGTTAACGTAAATGTGATGTCGTATTCAATGCCTATAATAACAATACACCTATTGGAACAATAGGAGCAGATATGAATGTGGAAGAATTAAAGAAGCATGTAGAGGATATTAAGCTATACGATACAGGCTATGCGTTTATGCTCAACAAAGATTATGATTATATAGTCCATCCTACCCTAGATAGAGACAGTAACTTTAAAACTATTAGCAATGGTCAATATAGTTATATTGCAGATGAAATAGAAAGTAAAGGTTCTGGTATAATAGATACTTTCTTTGGTGGTGAAACAAAAATTATGGCTTTTTCAAAGCTATATGATGATAAAATTATAATTTTGACTATACCAAAAAAAGAAGTATTAGATGATATGTATAATACTGTCTATATTATATTGGGGGTTATAATAGTAGCAACCATATTGTCGGTGGCTATAGCATTTATTTTAGGTAAAAAGGTTTCTGACCCAATAGTATTTGCTACAGATATATTAAATACAACTGCTAATTTAGACTTAACAGATATAGAAGAAACAAATGAGATAAGGGCAATTTTCAATAGAAAAGATGAGGTAGGGGCCATATTTAAGGCAACATCTACTTTGAGAGAGGAAATGAGAAAAGTTATAAGAGCTATAGATGAGACTACAGAAAACGTTGTGAATAATACTAGCAGCTTAACTGTAGCTACTCAAGAAACCAGTCAATCTATAAATGAAGTAGCGAAAACCGTAGAAGAACTAGCAAAAGCTGCTATGGAACAAGCTGAGGATGCAGAAAATGGTTCAGTAAAGCTGGAAAAGTTAGCTGACGAAATAAAATTGGCAGTAGAAAATGGTGAAATAGTTGTAGATAGTTCAATGCATGCTCAAAAAATAAGTGAAGAAGGTTCAAAGGCAATGAATGATATGGTAGAGAAGTTTAATATAACAAATAAATCTACTAATATGGTTGCAGAAAACGTTAACTCTCTATTAGAAAAATCTCATTCCATTGGAAGTATATTAAATACCATAATGGATATTTCGGAGCAGACAAACCTTTTGGCTTTAAATGCAGCAATAGAAGCAGCTAGAGCAGGTGAGGCAGGCAGAGGATTCTCTGTAGTAGCTGAAGAAATAAGAAAACTATCTGAACAAACTGGATATGCCACTAGAAATATAGAGGATATATTACATTCCATACAATCAGAGGTTGAGATTACAAAAGAAAATATGGACACCTCAGAGAAAGCGATAAATGATGCAAATATAACTCTAGATCAATCCATGAAGGCTTTTGAAGAGATAATTTCCTCCATATTAACTTCTATTGAAGCTACAAATAAGCTGAGCAAGGGTCTAAATAATGTAGATGTAAACAAGGAAGATGTGGTACTAGCTATTCAAAGCATATCTTCAATAACAGAAGAAACAGCTGCTTCTACAGAGGAATTATCAGCCTCTATAGAAGAGCAGGCTGCAACTATGGAGACCATATCTAATAATGCAGATAATTTGGCCCAAACAATTGAAAAATTAAATGAATTAGTCAGTAAGTTCAAACTTTAAGTAAAAATTTCAATAAATCTTTTTAGATATATTACTCCCAGAAAAGACTAACACTAGTGTTAGTCTTTTCTGTATGGAAGATCTTGAATAGACGGGTTATCATATTGCATATAGATATTGCTAGAATGCTGTGAATGCAGAAAGCATAGTTAATTAAAGGCAAAACCATAGCCTTTGCCTCAAAAAAATGTGCCCTCGACTCTTAAAAAGAGAGAGGGCTGATTTTTTATTTGGATAAAAGCTTTAAAGGTAGAAGTTGACTTAGTTCTTGAGTTAGTTTATTTGCTGTTTTTCTATCCAATCCAGATAAATGTAATTGCCTCGTGAAGGAATGCTTAAACATAATATATCTTGCAAAAGAATAAATTATCCAGAAGGGCAGAATTATCAACAATACTAAAAGCTTAATGGCTAATTTCCCATAGGTATATATAACTGTCATTTCATAAACCCTTAGGCTACTTGTCAACTATTTTTGAAATATCTTTTAAAGATAGCATGTAATTTTTGGCCATATCAAGAGCCGCATCTTGAGGTATCCCCGACCCAAGCAATTCTTTGTAAAAGCTGCCTACAGCCTGCCCCATGTTCTTCCCAGCTTCAGCAGAGTAAAGAGTACCTATTAGCCCATTAATAATTTTTGGTAATTTATCAGAAACCGTGTCTAAGAGTTCTCCGATTTCTGGAATAGTTGCATCTGTCTTAATTTCAGGCATTTGTATAACCTCCTTATATAAATTGTAATGCAAGCTTAATTGACTTTTTTGTAGTAGATAAAACACAAGGTATAATTTTTAAGGTATTAAGTGCAGATTTCAAATCTGCTAATGTTACATTAACGTTTTCTTTATCTGTTTTTGGAATCAAAGAGAATGCACCTTTCATGATGTCTTTTGGCACATCTTTCATTGTATTTGAAATCAATTTACTTAATTCCAAAGTTATTGCAAATTCCTTTCTGCATTCAGGACAGATACTGAGATGATTTATAAGCTTAATTTTATCAAATTCATTTATATTATCGTTTATATAGCCGACAATGAAATCTTTCATGCTTTGGCATTCTTCGCTCATCTCAAACACTCCTTTCTTCGAGCAAAGGACGTAACTTATACTTCAGATAATGAATTCTGCTCTTAATAGTACCCTTTGGAATCCCAGTTATATTAGCAATTTCAGTATAGCTTAGCTGTGCATTGAATATTAGGAATAGTAATTCTCTATCTTGTAGTGATAATGTAGCAAAAGATTTTTCAATATCTATGCAGTCAATCATATTATCTATTTGGTCAAAGGAAGAAGATATATTTTCTATATCCTTGAATTCCAGAGTTTCAAAATAGTTACTGTTATAATGCTTACGATAAAAATCTGCAATTTTTCTTCTGGTTATTCCAATTACCCATGTTTTAAAAGATGAATTTCGTTTAAAACCCTTTAATCCTTGCCAAGCTGCTAACATAGTTTCCTGTAATATGTCCTTTATATCTTCAGTACTTGAAATATTAGAGAGTATATAGTTGTAAAGGATTTTAATATATGGATTCATTAATTCTTCAAAGGCAACAGTATTGCCCAAAACTGCTCTATCTAAAAGCTTTTCAATACTATTACTGCTACCTCCTAAAACCCCATATATATCACTCCCTTGAAAGCTGCTTTCATTTATTTAGTCGTATAAAAGCTGAAAATGGTTCAAATGAAATTAAATATTTTTATTTATTTTATAAAGTCTAGAATTTATATCATCTTTATTGTATTTTATCATATTTTAAGTTGAGAGTGGGGGATAGGGCTACTGCTCCATTTAGATAAGGAAGAATTTATAATAAGACAAGAAAGGCATTGTAAATATTAGGCAAGTAAGTTAATATATTATATAGATATCTTTAAGAAACAGGATATTTTAAAGGAAAATTCTAAAACAAATAAATTAAAGGAGGTGGGTATTATGATGAAAGATACATTGAGTATCTATAAATCTAATACTTTATTGCAGGAGGTACTATTATTTGAGTTACAAAAAAGGTGTAGAAATATTACCAGCTCACCTTCTAAAAGAGGTTCAGAAGTATGTTGATGGAGGATTAATATACATACCTAAAAAGAGTAAGAGGGTTGGCTGGGGTCATTTAAACGGCTCAAAAAAATCATTAGAAAAACGGAATAGAAATATATATGAATTATTTAAGAATGGAATACCTATAGATGAGATAGCCGACACGTATTATCTAAGTGAAGAAACAATTAAAAAGATTGTTTATGGTAAAAAACAATTATAATTATTCTCTTCCTATGATTTAAAGATGAAAAATGAGAAAATATAATCGACCGGTTAGTACTAGAGGAAGGGGATGGTATAAGTTGAAAATAGAGGTGCTTTTAGTATAACTCATTAAATAATGGATGCAGGTGCATCCATTATTTTTTATAAAGTTTAGAATTTTAGATAGCTTAAAAGTGAATAAAAAGATGCATCTAGTAGATAAAATCTAAAGTTATAAGACATGATGATAACAATGTTACTCTTTGGAGGCTCGTATACACTTGTTGAATTATGGGAGGTGAATAGAAGAGTGATTATTGTTTATAAGGATATTATTCTACGCGATTATAAAGAAGGGGATATAGTTGATGATATCCGATGGATGACTGAAGAAATTGCTTGGCATGAATGGGATGCACCTTGGGAAGCTGAAAAAGATTTAATCAATTTTGATAAAGAAAAATTCTGTGAAAAGGCAATGAAGAAGTTGAAAGACAAGAAAGATGACAATGAATTTCGCTGGGGATTTGAAATTGATACGAAAGATGGAATTCATATAGGTGGCGTTAATTCTTATCTTAACGATGAAGAATATAATTGGAAATCTGCCTCGCAAGGTGGTTGTCTACATACGCTTGGAATAGATATTTGTGAGTCTTCTTACTGGTACAAAGGTTATGGGACACAGGCTTTTACTGCTTTCATAAAATATCATTTTTCTAAAGGTATTACAGATATCTATACAGAAACATGGTCTGGAAATTTTCCTATGATTGCTATGGCAGAAAAAGTTGGCTTTAAAGAATGCAATAGAGAAAGGAAATTTCGGATTATAAGAGGGAATTCATATGATAGTTTAACGTTTAAGTTAAACATCAAAAAATTTGAAGAATTACTTCAAAAATATTGAGTGATAATGGGGGTTATTTGATGTTAATAAAAAATCAAAATATTAGCGAAAGAAGTGTTTTTGACTGGATAGAAGCAGAATTAGAACCTATATTCTGTACATCTGAAGAATTCATATACAATGATATGGAATCTCAATCAGATTATAGTCTGCCTATTATATATCAGTCATTTGACCCAACTAAAAAATCACATTGGACAGACAGAGGAGATCTCTATGATTTTCTTTATTCAACAAAAGGTGAAGGGAAAAAACTCTTAGATTTTGGTCCAGGAGATGGGTGGCCTTCATTAATCGTTGCTCCTTATGTTAAAGAAGTAATAGGCTTAGATTCCTCTGAGAAGCGTGTAAGGGTCTGCACAGGAAATGCTAAACGAATGGGAACTAATAATGCAAGCTTTACAAGCTATATATCTGGAACAAAACTACCTTTTGAGGATAACTGCTTTGATGGAATTATGGCAGCATCATCTGTAGAACAAACACCAGATCCAAAGAAAACTATAGAGAAATTATATCGGGTTTTGAAGCCAGGAGGTCGCATTAGAATCTCCTATGAGGCATTAAATGATTATAAAGACGGATATGAAAAGGATTTATGGATATCAGATTTGAGTGAAGAGTCATGCAAGTTGATACTATTTAATAGAGATTTAAAAAATGAATATGTTTTACAATACGGATTAACTATTGCAATGTCAGAGGAAAAATTTGAGAACAAATTATCATCAGATAATAATGTTATCTTTGATCAAGTTACAGTTTCTTTTCTAGAAGAAATAAGAGCGATAATCACTAATGTTCAAGCATGCAAAACTATTCATCCTTCCGGAAAAACCTTAGCAGCTTGGCTAAAAGAGGCAGGATTTAAAGAGATACTTCCTACCTATAGTGGCAGAGCCGCAGCAGCAAAATTATTTAATCAATATTCAGATGATAATAGACCAGATAATTTAGACTCAGTAGATGAAGTAATAAAGAAAGTTGTAAAAATAGTAACAGAATTAGAGGCACCCTTAGACATTGATCCCATGATAACAGCTATTAAGTAAAAAGTTAATAGTTTTATAATATACGTATTTAAGTTCATGACTTTGTTCGGTGAATAACAGCTTAAAGGCTCCATTCATAGAGAGTACAAACTCTTTTTGACTGGAGTTTTTGTTTATATATTGGGTATAGAGTTATCTTTTAATACCACAAAATTATTAACATTATATTTTGCAGAACATACGTTTGAAATGTTTTATTATATAGAATATAATGGAATCATTAGGGAGGGGATGAGGATGGAACAAATTAAGCTTACAAACAAGCAGGCTCGGCATTTTATCTTATTAAAGCAAGGTCTAATGGGTAATTATAAATTTATTGGAGAACAGGGAGTATGTGATTATATAAAGCAAGCAGGCTGTATCCAGTTTGATCCCATTGATGTTTGTGGAAAAAATCCTGAGCTAGTATTGCAATCAAGAGTAGAAGGATTTTCTAAGGATATGCTGTACAAGCTCTTATACACAGATAGAAAGCTTGTAGATTATTTTGATAAGAATATGTCTATATTTAGTATAGAGGACTGGAAGTATTTTTCACGTCAGCGGGCCGCTTATGGACGAAATGTCAGAAGTAAGGACCAAATCGATGCTGTTATAGATGAAATAAAGGCAATTATTAAGGAAAAAGGCTTTGTGTCTTCAAAGGATGTTAATTTTAATAAACAAGTTGATTGGTATTGGAGTCCTACGACTTTATCTCGTGCAGTACTAGAAGCATTGTATTTTCAGGGGGAGCTTATTATCCATCATAAAAAAGGAACAATCAAGCATTATTTTCTTGCTAATGAACATATACCAGAAGAAATATTAAACACCCATGACCCAAATATAACTCAAGAAGAATATTTTCAGTGGGGAATTTTGAGACGTATTGGTGCAATGGGGATGCTTTGGAACAAACCATCAGATGCATGGCTTGGGATTAGTGGGTTAAAATCAGCCAATCGAAATATTGCATTTGAGAAACTACATAAAGAAGGTAAGATTAGCAAAATCCTTATTGACGATATATCTGACGAATTCTATTGCCTTTCAGAAGATAAACCTTTAATTGAAGCTGTGCTAAATGATGGTGAATTTATAGGACGAACTGAGTTCATAGCTCCTCTTGATAATATGCTTTGGGATAGAAAGCTGATTAGAAAAATTTTTGATTTTGAATATAAATGGGAAATATATACACCTGTTATTCAACGAAAATATGGCTATTATGTATTGCCTGTTCTATCTAGGGATAGCTTTATTGGTAGAATAGAAGTAGTAAATGATAGAAAATCAAAACAGCTTATAGTTAAGAACCTTTGGTTTGAAAATACCGCTGACAGCTATAATTGTCTTTATGAGGATATTGAAGATTGCATTGAAAGATTTGCCAGCCTCAATAATTGCAAGAATATTGTCTTAGAGTGTAAAATTGAAAGATAATAGTATTAAGTAAGTTTCAATTAGCATTATGCATATAAAAATACTTAAGAGGAAGGTGTTTACACATGACTACTTTTGATGATTTTTTAAAATTGGATATTAGGGTTGGAGAGATTATTCAAGCAGAGAATTTTGAAAAGGCAAAAAGGCCTGCATATAAATTGTGGGTAGACTTTGGAGAAGAAGTAGGAATAAAGAAATCTAGTGCGCAAATCACTGAATGCTATAAAATAGAAGAGCTTGTCGGAAAACAAGTATTAGGAGTAGTTAATTTTCCACCAAGACAAATTGCAGACTTCATGTCAGAGGTCTTAGTATTAGGCGTATACTCAAAGCAAGGTGTAGTTCTAATTCAACCAGAACAATTAGTAAAAAAAGGAGATAAGTTAGGATAGAAAGATATATAATAATGTTTTTGATTTAGGAAATATCATTATATATAATGATATTAAGGATTTTTATAAATTTACATAGGAGGAGATTACTATTAAAAAGAATGACATACTGGACGTTTATATAGATGAAGTAGAAATTCCTAACAAGGGACTAGCAAAGGTTGGAGATAATAGGATAATAGTAAAGGATGCTATAAAAGGACAAAAGGTTAAAATAAGAATAACGAAAAAAAGAAAAGATAAAATAGAAGGTAAAGTACTAGAGGTTTTAGAAAAGTCGCCTATAGAAAAGGAGCCGTTTTGTAGGCACTTTGGTGCTTGTGGTGGCTGCTCCTATCAGACATTATCATATGAGGAACAATTGAATATTAAGAGTAATCAAGTTACTAAGTTATTAAGAGATGCTGGAATAAAGGATTTTGAATATCTAGGAATAGAACCAAGTCCTCTAGAGTATGACTATAGAAATAAAATGGAATTTACATTTGGAGATGTTGAAAAGGGTGGAGAATTAAGCCTTGGTCTTCATCAAAAAGGAAAATTCTATGAAATAGTTACTGTAGAAGGCTGCCAGATAGTAGACAGTGATTTCATTAAAATACTGACTAATACATTAGATTACTTTAGAGAAAAAGGTGTAGAGTTATATAACAAAAGAAGTCACAAAGGCGTATTAAGACATCTAGTAGTTAGAAAAGCCATAAAAACAGGGGAGCTACTAGTTAATCTAGTCACTACCTCACAACAGCAATTAAAATTAGACGAGCTTATAGAAAGGCTAAAGGATATTGAATATAGGGGAAGGCTTGTAGGTTTTCTTCATACCGTAAACGATAATTTTTCAGATACAGTTCAAAGTGATGAAACAAAGATATTATTTGGAAGAGATTATATAGTAGAAGAAATACTAGGTTTGAAATTTAAGATATCTGCATTTTCATTCTTCCAGACAAACACATTAGGAGCAGAAAAGCTATACTCCATAGTAAGAGACTTTGCAGGAGATAAAAAAGATAAGCTCATATATGACCTATACTGTGGAACAGGTACAATAGCGCAAATCATGGCAACTGTTGCAAGGAAGGTTGTAGGTATAGAGATAGTTGAGGAAGCGGTAGAATCTGCTGAGGAAAATGCAAAATTAAATGGGTTAGATAACTGTCACTTCATAGCAGGAGATGTAATGGAAAAAGTATCAGAGCTTAATGAAAAGCCTGACTTAATAATACTAGACCCTCCAAGAGATGGTATACATCCAAAGGCTATACAAAAAATAATAGACTTTGAACCAGAGGAATTCATATACGTATCATGTAATCCAAAGTCATTGGCAAGAGATTTACCTGTATTTGAAGAAAGAGGATATAAGGTTCAAAAAGTAAAATGTATGGATATGTTTCCTCATACACCGCATACGGAATGTGTCACAATTTGTCGAAAAATCGAATGAATATAAGCGCAAAAAGGGCTGTGAATAGAATCTCTCCATCGAATATATGAGATAATTCTCTAAATTAGCGTTTTAGACTTTTTCGGTCAAGTTTTGTTATTTGTATTGTCTACTCAGGGGGTAGCATATCGCAGGAGAGTATTTCATGATCAATTACAACTCCTGACGGCAACCTTGCTTGGCAGCAATCTCATATCTTTCAATATAATTTAACGTAATAGGAATAGCATAAACAAGGATAGCTTGCGCAACAAAAAAGTATGATGGATTTCTTTTATCATCAGCTATAGCCATTGATTCAATTATAGTTTCTTGCGATATTCCACTTTCATCAATTAATTGCTGAGTCTCATTAACAATACTGATTAAGGTATTGTATTTATATTAGACTGAGTGCCCGTATGGTTTCGTAGCAGTTAGCAATGGGATGATAATCCGTTTTTGTAAGCGGGCTTTTTATATTGCTGTACCTTTTTCCCTCTCTGTTTAGGATATTGTACCAGCCGCCGTAGACCGTATCAATCATATATGACCAACAGTACCTAAACATGGAATTATACACATCCCAATAGTATTGTGAATTTTTCCGTACGGCCATCAACGCTGAAGCGCCAATGGTTTCAGCAAGCACCCAATAGATTTTATCTGTATTGATAACGGCACCATCTCTGGACAAAAGGTAAAACACACCGCCGTATTGGGGATCAAAACCTTTGCTTAATCCTGCATGATATAGATATTTTGCTCTTTCAAGCATCCAATCCTCATGGTAATACCGCTCCAGGAGCAGCAACAGCTTACTCCATTCGATTTGATGCCCTGGGACAAACCCTGTCGGACGGAATTGCTGCAGGGATTCGTCTTTTTCGTAGTAAGTCCAGTCAATCGTCCAGTCTGGATAGAAGTTCTCCCAGATCATGCCCCCGGACTGCGCAGCCAGTTTAACAGTCACAGATTTCGCCAGATCATAGGCTCTTTGAAGGTACTTCACGTTTGATGTGGCATCGTAGGCAGCCATCATCGCTTCGCACATGTGCATATTCGAATTTTGCCCGCGATAAGGAGATACCACCGACCAATCGGCGCTTATTTCGTCCTTGTAAAGTCTGTATCGGGGTTCCCAGAAATGCTTTTCCAACACGTTATAAGTATATTCGATGATTTTGGTGGCCTGCGCCATCCCAGCTTGAGCAGCCCTTGCAGCTGACAGCAGGACGAAGGCATGGCCATATGCGAATTTGGTGGGATCTTCTACCCTTTGATCTCTAAGAATCCAATAATATCCTCCGTTTTTATGATCCAAATGGTTTTTTTGAAGAAAGCTGAGTCCCTGCGACAGTGCACGGACATACCATCCTGGCTGATTTCCAATTATTGAGCCAACGCTGAAATCATAAATAAAACGCGTGGTGCTTATCAGATGCTTGGTATTGTAATCACAAATAGTTCCGTCATCTAGAAAACAGTTATAATAGCCTTCGTTTTTATCATCCATGCACTGGGGGTAATAAAAGTTCAGAATGGTGAATATATGGCTTTTCAGCCATTCAGAGCTTTGAAAACAGGAACTTCTCAACGTTTCGGTGTTCATATACTCACTCCTTCTTTTACGATTGCATGGAGGCACCGCCGTCCACATGAAGAACCTGCCCTGTTACATAAGAGGAATCGCCGGACGAAAGATAAACATATGTGGGGGCCAGCTCCCATGGTTGCCCGGATCTTTTCATGGGGGTATCCGAACCTAGAGTCGTGACATATTCCGCTGGCCAGCTTGCCGGCTGAAGCGGTGTCCAAATGGGGCCGGGTGCCACTGCATTGACACGGATTCCCTTTGACACAAGAGAATGTGCCATTGCACGTGTAAAACTGACAATCGCACCCTTTGTACTGGAATAATCAATCAGCTGATCATTCCCAATGTATGCGTTGATGGAAGTAGTGTTAATAATTGTGCTTCCGCTTCTCAGATGTGGCAGCGCGGCTTTTGTCATGTAAAACATCGCAAAAATGTTGACCTGGAAGGTTAGTTGAAGCTGTTCAGCAGATATATCTTCAATACTATTCTGCGGAAACTGTACACCAGCATTATTTACCAGTACATCCAAACGACCAAGGGATGTAACGGTATCCGCAACCGTCTGTCTGCAGAACGTTTCGTCTCGCACATCTCCAGCAATCAGAATACATTTCCTGCCTAGCTTTTCTATATATGCTTTTGTATTTTGCGCATCCTCATGCTCGTTGTAATAAACAACGGAAATATCCGCGCCCTCCTTGGCAAAGGCAACCGAAACAGCCCTGCCTATGCCGCTGTCACCCCCCGTTATCAGCGCAACTTTGCCTTTGAGCTTTCCGGTTCCGATATGATCTGGATTATCGAAAATGGGTTTCGGATTCATGAGTGTTTCCAAACCGGGCTGCACAGGCTGGTGCTGCGGCGGAAACTGTACTGGAACTTGATGACATACTTTTTTGTAACCTAAATAAGGATAGTATAAATTCATAAGGTAACCCTCCAAATTAAACAGAATTGATAATATAATATATGTAGATAATTGCCTTAATGCCACTTTATTGTAAACGAGGAATTTGTTATAAGAAATTTGTAATATGCTACCAACAGAATCTACATCTGGATGACACCTGTTTTAAAATTCGTGACAATATTGATAATAAGCAGCTTCTTCTTGATATATTGTGTTTTGCACATGCAGTTCACAATTGATTGCGATATTATTGCTACTATATATGAATTTCCAAAATTTAAAAAATTAGGAAGTTATGTTAGATTTATTATCGACTTCAATGTTTGTTGGAGATTTTGTACTAGAAGTTTTTGCCAAAACCATATGAGTTGTATCTAAAAAAATAAGTGCGCTAAATGATGAATTAGAATAAGGATTTTGCAATGCAGAAGATAACTCTAGAATAGGTAATCATTCAAATCCTTTGATGTCAATCAAAAGAGATGGTGTTCTATATTCATACACTGAAAACATTGGCTGAAGGTTGGAAGACTCTGAGATATTTAATGAGTGTACATATTTGGTGAGTATAACGAATATTATGTTATAAAAATTTAATAAAAGGGAGGTATTAATAATATGAGTTATACATATCCAAATGGACAGCCCCAGGGCATGGCTCATCAATTCACCAATAAGCTAAGAGAGATATTAATTGGTGAAATTATAGCTATTAATGGATATCAGAGTCATATTACCAATTCGAACATAATAGAAATCAACAATGCATGGCACAGCATTATGCTTGATGAGAAAAAACATTATGGATGGATATTGCAGTTGCTTCGAAAATATGATCCAGAGCAGTGTCAGCAGTTTTTATTACATAAAACTGATAATCCGGGGCCACAAATACCGATTCAAAGCTATAATCCGAAGCCTGACAATCAGATTATACTGAATAATCTGCGGGATGATATTAAAGGCGAATTTGAAGCTGTTATACTGTATGAAGCCGACATATTAAAATTTCCATACAAGGATATCCAGGATGTCTTAAGAGTGGTTACGCTGGAAGAAAAAGGGCATGCTGAACACTTGACAAAGCTGTTGTTAAAATATGATCCAGATGCATATGATGGCCTAGCATAAAAAGTGAGATAGATATAAGCAAAGACAAAATGATAGATGCAGGTTTAAAGAGGTAAAACCGAGACTTATGAACTCCAAAGCGTTCAATCTAAAATATATAACATGAACTATATTTTTAAATCTAATCTTATTCCAATACTTGTAATCGTCTATGAATTATTAATAACAATATTAAGGTATAAACAAATAGGAAATAAGGATTTTAAAAAAGCTGTTAATGTACTTACAATAATTACATTAATCTTCTTGCCTTTTTTATTTTTGAATCTTTTCGAGTGTATATTCCGGTACTTGAAGATGTGATTTTACTTAAAATATTGTTATTGCCTGCTTACTTTCTGGTGATAAATATATGTTCACTTGGTTTTGCATATAGATATTTCAATTCGCCAGCGTTTATTGAAGATGACAAATTAACGGAATTCTTTATAAAAAAGTATTCTATTACAGAAAAAGAAATTGAAGTAATTGAACTGCTTCTTGCCGGACTTACATATAAACAAATTGCTGAAAACCTGTATATAGCCAATAAAACTGTGGATAACCATATACAGAACATATATAAAAAGCTTGAAGTAACAAGTAAGATTCAGCTTTTTAATCTCGTCCGTTCAAAAGAAAAATAAAAGGAAATAATTAAAAGTAGGAGTAATCAGTCATTGCAAAGTATGAACTAAATGTAAAGAAGATTATTCTAATACTCAGCTCTTGATTGTATTATCAAAGGCAAGTTAGTAATTTAGTAAGGTGTAAGCCGGTAATATACATTTATTATTCTGACATCAAGGGAGTACTGGGCTTTATGGTCATCTTTTTTGTATCCTCAAGGCACGTTGAGAGTATAATTCTGATGACGTATTGTGGTTGAAAGGAGAAAAAGTAGGGTTCGACCACAATATATAGTGGTTTCGGGATAAAATTTGGGTCAAAAATCGGCTAAAAAACACCGATTTTTGACCCTTTTAAATAGGACATTTGACAGATGACATTGGATAATTGGAGATATAGGAAGAGTAAATGGTTAAATTTGGTTGATATTATGGTAGGTGAATTATATACTATAGATGAACATAGGTAAAATATTGTGCATGTAAAAAGAAAAAGCAAACAACAAGTTGTGTAGGAGGAGAAGCATGGAAGAATTAGTTTTATCAAAAATTAAAAAACATATGATTAATGATTGTGTGGATTTATATATTGAAACATTCACTAAAGAACCATGGAATGATATTTACGAATCAAGAAAACAAGTAGTGGAGTTTTTTAATAATCATTTTAACAATAACTACTTTGTAGGTTATGCAGCTTTGTTAGATGATAAGGTAGTAGCCTTGAGTATTGGTATGAAAAAACCATGGATAGAAGGCTTTGAATATTATATAGATGAATTTTGCGTTAGTTATGAAATGCAGGGTAGAGCTATTGGCAGCTGGTTTATAAAGGCAATAGAAGAAGATATTAAAGAGCAAGGAATGAATGCAATGATATTAAATACAGAAAAAAATTATCCATCACAGAAGTTCTATGAAAAAAACGGATTTAAAACACTTAGTGATTTGATAATTCTTGTTAAATAGTGCGGAGATAAAATTAAGTATATATACAGTTATATAGGAAAAAATGTTTTCTAACATTTATATTTGGCGTCGCAGTGGTAAGATGTTGTACGCTAACTATGTCTATCCAAATTACATTTATATGATGATTTCAATTATAGTTATCATAAAAATTTGTGATTCAATGGTGATGGGCAAAATAGGCAATATAGATTAAATAATATTTATCAACATATTTTGAGATATCTAGATACAAGAAATAGAATTGAAAACCAAGGGGCTAAGTTTTTAGGTTAATTTAAATTATAGACATAGCCTCTTTTTTATATCTCGAAATAAAAAGGGAGGGGTAAATTTCCTTGATTGGATATTTATTCCTTTTTAAATTGACTAAAGTTGGCTATGTATATATAATAACAATATCAATGCTGTTGATATTGTTATTGATAATGAGCGGATAACATAAGTGATGTTAACGAGCTATTAGAAGAAACTATCATAGAAACGGAATCTCTTAACTGGGTTTGCAAAATGAATGGCAATCTAAAGGTGATTGAAAAGACTTAATTAAATAAACAAATTTACAAGGAAATGTAATGTTTTAATTTTGCTAAAAAGAAGGTGAAAACGTGAAACAAAAAATTTTAATCATAGATGATGACATAGAACTTTGTGCTCTTGTTGAAAGGTACCTTGAAACAGAAGGCTATGTCGTTACCACCAAACATAATGGAGCAGACGGTCTTACAGAAGGATTAACCACTTCATATCAGCTTGTTGTGCTTGATGTCATGCTTCCGCAGAAAAATGGCTTTGATGTACTTTCTGATCTGCGTAAAACAAGCAGCGTGCCGGTTCTTATGCTTACTGCAAAAGACAGTGAAATCGATAAGGTTTTAGGACTTAGGCTCGGTGCTGATGATTATCTTACAAAACCATTTAGTATGAATGAGTTTGTTGCAAGGGTGCAGTCTATCATTCGTCGCTATACTACTTTAGGTGGTGAGAGTGTAGAGGAATCTGCATCTATGCTGACATTTGATAATCTTTCAATCGCACCTGCTACAAGGGAGGTTATAGCCTCTGGAGCAACTGTGGATCTTACAGCAAAGGAGTTTGATTTGCTTTATTTCCTTGCTAAGAACAGTGGTAGGGTTTTTACCAAAAAACAGATATATCGTGCAGTATGGAAGGATGAATATGCATTTGATGATAACAATATTATGGTACATATTCGTAGACTCCGCAAAAAAATAGAGCCGAATCCTGAACAGCCTCAGTTTATTCAGACTGTATGGGGTGTTGGTTACAAATTTGATGGAAGGAGTATAATATGAGTATATTTATTATAGTTACCCTCAGCCTGATTTGTATTCTGTGTATATTTCTCTTTGTTATGCAGAGAAAACAGCTAAGGCAAATGTTAGACGTTCTTGTGGCGGCTAAAAATGGAGAAAATAAAAAAATATTTATCAAAGATAACGGAGTTGTTTCGAAAATAAGTTTTGAAATTAATGAGTTAATTTATAGCCATAACCAAGAATTATCACGTCAGAAAAGGTTAGAGCAAGCAAACAAAGAATTACTCACAAGCCTTTCCCATGATGTGAGAACGCCCCTTACATCTTTGCTTGGTTACTTGGACGCACTTGAAATTGATATTGTTGATGATGGGGAAAAAGAGGAATACATCAAAATTGCTAGAAAAAAAGCCTATGACTTAAAGAGGCTTATTGATACACTGTTTGACTGGTTCAAGATAGACTCCAAAGAATTGAAGCTGATCATGCAAGATACTGATATTTGTGAGTTAACTAAAGAAATAGTTATTGATTGGTTGCCTACATTAGAGCAGAAGGAAATAACTCCCGAAATAGAAATTCCAGATGAGGAATGGATCCTAGAACTTGACACTTCTGCATATAAGCGTATGGTATCCAACCTTATTCAAAATGCGGTAGAGCACAGTAGTTGCAGTCATTTGAAGGTTGCCGCCAAACAGAATAACGGTATTATTAGCATAATAGTAAAAGATAACGGGATTGGTATAGGTAAAGATAAACTACCACAAGTTTTTGAACGGTTATATAAAGGGGATACATCAAGAAGTAGACAGAGCAGTGGCCTTGGACTTTCTATTGTCAAAGAGCTTGCAAAGATGCATGGGGGTAGGGTAACTGCACAAAGTAATATAGGTGAATATACAGAATTTACTATTGAACTACCAATGTTTAAGAGATGAAGTCATTTGTCATCTCTTTTTATAATGGGCAGGAAAATATAAATTTTTCGCAGTTTTAGACTTTCTGTTACACATTTAAAAAAGGCTTCCTTAACCTCCCAACCAATGGGAGACTTTTTTATTAAAGTAAGAAAAAAGTAAGATTTGCGCAAGTGTGATGTCAGCATTACCTGATACAATAAGTATTGTAAGGAGGTCATGCAGATGAGTGAATATGCAATTAAAACAACCAAGCTGACAAAGCGGTTTGGTGAACAAATAGGTGTGGACCGTGTGAATATGCATGTTCCACAAGGGAAAATCTATGGATTGCTTGGTAGAAATGGGGCAGGCAAAACCACTACTATGCGCATGCTGTTAAACCTTGCTGCACCTACAAGTGGAGAAATTTCATTGTTTGGAGAGGATTACCGAAAAAATTTAAAGGGAACTTATCGTCGCATTGGTTCTATGATTGAAACACCTGGTTTTTATGAAAACCTAACAGGCAGAGAGAATTTACAAATCTTTGCTTGTTTGAGAGGACAGCACAAAAAGGACAGCATACAAAATGCACTTGAAATTGTAGGTCTTGATAAGGAAAAGAAAAAAACCTTTGGCAACTATTCCCTTGGTATGAAACAGCGCCTTGGCATAGCAGCAGCGATTATGCACGAACCAGAGATGCTCATCTTAGATGAGCCAATTAATGGACTCGACCCTGTAGGTATACAAGAGGTACGAAAATATCTTGAAAAGCTCTGTATTGATAAAGGAGTAACAATACTCATTTCAAGCCATATTTTAAGCGAGATTGAACAGCTTGCAGATATTATCGGAGTTATGCATGAAGGTAGGCTTATTGAGGAAGTAGCTATGCAGGAACTTCACCAGCGCAACAGGCAATATGTTGAGTTTATGGTCTCAGATGAAAACAAAGCTTGTCTTTTGCTTGAGCAAAAGTTTGGACTTACTGATTATAGCGTACATGAAAAGGGTAGTATTCGCCTCTACACTAATTTGGAAATGAGATCAATGCTAAATCAGTGTTTTGTAGAAAGTGATATTTCAGTATCAAAAGTCAATATTAGTGAAGAAAAACTGGAGGATTATTTCTCAAACTTGATTGGAGGTGGGAAACTTGGCTAATCTAGTATATTGTGAATTTTTAAAGCTAAAACGCTCAAAAATGTTTTTTATCAGTGTTTTAGGTGCAATGGTATCGCCTGTCATGGTTTTTGCTGGGCTGATAAAAGCTAAAATTACTGAGCCAAATAAAGTTATTACTTATTGGGATATGCTAGAACAGACAAATTTATATGTACTTCTTTTATTTGGTGTTATTGTATATGGAGTGATAGCTGCATACCTTTTCAGCCGTGAATATACTGAAAATACGTTGAAGTCGGTGCTTACCGTTCCTGTTTCAAAGGGAGCTTTTTTAACTGCAAAATTCTTTATGCTTTTTATATGGATGATGATCTTAACAGCAGTAGCATGGTTATCAACTTTGCTTTTAAGTATTATCGGCAATGCTGCCCAGTTTAGTGCTACTGTTATTACACAGTCACTTAAAGAGTATTTTCTAGGTGCTTTTTTACTGTATTTTACAATGTCACCTTTCGTCTTTATAACACTTTGGCTTAAAAACTTATTTACACCGATTATTGCAGCAGCCACAGTAGTTCTTGGCAATGTTGCACTGGCCAATGAAGACTTAGGGGTATTGTTTCCGTGGACATCTCCTCATTTGATTGCAAGCGGGGATATTGAAAAATATAACTATTCAATTGAAACAGCTCTTGTTATCATATTGACTGTTTTCTTCTTTGGAGTTTTTTCAAGCTTTGCTTATTTTAAAAAACAGGATGTTAAATAAGGAGGCTAATTTATGGATATTTTAGAATTAATAAAAGTGATTATTATTGGAATTGTTGAAGGTATTACAGAGTGGTTGCCTATCAGTAGTACAGGGCATATGTTACTTATTGATGAGTTTTTGCAGCTTAATATGAGTGAAGAGTTTAAGGAAATGTTTTTCGTAGTGATACAGCTTGGTGCAATTCTGGCTGTTGTAATTATGTTTTGGGATAAGATGTTTCCCTTTGGCTTTAGAGAAAATCCAATAATCAAAAAAGATATTTTTTTCATATGGTTTAAGGTGTTGGTAGCGTGTATTCCGTCGGGAATTATAGGCCTCTTGTTTGATGACTTCCTGGAAGCATACTTAGGTACTCCTATTGTAATTGCCGCAATGCTTATACTTTATGGAGTGTTGTTTATAGTTATTGAGGCTTGGAATAAAAGACGTAAACCAAAAACGAATACGTTAGCGGAAATTAGCTATCAAACGGCTTTTATGATTGGAGTGTTTCAAGTGCTGTCTCTTATCCCTGGAACATCTCGTTCAGGTGCAACCATTATTGGTGCGCTTATTATTGGTGTATCCAGAGTAGCGGCGGCAGAGTTCAGCTTTTTTCTTGCTGTGCCGACAATGTTTGGTGCAAGTGCATTTAAACTGTTAAAGTTTGGCTTTGATTTTACAAGTTCAGAGCTTCTTACTCTTGGATTTGGCATGGTGATAGCCTTTATGGTATCGGTATTTGCTATAAAATTTTTAATGGGATATATTAAAAAGCACGATTTCAGAGTGTTTGGTTGGTATAGGATTATACTTGGAATTATTGTACTGCTGTATTTTGTATTGGTGCGATAATATAGATTATGAACATTAGCTTTAGATAGACTATAACAAAATCGCGATATATTCTTTATATACTGTGTCAAAAACATTTTATAATATGTCTCTATATAAGAAGTTCTTTAGCAATTAAGTAAAATTCTTCATAAAGTAGGAGAATTCGTAGAAAAAACTCTATGATAACTCCTACTTTTTTATTGACATGAAATGATTACTTCTAAGATAAATTTGGGGTAAAAGATAGATAGAAGAGAATAGAAATATGCCAAGCTCTACAAATTCACTGATAAATCATTGAATTATAATCTTAAATGTACTATACTTTAAATGTAAATAAAATAAACATGAGGTGATTAGTTAAAATGATCATATAATCTTATCTAGTTTTTAGAAGTTAAGGTAGTATAGGTAAAGTTAACATATCTTTTAACATTTAGGGTATGTTAGTTGGTGTTGCTTAAACTACTATAAGTTTTGGATAGGATTATAATAGTGTCAATTTAACTAGATTTATATAGTATTAATTAACTACTTCTATTTGAGAATAGTTGTTTTATACTAAATTTATATAATGATACTTGTAACCTTTCCGAGACTTTTAGTTGGGAAAGGTTTTTTTGTTTTTAAAATGAAAGGATGATAAGCAAATGAATATAAACGTAAATGAATATAAACTTCCAATGGATAAATCAGGACCATATGGAATTACTGTAGGACCTGACGGAGCCATGTGGTTTACAGAAAATAGAGGAAATAAAATAGGACGAATTACAACGAAAGGTGAAATTACAGAGTATTTACTTCCAACTCTAGATGCAGAACCTTTAATAATAACAAAGGGAATTGATGAGGCTATGTGGTTTACAGAATATAAAGCTAATAAGATAGGAAAGATTACAATAGATGGGAAGGTTACAGAATATGATATCCCTACTACCAATGCAGGCCCCTATGGAATAACATTAGGTCCTGATGGTGCAATGTGGTTTACAGAGATTACTAGCAATAAGATTGGAAGAATCACCGTGAATGGAGAAATTAGTGAGTATGATTTACCTAATCCAGGTTCATTTCCATCAATGATTATAGCAGGTTCAGATGGAGCACTTTGGTTTACAGAGAACCAAGGAAACAGAATAGGTAGAATTACCATATCTGGGGATATAACTGGATTTAACATTCCAACTATGGCCTCTGGCCCAGTTGGAATTTGTAAAGGTGGCGATGATGCTATTTGGTTTGTAGAAATAATGGGTAACAAGATAGGTCGAATCACTATATCGGGAGAATTTACCGAATACTCACTGCCAACACAAAATGCTAAACCTCATGCAATTGTATCGGGTAAAGATGGGGAACTTTGGTTTACAGAATGGGGAGGTAACCAGATTGGTAGGATTAAATCATGTGGCGAAATAATCGAATATCAAATCCCCACAATAGATTCAGAACCACATGGTCTTGTCCTTGGACCAGATGGAGCAATATGGTTTACAGAAGAATTGTTACTGGCAAGTGTTTTTGGAGAAATTTCGGCAAATAATTTTACTGAATTTTTCCCAGTTTGAACATTAGAATAATGACTTTCTGTGTTCTAGTCTATAGCTCTTGCCAGACATGCTAAAAAGCTCACATCTGTATGTAATTCTGTCTAATACTGCTGTTGTTAAAGCAGGATCTCCTAATAGCTCTGTCCAATCTTCTAAGCCTTTATTAGATGTGATAATAATTGAAGCCTGTTCATGAAGTGCCGATACTAACTGAAAAAATAGATTTGCTTCTTCTCTTGTTATTGGAAGGTAACCTAGTTCGTCTATTATTACAAGGCTTGAAGATAGTATTCTATTCATTTTTCCTTTGCTCTTTCTTGATATTTCGTGTGTTTTTAGTACGTGCATCAGGTTATCCATTGTTACAAAGCTAACCTTATACCCTAATTCTACTGCTTTATATCCTAATGAAATTGATAGATGCGTCTTTCCTACACCTGGAGGGCCTAGGAAGATAAGATTATACATCCTATCTATCCACTCCATTTCTAATAGCCTATTTATCTGTTTCTTTGTTATAGATTTTTGAAAATCTAAGTCAAAGTCTTCTATTTTCTTTATTACCGGAAATCCTGCATTCTTTAATCTTCTTTCTTGTGCTTTTTTATTTCTTATTTCTATTTCATTTTCAAGTATTTTTATTAATATATCTTGATATGAGTAATCGTTTAAATCAGCTTCCTCAATAATTTTATCTGCGTTAATTCTTAAGTAATTCAGGCTAAGTTCTTTTGCATGTTCTTTAATTTGCTCTAGTTTATCCATGTCTTTTTATCTCCCTTCAAAGCATTTATATATTCATCAATGTTTCTGATCTCTGGTTTTACATCTTGGTACTTTGAAGAGATGGATAGATTTGCTTTATCATATTTCTTTTCTGAACCTGTTTCTTTTTTTATACTCAAATATTCTAGTGTATCTTTAAACATTCCTGCACTAAATAGCTTTCGTTTTACACAGTATTCTACTGCTTG
This sequence comes from Proteiniborus sp. MB09-C3, assembly GCF_030263895.1. NCBI lineage: Bacteria > Bacillati > Bacillota > Clostridia > Eubacteriales > Proteiniborus > Proteiniborus sp. MB09-C3. Next base: position 816,451 of record NZ_CP127161.1, read on the forward strand.
TCCTACTAGCTTTTCGTCATAATCCTTTACTACTGATATTATTAATCCAAACTGATCTCTACAATATCTCTCTTTTTCTTTTCGTATGTTATCTAATAGCTCTTTTGCTTCATCTGTCATTCCAAGAGCCTTTAGGGCTTTATCATACATTTCGTCTCTGGTTTTCTTTTTTTCTCTTTCTGGATGATATATTTGAATTAGCTTGCCCTTTTGATTACTGATACTGTGAGTTGCAATAACTAATTCAGTATCTAAATCGACTATATTCATCTTATTATCATTTATTATTAGTTTAACTTCTTTACCTGGTCTGTATGTGCCTTTTGGAACCTGGTATCTATTTTGTTTGTATGATATGGTATTGTTTTTTCTAACGGTATAGGTTAAACTATTATTAAGTTGAATATTTTCAAACAGGCTAGGTACTTTCTGTAAGTGTTCCTTTTCCAGAGTAAACACTTCTTTAGGTACCTTTCTTGTTATTTCATGTACTTTAGCATTACCAGTTCTATCTAACCATTTAAATGAGTCTTCATTTAGTAAATCAATATCTATAAAGGCTCTATGCTTTGCAAAGTTATATTTTGCATATTTGACTACTGCTTCTATTTTTCCTTTGCTTTCTGGGTCAAAAGCTCTGCATAGCCTAGTCTTAAATTTCATGCTACTTATGTAGTTTTGAAACATTTCAGTGAAGATAATATCTCCATGGTTTTCTGATACTGCCAAAATCCTATCTTGGTCATATACTATTTCTTTTGGCATGCCTCCAAAGTATTCGAAAGCTTTATTATGAGCCTCTATGAATGATAGTGTATTAAAAGGTTTATCTTTCCACCATAGAAACTTATATCTCGAATGAGAAAGTACCATTGCAAAACAATATGCTTTAATTTTTGAGCCATCACGCTTGGATAACCAAGTTTGACCTAAATCTACTTGTGCTTGATATCCCATTGGAAGCTCTGGAATCTCCTCGTACTGCCTTGCACAAGGAACTTTAGGCAGTTCATATTTTTCCCTTAAATCCTTTACATAAAGTCTTAATGTTCTATCGCTAAAATCCACTTCACTATACCTTTCTTTGAGCCAATCATATATTTGAGCAGTAGATATATCTCTAAATTCCTTTATCCAAGATAATATTAATTCCCTATGTTTATCAACTTTCTTTCTTCTATTCTTAGCCTCCTCCTTTAGTTCTGCATATTCTTCATAAGACATATTCCAGTATTTATCTACTGTCTTGTAGTTAATCTTAAGAAATCTACTTACTTGAGATTTATTGAATCCCTTTAATTTGTACTGCTTAATTTCAGCAAACATATTCCATCCCTTCAAGCTACCTTCCTCCTCTGATAAAACATATCTTTAATTTTATCAGAAGATGAGGTATTATTGTATTAAGCTGGAAAATTTTCTCCGTTTTTGTTTGCCATAATTCCTCCCTTTTATTATACCAGTCACAAGGAGTAATAGTTAATAGATAGCTAGAATGAGGCAAAATAGAATATTGAATATATTTTGAAGCTAATATTTACGATAGTAATAAGGCAAGAATTAAAATTTTATCATAATAATATACTGGTTGTTTTGTTTTAAAAAAATTAAACTAAGTAAGGAGTATTTCAGATAATTAAATCTAAGGTAAGTTCAGAGATTAATAGATATGGGGGAGATACTTTCAATGAATAAAATAGATGCTAAAATTTTAGATATTGATAAAGTAATATGTAAAAATATAGATGTGTTTAAATGCACTGAGAGAGGGCTTTTATCACAAAACATTTTGTCTCAGCTAAGAAATTTTGTTGAGCATATTTCATTAAAAATATATGCGAATGGACGAGACATTGATAACACTTATCAAAATATAGAAAAGGCAAATGATTATATAAAAACTAAGGGCAATCTGAGATTTCTAAGTAAATTTCATAGATTGCTACAGATTTCAGCATCACATTATACTCTTGATGAGGAAAACTCAGAAAGGTTAATGATAAAGTACTATGAATATTTAATTAGAATTAAAGATTTTTTAAATAGCACATATAATATTGAGGTATTGAACAACATAGAAGATTTTCCGATTAATTTTGATCCTAACCTTAAAGAATATTATGAAAAGATAGCAGAAAAGATAGATTATTCCCGTGCAACAGAATATAAAAGCAACTATAGTGCTAGATATTATATTAAAAAAATCAAACCTTTTTTTATTGGGCAGAAGATATATTATGAGATTACATTTACAATTGCTGATGATAGGATAAGTAAATTCGATAGAATCATAGCATTTACAGATATAGATATTTCTCCAAATTATGCAGTTGAATTTCAAATTAAAAATGATAGTATCGATATTCTTGGTAAAAAGATGCCTATATTAATTATTAAAGATTGGAAAGTTAGTATTAGACCCTGTGAATTAAATAATTATTCAAAGATTTTTGGGACAAATATTAATATAAGTCGTGCCTCTTTAGAATATAGAATGCTAATGGAATTTTTAACTTTAACCAAATTGAATTTAACTGAAGTGATCCAACTTAATGATAAATATTACTCCACGATTAGGAAGCGAGTAATATCAAAAACAGGAAATTCTAAGATATTTGATATATTGGATAAAAGTAGAGAACTTGTAAAGGATAATAACCCTGGGAGCAATGTAGTTAGATACTTGCTTTATCGCCTAAATAATAGAATTATTAAAAGACAATATAAGGATGGATATTGGGATTCTAGAAACTATGAATATATTTATAAGGGATGTTCATACTTATCAGGTTTGTATTTAAATCTTGGTTGCATACCTTTTGATAGATTGCCTTTTAATTTTTCATTATTAAATCACAACCCTACTTCATCAGACCTATTTGATTGTCTTGATGCTTCAAACCGTGAACATGAAATGTTAGCAAGATTGATTAGGCATAATACTGAGACAAAGGGCCAATTATATACTTCCAAAAAAGAAATTATAGGGTTTAATAATATCGAGGATATAATTCAAGATTATAATGATGAACTGTATTACAAACATGCACATCAAAAACTGGATATTTATAAAGAAAATATTTATATTAGTGGTTACGAAGATGACACTATTTATATTATAAAGAGACTTAGAGAGCTTACTACATCTGGTGTTGAAAATTATTTGAACTCTGTTGATTATTGGTTGCAAACATCTACTTATTATATAGATTGTGATGAAAAGAAGGAAATACTAAGGAAAATGTTTGAAGACTCAAAAGTCGGATTAATATATGGTGCTGCCGGTACAGGAAAATCTACCTTAATAAATCATATATCAAACTTTTTTAATGATAAGGAAAAACTTTACTTAGCAACAACTAATCCAGCAGTGGATAATTTAGAAAGAAGAATCAATGCTGCTAATTGCACATTCAAGACTATAGCAAAATTTTTATATAATAATAACGGAGATACAGAGTATGACATATTAATTATTGATGAATGCAGTACCGTTAGCAATAAAGATATGGTATCTATTTTAAAAAAAGTATCTTTTAGGCTTTTAGTTTTGGTTGGGGATATATATCAGATAGAATCGATCATTTTTGGAAACTGGTTTAGCATGGCACAAGAATTTGTTTCAAAATCTGCTATTTCTAACTTAACTAAACCTTATCGTAGCAATAGTAATAAGTTACTTACTTTATGGGATAGAGTTAGAAATATGGATGATGCAATACTCGAAATACTTACTAAGAATAATTATTCAACGACTCTAGATGAATCAATTTTTGAATTTACTGAAGAAGATGAAATAATCTTATGTTTAAATTATGATGGACTTTATGGTATAAATAATATAAATAGATTTTTACAAGGAAATAATAAAAATGATGCAATACAATGGGGGGTTCATATTTATAAAATTAATGATCCTATTTTATTTAATGAGTCTGAAAGATTTTCTCCTCTAATCTATAATAACTTAAAAGGGAGAATAATTGATATAGAAAGATACGATGATAGAATACAATTTGATATTGAAATTTATAAGTCGATCAACGAATTAGATGTAGAGGGATACGATCTTGAGTTTATTGGAAATTCTGATAGTGGAAATTCAGTGATACGCTTTTGGGTTAATGAATTTGGTAATACTGATGAAGATGATAGTATGTCATCCGAAACTATAGTTCCTTTCCAAGTGGCTTATGCTATATCAATTCATAAAGCACAGGGATTAGAGTATAATTCAGTTAAAATTGTTATAACAGATGAAGTTGAGGAGAGAATTACACACAATATATTCTATACGGCAATAACCCGTGCAAAGGAAAAGTTGAAGATATATTGGACACCAGAAACAGAGAATAGAATATTAAATAACTTATCAATAGAAAACAATAGAAAAGATATAGCATTAATCTCAAATAAATTTAACCTATAAAATTGAGTGTAGAAATAAGTGTTAATGAAAGATTCCTGAATAAAAGAGCAAACTTTTTATTATAGTATCTAAAACTAGAATAAAGATAATAACTACGTGTAACAAAACAAGCTTACTACAAAGGATGTGTATTAAATAATGTTTGTAGGATAAAAATATTGAAAAGTAGTAGATTGATAATTATAATTACAACAAAGATATTTTGGAGATATACATTATCTTTGTTATGATTATAAAATATATGACTATTGTTTTTATTTTTATTCATCTCATTGGTAAAGCTTCGCTAGGGGGGAAGTCATGATAAAAAAGATTATAATTGAGAATTTCAAATGTATTTATGGGAGATTTGAATTAGACTTTAATGAAGGAATTAATATATTAGTAGGGAATAATGAGGCAGGGAAATCGACAATTCTAGAGGCTATACATCTAGCCCTTAGTGGTATTTTTCGTGGAAAGTTGATAAAGGGAAATTTGAGCCAGTACTTATTTAATTATGATGTTGTTAACAAATATTTAAATGATATTAATGATGGGAAATCTTCTGAGCCACCATATATCTTAATTGAATTATATATGGATGATGGTTTTCCAGAATTAGAAGGTGACATGTATACACATGAAAATTTGAGTGGCAAGATTTATGGAGTATCTATGAAAATTTCTTTAGATGAAAAGTACTATGAGGAATACGAATCTCTAGTAAAAGCAGGTAATGTTATGAGTTTACCGATTGAATACTATGATGTAGAATGGTATTCTTTTTCACGTAAAGCACTTACATCTAGAAGTATTCCTATAAAATCTTCGTTTATAGATGTTGGATTTAGTAAATTTTGGAATGGCTCAGATATTTATATTTCAAGAATAGTTCAAAATATACTTGATACGGATGAAAAAACAAAAGTGGCTCAGGCATTTAGAAAAGCAAAAGAGGAATTTTCTAAAGACCCATCAATTACTAACATTAACTCCAAAATCACAGGGGTTTCAAAATTAAGTGATAAGAAAATAGAACTTTCTGTTGATTTAGGTACCCGTTCTACATGGGATGGTAATCTTATTACACAACTTGATAAAATTCCATTTGATTTTATTGGTAAGGGTGAGCAGGCAATAATAAAGACTGATTTAGCATTATCAAATAAAAGATCAGAATCATCTTCAATTATACTTATAGAGGAGCCGGAATGTCATATTAGCCATACTAGGCTTAATCAACTATTGAAAAACATTAAAGAAAATTATGAAGATAAACAAATTATTCTATCAACACATAGTAGTTTTGTTTCTAATAAACTGGGGTTAGATAATCTAATTTTATTAAATCAGCAAAATACTGTTAGGTTTGATAAATTAGAGTCAAAAGACTTCTTTGAAAAAATTTCAGGTTATGATACATTGAGATTTATTCTTAGCAAAAAAGCTATTTTAGTAGAAGGAGATTCAGACGAGCTTATAATTCAAAGGGCATATATGGATAACCATGGGGGAAGACTTCCTATTGAAGATGGTGTTGAGGTTATTTCAGTAGGGACATCATTCTTAAGATTTTTAGAGATTGCTAAATATCTTAACTTTGATATTAAAGTTGTAACAGATAATGATGGTGATGTAGATGCTTTAGAAAGAAAATATAAAGATTATATTAATGAAAATAAAAAAGAAAATATTGATATATGTTATGATAAAAAGGTATATGAGGGAGATTTAACTGTAGGCAAATATAATAAACCTTTTAATTATAATACTTTAGAACCTCTCTTATTAAGAGAGAACAGTTTAGAAAAATTAAATTTAATATTTGGTACTGATTATAAAACGGAGAATGAATTACATAAATTTATGAGAACACACAAAACTGACTGTGCTTTAAAAATATTTTCCTCTGAACAATGTATAAAGTATCCTAAATATATTATGAGGGCCATCGTATGAAAAACAAACTTTTTATAGCATCTGCAGGTGCGGGAAAAACAACACTTTTTGTAAAAAGGGCTATGGATTGTAAGGAAACTGTACTAATAACTACATTTACAGAGGGAAATAAAGAAGAGATAAAAAAGAAGTTTTTTGAATTAAATAATGGAGCTATACCATCACATGTAACAATTAGGACTTGGTTTTCATTTCTTATTGAACATGGTGCAAAGCCGTACCAGGGAAAATTAACAAATAAAAAGATAAATGGTCTATTATTAGTAAACCAAAAGTCAGGCATAAAGGCTAGAAGAGGAAAATTCATCTCATATTATGGTGAAAAAGATATAGATAAACATTATTTTAGTAAAGAATATAAAATATACTCCGATAAACTTTCTAAATTTGTAGTCAAATGTAACGAGAAAAGTAATGGATATGTTATTGATAGAATATCATCATTATTCAAATATATATTTATTGATGAAGTTCAAGATATGGCAGGATATGATTTAGAGTTTATAAAATTACTATTAAATTCAAAGTCTATAATTAAGATGGCAGGTGATCCTAGACAGGTGACATATCATACACATTTTGCACAAAAATATAGAAAATATTCAAATGGAAAAATTGATGATTTTATCCTCAATGAGTGCAATAATCTACAATGTGATATTGACAATACAACACTTAGAGGAAGTTGGCGAAACAATCAAATTATATGTGAGTTTGCAAATAGTATATTCCCAGAAGAACCAAGTTTTGGTTCCTTAGAAACAGAGGTTACGAATCATGATGGTGTTTATTTAGTAAGGGAGAAAGATGTTGAAAGATATTTGAAAGAATATAACCCACTTCAGTTAAGATATTCTAAATCTAAAAAGGTAAACCAAAGATATAGAGTGAAAAATTTTGGAGAATCTAAGGGTAGCACATATAATCGTGTTTTGGTATATCCAACAAAAAAGATTGAAGATTGGTTATTTGATAATAAAGAATTGGACAATTTTGAGATCAAGTGCAAATTTTATGTCGCTATAACAAGAGCAAGATATAGCGTAGCAATAGTATGTAAGAACAATTTAAAGACAAGGATATTACCTTTTTATGAATAACTAAAAACCATTGTAGAATAAATGATAAAGCTATTGTAGCTATGCATATAAAAAAATCAAATGAAGAATAAAGGAAAAAATAACTTGTATTGAATTAAGCCTTCAAATAAATATTATTTGAGGGTCTAATTGTTTGTAAATTATTAAAATAACTGTAGACAAGTGAAAGGTAATTTTTTAAAAATATATTTTTCTAAGTGAATTTTTAGAGTTATCTGGTTCCACCAAGGGGGCAATATCAACCTACGACATCATTATTGTCATCTCAAGGCATGTGGAGAGTATAATTCTGATGACGTATTGTGGTTCAGAGGGGAAATAGTAGGGTTTGACCACAACATATAGTGGTTTGAGGACGAAAATTGGGTCAAAAAACAGTGGAAAAACACCGTTTTTTGACCCTTAAAAATAGGGTGTTTTATAGATGACATTTGATGATTGAGGATGTTTAAGGGGTAAATGGGAAAAGGTGGTTGATATAATGGTGGGTGAATTATATACTATAGATGAATGTGTAACTAACTATTAAATACAAAGAAAAAGATATATACCTCGAAAGGTACTGGATGCATATTAAACCTGCCCTAATCACTATAAAAGGTTTTGTAATTAAGTATTTTTAATTTGTTCATCATTTAAATAATGTAAATTATTGATTATATAAATTAATGGAGGTGTAGACAAATTGGATAAAGTTATTCAATATTGGGATAATGCTGCTAAGAGTTATTCGGAATTTGAAGCAACCTCACAGTATTCCAATTTTTGTCGTGAGTTTATTATAAATTATTTTACGAGTGTTCAAAATAAAATAATTCTTGATGCAGGTTGTGGTAATGGTGAACATACACATATCTTGTCACAAAAAGGTGCAAAAGTTGTGGGTTGCGATGGATCTGTTGAAATGCTTAAACTGGCAAAATTAAAATATCCATCTTATAGATTTGATCATGTTAACCTTTTAAATCATTTGCCGTATAAAAATAATGAGTTTGATATAGTTCAATGTAATTTAGTTCTAATGGATATTGATCCCATAGATAGGGATATTTCAGAATTTTACAGAGTTATAAAAAATAATGGTACATTCTTTTTTTCTATTGTTCACCCTGCATTCTATAATGCCATTTGGGAAAGAGACGAACGAGGTGTTGCATTATCAAAAAAGTATCAAGCTACATAACTCCTTTAGCGGTACAGCAAAATTTTTGGGGGAATAAAATGCATTTTCATCGCCCAATTTCTTATTATTTCAATAAAATTTCCGATGTTGGATTTTCATTGAAAAATATGTTTGAACCCAAAGTATATGAGGAATCAAAAATTCCAGATATTCCGTTGTATCTATTTGCTGAATTCATGAAGTAATAGCGTTATAAGCATAATTAGAAGTTATCTTGCTTAATAATTTTCAAAAATTTATCGTAGTGGTAGGGAAGTGTGAAGTAAATTAATTAAAATATGGAAGTTTTGATATGAAAAAGGAATTAAGATTGGGTATTCTTTTACAAGCAATTTATTTTACACTAAATCGATTTTTAAATATTCATAATTTTGTTTTAGGATTATTGCTAGGTCTTGGATTGGGTCTTATTATTATAGGGATATTGCCTAAGAGGGCTTATGTAAAGATAAATCAATTAAAGAAGACTGCAACTAGATAAATAGGAAGTTGCAAGGAAGATTGTTTATATTTGATGAGGTGAACAAAATGAAAACTATAACAATTTGTGGTAGTATAGAATTTGCGGAGGAAATGAAACAGATCGCTTGGAGACTGGAGATTGAAAAAGGGTTTAATGTGCTTCAATGTATCTATAATGAGAAGAATGAGCCTATAACCGATGAGGCACAAAAGCGTCTTGTTGCAGCACATTATAGGAAAATAGATATTTCCGATGCTGTTTATATTGTTGATATTGATGGTTATATTGGCATATCGGTTGCTGATGAAATTTTATATCAAAAGAGAATGGAAAAGAGCTTATTTTTCACAGCGAACAGTCTTAAATAACTTCGTGTAATGAGCATATTACGAAGTTCACAAATTTTATTTTAGCGGGATATTTAAAGATTTCTGCAATTACTATTGTTGTAGGCTTTATTATCTCCCCAATTGAACTCAATAATAAATAATGATAAATTAGAATTTTTCAAGTGCAACCACAATGCAACTGATAATTGCGTAATAGTTGGTGGTTGTAACCGTGCTTTTTTTGTATAGTAGGAGTAAAGAAAGAAGGAGAATCTTATGGGACCAATTGAAAAATCACCTACGGCTTTTTTGACTGTATTATGGGTTATATTAGCTATCTTATTTATCGCTATTATCATTCTTGTTGTACGAGCATTATTAAAGTACATCAAATCAAGTTATAGTGTACTTCTGGTAAGGGAACACATCTTTATAAGGTGTAAGATTACTTGTTGAGCATGAGAAAATTGTAGGAGGTATACTTTTGGATACAAATCAAAAAGGTGAAATCCTTATTTACCAAACCGAAAAAGGTGAAACTAAGATTGATGTTTATATGGAAGATGGTACTATATGGCTTACCCAAAAACATATAGCTCAACTTTATGGAAAAAGTGTTAATACTATTAATGAACATATAAAAAATATTTTTTCAGATGGCGAATTAAAAGAAAGTTCAACTATTCGGGAATTCCGAATAGTTCAAAATGAGGGAGGACGTGAGGTTGCAAGAGATACAAAATTCTACAACCTCGATATGATCCTTGCTATAGGCTATCGTGTTCGCTCTAATGTAGGGGTTCAGTTTCGTAACTGGACAAGCAAAGTCCTTAAAGAATATATGCAAAAAGGATTTGTAATGAATGATGAACGGTTAAAGAATCCTAAAAAATTTGGGGAAGACTATTTTGATGAACTCTTAGAACGTATTCGTGATATAAGGGCATCAGAAAAGAGATTCTATCAAAAAATAAAAGATATTTATAGTCTGTCTGTTGATTATAATCCTGCTCTTGAGAGCACAAAAGATTTTTTTGCAACTGTTCAGAATAAATTACTCTATGCTGTTACAGGGCAAACAGCAGCTGAACTTATTACAGAGAGGGCAGATGGTTCTAAGGACAATATGGGTCTTACTGCTTTTAAAGGAGCTGTTGTTCGTAAAGGTGATATTAATATTTCAAAAAATTACTTACAAGAAGATGAGATAACTGATCTTAATCGTATTGTAACTATGTTTCTTGACCATGCAGAAGATATGGCAAGAGGGAAAATGCCTATGACAATGAAAGACTGGGATAACTCGCTTAATGAATTTTTACAGTTTAGACGTAGAGAAATCTTAGAGGGCAAAGGTAAAGTGTCTCGTGAAGATATGGAGCGTAAGGTATTACAAGAGTATGCAGCCTACAATACTAGAAGATTAAATGCTCCACCAGAAGATGAAATGATAGATGAGTTACCTGAAATTGAAAAATAATTATAAAGATAATCTTGATTGATAAAATATCAAGGTTATTTTTTTGTCCTATTTTAGCTGCAATACATTCTCGAAATAAATTATTTTAAATATTATTCAAAAATGATTGGCAAAATCCCCTTCTTGTTGCCTACACATTGAGTGGTCTTCTGTCAAGAAAACGGACAATAAAAACTTAATATATTCTTGAGTCAATTAACCAACATGCTTATCCTCAAAGTCATAAGGTGAAGACATATCACAATGACTGTGAATTCTCTTAGTATTGTAGAATGTTTCGATATATTCAAAAATGAGTTCATGAGCATGACTAATATGCCTTATGACAAATCTGTTGAGCCATTCTCTCTTTATTAGAGCATGAAAAGACTCAATGACAGCATTGTCCCAAGGGGTTCCCTTTTGTGAATAACTTCGTATAAATTCTCCTGCTGGTGTAGCCTCAATGTATGCTTTGGATACATATTGTACACCTCTGTCGCTATGAATGATTATCGGAGCATCTATCTTCCTAGATGATTTTGCCTTATTGATGGCTTTTAGCACTCCTTCTGTTGAAAGAGTATCTGAAAGATGCCAACCTATTACTTTTCGTGAGAATAGATCCATCACAGTTGTTAAGTAAACGAATCCACTTACTGTCCATACATAGGTAATATCTGTTACCCATACCGTATTTGATGAATTAGGTGAAAAATTTCTATCTAGAATATTTCTAAGTTTATTATCAAAATCTGGATCAATTGTTGTCCTGCTATATGGGCTTATCCAAATTGCTTTTATGCCTAACTCACGCATATAATTCCCAACTGTTTTCTCTGCAATGACATGACCTCTGCTTTGCAGTATGGATGTTATTTTAGGGGCACCATATATTTGTTTAGATTCATTGTAAATCTCTGTAATTTCTTGCTTAACCTGTTGTTTTCTAATCTTCTGATTTGAATCTTCTCTTTTTAAATAATCATAGCATCCAGAAGATGAAACGCCTAGTATTTTAAGCACACTGTTAACTGAAATTCGGCGTTCTTTAGATAAATTTTTTACTTCTTTATATATTGCTCCAGTTAATCTTTGTTCAGTATGCCTATGGCCTTTTTTAGTATTTCGAGTGCATCCTCTTTATCTCTAAGTTCTTTTTTTAGTTTTGCAATTTCTTTTTCTGCATCTGATGAATAATTACCAGAACCTCTATGATTTACTACTCCATCATTATTTTTGGCGTTTTGAATCCAATTATTAAGACCTGTAGTACTAACCTTTAAATCTTCTGCTACTGCTTTGATTGATTTGCCAGATGAATAATAATAATTAACTGCATCTTGTTTAAATTCTTTACTGTAATGCTTTTTAGTTCCCATAAATGATCTCTCCTTGTCTGTTATATTTATTATACCAGATTCAAGGACATATCATGTTTATGTTCTCCGTTTTTTATTCTATCACCAATTGCATTTTTCTTCGCTGCTGGTGAAAGGGGCTGGATAGTGGCAATAATAAAGGGGTATGGCGGTTTGGGGGGGTGAGTTGTGTTATGCTTATTAAGAACGACACCTAACTGCAAACTTAATATTTTGGTATGTATAACCGCATAAAAAGATAACCGTCTTCCATATCGTCTGTCATTTCAAAGCCTACTCTACTCCATAACCTTTGTGCGGCTATATTTCCTGGCTCAACTGGTAAAGAAATTTTACTTGCGTTGTACTCTTTACACAAATATTCAACACAAAGCCTAGCTGCTGCCACTCCATAGCCTCTTTTCTGAAAACGGCTATCTATCATGAAATTTATGATTTGATGGTTCTTTTCGCCAATATACATTAAAACATAGCCCACCATCACATCATCGGCATAAATTGCAAAGGGGCGCGAATCATCATAAAACACCCACGCCTCGGCCAAAGACCACGCGACAGGGTCTACAAAGTCTGCATTGGCAACAGAAGCACTCAAATTCAAACACTCTTCATAATTATCTTCGTTAATCGTTCTTAATTCTATCAAAAGAATCCTCCTTTCTTAAACATAGCCAAGGTTGTTTAATATAGATAATACCGCACTACGCCTATTTCCTTCGTGTTCGTATAAAAGAATGGTACAATATTGGAATTAAATGAAATATATTTTAGAAACAGAGCGATTACGGTTTAGAAAATTTGAATTATCTGATGCAGAAGAATTGTATAAACATCATCAAGAACCCGAACTGATGAAATGGATTCCAAATGAAAGTTATCAAGATATAGCAGAAGCAAAGGATGCTATAAAATTTTATGCTGATTGTGTTGATAAGAATCAGTTACCATTTGTTTTAGCAATTGAACTAAAAGAAAATGGTAAATTGATAGGTGATACTGGCATAAACCAAGTTGAAGGAAAACAAGGCGAGGCTGAGATTGGCTATTCTATCTGTGGAACATATCAAGGTAAAGGACTCGCAACGGAAACATTAAAAACAATAACTAATTTTATTTCAAACCATTTTGGGGTTAAGATTTTATACGGAAGAATAATGCACGGAAATATTGCATCGGTTAAAGTGATGAAAAAATGTGGTTATAATTACATTGACGAGGAATTTGGTGCAGAAGATGACCCATACGGAAAAGGTATGCTTATCTATAAACATGAATTGGACTAATCGAAAGCATGTATAATTTCCAACTTATAGAAGAGAAAAATCCGCAGGTAGCGGGCAACCTTATGGATGGGAATTTTTTCGTCAACTTAATTTATGGTATATGATTACCGACGATGTTTATTTGGATTGTGAAGATATTGCCCAAATAAAAAACCAAAACTATGAACAGTGGCAAGAATTACTTCAAGAAGCTAGTATTACGGCTGTTGATTGCATTACCAATGCTACAAATAAAATGAATCAATTTCCACTTACAGCAGGCGAAGTAGTAAAGGAATTCATAAGCAAGCATGATAAATAAATGAACGTGACATAGTCTTGTGCTGTTACTGTCTTTCTTTATTAGTATATAATTTAAAAGGACTTAATTGCAAGACTAAATTAGACTGTTTTTGAAAAAGGGGTCTAATTTAGTTTTGCAACTAAGTAAGTTATTTATGTTTAGTATATCTTTGAGTAGATGTTCAATTGATAAACAAATTATGATATAATCAGTATATAATGTATAGTTAAATAGCTAAGGAGGCTTAGGACTATGACTTCTAAATTTATTTCAGTTGAAACTATAAGGGAAAAAACAGCTCCTATATTTGAAAATTATCCTATAAATAAGGCAATACTATTTGGTTCTTATGCAAAAGGCAATGCCACAATAAGTAGCGATATAGACTTATACATTGATACAAATGGAAAGTTAAGAGGACTTGATTTTGTTGGATTGTTAGAAATACTTGTTAATACTTTAGAAATAGATATAGATTTGATTGATAGGTCTCATATTGAGCAAGATTCTTTAATAATGCAAGAAATAGAAAATGAAGGTATGGTTATATATGAAAAATCAAAAGATTATTCAAAAGATAATTAACTATATCGACTCTATATTAAAGTATACTAATGATGTAGATTATGCTGAATTTAGAAATAATAGTATGATGGTTGAAGCTTGCGTGTTTAATTTAAGTCAAATAGATGAATTAGTTAATAAACTTGATAAAGAATATCTTTCAAAACATCATGAGGTTCCTTGGTTCAAAATGCGTGGATTAAGAAATCGTATAGTCCATGATTATGAAGGTATAAATTTAAATCTAATATGGGAAATTATTGATATGGATATAAAGTTATTAAAGGAACAGTTGTTGAAGCTAATTAATTAGCTTCTTTTTATATCCTTGAAATTAAGAAATACATCCCTTCCACCAAGGGGATACCATCTTTCTACGACATCATTATTATCCTCTCAAGGCATGTGGAAGTTATTGTGAAGTTAGAAAAGCAATAGAATATAGTAATATCATATGTAAGCCGTTGAGTGTGGAGATGACATTCAATGGCTTTCTGTTTGCGGGAACATATCCATAGAAATTGGTAAGATAAAAAAAGAAATAGTGGTAGTATAGAAAAACAAATATTATTTAAAAAGTTATTCCATTTTAAAGTGACGATTATTCTTGCTTGTAATGAAATAATGAGCATAATTGTTTGGATTGAAAGAAGGTGCATTATAACAAATTCTGAAGGAATAATGAAAATGGTAAACCTGCTAAAAATGACAATAGATTAATTATAGAAACAATTTTCCAAATATCTCCTTGACTTCATATTCTACAAGATGTAAAATAAGGATATACTACACAATGTAGAAAGAAGAGGTGAGTTCATTGGATATAATTAAAATTTCAGATGCAGAATATGAAATAATGGAAATTATTTGGAATGAAGGCGGAGAAGTTACTACAGCAGATATAATTAAAAAGCTTGGAGAAGATAATTATTGGAAACATACGACGATACTTACTTTGGCAAAGCGTTTAGTAGATAAAAATGTATTAAAGGTAAGAAAGGAAAAGAGAGTAAATTATTATTCTCCTAAAATTACCAAGGACGAATATAAATCTTATCAAGCTAATGGGCTTATAGAGGATATGTATGATGGGAGTATAAAGTCTCTGGTAGCATCGTTATATGATAATAAAAGAATCGATGAAAAGGATTTAAAAGAGTTGAAAGACTGGATTGGGAGGATATAGAATGAAAATCCTAAATATGGTATTTAATATGTCTGTTACGGGAAGTATTATGTTTCTCATATTTTTACTTTTAAAACCTATAACTAAAAAACACTTTAACTCATCTTGGTATTATAAAATGCTTATCTTAATCTTAACTTTTTTTATTATATCAGCAAATAATTTTATAGTATTGCCTATAAATCCAATCTCAAATATCTCTAAACTAGAAATTATGGAAGCAATAGTTCCGAAAAATATAAATATAAAAGAAGAGATAAAAGGTATAGAGAATAATATAAGCATAGAAAAAGAGATGCCAGAGAATGCGGTAGAAATAGAAGATAAAGTAACGGACAAAGATATTAATAAGATAAAAACAGAAAACCAAGATTTTCAAGATATAGAATTCGATATAAATAACTATAAAGATATGATTCAATACATTTGGATGATTGGTGTAATTACTTTACTCTTATTAAATCTTGTACCCTATATAAGGTTTAAATCATCTGTTTTAAGAGATAGTACAATAGTAGAGGAAGAGGATATTGTAAAGTTATTCAATATATGTAAAGAGGAGCTAAATTTAAAGACAAAAGTACAATTAAGAACTTGTAATACTGTTGGTTCTCCAATGTTGATAGGGATATTTCGTCCTGTAGTACTCATTCCTGACATTGATAAAGATTATAAAAGATTGAAAATGATATTTCTACACGAACTCAATCATTATAAAAGAAATGATATTATAATAAAATCTTTTAGTGTTGTTATAAATGCTGTCCATTGGTTCAATCCACTTGTCTATATATTGTTAAAAGAAATGGATAAATACTGTGAATATTCCATAGATGAAAAGGTGGTAGAAGAGATGGATATCAATGATAGAAAATACTATGGAGAAACCATTTTAAGTGTAGTAAGCAGTTCCATGTTTAAGAAAGCTTCACTTACAACAGCTATGGGGAGTAGTGGAAAACAATTAAAAACTAGATTAGAAAATATGATATATTCATTTAAAATTACGAGAAAAAAACAGATCATGTCCTTGTTTGCGGCAATTTTAATGCTAATATCAGGCATTACAATAGCCTATAGTATTTTACCTGATAATACTTTAGAAGAGAATGCCTCTTTTGTAGTATTTATCAAGGAAGATGGACTTTATTACTCTTATTTAAGTGGTGAAAATGAGACAAAAATTCATGATGGTAATAACTTTGAGTATCCCCTAATATCTAGTGGAGGAAATTATATAGCATATACCAAGGAAGACAGTTTTTTTATATATAGTGTAAAAGATGAAAGCTATGAAAAAATAGATGATGGAATTGAGCATTATTATAGATCCTATGATTGGATCGATGATACATCCATAATATATGGTTCAGGTGGAAAGTCAGGATTTACAGTATTGAATGTACTTTCTAAAGAAAGAAGGTCACATTTAGATGAATACTATTATACAGGATTAATGTCTTCTAAGAATGATATGGTCTATGGTAGAAAAGCTAGTAGATGGACTACAGCAGAAGGAGATTTTATGGCCAATGATGGCATAGTAGAAATAAGCCTAAATAATTATGATGAAAATAAGAAACAATTTTCTACAAATATAATCGTGGAAGGCAAAAAATCTACAGATGAAACAATAGGTTATAATCCTGTTGTTTGGGATATTTCAGCTGATGGAAGATATGTTTATATAATGGAAAAACCAGCTTCCGGTTCTCTAAGTAGTGATGGAATTGGGATAGGTATATATGATGTGAAAGAAAAGACCCATACGGAAATTACAGGTATAGATACATCATCCTACAAAAATCATTTAGCGATTAATACAAATAATAATACCATTGGATTAATTGAAGGTACTAGTAGAGACATGATTGAAAACAAGAAGGTCATGTTATTAGATATATATAAGGATAAATCCTATGGTATTATTAGTATTACAGATGAGGACTTTGTAGCTATGACTCCTCGTTTTACTTTAGATGGAAAGAAATTATTATATTCAGCGACTGAAGCGGTAGATCCTAAGATGATAACGGATTATAATCAAGCTTATAAGGACTGGCAAAACCAGCCACATAATATTTATGAATATGATTTAAAAAGTTCTCAAGTACGAAAGATAACAGAAGGAAATGATTTTGATTTCATGCCTATAAGTATATCTAATAATGAAATATTATTTATTAGATACAAGGGTAATGATTATTATAGTTTAATGAAATTAGTTAATGGTAAAGAGAATATAATGGTAGATAATATTATGTTTAGTGGTGGCAAAGATAATTATCCATTTAGGTTTTATGGGCATATACAAACTGAAAAAGGAATGGATATTTTTATAAACAAAGAAGGAAAGCTATATACAGGGGTTACATCAATTAATCAGGACAACAGCAGTAATATTACTACCGACATATTAGAGCAACTTGCAAACCAAGAGTTTTTTATTAAGGGAGAAGGTTCTAGCAACTCAGATGATGAAGTAATTGTAGAGTTTGGAAAGTCCTTTGTAAATTTGTTTAATGGCGCAGTTGCAAAACAGAAGAAGGTATCTTTTGAGAAATATATATCCAATGAAAATCTTCAAATATTTACTGATAAAATGTTAGAATTAACACAAAAACAGGATATAAAAGGTGGTAATGATGTTAATTATGGATTGGAAAATAAGTTTGGACAGGTAGAATTACGACAACATTCAGTGGATAAACTATGGTATCTTGAATTGCCATTTCAATTTGAAGGCTCTGGAATGACAGCTAAATTATTAATAACAAGTGAAGATAAAGTATTAAAACTTATTGATCTGTACTTTGGAAGTAAAGATGGAGTTGATATCTTTGCTACAGGTCATCCAGCTGATAGAAAGTTAAGAGATCCATATTTATGGGAAAATGAGGATTGAGTAAAAGATGTTTTTATAAAGTTAAAAGATTTTGAAAAAATGCTAGAGGTTCAGAATAGTAATACTTCCTCTACCAAGTATATTAATTTGGAACTTACAAAGTATGAAACTATAAATAATCTTGAAGGAGTTACTATGAGAATTAAAACAGGAACTTTATCTACTGAGGGAGTAAGCATAATATTTGATAACAAGTCAGACAATGAATTTACTTAATGGGTATGAATTTAAGATGGAAAGAGGTGCTATCATGGAATTAAATATTAGACCATCAGCAGATCTAAGAAATAAATATAATGAAATATCTAAACAGTGCAGGGAAACCAGAGAGGCTGTGATTATTACTGTAAACGGTCGTGGCGATACAGCTGTTCTTGGATTACAGGATTATAAGCAAATGAAAGCTGAATTAGAATTGCTTCGAACCCTTGCAGAAGCAGAAGATGATGTACAAAATGGAAGGGTAGGCTCCATGCAAGAATCTTTGGATGAACTTCGTGAATCTTTGGTAAATAGGAAGAATGAAAATGTATAAGATTATGAGAACAGACAAAGCAGAAGATCAACTGAGAGATATAATCTATTATATTGCAGATGATTCAGGTAGTGTTGATACTGCTCTCAAATATTTGGATAAAATAGAGGAATCCATTAATCGTTTAAAAGAGTTTCCTAACTCAGGAAGCATACCTAGATATTCTATTTTGAAAAAACAGGGTTATATAATAGTCTTTGTAGAGAAACATCTTATATTTTATAAGGTAAGTGAAGAAAATAAAATGATTATTGTATATGCAATAGTTGATGGAAGAAGAGAATATAGAAATTTAATATAGTTAGGCTACAATAGTTTTAAGCTCTATAGCAATTGGCTTTAGGGCTTTTTCCATGCTCGTTATAATTTAATTATTAAAGAAGATGAGTTTTTTGGTAATTGTACTTCTAAAAAAAGAAAGTATAGTAAATAAAAAATATATAGACTTCCACCAAGGGAACAGTATGTATTTATGACATCTTATTGACCTTTGAAGGCACGTGGAGTGTGTGGTGTTGTGTCAAGGGTAAAAGAAAACACATTGAAACATTTATTTACCCCTTGACTCTGCCGTTGGGGAACAGTTTATACTATAACTAGACGAGTGTTCTGGTCATCAAATGCTGTGTAATATGATATATCCATATGATGATATTAAAAAAAGGCTTGGCTATCATCAACTTGAGATTTATGTGCCAATTAAATTGAAGGGAGAAAAGTAAAATGGCAAGAGTTTATGGAATTAAAAAGAAGTTGTCGCTAAATAATGTTGGTGAAAAAATAATAAAAGAAATCATCGGCAACGAAGATTTGGTAGATGTTATTGTGCGAATGGAGAAATTGCTTGATCCAGATATAATGCATGAGATTTTAGATTCATGCGCTTGTGGAGGCGGACAGGAATTTTTAAAACAATGTAAAAAGATTGGAAAAGATCTGACTGGTAAATCATTAGATGAAAAGGTAAATCATCTGAACAACAACATTTATGATTCAGAAAAAATTATTCTTAATGGGAACAATTTATTGACAGGAACTCTTTCATACAAAGGAAATGAAAAATACAAATGTGTCTGTCCCGCTGCCGTAAAAAAAGGCATGACAGTTTCTGATCTCACAGGCGATGCTGATGATCGCGCTATGCCGCTTTCTTATTGTTTTTGTTGTGCCGGCTCATTTCGGCGTCACTTACAGCTGCAACTGGGTGTTGGGCTGAAAACAAAAGAAATTGTTTCATCTCCGATTAACAGCAAGGGGCAAAAACCTTGTGAGTTTATTTTTGAAGTAATGAAGTAATATAGATGTTTTGATTAAAAGTATATTTTGCCTCTAAGGAGGATAGGTTCAATAGGTATCTTTTTTGTATCCTAAGGGCACGTTGAGACTTTAACTTTGATAGAGAAGGAATAGGTTGAAATAGCTAGGTTGAAAAGGTTTTAAGTAAATATGTAGGTGTGTTTTATGTTCCCTTAGACGATAAGTTTAGGGGAATTTTTTGTTAGGGGGTCTATTGTGTACGCGAAAATAGAGCTATTACCTGGAAAGATAGATATGATAATAACTAAATCTATATCAAGGTTTGCAAGGAATACTCTAGACTGCCTAAACTATGTTAGAGAACTAAAGGAACTAGGGATTGGAGTAATATTTGAAAAAGAAAACATAAATACATTAGATTCTAAAGGAGAAGTACTTATAACAATACTAGCAAGTCTGGCTCAGGATGAAAGCAGGTCCATTTTTGGTCGCGTATCGACAAAAGATGTTGAAATATGCAAGAAAGCGTCGAACGAAAATGGTTGCAATGATTACTTGAAAGCATGTACGATAATATCAGAAATACACTTACTATACATGGGGATTTTTAGTATTAGTCAGCAAGTGATAAGCTGTTTTTTGAATTGGCTAATCCAGGTAATCGCCACGGATGTGGTGCTCACAAGTCAGATCATTCTTAATATTATTAAATAACCAGCGATGCTGGTTATTTGATTTTAATCATGGATTTGTAATGGTCAAGCATTTTTGTAACACTTCTATATGATTTTTAGCATAATTGAGAAATTAAAGAAGAGTGATATAGAAGTAGATGCGTCAATATTGTGGAATAAAGGAAATTTCATAAAAAGAAGAGAGATTAGGAATTGGTCTTTAGAAAGAGGTATTAAGTTAAGGGAAAACTTTATACACTTTGATAAAATTGATTCATCTGAATGTGTTGAGCAACATAATATATCTGATTACGATTTAGAAAAACTTATTATGGAAAATTATATGTTTGAAAGTGAAGATAGTTTAAATAATAAGATTTGTGGTGGAAAATATTGCAATCTTGCAATTTCAACAAATGGAGATATTTATCCATGTACGTATATAAGGACCCCTATTTCAAATGTATTAAGTGAGAATATTATTAAAGATTACAATATGTGTACAGATACAACTTACTATAGAGAATGTATGGAGTTCATTGAAATTCGGCGTTCTTTAGATAAATTTTTAACTTTTTTATATATTGCTCCAATTAATCTTAGTTCAGTATGCTTATAGCCTTTTTTAGTATTTCGAGTGCATCCTCTTTATCTCTAAGTTCTTTTTTTAGTTTTGCAATTTCTTTTTCTTCATCTGATGAATAATTACCAGAACCTCTATGATTTACTACTCCATCATTATTTTTGGCGTTTTGAATCCAATTATTAAGACCTGTAGCACTAACCTTTAAATCTTCTGCTACTGCTTTGATTGATTTGCCAGATGAATAATAATAATTAACTGCATCTTGTTTAAATTCTTTACTGTAATGTTTTTTAGTTCCCATAAATGATCTCTCCTTGTCTGTTATATTTATTATACCAGATTCAAGGACATATCATGTTTATGTTCTCCGTTTTTTATTCTATCACCAAACTAATCCAAAACATGACGAATGATGTCGGGAAGCGTAGAACGAAAATAGCCGCAATGAGTATTTTAGGGTATGTACAATAATAAATATTGTGATTGCAACTGGAAGTAATTGAAATACCATAATGCTATTATTTCCAATAGTTTTAGATAGGAGATGGTTTTATGAATATTAATATAAATAATTTAGTTTCAATATCTGAAGCAAATCAAAATTCTTCTAAAATAGCAAGAATGGTCGATGAAAATGGAGTTGCAGTAATATTAAAAAATAATAAGCCTCGTTATGTACTAATAGAATATAGGCAGTTAGAAAAAGAAAAGATAGTTGGTGAAATGAAAATTGATGAAGTAGCTAAAAAGATATTGTCCAAACACATGAGAGCCTTTGAGGAATTAGCAAAATTAAAAGGCTTCGTAAAGAACAAGTTATAAAAACTCATAGTATGTTGATAAACCAAACTGGTGGTATCGATGGAATTAATGATTATTAGAATCTGCATTAAATGCACCATTTCAAACCTTCGATGGGGAATATATTTATAAAACGATCAAAGCAAAAGCAACCAAATTAGGATATTTTTTAATTAAGAACCATCCTTTTATAGATGGAAATAAGAGGATGGGTATTTTAGTGATGATGATATTTCTAGAAATTAATGGAATTGAAATTGACTGTACAGATGAAGAATTGATTATTCTTGGATTCGGGCTAGCAGATGGCTCAATTAATGATATGGAACTGCTAAACTGGATAATAAATCATAGTTAAGTTCAGAAAAAAGCCTTTCACTAAGGGGATAATATCTACCCACCACATCATTATCATCGTGGAGACGTGCATGCTTTTGTCCCACAAAAACTCACAAACATCTCCATCGTCTTTATAAACAGGAAAATTGAGTAAAATAGACTTCAAAGACATTTCAGCTTCATCGTATACTTTATCAAAGTTAACCAATAAGGTATAGATGTTTTCAATGTGATCACATCTTGCTCCATGGCTTTGATTGTTATTCAAAACCGACGTTAGGCTACTGTATTTTGTACAGGCGCATAGCTATCCTGCCGTCATAACAACGGTTTTTTATTACCGTTATTGTGGCGGCAAGTGTGTACTTACTTAATGTTCTAATTGATTCCTTCATTAGCGTCTGTATAGAGTGGATAGGAAGTCAATATTATTTACTTCCGCACTGGTCTGATATACTTAAAAAACCGTTCCGGGTTAAAATAAAAGTAAATTATTCTACCGGGGGAAGTATCAAAGCAGTAACCAGTGCCTGCAAAATCAAAAGTTGCCATTGCCTTTTCAATCTTTTCCTCCACACTACGATTTTCCTGCTCATAATCGAATGGCCCATGTTCAAAAACAATATACTCAGCTTCGGGAACATTAACCATAAGCATTTGCGGTGGCACTTCCCCTTTATAATCAAAAGGAAGTCGTACACCCCAACACTCTGTACGCGGAATACCCCAGTCGCAGAGTCTACCGTCCGGGTCGTTAATGTACGCCATAATCTGACCGCTTCCACAGTTAGGTTCGCTCCCACCATCGTCATCTAATTTGCTCTTGATACTATCGAGTAATCCACAAATTGTTTCGTAGTCCTGTCCTGGAATAAGACTTTGCTTTTGCCAAAAGTCCCAATACCCATTGCTCTCATAATTTTTAATGTGTAAAAATTTGTGTGCAGGAATGGTTATAAAATAAATTTTTACATCATCTGTAGATTTCATCATACCAATTTCTCCTAATCCTAAAAAGTAGCGGTCGAAAGGGTTTATTTTTGTACGAAGAACGACAGGCTTAGGCTTTCTTCGGTATTTACTTGGAGTTACACCATATGTTCCCTTAAAAGCTCTGGTAAAAGCTTCATGTGATGAAAAACCATAATCAAAAGCAATATCTAAAAGGCTTTTTTCACTATCTCGAACCTCTTTTAGTGCAAAGGCTAATTTTCTATGCCTCAGATAATCCCTAAATTGCATACCCGATATTTCTTTGAATTTTCTCGTTGTATAAAATTCGGAATAACCCAGCTTGCGAGAAAGAAAGCGTAGTGTCAAGGCTTCATCATTATAATCTTTAATACAATCGTCAATTTCATCAACGATTATTTGAATTTGTTTCTGCCACTCGTACATTCGTCTATTCACCTCGTTTCAATCACCCTACATTTATTATAAAGAAATAGAGAGATTACTGCTTGATTTTACTTGCTATTATTTCATTTTTCTCTTTTAAGTTCTACATCTTTTGGTTTTTCAGCGCATTTAGGTATCGTCTATGCTCAACCAAATTTTTCAATACCCTCAATGCGGTTTTTTTCACATAATTTTTGTATCCATGACTACCAAGGGGACCGTACCAAGGGGACAGGAATGATCTGACCCCAAAAAGTTGGACATTTTGAATTAAGCTACTGATAAGGATTGAGCTCTATATTGGATAGGGCTTAATCCTTTTAGTTTGGTCTTTATTCTGTATTTATTATACCACTCTATGTAATCTATTAGTTCTCTCTTAAAGTGATCTGTATCATCAAATTTTTGAAGATATAGTAATTCTGATTTTAACAAACCAAAAAAGTTTTCAATTACTGAATTGTCCAAACAGTTTCCTTTTCTGGACATACTTTGCTTTATTCCTAGTTGTTTTAATCGATAACTGTATCTTTTGTGTCTGTATTGCCACCCTTGATCTGAGTGAAATGTTAAACCTTCTAAGTTTTTATGCTTTTCAAATGCAATATCAAGCATCTCCATTACTTGCCCGAAGTGTGGTCTACTTGTAATAGAATAACTAATGATCTCTCCGTTAAACAAATCTAGTATTGGTGATAGGTATAATTTTTCCCCGAATAGTGAGAACTCTGTTATGTCTGTAACCCACTTTTGATTAGGTTTTTCTGCTGAGAAATCTCTCTTCAATAGGTTTGGTGCTGCTTCTCCTACTTCACCTTTATAGGATTTATATTTTTTCATTCTCACTTGGCATATGATATTTAGTTCTTTCATAAGTTTTTGTACAGTTTTGTGATTAATTACAAAGCCAAAGCTATTTAGGGACATAGTTATTCTTCTATAGCCGTATCTACCTTTACTGCTATCATATATTTCCCTTATCTTTTCTTTAATTTTTTCATATTTATCTGGTATGTCGAATCTTTTCATATGGTAGTAAAATGTTGACCTTTTTAATCCTGCAACTTCTAGCAGGGTATTTAGATCGTGTTCATGCCCTAAAGAGTTTACTACCTGTGCCTTTTCTTTGTTTTTAAGCTCATTTTTTCTTCCTTTAAGGCTATAGATTTTTTTAAGTAGGCAACCTCTGCTTTAAGCTTTTTGATTTCTAATATTAATTTATCTTCTGTAGCATTATCTAAGGAGTCCATATTTATTTCATTTTTATCTTTTTTCATACCTTGTTTTTGTGATCTTCCACGTCTTTCAGTTAAAAGACCAACTTCTCCTTCCTCATTATATATGCGTTCCCAATTTTGAACAGTAGTTGTACCTGGTATTCCAAACAGGGCAGATACCTGGTCTAGGGATAGATGGTTATTATGCATATATTTTACTACTTCTATTTTAAATTCACCAGTATATTTTCTAGGATTCATAGAAAAGCTAGCTTCTCCATGAATATCAGACTACCAAGGGGACAGTGACTACCAAGGGGACAGGAACCTTGGTATTTTAAATGAAAATTATTGCAAATGTATTAGTATTATCATACAATAAAAGGTAGTAAAACCATATACTACAGCATATGAAATGTCATTTAATAATAATCGGAAACATCAAATTATTAGATAGAGGAATCAAAATGATAGAATGCGAAAGATGTGGATATTATTTTCATGCAGATGAAATTAGAGAGTGCTCAGAGTGTTTATTAGAGCTTTGTGAGAGCTGTTACGAGGAGCATTATTGCCTAAAATTAATTGCTGAAATGACGTATATGAAGAAGGTGAAAAGCTACCTAAACACTGTCCAAGGTGCGAAGAAAAAGGCGTGTTTGAGGAGTTAGAATTAGACATTGATTAGACCTAAGATTAAAAGATTTTTAGTGGAATCATTGAAACATCCATTCAAAAAGAATGAATATATTTCGAAAAAATGTAATGCCCTCTAAGGAGGGAGTGTTAGAAATGGGCATCTCTATTGTCATCTCAAGGAACGTTGAAGCCGTAATCCTACTTACAAAGTAAGTAGTGGTACGTTTCATGTCAGGAATGTTCAAGAGCACGAGCAAAGTGAAGTGTGATTAGGAGCATTCTACGACTGAAAGTATACTTCTCATGATGCATTACGGAGTAGAGGAGAGATAAGTAAATTTATATAACAGGAAGGGGGCAAAAAGACTTGTTTACTTTAATGACAAAAGAATCCGCATTTGAAATATCACAATGGATGTATCCAGATATATATTCTTGCTATAGCTTTGATAGGAGCGATGAAACATTAGCGGAGCTTATGAATGGTGAATATTATGCGGCTTTTGATAATGATAATAAAATTTTAGGTTATATTTGTATTGGAAAATCCGCACAAATACCAACTTTAGAGAAGGATGTATATATGGACGAAACGGTTTTAGACATCGGACTTGGGTTAAACCCAGTATTATGCGGAAATGGGTTTGGTAGTAAGTTTTTGGCGGATAGTATTTCTTTTACTAAGCAGAAATTTAACACAAGTCACTATAGACTTACCGTTGCTTCATTTAACCAAAGAGCAATTAAAGTATATGAGAGAATTGGGTTCAAATATAACAGGAGTGTTCATCATGCTGTATCAAACGTGATTTTTCATATTATGCTTTATACTACTACACAATAAAGATTCCTTTAAGCAAAACTTAATATGATGTAAATACTACAATTAATCTAGTGTAAAATATAGTTGCGTTTATAATAAATTCGAGTTTGAAGTCTCTGTACACCAGTATATATTCAATGAAAAGTATATGCTAGAAACGATTAAAGGTAGATAATTGATTATAAAAGTCTCTCTATAAATGTAGATGTTTTAAAAACATAGGTTTTTTCCAAGAAATAACAAGGTATCCATAACATCATTGCTGTCATCTCAAGGCACGTTGAGACGTCAGACAGTGTAGAAAATCCAACAAATGGTTGACATAATTAAGGTCAAATATGCTACAATTTACCCATGATATCATAAGAAAGGGTGGTAGCATGAGATATATAGAAGGAATAAATAGAAAAAGTAAGATTGCATTTCCTGAATATATAGATGACTATATATCAGAAGATAATCCTGTGAGAATAATAGACGCATTCGTGGCATCATTAGATATGATTGCACTAGGCTTTAAAAATGCAGTGCCTAAAGATAAAGGCAGACCTAGCTATGATCCGAAAGATTTACTTAAACTATATATTTATGGTTATATGAATAGAATAACATCATCAAGAACATTAGAAAAGGCTACTCAAACAAATATAGAAGTGATGTGGCTACTAAGAAGATTAACTCCAGATTTTAAATCAATATCTGATTTTAGAAAAGATAATAAAGAGGCCATAAATTTAGTATTTAAACAATTTGTAGCTCTATGTAAAGAATGGGATCTTTTTGGTAAAGAGGTAGTAGCCGTTGATGGTTCTAAATTTAGAGCTTCTAATTCCAAGAAAAACAACTTTAACACCAAAAGTCTAAATCGTAAGATTAAATATTTAGAAGAAAAGACTGAAAAATACATGGCAGAAATAGAAGAAAATGATGATAAAGAATCCCTTGACCGTAAACCAAACAAAGAAGAAATTAAAGAGAAAATTAGGGAACTTAAAGAACGAAAGGAAAAATACGAGGCATATAAAGAAGAAATAGAAAATGGCAAAACAACAGAAACATCAACAACAGATCCAGACTCAAGGCTAATGGCCGTAAATAACAATGGGGTCGATGTATGTTATAATGTTCAGACTGTAGTAGATGGCAGGCATAAATTAGTAGTAGATTGTGATGTCATAAATAACCCGACTGACCATGGGATGTTAAGCAAAATGGCTAAAAGTGCAAAAGAAATATTTGATGTAGAAGAACTTAAAACCCTAGCAGATAAAGGATATTACAATGCAGTGGATTTAAAAATATGTGAAAAGGAAAACATAATCACCTATGTTGCAAAACAGGTATTTCCAAACTCTACAGGGGAAGAAGAATTTTATTTAGATAAATTTAAATATGATAAGGAAGAAAACGTCTATATATGCCCTAAAGGAGAAAGGCTTTATTCCAGAAGACAGAAACCTATAGATGAAAACACAAAAGAAATAGTATATAGAAATTTTGAGGCTTGCGGTAAATGTGAATTTAAAGATAAATGTACAAAAGATACGAAAGGAAGACGAATAAGAAGGTCTATAGATCAAGATTGCCTAGACATAGTCGATGAAAGGACCTCAGAAAACAAGGAATTCTACAGACAGAGACAAATGATTGTAGAACATCCCTTTAAAACAGTAAAAAGAGGATTTGGAATTACGTATTTTCTGACAAGAGGCTTAGAGTCAGTGAAGGCGGAGGCCTCTTTGGCCTTTTTAGCCTATGATATGAAAAGAGTGATAAATATACTCGGTATAAGAGAAATAATAAGGAGGTTAACAGGTAAAAAGGCACCTGTTAACCCACTATTTTCCAAACATGCAATATTATTTGGTAACATTAAACAGCTCATAGCATAAAAGACTACGGTAATTACATTGGAACAGGTATCCATTTTTGCACGTTGAGACGGTTGTATCGCTCTCCTACAAAAAAGCAGACACACATATCAACATAAATGTAGAGTTTGGTGATGAGGAAGGGCAAATTCCCATTGATAGGATAGTGAAAAAACTGAAGAATATAGACCAAGCAAAAGGGTTACCTGTAAAATGATACAAGAGTATATAGAAAGCAAGTATAATTTCAAGGTGTATGCCGCCTATATTGCAGAAGTAAAAAGAGATTTGGATTTGGGGTT
Source organism: Proteiniborus sp. MB09-C3 (assembly GCF_030263895.1). NCBI lineage: Bacteria > Bacillati > Bacillota > Clostridia > Eubacteriales > Proteiniborus > Proteiniborus sp. MB09-C3. The sequence continues at coordinate 845,400 of NZ_CP127161.1, forward strand.
GCCAATATATGATGCTTCCAAAACACCCAACATCCGAAAAGATAGAAGCAATTAAAGATGCATTAAAACATTTTGGAGTTATCCAAGCTTTTACATTTTATGATAATAATTAAAATTTATATACATTTTAAAAATTTATTATTGACAATCTGGTCTATTTGATATAGACTCACAGTGTAAGGTCGATAGCTTATAGATCAAGGAGGTTTGTCATGAAGGCATATAAACTTGCAGAAACTGAAGAAAAGTTTGCAGAATTAATCTGGCGGAATGAGCCGATTGGCTCTGGCGATCTTGTGAAACTATGTGAAAAAGAAATGAATTGGAAAAAATCTACAACGTATACAGTACTGAAAAAGTTATGTGAAAAGGGTATTTTTCAAAATGAAAATGCTATAGTTTCATCTCTAATTACAAAGAATGAATATTATGCCAAGCAAAGTATACGTTTTGTTGAGGATACCTTTGGAGGTTCTTTACCTAAATTTTTAACAGCTTTTATCAGTGCTAAAAAGTTAAGTAAACATCAAGTTGATGAGTTGAAAAAGCTAATTGATGAGTATGGGAGGGATAGCAATGAGTGAACTATTTCTTTCTGTCATAAATATGAGCCTTACTGCAAGCTATGTAATCCTTTTTGTGATAGTTATTAGGCTACTACTTAAAAAAACTCCAAAACTCATCTCCTATGCCTTATGGGGTGTTGTGGCATTTCGCCTTATAATTCCATTCTCCTTTGAAAGCATGTTTAGCCTTTTGCCTCGGAGTACGAATACTGTTCCAATTCCTCGTGATATCATCTATCAGCAAATCCCTCATATTAATAGTGGAATAGAGGTATTTGATTCATTTGTAAGCCAATTACTTCCTGCACCGACTATTGGAGCAAGTGTAAATCCATTGCAGATTTATATAGAAATAGGTTCTTACATCTGGATTTTAGGAACATTGATGTTGCTTATTTATAGCTTAGCATCTGTTTTACTCTTAAAAAAGCAGCTTAATAGTGCACAGTTAATAGAGCAAAATATCTACGAATTTAAGAATTTAAAAACACCATTTGTACTTGGCTTAATAAGACCGAAGATATATTTACCAGTTGGACTTAATATTGAAGAAAGAAGCTATATTTTACTACATGAACAGACCCATATTCAGCGAAAAGACCATATCATTAAAATATTAGCTTTCTTGATATTGTCCATACATTGGTTTAATCCTCTTGTGTGGATTGCATTTATGTTAATGAGTACAGATATGGAGCTATCCTGTGACGAAAGAGTGTTGAGAGAAATGAATGAAGATATTAAAAAGTCTTATGCCAATTCGTTATTATCCATTGCTACTGGAAAACATATTTTAAATGGAAGTCCACTTGCCTTTGGTGAGGGAAATGTGAAAAGGAGGATTAAAAACGTGTTAAATTATAAAAGACCAAGATTTTGGGTGATTGTTTTATCGGTCATTATTGCAACAGCTGTTGGGATTGGACTTTTGGCAAATCCTGATAGCTTGAATCTAGGTTCTATAGTAAAAAGTGGCACAGATTCATCTATGTCAAGATTAATAACAGGATACATGGTAATAGAAGATAACTTATTATATCTTGATGAGGTTGAAATCATTACGATGGAAGATAAAGCACGAATAGAAGAACTTGAATTGGAACAAAGTGCAGATATGCCGAGTGGATATTATATTTATAATGCAGACATAGAAAAACAAACTTTTGAAATCACCAATGTAACAACATTTACCTTTGTTGACTATAACCTTCTATTTGTTAAAGATGAAGATGGTGACAGACTATATACTACGACGAAAAAAGAAGAGTTTATCCTACATTTAAATGAATCATATTCTGACTCACCACCAGCACAGAAGGTTCCATTTTTTGTTGAAGTAAAAGATGGTAAGGTAATAAGTATTACAGAAAAATTTGAATTTACCATTTAATTTTATGCATCATATAGTCGACATGTTCCTGCCTATTGATAGTTCCAAAAATGCTATGGATATGTTTTCGGCAACCGACATTCGCAAGATATTCATTCTGTCCTCTCGAGCCACGTTGAAGCCGTAATCCTGCTTACAAGGAGTGAAGTGAGTTGTAAGTAGAGGTACATCTTATGTTAGGAATGCCCAAGAAGTCAAGCATGGCTAAGGCTGATTGGGTATATTCTACGGCTGAGATTATAATTCTGATGACGTATTGTGGTTCAGAGGACAGAAAATAAGATCTGTCATAGTAGAATCATGCGAAATAAAGAGAATTTATATTTTACAAGGAGATGAAGTATTGTGAAAAAATTTAAGAATTTATTTATTATAACTAGTTTATTATTGATATTATTAGTTTTAGTATCTTGCCAAAATAAGATGATACAAGAGCCGGCCATTAAAATATCATATGATTCTAAAGAATTAAAACCAATTTATTATGGAGATAGAAATAATAAAGATAAAAAGGATATCGAAGAAGCGATAAAAAGTGCTATGGTTGGGAAAAGGTTTATTGATTTGCAAACAATTTATTTTGGAGAAAAAATTGAAATTGAAGCAATAAATTTTAAGACAAATGAATTTGAAGTCTATGATTACATAGTAGATGAAGGTGGTAATATTGTTTCTGATTATGACATAAGTCCACTTATATTAACTTCAGTAGAAGACATAAATACAGAATTTATATTTGAAAAAAGCGAATACTTGGAAAGCTATTATGATTATATGGTTGAAGGCAAATCCATACATTGCTTATTGATTAGAAGTAAGATAAACAAATCTTCTTTTGCATTCGCAACACTTATATTAGGTCAGAGTAAATAATAATTATTTTTAGTCAATTAATTTTATAATTAAGACACATTCTTTTTATTATTTGGACGATTTTAGGTATATAGATAGTAAAAAAACAGAACAATAATTCGGTTTTGAATTATTGTTCTGTTTTGATATTGTTTAAATTTTATTGGTTTAATAGCTTAATGATGGTGTGCTTATACCTACAATAGCATTTCATATAATCTAAACCAATTTAGTCCATAGTTTCTAAGACCTAAATCAACCGTATCAATATATTTAAAACCGATTTTTTCATATAGAGCAATGGCAGGGATATTCTTTTCAAAAACATCTAAACGGATTGATTTCATTTGCATTTTTCTCCCTAACTGAATGAAAAAGCCCATCAGTTTTTTCCCAATACCAGCTCTTAAAAAATCAGGGTGAACTACAAAAGTATGTACAACAAAAATACTACTATAATCTGTATCTATGTTCCATTTGATTTCATGATATGCATCCTCCGGCTCGTGGCTAAGAATTACAGATCCTACTATTTTACCAGAGTATTTTGCCACATATAAATTCTTATTATTGATACCTACAGCAGCATTTTCTCGAACAGGATATACTCCTTTTAGCCATCCTGGGTAATTTGTTGTTGTTGATAAATATTCGTTTAAATCATTGTATAGCAACTCTAATTCATCCAAATCGGACAAGGACCCTATTTCAATTACAATTTTCATATTGTTACCTCCAAAAATATAAGTACAACTTCAAAAAGCTATTATATGGCAGAATTTATAGAATGATTTTATCATAGTAAAAGCAAAAAAACCAGATTTCAATTGTTAATAAAATCTGATTAAAGGAGGAGACAATCAATGAAATATATAAGAGCATCTCCTTTACATAAGCATTTGCTGGGCAATACTTGGCATATAATAAAAAAAATAAAATTAATCGGGCTTGGAGTCTGCTATCTACCTAAAACTTACCAAGATACAGTAGGTGCATTATGTGTAGGTGATGAAAAAGGTAATGGTAATCAATATGTAAGTCAGAATATTATCAGATTAAAGCGTAAGTGATAGGATCTATGCACTTATGACAGTATTAAAAGGGATAGCTGAAATTGAAAGGCTATGCCTTAACTCAAATGAAAACTTTGATGACAATAAGCAGTATCTAAAAAGAAGAATGGAAACGGAGCAAAATTCTATTATAAGAAAACCATTACAGCAGACCTTGATAGAATGTAGGAGCAGATGACAACTGCCCATAAATTTTTAATTATAATAAGGCTTAAAAATGATAAGGAATCAAATATGTTTCCTTATCTTGCAGGGATAGAAGAGAGTTTGAAAAATCAAGGTTTTGTAGCTAGAAGAGCAGATAATAAGGATATTAAATACTCCTTGGAATATTATGAGCAGAATGTAACTACAGAAAGGTATTAGGATTATGATGGAAAGAGGTGGATTGTATTTTGAGATATGTGGAATACTATATGATTTTTTAGGAATCTATGATATAACAATATTACAATTAGATATAGGCTAATATTGCCAAGGTGTAGAGCTATATGAAAGGAAGAAAGAGTTTCACAACTGCAGAAGCACAGAAAATAGCAGATCTTATCGGATAGAAAATTAAAGGCTTTATAAGGTTTTATTGCGTACAATTATATACAAGGTGGCAAACAAATGAAATTCTTTCTCTAGAGTGTGAAGAGAACTTATATCCATGTAAGGAGGATAAGTATGAAAAATTTTCAAAGGAAAGACCTAATGTTTTCGTTATGTGGTTTAAATTGTGAACTATGTACTATGAAATTGGATAATTATTGCCCGGGTTGTGGTGGAGGTGCAGGTAATCAAGGCTGTTCTATTGCCAAGTGCAGTTTACAGCATGGAGACATTGAATACTGTTATCTATGCAATGAATATCCTTGTGAAAAATACAAAGGCATAGATGAATTTGACTCTTTTATTACCCACCGCAATCAACTTAAAGATATGGAAAAAGCACAAAAAATAGGCACAGAACAATACAATTCTGAATTAATAGAAAAAGCCGAGATACTAAGATATTTGCTTGCAAACTATAACGATGGACGTCGGAAAAGCTTTTTTGGTATAGCTGTAAACCTTTTAGATTTGCATGATTTAAAAAATATTATAGAACAAATCAATTCCAAGACTGCATATGAAAACTTAACGTTAAAAGAAAAAGCAAGTGTCGCAGTAACAATTTTCCAAACTGTTGCAGAATCGAAAAATATTGTTTTAAAGCTTAATAAAAAGCATGCAAAGAAGTAATATATTTTGGTGAAAATAAGCACCAAAGTGACAGGAACTTTTACATAGTCATAGATTCTTGATGACTTACTGAATGGTAGGTGATATAACATCATAAAGATTGTAGTATTTGTAAACAGAATTCAAGCATAAATGAGTTCAATTTATATGATGTATAAAAATTGAAACTGTAATCAAGTTTTGAAATATAAAAGAATGTATAATATAATTGCGGGAGTGAACAGAATTGTCTATTAAAACAATTGAAAATATGGTGAAGTGGGTTGAAGAAAATTTAGAAGAAAGTCCAACCTTAGAAGAAATGTCCAGGTTTGTAGGATATTCACCTTGTTATTGCTCTACTAAGTTCCACGAATATGTCGGTGTTTCATTCAAGGATTATATTCAGAAGCGGCAACTAAGTATGGCAGCGGTGGCGTTACAGAAAACGAAGTATCGAATTATTGACATTGCTATACAATATGGTTTTTCATCACATGAAGCATTTACAAGGGCTTTTGTGCGTGTCTATGGTTATACACCCTTTCAATACCGTAAATTATTGCCGGAAATCTTAACTTTTGATAGAGCTCAAATAGACTTTTGAACACCCCACAGTAAATATAAGGAGCGTTTTTAATGTTAAAAAAAATTGGACGAAATGATTTATGTTGGTGTGGAAGCGGAATTAAGTATAAAAAATGTCATGAGTCTTTTGACGAAAAGCTATCATGGTACAAAACCCAAGGTTGTATTATTCCCCCCAGAAAAATTATAAAAAATCCAGAACAAATTATTGGGATTAGAGAAAGCGGGAAAGTCAATGTAGCAGTTTTAGATTTCATATCTGAACAGCTACATATAGGAATGACAACAGAACAAATTGATCTTTTAATTTATGAAAAAACGGTGGCTTTGGGTGGAATACCAGCAACACTAAATTTTGAAGGTTTTCCTAAAAGCGTATGTACATCAATCAATGATCAAGTATGCCATGGCATACCATCAAGCGATGTTTTGCTGAAAGATGGCGATATTATTAATATTGATGTTTCTACAATATACAATGGATATTTTTCGGATTCATCAAGAATGTTTTGTATTGGAAATGTAAGTCCTGAAAAAAAGAAACTGGTGGATGTGGCTAAGGAATGCATTGAATTAGGATTAGCACAAATAAAGCCATGGGGATTTTTAGGCGATATGGGGCAAGCTGTGCATGAACATGCTATGAGTAATGGATATACGGTTGTACAGGAAATAGGCGGACACGGTATTGGCTTGCAATTTCATGAGGAACCGTGGGTAAGCTATGTTTCAAAAAAAGGAACAGAAATGCTTTTAGTCCCGGGCATGGTATTTACTATTGAGCCAATGGTTAACATGGGAACTGATGAAGTTTTTGTAGATGATAATGATGGTTGGGCAGTTTATACAGCAGATGGAATGCCATCAGCTCAGTGGGAAGTCATGGTCTTAGTTACTAATAATGGCTATGAGATATTAGCCTATTAGCGCCACCAAATCAGCGATATATTCAAGAAGTTTTTACAACAAACGAAAAATGGCAAAGAGAAGAGTCACGCGTGTATGATGTGCGACAGAAGGAGAAGTTGTGAAGCAGCATTTGACAGATTGATGAAGAACATAAAAAAGGAACAAAGTAACTTCTTTTAAATCCATATGTGTAGATGTAGAACGGAGAATTATGTTCAGTAAAGAGCTTTTATATAAATTAGATAAAATAAATTAGAATTTGAAAGAGGGGGCAGTAGGAATATGTGTGAAGAATGTTATAGTGATGAAAATAGAATAACACCATTACTTAATCCATTGGACTGCTTACAGAAACATACACAATATATTTGTGGCACTTGTGGGCGCTGTATCTGTATAGAGCATGATGAAAAGCGAGGACTGCAAAGATGGAATTTTCCATTTAAATCATTAGAGATTGCAAAATTATATTTAAGAACCGCTGATTATACAACGAAAAAATCGTGTGGTATTTATGAAATTACTAGTAGCAAAGGACGAATATCATATAAGATTTTTGTGGACATTGAAGATTTAGAATTGTTCTTGAAAAAGAATAAAGACAAAATTTGCAAGAAAATGGCACCTGTTTTTACAAGCGAAAAATACAAAGAATATCCAAATACGGAAGTGAAGAGATTGACTTCTAAAGAAATTGAAAAATATATGTCAGAGCGATAAATTCAATTTTAATCTTAAATATAAATAGTAATCTGGTAATCTTAAAAAATAAGTTATACGGTAGATGATATGCAAAAAGCACGGATGGAGATATTTCCGAGAACGGATAGTTCAAAAGACATTTATTTTATCATCTCGTTCCTAAATAGTTTGCCAAGTATTGAGGAAGATTTGTGTATACTCAATAATAAAAAGGCTGTATGGGTAATCCATAACCCTCCATTATGTAAAAAATGAATAAAGTTAAAACTATAAATGCGTTGAGATATAAAAATCTTGATGCATTTTTTTATATAACCCCAAAACTAAATACAAAAAACAAAAAAGGCTAAGTTTTTAGGTCAGCTTAAAGGACCAAATAGACTTAGCAGGTTTTTTATATCCAAAAACAGAATGAGAACAATATCAAAGTTATTTATATATGGTAAATCACTTGAATATATGAACTTATATAAATAATATGGATAGATAATTAGGTTCTTTATAATTGCAATTGTGATGCTTTATTACTAAGCGGATAGAAAAATTATGCTTGATAAGCTAATTTGTTTATATTTATGAGATATTTATAACTAGTCATTCGTGTTATATATGAGGAGGTGAATTAGTGAAAGAGTTAGATTGCTGGAATGGAGAAGAATTTAAGGAGGTGTATGAGCAGTACTTTAGTATGATTTATAGAATAAGTTTGCTTTACCTAAGAAATACAGAAGAAACTGAGGATATAGTTCAAGATGTATTTTTGAAATTATTAGGCAAAGAAAGAAATTTTAAAAGTGAAGAAAATAGAAAAGCATGGTTAATACAAGTAACTAAAAATGCTTGTAGAGACATAAATAAAAGTTTTTGGAAGTCTCGGAGGGTAGATATAAAGAGTTTGCCTGAATTAACTAATGAGGAAAAGGGTCCAGATTTATATTATGTTCTAGAAAAGCTGCTTTTATTACCGGATAAATATAAAATAGTACTTTATTTATTCTATTATGAAGATTATTATGTTAAGGATATTTCTAAAATATTAAACATAAAAGAAAGTACAATTCAAACACAGCTGTCAAGAGGACGGAAGTTATTAAAAAAGAAGTTAAGGAGGGAATTAAATGAATAAAGATGATATTAATAAACTCTTTCAAAAATTAGAACCAGGTGATAATAAAAGGATAGAGATTTATAATAAAATTATGGATAAAAAAAATAACGCAATGGAAAATAATATGAGAGAAATTAAAAATGATGTAATCATAAGAGCCGTGGAATCTAAAATTAAGGGTAAAATATTTAGACCGATAATAGTATTATCATTAGTGTTTGTATTGAGTATAATAGGATTTGCAGTTAGCAATAAGTATCAAGACTTTTCAAACAGAGTAATAGACTGGTCTGTATCTGAAGACGCAACACAGATAAATATATCAGACGCAGATAAAGGATATAAGATAACAGCAGAATCTTTATTTGGAGATAGTAAAGTGGTTTATATAGTATTTTCTATAGAAAGAGAAGACGGAAAGGAAATAAGGATTAGAGAAAGGGATGGAAGAACAAGCTTTGGAGTAAAAACAAGTAGAGAATATATAGGAGCTAGTGAAGATGAAGATATATCAGATGCTAAAAGCTATTATGCTTTAAATCGTATAGATGAAAAATTAGAAAAAGTATATTTTCTAAAAAGATATTCAACAGATTTCCACGATATAGTAGGAGGGACTTTGATAGGTGAGAACTTACATCTAGAAATAAGTGGATTAAATCTAGGGTTATTTGGAAGGACGGTAAATGGAAATTGGGTATTGGATGTACCACTAGAATATAAAGATCTAGGTCAAATACATGAAATAAATAAAGAATTCGAATATGAAGATGGAATAGCTAAATTAGAAAAAATATACTATTCACCATTGGATATAAGAATATACCTTACTTCTGAAAATGGAGATTTAAAGGGAATGTCATTAAAAGATTTCAATGAAGAACATTATGTAGATATAAAATTAAAAGATGGAAATTATATACCTAGAACTGGCGGTAGTGCAGAAGGAGATAATCTAGGTACCTATTATAATAAGAATATGTACACAATAGAATATGGAGAAATAGAATTAGAAAATATAAGATATATCATAATAGGGGATTTGGAAATACTGATTGATTTTAACGATATATAAGTAAGAATCATGTATAATTATAAAGAGTTGATAAAAGATTTATCAATTAGTCGTGAGATAGATGTTATTCAAAAACTATGTAAAGATCCTTTTAAATTTTGGACTGCTACAAATGGTAATTATTGCAGCATCATATGTGTTAGGATATTTGCTGTATGAGGAAAATAGTATATAATGAAATCACTTAAGGAAGGTGATAAATTTTGAAAATTATTAAGATATTAGGACTTACTATCGTAACATTGGCAATTTTATTTACTAATACAGCTTGTGGGGAAAATTCTGAACCAGAAAATACGCAAAATCAGTCAGCTATAGAAGAACAGTATATTATACCATTGCAATTCAAAGACGTTGTTATAGAAAATAATATAACTCATATAAACGAAGACAAAATTCAGGAAATTATAAAGCAACATAATGTAGGTGACAATAAATTTATTATTTTCATTCATAAAGAAGATAAAGAGGATTTTCATAGTGGTGTTATTATAAATAAAAAAATATATGACTTTGGAAAAGTGTCTATGCTAATAGAGAAAAATAATTCAGACCTATATTCAATTGAAGAAGTGAAACTATTTGGTATAAATTCAGTAAAAATTCAGGGAGCAATGGGTTCAAACTATGCACTAACTAATTATTACTTTATTGATAATGATTTGCCACAAACGTTATTACGTGCAGAAGGACATACAGAGGAGCTAGATCTAGATAAAGATGGAATGCAAGAAGTTGTTTCATCAGTAGTTGCAGGAGCTACTTCATTTATCAATATCTATGAGTACGATAATGGAAAATTAACTGTATCAAATTTAAACGAAGCATTGGATGCTATAACTGTTATAATAAAAGATGGGAAGGTTTTTGAAGCCTATTTTGAGTATTTGCCAAATCAACTTAAGCAATATGAATATTTACATAAAAAACTAATAGAAATAAAATAATTTTATTTCAAATATCACTATAATGTATCACTGTCGTTGATCTATGAGAATGGAGTGAATGAGATAACAAATCTTGGTGCAGAAGTTTGCGACGTACCTCATGGCCTGTTTATTGTGGGCAATGTTGTGTTAAATGAATTTGGGGTAGATGGAACCGTTGATATAGGTTTATCCATGCAGAAATCATCGCAGGAAATTTTTGCTTGCCTTAATGAAATGCAGGGTTATGAATTGGATATGTCGAAAAGAAGATTTATAGAAGAGCAGATCTTTGAAAAAGAATAAGATCAAAAGTAGCTTTTGTGAGGTGAGTTTAATGTATGAACGGATGTTAAACAAAATGAATATTCCAACGACGGATGCAATTCAGAAGACGATCGGAAAGACAGCATTGGATAGATTAAATCAATTTGAATCTTTTTTGATGGAGTTATATGATTTACATAGAGAATTAAAAATTCCATTTGGTAAGAATTATGGCTGGGGATATAAATACAGTCATAAAAGCAAACATCTATGCTATTTGTTTTTTGAACAAGGTGGATTCACAATTTTAACTCAGATTGGTGATAAACAGGTTTCCGAAATGGAGAATAAACTAGTTTTTCTATCAGATAAAGCAAAATCGATATGGTCTAGTCGTTATCCGTGTGGTGAGCATGGTGGCTGGATTAATTATCGAGTAATTAGAGAAGGAGATATAATGGAAGCATTAGAGTTTATTAAGGTAAAAGTAAAACCCATTGCTGTGACAAACAAATAATTTCTAGAGCAATGAGATACAACTTAGGTGGCAACAATAATGTTTAAGGTATCCATTATTGCAGAAAGTACAAGCAATAGAAAGTCTCCTCGCCAAGGCCTCACCAGGTTCAAGCATCATCTTTTTTGACTGTCAAGACCCACATGGAAACAAGTGATGAAGACAGTAAGAATAGGCTGATATAAAAGGCTTTTAAGAAGTTTAAGTTAATATTGAAGTATGTCTTATGCTTCCTCATACGGATAATAAAACCTCCTGAAATTTATCCTGGAGGTTTTATCCTTTGATAAAATGTATATAAAAATTGATACTTATTTATATACTTACTAGAAGCGTTGTTCTGTGTATTTTTTATTGTATATTTGAAAATGTGATTGGAGCCATTTACGAATGGAATATTTTTATTTGCTGTATTTATGGTAAATATAGATGATACCTGATATGCTTAGTTACATAAATGGAAATATAACTCTAAAATAGTGCCATAAATATTGCATGAGAAAATGTGTCTACTACGTTGTTATAGATCTAAAGTATATCAAACTAAAATACGAGGGTATAAATAAAAAATAGGTAAGATAAAAGAAGGCTGTATAAAAATTTATTATATTAGACAGTCTTTAGCTCGTATATCCTAGATTTCTGACTGATAGATAAAAAACAAGCTAAAATTGGGCGAGAATGAGTGGTTAATTATGGAGTTATTTTGGAAAAGTAGCAGACCGTTTATTTTTGTAGAATCTTTTTTATCCCCTCAAGTCATATGTAGATGCTTATGAAGTTGAGCAAAAAATAGTAAAAGTAAGGAGAAATGAGTATGAATAAAGAAATAAAGTTTGTTTCATCTTATAGTGGAGGAAAGGACGGAGTACTTGCACTATATCGAGCTATAAAAAGTGGGTATGAACCAGTAAGATTACTGACTACTTATAATGAGAACGCTGGCCGTTCATGGTTTCATGGGGTACCAGTAGAGATTTTGAATAAGGTTTCACAGCTTATAGATATTCCTTTAGACCTTGTAAAAACAGGGGTGGGAGATGATTATACTAAAGATTTTGAAAAGGCTTTGTTAAAGCTTAAAGACAATGGTATTAATGCTTGTGTTTTTGGTGATATTGATATACAAGCTCATTATGACTGGTGCGATTCTCGTTGCAAAGTTGCTAATATTGAAAGTATATTTCCACTTTGGAATGAAAGCAGAAAGGAATTGGTTTATGAATTTATAGAAAGTGGTTTTAAAGCTGTCATAACCATTGTGGATTCATCTAGACTTAGCGAAAGGTTTCTAGGAAGAACCTTAACAAAAGAGCTTATGGCAGAAATTGTAGCTGAAGGTGCAGATATTTGTGGAGAAGATGGCGAATACCACACATTTGTATACGACGGACCACTTTTTAAAGAATCTATAGACTTTAAATTTGACGAAATAATAAGAAATGGTAATTACTCAATATTGCCTCTTTTATTAGAATAAAAATAACATAATCAGATATTTTTTCTGTTATATAAAAAACCCATAACATGGGGTATCAGGCTGTCGATATTCATATGCTAATAGCCTTTTTGTATGAATCGTATTATAACATTTATCGGATAATATGCAAACTGGTTAAGTTAATATAATATTTATACTGTAGAAAAGAAATATTTGGTATGATATACTAATTTTACGATGTAACGAACAAATTTTGTATTATCTTGTGGTGGATATTAAATAGGAGGGTCTATGCAAATGAAAACTATGCTGAAAATTATGCGAATGCGTAAAAATGAAATTCCTGATGATATATTGCCTTTGTTTGAGCATATTGTTCAAACATATAAAGGAGACGAATGCGAAGAAAAATTTATAAAAGCGATGGAAGAACAGCTCACTAAGGAGCAACGCTTTCGGCTATACGAGCAAAACGGAAGTTGCAGAGGTACTGGGTACGATAAAGAACGCAAAGCCTTTGCACTTGAACATGCTAACAAGACCCTTGCCGAAAGGCTGGAACTATTTACAAACACCTTTGGCAGAACAGCCGTTTTGAATGATGATAATACAATCACAGTCACTTTTGCCTGTAACCATGGATACTACAAGCATGCACCAAAAGGAATGTTTCGATTTCCAGCATCAATTGAAACATATTTTGAAAGATGTGCAGGTGGGCGTTTGTATGAATACCAAAAAGCATTGGGAATAAAACTGAAGATTAAGTCAGTTGATGTGTCTCCCCTTAGCGAAAATATTGTAAACCCCGTTGTATTTACGTTTGAGATAGTGGATTAATAACACACTTACCAAATAAGCACAACGCCGTTTAGAGCCACTAAAGGCTTTGTTTCTTGATTATATAGTTTTTCTACGTTTGCGTGTCATACCATAAATATTCAGCACATACATAAGAAAAAGGTATGTGCTGTTTTTATTGGAAGCTGCCCAAAATCAATAAAATATGTTGTAATGGCTTCTTGATTTTAGCAAACCAAGAAGCCATAAGTTAACAATCTGAAACCTTATAATATGGGGTTTTGAATTATCTGAATCCTTTTGTGGGGATGAAAAACATATTTTATTATATTAAGAATTATAGACTATATTTTTATAATATTTGCAGCCTTTGTTTTTATTTTTGCAACGGAAACATTTTTTTAGATAATTGCAGACTAAGGTAGTTACTGTTGAGGTATTATTGCTTGGATTTGGGTCTGGTGTTGTAGAAGTTACATTTGCAGTATTAGATATAGTTCCTGTAGCTGATGCACATACAGTTCCTCTAATTAAAATAGTTCTAGAAGCTCCACTTGGTAATGTGCCTATATTATAACTTCCTGTCCAAGGTCTCCAAGTTGCTCCACCATCTGTAGAGAATTGTGCTCTCAAAATTTTAGATGGTATAGCATCTGTCAAAACAACATTCTGTGCATCTGATGGTCCAGCATTTGATACATTAATTGTATAAACTAATGTTCGCCTTGGCATTACTGGATTAGGACTTGCTGATTTTACAACCGAAATATCAGCTAATTCTGCCGCTCCGATTGTAGTAATAGCTGTAAATGTGTTGTTGTTTGGGTTAGGATCTGGTGTTGTGGAAGTTACATTTGCAGTATTAGATATGGTTCCTGTAGCTGACGGATTTACAGTTCCTCTAATTAAAATAGTTGTGAAGGCTCCACTTGGCAATGTGCCTACATCATAATTTCCAACCCAAGTATTCCAAGTTACTCCACCGTCTATAGAAAACTCTGGGTTAATAATCTCTGGTGGGATAGTATCTGTTAAAGCAACGTTTTGAGCATCTGATGGTCCAGCATTTGATACGTTAATTGTATAAATTAACATTTCTCCAGCATTCACTGGGTTTGGATTAGCTGTTTTTATAACTGAAATATCTGCTGAGGCAAGTACTTCAAGTGGAACAGTATTTGAATTTACGGTATAATTATTTTCAATTCCTCCTTCTACAGGGGTATAGGAGTAATCCATCGTTGCTGCATTAAGAGTTGGATTAGGAACTGGAACAGAATCAACTTTAGCATCAAAGGTTATTGTAGCAATAGAACCTCCTGGAATATCAGGTATAGTAAATCCAGTATTAGGATCTGCGGCTAGATCTTGTGATCCATTAATTGTTACAGTTCCAGGTACAAAAGATAAACCATTTGGTACGATATCCTGGAAGGATACATTTGTTAGAGGACTAGTACAAGTATTTTCCAATGTTACGGTATAGGTTACTATTTGTCCAACACTCGCAACAGGTGTGCTTACAGTTTTTATAGGCATAAATTCTGGAACTTGAATTTCTCTTAATGATATATCATCTATAGCATAATCATTTCCAATAGCAGCAGGTCCTTCACTTAAGAATTCTACTGTAAGATTTGTGTTGTTTTGTGAATTGATCACAGTACCTATTTCTTTCCATTCTGGAGCGTCAGCATTAACAGGAATTTGATTACCCAATGTTGTACTGTATATTGGGCTGCCGTTTTCATCTAATATTCGTACACCGAGCTGAGGATCTGGGTAACCAGTTACTTTAAATAGGTTTAGAATCCATGAGCTAAACAAATAGTTTGTATTTGGCTGCACTGGAATGGTATCTCTAAAGAAAACAGCACCTGGATTAAAACCATTTACTACCATCATTCTTCCCGTTTCATTACCTGTGGTATGATCTGCAATACGCCACCAAGCTCCTATTGTATTGCTGAATGCATCATTCATAATATTTTGCACAGTATATTCACCATCAGAAGGCGTATAGTCACTTGGATCTGGCAATACATAGGTGAAGTCTGGTGTCACACCTGGATAGGGTTCGACTGGAGCCCCAGTATTAGCAGGCGTACCTTGAGAGAAAAAACCAAATGTTCCATTGTTAGCAGCATCGATAAGATTTATATCTGAAACTGTTGCACATGAATCCAGTATATCTTCTATAGGTGTATAGATAACTGGTCCGTCAAGAAAGTCTTGATCAGTTAAATCTGCTCCTGATACAGTTACTAAAAGCGTATCTGGAGTTACAGAATCTAAATTAGTAGAACCTGGCGGAGGATTTGTTGCAAAACTGATTGGTGGATCTTCTCCTGATGGAATAAGTCCGACTGCTGCAGTACTAAAATCTCCTGGTGTGGGAACCCCTCCTGCTGTTCCATAGGATTCTACAATTCTATAATCACCATCTGGGACATTTTCAAATGAATAATTTCCATTAGCATCCGTAAGAACTACAAGCCTAACGTTTGTTGCCGTATTTTGCAATACTATTGGTACATTCGCTAGACCTGAGTCTCCAGCATTAATTGTAGCACTTCTATCTCTGTCAAATACAACTCGACCTGAGACTGTAGGCATAATATCACATCTTTCATGAAAAATTTGTCATATAATGATATACTCTATGACCTACAATATATTATTCAATATAAAGCTTTTGGTTACATTAGTAGGTTTCTCATTAGGAAGATATTTAGAGTGAAGATATATGTGAAATTTTCGATCTGTGAGAATTTTACTCCTGTCGTCATTGCAACAGAGAAATAGTATTTTGAGAATGATCGTGGCCTTTAAGATATTATATAGAAAAATCCCATTAATATGGGGTTTTTAATGATTTGAATCCTTTTGCGGGGATGGAAGGACATTTTATTATATTAAGATTATAAATCATATTTTTATAATATTTGCAACCTTTGTTTTTACAACAGAAACACTTTTTAGGATAATTGCAGATGAAGGTATTTACTGTTGACGTGTTGTTGCTTGGATTTGGGTCTGGTGTTGTGGAAGTTACATTTGCAGTATTAGATATAGTGCCTTCAGCTGATACACACACAGTTCCTCTAATTAAAATAGTTCTAGAAGCTCCAGCTGGTAATGTGGCTATATTATAACTTCCTGTCCAAGGACTCCAAGTTGCTCCCCCGTCTGTAGAGAATTGTGGTCTTAAAATTCTAGATGGAATATCGTCTGTTAAAACAACACTTTGTGCATCTGATGGTCCAGCATTTGATACATTGATTGTATAAACTAATGTTCTCCTTTGCATTACTGGATTGGGACTTGCTGATTTCGTAACCGAAACATCAGCTGATTCACCTGTTGCTATTGTAGTAATTATTGTAGATGTATTGTTGCTTGGATTTGGGTCTGGCGTTGTGGAAGTTACATTTGCAGTATTAAATATGGTGCCTGTAGCTGATGGATCTACAGTTCCTCTAATTAAAATAGTATTTGAAGCTCCAGCTGGTAATGTGCCTATATTATAATTCCCTGTCCACGGTAACCAAGTTACTCCTCCATCTGTAGAGTACTCTGCACCTAAAACTTGAGGCGGTATAATGTCATTTACCATAACATCCTGTGAATCTGATGGTCCAAAATTTGTTGCATCAATTGTATAATTTAATATTTGTCCTGGTATTACAGGATTAGGGTTTCCTGTTTTTATAATCGAAACATCTGCAAGTGCATTAACATCTGTGACGATCGTATATGAATTATTATCCGGATTAGGGTCAGGTGTTGATGAAGTAACATTTGCTGTATTAATTATAGGTCCTGGTGGAGTTGATGGATCTATTTTTCCTCTAATTAAAACTGTTGTAGTAGCTCCAACTGGTAATGTGCCTACATTATAGGAACCAGTCCAAGGATTCCAAGTTACTCCACCGTCTATTGAATATTCTGCACCTAAAAGTTGAGGTGGAATAGCATCATTTAGGACAACGTCTTGTGCATTTCCCGGTCCAGCATTTGACACATCAACTGTATAAGTTAGCATTTCTCCAGCATTGACTGGGATTGGACTTGCAGTTTTTACAACTGAAAGGTCTGCTGGTATTGCGTTGACTTCTGTAATCACTGTAGATGTGTTATTATCTGGATTTGGATCAGGTGTTGTTGAAGTTACATTTGCAGTATTAAAAATAAAGCCTGATGGAGTTGAAGGATCAACCGTTCCCCTTATTAATACAGTTGTTGATGCTCCACCTGGCAATGTGCCTATATCATAAGAACCAGTCCAAGGTAACCAAGTTATTCCACCGTCTGTCGAATATTCTGCACCTAGAAGTTGAGGTGAAACCGCATCAGTCAAAACAACGTTTTGTGCATCTCCTGGTCCAGCATTTGCCACATCAATTGTGTAATTTATCATATCTCCAGCGTTGATTGGGTTTGGAGTGCCCGTTTTCACAACTGAAAGGTCTGCTGGTATTGCATTAACATCTGTAATAACTGTAGATGTGTTATTATCCGGATTAGAATCTGGCGTAGATGAGTTTACAGTTGCAGTATTAAAAATAGGTCCCGATGGAGCTAATGGGTCAACTGTGCCTCTTATTAAAACAGTTATTGATGTTCCACTTGGCAGTGTTCCTATATCATAAGAACCAGTCCAAGGTAACCAAGTTATTCCACCGTCTGTCGAATATTCTGCACCTAAAAGTTGAGGTGGAACAGCATCTGTCAAAACAACGTTCTGTGCATCTCCCGGTCCAAAGTTTGATACATCAACTGTATAATTCAGTATGTCTCCAGCGTTTACTGGATTAGGACTTGCAATTTTTATAACAGAAAGGTCTGTAAGTGCATTAACATCTGTAGTTATTGTTGATGAATTGTTTCCTGGATTAGGGTCAGATGTTGTGAAAGTTATATTTGCTGTATTAGTTATAGGTCCTGATGGAGCTAATGGGTCAACTGTTCCTCTAATTAAAATAGGCCTTATTTCGCCGCTTCCCATAATTCCTATATCATAAGAACCAGTCCAAGGTAACCAAGTTGTTCCTCCATCTGTTGAGTACTCTGCACCCAAAATCGTAGATGGGACAACATCATTTAAGGTAACATCTCGTGCAGCAGATGGTCCAAAGTTTATTACATCAATTGTATAATTTATCATATCTCCTGGAGCTATAGGGTCTGGACTGCCTGTTTTTGTAACCGCAACATCTGCAAGTGTAGTAATTGGTGTAATTGCTGTAGATGAGTTATTACCTGGATTAGGGTCGGGTGTTGTAGAAGTTACACTGGTAGTATTAAAAATAGTTCCTGTAGCTAATGGGTCTACTATTCCCCTAATTAAAATAGTCCTTGTGTCACCACTTGGCAATGTGCCTATGGTATAAGAATCGGGCCACGGAATCCAAGTTATTCCTCCGTTTATCGAGTATTCTGGATTTAGAATTTCTGGCGGAACAATGTCCTTACAATAACGTTTTCTGCATCATCTGGTCCAGCGTTGGATACTTGGATTGTATAGGTTAGTATATCTCCTGCATTTACTGGGCTTGGACTTGCTGTTTTTATAATTGAAACGTCTGCTGGGTCAAGTGTATTAAGTGGAAGGACATTGGACTTTATTGTATAATTATTTTTGATTTTATCAACAAAGTTTTGGTCAAATACATCTTCTCCTGATACAGTTACTAAAATTGTACTTGAAGTTACATAATCTAAATTATTTAAAGTATTTGTTGCAGAACTAAAATCTCTAGAAGTGGGAATACTTTCGGTTATTCCATAGGATTTTGCAATTTTATAATTACCATTTGGTACATTTTCAAATGAATAATTACCATTAGAATCTGTAAGAACCACAAGCCTAGCATCTGTTGTCATATTTTGTAATACTATTGGTATATTTGCTAAGCCTGAGTTTTCAGCATTAATCGTGGTATTTCCATTTCTGTTAAATACCACTCGACCTGATACTGTAGGCATAATATCACATCTTTCATGAAGAATTTGTCATAAAGTAATATACTTTATGACCTACAATATATTATTCAGTATAAAGCTTTTGGTTACATTAGTCGATTTCATATTAAGAAGGGATTTAGGGTGAAAAAATGTGTTTAACTTTCCATCTGTGAGAGTTTTATTCTTGCAGTTATTGCGACAGAGGACTAGCACTTTGAAAATGATCTTAGCCTTGTAGAATATCTTTATGAAGATTCACTTTGTTTTTGAATTTGATCTAGGAGAAGGTGCTACAGACGATATCATTGGGCTGGTATTTCTCAAGTAAGCCTTAGAGATAAGGTGAAATCTTATGCTTTTCCACAGAATAACAATTCTTCTTGTAAAATTATCTATATATGCATATAATATATTTAATAGCGATGATAAAAACTAAGGTTTATAAATCTCCCAGAGAGCCGGTGGTTGGTGTGAACCGGTGAGAGGTTAAACTGTTCCATTTTTAGAGCTGTCGGCGATGAGTCGAAGGGCGTGCCCTTTACAGCACTTTAGAGTGGTCAGTTTTATCTGACAAATTGGGTGGCACCGCGGATGCTTTCCGTCCCATATTATTTGTATGGGTTCGAAAGGCTTTTATTTTTCTCAACTCATACTGTTATCTCTATAAAAAAATATATATGAGGAGGAAAATAATGTTAGACATTAAGTTGTTGCGTGAAAACACTGAGATTGTAAAAGAAAATATTAGAAAAAAATTTCAGAACGAAAAAATCACGCTTGTAGATGAGGTTATTGCTTTAGATGTTCAAAATCGGGAAGCAAAATCAAGACGTGATTATCTCAGAAGCAGAAGAAATTCAATCAGTAAAGAGATTGGCGTATTGATATCAAAAGGGAAAAAGGATGAAGTTGAATTAGCGAAGACAAATATAGCTGCTATGGCAGATGAACTCTCCGAATTGGAGAAGAAAATTGAGGATATTGAAGTTCAGATTCGCAAGAGGATGTTGGTTATTCCCAATATTATAGACTCCACTGTGCCTATCGGCAGAGATGATAGCGAGAATGTTGAAATTGAACGATTTGGAGAGCCTGTTGTACCGGACTTTGAGATACCATATCATGTTGATATTATGGAAAAATTAAAAGGTATTGATCTTGATAGTGCAAGAAAAACAAGTGGAAACGGTTTTTATTATCTTTGCGGTGATATAGCACGTCTGCATTCTGCAATTCTTTCATATGCACGGGACTTTATGATTGACAAAGGATTTACCTATTATATTCCTCCATTTATGATTAGAGGCAATGTTGTAAATGGTGTTATGAGCTTCTCAGAAATGGAAAATATGATGTATAAGATTGAGGGCGAGGATTTATACCTCATAGGCACAAGCGAGCATTCCATGATTGGCAAATTCATAGATACAATTATTGATGAAGAAAAACTTCCTCAAACACTAACCAGCTATTCCCCGTGTTTTCGTAAAGAGGTTGGTGCTCATGGCATTGAAGAGCGTGGAGTATATCGAATTCATCAATTTGAAAAACAGGAAATGATTGTGGTATGTAAACCAGAAGATAGTGCAGCTTGGTTTGAAAAGCTATATCAATATACAGTTGAGTTTTTCCGCACTTTAGATATACCTGTACGTACTTTGGAGTGTTGTTCAGGTGATTTAGCAGATTTAAAAGTAAAGAGTATAGATATAGAGGCATGGTCACCAAGGCAGAAAAAATATTTTGAAGTTGGTAGTTGTTCTAATTTAGGAGATGCACAGGCAAGACGTCTTTCTATCCGGGTAAAAAGTAAAAATAAAGAAAACTATATCCCGCATACTCTTAACAATACAGTTGTAGCGCCTCCAAGAATGCTGATATCATTTTTAGAAAATAATCTGAAAGAAGATGGTACCATATCAATACCGAAACCATTGCAAATGTATATGGGTGGTAAGGAGTTAATCAAATAATTGTTGTTTATTACCGTCACTTTTGTGGCGGTTTTTTGTTGTAAGCATTAATTGGTATTCTTATAGATATCGGCATTTTCTTTATCTCTACATATCTATTGAGGATATCATATATCAAATATACTTTTGGATAGGTAGTGCAGTTATGACGTTGAAAAGAGAAACAGCGGCTTTGAGTTTTGATTTCAAAACCGCTTACCCTTATTATCAAAGGAAATTCTGTATGAGCCATATTCCTACAATAATTCCCACTTGATTTAATATAGCTTACGAATATTCATCAATTTGGATAGCAATCATTATCTTAGAGTTTGATATCTTCTTTGCTAATGCTTCAAAGTCGCTTTTTAGGTTTTCAAAATCACCAATCTGGTTTTGTGATTTTTGCTCTAAAATCTGTTGTATTTGTTCTAATGTGGTGTTTAACGTATCGTCACGTTCTCCTACCGTCAATTTTTCTGAGCCAGTCCAGAATATTGTAAAATCTAATTTAGCGCCATAATATTCCTCGTTGGCATTTACCTTATTAGACCCTGTTGAGATTGAAATACTAGGTGTAGCAGGAGTTTGTTCAAATTATTCTTCAAGCAGAGCATAGTATTCTGAGAGTGAATATTGCAGAGTTTTAAGAAAATCCACGTTTTCATCATTTGGGTTATAGCCTGTATAAATCATATAGGCATTGTTTTGCTGCAAAATATCCAGAAAGTCCTGCGTTTTCAATTGGCGATAATCATCGGTTTTCAGAGTCATAAGTGTCTCATATTCTTTTTCTGTATAACCAGAATGATTGCCAGGAGTGCCAGGGAGCTGGTAATGCAATACCTTATCTTCATTTAAGGCTAATTGTTTTGTACTATTGGGTGATTCAGATGTGCCCGCAGATGTTGCAAATACAACTCCAATACCAAACACCAAAATAATTGCAAGTATTATGCTTACAGAAGAAATTTTTTTCATCTTCATAATCGACACAATCCTTTCTTCAATTGAATTTTTGCTGAAATTGTTCACAAGAGGGGTAAGACTGCCTTTCTTTTCCTCCAATCCGATTAGGGTAAGGGCGTAAGCTGATTTCATACTTTCTCCAAAAGTCTTCACAACAGTTTCGTCGCAGGACAATTCGATGTCTCGGTTTGCCAGTACATACATCAGCCATACAAAAGGATTGAACCAATGAAAGCATAATGCGGTTGCCAGCAGTAACTTTGTCAGTGTATCAAAACGCTTGATATGTACAAACTCATGTGTAAGGATATAGCGCAGCTGGGTATCATCTGTCCAATTTGTTTTCTTGGGCAGTAGCACTACAGGGCAGAATATCCCATAGGTTAGAGGAGCTGTTATCTTATCTAGCTGCCGGATTTGTACATTTCGCTTTGTCAGATGTTCCTGTTGCCAGCGCTTTACAAATTCATTGTCAACTGGAAGTGCAGTCTTATACTCCCTGCGGCAACGAAGATGTGTTACAAGAAAAAATAATGCACAGACTGACAAGCCAATAAGCCATATAATCAAAATAGGCGACATGCTAACAAATGTCACTTCTGATAAAGCTGGCACTGTATCAGCAATTGTTGTACTGTTAAAGGTAAACGATGCTCCTACCAAGGGCAAATCTGCTTTATAAAAGCTATTTTTTAACCTGACTGCAATCGAATAAATGCTAAACTGTGACGGAAAAGAAAAGGGAATCAATAGTCGGCACAAGGCCACTCCCCATAGCACGAGAAAGGTTCTTTTAGGTAGCTTGTGTAGTAACAGTACACGGACTATCACAATAACCATAATAAGGACAGTAGCCGAAAAGCTCATTTTTAATAAGCTCATGACCATTCTCCTCATTCCAAATTGCTAACAATCTGCTTTAGCTTTTTAATTTCTTCTGGAGACAGGTTTTTTCGTCCTAAAATGGAAGCAACAAGCTGGTCGGCAGCACCGCCATACATTTTGTTGATTAGTTCTGTCGTTTCAAGATCTCTGGCTTGCTCAATGGTTACAAGAGGGTGGCACACAAAGCTTGGCTCAATGCGCTTTATAGCTCCTTTGTCGATACATCTTTTGATTAGAGTATAGGTTGTGGTTTTACTCCATCCGACTTGCTTTTTCAGGATTTCCGCAATTTGTTTGGCAGTGGTATCACCGTTTTGCCAAAGAACATCCATTATCTTTAGTTCTGAATCGAATAACTTAATTTGCATAACTAAACTCCTTTGCAAAGATATTTTACTACAGTAGAATGCCTGTGACTTAATTCTACTACAGTAGAATATAAATGTCAATAGTAGTTTATGACTTAAAAAAATGCACTTCATTCCAGATTAAGAAAGCTTCCGCAAAATGGCTAGTAATTCATATGTGGTACAGAGTAATCCATTTAAAGCTTTTTCGCATTACACTCTAAAAAACTTCTTGCTAGGGTTGGCTCTTCAAGCCTATTACTTAAAGAGAAATGAATTTTCAAAGAATAGACCCGAAGGCTAAACAAGGAGTACACGTATAAATTTTCAGTTGAGATTTTGAAATTAAGCTTCATATCCAAAAAATGCAATTTGATTTTTGCCTGTCATGCAGATTATTGATTACTTCCCATGGATTTGACACTTCCAGTACTGCTTCAAAACGCCAACCTATTTATGAAAACAAAGAAACAAATTGTATAGAAATAGGAGCTTCTTTTATAGGTACGCATTCTGCTTCTAGCATTAGGATACCTGCTCTAACCATGTAATTGATGCTTGGCTGAATGACCCCATTTATGAAAAGATTTTGATAAGAAGTTTGTTTGGGATCAAGAATTCCCTTATTACCATACACAGTTAATTCGTCTGCATTTGTATAAATGCTTTCTCCATTTGCGAGGGTGTTATATTGGTATAATTCTGCCTTTAAGAGTTGATTGTTTTTATCCTTTATTATTAAATATTCAAGAATAATTGGGACTCCATTTTGAGGAGAATTCACGGTGGTTAGGGTTAAAAGACCGGGCTCTATCATATAGTTAGTTTCTGGTTGTAATACTCCATTAATAAAAAGATTAAAGAAGGAGACATCATTTGGATCAGGTATGCCTTGATTACCATACATTATTAACTCATCATCATTTGTAAAAGCTTTTTTAACTCCATTTGAAACTGTATTATATTGATAGTTTTCCACATTGAAAATCTTATTCTTTTTATTATAAAAAGAACCAGTGACTTCTGCTACTATTACAACTGTATTATTTGAATTCAAGGTTCCTATATCCCAGATAATCTGATTATTCTGTTGCGATATAGTACCCTGTGTAAAACTGGTTACATTAAAATCAACTAAATTATCTAATAGTAAGCTATCTGTCATGACAACATTGCTAACTGGACCATGTCCATCATTAGCTAATATAATTTCTGTTCTCCATGTATTAATATCATTAGCATTGACTTCTAAAGGACCTGCAGTAATGTATTTTTTAATAGTTAGATTGCCAAATAAAGCAGGACATTGGCCACTGTTCCTATCTTTTGTTGATTTGTTTTGAAAGGGTAGCTTCTTTTGCAATGGATAGAAATTAGGAAAATATTTAAACTTAAAAATATTATGGCTAGAAATTTCAACGAACTCCTCGCATATGGGAGGAGCTGGAGAAAATCCGAAGCTAGGTATTAATAAATCTACCTTTCCTACTGCTTTAATAATAACAAATACTCCTACCAGAAATTTTAATTGGTTATTTAATTTAATAGGAGCTTGTAAAAGCCTTGAGCTGGTTTCTACTACAATGTTAAATGAAAACTCATCTCTTGACCTTGGTATAAACATGACAATGTTTTTATCTATATTTGGCAAAAATCCTTTGATTATATTATCATTTGTAGTAGTTATTTCAAAGGGTATTTTCAAGATGAAACTAACCTTCTTAAAATTAGGCTTATCTTCTATATCAGTAATTATTAAGGTGTTTTCTACAATAAATCCTGGCTTAAATACAATGTGTTTGAAATTACTTGTATCTATATCCACACTGATATCCTCAAAGCATTTTTTTTGCTTGCATTGAGAAAAAACTCTGTCGGCAATAATGCAGGCTTTTTTAAAATCATGCATATAATCTAAAACTCTAATAGATGGTCCAGAGGATATGTTTGATATTAAACAAGAATTTGAATTTGGATTTAAGCCTGTAGCAATAGCTCTATTGATGGAACGTATACCACTAGCCTCAAAGCAACCTTCTATTTTAAAGCTTGCAGTGGCAGATTTTCCTGTATCTATAATATCTATATTCCAGGTAATAGCTTCATCCTTAAAAGAAATCTGACCAAGAGACGTAGAAAAATTTTCTATATTCACAATACAATCCAGCAGGATATTATCTATTATAATAATATTGCTAATTGGTATGTTGCTTATATTACTTATTATTAGCATGAATTCCCAATTAGCTATATGTCCTGCGGGAATAAATGTAGGGCCAGATATAATAATTTTTTCTAGTTTTAGATAGGAATGCACAGTATCCTTAATACTAATATCCATATCTGTTACAGGGCCAATAGATATATGCTTTGAAGGTAAGATGCCTTTGGCTATAGCAGAATTAAGCTTAGCAGATTTCTCACCTTTGAAAGTAACAAAAATAATAATAATAGTAGAATCTTTTAAAGGAATATCTTCAGTTTTAAGGCGAAGAAGACCTTTTTGAATTTCATAATTAACCTTTGGCTGCAATACTCCATTAATAAACAAGTTAAAATAAGAGACGTCATTAGGATCAAGGATGCCCTTGTTTCCATATTCAATTAATTCATCATCATTTGTATAAAATTTTTTTATGCCGTCAGATAATGCATTATATTGATAAACATCTGCATCTAATAGTTTTTTTTTGTGATTAAAGTAGCCCACCTTATCGGGTAAAGTTTCTGATTGTTTTTTCGAATGATTTTGAATCATTGGATTTTTATTTCCTGAATAAGTAATAACCTTAGAACCATCTTTGAACACTGCTATCACTCCAAAAATAAAGATATATTCTTTCCTTATCCTATGTATATGATAAGGAATAGGTTCTTTACTGTAGGTATAGTAAGTATAAGTATTAAACTATACATTTTATGTTACTATGTAGATAGAAACAATATTAGTTATAAAAGCTTATAAAAGCAAAAGGATGTGCCAATTATGGCACATCCTTAAATATTATAATTAAGTTGTTATTGTAGTATTGGAATCAGAGACTGGAGCAAAATTAGTTACAATTAAGGTAATTGGTGCACCTACAGGGATTGTAGATGCTTCAGTAATAACAACTTGAGAACCATCACCACTTACCGTATATAGACTGGATTGCTGTAATACGCCATTTATAAATAAAAGGTAATACCCATTGTCTGTAGATACAGTCGTAAGATTACCTGTCATGATATTACCATCATCATCTGTAAATTGGGTTGCTGGAATAGTAACAGTGTCACCAGTTCTTTCGTCTTCTCTCAATTCATAAAAATATTTATCAATTTCCGGATTAATATCAGTATCTGTTGTAGTAATAGCATCTATTACAAGCTTGAATAATTTTGTAGCCATTATTTGCCCTCCACATTGTTATACTTTAATTCTCTTTGCATTTTAGTATATTAGACAAATTGTTAATTTGTTACTAATATCTAAATGAATTGTTATAGATTTGAAGGACAGAGAATCTATAGTAATAGTATGTTCATAATCAATAGTTATCACATCTCCTTCAATCAAGGGAGTTGAATCCGGGAATCCGTGACAAGTTACATCGTTTTTGGATGCGCAAATAGATGCAGGGAAGCCATGATGTCCATTTAACATTGCATTGAGTAGAGGCTTGAAGAGCTTGTTGGCGAAGATAGTTTTAGGATAACTGCACTTCAGGAAGTCATCAAGCCTAGCACCGATGATAGATATGGTAAAGTTGCTTTAAGCCTTATTCCACTGACTTTAGAGCACTTACCATATCTATTTTACTTATATTTTTAGAAAGCATTAAATTAATAATTAGCGATAAAATAAAGGTTCCACAAATACTAATAAATAGAGATATTATTGAAATATCAGGTGGCATATCTAGGAAAGCAGGCATTGTAGAAAGCATAAAATGAACAAGCCAATATCCAGCTGGAATTCCTATTATAACTCCTAGGACTGTAAGCCATATATTCTGCATTTGAAGGAGTGAACGAATTTGCTTTGGTGAAAAACCTAGAACTTTAAGAGTTGCCAATTCCCTTATTTTCTCTGTAAATGAGAGGGCACCTAGGTTATAGAGCACAACACTTCCTAGTACTGCTGCCGCCAGCACCAGCATTGCAATAATCATTTTCATGCTTTCCAGCATATCATTAAAAGCATCCAACAGATTGTTTTTATACTGTATGCTTTTGGCAGCTTCAATCTGTCTGTCTCTTCCTACCTTTTCTGAAGTCAGAAGTGCAGTAGGCTTAAAGCATTCACCGCTATTTTCATATTCTTTTCTTTTAACTACTATTCCCTGTCCTATTGGCGTCCTGTATATTACAGAAACTATAGATTTCTTCCAGCTTTTTTCTCCATAGGATCTCCATTCTACAGTATCTCCGGTGTTAATCTTCAGGAGCTTTGCCATTTTATAGGACATACCTATTCCTTTTGCAGGCAATGATATTTTTCTGCGCTTGTCATCTTCAAATCTGATTTCTTCGCCAACATCAAGCACTGTAAGAGAACCATTTTCCTTTCCAGTCTCACTTCTGAGTTCTATTGCAGACTCCTGTATCCACTGCCCCTTATAACTTTTGCTTAAGGCGTCTAGGGCCTCTTTCGATGAATTTTCAATCAAATTAATTTTGCTTTCATATACATTTAATTCTTTATACATCCAAATGCTCATACTATTAACTGTATCTTTAAGTCCAAGTCCGAAAAGCAGGAGTGCTGTACAACCTGTTACACCGATTATCACCATAAAAGAACGAATTTTGCTTCTCATTATATCTCGTAAATTCCACTGAACTGTGAAGTCTAAGCTGTGCCAAAGTTTGCTTTTTTCAAGATGGGTGTGTCTACCAAACTTCGGAGCTTTTGGCCTTAAAGAAACAGCTGGTACCTCATTAAGCTGCCTACGGCAGGCAAAATAACTGGAAGCACTGCAGTTTAGGACTAAAAGAGCCAATACTAGGAAAGAAGAGGGAGATATTGCAATAGACCAGTTAGGAAGTGTATAAATGGTTTTTTGCATAGAAAACAATATAGGTGGTATTAATAAAGGGCCAGTAAAAATCCCGATTAATCCTCCAATAAGACCAATCCATATTCCATAGGAGATATAATGAAATAATATTCTGTTTCTTGAAAACCCTAGTGCTTTCAATGTACCTATCTGAATTCTCTGATTGTTTGTAATTCGTGTCATAGTTGTGAGCATGCTAAGAGCAGCTATGAGGAAAAATACAATGGGGAAAACCCCTCCCATGGCTTTATTTTGTTCAATCTCTGAATTGAAGGAGGATACACTTGGATGGATATCTCTGTTCACTATTATGATATACCTATCTGAAAAAGCATTCTCCAATTCTTTAGATATAGTCTTTTCATCCATATCTTCATTTATGGTTATGAGAAGTTGATTATAGGGTATCTTAAAATCCTGTGAAAAGGAAGAAGAATATAAAAATGCAAATCCAAAGTTTTCAGGATCAGGCATCAATGTGCTGTCATCTCTTGAGCTGTAAACATATTCAGGATGTAGGATAAGTCCCAAAATAGTTTTTTGAATTTTCTTGCCTGCAAATTCAAAGGTAATCTCTTCTCCTACCTTAAGTTTATTTGCCTTTGCAAATGAATTGTCAAGCCATAAACCATCTTTTATAGAATCAAGCGGACTTCCTTCTACCACTTTTGGAATTGAAAGAGTATCATCCGCCATGATATTTATTCTGATTATTTTATCATTATCATTATCCATAGGTGAATCAAAACTTAGCCTAAGAGTTGCATTTGATATACCAGAAAGATTTTTTATCTTTTCAATATCTTCTTTATTAAAGTTTGTGCCCATTATCCAGATATCTGGAAGACTGGTTTCTTCATAATACTTGTCTGATTCAGTTTTCATACCATACCATTCTGCATTGATGCCTGAAAATACAAGCATAGCAAGAATTGCCATAAAAAAAATTGAAATGAATTGGCCCGTATTATTTTTCATATCTCTTAGCATTTTACGAAGCAGCACTATAAGATCACCTCTTCTGCAGAAAGAGGGGATAGATTTATTATAATGTCACTGATTTTTCCACTTCTCATTTTTATAACACGATTGGCAATAGCCGCCACTTGTGAGTTATGGGTTACAACTATTACAGTCTGACCTTTCTTTTTACTTAGCCCTTGTAATAATGCAAGTATCTTTATTCCGGTCTCACTATCTAGCGCACCTGTAGGCTCATCACAAAGAAGGAGCTTTGGATTTTTGCAGATAGCTCTTGCAATAGAAACACGCTGCTGCTCTCCACCGGAAAGCTGAGAAGGAAATTTGTTAAGATGTTCTTCAAGACCAACCAGAGTCAGAGTTTCTCTAGTATCCAATGCATCTTTTTTTATAGCCTTTGTTAGTGACACATTCTCATAGGCTGTTAAGCTGGGAATAAGATTATAAAACTGAAATACAAATCCAATAGCATCCTTACGATACGAAGTAAGTTCATTTTCATCGTATTTTGTGATATCCTTTCCATCAATGTAAATAGAGCCATTAGTTACATGATCCATTCCACCAAGGAGATTAAGCAGAGTACTTTTCCCAGCACCACTTGGACCTAAAACTACAACAAATTCACCTTTTTTTATATCAAAATTAATATCATCCGTAGCTCTGTATTTAAGTGTTCCCATATCATAATCCTTAATTACGTGTTCAAATTTTATAAAAGACATGCCCTCATTCCTCACATTCTTTTCACTTTTCTAAAATTTTCCGAATAATTACTGATATTTCTGACTTTACAGCTTTTATATCTGCAGGATATTCATATAGTATTGCTGATTCCAGTATTTGATGGCCAATGTCAAAAATAATCTTTCCATATATTGCTGGATCTAGTTGTCGGAAAAAGCCTCTTTCAATTCCTTCATTTATAAATTTAGAAATTTTACTGATGATTAAATTGGAATAGTGATTATTTAGATTTTGCTCCGTAATGATTCCAAGAACTTCACGGGTATGGAATAGCCTTAAACTTACATCGGTCTCCTGCATATGAAGGCAAATATTATCAAAAATGTTATCAATTTGAGAAAATGGGTCATCACTCATAATTGATAATTCCTTCGAGATGGCATCATCAAAATTTTTAAATAGATTATTTGTTATGTATATAAGTAAATCTATTTTGGTTTCAAAATACAAATAGAAGGTTCCTTTGGCACAGCCTGCTTCTTTTACAATTTCCCGCACTGATGTGGCCTCAAAGCCACTTTTATGAAAAAGCTTCTGAGCACTTACGATAATTCTTTTTTTTGTTTCTCTTGCTTTTTTTGTCTTAATTTCCATAGTTGATCACTCCTTACAAAACATGATCACCAGCATACTTTTATCATAGCATCCACTAATTTCAATATCAATGTACAAATATGTACTATCGGTCAGTTTTATATATCCTCAATTTTCCAAGGGAGGCAAGCATTGAGACATATAAAGTTTAACTAGAATCACTGGATTTGTCTCGCTCTTAGACTATTACATTTATTGGACAAATCTCAGGCTTTGCAGAGTCTCATTCTAACTGCTTTTCTATTGCAACTAATACAAATGTATTGAAATAAATAGATAATATAGAATAAAAACAGAGTTGGTAGAGAAATCTGAATTTGAAGGAGAGATTTACGATGGATTTAGGCATAAAAAATAAGGTAGTATTGATTACAGGAATAAATAATCCTGAAGGAATGGGAGCCGCCACAGCATTTGATGTTAATGTAAAAGGTACTTTATTCATGATTCGTGAGTTTGTGAAAAGGCGAGGAAACTACGGGCTGCCTACCTTTGAACGACAATGAAAGTAAAAAACTACAGGACTAACTTTAACATCCCCAAGCCTATAAACACAGCAACCAAAACAAGGATGTTATTTACATTTTTCCTGTACCAACCAAATCTATTCAGAGCATTTATTACCAAGAGCATAACTAGTAAAAATAAGGGGAATGCGAGATATAGCAGGTTGCTTTTAACTGACAATAGAGAATACATAAGGTATTCCATACCTAGAAAATTAAATGCTAGTATAAATATTAGTCCTATCAGTTGGGCTATTTTTTTTACCATGAAAATACCTCCTTAAAATTAGGTAGCAAGGAAACCTGCTACCTAATCTTATCACTATTTAAACACAAAAGAAAGTAGAAATAGCTTAATAACTGTAAAGATAATCATAAGTATTCATGTACTAATTTCAGTAGATGCTTGGAAATGGACTTGATGAAGTTGATTATATTTATATAATTATAAATTATAGTTGTATTTTTTATTCCAGTTTAGTACAATATAGGAGTAATATAGCTTTCAATTTGATTTCGGAAGGGGCTGATTAAATTATGGCAAAGATGGATATGGTGGTGGATCAATAATTTAATACTTGAGTATACATTTGAACCATGCTTTTTTTGTGTACTCTATGAAAAAACAACCCTTTTGTAAATACTGTATAAACAGGACTTGTCGATGGGCAAGTTTTTTTATGCAAAAAATTGGAGGTAATATGGTGAGATTTAAAGAAAATTATAAGAATGAAACGATTTTGACAAGAGAAAAAAATAAATTAATTATAGCGCGTGTCAGCGAAGTACAGAGAGAATTATTCAAAGTACTATGTAAATATGGAGAAACAAATGCAAGATTAAAAGGTGCTTTTTATAAAGATAAAACGAATATAGAGTATCCTGTAGTAGGAGACTACGTTCTTTTACAATATAATGAAAATGGGAATTCTTTAATTGAGGAAATATGTGAACGAAAGAGTTCTTTTTCTAGAACAGATTTTTCAGGACATGCTGCTGGATATGTTAAAACAGTGAAAGAGCAGGTCATAGCAGCTAATTTCGATTATGTATTTATTCTTTCATCTTTGAATCATGATTTTAATTTGAATAGAATAACAAGATATATTAGTGTGGCTTTGCAAAGTGGCGGAAAACCGATAGTTATTTTGACAAAAGCAGATGAATGTGATGATCCAAATGCTTATATAGAGCAAGTGAAAAGCATATCAGAAAAAGCTGATGTTTTAGCTATTAGTGCCAAAACTGGATATGGAATGACACAGTTGAATGTGTATATGCAAGCAGGGAAAACTATAGTCTTTTTAGGATCTTCTGGTGTAGGGAAATCGACACTTGTAAATGCAATTGCAGGGGAAGATATTATGGTGGTAAGTGAGATACGTGAAAATGATTCTAAAGGACGACATACGACAACTCATAGACAGTTGATTGAGCTTGCTTCAGGAGTAATTGTTATTGATACTCCAGGAATTAGGGAACTTGGAATTTGGGATGCTGAAGATGGCATAAACGATACGTTTTCAGATGTAATTCAGCTTTTTGCTAAATGTAAATATCGTAACTGTAGCCATAGCAAGGAGCCAGGATGTGCAGTAAATCAAGCAATTGAAGAGGGGATACTTTCCAGAGAGAGATGGAAAACATATTGTCAGCTGTCAAATGAAAATGAATGGGGAAAAAATAAAGCAGTATATACTAAAAAAGAGAAATTGGCAAATAAGATAAAAGGGGGAAAAAATAGAAGATGAAATTTCAAAATATGGAACCAAGACATGTAAAAGAAGCACTTGCATTAGCACTTGAAGAATATGGTATAGAGTGTACAAAATGTCCGCAATTAATAAAGCGAAGCTTTGAAAAAGAATTGGAGGCTATCATTCAAAGATTATTTAGAAATAAGTATGGAAAAGTAGCTGTTGAAAATGGAAAGGTTATTGGATACTTAGCATTTGAAGAACCTCGGGATGGATTTCATGGGAATGTAAAAGGTGCATTTTCGCCATTAGGAGGAAGTGCATTTGCAGGTGATAATAGAGATATGCTTGCTTCAAAACTACTACAAGAAGTTACAGCAGACTTGGTTGCCGATGGGATATGTAGTTTTGCATTAAGCAGATATGCTCATGATGAAGAAGTTGGCAGATCTTTGGTCATGAACGGATTTGGTATTAGGTGTAGTGATGCCATTATGAAGCTGAGCTTTCGTACCAAAATAAGTGATTTTAATGAAGACATTAGATTTCAAGAGCTAGTGAAAGATGATAAAAAAGAAATATCAAGATTAAAAAAAGAACTGATAAAGCATTTGTGCAGTGCACCAACATTTTTTCCCGCAAATATAGCTCATTATGATAATTGGTTTGAAAACGACAGGATTCGAGTGTTTGTAGCAAAAGAAAATAATAGAGTTATTGGATATATGTCATTGGATACAGAGGCAGAAACCTTTGTTTCTGAGAGCGATAATATCTATAACATTTGTGGAGCATATGTTGATAAAGAATATAGGAATAAAGGTATTGCACAACAATTGTTAGAGCATCTTTGTGAAATTTCGGAGAGAGAAGGAAAGGAGTACCTAGGAGTTGATTGTGAAACATTGAATCCTACTGCTCTTAGATTTTGGGGTAAATATTTTGAAAATTATACATACGGCTATGCCAGAAGAATTGATGAAAGAGTGCTTGGCTACGATAAATATCTAGAAAATGAATGGAATTAGTTATCTATGTTATATGGCAAACCTTTCATAATGACAAATTATTTTCCAACTAAGAAGTGATTATTTTTAATATAATAAAAAGATAATCGTAAAGACACGTTCAAATTTTATGGCCACTGAAAAAAGCTGTTTTTTGTTTGTCATTCTGAGACGTAGTCGAAGAATCTTATGTTTTCAATGCATGAGAGATCCTTTGTTGACACTCAAGATGACAAAAAGGATTTTTTCAGTGGCCTCTCAAGTTTTGGGCGTGTTTTTTTGTTGATCAGAAGAGATAAGACTATATAGGTTATTTATAACTTATTACTCATTAATATAATCTATCTATTAGATAGAAGGAAAATCCTTAATATGATAGAATACTAACGTATAATAGAAGGAAAATACAAGCTTTAAGGTCTAATCACCAATAGCTCGATTATTATTACAAAAACTCTGCGAAGAAAATTGTATCCCCGACGTTGTGAAGTTTAGCCCTATATGGTTGATACCCAAAAAAGTAAAGAAACCCGATGACGGGAGGCTCAAAGAAAATAAAAAAGTTGAAACAGTTTTATTATTACTCAGTTTTACGAGTAGACGAACGCACCATAATCCTAACAAGTATTGGCATTTTGAGGGAGGAGTTTAAATTTGTACAATGATATATTAAAGATTGGTTTCATTACAATTCGTGGTTATGGGCTAATGATAGCCATAGGTATAATCTGTGCTTTCCTGTTAGCTGAAAAACGGGCCAAAAAGCGTGGTCTCAATATAGACGTTTTATATAGCTTAGGGTTGATAGCTCTTATTTTTGGCTTTGTCGGAGCTAAGGTACTTTATTGCATAGTCGAAATAGAACAGATATTAAAAAATCCTGCAATGATTTTTTCTGGAAGCGGATTTGTGGTGTATGGTGGCATTGTTGCAGGTTTAATAGCGGCAATTTTTTATTGCAAGAAAAAGGATGTCAAGTTTTTGCAGTACTTTGATTTGGTTGCTCCATCTATTGCTATTGCACAGGGCTTTGGAAGAATAGGATGTTTTCTTGCTGGTTGCTGTTATGGCAGAGAAACAGATTGTGCTATTGGTATCGTGTTTCGTCATTCAGCGATAGCACCCAATAACATCAAGCTTTTTCCAACGCAAATCATGTCAAGTGTGGGAGATTTTTTAATAGCGTTTATCTTGCTGCTATATGCAAAGAATGACCGAACCACGGGCAAAGTCGGTACTTTATATCTTATCCTTTACAGTATTGGACGTTTCATAATTGAATTTTTTAGAAGCGATGAAAGAGGGGCAATTGGAATCTTATCGACATCACAGTTTATTGCACTTATTGTCTTAGTGGTCGGACTTATAATGTTTGTTCCAAAAAAGCTTCCGTGGAAAAAAAACTCGTAGAAATATAGTGAAGGGAAAGCAAAAAGTTTGAAACACTTCTAGGTTTAACAGTAGTTGTAGACTATATGTAAGTCTTTAGCAGATTTCAAAACATTTATTTTATATTATATCGAATCTTGGGTGTGCTCTTTCGTCAATCAGAAGAAAAAAAGAATATATAGGTTATCTATGATCTACAAATTATCAATAGAAAACATCTATTAGAAGGAAAATTCTTTAAATGATAAAATAATAACGTATAATGGAAGAAAAATACAAGCTTTAGGACCTAGCCACCAATAATTAAATTATTATCTAGAGTGACTAGGCTTTAGACATTTTATAGGCTCTAATTATTTAAAAATGATTTGAGGGAATTTATATGAGTAAAATTACTGATTTTCAGTGTACCTATGACTATACCACAGGTATTGGCAGCATATTTAAAGAAAATACTGATTTGAAATTTCCAGAGGCATACAAAGAATGGGAAGCTATGACACAATTAGCTATTGCTATAAAAGA
Organism: Proteiniborus sp. MB09-C3; assembly: GCF_030263895.1. Lineage (NCBI taxonomy): Bacteria > Bacillati > Bacillota > Clostridia > Eubacteriales > Proteiniborus > Proteiniborus sp. MB09-C3. The sequence continues at coordinate 881,429 of NZ_CP127161.1, forward strand.
GCGTGATAATGCTAAATTTTGTGAGCTTCCTTTCTGTCATACCCTTGAGGCAGAGGCTTTGGGCGGAATCATAAATTATGGAGATGAGAATATTGGGCCAAGGGTTAAGGAGTATATATGCACTACTGCCGAAGAACTGTTAAGGCTGCCAGAGATAGATTTTACAAAAGGAAGGATTGCAGAGGTTCTGAAAGCCTGCAGGTATTTAAGAGAAAAAGGAGAGGATATAATTTTATATGTGTCGGGACCTTTTACAATATTAAATACCTTGATGGATGCAATACATATTTTTAAGATATTAAAGAAGAATCCGGAAGCCATGCATAGGATATTTGAAAAGCTTCAAAATGAAATATTGCGTTTTATAGAGGAAGCACTAAAATCAGGAGTAAACATGATAAGCTATGGAGATTCCACGGGAGGATTAAATATATTGGGGCCTAAGCTTTCTGAAGAAGTGGTGGAGAGGTTTACTTATCCCTTATGTAAAAGGGTTGAGGATATCTTGGAGGATAGAGCAATTATGCTGCTTTGTCCCAAAACTGCTCTTGCATTATTGGGAACAGAAAAGGCTGTCTGGAAAGACATAAATATAGGTAAGACTGTTAGATACCTAGATGGCTGTAAAAGAATTATTGGCAAAGCTAAATTTACCGGGCAGATGTGCGCTAAAAATAGGAGCCTTGAATTAAAAAATGGAATTATAAAGGCTATTGATTTGCTTTAAATTGAACATTTGTCTTGAAAATAAAAAATAGCTGCCATATAGAATGGAGTGAAAATAATGACAATATCAAAGGAAAGCTTATTAAAGAAATTATCTGATGCTGTGGTTAATATGGAGGATGAAGAGGTTGTTGAAATTTGCAATGAGTATATTGAAGCAGGATATCCAGCATTTGACGGAATTATGGAGGGGCTTGTCGATGGAATGAACAGAGCAAGCCAGTTGTATGAGGAAGAAGAATATTTCGTTACGGATATATTGCTTTGCTCTGATGCAATGTACGAGGGCCTATCTATACTGAGGCCTCATCTTCCAGAAAGCGAGCTGAATAAAGAAAGGCTAAAGGGTGTAATTGGAGTAGTTGAGGGAGATACCCATGATATAGGTAAAAATATAGTTAAAATTATGCTGGAAACAGCTGGCTTTGAAATGTACGACCTGGGTAGGGATGTTCCATTGCAGAGCTTTGTAGATAAAGCTATAGATGTCAATGCTTCCTTTGTATGTCTGTCAACTCTGATGACAACAACCATGGCAGGAATGGAAACAGTTGTAAATCTATTGAGGGAGGCTGGAATCAGAGGACAGGTAAAGGTAGTAATAGGCGGTGGACCAATTTCAAAAAAGTTTGCAGATACTATAGGTGCAGACGGTTATTCTCCAAATGCTGTTAAAGCTGTTAAATTAGTAAAAAATCTGCTTAATATAGCATAGAATAGGAGGGTATTTATGCTATTACCTAAAGCACGGTTAAGGAGAGTACTAAATGGAGAAGAGGTTGACAGGCCGCCATGTATATGTCCTGGTGGCATGATGAATATGGTAACTAAGGAGTTAATAGAAAAAGTAGGTTCAGGCTTTCCAAAGGCTCATATGGATTCTGTGATGATGGCTGACTTAGCAGCTGAAGTTTATGAAACAGGATGCTTTGAGAACTATGGAGTGCCATTTTGTATGACCATTGAAGCAGAAGGATTTGGGGCCAAGATTGATATGGGAACAGGTATCAGTGAGCCCCATGTTGTTGAATACATAATTAATTCTGTCAAGGAATGGAGAGAAATTCCCCGATTTAGTCATAGGCAAGGAAGGGGAAGGGTAGTATTGGATGCAATTAAACTTCTGAAGGAAAGGAATAGCAATGTGCCTATTATAGGCAATCTAACTGGACCTATGAGTACGGCCAGCTCTATAATTGAGCCTGTAGTCTTTTATAAGGAGTTAAGAAAAGCCAATAAGGAAGCTCATGAACTTATGACCTTTATCACGGATCAGCTAATATCTTTTGCTGAAGGGCAAATAGAGGCTGGTGCTGATATGATAGCAATTTCCGATCCTAGTGGTACTGGAGAAATTCTAGGACCTAAGCTGTTTGATGAGTTCACTGTAGCTTATATAAACAAGATCATTGATAGTGTAAAAAAAGCAGGTATTCCGACTATCGTACATATATGTGGTCAAATGAAGAATGTCTATACTCAGTTAAATAAACTTAAAAGTGATGTCATAAGCTTTGATTCCATAGTCAATATGAAGGAAGCAAGGGAAAACCTGCCAGATAGACTGCTAATGGGAAATGTTAGTACCTATGCAATTGAGTTTGGAGATCCTAGAAAAATTGCAGAACTAACAAAAAAATGTGCTAAAGACGGAGCCAATATAGTATCTCCAGCATGTGGATTGGGGATGAAATCTCCTCTAAAAAATGTAATGTCAATGTTGGAAGCTTTAGAAAAGGAGCTGTAGTTCATAGATGCCTAATATTTTTATACATAACAAGAATAAAAACATCGAATATATACCAAATGAAAATTTAATGCAGATTTTAATAGAGAATGATGTATTTGTTGATAATCCTTGTAATGGAAATGGATTCTGTGGAAAATGCAAAATAAAATTACTTGAAGGTGAGCTTCCTCAAATGTCAGAAACAGAAGGTAGATTTTTAAGACAAGAGGAGATTGCCGACGGTATCAGACTTTCTTGTCTTGTAATTCCTAATAAAGATATAACTATAGAGGTTTTGCAAAGGGAAGGGAAGCATGAGATACTTGAAAAGGGCTATATGCCACATTTTAACTTTAAGCCTACAATTAAAAAGATTCTCAAGGAGATAGTTAAGCCCACTCTTAACAGGCAAATAGCCTATGAGGACTCTTTATGCGAAGCCTTTGAGATTGACAGCATCAACTGGAGATTATTAGAACAGCTGGATATCTCCTATGGAAAGGTAACTGGCATATTTTATGATGAAGAATTAATTGATATTGAGACAGGAGATACTACGAATCGTCTTTATGGGGTGGCAGTTGATATTGGAACTACAACTATTGTTGCTGTCCTAATAGATATAATAACTGGGAAAGAGCTGGCAACAGCTTCACGACTTAATCCTCAAAAGAAGTATGGGCTGGATGTGTTAACTAGAATTACTTATTCTATAGAGTATCCAAAGGAGGCTGGAGGAAGGCTTCAGCAGGAGATAGTTGCCGTATTAAATGAAATGATAGAGGATATGAGCATCCAAGTGGGAATAGACAGGGAAAGTATTTATGAAATCGCTGTTGCAGGGAATACCACCATGCTTCACTTCCTGCTTGGGATAGATGCAGCGACTATTGGTAAGGCTCCCTATTTCCCTATATTTATAAAATCAAAAATTCTACATGCTGAAGAGATCGGCTTAAGAGTTAAAAAAAATGCCATACTATATTGTCTTCCATCTGTTTCAGCCTATATTGGTGCAGATATTGTAGCTGGTGCATATATTTGTCAGCTTCATAGGCTAAAGGAAAATACTTTATTTGTAGATATAGGAACTAATGGGGAAATGATTTTATCAAGTAATGGCAGACTGTTATCCTGCTCCTGTGCCGCTGGACCAGCTCTTGAGGGAATGAATATTAGCTCAGGTATGAGGGCAGCAGAAGGTGCTATTGAAGATGTGAGGATCACAGAGGCAGGTTTTGAGCTCAAGGTTATAGGAAATCAGAAGGCTGTTGGAATATGTGGAAGCGGTGTTCTAGCTGCTGTGAAGGAGCTTTTACGCGTTGGTCTTGTAAAAAGAGATGGAGCCTTTATAAAAAAAGAGAAGCTAGATGAAGCCGACTATCGTTATGAAATGCTTCAATTGAATGGGACAAAACGTGAATTTATTTTGACTAAGCATCCAGAGAAGTTATTGATTACACAAGGAGACCTTCGTCAGGTACAGTTGGCAAAAGGAGCTATACTTTCTGGCTTTCATGCATTGCTTAAACAGGCGAATATTGAAATTCAACAGCTGGATAGGATTATGATAGCAGGACAATTTGGTGCTCATCTGCCTTCTGACAGTTTGATAGGACTAGGCATCCTGCCTAAGGAGGTAAAGGATAAATTAGTATATGTAGGTAATTCTTCAAAAACTGGAGCTTACATGGCCTTAATGTCTAGTGATACACGAAGGGAAATGGAAGCCTTGGCAAAGGGAATAGATTATATGGAGCTTGGAGCCTCTGAAGGCTATGAAGAGTTATTTGCTAAATGTCTTATGTTTCCATAAGTCAATCTCAACTTGCTGTAGCTTAGGGTAATTTAACTATTAATGGAAGGGAGTGCTTTTTAAGTGATCAAAGAAGAAATGACTCCAAGAGAGCGAATGGATGCCTTTAGTCGAGGAGAGGAAATAGATAGGGTGATTTGTGTTCCTGATATGGGTGTAACTATGGCACCTTTTCTTGGCATAAAGGCAAGTGATTACTATCATTCAGCAGAGCTTATGGCGGAGCTGGAAATTGAATTATTTAAAAGATTGCACCATGACAGCGTAAGCATATCCACTAGCTTGCGAGGTATGGCAGAGGCTATGGGCTCTAAAATAGCATATCCTGATTATAATATATCATATCTTCTAGAGCCGGCTGTTAAATCTATAGATGAAATAGAAAAATTAAAAGTGGCTAATCCTTTAAATGATGGTAAGCTGCCTATACTTCTTAAAGCTCTGAAACTTACCAGAGATGCATTAATAAAGGATGTAGATGTTGGAGCTGCCATGTCAGGTCCATTTAGTGTTGCCGCCTCTGTAGTCGGCACAGAAAACCTATTAAGATGGATGGTGAGATATCCAGAAGAGGTGCATACTTTAATGGGGATAGTAGCAGAATCCAACAATAGATACATTGAAGAAGTAGCCAAGCTTGGATTATCAATCGGTTTTGCAGATCCCATGTCATCTACCAGTATTATAAGTCCAAAGCTGTTCAGAGAATTCTCCTTGCCTTACCTGCAAAGGAATATCAATAAAATTAAAGAAACTACAGGAAGTGCACCAGGTATACATATATGCGGGAAAAGCCAAAAGCTGTGGAGAGATGTTGTTGATGCAGGGATTTCTAATTTTAGCATTGACAATGAAGAAGACTTGGAGGATGCAAAGAAAATAATGGGTGATGAGGTGGTGATTACGGGAAATGTTCCGCCTGTGGATGTAATTTATTTAGGCAGCAGGGCTGATATAAATAAATCAGTAAAGGAGTCTATTAGGAAGGGATATGATTCTCCAAAAGGTTATATACTAAGCACTGGCTGTCAGATTCCAATGAATACACCTATTGAAAAGGTGGAAATGTTTATGGAAGCAGGACGAAGGTACGGAAAGTATCCAATAGACTTAGATTTATTAAAATAGGATGACGATAATCTTGGTGGGAATGAGGTAATTTGCAAATGAGCGAAGGGAACAAACATAACTTTACCATACAATATCATAATAATATAAATTCATATTGACCTTAGTCTAAGACTAAGGTTTATATTATATGCAGTATGATAGAGGAGGTTTGCAAAATGAGTAAACACTATTTAATAAAGGAAGCAGCTGAAATACTTAATATTTCTACAAATAAGATTAGATTTTATGAGAAGAAGGGATTAATTAAGCCTTTAAGGGATGAGGAAAATGGCTATAGATATTTTACCGAAAATGAACTAATTAAGCTGCAAACAATTCTAATGTATAGAGAATTAAATCTCTCAATCGAAGGCATTAAGGATATATTTGAGGATGGTAGCAAGGATAATATGTTAAATCATTTTCATGCTCAATGGGAAGCTATCAATAATCAAATTCACAAAATGCAGTTGATACAATATTCCTTAGAAGAAATAATGGATAGTATATATGAAAGTGAAGATGAGAGCTATAAAGAAAAGATAATTAGCATAATAGAATTAATGCATAAAACATGGAAAGTGAAAAGTGAATGGAAGGATAAATGGAATTTCAATAGCTGGGCTAGGACCTATGATGAATCAGTAGTAAAGGATATTGGTACTTTAAAATTCTATAAAAAATATGATATGCTGCTGGATACAGTCTTTAAAAAGGCAGTGGCTGGAAGAGAGAGGTCTATTAATGTATTGGAAATAGGTGTAGGTACAGGAAATTTAGCAGCAAGATTTTTGGATGAAAAATATAATATTATAGGAATTGACCAGTCTAGGGATATGCTAAATGTAGCAAAAGAAAAATTTTCCGATTTAAAACTAAGGCTGGGAGATTTTTTAAAAATTCCCTTTGAAAATCATAAATTTGACGTCATAGTATCAACCTATGCATTTCATCATCTGACTGAAAAAGAAAAAGTAATCGCTATAGAGGAGATGCTTAGAGTTCTAAAGCCTGATGGAAGAATAGTTATAGGAGATTTAATGTTTGAAAGTGAATTGGATAAAGAAAATATGCTGAAATCATTAACGAAAGCTGAAGTTGAAGAAATAGAAGATGAATATTATTCAATTATTGAATTTCTGATAGAGTATTTTAAGAAGCATAATAAAAGACTAGAAATGACCAAAATAGATGAACTGGTTTTCATAGTTGAAGTGAATTAATTATCCTGTGTCTTAGGAAACTGGGAGACAGTGCAGATTTAAGTGAGATATTATTTCACAAGCCCTATGTTAGCGTTAGTAAATTGCCTTAAACAGCGGGAAAATGGTATTGGAACTCGATATTTTGAGAAAGATTATTTTGATGGATTATTAGAGCTTGAATAGATAGACAGTAGGGTATAATAAACTGACAGGAACAGATACTAAAAAGGATTGCCATGTATTTATGGGCAGATAAAGAAAAGTATCACAGGAAATATACGACTTTGAACTATTCAAAACAAAAAACCATGGCATAAAAATATATAAGGAAGTGAGAGATGATGGCAGTGCAAAAGTCAACAATAAAAATAGGATGGAATTTAGATAATAGCTATTCTCGTCTTCCAAAGTTGTTTTTTACTAATACTAATCCGACTCCTGTATGTTCACCTAAGCTGGTCATTCTCAATTATCCATTAGCAGCATCCTTGGGTCTTGACGCTCATACACTACAAAGTAATGATGGTATAGCAGTACTTTCTGGAAACAAGATTCCCGAAGAGGCCTTTCCTATTGCTCAGGCTTATGCAGGTCATCAATTCGGATATTTTACAATTCTAGGAGATGGTAGAGCTATATTGCTTGGAGAACAGATTACGCCCTCAGGTGAGAGGTTTGACATTCAGCTTAAGGGCTCGGGCAGAACACCATACTCCCGTAGAGGTGATGGTCGAGCGGCACTTGGGCCCATGCTGCGTGAATATATTATAAGCGAAGCAATGCATGCTCTTGGTATTGCTACTACCCGTAGTTTAGCAGTAGTAACAACTGGAGAAAAAATAATTAGGGAAACTGATCAGCCTGGTGCAATTTTAACCCGTGTGGCTTCTAGTCATTTGCGAGTAGGCACTTTTGAGTACGTGGCAGAAAAGGGAACAGATGAAGATATTCGAACTCTAGCCGATTATACATTACAAAGACATTTTCCAGACTTTGATTCTGATGATAATCCATATATTTTCTTACTTAAGGAAGTGATTAAACGCCAAGCTGTACTGATTGCAAAATGGCAGTTAGTTGGATTTATTCATGGAGTAATGAATACGGACAATATGGCTATTAGTGGAGAAACTATTGATTATGGGCCTTGTGCATTCATGGATACCTATAATCTTAAGACTGTGTTTAGTTCCATAGATACTTACGGACGCTATGCCTATGGCAATCAGCCAGATATTGCAGCATGGAATCTTGCAAGATTTGCCGAAACTCTATTGCCGCTGTTGCATTCTGATCAAGAGCGTGCTATCCAGCTAGCTCAGGATGCAGTTGAAGATTTCTTTAAGCTATATAATTTTCAGTGGTTAAAAGGAATGAGGGCAAAATTAGGGCTATTTAATCAAGAGGCACAGGACGAAGCCCTTATTGAAGATCTCCTTAGTATAATGGAGAAATATCGTGCAGACTATACTAATACCTTTCGAGCATTAACCTTCGACAGACTAGAGGATATGACTTTGTTTAATACCACTGAATTTGCTAATTGGTACGAGCAATGGAGGGCAAGACTAGAAAAGCAGCAGGAAACAAAAGCCTCTTCGCATCAACTGATGCGTAGTGCTAATCCAGCATTAATCCCTCGCAATCATCGGGTGGAAGAGGCACTAGAGGCAGCAGTGAAGCAAGGAGATTACAGCGTGATGGAAGGACTTATTGATGCTCTTTCAAATCCCTATGCACATTCACCTGAACAGGCCCATTACTCAACGCCGCCTGTAGAATCATCTCAACCCTATAGAACTTTTTGCGGTACCTGATAAGTGATACAAGAGTGCTTCTATTGACACCTAGAGTTTGAATTGATATACTTCAAAATCAAGGTGTTTTTTCATGCTGAGATATGCTAATAAAGAACTCAATCGATAATTAAATCAATATAAGGAGTCACCTATATGGAACAACAAACTAATATAAATTGCTACTATTTAGGGAAGCTGTATCCTTTATATATAGAGTTAGATTTATCTATAAAAAAGATTACTATTCAATGGAATGGCAAAGCTTTTATATGCACCAGTCCACAAGAGGGAGAAATTGACATTGCTGCTGCTCTTCAAGCTTTTTATACTAAAGCTGGTAAAAAGCTAATTGAAGAAAGGCTAAAATCATATCAGCAATATATTAAAGTAAAATACAAGTCCTTTTCCATAGAAAATCACCCAAGTAAATGGGGAAGCTGTAATTCAAAGGGTCATTTAACTTTCCATTGGAAACTAATTATGTTTCCCTTAAATGCTATTGACTATGTTGTTGTACATGAGCTCTGCCATTTGATCCATATGAATCATGACCGTTCCTTCTGGCGTTTAGTAGGTAAAATATATCCAACATATAAAGAAGCTATGACTATTTTAGGAACAGAAAAAACTAGAGAGATGTAGAAGAAATAATGATTGAAAATATAACTTTACTTGTGATTAACGGGCTGCCCATAAGGGTAGCTTCAATAAGTTTGGGTATTTCTTTGTAATATTTTCTTAGTACCGTAAAAAGCAACTTTTTATGGAGAACTTGACCTTATCAGAAAGCTATTCCTTTATGAACTCTTTATAGCTGCTTTTGATATCTAGTGTCTGTGATGTTCTTCGGCATCTCTTTTGGTTTCATGAACTGTACCATGAGGATGTGCAGGTGGCGCATAAATAGAGTATAGTTTAAGTGGTTTATGACCTGTATTTATTAGGTTATGCCATTTCCCAGCAGGTATAATAAACGCAAAATCATCATACACTTTTGCTTGAAAGTCTAACCTATCTCTTCTATCACCCATCTTAACAAGTCCTTGACCTTCTTCAATACGTATAAATTGATCAGTATTAGGATGAATCTCTAAACCAATATCTTCTCCAACATTTAAGCTCATCAATGTAAGCTGCAAATGTCTTCCTGTCCATAAAGCAGTGCGGAAATTATTATTTTGCTTAGTAGCCTCTTCAATGTTAACCACAAATGGCTCTGGTCCATAATCCTTTAATCGTCTCCAAAAATCAGGAGTGTACATTGGCGTATTAATCCAGTAAGCGTATGGATATGTTCCATAAGCTTCATACATGTTGTTTGGATTATACATTAGCGAGTTAATGTAATAAGGGCACTCATATGGTTCATAAAAATCATACATATTTTCCATTCCTTTCATAGGCTTTATAGTATTTTATGTTTCATATTTATGGGGTGTGATTAAGTTTACAGCAAAGTTATATTTTTAATCCACCACTTTCCCACTTAATTAAATGCATAAAATAGAATACTATAGGTAAGCATAAAAATAAGCTAATTAATTGCTATTTACACTGCAAAATATAAGTCTTAAATATTTTTAATAGGATGAATAAAATATTATTCTCTAGGTTATGGATTCACATAATCGATTAAAGAAAGGTGGAGTTAAAAGATGGAACAAACAAATCATTTATATTATGCAAACCATCCTATTATGTGGATCGTATCAATAATAGGTATTGCTGTTATATTAACTCAATCTATATTGATAACCAGAAAGTCAATTAGGGCTGGTCTAAATATGGGGATGGATTATTCTAGGATGAAGAGAGGTATTAAGACAAGTGCTATTGGTAGCATAGGTCCAGCATTAGGAGTCGTAGGTAGCTTATTGGCTCTATTAGTTACCATGGGTTCTCCTGTATCTGCCTTTAGATTAAGTATAATCGGGGGCTCTAATTTTGAGGCAATGGCAGCTAACTTTGGAGCTAAAGCTTTGGGTTCTGAACTATCTACTAATATGACTCCTGTAGTATTTGCGAATGCTCTATGGACAATGACATTAGGGTCAATTGGCTGGATAATATTTGTATATTTATTTGCACATAGAATGGATAAGGTAAATAATTTGTTAACAAGCGGAAGAAAAGCATTATTACCAGCAGTTAGCATAGGAGCTATGCTTGGATCCTTTGCATTTTTCAACATTGGTAATTATTTAAAGTTTAGAACAAATCCTGATGTAACGGTTTCAGCAATTTCAGGCTTAATCATTATGATTATCTGTGTAAAGCTAGGAGAAAAGAAAATTACTTGGTTAAAGGAATGGGCTTTAACAATTGCAATGTTTGGAGGAGCAATTATTGGTACTTTAACATTTTAGTGTATAGGAGGGTTATGTAATGAATACATATAATGAATACATCAAGGATGTGACAAGAATTGGTAGATTCACTATGCTTCTTGGGATTGTTGTAAGTTTCCTTCCTCCATTAGTTATGACTTGGGGATTTGGTTTTAATCCGGGATTTGCAGCAATTATAGCTGGAGCAATTTCTCAGATATCAGTTTCTGGGGCTTTTTATTTTAGTGAGCCCATAAGCTATTTTCCTATTGTCGGTAGAGCTGGATTATACATGGGCTTTTTATCTGGAAATTTAGTGAATATGAGAATACCAGCAGCAGTATCGGCTTTAGAAGGTTCAGGCTATGAATCTGGTACTAATGAAGGAGCAATTATGGGAACTGTAGGAATAGGGGTTTCCATATGGATTGGAATTGCATTTTTACTACTAGCTGTATTTGCTGGGCAAGCTGTATTATCTGCATTACCTGAATCCTTTATGAGAATGCTATCCCTTATTATTCCTGCTTTATTTGGAGGAGTTTTTGCTCAATTTGCACTGAAATCACCAAAATCAGGTATATTTGCCCTTGTCATTGCATTTGTAATGACCAAAATTGTATCTTTTATTCCAGGACAGCCGTCATTTATCGTTACATTAGTATCAGTATTTGGAACTATTGTATTTGCCAAGAACCAGTTAAGTAAGAAATTAGATAACAAATAAATTTCAGGAAGTGATAGTTTTGAATAAGGAAAGATTGTTAAATAATTTTATGGAAATGCTAAAAATACATTCGCCCTCAAGGAAGGAAGGAAAGTATGCAGAGTATCTCATAAATTTATTGAAGGAGATGGGTGCTTCAATATACTTAGATGAAGGATACCTGCAATATGGTGGAGATTCTCCTTCAATTATAGCCAAGTTTCCCGGTGATATAGAGGGAGAGGGAGTAACGCTTGCTGCTCATATGGATGTAATTGAGCCTAATTTAAATGTACAGCCAGTAGTAGAGGGTAATATTATTAAAACAGATGGAAGTACTACATTAGGTGGAGATGACAAAGGAGGAGTAGCAAGTATTATAGAAGCTTTGAGAACTATCAAGGAAGAGAAGATATCTCACAAAGATATTTATGTTGTTCTGACTCCTTGTGAAGAAGTTGGGATGCTTGGTGCAAAGTATTTTAATTGGGACAAAGTACCTGAAGGTATGCGACCTTCCAAGAATATGATTGTCGTCGATAATGCTGGCGCTGCTGGGCTTATTGCACATTCTGCTCCAAGTAAGTACGATATTGAGGTTGTTTTCCAAGGTAAGAAGGCTCATGCTGGTATAGAGCCAGAAAAAGGCATAAATGCTATTGCTGTAGCTTCCAATGCTTTATCCCGTATGAATATAGGCAGAATAGACGATTTAACAACATCGAATATTTCTTCCATAAGCTCACAATTTCCTTCAAATGTAGTTCCTGATATATGTAAGGTTGCCGGAGAAATAAGAAGCCATTCTGAAGAAAAAATTTTGGATATTATTGAATATTATAAAAAGGCATGTGATGAGGCAGTTGAAAAGCTGGGAGGCACCTATAAATTCGATTATCAACGTGATTATCCAGTATTAAAGCCAAAGGATGATTTGAAGTTCGCAAAGGAGTTCGCGAAAATATATGAAGAACTTAATATTCCTTCCGAACTCAAGGTAATTGGAGGGGGTTCGGATAGCAATATATTTGCCGAGCAAGGATTCAACTCAATCATTATAGGGGTTGGCATGAATAATGTCCATACTGTAGAAGAATATTTAGTAATTGATGATCTATTCAAAACTACAGAGGCTATTATTAGATATATAAAAAGGAATGAAAAATAAAATGGGCATGAAAAAAGAAATAATGAAATCAAAAGTAATTTCTGCAATTGATGACAATAAGAATTTGATTTTTGACATAGGTAGAAAAATTTACAAAAATCCAGAGCTTGGATATAAAGAGTTTGAAACAACAAAAATTGTAAAGGAATTTTTTAAAAATGAATTAAAGCTTAATGTAATAGATAATATTGCTTATACTGGCTGCAGGGCTCAAATAAATCATGATAAATCCGGCCCAAAGGTTGCAGTTTTAGGGGAATTGGACGGCATAGTTTGCAATGAACATCCAGATGCTTTAGACTCAGGGGTTTCACATGCATGTGGTCACAATTTTCAGATTGCAGGAATGATGGCTGTGGCAATTGGTCTTATAAAATCAGGTGTATATAGAGAATTAGACGGTAAAATTGATTTTATTGCAACTCCTGCAGAAGAATTTATTGAACTGGATTATAGAAATAAACTTAAAGAAGAAGGAGCTATTCAATATTTTGGAGGGAAACAAGAATTAATAAGAAATGGCTCCTTTGATGATGTTGATATCGCAGTTATGTTTCATGTTTTAGACATAGGTGATAAGAAGGTATTAGTTGGGCCAGTAAGTAATGGATTTATTGGAGAAGATATTCGATTCATTGGTAGAGAAGCTCATGCCGGTAATGCTCCGTACAAAGGAGTAAATGCAGTAAATGCAGCATTATTAGCAATAAACAATATTAATGCCCAAAGAGAGACCTTTAGAGAATGTGATAGGGTAAGAGTTCATCCAATCATAACAAAGGGCGGAGATATTGTAAATGTAGTGCCTGCTGATGTGAGAATAGAATCATACACAAGAGCGAGAACTATTGAGGCAATGTTGGATGCTAATGAAAAGGTTAATAGATCGTTAATCGCTGGTGCTATGGCTGTAGGTGCAAATGTTGAGATTAAACAATTACCAGGTTATCTGCCAATATTGAGGCATGAACAAATGGAGGATATATTATTTGAAAATTTATTGAGTCTTGGAATAACAGAGGAGGATATAATACAAGGAGGAGATTTTACAGGTTCCTTTGATTTAGGAGATGTATCCCATATAATGCCAACCCTGCATCCTATGTTTGGTGGAATAAGGGGAGAACTTCACTCAAAAGAGTACCGTATAATCAATGAAGAATATCTCTATTTGGAGCCAGCAAAGGCATTGGCATTAACTATTATAGACTTGCTATTTGATAATGCAAAAGAGGCTAAAAGAATTCTTGAAGATTTTGCTCCAGCTATGACAAAAGAAGAGTATCTGAAATTTATGGAATCCAATAATAAAATCATAAAAAAAGAGTTTTTAGACAAATAGGTGTATATAGGCAATAAAAGAAGCAAAAAGAACTAGTTCTTTTTGCTTCTTTTATTTATTAAATATACAGTCTAAGGGAATTTTGTGATTGATTGAGTATCTAGTACAATTAATTTTGTGTTTTTCTAATGATGTTGACAATAGAAAGAGGTAGTATTACATTTAAAATAGCAGGGAAAGAAGAATCTAAGGTATTGAATAGGTAGATAGCTTTTAAAAATGGAAAACCGAGAAATTTCGTAGTAGCGGAATTATTCCTGATAAGAAAAGATTTACGCTAGGGGTGTTAAATGTTATGTCAAAATTAAAGATTGAACCTATGCAGCATCCAGATAAAATCATAAACTATTGGAAGAAAGAAAAATTTGTTGTATCTTGCATTATAATATTTGGATTGTCATACAACATCACAATTATTTTAGGTCCCATATATCAGGGAAAACTCATAGATTCTATTGCTTATGGAAAAAGTTTATCTTTTGTAATAATTCTTGCATTTACTTATATACTGATTATCGGAACCAACCAGCTTCTGCGATATTTTAAGCGCTTTTATATAAGGCGTTTTGCCAACAGCACTAGTGCTACCATGAGACTCATGATATACAATAATATCATGCATAAAAGTGTTTCTGAGCTGGACAATGAAAATACGGGAAACCTAATGACAAGAGCTATTTCAGATGTTGATTTATGTGTTGAAGGGATGCGAAAATTTACTACTGAGGTTTTTGATACCGGTGTCCTCATGGCATCATATCTTATATCAATGCTCGCCTATGATGTGAAAATAACTATGTTTTCTATTATTTTCATTCCTGTTGCTATGGTACTTGCTGAAAAGTTAAAAGGTGTTATCTATAAATATTCAAAGGAATATCGTCAAAAAAGCAGTGAGGTGGCGGACATCACCTATGATGCAATTGAGAATTCAATGCTCTATAGAGTAAGTGGCATGGAATCTAAAAATAGAATGAAATATATTGAAGAACTAGAGGATTTGCAGAAAAAGGCAGTTAAAGCCAATATATTAGAAAACTCTATGCAGCCTATTTACCATGTTATTGCCATGCTCGGAATAATAATAGTAATCTACCTAGGAGGTACAAAGGTCATTAATAGTAGCTGGACCATAGGAACTTTTTCTACTTATATCGCTATGTTTACTGCTATGGCAGTTAAGGCAAGTAAGGCAGCAAAGCTATTTAATTCTGTACAAAAATCCCAGGTATCGTGGAAGCGTATTAAACCATATCTTGAAGAATATAAAATCAAAGATACTTATTTAAATATAAATCGAAGGGATACTACACTTTTAGTCGAGAATCTTGTATTCACATATGAAGAAGGTAAAGAAAATATCTTAAATAATATTAGCTTCACAGGGAAACAAGGGGAAATTATTGGGGTGACAGGTTCCATTGCTTCTGGTAAATCTACCCTTGGATTATCCTTGTTAGGTATATATCCTTATATGGGAAGTATCAAGATAGATGGTAAGGAACTAAGAGACTATTCGGAATATGAGCGAAGCCAAATGATTTCTTATTTAGGACATAAGCCTCAGCTACTTTCAGATACCATATACAACAATATAACTATGGGAAGCAAAGAAGACATTACTTCTGTATTAAAGGATGTTTGCTTTGATGAAGACTTGAAAGCAATGCCTAATGGACAAGATACTTTAGTTGGAAATAGCGGAGTAAAATTAAGTGGAGGTCAGCAGGCCAGAATATCCCTTGCAAGAGCACTTCTCAATAAAAATAAAATTATCATATTAGATGATCCTTTTTCAGCTGTTGATATGAAGACAGAAGAAAAAATTATAGAAAGCTTAAAAAATAATTATAAAGATAGCTTGATTATTTTAATTTCTCATCGCTTAGCTATTTTTAATAGAATAGATAAAATTATTCTCTTAAAGAATGATAAAACAGTAGATTATGGTACCCATGACGAGCTTATGAGAAAATCTGAGCTCTATGCTACAATATTTAATTTACAGTTCACAGAGGGGGAGAGCAATGGATGCAATAAAAAAGTCAATATTTAAAGTGATTAAAAATAATATTGGAACGAGTATGCTGTTGGTTTTTACCATTTGCGGTGTTGTCATAGCTAGTTTAATTCCTCCTCAGATTTTAAAATATATAATTGATCACAATCTTGTGCCAAGGAATTATGACAAATTATTTGTTTTAGCTATTGCTTATATTGGTATACTGCTACTTATCGGAATATTTGATTTTGTTAAAGAGGCTATTCTTACAGTTTTAGGACAAGGGATTACAAAGGAAATACGAATTGAGATGATGGAAAAGCTTGAGAGAATAAATTCAGCATTCTTTTCCTCTAACAGTTCAGGAGCAATAGTTTCACAATTCACAAATGATGTTGATGCAATTAATTCACTATTTACAAGTGGCATCATTGGAATGATGATTGACTGTCTTAAGCTTATAGGTATTGTCATCTCAATCTGGATATTCAGCAGCAAGCTTGGAATTGTAACAGTATTACTGATGCCAGCTATTTATAGTATCACTCGGCTTTTTCAAAAAAGAATGCTAAAGGCACAGATTGAGAATCGAATATTGGTAGGTAAAGTAAATAATCATATTTCTGAAAGCATAAAAAATGTACAGATGATTAAATCCTACAGCAAGGAAGATTATATGGAAAATAACTATACAAGGTATTTGCTTCATAATTATAGAACGGTTGAGAAAGTTAATTTCTATGACTCTGTATATTCCCCAATAATTCAACTTACTCGTGCAGTTGTTATTGGTTTTGTTGTAGTACTATCCTCTAAACAATTTAATTATTTAGGTATATCTTTAGGTATGGTTGCGGCATCAATTGAATTAATATCAAACCTATTTGCACCAATTGAGAACTTAGGTATGGAACTGCAGAATATTCAGCAGGCCATATCTGGCATCAAAAGAGTAAATGATTTTTTTAGCGAAGCAGAAGATGATTTTAAGAAGAAGGAACTAAAGGCAGAGGATATCATACCTAAAGGTAAAGATGTAAGATTGTCCTTTAATGATGTCACATTTCAATATGAAAAAGGTACTGATGTTCTCCAAGATATTGGCCTTAGCTTAAAACCAAATGAGAAGGTTACATTTGTAGGAAGGACAGGAGTTGGAAAGACTACATTATTTAAGCTCATAATGGGGATTTTAAAACCAACAAAGGGCAATATCACAATAAATGGGATTGATGTTTATGACATACCAAATTCAGAAAAGCGCAAAATATTCGGATATGTAGATCAAAGCTTTCACATGATAAAGGGAGCAGTGTCAGATCAAATAAGTTTGCAGGACGAAAGTATAGCAAGAGAACAAATAGAAAGAGCCTTGGATTTTGTAGGACTTACAGAATATGTAGAATCTTTGGAAAATGGACTAGATACTAATGTAACCAGCGAGACTCTTTTTTCTCAAGGACAGAAACAACTTTTGGCAATAGCTAGAGCTATCGTAACAAATCCTCCTATTCTTTTGCTAGATGAGATTACGGCAAACCTTGATTCTATTACAGAAGAAAAAATAGTTTCCGTGTTGCAAAAAACAAGCGAGGCTCATACAATACTGTCCATATCTCACCGTTTATCCTCTATGCTTACCAGCGATACAGTAGTTATATTAGAAAATGGTAGAGTTAAAAACGCAGGCTCTCCTGAGATGCTTTTAGAAAGTGATGATTGGTATCGAAATCATATTGCATTGGAGAAGCTCACTTGGAGTTAAATGGTATCTCTCTTTATTTTTAGGAGATATATTTTACATACTTTTTTACAATGAACGGGTGGAGCCAAATCAAATAATAATTTTAATCTGTCGTGCTAGCTAATTTTAATGAAATTTTAATGTTCCTTGAATTGTTTTCAAAGTTTGTATTGTTATAATTAAGCCATATTAAATAACAGGAGGTTATAATTATGGTTACTTTAGAACAGGTAGAAAAGTTATGTCAGCATGCGAATATTTCTTATGAAGAAGCAAGGGCAGTGCTTGAGGAAACTAATGGTGATATTCTTGAGGCAATAATAAAGCTAGAAAAGCAAAATCGTATTCAAGCACCTGTGGGAGGTGGACATTACAGTTCTAAGAATAGTCAGCAAGGTACGGAAAATAATTGTCGAGAGAAAAGTTTTAAAGAAGAAAAAAATAGAACTGATAATGCATCTTTTTCAGAACTAGTAGGAAGGTTTTTTAGATGGTGTGGAGAAATAATAAATAGAGGGAATAAGAATAGCTTTGAAGTCATAAAAGGCGGGGAAAAGGTAGTAACTATTCCAGTTACAATATTAGCGTTGCTGCTATTATTCATGTTTTGGGTAACTATTCCTCTTATGATTGTGGGACTCTTCTTCGGGTATAGGTACATGTTTAGCGGTCCTGACTTAGGAAAGGAAAATGTTAATCGTGCAATGGATTCTGTTGCAGATGCAGCTGAGAATCTTAAAAAGGAAGTTAAGGGTGATAAATCCAATGGAAAGAATTCTGATAATTG
This sequence comes from Proteiniborus sp. MB09-C3, assembly GCF_030263895.1. NCBI lineage: Bacteria > Bacillati > Bacillota > Clostridia > Eubacteriales > Proteiniborus > Proteiniborus sp. MB09-C3. The sequence goes on from NZ_CP127161.1 coordinate 899,890, forward strand.
AAGATGAAGAAAAAATAGCACGTTTTATAGAATTAGAGCTTAAATATGAAGGCTATGAAGTAGAGAAGGCATTCAATGGAAGGGATGGGTTGAAGCTTGCAACAACCCAACCCTTTGATCTTGTATTGCTGGATATCATGTTGCCAGCCTTAAATGGACTTGAGGTTCTTAGAAGAATTCGTAAAAGTTCTGACTTGCCTGTTATACTTCTTACTGCCAGAGATGCTGTTGTAGATAAAGTTACAGGACTTGATGGGGGTGCAGATGATTATATTACTAAGCCCTTTGCAATTGAAGAGCTGCTTGCACGAATCAGAGCTACTCTTAGGAAAAAGTCTAATAACAATGCGACTAAAACCTTGTCTGAGCTCATTGCTGGGGAGCTAAGTCTTGATCCCATCAGAAGAGAAGTTAAGGTAGGGGATAACTTGCTGGATTTAACAAAAAAGGAGTTTGATTTGCTGCACTATCTTTTAGAAAATAAAAACATTGTTGTAAGTCGTGAAACTTTACTTCAGCATATATGGGGTTATGATTTTTCAGGCGGAACAAATGCAGTTGATGTGTATATTAGATATCTTCGTTCAAAGGTTGAGGAGCCATTTGGACTAAAATTGCTTCATACTGTTCGTGGAGTGGGGTATGTGATAAAAGATGAGTAATACTAAAAATATGCATTCAAGCAATATTACTACTAAAATCCGTTCATCTCTTGTTTTAAAGCTTAATATACGAATGATAGGCAGATTGTTCTCTGGATTTATGTCAATAAACCTTATTATCATTTCAATAGGGTTTTTCGTTATTTTGTGGAAAACCGAAGAGGGAGCTAAAGATATAGTTGAAATAATAGAGTCAATGCCTGATAATTTACAGTCAACATATCATGGCGGCTATGAAATCTCAGTAATAAGAAAGCCTTCAAGGGGTGTCACATTTCCTCAAAGCATACAAAAACTTTTGCCTCTAAAAATTACTGATGCGAAACGGAGCATCAGAATGGCTAAAGCCTATAAAGAGACTAAATTATTAGAAAGAATAGACTTAATCAGATATACTGTTGCATTTCCTATTGAAGACACTTCCTACGAAATAGTTTATGCATTGGGCTCTGATTTGAAATTGTTTTTATATTTATTTTTAATTTTACTAATATTTGAGCTGCTAATTATAATTGAAAACATTGTGAAAGGTTCAGGGATAATAAGAAAAACCCTTAAGCCCTTGTCCGATCTTGCAGAGACAGCAAAAAGTCTTAATGCTGAGGTACTATCAATGGGCTCTAAAGCAGATGGGACATATATAAAGGATTTAGCAGGTGTTATTAGCAGCATCGATGCTAATAAGCTGGATAAACGTATATCTGTTGATAGTTCTCAAAATGAGCTTAAAGATTTGGCATATGCTATAAATGATATGCTAAATCGCATCGATGATTCTTATCAATCTCAGGTAAGATTTGTTTCAGATGCTTCACATGAACTAAGAACTCCTATATCTGTAATACAGGGATATGTAAATCTTCTTGACCGCTGGGGTAAAAAAGATGAGAAGACAATGCAGGAATCGATTGATGCAATTAAGAGCGAGACAGAAAATATGAAGGAGTTAGTAGAGCAGCTTCTTTTCCTTGCTCGTGGTGATAATGAAACTATTCAGCTTCACAAAGAAGACTTTGATGCTAGTGAAATAGTTGATGAGATAGTTCGCGAAACACAAATGATTGATCCAAATCATAACTTTGAAATTGATTTAAATAGGCCAGCCTATATTAATGCCGATAGACAGCTTATAAAGCAAGCAATTCGAATACTTGTAGATAACAGTATAAAATACACTCCTCAAGGGAAGAAAATCATTCTAAGAGTTGCTAATGAGGATAATTCTGTTCATATTACAGTCCAAGATAGCGGTATAGGAATAGCTCCAGAATATTTGCCCCAAGTTTTTAATCGCTTTTATCGTTCTGATGAATCAAGAGCAAGAAAAACAGGTGGAGCAGGACTAGGTTTATCCATTGCTAAATGGATAGTAGAACGCCATGGAGGTCATTTTGAAATATTGAGTAGAATAAACATAGGAACTCGTATAACGATTATCATTCCTGTATCTAAAATGCCTTCTACTGAATTAGCAATAGGATAAAAAATGCTATCTATTGTTTTTTGATTCTAGAATCACTGTATAATAATTTTAACTAAGCCATAGTAAATTCTTTGATGAAGATATGATTAATTTCATGAAAACTAAAAAAATGCCTATATTATTGACACGAAAATCATATTAGGCTATAATTCTATTAGAAATCAAAAAATGGTGATGGAGTTCACCAAAACTGCAAAATGCTAATGACTCCTACAGGTGGTAGTGTACCTATGCCTGTAGGAGTTTTTTTATTTTCTAATCAAAGGAGGAGCCAATTATGGCATCGAGTTTAGCAATTATTTTATTATTAGGATTACCAGCGAATAAGTTGTTTGAAAAGATTAAGATTCCAGGCTTATTAGGAATGCTTATATTAGGGATCATCATAGGTCCTTATGGTTTAAATTTACTTCAGGCAGATATGATTCATGCCTCAGCGGATTTGAGAAAAATTGCTTTAATCATTATTCTATTAAGAGCTGGGCTTGGGATCAATAAAGATGATCTGAAAAAGATTGGCGGAACTGCATTAAAAATGAGCTGTATACCAGGCTTAATAGAAGGTTTTTTTATTGCTCTCGCATCAGTTAAGCTTTTAAATTTTTCCTTTGTTCAAGGGGGAATATTAGGCTTTATTATCGCCGCTGTTTCTCCTGCTGTTGTAGTCCCATCTATGCTACGCTTAATAGAGAGTAATATGGGAACTAAAAAAGGCATTCCAACCTTAATACTAGCGGGAGCTTCTATTGATGATGTTTTTGCTATTACTATATTTAGTGCTTTTTTAGGTCTATACAGTGGTGCTCACATGAACATTGGCATACAGATATTAAGTATTCCAATATCAATATTACTTGGTATTGCCTCTGGTATTATTATTGGTTTTATAATGATAAAAATCTTCAAAAAATATCACATAAGAGATACTAAAAAGGTCTTATTGATATTAGGACTGTCTATTTTGCTCACTGAATTGGAAAACTTGCTAAAGACCAAAATAGAGATAGCATCATTATTGGGAGTTATGACTATTGGATTTATAATTGTTGATAAGATGCCTAATGTGGGAAAACGACTTGCATCAAAATTCAATAAAATATGGGTTTTTGCAGAAATACTATTATTTGTGCTAGTAGGAGCTCAAGTAAACATTAGAGTAGCCTTAAATGCAGGAGGAGTCGGAATTATAGTAATTCTGATTGGTATTATTGGAAGAAGCATAGGAGTTATTATTTCTCTGCTAGGTACGGATTTGAACTGGAAAGAGAGACTGTTTTGTGTTATCGCCTATGTACCAAAAGCAACTGTACAAGCTGCAATGGGAGCAGTTCCTTTATCATTAGGAGTAGGATCGGGAGATGTCATTTTGGCGATTGCAGTGCTATCTATACTGATAACAGCACCTTTGGGAGCTATAGGGATTAATATATCAGCAGAAAAGCTGCTATAATGGCTTATTGTGGTATAAATTTATGAATTGTGGCAAAAAAATATAAGCTACAGAATATGGAACTGCATATTTTATTTTTAAGTATGTGGTTTAAATTATTATTTATTTCACAATTTGTTCACAATTATTTCACACTTTTGTTGTATAATAGATAAAGCGAGACTTTTTATCATTTCTATGATATAAAAGAAGTATATTATATGGATCGGAAATCTAAACAAGTTATTTTTTATATAAACTCCTTTCCATAAATCAAAATTTGGAGGTAAATATGATAAAAAAATTAACAAACAAAAGAATGTGGCAGTACACACTATTAGCTATTTCATTAGTACTTGTCATAGGCATGACTGGGTGCAAAAATGAAGAAATCGTAGCTAAAGTAAATGATGACATCATTACTAAGGACGAGCTATATAATATATTAGTCGAACAAAGTGGTGCTCAAGTGTTAGATTCTTTAATTGCTGAAAGGATTATAAAGTCTGAGGCAGAGAAGCAAAAAATTGATGTTCCTAAAGAAGATGTTGAAGCAGAGCTTAACAAAATTAAAGAAAATTATGGTGGAGAAGCAGCATTTAATCAAGCTATGGAGTATTATGGATACTCAGTAGAAGATATAAAGAAAAATATCACTACGAATACTCAGATAAAGAAACTTCTTGAACCTAGTATTTCAATAGCAGAAGAAGAAATACAGAAATATTTTGAAGAAAATAAGGATACATTTAAACAAGAAGAGCAAGTAAAAGCAAGCCACATTCTAGTTGAAACAGAAGAGGAAGCCAATGAAGTTAAAGAAAAGCTTTCAGCTGGAGAGGATTTTGCAAAATTAGCAAAAGAATATTCAAAAGATGAAAACAATAAAGACTCAGGAGGAGACTTGGGCTTCTTTGAAAGAGGAGATATGATTTCAAGCTTTTCAGATGCTGCTTTTGCTTTAGAAATAGGTGCAATTAGTGAACCTGTTAAGACAGAGCATGGTTATCATATAATCAAAGTAGAAGATAAGAAAGAAGAAAAAGAAGCAAATTTTGAAGAAAATAAAGATAATATAAAAAACATATTGCTAGAAGATAAGCTTCCTGATGCATATCAAAAATGGTATCAAGAAAAATTAACTGAATACAAAATAACTAATTATCTTACTGAAAAATAAGAAATATTTTTTTGCATAAGAAAATAACAAAAGGGATGGTTTATGACAATTAGAAGCTATATTTTAAAACAGTCTTAAACTATCCTTTATTTTTTTGCAAAATAGTATCAAAAGCTTACTTCAGACTTATTTTCACTATTTCCTTAATACTATATCAAAGGATACATTATTGGAATTGATCATAGTATAATAATAGTAGGACTGGAGAAGAGCTTAATTAGTCAAGAAGATTTAATGTTTAAATAATATAAGGGGGAGATTACGTGAAAATTTTATTATTTCCTTTCATTGCATTGGCAAAATTAGTTGAAGGAATAATAAGAATGACAGGGAGATTAGTAGCTGTTATTTTAGGTCTAGTTTTCATAATCATTGGTATAGTATTAAGTGTAACAGTTATTGGTGCTGTACTGGGTATACCTTTAGCAATTCTAGGACTTACGATGATAATAAGAGGATTTTTCTAAATACGGAGGGGGAGGAAAGGCTCTCTTACCCCCTACCTTCTCAGGGTGCGGCAGATGTGGCACATCTTGCCTACAGCTTATAATAATAAATTGCAAGCTGAGTTCTATCCCTTAGAGATAATTTTTCTAGCATGTTAGAAATATAGTTTCTAACAGTTCCCTCGCTTAAGAATAGCTTTTCTGCAATTTCCTTGTTATTAAGCCCCTCTGCTACTAAAAGCAGGATATCATATTCCCTATCCGTTAAGTCAGGGCTTATGTTCTTCTTAGAATGGCTTTGAATATTGGATACAATTTTAGAATCAAAAACTAGGTTTCCTGAAAAAACTGCGTTGATGGCAGGAATGATTCCTTGAATATTTTGCTTCAATATGTATCCTTTACAGCCTAATGAAATGGCTGCAGATATGTAGTCATCATCTTGGAAGGTTGTAATTAGTAGTATTTTAGCACTTGACTCCATACCTAAAATTTTTTTAGTAGCTTCTATGCCGTTCATTTTTTCCATTCTTATATCCATAAGGATTACATCTGGTCTATGCTGAGCATAAAGCTCAACTGCTTCCATACCATTATAACCTACAGCTAAAACTTCTATTCCACTGGCATTTACAATTGTTTTTAAAGAGTTTACTACCAGATAATCATCATCTACGATTATAACCTTCACAAACATCATCCTTTCATTAAAATAAGGTGTATTTTAAATCCGTTATTAAATTCATAGTTCAAAAAACCATTGTATTTACCAGCTATTTCTTTCATAGAAAGAAGACCTATTCCCTTAGCCAAAAGCTTATCTGTTTCATCGAAATTACTTCCATTATCATTTATTATAATGGAATAGAACTTAGGCTGATTTAAAAGACTTATCTTAAGCTTTGTAGCATTAGAATGCTTGACACAATTGGTAATGGCTTCTTTTATAATGGATAGAATATCAAATTTTAGGTCATAAGGCAGATTGTTTTCTAGTTTGTAGATTAGATCAATATCTATATTAGAAACTTCCCTGCAAATACTCTCGATTTTACTCTCTAAATCAAGAGATTCATTATATAAATTATGTATACTATTTCTAATGTCATTCATCCCGTTGCTTAATGTATTTTGAAGTAAATTTAGGCCTTCCAACATGGCACTATCAGAGATTATCTTCAAGGCCTCTACCTGCAAGATGCTGCTGCTTATGGCATGACCTATTGAGTCATGGAGCTCTCTTGCAATTCTATTTCTCTCTGTAAGTATGGCAATGTGAATATTCTTTTCCTTATCAATTTTTAACTGTTCATTATATTTTTTTAAATAAATAGTATTTTCCTTCAGTTCATCCCGTATTATTGTATTTTGTTTAAAAAATGTACTAAATTTTTTCGTCATAATTGACAGATAGATAGATATAGAAGAAGCTAATATATTTGCTATGGAAAAATCCATTAGAATTAGCATCATGGACAAAAGAGCATATATATCAAAATCTAGATACAGATTATATAAGACTAAAGGCAAGTAATAGATGAATATAGAATCATAAAAATATAGTATAAAAAAGGATAAATAAATAAAAATCCTTATTTTTTTGGAGCGGAATAAATCTAAGGCTAAGGAAATAATCAGGCTTATAAGAAAATACAAAGCCAAATCTCTTACAGAGCCTGCCATATAGTTATTATATAAGCAAAAAAGAGCAATAAATGATTTTTCTATAAACCTTCTCATATGAAACTCCTTATAAATTTCTCATAAGTATTTTATAATCCTATAATCCAATTATACTAACATTAATTGAACTATACAATTATATTGTAGTTCTGATTAATGCTAGAAATATCCTTCTGCTTATGATATGACAAATGTCATATCATGTTGTGATTCTGAACACTACAAGAAAAAGTTTAAAATCAGTATAATTGATTTAAGATTGAAAGGGGAGAGATTAAGATGATAGTAAAGGTAAATAATTTAGTTAAAAGGTATAAGGAATTAATTGCCCTTGAGCATTTTAATATGGAGGTTGAAGAAGGAGAAATATTAGGGCTTTTAGGACCTAATGGCTGCGGTAAAACCACAGCAATCAATTGTATTCTTTCTTTATTAAGCTTTGATAAAGGAGAGATAGAGATATTTGGGAAGAAAATGACTCCCAATTCCTATGATATAAAAAAGCAAATAGGAGTAGTGCCTCAAGAGGTCTCAGTTTTTGAAAACCTAACAGTAAGGGAGAATATAGATTATTTTTGTGGACTTTATGTAGAAGATAAAGGCCTAAGAAAACAATATGTAGAGGAAGCAATAGAATTTGTTGGCTTAAAGGATTATGCTAAGTTTTATCCAAAAAAGCTAAGCGGAGGGCTTAAGAGAAGATTGAATATTGCCTGTGGCATAGCTCATAGGCCTAAGCTGATATTTTTAGATGAGCCTACTGTTGCAGTAGATGCCCAAAGCAGAAATTTCATATTAGATGGGATAAAAAAGTTAAATCAAGAAGGCAGCACCATAATATATACGACTCACTACTTAGAGGAAGCAGAAATGCTTTGCAAGAGAATTATAATAATGGATAATGGAAAGGACTTGGTTTCAGGGACTAATGAAGAGCTGAAGGCTATGATAACAACAACTGAAAAGATAGTAGTTGGCTTTTCTGTCATTGATGAGGAAAGGGCTCAGACAATGAAAAATATACCTCATGTAATTGATATAGAGAAGAGAGAGGATGACTATATTATAAAGTTTGAAAACGGACCCAATAATTTATCCAATCTTTTAGAATTCATAAAAGAGAACAAATTAATTTATACAAAGCTATATAGTCAATTGCCTACATTAAATGATGTTTTCTTAGAATTGACAGGGAAGGAGCTCAGAGATTAAAATGAAAAATCTGTTTAGAAATTGTATATATCAAGGGAAAAATTTATATAGAGATAAATCTTTTCTTTTCTGGACCTTAATGTATCCATTGATAATGGCCATATTTTTCTACACAGCCTTCAATGGAATAATGAATGTGGAATTAGAAAACATAAACATAGGAATAAAAGATGAGAATCCCATTGGATTTATACTGGAGGAAATCGAGTTTCTAAATGTCCACAAAATCTCTGAAGATGAGATAACTGAAAAATTAGAAAATGAAGAGATTGAAGGATTTGTTGAGAATGATTTAAGTCTATTGGTTAAAAAATCTGGGATGAATCAAACCATAATTAAGGAGGTTCTAGATCAAATAAAGCAAATGGGAGAGTTAAAAGTACCCATTGAAAGATTTGACTTTAATATAAACTATGTATCTGGAAGAAATCAAAAAGCAGATGTGGTAATTATAATATTCTATTCACTAATTGCCATGGTTTCTGCCTATGGAATTTTTCCTGGAATTACGACTGTAAGTTTAATTCAAGCAAATTTGACTAATGTAGGCAAGAGAATAAATGTAGCACCATTGAGAAAAAATGAATTTTTATTGGCAGGGGTTATAGTTGCACTAATTTTAAACCTGCTTTCAAACGCATTATTGCTGATTTTTATAAAATATGTCCTGAAGATTGATCTATTTACACAAATGAAGTATAGTGCAATTTTTATAATAATAGGAAACCTGTTTGGAGTAGCACTTGGAATATTTATAGGAGCTTCCAATAAACAAAACGAAAATGTAAAGGCTCTTTTAGGTGTTATGATTACATTGTTCTTATCGGCTTTATCAGGAATGATGTCACCAAATATAAAGATTCTGATTGATGAGAAAGCTCCAATAATAAATAGGCTAAATCCCATTGGCATAATAACTAATAATCTCTATAGGATAAATCTATTGGAAAATACTCAAAACGTAAGTGAAGGAGTTTTTATCTTATCGATTTATTGCTTAGTTCTAATTAGTATATCCTATGTATTTTTAAGGAGGAAGACCTATGACAGTATATAAATACTTTATTAAAATAGCGTTAAAAAACAAGGGAGCCATTCTTGCATATACAGCTATTTTTTTCGTTCTGTCAATATTAAATGGTGGGGGTAATACGCAAAAAGAAACTAGCTTCATTGAAACTAAGTTTAATATTGGAATAATTGATAATAGCAGCAGTGAGTTATCAGAGAGTTTGGTAAATTACTTAGAAAAAGAGAATAATATAGCTCATACAAGGTCAGATGAAAAGTATATTAGAGAGCAGGTTTTTCTGCAAGTATTAGATGCAGTAATTGTTATTCCAGAGGATTTTGAAAAAAGAGTAATCAATAAGGAAAATGCTATTGAGATATTTAAAGATGACAGAAATATAGCATCTTATCAAATTGAAAATCAGATTAATAAATTTATTTCCTTTGCTAATGCAACTTATGAAAATGGTCAGTTTGATTTATCCAATGTGAGTGCTGCATTAGATGAAAGCATAAAAGTAAATTTAATTAAATCTGATAATAATGATATAAATCAAAAAGCCAATACCTGGTTTAAGTTTTATTTCAATTTTACTTCATATATACTTCTAGCTTTGTATATTGCGGTAATAGGCTTTGTAATGACTGATTTCACGAGTGAAGAAATTGAAAGTAGAAGAAAGATATCTTCAATAAAGTTTTTGAAATTCAATAGAGAAATGTATCTGGGGCAATTAACGATAGCATGTTTCATAACATTAGTATTTATTCTGGGAAGCATTGTATTAAAGGGAAAATACATTGGTGAGGTAAACTTTTTGAAATACGTAGTTAATACAATAGTGTTTTCATTTTCAGCCTTATGTCTTGTATTTTTAATCAATAATGTGACACACAATAAGTTCATCATATCTGGTGTAAGTACGGTATTATCTCTTGGGACTTCATTTATATCGGGAGTAATGGTACCTCAAGAGCTTTTAGGGGAAAAGGTGTTGACAATAGCTAAATTTTTCCCAACATATTATTTTGTAAAAATAAATGAGACAAATATCAAATCATTCTTAGATGTGAAATATGAAATATTTATGCAACTATTATTTGCCATGGCTTTCCTACTAGTAGGACTATATTTTTCTAAGATAAAGCAGAAAGCTCATTAATAGATTTTATTTGGAATGCTTAAATTAAAGCTAAAGCAGCTAAACGATTCTGTCTCATGACAGGGCAAAGGTTTCATGTAAAAAATTGGTCAGGTAATATCATCCTATTTACAAAAAGCTAAGATAAATAATAGAATAATTGCTGGCACATTTATCTGGAATGTGGTACTAATATATTAAGGAAGATTAGCAGACTTCATATGTGGATTTTTATTCAATGATTGAGGCAGTAACCTTTATGCTATTTTTCTTAGCATCTGAGTCAATTTTATAAGGAAGAGGTTTATAGAAAATAGCAACAAAGAATAGGGTGATTTAATGGATAGATATAAAAAGCTTGCCTCTAATACTTTTACTTTTGCCATAGGAACTTTTAGCTCTAAGCTGCTTGTTTTTCTCATGCTGCCATTATATACAAGGGTGCTGACAAGTGCAGAATATGGAGAGGTAGATTTAATAGTACAGACCTGCAATGTTCTAGTTCCTATTGTATCAGCAGGTATCTTGAATGCTGTAATTAGATTTGGTCTTGATAGTGCTGTCAACAAAAAAAGTGTATTTTCTATAGGGCTCCTAACTATACTTTTAGGCTTTATAGGATTATGTATTCTAGAGCCTGTTCTTTTGCATATTGAGTTTATTTCCCAATATACTAGATATATTTACTTTTTTATTCTAATGTCAAATCTCCACTCATTATGTTCAAATTTTGTAAGGTCTCAAGAATACGTAAAGCTATATGCCTTTGATGGAGTGTTTAGAACGGTACTAACTGTCATTCTAAATATTGTTTTTCTAGTAATATTTAGATATGGAATATCTGGTTACTTATTGGCAACTATTTTATCAGACTTTATTTCCACTATCATGCTGTTTTTTGCAGCTAAGCTCTATAGGTTTATAAGTCTAGGCTATATTGACAAAAGCCTTTTTAGCAGTATGATGAGATATTCTTTGCCTCTTATTCCAACAACTGTCTCAACATGGATTATAAATATGTCTGACAGATACGTTCTTTCTTATATGCTTGGAAGTGAAGCAAATGGACTGTATGCTATTGCCTATAAGGTACCTACAATAATAACCATTGTGACGGGAATTTTTATGGATGCGTGGCAAATATCAGCCGTAAATGAGCATCAAAAAGGAGATGGAGGTAGGTTCTTTTCAAAGGTACTGGATGTGTACAGCTCCTTAGTATTTTGTGGTGCTTCAGTTATCATTGCATTAACTAAAATGATTACAAAGATACTTACATCACCAGAATTTTTTTCATCATGGATATACATACCTGTTCTTGTGATGGGAACTATATTTGCCTGTCTAGCTTCTTTTTTAGGGAGTGCATATATGGCTCAGAAAAAAAGTGAACAAATACTGATTACTACGATGATAAGTGCAGTTTTAAATATAATTCTTAACTTTATTTTAATACCTGCTTATGGAATTCAAGGTGCTGCCATAGCAACGCTTTTAAGCTATATTTGCATGCTAGTCATAAGAGCTGTTAATATTAGAAGATTTATGAATATATCTTGGAATATTCCAAAGCTAATAATTAATATGAGCGTGATAATGACACAAAGTGTGATAATACTGCTGCAAATAGAAAACTGGTTTATTTATGAAGTAGGGCTTATTCTTATAATAGCATTAGTAAATGTGAAGGCCTTATTGATGGGAGCTAGAAGAATTATAGAATAAGCAGAATATTTAAGGACACACTTTTAATGGATGTAGTCATAGATAAGTTAATTTGAGTTAAAATAGTCAGATTAACTTATTTTAATTTGATATTACTTAGCCGGCTAACTTTAAAATAATTTGTAGTTTTATTTTAAATATGTATTGACTAGTAAGTATCATAATGCTATTATTATAAATATGCTTAGGCGACTAACTAATGGAGGTTATTAATATGGAGAGGTTATCCAAGGATTCTTTGTATTATATATTTCTAGAAATACTTAGACTTCACTATTATCGTACTCATGTACTTCTTGACGAAATAGGAGTATATCCGGGTCAGCCCCCTTTATTATTTATTCTAAATAAAGAGGATGGATTAAGTCAAAAAGAAATAGCGGCTAAATTAGACATAAAGCCTTCAACTATAACAGTAATGCTTAGGAGAATGGAGAAAACAAATTTAGTAGAACGCAGACAGGATGCTGAAGATCAAAGAGTATCTAGAGTATATCTTACAGAAGCGGGTAGAGATATTTGCGATAAATCTATGGAAGTAATGAAAAAAATTGAAGAAGAGTGTTTTGGCAATTTTATAGTAGAGGAAAAGGTGGTTTTTAGAAGACTATTGATGCAAATGAGAGATAATCTGCTTATGGTAAATGATAAGGAATCAGGTTCAATCAAGTGTGAGTGATTTTAAAAAGGATTATAGGAAAATTTAGATGACATAGGAGGGCAATATGCTAAAATTATTTAAAGAGTTTAAACCGTTTGTTATATCTATACTAATAATAATAGCCTTACTTTTCCTTCAAGCTAGTACAGAGCTTGCTCTTCCTGACTATATGTCAAATATAGTTAATGTGGGAATTCAGCAAAATGGTATAGAAAATGCAGTACCAGAGGCAATCAGACCTACGGAGATGGAAAAAGTTAAGATATTTTTAAGTGATGAAGAGATAAATATAATAGATGATAGCTATATATTAGTAAATGAAAGTAGAGATAATTTAACTGAAAAAAAGTATAAAGATTTTGTTAAAAAATATCCTATATTGGAAAAAGAAGCTTTGTATATATTAGATACAAAGGAAAAAGAAGACATTGAGAAAATGAACTCCTTTTTCGGTAAGGCATTGTTAATTGTAGCAGGAATAGAAAAGGGAGCTCCTCAAGGAGTATCAGCAGAAAATATGGGGAACAATCCTTTTGCTAATCTACCTGAGGGAGTAGATCCTTTTATAATGCTAAAGAATGCACCGAAGGAACAAATTGATGCCTTAAAAGCTGAGATTGATAAGCAGTTTAATGGATTGCCTGAAACAATAATAAATCAATCTGCAATAAATCGTATTAAAACCCAGTATGAAGATATGGGGATAGATATCAAAAAAACACAGTCTAGCTATATCTTCTATATAGGGGGAATAATGATACTTATTTCGCTTATAAGTATGCTAGCATCAATAGCTGTTGGATTTTTATCTGCCAAGGTTTCCTCTGGACTTGGGAGAAACCTAAGAGACAAGGTATTTAAGAAGGTAACTGCCTTTTCAAATGGGGAATTTGACGATTTTTCAACAGCATCCCTAATAACTAGAAGTACGAATGATATACAGCAAGTGCAGATGTTTACAGTAATGCTGTTAAGATTAGTATTCTATGCACCTATACTAGGAGTTGGCGGAGTTATTAGAGCTTTAAGGACGAATACATCAATGGCCTGGATAGTTGCAGTAGGAGTTGCTGCTATACTTACTTTAGTCATATTTCTCTTTGCTGTAGCTATGCCAAGATTTAAAAAGCTGCAAAAGCTAGTAGATAAGGTTAATCGTGTGATGAGAGAATCTCTTACTGGAATGCTAGTAATCAGAGCCTTCAACACTCAGAGAGTTGAAGAAAAGAAATTTGATGAAGCAAATAAGGATTTAACCAAAACTAATCTTTTCGTATCAAGAATAATGACTGTAATGATGCCTACTATGATGCTTATTATGAATGGAATTACATTATTAATCATATGGGTAGGCGCTCATGAAATAGATAAAGGAGCAATACAGGTAGGAGATATGATGGCATTTATGCAGTATACAATGCAGATAATCATGTCATTCCTTATGATTTCAATGATATCAATAATACTTCCAAGGGCCTCTGTATCAGCTGGGAGAATTTCTGAAGTATTGAATAAGAAGCTTACAGTAGAGGATCCAATAACTCCAAAGGAGCTTAAAAAGGATATAAAGGGATTATTAGAGTTTAGAAATGTCAGCTTTAAATACCCAGGAGCAGAGGAAAATGTTATTGAAAATATATCATTTACTGCAAGGCCTGGAGAAACTACTGCCTTTATTGGTAGTACAGGAAGTGGTAAATCTACGCTCATTAACTTAATTCCAAGGTTCTATGATGCTACAGAAGGAAAAATTCTTTTAGATGGCATGGATATAAGAGATATGAGGCTATATGACCTAAGAGAAAAAATTGGATATGTTCCACAAAAAGGAGTTCTATTTACAGGAACTATAGAAAGCAATATAAAATACGGTAGAAATGCTGATGCTAGTGATGAAGATATTCTAAAGGTTATAGAAATAGCTCAAGCCAAAAAATTCATAGATGAAAAGGAAAAGGGAGTCTTATCTGAAATATCTCAAGGAGGAACTAATGTTTCAGGCGGTCAAAGACAAAGACTTTCAATTGCTAGGGCATTGGCCAAAACACCAGAGGTACTCATTTTTGATGATAGCTTTTCAGCACTTGATTTTAAAACAGATGCTGCTTTAAGAAAGGCTATGGGAGAAGAAATAAAGGATAGAACTGTACTAATAGTTGCACAGAGAATAAGTACCATAATGAACGCTGAAAATATCGTAGTTTTAGATGAAGGAAAAGTAGTTGGTATGGGTACTCATAAAGAGCTTCTAAAGAACTGTGATGTTTATAGGCAAATAGCTCTGTCACAGCTATCAGAGGAGGAATTAGCAATATGAGCGAAAACAATATGAAAAATCAACAACCAAGGAGAATGGGCCCTCCTGGTCCTATGGGAAGAGGATTTGAAAAGCCTAAGGATTTTAAAGGAACTTTTTCTAAATTACTTAGATACCTAAGACCTTATAGACTAAAACTAATTATAGTAATGCTATTTGCTATAGGAAGTACAGTCTTTACCATAAGAGCACCTAAAATACTTGGTAAAGCAACAACTAAAATATTTGAAGGATTAGTGTCTAAAATATCAGGGGCTTCAGATGGGGGAATTGATTTTCAGTATATATTAAATATAATCTTAATCCTAATAGGACTATATGTAATCTCAGCAATATTTTCCTTTATACAAGGAATTATAGTTACAGGTGTTTCACAGAAGGTATCCTATAACCTGAGAAGGGAAATATCTGAAAAGACAAATAGGCTTCCACTCAAGTATTTTGATTCTGTGTCTCACGGAGATGTGTTATCAAGGGTCACAAATGACGTAGATACTGTTAGTCAGACATTAAATCAAAGTATGAGTCAGATAATTACCTCTGCTACTACACTTGTAGGTGTTCTCATAATGATGCTTTCCATAAGCTGGCAGATGACTATTGCTGCTATTTTGATACTGCCAATCTCTATGGTTTTAGTCATGGGCATAGTCAAGCGATCTCAGAAATACTTTAAGACACAGCAAGAATCTCTTGGTCGCGTTAACGGACATATAGAAGAGGTTTATAGCGGACACAATATAATGAAAGCCTTTAATGCAGAAAAGGAAGCTGTAGAGAAATTTAGAAAGA
Organism: Proteiniborus sp. MB09-C3; assembly: GCF_030263895.1. Lineage (NCBI taxonomy): Bacteria > Bacillati > Bacillota > Clostridia > Eubacteriales > Proteiniborus > Proteiniborus sp. MB09-C3. The sequence goes on from NZ_CP127161.1 coordinate 915,633, forward strand.
TTAACGGTGAGCTTTATAACTCTGCCTGGAAGGCACAGTTTCTTTCTGGAATGATGATGCCTATCATGATGTTTATTGGCAATATAGGATATGTAGCAGTTTCAATTTTAGGCGGATGGTATGCTATAAAAAAGACTATAGAGGTAGGAGATATACTTTCCTTTATACAATATATAAGGAGCTTTACTCAGCCAATAGCACAGGTAGCTCAGATAAGCAATGTACTCCAATCGACAGTTGCTGCTGCTGAAAGAGTATTTGAATTCTTAGATGAGGATGAAGAGCCTAAGGAGTCTGAAACACCTGTTAAATTAGAAGAAGTAGAAGGAAGAGTCACCTTTGAGAATGTCAAATTCGGGTACAATGAAGACAAGATAATAATAAATGACTTTTCAGCAGACATAAAGCCAGGGCAGAAGGTTGCCATAGTAGGGCCTACAGGAGCAGGAAAAACTACTATAGTTAAGCTTTTAATGAGATTTTATGACTTAAATGAGGGTAGAATTTTCGTAGATGGTCATGATATCAATGATTTTACAAGAGAAGACTTAAGGGATAATTTTGGAATGGTTCTTCAAGACACATGGCTTTTTTCTGGAACTATAATGGAGAACATAAGATATGGGAGACTAGATGCTACAGATGAAGAAGTAATAGAAGCTGCAAAATCTGCCCATGCCCATAGATTTATTCATACTTTACCAGATGGATACAATATGATTATAAATGAGGAGGCAAACAATATATCTCAAGGACAGAAGCAGCTCCTAACCATAGCTAGAGCAATTCTTTCAAATCCTAAGATTCTTATACTAGACGAGGCAACATCCTCTGTAGATACTAGAACAGAAATATTGATACAAAGGGCCATGGAAAATCTAATGAAGGGAAGAACAGCCTTTATAATTGCACATAGACTTTCAACCATAAGAGATGCAGATTTGATCCTAGTTATGAAGGATGGAGATATAGTAGAGCAAGGCAGCCATGAAGAGCTTCTATCAAAAAATGGATTCTACGCAGAGCTTTATAACAGCCAATTTGCAGCATAAATCGATTAAAATAGAAATCACTCTTAAAGAGAAGATCGTATCTTTAAGAGTGATTTTTTATATCATTGATGATAGAACATCAGCCTTTGACACAATACCTTTTAGAGTTCCATCATTATCAACTATTGCTATAGGATATTTAGTTTCTACAGCCATCGAGATAATATCGTGCAATAAAGCATCAGGGGAGGCAGTTATTATATCTCTTATCATAACATCGGAGATAGTCAGTTTTTCCTTATTTGCTCTTATAGCATCATCGATAGTAATGATTCCCTGTAGCTTCATTTTTTCTGCTACTATATATGCACTTGATACCCTGTTAGAACGCATCATATTTATGGCATAATTAGGATTATCCTTTAATCTAACTATACTGTTTGGAGTGATCATTACATTTCTGGCGCTTATTACCTGTGTCTTGTCCGCACCATCTATAAACTGCTTTACATAATCATTAGCAGGATTTTCACTCATTTCTTCGGGAGTATCTACCTGTATTACTTCTCCATCTCGCATTATAGCAACTCGGTCACCTATTTTAAAAGCTTCATTTATATCATGAGTTATAAATATTATAGTTTTCTCCAATTTTCTTTGAATTGATAGCAATTCAAACTGCATATCTTTTCTAACTAAAGGATCCAGTGCTGAAAAGGGCTCATCCATAAGAAGTATTTCAGGCTCATTGGCTAGAGCTCTTGCTATTCCAACTCTTTGCATCATTCCTCCTGAAAGATTTGATATCAGCTCGTTTTCTAATCCTTCTAAACCTACCATGGAAATTATTTCTTTTGCTTTTACCTGTCGTTGAGATTTAGGTATACCCTTAACTTCAAGACCATATTCAACATTGCCTATAACATCCCTGTGGGACATAAGCCCGAAGTTTTGAAATACCATAGAAACTTTATTTCTTCTATAGTTAACTAATTCTTTTTTCTTGAAGCTGCCAATGTTTTTATCTTCAAAAAGAATTTCTCCTGATGTAGGTTTATTGAGCATATTAAAGCATCTTACTAATGTGGATTTACCAGATCCGGACAAACCTATAATGACAAAGATTTCTCCTCTCTTTATATCTAAATTTATATCCCAAAGAGCTACAGTCACTCCAGTTTTTTTATATATAGTATCCTTATCTAATCCAGAGTTTTTTAATTTAACTGCTCTGTTTTTTTCTGTACCATAGAGCTTAGATAGATTTCTAATACTTAAGATATTGTTATTTTGCATTATTTTTCACCTCATTACCTTTAACCAAACCTTGAGTGATTCTATCTAATATAACTGCAATAATTACAACTGCTGTTCCAGATACTAATCCTCTACCTATCTCTACACGGTTGACACTTATTAGAACCTCCATACCGAGACCTGTGGCACCAATCATGGATGTAGTAACAACCATAGCCATAGCCATCATAATAGTTTGATTAATTCCCTCCATTATTGTAGGTAAAGCCTGTGGGATTTGTACTTTTATGAGAGATTGTAGCTTGGTCGAACCAAAGGCTATAGATGCTTCTACAACTTCTTTATCTATTTGCCTGATTCCATGACTTGTAAGTCGGATAGTTGGAACAATAGCATAAATCGTAGTAGCTATTACAGCAGGAGGTTTACCTAATCCAAAGAATAAAAGTGCTGGTATTAGGTAAACAAATACTGGCATTGTTTGCATTGTATCTAAGATAGGTCTAGCAATTGAATTTGCTTTATCACTAGTTGAGATGAGGATTCCCAGTGGAAATCCTAGTGCCAGAGAAATAATTACAGATGCTATAACTATGGACAGGGTTTCATTCATAAGGCTCCATAATCCAAAGGCTCCTATTAAAAACAAGAGAGCTGAGTATAAAATACCTTTACTAACTTTACCGCTTAGCTTCCATCCTGCAATAAATACTAACAAAATTAACACAAACCAGGGTATTAAATTTAATATTGAATGTATTCCGTTTACAAAACCCCCTAAAGATAATCTAATTTTGCTAAAGAATACATCATATTTGATACTGAAGTTTCTTACAGCTTCGTCTATTGCGTTGGTGTTAACTGGAATCCTAAGAGGAAAATCAAATATCAAATAATAAATCATAATTTTTTCCTCCTATTTTAAATACTCTCTAAGAATCTGTGCATCATCAGAGCTTAACCATTCGTCTAGTAAGTTATCATGTTTTTTTAAGAACCATTCAGCAGTTTCATTATAGTTAGCACCCGTATCCTGCATATAGGCTAGGGCTTCCGATGTCAATGCACTTGATGTCTTATATTTAGTTAAGAATTCAACTATTTCTGGGTTAGACTCTGCGAAATTATTGCTTACAGCTACAGTTACTCTAACAGATGGCAAATTAGTTTTTCCGTCTTTATAAGTTGATCTATCAAATGGTTCATCTTCTAATAGCACAAAATCATACTTACCCATTAGCCAAGTAGGTTCCCAATAATATGCTGCTATTGGTTCACCTTTATCATATGCAGAAGTTATTGCTGCTGCAAGAGAAGCATCTGAGCCAGGTCTGAAATATATAAAGCTTTCATCCAAACCATAGTATAGATATTTATTGTACATAATATCGTCTACTTCCCAACCAGGAATTGCACCATAAATTCTTCCCTTGTCCTTAGATTCTTCATCAGGAAATACATCAGGATATTTTTTCAAATCCCACACGTATTTTAATTCAGGAGCTAAAGCTTCTATTCCTCTACTTTTATCTCCCTCGATAACGTATCTTGGCACATAAATTCCTTGGGAATTATCATCATAATTAACTCCAAGCTCTTTAAGCTTGCCTTCTTTAATATCTGATTCATAAGTAGCTAAATTATCTGTCCAAATTTCCATGTGGACATCAATTTCTCCTTTTATCATGCCTTCATGCATTACAGTAGACGAACCAGGAACTTCTCTCCATCTGTATCCATAGGCTTTTTCTACTATCAAACCAGCAACTGCATTATGGAACTTTATACTATCCCATCCTGAGTCTGCAAAAGTAATCTCATTTGAGTTATTTGAGCAACCAACAGCAGTAACAATTGTCAGCATCGTTAATATAATTAGACACATAATCCTCTTCAAATTTTATACCTTCCTTCTTAAAATCGTGGTTCATTCTTTGTAATTATGTTAACATTAGCTTGGAAACGTGTCAAATTAGCCATTCATAAAAGCTGATTGATTAAATGCTATGAAAACCTATTTTCCAATGGGTACAGCAGATTATATTTTTTTATATTTTTGCTGAATTTTCTATTTTGATTTGCTGAAAATGAGAGGGAAAACCTAGATATTCAGACTGTATTTGGATCTGTCCAAAAAACCATAGTAGAATCCATATATTCTGACGATTATTGCAGCTTTTTTGCTCCGTTGACAGCAAGAAATTGCAAAACCTATATTAATATAATATATTTAGGGTAAGAATATTAATAAAAAATACAAAAATTAAGAGGTGTATTTTATGAAACTAGGGTTTATAGTCAATCCTATTGCAGGTATGGGAGGTAGAGTAGGGCTTAAGGGTACTGACGGCTTAGAAGTCCTAGAAAAAGCTCGTAGACTAGGAGCAGTGCCTGAATCTCCAGATAAAGCAAAAAAAGCCTTAGAACGCTTGCTTTCTGTTAAAGATAAACTTCAAATTTTCACTTATCCTGGAAGCATGGGAGAAGAAGAAGCAGCTCAATTAGGATTCGAGCCAGTGATTTTAGGTGAAGGGAAGAACAGCTTTGGACCAGAAGATACAGAGGAAGCTGCAAAGCAAATGTTGGATAAGGGAGTGGATATCATACTTTTTGCTGGCGGAGATGGTACAGCACGTAATATATACAATGCCATAGGAACACAGATACCCGTAATTGGAATACCAGCAGGAGTTAAAATCCATTCAGCCGTATATGCAAGTCATCCTAGAGCAGCAGGAGAGATAACCTTAAAATATCTCCAAAATGAAGATATAAAAACAAAAGAGGCAGAGGTAATGGATATAGATGAAGAGGCATTTAGAGAGGGTGTAGTAACAGCAAGGCTATACGGATATATGAGAATTCCTTTAGAGCCAGAGCTTATTCAAACAAGTAAGTCCAGCGGCATAGGCTCAGAGGAGGATGCCTTAGAGGGAATTGCCGAAAAAATAGTTGAAGAAATGGAGCCTGATGTATTTTACATAATAGGCTCTGGAACGTCTACCAGACCTATTATGGAGAGGTTAGGACTGCCTAATACTCTTTTAGGAATAGATATTGTAAGGAATAAAGAATTAATAGCATCTGATGTAAACGAAAAAGAAATTCTAGATATAATAGGAGGCAATCGAGCTAAAATAATAGTTACTGTCATAGGTGGTCAAGGTTATATATTTGGAAGAGGGAATCAACAAATCAGTGCCGAAGTCATTAAAACAGTAGGAAAAGATAATATTCGTATTATTGCAACTAAAAACAAGCTTATGTCATTAAAAGGAAGGCCGCTTTTAGTAGACACAGGAAATGAAGAAGTAAATAAAATGTTTAACGGATATAGGAAGGTATTGATCTCTCATTACATGGAGACAGTAGAGAGGGTAGAGGGGCTATAAGCAGTGAATGAGGAGATATTATCATGGAAATATACAACCTTACAAATGACAAGATAGAGAAACAGGATTTTACACAAAATTGGTTTAATGAAAATCAAAAATATTTAGTTATATGCTATGGCAGGGAAGTATTAGATATCCAAGCTATGTTCAACCTTGCTCAAGAAACTATTGATGAATGTATTCATCTTGATGATTTTGTTCGGATGGAAAGCTATGATGACTATGACTATATAAATTTGAATTACTTTTATTTACAAGAAACGAGGCTAAAATTTGAGGAGATTAATTTATATATAGGAGAAAACTATATTGTATTGGTATTAGATCCAAAAGGTATCCTCAAGGAAGATCTAAAAGAGTATATATTTCAAAAGATTGAAAAATCACCAAAAGCTGATGGAAGACTTAATAAGGTATATTACCTAATCTTTGACAAACTATTATCTGATTTATTCATAACTCTTGAGGAAGCGGAAAAAAAAGTACAGGATTTAGAAGATTCCATAATACAGGAGGCAAATCGAAAAATGCTAGAAAGGATAAACTCCTTTCGTTTAATCGTGAATACTATGAAAAGAAATCTTCGACCTCTTTTATATATAGGGGATCAGATAATGGTCAATGAAAATGGATTTATTACAAAAAGCTATCTCAGATATTTTAAGAGTATTGATATACGCTTAAATAAATTATATGATTTTGCTATGGATTTAGCTGAGATGGTTAATCATCTGCAATATATGTATGACAGCACATTATCTACAGAAAGAAATAAAATAAGTGAAAGATTAACGATCATCGCAACATTTTTTGCCCCATTAACTGTAATAACAGGCATATATGGAATGAATTTCATTTATATGCCTGAATTGCAGTGGCAATACGGCTATCCTATAGCTATGGGAATAATGACTATTGTCAGTATTGGATTATATATATTCATGAAAAAGAAGAAGTGGCTTTAAATAGAATCCACTCTGTTTTGAGAACTACAGTATGACCTCAATTTTTAGAAAAGCTCAAAAAACAGTTGACATTTTAAAATGAAACTAATATCATATATAGATAATAGTAAATGCTATGACGGAGAGAAAAATATCAAAACTTGTTTACAGAGAGTTGGAGAGGGTGAGAGCCAGCAATAAGAAGATATATAATATTCACTCCTAAGCAGATTCGTTAAACGATTGTTCAAGTAGGCGAATCCGAAGGCCCATCGTTACAGGGGATAGGACTGTTAGGTCTGATGAGTGATGACATTGTCATAATTAGGGTGGTACCACGGAAATATAATCTTTCGTCCCTATAAATATAGCTTTTGGCTATATTTGTAGGAGCGAAAGATTTTTTTATTCCCAAAAACACAAAAATATTTAGGAGGAAAAGCAAATGAAAAAAAGTATGAGTAATAAGTTGATGGTATTAGTAGTGATTGGAGTGCTAGTATTAGCAGGATGTGGAAGCGACGGAAGCGAAACTGCATATAGAATAGGAATTAGCCAGTTAACAGAACATCCTGCATTAGATGATGCTAGAAGAGGCTTTGAAGATGGATTGAAGGAATTAGGTATAAACGCAGATATTGATTTGAAAAATGCTCAAGGAGACATAGCAAATACAACAACCATAGCACAAAAGTTTGTGAGGGATAAAGTAGATTTAATATTTGCTATATCTACGTCAGCGGCACAAAGTGCAAAACAAGTATCACCGGAAATTCCTGTATTGTTTAGTGCAGTAACAGATCCAGTAAAAGCAGGCATAGTTAATGATTGGAAAAATGTAGGAGGCAATATAACTGGAACATCGGACATGGCTCCAACAGCTTCCCAATTAAAAATGTTTAAAGCCATAGATCCTAGTATAAAGAAAATAGGAATTTTATATAACACAAGTGAATCTAATTCAGAAATTCAAATAGAAGAAGTGAAGAATCTTGCACCTGGAGAAGGACTGGAGGTAGTAACAGTTGGAGTGAGCAACATAAATGAGCTTCCTCAGGCTGTAGATTCTATAATGAGAAAAATAGACGCATTATATATAATAAGCGACAACATGATTGCCTCATCAGTAGAATTAGTGTCAAAAGCATTAATAGAAAACAATATGATATCTGTATCAGCAGAGGAAACTCAAGTAAGAGGCGGTATACTCGTAACCAATGGTCTTAACTACTATGAACTAGGTAAACAAACTGCTGTAATGGCTAAAGAAATACTAGTTGATAAAAAGGATATTTCCACAATTCCTGTTGGTGTAGCTGAAAAAACTATAGTAACAGTAAATCAAAAAACTTTAGAAGCACTGGGACTAGACGAGGATCTGCCTCTATTCAAGGATGCTGTAAAGATTGGAAAATAAGTATTTATAATAAATTAGTTTAAAGAGATTGGGGAGTTGATTATGATTTCATTAATTATGACATCCTTAGAACAAGGATTTATTTTTGCAGTATTAGCTATGGGTGTGTTTCTAACATATAAGGTGCTCGATATAGCAGATCTCTCTGTAGAAGGGACTTTCCCCATGGGAGCTTTTGTATTTGCTAAATTCATTGCCATGGGAGTGAATCCCATAGTAAGCACTTTATTATCTTTTGGCTTTGGTGCTTTGGCTGGATTAGTAACAGGAATTTTTTATATTAAGTTAAGAATAAAACCACTATTAGCTGGGATATTAACTATGACTATATTATATTCGACTAATCTTAGAATATACGGAAAGGCAAATATTCCGCTTTTCAGCTATGAATCAATATTTGATATAGGACCAGTTTTGGTAGTCTTGATGGTGATAGTATTGCTAATAAAGATAATATTAGATTTATTTCTAAAAACAGAAACAGGTTATTTATTAATAGCAACAGGAGATAATGAAACCCTTGTGAGATCTCTTGGAGCCAATAGCAATAAATACAAGCTCATAGGGCTTATGATAGCAAATGGATTTGTAGGACTAAGCGGAGCCTTAATGGCACAAATGCAAGGATTTGCAGAGATAACAATGGGCAACTCTATTATAGTAGTCGCACTTGCTTCAATTATAATAGGCGATACTATAGGAAAAAATTCAAGTAAAATTAAAAATACGACTAGAGCTATATTAGGTGCACTGGTGTATAAGATCATTGGTGGAATTGCAATAGAATTAGGATTAGAGCCTACTGATTTGAAAGCCATAAGTGCATTAATAGTAATAGTCTTTATAGCATATAACAACCTTGCAGCTGATTATTTAGGGAGAAGAAAAAAAGAAGGAGGAAGGAACCATGTTGAGAATAGTAAACTTATCAAAGAGCTTTAATACAGGAACGGATAATGAGATTAATATATTCAATAGCTTGAATTTAGAAATTGAAGAAAACAAATGTACAGTAATAATTGGTTCTAATGGCTGTGGCAAAAGTACCCTTCTTAATATGATAAGTGGTAGCATATCAACAGACAAAGGTCAGATAATACTAAAAGGCAAAGATATATCTAAGACAAGGGAAGAAAAAAGAGCCTCTTATATAGGAAGAGTTTACCAGAATCCATCCATGGGGGTATCTCCTTCTCTTACTATATTAGAGAATATGTCCTTAGCAGACAGAAAAGGAGAGAAGTTTACCCTGAGAAGGCTTATAAGAAAAAGTGAGATAGAGAGATATGTGAAGCTGCTAAAAACTTTAGATCTAGGCTTAGAGAATAAATTAAATACAAAAGTAAAATTTTTATCCGGTGGTCAAAGACAATCTCTTTCTCTGGTAATGGCCGCTATGAAGCATCCTGATTTATTGCTCTTAGATGAACATACGGCAGCGTTAGATCCGAAGACTTCTAATGTAATAATGAGAAAAACTAAGGAGCTTATAGAAAAGTACTCAATAACAACTATAATGATTTCTCACAATATGAGAGACGCAATAGAGTATTCAGATAGGATAATAATGCTTGATAAGGGAGAAGTAGTGTTGGACAAGTCAAGTAAGGATGTAACGGAAAAAGAACTAATTGAAATATATAGAACAAAGCTTGATCTAGAAGGAAAAGCGTCTTAGAAAATAAAGATATGGATTGAAAAAAGTACGGTATTATAATATATTTATATTAAAATCAAATGAAAGGTTGGGAAATGATGAGTTCACTTTTTACATCTCAAAAAATTAAGAATTTGGAAGTGAAGAATAGAATTGTATTACCACCTATGGTATGCTTTACATTCGCCTCAGAGAATGGCTTTGTATCTGAAAAGAATATTAAACATTATGAGGCAATGGCAAAGGGTGGTTCTGGCCTAATTATTGTGGAAGCAGCATGTGTAAATAAAAGTGGAAGATTATCTACGGACCAGCTTGGAATTTGGTCTGATGATTATATCGATGGATTAAGGAGACTGGCACAAGTTTGTCATGAGCATGGTGCCAAGGTTACTATACAGCTTCATCATGCGGGACTTAGAACTTCTAAGCTTATTAATGAAGACACTATAACTTCCTCAGATTATGATAATGGAAAAATATCTGCTAGAGCCATGACAAAGGAAGAAATACATGCATTAGAGGAAGACTTCATCAATGCTGCCATTAGAGCAGAAAAGGCTGGCTTTGATGGTGTTGAACTTCATGGTGCTCATTCCTATCTTATGACACAGTTCTTTTCAACTAAAGTAAATAAGCGGACAGATGAATATGGTGGAAGTCTTGATAATAGATTGAGATTTACACAGGAGATACTAGAAGGAATCAAACAGAAGGTTAGTGATGATTTTATTGTTGGAATTAGAATGGGCAGCAATGAAAATGACCTAGAAACTAGTATTGATATGGCTAAGAAATTTGAAGCTATGGGGATGGACTATCTTCATATTTCTACTGGCTTTGACAATACTCCAATAGACCAAGAGATACCAGAAGATTTTCCTTGTAATTGGATTGTATATGGAGCAGCAAAAATAAAAGAGTATGTGAGTATTCCAGTAATTGCAGTAAATTCAATTAAAACAGCAGAGGCTGCCAATTATTTAATTGACAACAATTTAGTTGAATTTGTTGCTATAGGCAGAGCCCAGCTTGCAGACCATGATTTTGTAAATCATATAAAAGAAAATGAACCTATAATTACATGCTTAAGATGTAAGCCATGTAAATGGTTCACAAATGGAGATAATTGCCCAAGACATTTGTAATATTTAATAAAAGAGAACTGCTCCTTTGAAATTGAGCAGTTCTCTTTCATATTCAAGCTTACAGTATTAAATTTAAAGCATTATTTAAGTCTTCTATTATGTCACTGCATGTTTCAAGTCCTACAGATAATCTAACTAAGCCCTCACTTATTCCAGCAGCAGCCCTTTCCTCAGGGGAATATGGTGAATGAGTCATTGAAGCAGGATGCTGAATTAATGTTTCTGTATCTCCTAAGCTTACAGCAGTTTTGCAAAGATGTGTATTATTAATGACTTTTTTACCTTCTTCAATTCCACCTTTTAACTCAAAGGCAATAATAGCTCCAGGCAACTTCATCTGCGCTTTAGCTAGATTATATTGCTCAAAGCTCTCTAGTCCAGGATAATATACTTTTTCAACTGCGGCATGAGAGTCTAAGAAATTAGCAATCTCCATAGCATTTTGGCAGTGCTTTTCCATTCTTATTTCTAGGGTTTTCATACCTCTCATAATTAGAAAAGCATCAAATGGACTTAAACAAGAACCAGTCATATCTTTTATACCTACAAGACGTACTTCATTTATAAACTCTTGCTTTCCTGCCACAAATCCAGCAATAACGTCTCCATGACCGTTTAGATACTTTGTAGCTGAATGCACGACTACATCTGCACCAAGCTCTATAGGCCTTTGAATATAAGGTGTAGCAAAGGTATTATCTACTACTACTAAACAATTTTCATTTTGATGGGCGATATGAGATATAGCCTTGATATCAGAAATTATTAAAGTTGGATTAGCAGGAGTTTCTAAATATACTACTCTAGTGTTGTCTCTCATAGCATTTCTAACGTTTTCAGGGTCAGTAGTATCTACGAAGGTAACATCAACTCCAAATCTAGTTAATCCATGATTTATATAGGCAAAGGTACAGCCATAAAGAGTTTCAGCAGCAACAATATGGTCACCAGCCTTTAAAGCTGTCCACAAAACTGAAGATACTGCTCCCATACCCGAAGCAGTAGATACACAGGCTTCTGCACCCTCTAATATTGCAACTTTTTCTTCAACTTGAGAGTTTGTTGGATTACCTAATCTAGTGTATATATATCCGTCTTCTTCTAAAGCAAATCTTCTGCCGCCCTGTTCTGCAGAGTCAAATACAAAGGTTGAAGTCTGATAAATAGGAGTAACTAATGCACCAGTTGCTGCATCTTTTTTATGCCCCCCGTGTATAGCCTTTGTTCCAAACCCCATAGTCTCTAATTTTTCCCTATCCATATATGTCCTCCTCGAATCAAGATTTTATTTGCTACTTATATTACAAGCAACAAATATACCAAAATCATGACAATAGGGAAAAAGGTACATAATATCTTTAAATAGCCATTTCATATGATGAAAAAGTAATGTAAAAAAACTAGTGGAAAGTTTTCAGACCATAAACGAAACAAAGTGGCAATATTAGTTTCCATTAGGAAACTTTACTTACCACTTTATATTATATCTTTTTATCTTATTTATAATAGTAGTATGAGAAACACCTAAAATCTTAGCAGCAGACCTAATACTTTTGTTTTTTCTTAAAGCATTTATAATTGTTTTCTTTTCGCAGTCCTCAATTACTTCCCTTAATGATAGTTTATCGCTAAAGTCCATACATGGCTGAGGCTCTGATATATTTTTATGTGGAGTTATGATTAAATTATCTGTTTTCAACAATTTATTTTCACAGAGGTTCATTGCTCTTTCTATAACATTTTGCAGCTCTCTAACATTGCCATGCCAATTATGCTTCATAAGCCTATTAATAAATTCTATTTCTGCTCCTTCTACCTTCTTGTCTAATTTTTTATTTAATTTATTTATGAAAAAGGACACAAGCAATGGAATATCATCAAGCCTATCTCTAAGAGGTGGAATATGTATAGGTATGACATTTAATCTATAATATAGATCTTCTCTAAATGTGTTATTATCAATCATTTCTTCTAGATTTTTATTAGTAGCGGCTATGATTCTAACGTCAATTTCTTCTTCCTTTGTGCTGCCTATTTTTCTAATGCTTTTTTCTTGTAGGGCTCTCAAAAGCTTTGCTTGCATGGCTCCAGAAAGCTCGCCAATTTCATCTAAAAACAGTGTGCCACCATCAGCTTCCTTAAAAAGTCCATCCTTTCCACCTTCTATAGCACCAGTAAAGCTTCCTTTTTCATACCCGAATAACTCGCTTTCAATTAAACTATCAGGCAAAGCTGCACAATTTAATGTTACGAAGCTTTTATTTTTGCGACTGCTTAGTCTCTGAATGGCTTTTGCAAATAACTCTTTTCCAGTGCCGCTTTCTCCACGCAATAAAATAGTAGAGTCACTTTTAGCTACTAGCTTGGAGACTTCTTTGACCTTTTCAATTGAAGGACTATTTCCAACAATATCTTTAAATATCCCTTCGTTATTTGCAGAGATGATATTAGCTATCTGTATAGTTTTTTTGACATCCTTTATAGATATTACAGCCCCAAGGGTTCTATCGTTATCATCTTTAATAAGGCTCTCAGTAGTTATATATTGTTTATTATTAGTATTTTCTATATTAAAATGAAAGTTATTATGTACATTTTCTTTTCGCATTAAATTGGAGATAGATGAGTTGTTATTTATTAGATTCCTTATATCTGTCCCTAAAACATCTTCTTTTTTGCAATTGAAAATATTTTCGCAATAATTATTAAAAATCTCAATTTTAAAATCTTTATTTATAGAAATTATTCCATCATCTACGGAATTGATGATAGCATAAAGCTTTCTTTCATTTGTTTCATATGAAAGTAGCTCTATTTCATCTATGGAAATAACGCCATTTATTTTTAACAATTTATTTATTAGTAAATTCTTTTTTTTGCTATCTATTTTTCCTATTTTTACGCAGACTTTTTTTGGTGATACTTCTAAGGAATTAAGATTTATATTAGCTGAATAGATTTCAGATAATATGGCTAGTGTCATACCAATTCTATCTTCTGTAATTATTTTAAATCGAATAAATTCATTCATATTTATCACCAGCTCCAACAGATTTTCAATAAAGAAGGCATCATAAACCATATTCAATTTTTCTATGAAAAATCCTTTAAATAAATCTAAGAAAAACCCTTCTTGATAAAAAACATATATTTTTTCAAAAAAATTTAATGATCAATTGAAAAACTAAATCAGACTTTGTGAAGTTGAATTTGGGCATAGTTTCAAGAGGTCTGCTATAAAAAAGTTTTTTTGTAAGACTAAATTAGACTGCAATGTAAAAAGGAGTCTAATTTACTTTTACAACTAAGGAGACTGTCAAAGAAAGATATAAATTTTTGTACTTGCAATCTTAGGAAACTTATGGTATAATTGTAAAACGGATTGTATAAACTAAATATAGTATCGCTGAATTCTCTAGAGAAGCGGGGGAACCAATTTTTAGGGGTGAATCCGATTTAGGAGGGGCTACCCTTTAGCCCTAACCCGACAGCTAACCTCGTAAGCGTAGAAGGGGGCAGTATATTATACTGATTTGAAACCCATGGAGCCCCATGGTTTTTTTGACCCCCAAATTTTAGTTTACGTAATGTAGTAGTAAATATTATTTGGAGAGGATGATTTTATTGAAAAAAGAGCTCACTTATTGTATTATTGGTGCTGGCAACGGTGGAATTGCTATGGCAGGATACCTTGCTAAGATCGGATACAAGGTAAACCTGTACAATAGGACATTAGAAAAGATTCTTCCTCTGATGAAAGATAGGATTATCTACCTTACAGGTGAGGAAAATGGGCACGGAGTGCTGAACAAAGTAACAAGCAATATGGAAGAGGCTATTAAAGATGTTGACATAATAATGGTAACTGTTCCTGCCATTGGACATTATTATATTGCTAAAGAAATGGCTCCTTATTTAAAGGATGGTCAAATAATAATACTAAATCCAGGTCGAACTGGAGGGGCTTTAGAGGTATATGAAACCCTATTAAGAGAAAGAAAGAAGAATAATATAATAGTGGCAGAAGCTCAAACCTTCATTTATGCCTCTAGATCAACGGCATTTAATCATGCGCATATTTTTAAATCTAAAAAGGAAGTAACTCTAGCTGCAATACCAGCCATAAAAACAAATTATGTATTAGAGCTTATCAACGAGGCATATCCTCAGTTTATATCAGCAAAAGATGTTCTAGAAACTAGCATCAACAACTACGGTGCAATATTTCATCCAGCACCTACACTTCTGAACAGCGGGCATATCGAAAGGGGAGCACCCTTTGAATATTATACCGAAGGAATTACACCATCAATAGGAAATTTTCTGGAGAAAATAGACAGAGAAAGAATGGAACTAGGGAGAATGCTTCAGGTAGAGACAGTATCAGCCACTGAATGGTTAAAGGAGACCTATGGCACAAAAGGTGAAACTATCTTTGAAGCTGTTCAGAATAATCCAGCATATAAAGGATTACAAGCACCACAGGGACTACATATTAGATATATTTACGAGGATGTTCCATATAGCTTAGTACCTATGGAATCGATGGCCTGCAGCTTAGGAATGAAAACTCCGGCTATATCTTCAATAATTAATGTAGCTCAATTAATGACAAACAGAGACTTTAGAGAAGAAGGTAGAACAGCAGATAGATTGGGATTAGAAGGATTGACAATTGCAGAAATGCATATGCTGGCAAGGAGAGGAACAATAGTCAAGAGAAGGTTGGAAGAGGTGGTTTAATGAAAAAAATTATAGGATTGACACTTGGAAATTGTGTCCATGTGGCAGGTACCATGAATTTTCTTGGTCTAGCAGAAAAGGAAAATTATAAAACGGAATCCGTAGGCATAGGAATAGATGTTAGTGAGCTAACCAAAATCATTGAAGATAAAAAGCCTGATATTGTAGGGCTTTCGTATAGACTGTCACCAGAACCACTGAATAAAATATTAGAAGAATTAAAAGAAAATATCCATATAAATGAGAACTTAAAGAATATAGTTTGGTTATTTGGCGGTACAGAGCCAACAGCCTTAGTAGCGGAAAGACATAACATATTTGATAAGATTTTTTATGGAAATGAAGATATTGATGAAGTAATCGCTTACCTTAAAGGACAGGAAAGCTTAGAAGAAGAATCTTATCCAAGGAATCTTATAGACAGGATAAAATCAAAATATCCTTATCCAGTAATAAGACATCATCTAGGGCTTACATCTATGGAGAATACTATAGAGGCAATAGAAAAGATTGCCAATGCCAAAGTATTAGACATAATATCCATAGCGCCAGACCAAAATGCTCAAGAGTTTTTCTTCGATCAAGAAAATATGGACGAGAATTTAAACGGAGCTGGTGGAGTGCCTGTTAGAACTAGAGAGGACCTACAAGCTTTATATAATGGAGCTCAAAGAGGAAATTATCCTCTATTAAGATCATATAGCGGAACTAAGAATATAATTAGATTTGCAGAGGTTTTAAAAGATACTATAAACAATGCTTGGTGTGCAGTTCCGCTTTTTTGGTATTCGGAACTAGATAAGAGAGGACCTAGAACACTAAAAGAGGCCATAATAGAAAACCAAAAAGTAATGGCTTGGCACGGGGAAAGAAACATTCCAGTAGAAGTAAATGACCCTCATCATTGGAGCTTAAGGGATGCCCACGATGCAATAGGAGTAGCTGTAGCATATTTAGCTGCATATAATGCTAAAAAAATGGGAGTAAAGGACTACATTGCGCAATTTATGTTCAATGTACCAGCTTATATTTCAGCAGAAAATGATTTAGGAAAAATGTTGGCAAAAATAGAATTAATAGAAAGCTTAGTAGATGAGAACTTCAATGTTTATCGTCAAGCCAGAGCAGGCCTAGCAAGCTTTCCAGCAGACCTAAATCAAGCTAAGGGGCAATTAGCTGCATCTGCTTATTTAGCTATGGCTATAAAGCCTCATATTTATCATGTTGTTGGCTTCTGTGAAGCACATCATGCGGCAGAGGCAGAGGATGTTATAGAATCCTGTAAGATAGTCAGAGGGATAATAAAAAACGAATTCTTAGGCTCCATAGATTTGACTAAGGATGCAAATGTTCAAAGGAGAAAAACAGAGCTAATAGAGGAAGCTAAAGTTATCATAGATAGCATAGAATCCCTTGGTTCAGAAATAGAAGATCCTCTGACAGACCCAGATATATTAGTTAAAGCAGTAAGATTAGGAATATTGGATGCACCTCAACTAAAGGGTAATAGAGTAGCTAAGGGAGAATTAAAGACTAGAATGATAAGCGGTGCCCTATATGCCTATGACGAAAAGAATGCAAGGATAATACCTGAAAAAGAAAGAGTAGGGGATATCTTGGAAAATAGTTATGTAAGTGAATAATTCGTCATTCTGAGCTATAGCGAAGAATCTCGTTGTTAAAAGATAGCTAAACAGTGGTTTAACATTTGTTCAACTACTGCTTAGCTAATGTTTATTATTATTTAAACATGAGATTCTTCACTACTTTCAGAATGACAAAATAGCACTTTTTATACAATCAACGACCCCGTTTAATAATCATCCTTAAATAATTTCTCAAAAGTATTTACATCATTGGTCATACTCAGATGTTGACTTGCAGGGCCCTCTATTATTTCTCCTTCATATGAAAATCTTGAGCCGTGGCAAGGACAGTCCCAAGACCTTTCGGCAGAATTCCAGCTTAATTCACAGCCCATATGAGTACAAGTTGTATTTACAATATGGAGCTTATCTTCTTCATCTCTATATACTCCAACTCGCTTACCATCAATTTTTAAAATTTCTCCTTCACCTAGATTTACGTTTACATCTTCTGATGCAGGAGCAAGCTTACCATCTATAAGCTGCTGTGCAACATTGAAATTTTCTACTATGAAGTTTTTAGCCGAGGCAAGAATGGTTTTACGTGATGGATTATAAACGTCCTGCCATGGACTCTTACCTTTTATTATTAAATCCCTAAGAAGCATTGCAGAGACCATACTATTTGTCATGCCCCATTTTCCAAAGCCAGTAGCTATATACAGGTTGGGGGTGTTAGAGGTATAATGTCCTACATAGGGTATTCCATCCAGAGTCATACAGTCTTGAGTTGACCATCGATATAGTATATTTTCCACAGTGAAGGTATCATTAGCAAAGTCTATAAGAGTTTCATAGTGCTTTATCGTATCTACACCCTGTCCTGTTTTGTGGTGATTCCCACCAACTAATATAAGTTCACCATCTTCATAAGACTGGTGTCGTAGTGAACGTGCTGGTTCTTCTGCATTTATATACATTCCGCCTGGATATTTTTCCTTTGCCCTAATAGCGACAACATAGGACCTTTCTGGATATATTCTCGTGAAGTACATCCCATGTTTATTATAGAAAGGATAGTGAGATGCAATAATAACTTTTTTAGCAGTTATTTTTTTCCCTTGGGCAGTTGTAATAACGTAATTGTCTCCTTCTTCAATGTCTATTGCTCTAGTCTGTTCGAAAATATGACAATCATTATCAGGAATAGTTTTTGCTAAGTCAAGCAGATATTTTAGCGGATGGAATTGAGCTTGATTATCAAAACGAACCGCTGCTTTAATAGATATAGGTAAAGGTATTTCTTCTATATAAGAAGCCTTTATACCTAAGCTCGAAGCAGCCTTCACTTCGTCGTTAATCTCTTGAATGTATTCATCTTGTTGTGTATATACGAATGCTGGCTGAACAATATAATCACATTGAATATTATTAGCCTCTGCTATTTTTCTTATCTCTTGTATGGCAGTTTCATTAGCCTCCGCATATTGTCGTGCTAATTCTTCACCCATTTGATTTTTTAGCTTGCTATAAATAAGTTCGTGTTGTGAAGTGATTTTTGCTGTAGTATGTCCAGTGGTGCCATTGGCAATGTGTCCAGCTTCAAGAACAACTACTCTCAAGCCCTCTTTTTTCAAAAGATAAGCACATGAAATCCCCACTAATCCTCCGCCTACTATTGCTACATCCACGCTGATGTCTTCGTTGAGGATAGGATAATTTGTATTAGAGGCAGAGGCTATCCAATAAGATTGTGGGAGATTTTTAAATATTTTTCGCTTGTCTATATTCATAATAATCCTCCATAGTAGATATTTTTCTGTGAGTCTATTTTCTGTCTATTAAGTATAAAATATTCAGATAAAAATAATTAGAAAATATAAATAAAAACAAAAAAGGACTAGAGATACCTAGTTTTTTATTTTTAATTTAAGAGGAACTTTGAGAGTATTACAATTTTTTTGTCGACACTACAAAATAAGTCGAGAAAAGGTACTTAGATTTTGACATTAACCTTTTAAAATTTAACATCTGTGTCATTTATCGTTACTGTCGCTATTTAGGGATGAAGGTAAATGTGTCGAGAAAATTATTTTTTAAAATATTGCTCTAATGTTTTTGTCAAGTAAAATTTTCTAGTCTGTATATATGTAGCATTAATTTAGACGTTTTTGATGTCTTTTTTTGGGACTTGTCTTAAAAAAAAGAAAAAAAATATCTTTTTCAAAAAAAATTGAAGGAAATTGCTTTTGGGACAAAGCAGTATTTTACATATTTCTAAAAACTGGGAGTATATCATAAGATTTAAGAAATATCTGAGCATATTTTTCAAGTCATACTTCAACCTAAAGTTAATTAAAGTTAGTGCTATAAAAGAAACATTAATTAATTCTACAAATCTGAGTATACAAATATTTTTTATTACTATAAGAAAAAATAGATTATCTTACTCTATCGAATTAACGTAAACTTCAGGTTTACGAGTTCGAGCAACAAAATTATAAAAAGCCGCAAGATGTGCACATTTCAGAAAATATCCAAAATAGAAGATTAAAAATAAAACGATTTTTATGCAAAAATTTTGAAATATAGGCATAAATTATAGCTATTTGGAAATAACTTCCCTTAGCTATAAAGCATACTAATATTCCAAAGTTATTGCTATTTATTTTAGTTACATACAGTTAAATATATCTAGGATATAGCTAAGTAAGTTATTTAATATATTTTGTGCAGTATTTATGCGGAAATGCTCCGCAGCTAACAATAAATAATATTATACAAGGAGGGTACTTATGAGGCAAAAAAACAAGATTTTATCATTAATCATTGTTCTTTTTATGTTATTTTCTATGACTCTAAATGTTTTTGCACAGATTTCAGACATTGATAGTCATTGGGGGAGAGAGGAAATTAATTACATGCTGGACAAGGGTGTGTTGAGTGGCTATCCTGATGGAACTTTCAGACCGAATAACAACATTAGCAAGGTTGAATTCTACAAAATAATAAATCAGCTATTAGGCTATGAAGATATTGCTGATGTAGGATTTAAAGATGTTGTATCAACAGAATGGTTTTATAAAGAGGTAGCAAAAGGTATCAAGGCAGGATATCTACTAAATGGAGAATTTCTAAACCCAAAAGATTTTATTACCAGAGAAGAGGTAGCAAGAATTATTGGTTTTTCATTTAAATTAAAAGAAAATCCACAGTCAGCTTCTTTTTTTAAAGATCATGCACTTATATCCCCGAGTGCAATAGGTTTTATTGGTGCTTTAAAGGAAAAGGAATATATATCGGGATTTCCTGATGGAAGCTTTGGACCACAGAATAATATTACTAGGGCAGAAGTGGTAAAAATGCTTTATAACATCTTAATAGCTGAGGGATTGCCTAAAAAAGTTGATTTAACAGCTTATAAAGCAGCACTAGCAGCTGTAAAAAAATCTGATTATACAGCAAAGAGCTGGAATACATATCAAAAAATAGTTGAAGCAAATAAAGTAACTGAGGATAATACTCAGGACGAAGTAGATGCTGCTACATCAGCAATTAAGGCTGCACAAAAGGATTTAGTAAAAGAACAGGCTAAAGCATCAGGTGGAGGTGGAGGTAGTGGTGACTATGAACCACCTAAAAAGGCTGATTTGTCCAGATATAAAGCAGTGCTAGCAGCAGTAAAGAAAGCTGATTATACTGAAGAGAGCTGGGCTATTTACCAAAAAGTTGTGGAAGATAATAAAGTAACTGAAAAAGATACGCAAGCAAGAGTGGATGCTGCGACAGCAAAAATTAAGGCAGCACAAGAAAAATTAGTGAGAATTGAAGAGCCAGGAAAAGTAGATAAAACAAAATTGACATCGTCAATACAGGCAGCAGCAGTATATGAAGCAGTGTATTACACACCGGAAACATGGGAGGATTTTAAAATAGCACTAGAAAATGCTAAAGAAGTTAGGGATAATGACCAAGCAACTCAAGCAGAAGTAGATGAAGCATTGGCAGCCTTGATAGAAGCTATAGAAAGCTTAGAAGAAGTTGATCCAGAACCAGTGGTAGATAAAACAGAGCTAGCAGCGAAGATAGCAGAAGCAAGAGGATTAAATGAAGAAAACTACACAGAGGAATCATGGTTAGCTTTAGAAAGTGTATTAGCAGAAGCGGTAGCAGTTAATGAAGATGAAGAAGCAACTCAAGCAGAAGTAGAAGAAGCATTAGCAGCTTTGATAGAAGCAATAGAAGGCTTGGAAGAGAAGGAAGAGCCAGCCATTACAAATATTCAGCCAACTGAAGATATAACTCTTAAAGCTGGAGATACATTAGAAATAAGCTTTAACGCACCAACAGGTGGAGATGGTTATTACAGAATAATGATTCCATTATACACAAAGTTGGATAATAAAATCGGAACCCCTATGTATGAAGAATCACCAGGACTATATACTGCAATATGGACAGTACCAGAAAAGTTAGAAGCTACTGGTTTACAAGTTGAGGTAATATACATTACTACAGATGGTGGCAGGTTATGTGAAATTGCAGAAGGAAAGATAACTGTAATATTAGAGGAAGAGCCAGTAGTAGATAAGAGCGAATTAGCAGCAAAGATAGCAGAAGCAGAAGGCTTAGATGAAGAAGACTATACAGAGGAATCATGGTCAAATCTACAAATTGCTTTAGGAACAGCTATAAATGTTAGAGATAACGAAGAAGCAACTCAAGCAGAAGTAGAAGAAACATTGGCAGCTTTGGCAAAAGCAATAGAAGCCTTGGAAGAGAAGGAAGAGCCAGTAGTAGATAAGAGCGAATTAATAGCAAAGATAGCAGAAGCGGAAAGTTTAAATGAAGAAGACTATACAGAGGAATCATGGTCAAATCTACAAATTGCTTTAGAAGCAGCTATAAATATTAGAGATAGCGAAGAAGCAACCCAAATAGAAGTAAATGAAGCATTAGCAGCATTAGTAAATGCTATAGCAGCATTAGTAAGAGTGGAGCAATCAGTGGAAGAGGCTCTAGCAGAGGCAATAGCTGAAGCCGAACAACTAAATAAAAATACCTATCGACCAGAAACGTGGGTTGATCTTTGGAAAGCACTGAAAAACGCAAAGGTAGCTTATAGCAATCCTGCATCTACTGAAGAACAGTTAAGCGAAGTATTAGAAAGACTTTTAAATGCAATGGATGCTCTATTAGAAAAGAATATTGCTCCAGAGGAAGCTACAATAATGGCTACATACCATCCAAGCTTTATACCCACTTTTGGAACAGTATCGATACAAGTTACAAATATAGAAAGTGCAGCTAAATTTACAGTAGTTTATCATCTTGCTGATGATAAAGATACTGGTAGAGAAAATTTAGAAAAAACTGCTATAGCTGACATTGGTCAAAAATCAGGAAATATTTTCTATAATATAGCACAATACAATACAGTGGAAATAAGCATATATGATGTAGCAGGAGAATATATATGCACATTTGAAAGTGTTGTATTAGGACGTCAATAATGACCTAAATCACAACTTAGCCTACCCCAAAGGTTTACCTTTGGGGTAGGGCTTACAAGTTGATGGTAAATAAATAAAGAGGAGGAAGCAATTTGAAAAAAATCAACAAAATTAGCAGGTTTCTATCAATATTATTAGTACTTACCTTGATTTTTCCAGGATTTGTTTTTGCAGACAATCAAGATAATCAAGGTAATCAGAGAATTGCAGAAAAGGTTTTACTAGAGAAGGCGATGGAAAAGTTCCAACCGAAACTAGAAGAGGGCAGAATTAAGCTAGAGGATAATTTGGAAAGATTCTTCGATAAAAATGATGAGGTTAGAGTTATTGTTGAATTGAAAACTAGCCCCTCAATAGTGCAGGCCTCAGAACGAAACATGAGCTATAGGGAAATGTCAAGAAGTACGATTAATGATATTGAGAGAAAAATTGAACTAGAGCAGAAAAATGTAAAAAATGATATTTTATCAAGAAAAATAGATATGGAGTTTTTAAATAGCTTTAAAACTGCATTTAATGGATTTAGCGGTAAAGTAAAATATGAAGATATTAAAGTGATTGAAAAATTGCCTTTGGTTAAAAAGGTGTATATTGCCAGCGAATATGAAAGACCTGAGATTGAACCTAATATGGATACATCTAATGATATGATAGGTTCTATTCCAACTTGGAACACCGGATATGAAGGAGAAGGAAGAGTAATAGCTATTATAGACACAGGTATTGACCCTAATCATAGGGACATGGTACTTAGTGAAGAAACTAATCCAAGACTTACAGAAGAAACAGTTGAGGATAAAGACTTGTTAGGAAGATATTATACTGAGAAAGTTCCTTATGGATATAACTATTATGATTTAAACAATGAGATTCGTGATTTAGGACCAGAAGCTTCCATGCATGGTATGCACGTAGCTGGTACTGCAGGAGCAAATGGAAATACTGAAGACGGCGGAATTAGAGGGGTTGCTCCAGAGGCTCAATTACTTGCAATGAAGGTGTTTTCAAACGACCCAATATATGCTACTACATTTAGTGATATTTATCTAGTAGCAATTGACGAAGCTATAAGACTTGGAGCAGATGTACTTAACATGAGCTTAGGCTCAACTGCAAGCTTTTATATTCCTGATTCAGCAGAGAATATTGCATTAACTAATGCCACAAATAATGGTATAGTATGTTCAGTTTCAGCAGGAAACTCTGGCTCTATGACTTACGGTTGGTCAGCTACTAACTATGGATATCCGTGGCAGGAGAACCCTGATATTGGCGTTGTAGGTGCACCAGGGCTTAATAAAGATACTATACAAGTAGCTTCAATTGAAAATACTCATAAAAAAGAAAATTCATTAATTTACGTAAAAGATGGAGAAGAACATGGCGTTGCAATGGCAATGGCAATAGCAGGTGAAATAAATCCAGCAACAGTTTTATCTGGTTCTCAAGAATTTGTAGATTGTGGAGATGGAAGTCCAGAATTTTTAACAGAAGTAGAAGGAAAAGTTGCTTTAGTAGTACGTGGAGGAAACACTCCAAACTTTGTTGACAAGATAGCGAATGCTCAAAATGCAGGAGCAGCAGCTATTATAGTACGTAATCATCAAGCTGGTGGAGAAGAATTGATCAATATGGCTACACCAGATGTGCAAACTATACCAGCCGTATTTATTGGCTATACAGATGGAGTAGCTTTATTAGAGTTAGAGAACAAAGAAGTTACTTTCACCGACGAGCTAATTAGCATACCTAATCCAAGTGGATATTTAATGTCAGATACTACATCATGGGGAACCACTCCATCATTAGAACTAAAGCCTGAAATAACTGCTCCAGGAGGATATATTTATTCAACATTAAATGATAATAAATATGGGACCATGAGTGGAACCTCCATGGCAGCACCTCATATATCGGGTGGAGCAGCTCTTATTATGGAGTATATTAAAGAACATGAAGTGTATAGTAGCTTAAGCTTATCAGAGCAAACAAGACTTGCTAAAGTTCTTTTAATGAATACTGCAAACGTTATTCTTGATGAAGATGGAATTGAATATTCACCAAGAAGACAGGGTGCAGGTCTAATGAATCTTTACGGTGCAATAAATACTCCAGTTAGAGTAGTAGATGCTACAACTAATGAAGCTAAGGTAGAATTAAAGGATTTTGAAAATACCGAATTCACCATGACATTTAAAGTCATAAATGAGACAGATTCAGATGCAGAATACGATGTAGATATAGCAGTTTTAAGGGATTATATTCATCCGCTAGGACTTAACTTATTAGCTTCAGATTATATCTATGATGCTGACATAGACGCACCAGAGACAATAACTATTCCAGCAAATGAAGAAGTTGAATTTGATGTGACAATAGATATTGGCACAGATGAATCAATTTATTGGAATATGTTTGTTGAAGGATTTGTTACCTTAACAGATCCAGAAGATAACTATCCAACTTTATCAGTTCCATATGTTGGGTTCTATGGTGATTGGGGAGAACCATCTATACTTGACGGCATGAGGTTTATCGATCCAGAGGGCTATTCTTACTTCAATATGTCAGGTATGCTTTGCTGGGATGCTGAGGGGAATGGGTACTACTATACTACTCCTACAATATACATGAATCCAGGAACAGAAGCTGGATTTATAAATGGTACTGGTAATATCATGCCTTACCTATCTTTTATGAGAAATTCAGAAACAGTTGATTACAATATACTAGACAAGGAAGGGAATCTTTTAAGAACCATATTAATGCAAGAATATGTTAGAAAGACTTATGTTAATGGAGGACAAAATCAACCTGTTAGAATGATAACCAATGCAGAATGGGATGGAGAGGTAAATGGTCAAGTTGTACCTGATGGGGAGTATTTTTATGAGATTGCAGCAAGGGTTCATTATGATGGCTCTGATGTGCAGTCAAAGAAAATTCCTATTAAAGTAGATACTGTTGGACCATCTATTGATAATTTAGCATATAATCCAGAAACCGGAATGCTGACTTGGAATTCATCAGACAAAGGAATAGGTATATTAGGTTTTATGTTCATGATTAATGGAGAAATATTAGAAGAGGAAGCTGTAGGAGAACCTAATAAGGCATCTTATGAGTTTAATATAAGCCAATATATTAATGAATTAGGCTCATATGAAATTGCAGTTATATCCATTGACGAATTACTCAATATGGATGTCGCTATGGTAACATATGTCAAGGATAATGCAGACGCGCATATATACATTTACTCACCAAGTTTATTTGGGGAATATGATACTTCTGAGGTATTATTCGAAGGATATGTCACAAACTTTGCTGCATTAGATAAGGTTGTGATAAATGAAATAGAAGAAGCTGATATTCAGTTTATAGAGAACGTAGAATTAAGGCATCCTGATGATCCATCTACTATTATCTATACAGGTCCAGCTTATAAGTTTACAAAATCTTTAACTTTAGCAGATGGATATCAAGAAGTTAAAGTCGAGGCCATATCTAAGACAGGGGCTTCCAGTAGCCTAGTGAGAAGATTCTATGTAGATACTACAGCACCAGAGCTTGAGGTGGTTTTAAATGAAATCAACAAGATATCTAAAACAGCAGAACTAGATATTTCAATGTATGACAATCTTGGCAATCTATACTTGTATAAGGGAGATAGTCAAGTATATATTCACGAAGAACCATTAGCAATACCTAATCCATCCGAAAAGGTAATAAATCTAACAGTAGAGCTTGAAGAAGGAGAAAATCCATTTGTGTTTACTCTACGTGATTCAATCGGACATGAAACAGTTAAAGAAATTAATATAATCCTAGAATTAGATGAAGAGCCAGAGGAACCAGCTATTACAAACGTTCTTCCAGATGAAGATGCAGAATTTAGATCAGGAGAAACATTAGAGGTAAGCTTTAATGCTCCAGCAGGAGGAGAAGGCTACTTTAAAATAATGCTCCCATTTGAAATGTCAAGTAATAAGCTTGGGATTCCAATGAATGATGATAATGGGTTATATACAGGGACTTGGACAGTGCCAGAAGGATTAGTAGCTAGAAATTTACAAATTGAAGTAATATACGTATGCGAAGATGGTACTAAATTGTATGAAATGGCAGGGGGAAGGATAACAGTAATAGGAGAAATTGAAAATTTACCAGAAAGTACAGTAATAATAGATGGTGAGGCTTTTGATATGGATTACCTAGACAATGATTCAGAGGCACAAATGAAGCTTATTGAATGGTTGGATTTAGGTAAACAAATCTACGTTAAGCTTAGTGAGGATACATTAGTTGATGGTGATGGTGAAAGGATAACTATTGAGCTATTACCTAAACGACTAATTTACTTTGACATGAATGGTAATATAACAATCTTTGAAAAATAGAATAGTCTAAACAGGCAAAGCTATCCCTAAGAAATTAGGGATAACTTTGCTCTTTATTAGTTTGGATTTCGTCAATATATATAATGTTGTAATAAAATGATAAAAAAATAAATATAATTCAATGGTGTCACTTAGTGGACAAATAGTAAATTAGTCACAATATTTAGGGTAAATTACTTTTATTTATTTTTGAAAAATTAAAAAAGGAGGTGAAAAAATTAAGCGATTATTCGCAAAAAACTACAGGAGGTGAAAAGTAAATTTATTTTGTAAAAAACATAAGGAGGTAGTTATTAAATGCCAAGAAGTAAAAAGACTAGGAAAGGTTTATCCCTACTAATAGCTTTAGTTATGATGTTAGGGTCCTTTGCATCTCTTAGTTACGCAGAAAATGACATACTTAGTTTAGCAAAATTGGATTTACTTAAAGAGGCATCAAATAAAATTACACCAGAAGTAATGAATGACCTAGCAAAAGAAGATTTAATTGAAGTTTTGGTATATATGAAAGATCAGGTTGATACACAGATGGTAGCAAGAGCTACTAGAAATGCAGTATCATCATATATGACTCCATATAGCCAAAAACTTGAAGTTAGAAAAGGCATTGTAGAAGCGTTAAGAGATAAGGCTGAATTGACTCAGGCTAATCTGTTAACCTATTTAGAGCAGGAAATGGAAAAAGGAAATGTAGAAGAATATACACCTTATCATATAGTTAATATGATTTACGTAAAAGCTACTAAAGAAACAATTGAAAACATTTCCTATATGAGTGAAGTAGAAAAGATATATAAAAATAAAATCCATACAATGGATTTCCCTGTAATAGAAGATAAGGATATTGAGCTATCAGGAACAGAACCTCAATGGAATATAACAAGAGTTGGAGCAGATCAGGCGTGGAGTTTAGGCTATGATGGCACAGGTGCAGTAGTAGGTTCCTTAGACTCAGGAGTAGATTGGACTCATCCAGCACTTAAAAACCATTGGAGAGGCTATGACCCAAGTACAGGAGCTACAGACCCATCAAAGAGCTGGTTTGACCCAGTATACAATGCTACATTACCAGCAGATTCAGATAGTCACGGAACCCACGTAATGGGAACAATGGTAGGAGTAGAGCCAGATGGAAACAACCCAATAGGCGTTGCACCAGGGGCAAAATGGATAACAGCAAGAGTATTTAACACAGCAGGCTCCACAACAGATGCAATACTTCTATCAGCAGCAGAATGGATGCTACATCCAGGCGGAGACCCAACCGCAGCTCCAGACGTTGTAAACAACTCTTGGGGTGGAGGAGCAGGAATAGATGATTGGTATTTGGAAGCTGTAAGAGCATGGAGAGCAGCAGAAATATTACCAGTATTCTCAGCAGGAAACCAAAGATCAGGAGAGCCACTTCCATGGCCAGGATCTATTTCATGTCCAGCAAACTATATAGAATCCTTCGCAGTAGCAGCAGTAGACAGATATGATGCAAGAGCAAGCTTCTCAAAGCTTGGTCCATCACCATATGACCCATCAGTTATAAAACCAGATATATCAGCACCTGGAGTAAGTATTTACTCATCAATACCAGGAGGATACACAGCAGGCTATTCAGGAACCTCCATGTCAGCACCACATATAAGCGGAACAGTAGCATTATTAGTATCAGCAAATGCATCACTATCAATAGAAGACATAGAAGAAATAATAGAAAACACAGCAGACCCACTAACAGATTCAACATATCCAGAAGCACCAAACTTTGGATATGGTTACGGCATGGTCAATGCATTTGAAGCAGTATCACAAGTAGCAACAGGAACAGGATATATTAGTGGCAGAGTATTAAAAGAAGGAGAAGACATAAGCGAAGCAACAATAGCTCACGAACAAGAAGTATTTGAAGCATTTGTAGGTTCAGATATAGATATAGTAGCAGAAGTATCAGATGATGTTTCTGTAACAGAAGTAGAACTACTAGTTAAACAAACAGGTAAATCTTATTGGATGCTAGCTCCAATGAACAGAATATCAGGAGACCATAAAGATGGAGTATATAAAGGTACAATAACCTATGACATGCTAGGCGGAGATAGCATTATATATAAAATAAGGGCAAGAGATTATGTAGGAGATGTAGTAATTACACCAGACTATAAGATAAATATTAGCTTTGGTATAGTACCAGGAGAATACACTCAAGGCTTTGAAAGTAATGCTGTTGGCTGGATGTTTGATGGAGACTGGCAATGGGGTAAAGCAAGCGGCGTAGACCCTGTGCCATTTGGAGGAGAAGGCCTAGCAGGAACTATACTAGGTGGAAATTACAGTAATGGCGGAGACAGTTGGATGATAACTCCTCCTATAGATTTAAGAGATGAAAATCTTGATACAGCATCACTAAGATTTCATCATTGGTATCAAACTGAAACAAATTATGATAATTGCTATGTTTTGGTGACCAATGATTACGGTGAAAGTTGGCATCAAGTTGGCCCAATATATACTGGTGGCGGAGCACAATGGAAGGAATTGTTTGTAGGACTTGACAGTTTTATAGGTTCACCTGATCCAGTATTTATAGCATATCGTTTTACAACCGACAGTTCAGGACAACAAACAGGCTGGTATATTGATAATGTAAGACTAATGGGTAAGGACAATGAAGCACCAGCTATGCCTACTAATCTAACTGCAGTAGCTGGAATGTCAGGAATAAAACTATCCTGGACACCTTCAGTTGATGCCGATGTAGATGTATATCGTGTATATCGTTCAGTAGTATCTGGTGGAGGATATGAATTGATAGGTGAAGTTCCTAATAATAACTTCCTAGATACAGATATAATGGCTAATACAACCTATTACTATGTAATAGATGCAGTAGACTTCTCAGGAAATGTAAGTTCTCAAACTAGTGAAGTTTCAGCTACTGCAGCAGAAGTTACAGCAATATTTAATACTGATTTTGAAGCTGACAATGGAGGCTTCGTATCAGGTGGAACTAATAATGCATGGGATTGGGGAGTTCCAACATCAGGCCCTAATGGAGCTGCCTCAGGAGAAAAATTATGGGCAACAAATCTTGCAGGAAACTACCCAGTCAACAGCGATTCTTATATAGAAAGTCCAGACATAGTTATTCCAGAGGATAAAACTCCTATTTTAACGTTTAACCACTGGTATGACTTTGAAGGATCAACAACTCTATGGGACTATGGTCAAGTACAAGTATCAAAGGATAATGGAGCTACTTGGACTAATGTAACCCCATCAGGAAAATACGGTACTCGTTTACAAACTTGGCGCTACGAAGAGATACCACTAGACGATTATCGTGGAGAAACAATAAAGGTCAGATTTTTCTTCCATTCTGATGGCTCAGTTGCTTATCAAGGCTGGTATGTTGATGATGTAAACATCGTTGGAATAGATTATGTGGAACCTCCTTATGATGAAATAAGATATGATGATGGAAGTGCAGAAAATGCATTAGTATTGAATGAAGCTCCTAATGGATTAGCAGTAAGATTTACACCAGAAGAAACTGGCACAGTATTAGGTGCTAAAATATACTTCTGGGATACTACATGGCCAAGTCCAGGAGGAAACAGAATAGGCTTTGCAATCTATGGAACAGATGAAAATGGTACACCATATGAGGTTGGAGAACCTATATTTATGGATATTCAAAGGGGAGCTTGGAATGAAATAGATCTATCAAGCTTTGAATTCTCAACAGATAGAGACTTCTATATTTCCACTATTCAGGACAACATTGGAACACAATGTCCAGGAACAGGCATAGATGAATCTGCATCTGGAGACAGATCCTACATGAATCTAGATGGAGTGTTCCAATTAATAGGCTCTGAAGACATAGAAGGTGGGCTTATGATAAGAGCTCTTGTAGATTATGAAACTGATGAAGTTCCTGTTGGAAATAAAGTTAAGTCAGTAGAGAAGATGGCTGTTAATGCTAAAGACATGGTGAGTCAATGGTCTAATGTAACTGAAGTTAAGAAACAAGACTATAGAGAGCCAGAAGCTCCAAAATTCAGTCTAAAGAGAGCTGAAATAGGCAACTATAAAACAGTGCAGGATAGTGAAGTGCAAAATACACCTATGATAATGGGCGGTATTCCAGTAGCTGATGCTGTAGTAACAATTCTTGAAACAGGAAGAAGTGTTAAGGTTGATCCTATTACAGGAAAATATAGCATGAGAGTTCCTACAGGAAATTATACTTTAATGGCAGAAGCTTATGGATATTATCCAAAAGAAGCTGAAATTGCAGTATCAGAAAATGAAACTACTAAATATTCGTTCATGCTAGAAGCTAAACCACGTGGAAGCATAGTTGGTAGAGTAAAGGATAGATACTATGGTAATCCTGCAGCTAATGCAATTATCAGAGTAGTGGAAGATCCAAAGGTAGCACCAGTTGTTGCCGACGAAAATGGATATTTTGAAATTCCTGAAATCCTTGTAGGTGTATATACATTAAAGGTTATAGCAGAAGGATTTGAACCAGGGGAGTTTGAAAGTATTGCTATAAACGCTGGCGAAACAACGGAAGTTGAATTAGGTTTAAGGAGATTCGTAGGTTATGAAGAGGAAATAATCTATGATGATGGAACTGCTGAGAATGCATTAGTATTAAATAATGCACCTAATGGATTAGCGGTGAGGTTTACACCAGAACAATTTGGCAAGGTAACAAAAGCCAAAATTTATTTCTGGGATAGCTCATGGCCAAGTCCAGGAGGAAACAGAATAGGTTTCACAATCTATGGAACAGATGAAAATGGTACACCATATAAGGTTGGAGAACCTATATTTACGGATATTCAAAGGGGAGCCTGGAATGAAATAGATCTATCAAGCTTTGGATTTTCAACGGATAGGGACTTCTATATTTCAACTATCCAAGACAAACCTGGGACAGAATGTCCAGGAACAGGTATAGATGAATCCGCATCTGGGGACAGATCCTATATGAATCTAGATGGAGAGTTCCAATTGATAGGCTCCGAAGACATAGGTGGTGGGCTTATGATAAGAGCTACAGTTGAAAATTCCGTATCTACTCCATTAATAACAAATATTGGAGAATTAACATATACAAATCAAGATTCCATAATAGTAGAAGGAACAGTAGGAGCAGATTGTAAGGTCAATGCGTATGTTAACGGTGAAATGGTTGCTTCTACAAACAGTGAAAATAAAGGGTTCGCAGTAGAAGTAGAATTACCACTAGATGAAAATACAATAATGGTAACTTCTGAACTTGAAGGACGTGAAACAGAACCATCTCCAACTGTAAGGGTAATAAAAGATAAAGTGTTACCAGATTTAGTAGTAGATAGTCCAGCGGATAATATCAAGATAAATGCAGAAGTAGTTCATGTAACAGGTAGTGCTAGTGATAATATTGAGCTTATTAAGGTATTAGTTAATGATAAGGAAGTAACAGTAGATGAGAAAGGAAACTTCCATGAAAGATTGATGTTAAACGCAGGCGAAAATGTAATTACAGTAAAAGCACTTGATAGAGCAGGAAACGAAACAATTATAGCAAGAACAGTAACTGTAGAACTAGAAGCACCAGAAATCACAAACATAGAACCATCAGAAGATTTAGAGCTTAGAGCAGGGGATACTCTGACTGTTAGCTTTAATGCACCAACAGGAGGAGAAGGCTACTTCAGGATATTACTTCCATTTGGACTTTCAAGTAATGAAATTGGAATTCCAATGACTGAAGAAGACGGATTATATACAGGAACTTGGGCAGTGCCTGAGGGATATGTTGGAACTGGCTTACAGGTTCAAGTAGTGTATATAAGTGAATCAGGATTTACAATAACTAGAATAGCAGAAGGAAGGCTGACACTAATAGGGGATATGGAAAATCTTGCGATGAATACAGTAATAGTTGATAATGAAGCCTTTAATATGGATTACCTAGACAATAATCCAGAAGCACAAGCAAAAATGATTGAATGGTTAGATACAGGCAATCAAATTTACTTTAAGCTTAGTGAGGATACTTTAGTTGATGGTAACGGTGAAATTATTAATATTAGACTGCTACCTCAGAGGGTAACTTACTTTGATGTAAATGGCAGCATAACATTCTACGAGCAGTAAGACAAATAGGCCTAGAAAGTTATCTCTAAAACCTAGGGATAACTTTCTAGGTAAAACCATATCGAAAAATTCGATATACCAGCAAAAAAGAAAAAGTATGCTTTGTAAGGAGGTAGTTATTAAATGCCAAGAAGTAAAAAGACTAGGAAAGGTTTATCCCTACTAATAGCTTTAGTTATGATGTTAGGGTCCTTTGCATCTCTTAGTTACGCAGAAAATGACATACTTAGTTTAGCAAAATTGGATTTACTTAAAGAGGCATCAAATAAAATTACACCAGAAGTAATGAATGACCTAGCAAAAGAAGATTTAATTGAAGTTTTGGTATATATGAAAGATCAGGTTGATACACAGATGGTAGCAAGAGCTACTAGAAATGCAGTATCATCATATATGACTCCATATAGCCAAAAACTTGAAGTTAGAAAAGGCATTGTAGAAGCGTTAAGAGATAAGGCTGAATTGACTCAGGCTAATCTGTTAACCTATTTAGAGCAGGAAATGGAAAAAGGAAGTGTAGAAGAATATACACCTTATCATATAGTTAATATGATTTACGTAAAAGCTACTAAAGAAACAATTGAAAACATTTCCTATATGAGTGAAGTAGAAAAGATATATAAAAATAAAATCCATACAATGGATTTCCCTGTAATAGAAGATAAGGATATTGAGCTATCAGGAACAGAACCTCAATGGAATATAACAAGAGTTGGAGCAGATCAGGCGTGGAGTTTAGGCTATGATGGCACAGGTGCAGTAGTAGGTTCCTTAGACTCAGGAGTAGATTGGACTCATCCAGCACTTAAAAACCA
Source organism: Proteiniborus sp. MB09-C3 (assembly GCF_030263895.1). Lineage (NCBI taxonomy): Bacteria > Bacillati > Bacillota > Clostridia > Eubacteriales > Proteiniborus > Proteiniborus sp. MB09-C3. Next base: position 949,647 of record NZ_CP127161.1, read on the forward strand.
TTGGAGAGGCTATGACCCAAGTACAGGAGCTACAGACCCATCAAAGAGCTGGTTTGACCCAGTATACAATGCTACATTACCAGCAGATTCAGATAGTCACGGAACCCACGTAATGGGAACAATGGTAGGAGTAGAGCCAGATGGAAACAACCCAATAGGCGTTGCACCAGGAGCAAAATGGATAACAGCAAGAGTATTTAACACAGCAGGCTCCACAACAGATGCAATACTTCTATCAGCAGCAGAATGGATGCTACATCCAGGCGGAGACCCAACCGCAGCTCCAGACGTTGTAAACAACTCTTGGGGTGGAGGAGCAGGAATAGATGATTGGTATTTGGAAGCTGTAAGAGCATGGAGAGCAGCAGAAATATTACCAGTATTCTCAGCAGGAAACCAAAGATCAGGAGAGCCACTTCCATGGCCAGGATCTATTTCATGTCCAGCAAACTATATAGAATCCTTCGCAGTAGCAGCAGTAGACAGGTATGATGCAAGAGCAAGCTTCTCAAAGCTTGGTCCATCACCATATGACCCATCAGTTATAAAACCAGATATATCAGCACCTGGAGTAAGTATTTACTCATCAATACCAGGAGGATACACAGCAGGCTATTCAGGAACCTCCATGTCAGCACCACATATAAGCGGAACAGTAGCATTATTAGTATCAGCAAATGCATCACTATCAATAGAAGACATAGAAGAAATAATAGAAAACACAGCAGACCCACTAACAGATTCAACATATCCAGAAGCACCAAACTTTGGATATGGTTACGGCATGGTCAATGCATTTGAAGCAGTATCACAAGTAGCAACAGGAACAGGATATATTAGTGGCAGAGTATTAAAAGAAGGAGAAGACATAAGCGAAGCAACAATAGCTCACGAACAAGAAGTATTTGAAGCATTTGTAGGTTCAGATATAGATATAGTAGCAGAAGTATCAGATGATGTTTCTGTAACAGAAGTAGAACTACTAGTTAAACAAACAGGTAAATCTTACTGGATGCTAGCTCCAATGAACAGAATATCAGGAGACCATAAAGATGGAGTATATAAAGGTACAATAACCTATGACATGCTAGGCGGAGATAGCATTATATATAAAATAAAGGCAAGAGATTATGTAGGAGATGTAGTAATTACACCAGACTATAAGATAAATATTAGCTTTGGTATAGTACCAGGAGAATATACTCAAGGCTTTGAAAGTGCTCCAATAGGCTGGATAATGGATGAAGCATGGCAATGGGGAGCATCGTCAGGAAACGATCCTTTGCCAGTAGAAGGCTCGAATTTAGCAGGAACTATATTAGGTGGAACATATCCAAGCAACTCAGATGATTGGATGATAACTCCTCCACTAGACTTAAGAGATGCAACTTTAGGTTCTGCAACTTTAAGATTCTATGAATGGTACGAAATAGAAAACAATTATGACAAAGGCTATGTTTTAGTAACTGATAACTTTGGTGAAACTTGGACACAAGTAGGTCCTATTCGTACAGGAGAGGCTAAGAATTGGAAGGAAGTAGTTCTTAATCTTGGAGACTATATAGGTTCACCTAATCCAGTGTTTGTAGCATATCGCTTTACTTCTGACGGATCTGTTAATAAAACAGGCTGGTATATTGATAATGTAAGGCTAATTGGGGTGGATAATGAAGCTCCTTTAGCGCCTGCAAACTTAACTGCTGAAGCTTCATTAACAGGAATCAAGCTAAACTGGACAGCTGTAACTGATGGAGATTTAGCAAATTATGTAGTATATCGTTCACTAGTATCAGGTGAAAGCTTTGAACTCATTGCACAACCTACGTCTAATAGCTTTACAGATACTACAGCAGAAGCTGGGACGACATATTATTATAAGGTTGCAGCAGTGGACTTTTCAGGAAATATAAGTGAATTTAGTAATGAAGTATTTAGTTCAGTTGCAGAAACAACAATAATATTTGCTGCAGACTTTGAGGAAAATGATGGAGGATTTATTTCAGGAATTACAGTGGGAACTAAGAATCCATGGCAATGGGGCATCCCAACATCAGGACCTAATGGAGCAACTTCAGGAGAAAAGCTATGGGCGACAAACCTTGCAGGTAGCTATGAAAATAGTACAGATGCATACATTCAGAGTCAAACTATAGCCCTTCCTACTGATAAGAATGCTGTATTATCGTTTTCACACTGGGTTGATATGGAAGGTACAACAACCCTATATGATTATGGCCAAATACAGATTTCTAATGATGATGGAGCTACTTGGACTAACCTAACCCCTGTAAACAATGGGAAATATGGTAAGAGAGTTCAAGCATGGGCTAGTGAGGAAATTTCTTTAGCTGCTTATAATGGCCAGAATATTATATTAAGATTTTTCTTCCACTCAGATGGATCAGGCGTATATGCTGGCTGGTATATAGATGATGTATATATTATAGGCCTAGATGCACCACAAGAAAATCCACCAACAGAACCACCAACAGAAGAAGAACCAGAAACTAAGAAAGCGGATTATATAGATCCAACAGAACCAAAATACAGTCTAAAGAGAACTAGAGTAAATAATTATGAAATTGTAGAGGACAAAGAAGTTCAAAATATTCCAATGGTATTAGGTGGTATTCCAGTAAATGATGCTGTAGTAACAATCCTTGAAACAGGAAGAAGCGTTAAAGTTGATCCTGTTACAGGAAAATATAATATGAGAGTTCCTACAGGAAAATATACTTTAGTGGCAGAAGCTTATGGATATTATCAAGTAGATGCTAGCATAACTGTTCTTGAAAATAAAACCACGACACAATCCTTCATGCTACAAGCTAAACCACGTGGAAGCATAGTTGGCAGAGTAAAGGATAGATACTATGGTGATCCTGCAGCTAATGCAATTATCAGAGTAGTGGAAGATCCAAAGGTAGCACCAGTTGTTGCCGACGAAAATGGATACTTTGAAATTCGTGATATTCTTGTGGGAGACTATACACTAAAAGTTGTAGCAGATGGATTTGAACCTGGAGAATTTTCCGTAACAGTAAATCCTGATGCAACAACAGAAGTTGATTTAGGATTAAAGAGATTTGTAGGCTATGAGGACGAGATAATATACGATGATGGAACTGCTGAAAATGCATTAGTATTAAATAACGCACCTAATGGATTAGCGGTGAGATTTACACCAGAACAATTTGGTAAGGTAACAAAAGCCAAAATTTATTTCTGGGATAGTTCATGGCCAAGTCCAGGAGGAAACAGAATAGGTTTCACAATCTATGGAACAGATGAAAATGGCACACCATATAAGGTTGGAGAACCTATATTTACGGATATTCAAAGGGGAGCTTGGAATGAAATAGATTTATCAAGCTTTGGATTCTCAACAGATAGAGACTTCTATATTTCCACTATTCAGGACAGGGCCGGAACAGAATGTCCAGGAACAGGTATAGATGAATCTGCATCTGGAGACAGATCCTATATGAATCTAGATGGAGAATTCCAGCTAATAGGTACTGAGGATATTCAAGGTGCTCTAATGATAAGAGCAATAATAGAAAACTCAGTATCAACACCAGTGATAACGAACCTTAAGGAATTAACATATACAAACCAAGATAGCATAATAGTAGAAGGAACAGTAGGAGCAGATTGCAAGGTTAATGTATATGTCAATGGTGAAATAGCAGCATCGACAGACAGCATAAATAAAGGGTTTGCTACAGAAGTAAATCTACCACTAGATGAGAATACAATAATGGTAACATCTGAGCTAAATGGAGTACAAACAGAACCATCGGCAGCAGTAAGAGTTAATAAAGACAAGGTAGCACCAGTACTAGTAGTAGAGGAGCCTTTAGATAATGTTAAGATTAATAAGGAAGCAGTACACGTAATAGGAATTGTATCAGATAATATATTACTAGCAAAGCTATTGATAAATGAAAAAGAAGCCACAGTAGACGAAGAAGGAAACTTCCATGAAAGACTAATGGTAAATGCAGGCGAAAATGTAATTATAGTAAAAGCACTTGATGGAGCAGGAAATGAAATAATTATAACAAGAACAGTAATTGTAGAGCTAGAGGCACCAGAAATTACAAATATAGAGCCATCAGAAGATCTAGAGCTTAGAGCGGGAGATACTCTAACTGTTAGCTTCAATGCACCAATAGGAGGAGAAGGCTACTTTAGACTAATGATTCCGTTTGGATTTTCAAGTAATGAAATTGGAATTCCAATGACTGAGGAAAATGGATTATATACAGGAGTTTGGATAGTACCAGAAGAAATGTCGGCAGATACTGTGCAAATTGAAGTTGTGTATATAAGTGAATCCGGATTTGAAGTAACTAGAACAGCAGCTGGAAGATTGACAATAGTATTAGATGAAGAACCAGAAGAACCATACATTACTAATATTTTACCTTCTGAAGATGGGAACCTTAGAGCAGGAGATGTTTTAGAAATAAGCTTCAATGCTCCGAGAGGACTTTCAGGATACTTTAGATTATTGCTCCCATTTGAAATGTCAAACAATAAACTTGGTATTCCAATGACAGAGGTATCGCCTGGATTCTATAGAGGAACATGGACAGTACCTGAAGGCTTAGTAGCGACAAACTTACAAGTAGAAGTATTGCTCATAGATGCAGATGGGGCTAGATTATCAGAAATAGCAGAAGGCAGAGTTACGGTAATAGGAGAAATGAGAAACCTTCCACAAAACACAGTAATAATTGCTGGTGAAGCCTTTGATATGAATTCTTTAGATAGTGATTCAGAATTACAAATAAAGATGATTGAATGGTTAGACACAGGTAATCAAATCTATATTAAGCTTAGTGCTGATACTTTGGTTGATGGTAATGGTGAAGTTATAACTATTGAATCATTGCCTCAACGAATAACCTACTTTAACATAAAAGGTGATATGACAATATACGAAAAATAATATAATAGATTTAAAAAGGTCTTCCGAATTCGGGAGACCTTTTTAAATATTTAAATGATAAACATATTAAAAATGAATACTAGAAATTAAGAGAAAACTGCAACTGGAATAAAACATAATTGCAAGAACTATATAGGAAAATGTTTGCATATCATGTTAAACATATGACAATTGATTTTTAAACAGAGAAATTATGCTATTGTGTATATATAGCTGATAAAAGATATAGCATCTAATCTTTTAAATAGTTTAATATTTGAAATATTAATTTGAGAATATTGCAAAAATTGTATTGACAACATTTTGGTATCGTGTTATATTATTCATTATTATAAATAAGACAATATGAGATATAAAATAATATATAAAAACTATGATGAAGAACGAACTGTGAAAAAAGTCAATTACAGAGAGCTGGGGTAGCTGAAAACTAGCATTGATTTCATGGGGAACATCACTTCGGAGTTATATGGCTGAACTTAGTAGGCCATAGCGGCTGGCACCGTTAAATGGCTAGGGTTTATTTGGAACCTATTGAGTTAGTTATCGTGAGATAATTATAAAGTAGAGTGGTATCGCATCAAAAGCCTCTGCATGTATTTACACATACATGTGGAGGCTTTTTTATACACTTTTTTCACAGAGGAGGAGTCTCATATGAATCAAGATGAAGACGGTATTATCAGTAAGGAATTTAGACATTAAAAATTATAATAGGGGTGGTTTATATGAATAAAAAATTATCAGTATTACTTTCATCAGTTCTTGCACTAAGCCTTTTTACTGGATGTTCTTCTGGAACAGCTAATAAGGCGGATAACTCGGAGGATATTAAGGTAGGTTTAAACTATGCATTTTCAGGTGGAGCAGCAACATATGGGCAAGGTCTTACTTCAGGCATTGAATTAGCTATTGAAGAGATAAATCAAAATGGTGGGGTGCTTGGAAAGCAATTAACACCTGTTAAGCTTGATAACAAATCAGATGCTACAGAATCAGCTAACGTTGCTACAAAACTTGCTACTAGAGAAAAAGTTATAGCTATACTAGGTTCAGATACATCTGGAAGTACCAAGGCAGCAATCCCAGCAGCAATGCAAAATAAAGTTCCTTTGATTTCAGCTTCTGCAACTTCTGACGATGTAACTATAGACAGTAATGGAAAAGTAAAAGAGTATGTATTTAAGACTTGCTTCAACGACTCCTTTCAAGGGGTAATGATGGCAGAATTTGCTTATAATGATTTAAAATTAAAAAATGCTGCAATTCTTGCAGATACTACTAGTGATTATGCTCAAGGTCTTTCAAAGAACTTTAGAGAAACTCTTACAAAACTAGGAGGAAAAGTTCAGGTTGAGGAGGCATATCAAGCAAAGGAGACAGATTTTAAGGCCGTTTTAACTAGGATAAAAGGTTTAAATCCAGAGGTTTTGTTTGTTCCAGGATATTATGAAGAAGTGGGACTAATTATAAGACAAGCAAGAGAACTAGGATTAAATGTGCCCATACTTGGCTGTGATGGATATGAATCTCCGAAGCTTGCTGACATAGCTGGAAAAGATACTCTAGATGAAGTCTATTACTCAAGTCACTATTCACCAATGGATGATTCTCCAGAGGTAGTTAAATTTAAAGAGAGCTTTAAAGCAAAGTATGGTAAAGAACCAGATGCCTTTAATGCATTAGGATATGATCTAGGTTACTTTTTAGCAGACTCGTTAAATAGAGCTGGGGAAGCAGATTCTGAAAAGCTGAAGGAAGCACTTGCTTCAACTAAAGACTTTAAAGGTATTACAGGGATTTTTTCAATTGATGAAAATCACAACCCGATAAAATCAGTGACTATTATAGCTATAAAGGATGGAGAACCAACATTTCTAAAGAAGCTGGATCCCCAAAAGAATGATTAGGAATTGTAAATTTCATGTAGCAGAGTAAATCAAGTAGGGGCTGGTTTCCATGCCAGCCCAATATTTTTATACCGAATAGAAGGGAAGTGAAAATATGGAGCAATTAATTCAGCAGTTGATAAATGGAGTATCTCTAGGCAGCATATATGCATTAATAGCACTTGGCTATACCATGGTATATGGGATCATAAATCTAATTAATTTCGCTCACGGTGATATTTATATGATAGGAGCATACATTGGATTTGCACTGACTACCTTTTTTCACCTAGGATTCTTACCTGCCTTGCTTATATCAATGGCAGTTTGCAGTATATTGGGAATGGTAATAGAAAAGGTTGCATATAAGCCTATACGAAATTCCACGAGAATAGCAGCTCTTATTACTGCCATAAGTGTATCCTTATTTTTAGAATATGTAATGGTGTATTTTGTAAAGCCAGATACGAGAACTTTTCCAAGTGTTTTAGAAGATAAAAATATAACTTTTTTTGGTGGAAATGTTGTGATGGATTTGAAAAATGTATATATAATTGTGATTACAATTGTATTGATGATAATTCTACAATATATTATTCATAAGACTAAAACTGGAAAGGCGATGAGAGCAGTAGCATTAGATAAAGATACAGCCAAGTTAATGGGAATAAATGTAAACAGAATCATATCCTATACATTTGCAATTGGCTCAGCATTGGCTGGGGCTGCGGGTGTTCTTGTAGGAGTTTATTATAATACTATAAACCCTTTAATGGGAGTAGTTCCTGGGTTAAAGGCCTTTGTTGCAGCTGTTATAGGAGGAATAGGAATTATCCCTGGAGCTGTATTTGGTGGCCTGTTTTTAGGTATGACAGAGACTATTGTGAGTGCTTATGGAGGTTCAATATTTAAAGATGCAGTTGCTTTTACAATATTGATTATCGTTCTTTTAATAAGGCCTAATGGACTTTTAGGCAAAAATATTAAAGAGAAAGTATAGGAGGTGAATAAGGTGAAGAGATTAACCAAAACCAGTATTATTAGTTTTATTTTACTCATTGTTTCTTATGCTTTAGGCCAGCTTTTTATAAATACAGGAATTATTGATTCATATTTATTATTGAATATTGTCTTGATTGGAATCAACATTATACTTGCAGTCAGCCTAAATCTTATTACAGGTTTTACTGGTCAGTTCTCACTTGGCCATGCAGCCTTTATGTCAATTGGAGCATATACCTCTGGAATATTCACAGCGAAGCTGGGACAGCCCTTTATTGTTGGATTATTAGCCGCAGGGCTTGCAGCAGCGCTCGCAGGTATTTTCATTGGCATCCCAACTCTTAGGCTAAAGGGTGACTATCTTGCCATTGCAACCCTTGGGTTTGGTGAAATTATTAGGATTATAGGATTAAATACAGACTATATTGGGGGAGCAGTAGGGTTAAATGATATTCCCCAGTATACAAGTTGGACATGGATTTTTATTATGACTGTAGCTACAGTTGTATTAATAAAAAACTTTTTAAAGTCTTTTCATGGAAGAGCTTGTATTGCTATTAGAGAAGATGAGATTGCAGCAGAGGCTATGGGAGTAAATACAACTTATTACAAGGTAATGGCTTTTGCTATTGGGGCATTTTTTGCAGGAACTGCAGGTGCACTTTATGCAAATTATTTCTATTTTATAAAGCCAGATTCTTTTGGATTTATGAAATCTATAGATATATTAGTTATTGTTGTGTTTGGAGGCATGGGAAGTATTGTGGGATCCATTGTCGGAGCTGTAGCCTTATCTATAATATCCCTATTTCTTCAGAGTATTCCAGAGCTTAGGATGGTAATTTATTCACTAATTCTTTTTGCAATAATGGTTTATAGACCAACTGGACTTATGGGAAATCAAGAGTTTAAATTGTTCAGAAGGGAGGCTAAGCTTCATGCCAGTGCTGAAAGTAAATAATCTATCTAAAACCTTTGGCGGAATTAAGGCAGTTTCAGATGTAGACTTAAGTGTAGAAAAGGGAGAAATAATTGGATTGATTGGTCCAAATGGAGCTGGAAAAACAACTTTCTTTAATTTGTTGACGGGAATTTATACTCCAACTACTGGAGAGATTATCTATGACTTAAATAAAAGGATTACCACAAAAGAATTAAAGCCTTACAAAATAATACACTATGGCATAGCAAGAACATTTCAAAACATAAGGTTATTTCAGAACATGTCGGTGATAGACAATGTGCTCATTGGTTTCCATCATGGTCTAAAATATGGTGTAGCATCGGCTTTATTCAGACTACCTTCATATTATAAAAGTGAAAAAAATGTTTTTAATGAGGCACTTCAGCTTCTAGAAAAATTTAATTTGTCTGATAAAAAAGATGAGCTGTCAAAAAATCTTTCCTATGGAGAGCAAAGAAGACTTGAAATAGCAAGGGCTTTGGCAGCAAAACCCAAAATTCTTCTATTAGATGAGCCTGCCGCAGGAATGAATCCAACAGAGACTAAGGAGCTTAAGGAGTTAATCAAGTGGATTAGGGAGACCTTTGACCTTACTATCATAGTAATCGAGCATGATATGTCATTAGTTATGGAAGTATGCGAACGAATATTTGTATTTGATTATGGTACTTTGATTGCTGGTGGCATACCAGATGATATACAGAAAAATGAGAGAGTAATCAAGGCTTATTTAGGAGGAGCTTAAAATACAAAGCAGCGCAAAGGGACGGCAAGCTGTGTGTAAACTGTCACCCTGAGCGAAGCGAGTGGGTCTCTAATAGCTTCAAATACAGATTCTTCACTGCATTCAAAATGACAAAAACGTATACAATGTGAATTTTTACACAGTCTGACGGCAGGCTATACGAAAATTGTTACTCCGAGACTAAAACAGATAGGCTGACATGTATTTTGTCATATCAGACAGATTGTTGGGCTGGTTTTCCACCAGCCCCGATCCATAGATAGGCTACTCATGAAAAAAAGTCAGCAGACTGCTTGAAAACTACAGTTTTTTCTAATGCTTATAATAAAGAAAATATATGAAAAATGGATTATACATTGATTGGGAGTTTTCTATCTTTGTTAGTCATCCTATTTATTAATTTCACCAATTTTAGGAGGTGTAGAAGATTTACCAAAATCTTCAATCCTTACTTCAAAGTTTACATCGACCTTAGCCTTGGGATACTTCTCTATCCAATTATATTTTATAAAGTCTTCATAAAGCCAAAAATTTTTTCTGGAAGATGTTGACCATAGAAAAGGATCCCCGCCAAATTCTTTTTGAGTTCTTTCAATTAGCTTCATTGATTCATTTTCTAAATATTCTTCAATAGAGGCCTGTAAAATTTTTTGATTTTCTTGATTTTCAACATAATCAATAAGACTTGGAATAGAAGATATGCTTAGCCTCACTGGTACAGTTACGTTAATAATAGGATATTCTTCATCTATATTGACATCAATTTTAGTTTTCTTCCTCATTAATTTAGCAGTTATTTGTTCCTTTTTATCTAGAGGATCAGGAAAAGTAATGTGAATGTTATTTGTTATTTTTTTAGATCTCATCAATAGTGCCAGTCTAGTTTCAGTACCAGTCATTATTCCAATCATTTTTCCATTTTTCATGACAGCTGAACCCATCATTTGGGTTGGGTTTTTTTCCTTATCGTAGACCTGACCTGCAATGTAATCTCCTACATTTTCTGCCAAAGTATTTGGACTTTCTAGTATTGTTGTAGCATAGGTTGCTAAAAATAAATCGTGGGCATCGGTGCTGCGCTGAAGATATCTATGCAAATCTGATAGAGGTGAAAAACCTACATCTTCCCATCTTGATGTCATAAATTCAAAATATTTAGCTGTTCGTTTGGTAAACGGAGGATTATTGTTTCTTATAAAGTCGGCAGCATTCTCTTTGCAAATTATTATATTAAGTTCTCGTCTGATGTCCCTGTCTCTCTGTGTTGCTGCCATCAGGGAAAAGAGTTTATCTGTTTTAGCTAATTCTTCGCTAATTATTATGGCTCTTGCATGATTATAGGTTAAATGTCTTGAAATAGATATATTTGCCAAATCTTTTACTGAAACAAGATCATTTGCTAATATGGTAACTATTTCATCCTCCTTTTCATTGGGCTGTCCTTCTAATGAAACACCTGTAGGATTTGTGATTTGAAAAGTTACTTTAATTTTATTATTCTCTGCTTTATCTACTCCAATTACTGCTACATACCCTATTTCCTCCATTTCTATCTTATCCCAGCAGCCAGTGAGCAGAGCTAGGAGCATTACTAATAGAATTATTTTAAGCCTTTTCATTTTTGAATTCTCCTCTCACTTTAGCAATAATCCATAATAATAGTGGTAGTCCAATAATATATGTCCATAGATAGCTTATAGCTGCAGACCTAAAAACCAGAATATATTTTGTGTAGTTTTCTGGAATCATTGCAATGATAAAAATCATTATTCCAATTATGAGAGATAGTGGTTTTGATTTTTTTATATTCATGATAGAGGCGATTATTGCAGCATTGGCATAGTAGAATACGCCGAAACGTATAGTAGAAGCAATGACCCAAAACCATAGATATACAGCTTCTGTGTTTGTTGCATAACGTCCTAAATGAACTAAGCGAGTTAGCTGTTGATGTGGGTAGATTATGGAAGTTAATGTAGGGTATCCAAAGACTCCTATATAAATAATCATGAAAAAGGATACAAGTAAGCTAGAAGCACCTAGCCCCCATAAGATAGCAGACTTATACTCTCTGTAGGATCTTATTTTTGTGAAGAAAACAGACGAAATTAATAGAATATCTAAGATAGTTGCATTTATAACACCCTTTTCCAAAAGTACAGCAATACCAGGTCCGCCTAGTGGAAATAGATAATTAAAATTAGCTTCCTTCCATGCAACTGGAATTAATATTAATAAGCTTCCCATTACAAAGGGACATAAGAACCAGGCTAGGCTTCCTATTATGCTGATTCCCTTACTAGCGATATAGGAGCTGCTTGCAACTAATATGAGCAGTAGAAAGTACATTGGAGTATTTAAATAAAACATTGTACTAAGAATGTCTGTATATTCTCTAGTACTGATGACTGAATATTCAAATGTTATTAGCAAAAGTAGTATAACAATAATATATCCTAAATATTTACCAGTTAGATGAAAAATAATATCTATTAAGTTTTTGTCGCCATAAAGCTTTAATAATGACAATAGGCATGAAATAGGAAGCAGTGTAATTAGCCCTGAAATAATAGGAATCATCCATGCAGCATTCATTCCATTTTTTATAAGCAAAGTTGGAGTTGTATCAGTTATCATTAGGCTTATACTGAGAAATATTATTATAAAAAATTCACGGAAGCCCATTTTTCCATCATACTTTTTTATCATTACGTTCACTCTTTTCCATTAGGTTTTCTTCTTATAGTGTCAAGGGTAGATATATTAAATGGTCTTAGCCATTGCTTTTTAGTAAGAGGTCTAGTATAAGTATCACCAGATGAAGGGTAGTGTGGTGCAAGAGGAGATAAATAAGGGACTCCAAATGAAGTAATGCTAATGCCGTAAATAAGAAAAACTGTCAGCAATAGAGCAATTCCTAAGAAGCCCATAAATCCGCCTACTATCAATAATGCGAATCTAAGAATTCGTATTGTAAAATTAAGACTAATATCAGGTACTGCAAATGAAGATAATCCTGTAATAGATACTATAATCACTAAAATAGGACTGACTATATTTGCAGCCACAGCAGCTTGCCCAAGTATTAAAGCTCCTACGATTCCAATGGTGTTGCCTAGTGTAGCAGGTGCTCTTACTCCTGCCTCTCTTATCAGCTCAAAAGATATCTCCATAAAAAGCACCTCTACAATAACTGGGAAGGGAATCATTGTCCTAGCTGCTGCAATAGATACTGCAAGATCGCTGGGAATCATTTCTACATGGTAATTAGTCAAAGCAATATACATGCTAGGAGTAAGCATAGAAATAAATATAGCTATGAGTCTGACAAATCTAGTAAAATTTCCATAGCTCCACCGTAGATATTGGTCTTCTGCTGTATGGAAAAAGGACCAAAAGGTTACTGGTACAACTAGACATGCAGAGGCTCCGTCCATAATTAAAACGATATAACCTTCATTTAAAAAAGCAGCTGCCCTATCAGGACGTTCAGTATATAGAACAGTAGAAATTAAAGAATAGCTTCTTTCTTCGATAAACTGTTCAAGGATTGAAATAGATAAAACAAAGTCAGTTCTGATATTTTCTATTCTAGTTCTGACATTTTCAAGTAAGTCTGGATCTACAATTCCTTCAACGTACATCATGTAAATGTCGCTTTTTCCCTTTTCACCGACTTCAATGGTTTCAGTTATTAGGTTTTCATATTTTAAATGTTTACGTACAAGAGAGCGGTTTACTAAGGCTGACTCTATAAATGATTCCTTTGGGCCTTTGAGTACATTTTCTATTTCTGGCTTGTCAATGGGACGATGCTCAAATTCGGAGGTATCAATGGAAATTCCCTCTAGACATCCTTCAACAAGCAATATTGAATTGCCTTTCACCATATCCTTAGTAGCATCTTGAATAATAGATATTTTTGAGGCATTCTTCATTGTAGTTATTTTTTTAATAATATCAGCAGTAATATCCCCTGTTTTGTCTATAATTCTTTCTTCTGTTAGAGGCTTTATAATATCATTAGTCAAGGTGTTTATACAAGCCGTGCCATTTATGTAGATTATTACTCCCTCCACATCAAAAGCTTTTATGTGGACAGGGCGAATTATAAAATCCTTGTTTTTAGGGTAGAAAAAAATTTTCTTAAAAGCATCTAAATCTCGAGCCAAACTTCCAGTAAGCTTTTCCATATCAATTCACCCCGTTGTCTTTATAATATACAAATATATTATTACCTTTAGAGAGACTTAATATTATCCCAGATATTGAGGATTTCCTTGAAGGAAGACAATCATTAAAAATAGAAAAAGACTAGCTCCACTAGTCTTTCAAAATCCTCTTTCATATTGCTTTGGATACTCTATATCATAACCCTTTTCATAGGCTTTATTTAATACCCAATAAGGGTTTCTTAAAAGCCCTCTTCCAAGAGCTACTAAATCAGCTCTGTCATTAGAAAGTATTTCCTCTACTTGATCGTATTCGTTTATTAATCCTACAGCGATTGTTGGAATGTTACATTTTTCCCTAATAATCTCAGAATATCTTACCTGATATCCTGGATAAGTTTTGATACTGACATTTTCTAATCCACCAGAGCTAACATGTACCATATCAATATGGTCTCTCATTATATTGATTATCTTAACTATCTCATCAATATTAAGTCCATTATCTAGATAATCATCAGCAGATATTCTAAGTAGTATGGGTTTCTCATTAGGCCATACCTCCTTAACGGCAGAAAGTATTTCTTGTAGAAATCTAGTTCTGTTTTCTACATTTCCTCCATATTCATCTTGCCTCATATTAGAGCGTGGAGATAAAAATTCGTGGATTAAATAACCATGAGCACCATGGATTTCAATTGCATCGAAGCCTGCATCGTTGGCTCTTATTGCTGCATCTCTAAAGCTATTTACAATTTCTTCTATTTCTTCTTTGGTTAGTTCCTTTGGAATTTTATAAGTTTCGCTAAATTTATAGGATGTAGGTGCCACTGTAGTTTCTCCGTCTGCACTACATTTTCTACCAGCATGAGCTAGCTGTATTGCAACTTTGGTGCCATGCTCCTTACAACTATCTACTATTGATTTTAAGCCAGGTACTTGATCGTCGTCCCAGATTCCTAAATCCTTGCTTGATATTCTGCCGTTTGGAGTCACTGCAGTAGCTTCAACTATAATAAGTCCAACACCACCTATTGCCCTAGTTACATAATGTGTAACATGCCAGTCCTTTACATGTCCAGAATCATCTGAGGAGTACATGCACATGGGAGGCATAACTATGCGATTTTTCAGATTTAACTCCCTTAGGCTATATTCGTTAAAAGTTTTCAAAATTATCACCTTCCTTTTTTTATATATACCACTATATAGAAATTATTATCTAGTTTTTAATATTTTTATTTAAATCTTTTTTATTTGTAACACTCAAAAGATAATTTATTATAGAAATTGATTCACTATAGAAAATATGATAGCTTAAGGATGCTATTCAAATAATACTAGGTAATGGTATAATCATTATAGTATGTTTCTTATAATTTATATAGGGGGACAATGAATGGATACTAAGCAAAGAAGAAACCTTATACTTAATGGAGATATCTATAAGGTAATTATTACTTTATCTATACCAATTATGATAAACAATCTGATTCAAACACTTTATAATCTGGCAGATGGGATCTGGGTCAGCAAGCTTGGCTCTGTTTATTTTGCGGTAACGGCCTTTGTTTGGCCAGTGAATTTTCTGTTTATTTCTTTAGGAATAGGAATATCTATAGCGGGGACCTCTTTATTATCACAGCTAATTGGGGCGGCTGAATATGAAGAGGCCAACAAATACTCCAGTCAGATCATTGTATTATCGTTAATATTCTCGCTATGTTTTACTGCTATAGGATATGTTGCCAGCCCGCATGTAATAAAACTAATGGGAGCAACGGGAGATCTTGCGAACTACAGTAACATATATTTAAGAATTACTTTTTTGGATATGCCTTTTATGTTTCTGTTTTTTAATTTTAATTCTATTATGAATGCACAAGGAAATACTATGCTACCAACTGTACTAAGTGGAATTAGTGCTGTATTAAACGTAATATTAGACCCCATATTTATATTTACTTTTAACATGGGTATTGCAGGAGCTGCCATAGCAACATTGATCTCAAAGGCTTTACTTTCTATAGTGGGAATATACATATTAATGAAGTCTCACGCTATGATTAAGCCTAAATTCAAAGGATTTAGATTTAGCAAGGATATTATTAAAAGAATCATAAGTGTTGGATTTCCTTCTTCTATTGGTCAAACAGGATCAGCACTAGGATTTATGGTGCTTAACAGCTTTATAGCTTCATATGGTACTGCTACTATGGCTGCTTTTGGTATGATTAACAGAGTAACATCATTGATAATGCAGCCAGCTATGGGAGTGGGTGCAGCCTTAACATCGATTGTTGGTCAGAATCTTGGTTCGGAGCAAATAGATAGGGTAAGAGAAGCCTTCAAGAAATCTTCAATATTTACAATAAGCTTTTCTGTAGCAGGGCTTATTTTATTAGTATTGCTGGATAAAGAAATAGTAGACTTTTTCATGCAGTCCAAAGACGATTTAGAAGTGATCTCTCAAGGAATTAGTTACCTTAGATATATTTCTGTTTCAATGCCACTTATGGGTATGTTTAGTGTATTTCAAGGGATATTCCAAGGCTCTGGGCATACTAAATATTCAATGGCAATGGAGGTCGGACGACTATGGCTTGTTAGATTGCCTATGATATTGATATTCAAGCACTTTACTGATATAGGTCCTACAGGAATATGGTTCTCTATGAGCTTTAGCAATTTAATAGTATGCTTATATGGACTTGCAGTTTATAAAAGAGGGTACTGGCAAAGAAAAGTTATTAAAAGTGTGTAAACGTAAAGTAAAAAATTGTCTTCTCCAATATAGGCAGACTTTTTGTTCATATAAAAAGGATATACATAGTATATAATTTTAAGTGTAAAATAAAGGTAGAGTTTATTTTGAAATTAGATTATAATTAGGATTGATACTTTAGTTCCAAGGAGGATTATTTAATGATAGAATTAGGAAAGGTTCAAAAACTACAGATTATAAGGGAAACTGATTTTGGTGTATACTTAAATACAGAAGATCGTAAAGCAGAGGTTGATGTATTGTTACCTATTAAACAGGTTCCAGAAGGCATTAAAAAAGGGGATGAAATAGAAGTATTTATATATAAGGATTCTGAAGATAGACTAATAGCAACAACAAAAATGCCTAAACTGGTAGTTGGTGAGGTAGGAGTGCTTAGGGTAGTAGAGACTACTAGGATAGGAGCTTTTTTGGATTGGGGTTTAGAAAAAGATTTGCTGCTGCCCTTTAAAGAGCAAATAGGAAAAGCAGAAAAGGGAAGGGAATATCTAGTTGGATTATATGTAGATAAAAGCAATAGATTATGTGCAACTATGAAGGTTAATAAAATTTTAAGCAGTGATTCGCCTTATAAGGTAGATGATAAAATCCATGGGATAATCTATAGAATAAATAAGGACATGGGAGCTTTTGTAGCAGTAGATAATAAATATGATGCAATGATACCTAAGCACGAGCTTTATTGGACTTACAGAATTGGAGATAAAATAGAAGCTAGGGTCACTAAGGTAAGAGATGATGGAAAACTGGCGCTAAGTCTAAGAGAAAAGGGTCAGATACAAACAGATGAAGATATAATTCATGTCCTAACGAAGATGATTAAAAACGGTGGAGTATTGATGTTAAATGACGATAGCTCTCCAGAGGAAATTAAGGAGCAGCTTAATATGAGCAAGGGTGCTTATAAGAAAGTCATTGGAAGATTATTAAAAGAAAGAAAGATTGAGATAATAAAAAATGGAGTTAGATTATTATAAGCAGTGCAATAAATAGTGCTTATTTTACAAAGGCCTAAGAATCTTATATAAGTTCCTAGGCTTTTTTATTAATAAATTCTTAATACATATAATATACTAAATTTAATATTTATAGGTTATAATCATAATACAGGCTTATTTGGTTAAATTCTGCAATAGGAAATAATATTGAAGTACTTTTTAAAGTTTTAATGACTAAGTTTATATAATTATATTTCTGGAGTGATGTTTATGACTACTATAAATATGCTATCATCTGCCGAAAAAGTAAAAGGGCAAGGTGTTGCTTCTGCTTATATAGAACAAGTAAATCTTGTTAAGAATGGTTTATCAGACAAATACAAGGTGGAAATAAATAAATTTAAGTTTTCAGATATTACACATTATCATACTGTAGACCTTAAGCATTTTTTAAGCTTACCCTTCACAAAGGTATCAGGAACAACAGTTGGATATGTTCACTTTCTTCCTGAAACTGTAGAAGAAAGCTTGGACATGCCAGTGCTTTTTAAAAAGGCTTTTTATAAGTATATGATAGCATTCTACAATCAAATGGATTACTTAGTAACTGTAAATCCTTATTTTATTGACAAGCTTTGTGAATATGGAATAGATAGAGATAAGGTGACCTACATACCTAATTTTGTTTCTTCCAAGGATTTTTATCCATATGATGCAAACAAAAAGAAAGAGGTAAGAAAAAAATATGGAATAGACCCTGAGGCATTTGTTGTATTAGGAGTGGGGCAAGTTCAGACGAGAAAGGGAGTTCTTGATTTTGTAAAAATTGCAAAGAACATGCCAGATGTTCAATTCATATGGGCTGGAGGATTCTCCTTTGGAAAGATTACGAGTGGCTATAAGGAGCTAAAGGATATAGTAGATTCACCACCTGAGAATGTTAAATTCATAGGAATTGTTGAGCGTGATGATATGAACTCTGTATATAATATGTCTGATGTTTTCTTTCTTCCTTCATACAATGAATTATTTCCTATGTCTATTCTAGAGGCTATGAACTGCCATGTGCCAATAGTTTTGAGAGATATAGACATCTATAAGAACATATTATTTGGCTATTATCTAAAAGCAAAAGATAATAAAGGATTTGAAGAAATACTATATAATTTAAAAAATGATGAGAATTTTTATAAGACTGCAAGAAAGAAGTCAATTGGAGGAAGCTCATACTATTCAAAGGAGCATGTGTTATACCTTTGGAGAGAGTTCTATGATAGCATAAGTAAGGATTTAAAGACAAAACGTTTTTGGGGTAGAAAATATGAAAAAGAATCTAACTAAATTTATTTTAGGATTAATATTTAGTGTAGGAGTATTTACTTATATTATTTTATCTAATGGAATAGATAAATTTAAAAAGCAGCTTTTATTATTAAATCCTTATTGGATTATTCTCGCTATTGTAGCTATGGGCATGTACTGGTTTTTAGAAGCCATAGTACTCCATATGATAGCCAAATCATTAGGTGCAGATATTAAATTTAGGGATTCCTTTAAGGTAACCATGACTGGTCAATTTTTTAATTCAATAACTCCTTTTGCCTCAGGTGGACAGCCTGCTCAAGCATATGAGTTATCCTTAAATGGAGTGAAGATTGGGATAGCAGGCTCTATTTTAACGGGAAAATTTATAATATATCAATCAGTTTTAACTCTTTACTCCTTTATAATACTAATTTTTAAATTAGGTTTTTTTAAAACTAGGCTATCAAATTTTACTCATCTTGCGACTATAGGCTTTATTGTAAATACTGCTGTAGTACTTTTTTTAATATTACTTTCATCATATATGAATTTTGCTAATTCTGTAGTAGTATTTTTTTGTAGGATATTAGAAAGACTTAGAATTATAAAAAGTTCAGATAAGCTAGTTGAAAAGATAGAAAAACAGTTAATTTTGTTTCGTGACAGCTTTATAGTTATTAGAAGCAATCCTCTGTTGATTCTTAAGACATCTATACTTACTATGATTCAGCTATTATCATTCTTTATTATACCTTATTTTATTTATAGAGCATTTGGCTTAAGAGATAGCTCTATAGGCAATATGATTGCAGCTAAGGCATTTGTAGTTATGATTACTTCCTTTATTCCCATACCTGGAGCAAGTGGTGGTGCAGAAGGAAGCTTTTACATGTTTTTCAGCTTGTTTTTTGGTAGAAACATTATTGGTACTGCTGTACTAGTTTGGAGAATTATAACGTTTTATTTTAACCTGTTATTTGGTGGGCTTTTTACATTGTTGTCCCGTAGAGAAACAAGGATTCAGGGAATATGAAATTAAAAATTTTAATATTTTTGGATTAAAACTAGAGACTATAAAAATATGAGACAATAGGGCTTCATTTAGCTTTAGGCTTAAAGGCGAATGGACTTCTATTGTTTTTTTATTTTATTGTAAAATTTTTTTCAATTCTCATTTTTTATTTTAATCATAATGAAAATGAAATATTTTGAAGGAATTTGAAAAAATATGTAGAAGAAAACAAGTATTAGATAATAATTCCATTTGAGTTAAGCTTTAAATTGGGAGAGGTGATTATTATTGTGAGAAAGAAAATGTCAATTTGCTTCTTGGTAATTGTCATATTATTTTTCTTTGTCTTAAACAGGGCTCCGCAAAAAGCACTAACTGATAATTCAACTACTTTACGTGTAGCTGGGGACAATAATCATCCACCTTATGAGTATATAGATGAAAACGGAATTTATAAGGGCTTCAATGTAGATATAATGAATGCATTATCTATCGAATTAGGACTAGATATTGAACTTATACCTATGGATTGGAGCGAGGCATTAGAAGCGCTTGAAGGAGAAGAAGTAGATGCTATACAAGGAATATCTAAAACGGAGGATAGAGAAAAAAGGTTTCTATTTACTGCTCCTACTGTAATCAATTCTCAGGTTATTTTTGTAATGAAAGAAACTAGTATCATTGCAGGGATAGAAGATCTTTCTGGGGCCTCAGTAGCACTTCAAGAAGGCGATATAAATCATGAGATTATTAGCAGCATTCCAGATGTCATTCTATTCCCTAAAAAGGATCAAAAGCAAGCAATAGATGCCTTGTTAAATGGAGAGGTGGATGCCTGCGTTGGCAATAAGCTAACGGGTGTGTACTATCTTCAAAAGCTAAAGAAACCGAACTTAGTAAAAATAGTCGGAGAGCCTATGAGGGTTACTGAATACGGACCTGCTACATATTATGGCAATGAAAATCTAGCTGTCCTTCTAAATCAGGGACTAGAGATTTTAAGGAAGAGTGGTACATACGATAAAATATATAGAAAATGGTTTGGGGAAGAGATATTTGACAGAAAAGATATCATTAAATCATACATAAAAGAAATTCTAGCTGTGGTAGGATTAATACTTTTAGTGATCTCACTTTTTTTCATATGGAATAAAAGATTAAGAGCAGAGGTAAATAAGAGGACAAAAGAACTGCAATCAGCTAATAAGGATTTGCTTTTACATCAAAAGAAAATACACGACCTTGCATATTACGATAATGTCACATCCTTACCTAACAGGCTTTTCTTAACGGAAACCTTAAACGAAGCCATCAACAAAGCTACCAAGGATAATAGTAGACTTGCTTTGCTCTATTTTGATATAGATAGGTTCAAACAAATTAATGATACACTGGGACATGATTTCGGCGATAGAGTGCTAGATTTAATTGGAAAAAGAATAAGCAGGCTTATAAGGAAGTTTGATGTATTAGCACGGATCGGCGGAGATGAGTTTCTAGTTTTAATGCTAGATATAAAAAGTGAAAAGGAAGCAGTACTATTAGCTAATAAAATCATAGAAGATTTCAAAAAACCCTTTGTTGTATCCACCTATGATTTGTTTTTAACCACAAGTGTTGGTATAGCTATTTATCCAGAAGCAGGAAGAACAATCCAGTCTTTAATGAAAAATGCTGACATAGCAATGTACAAGGCTAAGAGCAATGGTGGAAATAGCCACTTTATATATACGAAAGAGCTAAGTGAGAAAGAAATGGATAATCTAATTCTAATAAATCAGCTGAGACAAGCCGAGAAAAATAACGAATTAAGGCTATTCTACCAGCCAATTATAGATATAAGAACAGGAGATATAGTTGGAATGGAATCTTTGATAAGATGGGAAAAACCAGGAGAAGGGCTTGTTAGTCCAGCACGATTTATCCCATTAGCTGAAGAGACAGGACTCATCGTCTCCATAGGTGAATGGGTACTAAGAACTGCTTGCATGCAACAAAAAGCATGGGTAGAAAAAGGCCATAAGCCTATGAGGGTTTCTGTCAATATTTCTGCGAGGCAATTTCAGCAGCGTAATTTTGCAGAGACAGTATTAAAAATAATCAATGAAACTGGAATTGATCCTAATTATTTTGTTTTAGAAATCACAGAATCAATAGCAATTATAGACATAGAGTATACTCTTGAAATGTTAAAAAGATTAAAGGCACTGGGAATATGTATCTCTATAGATGATTTTGGAACAGGTTATTCAAGCTTATATAAACTAAAAGAGATGAATGTAGACGAACTTAAAATTGATAGATCCTTTATTAAGGATATAGAATTAGATAGCAAAAATGAGAAAATTGCAAAAGCTATTATAATCCTTGCTAATGAGTTGAATTTAAAAGTAATAGCAGAAGGTGTAGAGACAAAAGAACAGCTTGAATTTTTAAAGAAAAATGGCTGCAATAAGGCACAGGGATTTTATTATAGCAAGCCTATTCCACCAGATGAATTTGAAAAGTTTTTTATTGATAAATGATAGCTGAGCAACTATCATTTATCAATCTCAAAAATGCTCCAAGGATACTCATCATAAGGAAAACTAGTAAAGTCAATTGGAGTGTTGCTTACAGGATGTCTAAAGGCAACTCTATGTGCCCAAAGAGATATCTGAGTCCACTCTTTCTTTTTAACAAAAATTTTATTATACTTATTATCTCCCCATATAGGGAATCCAGCATTAGAGAGCTGAACTCTTATTTGGTGATGCCGTCCTGTTTTTAAGTTTACATTAAGAAGGCTAATATCACCGTATTTATCAGTAGTTTTTGTGGCCATGAGGCTATACTGCAAAATAGCTTCCTTTGCATTTTTTGTGCCCTTATCCACTACCTTACTCATATTTATAGTAATAAGCTTTTTTAAATAGTCTCTTAACTCACCATGTGGATTAGCAGGAATACCACAGACTACTGTAAGATATTCCTTAGTAAATTTATGTTCAGATATTTGCTTCGACAATACTCTGTTTGCCTCCTTAGTTTTAGCTAGAACTAATACTCCGCCTACAGGGCGATCAAGTCTATGTACAAGTCCTAGATAGGGCTCTTCTGCACCATCTTCCATCAATTGCTTTGTTAATAAACTCATTAAATCCTCATCTTGAGTCTTGTCACTTTGACATGGCATTTTAGGTGGTTTTTCAACCACAATTATGCTTTTATCCTGAAAAAGTATATTTATTTTCATTTGAAATCTCCTCATATAATATGTTAAATTAATTCTTTCAGAAAATTATAGAAATATCAATGGATAAAATTAGGAAGATGATATATTATTATAAATAAAGTGTGCTATTAGAGGTGAGAAAAATGAGTATTATTGATAAGGTATATGAAGTGCTTTGTAAGCTAGAAGAAAGCATGCCTGAAGGTGTCTCTGCTTCTGATATTGGAGCAGCTATGAATATTAACCGTTCCAATGCTAGTAGATATTTGAATATATTATATAAGGAAAACAGGGTTGAAAAGATTCAGGGAAGACCTGTTTTATACAAATCAATCATTAAAGACTCATCTCATCAAATAGAGAATGGCAAATACAGCTTGGATAAAATGGTTGGTGCAGCTTTAAGCTTAGCCATACCTATACAAAAAGCCAAGGCTGCTGTTTTATATCCCCCTAGAGGGCTGCACACATTAATATTAGGAGAAACAGGCGTTGGTAAATCAATGTTTGCAGAATTAATGTATAGATTCGCTGTGGAATCTAAGGTACTACAGGAAAAAGCTCCTTTTATAAGATTTAACTGTGCAGATTATGCAGATAATCCTAATCTATTAACAGCACAAATATTTGGTGTCAGAAAAGGCGCTTATACTGGTGCAGATACTAACAGAGATGGTCTTTTAAAAAAGGCACATGAAGGATTTCTATTTCTGGATGAGGTGCACAGACTATCTCCTCAAGGACAGGAAATGTTGTTTACATATATAGATAAGGGCTTTTTTAGGCCCTTGGGAACGGCCGAAGTTGTTGAATACGCTAATGTAAGAATAGTTGCTGCTACTACTGAAGAACCTCAGTCTTATCTACTCAAAACCTTTACGAGAAGGATACCTATGGTCATAACCTTACCTGCATTAGGAGACAGGAGTTTAATGGAAAGGTATTCTCTTATAGAAACCTTCATAAAAGAAGAATCCTTAAGAGTCAGTAAAAGCATATACATAAATAAAAATTCCCTTGTTGCATATTTGCTCTATGATTGTCCAAGCAATATAGGACAGTTAAAGAGTGATATACAGCTGGCATGTGCAAAAGCCTTTCTGAACTACAAATCAAGCAATGATAGCTACATACTCATAAGCCAATCTGATTTGCCCAACCATGTAATACAGGGTCTGATGAAAATAAAATACCATAGAAAAGAAATTGAACAAATATTGAATTCCACAGATGATATATTGAAGTTTAATCAGGATAAAAAGCAAAAAATCTACATTGGTGATGAGTACAGTAATGGCGAAGATTTCTATAGTTCAATTGAAAAAAAGCTGGAGTCCTTAAAAAATATTGGCATTGACGAAAAAGAAGCTAACGAGATACTGAATATAGACATAGAAACTCATTTTCAAAAATACATTGGCAATATATCTGACAAGCTTAGAAGAGAAGAGCTTTCAAAAATAGTAAACATAGAAGTACTGAAGCTAGTAGAAGAAATACTGCTATTAGCACAACAAAGCTTGCTAAAAGAATTTGATGAAAAAATATATTCTGGCTTGGCATTGCATTTAGAAAGGAGTATTGAAAGAGTTAAAAAAGGCGAAAAAATATATAATCCCAGGTTAAATTTTATTAGAATAAATTATGAAGAAGAATTCCTATTTGCCACTAAAATAGCTAAACTAATTGATAATAAATTTAGCATAGAAACACCCATAGATGAGATTGGCTATTTAGCAATGTTTTTCTCTGCCACTTCATCTAAAGCCGATATTGAAGAGTCAAACAAAGTAAGAGTTCTTGTAATAATGCATGGGAAGACTACTGCAAGCAGTATGGCAGATGTAGCTAACAGCCTCATAGGGGAAGAATACGCAGAGGCTTTAGATATGCCTCTCAGTATGAAGCCTGAAGCAATGTATGAAATAGCTAAGAGAAAGGCTTTAGACATAAATGAAGACAGGGGTGTAATAATACTTGTAGATATGGGTTCTCTTACTAGCTTTGGAGACATGATTATGGAGGACACAGGAATAGAATGTAAGACCATTGATATGGTAAGTACTCCTTTAGTCATTGATGTTTGCAGAAAAGCTATGATGGGATATGAATTAAAGGAGATATACTATTCTATTATAGAAAAAAACATGCAATCCAATGAAAAATCAGAAAGAAGGAAAAATAAAAGAATGGATGCCATAATAACGGCCTGCTTCACTGGCGAGGGTTCATCAAAACGCTTGATGGGAATAATAGAAGAGCAGATAAAAAAAGAAGGACAAATCAAAATAATCCCAATCAATATCAATATAGACTTTAAGAAAAGATTAGATGAGCTAAAGGAAAGCTATAACATTCTAGCCATAGTAGGAACAGTGGATATGGATACAGGCCATATTCCCTTCATACCTGCCATTGAAATCTTAGACGGGTATGGAATATACAAAATAAAAGAAATAATAAAAGAAGAAGATATATTTTTCAAAATAGGAAAATCTCTAAATGATCATATGGTCATTGTTGAGGGCGAAGAGATTGCAGGTGAGGTAAAGCATGTAATAAGAAGTATTGAAAAGGATTTAAAAATGAAGATATCAAACGATGTAAAAATGGGTATTGCATTACATATTAGCTTTTTAGTAGATAATATCTTAAATGGCATTAGTTCTAGAAGCTTTGACAATTTAAGTGAGTACAAAGACATATACAGAAAAGAATTAAAACAGATTAAAAAATGCTTAGAGCCATTAGAAGTGCAATATGGGATCAATATTGAGGAAAGTGAACTAGCCCATATAACCAAGCTGTTTTTGTCAAATAATAATAGTGTGAAATAGTGTGTGGCGATTTTACACATTATTTATTTTTATTACACAGTAAAATCAATAAAAACCCCTTATTATTGAAATGATTTTCTCCCTCAGGCAGCTAAAATACCATGCCTATGAGACTTAAAAGAATTTTTAGGCTATTGAGATAATTGGCTAGGTTTATGCAATATATATTAGTGTGTTATAACACATAAATATATTTTAAGGAGGGTAGAAAAGACATCACATTAGTGAAAGGAGAGACATTGTCATGATTAAAATTATGCTTGTTTGTTCTGCAGGAATGTCTACTAGCTTACTAGTAACTAAGATGAGAGCTACGGCAGTAAAGAATAATATTGAAGTAAACATATTTGCAGTAGCAGAGGCAGATGTAAAAAAACATCTAGATGAGGTAGATGTTGTATTGCTTGGTCCTCAGGTTAGATTTCTTTTAACAAAAATGAAGGAGCTTTTAGGACCAAAAGGAATACCTGTAGATGTAATTAACGGCATAGATTATGGAATGATGAACGGGGAAAAGGTATTAAATCAGGCATTGGGACTAATGGGGATGGCAAAAGTGGAGTAAATAAAAAACAATAAGGGGGATAAAGGATGAATAGTTTCATTAGTTTCATGGAAAGACGATTTGTTCCTATTGCAGCTAAAATAGGTGCACAAAGACATCTTGTGGCTATTCGAGACGGTTTTGTAGCAATTATGCCTTTGATATTAGCGGGTTCATTTGCATTAGTATTTAAAAACACATTGTTTTCATGGATACCTGGTTTGGAAGTTCTAAAGGGAATATGCGACAGTGTATGGTGGGGTACACTAGCTATTATGACCTTAGTAGTTGTATTTAGTGTAGGATACAATCTAGCAAAGGGATATGGAGAAGATGGCCTTGCAGCAGGAATCATATCAGTAGGAGCATATATTGCAACTCTTCCTCAATCCCATGGAGATGCAGGCTGGGGATACATCCACTGGGGATACCTAGATGCAAAAGGATTATTTACAGGTTTAATAGTAGCTTTAATAGCAACAGAAATATTCGTGAAGCTAACAAAGAAAAAGATTATTATCAAGATGCCAGACAGTGTACCACCAGCAGTAGGAAAGGCTTTTGCGGCAGTAGTTCCTGGAGTTATTGCTTTAACAGTATTCGGTATTATTACTTTATTAATCTCCTTAGCAGGCTGGGGCAGTTTATATGATATGATATATAACGGAATTCAGAAGCCATTGCAAGGATTTAGCCAAGGTGTAGGCTCAGCCATGTTCCTAGCAGTATTGATAAATCTATTCTGGTTCTTTGGACTTCATGGAGCAAATATACTAGATCCTATAATGAACGCATTATACTTACCTGCTCTTGAAGCAAATGCAAGCGCAATTCAACAGGGTTTAGCTGCACCTAATGCTATTACTAGAGTATTTTTTGATACGTATGTGCATCTAGGAGGTTCTGGAGCAACATTAGCATTAATTATTGCCATATTTATTGTTGTGAGAAAGAGAGAGGAATACAAAGCTGTTGCTAAACTATCAGCACCATCAGGAATATTCCAAATCAATGAACCAATATTGTTCGGACTTCCAATAGTTCTTAATCCAATACTATTTATTCCATTTTTAATTACACCAGCAGTACTTACACTTGTGGCATATCTTGCAACTGTGTCAGGATTGATTCCTCCAACTTATGTTGCTATACCTTGGATATCACCACCTGGAATTGGTGCATTTTTAGCAACAGGCGGAAGCTTAAGGAGTGTGCTTGCAGGTCTTTTAGCTTTGATAAATTTGGGGATAGCTACATTAATCTACCTACCATTCGTGTCACTTGCTGAAAGGCAAGTTAGAGGAGAAGACAAAAAAGCTAAAGCATAGTATAGTATTTATAGTGTTAAAGGGTGTTGAGCCCTTTAACACTACAATAATTTATAACATAGTAAAAGCTATTCCTTGATAGATTATGAAGACTAGTTTACTAATCCTAAGGAGAGATATATATGGAATTCGAGATGATTATAATAAACTTAATCAACCACAGTGGGGAGGCTAGAAGCTCCTGCATGGAAGCAATTCATTATGCAAAAATTGGAGATTTTCATAAGGCAAGAGAAAAAATAGATGAGGCTAACGAAAAGATTTCCTTGGCTCATAAGACTCAAACAGCTTTAATTCAAGGAGAAGCACAGGGCAATAAACAGGAGCTATCACTTTTACTGGTACATGCACAGGACCATTTAATGAATGCCCTAACTGTAAAGGATATGGCGGTGGAATTTGTTGAATTGTATTCTAAAATAAGTGAAATATTAAGTGGAGGCTGCTTAAATGCATAAATTAGGAGTTTCTATATATCCTCAAAATGCTAGCATAGAAGAAAATAAAAAATATCTAGGCTTGGCGGCAAAGCATGGATTTACTAGAGTGTTTACCTGCCTTATCTCTATGAAGGGGGATAAGGAAAAAGCTATTAGAGAATTCAGTGAAATTATGAATTATGCTAAATCCTTAGGAATGGAAGTCATAGCAGATATATCTCCTTCAATCTTTTATGAGTTCAATATTGATTATAAAGAGCTAAGATTTTTTTCGGAATTAGGTTTAGCGGGTATAAGGCTTGACTTAGGTTTTACCGGAATTGAAGAGAGCATAATGACCTTTAACCCATATGGATTAAAGATTGAAATAAATATGAGCAATGGAACAAGATATTTAGATAATATTTTATCTTATATTCCAAACAAGGAGAATCTTATTGGCTGCCATAATTTTTATCCTCACAGATATACTGGACTTTCAAGAAAACACTTTATTGAATGCTCTAGAAGGTATAAAGATTATGGAATAGAAACAGCTGCTTTCATCTCCTCGAAAGCAGCTACTTTTGGTCCATGGCCGGTTAATGAAGGACTTTGCACTTTAGAGGAACACAGGGAGATCCCCATAGAAATCCAAGCCAAGGATTTATTTAATACAGATTTAATTGATAATGTAATAATAGCAAATAGCTTTGCTTCCGAAGATGAACTTAAATTGCTTGGCGAAATGAATAAGAATATTTTGTGTCTGAGTGTGAATATATATAAAAATGTACCAGAGACTGAAAGGAAAATTATACTAGATGAAATCCATTTCAATAGAGGAGATGTATCAGAATATATGATACGTTCTACTCAAAGCAGAGAAAAATATGCAGGTCATCATTTTCAAGTATTCAATGCTAAAGACATTGAGATAGGAGATGTTTTATTAGACAGTAGTCTATATGAGAGATATGCAGGGGAACTTCAAATAGCACTAAAGTCTATGAAAAATAGCGGTAAAACAAGTATAGTGGCTAAAATAGATGAAGAAGAAATATATCTTCTAGAGCATATAAGACCTTGGCAAAAATTTATCTTTGTTGAAAAGTGTCAAAACCCTATGTTATAATCAAATAGACTAAATTTGATTATAGGAAGGGAATTCTACTAATGTACACAATAATAGATATAATAGACAAGATAATTGAAATCGAAAAAAAAGCCCTAGAATTTTATAAAATGCTTCAGAAAAACCCTAACATAAACGAGCGTGTGAGGCTAGCTGCTGGTGTATTTGTGAGAGAAGAAGGAAGGCATATAGAAATATATGAAAGTATAAAAAAAGATGTATCAGATTTTAGGGACATACAGATTGATTTTGATGTTTATGATTCAATATCAAAGATTGTTTTAGAATTTAGAAGAAGCTTAGTTCATTCTCAGGCAGATGATGTTCAAAAACTTCTGGCTGGAGCCTTAGATTTTGAACAAAAAAACTTAGCTCTTGTCATTAGAATACAGGGGCTGCTTGTCAGAAAAAAAGAGGATGCTGAAACAAATAGCTACAAGGCACTAACTAGAATCATACATGAAGAAGAAGGACATATTAAAATGATAGAAACTTTTTTAAGATAGCTCGTGGTCTAAAAAGAATCCTGTTGATAAAAGGATTCTTTTTTTATGGAAAATAAACGAAATTTGTAGTAAAATATACATGTCCTAGATAAGATTATGGTTGACTACATAGAGAGGAAGATATATAGCTATGCTTGAAGTATTATTAGTTTTAATTATTATTGTTGCATTATTGATTGTAATTATAGCAAGACAACGGAAGCGTAATGGTGAAAAATACATTGAAGACCAGCTTACTAAACAGGATAAGTATGATGCATTAACAGGCCTTCCAAATGAAAAACATTTAAATGAGTTTTTAGCAAAGAAAATAGAATCAAAAATGGCAGGAGATAAAAAACAGTTCTTGATATCTATTAGAGTAACAAACTATAATGAAATCGTTGCTGGTTATGGATATAGATTAATGGATGAAGTTATAATTAGTATGGTTAGAAGAATTGAACTAATTTTCAATGGAATAGGCAAATTATTTAGAAGTGGCAAGGAAGAATTTATTGTATTAGTAAATATGGACGAGGATATACATAATTTGGATTCCATTATTGAATCACTAAATGAGACAATTAGTATTGGCTTTAACACTGAGGCAGGAATAATATTTATAAATATGGCAATGGGAATACTATCTATTACAAACAAGTATAATAATGTTAATAAAATGATTAATGATTTAATCCTATCAACAGATTGGGCAGAAAAAAGTGATAATGCAAATTATGTATATTATAGTGAAAGCATAAGGGAAAAGCTGAGAAAAGATGTTAAATTAGAAACTCTATTGAGAGCTGCAATTGATAATATGGAGCTAAGTCTCTTATATCAACCGCAAATTGATCCCAAAACCAACAAAATGGTAGGTGTAGAGGCTTTACTAAGGTGGGATAATGACGAACTTGGACAAATACCACCTTTTGTATTTATACCTATTGCTGAAAAAATAGGTGTTATAAATGACATAAGTAATTGGGTTATTAAGGAAGCATGTAAACAAAATAAGAAATGGCAGGAAAAAGGATTACCTAAAATCCCTGTTTCTGTGAACTTATCTCCTGTTCAATTTAAGGATAATAAAATTAGCGATGAGATTAGAGAAATATTAGAGGAATGTGAGCTGGAAGGGAAATATTTAGGCATTGAAATAACAGAAGGGACATTAGTAGAGAACAGACAGGATATAAATGAGAAGCTTTGTTCATTAAAAGCTATGGGGATTTCAATATCTATTGATGACTTTGGCACAGGGTATTCATCATTAGGATATCTTAGAGAGTTAGCATTTGATAATATTAAAATAGATAGAGAATTTATTAAAGATTATCCAGATAATGATGATGGAGTAATTGCTAAAATAATACTTAGCCTTTCTCGTGAGCTTAAGATAAACTCAGTAGCTGAAGGTGTTGAAACAAAAGAACAGCTTGACTTTATAATGAATAATGGTGGCGATTTCATTCAAGGGTATTATTATAGTCCACCAGTTTCAGCAGGAAAAATTGAAGAACTTTTGACGAAGAAAAACGAGAGCGCTTAATCCTCTCGTTTTCTATGATTACTTAATTAATCGGTGGAGGGATACTAATGGTAAAGGAACTTTTAAAGGCCTTTTTCTTTATTTTCGTAGCAGAGATGGGAGACAAGACTCAAATATTAGCTATGACATTTGCAACACAATATAGGGTACAGAAGGTTTTACTAGGGGTGCTAATTGGGTCTGCATTAAATCATGGTATTGCCATAGCTTTAGGTTCTTATTTGTCGAATGTTATTCCGTTAGATAATATACAAATGGCCGCAGGGATATTATTTATTGCATTTGGCCTATGGACTTTGAGAAGTGAAGATGATGAAGAGAAAAAAGATAATAAAAAAAGCTTTGGTCCAGTTTTAACTGTAGCCTTAGCATTTTTTGTGGGAGAACTAGGTGATAAAACTCAGCTTACAGCCATGACATTAGCTACAGATGCAGTTCATCCCGTATTTATACTGTTTGGAACAGTGTTGGGAATGTTGGCTACAAGCAGTCTAGGGATATTTGTTGGAAGTATAATTGGAGAGAAGGTCCCTGAGTTTGGAATCAAAATTGCTTCATCTGGAATATTCTTATTTTTTGGTACTTTAAAGCTCTTTCAAACAGTTCCTCCAAAGTATATAACCGTAATCAATATTATTTTTTATTTTATACTTTTATCTGTGTCAGTTTATCTACTGTTAAAACCAACATTAAAATCAAGAAGTGCAGGAAAAAGACTTCCTATGCAGGAGGCAGCTGCTGCTCTTTATATTCAAGCAAATGAAATAAAAGAAGCTGTTGAGAATATATGTTTGGGAGAATCTCAATGTAAAGAGTGTATGGAAGGTAAGTGCCTTATTGGTTTCACAAAAAAAGCTTTGAAATCTGCTACAGAGGAAGGAACATATATATTACCATCTGAATGGGAAAACATGCCAAATTATAATTCAAAGAATTTTGAACAGGGAAAAGTAATTGAGGCCTTAGCACTAACTATATCTCATTTAATAAAGTATAGTTATAGTTCAGATGAAAATTATGTAGTGAGCAAAGTGAGACAGGCTTTGGAAATCATAGCATTTGGCGAGCCACTTCCTTTTGATGGAAATATAAAAAGATATTATAAGACTATGAAGAAAAGAAATGAAAGACTTTATATTAGAATAAGACAGAGGGTTGAAGAAATAAATTAAGAAAATAAAAGCAAAATTAATATACATTTATGCAGGTAAAAACCTCAATATATATTATGTTTAAAAAGATATCATTAGGGAATAAATATATCAAAGAATATTATATCTAAACATAAGGAGGAAAATAGATGGAAAGAATAGTTGGAAGACCTGCACCAGAATTTACTATGCCGGCAGTAATGATTAACGGTGAAGATTTTGGAGAAGTTAAGCTAAATGACTATAAAGGCAAATGGTTAGTAATGTTTTTCTACCCACTTGATTTTACTTTTGTTTGCCCTACAGAGATAAAAGCCTATAGTGATAAGTTTGAAAAATTTAAGGCAGCAGGAGCGGAAGTGCTAGCAGTAAGTACAGATAGTGAACATTCACATAAAGCTTGGATAAAGGGAGATTTAGGTCAATTAAGATTTCCTTTAGCTTCTGATAGGACAAAGTCTACAGCTAGGGACTATGGAGTTCTTATAGAAGAAGAAGGCATAGCTTTAAGAGGGCTATTTATCATTGATCCAGAAGGGGTAGTCAGATACTCTGTGGTTCATGACCTTGGAATAGGAAGAAGCGTAGAAGAAACATTACGTGTACTAAAAGCATTGCAGGCAGGGGGACTATGTCCTGTGGACTGGAATGAAGGAGATGAACTATTATAGCAATCTACACTTTGCATAGGCATTGCTATAAATAAAAATATAAATAAAAGTAAATTTAGCAAATATAGCAGGGAACTTATTCTCTGCTATTATTTTTGCTATCAATGAAGTAAAATAAGAAATATGATAGTATGATAATGAGGTGGTTTAATGGATATTTTTTATGTTGAACAGATGTTTAAAGAGCGTAAAGGAAAGCCCTTGGAGCTAGAAAATAATTATGCTGTGCTTTTACCACTGATAAATATAGACGGGAAATGGAATGTTTTGTTTGAGGTTCGTTCAGAAAAACTAGACAGGCAACCAAATGAGATATCATTTCCAGGGGGGAAAATAGAAGAAAAAGAGACATTTAGAGAAGGTGCCATTAGAGAGACTTGCGAAGAGCTAAATATTGAGCCTGATAATATAGCTTTATTAGGAGAGCTAGACTATATAGTATCTGTAAATAGTGCCATATATGGTTTTGTAGGGATACTTGAGAACCTTGATGTAGATTATATTCAGTATAGTGAAAATGAAGTAGACCATGTATTTACAGTACCCTTGGACTTTTTTCTAAATAATGAACCGGAAACACATTATACAAGGCTAGAGGTTACTCCTAATGAGAATTTTCCCTACCATCTAATACAAAATGGCAGAGGCTATAATTGGAATAAGGGCAGTCAAGCTGTGCATTTTTATGTCTATGGGGATTATGTAATATGGGGTATGACTGCTAGATTTATTAAAAACTTTGTTAATATAGTCAAAAAAGATATAAAATAAAAAGCAAGTGAGCTTACTTGCTTTTTAAAAATCAAATACAAAGTGAAGAGATTCAATGTATAATTATAAAACCTTTGTATAGTTATTATAAGAGATTATTCAAACTGTTTTCCAGCCAAGCTATTATGTTATTTTTGTTTTTGTTAACCTCGGGAATTGCTTCCCAGGCTTCTATAAAGAGGTCGTTTATAGATTTCACAATAACAGGCTCATTGATTAGAAAACTAAAAGATGATTTTTGATTTTTTAATACATTTGAATATGTATTTTCTAAAGGATTTATTGTACTAATGAGTAAAGAACTTATTCCCTTAGTTTCAAAGCAAAAACCTGGCAATATATTTTTGCTTTTTTTGCTTATTAATGCAATTTCATAATTATCATATTTTTTTAATAAATATATGATGTTATTGATGTACTCAATAATATCATTTTGATCTAATTTAGACTTTAACTGAACATGATATCCATCGACTAATAGAAAATCTCTTTTAGCTATTAAATTTTCTATGTCTTCTCTTATGTAAATATTCTTGTATAAGCAGTTTTTTTTGCCAAAATCAAATGTCTGCAAGCTATTATTTTGATATCTGACTTTCTTTTCAAATTCTGTTTTTGTTGGACTAGACATTCTAAGGTATTTTTCATAAAGTCCTGTAGGCATAGTTAATGAATCAATACTGTTACTATAGAGGTATCTATTTCCTAATCTATTTAAATTTTCTGCTTTGCTTTTACAGAAGAAAATATCTCTGCTATTAAAGCGGTCCACTATTAATGGCGAATAATAAGCAATGGACTTATAATAATAATATAAAAGCATGTTGATGGCTTTTTGATTTTTGAAGTAAAAAGCGCTATCAAAAGAATAACCTATGTAATCTAAGAAGCATAAACATACTATAGCGCCAATTTCAGGGACAATAATGACATCAGTCCCTCTAATATGGGGACTGCTCTCCTTAAAATAAAAAATTTTGAAATTTTCATATTTAGCGAACTTTTGAATAAATTTTATGGTTTTTATATTACTTTTTTTATCGTCTCTTAATAGCAAAGAGATAACTATTTTCCAATCATTCTCTAGAACTTTTATAAAATATTTTTCTATAAGATTAGAAAAAACTTGATTGTATAGAAAAAGCTCTACACCATTATTTAATGTTATAAGAATAGGCTCTGAATGCCTTCCATTCATTTTAGAAGCTTTATAAAGTATATCTGCAACACTAGATAAGACATATTGCTCTCCAACTATAACGCACTCATTACATGACCAGTAGCTATGCATATTGATTTTATCTTCGCTGGATAGGGTATTATCACCACTTGCTAGAATAAACTCCTTTTCCGAGAAGCCTGTCCCAAAATATGGTGAATTAGTTTTATCTTCAGTATTTTTTTTATTCGCAATAGAATATTCTTGGCCAACTAAAAGAATATTTTCTAATATGTCTTCTATCTTTTTGAATTTATCATTTTTCTTATTTCTATTAAGCATATGTATTGCCTCTGTGATGCTTTGCTTCTGTTGGACATTTGTTATGCTGTTCGAAATAAATTTAGCTATATTCTGAATATGATTAGAATTATAAGAAGGAACTCTTTTGTTATTTACCCATCTGCTCACTAAAGAAGGGTCCACATTTATTCCTCTGGCTAATTGATTATAGGTCATATTTAGCGAGGAGAGTATAATTCTTAAACATTCCCCAAATTCTAAAATACTTTTCATAAAACTACCCCCAATATAATCTTTAAATGCATAATGGCTACTTTTAATAACTACACCTATTCAACTTAAAAAACATTTAAAAGACAATAAATTGTCATTGACAAAAACATGACATGTAGGGAAAAGTCATATTTCTTTGTGCTAATATTAGACGTATATCTGACAATATCTAGATTATTCTCCAAAATTCGCATAGCCATTTTATTATCGACTAATCGTAACATAAAAACATATTATTAATCAAAGAACAGATATAATATATTTTATACGAAAATTACATCAATACCTAATGACAAATATATACTTCTAGGGGGCATGCAAAGTGAAGCAAGAAAGAATAAAAAACACAAAATTATTTAATTTTAAAAGTCTAAATACTAAAATAACTCTAGTATTGACACTATCGATATTTATCATATGCATGAGTTTGACATCAATGTCATATTTTAATGCAAGTAAGGCTCTATTAAAGGAAGCAAATGATAATTTAATTCAGATAGCGCGAAGCACTGCAAAATATGTAGAGGCTTCTGTTTCAAAGGATATAGATTCATTAAATCGTACAGTGGAGGATATTCAATATGCGAAAACTGGATATGCATTTATTATAGATAAAGAGGGTAATATTATAGCTCATCCAGATAATAATCTAATTATGTCAGAGAAATTAAAGTATGAAAATATAAAAGATGATCCCCAATATAAATCATTAGAAGCTCTTTACAGGAAGATGATGGCTGGTGAGACAGGGGAAGCCGAATATATTTTTGAAGGAGTAAAAAAGTTAAATGGATATGCTCCTATTGGTAGTACAGGCTGGTCTATTGCAGTAACTGCACCTGAGGATGAAATATTAGAAGGATTAAAGAACTTTGGAAATTCAAGTGTAATTATTGGCATTATAGCAATAATCATAGGTATAATAATTTCTTCAATAATTGGTACTTCTATATCGAAGCCTATAATAGCAATAACAAAACGTGCTGAAAGCATTGCAGATTTAGATCTTAGTGTAGATGTTGATAGCAATTATCTAAATCGAAATGATGAAATAGGGAGAATAGCAACATCCTTCCAGACTATTTTAGATAATCTAAGAAAATTCATATCCAATGTTATGAGTTCTGCAGAACAGGTTGCAGCATCTTCAGAAGAATTAACTGCAATTTCTGAGCAATCAGCAATGGCCTCTCAAAGCGTGGCTGACTCATCTACAGAAGTAGCACATAATTCAGAAGAACAGCTAAAGGAGATATTAGAGGTTACATCTTCTATGGAACAGATATCTGCAAGTGTTCAAGAAGTATATAGCAATACAGAGGAGATCAATAATTTGAGTAAGGAGGCCTTCAAGCAATCAGGCAAAGGAAAAGGTGACATAAAGGAAGTTGCTTCTCAAATGAATAGTATAGCCAAGAGTACAGATAATGTTAAAGAATCACTTGAGGAAGTCATTAACAGTTCAAAGAAGATGAATGATATGACAAATTTAATACAGAGTATAGCAGAGCAGACAAATTTACTATCATTGAATGCAGCAATAGAAGCTGCAAGAGCTGGAGATCAGGGAAGAGGCTTTGCAGTAGTAGCAGAGGAAGTCAGAAAATTGGCAGAAGAATCGCAGAAGGCAACAGAAGATATACAACAACTGATAATGAGCAATGATAAAATAATTCAGAGAGCTAACATAGTTATGGAAAAAGGCCTGAATAACGTCAGCAAGGGAATTGATACAGTCAATGTTACTGAGAAAACCTTTGAAAGCATTGCAGAGCTTATCGAAAGAGTTAGTGAACAGATTAGCTTCATAGCCGAGTCTATAAGCCAGGTGGCTAAGGGAAGTGAGAATGTAGTATCATCTTCTACTCAATTAGAGAATATGAGCAAGGAAGTGTCAGGACAAATACAGAACGTATCAGCTGCAACAGAAGAGCAGACAGCATCTATGGAAGAAATAGCTTCAGCCAGTCAAAGTTTGGCTAAGCTAGCAGAAGAACTACAGCAAAGTATTGCTCGAGTCAAGTTATAGAAAATATTAAAAGCAAAAAAGTTAGAAGTTTCACAAGTGTTTTTTTGTTGAAGCTTCTAACTTTTTTAGTTTATACAATTATTTTTTTATAAGCTAGACTTGGCTTTCATCATGCATTGTTTGCAATCTTTTCAATTCAAGTATAATAAAAGTACTTGTTAGCAGAAAAGAGAAAAAGTCAGCAGTTGGACCAGCCATCCATACACCATTTAAACCAAAGAAACGAGGCAATATCAATATAGCTGGAATGAGCATCAAAACCTGCCTAGATAAGCTAAGGAGCATAGACTGCTTTGGCTTGCCTGTGGCCTGAAAGTAGTTTGAGCTAACAATTTGGAATCCAATAATAGGAAGCATAGTAAAGAAAATTTTCATTCCATTAGCTCCAATACTTATAAGCTCCTTGTCCTTGCTGTTAAACAATGCTACAAGCTGTGCAGGGAATAGCCTAGTAACGATAAAACCAATTATTGTAAAGGACGTTGCTGCCATAATCGCAAGCATCAAAGCCTTTTTAACCCTATCATATTTTTTTGCTCCATAGTTAAAGCCTATGATAGGCTGAGAACCTTGATTAATCCCAAATATGGGCATTAACAATATTGTTGAAAAGCTGTTTATCGCTCCATAGGCTGAAATAGCCAAATCTCCCCCATAAGTCTTGAGACTATGGTTTAGGAGTGTAGTTATTCCACTTGCTGCTACTTGCATTGCAAAAGGAGCAGAACCAATAGCAAGTATACCTTTTACCGTTGATAAATTCAATTTCCAGTTTTCTTTTTTTACTTCAAGGGAACTTTTATTCCTAAAAAAATAACTTAATACCCATGCAGCAGAAACTGCTTGAGAAATAATAGTAGCCAATGCTGCCCCCTTAATCCCCATATTAAATACTATGATAAAAATTGGATCGAGTATTGTGTTAAGTATAGCTCCTATAAGCATTGTAGACATAGCTCTTCTAGGATTTCCTTCTGCACGAATAAAATTATTCATTCCAAATCCTATAGTTTGAAAGACTGCGCCAAATAATATTATGCTTAAATACTCCCTTGAATAAGGTAAAACCTGTGGACTTGCTCCAAAGAGCTTAAGCAATGGATCCAAAAATACTAAACCAAGAATAGAAATAGATGCTGAGAATATTACTAACAAAACCATTGCATTTCCTAGTATAAGCTCCGCTTCTTCTTTTTTTCCTTCTCCTAATCTTATGGATATTAGTGAAGTACCTCCTATACCCACGAGCATACCAAAAGCCATAATAATAATCATAATTGGAAAGGCTATAGTAACACCTGCCAAACCTAGAGAATCAACAAAATTTCCTATAAAAATCCTATCTACTATATTATATAAGGCATTAACTATCATACCTACAATGGCTGGGATAGAAAATTTAAGTAATAATTTCCCTATTTTCTCTTCACCTAATAATTGTGCTCTATCCATTTACTACCTCCTATACTGTTATTTTTATACGCTTCAATTATTAAAATTCTATTGATTTTCCTTTAGTATGTCAATAGGCATTTGTTTTTTACCAATATTATATGGAAAATAGTGCACTTATATGGTAATATGAACATATAATTACTAGACTTGTTACACATCAAAGACTATAAAGCTTTACCAAGGGGATTTGGTGTTATATATTTTTCAAAAAAGTGTTAGAATGCCTACAAAAAGGGTATAAATCAACAATAGCTGACTTACATAGAGAAAAAAATAACAGGAGGAATTTATATGAAACAAGAGAAAATTAGGGGTAAAAAATCCTTTAGCCTCAATAACTTGCAAATTAAAATGACCTTTATATTAATCATATTAACATTGGTTATATGCATAAGCCTAGGGTTACCATCCTATCTGAATGCAAAGAAAGCTTTGCTTAAGAATACAGAGGATAATTTAATTCAATTGGCTAAAAGTGCTGCTAATTATGCAGAGCTTAGTATTATAAAAGACTCAGGCTCATTAGATCATGCAATTTCCGATATTAAATATGCACAAACTGGTTATGCCTTTATTATAGATAAGGAGGGCAATATTGCTGCTCATCCAGACGAAAGCCTAATTATGTCAGATAAATTAAAATATGAAAACATAAAAAATGATTCTAATTATAAATCCCTAGCTGTTCTTTTTAAAAAAATGATGGCTGGAGAAACAGGACAAGCCTCATATATATTTGAAGGCATCAACAAGTTAAATGGATATGCTCCTATAGGAGAAACAGGACTTTCTATTGCAGTAACTGCACCAGAAAATGAGGTATTAAAAGAGCTGAACAATTTAAGGTATTTAACTATTATAATAATTGTTATATCAGCAATTGTAGCCGTAATAGTTTCATCAATAATCAGTAGATACATATCAAAACCTATAGAAATGGTAACTAAACGTGCTGGAGGAATTGCAAATTTAGATTTTAGTATAAATATAGAGGATAAGTTCCTAAACCGAAAAGATGAAATTGGAGTAATTTCGTCATCTTTGCAAACTATACTAGAGAATTTCAAGGGATTTGTGACTAATGTTACATTTTTATCTGAACAGGTAGCAGCTTCTTCTGAGGAACTAACTGCAACCTCTGAGGAATCTGCAATGGCTGCTGAAAGTATAGCTAATTCATCTATAGAAGTAGCACAGAATTCAGAAAAGCAGTTAAGAGAAATTTTGAACATTACTTCCTCAATGGAGCAAATATCTGCAAGTATTCAAGAAATTTACAGTAATTCAGAGGAAATCAACAGTCTAAGCAATGATGCCTTTGAGCAAACAAATGTTGGGAAAAAAGATATAAAAGAAGTAATTTCTCAAATGAATAATATATCTAAAAGCACAAATCATGTTAAAGAATCATTAGCTGAGGTTACCAATAGCTCGAAAAAGATGGAAAACATGACTAACTTGATTCAAAGTATAGCAGAACAGACAAATCTGTTAGCGCTAAATGCTGCCATAGAAGCAGCAAGGGCAGGAGATCAAGGTCGGGGATTTGCTGTAGTTGCAGAGGAAGTTAGAAAGCTAGCAGAAGAATCTCAAAAAGCAACTGAAGACATATATCAATTGATAGTGAATAATGACGAAATCATAAAAAAAGCGAATTTAGCTATGGAAGAGGGCATGACTAATGTCAATAAGGGAATAGATATAGTCAATACTACAGAAAAGTCCTTCGAAAATATTGCTGACTTAGTAAACAAGGTAAATGACCAAATTAGTATCATAGCTGAATCTATAAATCAAGTAGCTAAGGGAAGTGAGCATGTAGTTTCATCCTCTGCTCAGGTTGAAATCATAAGCAAGGAAGTATCAGGGCAAATACAAAATGTATCATCTGCCACAGAGAAGCAAACTGCATCTATGGAAGAAATAGCTTCAACCAGCAACGACTTAGCAAGATTAGCCGAAGAGCTTCATCAAAATATAGCACAAATCAAAATGTAAAAATGACAGGGAGCTTCCCTGTCATTTTCTTATGACCTAACCCAATTTTCCGAATGTTTTATACTAGCTTTATTTGATGATAAACTT
Source organism: Proteiniborus sp. MB09-C3 (assembly GCF_030263895.1). NCBI lineage: Bacteria > Bacillati > Bacillota > Clostridia > Eubacteriales > Proteiniborus > Proteiniborus sp. MB09-C3. Next base: position 990,830 of record NZ_CP127161.1, read on the forward strand.
TTTTCCCTTTTCTAACAATTAATTTATCATCTTGGAAATCATTTAAGGTGATTATTGTACTCGGATCATTTATTTGATTATCATCAATAGATATTCCGCCTTGAGTGATTAGTCTTCTTGCCTCGCCATTAGATTTTGTAAGTCCAACCTGAGTTAAAAGATTTAAAATTCCTATGCCTTCAATAAAAGTGGATCTTTCAAGCTCAGTTGTAGGCATAGATTCTAAATCACCACCACTACCGAATAGGGCTGCCGATGCTTCTTCAGCCTTTCGTGCTTCTTCTTCACCATGAACGAGTTTAGTTACTTCAAATGCTAATGCCTTTTTTGCTTCATTAATTTCAGCTCCTTCAAGAGCAGAAAGTCTTTTAACCTCATCCATTGGTATAAATGTTAGAAGTCTTAGGCATTGATTAACTTCAGCATCATCGACATTTCTCCAATATTGGTAGAACTCATAAGGAGAGGTTTTTTCTGGGTCTAGCCATACAGCTCCCTTTGCTGTTTTACCCATCTTATTTCCCTCACTATTTGTAAGAAGAGTACATGTCATGGCATATGCTTGCTTACCAGTTTTTCTTCTTATTAGCTCCATACCTGCAATCATATTAGACCACTGATCATTTCCTCCTAATTGCATTTTACATCCGTATTTTTCGTTTAATACATAGAAGTCGTATCCTTGCATCAACATATAGTTAAATTCTAAAAACGACAATCCTTTTTCTAATCTTTGTTTAAAGCATTCAGCAGTTAACATCCTATTTACAGAAAAGTGAGTTCCTACTTCTCTTAAGAAGTCAACATAGTTTAAATCCAATAGCCAATCAGCATTGTTGACTATCAAAGCTCTATCATTGCTAAAATCAATGAATTTTCCTAATTGCTCTTTTATACAGCTTACATTATGTTCAATTTTTTCTTTAGTAAGCATTTGTCTCATATCAGTTCTTCCTGATGGATCGCCTATCATAGCAGTACCGCCACCAACTAAGGCTATAGGCCTATGGCCTCCTCTCTGCATGTGAGCCATGAACATCATCGCTATAAAATGTCCTACGTGCAAGCTATCTGCAGTAGGGTCAAATCCTATATAAAATGTAACAGACTCTTTTCCTAAAAGCTCTCTGATTTCTTCCTCATGAGTTGTTTGTGCTATATATCCTCTTTCCTGTAAAATATCAAATACATTCATTATATTTCCTCCTTTAACTAATAATTTTAAAAATAAAAAAGGGCTTTCTCGAGTCCTGTAAGGACGAGAAAACCCGTGGTACCACCTTAATTTACATCAAAAGATGCCTTATAGTCATTATATCGTATGACATACGCAATACTTTCATATTGAGACTCCAGAGTGTAATTCATGCTTTATGGATTGAAGGCTTTTCACCAACCAGCCTACTCTCTAATAATAACCATAAAGTACTACTAATTCCTTCATAGCCTGTAACTATATGATTTGAAGTATATGATAATTCTTTTTTTACTGATTGTCAAGAGTATTATTAAAAAAGAATCCTTAAATCTAAGGATTCTCTCTTTAAATCTCTATTATTCAATAACTAGATTAGCAGAATTTTCCCACAAGCCATGAATATTACAATAGCTCATAGTATGAACAGTACCTGATTTACCAGCTCTCATTTTAGTAACTACTACAGGCTCATTAAATACTTCTCCTTCACCATGAGCAGAAAAGTTAAAACTACCTACTTCTATAGGGAATTTTGCGCCTTCAGGATGGAAAAATACCTTTATCCAAGAAATATGATGCTCAAGAGTATTAGGATGACTAATTTCTTCACCTACTAAAACCTTGATTTCTATTTCTTCTCCTGCCTTTACCTTCTCAGGAATATGTATTACTGGAACGTGTTTTTCACCTTTCCAATCTCCAGATTGTAAAAATTTACCTAAGCTTTGCATATACTTACCTCCTAATTATTATAATGTATTCATAAACTAAGACTTGGTTCAAAGGGAATTTTATTTTCCTCTGAACCCAAAGTCGTGTTATCCAAGAACTATGCAATTCTCATCTTTCATTTAGGAAAGTGAAAGATGAAAAATTGTAAGATATGGGATAAAAATAAAAACTTTATTGACTCATAGTATTACCTTTTTAAATGCAAATTAGTTGAAAGTTATTAACGTCTATCTAATAGATATTATCTGTACACTAACAATATACCCAGCTATTTTTAGATGAAACAAAAAAATAAAAATGTTAAGTAAAGGCTATAAGTGTATCGACAAATAAATTTATGTTATAATATAAACTAAAATTACTATAACAGCTGGCACAACAGATTAATTAGTAAAGGTGGCCTATTAATTGAAAATTAAAGCGGCGATTTTCTTACTGATAATATTCTTATCCTTTAGTTTAGTTTCCTATTGTACAGATGCTGAGAAGCTTTTAATAATTGGTGGAGAAGCCAATTATCCTCCATTTGAATTTGTAGACGACGATGGTGAATACAGAGGATTTAATGTGGATTTGATGAAGGCTCTTTCATTGGAAATGGGAGTGGAAATAAAGCTAGTGCCAATGGACTGGGTAGATGCGCATATTTCTTTGCAAAATGGGAGCATAGATGCAATACAGGGCATGAACTATAATGAAGCTAGACGAACTCTGTACGATTTTTCTGATGAGTATTTAATAAATTCTCTTGCTTGTTTTGTAAGAGAAGATGAATCTCAAATATTTGGAATTGATAATCTAAAAGGACATAGGGTTGCTGTTCAAAGAAGCGATTTTGCAGCATATGCTCTTGCTGATATTGGAGAAATAGAAGTTGTATTTTTTTCGGATTTGAATGAAGCGTTTAAAACTCTTTTAAATAGAGAAGTCGATGCAGTTCTGGGAAACAAATTAACTGGGCAATACATACTCCGAAACAATAAAGATATAAAGAGTATCAAGATTGTAGGTAATGAGATCAATTTTACATTCTATGGAATGGCTTTTAAGAAAGGTAACGATGAGCTGGTTGGTGAATTTAATAGGGCTCTAAAAAGCTTAAAAAAACAAGGCACATACAATAAAATATATGAAAAATGGTTTGGAGAAGATTTAAATCCAATTTGGAAATATACCAGATATATAGTCGGTACAATTTCTGTTATTGCATTTATAGTATTTCTAATTGTTGTTCTATTTATTAAAATTAATAATGCATTAAAAAAAGAGGTAGAGCAAAGAACTCTTGAACTCACTGTAGCGAACTCACAATTAAAACGAAATCAGCAGATTATTAAAGAAAGTAATAAATATAAAGAACAAATATTAAATGGAATTGGTAATGGACTAATAACATTTGATAATAGGGGAGTTATTACAACAATAAATAAGAGCTGTGAGAATCTATTGAATATAGAGGAAAAGGATTTCATAGGCAAACATATTGATAAGACAGACCTTAATAAATATTTTGATATTGATAAGATAAAGGACTGTTTAAAATCAGAAAGACATTTTAACTATCAGGAAAAGAGACTTTTATTAAATAATAAAGAAATAACTATATCATATATTTTAAGACCTTTATTTAATTTGAACAATGAAAATATTGGGGCTGTAATGACATTCAACGATATAACAGAGCTTAATGTTCTTAGGAAAAGGCTTGCAGAAAATGATAAAATGAATTCATTAGGTATTGTTGTATCAGGAATATCGCATGAAATAAGAAATCCGCTTACAACGATAAAGACATATATTGATCTTCTGCCACTTAAGTATGACAATAGGGAGTTTAGAGAAAAGATAACCACACAGGTACCTATAGAGATATCTAGACTCAATGACTTGCTTTCTGACTTGATAAACTTTTCTAAACCCAAAAAGCTTAAGAAAGAAAAATTTGATTTAGTTCAGCTAGTGAACCATGTAATAGATATTTTTGCTGTTGAGATGAGGAAAAAGCAAATAAGCTTTAACTATCTAGACGAAGCAGAAAAGTTTTTATATGCAGATAAGCAACAAATTATGCAAATAATAATTAATATTCTACTTAACAGTATAGATGCTATTGAGGAGAATGGGAGTATATCTATTGGTATAGATGACTCTCAAGGAGATATCATTGTGAGTATATTAGATGATGGACCTGGTATTAGGGAGGAAGACCTAAATAATCTGTTTGATCCTTTCTTTACTACAAAGCATTATGGGACAGGCTTAGGTTTAGCCATAAGCTATCAATATGCTAAGGATAATAATGCAAGCATTAGTATTACCAGTAAGCATGGTGAATGGACAAAGGTAAAATTAATCTTTTCTTTACAGGATAACATCTAAGGAAGGAGAGAATCATTGTGGAAAAGATATTAATTCTAGATGATGAAAAGCATATTTGTGATTCTTTAGAGTTTGCTCTTGAAGACAATTATAATGTATATACTTCCCAAAGTGTTGAGCAGGCCATGGAAATACTAAGCAGTGAGGACATCAGCGTAGTTTTATTAGATTTAAAAATAGGAAAGTACGATGGAATACAAGTATTAAGGGATATAAAGAATAATAGAAGTGAGGTACAAGTTATTGTAATCACTGCATTTGGTACTATTCAATCGTCTATCAATGCAATAAAAGAAGGAGCATTTCATTATCTAACCAAGCCTTTAGATATGGAGGAACTATATCTATATATTGAAAAGGCAATTGACTATAAAAAGCTAAATTTCTCACTTAACAATCTAAAAAAGATAGTAAATGAAAGATATAGCTTTAAGGAAATAGTAGGGAGTTCAGAAAAATTAAAATTAATGCTTAAAAGAGTTGAAAAGGTAATTGATATTGATTCAACTGTCCTAATAATTGGCGAAAGTGGGACTGGGAAGGACTTAATAGCTAAAGCACTGCATTTTCAAAGTAATAGGAAGGACGGAAATTTTATAGTAGTAAATTGTGCTGCAATACCTGCCAACTTACTTGAAAGTGAATTATTTGGATACGAAAGAGGAGCATTTACAGGGGCAGATAAGAAGAAAGTAGGTAAGATACAGCTTGCCCATAATGGTACACTGTTTTTAGATGAAATTGCAGAAATGGATTTGCAGCTTCAGGCCAAGATATTGAGAACCGTTGAAGACATGGTGGTTACGCCATTAGGAGGCAATACACCTACTAAAATCAATGTAAGAATAGTGGCTGCTACGAACAAGAACCTAGAAGAAGAGGTTAAGAAGGGAAATTTCAGAGAGGATTTGTTTTATAGACTTAATGTCATAAAAATAGAAGTTCCTCCACTGAGAGAGCGTAAAGATGATGTACCTATTTTACTCAGCTATTTTTTAGATAAATACAATAAAAAGCTAAAGAAGGACATTGATGGATTTAGTGAAGAGGCCATACGGATTCTAAAGGAGTATAGTTTTCCTGGTAATGTGAGAGAGCTTGAGAATTTAGTTGAGATGCTAGTAGCCTTATCAGATAAAAATATTATTATGAGAGAAGATTTACCAAAAAGGTATTTCTATAATAGGGATCAAGGTATTGATGAAAATCATATTTGCATTAAGGTGGGAACTAGCTTAAAGGACATTGAAAAAGAAGTCATACTAAAAACCTTGGAGCATTATAATGGAAATCGACAAATTACAGCAGAGAGCTTGCAAATAAGTATCCGTAATCTTCAATATAAAATTAAGGAATATCAAATTTAAAATGAAAGCCTCCTGCAAAAATTGCACTTTAGTGCAAAATATGCAGGGAGCTTTTTTAATTTATATTACAAAAGTGGTTACTTTCAATGAAATTATTAGGCCATGCTTGGCATAACTATTGCAATATTATATATGGATTGCACTTAGCAATTAAATTAGATACCAGTAGGGGGTAATATTAATGTTAAAGCTTAAGAAAACATCGTTATTATTAGTTTTAATGCTGTTACTAAGTGTAATAGCCATTGGTTGCAGCAATGATAGTGAAGGAACAGATGCAGATACTACAGATAAAGTAATTGAAATTTCTTATGGACATGGATTTATGCCTGATACTCCTCATCATAAATCAGCTATTAAGTTTAAAGAAGAAGTTGAAAAAGCAACAAATGGCAAGGTCAAGGTAAACGTATTCCCGTCAGGTCAATTAGGAAGTGCAAGAGAGATGTTTGAAGGATTACAGATGGGAACACAAGAGATAGCACTTGTACCTACAGCTAGAATAAGTGGTTTTGCTCCTGAGCTTCAACTGTTTGATCTTCCGTTTTTATTTCCAGATAGAGAAACAGGGTACAAGATAATGGATGGAGAAGTAGGAACTGAATTACTTGATAAATTAGCACAGCAAAATGTCAAAGGCGTAGCATTTTATGAAGATGGGTACAAGCATTTTACTGCTAATAAAGCTATAGCTAATGTAAACGATTTCAAAGGCGTTAAATTCAGAACCATGGAAAGTCCAATTATCATAAGTCAATTCAAGGCATTAGGTGCTGTACCTGTACCAATAGACTTTGGGGAATTGTATAATTCATTGCAATTAGGTGTTGTACAAGGACAAGAAAACCCACTAGTTACAATAGAAAGCAATAAATTTTATGAGGTTCAAAGCCACTTAACACTTAGTGAACATGCATATTTGGCCCATGTACTAATATTCAGTAACGATTGGTACAATAAATTACCTGAAGATATTCAAAAAATTCTTTATGAAAAAGGCAGAGAAATAGCGCAATGGCAGAGACAAGCAGTTCAAGATGAAGAAGTGAAATATATACAAACAATTAAAGAGGCTGGCACTACTATAATTGAATTAACAGATGAGCAAAAAAATGATTTAAAGGAAGCAACTAAATCAGTTCATCAAGAATATTCTAAACAATTTGGAAGTGAGATTTTAGAAAAGACATATGCTGAAATAGAAAAATATCAATAGTTTTCCAACAAAAGCTTGTATTAAGGCCTTAACAAGGTAGCTTTTGTTGAAATTTATGACGGAAAGTTCTTTAAATAAAAAGTAACAGAATAGAACTTTCCTATTCTTTATAAAAAATAGGAGGAAAAGATGAAATCAGCTAATAAAGTACTATCAAAAATTGAACAGTATTTTATCGCAATATTATTGTTAATTGTTGCAGTTATTTTGTTCATCAATGTAGTTCTCAGATTTTTTGGTACTTCAATGCTCTGGGCTGAAGAACTTGCACGCTATGCCATAGTATGGATAACCTTTGTTGGTGCCAGTGTATGTGTATACAAAGGTGCCCATATAGGTGTTGATGTAATAATGAATATATTAGGGGAAAAGCCAAAGAAAATACTGTCTTTAATATTAGCATTATTTTCACTTATATTTAGTGTTGTTTTCACATATTTTTCATTTAAGATTACAATGAATGTTCATAATACAAATCAAATTAGTTCTACAATGGGAATTCCCATGTCAATTGTGTATGCAGCTATGCCTGTAGGAGGAATTCTTATGTCAATAAGATATATTCAAGAGTTTATTTCCTTGATTAAGGTAGGTGAAAATAAATGATAGGTGTTTTATTTATTTTATTATTTGTATTTTTACTAAGTGCTATGCCAGTATTTATTGCAATGTCTTCAGCCAGTGTTCTTTCATTATCGCTTTTTTCACCTATACCTTTAGAGGTAGTTGCACAAAGAATGTTCTCAGGAATTGACAAGTTCTCTCTAATGGCAGTTCCCTTTTTTATACTTGCTGCCAATATAATGAAGGGCGGTGGCATGTCTAAACGCATAATCAATGTTGCAGATAAGCTAGTAGGACACTTGAGCGGTGGTCTAGCAATGGCAACTGTTATATCCTGTATGTTTTTCGGAGCACTATCAGGTTCAAGTCCTGCAACAGTAATAGCAATAGGAGGACTTTTACTACCTGAACTGCTAAATGCAAATTATGGAGAGAAATTTTCCCTTGGTTTGATAACAGCTACCCCTGCAGTTGCAGTTATTATTCCACCTAGTATTGGGATGATTATATACGGAACTGTTACTGGAGTATCAATTGGAGATTTATTTATAGGCGGAGTTGGACCTGGACTGGTATGGGGGCTTATTACTATAGCATATTGTTACTTTTATGCAAAGAAACATAAAGTGCCGGTGAAAAAAAGAGCCTCATTTAAAGAACTAATGACAGCCATAAAAGATGCTGGATGGGCTTTAGGTGTTCCAATAATAATTATTGGAGGAATATATGGAGGTATTTTTACTCCTACAGAATCCTCAGTTGTTGCAGCAATTTATGCTATAATTGTTTCACTGTTTATTTATAAGGAATTGAGTTTTAAAGAACTGATGAATGAAACAATTGATTCTGCTGTTGGAACTGCTCAAATTATGGTATTGCTAGCTGCTGCTTCAATATTCTCATGGATATTGACAAGACAACAGGTTCCTCAGGTTCTTGCAGCGGGATTAATGGGAATAACCAATTCTAAGATTTCAATACTGCTTATGATTAATATTATTCTTATAATTGCTGGAATGTTTATAGATGCAGCATCAATACAAACAATTTTATCACCATTGTTTTTACCAGTGGCTATAAATTATGGAATAGACCCTGTTCACCTAGGCATTATAATGGTTGTTAATGGAGCTATAGGTATGTCTACACCTCCATTTGGACTTAACTTATTCGTATCTTCAGGGGTTGCAAAAAAACCTCTTGGTACCATTATCAAGGGCACCATGCCTTTTATATTGCTGTCTTTAATTGCCATGGCCATTGTAACATATGTGCCTCAGGTTACAATGTTTCTTGTCAATGCAATGAAGTAAATAACTTTGGGAGACAGTTATCTGTCTCCTTTCCACATTATTCCTAAAATAAAAATTCTCCGCATAACAAATATTAAAGTTAGCAAAATGTATTTCATTTTGGTAAAATATAAATGAAGACATGATATAGGAGAGATAAAATGGCAAATATACAGTTAATCGCAACATCCACATTTGGACTTGAGGCCGTAGTAAAGAGAGAGGTAGAAAAGCTCGGATATAAAGATATTACAGTAGAAAATGGGAAAGTTACTTTTAGTTGCGATGAGTCGGGGATACCTAAAGCAAATTTATGGCTAAGGACTGCAGATAGAGTTTTGTTAAAACTAGGTGAGTTTAAGGCTCTATCCTTTGAAGAGCTTTTTCAAGGGACTAAAGCACTTCCTTGGGATGAATGGATAACAGAGGATGGAGAATTCACTGTCACTGGAAAATCCGTAAACTCTAAGCTTTTTAGTGTTTCTGATTGTCAGGCAATAGTAAAGAAGGCAGTAGTTGAAAAGCTAAAAGAAAAATATAAAACAGAATGGTTTAAGGAAGATGGACCTAAATTCACTATTCAGGTATCTATTCTTAAGGATATAGCAACACTTACTATTGATACAAGCGGAGAAGGATTACATAAAAGAGGATATAGGGTAGAAAATGTAGAAGCCCCTATTAAAGAAACACTAGCAGCTGCTAGTGTTAGCTTAAGCTATTGGAATTCTGGCAGAATATTATTAGATCCTTTTTGTGGCTCTGGAACAATACCTATAGAAGCAGCTATGATAGGTAAAAATATAGCTCCAGGATTACAGAGAAGCTTTGCATCAGAAGAATGGCCTAGAATAGGAGAAGCTCTATGGAAAGAAGCAAGAAAAGAGGCATTTAAAGCTATCAATCAAGATTTAGACATGAAAATATATGCCTCGGATATAAATCCTAAAGCAATAGAGGCTGCAAGGGAAAATGCTTATGAAGCAGGGGTAGATGAATGTATAACCTTTGAAGTTAAGGATATGTCTAAAGTAAATATAAGAGATGATTATGGAGTCATTGTATGTAATCCACCCTATGGCGAAAGACTAGGAGAAAAAAGTGAAGCAGAGGAGCTTTATAGGGAGATGGGCAAGGTATTCAAAAAATTAGATACTTGGTCTGTTTATGTAATTACATCAAATGAGGATTTCGAAAAGCTATACGGCAAAAAAGCAGATAAGAAAAGAAAACTATTTAATGGCAGGATAAAGGTAGATTATTATCAGTATTATGGACCTAGACCTATCTAAATGATTATAAATTATAAGGGGGTTTTGTCATGATAGTATCACACAAAAATGATGTAAAGGCAATGAAAATTGAAAACCCACAAGCAAAAGAAGCAGCAATGAAAGTGCTGGTGTCACCTACAGAAGGGTGGGAAGGTTATGTAATGCGTATCTTAGAGATTGAAGCTGGAGGATATACTCCGAAGCATAGCCATCCTTGGCCACACATAAACTATGTAATAAGTGGCAGGGGAAGACTGCATCTAGATGGAAAAGACATAGATGTAGAAGCAGGCTCATTTGCCTATGTACCATCAAATAAGGAGCATCAGTTTTCAAATGTTGGCAATGAACTATTTGAATTTATCTGCATAGTGCCAAAAGAAGGGCATAAATAGAATAAAGTAAAGGGCTATTCCTATGATTATTTAAAATCATATGGAATAGCCCTTGTTTTCTATGCTCCCATGAACATTTTCATGTCATCTTCCACATTTGTAATTCCACCTATCCCAAATGTTTCAACTAATACCTTAGCCACATTTGGAGATAGAAATGCCGGTAGAGTTGGTCCTAAGTGAATATTTTTAACTCCTAAATATAGAAGTGCTAATAATACAATTACAGCTTTTTGCTCATACCATGCAATGTTATATGATATTGGAAGCTCATTTATATCATTTAATTCAAATACTTCTTTTAATTTTAGCGCAATTACTGCAAGAGAATAGGAGTCATTACATTGTCCTGCATCTAATACTCTTGGAATTCCACCTATATCTCCTAACTCAAGCTTATTATATTTATATTTTGCACAGCCTGCTGTAAGGATTACAGTGTCCTTTGGCAAAGCCTTAGCAAATTCAGTATAATAATCTCTTGACTTCATTCTTCCGTCACAGCCTGCCATAACAAAGAATCTCTTTATAGCACCTGATTTAACAGCATCTACAACCTTATCTGCAAGACTTAATACAGTATTGTGAGCAAATCCACCAACTATTTCACCTGTTTCGATTTCTGTAGGGGAAGCACATTTTTTAGCATGCTCAATTACTTGAGAAAAGTCTTTCCTGCCATTAGCATCTGGCATTATATGTGTCAATCCATCAAAGCCTACTGCACCAGTTGTATATATTCTATCCTTATATGAATCCTTCGGTGGAACTAAACAGTTTGTAGTTAATATTACAGGGCCATTGAAGCTATCAAATTCCTTATCCTGCTTCCACCAAGCATTTCCATAGTTGCCTGCAAAATGAGAATATTTTTTAAATGCTGGATAATAGTGGGCAGGCAGCATTTCACCGTGAGTATAGATATCTACTCCAGTTCCCTCAGTTTGCTTTAAGATTTCCTCAAAGTCTTTTAGGTCGTGTCCGCTTACTAATATTGCTGGGTTATTTCTTACCCCTATATCTACCTTAGTTATTTCAGGATGCCCATAAGTGCTAGTGTTAGCTTTGTCTAATAAGGCCATTACATCTACGCCGTGCTTTCCACATTCCATCACAAGGGCTACTAGTTCATCTGCTGATAGGCTATTATCAGTAGTAGCTACTAAAGCCTTTCCTATAAATGAATATACTCCAGCATCTTCATAACCTAGATTGATGGCATGTTCAGCATATGCAGCCATACCTTTAAGTCCATATGTCAATAATTCTCTTAAAGATCTCACATCTTCATTTTCTGTAGCTAAAATTCCTACATATTTAGATTTTTTATCAAATACTTCCTCTGAATCTGAATACCAAGTTGCAGAATCATGTGTAATATCTACTATGCTTCCTCCAGCCTTTATTACTGATTCTTTAATTTCATCTCTAAGCTTCAATGCTTCTTTGATTCTAGCGACAAAACGAGCTTTATCAAAGTTTGCATTAGTTATAGTCATGAAGAGACCTTCGATTATAAAATGATCTGCTTTTTTTGTATCTAATTTTAATTCCCTAGCTTTATTGTTGTAGAATGAGATACCTTTTAGTGAGTAGATAAGTAAGTCCTGTAAATTGGCTACCTCAGCAGGCTTACCACATACTCCTCTAATTGTACAGCCGGCACCTTTAGCTGTTTCTTGACATTGAAAGCAAAACATACTCATTAAAAACTCCTCCCTTTAATTGGTGATATTTATATTGAAAATTATTATAAACTAAAGTTTCTATCTATATAATAAAAGAGAAGAAATTACAAAGCCGTGATTGGCATCAAATAAAATTGTGATATATGTCACGAAAAATAAATAAAAAATAGAATACGGGGTATATCTTGATTATAGTAATAAATAGAGGAGGTGTAATATATGAGTGTATATACTAAGACTGGAGATAAAGGTCAAACCAGTTTGTTTGATAACAAAAGAGTAGATAAAGATGATATAAGAGTGGAAAGCTATGGCACAATAGATGAACTGAATACCTTGCTAGGTTTATCAAAAAATTATATACGAGATGAGGAGATATACAGGCTTATTCATCAAATTCAAAGGAAGCTATTTGATGTGGGGGCAGAATTAGCTACAGAGGATGAAAATAAAAAACCAGCTACAATAAAGGAAGACGAAGTAATCTTTTTAGAGAAGGAAATAGATAAATACACAGAAAAAATAAAAAAGCCTGATCATTTTATAGTACCAGGAGCAGGTAAGGCATCAGCTTTTTTACATGTCGCAAGAACTGTTTGTAGAAGAGCTGAACGAAGAATAATTACACTATCAAAGGAAGTACAGGTAAATCCCCATCTAATCAAATATGTAAACAGATTGTCTGATTTAATATATATACTTTCAAGATATATTGAAGATGGATTTGAGGAAGTGAATTTCAATTAGAAAAAATAAGGCAGGCCTATAGCTGATATAGACCTGCTCTATTTAATAATACCCACCAAATTGACTTGCAACGCTTATTCCTACTACTAGGGCTATGATTATGCCTATAACTGCTAGAACAAGTCCTACAATGATTAGAATACCTTGAAGCTTCAAATATGAACCTAAGCTTTCAAAAATACCATTGATTTCTCTTGCATCTCCTGCTAAGTATCTATCCACAGATGTTTTAGCATTTCTAAGCTTTACTCCTAGTATAATTTGAATAATTCCGGGAATTAGAGAGACCCCAAAGGTTGCAATTGCGCCTAGACATGTAAGAGCACCTGTTATGATAGTCATTATACCTACGAAGCCAGACCATTTACTTATTGTTTCTAGCAAATTTCTGTCTGGTGTAGAGTATGTTGCTTGATTTAAGTTATCCAATCTAAATTCACCTCCTTTTTTTCAGATTATAATTAGATTATATAATAATCTTATGCGGTATATCAAATAATTATTGGAACATCTTTTGTCGTAAACATGAATCTAGTAAAACAATAGATTTATGATATAATACTATAAATAAGTATTTTAAATATATGCATCATATGAATTTTAGCATAGATTATATAATATAGTGTAAGATATGATTTGAATTAAGAGTTTAATTTATTTATATGCATTTATAGATAAAGGGGGGATAGAATTTGATTCAAGAACCTAAGAGAATATTTATTAATGACAGAATAAAAAAAGATGAGATTATTTCTTATGAAGTTCTAGATGGTATGGTAGACTGGGTACGTGTTATTGACAGGAATGGAATTATTATATATGCAAACAAATCAATGGAAGATGAATTGGGTAAGGACATTGTTGGTAAAAAATGCTATTCTGCTCTTGGGAAGTGTTCTGCTTGTAGCAGATGTATTTCCTCAACCACTGTAAGTACGGGAGAGGTAGTAGAGAAAGAAGAAAATATAGGCGATAGGATATTTTCAGTTAAGAGTTCACCAGTTAAAGATCCAGACGGCAATATTTATGCAGCTGTTGAAGTGTTTAGGGATGTAACCAAGGAAAGGAAGCTTGAAAAGGAAATAATTAAGAAGAATGAAAAGATGAGCAAGGATTTGTCTTTTGCGAGAACTATTCAGAAAAATATATTACCAAAGCAAGGAACATTAGGTCCTCTTAATGTGGATTATTTATATTTTCCCTCTGAAATGTTGAGTGGAGATATTTTCGACATAAATAAAATTAATGAAAACCTTATAGGTATTTACATTAGCGATGTAGTAGGACATGGAATTACAGCATCAATAATGACAATGTTTGTTAGACAGGCTATGAAATCAATAAAATATGATTATTTAGAACCAAGCAAAGCCATTAGCGAACTACATCAGAAGTTCCTAGACTTGAATCTTGATACGGATAAGTATTTTTCTATATTTTATGGTATTTTCGATAAAAGGGATAATACTTTTAGATATGTTAATGGTGGACACAATTGTATTCCTTTACATATTAATTGTAATGGAATAGAATTTTTAGAGTCTAAAGGCTATCCAATCACTTGTCTGTTTGACAGCATTAAATATGAAGAGAAGTCTGTTAAACTCCAAAAAGGGGATAAAATGTTATTCTATACTGATGGAGTAATTGAAACTAGAAATGAAAAGGGAGAATTATTTGGTTTCGATAGATTGATAGATATAACAAGTAAAAACAAAGACAATCTTTTAAGTGCCATAGAGAAGAGTCTTAATGAATTTAAATATAAAGATGTAGATGATGATTTCGCATTGTTAACTGTTGAAATAATGAATTGAGAAGCTGAGCAACCAGCTGGGGATAATAAGTTACTGTATAAGTGACTAGGACAAAAGGGGGATATAAGTGCAGAATATTTTTTTAGACTTTTCAAATTCAATGGTTTTAGAATCAGAGATTGAAAATATTAAAGAAGAAGTATTTACTGCCCATGAAGTATTACAAAGCAGAGCGGGTCTGGGGAAAGAGTATTTAGGCTGGATGGATTATCCTATTAATTATGACAGGAAAGAATTCGAAAGGATAAAGAGAGCCGCAGCTAAAATAAAAAATGATTCTCAGGCACTAATAGTAATCGGTATAGGTGGATCATACTTAGGTGCAAAGGCTACCATTGAAGCTCTAAGTCATTCATTCTATAATTTACTTCCCGTGGATGAAAGAAAAACACCAGAGATACACTTTGTTGGAAATAATATTAGCACTAAATATTTAGTAGATTTATTGGATATTGTAAAGGGGAAGGATATAAGCATAAATGTTATATCAAAGTCAGGCACTACTACAGAGCCTGCTATTGCATTTAGAATATTTAAAGAATATATTGAGAAAAAGTATGGCAGAGAAGAAGCCTCAAAAAGAATATATGTGACAACGGATAAAGAAAAGGGAGCATTAAAAAAACTTGCAGAAGATGAGAAATATGAAACCTTTGTTGTACCTGATGATATAGGAGGTAGATTTTCTGTACTTACTCCTGTAGGACTACTTCCTATTGCAGCTGCTGGTATAGATATTGAGCTGTTAATGGAGGGAGCAAGATCAGCAAGAGAAGAGTACTGTCTTAAGGATTTAGAGGAAAACCATTGCTATATGTACGCTGCTATTAGAAATATACTTTATAGAAAAGGAAAAAATGTAGAAATATTAGCTAGCTATGAGCCTTCAATGCATTATACTGCCGAATGGTGGAAACAGCTTTATGGAGAAAGCGAGGGAAAAAATGGGAAAGGAATATTCCCTACTTCAGCAGATTTTTCTACAGATCTTCATTCCTTAGGACAATACATACAAGATGGCAGAAGATTTTTATTTGAAACAACAATAAATATTGGAAGTATGACGGAGAAAATAAAAATTAATAGCGTAGAATCAGATATTGATGGTCTAAACTATCTGGCAGGGAAAACTGTAGATTATGTAAACAAAATGGCATTTAAGGGTACAGTCATAGCTCATGTAGATGGAGGAGTACCTAATATTATTATAAGTATACCAAAGATAGACGAATTTTATTATGGTAAGCTAATATACTTTTTTGAAAAGGCATGTGCCATAAGTGGATATTTACTGGAAGTAAATCCTTTTGATCAGCCTGGAGTTGAGGCCTACAAGAAAAACATGTTTGCCCTATTAGGAAAACCAGGATATGAAAATCTAAAAAAAGAACTGGAAAAAAGAATATAGAATCAGTTGGATAGATTAGTAGAAGCAAATGGCTATTAAAGTTTGATTCATAAAATTGAAATAAAGGCTGAAGAAAATCCGTAGACACATAATATCAAGTCTACGGATTTTTAATAGCTTTGAACCAAACTTTATTCAAGTTTTAGTGAAATGAGTACTACTAATTTTTCTTCTAATCGCTAAGATTATCAATAGGTCTTACATACTTTAACTCTGTTTTTTTGTTAAGACTAGGTATTACTATATTATCTTTTTTAGTAATATTGACCTTAAGGCGCAGCTGCCTTTTCATACTATCCAATATTCCACCCCTAAAGGTCATATTTGACTCTAGTTCCTTAGGGTCTCCTATAGCCCTTACAATTATTGGAGTACTGATAACATGGTCATCAAATATCAATGTGTTATTTTCTGCTATAAGTGTTGAATACGAAGTATATCTTATATCATTTACTGATATGGCTTCTGCATTGGCAGCATTCAGAGAACTAATTATCTGTAAAAGATAATCATAATTATATGCTACAATGCTGGTGCCATCATCAAAGATAGCTTCTGCCTCAGGTTCATCAATTTCTATTTGAACACCAGAACCCTCCATTTCTTTATATCCTAAAAACATATTATATTTTTCTAGCTCGTTATAAAGAGTCCTTAGGTGATAATCCTTATCAGCTTCTTCTTCTTCAAGCTGCTTAATCTTACCTTCGATTTCTGCTAAGTCTTTTTTAGCTTGTGCTTTTTGGCTTTCCAGATTATTAAGCTCTGCCAATAAGGCTTTAGATTTAGCAATGGGATTAGCACCATCGGTAACATTCTGAGTAGTTTTAAATTGTATAGAAAGTATTACCCCTAAAAGTACACAAACTAGAAAAACTGACAGCATACCTTTTATATTTTTCAAATTAATTCCTCCTAGAATTCCTAGTTATAATTATATAATAACCTTTTTGAGAGAAAAAAGAAATTGTTAATAATTATAATTTTTGCGATTAAAGATAATTAGCAGGAGGAGTGGGTATATTAATTGATATATTTAATACAACAAAAACTATTAGTCATGAGTGATTTAGTCAAGGAGGACGAATATGGAAATAATTATTGATGATAGGGTAAAACAATACTTAAGAGCTTTAGGCAAAAAAACAATTGCAATATATACAGAAACAGTAGGAAGCTGTTGAAGTCCTAGACCTGAAATCTTTGTAAGGACTAGGGAGCCGGAGGCGCCTGAAGATTATGATGTATTTGATATAGATAATATTAAAGTGTATTTATATAAAGAGGCTAGTACAGAGGGAAAAGTTAGCATAAGTATGTCAGAGCAGGCTTCTGATTTGCCGAATAAGGAAATCGCAGTTAAAGTTATTGACTTAAGCAGGTAAAACCTGCTTTTTGTTTTTCTGAGGTTTCTTTATTCCTGATAAAAACATTCAGAAAATCGGGTTAGGTCATTTTCTGCAGTTTCGAAACACAAATTTGTTCACTCCCTACGGTCGTGCAAATTTGGTTCTCATTGCGTTTGACCTACCTACGATTCTTTCGATAAAAACATTCGAAACAATCGGGTTAGGTCATAAATAATAACATAATTTTTGGTTCAAAATATACTGGATAGTATAATAAAAACTTGTGGGAGTGATTTATATGCCAGATGTATTTACACATATATTATGTGGCTATGATACAATACAGGGCTTGGATCAAAGTCTGAGGACAGAAATATTAAAAAAAGAAAAGCTCTTTAATTTGGGCTGCCAAGGACCCGATATGTTTTTTTACAATGATTTCATTCCTACTGCAAAGGGAAAGAGAGGCCCTAAGTTCGGTAGAATGATGCATAGGGAAAAAACAGGGGACTTTTTAGTAGAAAGCATAGATTATATAAAGGAAAAAAGAAATAATAAGGCTGAATTTTATTTGCTATTCACTTATATATGTGGACTAATATGCCATTTCAGTTTAGATAGAAAGGCACATCCATATATATATTATTTTTCAGGAAAGCATGAAAAAGATAAGCCCGAGACACGGAAATATGGAGGCTATCATAAAAGACTTGAATTAATGATAGATACAATATTGATGAAGGAAAGAAAAAATTTAGAGAGCTTTAAGCATCAGATATATGAGGAAATAGATGTAGGACAATCTCTTCCAAAAAGCATTATTGACTATTATGTCTATACATTAAGCAAGATATATGCTCCTAAGGAAATTATAAATTTCATTAATGATTCCTATAAAGACATGAAAACAGTTCTTAAGCTTGCTCATGACCCGTCAGGAATAAAAAAAGGCCTGATGAAGTTTATTGATAAAATTGCAAAGGATGATATAGAATACAGTACTCTTATATATCCAAGAAAAGTTGATAATAGACATGATTATATGAATACTAAACACAGCTTTTGGAATCACCCATGTGATAAATCTGAAGTATATTCTAAAAGCTTTTATGATGTATATGATATTGCAGTAAAGGAAAGCCTGGAAATGATTAAAACAGCCATTAAGTATTTAGAAAATAAAATTTCTATAGACAGCTTAAGAAAGGTTCTACCTAACATTTCCTATATTACAGGTAAAGACACTAATGTCCCTTGTGAGATTATATATTATAAACCTATATTTGAAGCGTAATTAATCATAACTATGATAAACATCACAGATTTTTGTGAGCCTTTTCATGTATTATTATAGTTGTTCAGTTATAATTAAAGCATAATAAAATGAAAGGGCGTGCAAAAATGGCAATTAGAAAAATAATGCATATAGATGAAGAAAAATGTGTTGGATGTGGCCTATGCACAAAAGGATGTGCAGAAAGTGCCATTAAAATAGTCAATGGAAAGGCAAAGCTAATATCTGAAAATTTATGTGATGGTTTAGGAAAATGTATTGGTCATTGTCCAATGGGTGCTATTGAAATAATCGAAAGAGAAGCAGAGGAATTTGATGAAGAGGTAGCAGCAAAACATCTAGAAGGTCTAAGCCAAAAGCAGGCTCCTATAGATAAGCACTACGGAGGAGGATGTCCTGGAAGCAGGGCTATGGCTATTCAAAGAAATGAAAAAGGTGAGACTTCAACTTCAATATCCACAGATGATATTGAAATAAAGATAAAACCACAACTGTCACAGTGGCCTGTTCAGCTGAAGCTGGTTCCAGAAAAAGCCTCATATTTTGATGGCAAGGAGCTGTTAGTAACTGCGGATTGTGTTCCTTTTGCATATCCAAATTATCATCTAGATTTACTTAAAAACAAATCAGTAGTTATTGGCTGCCCAAAGCTTGATGATGTAAATTATTATGTTGAAAAGCTGACTAATATTATATCCTATAATCAAATAACAGGAATTACAGTAGCCCATATGGAGGTCCCTTGCTGCAATGGTATAGTTATGGCAGTAGGTGAAGCAGTAAAAAGGGCAGGAAAAGATATAAAGGTGAATAAAGTTAAAATACTGATTAATGGTGAGAAGGAGAGCTAAATACTCTCTTTTCTTTTTGTCAGGGAAGTATGATATAATTAGATAAAAATTTGCAATCAAGTGGGGGTAAATATATGCTTAAAGAATTTAAAAAATTTGCAATGAGAGGAAATGTAGTTGATTTAGCAGTAGGGGTCATTATTGGAGGTGCCTTTGGAAAAATCGTAACTTCTCTTGTAAATGATGTAATTATGCCTTTATTAGGACTTATATTAGGGGGCATAAATTTTTCAGAAGACAAACTGTTATTGAGAAAAGCAATAGAAGGAAAAGATGCGCTTTATCTACATTATGGACAATTTCTCCAATCAGTTTTAGACTTCTTGATTATATCTTTTTCAATATTTCTTTTTATTAAGGCTATAAATTCATTTAAGAAAAAGGAAGAGGAAAAGCCAAAGCCTGCAGAACCAACTAAGGAAGAAGTTTTACTTACTGAAATCAGAGATTTATTAAAGGAAAGAAGATAGATTCATTAATTCTTAAAAATGAGCTTCAAAGATTTATCTATTGAAACTGTAAACTAATGATTTTCTATAAATATAGAAATTAGAGAATTATAATTAAAGTTGTACACATTAATAATGGGCTTTGTGGATATCTGCATGAGTTTTTTTAAAAAAATGTGGATATTATTCTATAAAAAAGTATAAAAAAGTCTTAAATTGTAATACAATTTTAACTTTTTAATATTTCGTAATATGTTATAATTTTGATAAACAATTGTTTAATTCTAACAGTATTAAATTTGAAAGCAACTGTAATTTTAGTTTTTATAAAGCTGAAAGTAGGTGTTCATATTGAAGCATTTTTTAAAGATATTTTCTATTGCTTTTATTTGCTTTTTATTAGCTGTAGGTGCAGGCGTATATACGTACTCTAAAATATATGTGCCTTCAGAAGAGCAGGATGATATAGGCCAAAGTGATAAAGACGGTGATGGAGATAATAGCTCAAAAAATGAGGAGCCTAAGGATCCCTTCCAAAAAGCCATAGCCTCTAGCAAGAGAGTGAACTTTTTACTCATGGGCATGGAAGGGCCTAGATCTGATACAATGATATTTGCTAGCTATGATCCTAAAGAAAAAAAGGTAGATATGATATCTATTCCTAGGGACACTTATTACTACACTAAAGGATATGAGAATGCGGATGTTAGGAAAATAAACGCAGTATATGGGAGAAGTAAAACAGAGGGAAGTAAAAAAGCAGTAGAAGAAATTTTGGGACAAGTACCTGTTCATCATTACATTATGATAGATTATAAGGGTGTGGAGGCGATTGTAAACTCCATTGGCGGCGTTGAAGTAGATGTACCTTTTCATATGGAATATTTTGATCCAAAGGACGTACCACCTTTACGTATAGATATACCAAAAGGAAAGCAATTGTTAAAAGGCGAGCAGGCAGTAAAATTTTTAAGGTTTAGGCACAATAACGATATGACTGTAGGATATCCTGACGGAGACTTAGGAAGAATAAGGGCACAACAGCAATTCCTAAAATCCGCCATCAAAAAATCCCTAAGTCTTAAAATTATAAACGTAGTAAATACAGCCTTTGATCATGTAAAAACCGATGTTAAATTGACAGAAGCACTAGGCTATGCTGCTGGTTTAATAGGATTTGATGCAGATAATATTTCTATGATCACGTTGCCAGGGAAAGATGAATATAGGACATACAATAAAGTTAAATTATCCTATTTCATACATGATCCCGACAAAATAAAAGAACTGATGATGGGAATTTACAACGTGCAGGAGGAAGTTATTGAAGAAAATAAAAATAATGATTAGGAATGAAATTATTAACCAATCTTAATATCTGCCCGTCAGGATAAGAATTAAGATTTTACCCATTAGTCGTGTTTAGAACGACCTATCATCTAAATAAAGTGAGAAATCTTGAACTAATATACAAGTAAAAGCCTGCAAAGCTGCAGGCTTTTATACTCAATATATAACGGACTCTCATTATTTATTAGTAAGAAGCATTTCTCCAACTATATATATATCTCCTGCTCCCATAGTTACTATGATATCATCCTTGGATGCATTATTTCTAATATAGTTGCTTATCTCTTCAAAGGTTCCTAAGTACTCAGCATCAACTCCATTTTTAACCAACTCATTGACTAAATCCCTCGAGTGAATCATTCCAGTGTCCTTCTCCCTAGCAGCGTATATATCCGCAATTATAACCTTGTCAGCATCAGAGAACGAATCAGCAAATTCCTTAAGCAGTGCTTTAGTTCTTGTATAAGTATGAGGTTGGAATGCGCAAATTATTTTACCTTTAGAAGAATTTCTTAGTGCAGATAATGTAGCCCTAATTGCAGTTGGATGGTGGGCATAGTCATCTATAATTATGGCTTCTCCTAGCTTTCCCTTGTACTCCTGCCTTCTATGAGTTCCAGTATATTTAGCTATTGAATCAATAATAGAATCCATTGGAACTTTACATATATGAGCTGTAGCTATTGCAGCTAGTGCATTATATACATTATGAATTCCTATTGTACTCAATGAAATATCATAAGCTTCCTCGTTATTTACCATTAGTTTAAAAGAAGGAAGTCCTCTATTATTAAATGTGATATCAGTAGCTTTATAATTGGAATCATTGTCAATTCCAAATGTAACTACATTGCATTTAGCGTTTTTAACAGCTTCTCTAACATTTTTATCATCATTGTTTGCAACAATATATCCACCCTTAGGTATTAACTTTACAAAATCTGAAAAGGTGTTAATGATATGAGTTAAGTCCTTATAATAATCTAAATGATCTGCATCTATGTTCAAAATAACACCTATGGTAGCGTGAAACTTCAATATATTCCCTTTATATTCGCATGCTTCTGTGAGGAGCACCTCACCATTACCTATTTTTACATTGCCGCCTATTTGATCTAATTCTCCACCTAATAGAATTGTAGGATCTAAAAGAGAATCATTAAATATTACAGACATCATTCCCGTAGTTGTAGTCTTACCATGAGTACCAGATACAGCAATTGAATTTTTATATAGCTTCATCAACTGACCTAGAAAAGTACCCCTATCTACAGTTGTTATATTTTTATTAAAGGCTTCCAGTAGCTCAGGGTTATCCTTACTTATTGCATCAGTATAAACTACTAAATCAGCATCTCCTATATTATCTTTATTATGACCTATATTTACTACAGCACCCTTACTTTCCAGCTTTTTCAAGATAGAAGAAGGCTTCATATCAGAACCAGAAACTCTGTATCCATTTTCTATAAGTATTTCAGCTAGCCCACTCATACTTATTCCACCAATACCAATAAAATGAACATGGGAAAAGCTATGGTTATGTATATTAAAAGAAAACATTATATTACCTCCTGACAAGGAATAACATGATTATTCATATTATTGCCAACAATTATACTATTATTATCATATTCTAAGATAATTCCTCTTGATACAGTGATGATTATACCACATCAATAACTTTTAAAAAAGGAAATAATTTATAATATTAAATATTTGATTATTGTGTGAATAAAGCTATTCATAAGGTGGAATAATATTCATGTTTAATAGGTATAATGTGGAAATCCATATATGTCTTGGCAATTATTTGTTAAGGAATATATGCACTAAAAATGATTATATCCTATTATTACTTAATATAACACAATAGTAGTGGATAAAAAATCATAAAAAATAACCAAATATTAGTATATGGGTATAAGAATACAAAAATTCATTATTTTTTGTTTAAAAAGAAGGAATTACCAAAAAGATAGAGAATATTATTGTTAATTACGAAATCAGGTTCAGAGACCCCGTGGGAAGGTGGTGAATTCATGAAGGTAACAGACGTAAGAGTCAGAAAAGTTAACAATGAGGGAAAAATGAAAGCTATAGTTTCAGTTACATTCGATGATGAATTTGTAGTACATGACATTAAGATTATAGAAGGGCAGAATGGATTATTTATTGCTATGCCTAGTAGAAAGATGGCTGATGGGGAGTTTAGGGATATAGCTCATCCAATTAATTCAGAGACAAGAAATGCTATACAAGAAGCAGTTTTTGCTGAGTACGAAAAAGCAATGATTGAGTAAATTAAAGGGTCGTTAGACCCTTTTTACTTTTTTGCAAATAAGTATATATAATACTGTATACATATTTTATATATTATCTTGTATTTTTATATGCAAAATAGTATATTATTATTGGTAGCTAATAAACGATTTTACTTAAATAGATGAATTAGAAGGCATAAAATAGCTAAATATTATCTATATAGTACTAGTATAACATAATAGCTAAGAGGAGAGTGAAATATGATTTTTTCTATTATACTTGCAGCAGGAGAAGGTACGAGAATGAAATCGAAGCTTCCAAAGGTTATGCATAAAATCTGTGGGAAGCCATTATTAAGTCATGTAATAAATACTGCTAAAGCCTCTGGTATAGATAAAAACATAGTTATAGTAGGTAATGGCAGTGACCTTGTGCAGAAGGGCATTGAAGAAGAAGTATTTTTTGTAGAACAACCTATAGGAGAAGGGGTACCGTATGGAACTGGATTTGCTGTTATGCAGGCCAAAGACTATATAGAAGATGACAGCCATGTTATTATTTTATATGGTGATACTCCCCTAATTACTAGTGAAACAATAAATAACACTATTGAGTTTCATAAAAAAGGCAATTATGAGGCAACCGTTTTAAGTGCTGATTTTGATGACCCTACAGGCTATGGAAGAATAATAAGAGACAGTAACGGAAATGTAACCAGCATAGTTGAACATAAAGATGCAAGTGAGGAAGAAAGAAATATTAAAGAAATCAATTCAGGAATTTATTGCTTTAATGGTAAGAGTTTAAAGCTGGCATTAGATAGATTAGACAGTAATAATGCTCAAAATGAATATTATATTACGGATGCAATAAAAATACTTAATGATTTAGGATTAAAGGTTGGAGGATATAAAATCCTAGATAAGGAAGAAATTTTTGGAATAAATTCTAGAATACAGCTTGCTGAGGCTGAAAAAGTCATGAGAAAAAGAATTAATAATGCTCATATGGCTAATGGAGTCACTATTATAAATCCTGATAATACTTATATTGATGCAGATGTGAAAATAGAAAGAGACACTATAATATATCCTGGTGTTATTATTGAAGGCAAGAGCAATATTGGAGAGGATTGTATCATAGGACAGAACAGTAGAATTGTAGATAGTCATGTAGGAAATGAAGTAGACATTCAGATATCAACAATTTTGGAAAGTAAAATAGGAGATAATGCACATATTGGTCCTTATGCATATCTTAGACCGAATAGCGAGATTGGAAAGAATGTAAAAATAGGGGACTTTGTAGAGGTTAAAAATTCAAAGATAGAAGATAATTCAAAAGCTTCTCACCTTTCATACATTGGCGATGCATATGTAGGAAAAGGTGTTAATATAGGCTGCGGAGTAGTATTTGTAAACTATGATGGCAAGGAAAAGCATAAGACAATAGTACAGGATAATGCCTTTATAGGGTGTAATACTAATCTTGTATCGCCTGTAGAAGTAGAAGAAGGAGCTTATATTGCAGCAGGCTCTACTATCACAGAAAGAGTACCAAAGGAAAGTCTTTCTATAGCAAGAGCTAGGCAAGTAAATAAAGAGGGTTGGGTTAAAAAGAAAGGTTTAAAAAAATAAAGGAGGCTTATAAATGAACATTAGTGGAAGAGACTTAAAGATTTTCACGGGCAATGCGAATAAGGAGCTAGCAGAAAGAATATGCACTGAGCTCGGTGAAACTTTAGGAAACAGTGAGGTTGGTGTATTCAGTGACGGAGAAATTTCTGTGAATATAGGTGAAACGGTAAGAGGATATGATGTATTCGTTATTCAGCCTACATGTCCGCCTGTAAATGAAAGTTTGATGGAGCTTTTAATAATGATTGATGCACTTAAAAGAGCCTCTGCTGGTAGAATAAATGCTGTAGTTCCTTACTATGGATATGCAAGACAAGATAGAAAGGCTAAAGCAAGAGACCCTATAACAGCTAAGCTTGTCGCTGATCTTCTTGAAGTATCTGGACCAGATAGAATAATAACTATGGATCTGCATGCTGCTCAGATACAGGGATATTTTGACATACCAGTTGACCATCTGCTAGGAGGACCTATACTTGCACAATACTGCAAGAAAAACTTAGTAGGTGATACAGTCATAGTATCACCTGATGTTGGTGGCGTTCAAAGAGCAAGGAACTTTGCTAGTATTTTAGACTTACCTATTGCAATTATTGAAAAGAGAAGGCCAAAGGCAAATGTGTCAGAGGTTATGAATGTAATAGGAGATATTGAAGGAAAAGATGCTATAATAGTTGACGATATTATTGATACAGCTGGTTCTATGACTAAGGCTGCAAGTGTATTAAAAGATTTTGGAGCTAAGAGAGTTTTTGCATGCTGTACTCATGCAGTATTATCAGGCCCTGCTATTGAGAGAATACAAAATTCTGTTATAGAGAAACTAGTGGTTACAGATACAATTCCATTAACAGAGGAAAAGAAAATAGATAAAATAGAAGTAGTATCAGTGGCATCTATTATAGCAGAGGCAATAAGAAGAATATACAGAAATGAGTCCGTTAGCAGAATATTCGATTAGACTCATAAAGGAGTTGGTTGTTTGTATGCAGTAATAGGGCTGGGCAACCCTGGCAGTAAATATAAAGGAACCAGACATAATGTGGGTTTCGATACAATAGACTGTATTGCCCAGAGAAATAATGTAAAGATTACTAAGATCAAGTTCAAAGCAGTGTATGGAGAGACACAAATAGGCGGCGAAAAGGTACTGCTGGTAAAGCCACAGACTTATATGAATAGAAGTGGAGAAAGCGTTTTAGAAGTATATAATTTCTTTAAGATACCACTAGAAAATATTATTGTGATATTAGATGATGTAGACATAAAATTTGGCTCACTAAGGATAAGGACAAAAGGAAGTGCAGGCACTCATAATGGGATGAAATCTATCATATACCTGCTTCAAAGTGATAATTTTCCAAGGGTTAAAATTGGCGTAGGTAAACCTAATGAGCATCAGGATTTAGCAGATTTTGTACTAAGCGGTTTCTCGAAGGATGATAGAATATGTGTAGACAGTACTATTGAACAAGCTGCCAAAGCAGTTGAAAAGATTATCACAAATGGTATAAATACTGCAATGAATGAGTTTAATATAAATATTGATAGCCCAGGCATATAAAGCCTGGGCTACAGGTGTTTTAGCTAAGGAGCTGGTTTTATGGAATTAAATATGTTTATAGACAGTTTAAAGAATCTGTCTTCATATGACCAATTATTGAATGAAATAAATAAAAAATCCTCACCAATTGCCTTACATGGATTATCAGAGGAGAATATAGCCCATATATCGTATGGGCTAAATAAGCACTTAAATAGACAGATACTTATAATAACCTATGATGATATGAGAGCAAAAAAAATAGTAGAGGACTTAAGCTTTTTTAGTAGAGAAAATAGCGAATTATTTCCCACAAAGGAAGTAGTTCTTTATGATATTGATGCTCATAGTCATGAAGTATCAAACCATAGAGTAAAAGTTATGGATAGACTTATCCAGGGCGAAAACATAGCTGTGGTATCATCTATTCATGCCATAATGAACAAGATAATGGCAAAAGATTTGATTAGGAAATATACAATTGATATTAAATTGGGGCAGACTATTGATTTGAACCAGCTATCAAAAACCTTTGTAGTCCAAGGCTATGAAAGGGTGGACATGGTAGAAGGAGTAGGACAGTTTAGTATAAGAGGAGGCATTATTGACCTTTTTTCAGTCAATTCTCAAAATCCTTTTAGGATTGAACTATTTGATGATGAAATAGATTCAATAAGAATATTTGATTTAAAAAGTCAAAGATCAATTGAAAATTTATCTAATATTCACATTCCGCCAATTAAAGAGATTCTAATTTTAGATGGAGAGATGGAGAGTATCATCAATGGCATTGAAGGTGATTTAAACACATCTATCAAAAAGCTTCAAAAAAAGGGAGAAACAGAAATAATTGATAATCTGACTGAAAAGTTTAGATATTATATAGATAGATTATCAAATGGACTAAGTATAGGAAATATTGACTTACTAGTACCTTACTTGAAACAAAATATTTCTAATATTATTGAATACTTCAAAAATGACTCGCTGGTCATAATAGACGAACCGCAGAGAATAGAAGAAAGCATTAAGGGTCTTAAACAGGATTTCATAAATAGATACACTGATCAATTTGAGAGAGGAGAAGTATTATCGAAGCATCAGGATATATACCATACCTATGATACTATTTTAGACAATATATCTAAAATGACTTGCATCACTACAACAAATCTTTTAAAAAATAATCCTAGATTTAAACCTAAGGCTATAATCAATTTCACTATAAAGAGTATGCAGTCCTTTCATAATAAGATTGAGATTTTATCGGATGAGCTTAAGCATTTTAAATATAGAGGATATAAGACCATAATACTTTCTGGCACTAAAGAAAGAGGGATTAGGCTAGCACAAAACCTTTTAGAAAACAATATCGAATGTAGCTATGTAGATGATGCCTCTAGGGAAATCAAATCAGGACAGGTATTTATAACTGCTGGGAGCATAAGCAGAGGATTTGAATATTCAAACCTAAAGCTTGCAATTATAAGCGATAAAGAAGTGTTTGGGACATATAAAAAGGCAAGATCAGTAAAGACAAGAAAGGATACTGCTAAGATTGCATCCTTTACAGATTTAAATATAGGGGATTATGTAGTGCATGAAACCCATGGTATAGGAAAATATGTTGGAGTAGAGCAATTAACAGTGCAGGGAGTACGAAAGGACTATTTATCAGTAAAGTATTCAGGTGAAGATAAGCTTTATGTGCCAATAGATCAAATGAATCTAATTCAAAAATATATTGGTTCAGATACAACTGAGCCTAAGGTAAATAAGCTTGGCAGCAGTGAATGGGCAAAAACTAAGACAAAGGTTAAAAAAGCCATAGAAGATATGGCAGCAGATTTGATTAAGCTTTATGCTTCCAGACAAACTATTAAGGGATATAGGTTTTCTCATGATACTCCATGGCAAAAACAATTTGAAGATGCTTTTTCATATGAGGAAACCGATGATCAATTAAGATGTATAGAGGAAATCAAAAGAGATATGGAAAAAGATAGACCTATGGATAGATTGTTATGTGGAGATGTGGGCTATGGAAAGACTGAGGTGGCTTTGAGGGCTGCATTTAAGGCAATAATGGATGGCAAACAGGTGGCTATTTTAGTACCCACAACCATATTAGCTCAGCAGCATTATAATACAATAATCGAGAGATTTAGCCAGTTTCCTGTAAAAGCTGAGATGTTAAGCAGATTTAGAACACCAAATCAGCAAAAGAAAATAATAAATGACTTAAAAAGCGGAAATCTTGATATTGTAGTTGGAACTCACAGACTTCTATCAAAAGATGTAAAATATAAGGATTTAGGATTATTGGTCATAGATGAAGAGCAAAGATTTGGGGTTAAGCATAAGGAATCAATTAAAGTAATAAAGGAGAGTATAGATGTCCTTACCCTAACAGCTACTCCTATACCGAGAACTCTTCATATGTCTTTAATAGGTATTAGAGATATGAGTGTCATTGAAGAACCCCCAGAGGAGAGATACCCTGTACAGACATATGTTGTTGAATACAACGACCAGCTAATGAGAGATGCTATTATTAGAGAACTCAATAGGGAAGGACAGATTTATTATCTTTATAATAGAGTTCAAAATATTCAACAGTTTGCTTCTAAGGTAAAAAGCTTAGTTCCTGATGCCAGGGTAGCCATTGGTCATGGGCAGATGAGTGAGAGAGAGCTTGAAAGAGTAATGATGGATTTTCTTAATAGAGAGACAGATGTGTTGGTATGTACGACCATTATTGAGACAGGTCTTGACATACCTAATGTAAACACAATAATCATAAATGATGCTGACAAAATGGGACTTTCTCAATTATATCAGTTAAGAGGCAGGGTAGGGCGTTCTAACAGAGTAGCCTCCGCCTACTTTACTTATGAGAAGGATAAAGTGTTAACTGAGGTTGCAGAGAAGAGGTTAAAAGCAATAAAGGAGTTTACTGAGTTTGGCTCTGGATTTAAAATAGCAATGAGAGACTTGGAAATCAGAGGAGCAGGCAACTTGCTGGGCTCAGAACAGCATGGTCAAATGGCTGCCATAGGCTATGATCTATATGTTAAATTCCTAGATGAGACTATAAAGAAACTTAAAGGAAAACAAGGGGAAGAAGCAGTAGAGACTACTATAGAACTTAATGTAGACGGATATATACCTAAAAAATACATCGAAAACGAGGAACAGAAAGTAGAAATATATAAGAGAATTGCATCTATTATGAATAAGCAGGATTATTCAGATGTCTTAGAGGAAATAATAGACAGATTTGGCGAAATACCAAATGAAGTGACAAATCTATTAAAGATATCATATATCAAATCTCTTTGCAGTAAGGCAAAGATAGTTTCTGTATCTCAAAATGATCAAATTATAAAGCTAGAATTTAAATCGCTAGAAAGCATTACTCCTGATTTGATAAATGAATTAGTCTTGTCCTATGGCAGAAGAATGACATTTGATTTATCTAAAAACCCAAATTTCAAATATAAGCTTACAGGCAAGTCACAAGAGAGCATATTGAAAGAGTTAGAGAAGGTAATTGAAAAAATTAGTAGTTTTCATATGGATACAAATAATATATAATATTATATATGTAGGCTTAACGTTAGGAGGGTAAGGATTGCAATTTAGAATAAATAGAAAAATAATATTAATTACAGCAGCTATATTCATATTATCTATGGTACTAAATGGTTGCAATGCATCAAAAGAAGATTCAGTTGCAATAGTTAATGGAAAGATTATATCAAAATCTGAATTTGGAATTAATTTCGATATAAATAAAAAAATGTATGAAAATCAGTTAGGATCAGATATTATGTCAAAGGATATGGGAAAAGGAAAAACCTTTGAAGAAGAATTGAAGCAAGTAGTATTAGACAATCTTATAGTTGAAAATGTAATATTACAGGATGCAGAGAAGCAAAAGATTACAGTGAAAGACAAAGAAGTTGATGAGGCTATAGATCAGTTCATTGTGTCAGTAGGTGGAAAAGAAAAATTAAAAGAGTTTCTTAAACAAAACAGTATGACTGAAGATTATATGGAAAAAAGAATGAGAACTGAAATGATTATAGATAAATACAGAAATCATTTCTTTGAATCCATTATTTCTGATGAAGATGTTAAGAAACAATATGAAGAAAATAAGGATTCCTATGTTTCTATTAGAGCTAGTCACATATTGGTAAAAACGGAAAAGGAAGCTAATGATATATTAAAAAGGATAAATAGTGGAGAATCCTTCGAAGAGCTTACAAAATTATCTACTGAACCTGGTGCAGAGGCAAGGAAAGGAGATTTAGGTTATTTTACTAAAGGTAAAATGGTTCCTGAATTTGAAAAAGCTGTTTTTGAGTTAAAACCAGGTGAAATAAGCGATGTAGTAAAGACAGAATTTGGATATCACATAATAAAGCTAACTGATATAAAGGATTCATTTGAAGAAGTTAAGGACAATGTGCTAGCTGATCTACAAAATAAGGAATCTGCTAAATTTGATCAAAAAGTTAAAGAGTTAAGAGATAATGCAAAGATAGAGATTCTTATGAATACTGAAGTCCCAAAAAGTGACGAAGAAAATAAAGCCCAGGACAGTGATCAGGATAAAGGGCAAGATAATACAGAAAATGAATAAGTAAATTAGAAGGCTGCCTTATGACCTAACCCGATTTTCTGAATGTTTTTATCAGGAAATCGCAGGTAGGTCAAATGCAACGAGCATCAACCCTGTTGTAGGTTTATGATAGGAGTGTCCGTCAGGACCAAATTTATGAGAGCGATAGCGAGCAAATAAATTTGTGTAGCGAGACTGCTAAAGCAGTCTTTTTTTATTTTTGCTATAAAATTTCCACATATGCATAAAATAATCTCAATAGTAAAATAATAAGTAAACAAAGAGCTATATATTTACATTTATTATTGAGGAGGGAAATAAGTGAAAGCTACTGGAATCGTAAGAAGGATTGATGACCTAGGTAGAGTAGTAATACCTAAAGAAATTAGAAGAACACTTAGGATAAGAGAAGGTGATCCTTTAGAAATATTTACTGACAGAGAAGGAGAGGTAATATTAAAAAAATATTCTCCTATTGGTGAGTTAAATGAATTTGCAACTGAATTCGCTGAGTCATTATATGAAAATATAGG
This sequence comes from Proteiniborus sp. MB09-C3, assembly GCF_030263895.1. NCBI lineage: Bacteria > Bacillati > Bacillota > Clostridia > Eubacteriales > Proteiniborus > Proteiniborus sp. MB09-C3. Next base: position 1,022,808 of record NZ_CP127161.1, read on the forward strand.
TCATACTTCAGTGATATGTGATAGGGATACAATCGTTGCTATTTCAGGAGGATCTAAAAAAGAGTACTTAGATAAAAGAGTAAGTCCTGAACTAGAGAAAATTATGGAAAGCAGAGAGACCTATTTAGCTACGGGCACAAGTAAACCAATTAGGTTGGCCTCAGATGAGTTAAACCCAGAAAAATATCTCAACCAAATTATTGCACCTATTGTAACACAAGGAGATCCAATTGGAGCAGTAGTACTTGTAACAAAGGAACCAAATGTGAAAATGGGAGACGTTGAAATTAAGCTTGCCGAAACTGCAGCAGCATTTTTGTCAAAGCAAATGGAGCAATAGTATATCTACATAGCCTACCAGCAGTGGTAGGCTTAAATATTTCTGTTCATTATCTGGCCTAGTTCTGATATAATAGTATTTGCTAATTATAAATGTATGGTTCTAGGGTTTTAACAAAGAAAATTTATTAAAATCTTAGTCGGATATACATGAGGTTTAGATAACAAGATTGGAGGACGCTTATGGCTAGAGATAATTTTTTAAAAGGAGCTGCTATACTGGGGCTGGCAGGTCTAATAGTAAAGATACTAGGAGCTTTTTATAGAATTCCCCTTTCAAACATGATAGGACCAGAGGGAATGGGGTACTATCAAACTGCATACCCACTTTACGTATTACTGGTGGCAGTATCCACATCAGGGTTTCCTACTGCTATTGCCAAAATAGTTTCTGAAAAAAGAGCACTGCATGATTATAGAGGAGCCCATAGAGTATTTAGAATATCATTCATGGGTTTTTTAGCTGCTGGTATAATTACATCCTTGTTTGTATATTTTACGGCTGGATATATTGTAGAGGCAGTTGGAAATAGCAAAGCCTATTATTCTCTCATTGCTATGACACCAGCACTATTTTTTGTGCCGATCATGTCTGCTTTTAGGGGATATTTTCAAGGTAGGCAGTCCATGACACCTACTGCTATATCTCAGTTCATTGAGCAGCTGTTTCGTGTTTCTATAGGCTTATTTCTAGCCTATCAGTTAGTGGGGATTGGACTTCCACAAGCAGCAGGAGGAGCATCCTTTGGAGCCTCCGCAGGAGCTATTGCAGGTACCATTATTATAGTTATTATATATATAAAGGAAAAAGGCAAAATAATAGAAGAGGTTAAGAGTAGCGCTGCTTCTGAGCAGGAAAGTGTAAGTAAAATTGTAAAAGATATTCTAATTATAGCTGTGCCTATTACTATTGGTGCTTCAATTTTACCTATAATTAGTACTATAGATACTTTTCTTATTATGAGAAGGCTACAAGAAATAGGTTTTACCCAAAAAGAAGCCACGGCTTTATATGGACAACTTACGGGAAATGCGCAAACTTTAATTAATCTTCCTCAAGTACTGTCTATGGCTATAGCAGTGAGCTTAGTGCCAGCAATATCTAGTGCATTTGCAAGAAAAGATTTTAGTGAAATTAGAAGTACAACTAAGTCAGGAATTAGGGTAACTCTCCTTATTGGACTTCCTTGTGCATTTGGTTTATTTATATTATCTACACCTATTATTGATCTTTTATACTATAACTATAGTTTAGCTGAAAAACAAAGCACAGGAGCCATACTTCAAATTTTAGCTATAAGTCTTATATTTTTGACATTGATTCAATCTCTTACAGCTATACTTCAAGGATTGGGAAAAATAATGATACCTGTTAAGAATTTAGCTATAGGAGCTATAGTTAAGACCATATTTACTTATATACTTACAGGTATACCTTCTATTAATGTAAAGGGTGCAGCTATTAGTACAATAATGGCTTATTTGGTTGCTGCAATACTTAATTTTATTGAAGTTAAAAAATATACTAAGGTTCAGTTCAGGTTTATAGATATAGCCTTAAAACCTATAATATCAACTCTTATAATGACGGCCATTGTTTGGGTTAGCTACAGATATACTTCTGGAATACTAGGAAGCAAGATTTCAACTGTACTTTCTATTGGTATTGGCGGAATTGCCTATGTCATAGCCTTGCTTCTAAGCGGTGCCTTAACATCAGAGGACTTTGAGCTTTTACCTAAGGGAGAAAAGCTGGCTAAGAAATTAAAATCTAAAAGACTTTTAAAAAGCTAGAAATACACATGTATAAAGAAAACAGGATTTGTCAATGATAAGAGTAAATATGGAGGTAAACTATGGGGAAAATTGTAGTAGTAGGGCTAGGACCAGGAGATATAAGCTCACTTACATTAGGTGCTATAGAAAAAATATGTAATGGAAATAAGGTATTTTTGAGAACAGAAAAACATCCTACAATAAAATATCTAGATGAAAAAGGAATAGATTATAGTTCATACGATTATGTATATGAAAATCAGCAGAATTTTGAAAAAGTATATGAGTTTATAGTCCAAGATTTAGTAAAAAAGTCTCAAAAATTTGAAAGCATTACTTATTGTGTACCTGGTCATCCATTAGTAGCTGAGAAAACAGTCACAATGCTAATGGAGCTTGAAAAAAGAGAATCCATAGAGTTAGAAATAATACCTGGTTTAAGCTTCATAGAGCCTGTAATATTAGCAGTAGGTTATGATCCTATAAATGGTCTTAAAGTAATAGATGGACTAAATATTTTTGAGACAAATTTTGATATAAATATTGACTGTTTAATAACTCAAGTGTATGATAAAATGAGAGCATCAGAGCTTAAGCTTGCTCTCATGGAAGTTTATGGGGATGAACATGAGATATATGTTATAAACTCTGCTGGTATTAAGCATGAAGAAAAGGTATTTAGGATTCCTCTGTATGAGTTAGATAGACTAGATTGTATAAGCTTTTTAACAAGTGTCTATGTACCTAAAGTAAAAAATAAAGCCAGATATGATATCTATGATTTAATGAGAATCATGGAAAGGCTAAGAGGAAAGGATGGATGCCCTTGGGATGCAGAACAGACCCATATCTCTTTAAGGGAATATGTGATTGAGGAAGCTTATGAAGTAGTAGACACAATCAATAATGATGATATGGATGCTCTAGCAGATGAACTAGGAGATTTATTGCTTCAAGTAGTATTTCATAGTCAAATCGGCAAGGAAGAAGGATACTTTAACTTTTGGGATGTTACATCAAATATTTGCAATAAGCTTATTCATAGACATCCTCATGTGTTTTTAGATCAAACGGCCAGCAATGTATCTGAGGCTTTAAAAAGCTGGAATGATATGAAGGCTGAAGAAAAAAGTATTCAAAGCTATACTGATAGGCTTAAAGACGTACCTAAGAGCCTTCCTTCACTTATGAGAAGCTATAAGATTCAACAAAGAGCTGCTGATGTGGGGTTTGACTGGGACGACGAAAGTGGGGCAATAGAGAAGCTGTATGAAGAGTTAGACGAAGTTATGGAAGAAATCAGGAACAAGGATAAGGACAGTTTAGAAGGCGAAATAGGAGATTTAATATTTGCAGTAGTAAATGTATGTAGGTTTGTAGGCATAAATCCTGAAAATGCTATAAATAGAACCATAGAAAAATTTGTCGATAGGTTTGAATTTATAGAGGTCGAAAGTAAGAAAATGGGTATGGATTTAAAGAAAATGCCCCTCAAAGACATGGATTTTATGTGGAATAAGGCAAAAATACATAAAAATAAAAAAAATGATAAAAAATAGTACAGAAAAGAAGGATTTTGCTAAAAAACATAGAATAAGCTATACGTAACCAAATTAATATTAAAAGGGAGGTTATATTGTGAACAAAGCTGAATTAGTAGCTAGCATGGCTGAAAAAAGTAATTTAACTAAAAAAGATGCTGAAAATGCTTTAAATGCATTTATGAAGAGTGTTGAGGAAGCATTAGCAGGTGGAGAAAAGGTGCAATTAGTTGGATTTGGTACTTTCGAGGTTAGAGAAAGGAAAGCTAGAGAAGGTAGAAACCCAAGAAATCCTGAAGAAGTTATAAAAATACCAGCATCTTCAGCTCCAGTTTTCAAAGCTGGCAAAACTTTAAAAGAAGCAGTTAACAAATAAGAGAATCAGGTCAGTGACCTGATTTTTTTATGACCTAACCCGATTTCACGAATGATTTTATCGGGAAATCGATGGTAGGTCAAACGCAACGAGCACCAAATTTATGTGAGCGATAGCGAACAAATAAATTTGTGTTGCGAGACTGCGAAATATGCGCAAGGGACATTTGCTTTTTAACATTGTAGAGGTGACTGTAGGGCAGTCTGTACTGTCATATAAAATGGGGTGAACTATATGAGAATAGACAAATATCTAAAAAATGCAAGAATAATCAAAAGAAGAACTATAGCAAAAGAGGCCTGTGAACAAGGAAGGGTTTTTGTGAATGGAAAAGAAGCAAAGCCTGGAACTGAATTAAGCATTGGAGATAAAATAGAGATAAACTTCGGTACAAATACCATGAAAATAGAAGTTCTCAAGCTACTTGAACATGTTACTAAGGAAAGTGCAGAAGATATGTATAGGAATTTATAATATGATTATAAGGATGATAAATCAAAATTCTTTGTCATATATCTAGGGAATGATACCCTCATTGTTTTTTGTAATAGGGAGAGATAATATATGAATTGTCCATACTGCAATAAGGAAATGGAAAAAGGATATATTAGTGATAATAGAAGGTATAAAATGCTTTGGTTACCTGAAGGAACAGGATTTTTTCTAAGAACTGAGAAAAATATAAAAAAGCATAATGGCATGATTATATCCAAATCACATTTATTAGAGTGGGATAATCCAGTTGCATATGCCTGTAGGATATGCAAAAAAGTGATTATTGAGTATGAAGATTAGCTGATTAAGCAGAATGAAAAGAGTATTAATATTTAAGCAAGGTTAAGTTAGATTATTTATATATCTAGTCTTAACCTTGTTTTTTTATTTCTTAAAAAACATACTATATAGAGCTAATATCTCCTATACCTAGCATAAACAAAGTATGAAAAACATATTTATTAACATAAGTATAAAAAGGAGGAGAAAGATGACTGAGAAAAAGGTTACAACCAAAAGTAATAATATAATACTTGAAGATAGAGAAAAGCTTGCGATTTCAGGTGTTGAATCTGTAGAAAGCTTTAACGATAACACAATCATCCTCGCAACATCAAAGGGAGGCATCAATATAAAGGGGACTTCATTAAATATAAGCAAATTAAACCTAGAAGATGGAAATGTAACTATTCAAGGTATTATAAATAGTATAGTTTATACGAACAAAGAAATTTCAAGTGGGAAAGGAAATGGATTATTAGGAAAGATGTTTAAGTAAGTATTAGCATTAGCATGAGGTGGTCGGATGGACATCAGTATTCAAAACCAAGTTTATATATTTTTTGCAACCCTATATGGTGGTATAGTAATGGGGTTTATATATGATTTATATAGGATATTTAGATATTATCTAAGGCCTAAGAAAGTGGCTACCTTTATAGAGGATTTTATTTTCTGGATTATTATCTCAGTTATATTTCTGACAGTTATTTTATACACTAATTGGGGTGAAATAAGGGGATATATTTTTCTTGGGTTCTTTAGTGGAGCCTTTTTATATTCAAGGTTTTTAAGTAAAATTATAATTACTACAATAGTATGGCTTGTAAATGGCATTGTAAAAATCTTAAAGTATATACTTAAAGTTGTTTTTCTCCCATTCAGATTGATCGGCTCAAGGCTTCAAGGACCATATAATAAGGCAAGATCTAATGTAAACAGGTTAACTAATAGAGCTAAAAGATATCTAAAGCTGCCTTTTATAATGCTTAAGGGTTTAAAGAAAAATATTAAAACCATATTTAGAAAAAAGTAAGTCCTAAAAATTTTGCTTTTACAAAGGATTTTAATAAGTTTTGTAGAAGCATTATATACTAAAGCAGAAATAAGAAAGGTGAGTCTAATGAGAGAAAGAAAACCTAGAAGGAGATTTAGAATAAGTCATTTTTTCATATTAGCCGTAGTTATCTATTTGGGAATAACATTTTTTAAACAGCAAAGGTTAATCAAGGCTTTTGAAAGTGAAAAGATACAAAAACAAGAGGAAGTAAAGAAACTCAATAGTGAAGTAGCGGATATAGAAGAAAAATTGAAGTATACAGACTCATTAGAATATATTGAGAAAATGGCTAGGGAAGAGTTAAAAATGGTGATGCCAGATGAGATAATATATATAGATACTAATAAAATCAAAGACAAGTCTAGCAAGGGCATAGATAACTGATTTTAACAGATTGACATATTAATTGTTATAATATATACTAAAATAAGTTGATGTATTTAAAATATCTAAAGGAGGAGTTTTTAATTTATGCCCGTTTTAGTAGGTAATGTAGTTGAAGGCACAGTCACAGGTATTACAAACTTTGGTGCTTTTATTCAACTGCCAGAAGGAAAGACTGGACTAGTTCATATATCCGAAATATCTCATGATTATGTCAACAATGTAAGCGATTACTTAAAAAAAGATCAAGCTGTTAAGGTAAAGATTTTATCGATTAGTGATGAGGGAAAAATTAGCCTCTCAATAAGACAAGCCGAGCCGAAAAAGTCTAAAACTATGCCAGTAGAAATAGACTGGAATAAGACTGACGATAAGCAAAAATTTATGTCTTTTGAGGATAAGATGGCAAAGTTTTTAAAGGATAGCAGTGAGAAGCAAGAGCAGATCAAAAAGAAGGAAACAAAAAAAGGTTTTGGAGCGAAAAGTCGCAGAGCATAGAATACAACCGGGGATTCCCCGGTTTTTTTATGACCTAACCCGATTTTCTTTTGACAAAATTATGTTTTGTTTTTAATAAAAAGGTATTAAGTATAGTTAATCTAGGTTCTAAATATTAAGCTGTATTATGGCTGCATACTTTATTTGCAGGAATATTACAGGATAATACATTAGTTCATCTAGATTATTTTTTTTATTAGGCATGAATTATACTTGTCGATATTTGATGGCATTAGATTTTAGCAGGAGTAGACTACTTGCTATAAAGATTTCTTAAATTAACATTATATTTTCTTTAAATACTTTAGCCCTAAAAAATGATAAAAGTATACTAGATATTGTCAGAAACTTATTAAAACCCTACAACCTAGATTGACAAATATTTTGAAATCTATTTGTTACAATGACATAAACTAAAGACTGGGTGGAGGGATATGAAATGATAAGTAGAACTGAAATGTTTCCTACAAGTGAACAAGGCAGGTGGAGCAGAAGAGCTATTGATTTCAAGAACCTAAAAGGAATTATTAAAGGAATTAACATCAGTACTTTTGTAATTGGTGTTTTAGCCTATCTTATAAGCAGATCGTCTATTATGGAAGGATTGACTCCTTTTGGAATTGCATTTATATCGGCCTATTGTATAAAATACGGAAGCTCATATTTGATTCCGTTATTTATATCTTTGGGGATTATAACGGTTCATGGACTTGGCAGTTATCAATATATTTCAGTTGTATGGTTTATATTCTTCACATTTAAAATATTAAATCCCAAATTTAAGGAAAGCATAATAAAAACATCTATATTCTCAGCCTTATCTCTGGTGCTGCTCAAAAGTTTGTACTTAATCATTAATGATTATTATATTTATGATTTAATGCTAACAGCCTTTGAGGGTATAGTCGTATTTACTCTTACATATATACTTTCCTATAGTATCCCTACTATAGATACTACGTTTAACAGGGTGTTTTCAAGTGAGGAAGTCATTTGTGGAGCAATAATGCTTGCATTAGCTGTATCTGGCTTGGATAGCATAGGTATATTCGGGATATCAATAAAAAATGTAATTGGAATAGCAATTGTAATATTTTTTGCATTTAATAAAGGACCTTCAATAGGTACTGCTGTAGGTATTACTATTGGTGTAATTACATCGATGTCGCAGATTAGCTTGCCTTTTGTCATATCCATATATGGATTTGCGGGGCTTTTGTCTGGACTATTTAAGGAAGTAGGCAAAATCGGTAGCTGCCTAGGTTTTCTTTTGGGAAACATTATTATGTCATTTTATATAGATGGATCTACACAGACAATACTTAAAAATAAGGAAATTCTATTATCCATTGTCATATTTCTTTTAGTTATAAAATTAGCAAAAGGATTAGGCAGCAAGGTTGTTATCGGTGTATCTGGTAGAACACAAATAGAGGAAGCATATTCAAATAGGGTTAAGGATATGACTTACAAAAGGCTTACTGAAATATCACAGGTTTTTGAAGAGCTTGGACAAACCTTTAGAAGGGTATCAGATAGGGAAAAGGTTGTTGAACAAAAGGATGTATCTAAGCTTATTGATGCTGTAGCTAATCAAGTTTGCAGTAAATGCTCTCTTTGCAGGTTTTGTTGGGAAAGCGACTTTTACACAACATATCAATCAATGTTTGAGATTTTAGGCATTATTGAGATGAAGGGAAGCATTTCTCCTAATATGATGCCAGATATCTTTAATAAAAGATGTACAAAAACCGATGAAATTGCACAGAAGGTCAATTATCTATTTGATATCTATAGGCTTGACTATAGATGGGAGAATAAAATATTGGAAAGCAGGCAGCTTGTATCTCAGCAGCTAGAGGGCATGTCTAAAGTGATTAAGGATTTGGCAAATGAAATATATAATGATGTAAGGTTTAAACAGGACGTAGAAAAGGAGATCTATGCAGGTTTGAAAAAAAATAAAATAAATGTAGATAAGGTAATTGTTACAGAGAATGAAAGAGATGATTTCGAAATATACCTAGAGGTGAAATCTCGAGATAGCGATGATGTTATAAATAAATCAAAAACAATCGTGTCTGAAATAGTAGGTATTCAGCTGACTAGTGATAAATATTGTGCCAGCACTAAACAAGAGGATAAAAAAATAAAATTTAAGCTTATAAAGGCAAATCGTTTTGGAGCAATTACAAAGGTATCTAGGATGGATAAAGGATTTAATAGCGTATCTGGAGATAATTATACCTTTGGAGAAAGAAACAATAACTACTTCGCAGTCATTAGTGACGGAATGGGGGTTGGACACAAAGCAAGCCAAGAAAGTGATATTACTATCTCATTACTTGAAAAGTTTTTAGAGGCAGGATTTGATAAAGAACTAGCTTTGAAGACTATTAACTCAGTATTAGTGCTAAAGTCCTCAGACGAGATGCTGGCAACCATAGATATGTCAATTATCGATTTGTACAGAGGTAAGACTCAATTTGTGAAAATTGGTTCAGCGCCGACATTTGTTAAGAGAAGGGATAAGGTACAGATAATTAATTCTCATTCACTTCCTGTAGGTATACTTAAGGATGTTGATATTCAAGTATACGAGGAAGAATTAGAGGATGGAGATTTCATTGTTATGGTATCTGATGGTATTTTAGATTCGAATTATGATGAAGATAATAAGGAAAAGTGGTTAGCTAAGATTATTCATGATATTGAAAGTGTAAATCCTCAGACTATTGCAGACAAAATAATGGATGCTGCATTAGAAGCTTGCCATGGGACAGCAAATGATGATATGACTGTACTAGTAACTAAGATATGGAAGAGAAGATAAACAAAGTTCGAGATGAAATCTTAGAACTGTTAGCCATCGAATAAGGCATGTGAGAAAACTCACATGCCTTATTATGACCTAACCCGATTGGTGGCTTAAACACAACAGCAAGTTCTGAAAATTGATGGACTAGCATATCTATGTATTAGTTACAAAATGATGTCTAAAATCATTAAAATGTATATAAATCTAGGGCTTGGCAATAATTACAAAAAAAGCTTAGGAGGATTGTTGTTATGGATAAGATTATTGAATTTAGACAGGTAATGCTTATAACTGATGGAGAATCTAATGAGGGTATAGACCCTATAAGTGCTGCAAGAGAAGGATATGAAAAAGGAGTTACTATAAGCACCATAGGAATAACAGATAAAACAAATGATGAAAGACCATTAAAAGAAATTATGGATATAGCAGAAGCTGGTGGAGGGGTATGGGAATTGACTAATATTCAGAACCTTTCAACTGCTTTGAGCATGGTAACTGTAAAATCAGTTTATAAAACCATAGAGGAAGCAGTAAGTAAGGAATTGAAAGAAATAATCGGTACTGGACTTAATGATATGCCTCCACAATCTAGAGTAAAGGTTACAGACATGATAGACAGGCTTGGAGATGAGATAAATATTAATTGCTGTGTAGTTATAGATTCCAGCAGCAGCATGGCTAATAAAATTAGTATGGCTAAGAAAAGCATATTAAATCTCTTGAGAATATTAAATCAAAGGAAAGGAAAAACGAAAGTATCAGTAATAAGCTATCCTGGGAAAAATCAAGGACAATATGATATTCTCTGTGACTTTACAGAAAATATAGCACTGCTTGAAGAGTCACTTAACAAGATACTTATAGGAGGCAATACTCCTACAGGTCCTGCCATTAAAAGTGCTATAGAGCTTTTAAGTAATGATCTCAATTATGGAATTAATGTAGAAGAGGAAATAGTTTTTAAGAGTATGAGTGTATAAAATAGAGTGCAATTAGGTAAGACACAATATTTATTTGTATGGACAATAGTCAGGAGTACCCTTCGGATTACACTCATGATGATAATATTCTATCATCATGAGTGTAACGAAGGGTCTCAATTTTTTCACAATGATTAGGGTTAAGGGGGATATAGAAATGCTTCAGCTAACAGAGATTGTTACTGGAAAATGGAATAGTAATAAATATACAGTATTATCTAAGCTAGGTGAAGGTGGTATAGGGGCAGTATATAAGGTAAAAGACATTAGGGGAAATATTAGAGCTCTAAAAATTAGCGAGGATATTAATTCTATAACTAGAGAATTTAATATGCTTACTAAGCTAAAACAGCTTAAGAATATTCCAAATGCATATGAGATTGATGATTATAAAAAAAATAAGAATACATATTATTTTTTTATTATGGACTATATAGAAGGGTACAATATTAAAGAAATAATAAAGCATGGAAAAATAAAAGTAAAAGATATAATAGGAATTGGAATTATTTTATTGAATATTCTTGAAAAAATTTATAAAATGGGATATGTATATGCAGATATGAAGCCAGATAATATTATGATAGATAAGAGACTTAAAAAAGTTAACTTTATTGACTTTGGCGGCGTAATTGAAGTTGGACAAGGAGTCAAGGAATTCACTCCAACCTACAGTACATTTTTCTGGGGAGCAGATAGAAACTATGATTATGTAACTAATTTGAATTTTAGTGTAGCAATGATAATTACATCCATGCTGCTAAAAAGAGAATTTAATCCATTAGTACATAATTTAGAGCAGGTAATATCAAATATAAAGCTGCTTGCCATAGACAATAGATTAAAAAAATGTTTAATAAAGGCACTTAAAGGAGAAATTAACCATATAAAAGCTTTCAGAGAAGAACTAAAAAAACTTTTTAAGGATTGTAATTCATCTTTAATGGTTATGGGTAAACTAAACTCCAAAACAAAAGCTAATAGAAAAATGGGAATTATAGATGCTTTTTTTATATTTAGTATAGGATTTTTTTTAATTGTAATGATTATTGGGGTAAATACCTACCTTTTTAGCGGGTAATGAGTTTAACTATGGATGTTTTAATAAAAAGAATATAGGTGATATTGCTTATGAAGGAAAAAGTTGTTAATTCAATAAAAGAGTATAGTTTAATAGCAAAAAATGATAGAATAGTAATCGGTGTTTCTGGTGGTCCTGATTCCATGGCCTTATTATATATTTTAAAAGACTTAAAGGATGAGCTGGGATTCAATATTTATGTTGCCCATATAAATCATGGCATTAGAAATGAAGAAGCAGATGCAGATGAAGAATTTGTAAGGAATATCTGTCTTAAATTTTCACTTCCCTTTTACTCAACAAAAGTAAATATGGATGAATATGCTAGAGAAAATAAGATTACTTCAGAAGAAGCGGGAAGAGCTATAAGATATGGTTTTTTTAACAAGATATTAGATGGCATTGGTGGGGGGAAAATTGCTGTAGCCCATAATAAAAATGATCAGGCAGAAACATTATTGATGAGATTCTTTAGAGGAACAGGCTTAGAAGGTTTAAGAGGAATGGAACATAAAAATATGAATATCATAAGACCTCTCTTAGATATAAGCAGAGAGGAGATAGAAAAATATTGCAGAGACAATAATATAGCTGTTAGAATTGATAGGACAAACCTTGAGCCTATATATGGCAGAAACAGAACAAGGTTGGAGGTTATTCCTTATATTGTAAAGCACTATAACAAAAACATTATTGATACATTAAATAGAACCTCTAAATTAATGCAAATGGATAGTGAATTCATACTAGGAATTGTAGAAGAAAAATATAAAAATATAGTTGTAGATGAGTCTCCAAATAGTATAGTATTATATATAGATAAGCTAAAAAATGAGCATTATTCTATTAAATCAAGAGTTATTAGGAAAAGTATTGAAAAGATAAATGGAAGTTTAAAAGGTATTGAAGAAAAGCATATTAACAATATTATAAGTTTAATAGAGGAAAACATAACAGGAAAAAGTATAAATATAACTAATAATATTGTCATTAAAACAAGTTATGGAAATATGATAATTAAGAAAGATAATAAAAATAATATAGATTTTTTTAAGTACTTTCTACCCGTGGGAGAGACTATACACATATATGAATTAGGCTCTGATATTACTTCTAAGGTAGTATCCATATCTGAAGTGGATATTAAACAAATTAATAGGTTCATAAAGTACTTTGATTATGATAAAATAAGGGGTAAACTGTACATAAGAAATAGAAAAGATGGAGATAGATTTACTCCACTAGGGATGGAGGGTTCTAAAAAGCTTAAGGATTTTTTTATAGATGAAAAAGTGCCTAGAGATGAAAGAAATCTTATACCAATTATCGAAGATAATAAAGGGATAATTTGGGTAGTAGGATATAGAATAAGCGAAGAGTATAAGGTCAGTTGCCATACTTCAAAAGTTTTAATATTAGAATATAAAAAACATTAAGATAGTTAGAGGAGGATATTTGATGAAAAACAGCGTAAAGGAAGTACTAGTTTCATACGAGGATATTCAAAAGAAAGTTAAAGAAATGGGGGAGAAAATTACAAAGGATTATCAAGGCAAAGAGCTGATGCTTGTTGGTGTACTAAAAGGTGCATTTATGTTTTTAGGAGATCTTGCGAAGAACATAGAAATTCCACTTACTATAGACTTTATGGCAGTTTCCAGCTATGGACATTCTACAGAATCTTCTGGTGTAGTAAGAATTCTTAAAGATTTAGAAGGAAGTATAGAGGGTAAAGATATATTATTAGTGGAAGATATAATTGATACTGGGTTGACTCTAAACTATCTTGTTAACAATTTAAGATCTAGAGGAGCTGCTAGTGTAAAGATATGCACTCTTCTTGATAAACCAGAAAGAAGACTGGTTAATGTAGAATTAGCTTATAAAGGTTTTGATATACCTGATGAATTTGTAGTTGGTTATGGAATAGATTTTGCAGAAGGATATAGAAACCTTTCAGACATATGTATATTAAAGGAAGAAGCATACAGCCATATACTAAAAAAATAAAGTTTGACCATTATTGTCTTTTTATAATTGCTATGTTAGAATATAATGATAGTATTAACAACTCAGTCTGAAGGGAGGACTATTTTTGAAAAGATATTTCCGAGGTATAAGCTTCTATTTGCTTATATTCATTATACTAGTATTTGCAGTTCAGCTGCTTACGAAAAATGTTGAAGAAACAAAGCAAATGGACTATACCACGCTTATTGAAGAAATCAACAAAGATAATGTTGAAAGCATAGTAATAGTTAAAAATGAAGATACTGTAAAGGGTAGGCTTAGGGATAATACAACCTTTACTCTAACCTTACCTACTAGTTCAGATAGTTTCTATATAGATTATCTAAGAAAACCGATAGAGGAAGGTAGAATCAAGAGTGTGGCTGGAGAACCTCAACCACAAACTCCATTTTTTCTATCAGCTCTTCCTACTATTTTTATGATTCTTGTATTTGTTGTATTCTGGTTTGTGTTTATGCAGCAATCACAAGGCGGTGGGAACCGTGTAATGTCATTTGGCAAAAGTAGAGCTAAAATGCACAAGGATGAGGGCAAGAAGATTACTTTTGCTGATGTAGCAGGCTTACAAGAGGAAAAAGAAGAGCTTAAGGAAATAGTTGATTTCCTTAAAAGCCCAAGAAAATATATTGAATTAGGTGCTAGAATTCCTAAAGGAGTGCTAATGGTAGGGCCTCCAGGTACAGGAAAAACTTATTTGACAAAGGCTGTGGCAGGAGAGGCAGGAGTCCCTTTCTTCAGTATAAGCGGCTCTGACTTTGTTGAAATGTTTGTAGGTGTAGGAGCTTCTAGAGTAAGAGATTTATTCGAGCAAGCTAAGAAAAACTCACCTTGTATAGTTTTTATAGACGAGATAGATGCAGTAGGTAGAAGAAGAGGAGCAGGTCTTGGTGGAGGACATGATGAAAGGGAGCAGACCTTAAATCAGCTATTAGTAGAGATGGATGGCTTTGGAGAGAATGAAGGCATAATCATAATAGCAGCTACAAATAGGCCTGACATATTAGACCCTGCATTACTCAGACCAGGTAGATTTGACAGACAGGTGTATGTTGGACTTCCTGATATAAAAGGAAGAGAAGAAATTCTTAAGATTCATACAAGAGGAAAACCGCTAGCAGACGATGTAGATTTAAAGGTTGTAGCAAGAAGAACGCCAGGCTTTACACCAGCTGATTTAGAGAATCTAGTAAATGAGGCCGCACTGCTTACAGCTAGACAAAATCTTACTAAAATACCTATGTCTATTATTGAAGAGGCATCAACAAAGGTAGTGGCAGGACCAGAGAAAAAGAGCAGAGTTATTAGTGAAAAAGAAAGAAAGCTTACTGCATATCATGAGGCAGGCCATGCAGTAGCTGCAAGACTTATTCCAGGCTCAGATCCAGTTCATATGGTCACTATAATTCCAAGAGGGAGAGCAGGAGGATTTACTATGTATCTTCCCGAGGAAGACAGAAACTATGCAACTAAGAAAGAGATGGAAATAATGCTTGTTCATATGCTAGGTGGAAGAGTGGCAGAACATCTTGTACTGGAAGATATAAGTACTGGTGCTCAAAATGACCTTGAAAGAGCAACAAAGATAGCTAGGAATATGGTTACTCATTATGGAATGAGTGAAAATCTTGGGCCTATGACATATGGTTCTGATGATGATGAAGTATTTATAGGCAGAGACCTAGCAAGGAGCAGAAATTATAGTGAAGAAGTTGCAGCAGCTATAGACAAAGAAATGAGAAGAATAATAGACAAAGCTTATAGCGATGCAGAGACTATTTTAAAAGAAAATATAGATAAGCTTCATAAAGTAGCAGAAGCATTACTTGAAAAAGAAACATTAGATGCAAAAGAATTTGAAGCATTATTTGAAGTTGCATAAATTAATATTAAAAGGTTCTTTGTAAATCACAAGGTAGGTGCTCTATAGAGTACCTACCTTATTATATATTTTTAATTATCTCTCTATCAAAGACTTCTTAGAAAATTAATATATATTTTGAAAAAATAATTTTACAAGCAAAATATTTCCTTGATTCATGAATTGCAATAATATCATTGATTTAATATTGCATCCGGCTTTTGGGGTGAAATACTTTGAAATATAATTATTGCAATTCATATATTTGATATAATCGAAGGTAATATTTTTTGTTTTAACTTTAACATTCAATACTATAAAAATCGTTATTAAAACATTTGTATGATACATAAACGTATCTCAATTTGATACATTTATGTATCGTGATGAAAAATGACTTATTTCATCCTTATATGTAAAATTTTAAAGCAGTTCTATTATTTTGATACTTTTTTGTATCGAGATAATGGACTGCTTTATTTTGTTGGTTGGGTTTAACAGTTGTACCAGCATTTTAAGCTATGGCATGGTTAATGCATTATACTTATCCATAAAAGAAATTTGGAATCCAAAATCATTATTTCAAAGTCTATATGTATTTAACAATCAGCTTATTAAACAAAAACAAATAGGAAGGGGATGTAAGAATAAAAGGCAGTAATAAGTATATTATTAAAACTAGCAACAATAACCAAAGATTAGATCATTTACTAATGAGAAAATCAGCTTAAAATTATAAATAAGCTACTAACGATGTCTGGAAAACGTTATCCCTAATTACATTAGACATTATTCAGAGCACTTTTATTGAAAAAGCAACACTTAATCTATTAGTTATATGAGTTATTTTTAATACCAAACTTTAAGGGAGGAAAATTTATGATAACTTTAATTAGTGCAGATAATATATGGGCACTTTGGGCAGTTTTAACAGCAATAGCAGCAATTAGCATTTGGTTAGAGCAAAAATACAAATGGGCAGGTAAAGTTACTGGATGTGTTTTAGCACTTATATTTGCAATGATATTATCTAATTTAAGAGTGATACCTGTTGATGCTCCGACTTATGATAATGTATGGAGTTATGTAGTACCTTTGGCAATTCCAATGCTACTTTTCAATGCTAATGTCAAAAAGATATGGAGAGAAAGTGGAAGGCTACTTGTAATTTATCTATTAAGCGGACTAGGAACTATTGCTGGAGCTTTTATTGCTTCAAGTCTTTTAAAAAACGTTATTCCTGAAATATACAAACCTGCTGCAATGATGACAGGAACATATACTGGTGGAAGTGTAAACCTTGTAGCAATGGCTGATGCTTTTGGTGCTACTGGAGACATAGTTACTGCTTCTGTTGTTGCAGATAACTTATTAATGGCATTATATTTCTTTGTTTTAATAGCAATTCCAACAATGAATTTCTTCTTAAAGAAATACCCTCATCCAATAATAGATCAAATTGAAAAAGAAGGAGTATCAGAAGAAGGCAAGACTCGTGCAGCACAATTCTGGTCCCCAAAGAATGTATCCCTTTTGAATATTGCATCTATTATTGCTATTTCATTCGTAATCGTAGCAGTTTCATCTGCTATAGCAGATTTCTTCTCAAAAGTAATACCTACAGGAAACTTAGGTTTGGATCTATTAAATGGACTTTTAGGCAATAAGTATATGATTATCACAACTATTACAATGTTATTGGCTACAAAGTTTTCTGGTTTCTTTGGTAAAATCGGCGGTGCTCAAGAAATTGGCACATTCTTAATTCATATATTCTTTGCAGTAATAGGTGTTCCAGCTTCAATTAGCCTTATAGTAACAAAATCACCTATACTTTTAGTATTCTGTGCAATAATTGTTTTTACAAATTTAGTTGTAACCTTATTATTTGGAAAGCTTTTGAAGTTTAACTTGGAAGAAATGATGCTAGCTGCCAATGCAAATGTAGGAGGACCTACAACATCTGCTGCAATGGCTATTGCAAAGGGGTGGGATAAATTAATAATTCCAACAATACTATGCGGTACCTTAGGATATGTCATTGGTAATTACTATGGAGTATTAGTGGGGAATATAATAAAAGGGTGGTAACATAAACCTATTTTCAATGATTAAGGAGGGTCTAATCCCTCCTTAATCATTGTTATATTTTTATTTAATTTATAATTAATTATTAATATGATAAAATATATAAAAAGAATGTAATGATAATGATTTTTGATGCGTTTGGAGATGCCTAGATAAATGTAATGTTTATGAGATAGAGTATTTGAAAGCTAATGCTGATTATAGTTAGAGACAATAAGACGTGGATTTAGTTAGAATATTTTGAAAATTATGGATATTAAAGACGTAAAAAACTAATATGGAACTTTTAATGAGAACAAAGATAATATTTAAAATTAAAGAAATTAGAAAAAACAATTAAATTATAGTATATTATTGTGCACTTGATTGATGTTTCTTACAAATAGAACCAACTGATATAGGGCTTAAATGTATTCTAATATTATTATCCTGATTATATAGATATAATAATGAGGGGGAACAGTTTGATGAATACACAAAATATTGAGAGCTCAGTTAGGAGTATTTTAGATAAAAATAATCAAGGACAGAAAGACAATGACAAGGATAAATATTTGAATGATATAGCAAAATCTATGCTTAATTCAATGCAAGACGGAATATATATAACAGATAAAAATGGCTATACACTTTTTGTCAATGAAGCCTATGAAAGAATTAGTGGTCTTAAAAGAGAACAGCTTATAGGAAAACATATGGTGGACTTAATAATGTTAGGGTATTTTGATGATTCGGCGAGCCTAAAAGTATTGAGAGAAAATAAACCTATGTCTATTATTGATAATTTTGAGGGTGGTAGAAGATGCTTAGTAACTAGCAGTCCAGTTTATGACAAGGAAGGAAATATCCTACTAATTATAACAAATTTAAGATATATGACAGAGCTTCATGACCTTCAGGCTAAGCTTGAAATGACAGAAGAATTAAATAGCAAATATTCCTGTGAAATAAACGAACTAAGAAAAGAAAACATAAATAGAGATAATATTATAGGAAATAGTAAATCGATGAAGTTAGTTTATGAGACCATAGATAGAATATCAGAAGTGGATACAACGGTACTGATATTGGGAGAAACAGGAGTAGGTAAAGAGGTAATAGCTAAGGAGATTCATAAAAGAAGTTTAAGAAAGAGCGGACCATTTATTAAGGTTAATTGTGCTTCAATCCCAGATACATTATTTGAATCAGAATTATTTGGCTACGAAAAAGGAGCATTTACTGGAGCAATGAATACTGGAAAGCCTGGCTTATTTGAATTGGCAGAAGAAGGAACTATTCTATTAGATGAAATCGGTGAAATTTCTTTAGCATCGCAGACAAAATTATTAAGAGTTTTACAGGAAAAACAAACACTGAGGCTTGGAGGGACTACTCCAAAGGAGATAGATGTTAGGATTATTGCAGCTACAAATAAAGATTTAAAAGATCTAGTGGATAAAGGTAAATTTAGAGAGGATTTATATTATAGATTAAATGTTATTCCAATAAGAGTACCATCACTTAGAGAAAGAAATGAGGATATAATATTTTTTGCTTTTCACTTTTTAGAAGAATTTAATTTAAAATATAAGAAGAATAAAAGCTTAAATTATAAGGCATATGAAATATTGAAGTCATATTATTGGCCAGGTAACGTAAGACAGCTAAAAAATTTAATAGAGAGAATAGTATTAATATGTCCGACAGAAGTAATTGATGAAACATATATTAATAACATACTTGGCAATAACAATTTAATTAACAATTATATCCTAGAAGACAATATCACATTGGAAGAGGCTGTATCAGATTTAGAAAAACAGCTTATATATAAGGCCCTAAGAAGTCATGGGAGTACTAGGAAAGCTGCTGAAGCTTTAGGTGTTAGCCAACCAACAGTAGTGAGAAAAGCTAAAAGATATAATATTAAAGCTAAGTGATACATTTCTGAAACGTTAAGATACATTTTTGAATAAAAATAATTAGGCTATAATGTCTAAATATAGCTTATAAGAAAAAAATACAGTAATTTGATTCATTAACAAATCAAATTACTGTATTTTTTTCTTAAAGTTCATCTTATAATCTAGCTTTATCCACCTTTTTATATTGGCATAGTAATTGCTTTATAAATTAGGGACATGAAATAGTAGCGGAGATACTTAAAACTAACTAATGTTAATCAAGCTGTCGGCATCAAATAAAGAGGGGAGGATGATGTTTTGCGTAACTTAAATAATTATGCTAAAGGTCATTACGGATAGTAGCTGAATAGAGGACATTATTTATTATCAATCTATATAAAAAGGGGGAGAATTTACATGGAATGTAATAATAATGTTGGGTCCTCGCTGAATCTGAAACATTCATTCATGAGAAACTTTTTAGTATTCTTAATAGGATCAGCGATAGGTATATTTATTTTCTTCGTTCCGGCATTCAATGGAAAAATGCCTTTTGAAATACTGCAAAAAACATTAGTAATAAATCCCTTAGGAGATAAAGTACCATATGTCATCATTGGTATAGTTGCATTTAACTTATTTGGCTATATTTACGGGAAAACGTTAGCAAGAGAAGGCAGTTACTTTAATAAAAAATTTGCTAATAATTCAAAAATAAAGGGTTTAAATTACTTCCTAGCATTTGTTTTTGTTATTATGGCTCTTACACAGAAAGGAATACCTTTTCTTTATCATGAGACAACAGTACCTTATATGATAAGAGAGATATTTCCATTTACCATCGGATGTTTAACAGTTGGTGGACTAGTTCTTCCTTTACTGACTTCCTATGGAATACTAGAACTAGCTGGAGTAATGCTTGAGCCTATTATGAGACCAGTTCTAAAGTTACCTGGTAAAGCAGCAATAGACTCTTTAGCTTCAATAGTAGGGGCAGCAGTAGTAGGAATTTTTTTAACAACATCACTTTATCATGACAATCAATATACAGATAAAGAAGCTTTAAGTATTGCATCTGGATTTAGCTTAAACTCAGTTGGATATTGTGCATTTTTAGTAAGTTATGTTGGTTTAAGTGCAAGATTTAACAGCATGTTTTTAATATATTTACTAATTGCATATATAATTGCAGCAATAATTGTTAGAATACCACCTATTTGTAGACATTCTGACACTTATGAAAACGGTGCCATACAGACAGAAGAAATGAGAAGAGAAAATAAAAAATTTACAAAAGGTCAATTTAGAAGAGGATTCGTAAAAGCTATCGAAAAGGCTGATACATCAGATAACGTAGTAAAGGACTTGATATTTGGTGCATTTAATGGATTTATGGTTGTTGTTGAAATAATACCTATGATGGTTGTAATAGGCGGACTAATGTTAGCGGTATATAATTTTACTCCAATAATACAGATTGCAAGCAGACCTTTAATACCGCTTATCTCTTTAGTAGGAGTTCCAGAAGCAGCATTAGCTGCAGAATCAATATTTTTAGGTGGGATCGAATTATTTATGCCATCAATAGCAGTAACAGCTGGGACTGCTAATGAAGCTGTTAGATATTTTGTAGTTATGGTTTCCATGGTACAAGTGCTATATATTACAGAAACTATGCTTCCACTTATTAGCTTTGGGTTGCCAGTGAAATTTTGGGAGCTAATTGTAATATGGCTAGAGAGGACTTTAATAGCCATACCTTTAGTAGCAATAGCTATGCATCTTGTATTTTAACTTATATAAAAGGAGGTTTTACAATGTTAGCAATTGTTAAAGACAAAAAAGGTCCAGGTTATGTTTTTAAAGAGGTAGAAATTCCTAAAATCAAGGATGATGAGGTATTGATTAGGGTGAAGGCTGTTGGTATCTGCGGAACAGATGTACCAATCCTAAAAGGAATTAGGGAAGTACCTATACCGCTAATTCCAGGTCATGAATTCGCAGGAGACATAGTTGAAGTAGGAAGCAAGGTTAAGGGCTTTAAAGTTGGCGATAGAGTTACTCCAGCAATTGTTATTGGCTGTGGACATTGCTATTACTGTAGAAACGGAATGGAAACACTATGTGACAATATTATAGAAACAGGTATTCATGTTGACGGAGCCTTTGCTGAGTATGTAAAAGTACCAGAGAAGGTTGTTCACAAGCTACCAGAAAATATGACATATGAGCAAGGGGCTTCTATAGACCCAATTGCTTCAGCTTATCACCCTGTCAAAAAAGCTTCTATAGGCAGTGAAGATATAGTAGTTGTTTTTGGACCTGGTCCAATAGGCTTGTATGCTACTCAAATTGCAAGAGCTGAAGGAGCAAAGAAGATTATAACTGTAGGAATAAAAGGTGATGAAGAAAGATTAAAATTAGCAAAAAAACTTGGTGCAGATGAAACAATTATTTCAGATGAAAACTTGTTAGCAAATATCAATAAGCT
Organism: Proteiniborus sp. MB09-C3; assembly: GCF_030263895.1. Taxonomy (NCBI): domain Bacteria; kingdom Bacillati; phylum Bacillota; class Clostridia; order Eubacteriales; genus Proteiniborus; species Proteiniborus sp. MB09-C3. The sequence continues at coordinate 1,044,792 of NZ_CP127161.1, forward strand.
TACTGATGGAAGAATGGCAGATGTAGTAATTGAAGCTACTGGTCATCCAAGTGTGTTTGAGATGGCCCTTAGTTCAGTAAGAAAACATGGAACAGTAATTATGATTGGTATATTCCATGCACCAGCTACAGCAAATATAGCACAAATAGTTAGACGTGAAATTCAAATAAAGGGTAGCATATGTTATTCTTGGACAGACTATAAGGAATGTATTGATTTAGTTGAATCAGGAAAAGTTAAAATAGAGCCTATGATTTCTCATACATTTGATTTGAAAGATATGGACAAGGCATTGGAAGTAATAGATCAACGAAAAGCAATAAAGATAATACTGCATCCATAGAGATAAATAAAGCAGCAATAAAAAGGAAGAGCATCTCAAAAAAGATGTTCTTCCTAAAACCAACCAGAGCATAGTCAAAAGTGAGGAGGGTTAATATGAATAATAAGAAAAACATAGTCTATCCTTATATGCCTAATAGTGTAGAACACATAAAAAAAGAAATGATGGACGAGTTAGGAATAAAAAGTATTGAAGAACTATATTCGTATATACCAAAGCATTTAAGAGCACCAGAAAAAATGAATCTACCAGAACCATTACTTTCTGAAATTGAATTAAAAGAACATGTTGAAGGTATATTATCAAAGAACACATCCTGTAGTGAGAACATAAGCTTTCTAGGAGCAGGCTGCTACAGACACTATGTGCCTGTAATATGTGATGAAATAAATTCAAGAAGCGAATTTTTGACAGCATACTGTGGTGAAACCTATGCTGACCATGGTAAATGTCAGGCTATATTTGAATTTACAAGCTTAATGGGTGAGCTAGTTGATATGGATGTAGTTGGCTTAGCAACATATGATGGCGGACAAGCTACCTGTACATCACTACGTATGACAAATCGTATAACTGGCAGAAAAGAGCTGCTAGTGCCTAAAACAATGAACCCAGAGATTCTATTACAGTTGAGAAATTTCTGCGATTTTATGACTATAACAGAAGTTGACTATAATCCAAAGACAGGACAAATGGATTTAAATGACTTGAAGAATAAAATTTCAGATAATACAGCAGGAGTATTTATTGAAAATCCATCATATTTAGGCTTTATTGAAGAACATGGTGAAGAAATAGGAAGGATTGCCCATGAAAATGGTGCAGTATTTGTAGTATCTGCGGACCCTTCATCTCTAGGTATATTAGAAGCGCCAGTAAACTATGGAGCAGATGTAACCTGTGGAGACATACAATGTCTAGGTATGCACATGGGATACGGCAGTGGACAATCGGGATATATAGCGAGTAAGGATGATCCTAAGTTTATAATGAATTTTCCTAACCATTTTTATAGCTTATATGAAAATGATAGAGGAGAATTTGGATTTTCCCGTTCATTAAATCAGAGGACTAGCTATGGTGTTAGAGAAAAAGCTGTAGAGTATTTAGGAACAAATACTGGTCTATGGGCAATAACTGCTGCAGTATATCTATCTCTAATGGGACCAGAAGGCATGTATGAATTAGGGAAAAACATTATGTATAAAGCTAAATATGCATCAAAAGTATTATCAGAAGTAAAAGGTGTCAAAGTGGTGTTTAACGGCAGTACGAGCTTTAAAGAATTTATCCTAAACTTTGATGAATCAAATAAATCTGTAGAAAAGATAAATAAAGAGTTATTAAAAAAAGGCATCTTTGGTGGAAAGAACATATCTAAAGAGTTTAAAGAATTAGGAAACAGTGCACTATACTGTGTTACTGAACTTACTAAGAAATCTGATATAGACAGATTAGTTAAAGAATTATCAGATATATTAAAATGAAAATCTTTATTAATTAAATATGAATACATCAAAGAAAGGAATGGTGTAGATGAGTAAAGATGTAGAAGTCAGAGATTTCCATCAAGCAAAATGGGATGAGCCTATTATATTTGAATTAAGTACTTCTGGACAAAGGGGAATATTATTTCCAGAAGCAGATAATGAAATCAAGAACAAAGCTGGAGATATAGAAAAAATAGTACCAAAAAGTATTAAGAGAGGCAGAAAGCCTGCATTACCAGAACTAGCACAGCCACAAGTTCTTAGGCATTTTTTAAGATTATCACAAGAAACATTAGGTCAAGAGCTTAATATTGACATAGGTTTAGGGACTTGTACTATGAAATATAGTCCAAAAATAAATGAGCAATTTGTGAGAAATCCTAAATTTTCAGAGCTTCATCCACTACAAGATGAAAAGACTACACAAGGAACTCTTGAAATAATATACAAGATGGAAGAGTTTTTAAAGGCTATCTCTGGTATGGACGCTTTTACATTCCAGCCAGGTGGTGGAGCTCAAGCAGTATTTTCAAATGCTTCAATATTAAAGGCATATCATACTGATAGGGGAGAAGGAGAGCAGAGAAATGAAATAATAACTACCATATTATCTCATCCTGTAAATGCAGCTTCTCCACATACAAAAGGTTTTAAAGTAATTACTTTAATGCCAGATGAAAAAACTGGATATCCAAGCATAGAGGCTCTAAAAGCAGTTGTATCAGAAAGAACTGCTGGAATGTTCTTAACAAATCCAGAAGATACAGGCATATTTAATCCTCATGTTAAGGAAATGGTTGATATAGTACATGAAGCAGGAGGACTATGTATTGCAGATATAGCAGATGCTAATGGATTGTTTGGGATCTCAAGATCAAAAGAAGTAGGCTATGATATGTGTCATTATAACTTGCACAAAGCCTTCTCATCACCTCATGGCTCAATGGGACCATGCTGTGGAGCTCAGGGAGTAAAAGATTTCTTAGCTAAATATTTACCAGTGCCAGTAGTTAAATTAAATGGCAAGAAGTACTATTTAGACTATGATAGGCCAGATAGCATCGGTAAAATAAGAAAATTTTACGGAGTAATAGCTGCAGTTCTAAGGGCATATTCCTGGATAATGGCTATTGGTGCTGATGGATTAAAGGAAGTATCTGAGTTATCTATACTAAACAATAATTATTTGATGAAGAGACTTCTTTCTGAGGTTAAGGGTATATCTGCACCGTGGGTCGAAGGACAGTTTAGAATGGAGCAAGTGCGATACAGCTGGGAAAAATTAAAAGAAGATACAGGTGTAGGAACTGATGACGTAGATAGAAGATGTAGTGACTATGGCTTGCAGGGATATTTCCAAAGCCACCATCCATGGATAATACCAGAACCATTTACTCCAGAACCAAACGAAACCTATTCAAAAATGGAAATTGATGAATATGCAAATATATTTAAAAAAATCTCAGAAGAAGCTTATGAAAATCCAGAGCTAGTAAAAACTGCTCCACATAATACTCCAATATCATTAATATCTAAAGAAGCAATAACAGATCCTAAGGATTTAATTGTAACCTGGAGAGCTTATAAAAGAAAAAGAGCATCAAAATAACTGAGGTGAATACATGATAAAAAGACTTGGTCTTATCGTAAATCCAATTGCAGGAATGGGTGGAAGAGTAGGCTTAAAGGGAACAGACGGAGAAGATACCTTAAAGAAAGCACTATTTCTTGGGGCTAAAAGAGAAGCACCAAGAAAAGTGAATAAGGCTTTAGATTATATTAAAAAAAATGCCCCTGAGATAGAGATAATAACCTATCCTGGGGATATGGGTGAAGAAGAATGTATTGACTCAGGGATTATCCCAACAGTTATAGGAGACATTGATGGTAAAATAACCACCTATAAAGACACAGAAGAAGCTGCTTTAAAAATGGTAGAAAGTAAAGTGGACTTGCTCCTATTTGCAGGAGGAGATGGAACAGCTAGAAATGTTTATAACTCAATAGGAGATAAAATACCTGTAATAGGGATACCTGCTGGGGTTAAAATACATTCAGCTGTATTTGCTACGAACCCATTAAATGCTGGAAAAGTTGTTGAGAATTTTTTGAAAAGCAAGAGCATTGAGCTAAGAGAATCAGAAGTTATGGATATAGATGAGGAACGCTTCAGAGAAGGAAAGGTAGTAGCCAAATTATATGGATATATGAAAGTTCCTTATGAAAAGGAGTATGTCCAATCTCTAAAGGCTGGTGGAATATACAGCGACAATATCTGCTTAGAAGGTATAGCGGATTATGTTATTGACAGCATGGAAAAGGATTATATTTATCTCATAGGCTCTGGGACAACTACAAGAAAAATACTAGAACGAATGAATCTGCCATGCACATTGCTCGGAGTAGATATTTTAAAAAACAAGCAGTTAATATTAAACGATGCGAACGAAGAAGACGCATTGAAGATAACGAAGGATAAAAAATTTAAAATAGTGATATCGCCTATAGGAGGCCAAGGCTATATATTTGGAAGAGGTAACCAGCAGCTAAGTCCCAAAATAATAAATGCAGCAGGAAGAGAAAACATAACAGTTATTTCAACTCCAAGTAAAATCATTGATTTAAAAGGTAGACCCTTATTAGTTGATACTGGAGATGAGGAAACTGATAGAATGCTAAAAGGTTATTTTAAGGTAATAGTTGGCTACGACGAAACTTATGTGTATAAATGTGGTTGTTAGTATACTGTGTAATAATAGATGATTTGAGAGCCTCTGTTCATACAGAGGTTCCCTATTTTCTAATGGCTAATAGTTCTAATACTCTCTTTTAAAAAACAATCTGAGTTAGAACTGTCAGTATAGGATCATCAGCTTAAGTTAAAGCATTTACTCAATAAGATCCTGTTTATTCGATAACTATTAGTTTGGAGGTGTAAGAACAGTGCTGGAAGAAAGAATAAGATGTAAAGAGCTTAGAGATAAAATAATTACAGCAGATGAAGCAGCTCTGCTATTTAAAACTGGGATGAGAGTTGGGACAAGCGGATTTACTCCTGCTGGGTATCCAAAGGCAGTACCTTTAGCTTTGGCAAAGAGGGCTGAACATGGGGATAAAATAGAGATTACATTGATGACAGGAGCATCCGTGGGAGATGAGCTAGATGGTGTCTTATGTAGGGCAGGGGTAATAAAAAGGAGATATCCGTATCAGACTAATTCTTCTTTAAGAAATAGTATAAATAATAGAGAGATAGAATATAGTGATATGCATCTGAGCAATTTCCCTCAATGGGTGAAATATGGATTTTTTGGAGATGTGGATATAGCTTTAATTGAGGCTATAGCTATAACAGAGGATGGAGGAATAGTACCATCAACATCTATAGGTAATTCCAATGTTTATGTTGAGAAGGCTCATAAGGTAATAGTAGAATTGAATACTAGTCAGCCTTTAGAGCTAGAAGGATTGCATGATATCTATAGTCCTGTTAATCCACCATTTAGGAAGTCAATTCCTATTCTTAAAACTGGCGACAGGATTGGGACTAGTTATATACCCTGTGATCCTGATAGAATAGCTGGCATTGTAGTTACAGATATAAAAGATGCTGATAAAGAATTGGCATCAATTGACGATGTTTCAAAAAGAATGGCAATGAATCTAATAGACTTCTTAGATAATGAAGTAAAACATAATAGACTGCCTGAAAACCTTCTTCCGTTGCAATCAGGAGTAGGTAGTGTTGCCAATGCAGTTTTAGCTGGATTAGTAAATTCTAAATACGAAGATTTGACAGTATATTCAGAAGTGCTGCAGGATTCTGTTCTTGACCTAATTGACTGTGGCAAGGTCACTGTGGCTTCAGCTACTTCACTTACATTATCAAAGGATAGATTAAATGATTTTTATAAAAACATAGAAAAGTATAGAGGCAAGATAGTATTGAGACCACAAGAAATAAGTAACAATCCTGAAGTCATTAGACGATTGGGGGTAATTGGTATAAATACCGCAATAGAAGTGGACCTGTATGGGAATGTAAATTCCAGCAACATAATGGGAAGTAGGATTATGAATGGAATAGGAGGTTCAGGAGACTTTGCCAGAAATTCATATATATCAATATTTGTGACACAAACGACGGCAAAAAATGGAGATATATCTTGTATAGTACCAATGGTATCTCATTGTGATCACACAGAGCACGATGTTCAAGTAATAGTAACTGAACAAGGAGTTGCAGATTTAAGAGGATTAAGTCCGAAAGAGAGAGCAAAAACTATTATAGAAAATTGTGCTTCCGGAGAATATAAGAACATGCTAAAGGACTATTATAGTAAGGCCCTAGTAGAAAGTAAATATAGGCATATACCACTCTTAATTGGAGAAGCATTGTCATGGCATAAAAGATTTTCGGAAATAGGTACGATGAAAATAAAATCAAAGAGAAAAGTAATATAGGTCTATAGATAATCATAAAATTGTTAGCGTGATAAAGTTGATATATTTTAAGATTTACTTTTTGATTTGTTAAATAATTATGACTAGTATAGTAGAATTAGCTAGATTTTTGTTTACAAATCCTATTGCTTATCAATATAAAATATATGTATAGACAGCATATAGAACTATAAAAATGCTGTTCTTAGGATATTGAGGTAAAAGAAGGATATAGAACCCGTATATTTGTGATATATTGACATATACAAAAAATCAAATTTTGTATAATAAAAGCGATATTTCCCGGGCAATGAAAATATATGTAATACAAATCGTAAAAAAACAATAAGTCTAGTAGAATTTGAAATAATATGTCAGGTAAAGAATATTAATATAGAATAATCTTTATAATGAAATATTTACTTCATAATAATTAACATTATGAAAAAAATATTGCAAAAAGCTGTTACATGTAATAGTCTATAATTGGATGCATACATGTAAATTAAAGGCGTTTATAAATATTCTATACAAATCTACTTTGACCCAAAATAAGTAAACGCTTTCATGTATCGCAACATTTTCTAGACTATTCGGAATGTGACGGAATTGAGTAATATTTATGACTAAACGTTCGAAAAGCTACTTGAATCTATTAAGATGAGGGGGTCAAAAATGTTTGATAATGAGAGCTTAAACCAAATTAAACAATCAAGAAATGAATGGGAAGAAACTCAACTAAAGAAAACACTTGCTAAATTTCCTGAAAGAAAAGAAGAATTTACAACAGTTTCAGGTGAAGTAGTAAATCCACTTTATACTCCAGAGGACATTGAATGGCTGGATTATAATAAGGATTTAGGATACCCAGGAGAATATCCTTTTACTAGAGGCGTTCAGCCTACCATGTATAGAGGAAAGCTTTGGACTATGAGAATGTACGCTGGATTTGCTACTGCGGAGGAATCAAATAATAGATATAAATACTTACTGGAACAAGGACAGACAGGATTAAGTGTGGCCTTTGATTTGCCTACACAAATTGGCTATGATTCAGATCATCCGTTAGCGGAGGGTGAAGTTGGGAAAGTTGGAGTAGCCATAGACTCCTTGGAAGATATGGAAACACTTTTTGAGGGTATTCCACTTGATAAAGTAAGTACTTCTATGACAATAAATGCACCAGCTTCAGTTCTGCTTGCCATGTATATGGCAGTAGCTGAAAAGCAAGGTGTTACACCTGATAAATTAAGAGGTACTATCCAAAATGATATATTAAAAGAATATATAGCTCGTGGAACATATATTTTCCCAGTTGAACCATCCATGAGGCTAATTACAAATATATTTGAGTATTGCTCAAAGTATGTACCAAAATGGAATACAATAAGTATTTCAGGATACCACATTAGAGAAGCAGGCTGTACAGCTGCTCAAGAAGTAGGTTTTACACTTGCTGATGGTATTGCATACGTAGAGTCAGCAATAAAAGCTGGACTTGATGTAGATGATTTTGCGCCTAGATTGTCATTCTTCTTTAATGCTCACAATGACTTGTTAGAAGAAGTTTCAAAATACAGAGCAGCTAGAAGATTATGGGCTAGAATAATGAAGGAAAGATTTGGAGCAAAAAAACCAAAATCAATGATGCTAAAATTCCACACTCAAACTGGAGGCTCTACACTAACTGCACAGCAGCCTGACAATAATATAGTACGTGTTGCTATACAAACCTTAGCTGCGGTGCTTGGTGGTACACAGTCCCTTCACACTAATTCACGAGATGAGGCACTTGCTCTTCCAACTGAGGATTCAGTTAGAATAGCTCTTAGAACACAGCAAATAGTAGGCTATGAAAGTGGAGTAACAGATACAGTTGACCCACTTGCAGGCTCATACTATATAGAAGCTAAGACTAAAGAAATAGAAGACAAGGCAATGGAATATATAAATAAGATTGATGAGCTTGGTGGAGCACCAAGAGCCATAGACATGGGATATATTCAACAGCAAATAATGGATGCAGCATATAAATATCAAAGAGAAGTAGAAACAGGTGCTAGAATAGTAGTAGGTATGAATAAATTCCAAGTAGAAGAAGAATCTCCTAAAGGACTTCTAAAAGTTGACCCTGCTGTGGGAAATCTTCAGAAGCATAAAATTTCTGACTTAAAAACAAGAAGAAACAATGAGCTAGTAAAAGAAAAGCTTGAGGCATTAAGAAGCGCTTGTGAAAGCGATGAAAATGTAATGCCACATATTCTTGAGGCGGTCAAAACATATGCAACTTTAGGAGAAATTTGTGGAGTAATGAGAGAAGTTTTCGGCGAATATCAACAATCTGTGATTATATAAAAAACTTAAAATTATAGAATTGGTGTAAAGGGAGGAATACTAAGTGAATAGTAGACCAATTAGAGTTTTAATAGCAAAACCAGGACTTGATGGACATGATAGAGGAGCAAAAGTAATTGCCAGAGCCTTAAGAGATGCGGGTATGGAAGTCATATATACAGGACTTAGACAGACACCTGAGCAAATAGTATCAGCTGCCATACAAGAGGACGTAGATGTAGTGGCTATGAGTATATTGTCAGGGGCTCACAACTACTTACTTCCTAGAGTGGTAGAACTACTAAAACAAGAAGATGCAGATGACATGCTTGTTCTAGGAGGAGGAGTAATACCAGATGAAGATATTCCAGGTCTTAAAGAAGCGGGAATAAAGGAAATATTTACTCCGGGAACACCTACAACAGCAGTTGTTGATTATATAAATGAAAATGTTAACAGACAATAGCATATTCAGGCGGTGTTAATATTGGAATATATAGATAAGCTTCTAAATGGAGACAAGAGAACCTGTGCTCGTCTAATCTCTATAGTAGAAAATAATGAAGAAGAAGCGAAAAATATAATTAAAAATATATATAAGTATACAGGTAAAGCTCATGTAATAGGTATAACAGGCCCCCCTGGCGGGGGCAAAAGTACCCTCACTGATAAGCTTGCAAAAGAGCTTAGAAACAAGGGCAAAACTGTTGGAATAATAGCTATAGACCCTACAAGTCCATTTACTGGTGGAGCTATACTTGGTGATAGGATAAGAATGCAGGATTTGGCTACAGACCCAGGTGTATTTATTAGGAGCATGGGTACTAGGGGATATTTAGGTGGATTATCAAAGGCTACCCAAAGTGCAGTGAAGATACTAGATGTATATGGAGCTGATTACATAATTATAGAAACAGTAGGGGTAGGTCAATCTGAGATAGATATAGTGAAAAATGCAGATACTGTTGTTATGGTTATGGTGCCAGGCCTTGGAGATGATATTCAGGCAATAAAAGCTGGAGTAATGGAAATCGGAGATATATTTGCAATAAATAAAAGCGATTTAGACGGAGCAGCTAGAACAGCTGCCGAAGTAAAAGCAATGCTTGATATGGGGCCTCGAAAGGATAGAAGGCCTCCTATAGTACAAGTTGTAGCTAGTTTAAACAAAGGAATAGATGGCTTGCTTGATGAGATAATGAATCATATGGAGTATTTAATAGACTCAGGAGAACTTAAGAATAGAAGAGAAGATAACATTAGAATGGAAATTATAAAGCTAATTGAAACAGAGATTATGAGGATAGTTCTACAAAAATCTCAAACAGACCGAGCCTTAGAAAAAGCAACCTCAGAAGTAGTAGATAGAAAAACAGATCCTTTTAGTGCCTCTGAATCCATAATGAAATTATTTTCAAAAAATGTATAGAAAATATTTAGGAGGGGAAGAGATGGTAAAAAAGGTAGATCATATAGGTATAGCAGTTAGTAATCTTGATGAAGCTTTAAAGTTTTATGAGGAAGTATTAGGTATGAAGCTTCAAGGAATAGAAGTAGTGGAGGAGCAAAAAGTAAAGGTTGCATTTCTTCCAATAGGAGATACAGAAATAGAATTATTAGAGTCAACTGATAAGGAGGGACCTATTGCAAAATTTATAGAAAAAAAAGGCGAAGGAATACAACATATTGCATATAGAGTAGATGACATAGAAAAAGAATTAGAAGAAATGAGACTAAAAGGTATAAGACTAATAGATGAAAAACCTAGGTATGGAGCTGGGGGAGCTAAGATAGCTTTTCTACATCCCAAAAGTACAAATGGTGTACTAATAGAGCTTTGTCAAAGGGATTAATTTAATTAATATTAAAATATATCTAAAATACGATTGCACAGTCAATCAGGGTAAGGAGGGTCTTTAAATGTCAACCATCAAGTTAGACCAGCTACGTTTAGCTAAAGAAAAAATAGCTGAAGGAGGCGGTAAAGACAGAATTGAAAAGCAACACGAAAAAGGTAAATTAACAGCAAGAGAAAGATTAAATCTATTATTCGATGAAGGAAGCTTCATAGAAATAGATGCGTTTGTAGAACACAGATGTACAAACTTTGGTATGGAAAAGACAAAGGCACCAGGAGAAGGAGTAGTATCAGGCTACGGAACAGTAAATGGAAGACTAGCATATGCATATGCTCAGGACTTTACAGTAATAGGTGGTTCACTAGGAGAAATGCACGCAGCTAAGATTTGTAAAGTACAAGACATGGCATTAAAAATGGGAGCACCATTAATAGGATTTAACGATTCAGGAGGAGCAAGAATACAAGAAGGAGTAGACGCACTAGCAGGCTACGGAAACATATTCTACAGAAATACAATAGCATCAGGAGTAATCCCACAAATATCAGTAATCATGGGACCATGTGCAGGAGGAGCAGTATACTCACCAGCCCTAACAGACTTCATATTCATGACAGACAAAACAAGCATGATGTTCATAACAGGACCACAAGTAATAAAAACAGTAACAGGAGAAAACGTAACACAAGAAGAACTAGGTGGAGCAATGACACACAATAGCACAAGCGGAGTAGCACATTTTATAGATAGGACAGAACAAGAAACAATAGAAAGAGTCAAACTACTTTTAAGCTACTTACCATCAAACAACCTAGAAGATGCTCCAGCATTTGATACAGGAGATGACCTAAATAGATTAGAAGAAAAGCTAAATGACATAATACCAGACAATCCAAACAAACCATATGATATGAAAGAAATAATAGCATCATTAGCAGACAATGGAAACTTCCTTGAAGTACAACCATACTATGCACAAAACATATTAACAGGATATATAAGACTAAATGGAAAGTCAATAGGAGTAATAGCAAGCCAACCAAAAGTATTAGCAGGCTGCTTAGATATAAACGCATCAGACAAAGCAGCAAGATTCATAAGAACATGTGATGCATTTAACATACCATTACTAACACTAGTAGACGTACCAGGATTTTTACCAGGAACAGACCAAGAATACGGAGGAATAATCAGACACGGAGCAAAAATGTTATATGCATACAGCGAAGCAACAGTACCAAAAGTAACAGTAATAACAAGAAAAGCATATGGCGGAGCATATATAGCAATGTGCTCAAGACACCTAAATGCAGATATGGTATTAGCATGGCCAACAGCAGAAATAGCAGTAATGGGGCCAGAAGGAGCAGCAAATATAATATTTAAAAACGATATAGAAAAAGCAAAAGACCCAGCAGCAATGAGAGCAGAAAAGATAAAAGAATATAGAGACACAGTATCCAACCCATATATAGCAGCAGCAAGAGGATACGTAGACGACGTAATAGAGCCACAAACAACAAGACAGAGAATAATAAGCGCATTTGATATGCTAGCAAGCAAGCGTCAAAGCTTACCATCAAAAAAACACGGCAATATGCCTTTATAAAGAGGTGATATGAATGGTTTTTCCAGAGATAATAACATTAAATGACTCATTAGTCATAACAGCATTTAGTATGCTATTAGTATTTGCTGCTTTAATAGCATTATCATATACAATAGATGGATTCAGAGTACTTGCACATAGCTTAGAAAAAAAAAATAGAAATGTAGCAGAACCTGCAAGAGAAGCAAACAAACAAGTAGTTAGCCCTGTAGTAGAGAAAACAACAAACCAAGAAGATGATTTAGAACTAGTAGCAGTAATAACAGCAAGTATAGCAGCCATGCTATCAAGACCAGCAAATAGCATAGTAGTTAGAAACATAGTAAGAGTACCTCAGACCACACCAGTATGGGGCAGTGTATCAAGACAAGAAATGATAAATAAATAATTATATACAAAACAAATTATTAAGAGATATAAGGAGGCATTATAATGAAGAAATTTATAGTAAATGTGAACGGAAAAAGCTACGAAGTAGAAGTAGAAGAAATAGGCGGACAAGTACAACAAACAACACCAAGCCCAGCACCAGCAGCACAACCAGTACCACAAGCAGCACCACAACCAAAAGCAGAAACAAAACCAGCACAAGCAGTACCACAAGGAGCAGAAGTAGTAGAAGCACCAATGCCAGGAACAATACTAGACATAAAAGTTAATCAAGGAGACACAGTTAAAAAAGGACAAGTACTACTAATACTAGAAGCAATGAAAATGGAAAACGAAATAATGGCACCTAGAGATGGAAAAGTTACAGCAGTAAACACATCAAAAGGATCATCAGTTAACGTAGGAGATCCGCTAGTTTCATTAGAATAAGCAAAAAACATGTCCGAAAGAGAGGTTTTTTAGATGTTTTTAGAAATGTTGAAAGGTTTCTGGGCAAGCACAGGCTTCGCCGCTTTGACACCAGGTCATCTAATAATGCTTACAATTTCGTTAGTATTAATTTACCTAGCGATTAGAAAAGGATTTGAGCCACTACTACTATTGCCAATAGCATTCGGAATGCTACTAGCAAACTTACCACTAGGTGGACTTACAGATGGACCAATAGTAGAGATAATAAGAGATCCAAATACAGGAGAATTAGTTTCACAAACTAAGCAAGTAGGAGGACTACTATACTACTTATACCAAGGAGTAAAGCTAGGAATATATCCACCACTAATATTCTTAGGAGTAGGAGCAATGACAGACTTCGGCCCACTAATAGCAAACCCAAGAAGCATACTATTAGGAGCAGCAGCACAATTTGGAATATTCTTCACATTCGTAGGAGCAATAGTACTAGGCTTCACAGGACCAGAAGCAGCCTCCATAGGAATAATAGGAGGAGCAGACGGACCAACAGCATTATATCTAACAAGTAAGCTAGCACCACACTTACTAGGACCAATAGCCGTAGCAGCATACTCATATATGGCATTAGTACCAATAATACAACCACCAATAATGAGAGCATTAACAACCAAAAAAGAAAGACAAGTTAAGATGGAACAACTAAGACCAGTATCAAAAACAGAAAGAATACTATTCCCAATAGTAGTAACAATGCTAGTATCACTACTACTACCATCAGCAGCAGCACTAGTAGGCTTTCTAATGCTAGGAAACCTAATAAGAGAAAGTGGAGTAGTAGAAAGACTATCAAAAACAGCCCAAAACGAATTAATGAACATAATAGTAATATTCCTAGGAATAACAGTAGGAGCAACAGCAACAGCAGAAGCATTCTGGAACTTAGGAACATTAAAAATAATAGCACTAGGACTAATAGCATTCTCAATAGGAACAGCAGCAGGAGTAATATTTGGAAAGATAATGTACAAGCTAACAGGAGGAAAAGTAAACCCACTAATAGGAGCAGCAGGAGTATCAGCAGTACCAATGGCAGCCAGAGTAGCACAAAAAGTAGGACAAGAAGAAAACCCATCAAACTTCCTACTAATGCATGCAATGGGACCAAACGTAGCAGGAGTAATAGGGTCAGCAGTAGCAGCAGGAGCACTTTTGATGTTTTTCGGTGGCTAAAATGCAGGGACGCCCATTGGGCGTCCTTAACTATTTTTTGAATAACTAATGATTTTATTATAAAATTGTTTTATTATATATGTAGGAAGCGATGTCACATTGCTCTGAATATCGTAGAGTGGAACGCCACATCAAACTGTGTGAAAGCTGTAATACTGAGATGGTAGTATAGGCTTCATTTACGAAGAGCTATCCATGAAGGAACTTTAATGGAAAATGATTTTCACACAATCTGCTGTTGCTCAACAAGCATAGAAAGGCGGTTACAAATTGAAAGAAAAAATACTAAAACTACTTAAGGACAACAAAAACGAATTTGTCTCTGGTCAAGAGATTAGTGAGCAATTAAACGTAAGCAGAACTGCTATTTGGAAATATATTAATGGTTTAAAAGAAGAAGGCTATGAGATAGAGTCTGTATCCAGAAAAGGACACATGCTTTTGTCAACGCCTGATATTCTTAATTACGAAGAAATATCTGAGTATTTGAGTACTCAACATATTGGCAGAGAAATATTTTATTATGATTCAATAGATTCTACAAACATAAAAGCTAAAGAACTTGTCTATAACAATGAAGGTCATGGAACTGTAGTCATAGCTGAAGAACAAACTCATGGAAGAGGAAGGCTTGGAAGAGACTGGTCATCTCCTAATAGGAAAGGCATATGGATGTCTATTATTCTCAAGCCACAAATAGAGCCGCAAGATGCAGCTAAAATCACTCAGATTGCTGCTGCTGCAGTATGGAAGGCAATTAATCAAATAGGAGTGATAACACAAATAAAATGGCCTAATGATATAGTTCTCAATGGCAAAAAAGTCTGTGGTATATTGACCGAAATGAGCGGAGAATTAAATAGATTAAATTATTTAGTAGTAGGCATTGGAATCAATGCTAATATAGACAATGATGAATTTCCAAAGAAAATCCTAAATATGGCTACATCACTAAAAAATGAAACAGGTAAGGAGATTAATAGAAGAGAATTAGTGGCTCTCATACTAAATAATTTTGAAGCTTTATATAATAAACTTATTAATGACAATAGCACAGAAGAAGCAATAAAAATATGTAAGGAAAACTCAGCTCTTATTGGGAAAAATGTTAGATTGATCATAAAGGGAGAGGAAAAAGAAGCCAAGGCCATAGATATTAACGAAGATGGCGAGCTAATAGTTAAAGACAAGGAAGGCAATATATCTAAAGTAATTTCTGGAGAAGTATCAGTGAGAGGACTATACGGATATATTTAAAATATGAAAAAAAATATATATTATTGCACATATGTATAAAAGTTGCTAAAATGAAATTGTAATGTAGCCAGTATCCTCTAGGAATTGGACTACATTGCTGTAAATATAATTTATAATAATTCGACTGGTATCCTTTAAGGAACTAGAGCGGGAGGCGATTTTAATGTCAAATGTTTTTGCAAAGTCATCTTTTAATGTTAGGAAGATGGCCATCGTGGGGGTGCTTGGCGCCATTTCAGCAGTGTTAGGTATGACTCCAATAGGATTTATACCAGTAGGGCCTACAAATGCAACTATAATGCACATACCAGTAATTATTGGGGCCATAGTAGAAGGCCCAATAGTAGGTATGCTTGTTGGGCTCATATTTGGTGTTTTTAGCTTAATTAGAGCTATTACTACACCAACAGTCATATCACCAGTGTTTTATAATCCATTAGTATCTATACTACCAAGAGTGTTGATAGGACTAGTATCCTATTATACATTTGTAGCTGTTAGAAAGATGAATAAAAAAACTTCCGTGTTTATCTTGATTAGTATCTGGACAGCAGTGCTAGCTTATTTATCTTTCTCATTTGTAAAGAACATAGGAGTATATTCATCAGGAAGCATTAGTCTAGGAAGGCTGATATTTAGCGGGGCTTTGGTGCTTTTTACCTTATTTATTGGTGTGATATCCTATAAAAAGCTAAATTACAATGCACTAGATGTAATGCTAAGTACTATATTAGGAACTCTTACTAATACAGTAGGGGTTTTAGGTATGATATATGTGTTCTATGGCAGATGGTTTGTGGAGATGATGGGTGGAGACCCTGATTTAGCAGGAAAGGTGATTTTAGGAGTTGGAATAGCCAACGGAATACCAGAGATTATAATTGCCGTCATAATAGTTACAAGTGTAATATTAGGAATGAGAAAACAATCAAAGTAAGAATGATATAAAACAACTTCGGATTCTCGAAGATTATATTTTACAAAAGTAGGTGGGACAATGATTTTAGTATGTGATGTAGGAAACACTAATGCGGTTCTTGGGGTTTTTCAGGGAGAAAAGCTACTTAAGGACTGGAGAATATCAACTGATAAAGATAAGACCTCAGATGAATATGGGATTATTATTGACCAGCTGTTTAAATATAATGGGTTAAATATAGAGGATGTAGAGGGTGTAATAATATCATCTGTTGTCCCTAATCTAATGCATACACTACAAGCAGTGAGTATAAAATACCTCAATAAAGAAGCCCTAATAGTGGGACCGGGAATAAAAACTGGTGTAAACATTAAATATGATAATCCTAGAGAAGTCGGAGCAGATAGAATAGTAAATGCAGTTGCAGCCTATGAAAAATATGGCGGGCCAATAATTATAGTAGATTTTGGAACAGCGACAACCTTTTGTGCTATATCGAAAGATGGAGAATACGAAGGTGGTATTATATCTCCTGGTATAATAATCTCAAGTGAAGCATTGTTCCAAAAAACTGCGAAGCTTCCTAAAATAGAAATAGTGAAGCCAGAAAAAGTAATCAATAAAAATACGGTAAGTAGCTTGCAGTCAGGGATTATATATGGATATGTGGGATTAGTAGACTATATAGTCAAGAGAATGAAAGCAGAGATGAGTGACGAAGTAAAAGCTGTAATAGCAACAGGAGGACTATCAACCTTAATTGCAAGCGAATCAGAAACCATAACTAATATAGATAGAATGCTTACTCTTGAAGGACTGAGAATGATATACGAAAAAAACAAGTAGCTTAAGCTACTTGTTTTTTTATGACCTAACCCAATTTTCTGAATGTTTCTATCAGCAAATAAATTTGTGTTGCGGGATTAATGTATTAATATGGATATAATAAAGAAAGAAAAAGGAATATAATGAGTTATAGAATTATTCATGTCCGAAATCGTGAGCATTTATTTCATTATACTTTAGATGCTGGTGACAATATACAGGGAGTGATAAGTTGAAAATAGGTAATATTGAGATAAAAAATAGAGTTTTTCTAGCTCCTATGGCTGGGGTTACAGATGTGATTTTCAGAGTAATATGCAAACAAATGGGGGCAGGACTTGTATATAGTGAAATGGTAAGTGCAAAAGGACTTTATTATAAGGATAAAAAAACAGAAGAGCTAATGATTATAGATGAAAGAGAAAGACCTTCAGTTTTACAGATATTTGGCTCTGATGTAGAAGTCATGAAAAGCGTTGTATATAATAACCTAAATAAAAGAAATGATATAGATATTGTAGACATCAACATGGGTTGTCCAACTCCTAAAATAGTGAAAAATGGAGATGGAAGCGCATTGATGAAAGAACCTAAATTAATTGGAAAAATTGTAAAAGAAGTTACGGAGGTCTCTAATAAACCTATTACAGTAAAAATTAGAGCGGGTTGGGATGATTCGAGTATAAATGCAGTGGATATTGCTAAAATTATAGAAGATAGTGGAGCCAGTGCAATAGCAGTTCATGGCAGAACTAGAGAACAGTTTTATTCTGGGGCTGCCGACTGGAATATAATAAAGAAAGTAAAAGAAAGTACAACAATACCTATTATAGGAAATGGAGATATTTGCTTACCTGAAGATGGGCTTAGGATGATAGAACAGACAGGCTGCGATGCAATAATGATAGGTAGAGGCAGTAGGGGTAATCCTTGGCTATTTAAGAGAACTGTAGCTCTATTAGAAAATGGAACTCATATTCCATTGCCTTTACCGTCAGAGCGACTAGATGTGTGTTTAGAACATTTAAGGGCATTATGTAAATTAAAAGGGGATAGAATAGGGATTAAAGAAATGAGAAAGCATATTGCATGGTATATTAAAGGTATGAGAGATTCAGCAGAAGTAAAAAATAAAATAAATACAATAGCTGATAGAGAACAGATGGAAAGGGAGCTTTTAAACTATAAAGAACTAATAAGGGAAAATTAGTCAGGGGAGGTATTGGGATGAAGAGAGTAGTTAGTATTAGTATCGGTTCATCTAGAAGAAATCACAGGGTAGAGACTAATATACTGGGTCAGGACATAATAATTGAAAGAATAGGCACAGACGGAGATAAGAAGAAGGCAATACAGCTTATCAAGGATATGGACGGAAAAGTAGATGCCTTTGGATTAGGTGGAATAGATATTTATCTAAGATGTAAAGATAAAAGATATATAATTAAGGATTCGATTCCACTAAAACAAGCTGCTTCTAAAACACCAATTTTAGATGGAACTTTTTTAAAAGATACTCTGGAAAGAAGAATAATAAGACTCATAAATAGAGAAGATATTGTAAGTTTAAAGAATAAAAAAGTTTTAATTACATCAGCACTAGATAGATATGGTATGGCCAATGCTTTTGAGGAACATGGAAGCTGTATTATATACGGAGACATAATATTTGCCTTAGGAATACCTTTAGAGATTAAGTCATATAATACCTTATACAATATCGCAAGAATCATAGCCCCACTAATACTAAAGCTGCCTTTTCATATGTTGTATCCTACTGGAAAGAGCCAAGATGCTGTTCCTAACAATAAGTTCAACAGGTTTTTTCAAGAAGCAGATATTATAGCAGGAGACTATTTGTATATAAAAAAATATATGCCAGAAACTATGGAAGGAAAAATAATTATTACAAATACAATTACATCAAGCGATATTGAAGATTTAGCAAAAAGAGGAGTAAAGCTTTTAGTCACTACCACACCTGAATTCAATGGAAGATCCTTTGGAACAAATGTAATAGAGGCGGCAATAGTGGCGTTATCTGGGAGAAATCCCGAGAATATGGAGAGCAAGGATTTTGAAAAGCTGCTAGATGAATTAGAGTTTAGACCTAGAATAGAGTATCTTAGTGGGAGAAATAATACTTCTTCATCGAATAATATAATATTGGAAGGGGATAGGAGGGTGTCAGGGTAAATTTATATATGTTTTAGAACCAAATGACTATAACAATTATTTGAGAAAAGGAATATTGAAGCACATACCTGATAACATTTTTTTATTGTTTCAGAAGAGAATAAAACCTAAAATAGTGTGTAATATTGAGAGAGATAAAGGAAATACTGTTTGTGGGTATGCAGCTGGAATTTTTATAACATATAAAAATTTATCTAAGTCAGAATATTTATCAAGGCTCATTAGTGCATTAAACCTAATTAAAACAGAAGATGCAGAAAATTTAATAATAGAAAGGATGCAAACTCTTTCTCAGGAAGATATTAAAGAGATAGAAGATAAATGTGGACTAAAGGTTCTAAAAGGCAGAAGTGAGATTATAAACTGTATTTTATATGTATTGAAAGAAATATGCAAATTAAGAAACCAATTATTAAATGATAAAGAAATGTTAATAATTAGTGATGATACAATTTTAACTGAAAAACTAGCTATTGATAGTGCAAAAGATTTAAGGTTTTTGACTATTATGAGTAAGGATATGGCTTTTGGCGAGAAATTAGGGAAAAAAGTATTAATTGAAACAGGACTATCGCTTCAATTGATAGGAAAAATAGATAAAGGAGTTCAAAATTTTGATATAATTATTAACATGGTTTCTGACGCAAAATTAGATACATATAATATTAAAAGAGGTACAATTATAATTGATGTTAGCGTAGGAAGAATACTTGAGTCTATAAATAGCAATAGAAAAGATTTAATAGTAATAACAGATTTATTATTTAGAAATAGTGGAATACTTAAAAGTAATCCTGAAACTTTTTCATTTGGAGAAAAAGTTTCTTCATATATCTATGAAGGCATAAAAAACCAGGATTATATTAATCCAATAGAACTTAGAGCCAATGGAAAGAATTATAAAATCAAAGAGCTTGTGGATATTTATTATGGTAGAAAGCGTAACAAATCCGTATTTTTATCAAAGTAAATATATGTTTTGATATACTCTTGACAATGAATGATTACTAAATTATAATAGTCATCATAAATAAAGGGTAGGCACTGTAAGATACTTACGGTGCTTCTTGTTTAACGTGGATTAAAGCGGTACTACTAGATATAATTGTTTTATAAAAATATATATTGCGATAAACATGATTGAAATTATATTGATAAATTAATTAGGAAAATGTTTCTATAACAAATCTTTTATAAAGGAGAGAGGGAAATGACAGAAAAAGAAATCTTTTTAACTGCTGAGGGGCTAAAAAAGATAGAGGAAGAATATGATGAGCTGAGAACAATTAGGAGAAAAGAAGTAGCTGATAGGATAAAGCAAGCGCTAGCTTTTGGAGATATAAGCGAGAACTCAGAATATGATGAAGCTAAAAATGAACAGGCTCGTTTAGAAGAACGTATTGCTAAACTTGAAAGGACATTAAGAAATGCTAGAGTAATAGACGATGAAGATATATCAGCTGAGATAGTGAGTATTGGCTCAAGAGTAACTGTTAAAGATATTGAATTTAATGAGGAAATCCAATATACAATAGTTGGTTCTGCAGAGGCAGATCCATATGAAGAAAGAATTTCTAATGAATCTCCAGTAGGAAGGGCCTTGATTGGAAGAAAAGCTGGTGATATAGTAGAAGTACAAGTTCCAGATGGAGTAATAAAGTACGAAATAGTATCTATTAGCAGATAACTATAGTACAAGGAATGTACTAGGAGGGGTTCAAATGATTAATGAGGAAAATAACCTTAATGAATTGCTACTTATTAGAAGAGAAAAACTAAAGAATTTAAGGGAAATAGGCAAAGACCCGTTTCTAATAGAAAAGTATAGCGTAACAGATTATAGCAGCAAAATCAAAGAGAATTTTGATGAAATGGAAGGTAAAGAAGTATCCGTGGCTGGAAGGATTATGACAAAAAGAGGCCATGGTAAGGCTAGCTTTGCAGATATACAAGACAGTGAAGGCAGGATACAGATATTTTTAAAGGTAGATATTGTAGGACAGGAAGACTATGAACTGTTTAGCACCTATGACATAGGGGACATAGTTGGAGTAAAAGGAGAAGTATTTAAGACGAAGACTGGAGAGATTTCCATAAAGGCTGCGGAAGTCGTTTTATTATCAAAATCTCTACAAATTTTACCAGAAAAATTTCATGGATTGAAAGATCCTGATTTAAGATATAGGCAAAGATATGTTGACCTAATAATGAATCCAGAGGTAAAACAAACATTCATAAAGAGAAATAGAATAATTAAAGCCATAAGAAGATTTTTAGATGATAGAGGATATTTAGAGGTGGAGACACCGATACTTACTACAGTTGCTGGTGGAGCAGCAGCCAAGCCCTTCCTTACTCATCATAATACCTTAGATTTAGATATGCAGTTAAGGATAGCAAATGAGCTCTATCTAAAAAGGCTTATAGTAGGTGGCTTTGATAAGGTCTACGAAATGGGAAAAATGTTTAGAAATGAAGGTATATCTATTAAACATAATCCGGAATTTACAAATATAGAATTATATTCAGCCTATGAAGATTATGAAGGTATGATGAAAATAACAGAAGAGCTAGTTGCATATTGTGCAGAAGAAGTAAATGGCACTACTGTAGTAAACTATCAAGGAACAGAAATAGATTTTAAACCACCTTGGAAGAGAGCATCTATGCACGACCTAGTTAAAGAGAAAACTGGTGTGGATTTTTATACTTTAGAAAGTGATGAAGAAGCTAGGAAGGTTGCAAAGGAACAACTGCATCTAGAAGTTGAAAGTCATATGACAAAGGGACATCTTGTAAATTTAGCATTTGAAGAGTTTTGCGAAAAAGATTTGATGCAGCCAACCTTTATATTGCACCATCCTGTAGAAGTTTCGCCATTAGCAAAGAGAAACCCAGACAATCCTTTAATTACAAATAGATTTGAAGCTTTTGCTAATACATGGGAGATAGCTAATGCTTTCTCAGAATTAAATGATCCAATTGATCAAAAAGAAAGATTCGAAGAACAGCTTAGACAACGTGAATCAGGTGATGAAGAAGCACATCCAATGGACGAAGACTTCATCAATGCTTTAGAGGTAGGGCTTCCACCTACAGGCGGGCTGGGAATAGGCGTAGATAGATTAATAATGCTTCTTACTAACGCAGCATCTATTAGAGATATAATATTGTTCCCTACAATGAAGCCAATAGATAAGTAGTGAATGAAAGTACCCTTATGGGTCTGAAATTAAAATTTAATAGGTGAAACTATAGTTACTTTGTTTAAAACACATGTGATGTAGAAAAGCATCATATGTGTTTTTGTTTTTCTGATCATTTTTATATTAAAATTGGTTGTTGACATAGTATAAATTACATGGTATATTAGTAATTGCCCTAAAAAACAGGGAGAAAATAAAAAGCAAAAAAGTAGTTGACTAAGAATAAAAAATGTGTTATATTAATAAAGTCGTCACCAAACGACAGAGTAAAAAACACAAAAAAAGTTTTTAAAAAAGTGTTGACAAATAAGATTGAAAATGCTAAACTATAAAAGTTGTCTCTAGTAAATCTTCTCAAAGAGGATCTTAACGAAGGATGACAAAATTGGTCCTAATGGACACTCATAACAATAGCCCTAACGGGCGAAATAATAGTTGGTCTTTGAAAACTGAACAGTGAGAAGTCACAAGCAAACATCCAAAATTTCAAATTTTGAGATACGCTTAAAAATACATGTCAACGTCATAACGAGTGACAGGAAAACAAAAGCTTTTATATGAGAGTTTGATCCTGGCTCAGGATGAACGCTGGCGGCGTGCTTAACACATGCAAGTCGAACGAACTATATTAATGGAAGTCTTCGGATTGAAATTAATATAGTTAGTGGCGGACGGGTGAGTAACGCGTGGGAAACCTGCCCTATACAGGGGGATAGCCTCGGGAAACCGGGATTAATACCCCATGAAGCTCAAGTATCGCATGATACGTGAGTCAAAGATTTATCGGTATGGGATGGTCCCGCGTCTGATTAGCTAGTTGGTGAGGTAACGGCTCACCAAGGCGACGATCAGTAGCCGGCCTGAGAGGGTGAACGGCCACACTGGAACTGAGACACGGTCCAGACTCCTACGGGAGGCAGCAGTGGGGAATATTGCACAATGGGGGAAACCCTGATGCAGCGACGCCGCGTGAGCGAAGAAGGCCTTCGGGTCGTAAAGCTCTGTCCTAAGGGAAGAAACGGACGGTACCTTAGGAGGAAGCCCCGGCTAACTACGTGCCAGCAGCCGCGGTAATACGTAGGGGGCGAGCGTTATCCGGAATTACTGGGCGTAAAGGGTGCGTAGGCGGCCTTTTAAGTCAGATGTGAAAGGCTACGGCTTAACCGTAGTTAGCATTTGAAACTAAAGGGCTTGAGTGCAGGAGAGGAGAGTGGAATTCCTAGTGTAGCGGTGAAATGCGTAGATATTAGGAGGAACACCAGTGGCGAAGGCGACTCTCTGGACTGCAACTGACGCTGATGCACGAAAGCGTGGGTAGCGAACAGGATTAGATACCCTGGTAGTCCACGCCGTAAACGATGAGTGCTAGGTGTTGGTGGAGACATCCATCAGTGCCGCAGCTAACGCATTAAGCACTCCGCCTGGGGAGTACGGTCGCAAGACTGAAACTCAAAGGAATTGACGGGGACCCGCACAAGCAGCGGAGCATGTGGTTTAATTCGACGCAACGCGAAGAACCTTACCAGGGCTTGACATCCCTCTGATCGGATTAGAGATAATCCTTTATCTTCGGATACAGAGGAGACAGGTGGTGCATGGTTGTCGTCAGCTCGTGTCGTGAGATGTTGGGTTAAGTCCCGCAACGAGCGCAACCCTTGCCTTTAGTTGATAACAGGTAAAGCTGATAACTCTAGAGGGACTGCCGGTGACAAACCGGAGGAAGGTGGGGATGACGTCAAATCATCATGCCCCTTATGTCCTGGGCTACACACGTGCTACAATGGTCGGTACAACGGGAAGCAAGACTGTGAAGTTAAGCAAATCCCAATAAGCCGATCCCAGTTCGGATTGTAGGCTGCAACTCGCCTACATGAAGTCGGAGTTGCTAGTAATCGCGAATCAGCACGTCGCGGTGAATGCGTTCCCGGGTCTTGTACACACCGCCCGTCACACCATGAGAGTCGGTAACACCCGAAGCCAGTGAGCTAACCGAAAGGAGGCAGCTGTCGAAGGTGGGATCGATGATTGGGGTGAAGTCGTAACAAGGTAGCCGTATCGGAAGGTGCGGCTGGATCACCTCCTTTCTAAGGAGAAGTACCTTTTCACTGTTCAGTTTTGAGAGGCTAACAAAGTCTTTCAACTTAATTGACAACACAGGTTGTCAACTTGTACCTTGAAAACTACACAGCGTAAGAAAGTTTTAAAATCAAGACAGAATTGATAAATAAAGCTACAATTTTTAACTGGTCAAGATACTAAGAGCATAGGGTGAATGCCTTGGCACTAGGAGCCGAAGAAGGACGGGATAAGCACCGAAATGCTACGGGGAGTCGCAAGTAGACATAGATCCGTAGATATCCGAATGGGGAAACCCACCTAAGGAGAACCTTAGGAATCATCTACTGAATCCATAGGTAGATAGAAGGCAGACCAGGGGAACTGAAACATCTAAGTACCCTGAGGAAGAGAAAGAAACATCGATTCCCTAAGTAGCGGCGAGCGAACGGGGAAGAGCCCAAACCAGTAGAGGTAACTTTACTGGGGTTGCGGACCAGCATAACGGTAGGGAAAATCTATAGTAGAAGAGGTCTGGAAAGGCCCACCACAGAAGGTGAAAGTCCAGTATACGAAATAGATAACCCACCAGCTGAGATCCAGAGTACCACGAGACACGAGAAACCTTGTGGGAAGCAGGGGGGCCCACCCCCCAAGGCTAAATACTACCTAGTGACCGATAGAGAATAGTACCGTGAGGGAAAGGTGAAAAGAACCCCGGAGGGGAGTGAAAAAGAACCTGAAACCCTATGTTTACAAGCAGTGGAAGTTCTATATATGAACGACCGCGTACTTTTTGTAGAACGGGCCAACGAGTTACGATATGCAGCAAGGTTAAGTACTTAAGGTATGGAGCCGTAGGGAAACCGAGTCTAAATAGGGCGATTAAGTTGCATGTCGTAGACCCGAAACCGGGTGACCTACCCATGGGCAGGTTGAAGTTGAGGTAAAACTCAATGGAGGACCGAACCGCTTAGCGTTTAAAAGCTATCGGATGACCTGTGGGTAGCGGTGAAATTCCAATCGAACCCGGATATAGCTGGTTCTCCTCGAAATAGCTTTAGGGCTAGCCTCAAGGAAAGTGACGTGGAGGTAGAGCACTGACTGGTCTAGGGGCGCGCATGCGTTACCAAAACCTATCAAACTCCGAATGCCACAGTCATATACTTGGGAGTCAGACTATGTGAGATAAGTTTCATAGTCAAAAGGGAAACAGCCCAGACCACCATCTAAGGTCCCAAAGTACAAGTTAAGTGGGAAAGGATGTAAGACTACACAGACAACCAGGATGTTGGCTTAGAAGCAGCCACACATTCAAAGAGTGCGTAATAGCTCACTGGTCGAGTGGTCTTGCGCCGAAGATTACCGGGGCTCAAACTAGTCACCGAAGATGTGGGATACGTAAGTATCGGTAGAGGAGCATTGTATACAGGTAGAAGCTATACCGAAAGGAGTAGTGGACAGTATACAAGAGAGAATGTTGGCATGAGTAGCGAGAGGTGAGTGAGAATCTCACCCATCGAAAGCCTAAGGTTTCCTGAGGAAGGCTCGTCCACTCAGGGTTAGTCGGGACCTAAGCCCAGGCCAAAAGGCGTAGGCGATGGACAACAGGTTGAAATTCCTGTACTACCAGAAGGCGCTAAAAGAGAAGGAGTGACGCAGGAGGATAGGTTAAGCACACCGTTGGTTGAGTGTGCCTAAGCAAGTAGGGAGTATCTAAAGGCAAATCCGTAGATACAATATCCTGAGAAGTGATGGGGAGCGAAATACAAGTAGCGAACTAACTGAATCCACACTGCCAAGAAAAGCTTCTATCAAGCCTAAAGGTACCCGTACCGCAAACCGACACAGGTAGGCGAGGAGAGAATCCTAAGATGAGCGGAAGAACTCTTGTTAAGGAACTCGGCAAATTAACCCCGTAACTTCGGGAGAAGGGGTGCCGAGGGAGGTGAAGTGCAAGCCACATAAGCCTCCTTCGGCCGCAGTGAATAGGCCCAGGCGACTGTTTACCAAAAACACAGGTCTCTGCTAAATCGAAAGATGAAGTATAGGGGCTGACACCTGCCCGGTGCTGGAAGGTTAAGGGGAATGCTTAGCGCAAGCGAAGGTAAGAACTTAAGCCCCAGTAAACGGCGGCCGTAACTATAACGGTCCTAAGGTAGCGAAATTCCTTGTCGGGTAAGTTCCGACCCGCACGAAAGGTGTAACGATCTGGGCACTGTCTCAACAAGAGATCCGGTGAAATTGTAGTACTCGTGAAGATGCGAGTTACCCGCGACTAGACGGAAAGACCCCGTGGAGCTTTACTGCAAGCTGACATTGGATTTTGGTATCCTATGTACAGAATAGGTGGGAGACAGAGAAATCAGTGCGCCAGCATTGGTGGAGTCGTCGTTGGGATACCACCCTTATGATACTGAAGTTCTAACCATAGGCCATGAAACTGGTTTTGGGACACTGTCAGTTGGGCAGTTTGACTGGGGCGGTCGCCTCCTAAAAAGTAACGGAGGCGCTCAAAGGTTCCCTCAGCACGGTCGGAAATCGTGCGAAGAGTGTAAAGGCAGAAGGGAGCTTGACTGCGAGACCTACAAGTCGAGCAGGAACGAAAGTTGGACTTAGTGATCCGGTGGCGCCGAGTGGAAGGGCCATCGCTCAACGGATAAAAGCTACCCCGGGGATAACAGGCTTATCTCCCCCAAGAGTCCACATCGACGGGGAGGTTTGGCACCTCGATGTCGGCTCGTCTCATCCTGGAGCTGTAGCAGGTTCCAAGGGTTGGGCTGTTCGCCCATTAAAGAGGCACGCGAGCTGGGTTCAGAACGTCGTGAGACAGTTCGGTCCCTATCTGTCGTGGGCGTAGGAAATTTGAAAGGAGCTGTTCCTAGTACGAGAGGACCGGAATGGACAGACCACTAGTGTATCAGTTGTCCTGCCAAGGGCATGGCTGAGTAGCCAAGTCTGGTAGGGATAAGCGCTGAAGGCATCTAAGCGCGAAGCCCCCCTTAAGAAAAGATTTCCCATCTGGTAAACAGAGTAAGACCCCAGAAAGACTAACTGGTTGATAGGTCGTAGGTGTAAGAGCAGCAATGCTTTAAGCTAAACGATACTAATAGGTCGAGGGCTTGACCAGAAATATGGACGCTGTGTAGTTTTTAAGGTATAAGCCTTAAATTAAATATATGAAGCCTTATTAAATTAGGGCATAAATCCAGTGACAATAGCGAAGGGGTCACACCTGTTCCCATACCGAACACAGAAGTTAAGCCCTTCAGCGCTGATGGTACTTGGTGGGAGACCGCCTGGGAGAGTAGGACGTTGCTGGATTTATTGTTTTTTGGGAAATTAAAACTATGTACAGCCAGTAATATACTCGTGCTGGATTTTTTTATTTTTTGAACATTTTCTCTTTATTCCACATAATACTAGTTGATTTTAAAATAATATGTATTATAATTTAATAAAAAAAGAAATACAATTTAGCAGGATAGTTTTTATATATCATGGTTTTTTATATATTATAAGGGGGGAATATAAGTGAATGGTTTTGAACTATTTTCTGTAGGCATGTCATTTGATGAGTTTGTAAATACCGATACCAGTACTTATAAAGAAAAGACCTTAGAGATTCTTAATTCCATCAGCTTTGAGGATGAATACATAGAAAGAATTAAATCTATTGATAAGGTTATAAACATACTCGTATGTGCTGAAATGTGGTGTCCTGATTGCATGATAAATGTACCTGTATTAGAAAAAATGAAAGAGCTAAATCCAAATATTAATATTTCTATCGTTAAAAAAGATGGAAATGAAGGCTTTTTCAGCAGATATACTCATAATGGAATTGTTAAAGTACCTACTTTTGTTTTTTATGATGAAAACTTTAAAGAATTAGGCAGTTTTGTTGAACATCCAAAAAAAGTAACGGAAGTAGTATCTAAAGGAAATCAACCTAATATAATAGTAACCATGAGGAAATACAGAAAAGGTGAATATGCACAGGAAACTTTAAAAGATATTCTTGAAATAATCTAAAGGAGCAAAAGCTCCTTTTTTGTTTACTAAACATGCTTCCTGAGTAAGTACTCTATTTAATTCATGAGCATCATTAAAGGACGCTTAATCCTATATTAAAAAAACCTGCCTTTACGATTATCAACCGGTAAATGGTATGTATTCAGTTCCAGATAAGCCTGGAATTAGGCAGGAATTAAGTCAAACAAATACTTAATTCAGAGGTATTTTTATAGAGGGTAACTGAAATAATATGAAATAAAATACTCTTCTTATGTAGGGGCTAGCGGAATTAATTTATATTGTTACTTTAGTCTCGTTTTTTTATTATAAGTCAACAACTTTGCTTAAATTATTGAAAAATACATACTTGTATTCAGGACATCTACCAAAATTATGTATTGCTGTCATTGACACTAAAAACATGAGATGGTACAATATCTAGTATATAAACATAACAATTACACTAAATGTAGTTTGCGGAGGTGGCTTAATGCAATTAGGTGAAAATGCAATTAAGGTATTAGAGAGACGATATCTAACTAAAGATATAGAGGGTAATGTAATAGAAACTCCTGAAGATATGTTTAAGAGAGTTGCAAAGCACATTGCTCAGGCAGATAAAATATATGATGAAAGTGCAGATATAGAAGATACAGAGAATGTTTTTCTTGATATGATGACTAATCTAGAATTTATACCAAATTCACCAACTCTTATGAATGCAGGAAGAGAATTAGGACAGTTATCAGCATGCTTTGTATTACCTATTGAAGATTCCATGGAAGGTATATTTGATGCCATAAAAAATGCGGCATTAATACATAAAAGTGGCGGAGGAACAGGCTTTAGTTTTACAAGATTAAGACCTAGAGGCTCATCAGTTAAGTCAACTGGAGGAGTAGCTTCAGGACCAATTAGTTTTATGAAGGTTTTTAATTCAGCAACTGAGGCAGTAAAACAAGGAGGAACACGAAGAGGAGCCAATATGGGAATCCTTAGAGTAGACCATCCTGACATAATGGAATTTATTAAATGTAAACAAGATACAAGTGAAATTACTAACTTTAACATAAGCGTTGGATTAACCGAAAAATTTATGGAAGCTGTAGAAAAAGGCGAAAGTTATGAATTAATAGATCCGCATACTAAGCAGCCAGTGAGTTCACTAAATGCAAAAGAAGTATTTGATAATATAGTTAGTATGGCTTGGAATAATGGAGAACCTGGAATAATATTTTTAGACAGAATAAATAAAGCTAATCCAACACCTGGATTAGGGGAGATGGAAAGTACTAATCCCTGTGGAGAGCAGCCATTACTTCCTTATGAATCTTGTAACTTAGGTTCAATTAATTTAGTTAAGATGATTAAGAAAAATGGCTTAAAATATGAACTAGATTATGCAAGACTTGGAGAAACAGTAGATAAAGCTGTACATTTTTTAGACAATGTAATTGATGTAAATAAATATCCACTAGAAGAAATAGATAATATGACTAAATCCACTAGAAAAATAGGCCTAGGAATAATGGGCTTTGCAGATATATTATTTTATTTAGGACTGCCATATAATTCAGATGAAGCTGTAGAATTAGCAGAAAAAATCATGGAGTTTATAGATAAAAGATCAAAGAAGAAGTCGTCTGAACTAGCTGCTCAGAGGGGGACTTTTCCTGCACACGAAAAAAGCATATTTAAGGCAAATGGTATTGAGCTAAGAAACTCCACTACTACTACAATTGCACCAACTGGAACTATAAGCATCATAGCAGGAGCTAGCAGCGGAATAGAACCATTATTTGCAATTTCATTTGTACGTAATGTAATGGATAATGACAAGCTTGTAGAGGTACATCCTTATTTTGAAGAAGTAGCAAAGGAGAGGGGATTTTATTCAGATGAGCTAATGGAGAGAATAGCTTCTGAGGGTACATTAGCACATATAGATGAGATTCCGGAGGATGTAAAGAATGTTTTTGTAACAGCACATGACATATCTCCTATATGGCATATAAAGATGCAGGCTGCCTTCCAAAACCATGTAGATAATGCTGTATCAAAAACCGTAAACTTTAAGCATGAAGCAACAAAAGAAGATGTTGAGGAAGTATATACTTTAGCATATAAGCTTGGCTGTAAAGGCGTTACTATCTATAGAGATGGCAGTAGACAAGATCAAGTGCTAAGTACGGCAAAAAAAGAAGAGTCAAAGAAAGATAAGGAACAGAATAATGAAAATGCCATAAAGCCTAGAATGAGACCTGCAATAACTCAAGGCATGACTGAAAAGGTTAGAATAGGCTGTGGCAACCTATATATTACTGTTAACTACGATGAAAACGGAATATGTGAAGTATTTACTAATGTAGGTAGAGCAGGAGGGTGTCCAAGTCAAAGTGAAGCCACAAGTAGATTAGTTTCAATAGCACTTAGATCAGGAATGGATGTTAAATCAGTGGTGGAACAATTAAAAGGTATTAGATGTCATTCAACTCTACGCCAAAGGGGTACTAATAAGGATATCAAGGTTCTTTCATGTCCTGATGCTATAGGTAAAGCACTAGAGAGAGTAATGAACACCTATGTAGATGAAGAGCATCCAACTGTAAATGATATAGCAATGGAGATTGAAAGAGAGACAAAGAATATTTCAGACTCATGCTGCTGTGCTCCTAATAATGAAATATTAGGAGAAGGTGAGATTTCAGTAAGCCTTGAAACAAAACCTCAATCAAAAGGCAACACATGTCCTGAATGCGGCAATGGTCTTGAACACGAAGGTGGATGTGTAATCTGCCGCAGCTGTGGGTTTTCTAAATGCGGTTAGAACTATAATGCTTGAAACTAGTATACAAAATAAAACCTGTTTTTAAAGTTAATTCTTAATAATAAGTATTATAAGCCATCTAAGAATATAGATATGAACTCTAATTCTAGATGGCTTTTTTATTGAAAAAGCATAATTATACAAAGAGAATTATGCTAAGGTACTAATGATAAAGTTCTATATATACTTCACTAATAAATCATTTAATTCTGCCATTATCTTTTTATTATTCAATTTTGCTGCTATAGGTGAAAATATATCTAACATTTGCTTTGCCTTATTTTTCTATGGCTTTCATTCATAAATTCAATTTTTTCATGTTATGAAGTTTCAAGGCTTTGTATTTTTACCAATTATTATCTTGACGTATAGAAATTATTTGATATAGTATAATTATGGTAATGAAAGAGAGGTATAATCTAATGTTTATTTACTAATCTATATTAGCATAACTGCTAAAGGGGCAAATAAAAGTCTTTGAAAGTGGCACTAAAAAGTAACCATTGATTTTGTTGCACATTTTGCTCTATGGATTAGTAATATTATACGTTTTAAGGTGTATAGTCGCTATTTTAGTGATAATATAGACATGTATTTTATTACGCAATCCATCCGAAAAAAGGAGGGATTTTTTTATTTTAGAGGCATGTTGCCTAGCTCATGATTTGTATGTTATGATGTCACTTTAATAAATATGATAAAAATGAGAGGTAATACATGGCTAAGAACTAAGGAAAAGGACATAATTCCTTATTAGACTATATTTAATATATACAAGACACAAATAATTAAATATAATAAATCTAAGGTTGTAAATATGGATTAGTCACAAAGATTTAATAGGAGGTTATACATGTCAAAGCAATTAAAAGCAGATATAGCACTATTACTCGTAACTATAGGATGGGGAGCCTCTTTTTTATTGATTAAAAGCTCATTGTCTGAATTAAGTACATTTAATTTTCTTGCTCTTAGATTTTCTATAGCTTTTATTTTATCCTTAATTGTTTTCTTCAAGAAAATAATTAAGGCTGATAAAAAAACTCTCAAACATGGAATAGTCTTAGGTATTGTAGTATATGCCACATATGGACTTCAAACAATAGGCCTTAATTATACTACAGCTTCAAAATCAGCATTTATAACAGGATTCAATGTAATATTAGTTCCAATATTTTCAACACTACTCATGAAAAAGCTTCCTGATAAAAAAGTATTTTTTAGTGTATTCATAGCATTTATAGGATTAGGGTTATTGACTTTAAATAAAAATGTATCAGGAATAAATATTGGCGATATATATACTTTTATATGTGCAATAACATGTGCAGTTCATATATTACTTATAGGAAAATATACAAAGGAATGTGATTCCGTTGCACTTGCAATTATTCAAATAGGAGTTTGTGCTATACTGAGTTTAATAACATCATTAACCTTTGAAAGTCCTATAATTCCATCAAACTATGATGTATGGATAAATATAATAATACTAAGCGTAGTCTGTACCTTGGGAGTTTTTATTGTTCAAAGTGTGGCACAAAAATATACTAGCCCTACCCATGCAGCATTAATATTTACGGGTGAGCCTGTATTTGCAGCTGTATTCGGATATATCATATTGGGAGAAGTACTGAGCAGTCAAGGCTTTATTGGAGCTATATTGATACTAATTGGGATGGTAATAACTGAAATAGATTTCAAAGTAGCTTTTAAGGAAGTCGCATAAGTTGTTTTATGAACAATGAGAATGGAAAATTAATAGTATAGCGTTAAGGGGGCCAAACATGTTAACTACAGAAAGATTAAAACTCATTCCTTTAACTGCTGATAATCTTAAGCTTTGCATAGAAAACAAATCCGAAATGGAAAAGAAATTAGGATTAGCTGTAACTGGAAAGCAGCTTACTGAAATGATGAAGGGGATATATCAAATAAAGATTGGCTGTATACGCAGAGATAGGGAGAATTTATTGTATTATACCTATTGGCAGATTGTGCCTAAGGATAAGAACTATATAGTTGGTGAAATTGGATTTAAGGATGCACCTAATAGCTTTGGAGAAATTGAAGTAGGCTATGGATTAGACCAAGAGCATAGGGGTAATGGATATATGACAGAAGCACTAATTGAACTTACAAAATGGGCATTTTCACAGACCGATATTAGTGCTATAATAGCAGTGACTCTAAATAATAATATTCCTTCTCATAGGGTCCTGACAAGAGCCGGTTTTATGATGCAGGGCTGTGATTATAAATATATCTATTGGAGATTAGAAAACAATAATAAATTTTCCCACAGATAAACAGGAGGTTTTGAAATGACTAAAAACGCTTTAGCAAGAGAATTGCTGTCTTGGATAAAAAGCATAGGGATTGCGTTTGTTTTAGCCTTGCTTATAAATGTATTTATTTTTGAAATGACTGGAGTAGATGGACCGTCTATGAATCCTACTCTAGAGCATGGAGATAGACTATTCGCAGTAAAAATCAATCAAATATTTAAAAATGTTCCTAAACGAGGATCCATAGTAATAGTAGACGGCAATACTATGAGAGATAGGACCTTAATGGATGAAGTTAAAGACAGTGCCATAGTAAGTACAATTTTAAGACGAAAAAATAGAGACTTACTTATAAAAAGAGTTATTGGTGTGCCTGGAGATGTATTGGAATTCAGAGATAATAGATTGTATAGAAATGGGGAATTATTAGAAGAAGATTATATACTGGAAGAGATGATTGTGGAAAATAAAAGTATAAAAGTTCCAGAGGATCATGTGTTTGTCATGGGTGACAATAGAAATAATAGTAGAGATAGTAGGTCTATAGGGCCTATTCCTTTGAAAAATGTAAGGGCAAAAGTAATTGTTAGATTATTTCCCTTTAATAAAATAGGCTTACTATAGAATAAAACCTGAATCTTAAGAGGTGAAATTACAGTGAAATATAAGGATTATTATGAATTGTTAGGAGTATCAAAAAGCGCAACTAATAGCGAAATAAAGAAGGCTTATAAAAAGCTAGCTAAAAAATATCATCCTGATTTAAATCCTGGAGATAAATCTGCAGAAGAAAAGTTTAAAGAAATAAATGAAGCCCATGAGGTTTTGGGCGATGAAGGAAAGAGAAAAAAATATGATACATTTGGCCAAAACTATAATTTTCAAAATGGAGCAGATTTTGATCCCTCTCAATATGGTTTTGGCAATGGTGGGTATCAATACTATTCAACAGGCAATGCTTCTGATTTTAGTGATTTTTTTAATATGTTTTTTGGAGGACATGGAGGAAGCAGAGCTTCAGGATTTGATTTAGGAAGCATGTTCTCAAATAGAAAAAGCAAAAGTGTCAAGGGTGAAGATGTTGAATCTGAAATAGAGATAAATCTATTAGAAGCATACGAAGGTGCAAGCAAGACTATAAGCATTAATGCGTTAGGAGAAGCCAAGACGATTTCAGTGAAAATACCTGCTGGCATACTTCCAGGGAAAAAGATAAAGATAAGAGAACAAGGCGGCAAAGGCTCAAAGGGTGGTAAAAATGGAGACTTATTATTAAAAATCAAAATTCAAGATGAGAAGGATTTAAAACTAGAAGGAATTGATTTGATAAAAGAACTATCGCTTACGCCGTGGGAAGCTGCTCTAGGCTGTGATGTGCTGGTAAAAGGGCTAAAAG
This sequence comes from Proteiniborus sp. MB09-C3, assembly GCF_030263895.1. Lineage (NCBI taxonomy): Bacteria > Bacillati > Bacillota > Clostridia > Eubacteriales > Proteiniborus > Proteiniborus sp. MB09-C3. The sequence continues at coordinate 1,079,890 of NZ_CP127161.1, forward strand.
ATAAAGTAAGGATAAAAGTTCCAGTGGGAATACAAACTGATGAGAAAATCAAGCTTAAAGGCTTAGGATACAAGGATATGAATGGAAATAAGGGTGATATGTACGTAAGGATAAAAATCGTAAATCCACCACATCTAACTGATGAAGAAAAAGGGTTATATCAACGACTACAGGAGATTTCCACATTCAAACCTAGGGGATAGAAGCATTTTCTATCTCCTTGTTTTCATTTAAGCCGATTTTCTGAATGCTTCTATCAGAAATAAATTTGTGTTGCGAGACTGCGACTTTTTACATCGAAATGATAAATATGAAAAATAAGTAATTTATGATAAAATAATTTGTATACTGTAAATATATAACTGTTTTAAATACAACTGTATGTGAGGGATGTTCTAATGAATGATGAAAGATATGGAGCTATGACTGTTACCCAGATGCTAGATAGGTCTGTTTATTTGCATAAGAAAAATATAGGTGCATCTGCCCTGTATTTATTTGTTATGAGTATATTAATTTTAGTAATTGGATTTATTTTTTCTTTCATAATTTTATTGCCCTTTGGTGTTATGACGGTGCTGAATAATAACACATTTGAATTAGGATTTTTTATATCGATTTTTATGTTTGCATTAATCATAGCAGTACTATATTATTCCTTAGATGCAATTAGACAGAGCGGAATTATAGCCATAGGTTCAAATAGCTTTTTAGGTAAAAAAGTAGATGTGTCTGATGCTATTATGAGCGCTTTCAAAAATATTCTTAGGGTATTAAGTGTTGTAGTAGCTGGAGGCTTAATGTTTTCACCTGTTTTTTTAATCTGTGGAGGAGCTATTACTTCACTTTTATTGAATTATAAATATGGTACATGGGGACTTAATGCTGTAATTATTCTAATATCAATCATATTCATAGCTGCATTTATTTATTTTATGACAGTTCATGCATTTTCTGTTCAGATAGCAATTATTGAGAAAGCTTATTTTTTCAAGGCATTAAAAAAGAGCAGGAAGCTTGTAAAGGGCAGGTTCTGGAAGATTCTTGGCTGCTTTATATCAGCTACTCTATCTGTATTATTTATAAACCTTTCAATTTACGCTGTTTTTGCATTAATTGGCGGAATAATCTATGCTGTATTAGGGTCTTCAAATCTTAATGACGATTTGTCAGCCGTACTCTTAATGCTAGGAAACATAGTGAGAACACCGCTTCAGATACTAGTCTCTCTTTTTGTATCTCCTATAATTGGGATTTTTATGACAATCTTATACTATAACATGCGCTTTGAGAAAGAAGGCTATGATATAGAGCTTAATATTTCAAGACTTAAAAATTTGCAGTGAAGCAGAGAGGAAGAAAAACATGAACTTCATTTACTATATAAATGCTATGATTAGGAAAGATGAATTTGACAGGATAGTGAATCAAGTATTCAAAAAGCCAGAATATAGACGTTTGCGCGGTGACTATATAGATATAGCAGATAGAATAAGAAGTATAATAACAAAATGGGTAGAGGCTTGGCTCGAAAAGCTTTTTGATGCAGGAGATAAGCTAGGAACATCTGCGTTTGGAATATCTAACGTTATAGTTATTATAGGGTCTATAATTCTTGTAATCTTTGTAATTATATTGTTTTTATCTATAAGAAAAATTTTAGGAAAGAATAAAAAAGTTAAAACGATATATGGAGAAGAAATTAATTCAACAACTACAGCTGAGGGCCTAAGAATTAAGGCAGGAGAATATAAAAAGCATGGTGATTATAGAGAGGCTATTAGGATTGGATTTATTTCATTGTTATTGAAAATGAGCGAAAAAAGCCTTTTATATTTAGATGAGACAAGGACTAATAGTGAAATAACTGAAATACTAAAAAATATAGGCTTTAAATATACAGGACTTTTTCAAAGCCTAACATACTTATTTAATGAGGTATGGTTTGGTCACAAGAAAATCTATGAAGATGAGTATATCTTGTGGGAAAAAAAGATGGATGAGCTGTGGAATGGGGTGTTGTGTATTGAAAACAAAGGATAAAAGAAACTTAATCATTTTGTTCATACTCCTTCCAGTATTTCTGTGGTTGACCTTAACCTTTACAGATGATAATGAGAAGACTTTTAAGCCCTATTCAATATTGAACAAGGGCAAGGAAGGAGCCAGTATAATATATGAAGTACTTACGGAACTGGGATATACTACCGATCTTGTTCTAACAGAGGTTAATTCTCAAGACATAAATACAGCACAAATAGTCATAGAGCCTAAGAGTCCTTATAGGCTGGAATTAGATCAGGACAGCATAAAGAATTGGATTGGAAGTGGTGGAACCCTTATATATCTAACACCTACATGGGGGGAATTAGAGCTTGACTATGGAGAAGAGATAGATAGTTATGATTCAAATGAGTTAAGTCATGCCAAAACCTATTCTTATAATAAGGGGTCATTAATCATAGGAGATCCAAAGATTCTAAGCAATAAAACATTAATGACTGATACTGATGGGGCGTACTGGATTATCACACAATTAGAAAATAAAAATATAGATGGCATTTGTTTTAATGAGTACTACCATTATTTTGAGGGACATAGGCCTTCATTGTGGAGAGATATACCAACAGGGATTAAAATTGTTATATATCAGATTATTTTAGTTATAGCAATTATTATTTATTATTATGGGAAACGATTTGGAAAAGTAGTTCCTCTTTATGATGAAGTTGAAAGAATTGAAAATGAATATATATATTCAGCAGCATCTCTTTTTAAAAAGAGAGAATTAAGAGAAGATGTAATTTTAAGTTTTTATAATGATTTTTTGTATTCATTCCAAGATGGCATTGGATATAAAAACATAGGAGGAGCTGAAAATTGGGTTGAAGTTTGGGAGCAGGAAAAGCTGTCAAATGTCGAAGCTGCAAAAAAATTATATGGATTTATTGATACTATGAAGGATGCAAAAAAAATAAGTTCAAAGGAGATGCTTGAAATCATAGGCATAATTGAGCAACTGAAAAAAATTGCTGTTAAAGGGAGAGAAGTTCATTGGAAAGAGCAGAAAAAGGATATACAAAGTATATAGTAGATAAAATTAAAAATGAAATAGCCAAGGTAATAGTTGAGCAGGAAGAAATGCTTAAATTTTGTATGGTTGGGCTTTTTTGTGGAGGTCACGTACTTTTAGAGGGAGTACCAGGCCTTGCAAAAACTCTAATGGTTAGGACACTGGCTAAGACAATGAGTGTAGATTTTAAAAGAATCCAGTTTACACCGGATTTAATGCCTTCTGATGTTACAGGAACTAAGATATTCAACATGCAGACTAGGGAATTTGAGCTAAAGAAGGGACCTATATTTACTAATTTTCTACTGGCTGATGAAATCAATCGTACTCCTCCAAAGACACAGGCAGGTCTATTAGAAGCCATGGAGGAGCAGGCAGTGACAATAGATGGAGAAAATATTCACCTACCATCCCCGTATATGGTTTTCGCTACACAAAACCCACTGGAATATGAGGGAACCTATCCACTGCCAGAGGCATTACTGGATAGATTTTTAATGAAGATTTTAATAGACTACCCGTCTTCTCAGGCTGAAAAAGCAGTATTAGAAAGATATCATGAAGGCTTTAATAGCATAGATTTAGATAACTCGGGAGTAGAGGCAGTTTGCAGCGGAGAGGATATATTAAGATGCAGGGAAGAAATCAAAAAGGTCCAAGTAGACAATAGTATTTTTGACTATATAATACAAATTGTCAGAGAAACTAGAAGCTATTCCTCTATTGAAGTGGGAAGTAGTCCAAGAGGCTCTATTGCATTATTACAGTCTGCGAAGGCCTATGCAGTAATAGAAGGAAGAGATTATGTGATACCTGAAGATATAAAGACAGTAGCATACCCTGTACTTAGGCATCGTATAGCCCTAAGACCAGAGCTTACTATCGAGGGAATAAAGGAAGATAAGATTATAGATAATATTTTAATACAAATTAAGGTGCCAAGATAATTTTAACTATAGTTAGACACATCCATAAGGTAATTATAATCAGGATTTTTAAAAAATACTAAAGGAACATTTGCAGAATATGAAACAGCCTGTCATTCTGAACGTAGTGAAGAATCTAATAAGAGATACGTTCGCTTCGCTCAGTATGACATAATGGCACTTTATTTCAGTCCTGTATACCAGAAAGGAAGGTGAACCATATGACAATCACAAAGCGTTTCATACTACTAATAGGTCTTGGGATTATATTAACTTTTATTGCTTATTTCTTTGGCTTAGCACTAACTACATTTATACTATACAATATAATCTGCTTTTCCTTATTAATCATTGACTACATGATTTCACCTTCTCCAGATTCATTTGAAATAGAGAGATTAAACGGTGAAAAGCTATCTCTGTTTGAAAATGAAAAGATAGGGATAAGCGTATACAATAAAAGCGATAAAAAAATATATGCTGAAATAAAGGATGAAGTGCCTGATTTTCATTTTGACATTCAAAACTCAGCCATAGACAAATATATAGCTCCCCATGGAAAAGAAGTATTTGAATATGAGATTGTACCTAAAAAAAGAGGAGCATTTAAATTTGGTAAACTCCATATGAGATATGATGGGCAGCTTAAGCTGTGTAGGAAACAGTTCAGCTCAAATATAGAAAAAGAATATAAGGTATATCCGAATCTTAAGGATCTAAGAAAGCATAAGTTAGCAGCTTATAACAGTTTAATATATAAAGATGGTAGAAAGAGGCTTAGAATTTTAGGTAAAGGTACTGAGTTTGAAAGTCTAAGGGAGTACGTTTCTGGAGACGAATATAGGAAAATCAACTGGAATGCTACTGCGAGAGAAAATAAACCTATAGTAAATCAGTACGAGCCTGAAAAAAATCAGCATGTATATGTGCTAATAGATGCTGGAAGGCCTATGAGCTATTCTATAAGAGGCCACAGCAAACTTGACATTGCCATCAACACAGGACTTATTCTATGTGATATAGTAAATCAAAATGGTGATCAATCAGGTCTAATGGCGTTTAACACAGACATAGAGGCTTTCATTCCTCCAGGAAAGGGGAGCGGCCATAGAAATAGGCTCATGGAGGCACTCTACCATATAGAGCATAGTAAATCTACATCTAATTATGAGGAAGCCTTTTACTTTTTTAAAGAAAAAGAAAGGCGAAGAAGCCTGATATGTTTGTTTACAGACTTTGATACTATAGAAGAAGCTGAGGATATGATTAGAGTTCTTCCAGCAATATTAAAAAACAATATAGTAATTATAGTACTTATCAATGATGAGAAGCTTGAAAAGATTGTCTCAAAAACTGTGAAAAAGGAAGAGGAGGCATATATAAAATCTATTGCTATTGAAATGCTTAAGGATAGGAAAAAATTGATAAGTCTTCTTAATACTAAAGGGATAATGTGTATTGAATGTGAGCCCGAAAAGATTACATCTGATGTGATAAATAAATATATATATGCAAAAAATCGGATGCACTTCTAGAAGTCTAATGAGAGAGCTTGTTCCGTTATACTGAGCATTGGCGAAGGATCTCAAACCGAGATTCTTCGCTTGCCCAGAATGACAATTTTAATAATAACACCTTTTTAGCCTTCTAAACCTTTGATATTTGCTCTTAAATACGGTATTGCAAAATAAGCAATGATCATTATCAAAGTAAGACCTGCAAATATTAGCTTATAAACAGGAGAGATATTTATAGGAGTAAAGAAGCCTTCAATAATTCCAGCAATTATAAGAAAGATTATTACGCCCAGCATTAGGCTTATAGCTTCTTTAGCACCCTTTATAATGGAATGCCTTCTAGAATATTCCCTTGGAATTAAAATAGAGCGAGCTAGCATGAATCCAGCACCTCCAGCTATAAAAATGGCTGTAAGCTCTAATATTCCATGAGGTAGTATTAAAGACCAATATCCTATTGGGTTCCCATTATGATATACTAAGCCTGTAAGAGCACCTAGCAGTGCACCATTTGAGAAGAGAATATAAAAGGTTCCTATACCTAGAGTAATGCCTAATACAAAAGCCTTAAAGGCTACGGAGATATTATTTGTCATTATATAGCTCGACATGACTGGATAATCCCATTGATTAGATGCATCCATGTTCCAATTAACGCCTTCTATCATTTCTTTAGGCATAAAATAGGCCGCGTTTTGAGGATTATTAGCTACTAGCAGCCAGCTAAGAGCAAAGCTAAATAAGAAAATTGCTGTAGCAATCAATATATAATTTTTATATTTCTTAATATTATAAGGAAGGTCAAAGCTGAAAAAACTACCTACCTCAGAAAAATCATATTTTTTAACAGAATATATATGATTATGTGAATTAGCAACTAATGAATTAATATATGGTATTACTTCACTGCCAGGGTAGTGGGTCCTTGCATAAGCCAATTGATGACTTGATTGCCGGAAAAGGTATAGATAATGTTTAAGCTGCTTAGAATCAAGATGTTTAATACCTTTTTTGTCTATTAGTTCAGTAAGATTTTTAAATTCTGTCCACAATGGGGAATTTTTCGCAATAAATTGTTCAATATTCAATATTTTTCACCTCTAAAGCTATTGTATCAGATAAAAGAGATTACAGAAAGGAGCGAAATAATGAAAACCATTAAAGTCACTACACCAGAGAATATAGAAGTGGAGTATACACTTGCGGCATTGGGCTCACGTACTGCTGCTGCTGGTATTGATGTTTTAATTCAGATGGTTTTAATAGGAGCAATATTGATTACAGTGCTACTTATGGGACTTACGCCAGCTGAGCTTTATGATAGATACAAAAGCTGGGTAATAGCAATATCCTTGCTTTTAATATTCATAATTAACTATGGATATTTCATAATCTTTGAGATGATTATGAATGGAAAAACACCTGGGAAAAAGATATTTGGTCTGCGTACCATAAGGACTAACGGGCAGCCCATAGCATTTAAGCACTCGGTTATAAGAAATTTATTTCGCATTATAGTAGATATATATGGTGTAGGTGTAATATTAATCTTCTTTACAGAGTCTCATAAAAGATTAGGGGATTATCTAGCATCTACCATAGTAGTTGCAGAAGAAAAAAGAGAAGCCATATATGATATTAAGCTAGAAAATGAAAAAGTGAATTATAAGTATTCTCTATCTCATGAAGAATACCAGCTTCTAAGAGAATATTTCAAAAGAAGGGATTCTCTAGGAGAAAAGAGTAATAGAATAGAAAAAGAACTGGGAGAATACTTTGTAGATAAATATAAAATTGAGTGGCCTGACTACAGCTATAATAAGCTGTTGGTTGAATTACTTAATGGAATTGTGTAAGAAGTACAATAGGAATATTAATTGCACTTCTAAGACTTAAAATAAATCTAATTGCGAGGGAGAGAAGTATGGATAAAGAGCCTATTATAACAATAAAAGATTTAAGAATGAATTATGGAGATGGTGAAGATATTTTGAAAGGGATAAATCTAGAGGTTTATCCAGGACAGATAATAGGATATATAGGTCCCAATGGAGCAGGAAAAAGTACAACAGTTAAAATACTACTGGGGATAATAAATCAATATAGAGGAGAAGTAAAAATATTTGGAAATAATATATTAGAGGATAGAGTGGAGTATAAAAAAAGAATTGGTTATGTTCCTGAAACAGCAGAAATATATGAAAATCTAACTGCTCATGAATATTTGACATTTCTAGGAGAAATATATGATATGGATAATGAAAAGGTAAATGAAAAGGCACAAAGGCTTATGGAGCTGTTTGGGATAAAAGAGCATTATTATTCCAGAATATCTTCCTATTCAAAAGGAATGAAACAAAAGCTATTGATAATTGCCAGCATGATTCACAACCCAGATATATTATTTTTAGATGAACCTTTAGGTGGACTTGATGCTAACAGCGTTATGATATTTAAAGAGGTTCTGGCATTATTAGCTGAGCAGGGTAAAACCATATTCTATTCATCTCATATCATGGAGATAGTAGAAAAGATAAGCGATAGAATACTCCTTATAAATAATGGGCAAATAGTTGCAGATGGTACTTTTGAGGAATTGAAGGAAAAGAGCATGGAAGGCTCTCTTGAGCAGATATTTAATCAGCTTACTGGATTTACTAAGCACAAAGAAATAGCTAATGAGTTTGTATCTCTTCTAGAGGAGGTATAAAATGAGGAAGTTTAAATCTTTAAAAATTCTTGATAAATTTAGCTTTTTATTTGAAAAAATGGGAGTAAATTATAAGGTCATGCGTTCGATTCTGGAGATCAAGCTGACCATGGATGAAAGAAGAGTACCAGTGGCATTAGGAAATACTAATAATAAGGATAAAGATGACAACTTATTTAAAAAATCCTTGATTTCTTATGGAATAATGGGTTTATTCATAATGTTTTTCATAATTGTTCCTATTCCAATATATGCAGGTATGAGTATAAGCTTTGGAATGCTGATGTTTATGCTGCTAACCACAATGATAGCAGACTTTTCATCAGTTTTGCTGGATATCAAGAGTAAAAACATTCTTTTATCGAGGCCAATAGACGAGAAGACCTATAATATGTCAAAAATAGTTCATATATTCATATACATGTTTACAATTACAGTAGTAATGGCAGGACCTTCTCTAATTGCGGGAACCATAAAACATGGAATACTATTTTTCCTAATATATTTTATAGAGCTAATACTTATTGCTGGATTAGTAGTTTTCTTAACATCATTGCTATATAGCCTTATTCTTAAATATTTTGACGGTGAAAAGCTAAAGGATATTATAAATTATTTTCAAATAATCCTTTCCATAATAATGATTGTAGGATATCAGTTAATAGGGCGAATGTTTAACTTGATAGATGTAAAAATCGTTGCAAATCCTAAATGGTGGAATTTTTTGATTCCTCCTGCGTGGTTTGCAGCACCATTTGAAGTCTTTATAAACAGCAATTATAAAGGATGGTATGTGTACTTAAGCCTAGTGGCTCTAATAATACCTATACTTTCCTTATTAATTCATTCAAAAGTGGTAATGCCAAGTTTTGAAAGCAATCTTTTAAAGCTAAATAGCAGCGGTGAAAAAGGCAGCTCTTCTGCAGAGAGAAAACAAAAACTTCACAAAAAAATCGCAGGCTTCTTTTGCTTTAATAAAACAGAGAGAACTTTTTTTAGATTTTCACAAAACCTATTATCAAATGAGAGAAAGCTTAAGCTTAAGGTATATCCAACATTAGCTTTTGCTGCTGTTTTTCCCTTCTTAACCTTACTTAACTATGTTAGAAGAGGAACCACATTTGCAGAAATACTTTCTTCATTAAGTCAAGGGAAAGCATATCTTGGGTTATATCTAAGCATATTTATGTTAAGTAGCACTGTTATGCTCATAGAGTTAAGTGAGAATTATAAAGGAGCTTGGATATATAAAGCTTTACCAATAGAATCACCAGAATTTATCTACAAGGGAGCTATTAAGGGATATATTTTTAAATATTGCGTAGGTATTTTGTCATTTGTCAGTTTGATATTTCTAATTTTATATAAATTTAGTATAATACTTGATGTAGTGCTAATGTTTATCAATATGATGCTTATAATAGCCATAATGTTTAAAAGTGGGAGAAAAAGACTTCCCTTTAGTGAGAATATAGATAAAATAGAAAAGCAAAACACGGGCTCCTTCTTATTATTGCTGCTGATTATTGGAGTAACCGCTGGACTTCATTTTCTTACGAGGATCAATACATTAATATTTTATGCTTATATAGTAGCAGCGTTAATAGCTACAATAATTATGTGGAGAAAAGTTTTTAAGGTTAATTGGGAAGCATTTAATTAACTTAAACTTAACCTTAAATTGAGGTGATTTAATGAGTAAATTAGCTGGAAAAGGCTGTGAGACAGTAATACCGTCTTCAGATAGAAAACCATTAGAAGAGATAGAAAGAAGTATAATAAAAAAATATAGAAAGCAAATATGGTCAAAGTTCATTAAAGCCGTAAAGGATTATAGCTTAGTAAATGAAGGAGATAGAGTTGCAGTTGCCATATCTGGAGGAAAGGACAGCCTTCTAATGGCAAAGCTGTTTCAAGAGCTTAAAATGCATGGAAATGTTCAATTTGAAGTGGAATATATAGCAATGGATCCAGGCTATCATTCTGACATTAAGGAGCTTTTAATAGAGAATTGTAAGTATTTAAATATACCTATTCATATTTTTGAATCTGGCATATTTGAAATAGCCGACAAAATGGCACAGGACTATCCTTGCTATATGTGTGCAAGGATGAGAAGGGGAGCATTATATAATAAGACTAAGGAATTAGGCTGCAATAAACTAGCACTAGGGCATCACTTTAATGATGTAATAGAAACCACATTACTGAATGTACTATATGCAGGTAATTTTAAGACTATGCTTCCAAAGCTTAAGGCAGCCAATTTTGAGGGTATAGAGCTTATCAGGCCGCTGTACTATATTGAAGAAGCTAGTATTAGACGCTTCATCGAATATAGCGGTATCTGGCCTTTAAATTGCGCATGTATGGTAGCTGCTGAGAGGATAGGAAATAAACGATATGAGATTAAGGATTTAATAGAAGAGCTTAAAAAGAATTTTGCTAATGTAGATAAGTCTATATTCAAGGCAGCAGAAAATGTAAACATGAACTCCATACTAGGCTGGGAAAAAGATGGAGAAAAACATTCATATTTAGATTTTTTTGAGTAATTGATGGTCTCAGACTACTCTCTGTTACATCATGTTACCTGTAGATTACTTTAAGGGGGAATGAAGTATGGATAAAAATACAATGTTTGTTATTGATGAAAGAGTTAAAAGGACCATTGCAAATTTAGAAAAAAATGACATGAACGGATATTATGTCCAAACAGAAGAAGAGGCTCTTGAAAAAGTGAAGGAGCTAATATCAGAAGGAGATACAGTATCTGTTGGTGGTTCAATGACACTCTTTGAAACAGGTGTTATTGAGTTGCTTAGAAGTGGTAAATACCAATTTCTTGATAGATACAAGGAGGGTCTAAGCCCTTCTGAAATAAAAGAAGTATTTAGGAAGAGCTTTTTTGCAGATGCATATTTTACGGGAACAAATGCAATTACTGAAAATGGTGAGCTCTATAATGTAGATGGCACTGGTAATAGAGTAGCAGCCATGTTATATGGACCAGAAAAAGTAATAGTAATAGCAGGCAGAAATAAAATAGTAAAGGATTTAGACCAAGCTATCCTAAGGGTTAAGGAGACAGCTGCTCCTGCAAATAATGTAAGACTCAATAAGAATAATCCTTGTACTAAGACCGGATATTGTATGGACTGCAAGCAGGAAAGCAGAATATGCAATGAATACACAGTAATCAAAAGACAAAGCGATAAAAATAGGATTCATGTAATCATTATCAATAAAGAATTAGGATATTAAAAAATCTTTAAAAATAAAAAGTCTGCAAAATTGTTTTTTACAAAATTGCAGACTTTTTTGTATAGATAGCTTTTTAAAATTATTTTAAAGCATTGGTAAGATTTATTTAAAAGCTTGGCTTCTCTATCCTATTTCCAGCTACATATCTTTCAACTATATTCCTATCATCGCCTAGATAAATGAATCTTTGTAGACGTTCCTCAAGAGTTAGGTTATCACCAAGAAAGCTAGAATCATCTATTACAAGAGCATCAAACTCGTATCCCTCTTCAAAGCTTCCTACTTTACCAAAGAATTTGCCTCCACCCTTAGTACCTAGATAGAATACCTCTGAGGTTGTGAGAGGGGCAAGCTCCTTGTTAGTTTCGAGCCATTTAATTTTAGAAATTTGAGCAGCAATTGCCATTACACTTGGAATAGACATTTTATGTCCACCACTTATATCTGAGCCTAACCCAACATTTACACCTTTATCAAGAAAGTGTCTAACAGGCATTATTCCACTAGACAGATTTAAATTAGAATATGGACAATGTGCAGCATAAACCTCATTATTCCTCATTAGGATAACTTCTTCTTCAGTATTGTATATACAGTGAGCCATTATAGTAGGCTTTTGACCAAACAGACTATAACAGTCATATACATCTGCATAATTTCCATGCTCTGGATGCAGCTCTTTAACCCATTCAACCTCACCCATGTTTTCAGAAAGGTGGGACTGTATAGGTACATCAAATTCATTTGCCATTTTACCAAGTTCTTCGAGTATTCCTGCAGAGCAAGTAGGTACAAATCTAGGAGTGATAATTGGTTTAACATGCTCTGATTTATTTACATGTGTCTCTAAGTATTCTCTTGTATCTTTTAATGATTGCTGAGTATCCTCTATTATGATATCAGGACAATTTCTGTCCATATTTACTTTACCTACATAAGCACCTAGTCCTGCTTTTACAAGTAAATCAAATAATAGGGCTGTGGCTTCCTTATGAACACTTGCAAAGATAACTGCACGCGTAGTTCCATTTTTCCAAAGCTCCTCTACAACTCGGGAATAAACCTTTTTTGCATAGCCTGTATCCTTGTACTTTGCTTCTTCTGGGAAAGTGTATTCTTCAAGCCAAGGAAGCAGCTCTTTATCAAGGCCTAATCCAGCGTTAGGAAATTGCGGCGCATGCAAATGTAGATCAACAAATCCAGGAATGATTATTCTATTGCCAAAATCTTTAACTGAAATGTTTTTATATTCATCAGGTATTTTCGATACTACCTTCTTCACTATGTTATTTTCAACGATTATGAAACCATTTTCCACTGTATTGAATCTCTCAGGTGATTCTGTAAAGATTACATGTCCTTTATAGATTTTAATACTGTCTTCCTTTAGCTTTTGGTTCATAAAACCAGCTCCTTACTAATAATAATTTTATTTATTATTATGTTTCTAGCTTAATTATACCCTATTTAATATGGATGATTCAAGAAATGGAGTTATATATGCCAAGGCATTGAAAACACACGTATAGGATCACCTTTTTCCTAAATATTCATTATATATAGATAATAGACAAAAAAATTCAAAAAAAACTAGTGAAATACTTACAAATAGCCTTGTTGCCTATTATAAGCCTTTTAGCCAGAATTTATTATTTTATTCATGAGATTATCTTTGAAGGAATATAGCAAAAGTTGTAGAATTTATACTAAACGTAACCTCGTAGCAACTGTTATTAGCCAGTATAGTAGATAAATTAGATCATATGTTTTATTCAGCTATTTAAAGCTCTAGATGAGGTGAAAACCTCCTCGGATAAGACATAACTTAGTGCATAAGGGGGGAAAAAGTTGGGAGACATAATAATACAAAAAGTTGTCACAAAAAAGCATGAAAAAAATTTCATCAGATTTCTTTGGGAAATTTATGCTGATGATGAATGTTGGGTACCACAATTAATATCTGATTACAAAAAAACTATAAGAGGTAAAAACAACTCATTAGTACAAAGTGGCCCGTTTGAACATATAATTGCCTATAGAAATCATGAAATCTGTGGTAGGCTATGCGTAGGCATCAATGAGGAACTAAATAATGCCAAAAATTATAAGGAAGGATATATTTCTTTATTTGAGTGCATCGATGACTATAAAGTTGCTAAGGAAATGTTTAACTACGCTAGCAATTGGCTTAGTGAAAGGGGAATGGAGAGAATTATTGGACCAATATCACTTCCAAATGGTGATGACAATAGAGGACTTATAATAGATAATTTTACTGATCCGACACTTGTAATGAATACATATAATAAAAGCTATTATAGAGAGTTTTTTGAGAAGTATGGGTTTTATAAATATTGGGATTGCTATGCATATCGTTATGATATAGAAGATGAAATAGAAGATAGATATAGAAAATATGTGCCCTATGCAATGGAAAAATATAAGTTTAGAGTAGATAAAATAGACTTGAAAAATATAGAGAAAGAGATGAAGGATGTAAAGCAAATAATAGATGAGGCTATGCCAAAGGAATGGGATGATTTTATACCTCCCACAGATGAAGAAATAGAGATTATAGGGAAAAGCTTAGTACCCGTAGCAGACCCAGACCTAATTTACATAGCTAGAACAGAAGAAGGAAAGCCAATAGGCTTTAATATAGCTTTACCTGACTATAATCAAGTGCTGAAAAAAATGAATGGAAGGCTTTTTCCAATAGGGTTTATAAAGTTTCTTTATTATAAGAAAAAAATAGACAGGGCAAGACTGTTTGTATTATTCGTTATACCAGAGTATAGAAGAAAGGGAGTACCTTCAGCTATTTATTTGAATTTATTTGATTCAGCTAAAAAGAAAGGCTATAAATATGGTGAAGGCTCTACTGTATGGGAATATAACAAGATTATGCAGAGAGACATAGAAAAGTTTGGGGGTAAGATATATAAGACCTATAGAATTTATAAAAAGGACTTATAGATGTTCAATTGGCGTATTATTTATATACAATACTGTTAAAATATGTGTCTGATTTTAAGACAGTGTACAAATTGTAAACAAAATTTAATCCCCAATAATTTAGAATGAGGTTACATGATATTATTGCAATGAGCTTATAATTAAGGCTACTATAATATTTTTTAACAAAGTGTACTATTATTTGCACACTTATATTAAGTTGTTAAATTGAAAATCAGAATTCAGCAATTTATCCTTGGAATTGTGTATAAAATGCTAAATAAATAAAGTTATAACTGAATCAGTATTGTCATTTTGTTAATGATAATACTGATTTTCTACATATATTGACAAATAAAGACAAAATAATAAATATATCCTCACCTATTTAGAAAAATGGCATGGAAATTGCTTTGATTTTTTACAAGGCTCTAGACTATAAAGTAAAAAATAAAAAACGAAAAGAAAAATAGGGAGGTTTTTATTTTGAAAAAAGCATTATCTTTGTTACTTGTGATAACGTTTTCATTATCACTGTTCCTAGCTGGTTGTACAGGTAATACAAATAAGCCAGCTCAAACACCACCGACAAATGAGGAGAATGGAGCAAATGGAGGGACAGAATCAAAGGATCCAATTATAATTGGAGCTCTTACATCCTTAAGTGGAGCTTTACAAGATTATGGCAAGCAAAATAAACAGGGCTTTATGCTAGGACTAGAGTATGCTACTAATGGAACTATGGAAGTAGCAGGCAGACCAATTGAAGTTATATGGGAAGATACTACTAACGTACCTGATGTAGCAAGAGAAAGGGCACTAAAACTACTAGACAAAGACAAAGTTGATATATTAATGGGTTGTGCTTCATCCTCAGATGCAGCAGCTATATTAGACCTTGCAAAAGAATTTAAGACTATTTACGTAATTGAGCCTGCAGCAGCAGACTTTTTAACTGGAGATAGCTGGAACAAGTACATATTCCGTACAGGGAGAAACTCTGCACAGGACGCAGCTGCTATGGCAGATGTAATTATAAATAGCAAGGCTGGTGCAAGGGTTGCTACATTAGCACCAGACAGTGCATTTGGCCGTTCTATGGTTGATCCAATTGTTAATGAATTAATTGAACGTGGAGGAGAACTAGTACATCAAGAGTTTCCACCAGCAGAAACAACAGACTTTTCTCCATATATTATGAGAATTAGAGAAGCTAAACCTGACTATTTATATGTTATTTGGGCAGGAGCCAATAATCCTTGGTCACAATTAATGGAATTTAAACTTGAAAGCTATGGAATTAAAGTAACTACAGGTGCACCAGAAATAGCTGCTTTAAAGAGTATGACTCCAATGATAGGAATGCAAGGATTTAGCGTATATCACCATACTCTTCCTCAAAACAATCCAGCTAATGAGTGGCTGATTAAGGAAATGAAGGCAAGATATGATGAAGTTCCAGATTTATTTACACCAGGTGGTATGTCTGCCGCTATAGCAATTGTTACAGCTCTAGAGAAAACAGGCGGAAATACTGACTCAGAGGTATTAATTGAAACAATGGAGGACATGGAATATGAAAGCCCAACTGGAAAGAGATATTTCCGTAAGGAAGACCATCAATCAATACAACCACTATATGAAATAATACTTAGAGAAGTAGAGGGTGTAGATTATCCAGTGCCAGAATTTGTTCGTGAGATTCCAGCAGAAGATATTGCACCTCCTATAACAGCACCAGGTAGATAAAAGTACAAGCCAATATTAAAAGATATATACGGTCAATTATAGAAAGGATGTATATAATGGGTGAAACATTAATTAAAACTGAAAAATTAGGCATAAGTTTCGGAGCCCATAAAGCAGTATACAACGTGGATCTCGAATTAGAGAAAAATGTGTTTACTACCATCCTCGGTCCAAATGGAGCAGGTAAGACAACCTTATTTAATTTAATAAGTGGTCTTTTAAAACCAACAGATGGGAAAATATATTTTAAAGGGACGGACATCACTAGTCTGTCCCCTATTGACCGAGTTAAGATGGGCATGGGTCGATCATTTCAATTGACAAATGTTTTTCCAAGTCTAACAGCATATGAGAATGTTAGATTATCTATGCAAGCACGTGAAAACATTGGTTACAAGATTTTTACTGACCATAGAAAATTTAAGCAGTTGAATAAGAAAACAGATGAGATACTAGAGAGAATATTGTTAATAGACAAAAAAGACTTTAGAGCAAGTGAATTAAGTCATGGTGAGCAAAGAAAACTGGAGTTGGGCATGGTTTTAGCTCTTGAACCAGAAGTTTTATTATTAGATGAACCTACTGCTGGTATGGCCATAGAAGAAGTGCCAACAATGATAGATATTCTTCAGGATACGAAGAAACAAGGAACTACTATAATTCTAATTGAGCATAAAATGGATATGGTGAAGACGTTATCGGATAAATTGATTATCATAGTAAATGGCATGAAGCTAATAGAGGGAGACCCAGAGACTGTTTCAAAGGACCCTGAAGTACTAAAAGCATATTTGGGAGGAGGGGTTCTAAATGACATCAATTCTTAAAGTAGAGGATTTAGTTTCGTATATTGGACTATATACAATACTTCAAGGAGTAAATGTAGAGGTTGAAAAAGGAGAGGCTATTGCAATACTGGGGAGAAATGGTGCAGGAAAAACCACTTTTCTAAAATCTATTATGGGATTAGTAAATACAAGAAGTGGATCAATTTTGCTAGAAAATGAATCCTTAGTAGGTATGCCAACTTATAATATAGCCAAGAAGGGAATAGGATATGTTCCTGAAGACTACGGAGTATTTGATGAATTGACTATAGAGGAAAATCTGAGATTGTCCGTTCGAAAGGATACTAATGATGGGAAGGACAGGATAGCTAAAGTATTTGATTTATTTCCAGACTTAAAAATTGCTTATAAGAGATTAGCCAAGACTCTTAGTGGCGGTCAGCGACAAATGTTATCTATATCAAGATCATTAGTCAATGATAACAAGATAATCTTAATTGATGAGCCTAGTAAAGGGCTAGCACCTGTTATCATTGAAAGCCTTGGTCTGGCTCTAAGAGAAATTAGCAAGGAGAGTACAATTCTATTAGTGGAGCAAAACTTTTCTTTGGCTTGTGCTGTAGCATCCAGGTACTACATTATTGATGAAGGAAAAACAGTGCTTAATGGAACTATTAAAGACTTAATCAAGGATAAAGAGCTACAAGCAAAGCACCTTGGTATTTAGAGGGAGAGGATACTATGGATATTTTCTTAACACTTATAATCAACGGTTTGTCAGAGGGAGCATTGATTTTTTTAATGGCCTCAGGTTTATCTATTATTTGTGGTTTAATGGGAGTTGTAAATTTCTCTCATGGTACCTTGTTCATATGGGGTGGATATACCTTTGTATGGATTTATAAGATGACCAATAGCTTTGTATTAGGGATACTAGTAGCTGTTATCTCTGTATTCCTGTTAGGAATAATTTTTGAAAGGTTTTTTGTCAATAAAGTGTATGGAAATGCACCGGCACAGATACTGATAACACTAGGACTCCAGATTATATTCACAGATTTAGTGCGTTTATTCTGGGGAGCTACACCAATTGCAGTAGGCAGACCAGCATATTTGGCAGGGACTACTATAATCGGCGGAGTTACTATAGTTCATTATAGGATATTTCTAATTGTTGTAGGGCTAATAGTGGCATTTGCTGTTGGCTATATATTAAATAATAGTAAGGCTGGTATGGTAATAAGAGCAGGAGTTCAAAGGCCAGATATGGTTCAGGCATTGGGAATTAATATAAAGCTATACTTTACATTAGTATTTGCAGCAGGAGCTGCATTAGCAGGACTAGGAGGTGCTCTTTATGCTCCTTTAGTAGGAAATGTAGTATCTACAGCAGGAGCTTATAATCAGATATTAGCCTTTATTGTGGTAGTTATAGGAGGACTAGGAAACTTTGTTGGTACAGCAAAAGGGTGTATTTTCCTAGGTATAATGGGATCCTTTGTTGCCTGGTTCGCTCCGCCTCTAGCTGTTGTAGCTAATGTTGGTTTGATGGCAGTAGTATTAGCCCTTAAACCAGAAGGATTATTTGGAACGGCGGTGAAGAAATGAAAACATTGGGAAAAGACATAGATAGAAGAGGTTCAATAGCTTTAATCGTTTTATTTATTATTTTGTTAATAGTTCCAAAGTTTTCTTCATATACTTCTTTAAATCTTTTTACAAGAATATATATTTTGTCAGTGTATGCTATGAGTTATGATATACTAAGAGGGTATACAGGTTTTATAAACTTAGGACATGCTGCTTTCTTCGGAGGAGGAGCATACATAGGAGGAATACTCTTTAAACAACTTCAACCAACCT
This sequence comes from Proteiniborus sp. MB09-C3, assembly GCF_030263895.1. Taxonomy (NCBI): domain Bacteria; kingdom Bacillati; phylum Bacillota; class Clostridia; order Eubacteriales; genus Proteiniborus; species Proteiniborus sp. MB09-C3. The sequence continues at coordinate 1,098,735 of NZ_CP127161.1, forward strand.
TCCCAGTATTTTTACTAGCAATTATAGTGACGGTAATATATTCATCATTAGGTGCCTATCTTATGGGAAAAATCTCATTAAGAAAGGGTGGTAGTGTACTTACTGCTACGATGATAACGTTAGCACTAGGAGAAATAGTAAGAAATACTGCAGAAAAATGGAGAAGTGTTACAAATGGAGCAGATGGGCTTACATTTGAAATTCCAGGTTTTTTTCAAAATAGGTTTGCATACTATTATGTTGCCTTAATATTTTTAGTTGTAATGGCAATAGCTTTGAGAAAATTTATTATGTCTCCTGCTGGAAGAGTATTGCTTGCTATTCGTGAAAATGAGCAAAGAGTAGAATTTTTAGGATATAATGTTGAAAAATATAAATTGATTTCCTTGCAAGTTGCAGCTATTGCTGGAGGACTTGCAGGGATAATGTTTGGAATATTCAATAGATTTGCTAATACAGAGCTATTGAGCACAAATCAAACAATAAATGCATTATTATATACATTAGTTGGTGGCACTGGAACACTATATGGTGGAATTGTCGGCAGCACAGTAGTAAATCTATTCCAGAACTTTTTATTAAATCTTCGTCATATACATCCTATTTTTGAAAGATGGTTAATATTTTCAGGTGCTTTATATGTTGTAGTAGTTTTATTTATGCCAAAGGGTATAGTTGGTCTATGGCTTCAATATTTTGAAAACAAGACTAGAAAAAAACGAAAAGTACTAGAGTTAGAAAAAAGTTCTAGTAAACAATCTGTCTGAAAATACAAAATGAGGTGATTTTATGAGAGAGGTAGTAATAGTTGGTGCTGCAAGAACACCAATAGGAAGCTTTGGCGGCAGTTTAGCTTCGCTATCTGCAATTGACCTAGGAGTTATTGCAGCTAAAGAAGCAATTAAGAGGGCAGGCATAAAGCCTGAAATCATTGATGAGGTCATCATTGGTAACGTTTTATCAGCAGGATTAGGTCAAAACCCAGCAAGACAAGTTGCTATAGGAGCAGGACTTCCAGATGCTATACCTGCAACCACAATAAACAAAGTATGTGGCTCAGGGCTAAGAACAGTAAGTATGGCAGCTCAGTTCATTATGCTAGGAGATGCAGATGTAATACTGGCAGGAGGAACAGAAAGCATGTCAAATGCACCTTATTTGATCCCAGGAGCAAGATGGGGACAGAGAATGGGAGATGGGAAAATAGTAGACTACATGGTTCATGATGGATTAACAGACATATTCAACAACTATCACATGGGAATCACAGCAGAAAATATAGCAGAACAGTGGAATATTACCAGAGAGGATCAAGATAAGTTCTCATTAGAAAGCCAAATCAGAGCAGAAAGAGCACAAAAAGAAGGAAAGTTCAAAGACGAAATAGTCCCAGTAGAAGTACCACAAAGAAAAGGAGATCCAATAATTGTAGCAGACGATGAGTATCCAAAGCATGGCACTACAATAGAAAATCTAGCAAAATTAAGACCAGCATTTAAAAAAGATGGAACAGTAACAGCAGGAAATGCATCAGGAATAAACGACGGAGCAGCAATTCTAATAATCATGTCAAAAGAAAAAGCAGAAGAATTAGGATTAAAACCATTAGTTACAATAAAATCCTACGCATCAGCAGGAGTAGATCCAAAGATAATGGGATATGGTCCAGTACCAGCAACTAAAAAAGCACTAGAAAGAGCAGGACTTACAGTAGAAGATTTAGACTTAATAGAAGCAAACGAAGCGTTTGCAGCACAATCAGTATCAGTAGTAAAGGATTTAGGATTAAATCCTGAGAAAGTAAACGTAAATGGTGGAGCAATAGCATTAGGTCACCCAATAGGGGCCTCAGGAGCAAGAATCCTAATATCCCTAATATATGAAATGAACAGAAGAGAAGCAAAAACAGGTTTAGCAACACTTTGTATAGGTGGAGGACAAGGAACAGCTGTTATAGTGGAAAGATAGCACGAGACCGTTAGGCTTGTGACTATTATATATAAAATTATCAAATAATGAGTTGAGAAATAGCATGAGACTGCAAAAGGCTTGTGACTATTTCTCAACTCAAAAAAGTTTAAAAATACAGGGAGGGTTTTATATGAGATTAAAAGATAAGGTTGCTGTAATAACAGGAGGAGCAAGAGGATTAGGGGGAGCAATGGCAGAGCTGTTTGCTAAAGAAGGTGCAAAGGTAGTAGCAGTAGATATGGGTGAGCTTTCCTATTCAAATCCTAATGTAGAAGGATACGTATTAAATGTTACTGACACAGAAAAATGCAAAGAATTTTTTGACTATGTTACAAAGAAGTATGGAAAAATTGATGTATTAGTTAATAATGCAGGAATCACAAGAGATACATTGACAAGAAAAATGACAGATGAACAATGGGATATGGTAATAGACGTAAATCTAAAAGGTGTATTTAATCTAACTAGATACATTGGACCACATATGCAGGCAAATGGAGGAGGCTCTATTATAAATATTTCTTCTGTTGTAGGAGAATATGGAAACATAGGTCAAGCAAACTATGCTGCTACAAAAGCTGGTATTATAGGTCTTACTAAGACATGGGCAAAGGAATTTGCTATGAAGGGTGGAAATGTTAGAGTTAATGCAATTGCACCAGGTTATACAATGACAGATATATTGAAAACTGTTCCACAAGATTTATTAGATAAGTTTGCAGCACAGACTATGCTTGGAAGATTAGCACAGCCAGAAGAAATTGCATACCCAGCACTATTCCTTGCTTCAGATGAAGCTTCATATGTAACAGGCCATGTACTTAGCGTAAATGGTGGAATGAGACTATAAAGCAGTCTCGCAACTCAAATTTATTTGTTTGCTATCGCTCACATAAATTTGGTTCTAACGGACACTCCTATCATAAACCTACAACAGGGTTGGCGTTCGTTGCGTTTGACCTACCTACGATTTTTCGATAGAGGCATTCGAAAAAATCGGGTTAGGTCATAAAAAGAGTTAAACTTGCTTTTAAGTAAAAAAGCCTGCTTGATATAATAAAGTGTCAAGCAGGCTTTTTCAATATTACTTTTATTTTCCAAGAACCTCTATAAGCTTTTCGATAAATAATCTATTTTCATCCATAGTCCCTATACTAACTCTTATCCAATCTCCAGCCATAGGTCTTATGATAACTCCCCTTTTTTGAAGCTCGACAAATACTTCGTTTCCATTTCTTTCAACATTAACGAATATGTGATTTGTCTCAGATGGAGCGTATTTTAGATTTAATTTATTAAACTCTTCATAGAGATAGTTTTTACCTTCCACATTCATTTCGTAGGTTTTCTTTAGAAAATCTTCGTCTTCTAAGGCTGCGATTGCAGCGACTTGTGCTAATGTATTTACATTAAAGGGTCCCCTTACCTTATTTATATTTGAAATTATTTCTTCACTTGCCATAGTATATCCTACTCTCAATGCGGCAAGTCCATAAATTTTTGAAAACGTTTTCAAGATAATGATATTCGGATACTTGTCTAGCAATGGGAGACTATTTCTAGGATAATCATCTCTAGTTACGAATTCATTGTACGCTTCATCATAAACTACAATTATGTTTTCAGGTACCTTATCTAAGAAATCGACTAATTCTCTTTTGGTAAACATTGTTCCAGTAGGGTTATTTGGATTGCATAGCCAAATAAGCTTTGTCTTTTCTGTTATGGCATCTAACATGCCCTTAAGGTCATAAGTCCAGTCTACTAAAGGTACTATGACAGGCTTTGCTCCCATCATCATAGTAGTAGATATGTATCTTGGAAAAGTTACGTCAGCCATTATTACTTCGTTATCCTTCTTAAAGAAGGTTTTAGCAAGAAGATCCATCATTTCATCTAAACCACTGCTTAGTATAATTTTATTGACACTAAGATTTAATTTTTTGGAAAGAGCTTCTTTCAATAATGTACAGTTTCCATCTGGATATAAGGCCAGCTTATCTAAGGCATTCTTAATTGCCTCTATTGCTTTAGGTGAACAACCAAGTGGATTTTCATTTGATGCAAGCTTTATTACATCTTGCAATCCATATTCCCTTTTTACATCGTCTATTGGTTTACCTGGCTTGTAAGGACTTAAATTAGCAAGCTCTTCTCTAAACTGAATTGACAAATATAACGCCCCCTTATATTTAAAATTAAAAGTTGTAATTTAATATAATTATAGCATAATTCTGAATAGTTCTTTTAGATATTTCATTTTATTAACAAATAAACAGTAAAAAATATGTTTTAGAATAAAAATGCAGAAAATGGGGATATTTTCTATATGGAAATAATAATAAGATAGTGACATTAAAATAATAAAAAAGAAGGTATTTAAAAATATGTGTAGAATTATAAATATTAACAATTGTCTGAAAAAGTCAAAATTATAATCATGCAAGGGGGAAGTTAGATGAAGGAATATCAAACTGACAAAATAAGAAACGTAGCTTTTTTAGGTCATGGAAGTTGTGGTAAAACTACATTAACAGAAGCCATATTATTTGCAGCAGGATTAGCAAAAAGAAAGGGTAGAGTAGAAGATGGAAATACTACTTCCGACTATGACAAAGAGGAGATTGCAAGACAATTTTCTATAGGAACTTCTATAATCCCAGTGGAGTGGAGGGATATAAAATATAATATTTTAGATACTCCAGGATATTTTGATTTTGTAGGTGAAGTAAATAGTGCTTTAAGAGTGGCGGCAGGAGCAGTACTAATCGAAGATGCTTCAGCAGGAATAGAAGTAGGCTTTGAGAAGGCTTGGAGCTACACAGAAAAAGCAAGGAAGCCAAAGATAATTTTTCTAAACAAGATGGATAAAGAAAACATTAACTATGATAAGCTCATTAACGAACTTAGAGACAAGTTTGGCAATAAAATAGTACCTTTTGCAGTTCCTATAGGTGAATCTGAATCCTTTAAAGGATTTGTTAATATAGTTGATATGGTTGGTAGGGTATACAACGGAAAAGACTGTACAGATGCGCCTGTGCCAGAGGGCATGGAAAGTACAATAGAGCCTCTTAGAGAAATGCTTATGGAATCAGTAGCAGAAGCTGATGAAGCACTTATGGAAAAATATTTTGAAGGTGAAGCCTTTACAGTAGAAGAAATTCGTACTGGACTTAGAAAAGGCGTGTTAAATTGTGACTTAGTTCCAGTGGTTATAGGCTCTGCTCAAAATAATATTGGAATTCATACTCTTCTTGACGTGATAAATGCTTACTTGCCCTCACCAAGTGATATTGGCGCTTATGAGGGAATTAAGCCTGACACAACAGACAAAGTACAAAGAAAAATAAGCAAGAGCGAACCGTTTTCCGCGTTCGTATTTAAGACTATAGTAGACCCATTTGTAGGTAAAATCTCATTATTTAATGTATGTTCGGGAAAATTAGCAAAAGATATGGACGTATTAAATACAAATAAGGATGAAACTGAAAGAATAGGCAGCTTGTTCCTATTGAGAGGAAAAAATCAAATAGAAGTTAGTGAACTAGTTGCAGGAGATATAGGTGCCACAGCTAAGCTTCAGTTTACAGAAACAGGAGATACTATCTGTGATAAAAATGCTCCTGTACAATATGAGAAAATAAAATATCCAGAACCATGCCTATTTTTAGCTGTAGAACCAAAGACTAAAGGCGATGAGGAAAAGATAGGCTCTTCTCTTACTAGAATGACTGAGGAGGACCCAACCTTCATTGTTCAAAGAAATGCAGAGACAAAACAGTTGTTAATAGGTGGTCAGGGCAATATGCAGCTTGCTGTTATCACTAATAAGCTAAAGAATATATTTGGTGTAGAGGTAGAGCTTAAGGATCCAAGAGTTCCTTACAGAGAGACTATAAAAGGCATATCAAGCGTTCAAGGAAAGCATAAGAAACAATCTGGTGGTGCAGGACAGTACGGTGATGTTCATATAAGATTTGAACCTTCACAATCAGATTTTGAATTTGATGAAGAGATATTCGGTGGAGCAGTACCTAGACAATATATTCCGGCAGTAGAAAAAGGCTTGAGGGAATCTATTGAAAAGGGAGTATTAGCTGGATATCCTGTAGTTAACATGAAGGCTGTATTATTTGATGGCTCATATCACCCTGTTGACTCAAATGAAATGGCATTTAAGATTGCTGCTTCACTTGCATTCAAGAAAGGAATGGAGCAAGCTAAACCAGTATTGCTAGAGCCTATTGTGAAAGTTGAGATACTTATCCCTGAGGATTATATGGGAGATATAATGGGAGATATGAATAAGAGAAGAGGTAGAATATTAGGAATGGAGCAGCAAGAAGATGGGAATCAGCTTGTAATTGCAGAAGCTCCACAAACAGAAATGTTCAAATACGCAATAGACTTAAGATCAATGACTCAAGCAAGAGGCAGCTTCAGAATGGAATTTGCCAGATACGATGAAGTACCTCAAAATATCAGCGAAAAAATAATTGCTGAATCAAAGGCTGAATAAAAATAATATATAAAGATAAGGGAGCACTAGAAAATGGTGCTCCCTTTTTATGACCTAACCCGATTTTCTGAATGCTTCTATCAGAAAATCGATGGTAGGTCAAACGTAACGAGCGCCAAATTTATGTGAGCGATAGCGAGCAAATAAATTTGTGCAGCGAGACTACGGAAAATGACCTAACCCGATTTTCTGAATGCTTCTATCAGAAAATCGATGGTAGGTCAAACGTAACGAGACTGGGATTTTTAAATTTTATGATGAATAATTAAAATAATTCTTGAAAAAAATTATAAAAGATATAAAATATTAGTAAGGGCAAAGAAAGTCAAAGTCAGAAAAGGAGTGAAATAATGTCAAAGCTAAGTAACCTTATAGAAGACTTTATTAAAAAACTATTAGAGGATGCTAATAATGGGGTTATTGAGATACAAAGAAATGAACTGGCACAATATTTTGACTGCGCACCATCTCAAATAAACTATGTATTGACTACGAGATTTTCTTCAGATAGAGGCTATTATATTGAGAGTAGAAGAGGTGGAGGTGGGTATATTAAGATAATAAAGGTAAATATTAATAGGGATAAATATATCCAAGATCTCATATTAAACATAATAGGAGATTCTATAACTAAATCAAAGGCATACGGAATAATAGAAAGTTTTTTTGAGGAGGATATTGTTACTGAAAGAGAGTATAGCCTTATGAAGGTTGCACTTTCTGATAGAACCTTGAGTAGTGTAAATTGTGAAAAAAATATAATTAGAGCAGATATTTTAAAGAATATGCTGCTTGTATTATTAAAATAAGGTATTGGAGGGGAAGAATATGCTCTGTGAGGAATGCGGGAAAAATCAAGCTACTGTTCATATGAAAAAAATAATAAACAATCATGCAACAGAATCATACTTATGTGAGGAATGTGCTAAGAAAAACAACAGCTTCGGATTAGATACATCATTTTCTATACAAAATATTTTAGCTGGGCTTATTGATAGCTCTTATGATGGACCTGTAAAAGTTGAACATATAAAAGCATTAACCTGCGATAATTGTGGGTTAACCTATGGTAAGTTCAGACAGACAGGCAAGTTTGGCTGTAGCAATTGTTATGATTCTTTTAGAGAAAAGCTAATTCCTCTGTTCAAGAAAATACACGGTCACGATTCTCATGTTGGAAAAATACCTAGAAAAGCAGGCCAAAATATAAGTACAAAGAGAGTGATTGATAAACTTAAAGAAGAACTAGATTTAGCTGTTGGCAAAGAAGAGTTCGAAAAAGCTGCTCAATTAAGAGATAAAATAAGAGATCTTCAAAGAGCATCTGAAAGGGGCAGTGAGCAATATGATTAGTTGGCTAGAGGGAGAGGGTAAAGAAAAAGATATTGTATTGAGCAGTAGAATAAGGCTTGCTAGAAATATAGAAAATATTAAATTACCATATTTAATGACTGTACCAGAAGCAAAGAAAGTAATAAAGATTGTTGAAGAAGCAATAATTACTAACAATAAATCTACAGACAATAAATTTGAAATATATGAAATAGAGAAGCTATCTCCATTAGAAAGAAATATCTTTGTTGAAAAACATATAATTAGTCCGAGTTTACTGGAGAAACCTAATCTAAGTGCTTTTTTACTTAGAAATGATGAGAAGGTTACAATAATGGTAAATGAGGAGGATCACATAAGGATACAAGTATTGCTTCCGGGGTTTAATATTGAAGAAGGATGGAAGATAGGCAGTGAAATAGATGATTTGTTAGAATCTAATACTATATATGCTTTTGATGAAAGGTTTGGATATATGACATGCTGTCCTACTAACGCAGGAACTGGCTTGAGGGCTTCTGTTATGGTACATCTGCCGGGTCTTGTATTGACAGGCTATATTAACCAGGTTCTTCAAGCAGTAAACCAAATTGGTTTAACAGTGAGAGGGCTTTATGGTGAAGGCAGCAGTGCTCTTGGAAATCTTTTTCAAATATCTAACCAGACTACATTAGGAGAAAGTGAAGAAGATATAATGGGTAAGCTTAGAAGCATAGTTCTGCAGATAATTACAAAAGAAAGGTATGCAATGCTGAGCCTTTTAAATAGTAGAAAAGTCGAAATCGAAGATAAGGTATTTAGGTCTCTTGGAATATTACAAAATTCAAGGATAATCTCTTCAAAAGAGAGTATGGAGCTATTATCTAACGTAAGAATGGGAATAAACATGAATATGCTGAAAAGCATAAATTTAAACACTATAAATAATCTAATGATAGAGACTCAGCCTGCAAACATACAAAATCAATCGGAGCATGAATTGACAGTCACCGAGAGAGATATAAAAAGATCTGAAATAATAAGAGATAAAATTAAGATATAGGAGGGACATACATGTCTATGTTTGGTAGATTTACTGAAAGAGCTCAAAAAGCTATTTATCTAGCTCAAGAAGAAGCAAAACAATTGATGCACAATTATGTAGGAACAGAGCATTTGTTACTAGGACTAATAAGAGAAAAAGATGGAATTGCTGCAAATGTTCTTATAAATATGGGAGCAGACCTGGATTCTGTAAGGAATTTTGTTATAAATATAATTGGATATGGTGATGAAGGCGGAGAAGTGCAAGGCTACACTCCTAGAACGAAGAGAGTTTTTGAGCTGAGCTTTGTAGAAGCAAGGAACTTAGGGCATAATTATATAGGAACAGAGCATCTTCTTTTAGGACTTATGAGAGAATCAGAAGGTGTTGCCGCAGTTATACTCAAGGGAATGGGTATAGAGCTAGATAAAGTAAGGGAAGAAGTAATCGATCTGTTAAAGGGTAATCATAGCAGACAGGGGCAGGGAAGTAGTCCTAACAAAGCAGGTAATACCCCTACCTTGAATAAGTTTGGCAGGGATCTTACTGCTCTAGCTAGTGAAGAAAAGCTAGATCCTGTAATAGGCAGAGATAAGGAAATAGAGAGATTAATACAGGTATTAAGCAGGCGAACTAAGAATAATCCATGCCTAATAGGAGAACCAGGAGTAGGAAAGACTGCTGTTGCAGAAGGATTAGCTCAGCTGATTAATAGCGGAGATGTTCCTGAGCTGTTGAAAGATAAGAGGGTAGTTAGCCTAGATTTAGCCTCAATGGTTGCAGGAGCAAAATATAGAGGTGAATTTGAGGAAAGACTGAAGAAGGTTATGGAAGAAATAAGAGAAGCTAAAAATATAATATTATTCATTGATGAGATGCACACAATAATTGGTGCTGGTGGAGCAGAGGGTGCCATTGATGCTTCAAATATACTTAAGCCTGCACTAGCAAGAGGCGAAATTCAAGCAATAGGCGCAACAACTATTGATGAATATAGAAAACATATCGAAAAAGATACAGCACTAGAAAGAAGATTTCAACCGATTATGGTTGAAGAACCTACTGTTGAGGATACAATAAAGATTTTAGAGGGCTTAAGGGATAAATATGAAGCACATCACAGAGTTAAGATAACTGATGAAGCTATAAAGGCAGCTGCAGAGCTTTCAGCTAGGTATATTACTGATAGATTCCTGCCCGATAAGGCAATAGACCTTATTGACGAAGCAGCCTCAAGAGTTAGAATTAAAACAGTAACAGCTCCGCCAGATTTAAATCAATTAGAGTCAAAGCTAGAAGAGCTATCTCAAGAGAAGGAAGCAGCTATTAGTTCACAGGATTATGAGAAAGCTGCTAAAATAAGAGATGAAGAAAAAAGAATAAAAGGAGAGCTTAAGGAAAAGCAGGATGGATGGAAGCAACAGAAGCAGTCGGCTTCAAGTGAAGTTGGTTATGAGGAAATTGCCTATGTAGTATCTATATGGACTGGAATTCCTGTTAAGAAGATGTCCATAGAGGAATCAGAAAAGCTTCTAAATCTTGAAGAAATTCTACACAAAAGAGTAATAGGCCAAGAGCAGGCTGTGACAGCTTTATCTAGCGCTGTTAGAAGAGCTAGAGTAGGGCTAAAAGACCCAGGTAAGCCTATAGGTTCATTTATATTTGTAGGACCAACAGGAGTAGGAAAGACTTATCTTGCAAAATCCTTAGCAGAAGCTTTATTTGGTGATGAAGAAGCAGTTATTAGGATCGATATGTCGGAATATATGGAGAAACATTCTGTATCCAAGCTAATAGGTTCACCTCCTGGTTATGTAGGCTATGATGAGGGAGGGCAGCTTACAGAAAAGGTGAGAAGAAGGCCTTATTCAGTCATATTATTTGATGAGATAGAAAAGGCTCACCCAGATGTATTCAATATCTTACTTCAGCTTCTTGATGACGGAAGACTAACTGACTCTAAGGGAAGGGTTGTGGATTTTAAGAATACAGTAGTCATAATGACATCAAATGTAGGAGCTACAACTTTAAGGAAGCAAAAAACTCTTGGATTTGCTGCACCTTCAGATGCAGAAAAGGCCGAGTATGAAAAGATGAAGGATAATATTACTGAAGAGCTTAGGAGAACATTTAGACCTGAGTTTCTCAATAGAGTAGATGAAGTCATTGTATTCCATCCTCTTGGTGAAGAGCATATCAAGAGAATAGTCGATATAATGGTTAAGGATTTAGAGAGAAGACTTGAAAGACTCAACCTACACCTTGATATAACTGAAGGAGCAAGGGATTATATAGGAAAAGAAGGCTTCGATCCTTCCTTTGGCGCCAGACCACTTGAGAGAGCTATTAGAAAGCTAGTAGAGGATCAGATTTCTGAGGAAATGCTAAAGGGTAACATTAGTAGAGACGATACTATATTAATTGGCTTTAATGGTGATAAGTTGACATTCAATAAAAAATAGTGAGGACTTTGTCCTTACTATTTTTTATTGAAACCGATCTTTGCTCTGTTTTAAAGCTATGGCAAAAAAATTAGAAATCTGATAATATTTTCATAGAATATAAAGCGGAAGGGGAGAGCAGATGAAAAAGATACTTGTTGATAATATGGAGCTCTTGGTAGAGAACTATAATAGAGATTATATAAAAAGCAAAAAAATTGCGTATGCATAAATACATTATCTATAATAAAATGTAAAAAGTGGTATAATACAAATGAGCTTAACAGATAAGTTAATCTGTTGTGCTAGTTAAATACGAGGGGGATGGGTATGGCAAAGCTTAAGGTCAAATATATATGCCAGGAATGTGGATATGAGGCTTATAAATGGTTGGGAAAGTGTCCATCCTGTAATGAATGGAACTCCTTTGTAGAAGAGGTATTTGATAAAGCTTCTAAGGTGCCTAGCATAAATGTAGAAGCTAAAATAGAGAAGATTGTAGATATTAAAACCGATGAAGAGTTTAGGACTACAACAGGACTTGAAGAGCTGGATAGAGTCTTAGGCGGAGGGTTAGTTAAAGGCTCACTCATTCTTGTAGGTGGAGATCCCGGAATAGGAAAATCAACACTTCTTATACAAGTTGCAAATAATATTTCTAGAATGGGTCTTAAGGTACTATATGTATCGGCGGAAGAGTCTGCAAGGCAGATTAAATTAAGATCGGATAGACTTAGCGTACAGGCAAAGGAATTATATTTATTATCCGAAACTAATATGGATATTGTGACGAATGCAATTGACAGTTTAAATCCTGATTTATTAGTGATTGACTCAATACAGACTGTATATAGTCCTAGCTTGGAGTCAGCACCAGGAAGTGTAAGTCAGGTTAGAGAAACTACAGCTACATTGATGAGGCTAGCCAAAACTAGAGATATGGCAACATTTATTGTAGGTCATGTTACAAAGGAAGGCTCAATAGCAGGACCAAGGGTTCTTGAGCATATGGTAGATACTGTTTTATATTTTGAGGGAGAAAGACACCATACCTACAGAGTCTTAAGAGGAGTTAAAAACAGATTTGGGTCAACTAATGAAATAGGAATATTTGAGATGAGAGACATAGGCCTTATTCAGGTTGAAAATCCTTCTGAGATGCTTCTGGCAGGCAGACCGCTCCATACAGCAGGGACCATAGTAGTTCCTAGTATGGAAGGTACACGTCCTATGCTAGTGGAGGTTCAGGCATTAGTAAGCCATACCGCATTTGGAATGCCAAGAAGAGTAGCTACAGGAATAGATTATAATAGAGTAGTTCTTATGCTTGCAGTATTAGAAAAAAAAGCTGGACTAGAAATGCAGAGCTACGATGCCTATATCAATATAGTAGGGGGAATTCAGATAAAAGAGCCTGCTATAGATTTAGGAATAGTATGTGCACTAGCATCTAGCTTTAAGGATAGAGAAATAGATTCTAAAACCATAGCAATAGGAGAAGTAGGACTAACAGGAGAATTGAGGACCGTAAGCTTTATAGAGCAAAGATTAAAGGAAGCTAGTAAGCTTGGTTTTAAAACAGCAGTTGTTCCAAAATCTAATCTTAAAGGATTAGGCAATATCGGAGATATAAATGTGATAGGAGTAACAAACATTATCGATGCCTTAGATAATGTATTAGGAGGATAGCACTATAGATGAGAGATGAAGTTATTAAAAAAGATATGATGACAGAATCGTTGAAAATTGTTGCACCTGGAACTACCCTTAGAGATGGGCTAGAGAATATTGTAAGAGCAAAAACAGGGGCCTTAATAGTTGTTGGTGACAAGGAGGGAGTGATGAATATTGTTGATGGAGGCTTCAAAATCAACACTGAAATTACACCTGCAAATTTATATGAGCTTGCAAAAATGGATGGAGCAATTGTATTAAGTAATGATACAAAAAGAATCCTTATAGCAAATGCACAGCTTGTACCAGATCCATCTATTTCTTCTAAAGAGACAGGAACAAGACATAGAACTGCTGAAAGAGTGGCTAAACAAACTGGTGAACTAGTGATTTCGATTTCTCAAAGAAGGAATGTGATTTCACTTTACAAAGGCAATTATAAATATGTTTTAAAGGATGTAAACGAGATACTAAATAAGGCAAATCAAGCTATACAGACTCTCGAAAAATACAAGGTAGTATTGAATCAAGCAATGATTAATCTAAGTGCATTAGAATTTGAAAATTTAGCCACGGTATTTGATGCTACAAAGGTTTTACAAAGAACGGAAATGGTCATGAGAATTGGAGTAGAGGTTGAAAGATATATTCTAGAGCTAGGTAATGAAGGCAGACTTATTCAAATGCAGCTAGAAGAGCTGACCAATGGTGTAGAGGATGATGGAATCAATATTATTAAGGATTATTATATAGATAAGGCTAATAATAGTCTTGAATCTATAATAAATCAGCTTAGAGCATTAAACTCAGAAGAACTGTTGGATTTGTCTATAATAGCAAAGCTTCTAGGATATGATGAGGGAATGAATGCTTTAGATTTAACAGTTTCTCCTAAGGGATACAGGATACTCAGTAAAATTCCTAGGATACCTTCCTCTGTATTAGAAAATACAATACAGATGTTTAGTTCCCTAGAGCAAGTATTGAAGGCATCTATTTCTCAGTTGGATGCAGTTGAGGGAATAGGCGAAGTCAGGGCACGATCTATTAAGGAGGGGCTTAGAAGACTACAGGAGCAATCTATGGTAGATAGGCATATCTAATAAACAAACCACATTCAAAACTATAAGAATGTGGTTTGCATTTTTATAACAAACTATAAATACCTAAGGTTTTCAGCTTATTCATTTCCCTTGAGGTAATTTCACCTAAATTTAAATCAAATGAATTGCATAACGAAGCTATGTAAAACATATGGTTTCCTATTTCCTCTTCTATTTTTTCTCTGCAGTTATCACATAGCTCTCCTTCTATATGATTTTTCAAAGAATCTTTAATTTCTACAAAAGAGCCCTGGCTATAATCCTGTTTGGTGGCATTTATTGATATACAGCCGCAGGATGTTGCAGATTTAACTATAGCTCTATTAATTCTAGAGTTTGATTCCTCGAGTTTGGTTATTATATCTAAAATACTCTTATGTCTTATTAAAACATTGGAAACTGTTTTTTGAAGACTATTACAAACATTATCACTATCCATCAAATCACCTCTATTTTATGTGCATTTCTATTACTCTAATTATACTTTTATAAGTATGATTTTGTCAATTCAAAATTAAGTTGACAACCTTTCAAGGAATGTGGTAAAATAAATGATTTGACATTCTATGGGGAATATTGTATACTATAAATTAGGACGTTATGGTTTTTCGTTAAGCTTAACTAGCTAAAGGATAAAATATCATCCCATCCTAGCTAAGTTCCACTTCATTTTGGGAGGTGTGCTTTATGTTCAATATAGGCGATAAAATAGTTTACCCAATGCATGGGGCAGGGATAATAATTGCAATAGAGGAAAAAGAGATACTAGGTAAAAAAAGAAAATATTATATAATGAAGATGCCCATGGGAGACATGAAGGTAATGGTTCCCATAGATAGTATTGAAGACATTGGAATAAGAGAAGTAATAAATGACGAAGAAATCGAACAGGTTCTCGCAGTATTGGGTGATCATAAAACTAAAATGCCGCAGAATTGGAACAGAAGATATAGAGCTAATATGGATAAGATTAAAAGTGGAGACATCTACGAGATTGCAAGTGTGGTGAGGAATCTTATAATCAGAGATAGAGAAAAAGGCTTATCTACTGGAGAGAGAAAGATGCTTAATAATGCAAAGCAAATGCTAATAAGTGAAATTGTACTTGCAAAAGATATAGAACAATTCGAAGCCGAAGACCTAATTGAAAATATTGTAAGGTAGGCGTCTTATTAATAGACGCTTGTTTTTTTATAATGAAAAGAAGTATAATCTCATCTAACATAAACATGACTTTAAGCGCATTTCAAAAAAATCTCACTTGATTTAAAATGTTTATATATGTTTCTTAATGTATATAGATTTTTTAAGACACTTGTCCGAATAATATTACATTTTTATGACAAAAAACGAAATAATGCATTTACTAATGCAATTTGTGGTAAATTAGTTATAGTATATTGATATTGTGGTAATAACTATAGTAGGAGGTGAAATGTAAATGGCAGATAAAGCAAAAATAGTGAGTAGAATAATAAGAGTTATTTTAACAATTCTTGGTATATCACTAGGAATAGGCATAATGGCTTTACTAGAGTCCATAAAATTGCTTGATTTTTTAGAGAACCTAAGGATAAGGCCGCATAGTTATGTGGGAGTAGGTTTGATTTTCGGTATTATATTTTTTATTCTTTCTCCTAAGATAATGAAATTTGGAAAAAAGGTAGTCTCTGTTATAGAAAATGAGATACAAAAAATACCCGCATCTGATATAATTCTTGGAGTAGTAGGATTGGTTTCAGGATTATTAATCGCTAATCTTGTAAGTCCCTTGTTTCATATGATTCCTTTTGTTGGTCCTGTATTATCAATACTTTTTTATATCATTTTTGGATATTTTGGAGTGATTGTTCCAACAAGGAAGAAGGATGATTTTACTAATGCGTTAAACTCCTTAAAGAGGAGTGGAAGTAAGGAAAAGTCACCTAAAGGAGCAAGTCCAGTATTGCCTAAAATATTAGATACTAGTGTTATTATTGATGGAAGAATAGCAGATATATGCAAAACAGGTTTTGTAGAGGGACCATTAGTCATACCTGAATTTGTATTGGAAGAGCTCCAAAGAATAGCTGATTCTTCAGACTCCCTTAAGAGAAATAGGGGACGACGAGGACTTGATATTTTAAATAAGATACAAAAGGAACTAGATATAGAGGTTGTTATACATGAAAAGGATTTTGACGATATTGCAGAAGTAGATACTAAACTATTAAAATTAGCACAATTTATTAAAGGAAAGGTAGTTACTAACGATTACAATCTCAATAAAGTAGCAGAATTTCATGGAGTTGAAGTGCTAAATATAAATGAATTGGCAAATGCTATTAAACCAGTTGTTCTTCCTGGGGAAGAAATGATTGTTCAAGTCATAAAAGACGGGAAGGAATCAGGTCAAGGCGTAGCATATTTAGATGATGGCACTATGATAGTAGTAGATGGAGGAAAAAAACATATTGGTGACACTATAGGAGTGCTAGTAACAAGTGTTTTGCAAACTGCAGCAGGTAGGATGATATTTGCAAAGCCTAAGTCAGCTACTGACAAAGCGGTATAGTGAAGTAAATATATAAACATTTCGGAATTAAAAACCCAGCCTATGCTGGGTTTTTGAGATGTTTAGAAGATATATCCTCTTAATATTCTATTGTATTTTAATATATTATGTTATAATGTCATGGAGGTGATATTATTGTCTTATAATGGGAAATACATATCTGTAGTTATAGTAGCAGCTGGAATGGGAAAAAGAATGAATTCAAACATTAATAAACAGTATCTTCTTTTAAAAGAAAAACCTATTTTAGCTTATACTATAGAAAAATTTGATAATAATGAGTATATAGACGAACTAATTATAGTGACAAGAGAAGAAGAAAAAGAATATTGCCTTAATGAAGTAGTAAAAAAATATGGCTTTAAGAAAGTGGCTAATATAGTAGGTGGAGGAGCTGAAAGGCAGGACTCTGTTTATAAAGGACTTTTGGCAGTGAAGGATTTATGTAACATTATCATTATACACGATGGGGTAAGGCCTTTTATAAGAGATGAGGATATCATAAATAGTGTTGATGGAGTAATTAAATATGGGGCTTGCGTAATGGGAACTCCTGTAAAAGATACAATAAAGACAGTTAGCGTTGAAGGAGATATTATAAACACACCTGATCGGAATACCCTATGGGCAATACAGACTCCTCAATCTTTTTCTTATGAGATTATACTAAAAGCATACCGAGAGGCCATAGAAGGTAAAGTCACTGCTACTGACGATAGTATGCTAGTTGAAAAATTGGGGTATAAGGTAAAGGTCATAGAGGGCTCATATTCTAATATAAAAATCACTACACCAGAAGACTTAAAGCTAGCTGAGTTGTTACTATAATAGCTATAGAGAATGATTTACTTGTAGTTTCATTATGCAAAAACTAAACGGGAGAAGGGGAGATGACACTTATGGAAAGAACGTTTGTAATTATTAAGCCAGATGGTGTTGAAAGAGGATTGATTGGAGAGGTTATTAGTAGATATGAAAGAAAGGGCTTAAAAGTCATAGAATGTAAAATGCTGCGTGCTGATAGGGCTACATTGGAAAGACACTACATAGAGCATAAAGAAAAGCCATTTTATGAAGAATTAATCTCTTATATGCTGCAGGGAAATATTTTAGCAATGATAGTGGAAGGTAATAATGCTATAAAACTAGTTAGAAATATAAATGGGAAAACTAATCCTGTAGAAGCAGAACCAGGAACCATAAGAGGAGATTATGCAAATACAATGACTGAAAACATTGTTCATGCTTCAGATTCTACAGAATCAGCTGAGAGGGAGATTTCCATATGGTTTTAATCTATAAGGAGTGAAATATAGTGAGAATAGGTATAGGATATGATGTACACAAAATGGCTGAGGGAAGAAAGCTAATAATTGGCGGAGTAGAGATACCACACGAAAAGGGCCTGCTAGGTCATTCCGATGCTGATGTTTTAGTACATGCAATAATGGATAGTATTTTAGGTGCATTAGCATCAGGAGATATAGGAAAGCATTTCCCAGATACAGATGAAGCTTATAAAGATATAAATAGTATGAAACTACTTGAAAAAACATATGATTTAATGTTAGAATCTGGGTATGTGGTCGGCAATATTGATTGTGTAGTTGCTGCTCAGAGACCTAAGCTAGCCCCTTATATAAATATTATGAGAGAGAAGATTGCCAGAGTGCTTAACACCTCTATAAATAATATAAATGTAAAGGCCACCACAACTGAAAAATTAGGCTTTGAAGGGCGAGAAGAAGGAATATCATCGCAAGTAGTATGTCTACTAGTAAAAAACTAAAAAATAGAGGAAATTAGGATTGGGGGGAAAAAATTGATACAAGTTAAAAATTTAACTAAGAAATACAAAGAGGTAGAGGCAGTTAAAGGAGTATCTTTTACAGTTGAGGAAGGAACTGTTTTTGGGTTACTTGGTGAAAATGGAGCTGGCAAAACTACTACATTAAGAATGCTAGCCACTATGATTAAGCCAACATCAGGTACAGCATTAATTAATGAACTTGATTTAGTAGATGAACCTGATAATGTAAGAGGCAGAATAGGAATATTATTTGGCGGAGATACTGGTCTTTATGACAGACTAACTGCTAGAGAAAATATCGAATATTTTGGACTTCTCAATGGAATGAGCAAATCAGATATATCCAAAAGAGTTGATGAGTTATCTAAAAAGCTAGACATGGAGGAGTATATAGATAGGAGAGTAGGTAAATTTTCAAAGGGTATGAAACAGAAGGTATCTATAGCGAGAAGTATAGTTCATGACCCAAATATAATGCTGCTTGACGAGCCTACGACTGGTCTAGATGTAACATCGGTGAGGATAGTGCATGAATTCATATTGGATCAGAAAAATGAGGGAAAAACCATTATTTTTTCTAGTCATTCAATGAGTGAAGTAGAAAAATTATGTGATGTAGTAGGAATAATAAATAAAGGAAAACTAATCGAAATATCTACTTTAGATGGTTTAAAAAATAAATTTAATAATAATAACCTAGAAGATATATTTGTTGAATTGGTAGGTGAGAAAAGTGAATATTAAGTATGCTATGATTGTATTAAAAAAAGAGCTTAAGGATACCTTTAGGGACAAGAAGACAATATTTTCAAGTATTATTATACCAATATTAATCTTTCCTATTATGGCATTCGCTTTAGGCTTTGGAACGTCTGAAATAATAAATGATGAGCAGAAACCCGTAGACATAGCATTAATAAGCAATGGAGAGACAAAACTAGAAACGTATTTCAAGGAGTCAGGTCAGATAAACATAGTAGACATTGATGATCCTGATAAAGCCTTAGAAGATTTGACTGTGAAAGCCATAGTTAAAATTGAGGAAGGCTTTGATGCTAAAATTGAAAGCGGAACTATGGGAAATGTGGAGGTTATCTATGATCAATCAAGTCAAAAGTCGGATATGGCCACTTCAAGACTTAATCGTATTATAGAAAGCTACTCTCAGGCTATTACAAATGAAAGGCTAAAGGCTATTGGTGTAGATTTAGATGCTTTAAAGGCAGTAGCTATAAATACTACCTCTGTTTCTAAAGATGGTGGAATGGGACTAATGATATTTTCTATGGTTTTCCCTATGCTAATAACAATATATTCTGCAATAAGTGGTTTGGCAACTGCTACAGATTTAGGAGCAGGAGAAAAGGAAAGACAAACCCTTGAGCCCTTGCTAACTACTAAAGCAAGCAGGCTATCTATACTTGGTGGAAAATTCTTTGCAGTATTCATATCAGGAGTAATTGGAACTGCTGCATCCTTATTAGGCTTCTTTATAGCTTCAAAAATGAATCCAGATTTCTTGGGAACTGGTGTAGCATTACCTCTAACTCCTATACTAGTAATAGGATTATTCTGTGCAGGACTTAACTTAGTATTCAGTGGACTAGAGCTTACAATAAGCTTCTATGCAAGGAATTTTAAAGAAGCACAGACATATTTAGCACCATTATCGGTAATACTATTGATACCTGCTTATATGACAATGTATTTAGATGGAAAGGCAATACCAGAAGTATATTTCCATATTCCAATAATAAATACAATAGCAATTATTAAAGAGGCTTTAGTTCAAATAATAGACCCTGTTCATATACTAATAGTATTAGTATGGACTTTAGTATATATATTTGGTTCATTATTCTTGACAGTAAGCATGTTCAAAAAAGAATCAGTGATATTCAGAGCGTAGGTGGTAAGGGAAGACAGACAAGAAAACTGTCAACCTAAGACGAGTAGGATAAACTGACACGCACTTTGTCATACTGAGACGGGCAGGATGAGTTTTACTAACGAAGGATCTACTAATAAAGGATTTCAATAAAAATAATTGACAAACCAATTATTTTTTAGTAATATAAGCTTTAATCATTATAAGTAAATATTAAAAGCACAGAAGGGAAATAGTAGATATTTAAGGTCTACAGAGAAGAAATCCTAGGCTGAAAGATTTCTAACCCAATGAATATTGAACCCATCCCAGAGCTTCTAGACAGAATATAGTAAGTCTAGACGGTCTTTACCGTTATTTATTTCGAGTGGACTATTATTTTAATTTAAATAGTCTATTAGGGTGGTACCACGGATTATAACCTTCGTCCCTTTCTGGGATGAAGGTTTTTTTTATGACCTAACCCGATTGTTTCGGATGCTTTTCCGAAAGAATCGCTGGTAGGTCAAATGCAACGAGAACCAAATTTGCACGACCGAAGGGAGTAAGCAAATTTGAGTTGCGAGACTGCTTATGACCTAACCCGATTGTTTCGGATGCTTTTCCGAAAGAATCGCTGGTAGGTCAAACGCAATGAGAACCAAATTTGTACGACCGAATGGGAGTAAGCAAATTTGTGTTTCGAAACTGCGGAAAATGACCTAACCCGATTTACTCACTGGGCACCAGATTTATTTTAAATGGAGAGTGATATATATGAAAATGTCAAAGCTTTATATGCCAACATTAAGAGAAGTACCTTCAGAGGCAGAGCTTCCAAGTCATCAGCTTTTATTGAGAGCAGGAATGATTAGGAAACTAGTATCAGGAGTATATTCTTATTTACCTCTTGGAATTAGAGTACTAAAAAAGGTTGAAAAAATCGTTAGAGAAGAAATGGATGCAATAGACTCTCAAGAAGTCCTTATGTCTGCAATACAACCTGCTGAGCTTTGGAAGGAGTCAGGCAGATGGGATGATTTTGGTCCTGAGATGTTTAGGCTATATGATAGAAATCAAAGAGAGTTTTGTCTAGGACCTACACATGAAGAAATATTCACAGACCTTATTAGACATGAGGTAAAATCCTATAAGCAGCTTCCACTTAGTCTTTACCAAATACAAACCAAGTATAGAGATGAAAAAAGACCTAGATTTGGTCTTATGAGAGCAAGGGAATTTATAATGAAGGATGCTTATACCTTTGATATTGATGAAGAGGGCATGAGGAAATCTTATGAGGATATGTGGAAAGCTTATGAAAAAATATTCACAAGATGTGGATTAAATTTTAAAGTTGTTGAAGGTGATTCAGGAGCCATGGGAGGAAGTGACTCTCATGAATTTATGGCAATGTCAGAGTATGGAGAAAGTGCTATAGCTTATTGTGATAGCTGCGATTATGCTGCCACAGATGAAAAAGCAAACTGTCTATATGAAGTGGAAGGTGCTTCTTCAGAAAAACTCCAGCTCGAGAAAGCTCATACACCAAATGCTAAAACTATAGAGGAAGTATCGAAGTTCTTTAATACATCTGCTGAAAGCTTTGTAAAGACTTTGTTATACATGGCTAAAGACAAAGTAGTAGCGGTATTGATACCAGGAAACAGAGAATTAAATGAAATAAAACTAGTTAAAGTATTAGAAATACCAGAGCATGAGCTAATAATGGCAGATGCAGAAACTGTAAAGGCAGTCACAGGAGCAGAGGTAGGATTTGCTGGTCCAATTAATTTAAAGAAAGATATTAGAGTTATAGTTGATTCTAGAGTTACAAAGATGAGCAATTTTATAGTAGGAGCTAACGAAACCGACTATCATATTAAGAATGTAAACTACGGCAGAGACTTTGAAGGAGAAGTAGTAGAGGATCTTTTACTAGTTCAAGAGGGGGATAAATGTCCGAAGTGTGGTGCACCACTTAAAACTGATAGAGGAATAGAGGTAGGCAATATATTTCAGCTAGGACTAAAATATAGTAGTGCACTAAATGCAACATTCTTAGATGAAAATGGCAAGGAGAAAAAAATATACATGGGTTCCCATGGCGTAGGAGTATCTAGAACAGCTGCTGCTGTAATAGAACAATGCCATGATGAAAATGGAATCATATGGCCACTAGCATTAGCTCCATATCATGCTATCATTACAGTAGTAAATGTAAAAAGCGAAGAGCAAACTGCTTTAGGAGAAAGCCTATATAGCCAGCTTTCAAAGTTAGGATTAGAAGTATTAATCGACGATAGAAACGAAAGAGCAGGAGTTAAGTTCAAGGATGCAGATTTAATTGGTATACCAATAAGAATTACAGTTGGGAAAAGGGCAAATGAGGAGATAGTAGAGTTTTCTTTAAGAAGAGATGGAGAAAAGACTGAAATAAATGTAAATGAAATAATGGATAAGATAAAAGCAGAATTTAGTTACCAAGGATTAGAGCTTTAAAAAAGAAGGCTACCGTTAATGGCGGTAGCTTTTGCTATTTTTAATAATAGTCATCTATAAATAAACCTATTCCTATGGTAAAATAATCCTAGGGTGATTAGTCGTGTAAAAATCATATAAGGGGGATAAGTATATGTATATTGGAGTAGATATAGGTGGAACAAATGTTACTGCTGGATTAGTTTCTATTGACGGTGAGATATTATTTCAGAACAGCTGTCCTACTTTACCTTCTAGGGGATGGGATATGGTTATACAGGATATTATTAATCTAATCAGAGAAATTATTAACCAAGCTTCGAATAACAAAAATGTATTGGGAATAGGTATTGGGGTACCGGGAGTAGCCGATCCCAATACAGGAAATGTTGTTCATTGCGTTAATCTGGGATGGGAAAATGTGCCGCTGGGGAAGACCTTAGAAAAGGAATTCAATAAGCCTGTTTACATAGACAACGATGCTTCAGTAGCTGCACTGGCTGAGTTTGAAAATGGAGCGCTTAAGGGTACTCAAAACTCTATTCTCATCACTCTTGGTACTGGAATAGGTGGAGGATTTATAATCAACGGAAGGCTTTATAGCGGAACAAGCAATATTGGATCAGAAATAGGTCATACAGTAATCGGTGAAAACTTTTATGATTGTAACTGCGGGAAAAATGGTTGCTTTGAGACCTTTTCCTCTGCTACTGCATTGATAAGGTATACAAAAAAACTAATGGAAGAAGCGAGAGAAAATACTGTCATAGGAAATTATATTGATAATGATTTGGATAAACTCAATGCCAAAGTAATATTTGATTGTGCTAAAGCAGGTGATAAACTGGCCTTAAGCTCAGTCAATAGATTGGTGGACTATCTAATAATTGGTATCACTAATTTAATAAATCTTCTTGATCCAGAAATAATTGCTATAGGCGGCGGAATATCAAAGGCTGGAGATTATTTGCTAGAGCTAATTAGCCATAGAATACATGAAAAGATATTATTTAAGGATATGCCTTATAGCAAAATTGCCATAGCCAAGCACGGCAACGATGCAGGTATAATTGGTTCAGCAATGTTATGTAAACACAGCTAAAATTTTTTAATTGATATTAATAAATGTATTTTGTTTAACTTTTCAGTCACTTTTTCACTATCTATAGAATTTTTAGAATATACATCCTCCATTTTGTAAAACCTAGCATTATCTATATGTTATTAGGAGGAGAAAAATGGAGAGAAATAGAAGAAGAACAGATTATAAAGGCAGATTTACATTCTTATCATTAGGGTGGTGGATATTACATATCGCTTTATTGCTGCTGGTTTTTTACCTTATTAGAAGATTTTAAGGCAGGATTATTTCTTGATACTGCAAGGTTAGTATTATATAATATACAGATATGAAGAGGAAAATTTTTTAGGAGGTTTTAAGATGTCTGAGGTGAGAGTCAGATTTGCACCTAGTCCTACAGGGTATTTACATATTGGTAGTCTAAGAACAGCTCTTTATGATTATCTGTATGCAAAAAATAAAGGTGGGAAATATATACTTAGAATTGAGGATACAGATCAGTCAAGATATGTAGATGATTCTATAGAGAAGATGATTAAGTCTTTAACATGGTCTGGAGTAATTCATGATGAGGGAGTTTTTATTGAAGATGGCAAATTAGTTCAAAAAGGTGAATATGGGCCATATATTCAATCAGAGAGACTTGATATATACAAAAAATATATAGAGGAATTATTGGAAAAAGGACATGCTTATTATTGCTTTTGTAACAAGGAAAGACTTGAGAAAATTAGAGAAGAGCAAAAAGAAAAAGGATTAATGCTTGGATATGATGGGCATTGTAGAGATATAAGCATTGAGGAAGCGAAAAAAAGAATTGAAGCAGGAGAAGAATATGTAATCCGACTTAAGCTTCCTAAAAATAGGGATATAGTATTTAATGATATCATAAGAGGTAAGATTACAATAAATACAAAAGATTTAGATGATCAGGTTCTTATTAAATCTGATGGATTTCCTACTTACCATTTTGCTGTGGTAGTAGATGATTATCTCATGAAGATAACTCATATAGTAAGAGGGGAAGAATGGTTGCCATCAGCGCCAAAGCATGCATATTTATTTGAAGCATTTGGATGGAAAGCACCAGAATTTGTCCACTTGCCAACAGTGCTAAACAAAGAAAAGAAAAAGCTTAGTAAAAGACATGGAGATGTTTCAGTAGAAGATTTTAGAGCTAAAGGGTATTTGCCAGAAGGACTCGTCAATTACCTTGCATTAGTAGGATGGAGTCCAGAGAGCAATCAAGAATTCTTTACAATGGATGAACTAATTGAACAATTTTCATTTGATAGAGTCTCAAATACTGGCGGAGTTTTTGATAAAGATAAGCTTGATTGGATAAATGGACATTATATAAGAAATGCAAATGTAGATGAAATTACAAAATTAGCTATACCACATCTTTTAAGTGCAGGTTATATTTCTGAAGAGGATGTAAACAATAGATATGATTGGATAAAGCTTTTAGTTTCAACTCTTCAAGAAAGAATATCATATGTGGCAGAGATAGTAGAAAAGGCGCAGTTTTATTTTGATAATGAAGTAAAGCCAGAAAATGAGGAAGTAAGTGAGACACTAAAAGGAGAGCAAGTACCTTCCTTACTTGAAGCATTTAAAGCAGAACTTTCACAAATAGATGAGGTAGACGAAGAATTCTCTACTACAGTAATGAAAAAAATACAGAAAAGCACAGGAGTAAAGGGTAAAAACTTATTTATGCCAATAAGGTCTACATTAACTGGACAGCTTCATGGCCCAGATTTAGATAAAATTATTCTGATTTTAGGGAAACAAAATATACTTAGACGCATAGAATATGTAGAAAAACATATCAAATAATTTTTGCTGACTTTATCATGTAAAATAGCTAAATAGGTATTGAAAAATATATTGACATCTAGTAATATATATAACAACATTATTATATTTAATTAATGTTAAAGGTTATGATAAGGTAAAGTAAATCTAATACACTTACAGAGAGAGGTTTTTATAAGCTGAGAGAAGCCTTATGTCAATATTAGATTGAAGTGCACCTTTGAACCGTTGCCTGAAGTCATAAGTAGGGTTAACCGGTAGCACCGTTATAGCTTTTACGAGGTGGGGCATATATGCCCAATTAGAGTGGACCCGCGGAATAAAACCGTCTCTTTACGAATAGTATTGAGGCGGTTATTTTTTATGACCTAACCCAATTGTTTCGGATGCTTTTCCGAAAGAATTGATGGTAGGTCAAACGCACCAAGCACCAAATTTATGTGAGCGATAGCGAGCGAATAAATTTGTGTTGCTTGACTGCGAAATGCCTAACCCAATTGTTTCGAATGCTTTTCCGAAAGAATTGATGGTAGGTCAAATGCAACGAGCACCAACCTTATTGTAGGTTTATGATAGGAGTGTCCGTTAGGACCAAATTTATGTAAGCGATAGCGAGCGAATAAATTTGTGTTGCTTGACTGCCTATGACCTAATGTAAAAATATAAATTAGATTAAGTAATAGAAAGGAAAGAGGGAATTTATGTTCAAACATTTGAAAGCAGATGTCAGAGCAGTGAGAGAAAGAGACCCAGCAGCTAAAAGCTTACCAGAGGTACTATTTTGTTATCCAGGACTTCATGCCATAATGTTTCATAGAGTTTCCCATTGGCTCTATGAAAGAAAGCTCTTTTTCATAGCCAGATTTATATCAACAATAGCTAGATTTTTAACTGCAATAGACATACATCCAGGGGCTAAAATAGGAGAAGGAGTTTTTATTGACCACGGAATAGGTGTAGTAATAGGCGAAACTGCAGAAGTAGGAAATGACGTAACTATATATCAAGGAGTAACCCTCGGAGGAACAGGAAAGGATACAGGCAAAAGACATCCTACTATAGGAAACAATGTAATGGTGAGCAGTGGTGCCAAAGTGCTTGGACCCTTTAAAGTAGGAGATAATTCTAAAATAGGCGCAGGCTCTGTAGTGCTGAAGGAGGTGCCGCCAAACTGTACTGTAGTCGGAGTTCCAGGTAGAATTGTGGTAAAGGAAAATAAAATCAGTTCATTAGAAGAAAGGTGCATCGATCTTGATCAGATAAAGCTTCCTGACCCTGTAGCACAAGAGCTAGAAAGCTTAAGAAAAAGAATAGTTGAGCTGGAGAACCGCGTTTATAATTTAATTGGGAGGGATAATAATGAGGTTTTATAATACACTGACGAGAAAAAAGGAAGAGTTTAAGCCAATTAAACAAGACAAAGTTACTATTTATGTGTGTGGGCCTACTGTATATAATTATATTCATGTAGGAAATGCACGACCCCTAGTAGTTTTTGACGTATTACGAAGATATTTAGAATATAAAAATTTTACTGTAGATTATTTAGTGAATTTTACAGATATTGATGATAAACTTATAAATAAAGCTAATGAAGATGGAACTACTGTAAAAGAGATTGCAGAAAAATTTATTGAAGAGTATCTAAATGATGCAAGAGGACTTATGCTCAAGGAAGAATCTACAAACCATCCAAAGGCTACTGAGCATATAACAGATATAGTGAACTTTATTCAGGAGCTTGTAGAGAAAGGATATGCTTATAGTGCTAATGGTGATGTGTATTTTGACATAGCTAAGCTGGACGACTATGGAAAATTATCAAAGAAAAATATTGAGGATTTAGTATCGGGAGCTAGAGTAGAAGTAAATGAATTAAAAAGAAATCCTATGGACTTTACTCTATGGAAAAGCGCAAAGCCAGGAGAACCTTCATGGGATAGTCCTTGGGGCATGGGCAGGCCAGGATGGCATATAGAATGCTCTGTAATGGCAAGAAGGTATTTAGGAGATACTATTGACATACATGCCGGTGGGGAAGATTTACAATTTCCCCACCATGAGAATGAAATAGCACAAAGCGAAAGCCTTACAGGGAAGCCTTTTGCAAACTATTGGCTTCATAATGCTATGATTAATGTGGAAAATCAAAAAATGTCAAAATCCTTAATGAATTTCTTTACAGTCAGAGAAATAAGTAAGGAGTTTGATTTAGAAGTATTAAGATTCTTTATACTTTCAGCTCATTATAGAAAGCCTGTGAACTTTAGCAGAGAATTTGTAGAGCAGGCTAAAAATGGCCTTGATAGATTGTATAATGGTAAGAAAAACCTTGAATATTTGATCAATAATACTGAGGAAAAAACATTAATAGATAAGGACAATGAAATAAAAGAGGAAATAATTGAACTAAAGAAAAAGTTTATAGACAGTATGGAGGATGACATAAATACTGCTGATGCAATATCATCTCTATTTGAAATAGTAAAGGTAGGCAATTCTAAATTAAATCAAGATTCACCTAAAGAACTAGCAGTATTTGCTTATGATATTTTGATGGAGCTTAGCGGAATTTTGGGTATATTGAATAAAGAAGATGAACTATTAGATGAAGAAATTGCTGAACTCATAGATAAAAGGGCAGAGGCTAGAAAGAATAAAGATTTTAAACTAGCTGATCAAATAAGAGATAATTTAAAAGAAAAAGGAATAATACTTGAAGACACAAAAGATGGAGTAAAGTGGAAGAGGGTTAGATAGCACAATGGAGAAAGATTTATTTGATGGATTTAAAAGCATATGTAAAGACTGGGGAGTAGACCTTAAAATGTTATCTCCCCTGCAGCTTGCTTATATAGGAGATGCAGTATATGAGCTTTTCATAAGAACATTTTTAATAGGTAAGAAAAACATATCTGTTAACGAGCTTCATAAAGAAGCCATAGAATATGTAAATGCTAAAGCTCAGGCAGATATAACCCATTATTTAGAGGATAAGCTCACAGAAGAAGAATGGCAAATGGTTAAGAGAGGCAGAAATGCAAAATCAGGCTCTGCGCCTAAAAATGCAAACCTTTTGGACTATAGATATGCAACTGGTTTTGAAACCCTAATAGGTTTTTTGTATCTTAACGGAAAGTACGAAAGAATTTTGGAGATTTTTGGTATGATAATAAACGAGAATGGGTGCGAATAATAAGGGGGAAATAATAATGCTTAAGGTAAGCTTACTAAGATATACTCAAGATGCAGAAAAACTCATAGCTGCTGCGGCAAAGCTATGCTATTCATCAGTAGGAGTAGCAGACATTGAAGAAAAGCTTGATGATGAAAAGACTCAAAGCTTTATAGAAATGCTTATGGAACTAGGACATGAATCGCCAATCGAGCATGTTTCATTTACCTTTGGAGTTGAAGGAGTAAGTAGAGTCTTAACTCATCAATTAGTAAGACATAGAATTGGAGCTTCTTATTCTCAGCAATCTCAAAGATATGTGAAGCTTCAACAATTTGATTATATAATTCCACCATCAATAGAAGCTATACCAGAAGCTAAGGTAATGTTTATCGAGGCTATGGAGCAGGATCAAAAATACTATAATGAATTGACAGATATACTGTTTACAAAGCATTATGAAAGACTTAGACAAGCAGGAAGCAGCGAGAACAAGGCTAGAAAAGATGCAGAAAAAATGGCTATTGAAGATGCTAGATATGTATTTCCTAACGCATGTGAAACAAAGATTGTATTTACAATGAATGCGAGGGCACTATTTAACTTTTTTAATAAAAGATGCTGTAATAGAGCACAATGGGAAATAAGAGAGCTAGCTACAGAGATGTTAAGGCTCGTAAAAGAAGTTGCACCATCACTTTTCAAATATTCAGGCCCAGGCTGTATAAACGGACAATGCCCAGAAGGAAAAATGACTTGTGGAAAGATTAAAGAAGTAAGAGAAAAATTTGGGAACTTGTAGATAAGGAAAACTTAAACAAAATACACACTCACGGTTTCGGTCACGAATAATTCTATAGCTCATTCCGGTAAAAAATCCTACAACTTGCAAACTCGCTACGCTCAAACAGTGCAAGTTGCTTAACGGATTTTTTAACTGCATTCGCTAAGAATTATAGTCGTGCCCTGCAAATGTTCGCTTAGTATTTTGTTTAAGTTTTCAACATGCGGGTGCTAAATTACTAAATTTTATCAAAATAAAGGTAAGAGGTGGAAACATATGAGAGAAGAAGGCTATGTAGAAGGACGTAATCCAGTAATAGAAGCCATAAAAGGCGAAAGAGAAATAGATAAGATACTAATTGCAAAAGGCTCAGAGCAAGGCTCAATACAAAAAATAATAGGAATGGCAAAGGATAAAAAAATTGTAATACAATACGTAGAAAAAGCAAAGCTAGATGCAATGTCAGAAACTAAAGCTCATCAAGGAGTAATAGCATTAGTTACACCATATTCATACAAAACAGTAGATGACATAATGAAAACAGCAGAAGATAAAAATGAAGATCCTTTTATAATAATATTAGATGAAATAGAAGACCCTCATAATCTTGGTGCAATTATCCGAACAGCAGAATGTGCAGGAGCTCATGGTGTAATAATACCTAAAAGAAGAGCCGTAGGACTAACTCCTGTAGTTATAAAAGCCTCAGCAGGAGCAGTAGAGCATATGAATATTGCAAAGGTGTCTAATATTGCTTCTACAATTGAAGAGCTTAAAGAAAGAGGAGTATGGATATATGGGGCAGATATGGGAGGAGAACAAGATTATTTCCAAAGAGATCTAACTGGTCCTATAGCAATAGTAGTTGGAAGTGAAGGAAAAGGAATAGGCAGATTAATAAAAGAAAAGTGCGATTTTCTAATTAAAATACCTATGGCAGGAAAAGTAGCTTCACTAAATGCTTCAGTTGCTGCTTCTGTAATGATGTATGAAGTATTGAGACAAAGAGGTTTAAAAGAATGACATGAGAAGCAATGCTAAAGAGTACCTGTTTGTTGATGGGTACAATATCATAAACAATTGGAGCAACCTAAGAGAATTGTCAAAGCAGAGCCTAGAGATTTCTAGGAATGAATTGATTGAGATATTGGCTGAGTATCAATCATATACAGGAATAAAGGTTGTTATAGTCTTTGATGCACATTTTGTAAAAGGAAGTATGGAGAAAAAAGAGACCTTTAAAGGCGTTGACATTGTCTATACAAAGGAGAAGGAAAGTGCGGATCATTATATTGAACGAACATTAGATGCCATTGGAAGGACAAAAAAAGTAAGAGTAGCTACATCAGACTGGATCGAACAACAGGTGGTAATGGGCAGGGGAGGAACTAGGATTTCAGCTAGGGAGCTAAAGCTTGAAGTAGAGCATTATAAAGATATGATTAGGAAAAAAAATAAAGTAACTAACGAAACAAACGATCTTTTAATAGGGCGATTAGATAAAGCAACTTTAGAAAAGCTTGAAAAGCTTAGAAAGAATAAGTAAATGCCTTGACTATAATATTAAATA
The DNA here is from genome assembly GCF_030263895.1 of Proteiniborus sp. MB09-C3. NCBI lineage: Bacteria > Bacillati > Bacillota > Clostridia > Eubacteriales > Proteiniborus > Proteiniborus sp. MB09-C3. The sequence goes on from NZ_CP127161.1 coordinate 1,129,945, forward strand.
TATATATAATGATTGTATGCATGGAACGTTTCAACATTTTGCTGGAGGGGATGCTAGTGGGATTAAGTATATATAAAGATTTATCGGCAGATGAATATGATGCTATGGATGACGAAAAGATAATTGATGATGCTAGAGATGGTGACCCTGAGGCGCTAGAATATCTTATAAAGAAGTACAAAAATTTTGTACGGGCTAAGGCAAGATCATATTTTCTAATTGGGGCAGATAAAGAGGACATCATTCAAGAGGGGATGATAGGTCTTTATAAAGCAATACGCGACTATAATCAGGACAAGCTTACCTCTTTTAGAGCTTTTGCTGAGCTGTGTATAACTCGACAAATAATAACTGCTATTAAAACTGCAACTAGACAAAAACATATACCTTTAAATTCATATGTATCATTAAATAAGCCTATTTATGATGAAGAATCAGACAGAACTCTTCTTGATGTACTTACAGGAGCTAAGATAACAGATCCAGAAGAATTGATAATAAGTAGAGAAGAGCTGCAAAGTATTGAGAGCAAAATAGGCGAGATTCTAAGTGATCTTGAATGGGAAGTATTGATGTCATATCTTCAAGGTAAGTCTTACCAAGAGATAGCAGTAGATTTAAATAGACATGTTAAATCAATTGACAATGCTCTTCAAAGAGTAAAGAGAAAACTAGAAAGATATTTAGAAATTAAAGATGCCTAATTTTTATTCAATATTTTGACTATTGACATAAAATCAGGCTAATAGTAAACTTATCTAAGTGATGGCTATAAATGCCCATGTAGCTCAGGAGGTAGAGCACTTGCATGGTAAGCAAGAGGTCAGCGGTTCGAGTCCGCTCGTGGGCTCCACTAAAGATAAGTAATTGACACCTTTACAGGTGTTTTTTTATTTTTTGAATTAGCTTAATAATATGATAAAAAATACATACATAGCTAACACGTAGCTAACAAATTACTTAACCTTCTAAACCTTTAATTATAATTTTTCCATAGTTATAATATTACTAACAATAGTTGTTGATCCAGCAATAAAAATACCTAATGGCCATATTTCTTTTTTCATTAATAATCCAATACATCCACTTGCTATAAGTATAGTCCCAATACCTAGTCCAACTAAACAACCCTTATATTTAACTTCTGATGGTATCTTAGATATTTTTTCTGCTCTTTCAATTGCTTTTTCTGTTTTAGATAGTGCTTTTTTGTTATCTGTAAAAGTTTTTCATTAATAGTATTCATTTTTATAGCCATTCCTTTCGCTTCGCTCAAGGCACAAAACGTAATGAAAAAGTGCTTTTGAGCGTTATTTGTTTTATAATTAACCCCATAGGGATTTCGGTAAACTACAAATCACGGGGAGGTGAGTGGGCTGTCTGACTTGTCAGATGACCGTATTTTTATATGTGTAGAACGCCTTTTCAAGCACAAATAAGTGTACCTTAGAGTACGTAACCTTATCTTTGTTTAAACAATCTCGTTTAAATGCCAGGCGTTCAGTCAATGCCGTATCTCCCTATAATTCTTATGAACTTTCTAGTTCAGAAAGGAGTCCCTATGGCTTTAAAAATCGTGTACAAAATCTGCTGCGGAATTGATGTTCACAAAACTTTTGTTGTAGCCTGCATCGCTTCCACCGATAAACAAGGTGTTACCACCTACAAGAGCCATCGCTTTTCCACCTACACCAAAGGTCTGAAAGAGCTGTTACAATGGCTGCTTGAATCTAATTGTAAGGATGTCTGCATGGAATCTACAGGTAAATACTGGATTCCCGTGTACAACGTCTTGGAAAAAGACTGTTCTATTGTGCTTGCACATCCTAAATACGTTAAGGCTATTCGTGGTAAAAACTGACAAGAAAGATGCTAAATGGATTGCTGACCTGTTTAAGCATGATCTTGTTGCCGGTAGCTTTATGCCCCCTGCTGATATTCGCCAGCTACGCGACCTTATGCGCTATCGTTACAAACTAACCTGCTTTATGTCCAGTGAAAAGAACCGTCTTCAAAACTGTCTCACGGTTTCCAACATTCAATTGTCTTCCGTTGTCTCCGACACTTTTGGTAAAAGTGCTCAAAAGATTCTGAATAAGATTCTTGAAAATCCTCTAGATACTTCATTCGATATTGAACCTTTAATTCACGGCTCTATGAAGGGTAAAATTCCTGAATTACAGCTCGCCGTTGATGGGCATATCTCCCCGCAACAGGCTGGTAAATTAAAGATTATCAAGAAGCACTTTGAAGATTTGGAATCCCGGAAATCAGAGTTAGAAGAACTGATTCTTGTGCTCGCCAGCCCCTATCAACAAGAACTCGACCTAATCCTAACCGCTCCATCTTTTAAAAACATCTTCTCTGCAATCACAATCATTTCAGAGATTGGTGTTAATATGGAGGCTTTTCCTTCGGCGAAACACTTGTGTTCATGGGCAGGGCTTACACCTACCAACAATGAAAGTGCAGGGAAGAAAAAATCTGTCCGGGTTTCCAAAGCTGGATGCTATATTAAACCACTTCTTGTTCAATGTGCCAACTCTGTGGTTAAAAGTGAAAAGCATCCAGAAATCCGTAACCGCTACCTTCGTTTAAGAAAGCGTCGTGGTCACAAGAAGGCAATCATTGCAATAGCAAGAATGCTTCTAACAGCATTATACAACATGTTGAAGAAAAATGAACCATACAATGCTGAACTTTACAGAAACTCTGACGTTATTCCTGTCAATCGCGAGATTACTGTAGAGCAGGCTATACAATTAGCAAAATTCCAAGGTTACAGAATTAAGTCAGCTACTGAATAACCTTAATTTTGTCTATATATTCAATTTTTTGAAGCCACCGCAAGATGGCTTGTTTGCTATGCCCTTAAGTGAAGTGCCAATCCCTAGTTTTCTTTTTCAACCTTATCCTCCATTATATATGAATGTTTTTCTAAAATCTGTTTAATGAGTTTATCACTTATAATATCAACTCCAAGTTGTTTCATTAATATTTGTAAGAACTTTAATCTATTTAATGTTTCAGAAATAGTGCGATTAAATAACACCGGGTTTATCCAAATATTAATAAGTAACATGAATATCTCAGCACATTCATTTGGAAACTCCGTATTAATAGAACCATCTTCTATTCCTTCGTGTATTATTTCACTTAAAATAGGTGCATCATTGTTAATTTTTGTTTTAATGCCAAAAACTACAAATTGTGAGTTTTTGATTTGACTAATTACCTAAGTTTCGTACAAACGAAACAGCTTTGGTTTCAATAATATTCCATATGCATTCTTCCAAAAAATAACTAAAGGATAATACCAAGCCTTGAAGTATAATTTTCTTACTAGAGAAAAATTAAAGAAAGGCAGGTATTATCCTATGAATAATGTTACCTTTTCTCAGGCTAAATGTAAAGAAGAAACTACTTCCACATGGCTTGCTGCTGTTATGAATTTTGGCATAAAAATCAACTTTTTTAAACCTTTAGAGGGTTTTAAGTTGAAAATGAAAAAAGTAAATTACTCAGTTTATCAGAAACTTATTACAATAATTATGTCTATAGCCATAGGATGCGAATACGTGAAAGATATTAATGAGAAACTCGCCCCAGAGACTTTAGTAGCAAATATGTTTGGCATGGATAAAATTCCAGACCAATCTCAAATTAATGAACTTTTAACTCGTATGAATGATGATAACATCAAACAACTTAAAGATATTCATCACAAAACATTTATTAATAACAGTGGTTCTATCTCCTCCGCAAAAATGGTGGTCGTAGATATCGACCAATCAGGTTTAATAGCTAACGGTAAAACCTATGAACTTGCTGATAAAGGTTTTTTTGCCAAGAAAAAAATCAAAGAGGCTATCAGTTATCTGCTGCTTTCACGGGTGAAACCTCAGAAACTATTGCTATGAAGCTTGATTCCGACAATACCCATTGCACAGAGCATTATGATGAACTAATAAATGATATTTTATCAAAATATCAAGATCAACTTCATACCGGTAATTTACCTTAAGAACCGATAGTGGTTTTGGCTCTATGGAGAATATCGAAAAATTAATGAGTATTAAAGGATTAAAGTTTATTACAAAAGGATATTCTACGAAATCCGCAGCAAACTTGGCAAAGAATATACCATATTCCGAGTATACTCAAGCCGATAATTCAGTTTGGGTATATGAATTGCCCGGAGAAACAGGGTTACGAAAGATTATTGTTCAAACCCTTTCTAAAAGCGGTAAAATCACATACTCCTTACTCATAACTAATATATCAAAAAGCCAAATGAGTGCAATAAAGGCATTTCACTTTTACAATGAACGTCAAACCATTGAAGCCTTCTTTAAAATGGCTAAGAATGTATACCATATAAAAAATCTTAGAACCACAAAGTTTCATGGTATTTATGCATTTCTTTGGCTAGTGTTTATAACTCATAACTTGATAAGTTGCTTCAAATTAACTGTTCTAGCAGGTACAGAACTAGAAAATGTAGGTGTAGGGGTTATAATAAAAAAAGTTGGGAACATTAGAGGATTTGTAAAAAGGACCTCTAAAAGAATAGAGGTTCAAATCCCAACAATTAGTCATTTAGCAAGACTTATTACCGATGCATTAAGTGAACCCCGGTATATACAATTAAGTTTCCTATGATAACTTTTACCATAGTATCTAAAATAGAATAGTTTTCCTTATATGGTAAAGTGGCATTTACCTTTTATTTTGATACGCATTTTCGGTTTTCCATGTTCTTACAACAACCTAAACTCGAATTTTAAGCTGCTCTATGGAGTATTATACCAGAATTTCACTGTTATATTTTTGAAAAAACTAGTTTTTCATTTGTACAAAATCTAGATAATTACTAAATGTCAATAACATTTTTTAAATTTGTTCTTTAAAGGCGAATATAAGGATTGAAAATAATGAATACTGGGGAGTAATCCTCGGCTTTTGCTTTTGATTAAAGCGAAATCTGGTATTTTGATTGACTTTATAGAAGTTAAGCTATAAAATAAAAATATGGTAAAGTTGCTAAATTATAAGAATTGGGAATATATAATAGATGAAAAAGCAAATTATAATATTTAAAAAATATATTTCTATTTTAGATGAATTAAAGCATAAGCTTTCATATTTACAATAAAAGAAAAGTGATGTTAGTATAATATTATAGACACGATTTTCCGAATACTATAAAATATAGAAAAGGAAGGAAGTGTCTAGAATGTCAAAAAGATATACAGAAGAATATAAAAACACCATTGTAGAACTTTATAATTCCGGTAAAACACTTGCTGAGCTTAATAGTGAATATGGCCTACCTAAATCTACAATATTAACATGGGTAAAGAAAGCTGAACCCATAGCAGTAGATAACAATAAAACAATTACACAAGCTGATTATCAAGCCATGCTTAAGAAGATGGCTAGAATAGAAGAGGAAAACGAAATATTAAAAAAAGCCATGGCCATATTTGCAAAGAAGTAAGCTCAATATATAAGTTCATTACTGACAATAAAGATATTCATGATATAAAACTAATGTGTGAAGTGTTAAAAGTATCTAGAAGTTCATATTACAAGAACCTCAATAAAAAAGAAAGCAAAAGAAGTATTGAAAATAGATTTCTAGAAAATGAAATTCTAAATATATATAAAGCTAGTAAATCCCGGTATGGAGCTCCAAAGATATATGAAAGATTAAGGGCTAATGGTGTATTTATAAGTCTTAAGAGAACTCAAAGGCTTATGAACAAGCTAGGCATAAAATCAATAGTATGTAAGAAATTCAGACCATTTTCATCAAAAAACAAAGTTGAAAATAGAGAAAATATAATCAAGAGAGACTTCTCTACAACTGGTATCAATCAGAAATAGGTAACTGATATTACATATATTCATACAATTAAAGATGGCTGGTGCTATCTTGCTTCTGTTATGGATCTTGGCAGTAGGAAGATAGTTGGATACTCTATGTCTAAAAATATAGATACTACATTGGCTATAAAAGCTTTAGATAATGCATATAAGCTTCAGAAACCTGCTGAAGGTATAATTTCTTCATAGTGATTTAGGAAGTCCATATACAAGTTATTAATTTGAAAAATATGTTAAAGAGCACAAACTAATTCACTCCTTTAGCAGTAAGGGAAACCCCTATGATAATGCTTGTATAGAATCCTTTCACTCAGTATTGAAGAAAGAAGAAGTTAATCTAGTTAAATATTTCGATTTTGATGTTGCTAGACTTGCAATATTTGAGTATATAGAGTCATGGTATAACAGAGAAAGAATACATAGCTCTCTAGGCTATATCACTCCCCAAGAATGGGAAGATAAATCTAAGAGGGTTGCATAAAATTTATTCGAGAAAATGTGTCTACTATATTGACATAGGTCCAAAGAATGTTGTGATTGTTAGTGATTTATGCGAGGATTTCGCGATGCTAATTTCAAAAATTATACGAAATAAAATTTTCGAAGTTATTAGGATAGATATATAATAAATTTAAATTTTCAAGTGGATATAGGAGAAAAATTAAATAGTAATTTAAGTATGCTATATATAAAAATAACTACTAGAATATTATAATAGAGAAAGCTGAATGTAACAAAATAACTTTGGCTATACCCCTAAGGACTCATGATAAACCAATAAATATTAAAGAAAGGTTTGTAGTTTGTTTTTTATACTTACTTTGAATATAATGTATTATGACATACAGTTCAGCTGATTATTAAAATTAGAAATCAGTCATCAAATATAAACTTTTATATTGGTTTTAGTATATAATCATAGGAAATAGTATATATTCATTTTGCATACACGATATTAAGATATTTTAAGATGAATATTTATTGTCTATTATATAGACAAAATACAGTTCATTATATTAAAGGGGGATATTTAATGAAAAGGATATTATTTTCGACAGCTTCAAAATGTTTAAGTGGTTGCTCTTATTGTTTTGCACAATGGGAATCATATGACTCACAGCCGCTATTTATTGAATCAAACGGCCAAGAAGACTACGAAATAATTTATCCATGTTGTGACGGAGAATTTTTTAAAGACTCAGAAAATATAGAAGGATTAGAACACTATGTTTTTAATAAAAATTCTCCTATAATAATTAGTTTTTCGACTAAGAATGACATAAGTAATCTTACTTTAAAAAGGATTTCAAAACTTAACGAAAGACTTGTTGCTCAAAATAAAGGTTTTATAAAAATAAGCACATCAATAACAAACATTTCCATGATAAGTGAACTTGAGCCCTTCACAATTTCATATATAAAGAGAATTGAACTTTTAAAGAAAATTTATGAGAATGGAATTCCTACATCTTTAGTATTGAAGCCAATATTACCATTTATATGTGAAGAAGAATATCATAAAATAATTGACGATTCGTTAAAATATACGAGGCTAATATTAATAGGAGATTTATATGTTAACAAAAATACAGACTTTTACGATAAATATGTTAGGCACTACAGTTATGAGCAAAGATTGGTGAATTGGTTAGATTCTAGACCTGTATGGAACGTTATTGAATCAAGTAAAATAAAACATAATTTAATAAGTTATATAGAAAGTAAATCTGCATTAAGTTTTGAAAACGATATAGACCTTTTAAAATATATACATAATGTTCAAATACTGAATCAAGAAGGGGCATAAACAATGGAGATCAACTTAAATATGATTATTTTATTTATATTAAGTTTGACAACACTTAGGGATATAGTCGCCATGACAGGATGGATTTCCTTTAATAGTAAGTTTGCTCCATTAGTTTATGGAAGATATGATAAAGAAATAATTAAAAAATGTTTGCAGGAATTAGGATTTTCGCCATCAAAATCTAACGAAATATGTATAGCATTAGAAATTATTTCTAGAGAAAATCGGGTAGAAGATAGTTTATGTGAGGATAAAGTAAACTTATATAAGTTAATTGAACTAATATCTAAATATATAGTATGCTTTGATAATTATATACAGTATGGAAAGATTACACCTACAAGCAGTAAATATTATGTTAGTACAATGGAAGCATCAAAAAATGATGAAGATTTAATGAAAATGGCTTATATAATCAGTCATTTAATTAATACAGATTTCATCAAGCAGAAAATAGATAGAACACCTGACTTTATACTAACTCCGAAAAGTGGAAATCCGTTATTAGGAAGTAAAGTTGCTGAAATAAATAAGTATATTTCGGTATTTAGGAAATCACCTGAAGACGAATCATCGTCTAGAATCTCTCGTAAAGAATATTATAAAGAACTAATGACAAATTATGAGGGGACTTGGGAATTATTAGAGAAGTCTAGCAAAAGCGATAAAAAACTTTTTGGTGTTGCGATTGATTGTAATTTATCGGGTGGAAAACAAATAATAAATATGATGGAACATTTTAATAATATAATTGAAAATGAAAAATTAAATATAGACAAAGTTAAGAATGCATACGTATTATTTAGAGCTGATAGCGATGGAGAAGATATTAAAGAAAAATTTAATGCCTATGGATTTACTATTTCCAAATATTTTGATTTGGATGAAAACGTTAAAAAGTTATTATATGAATATAAAAATAAAAGCACGAATGGCAATTATCTCAATATGTTTATTGGAGAAGACAAAGAAAAGATTGAAGAAATAATAGGGCGCCTTAAGCATGTAAACGTATGTAAAATGGTGGTATAGACTATAGATAATAAGGTAGCAACTAGCGCTACCTTATTTGTTATAATATAACATATAAATTATTTTATAAATAGTTGAAATATATTTGTCCAAATAGTATAATATACCCATATGGCATGTTTACAAAGCTAACCAAGCAGCCTGCAAGCCGCATAAATACACATCAGACCTCTGCATGGTGAGCAAGAGGTCAGCGGTTCGAGTCCGTTCGTGGGCTCCATTTAGCATAAATATCACGAAACACCCGGATGTGTTTACTATGACCTATATTAGTTTATGACATAATAGATGCTAAGAATACACTTTTTATTTACTGATGCTAATACATATTAGCTATATTTTAAATCTTTATATTAAGGAGGAATAGAAAATGGCAAAAGCAAAATATGAAAGAAATAAACCACACGTTAATATTGGAACAATAGGACACGTTGACCATGGTAAAACAACATTAACAGCAGCAATAACAGCAGTATTAAACAAAAGATATGGCACAGGCGAATTCATTGACTATGCAAACATAGACAAAGCACCAGAAGAAAGAGAAAGAGGAATTACAATATCAACGTCACACGTAGAGTATGAAACACCAAATAGACACTACGCACACGTTGACTGTCCAGGCCATGCTGACTACGTTAAGAACATGATAACAGGAGCAGCACAAATGGACGGAGCAATACTAGTATGTTCAGCAGCAGATGGCCCAATGCCACAAACAAGAGAGCATATACTACTATCAAGACAAGTTGGAGTACCAACAATAGTAGTATTCCTAAACAAAGCTGACATGGTAGATGACGAAGAACTAATCGAACTAGTAGAAATGGAAGTAAGAGAATTACTTTCAGAATATGAATTTGATGGAGACAATGCACCAATAATAGTAGGATCAGCATTAAAAGCATTAGAAGACCCAGACGGAAAATGGGGAGACAAAATATTGGAATTAATGGAAGCGGTAGACGCAACAATCCCAACTCCAGTAAGAGCAACAGATAAGCCATTCCTAATGCCAGTAGAAGACGTATTTACAATCACAGGAAGAGGAACAGTAGCAACAGGAAGAGTAGAAAGAGGAATATTAAAAGTACAAGACCAAGTACAAATAGTAGGCTTAACAGACGAACCAAGAACAGTAGTATGTACAGGAGTAGAAATGTTCAGAAAGATGTTAGACGAAGCACAAGCAGGAGATAACATAGGAGCATTACTAAGAGGAGTACAAAGAAGTGAAATAGAAAGAGGTCAAGTACTAGCAAAGCCAGGAAGTATAATACCACATACAAAATTCAAAGCAGAGGTATACGTACTAACAAAAGAAGAGGGTGGAAGACATACACCATTCTTTGATGGCTATAGACCACAATTCTACTTCAGAACAACAGACGTAACAGGATCAATCAAGCTACCAGAAGGCGTAGAGATGGTAATGCCAGGAGATAACGCAACATTTACAATAGAACTAATAACACCAATCGCAATGGAAGAAGGATTAAAATTCTCAATTCGTGAAGGTGGAAGAACAGTAGGAGCTGGAGTCGTAGCTGAGATAGCAAAATAATTATAGAGACTAGGTCTTTTAGACCTAGTCTTTTTAAGGAAATGAACGATAATATTAGGTATTGATTACAGTATTGTGGAAATACTAAAGGCTGAATATATTATACGTTTATAAGTTGCCTATAATTGTATTTTTTTATTGACAGACTATTTAATTTATGATAGTTTATATAAAGTAATAATGTAGCTATTATTGGGTAACTATGCCCCAATATAATAATTATATTTGTATAGACTTAACTGGGTTAAGCGTGGGAGGTGTGTTTGATGAGAGTTAAAGTTGTTATGGCATGCACAGAATGTAAGCAAAGAAACTATAATACAATAAAAAATAAAAAAACTAATACTGAAAGAATTGAGCTAAAAAAATACTGCAAATTCTGTCATACTCATACAGTCCATAAAGAGACTAAATAGTTTTTTGAAAAACTTTTTAATAAGGATGTGAAGTGGATGGCGGCTCAAACGGGTGCTGAAAAGGGAACAAAAAGATTAAGCAACTACTTCAAGGGAGTAAGAGCTGAATTAAAGAAAGTTAGTTGGCCTAGTAGAAAGGAGCTAATTAACTATACTATAGTAGTATTAGTTATCTGTACAATTATTTCTTTAGCAGTATGGCTAATTGACTCAGGCTTACATCAAATATTAAAATTTATAATTGGATAAAAGATGAAGGAGGGAAGGACCTAGCATTAGGGTCCCCGTAAGCTATGACAGATAAGTCGGATAAAGGAAAATGGTACGTAGCCCATACCTATTCGGGTCACGAAAATAAGGTTAAAGCCAATATTGAGAAGCTAGTAGAAAATAGAGGAATGCAAGACGTAATTTTCGAAGTAAGAGTTCCGGTTGAAGAATATATTGAAACTAAAAATGGCAAGAAAAAAGTCAAAGAAAGAAAGATGTTTCCGGGATATGTAATGGTTAAAATGATAATGACAGATGAATCCTGGTATTTAGTGAGGAATACAAGAGGAGTTACTGGTTTTGTCGGACCAGGATCTAAACCTGTACCACTTACTAATGAAGAAGTAAAACTATTGGGAGTACAAGAGCCATTGCCTGAAGTTAACGTCAATATTGGAGAGGTTATAAAAATAACATCAGGTTACTTTGAAAACTTTATTGGAACAGTTGAAAACGTAAATATAGAGAAGAGAAAGCTCAAAGTTTTTGTATCTATGTTTGGAAGAGAAACACTTGTAGAGTTGGACTTTGATCAGATTGAAAGGCTATAGTATTGGTAACAAAGCATATGCTTTATTATAGATAGATTATTAGACACATATGGATTAGCCTTTAGGCTTTTCCGACATAGTAAGGAGGTGTAAAAATGGCAAAAAAGGTTATAGCTATGGTTAAATTACAAATTCCAGCTGGTAAAGCAACTCCAGCACCACCAGTAGGTACAGCTTTAGGACCTCATGGTGTAAATATCATGCAGTTTACAAAAGAATTCAATGCAAAAACTGCTGATCAAGCTGGTATGATAATTCCAGTTGTTTTAACAGTTTACCAAGATAGATCTTTCTCATTCATAACTAAGACTCCTCCGGTAGCAGTATTGCTAAAAAAAGCAGTAGGAATAGAATCAGGCTCCGGAGTGCCAAACAAAACAAAAGTTGCAAAAATATCACAAGCTAAGGTTAGAGAGATTGCAGAGATTAAAATGCCAGACTTAAATGCAGGCAGTATAGAAGCTGCTATGAGCATGGTAGCAGGAACTGCAAGAAGTATGGGAATTGTTGTTGAAGAATAATTTTTAAGTGGGAGGTAACAACCGCTAATACCACAAGGAGGAATATGAAATGGCAAAGAAGGGTAAAAACTACCAAGAGAGTTCAAAGCTAATAGATAAAGAAAACTTTTATGATGTAAATGAAGCTATTGAACTTGCACAAAAAACAGCAAAGGCTAAATTTGATGAAACTGTAGAATTGCATATAAGACTTGGGGTAGACTCAAGACACGCAGATCAACAAGTTAGAGGTGCTGTAGTTTTACCACATGGTACTGGTAAAACAAGAAAAGTTTTAGTATTTGCTAAAGGCGATAAAGCTAAAGAAGCAGAAAATGCAGGCGCTGATTATGTAGGTGCAGAAGAACTTGTAACTAAGATTCAATCAGAAAACTGGTTTGATTATGATGTTGTTGTAGCAACACCTGATATGATGGGTGTAGTAGGAAGATTAGGTAGGGTATTAGGACCAAAAGGTTTAATGCCAAACCCAAAATCAGGAACAGTTACTTTTGATGTTGAAAAAGCAGTTAATGATATTAAAGCTGGTAAAGTTGAATACAGAGTTGACAAAACTAATATAATTCACGTTCCAATAGGAAAAGTATCATTTGGAACAGATAAATTAAAAGATAATTTCAATACTTTGATGGATGCAGTTATTAAAGCTAAACCAGCAGCATCAAAAGGAAGATATTTAAAAAATGTAACTATTTCTAGTACAATGGGTCCTGGAATTAAAATAAATTCATCAAAAATAATGGATTAAAACTGTTGACATTATATTGATATACTGATATTATAACTAATGTTACAATTTTATAAATGTTCCGTAGACAGTAGGTACCTAAAAGGTTTAATGTTTTGCCTACCGAGGATGGACTAAATGACTACTTATGAAATCAAAGGTCTCTCTATGTCTACGGAGGGACCTTATTATATTTTTTAGGATAAGTTAAGCAATAAGGAGGTGGACTAGAATGAGCGCAGTATTAGATCAAAAGAAACAAGTCGTAGAAGAAATAAGATCCAAGATTAAAGATGCAAAATCAATTGTACTTGTTGATTATAGAGGCCTTACTGTTGAGGAAGTTACTGAATTAAGAAAGAAGTATACTCAAGCAGGAGTAGATTACAAGGTATACAAAAATACAATGATGAGATTTGCATTTAAAGAAGAAGGATACGAGGCTTTCAATGAATTTTTAGTTGGACCAAATGCTATAGCTATATCTAAAGATGATGTTGTAGCTCCTGCTAGAATTGCAAATGATTTTGTTAAAGAACATAAAAACTTAGAATTTAAAGCGGGTATTGTTGAAGGTGAAATTGTAGGCGTAGATAAGATTAAGGCTATAGGCGAATTACCATCTAAAGAAGTTCTACTTACTCAATTAGTTATTGCATTGAATTCACCTATTTCCAAGTTTGCTAGAACAATACAAGCAATAGTTGATAAAGAACCACAAGAAGCTTAATAAAAAATGAAAAATGGAGGTATATTATAATGAGTGAAAAAATCACAAAATTAATAGAAGACGTAAAATCATTATCAGTTTTAGAATTATCAGAGTTAGTTAAAGCTTTAGAAGAGGAATTTGGTGTAAGTGCAGCAGCTCCTGTAATGGTAGCAGGCGGAGCAGCTCCAGCAGCAGGTGCAGCAGCTGAAGAAAAAACAGAATTTGATGTAGTTTTAGCAAGTGCTGGCGGAGAAAAAATTAAGGTTATCAAAGTAGTTAGAGAAATAACTGGCTTAGGACTAAAAGAAGCTAAAGACTTAGTAGATGGTGCTCCTAAGACACTAAAAGAAGGAGCTTCAAAAGACGAAGCTGAACAAATGAAAGCTAAGCTTTCAGAAGTAGGCGCAACTGTAGAAATAAAATAATAATCATATAACATGATAAAAAAAGGTTTCATTAAAAACAATGAAGCCTTTTTTTATGGCCTAAGCCGATTTTCTAAATATATTTGTCTGAAAACCGATAGTAGGTCAAATGCAACGAGCACCAAATTTATAGGAGTGATAACGAGTAAATAAATTTGTGTTGCGAGACTGCTTTATGACCTAACCCGATTTTCCGAATGCTTTTGTCGGGAAATCGCTGGTAGGTCAAATGCAACGAGCACCAAATTTATAGGAGTGATAACGAGTAAATAAATTTGTGTTGCGAGACTGCTTATGGTATGATAATATGTCAGGCTTGAAAATAAATTTTTATTATTATACCTATATAATTTGTGAATTTTTAAAAATGTAGTCAAATATTTTTGTTAAAAAAACATAATAAGAGCAGATGATTTCCATGCTTGACAACTATATTTTTGTATGATAATATTATAAAATGCATAATAGGCGATTTTTGGCATAAACTTTGAATATTTGATAAAGTTTGTGGCAATATTATAATAGGTGTGTTTATATTCAAAAAATTACCATGGGAGTAGTACCCAATGAACTTAAGCATAGCGAAGGTGAATTTTAGGTACTATCCTTGTCAGAGTTGGCAAGGTTCATAACGACCGGTGGGAGTTAGGAACCTGTGACTTAGGGCTTCAAATATTGGTAATTTGTTTTTAACTACTTAAGTTTTATTAAGGGGTGGTAATAATGGTGCATCCTGTTTCGTATGGAAAACGGGTTCGTATGAGCTATTCTAGGATTGATGAGGTTCTAGAACTACCAGATTTAATTGAGGTACAGAAAAGGTCCTATGATTGGTTTATTACTGAAGGACTTAAAGAAGTATTCGAAGATATTTCTCCAATCCAAGATTACACAGGAAATCTAATTTTAGAGTTTGTTGATTATAGTATTGGTGATGAAGCAAAATATGAAGAAGAAGAGTCTAAAGAAAGAGATGTTAATTTTGCTGCACCACTAAAAGTTAAGGTTAGACTAATCAATAAGGAAACGGGAGAGGTTAAAGAACAAGAAGTGTTTATGGGAGATTTCCCTTTAATGACAGAAAAGGGAACCTTCATAATCAATGGAGCAGAGAGGGTAATAGTAAGCCAGTTGGTTAGATCACCTGGAGTTTATTTTGCTGAAGACATAGATAAGACAGGTAAAAGACTGTATTCTTCCACTGTAATACCTAATAGAGGTGCTTGGTTAGAATACGAAAGCGACTCAAATGATGTAGTATATGTTAGAGTAGATAGAACTAGAAAACTTCCCCTTACTATTTTACTTAGGGCATTAGGATATGGTTCTAATGCAGAAATTTTAGAACTTTTAGGTGAAACTGAACAGGTTTTAAAAACCCTTGAAAAGGATAGTACAAAAACACATGATGAAGGATTACTTGAAATATATAAAAGGCTTAGACCAGGCGAGCCGCCAACAGTAGATAGTGCTAGATCACTTATTAATACACTATTTTTTGACCCGAAAAGATATGATTTAGCTAAAGTTGGTAGATATAAATTTAATAAAAAGCTATCTCTTTACAATAGAATCGCAAATAGAAGAGCCGCTAACACGATAGTTGATGAAAATACAGGAGAAATCTTAGCAGAAAAAAATGAAAAGATTTCTAGGAAAAAGGCTATTGAAATAGAGAATGCAGGTATAAATGTTGTAGATGTATTAACTGATGATAACAAGACTGTAAGAGTTATGGGTAATCATTTCGTAAACATTAAAGCATTTAATCTGCCTTTTTCTGTTGAGGATATTGGACTAAAAGAGAAAGTATATTATCCAGTGATGAAGGAATTAATAGAAAAGCACGGAAAAACCGAGGAACTAAAAGAAGCTATAAAAGAAAGAATCAGAGAGCTATCTCCAAAGCATATAATAAATTCAGATATAATAGCATCAGTTAATTATGAATTCAATCTATTTTTTGGCATTGGAAATACTGATGATATAGATCACCTTGGAAACAGGCGACTTCGTTCTGTAGGAGAGCTTTTGCAGAACCAATTTAGAATAGGTTTATCAAGGATGGAAAGAGTAGTCAGAGAAAGAATGACTATTCAAGATATAGATGTAGTTACACCACAGGCTTTAATTAACATCAGACCAGTTGCCGCAGCTATAAAGGAATTCTTTGGTAGCAGCCAGTTATCACAGTTCATGGATCAAACAAACCCATTAGCAGAGCTCACACATAAACGAAGAATGTCAGCATTAGGCCCGGGAGGACTTAGTAGAGATAGAGCCGGCTTTGAAGTAAGAGACGTTCATCACTCACACTACGGAAGAATGTGTCCTATAGAAACACCTGAAGGACCAAACATCGGACTTATCACGTCGCTTACTACCTATGCTAGAATAAATGACTATGGATTTATAGAGGCACCATATAGAAGAGTTGACAAAGAAGCTGGAGTAGTCACAAATGAGATTGATTACTTAACGGCAGATGTTGAAGATGAATTTATCATTGCCCAATCAAATGAGCCATTAGATGCTGAAGGTAAGTTTGTCAATAAAAGAGCACTAGCTAGAGCGAAATATGGAAGCATTGAAGTAGTACCAGTAGACGAAGTGGATTACATGGACGTATCACCTAAGCAAATAGTTGCTGTGGCTACTGCTATGATACCATTTTTGGAGAATGATGACGCCAATAGAGCGCTGATGGGTGCAAACATGCAGCGTCAGGCTGTACCGCTATTAAAAACAGAAGCTCCAATTATAGGTACAGGAATGGAATATAGAGCTGCAAAGGATTCAGGAGTAGTATCAGTTGCAAAAAATGCTGGAGTTGTCCTTAGGGTAGCAACAGATGAAATATTAATAAGAAGAGATGAAGACGGACAAATAGATAAATATAAACTGTTGAAGTTTAAACGTTCAAACCAAGGAACATGTATAAATCAAAGACCTATTGTAAGAAAGCATGAAAGAGTTAAAAAAGGTCAGGTTATAGCAGACGGTCCTTCAACAGATCAAGGCGAAATTGCACTTGGTAAAAACCTACTTATTGGATTTATGACATGGGAAGGCTATAACTACGAAGATGCTATTTTGTTGAATGAAAAGGTTGTAAGAGAAGACATATTAACCTCAGTTCACATAGAAGAGTATGAATCAGAGGCTAGAGATACAAAGCTTGGACCAGAAGAGATTACAAGAGATATACCAAATGTGGGAGAAGATTCATTAAAGGACCTGGATGAAAGAGGAATTATCAGAATAGGTGCAGAGGTTGAAGCAAATGACATATTAGTAGGCAAGGTTACACCAAAGGGAGAGACAGAGCTTACTGCTGAAGAAAGATTATTAAGAGCAATATTTGGTGAAAAGGCTAGGGAAGTTAGAGATACTTCACTGAGAGTGCCTCACGGAGAGACAGGAATAATTGTAGATGTAAAAGTATTTACAAGGGAAAATGGAGATGAATTACCTCCAGGAGTCAATCAACTTGTCAGAGTATATATAGCAACAAAACGTAAAATCAATGTTGGAGATAAGATGTGTGGTAGGCATGGTAATAAGGGTGTTGTTTCTAGGATTCTTCCTGAAGAGGATATGCCTTTCTTGCCAGATGGAACACCACTAGAGGTTGTTCTTAATCCACTGGGAGTTCCTTCTCGTATGAACATTGGTCAGGTATTGGAGGTACATCTAGGATTAGCTGCAAAAAAAGCAGGCTGGCATGTTGCTACTCCAGTATTTGATGGAGCTAATGAAAATGATATATGGGATGCTTTAAAGGACGTGGGATATCCAGAAAGCGGAAAAATAAACCTTAGAGACGGTAGATCAGGAAAGGCCTTTGACAATCCAGTTACAGTTGGATACATGTATATGCTTAAGCTTCACCATTTAGTTGATGATAAAATTCACGCTAGATCTACAGGCCCTTATTCTCTAGTTACTCAACAGCCATTAGGAGGTAAAGCTCAGTTTGGTGGCCAGAGATTTGGTGAGATGGAGGTATGGGCATTAGAGGCTTATGGTGCTTCCCATACTCTTCAAGAGATATTGACAGTTAAATCGGATGACGTAGTAGGACGTGTGAAGACATATGAAGCAATAGTTAAAGGAGAGAATATTCCTGAACCAGGAATTCCAGAATCATTTAAGGTTCTTATAAAAGAACTGCAAAGTTTAGCATTAGATGTTAAAGTAATAACTGATGATAAGGAAATAGAAATCAAAGAATCAGTAGATGATGAAATTGGCGATTTAAATATTGGCTTCGATGTGGAAGATAAAGATAGCGAGTTTGAAAGTGAATATTATAATGATTATGATGAGACTAATGTAGAAAATGTTGAGGAAGATCTTGAAAGTGAGGAATCTGACGATGATAAGTTCATCTTTGAAGATGATGAATTGTTTGATGAAGATTTCGATGACTAGTTTTAGACTTAAACTAATTTTATGAAGGGAGAGAAAGCCCCTTGTTCGAGCTTGATAATTTTGATTCAATCAGGATTGGTTTAGCATCACCTGAAAAAATACGACAATGGTCAAAAGGAGAAGTAAAAAAGCCTGAAACCATAAATTATAGAACCTTAAAGCCTGAAAAAGAAGGTCTATTTTGTGAGAAAATATTTGGACCTACAAAAGACTGGGAATGCCATTGTGGAAAATATAAGAGAGTAAGGTACAAAGGAGTAGTTTGTGACAGGTGTGGAGTTGAAGTCACAAAGGCTAAAGTAAGAAGAGAAAGAATGGGGCACATAGAGCTTGCTGCTCCAGTTTCTCATATTTGGTATTTTAAAGGTATACCAAGTAGAATGGGACTTATATTAGATATGTCCCCTAGAGCTTTGGAGAAGATTCTCTATTTTGCTTCTTATGTAGTAATAGATGTTGGTGATACATCTCTTTCTGAAAAACAACTATTAAGTGAAAAAGAATATAGAGATGCTATTGATAAATATGGCAGAAGATTTAAAGCTTCTATGGGAGCTGAGGCAATAAAAGAGCTTCTATCTAAAATAGATTTAGAAGGAGAAGCAAAGGACCTAAGAACTCAGCTAAAAGAAAGTTCAGGACAAAAGAAGATTAGAATCATAAGAAGACTAGAAGTCGTAGAAGCTTTTAGACAATCAGGAAATAAGCCTGAATGGATGATATTGGATGTAATACCTGTTATTCCACCAGACCTAAGACCTATGGTACAGCTTGACGGCGGCAGGTTTGCGACATCAGATTTAAACGATCTTTATAGAAGAGTAATAAATAGAAATAACAGATTAAAAAGACTGTTGGATTTAGGTGCTCCAGATATTATAGTTAGAAATGAAAAGAGAATGCTTCAAGAAGCTGTGGATGCTTTGATAGACAATGGAAGAAGGGGAAGACCTGTAACAGGACCTGGTAACAGACCATTAAAATCATTGTCTGATATGTTAAAAGGTAAACAGGGAAGATTTAGACAAAACCTTCTTGGTAAGAGAGTTGACTATTCAGGACGTTCTGTTATAGTTGTTGGACCAGAGCTTAAATTTTATCAGTGTGGACTTCCTAAGAAGATGGCATTGGAACTATTTAAGCCATTTGTAATGAAGAGATTAGTAAATGAAGGCCATGCACATAATATCAAGAGTGCAAAGAGAATGGTAGAAAAGGTTAAGCCAGTTGTATGGGATGTATTAGATTCAGTTATAAAAGAACATCCAGTACTATTAAACCGTGCCCCTACTCTACATAGACTTGGAATTCAAGCTTTTGAACCAATTCTTGTAGAGGGTAAGGCAATTAAGCTGCATCCACTTGTATGTACAGCTTATAACGCAGACTTTGATGGAGACCAAATGGCTGTTCACGTGCCTCTTTCTATGGAAGCACAAGCAGAGGCAAGATTCCTTATGCTATCAGTGAACAATATTCTTGCGCCAAAGGATGGCAAACCTATTACAACTCCTACTCAGGATATGGTATTAGGAAGCTATTATTTGACTGTAGAAAAACCAGGAGAACCAGGCGAAGGAATGATTTTTAAAGACTACGATGAATTGCTTCTTGCATATTATGATGGGGCAATAGATCTACATTCCAGAGTTAAAGTCAGAGTAAAGCTTGATGAAAACGACAGAGGCAAGCTAGTAGAAAGTACAGTAGGTAGATTTATATTTAACCAAAACATTCCACAAGATTTAGGATTTGTAGATAGAGAGAAAGACAAATACTCTTTAGAAATAGATGATATTGTAGATAAGAAAAAGTTAGGGATAATCATAGAAAAATGCTTCAGAAAACATGGAAATACAATAACAGCAGTAGTACTAGATAATATTAAGGCAACTGGATTCCATTTTTCTACAATTGGTGCTATTACAGTAAGTATTGATGATATAGTAGTTCCTGAAGCAAAAGAAATACTGATATCTGAAGCAGAAGAAAAAGTCGATAAATATGAAAAATCCTATAGAAGAGGACTTATATCAGACGAAGAAAGATATGAAAGAGTTATAGAGGTTTGGAATAGAACGACAGAACAGGTTACTGAAGCACTTATGGATAATCTAGATCCTCTTAACAATATATTCATAATGGCTCAGTCAGGAGCAAGAGGTAGTAAAAATCAGATTAGACAGCTTGCAGGTATGAGGGGCCTTATGGCAAATGCTTCGGGTAAAACTGTTGAGCAGCCTATTAGAGCAAACTTTAGAGAAGGACTTACAGTACTTGAGTTCTTTACTTCAACACACGGCTCTAGAAAAGGTCTTGCAGATACGGCTTTAAGAACAGCTGACTCAGGATATTTGACAAGAAGGCTAGTTGATGTTAGCCAGGATGTAATAGTAAGAGAAGACGATTGTGGAACTGATCACTATGTAACAATTAAAGCATTTAAAGATGGAAGAGAAGTTATAGAAGACTTATGGGATAGAATTGAAGGCAGATATGCATTCGATGATATAGCAGATCCAAATACAGGTGAAGTAATTGTAAAAGCAGGAGAACTAATCACCGAAGGAGCAGCAGATAGAATTGTCGCTTCTGGAATTGAAGAGGTCAGGGCAAGATCTGTATTAGGATGTAAAACAAGACATGGAGTATGTTCAAAATGCTATGGAAGAAATCTTGCTACTGGACATATAGTAAATATTGGAGAAGCAGTAGGAATCATAGCAGCCCAATCTATAGGTGAGCCTGGTACTCAGCTTACAATGCGTACCTTCCATACAGGTGGAGTTGCTGGAGCAGATATTACTCAAGGTCTTCCAAGGGTTGAAGAGCTTTTTGAAGCTAGAAAACCAAAAGGTCTTGCTATCATTACAGAGATTTCAGGTACTGTTTCATTGAATGAGTCAAAAAGAAGGAAAGAAGCAATAGTAACTGCTGCAGATGGTGAAGCAAGAACATATACTATACCATATGGTTCTAGATTAAAAGTTAAAGCTGGAGATTTTATTGAGGCTGGAGATGAAATAACTGAAGGTTCAGTTAACCCACATGATATATTAAAAATAAAAGGGATTTCTGGAGTTCAATCATATCTTGTAAAAGAAGTTCAAAGAGTTTACAGAATGCAAGGTGTTGATATAAACGACAAACACATTGAGGTTATAGTTAGACAGATGTTAAATAAAGTTAAGATTGAAGATTCAGGTGATACAGATTTTCTTCCAGGTGGATTAGTAAATATATTTGATTTTGAAGAGACAAATGGGAAAATAGAAGAGGGACTAGGAAAACCAGCAGTAGGAAGAAGAGTATTACTAGGAATTACCAAGGCATCATTAGCCACTGAATCCTTCTTATCAGCTGCATCCTTCCAAGAAACTACAAGAGTACTGACAGAAGCAGCAATAAAAGGAAAAGAGGATGGGCTAATAGGATTAAAGGAAAATGTGCTTATTGGTAAACTTATACCAGCAGGTACTGGTATGAGAAAATATAAGGATATTGCTCTGAAGCGTGAGGATGAAGAAGCAGAGGAAGAAATAAGCCTTGAATAATATAAATGTTGACACTCGTTATAACAGATGTTAAAATATATAAGTGTGTAAAATTGCAGGTTGACTCTTTTGAATCAATGAAGATTATGAGGCTTTAGCCTCATAATCTTCTGGATGTTAAATGAAGGAGGAAACTAAAATGCTAACTAATCTTAAAGATACTAAAAAGGTTGTTGGTATAAAGCAGGCCAGAAGAGCAATAAATAATGGTGAAATTCAAACAGTATATATTGCAGAAGACGCAGAGCCTAAAGTAGTACAGGACATTATTCATTTATGCAATGAAAAATCTATAGAAATTATCTACGCTTCAAGTATGAAGGAATTAGGTAAGGCCTGTGGTATTGATGTAAGTGCAGCAGTTGCTGCGATTTTGAAATAGTTAAATTTTGGAAGGAGGTGCTTCGATGCCAACAATTAGCCAATTAGTAAAAAAAGGTAGAGAAGAAGTTGTCTACAAATCTAAATCAGCTCACTTAGGAGTAGGATTAAACTCTCTAAAGAAAAGAACAACTAAGGTTAATTCTCCACAAAAAAGAGGGGTATGTATAGCAGTTAGAACTGTAACACCTAAGAAACCTAACTCCGCTTTAAGAAAGATTGCCAGAGTTAGACTTACAAATGGTTTAGAGGTTAATGCTTACATCCCAGGTATAGGCCATAACTTACAAGAGCATAGTGTTGTTCTTATAAGAGGTGGAAGGGTTAAAGACTTACCAGGGGTTAGATACCATATCATTAGAGGAACATTAGACTCAGCTGGTGTAGACAAGAGGATGCAATCCAGGTCAAAATATGGTGCAAAGAAACCTAAGAAAAAATAATGCTGCCAGGTACGGAAATGCGGGGTTTTAGCGTCATGAGCTAAAGGCTGTTTATATAAATGCATTTTAGTGCGCTGACGACAAGCTTCAAATGTCGAGTACCTATGAATTAATCTTAAATGTTTAAGGAGGGAAGAATAGTGCCAAGAAAAGGACATATTCCAAAAAGACAAGTTAGTCCAGATCCAATATATAAGGATAAAGTAGTTACAAAATTAATAAATCAAATCATGCTCGATGGGAAAAAAGGTGTAGCACAAAGAATAGTGTATGATGCCTTTGATTTCATAGGAGAAAAAACAGGTGAAGACCCACTAGAAGTTTTCTACAAAGGCTTTAACAACATAATGCCTGTACTTGAAGTAAAGGCAAGACGTGTTGGTGGGGCAACATACCAAGTGCCAATTGAAGTTAGACCAGATAGAAGACAAACTTTAGGATTGAGATGGCTAGCAGAATACTCTAGAAAAAGAGGAGAAAAAACTATGAGTGAAAAACTAGCTAAGGAAATCATGGATGCAGCTAACAACACAGGTGCGAGCGTTAAAAAGAGAGAAGATACTCATAAAATGGCTGAAGCTAATAAAGCTTTTGCACATTACAGATGGTAATAAATATAGATATTTATGGTTAAAATCAAAGTTGAATAAAAGTAAAAAAAATAAAATAAGTAACAGAAAGGAGGATTACTGTGCCTAGAGAATTTTCTTTAGAAAAAACTCGAAATATTGGTATAATGGCTCACATAGATGCAGGTAAAACGACTACTACTGAAAGAATACTATTCTATACAGGTAGAACTCATAAAATAGGCGAAACTCATGAAGGTTCCGCTACAATGGATTGGATGGAGCAAGAACAGGAAAGAGGAATCACAATAACTTCTGCAGCAACCACAGCTCAATGGAATGGTCATAGGATAAATATCATAGACACACCAGGACACGTGGATTTTACCGTTGAGGTAGAAAGATCTCTTCGTGTTCTCGATGGCGCAGTAGCAGTTTTTTGTGCAAAAGGCGGTGTGGAACCACAATCAGAAACAGTATGGCGCCAAGCAGACAAATACAATGTTCCACGTATGGCTTTTGTAAATAAAATGGATACTACAGGTGCCGATTTCTTTAGAGCAGTAGATATGATGAAGGAAAGATTAAAGGCTAATGCCGTACCTGTACAGCTACCAATAGGTTCAGAAAGTGATTTTGTAGGTATGATTGACCTAGTTAATATGAAAGCTAGAATATACAAAGACGAACTAGGAAAAGAATATGAAATAGTAGATGTTCCAGCAGAGATGGTGGATTTAGCAAAGGAATATAGAGAAGCGCTAATAGAAGCTGTAGCTGACGAGAATGAAGAGCTAATGATGAAATACCTTGAAGGTGAAGAAATTAGCATTGATGAAATAAAGAGTGCGATAAGAAGTGCTACAATTGCATGTAAAGTAACTCCAGTTTTATGCGGTTCAGCATATAGAAATAGAGGTGTTCAACCACTTCTTGATGCAGTAGTTGAATATATGCCTGCACCTACAGACGTACCAAACATAACAGGAGTTAAACCAGGTTCAGAAGAAGTTGAAGAAAGAGTATCTTCAGACGAGGAACCTTTTGCAGCATTAGCATTTAAAATTATGGCAGATCCATATGTGGGTAAACTTGCTTTTTTTAGAGTTTACTCAGGAGTATTGGAATCAGGCTCATATGTATTGAACTCAACAAAGGGCAAAAAAGAAAGAATAGGCCGTATATTACAGATGCATGCGAATAAAAGGGAAGAATTAGATAGAGTTTATGCTGGAGATATTGCAGCTGCAGTAGGACTAAAGGATACAGGAACAGGAGATACTCTTTGTGCTGAGGATAGTCCTATAATATTAGAATCTATGGAATTCCCAGAGCCAGTTATTAGAGTAGCTATAGAGCCTAAATCTAAAGCAAGCCAAGATAAAATGGGAATAGCTTTAGCTAAATTGTCAGAAGAGGACCCAACATTTAAAGCTTATACAGATCAAGAAACAGGTCAAACAATAATAGCAGGAATGGGTGAATTGCACCTAGAAATTATTGTTGACAGACTTCTTAGAGAATTTAAAGTAGAAGCTAATGTAGGTAATCCACAGGTTGCATATAAAGAAACTATAACTAAACAAGTTGAAGTTGAATCAAAATATGCTAGACAATCTGGTGGACGTGGACAGTACGGACACGTTAAGATTAGAATGGAACCAAGACAACCAGGCGAAGGCTATGAATTTGTGAATAAAATCACTGGTGGAGTTATACCGAAAGAGTATATTCCAGCTGTTGACAATGGTATACAGGAAGCTATGCAAAATGGTGTTCTTGCAGGATATGAAGTTCTTGACTTTAGAGTAACTCTATATGATGGATCATACCATGAGGTTGACTCATCAGAAATGGCATTTAAAATAGCAGGTTCAATGGCATTTAAAGATGGTATGAAAAAAGCAAATCCTGTAATTCTTGAGCCATATATGAAGGTCGAAGTTGTTATGCCAGAAGAGTATATGGGAGACGTAATAGGTGATCTTAACTCAAGAAGAGGTAGAATAGAAGGTATGGAATCAAGAAATGGATTACAAGTTGTAAGAGGATTTGTGCCTCTAGCAGAAATGTTTGGATATGCGACTGATCTTCGTTCTAAAACTCAAGGTCGTGGAACATATACAATGCAATTTGACCATTATGAGGCAGTACCAAACAGCTTAGCTGAAAAAATTATTAATAAATAATGTTTAGTATTTTATTATTTTAATATATAAATTTGTTTTAGTAGGGAGGAATAAAAAAATGGCAAAAGCAAAATATGAAAGAAATAAGCCACACGTTAATATTGGAACAATAGGACACGTTGACCATGGTAAAACAACATTAACAGCAGCAATCACAGCAGTATTAAACAAAAGATATGGCACAGGCGAATTCATTGACTATGCAAACATAGACAAAGCACCAGAAGAAAGAGAAAGAGGAATTACAATATCAACATCACACGTAGAGTATGAAACACCAAATAGACACTACGCACACGTTGACTGTCCAGGCCATGCTGACTACGTTAAGAACATGATAACAGGAGCAGCACAAATGGACGGAGCAATACTAGTATGTTCAGCAGCAGATGGCCCAATGCCACAAACAAGAGAGCATATACTACTATCAAGACAAGTTGGAGTACCAACAATAGTAGTATTCCTAAACAAAGCTGACATGGTAGATGACGAAGAACTAATCGAACTAGTAGAAATGGAAGTAAGAGAATTACTTTCAGAATATGAATTTGATGGAGACAATGCACCAATAATAGTAGGATCAGCATTAAAAGCATTAGAAGACCCAGACGGAAAATGGGGAGACAAAATATTGGAATTAATGGAAGCGGTAGACGCAACAATC
The DNA here is from genome assembly GCF_030263895.1 of Proteiniborus sp. MB09-C3. Lineage (NCBI taxonomy): Bacteria > Bacillati > Bacillota > Clostridia > Eubacteriales > Proteiniborus > Proteiniborus sp. MB09-C3. Next base: position 1,156,096 of record NZ_CP127161.1, read on the forward strand.
CCAACTCCAGTAAGAGCAACAGATAAGCCATTCCTAATGCCAGTAGAAGACGTATTTACAATCACAGGAAGAGGAACAGTAGCAACAGGAAGAGTAGAAAGAGGAATATTAAAAGTACAAGACCAAGTACAAATAGTAGGCTTAACAGACGAACCAAGAACAGTAGTATGTACAGGAGTAGAAATGTTCAGAAAGATGTTAGACGAAGCACAAGCAGGAGATAACATAGGAGCATTACTAAGAGGAGTACAAAGAAGTGAAATAGAAAGAGGTCAAGTACTAGCAAAGCCAGGAAGTATAATACCACATACAAAATTCAAAGCAGAGGTATACGTACTAACAAAAGAAGAGGGTGGAAGACATACACCATTCTTTGATGGCTATAGACCACAATTCTACTTCAGAACAACAGACGTAACAGGATCAATCAAGCTACCAGAAGGCGTAGAGATGGTAATGCCAGGAGATAACGCAACATTTACAATAGAACTAATAACACCAATCGCAATGGAAGAAGGATTAAAATTCTCAATTCGTGAAGGTGGAAGAACAGTAGGAGCTGGAGTCGTAGCTGAGATAGCAAAATAGTTAAAACGACATAAAGATATATATTACATTAAAAGAGGGGGCATCCCCTTCTTTTAATGTCTAATATGTTAATAAATTGGAAAGAATAAAAATCATAAAAATATTTTTAAAAAATATCAAAAAAATTAAAATTAATACTTGAGTTTTGGCCCAATATGATATAAAATATTGTGGTATGTAGTTGACATGCGATGAAGCAAGAGGTTGCTTATTTACAATAAAATAAGGTAATTTTTGCGGAGAATGTCCGGCTTAGACTCGGGCGACAAGGGATAGCTGTGCACAAAAAACCACAAAACACCCGGTTGAGTGTATCGGCACTCATTGTTGCATGTAAATTAAAACATGCGATAGTAAGGAGGGAATTTTAATGTCAAACAAACAAAAAATAAGAATCAGATTAAAGGCTTATGATCATGAGATCCTTGATTCATCAGCACAAAAGATTGTAGAAACTGCTAAAAGAACTGGAGCAAATGTTTCAGGTCCTATACCACTACCAACAGAGAAGCAGATAATTACAATATTAAGAGCTGTTCATAAATATAAGGATTCTAGAGAGCAGTTTGAACAAAGAACTCATAAGAGACTAATCGATATCTTAAACCCTACACCAAAAACAGTAGATTCATTAATGAAACTTAATCTACCAGCAGGTGTAGATATTGAAATTAAATTATAAGAATACAAGTAGAGAATTAAAATAAAATACACTCTGCTTAGTATGATTACACATGAGTGTAATCCGCTGTAAGACTTCAGGAGGTGTAAAAATGAAAAGTATATTAGGTAAAAAAGTAGGCATGACACAAGTGTTTACTGAAGAAGGAATAGTAATTCCTGTTACAGTAATCGAAGTTGGCCCAATGAAAGTTGTTCAAAAGAAGAATGTAGAAAAAGATGGATACAATGCTATTCAAGTAGGATATGGCGATATTAAAGAGAAAAAAGTTAACAAGCCATTAAAGGGTCACTTTGGAAAAGCAAATGTAGAAGTTAAAAGATTTTTAAGAGAAATCAGAGTTGATAATATAGATGGATATGAAATAGGTCAGGAAATCAAAGCTGACATATTTGCAGTGGGCGAGAGAGTAGATGCTATTGGAACATCCAAGGGTAAGGGATATCAAGGAGCTATTAAGAGACACAACCAATCTAGAGGACCTATGACTCATGGTTCTAAATACCACAGAGGAATAGGATCAATGGGTGGTTCAGCTACTCCAGCAAGAATATTAAAGGGCAAGAAAATGCCAGGACACATGGGAAATGAAAGAGTAACAGTACAAAACTTAGAAGTTGTAAGAGTAGATGCAGAAAAGAACTTCATATTAGTTAAAGGTGCAGTTCCAGGACCAAAAGGCGGACTAATTACAATAAAAGAAACTGTAAAGGCTTCAAAGTAAGTTCTTTAGGAAAGGAGGAAGTTAGATGCCAAAGGTAGCTTTATATAACGTATCAGGCCAACAAATTGGTGATATAGAGTTAAGTGATGCAGTGTTTGGAGTTGAAGTAAACCAACATGTTTTATACGAAGCTGTAAAGAATCAGCTTGCAAATAAAAGACAAGGGACACAATCAGCTAAAACAAGAGCAGAAGTAAGAGGTGGAGGAAAGAAACCTTGGAGACAAAAAGGAACTGGTAGAGCTCGTCAAGGAAGTATAAGATCACCTCAATGGATAGGTGGTGGAGTAGTATTTGCTCCAAAGCCAAGAGACTATAGCTATAGTATTCCTAAAAAGGTTAAGAGATTAGCTATGAAGAGCGCATTAAGCTCAAAAGTTGAAAGTAAAGAAATAATAGTATTAGATGAATTAAATCTAACTCAACCTAAGACAAAAGATATGGTAAATATCTTAAAGAATATTAATTCTAATAAAAAGGCACTAATAGTTATGGCTGAAAAGAATGAAAATGTAGTGAAATCTGCAAGCAATATACAAGGTGTTCAAACTACTTTGACAAACACTCTTAATGTATATGACATACTAAAATATGATTCATTTATTATAACTAAGGATGCCGTTAAAAAAGTGGAGGAGGTGTATGCATAATGCGTAATCCACACGACATTATAAGAAAGCCTATAGTAACAGAGAGAAGTATGGATGATATGGCAGAAGGTAAATATACTTTTGTTGTAGATAAAAGAGCAAATAAAACAGAAGTTAAAAATGCTGTTGAGAAGGTATTCGGAGTAAAGGTTGAAAAAGTAAACACTATGTTTATGGAAGGTAAAGTAAAAAGACAAGGAATCCATGAGGGTAGAAGACCGAGCTGGAAAAAAGCCATAGTTACCCTTACTAAAGATAGTAAAGGTATAGAGTTCTTTGAAGGCATGTAATTCTTAATTGCAAGTAAGAGGAGGGAACAAAATGAGTATCAAGAAATTCAAAGCGACTTCGCCTGCAATTAGACAAATGACTGTTTCGACATTTGAAGACATCACTAAAAAAGATCCTGAGAAGTCATTAATTGTAAGCTTGAATAGACAAGCAGGAAGAAACGTCCATGGTAAGATTACAGTTAGACATAGAGGCGGCGGAGCTAAAAGAAAATATAGAATAATTGATTTCAAGAGAAATAAAGATGGAGTACCAGGAAAAGTTGCTGCAATCGAGTATGATCCAAATAGAACAGCTAACATAGCATTAATAAACTATGTTGACGGTGAAAAAAGATATATACTTGCTCCACTTGGTTTAAAAGTTGGAGATGTTATAGAATCAGGTGTAGAAGCAGACATAAAAGTAGGTAATGCATTGCCATTAAAAAACATACCAGTTGGTACAGTAATCCATAATGTTGAGCTAAAGGCTGGAAAAGGCGGTCAATTAGTAAGATCTGCTGGTAATTCAGCACAGCTTATGGGTAAAGAAGGCAACTATGCTACAGTTAGACTTCCATCCGGAGAGTTTAGACTTATTAGAATAGAATGCAGAGCTACTATAGGCCAAGTAGGCAATGTAGAGCATGAAAATATAACAGTAGGTAAAGCTGGTAGAAAGAGACACATGGGCTTTAGACCAACAGTTAGAGGTAGTGTTATGAACCCTAATGATCACCCACATGGCGGTGGAGAAGGAAGAACTGGAATAGGTAGACCATCACCAGTAACACCATGGGGTAAACCAGCATTAGGATATAAGACTCGTCAGAAGAATAAAAAGTCAAATCAATACATCGTTAGAGCGAGAAAGAAATAATCTTATAAAAGTAATTAGTCGGCTTAGGCTTATGCTTATAAAAGAACAAACAATATCGCATTGGGAGGAGGAACTTAAATGGGTAGATCCCTTAAAAAAGGACCATTTTGCGACGATCATTTACTAAAAAAGGTCGAAGAATTAAATGATAAGAATGATAAGAAAGTTATTAAGACATGGTCACGTCGTTCAACTATATTTCCACAAATGGTAGGACACACTATAGCTGTACATGATGGAAGAAAACACATTCCAGTATACGTAACAGAAGATATGGTAGGTCATAAGCTAGGTGAATTTGCTCCTACTAGAACATTTAAAGGGCATGCAGGTTCAGAAAAAACAACATCAGTTAGAAAGTAAGTAAGAAGGAGGGAACTTCGAGTGGAAGCTAGAGCTATCGCCAAACATATTCGTATTGCACCAAGAAAGGTGAATTTAGTAGCTGCTGAAATAAGAGGCAGAAACGTTGATGAAGCACTTGCCATCTTAAAATTCACACCTAAAAGAGGCGCTAAAGAATTAGAGAAAGTTCTTAGTTCAGCTATTGCAAATGCTGAAAACAATTTTGATATGGATAGAGAAAAGTTATATGTATATGAGGCTTATGGAAATCAAGGTCCTACATTAAAAAGATGGAGACCTAGGTCACAAGGTAGAGCATATCCAATTCTAAAGAGAACAAGCCACATCGGAATCGTGCTAAGAGAGAGAGAATAGAAAAGGAGGGATAAACAGATGGGCCAAAAAGTTAATCCACATGGATTGAGAGTAGGTATAATTAAAGATTGGGATTCGAAATGGTATGCTGACAGTAAACAATTTTCTGAGTATTTAGTAGAAGATAATAAAATACGTGAATTCGTGAAGAAAGAGTTGTTTACTTCTGGAATATCAAGAATTGAAATAGAGAGAGCAGCTAATAGAGTTAAAGTTACTGTGAACACTGCTAAACCAGGTATGGTTATAGGTAAAGGCGGTCAAGGCGTTGAAGAGCTAAGAAAGAATTTAGAAAAGCTTACAAAGAAAAACGTAACAGTAAATGTTGAAGAAATAAAGATTCCTGAACTAGATGCTCAATTAGTAGCTGAAAATATTGCAAGCCAACTTGAACGAAGAGTATCATTTAGAAGAGCAATGAAGCAAGCTATTCAAAGAACTATGAGATCAGGAGCAAAAGGAATTAAAACATCTGTATCAGGAAGAGTTGGTGGTGCAGATATGGCAAGAACTGAAGGTTACAGCGAAGGAACAATACCTCTTCAAACTTTAAGAGCCGATATAAGCTATGGTTTTACTGAAGCAAATACAACATACGGTAAAATAGGCGTTAAAGTTTGGATATACAAGGGTGAAGTTCTTCCTACTGCAAAGGTAGAACAAAAAAAAGAGGTTACTGAGAAATAAAGTAGTGTAGGAAGGAGGAAGTTAATATGTTAATGCCTAAAAGAGTAAAACGCCGTAGAGTGCAAAGAGGAAGAATGACAGGTAAAGCTACTCGAGGCAACAAGATTTCTTACGGTGAATTTGGATTACAAGCATTAGAACCAGCTTGGATTACATCCAATCAGATAGAAGCAGCAAGAAGAGCTATGACAAGATATGTTAAGAGGGGCGGAAAGGTCTGGATAAAAGTATTCCCAGATAAGCCAATAACACAAAAACCTGCTGAAACTCGTATGGGTTCTGGTAAAGGTTCACCAGAATATTGGGTAGCAGTAGTAAAACCAGGAAGAGTATTATTCGAAATGGCTGGAATTCCTGAAGAAACTGCAAGAGAGGCCATGAGACTAGCAGCACATAAATTACCTATTAAAACTAAATTTGTCACTCGACAAGATGTAATTGAAGAGGGTGGTGAAGCTAATGAAAGCTAATGAAATTCGTCAAATGACTGCTCAAGAACTTGATAACAAACTTAACGATTTAAAGGCTGAACTGTTTAACCTAAGATTTCAATTAGCTACAGGACAGCTTGATAACCCAATGAGAATCAAATCTGTTAGAAAAGATATTGCGCGTGTAAAGACAATAATAAGGGAAAGAGAAATAAAACAGATTAACGCATAGTTGCAAGGGAAAGGAGGGCCAACCTAATGCAAAGAGGTAACAGGAAGGTTAGAACAGGTCGAGTTGTAAGCGACAAGATGGACAAAACAATTGTAGTTGCTATAGAAACATTTGTTGCACATCCTTTATACGGGAAAATGGTTAAAAAAACTACAAAATTTAAAGCTCATGATGAAAACAATGAATGCCGTATTGGCGATAAAGTTAAGATAATGGAAACTAGACCATTAAGCAGAGAAAAAAGATGGAGACTAGTTGAGATAATAGAAAAAGCAAAATAATCCTTGGTATTGACGAAAGGAGGGTAATAAATGTTACAACAAGAATCACGTATGAAAGTTGGAGATAATTCTGGAGCTAAGGAATTATTAGTTATTAAAGTTTTAGGCGGAACACGTAGAAAATACGCTAATATAGGAGATATAGTAGTCGCTACTGTCAAAAGTGCAACACCAGGCGGTGTTGTTAAAAAAGGTGAAGTAGTTAAAGCTGTTATAGTAAGATCTAAAAAAGGTGTTAGAAGAAAAGACGGAAGCTACATCAAATTCGATGAAAATGCAGCTGTTATAATAAAAGAAGATAAATCACCAATCGGTACTCGTATTTTCGGACCAGTTACAAGAGAGCTAAGAGACGGTAACTTTATGAAGATAATATCATTAGCACCTGAAGTGTTATAAGAGGAGGTGTAGACAATGCATGTTAAAAAAGGTGACACAGTAGTAATAATATCAGGTAAAGATAAAGGCAAAAAAGGAAAAATTCTTGCTGCTATGCCAAAGGAAGACAGAGTAATTGTAGAAGGCATAAACATGCTTACAAAGCATAAAAAACCAAGCGGACAAATGCAGCAAGGTGGAATAATACATCAAGAAGGACCAATTCACGTGTCAAACGTAATGTTATACTGCAATAAAGATAAGACAGGCGTTAGAGTCGGACAAAAAGTTTTAGATAACGGCGATAAAGTAAGAGTCTGCAAAAAATGTGGTGAAGTTTTATAGTTAAGCTACAGTTGAAAGGAGGTTTACAAAATGGCAACACGCCTTAGAGATAAATATACAAACGAAGTTATTCCAGCATTAATGGAAAAATTTAAATATAATAACATAATGGAAGTACCTAAGCTTGAAAAAATAGTTTTAAACATGGGCTTAGGAGAAGCTAGAGATAACCCAAAATTGTTAGAATCAGCTGTAGAAGAGCTAGGTATTATATCAGGACAAAAACCAATAATAACTAGAGCAAAAAAATCTGTAGCAAACTTTAAAGTTCGTGAAGGTATGCCAGTTGGTTCAAAAGTTACATTAAGAGGAGAAAAAATGTATGAATTCCTCGATAAGCTAATGAACATTGCACTACCAAGAGTTAGAGACTTTAGAGGGGTATCAGCTACATCATTTGACGGCAGAGGAAATTATGCTCTAGGAATCAAGGAACAGCTAATATTTCCTGAAATAGAATATGATAAAGTTGATTCTATTAAGGGATTAGATATAATCGTGGTTACAACAGCAAAAACAGATGAGGAAGCGAAAGAATTCTTAGCACTTATGGGAATGCCCTTTAGAAAGTAATGGAGGAGGCGAAAAAGAGTGGCTAAAAAGTCAATGATAATTAAACAAAGCAGAAAGCAGAAATTCAGCTCTAGGGAATATAATAGATGCAAGATTTGCGGAAGACCACATGCTTATTTAAGAAAATTCGGAGTTTGCCGTATTTGCTTCAGAGAACTAGCTTACAAGGGACAGATTCCTGGAGTAAAAAAAGCGAGCTGGTAATAGATTGTTAAAATGGAAGGAGGTAGACTCGAATGGTGATGACTGATCCAATTGCAGATATGCTTACAAGAATAAGAAACGGAAACAATGCAAAACATGAGACTGTGGATATCCCAGCTTCAAATATGAAAAAATCATTAGCTAACATCCTTTTAGAGGAAGGGTTTATAAAAGGATTTGATGTAATAGAAGATGCAAAACAAGGTATTCTAAGAGTACAACTTAAGTATGGAAAAGATAATGAAAAAATAATTTCTGGATTAAAAAGAATATCTAAGCCTGGCTTAAGAGTTTATGTAAAAAGTGATGAGATACCAAGAGTTTTAGGAGGACTAGGAATAGCAGTTCTTTCAACATCTAAAGGTATCGTAACAGATAAGGTAGCAAGAAAAGAAGGCGTTGGCGGAGAGGTAATCTGCTACATTTGGTAATAGATAAAAGACTGATTTAAAGGAACAGGAGGTTAGAGTCATGTCAAGAATAGGTTTGAAGCCGATAACTATACCAAGTGGCGTGGAAGTAAGCATTAATAAAAATAACTATGTAGTAGTTAAAGGCGCAAAAGGAAAATTAGAACAACAACTTGATAAAGAAATACAAATTAACATAGAAGATAATGTAATCCATTTGTCTCGTCCAACTGAGCAAAAGAGACATAAAGCTTTACATGGGTTAACGAGAACATTACTAGCTAACATGATTGAAGGGGTTACCAATGGTTATAGTAAGAGCCTTGAAATCATAGGAACAGGTTATCGTGCTCAAAAACAAGGTAAGAAGCTAGTGCTTTCCTTAGGTTTTTCTCATCCAGTTGAGATGGAAGACCCAGAAGGAATAGAAGTTGAAGTACCAGCTCCTACAAAGATAATTGTTAAGGGCATAGATAAACAACAAGTTGGAAACTATGCTGCAGTGATTAGAGACTTTAGAAGACCAGAACCTTATAAAGGTAAAGGTGTAAGATATGAAGGCGAAATTGTAAGACGTAAGGAAGGCAAGACAGGTAAGTAGGAAAGGAGTGAAAACAGGTGCTTAAAAAAGAAAATAGCAATGTAAAAAGACAAAAAAGGCATTTAAGAATAAGAAAGACTGTAAATGGAACTCCTGAGAGACCAAGATTAAATGTGTATAGAAGTTTGAATCATATATATGCGCAAATAATCGATGACAAAGCAGGAAGAACTTTAGTGTCTGCTTCTACACTCGATAAAGACTTAAAAGAAAAACTAGAGGCAACTAGCAATAAAGAAGCAGCTAAGGCTGTTGGTAAACTAGTAGCTGAAAAAGCCCTAGCAAAAGGCATCGAAGAAGTTATATTCGATAGAGGCGGATGTATTTATCACGGGAGAGTTAAAGAACTTGCAGAAGGTGCAAGAGAAGTCGGATTAAAGTTCTAGAGAAGGAGGGAAAATAATGCAACATGGTCGTATAGATGCTGGTGAATTAGATCTAAAAGAAAGAGTAGTTAGTATAAATCGTGTCACTAAGGTTGTTAAAGGTGGTAGAAACTTTAGATTTAGCGCTCTAGTAGTAGTAGGAGACGAAAATGGACACGTAGGCGTAGGTATGGCTAAGGCCCTTGAGGTTCCAGAGGCTATAAGAAAAGCAATACAGGACGCTAAAAAGAATTTAATTATGGTACCAACTGTAGGTACAACAATTCCTCATGAAACAGTAGGAGAATTTGGAGCAGGAAGAGTATTACTAAAACCAGCTTCAGAAGGTACAGGAGTTATCGCTGGAGGTCCTGTGCGTGCAGTTATTGAACTTGCAGGCATTAGAGACCTAAGAGGTAAGTCCCTAGGCTCAAATAATCCTAGAAACATGGTAAATGCAACTATGGAAGCTCTAAAACAACTTAAGAGAGCAGAAGAAGTTGCAAGACTAAGAGGAAAAACTGTAGAAGAGTTATTAGGTTAGGGGGGAAATACCTTGGCTAAAATTCAAATAAAACTAGTAAAGAGCACTATAGGAAGACTAGAAGCTCACAAAAGAACTATTGAAGCCTTAGGACTTAGAAAAATAGGTCAAATAGTTGAGAAAGAAGATACTCCTCAAATTAGAGGTATGATAGAAAAAGTTAATTATATGGTTGAAGTTATTGAGTAGAACTTTTTGATAAGAGGAGGTGCAACCATGAAACTACATGAATTAAGACCAAATCAAGGTGGCGGAAGTAAAAAGACTAAAAGATTAGGTAGAGGTACTGGATCAGGACAAGGTAAAACTTCTGGTAAAGGACAAAAAGGTCAAAAATCCCGTTCAGGCGGTGGAGTAAGACCTGGTTTTGAAGGTGGACAGATGCCACTTTATAGAAGACTACCTAAAAGAGGATTTACAAATATATTTGCTAAGAGCTATGCAATAGTTAACCTTGATGATTTAAATATATTTGAAGATAATGTAGAAGTAACACCCGAACTTCTAATTCAAGCTGGTATAATAAAGAAAATTGAAGACGGAGTTAAGATACTTGGAGACGGGGAATTAAATAAAAAATTAACTGTTAAAGCCCAAAAATTCAGCAAATCAGCAGCTGAAAAAATAGAGGCTAATGGGGGAAAGGTAGAGGTGATCTAAAATGCTATCCACTCTTAGGAACGCATGGAAAATTCCAGATTTAAGAAAAAAAATCTTATTCACATTTGCCATGCTTATAGTGTTTAGATTAGGCTCTAGTATTCCAGTTCCTGGAATAGACAGAAAAGTAATTGATTCTATGTTTGCTGCTAGCTCTGGGGGAATGCTAGATTTTCTAAACTTAATGGCAGGGGGAGCTTTCAAAGATTTTACAATTTTTGCGCTTAACATTTACCCTTATGTAACTGCTTCAATTATAATACAGTTATTAACAATTGCTATTCCAAGCTTAGAAGCTCTAGCAAAAGAAGGCGAAGAAGGAAGAAAGAAAATAGCTGAATATACTCGATATGGTACAGTAATACTTGCTTTAGTTCAAGCAATAGGTATCAGCGTAGGGTTTTTCAACAGAGCACTTATCAGTAGAGAATTCCTGCCAGTAGCAGTAATTGTCTTAGTATTAACTGCTGGAACAGCATTTTTAATGTGGCTAGGAGAACTTATTACAGAAAAAGGTATCGGAAATGGTATTTCACTTATAATATTTGTAGGTATCGTTTCAAGAGCACCTAGTGCTCTGATAAATATGTTTAAACTAGTTATGGCAGGGCAAATAAGTATAATAAAAGTAATTGGCTTTTTAATAGTAGCATTGATTATCATAGTTGGAGTTATAGCTATACAAGATGGTACAAGAAAGATACCTGTACAGTATGCTAAAAGAGTTGTAGGAAGAAAGATGTATGGAGGACAAAGTACACATATACCTATAAAAGTGTTGATGGCAGGAGTTGTACCTGTAATTTTCTCTACATCATTACTACAATTTCCTCAAATACTAACTATGTTTTTAAATCCTAATGGTAAGGCTGCTGCCTTTGTTTCTAAATACTTTACAGTGAGCGGCGATGTAGGAGTTTGGGTATATTCAATACTAAATGTTTTATTGATAATATTCTTCACATACTTCTACACAGCAGTACAATTTAACCCTGTTGAGTATGCAAACAATCTGAAGCAATATGGTGGTTTCGTACCAGGAATAAGACCTGGAAAGCCTACTTCAGATTATTTAAGCAGAGTTATATCAAGAGTTACATTTTCAGGTGCAGTGGCTTTAGCAGTCATAGCAACATTACCAGTTATCATAGAAGCTTTTGTGAAGCTTAATGTTCACTTCGGTGGAACTGGATTACTAATTGTTGTAGGTGTTGCTTTAGAGACCATGAAGCAAATTGAAGCTCAAATGATGATGAGACACTACAAAGGATTCTTGAAATAGTAAATAAGTAAATACACCCTTTGGAGATGATGTTATTGAGACTTATTCTATTAGGACCACCTGGTGCAGGTAAAGGAACTCAGGCGGTTAATATAGTTAAGAAATACAGCATACCACATATATCAACTGGAGATATGTTCAGAAAAAACATCAAAGAAGGTACAGACTTAGGCATTAAGGCAAAAGAGTATATGGATAAGGGATTACTAGTACCTGATGATTTAGTGGTAGCTATTGTAAAAGATAGATTAACAGAGAAAGACTGCCAAAAAGGCTTTCTATTAGATGGCTTTCCTAGAACAGTGAATCAAGCTGATGCTTTAGATGCAGAGCTTACAAGTTTAGATTATGAATTAGACTATGTAATAAATATAGATGTCAGTAAAGAAGAACTTGTTGATAGGGCAGTGGGCAGAAGAGTATGTAAAGATTGCGGTGCAACATACCATGTAAAATTTAATCCATCAAAGGTGGAAAAAATCTGCGATGTTTGCGGTGGAGAGCTCATTCAAAGAAAAGATGATACTGTAGAAACAGTAACAAAAAGAATTGAAGTATATCTAGAGCAAACTCAGCCTCTAATAGATTACTATGGAAAAAAAGAAATACTGATAAACATAGATGGAAAACAAGATATTGACAAAGTATTTCAAGACATAGTAATAGCATTAGGGAGAGAATAATAATGATTATTTTAAAAAGTGATAGAGAAATAGAATTAATGTCAAAAGCAGGAAGGCTTGTTGCTGAGACACATGCCTTTCTCCAAGACATAATAAAGCCTGGAGTGACAACTAAGGAATTAGATGAAGCTGCAGAAGACTTTATTAGAAGTCATGGTGCATTACCTGCTTTTAAAGGTTATAACGGTTTTCCAGGAAGTATATGCGCTTCTATTAATGAAGTAGTAGTTCATGGGATTCCTGGATTAAACAAGTTAAAAGATGGCGATATTATAAGTATAGATATCGGAACTATAATTGACGGATATTATGGAGATGGAGCTAATACGTATCCTGTTGGTACGGTTTCAGATGAGGATTTAGAGCTAATAAAAGTGACAAAACAGTCTTTTTATGAAGGTCTAAAATATGCAAAAGTAGGCAACAGATTATCCGATATCTCCCATGCAATACAGAAGTATGCAGAAAGTAATGGTTTTTCAATAGTTAGAGACTTTGTAGGACATGGAATAGGTCAAAGAATGCATGAGGAGCCCCAAATACCAAACTTTGGACTACCAGGAAAAGGTCCTCGACTTAAAGAGGGCATGGTGCTAGCCATAGAACCTATGGTGAATTCAGGCACTTACCATGTAAAGATACTAAGTGATAACTGGACAGTAGTTACGGTAGATGGCCATAAGTCTGCACATTATGAGCACACAATAGCTATAACAAATGATGAGCCATTAATCTTAACTAAGTTATAATCCATCGAAGAGGTGAAAATTACATGGAAACCACTAGTGATATACATTTAGGTCAGGTGGTTAGATCTAAGGCAGGAAGAGATAAAGGAAAAGTCTTTGTTGTATTAGATATTGTTGACAATGAATATGTGTTAATAGTTGATGGAGATTATAGAAGAATAGATACTCCTAAAAAGAAAAAGATAAAGCATTTAATAGTTTATAAAACTATTTTAGAAGACCTTAATGAAAAATTAAAGAGTCAACAGAAGATAAATAACGCATATATTAGAAAAGCTTTAGATCCATTTAATAAAGAGATATAATACCTATTGAACAGGAGGTTCGATTACCTAATGTCTAAAAAGGATGTTATTGAGGTAGAAGGGACCGTAGCAGAAGCTCTACCAAACGCCATGTTTAAGGTAAGACTAGAAAATGGCCATGAAATACTAGCTCACATTTCTGGGAAACTCAGAATGAACTTCATAAGGATTTTACCAGGAGATAAGGTAACAATAGAATTATCACCTTATGATTTAACAAGAGGTAGGATTACATGGCGTAATAAGTAGCAAGGAGGGTTTACGGTGAAAGTAAGACCATCAGTTAAAAAGATTTGTGAAAAATGTCAAATCATCAGAAGAAAAGGCAAAGTTATGGTGATCTGCGAAAATCCAAGACATAAGCAAAAACAAGGCTAATATAGGAAATAATTTTTTGTAGTTATATTGTCTGTTTTTTAGTATAATGTTTTAGTTGATACAAGTTATCATTGCGGCTGCTTAAAATAAATTTTAGTTTCAGATTTCAAGAGCAAGTAGTATAGTCAGGAAAGACTTTACTAGAGTGCACAGTTTTAGGAGGTGTAAACTTTAATGGCTAGAATTGCCGGTGTTGACTTACCAAGAGATAAAAGAGTAGAAATAGGACTAACATATATTTTTGGAATCGGAAGAGCTAGATCAAATGAAATACTAGCTAAAGCCGGTGTTAATCCTGATACTAGAGTAAAAGACTTGACAGAATCAGAAGTTAATGAGATAAGAACTGTTATAGACACATATATGGTAGAAGGTGACCTTAGAAGAGAAGTATCTCTTAATATTAAAAGATTAAGAGAAATTGGTTGCTACAGAGGATTGAGACATAGAAGAGGTCTACCAGTAAGAGGACAAAATACTAAGAATAACGCTAGAACTAGAAAAGGTCCTAAGAAACTTGCAGCGAAAAAAGGTAAAAAGTAATAGTAAAGGAGGGACTTTGATTGGTAGCTAAAAAAGGTGTAAAAACACGTGTTAAAAGAAGAGAACGTAAAAATATTGAAAGAGGTCAAGCACATATCAGATCAACTTTCAATAATACAATAGTTACATTAGCTGATGCTAATGGAAATGTACTATCTTGGGCTAGTGCTGGCCAATTAGGCTTCAAGGGTTCAAGAAAATCAACTCCATTTGCTGCTCAAATGGCTGCCGAAGAAGCAGCTAAAAAAGCTATGGAGCATGGATTAAAAACTGTAGAAGTGTTCGTTAAAGGACCAGGAGCTGGTAGAGAAGCAGCAATCAGATCATTACAAGCAACTGGACTTGAAGTTAGCATGATTAAGGATACAACTCCAGTGCCACATAACGGTTGTAGACCACCAAAACGTAGAAGAGTCTAGTGAATTGATATAGGAGGTGCACAAGAATGGCAAGATACACTGGTCCTGTTTGTAGACTTTGCCGTAGAGAAGGACAAAAGCTCTACTTAAAAGGAGATAAATGTTTTACTGACAAATGTCCGGTAACTAGAAGAAATTATGCTCCTGGGCAACATGGTCAAGGCAGGAAAAAAATATCTAACTATGGTATGCAATTAAGAGAGAAACAAAAAGTTCGTAGATATTATGGTATTTCTGAAAGCCAAATGAGAAAATACTTTGGCGCAGCAGATAAAAAAGTAGGAATCACAGGTGAAAACCTATTAAGATTATTAGAGCTAAGATTAGATAACGTAGTATTTAGATTAGGATTAGCAGCATCAAGAGCTGAAGCAAGACAACTTGTTACTCACGGTCATTTTAGAGTAAATGGTAAGAAGGTTGACATCCCTTCATACTTAACTTCAGTTGGAGATACTATAGAAGTTAAAGAAGGAAGCAAATCATCACCAAGATTTAAGGAACTTCAAGAGGGATTCCAAGGGAATGTAGTGCCATGGCTGCAAATGGATATTGAAAATATGTTAGGCAAAATCGTTTCAGAGCCATCTAGAGAAGATATTGATCTACCAATACAAGAGCACTTAATAGTAGAGCTATATTCTAAATAATAATTATTAGAATCAGTTACCCTCAAGATAGCCTAATAAAGATTATGAGGAGGGTCAAGTGTAAATGATAGAAATAGAAAAACCTAAAATAGAGATTGTTGACATAAACGAAGACAACACTTATGGTAAATTTGTTGTTGAACCTTTAGAAAGAGGATATGGAACTACCTTAGGTAATTCATTGAGAAGAATTTTATTATCATCATTACCAGGTGCTGCGGTTTCTTCTATAAAAATTCAGGGAGTATTACATGAATTCTCTACGATACCTGGGGTATTAGAAGATGTTTCGGAGATCATATTAAACATTAAGAATGTTGCTGCTATAATGTACTCAGATGAGCCAGTAATGCTTAAAATAGAAGCTGAAGGGCCTAGAGAAATTACGGCAGGAGATATTTTAACAGGCAGTGAAGTTGAAATACTTAATAAGGATCTTCATATAGCTACCCTTGAAGATGATGCAAAGCTATATATGGAACTTGAAATGACAAGAGGAAGAGGTTATGTCCCAGCAGAGAGAAATAAAAAGGACAATCAACCAATAGGAGTCATCCCCATAGACTCTATTTACACTCCTGTTAAAAAAGTCAATTTCAAAGTTGAAAACACAAGGGTAGGGCAGATTACTGATTATGATAAATTAACTCTTGAGGTATGGACAGATGGCACCATAAAGCCTGATGAAGCTACTTCGCTAGGTGCTAAGATTCTCAACGAGCATTTGAATCTTTTCATTACATTAACAGAGCATGTTAATGATGTTGAAATAATGGTTGAAAAAGAAGAAGACAAGAAAGAAAAAGTTCTAGAGATGACTATCGAAGAACTAGACCTTTCTGTAAGATCTTATAACTGCTTAAAGAGAGCAGGCATCAATACAGTTGAGGAATTAACACAGAAGAGCGAAGAAGATATGATGAAGGTAAGAAACCTTGGAAAGAAATCCCTTGAAGAAGTTCAACAAAAACTTGAAGAATTAGGATTAAGTTTAAAGAATAGTGATGAGTAATACCAGCTTAAAGGAGGGATAAGGATGGCTAAGCTAAGAAAATTAGGACGCCCTACTGATCACAGAAAAGCAATGCTTAGAAATCTTGTTACAAGCCTACTTAGAAATGGCAAAATAGAAACAACTGAAACAAGAGCCAAAGAAACTAAGAGAATGGCAGAAAAAATGATTACTCTAGCAAAAAGAGGAGATTTACATGCTAGACGTCAAGTCTTAGCATATGTGTATGATGAAACAGTAGTCAAAAACTTATTTGATGAAATAGCGCCAAAATATGCAGATAGAAATGGTGGTTATACAAGAATGCTAAAACTTGGACCACGTAGAGGAGACGCTGCGGAAACAGTAATATTAGAGTTAGTATAGTGATACAGGGATTAAGTTAGAGTATTATAGACTTAGTCCCTTTTTGCTTATTGATTATTTATTCCTCACCTTAGATATGATATAATATAGAATTGTTGAAAGCTTAGAGTTTCATTGAATATAATAAAAACATGTGTTAAACTAAAGTGGTATATAATGTGTCTTATAGAGAGGGATAAGAATGAATGATTCAATGATAAAGATAGAGAATGTTACTTATGAATATACTACAGCAGAAGACAAAGAATTTGCAGCCTTAAAAGACGTAAGTCTTGAAATAAAAAGAGGGGAATTTTTGGTTGTACTTGGCCATAATGGCTCTGGAAAATCTACACTTGCAAAATTAATGAATGCACTTTTACTGCCTACAAAGGGAAAAGTATACGTAAATGGCATGGATACTTCTGATGCGAATAAAGTATGGGATATTAGGCAAACAGCAGGAATGGTATTTCAAAATCCAGATAATCAATTAGTAGCCACTATAGTAGAGGAAGACGTAGCATTTGGACCAGAGAATCAAGGAATAGAGCCTAAAGAAATAAGAAGAAGAGTAGATAGAGCATTGGACATAGTAGAGATGGGTCATTATAAAAAACATGCACCTCATTTATTATCGGGCGGCCAAAAACAGAGAATAGCAATAGCAGGAATACTTGCCATGAATCCAGATTGCATAATATTAGATGAGCCTACTGCAATGCTAGACCCCTCAGGAAGAAAAGAAGTAATAAGTACAATAGAAAAGCTAAATAAAGAAGAGAAAAAAACTATAGTTCATATAACACACTATATGGACGAAGCAGTAAATGCAGATAGAATAGTAGTCATGGAAGAGGGGCAAATAGTATTGGAAGGTACACCAAAGCAGGTTTTTAGTCAGGTTGAAAGCCTAAAAAAACTAGGTCTTGACGTACCACAGGTTACAGAATTAGTATATGAGCTCAGAAAAGAAGGAATTAGCCTTCCAGCTGACATATTAACAGTTGAGGAATTGGTGGGATCGCTATGTCAATAAAAATAGATAACTTAACATTTATATACAATGAAAATACGCCTTTTGAATCTAAGGCTTTAGATGATATAAATTTAGAGATCAATGAAGGTGAATTTGTAGGGCTAATAGGTCATACAGGTTCAGGAAAATCTACACTAATACAGCATTTAAACGGTTTGCTCAAGCCTACATCAGGAAGGATTATGATTGGAGATGTAGACATAACCTCAAAAGGCATCAGCTTAAAGGCAATACGGCAGAAGGTAGGTCTTGTTTTTCAGTATCCTGAGCATCAGCTATTTGAGGAAACTGTCTATAAAGATATAGCATTTGGACCACTTAATTTAGGTTTATCTCAAGAGGAAGTAGATAATAGAGTAAAGGAAGCAATGGAGCTTGTAGGTTTAGACTTTGAAGCTATTAGTGAGAGATCTCCCTTTGAGCTCAGCGGCGGGCAGAAAAGAAGAGTAGCAATAGCAGGAGTACTTGCCATGAAACCAGAAGTCCTAATATTAGATGAACCAACAGCAGGACTGGATCCTAAAGGAAGAGACGATATTTTAGGACAGATTCAAAGCCTATATCAGAAAAACAAGATGACAATTATTTTAGTATCTCATAGCATGGAGGATATAGCTCGTTTAGTAAATAAAATTATAGTAATGCATAAAAGCAAGATAGCCATGGTAGGAACACCAAGAGAAGTATTTAAAAGGGCTAATGAGCTTGAAAGCCTTGGATTAGGTGCTCCTCAGATAACGTATTTTATGAAGGCCTTTAAGAGCAAAGGACATGATGTAAGAGAGGATGTCCTTACTGTACAAGAGGCAAAGGAAGAAATATTAGAGTATTTAAGGAGAAGTGGCAATGCTTAAAAATATAACTATAGGTCAATATTTTCCTGGAGAAACAGTTATTCATAGATTAGATCCTAGGATAAAGCTACTAGGAACTTTCGCTTTTATAATAGCCTTATTTTTTATTAATAGTTTTTATCCTTATATTCTTGTAGTAGCATTTATTCTGACGACAATAAAGCTGTCTAAGGTGCCTCTAAACTATGTACTTAAAGGATTAAAACCACTGTTTTTAATAATTTCAATTACATTTTTAATAAACCTGTTTATGACAAAGGGTGAAATACTTTTTGAAATCGGGCCACTAGATGTGACTAAAGAAGGGCTATTGCAAGCTACCTTTATGGCTCTGAGACTAATATTTCTAGTTATGGGAACTTCATTGCTAACTCTTACTACTTCACCAATTTCATTGACTGACGGAATAGAGAGACTATTAAAGCCTCTAAGCAAAATAGGTGTACCAGCTCATGAACTTGCTATGATGATGACTATAGCCCTTAGATTTATTCCTACTTTATTAGAGGAAACAGACAAGATAATGAAAGCTCAAATGGCAAGAGGAGCAGATTTTGAAAGCGGTAACATAATGAATAGAGCAAAGAGCTTAGTTCCACTACTAGTCCCACTTTTCGTGAGCGCATTTAGGCGTGCAGATGAGCTTGCTATGGCTATGGAGGCAAGATGCTATAGAGGTGGAGAAAATAGAACTAGAATGAAAGAACTAAAGCTAGAGAAGGTGGATTTTGTAGCATTAAGTATAACGACAGTATTTATAGCAATAATAATCACATACAGGTATATATAGAAGGGATCATTATGAGAAATATTAAGCTCATAATAGAATACGATGGAACAAATTATTTTGGCTGGCAGAAGCAGCCACATCAAAAAACAATACAAGAAGCTATAGAGTATTCAATAAAAAAAATCACCAAAGAAGATGTCGGTATTTTTGGCTCTGGCAGAACTGATAGAGGAGTCCATGCAAGAGGACAGGTGGCAAACTTCTTTACTGAGGCTAAGATACCTGGTGAAAAATTCAAGGATGCTATTAACAGCGTGCTGCCTAGTGATATTGTAATAAGCCATTCAGAAGAGGTGGACTGTTCATTTCATTCAAGATATAGTGCTCAGGGAAAGGAATACAGGTATGTAATCTATAATAGAAGGATACCAAGCCCACTGTTGAGAAATTATGCATACCATGTGCCTCAGAAGCTTCACTTTGATTTAATGCAAAAAGCCTCAGCTGACTTTATTGGAACTCATGATTTTACTGCTTTCATGGCTTCAGGAAGCTCAGTAAAAGATACTACTAGGACAATATATAGCATACACTTAAACAAAAATCACGAAATAATCGAATTAAAGATAAATGGAAATGGATTTTTATATAATATGGTTAGGATTATAGCAGGCACATTAGTAGACATAGGAATAGGTAAGATTGATAGCAGCTATATTTCAGAAATATTATTATCAAAGGATAGAAAAAATGCAGGACATACTGCGCCTCCACACGGATTATATCTGGAGAAGGTATTTTACTAGAAATAATTTTCCGATTTATTGAAAATGACTTGACACACGTGGAAGGTTGTATTAAAATATAAAGGTATGTTGGCGTAAAAAATCCACTAGCCCCGGATTTTTATATAAATACATTCAACTCATCGGTTTTAAGGAGGGAAATAATGAAAAGTTTTATCGCAAAGCCTAATGAAATTGAAAGAAAATGGTATATTATTGATGCTGAAGGAAAAACACTAGGAAGACTTAGTACAGAAATTGCAAGTATATTAAGAGGAAAACATAAACCAATTTTTACACCTCATGTTGATACAGGAGATTATGTAATCGTAATCAATGCAGAAAAAATTGTAATGACAGGAAAGAAACTAGAGCAAAAGGCATATAGATACCATACTGGGTATCCAGGTGGACTTAAAGAAGTTCCATACAGCACACTAATGGAAAAAAATCCAGAAAAAATAATTAGTTTGGCAGTTAAAGGCATGCTACCTAAAAATTCTTTAGGAAGAGCTATGTTCAAGAAATTAAAAGTTTACAAAGGTTCAGAACATAAACATGAAGCTCAAAAACCTGAAGTTTATGAAATATAGTTCAGGAAGGGAGGAGACTGTAAATGGCTAAGGTTCAATACTACGGTACAGGTAGAAGGAAAAAATCAATAGCAAGAGTAAGATTAGTTCCAGGTTCAGGGAACATAACTATAAATAAAAGAGATATAGAAGAGTACTTTAACTATGATACATTAAAAGTATTAGTTAAAGAACCTCTTACTATAACAGATACATTAGATAAATATGATGCATTAATTATAGTTAATGGCGGTGGATTTACTGGCCAAGCAGGAGCAGTAAGACACGGAATATCAAGAGCCCTAATTAAAGCAGACGAAGAGCTAAGACCAATACTTAAGAAAGCTGGCTTCTTAACAAGAGACCCAAGAATGAAAGAAAGAAAGAAATATGGTCTTAAGAAAGCTAGAAGAGCATCACAGTTCTCAAAGAGATAATTTTTATAAAAATGAGTATAAAACAGTCACAGAAATGTGGCTGTTTTTATTTTGTCTAAAAGCACTATATATAGTAAACATAGCGACATATAACACTACATATAGAGGTTATAGATATAACAGGTAAATATGATTGGACTTGTAGTAATTAAAGAAGTGTTGTTAAATGTTGGTCATGATTTGTTTATATGGGTAAATTTCTACCCGTTATTACACAGTGGGTTTTTGGTGTGTGTAGAAAGATGTGTAGAATGAACTTCTATATAGAAAATTTAAACGTAAAATGGACAATGAATAAGGAACATCTACTTTAAGAAAAAGTGGGTGTGCCTTTTGTATTGTATTGGACTGAAATATATACATAGATATCAACGTGATAATTATTATAGGTATAAATTAAAAAGTTAAAAAATAACTTTGAGATTTAAATAAACGGTTAGTGAAGAGCTAACAGAAAGAGGGATAACAATGATAATTAGAATTACTGAACCAAATGGAAGAAAAGGAATCGTAGTAGTGAAAGATGACGGAAGAGTTTATAAGGTATTAGCTGATGTAATAAGAGTAGAGTACTATAGAGAAAAAGCAGAAAAAGTATTATTTGCAGTAGATATACAAGATTTAACAAGAAGAAAAGGTTGTAGCATAAGTGATAATACTTATAATGTTGGAGATGACAGAAGACTACAAGCAAAAGTAACATATGACTTCATAGTTGGTGATGTAGAACTAACTGATAAAGTTGAAGTTAAAACAGATTTAACAGAAGAACATGATGGTGAATTAGCTCGTTATATAAAAGCTATAGGAATTAAAAGGACAATTGAAGATATGATAGAAGATTATTTTGAGCATTATAGCTACAGTCTAAAAGAAATCAGATGTAATAAATGCAATAGTAATCTTGGTTATGTCGAAGGTGATTACTCTATAATTTGTGATAGTTGTGGATTATTAAACAGAAGATAAAAACAAATGGTCACTTGGTTAGTTTAACAGCTAATCAAGTGACCTACAAGATAAGGAGGTACAAGCTTATGGGTGAACTAATACTTCCTGATATTAAAATAATATACGATATTAGAGAAGAACTAAGACAAGACCCAATATATTGGGCATTATCACTTAGCATTACTCATGTAATAGTAGAGAATTATTCAATGGATGCAAAGATGATAAAGCAGCTTGAAAGTGATAATTCATTTAGTGATGAAGTTAGTTTAATGTTCATAGTAGAAAAAGATGGAGAAAGAATAAGTTTAGTTGCATTTGCTGTAGAAGATAATACTGGCTTATATATAAGAGTTCAGCATTTACAAGATGATTATTACTTTAAAGTAGAGAAAAACAGTCACTTTCAATCATTAGACATTGTAACTGAAGAATCATTTAAACATGATGTAAGATTACTGAAATTAATAAAGAATCCGAGCAATGAGACATTAGAGAAGTTTGGAATAGGAAAGCAAGTTGATTATAGGCTATTTGACGGAAAAAGGAAGTTGAGATTAGACCAATCAACAGTGAAACTATTTAAGAGTTTATTTGATTAATAGCAGGGGGCGATAATATGATACAAATTCTAATGTTAGATACTGAATTAAGTAATGAAGACGCTGCTAAATGGATGATTGACATATTAGATAAATACCCACATATCAACATAGGATTTAGAGCTACTACATTTCAGGTTGAAGAAGTTAAGAAGATTATAAAAGAAAGAATGGTTATCTCAAAAGCAATAAATGACCTAGTTAAAAATACAGAATTACTTGAGGATAAATTAAACAGTGCTTCTGATAATCAACTAGATAAGCTTGAAGAATTAGAAAAAAGCATTAAAGAGTTATATGCAGGTATACAGATTGTAAAGTTGAATAAATCGCAAGTTGTTTAATACATTACATTTACTAGTGGAAAAGTTAGTCTATTGGCTAAAGGTGAATGTGGTGTAAATTACCAGATACTCAATAATAACTAGTGGTGTACTTCAAAGTACATCACTAAATTAAAAATTAGGAGGACACTAACATGACAAACTCAATAATTACTTTAATGGTACTATTCTTCATAATGATATTCGTTGGATACTTGGCAATAATGTTTTACAGTTTAACTGCTAAACTAAGACGTAGCTGCTACTCAATAGAGGATGACTCTTATAATTACAGAAGACACATGAAAATGTACTATAATTATTAAACATTGATTTAAAAGAAGTAAGAACCATTTATCAACTGAAAAATGACACTAATAGAATTAGTTAGTAAGAATTTAGTTAACTAACTAAATTTGAAACTAATTGAGTGGTAAAAATGGAGATGTAAATGTAGAAAACAAGGTATTTAGAAATAAAATGATAAGAAATTAAAATAAATTTAAGATGGAGGTAATGGTATGAAGACAAATGAGAATCTTACACTAGAAAGCATTAAAGAAACGTTAGATGAAATCTTTGCAGGACAGGAAATACTGCTTATGAGTCTTGGATTAAATAAAGGCGGTAAGATTAAAGGAAATAAACTTGAAAAAAAAGTAGGGGAACTTACAGCAGAAGGTAATTCTATAGCTAGAATAAAAGTAAAGCTTGGTTGCTCAAGTAGTATAGTATCAGGTTACAGAAGACAAATTAAAAACAAGATAAGAAAGCTTATGGCTAAAGGTTATAGTGAACAGCATATAGCTGAAGAACTTGAATACTCTGAATTAGTAGTATCACATTTTAAGAAACTGGTAGAAAAAGATATAGCTAAAGAATTAGCTAAAGAGGAAGAAATAGACTTCTAAACTAAATAGTATTACATGAATACCACTCAATACGTTTATTGTGTGGTATTTTTTTATTGAAAAATAATTTTTAAAATATAGGCTATAGACGTTTCTATTAACTTCAATATGTAAAAAATGTATTCATTCTTATATACGTTCTTATTTAAAGCGGCTATACGTGTTGAGTTTGCTGGAGTTGGAGGGGTTGCAAAAAATAGTTGTCCGCGTTATGGTAAAAAATAAGGAGGTGTTTGAGTAAATGGCGGAAGAGGTTAAAAAAGTTACTAAACAAAGTAATAAGCCAACTAAAGCAGCGGATAAGGAAATTAATATAATTGAGTTGAGTGATAAACTTGATTCAATATATGAACTATTCACTGGTTTAACTGAAAGACTTGATAGTGTACTCAGTGAAGTTGAATTAACCAATCATGTAAATAGAATTTTAATTGAATTGGTTGGTGGTGTTGATCCAGGACGGAAGAACTTAAGCGATATCGAATTAGTTAAACTTCGTAATGAAGGTGTTAAGGTCAAGGATTTAGCTAGAATGCAGGGTATTAGTCAATGTGCAATGAGTAGAAAATTAAAAGAACTTAGAGAGGAAGGTGTATTACATGACCAAGGAAGAGAGAACGATTGAATGTGCAATAAGTTATATGGTAAACAATCAATCAAAGCAGTTTAGTAAAGAATTAGTTTTATGTGCTGAAATTTTAAAACAGATTAAAGAGAAAGGGACGGTATATGATTATACAAAGTTTAGTATGACGGATCAAGAGCTTGTAAGTGATATAGCGTATAATATTTATAAGCTTGAGCAAGATGTAGACAATAATAAATGGGTAGAACCAGAAGATTTATTCTGTTCAGACGAAGAAATTGGAGAGTTATATACTGGTGATGAAGAAGATGAGCCAGAGTTAGATTTTGAGGACATTGGAGACTTCATGCCTGTTACTACTGATGAATTATATAACTTGTATTCAGTGCTTAGTGGTATTGGAGTACCTAATATTATTTTTGATGGTATAGGGTATTGTTTTAATAACGGATATTATAAAATTAAAGACGTTGGTATTGAAAAAATGGTTTTAGCTGTAACTCAAGTAGAGAAAAGTGAGCTAGACCCAATGTGTATAAAGCTATTGGAAAATCAAATGTAGCGGATGTTTATTTGCAGACATAATTCAATCTTACATAATATATTACAAAACAATAAGTAGGTAGATAGTACAGTTAGTGTATTATCTACCTACTTTTATTTTGCTTAAAATTACGTGCTTATGTACGTGGATATGAATTATAAATATAAATTAAATAAATAAAAGCAATAAAGAATTAAGGAGGTTAAACAGTAACAAGTTGTATAACGGATCCTGGAAAAGATCCTATCATTGAATTAAAAATAAAAAACATAATTTAGGAGGAAATAACAATGAAAGAAAACATGGAAAAACTGATGGATAACTTAACAATGGCTGCTGAACTGGAGGCTATTAGTAACTACGAAACTGATGAAGAAATTGGTGTAAAGGGTAGATACTTTACTAATATTAAATTAGTAAAGAAAGTAACAAATGTAGATGAACAAAATCGTACTGTAGTAACTCATATGGCTTTAGAAGGTAATGATGACATAATTGTAATAAGTCATATTCCAAATACAAATCTACTTGGAATATACACTGTATCAGCTAGTGGTAAAAAGCAAGTACTAACACCTAGTATTAGAAATAATAGAACTTCAATTAACAGAGATAATACAAGTGTTTGTGTGAATGAGTTAATATGGCAGTTCGATAGAATTGCAAATGGACTAGATGTAGTAATAGGTCAATACAATCACTACTTACCTGTAAGTTTTATTGAAAGACTTAATATTAACGAGTTGTTCGGTGTGGATTCTGGTGATGTAGTTGATAGAAACCAGAACATGTTACATTGGAACATATGTAATAAAATTAGGATTAAGACTGGACTACTTTGTAAGATATCATCTTACAGTAATATAATGGATGTAGCAAAAGAAAGAGATGTAACAGTGGAAGATGTACTTAAATATAAACATATTAAAAGAAATGGATATATCGAAGTACTTGAATAATTAAGATAGTCTCCTAAAAATTAAATATAAACACTAAAAGGCACTAATTTCCATAGGTTAGTGCCTTTTAGTTTGTCTATTTACAGTTATAGTTTATTAGTAAATACATCGTTTCAATCGTTATATATAAATAGATATATCTGAATGAAATAGTTATAGGAGGTACTGGATATGAGAGGGAAAAAACGATTAGGCACAGAGATGGCAATGAATAGATTAGGATTCGACACCTACAAAGAGGTCAATGATGCATGTAATTACTACTGTGAGAAAAGGGGACTTGACATAAGATTCTATGAGAAAAATGTAGAGCATTATATAAATTGTAGAACTGGTTTAAGTGTAGAAAAATTAGTGGTATTAGCGGATGTATTAAAGGTTAGAGACTTAAGAGATTTAGATGAGATTTTTACACCTCCTGTACCAGCAAACGTAGGTAAATATTGGATTGGTAACAGGGGAAATAAAGCACAAGACATGGATTGTTCCACTATTGACATTGGAAAGTTGAAAGACCTGTAGGGATGTTCAAAATGTGAAAGGAGGTGGATTAGATGCATGGATCAAAGGCTAATACCAATTCTAGAAAGCGTAAAGCTAAATATGAAAAGCTTAAAGGTATGTTATGTATGTCACAAGTAGCAGCTGATGTATACGATAAACTTACAAAGAATGGCAGGCAGAAAAGATTGTTATCATTAATTAGAATGTGTTCTTCTAAAGCTTTATCAGAAGAAGAAACAGCTAAAACAATAGTGAAATATTTTAATAGCTTTATAACAGAGAAAGAACTTGGATATGAGACTTTTTTAGCTCTTGTAGAAACATATCCAGACATTTATGAAGCCTGGATGTACGGTGAGATTGGGGATGAATTAAATGCTCAGATGATAAAAGACAGAGCCTTTGAGATGGCTATGCAATCAGATGATGTTAGTAAGATAGTACAATACACTAAAACATATGTAGACCAAGAGGATGAGGAACAATCTAATTCAATGAGTGCTGATATATCTTTCAATATAGAAGTTAGGACAGGTGATAATAATGAGTAAACGGAATAAATCATCTGGACTACAGATAAATATGAACAATTTAATAATAGATACATTTACAAATGTAGTTAGTCTTGTAATGAATAGGAAAGTTGATAGGTTAGCACTTAAAGGTGGAAGAAGTAGTACAAAATCACAGATTGCAGCTTATATAATACTTATGTTCTGTATGATATTTAATGTAAGTGCTATAGCTATAATTAAAATTGACAGTAGAGTAAGAGAAAGACTTGTACCTACATTTATATCAGCTATGAATTATATGGGAATTAGGCATAGGTGGAAATATAGAAAATCACCTGATGAATTCGTATTACTTGATAAGTTTGGTAGAGAAACAGATGTATCAATTAGAATGATGGGGTGTAAAGACCCTGAATTAGTTAGATCAGCAAGATCAAGAAGTGGTCAACCATTTGGAATAGTATGGTTTGAAGAGGCTGCTAACTTCGCTTCATATAAAGTAGTTAAAGATATGGAAGACACTTTATATCGTGGTGGAGCTATTATTATTTATACTTATAACCCTCCAAGAAGTACAAGTGCTTGGGTTAACGAATTGTTTAACAAGCCATGTGGTAAAGTTTTGGGATATGATAGTAATGAACATCATTCAGAATTTATTAGTGAATATGAAGAACCAGAGCTTGATTCAGATGGTAATAAAACAGGTAATATGAGAACTGTACAAGTAGTTGAAAGACTTGTAGTACATCATTCAACATACAAGGATGTTATAGATTCTGGACATGCTAGTTGGTTACAGCCTTCTTTTATAGCCTCAATACTAAAATCAGAAAAGGAAAACTATG
Source organism: Proteiniborus sp. MB09-C3 (assembly GCF_030263895.1). Lineage (NCBI taxonomy): Bacteria > Bacillati > Bacillota > Clostridia > Eubacteriales > Proteiniborus > Proteiniborus sp. MB09-C3. The sequence continues at coordinate 1,183,848 of NZ_CP127161.1, forward strand.
ATTTCTACAGGTGGAACTACTTAGGTGAGGTAATTGGTACAGATGCTAATATCTTTAGTAATGTATATGACATTAATATTGATGAAGTTAAAGAACAGTTAGACATAGATAGAGTTTATAGGGGACTTGACTGGGGTTATGGCGGACCAGACCCTACATCATACACTGAATGGTTCATTGATAGAAAGAATAATGACTTATATTTATTAGCAGGGTTTCATAGACCAAACATGTCACCTGAAGAAGTAGCAGAGAAGATAAAAGAGCTCAATAAATTTAACTTTCAAGTTATAGCTGATTGCGGTGTTCCATTACTTAATACAGGTTTAATGAATAATGGAGTAAATGTAAGACCTGTTAAGAAACAGCGAATAGATATAGGAATAAGAGTGTTGCAGAGTTTTAATCATATTTATATAGACAAGAGAAAATTTCCAGAGCAATTTAATGAATTTAAGAATGCAGAATGGAAGGTGGATGAGAAAACTGATTCTATTACATCAACACCTGTAGATAAGAATAATCACTCAATAGATAGTTGTAGATATAGTTTAGAAGAATATATCAAGAATTTAACGTAGGGAGGTGCAAGGTATGGAATTAAACGACAATTTTATATATAGGAGTGACTCTAAAGGTCAATATGATACTAACCTTAATATACTTAAGCCTGGTAATGTATTTCCAAGCAATGAGGTCAGGGGGAGAAATAGAGTATACAGATATTGTAAGAAATTGTACAGTGGAGAGTATGCTAAAAATAAAAAGATTATAGCATTAGTAAATAATAAAGAGACTGAAATACCTTATAGAGTACTTTCTATGAATCAATTCAAACTGATAGTAAATAAAATGTTTAGTTTGATGTTCCAGAATGAAATAAGTATTAAGACTGGTGATGTTGAAAGAGATAAAACAGTAGTAAGTTTAGCTGAAAGAACTAACTGGTTTAATTCAATTGGTAGAGCAATTAAAATGGTAGAAACTTGTGGTGATGCATTTTTAAAGACATATATAAATGGTGTTAGTCCAGTATCTCCATTGAATTGTTTTAAGGTAGTACACCCAAGTGATATTAATACTACATTAGCATTTGTGTTATACGAGTATTTAACTAATGAAGAAGAAACAAAGTACACGCACATGAGAGTTGAAATACATACTAAAGGATTTATATACGAGAAGGTATTTCATTATTCTGGTGATGGTAAAAGTGGTGTACTTGGAGAGTCTGTAGATTACGAATACAGAGGAAGGTTAATCAGTAAAGACTGGACAATAACAGAAACTGATATAGAAGATGCTTGTTGTATACAGCATTTAGGTGTTGATATAGAGGCAGATGGTGTTTATGGGTCTTCTCCCTTACTTGATATACAAAACATAGTGTTTATGTTGGAGGCAAGGGTATCAAGTGAGTATCACGTTATAGCAAACCATGAGAACCCATTATTAATAATGGGACAAGAAATGTTTATGCCTGATGAAAAGACTGGTGGCTATAAACTAAGAGAAGTAAACGGTAAATTTATAGTTAAAAACGCTGGTGATAATAGCTCACCTGAATATGTAACATGGGATGGTAAGCTAGATAATTCAAGTGAACTTAGAGAAGATTTAATGGACTATTTGTATGAATTATCTGAAATGTGTAAGCCATTTATGACTGGTGAATACACAGGTAATATAAGTGAGGAAACACTTAACAATACAATCAAGTCAGCTATTGATAAAGCGAATAGACACGTAACAGAAATGTGGAGTGCAATTAGAGAAAGTTTATATGTATTATGTAGACTAAACGATATAGATGTAAGTATTCAAGAGATAAATATAGAGTTCAACATTGGTAGAACTGATGATGACAAAGTAGTTTCTGAAATAGCTGAAACTTATATAAAGAATAACATATTTAGTATTGGAACTATTCTTGAAAAATATCATGGATACACATCAGCACAGGCTAAAGCAGAGATTGAGAAAATTATAGCTGAAAAACGACTATTAAATGGTTTAGAAAAGGAGGAAGAAAGTTATGAAACTGATTGATGTACTTAAGAAGTTGTTAGGAGACAGTCTAGATGAAGAGATTGAAACATCAGAGAAAGAAGAGGATGCTACAAAAGATGCAGGTGATGTAGATAAGGATATTGAAGGTGGTAAAGAAGACGAATCTGATGATAAACCAGATGATAATAAAGAAACAGCTGGGGAATCAGATGAGACAAATGGTGAAGATACAAGCGGAGGTGAAGATATGGCAGATAAAACAAGGTTAATCTTTGAAGATGGTTGGTATAATACTGAAACTGGTGCTATTGATAAAACTAAAATACATGATGAGTCAGTAGTAAATGCAGTTACAATGCTAAGTAATATCATTGAAACAAATAACAATAATCAATTAATTTCTAATGCTATCAATGATGCTATTAGAACTAACAATGTAAAAGTAAAACCTGAAACATTTAGAAAATGCTTAGATACTACTAATGTTAAAGTGGAAGATGGTAAGGTAGTTGGTTTAACAGAGGCTATTGAAGCTCTTAGGGCAAGTGAACCTACATTCTTTACAAAAACTAGAGAAAGCAGCCCATTAAATGAGGGGTTCAGTAAATCAGATAATATTAAACCTAAAGCTACATCAGAATTATCTAATGTAGATTTAGCATTAAAGGCTATTGAATCAATAGAAGAATAAGAAAGGTGGTAATAAATTATGATAGGTGCATTAAATACTTTAACTACAGCACAATTACAAGAGGGTTCTAATCCTGCTCTATTAGCACTTGGAGCAAGGACAGCAGTACAAAACGAACTATTTAATATGTTCGACATGACTCAGGATGGATTTGCTACTATTAGTGAGATAGCTCCTGGACAATCTGGTGGACAAATTATTAAAGTTGTTTACAGGGATGAAAATACTGGAGCAGCTTTTAGAAAGATTGGAGAAGAATACACTCCAAAGAATGTAACTCAAAAGTCAGAACTTTATGAACAAAAACTTTTGGGTGGGGCATTTAATTATGACTACGCTATGGATCGTTTTTCTGTGGCTAACGCTACTACTAGAGCATATTGGTTAGCGGATCAGATTAATGATAAAGTTGAGTCTATTATAAATGGTTTTGCTAACAGTATTATAAAGGGTAAAGTAGCAGATAACCCATTAAGTGTTAATGGATTAGATTACTACTTATCAGCTGGTCAGTCATTAGCTAATATGAGTGATAACAATGTGCTTGAAATTGCGACTTCTACTTTGCATACTTACGAGGGTGCTTCTAAGTTCGAGGAAAAGATTAGAGTTAACATTAATAAAATGAAGGGAGCTGCTCCTAACGTAATAATTACTACTGAGGATGGTAAAACAGCACTACAGACAGTTAACAGAACTCTTAATAAGGGAATCATGTTAATTAAGTATGGTAGCCTTGAATATTATCAGTTCCTTGGTTTAAATATTATAGCACTTCCAGACAGTTACTTTGATGAAGATGAACTTGCTAAGGGTATTCCATTCTACATGACTAGAGTTGGTAGAAAAGGTGTATCAGTTGTAATTCCAGATGATGGGCAAATTATTGCAATTAAGCCTCCTAAGTTTGCGACTGGTAAACTTGTAGAAGTTGGCTCTTGTGAAATGATTTATGTTCCTGTAATTCAATCTATATACTGTGTGTCTAGATGTTATATAGATATAGTTGCTGATCCTGAAGTACCTGGGGTTTAATCATAATAAAGGAGATGGTGTAAAAGCCATCTCCTTTAAGATATAAGGAGGTGTAAAGGTGGGAACATATTTTGATATTGAATATGCAGATACATTAGTTAAAAGTCTATTTAAAACAAATTCAGATGAAAGAAAATTGTGGGATGCTCTTGTAGATGAAGATAAACAGATACTAATAAATGAACATTCAGACATCATAAACAATTGTATGTTTATTGGATATAAAGTAAACATTAATTCATCTTTACAGTTTCCGAGATATATCAATTGTAGGGTAGTTGAGTGCCCTGAAGATATAAAGAAAGCAATAGTATCAAATGCTTTAATCAAAGAGAATAGATCAAGTAAGCAGGAGACTAAATATCAAGAACTTAATGTTGAAGAAATGTCTACAGAAGGTTCTAAAATCAAGTTTGATTTAAGTAAAAAGTCAAATATGTATATAAACGGTGTAGACAAAGAAATTTATAACAAATACCTTAGAAAATGGTGTTATTAAAGGAGGTAACATATATGGAATGGATAAATGTAATACAAACAGTTGGAGTTACGACAGCGGCATTAATTGCTTGTGCTTGGTTTATATATAATAAAGATAAACAAATATCAGATGGTGCTAAAGAAAGAGAAGACAAGGCTTACGCAAGGGAAGACAAGCTCATGGAAGTAAATTCAGCGAATGCTAAGGCACTTGATAAAGTAGCAGATACAATTAATGATAGTAATGCTATCAATAAAGAATTATCAGAAACAAATAGAATGTTAGTAAGCAAGATAGATAACCAGTTAAATAAGATTGATTCTATTGATGGTAATGTGAACAAGATACTTGACAAGCTTAATACTTAAGTTAATTACAGGGACTTTTCCACCCTGTTATTATATCCTCCTAATTATATATAGTTGGTACACTTCGAAAGAGGTGTACTGGCATAGGATAATTAATAGAGTTTAATTGTTCTATGTCAGTACATTTCAATTTAATAATTACAGTGAAAACTACGCACTGTTTTTATATAAGATAGTTCTTTTTCATGCATCACACCTATTCTAAAGTTAGTACACTTCGTAAAGAGGTGTACTGACATAGTGGAATCAATAGTTTAATTGGTTCTACTATGTCAGTACATATCTAAACGAAAGGAGTGAGTGATTTGTTTAATTTTGATGACATTGTAGTTTATGAGAAATCTAAAGGTAAAGATAGAACTGGTGATTCGTTAGGATATGAGCCGCCTGAAAATAGAAAAATGAGAATTGCTTATGATGGATATGAAGAAGTCACTAAAGATGGTAATACAGCACGAATATGGAAAAGGGTATATCACTCACCTTTTGAAGTATTTGAAGATGATAAAACAGATGGTTTTGTATTAAAAGACATAACAGTTTGTAAAGTACCTTTAATAGGTAAAGTTTATTGGCGAATCGAGGTGAGATAGTTGAGAGCCAGTGATATAAAGCGTGGGACAGACACTATATTTGATGTAATACAGAAAAACTTCAATATAGAAGACACTGGTTACAAGTCTATGATAGCTGAACTGGAGAGTTTAGCGGCTATATTAAAAACTAACCAAGATAAAAACAATACTATCAGAGTTAGAGAAGTAGAAGAACTATTAAGGAATAAGGGACAAGCTCAATTAATAGAAGACAAGCAAATGTTTAATAGAATTGTTGACATAAGTAAAAATATCAATCTTGAACAAGGAAAATTGAAACAAGTAATTAGAATGGCTGATGACCTTATATTCGACATAAAGAATACAAGAGATTGGTTGAATAAGTATCAATCTATTATGAAAAGAGGCTATTATACTTCTCAAGATAAACTTGAATTATTGGGTAAAGCAATACTTGGTAGAGCTATAGAACTATGTCCAATAGATACAGGTTTATTGAGAACTTCTGGCTCATTATTAATTGGTAATGGCTTTATAGTAATAGTATTTACTGCTCCATATGCTTCATATGTTCATGAGAATATGGCAGTTTATCACCCTGTAGGTCAAGCTAAATTCTTGGAGTTAGCATTAAGTGAGTTCATACCAAACAAGACTACGTGGGTAGAGACTCATGGTAAAAATATAGTGTACGCTCGTATAGATTTAGCTATGAATGTTAAATACAAACACTACGATTAAGGGGGGTGATAACATGTTGAGGTTGTATGATGATATAGAAAAGAAGTTACGTAAAGATAATACTTATGAAACTATAATGATTAATGGTCTTGAAGTAGATAAGCCTGGTATCGTTGGTATATTCTTCTATCCAGGTAGAGAAGATGAAGAAACAATGGATGCAGAGGTTGGAGAGTTTATCAAGTGTCACGTACAAGTAAATAATAGACCTGGAGAGGCTGGTATACAGGAGTCTTCTGATTACTTAAGGAAGTTTATCAAGGAGATTGAAAGAGAGATCAGTGAAACAGAGGGGTTGGAGTATGTGTACTGTAAACATTTGGGTGCTAAAGTAAAACCCATACAAAAAAACGTTCATGGCGTAGCTGGAGCTAGTTGTGATATAGAAATTCAATATATTTTAACTGAAAGGACAAGGTGATAATATGAAGAAAATCATTTTTAAGGGTGATAATGGTAGAGCCTATATTGGTACATCAGAGACTCTTACAGCTGAGGATAAGTTAGTTGGTTTGATATCAGTTGGAGAAACTGGTGCAGAAACAGAGGACATTGATGTAACTGATTTAGGTTCTGATACAAGAGAAACAGAGAATGGTTATAAAGAGCTTGGTACTTGCGAGATTGAAGTTTTCCTTGATAAGGAACAATTCACAAGACTTAAAGGTTATAACAATGAGGACACAGATATTTATCTGGGTACTTTCATCATTGATAAGAAAACAGGTGAGGCTATTTATTCAGCTGGTTTCAAAGGCAAAATTGGTAGTGTTAAAGCTGGGGCTATGGGAATTGGTGAATCTGCTAGATACACAGTGTCAGTTAAGTTAAACAAAGAAGTTGAATTAACTGAACCTGAAGATGAACCTGTAGAAGGTTAAGATACTTAAAGGACTTGGAATGTTTAAATGTTCCAAGTCCTAAAAATTAATTAGAACACTATAAGGAGGATGTTACTATGAGTAGAAAATTAACTAAGTTTTTTGGTTCATATACATTAGATCAATATACAGCTAAGACTGGAAAGGGTTTATTAGATATCATTGATGTTGGTGATCTCAATATTAGTAGTATTATAGACCTTGCTGAATTAGGTAATAAAGGCATGAAGAGGGAAGATGTTTGCGATAAGATTGATACTTATTTAGCAGCAAGTGATGATAATAGTTACGTATCAGTTTATTTTGACTTACTTAAAGAGTTTGATATGGATACAAAGCTATTAAGAGCTTCTGGTATTAAAGTACAGGATTTAATTGATGATTACAATAACAAATTGAAAGAAGAAAGGGATGCAATCAATAAAAAGATTGAGTCCACTGTTAATTCAGTAACTGAACAAGAAGAAAAACAAGTTGAAAATATAAATGATGCATTATAAGAAAATTATAAAGCATTGAAACAGTCAAGGGACATTAATGCTACCATCATTAATGTCCCTTTTTTAAAGGTGGTGAAAATATGATTGTAAAGCAATTTTTTATAAAAGACTTAAAAAATTATGAAACTGACACAGGAGATAGTGTAATTAAACTGTTCAATGAATTTGATATACGTAACCTATTAATCCTTATTAGTTTAGGAAATGGGTGTTGTAGTATAGAAGATGCAAGCATTATATTAGATAATTACTTAATTGAAAGTGAAGAAAACAGTGTAATTTCAGCACTACAAGATATCAGAAAGTGTTTATTAGGTGAGACAGCAAGTGAAACAGATGATACTCAAGAAGGAATAGATATAACAAAATATAGAAATATAACTGCTTTATATAATGAAATATGTTCTCAACTTATGAGTTCTGGTATCAATTGGAGTGAATTCTGGGACATGACTACTACTGATATATACTTAGCTTATGATGGGATTAGAACTAAAAATAATAATGAATTAAACAAGGAATTAGCTATGTATCATAATTTAGCACATATGGTTGGAGCGGCTGTATGGGGTAAACTTGGTAACGAAATACCTAGAGTATCTGAAGAACAAGAGAATAGAATTATTGAAACAGAGGAATATGGTGAAATAGACTTAGAAACTTATAATGCTATAGCTAATTTAGAGGCATTAAAAAGAAGTGTTGGATAGAAAGGCGGTGTAACTAATGGATAAAAGCCAAAATGAATTAAATAAGCAAATAGATAGTTTAGATACACTTATAGATAAAGTAAATATATTAAGTAGGAACATGGATGTACTAAATAAAACTAAGTTAAATCTTGGTAATGTAGATAGTACGTATTCTAACATGTTTAATAGTGTGCTTCATAGTTTTAATCAGCTTAGAAGTTCACTTATGGAGTCTATAGAAATAGATATAGAAGGACTAGAAGAAAATACAGAAGAACTTGAGAAATTCACTGAACAAGTTAGAGAACTTGATAATCAAATGCAATCGCTTTATAAAACATTTGAAAGTGTAAAAAATCATAAGACAGAGAGTTTGACTAACAGGAAAAAAGAAGTTGAGGAATATAGGAAAACACTTAAAGAGAAAGATGATTTAGCAAAAGAGTATATGGATAAAGCATCTAAAAGTAATATTAACGTATATGACATATCAAAAAGAATGGATGCAGTTAGAAATACATTACAAAAGGCTTTTACATCTGGTGATACTGAAAAACAGAACCAACTAATGAATGAATATGGAAATATAATAGATAAGCTTAAAAATAAATATGAGGGATCAACTAAAGCAAGGGATATAGCTACTAAAAACAATATAGCAATGCTAGAGGCTCAAAGTAAAGCTGAACAAAGATTGGCTAGAGAAACAGAAATAGCAGAAAGTAAGCGTGCAGATGCTACAAAACAAGCGAGTGATAAAATTAGACAAGCACATCAGCAAATAAGAGATACGCTACAAAGTGCTTTTACATTTGTAAATCAGGCTGTAAATAAAATAGTTAGTATTATTAGAACAGCAGTAAATCTAGTTATAAAATCTGTTACAGCAATTAGTAGAGTATTAACTGGATTGAAGAATATAGTAACAAGGATTATAAGCTTGTTTGGGAACTTAGGAAATAGAGTTCGGGATTTATTTAGTGGTGCCGTATCTGGTAGTAATAACACTAATAATTCTTTTAATATACTAAAAGGAACAGCTACTGAACTTAGAAGTAAAATACTATTATTAAAAGGTGCGTTTAACAGTATATTTAATAACTCATTGAATAAACAAGCTATGACATTATATCAATCAGTTTATAGTTTGAAAAATATAGTAGGTGCTGATTTAACACAAGACACTATAGACTGGGCGAATAATATGGAAAGAGCCTTTGGTATTAGTGCTAAAGAATTGATAAGTGACCTTAATGAATTGTCTGGAGTATTATATGGACTTGGAATGAGAGCAGAGCATGTTGCTGTTGGTTCTCAGAATATATTAATGATATCACGTTATCTAGCATTCATGGGAGCAGCTGGTGGAGATGTAAACCTTGTAATGAATAAACTTAACAGTGGTATGAAAGGTATGACACAGGCTATTGATGACTTAGGTTTATCAGTTCGTGAGGCTGAAATGAATAGTTATCTGAAGAGTTTAAAAGCACAGGGTGGAGAGTTTGCTAACATTGGTACAAGCTTTGCTAACTTGAATGAAGAGGCTCGTGTATATATAAGATACGCTTCATTGATTAGTCAATTTACAAGTAAATATAATATGGAAGACTTGGCTAAAACATTTGATACTGTAACTGGTAGATTATCAATACTAAATCAGAGAATAAGAAACTTAGGAACTACAATAGGACAAGTGTTTATTAAATTAGCTTCTGCTATAGCACCTTATGTAACTTATATAGTTTCAGTTATTGAGCAGGGAGTATATAGAATAGCAAGTCTTATTGGAAGTTTAACTGGTATTGACATGAGTATAGAAATGTCACAAGGAATGAATGATAGTACGAATGCTGCGGATCAGTTAACTGGGTCATTAGGAAATGTAGAGGATGAACTTAAAAAGTAAGCGATCAATAATCGATGTATTGGATCAATTGCTAATAAGGTATATGATTTAAGGGAGATGATCATATGGTCATCTCCCTTAGATTGATTTAGTCTGCTTTACATGTTTTTTGAATTAATGAATCCCATGGCATCATAAGATTCAGTACTTTCGGGTTAGTCTTTAAATTAGAACCAGGTATTCTGGATAAAATGAACTCTAAATATTTGTAGGGATTTAAGCCATTTGCCTTTGCGGTTTCCACTAATGTATATACGCATGCACTTGCTTTGGCTCCTTCAGGGCTTCCGCAAAACTCCCAGTTCTTTCTCCCTACGGTAAATGGTTTGATACTGTTTTCTGCAATGTTGTTGGATATTACACAGTTCCCATCTTCTAGGTATGTTTGAAGCTTTTCCTTATGATTTATCGCATATTGAAGAGCTGTTCCAATTTTAGATTTTGGCAGTACTTGTGTGAGTACTGTTTCTGCCCACGACCAAAAGGCATCAAGAATTGGTTTTTCCTTTTCTAGACGCTTAATTTTTCTCTCTTCAGGCGAGAGGTCTTTAAGTTTTCTTTCCCAGTCAAATAGTTGATTACAGTATGCTATTCCTGTGGCAGGTAGAGCTCCTTCCTGACTTTTCGTATCTTTTGGCATAGCATCATTAAAGTATCTCCTGACATGGGCCCAGCACAAGCAGTGGTGGATATCTTTTACTTTTCCATAACCTGAGAAAGCATCCGTATGTAAAAATCCACTGAACCCTTTAAGAAATTTGCTTGCGTTTTCTCCAGCTCTTCCTGTAGCATATTTAAATATCCTAATGCCACGATTTGCATGGGTGGATGTAGAGTAAACCCACATGTATGATTTAGTAGTGTTTTTCTTTCCAGGTTCATTTAGTACTTGAACTGGAGTTTCGTCAGCATGCAAATACTTCTCCTTTAAGAGTTCTTCCTGAAGTCTTTCCACTACAGGCATTAGCCATTCTTCTGATGTCTTTAGTATCCAATTGGATAGTGTTGCACGGCTAATTGGAAAGCCCATCTGCTTCCAATCTTTTTCTTGGCGATATAGGGGAACTGCTTGTACAAATTTTTGATACATAGTCCAAGCAACGCTTGATGCAGTGGCATATGAATGTTGTAATACTGGCTCTGGAGTATATGGATTAAAAATAGAAGGCAGACCTTCTTTTTTGCATTTTCTGCACTCATAGGTCTCTTGATATATATTTACAATGCTGATTTCGGCTGGAATATATTTAATTTCAGAACGTAAGAATTTCTTACCTACAACTGATAGATTATCTCCACATTTAGGACAGTTCCTTTGAGTTTCTTCTAATTTGTATACTTGGTCTTGCTGAGGAATATTTTTAAATGCTGCCTTCCTTTGTAACCTGAACGTGTTCTTCTTACAGGTTCTTCGAATGGAACTGGTTCTAGCTCTGTAAAATCTGCAGCTACCTCTGCTTCATTAAAAAGACCAAGAGCCACTTCCTCAATTACAAGTTGTCCATTAATTGCAGATGTTTTTTCGGTCTTTCTGCCATATAGTTTCTTTAATAGAAATTCTACATTTTCATTAGCACGCTGAAGCTCTTTTCTTAGAGATTCTATTATTTCATTTTGTGATTCAATTGTCTTTTGAAGTGTTTGTATTAATATGTTTTCAGTCACTTTAAATTAGCCTTCTCTCTAAGTTTTTATCTATCTTAATTATACCATTTTTTGTTTGAAAAAGCTACTAAAAAAAGGCTTAAAATACGCTTTTTGGTGCGTTTTTTAGCCTTTAAATTACTCTCTTTTTCTCTAATTTTGGTATGGTATTTTTCTGATGGATAGATAGACCTTCCATTAACCAACGATATTGCTGAGGAGTTATCTCTAATACTTCCTGAGGGTCTTTTGGCCAGTTAAAAGAACCGCCTTCAAGTCTTTTGTATAGTAGTAAAAACCCATCTCCCTCCCATAACAATCCCTTCAATCTGTCACGTCTTCTCCCACAGAATAAAAACAGACTCTTTTCAAATGGATCAAGATGAAAATTTTGAGCTACAATGGTTGCAAGACCATCGATTGATTTCCGCATATCCGTATGTCCGCATGCAACGTAAATATGGACAAAGCCGTTAAATTCTGCTAACATAAGCTATCTAATATCTGGAGAACCTGCTCCAATGTTTTAGGATTAGCAGCATTCTTAATTTCGATGGAAAATGAACTAGTTTTTATTACTGCACAGGTACCAGCCTCATCAGTATCTGTATTGTTCATTTCAGAAACTTTAACAGCTGCAAAAGAAGGTTGAACTACCTGCGGTTCTCTTGGTATCAATGCCAGGGACTCATTGCGAATCACCCTTAGCCAGTAATAGAATTGACTTGGTTTAATTCCATTTTCGCTACACCATTCTCGTACTGGCATACCACTATTTCTACATCTAGAGATAATTTCACGCCATTCCTGAACCTTAACCTGATGGCTTATAGATCTCATATCCATATGGATCCCTCCTTGAGACTTTTATAGTGTTTGTAACACTTGTAAACACTTTAAAAGTGTTCACAAGTTTACTTTATTATCTCATTTGGGGATTAGTTATAAAATCCATCAATTATTATACGCTTACCTTAAAAAAGTAGAGGAACAGTCTAAGAAAACAAACAATAGTTTATTTGGTTCTGATAGTAGACTTAATGTTTATAATACAAAGACTGATTCTGGTGCAAGTGGAGATGATTTTGATTACAGTAAGTTAATGACTTCTGCATTAGATGGTTTAAATGAGTTAGCTAAAGAGGCTAATGCTACTTATTTAGATAAACTTAAAAATAAATTTAATACAAGATTATCTGAAATAAAGCAATCAATAGACAAGTTTATTAAAGATATAACTGGTAGACCTGACTTTGATATTGGCTTTGATACTGATAAGTTTAAATCGTCACTTAAAGAAATGACGGAGTATACTGGAAAGTTTATAAAGAATACTGCTTCATTAATTGCTGAATTCACTTTAAAGATAGCAGATGATATAAACATAGGGAACATAGTAGTAAAAATCACAGAACTATTTGCTCAGTTAGCTAAGACTATAAATACAATAATTGAAGTATCTACACCTGGGTTAAGGAAGTTTTATGATATTGCACTTAAGCCAATCATAGAGGGGTTAGGAATAATACTTGCTGATAGGATTCAGTTCTTAAATGATAAGTTAAACGAACTTGGAAACTGGTTTACAAGTAATCAAGAAACAGTTACAAATTGGTTTGTAAACTTAGCTAATAAATTTAATGAACTTAAAGGAATGTTAGCGTCAGCAATAACTGGAAAAGGGTTCGAATTGGTGGATGAAAATACCACTGGTATATTAAATCAGGTACTGAATATTATAAGAAGTCTATCAGAGGTAGGAAAGAAATTACTAACAGATGTAATAAAGCCATTACTACAGAGCTTTGGTGAATTTGCGAAGAACGAATTAATACCATGGCTTGCTGAAAAAATGAAAGAACTAAGTGATTGGGTAAATGCAAACAGTGATAAAATTGTAGAGTTTATTAAGTACGTAGCTAATGAAATTTGGAAACTAGTCAAACTGATAACTGAAAAATTAGTACCTGTTATTGGATGGATTATTGAACACCCAAAAGCAATAAAAGCGGCACTTGTTGGGTTAATGGGATTAAAGATTATATCTTGGATTGGAAACTTAGCACTCGGAGTATGGAAAGCTGTTGAGGCATTTCAAGGACTTAAAGGGGCAATTGGTGCAATCAGTGGAGCTAAAGGTGCTGGTGGACTATTAAGTGGAGCTAAGACCGCTATAGGTGGTGCAGGTAAGGCATTAGCTGGAGCAGCACCAATGTTAGCAGGGGTTGCTGGTCTTGGTATGGGTGTAGTTGATGCAGTTAAATCTGTAAATAGAACTGAAGAAATACTTGGAGATAATAAATTTACTTCTAAAATAACTGCTGGACTTAGTGGGTTCATTGGTGGTCAAGGTAGAGGTGTAACTGATGAGAATAGAACTACAGGACAAAAAGTCGGTGGTGTTTTAGGAAATACAGCTAAATGGGCTGGAATGGGAGCAGCTGTTGGTTCAATAATACCTGGTGTTGGAACTGCTGTTGGAGCAGCTGTAGGAGGTGCTGGAGGTTTAATTGGAGGACTTATTGGTGGAGATAACATAGCCAATATGATTAAAAGCACTCAAACATTTATTAAAGACCAAATTAAGAAGATACCAGAGACAGTTAAAACAGTTACAAGTACAGTTGGAAATACATTCCAAAATATAGCTACTAAAGCACAAGATGGATTTACTAACATAACTACTAATGCACTTGAGAATTTTAAAAGCGTAGGAACTATTGTATTAGATGTATTCAATGGAATTGGAACTAAGGCATTTGAAGTATTTAGTAATCTATCAAGTAAGTTCTTTGAAACTGTATCGAAAATAATAACTGGAGCATTAAAGTCATTTAATACGGTAACAAGTAGGATATCTGAAACATTATCAAATGTAGTAAAGAACATAATGAATACATTCTCAAGTATTGGAACTACAGCATTGAACGCTTTCAATAATATAGCTACAAGTGTATTAAATACATTCAGTAATATATCTTCTAAAGTATTTGAGACATTTAGTAATATAGCAAATAATGTAGTGAATATGTTCAGTAACATAGCTGATAATGTAGCTAAAACATTAAGAACTATAATTGATAAAATAGTCAATGTGTTCAGTGATATAAGAAATACTGCATTTAACTTTATAAAAGATACAGCAAGTAATTTTGTAGAGTCTGGTAAAACTAAGGTGAAGAGTGCAGCGAGTAAGTTTGGTATAACAAATGTTCCATTCTTAGCAAGCGGTGGTACAGTTAGAAGTGGTCAGTTGTTTGTTGCTAATGAGAATGGTAAATCTGAATTAATCGGTGACTTTGGTTTAGGTGGTACTTCTGTAGCTAACGGAGATCAGATTATGGAGGCCATGAAGACTGGTATATTTGAGGCTGTATATAATGCTATGGCTGAAATATATGGACAAGGCTTTGGCAATAAAGATGCTATCAGAGATATAATACTAAACCTTAATGGATTGAACATGGTAGATAAACACTCTATCAAGAAGATTGTAAGAGATGTGCTTATGCCAGAGATAAAGGCTAACAATAACGGCAAGGTTTACGGCTATTAAATAATCAATAATTATAATAAAGACTATTAGGTGTAGAATCCTGATAGTCTTTATTTATAGAAAGGAGGACATAACATGTCAATATATACAAGACCTAAAAGTGGGGATTTTATGATTGATGGTGTGGTTATGCCAGACCCTCATATTTGGGATATTTATGACGTTGTACAAGTAAAAGATCCTGAAAGATTACCTGGGAATGGTAAATTAATAGCTCCTTACTTTTGTTCAATTAAAGAGATTTATTGGAAATATAAATGGATGAGTCAAGCAGATTTCAAATTATTATATAACACTTATATTAGAGGAACTATCAATAATAGAGATACTGAACATCTTTTAAAAACTAGGGATAATATATCAGAAGAAGACGTAATAACTGATGGTTATAAAACAATTGAGGTAGTTGTATCTACTGATGGTCAATTTAAGCCTAAGCCATATATGATTAAAAATGGTGTAATTTATTATAAAGACATAGAAATAGTCTTTGTTGGTGTGGGTGGTGAAGAATAATGAGTGTAGTACATTCGGTTAAGGTTGTAGTAAACATAAACTTTTCAGATGGAAGAACAAAAGAACTTATATTAGATCAGACATCAAGTCAAAGTGTAGCTGGTGAGGTACTTACAAGATGTGAAATAAGCAGAAAGCTTAGTAAAGAAGACAATATGCCAGTTGGTAACGTATGTGCGAATAACATTATAATTAAAATACTATCAGAAGGGGAACTAATACCTGATAATACTCAATCAATTTATTATGGATACATGGATAATACAGCAGTTCTAACAGTAACTATAACTGATGCATTAGGAAATATTGATTTTGGAGTTTATTTTGTTGACAGTTGGATTGGAACTGTTAGCAGTTCATCAGCTACTGAGGTATCAATAGATGCTTATGATATATTTTCTATAGTTGGTAAGGGGAAAACACTTGGTAATATGATGCCTTTAAATACTTTAACTAAAGACTATGTAATTATGCTTATAGATGAACTTAATGAGGGTAGAGATGACAAGTATAAGATAAAGTATAGAACATCAGATTTAAACTTTGGGAAATATAGTAATATGCAATGTTGTGGTGGTATTGGTTCATCTACTTTATATGATGCCCTCAATACTATAAGTCAATGTACCTTAACAAATATTTTTATTGATAGAGATAATTATATTAAAACAATTGATTGTTTAGATAGTAGCACTGTATCAGTTGGAGAATTAAGCGATTGTACTAATACATTTAAAGCAGAAACACAATCTGGAACATTAGTTAATTATGATGACGTAAATGTTAAATATATAATGGCTAATTTATCAGAAATAGAAACACTCTTTGAACTTCAATCCACATACACTGATGGTGAGTATTTCAATATAGATACTGGTTGTAACTTGGAAAGAGTTGTAGATGTACAAGTTAGTGAGGAAGATGGAACTACTGAATTAGATGGTACGCTTAATTATCTCAAATATACAAGAGATAAATTAGATATGCAAATAGATGATGTTGAAGTGGACAGGGATATTATTATTAAAATCAATGGAATTAAGGTAAATGAAATAACTAAAGAGACTGGTATAGCTAAGACTTCTAACAATGAATTAAGTGTAAGCAATCCGATAATCAAACAAAACATGATAGGGGAATATAGAACAGATTTACTTACATTAATTAAAATGAAAAACAAGAGTTTATTAGTCAAAGGTTTTATTGACCCAAGGCTGAAGGTTGGAGATGTAGTTCATGTTGATGTAGAAAGAACTATTGGTATATCAGGATACTATAGGATTATAGAAGAAAACTGGGAGTTTGAGAGTACCTCTAACGGAACATTCATACTTTCTGAGATAACTACAGGGGGTGAGTAGAATGGCAGAGTATAGTGTAAAAGCACTTAATAAAATTAGTACAGATACAATAGTACAGCAGAGCAATGTTATTGAGCAAGGAGCTAATGGATTAAAATTAGGTTCTAAAGGATATGCTGTATTTTTATATACGTATGACAAGGTTAAAAAATTCTTACAAACTAATACTCTTAAAATCTACTACAATATTAGTAGTTTGTCTGGGGTAGATCAATATAAAACTATATGTAAGATTAAATTAACTATACAGTATTATGATGAAACAAAGGATGCAAATGGAGAAACAATAGGACTTGTAGAGGGGACTACTTCTACTTACACAGTTTACCCAGTTTATAGTAACCAAGCAAATGGATATATAGGTGATAGCATTGTAGCTATTAGAAACCAGCCTATCAAAAGTCTTAAGTTAGAAATATATAATAACACTGCCAATCAAATAGATATAAGAAATGTACAATTATATCCAGAGAATACTGTTAAAAGAGCAATTGAAGATATGGGTGTAACGATTACATTAGAGAATGTTGAGATGTACGATGATGGAATGACTTGTAACTTTACAGGTGGTGGAAGGCTTGATTTATGGTTTATAGGAGAACAGGAAGATAACCCAAGAGCAATAGATGTTAATCATACAAGACTTGTGACAATAGTGAAAATACCAGGTACTAAGCCAATTTAGGAGGGGGTGATAATTCATGAGTATAAATATGACTAACGATGAATTATTCCTTCTTGGTATGGCTATTACAGGTGGAAAACAGATATTTGATGGTGAAAGCAATTCTAATAAACGAATGACTAATACTGTATTAGATGAGCAAGTGGAGGTTGAAACTTCTACTACCAATCCAATGTATGATGACACTGGAGAACTAATAAACAAGCCAATTAAGGTTAATTTTACAGATGACCAATTAAATAATTTAATATCTGGAATGATTACAGGATTAGCATATAAGAACAATGAATTCAATATGAAGATGACTATGGATAGGATATATTCAGACAAAGATGCTACTATAGGACTTGGTATTGGAGATTATATATTTGGGGAAGATGAACAAGTTACTTATATAATGCTACCTGTATTTGTTCACCATGTAAACATAAACTGGCATGGGTTTACTTGTAGAATTAAATACGATTATAACAGGTGTAGAGTAACTGAACTAATACCAGCTGACTTTGGAACTGTTGGTATGTATATAGAAGACAATCCAGATATATTATATAGCTTACAAACAAATGGTGAGGTTTATTGTCAAGGAAGACTGAATACTACGGAGTTTACAGAGGACAAGATATTGTTCTATATGAGAGTAAGGATGATAGACTACTCACTTAAGAACAATCCAATAGATTTTAATTTTGTAAACCCTAAAGTATATGATGACTTTGATTATACTACTTTATTAACGCATGGAGACCAAGGGTTTAATGAGGAATTCTTTGTAACTCCACTTAATAACATAGGCGGTATGATTTTATTAGAAGGTGAAGAGGAAGAACCACCAGCATCATCAATAACAGAGGGTGAAAAGTTTCAAACTAAAGCTTCACCCACTGGTATATTTTTAAATAGAGTTAAGACAGCACCTGGTGAAATTGGTGTTATGCCAATAATGACAAATAGCAGAGCAGAGGAAAACTTTCCATATAAGAGTTTTCATGTAAGAATACGTGTGGATACATTAGGTTTAATGTCGTTTATAGGTGTTCATCGTATGGATGGGTGGGCAATAACAAGTAGCATTGAGCCAGTAGAGGGTACAAGCTCATGGTTAATAAATATACATGGTAGACGTGGAATGTCAGCTATAGATAGTGCGACACCTTGTTATATTCAATATGCAATATCAGAATTAGCAGGTGAATATGAAATTAGATTTATAAATGAATATAGTCAGCTTAGTAATGATGACTTAACAAGGAATGATATAATACATGGAAATGGTGTTGTATTCTATTCTGTTGGTGAATATGAACCAGATAATGACTTTGATTGTGGGTCAATAACAGGTAGTGGGGCTGTATATTCTCCATCTGGTGGAGGGATTGGGTTTATAGAGTTTAATGGTGCTCCTCCAATACCAGTATGGATACCAGAAGAAGGTGAGTTATACTTCCACATACCAATAATATTACCTGAAGATGAGGCAAGTGAGGCAGAGCTTGTATTAAAAACTAACAAGTATGTACTTATAAAGACAGGCTTTAAATACAGTATATATCTATCAAGACTTGCAAATAACGTTGTGTTTAGTTTTATGAGGTCAGCTGGTGTAGTTTTAAGACTTCTAAATAATTATAATTATGAAGTCATTGAAAGAGAAGGAGACAAGGTAGTATCAATAGGTAATAAAGCTAATATCACGAGTGGTTATATTGATGAACTTAGAACAGTGGAAACTGATTATTTAGAAGATGAATTAAAAGTAAGTTTATCTAGTGGATACAATAATATGTTAAAAAACATTGAAACAAAACTAAGTAATTTAGAGATAAAACTTAGAGTTATGTCTGGTTACACTTATAGTTTTGAGGGTGAAGAAGTAATAGAAGATGTATACATTACTCAAGGAGCTAAACTGAAATTATTTACAGATTATAGTAAAACATTAGTAGAAATAAATACAGATAAGCCTATGAAAAGTACATCAAGAATGAGTTCTGGGTTTGAAAGTATAATTAGAACAATAGAAACTGGACAAACATTAATTGGAACTAAGTTAAATGTTTTAAGTGGCTATAATTATAAAACAAGTACAATAGAAACTAAATGTTTATCTGCTGGGATAAGAGCTAAAGTTTCAAGTGGGTACACATTTAATAAGGAAGGTATTGACTTTGAAGAATTCTTATATAACATTACTGGTTCAGAAGTTAACTTAAATGTAAATTATGATAGTAACCTTAGGTCAATAGTGACAGATGATGAGTTAGATGGAAACACTTCAAAAATGAGTACAGGCTATAAATATGATACACGTAACATAGTAACTGAAACAATTGTAGCCATGTCAAAAGCAAGTATTTTAAATGGTTATAATTATATTTTAGAGGAGGTAATTTAGATATGAGAGACATTAAAATGAAAGGCGTTTATAAGTATAGACTTGAGAATGCAGATGGTTCGGTCGCATCTGAAGGAGTAATCGAAAACTGCTTAAGTAATGCTAACATAGGATTACTTATGAGTACTTGGGGAGATATGTCACTTGGTGAGTTGGATTCAGTATTATTTGGTAAGAAACAGTACACAGGATTTGATAAACAAACTAATATAACTGGTACTGGTAGTCATACAAGAGATGTGAAGAAAACTAATTGTAATACATTACTACTATTAAATATGCCTTTAGAGGATTCAGATGTAGTACCAAGTACACCAATGTTAAACATATATGACCATGTAAATGGTAAATTTGATGATACAAAGGTACTTGGAATTGGAACTACAAATAAAGCTGTTGATAACTCTAATACTCAAATAGGTATACTTATGAATGATAAGACTGGTACATTTGAGAATAAGCCTGAAGAGTTTATTAGTGATATGAACTCAAGATGTATATGTACTTGGTTCTTTGACGAGGACAAGGCAGTTGGAAATATAAATAAGATGGCACTTGTAAATGGAATAGATATAGCTAATGCTGGTGGAGCATGGACTTGTATATCAAGAAGTAACACACAGACTAACCATCTACCACCTAATGTACCAAACGTAACAGGTGAAAATGAAATACTTGTAGCCAATGAATACACAGGTGTTTTATACTATAAGATTAACTTTGTAACTAAAAAGATTACAAACATAACAGCTGTTCCAATTGGTATAGATACAATATTATCAAATAATTATCTTAATATAATTAATTACGATAACATTGTAGTTGGTATAAAGGATTATAGAAATGCGGATATTTGGGAAATAGATAATATTACTGGTGAGGCAATACTAATTAAAACAGTATCTTTAGCATATAACAATAATTATAATGGTAGTATTATTGGACTGTATCAAGATAATGACTTTATATACGCTACAGTATCAACTACAAATAGTACTGACCATTCAAGTTATTACTCACGTTTGACTAAAATAGCAAAATCAAACTATGCGGTTATTAACAGTAATACAATAGATTCTGTTGGTAATCTACCAAAGGTAATTACAGATGATGCAGGTTATAAATGTAGGCTAATTATAAATCAAGTATCAAACGGTAAGTACGCTGTAAGTAATGGTATGACAGGACTAACATATATTTGTACAGACCTATTGGATATAGCTGGAACTACTGTGGGAACAATGTATGTTGGAACAAATAACGATACGGGCACAAGTGGGATGGCATTAAATAGTTATTTCTTCGTAGTAGATGGTGTTGAATATTGTTTAAGCAGGATGTTAAGAAATAAATATACTAGAAACTATCAATCTAGAAACAGCTACAAGATTTATGATGATAACACAAATGATTCTGCCTTTACTAACTTGGAAGTATCAAGAGACGTGCTTTGGCTCTCAAGAGTACAAGACCATCAGCATTGGTTAAGCTTCGGAGATGATGGTAATGATCCAATACCAAAAGCAGATAATCAGAAGTTATATGTAAGTTACTATATAAAAGCAGATGGTAGCGATATATAAAGAACATATAAAATTAAAGTGTCTATAAGTTGGTATTGAAAAAAATTAATAAAAAATTAGGTAGTAAGTACCTATATTAAGAGGGTATACAGTGGGTGATTTTTAGCTGTATACCCTTTCTATTTTTCAGTGGTACAGTGGGTGCATTTTCAACTTCCAGAAAAAAGTTAATATAGGTGTGAGTAAATGGAGGAAAGGTAAAATTTAGGTAATAGCAATTGAAAAAAGAGTAAGCAGTTGATATACTTTATATAAGAAAAATACTTATATGGAGTGTATAATACATATGGATAATAAGAATATAATGAAATTAAATATGGTACAGAATGTAAATGCCGTATACTTGGAAGATAGCGGAAGGATAATCGAGTTTATCGGTGATGAAATAAAATATTCTACAAAAGAAGATGAGGTTAGGTCTATAAATATATATTATAGAGATGCTGATATTAAACAAGACATTGAAAAACTACTAAACATTAAAAATGATGATATAAGAAATAAGTATGGCTTTGTTGAGGTATTTTTACATGGAGAAATTTATCATAACACTAATGTATATAAAATATACAGTATAACAATTAGTGAAGATGATATGGATGATAATTTTAATGACGTAGATATTTTAATTTTCAGGCTTCATGATGATGGTGCTTACACAGATTAATCGTATGAAATGAATAGAACATAAATAACAAACACCCACTGATTTGGTAAACAAGTCAGTGGGTTTTATTATACTAGGATATAAACGTTGAATGTATATAGAAGTAAATATAAAAATTTAGGAGGTAATTGAAATGATATCAATTAAATTAAACGGTAAGGAACTAAAGCACGTTAAAGAAGTAGTAATGGAACCAGGTGAGATAACAATAAAGCAGCATAGAACTAATAAAGAAACAGGTAGAGTAATAGCGGGTGGACAAGAAGTAACAAAAATACATTACGAGTTCAAAGGTGAAGATAATATTGAACTTAATATGGAAATAAAAAGCGGAGATATAAATAATCAAACTGAACATAATCTTAATTTCAACAATGGAATAATTACTGTGAATACTGATAGTTTGAGACAGTTAGCAGCTGATATAGCAAAAGAACTTGAAATGAATAATTATTAGAAATAACAAATAAGGTTCATATGTAATAACTCTCTTAATGTAATACATAATGAGAGAGTTATTACATTATATAATTAGGAGGAAACTGATATGAATGATATGACTGAAATGATTGGTATGAGATATGAAGAATTATATAAATTAGTATCAGAAGACAGAACTATATGGGAGTGCTTAAATAATACATTACTATCTGATTATTTGTTAACAGAGTTTATTATGTCATTAAGAGTTGATAACGTACTAAATATTATAAGATATGAAGAGGCGTATGAAACAAAATATGCAGATGCTACTACTGGTAAAATTACAGAACTAACAGATATAGAACTAATGTTAAGTGATTTTAAAGAACCTGATAGTTCATTTAGAGAAATGATAGTAAACTTAATTAAAATTAAAATAGACTATAAAAAAATTGATAAAATAAATAACACACCTATTAAAGAATTACGTATGCAATACAATTGGTAATTAAGGAGGGAACTAATATGAATGGAAACTTGTTTATATGTGGAGATAATCAAGCACCAGAGGCTGTTATACCATTAAAATATGATATAGAAAAAGAATTAAATGATTTAGTTGTATCATTTAACTGTAATGAACTCAAAGAGGACTTTAATATTAATATTGATGAAAAAACAATGGCTAATATGACAGGCCATAATTTTAAAGTAGATAACATACTTTATTTAGCTTCATTCGAAACTAATGAAGGTACAAAATATTTAGATTTGAAGACAGGTAAATTAAGAGATATATCGGATGTTGAGTTAGTAATTAGTGATTTAAGACCATACGGATGTACTGGTGAAGATTTATATAATTTAGCTAAAGCGTCAGACATATTAAGATATGCAGCAATGTTAATATAAAACAATATAGGAGGATAATACAATGGAAGAAAAAGTTAAGGTGTTTCTAAAAGAGCTAGAGGAATTAACTAATAAACATGGAATGTATATTTCAAGTTGTGGTTGTTGTCAGAGTATTAGAGTGGGTGAAGTTGGTACTGATAATGAATTAGCAGATTACTTATCATACGATGAAAAAGAAAATAAATATACTTGTAATATTTATGATAAGCTTAATAATTGGAAGATGGTTACATTAAGCAG
Source organism: Proteiniborus sp. MB09-C3 (assembly GCF_030263895.1). Classification (NCBI taxonomy): domain Bacteria; kingdom Bacillati; phylum Bacillota; class Clostridia; order Eubacteriales; genus Proteiniborus; species Proteiniborus sp. MB09-C3. The sequence goes on from NZ_CP127161.1 coordinate 1,207,698, forward strand.
TAAATAAGTTATATGTTAATAGAGGTTTACGAATCCTACTAAAATCGGTCTAATAGAGGTTTACGAATCCTACTAAAATCGGTCTAATAGAGGTTTACGAATCCTACCAAAATCGGCTTAATAGCTTAGAATAAAGCCTCCTAGTGAATATAAATAAAAATTTATTCATAGGAGGTTTTGTTATGAAACTAAAGCAGTTATTCTTGAAAAATAATGAATGCTATATAAGAAATGAAAAGATGACACCTAAAGGAATAATGGTACACAGTACAGGTGCTAACAATCCAAGTCTTAAAAGATATGTAGGACCTGATGATGGAGAGCTTGGAGTAAACAAATATAATAACCATTGGAACCAATATAGACCAAGTGGTAGACAGGTTTGTGTTCATGCTTTCATAGGGAAATTAGATAATGGTAACATTGCTACATATCAAACATTGCCTTGGGATATAGTAGGTTGGCACAGTGGAAGTGGAAGTAAAGGATCAGCTAATAGATTAGGTTACATTGGTTTTGAGATATGTGAAGACGGACTAAATGATAAAACATACTTTGACAAGGTTTATTTAGAGGCTGTAGAACTATGTGTATACCTTTGTAAGATGTATAAGCTAACAGAGAAAGATATCATATGTCATAGTGAGGGGCATAAACAAGGAATTGCTTCTAATCACGCTGATGTGATGCATTGGTTCCCAAGACATGGTAAGTCAATGGACACATTTAGAGCAGATGTTAAAAAACTATTAGAAGTTAAGCCAACAGAAACTGAAAAACCAAAATACTATAGAGTACAAGTTGGTGCTTTTAGTAATAAAGCAAATGCAGAGAAATTAGCAGCAGAACTAAAGGCTAAAGGATATAGTACTTATATAGTGTACTCTTAAAAGTATATCCTGATAGTATATGTGATTGGTATAACTCAATAGTATAATGAGATAATCGTACGAATAGTACAGTCTAAAGGGTTGATTTCAGTGGGTTTCTGGTTTGCAATTATAGAGAGAGAGGTGTTTATATGGTGAAATATGTAAGTGAAACAATTAGAGGGAAAAATGTACCATTTGAAAGAATAAGAAGAATCACAGGTTATTTAGTTGGAGGCATGAATAGATGGAATTCAGCTAAATCAGCAGAAGAAAAAGATAGAGTTAAACATACTTAATACATTCAATACCCACTGACATACTGTTGGTGGGTATTTTTACATCTATATAAACGTTAAATATACATTATACTAAAACACACATAATCATATAATTTCACAAAAATGACTGCTAATAGATCTAATATAGTATTATGATTAGAGCCTCAGAGAAATAGAGTTAATTAGATAAAATATAAAAATAAATGGTTAGATCCTATTGGTATATTGTTTTAAGAAGAAGGACACCGAGAATTGAATTAGTCTAACAGATCCTATAAATTGAATACGTAGATCCATGAAAAGATCTCCTTTAGATAACTTCCTGTAAAGAAAAACACAGGAGGTTATTTTTATGTTAACAAACAAGTATGGAAACAAAGCAGAAGTAGTGAATGGAATGGTCTGTGGGAATTGTGGCTCAGAAGATGTTTACACTGTAACCCCATATACAATGGACGTTATACAGACAGCAGTTTTCTTAGGATGTTCAGAATACAAGGTAAAAGATATGTGTAGGAAAAGGGAAATACCACATCTAAGATACGGAAACAAACCCCAAGGAAAGATATATTTCACTCAGAAGGCATTGATTGAGTGGTTAGAAAAGCAGGAACGAAGGAACTGGAGGTAATGAACATCTAAGCATTATAGAACCTTGAAAACTAAATAAAATAGTAGAATATGGAAATAAAATATGTTGGGATGTGGTGATTGGAAGGGGGTGTAGCCAAAATAGCACCAGAGCAATTTAAAGGGTGTTTCCAGGGATTTTAAGGTTGAATTGGTATGGAAGTATGGGTAGGGGTGTAAAAGTGGTTTAAAACAAATTCTGTGGGTTGGGTGTTTTTGTAAAGTGAAAAAAGAAAGAAATATTTATAGGTTTCTATTGAAAATGTGTAATTTCTCAGTTACAATCCCACACCTAGTTGTAGGAAGTTTAAAACAAATAAGGAGGATATAAACAATGGCAAGTATAGAACACAGAGGTGGAAAGAGTTACAGAGCTTCCTTTTATCATAAAGGAAACAGAGCTACTAAGGTATTCGAGGCAAAGGATGAGAAAGATGCAAAACTAAAAGCAGCAGTCATGGAAGTTAGATTTAGAGAAACAGGTAGTGTAGATGGAGAAACAAAGGCTGATAAAGAGGGTTTACTGGTAGCTGACTTAGCACAGGAATACATGAACATTAAAACAAGGGGAGATGACCCAATAAAAGAGAAGACTAGACAGAAATATCAAGACCTATTAGATAACTATATACTTCCATATTGGAAAGGACGTATAGCAAACTCAATTACACCTTTTGAGGTAGAAAAGTTTAAACAGTTTCTATGTACACCAGAGGCAAGAGTAAATAAAAATAAGAAAGAACCATTTGCTAAGAGTACAATATCAGAGATATATAAGCTGTTTGCTTACATGATGAATAAAGCTGAAATATGGGAATTCATAGATAAGAACCCCTGTAGAAAGATAGAAATGCCTAAAGTACCAAAGAGGGAGAAAATATATTATAGACCTGAAGAAATAACGGAGTTGCTAAGTTTAATCAAAAGGGATACTCAATTAGAGTTAGCTAGGACAGAGCTAATGAAGGAACAGACTAATTTTAAACCATTCACGGTACAGAAAAAAATAATAACAGCATTGAAAAATCAATTGGTAATAAACATTGCAATTAAAACTGGGTCAAGACGTGGAGCAATTGCAGCATTGAGAAGAGGTGATATTAATCTAACAGATAAGTATATTACATTTAGTAGGCAGGTAGTGTATACACCAGGTAAAGGAACATATTTAGAAGAAGGATTAAAGACACAGGATAAGAACACAGTATTTATCAATGACAGTTTAGTTGAGATGATAGAGAGATACTATGTAGAGCTTGATAAATTGTTTGAACTATCAGATGGAAAAATACCGAAGACTGATTTGTTATTTATGAAAATGAGTGATACACAGAAATACAAAGCAGGTGATTTATTAAATCCAGATAATATCAGTAGTGAATTTAAACGGTATATTAAAAGGAAAGGCTTAAGGGAGATACCATTTCATAAACTTAGGAGTACAAATATAACCTATCTTGCAAATAGTGGGGTAGATTTAGTAACTGTATCTGAATTAGCTGGACATAGTGATACTTCTGTAACTAAGGACTATTATGTGGCAAGTTATGATTCGTCAAAAGTGGATGCAGCTAACAAGTTCAATACAATAGATGAAATGGTTAAGAACTATGGTAAGGAAGATAACTCAAGTGGTTTATTAGAAGAAAGACTATAGTTTACAAGGTACACATGAACACTAATAGGACAAGTCAATATTGGTGTTCATTGTGTACATATATAATAGGAAGGAATTGCAAGTACGAACAGAACGAAACAATATTGGTGAAGACTATATACAATCTATGTAATGAGAAATATCAAGACCTAATAGGACAGAACAATATTAGTGAAAACTATGAACTATGGTATTGATGGTAGATATAGGAGTAACTAATAGGACGAAACAATATTGGTGAAAACTGTAGACTATGGTAGTAATGAATGTACATTTAGTAATCAAGTGTTGTTTAATTGTTACCTATATATAATAGAACAAAACAATATTGTGGAAAAAGCTAAACAATGGTAAATGAAAATCGGCTAATAAACAGACATAGTTTTTATTATTAAATAAATCAATTATTAGGAGGAAGAAACTATGGATGACTTAACTAAACTATTAAAGTATATTGAGGGAGAAAATTGTGAAAAGAGTTACGAGGAAACTTTAAAAGAAAGGATAACAGAGTTAGAGAACCAGATAACATTAAAGGATATGGAGATTAAGCAATTAAAAGAAGAAAATGTTGAATTAGAAAAGAAGTTGAACCATAAGAATTCATCAGACAAGCCTAAAACAATGCGTGGTTACAATAATAGAGTACCAGAGCATAAGGTGAAATATATGGTTGAGCAATACAGTAAAGGTGATTCAATTGCTTCAATTCATAGAGCTATTGGTGTTAGTGAAAATACAATTAGTAAGATACTAAAGAAACAAGGCTTGAAATAATAATCATTAGGAGGAGATTAGAATGAAAGTAGTTTATATAGAACCAAATAAGAATGCAGAGATTAGAGAGATTGGTTCAAGACTTGAAGATATGCAAGGCATAGTAGGTGGTAGTATAGAAATGACACGTCCATTTAATGATCCAGTTGCTATAATAAGTAACGATGAAGGAAAATTGATGGGTTTAGAACCAAACAGAGGGTTAACATATAACAATGGAGAATTATACGATATAATAGTAGGAACATTCTTCATATGTTTAGCAAGACCAGATAGTGAAGATTTTGAAAGCTTAACAGATGAATTAGCCAGCAAGTATTTAAAAATGTTTTACGAGTCAGAGAAATTTATGGTAGTCAATGGAGTGTTATTATCATTCAAATGTGATACAGAGCATATATAATTTAAACGTGAAGACAGCAGCTATATCAGTTGCTGTCTTTGTGTTTAGAAAATTAAAGATTGAAATAATTGTTTAGTTGTGATAAAATTATACGTTGACGAAGGAGACTGATAAAATGGAATTATTAGACTTTAGATATGAATGTGAAGACGCTTTAGAATTTAGTAAAAAATTAGAGGATAACTCTGTTAAATTGATTATAACATCACCACCATATAATATAGGAAAAGAATATGAAACGAAAACAAGTATAGAAGAATATATATCAAATATGGAACCAATGATAGCTGAATTTGTTAGAATACTCAGAGAAGATGGTAGTATATGCTGGCAAGTAGGAAATTACGTAGATAACGGAGAAGTGTTCCCATTAGATATATACTTCTACATGATGTTTAAGAAACATGGCTTGAAATTAAGGAATAGAATCATCTGGCATTTTGGTCATGGACTACATTGCACTAATAGGTTTAGCGGAAGATATGAAACAATACTATGGTTTACTAAGAGTGATGACTACACGTTTAACTTAGATGACGTAAGAGTTCCAGCTAAATACCCAGGTAAGAGATATTACAAAGGAGATAAAAAAGGACAAGTTAGTGGAAATCCAAAAGGAAAGAACCCTGAGGACGTATGGGAAATGACATTAGATAGATTATATGATGACTGGGAGAAGTTAGTTTGGAATATACCAAATGTTAAGGCTAACCATGTAGAGAAAGTGGATCACCCTTGTCAATTTCCAATAGAACTTGTAGAGCGTTGTGTTTTAGCAATGACAAATGAGAATGACATAGTATATGACCCCTTTGCAGGTGTTGGTTCTACATTACTTGGAGCATTGAAGAATAACAGAGTTGCATATGGAACAGAACTTGAGCAGAAATACATTGACACTGGTTTATCCAGAATAGACCAATTAAAACAAGGCACCTTAAAGACTAGACCTATATATAAAGAAATTCATAAGCCGAAACCGACGGATAAGGTTGCTCAGATACCAGAGGAGTGGAAGGATGAAAATAGCACAGGTATATAGTCATTTGAATGGACTTGAGTTTTTAATGGTACACAAGCCTCAATTATGGGAAGAAATAAAACAGGCAATAGAGGCTGTTGATGCTTCTTTAGTTATGGATAAGATAAGCAAAGAGAAAACTATGGTAGGCAGAAAGTTATATAGTCCATCTGGTTTAAATAAGTTATTCAAAGCAGAGTTTAAACAGAGAGATTGGGAAGAGGTCAGAGTACCATATTGTGTAAACGAGGATTTAGATACTACAAGACAGATTGCCAACATTTTAGATAGAAACGAGCAAAGAAAGATTATAGAAGAGAATGGGTTTAGAAGTTTCAATACATATAATCAAATTGACTTCGTTAAGGATAGAGTAGCAATCGAGATACAATTTGGTAAGTACTTTTCAGTTCAATATGACTTACACGTAAAGCATACTTTCTTCTATGGTATAGGAGATATAGACGTAGGAATTGAAATAATACCAAATCATAATCTTATGAGTCAAATGTCTACAGGTGTAGCTTGGTACGAGAACGAGCTAATGAATATAGTTCGTGAGGGTAGGTCAAATCCATCAGTGCCAATTATACTTATAGGTATAGAACCTTGAGAAATAAATATGAACATTTGGAGTTAAAAATAAGGATTTTTGAAAAACTACCCATAGATCTCACATTTTTAAAGTGTGTAGAAAAAAATTAAGAAATTGAGAAGTGTTGAAAGCATTGATATGGCTGGTTTGTAGAAGTTATATTAATGAAAAAATAATTTGATACCACAGTTCTCAAAGAGATAGAAAAGTGTCGACATACACAAAAGTATGTTTACAATTACAAAGATTGTTCACGAAAGATACAGAGCGTCAGACTGGGAAACCAGCCTGGCGTTTTTTAGTTGTGTAAAACCAGATCCTCCCGCCTCAAACATTTCCGAAATCCCAAAACCCTATTTCCCCGCAGCCTAGTAAAATCAATATATATAAAAATATAAATAAATACCCCCCTATGCATATCGCACTTACATCTCATATAATTGTTCCTATTTTTCCACGAGCAAACTTTGTCATTCTTCACTGCTCATGAGCAAACTCGCTTGTCATTTTCTCATTTTTTATCTCTTTTTTTCTATTTTTTAAGTAAATGCAACCCACGAACAAACTTTGTCACTTAAAGTAACTTATGGGCGATAGGGCTTGCAACCACTCGCTTACCAGCCGAGCAAACATTGTCAGTGGATGAGCAAACTCGCGTGTAACTGGACATAGTAGAAAAAATAAAAAGCATAAAAATAAAGTAAGATTCTGAAGAAATATTCCAATACCTGTTCTTTTGTATTTAGAAAAATTAATTGAACTAGTTAAAATTTAATAAATACTATATATTGAAAACTTTTATGTTCTGCGTTAACATCACATCCAAGAAGTATGAAAGAAAGGAAGATTTATATGGCAAAAAGAGATACTACTTGGACTGTGGCTAAGTATAAAAGGTTTTTGTCTGAAAATCGTGGTGGTGGTGAGTTATCCTCGTATAGGCCTTGGCTTTCAATACAAGACTTTCCGTCAAAAGGCAGAGTATCACGTGTAAAAGGCTGGAAGACAAATAGAATACATCATTTCTTTTCAGATATACAAACGAGATGTTTTTATATGTTTGAATGGAATGATGAAGTATTAGATATTAGAGAGCATTATCCACTTTTAGATTTAGTAGAGGTAGTGAAAGAGGATAAAGACCTTAAATAAGATTTTTTTACTAATGAAGAGCCTCCATATATCCTTACTACTACATTTATACTTACTTTAAGAAATCATAAATATGTTGCAAGGACAGTAAAATCATCAAGTGAGTTAGAGAAAAAGTCTGTATTAGAAAGATTGGAAATAGAAAGGCGATACTGGACAGCAAAAGAAATTGATTTTGGAATAATTACTCAAAAAGAAATACCAATTAAAATGGTAAAAAATATAGAGTGGGTACATCAAAGTTTATATACTTTTGAAGAAAGAGGTTTAACAAAAAGTTTATTGGAGAATTATTGTACCATTCTAATTAATAAATTTAGAGACAGTAATTATTCAATAAGGAAAATAACTTCAGATTTTGATAAAGAAAATAATGTATCAGATGGCACAGGACTATACATATTTAAATACCTTCTAGCATCTAAATTTATAACTATTGAAATGAATGAATCAATAGATATAACAAAAAGTAATCCAAAAATAGTTATTGATTGGGGTGCAAGATATGCTTCGAATCAATAGTGTGATTTTATTTGAAACAAGTCAGGGTAAAAGATATGAACGAATTCTATACCGTTACAAGGATATTATTTACCTAATTGATATTTACGATAATTCAATGCCTACTGCAGTTCCAGAATCCTTTATTCGGAATGGGTTGAATGATGGGACAATACTTGTTTTGGAAAATGAACCATATATGATAATCAAAGATGAAGAGGATATTCTCCCTAAACATAAAGCCATAAGAGATAAGGCTTATAATGCCATTAAAAATATTGTTATATTTGAGCCTGATATATACATCTCTGATAAGAGAGTTAAACTTGTCAGAGAATATGTTGATAATATCCACGAAGCAACAGTTATGAGATATCTAAAGCGGTTTTGGCAGAGAGGTATGCATAAAAACTCCTTACTACCTGACTATTATAAATGTGGGAAGACACAAGGTGATAAAGTAATCAATAATACTTTTATTATTACCCCAGAAACGGTAAAAATTTTCAATGCTGCTCTTAATAGATTTTATTATAATTCATCACAGAAGACATTGACATTAACCTATGAACTTATGATTAAGGAATACTTTAGTGAAAATGGAATAGTAAATGATGAAATTCCTACCCTAAGACAATTTAGATATTGGTTTAATAAGGAAAGAAATATCAAAAAGGAAGTATCGACTAGACAAAGTGCAAAGCGATATGAATTACAACATAGGGGACTTACAGGATCTGCTACTGAAGAAGCCTTTGGTCCGGGAGCAATATTTCAAATAGATGCAACTGTGGGGGATGTGTATTTAGTGTCCCAATATAATGGAAATTGGATTATAGGAAGACCAGTTATATATACTGTTATGGATGTATTTTCACGTTGTGTAGTAGGAATTAATATATCTTTGGAAGGACCAAGTTGGATTGGAGCAAGTATCGCCTTAATTAATGCTGCTACTGATAAAGTGTCATTTTGCAGGAAGTACAATATAGAGATTAATAATGATGAGTGGAATTATTGTAGTACCTTACCTGAAGCAATTGTGGCAGATAGAGGAGAATTGGAAGGTGAAAATATAGAGTCCTTAATATCAGCATTTGGAATAAGGGTCCTAAATACTAGCCCATATAGAGGCGATATGAAAGGAATTATCGAAAGGTATTTTGATACACTAAACCAACATACTAAGCCATTTTTACCCGGAGCAATCAAAAGCCAATACCGTGAAAGAGGAGAACAAGATTATAGACTCTCAGCAACTCTTGATTTGAAACAGTTTACTCAAATTATAATTAAATGTGTATTGTATCATAACAATCATCACTATTTAAAAAATTATACCAGAAGTGAAGATATGATTGCAGACGGAGTGGAGCCCATACCCAAGTTAATCTGGGAGTGGGGCATTGCTAATCGAACAGGACGGTTAAGAACAGTCAATGAAGATTTATTGAAACTAAATCTACTACCAAATGACAAAGCAACTGTAACGCAGCACGGGATAAAATTTAAAGGTATGCTCTTTGGTTCTAAAATTTCAGTAAAAGAACGATGGTTTGAGAAGGCTAGAAACAATGGGGCTTGGAAAGTTGACATATCATATGATCCACGAGATATGAGTTATATTTATATTAAGTACGAAGATGGTAGAAAGTTCGATAAGTGTTTTTTACTAGAACATCAGTCAAGATATAGGGAAAAATCTATCGAAGAAATAACCTATCTACTAGAATATGAAAAGATGCAGGCTAAAGCCTCAAAGAAGATAGAACTGCAAAATAAGATTAATCTATTAGAAGATATAGAGAATATTATAGAGCAGGCAAAAGATGATACTAAAAATGAAGTTGAAGAAGGTATAAGTAAAAAGAGGCGTATTCAAAATATTAGAGATAATCGTAATTTTGAGAAGCAACAGGAGAGGAAACAAAATATTATCGAAATAAGACCAGAAGAGACTAAGATAGTAGTTGAAGAAAAGTCTTATGGTGATACAGAGCAAGATATGGTTGAATTACTGTTAAAAGTGCAGAAGGAGGGGAAAGACCGTGCAGGATTTGATACATAATGCAGAATATAAGGAACAGATTATTTCAGAATATAAAGGTAATCCATTTATAGAAGCATTACCTGAGATTACATCGTCAAATGAAATAGTATCAAAGTTAGCATATTTTCCTCCCTATGATAAAGAGGAAAGACAATTAGATAGTCAATATAGAACTCATCTTGTTGGCCGTCTATATGATGTTTTTCAGCCTCTAATGATACATTTAGATTTGGAAAGCAGAATTAGTAGAGTTTTAAGGCAAGGATATATAGGAAGAAATATATTGGATAAAGCCTATGTTTCAAACCATTATCGTAGCACTGCAGGCTCTTTCACACTTTTAGGAGTCTCAGGTATGGGGAAAACCACTGTTGTAAATAGGATATTAACAAGGTATCCACAAGTTATTGTCCATAGCAAATATAAAGATAGAGAACTTTCAAGATATCAGGTAGTTTTCTTAAGACTAGAATGCTCTTACGATGGAAGTATTAAAGGCTTATGTTTATCATTCTTTAATAAGGTTGACGAAGTATTAGGAACTGACTACTATTCAAGATTTGGCAGCGGTAAACTTTCAGTTGATAATATGCTTGTCGCTATGACTAATATTGCTAAAAATATTTCATTGGGACTTTTAGTAATTGATGAGATACAAAACCTTAGTAAATCCAAATCCGGAGAAGCCGATAGGATGTTGAACTTTTTTGTTAACTTAGTCAATACTATAGGATTGCCAGTATTGTTAATCGGGACTCCTGAGGCTATGGGGGTATTACAAGGAAAGTTTAGACAGGCTAGGAGGGGCTCAGGGCAAGGAGATTTAGTATTTGAAAGGTTTAGATAATGATATGAACTTCAGATTACTTATAAACGTAATATGGGGCTATCAATGGACTAAAAAACCTACTGTATTGACAGACGAACTGACAGATACTCTATATGATCAATCCCAAGGAATTATTGATATAACAGTGAAACTTTATGACCTTGCTCAAACAAAGGCAATTTCAAGTGGGAAAGAGGCTCTTACTCCTGAATTAATAAAACAAGTGGCTAATGAAAGTTTAAGGTTAGTAAAGCCAATGTTAAATGCACTTCGTACAGGGAATGTAAGGGAGATAGCAAAATATCCTGACATATACACTGGAAATATTGATTTGAATTATGAGGAGTCGCATAAAGATAAGTTTGTAATACCTACTATTAATAAACCATCTGTAGTAGAGAGTGATGAAAAGCCAGTAAAAATTAAAACAAAGAAGATACCTCCAAGTGAAGAAAATGATATTAGAGTTATTGTACAAAATGATGCAGGAGAAGGATTAACTACCTATGTGATATTAAAAAATTACGGATTAATTAAAGGGTTTGAGGTTGTATGATGACATTCTTTCCTACACCTGTGACTGGTATAATAAAAGGGAGAAATTTTGGCAAACAAAAACGGAGAATATTTTCCAACTTAATACAATAATACCTTATCTTCTGATAAAATTAAAGATAAGTTTTATCAGGGGAGGAATACAGCTTGAAGGGATGGAATATGTTTGCTGAAATTAAGCAGTATAAATTAAAAGGATTCAATAAGTCTCAAGTAAGTAGATTTCTTAATATTAACTACAAAACAGTAGATAAATACTGGAACATGTCTTATGAAGAATATGCAGAACTAAAGGAGGATGCTAAGAGTAGAAGTAAAAAGGTTGATAAATATATGGAGCTAATATTATCTTGGATAAAGGAATTTAGAGATATTTCAACTGCTCAAATATTTGATTGGCTTAGAGAAAGGTATGGTGAAGTGGATTTTAGTGATAGAACATTAAGACTTTATGTAAAAGATTTAAGAGAAAAACATGGACTGCCTAAAGTTCCTTGTGCAAGGCAGTACGAGGAGATTCCAGAGCTTCCAATGGGATATCAAGCACAAGTAGATTTAGGTCAAACTTGGTTATCCAAGCGTGATGGCTCAAAAATTAAAGCATATTGTTTTGCAATGGTACTTTCTCATTCAAGATATAAATTTCTATGGTGGAGAGACAAGCCTTTTAATACCCTATCATTCATAGAAGCTCATAATAAAGCTTTCGAATACTTTGGAGGCATGCCAAAAGAAATAGTATATGACCAAGATAGGATTTTGGCAGTATCAGAAAACCATGGAGATATTATCTTCACTGAAATGTTTCAAAACTACATAAGTAGCATGAAATTTAAGACTAGGCTATGCAGAGCTTTTGACCCAGAAAGCAAAGGAAAAATAGAAGCAGTAGTCAAATATGCAAAATATAACTTTGCAAAGCATAGAGCCTTTATAGATATTGATTTACTAAATGAAGACTCATTTAAATGGTTAGATAGAACTGGTAATGCTAAAGTACATGAAATAACAAGAAAGGTACCTAAAGAAGTGTTTACTCTGGAAAAGGAACACTTACAGAAAGTACCTAGCCTGTTTGAAAATATTCAACTTAATGATAGTTTAACCTATTCTGTCAGAAAAAACAATACCATATCATACAAACAGAATAGATATCAGGTTCCAAAAGGTACATATAGACCAGGTAAAGAAGTTAGGCTAATAATAAAAGATAATAAAATGAGTATAGTTGATTTAGATACTGAATTAGTTATTGCAACTCACAGTATCAGTAATCAAAAGGGCAAGCTAATTCAAATATATCATCCAGAAAGAGAAAAAAAGAAAACCAAAGATCAAATGTATGATAAAGCCTTTAAAGCTCTTGGAATGACAGATGAAGCAAAAGAGCTATTAGATAACATACGAAAAGAAAAAGAGAGATATTGTAGAGATCAGTTTGGATTAATAATATCAGTAGTAAAGGATTATGACGAAAAGCTAGTAGGACAAGCAGTAGAATACTGTGTAAAACGAAAGCTATTTAGTGCAGGAATGTTTAAAGATACACTAGAATATTTGAGTATAAAAAAGAAACAGGTTCAGAAAAGAAATATGATAAAGCAAATCTATCCATCTCTTCAAAGTACCAAGATGTAAAACCAGAGATCAGAAACATTGATGAATATATAAATGCTTTGAAGGGAGATAAAAAGACATGGATAAACTAGAGCAAATTAAAGAACATGCAAAAGAACTTAGCCTGAATTACTTAAGAATTAACGCAGATAAAATTATTGAGGAAGCTGATTTAAACGATTACTCATATCAAGATATATTAATAAAAATACTTGAAAATGAAATAGAAATAAGAGATAAAAAAGCACAAGAAAGAAGATTAAAGAATGCAGGATTTCCGGTAATAAAGAAAATAGAAGACTTTGACTTAGATTTTCAAAAATCTATAACAAAGAAACAGATAAATAGGCTATTAGAAATGGAGTGGATAGATAGGATGTATAATCTTATCTTCCTAGGCCCTCCAGGTGTAGGAAAGACGCATCTATCAATTTCATTAGGATATAAAGCAGTAGAATTAGGGTATAAGGTTAGCTTTGTAACAATGGATAACCTGATGCACGTACTAAAAACACACGAAATATCAAGAAAGAGCAAAGGAAAAATGAATAGAATACTATCTTCAAGCCTTGTAATAATAGACGAACTAGGTTACCTTCCAATAACAAGAGAAGAAGCAAATCTATTTTTTCAGTTAGTATCGGCACTTCATGAACAGGCTTCAATTATTATCACATCTAATAAAGGCTTAGAAGATTGGACAGAGCTATTAGGAGATCCTGCTTTAACAACAGCAGTATTAGACAGAATTACATACAGATGTGAGCTTTTTAGCATGTCTGGCAAGAGCTATAGACTAGAACACAGAAAGTCATTATTCTAATGTTCAAACTGGGAAAAATTCAGTAAAATTATTTGCCGAAATTTCTCCAAAAACACTTGCCAGTAACAACACCATATCAAGATGAAATACTATACAGTGTTTTTGCTAGATATCACGATAAAAGTCCAAATTTCAATGGTAGTGAAACTGCAAGGGATCTATTTAGTGTAAATCGTATAGTGTGTAGTCTGGAAATTCCAACACTATTGGCTAATTTGCTCCAAAATATGCCCTTAAACAGTCCTTTCGATGCAGACAGGCTAATAGTCGAACATACACTATTTCCGTTTTATGCAGCCTTTTTAAGCCTTAAGAATAAGAATATAATAAGACAGTATTTGTTATATGGAGATGTTGAGATATATAATAAAATTACAAGTATTATAAACCCATTGGCTGAAAATAAATTCTTAAGATTTTGCTCAAAGTGCAATAAAGAGGATTTGGATATATATGGCGAACTATATTGGCATAGGATTCATCAGGTAAGAGGTATTTATATTTGTCCCATTCATAAAACACCTATTTATGATAGTAATGTATCATTTGAAGAGAATAAATATAAATATGTAGTAGCAACGGAGAAAAACTGTATTGTTGAAAGTGAAATTGCGTATGAGCCAAAGACCTATGAAAGATTACTGATTATTGCAGAGGATATGGACTGGATTTTAAATAATCCAGTTATTAATACTAATATTAAGGACCAATACTTAAATCAGTTGAAGATATTGGAGTATGCTACAGTCAATGGAGGCCTACGCCAAAGAAATCTTATTGCTGACTTTGAGGCCTTTTGGGGTAATGAAGTACTTCAAATGACACAAAATACGATTACTAAAACTAATAACTGTAATTGGCTTTTTAAGATGGGATGGAATAAAGCAACTATAGAAGATCCATTAAAGCATATATTACTTATGAGGTTTTTAAGTCTACCACCAGATGTGCTATTTAACCATAATATAGAGTATCTTCCTTTTGGTAAAGGACCATATCCTTGTTTAAATCCTGTCTGTGTACAGTATGAGAATGAAATAATTGAAAATGTAGAAATTAGGAATAGTTATAAAACTAAAAGTCCAATCGGATATTTTACCTGTCCAGAATGTGGTTTTTCTTATTTAAGACGTGGTCCAGATGAGAAAATAGAAGATAGATATAGGTATTCAAGGATTGTGGATTACGGGTATTACTGGAGAGAAGAATTAATGCGGTTATTAAAATATAATAGCGTGCCAAAGGTTGCAAAGATAATGGGGACAACCCATACTACTGTTTATGATTATATAAGAAGGTTAGGAGTTAGAAAGTAACTGAAGCAGTAATAGAATCTGACAAATATCTCGAAAAATATTGATATAAATATTTGACAAAAGAAAAATGTTGAGTTATTATCTAAGCATAAAACACTACAGATTCCATATTTGAAGATACTTTTGTTAATAGGTTGATAAATGACTTTATAAGATATGTAACTGAACTGTAATGTTACTGAGCAAGAAGTTGTGGTAATATATATATTAGTATATATTTTTTTATCGATTAGGTACAGACAATTAAATAATTAATAATTATAGAATTCTAACAGAGCAAAATTTAATCAGTGTTATGTAACACTGGTGTTTTGCTCTGTTTTTGTTTTCTTAAAAGGAGGTGTAACCTAGTATGAAAATAAAAATGTTGTGAGTGTTTGGAAAGGAGGTTGAATAGATGGCAATTATTTATGCTAATGAAAGTACAGGAGTTATAGCAAAAGCATCTGATCTAACTGGTATTAAAGAATTGGCAGGAGATCTTGGTTTCAAGATACTGATTAATAATTATAGGTCTTTCTTCTATGGAATCTATAGAAGATTCAATTCTGAAACCAAGAAATATGAGTTCAGAAAAGTATCTAAAATTAACGAGGAAAAAGAACAAGTGCTCTTAAATCAAGGATTCGAAAAGATAAAAGATGCTTATAGTAATCAAATTCCAAAGGAATTCTTATGGAAATGTGCCTATGAAAATAGCAACTCTAATATTTATTAAGGGGGTTATAGAATGCGTGATGAGACAAGTATTATGGATGTACTTCGCTATATAGCGAGAAGAATGGAGGATATTGAAAATTGTGGAAAGGTTGTTGACAAGAAACAAGATGATAAGTTTCTTATCCTCAAAAAAAGATATGATGAATTAGCAAAACAAATGGAAATTGTAGACTCCATATATTATGAGTATGCAATGTATATTCAGGATCTAACTACTAAAATAATCTCAGAAGAAAAAACCATAACCAGTAATACTGAAATTTAGATTAATTATTTAATAGGGCAAAAGAAGAAAAACAAAAGTATGTAACATAATACAATGAAAGCATTCTATCAAAGCATAAAGAAAAAAGAAAACTATAGCATTCTAACATAGCAAGCCCTTTTGTGGTAAAGCAAAGGAGGTAAATAAATGGAGGAAAAAAGATTCATTTCACAAGATGTAGACTATGATTATGATATAGCAGAAATAAACTTGCAAAGAAAATGGGATTCTCCATATGAATACACTACATCTGAAGATTATTGTGATGAATATGGTTGCTTTATTTGTTTTAAGTGTAAAAGATTAATAAATATCACTAGTGTTCAATAAATGGATAAAATATCCATTAACAAAACCTAAGTACCATTCATTGAATCTATTACCATAAATTTAGATATAAAAAAGCTAGTAACCTTTGCTTTAATATAATTATCCCCAATTACAATAAGCAGGAGGTTACTAGCCATTGAACAAGAATAATTATATCACTATTTTTGAAGAACTTTTAGATATCATTAATTGGAATTTATTGAAACAATCTACTTACAAGCTAAACACTGACTATTTCGCTGCACAAAATCATTTGAAAGCCTTGATTTACTTTCATATAGCTAAGTTGGATAGTTTAAGAGACCTTCATAATTTTATGCAATCTGATTCAGATATAAAAGAAATAATTCAAGGTGTTAGTCTTGGGTCGTTGTCTAACTACAACAACAATATTAAATTCGAAGCATATATGCCAATAATGAATGAAGTTATTAAAAAAGCTATGATTTTACTACCTATAAATAAAGATTTTCAAATACCGTACCCTGTTAAGTTAATAGATTCTTCTACTGTTGGTATGACTTTAACATATTTTAAATGGGCAGAATTTCGTTCAACTAAAGCTGGAATAAAGCTCCATACTAAATATGACCTTGGAAGAGGTATTCCAGAAGTTATTGTTGTCTCAAATGCCAAACATCACGATAAAAGTAAAATGAATCAGTTAATGACAGATAAAAATTGTATTTACGTTTGTGATAAGGGTTATGTCGATTATAAAAAGTTTGACCAATTTACTAATGATGAAAAACTCTTTGTAACAAGATTAAAAGATAATGCAGTAGTAGAAGAAGTTGAAAACCTTAAGGTTTCTCACTGTGATATACCACTTTTAGATAAAAACATAACTATTGTTTGTATATCTAGGCAATAAATATATAAATAAAACTAAAAACAAGTACAGAATTATCAAAGTGATAGATGCTGAAAATAAAGAATTAACTTTTGTAACAAATATCCAAGACTTATCTAGTGAAGAAATAGCATGGTTATACTGAAAATGGATATAAGGTTGGTTTTGTAAAAGGAAGGTCTTTCGCCTATTTTATCTATTACAAAGAGATACCTCCTTTATATGAAAAAGTTAGCGGTATTGATAAGAATTTCTTAATTCATCAGTGCAATACTCTTTTATTTATTATTAATATTCAAGAATTTTCAAAAAGAATACTTCATTTTTTTGAGAATACTAATGATAGAATAACATCAGAAGGTTTGAATACATTAATTTGTAATTATCTAACTCTTGTTTATGGTAGCGTGGAAAATTATCAAAAGAAAAAAGAAGAATTTAGAGAATTGTATGAGGAAAAAATTAGGGAAGAGAGTGAAGAGTAATCTCCATTTCTTTTACTATAGCCTAGGGATACTAGAAAAATATATTTCATTCGATATCCTCAACATAATATAAATTATGCTGCCGAAGGATGCTTTCTACTGTAATACATTATATATATACTGAAAATTCTTCATAGTTTACAGGTTGTATAAGGTTTAAAGTGCAACATAACTTATAGGGTTTACTTTTGAATAAATTTTTTCCCTCGTAAAATTGCATATTAGAAATTATTGTGAGTTGATTTGAATAAAAAGTTGCTAAAATAGAAATAATAGAATATACTATTATTGAGGAGTGATGATTATGAAGACTATTGGTGAAAAAATTAAAGAGTTAAGAGAGTCTAAAGATTTAAGCGCGAAAGACCTCTGTGCTTTTATTGATATTAATACTTCAACTTACAGTAAATTAGAAAACGATAAAAAATCAATCGATGTTGAGGAACTTAAAAAACTTACAAATTTTTATGATGTGTCTGCAGATTATATATTAGGCACTAATGATATCCAAGAAGATATTGTTATGTATATGAAAAGAGATAAGAATTTAAATAATAGTGATATTGAAGAAGTTCAAATGATATTATCAATGATGGATGAAGCAATAACACTTCAAAATATGAGAGAACGAATCTAGGAGGTTTTTATGTTATCACCACAAGAGATAGAAAGAATTGAGAAGAAGGCTGTTGAGCAGCGTAAGATATATGATTTAGGTGATGAATCTCCAATTGGGCTCAAAATATTTAGTTATATAGAAAATATTTTCGATTCGTATATATTACTTTATCCACTAAAGACGAGAAAAATTGCTGGATTTACGAGAAAGCAAGGAGAGACAATCCAAATCTTTGTAAATACAAGTTTTAATTTGAGTTTTCAGGTATTTGCTGCTGCGCATGAACTATATCATTTGATTGATTTAAAAGAAAAGAGAATAGATAAATTTATAGTTTGCAATGATGAAGATATTTCTGAAAGTATCGATGATAGTGGTTCAAGTATTGAAGAGATAAAGGCAAACTATTTCGCGGCTGCATTTTTAATGCCAAAAGTTGTAATAGAAAATAGATTTAGCAATCTTAAAAGTAAAAAGTGTTTAGAAGTAGATCTTGTTCTTGAAATTATGAAACTCCAATATGAATATGAAATTCCTTATAAAACAATCTTAAAAAGACTTAAAGAATTAAGAATAATAGGCAATGAAGAATTTCAAAAACTTAAGGACTATGATGAACAGATCTTAGAATATTGTAAGATGTTGGATGAAGAAATGCGCAAGCGTGTTGATGAACTTGAGCATACCAACGGAAGGAAATATCATTCTTTAAATGTCCCCAAGATCGCTTATGATGTATATCGTAATAATATCATTTCAATTAGCAAACTAGAAAGTATAGTTAATAAATATGATAAGACACTTGATGATTTTAAGGTTGTAAAGCCAGAAGTAAACACAATAAAAATAGACTTTTCGAATTTCGGGACAGGAGATGATAAAGATGAGGAAGATTAGTTCTCCTGTCCTTTTTGATGCTAATATACTTATAAATTTTAAAGGACAGTTAAAATTCCTGTTCAGTTTTTTTGAAAATGTAATAATACATAGAAAAGTTTTTAATGAAATTGTTGGACAAGCACTTAAGGATGAGTTAATATCGGTATCAAATGTTTCTAATATTATTTATGTAGAAGACAATTTCCCGACCGATGAGGTTGGAAAGAAATTACTTGAAGAATGTGATAAAGAACTGAAAGATTCTTTTAATATAGAAGATTTAAAAGATCTGGGTGAATATAAAACTCTACTATACGCTAAATTTAATAATGTATTTATTCTTTCTTCACAAGATACAACAGTTTGGAGATTTGTTACTGAATCAAAATACTTTAAAGGATTGAAATGTATAACAGTGCAAGACTTTGCCTATTTATTGTTTTTAAATGCCGAAAATAAAAGTGATAGAAAAATTGCTAGAAATCTTTACAAGGCTTTCGCCAGAGAAGAACATCCATTTGAATGTTTTAAAATATTTATGGAGCGAAATGATAATGAAATCCCGGTATTTATAGAATTTGAAAATAATAGGATAAGTAATTTTCAACAATTGGTTCAGGGATATTTTAACTATTATGTAGATACATCGTATTGTGAAAGTAAAGAGGTAGAATATGAGATATCCAATTTAGCAAGTAACAATACAGGAAATTGCTTAAGTTGTATTTACTCTAGGATTGATAAAAATAATGTAGATTATTCTATAAGAAAATGTTTGTTTGATTATTCATTAAATGATGAGCAATGCTCTGAAATTCGAGAAGGATTTTCTATGAGGATTAGAAATAGAATCAAAGAATAATTATCTATAGCCCGTAAATTCGGGCTTTTACTATATCAGTTAGTATTTTATCCAGACATAAAACCCTTTAAAATAATATAAATTGTATCGTCATAAAAAAGAAAAGGTGACTAGCTTGACTTTTAATTTTTATATAATCTTCAACTCGAGTGTAACACAATTAAAAAAGAGTTAATCTCATAAAATGGCTTAAAGCCTTGAAAAATAAACATTCCTTTAATAATGCCATAATTTATGTCTTATTAGTGTAACATATTGGGCTGCCTTATAACAGTAAGCGTGATATAATGAGACAAGCATTAAGAATAGTAAAGAAATTAGCGGTCGCCTATATTATCTATATGAAAACATTGAGGGATTTACCAAAGAAGACATTATAAATAAAGCCAAAGAGATTCAACATTGTATATATGAAAGAAGAAAAAACTATGCCCCTATTCCAAATATATTCTATCACTTGAACAGGAAGAAGTACCAAAGTTTCTCTAACCAGTATATTTTGGATCTAAAGAAAAAATTACAAAATTCATCTGAATGATATTTATATATAAGAATAATTGAATTAAAATTATGGATTCATTATTACACTATATATAATGTAGGAAAATTTTATTAATAGTAAAATCTAATATTATATTATTACAATAGATTTATTGTTCATTGCCAACATACACAAAAGTATGTTTACAATTACAAACTTTATTCACGAAAGATACAGAGCATCAGACTGGGAAACTAATTTAGTGCATTTTATTTTTGTAAAAGAACACTCTCCCGCTAGAAAGAAATCCAATATTATTTTAGAACGAATAGAAGACGGTGATTAATATTAGTCAGTCTTCTATTTTTTGTGGCAAGAATTTACAATATCATATATAATTATAATAATAGATTTAGTCGATACCAAGTATAAAAGTATAACTATGTATCATTATGTTGTATTGGTCGCGTTAATTCGTCATTTTATTAGAACAAGATGTATTGAATGAATGCAATAAAGAAGTAAGGAGGGGTTGGGTAGGATGGTACTAAGCAAATATGAAGTCGTAAGAATATTAAAGCCAGGAAATAACAGTTATTCAGAGGTATCTAAGATTAAGGATATATCCACAGAGAAACATTATGCTATGAAAATAATTAAGGGAATTAATACTCCTTTGTATAATGTAATTTTTGAAAGAGAAGTAGGGGCATTAACAAAATTAAGAATGTGTAGTAATATTGTCAGATTAGAACATTATGATATTCACAATGATGATAATTATGGAAAATGTGGACGAGTATTTCTAGAATATATTGAAGGGGAACAACTGCAAAAAATTGATGTTCTAGAATTAAATACTATTGAAAAAGTCAAAATTATAGAGCAATTGATAAGTGCTATTCAGATAGCACACGAAAATAATATAATACATAGAGATATAAATCCTAAGAACATAATGATTACTCCAGATAAACAAGTTAAATTAATTGATTTTGGAATTAGTAAAATAAAAGATATGGTAAACTCTGATACATTATTTCAGTTTGCCACCAATAAATATGCTGCCCCAGAAGTCCATACTCATAGTGAGAATGCTACGGAAAAAAGTGATATATATTCATTAGGAGCAGTATTATATTTTATATTTACGGGAGAAGAGCCACCAATAGCAAATGAGTTTGAAGCAAAATTAGAAAAGACTGGTGGAATTGATATAGAATTTAAAGAAATAATCAAAAAAATGGTAAAGTTATCGCCTGAGGATAGATACAATAATATTTTTGAAGTTAGAAAGGTATTAATAAAGTTATTTAATAGATTTACTAAGCAAAATAGAACTTATATCTTTTCAATTGATTCAAGTAAAATAGTACATATGAGAAATCTTTCTTTAGTTCCTAATAATGATAATTTTGCTGACATAATAGAAAATTACATTAATGAAGATTTTTTGGAAGCCTATATATTTATTGAAAATGATGATAAAGAAGATAAAACAGAGGAGTTATATACGCTTTATGGTATTCACTATTATTTTGAGTGTTATTATGATGATAAGAACCAGATATTCCGTATTACTAAAGTAGATAAGTTACAACCTTATAAAAGAGAGCATATTAAGAGAAAAGCAATGTATGTTAATGGGGATGTTAAGTTTATTTTGAGTGGAAAAAGAATACCTTCTAATAATAATTTTGAATTAACAATTAGTACTAAAGATAGCAAAAAGGACTTCTTATCTTCTTCTAATGTCAATAACGAATACACGAAGAAGTTTTTCGCGTGGCATAAATTACTGGATATAATGGAAATAGAATATAAGAAGAATGTTATTAGAGTAAACTATGATTCATTTAAAATAGAAGATAATGTTTGTGTTTTTTCTATTAATGAACAGGATTATTATTTACTTGATGAAAATAAGGATGAAATTACATTTATATATGAAAATACGAAGGGCAAAAGAAATAAGGTTGTTGAGATAGGAAATCTAAAGAGTATTTATATTGATAATGAAAAATTCTATTTAAAATTAAATAATATAAATACAGGGTTGAAGTCAAAGTTACCTAAAAGTGGAGTTATATGTGAAGATTATAGAAGAAATCTTTCTTTGATTAATAGAGAAAAAAAGGCCTTAAATTCTTTTAATAATGAAGACTATGTAAGTCCCTCAAATTTAAAAAGCATCTTTTCTGGCATACAATCAGCAAGTTTTTTTAATGCACCTACAGGAAGAGTTTATTTTAACGAATTACTAGATGGAACACAGAAAAAGGCAGTTACTAAAGCGTTAAATTCTCAAGATATATCACTTATACAAGGGCCACCGGGTACAGGAAAAACTAATGTAATAATCGAGATTTTAAGACAAATACTTGAAATGAACAACCAAGGGCAAATATTTAAACAGAAAATTTTGCTAGTATCTCAAGCACACGCTGCTGTGGACAAGATGCTTGAAGATTTAGATCAAACTTCTAGTGATAATATAAAAGTTATTAGAATAGGAAGAGATGAAAATTTATCAGATACTGTTAGGGAGAAATATGCCGTAGATTATGCACAATCAAGATGGGTTAATAGAATTATTGACGGTAGTAATAATTTTGCACAAAATTTGTTATCATCTTTAGAAGTTGATAAGGAAGAGTTCGATAAGTATTGTGAAGCGATTATGGAAACTAAGTTTTCTAAGGGAGAAGATGAAAAATCATATGAAAGTGCTATGTCTTTTATAACATATTTCGAAGAAAAGTATAAAGAACTATTAGAGACAAAGGACTTCAAATCTCTTCAAATACAAAAAGATTGGGTAAATAGAATTGTTGGTAGAATGGATATTCAGCAGCACTTTATAAAAAATGCTGAGATTGTTTCAGGAACTTGTACAGGTGTTATATCCAATTATGTAATAAATGATATGGTATTTGACTATGTAATAATCGATGAAGCAGCAAAAGCAACATTTCCAGAATTATTAATATCCATTATTAGAGCAAAAAAAATTATAATGGTTGGCGATCATAAGCAACTTCCACCAGTATTGGACGAAGAACTAATAAAGAATAGTAAGCAAACATTTATTGAGAGCAACTTAGATTTTAATACATTATATAATAGTATATTTATGAAACTATTTGAACATCTTCCTAGTGAAAATAAGCAAGTGTTAAATACACAATATAGAATGCACCCCACTATTGGAACAATGATAAGTCAACTTTTTTATGATAATCAAATTTTAAATGGAGTTTCAATAAAAGATAGAAAGCATAATATCAAGAAGTATATGGACTTAGCCATTGTTTGGCTAGATACCTCAAAGTCACCAGATAGATTTGAGGAGAATATTTCAACTACGTATAGGAATTTGCTAGAGGCAAATATTGTAAAAGAACAATTAAAACTTATAAATAACAGTATAGATAGTTCTGAGTATGATGTAGGGGTTATTACACCATACAGTGGGCAAAAGAATTTAATTCGTAATGAAATACAGCAAAATACCTATGATAACATAAATAGTAATGTAGTAGTGAATTCAGTTGATGCTTTTCAGGGCGGTCAAAAGGATATAATAATTTATTCTACTGTCAGAAGCAGTGATAAACACAAAAATATTGGATTTCTAAAATCCGAAGAAAGATTAAATGTTGCATTTTCAAGAGCGAAAAGACTTTTAATAATAATTGGAGATGCTGAGTTTTTAAGTGATACAAGCATTAATGACAACAAGTTTCCATTAATAATAAAATATATAAAGGAAAATCCGGAACATTGCAGGATCATTGATTATCTTTCTTTAAATGCAGACGGAAAGAGGGAGGTTTAAATATGTGGAATATTGCTTATGATTTAAATAGATTAATTCCTCCTATAAAAAGTGGCTATAACTTTATTAAATCGATAAAGTTATATATACCGTATAAAGAAATAGGACTTAAGACATTGGTTAGAAAAGAACAACCATTACCCTTTTTTTATGAAATAATACTGAAGTTAGTTGACTGTAAATATAATGAAATACATAATATTTCAGAATTGACTGGTGTAGAAGAAGAAATTTTAAATGATGTAGTAGGTGAGATGTCAGGGAGCGACTTATTATACATCAAGAGTAACATAATTACTTTAACACCTAAAGGAAAGGAATCATTGAATAAATTAAAAAGGACTGTTATTGAAAAAGAGGAATTAAATAGGATTTATATAAATGCTATTACTGGTGAAATCAAGGATTTAGATCGTACATATAAAAAACCTGATTATATGTGTCCTTGTTTAGACGAAAAAATTAAAATTACTGATGAATTTATTACAAACCATTTTAGTGATTTTGATGAATATTACCAAAAGAGACAGGAAGACTACGAAGTTAAAGAACAACACAATAGTGTTAGAAATGAAATTTACCAGATTATTGGGAAAGAATATGAAAAATTATGTTATGTTGAAGAAAGAGCATTTATATATAAGAATATAAGAGATAATGATTTATTATTTGAATGTGAAAATGATCCAGAGAATATATATGGAAACACTCTTGCAAGACAAGTATATGACTGCACTGGCGCAAGAAGTTTTTTAGTTCCTCCTTTTCATTGTGATAAGTATTTAGATATACAAGTTGGTATAGATGGTGAAAAAAAGGAGAATACTGAAAAGTTAGTACAAGTTTTATCGAATAATGCTACTTTAGACAATAAAGATAAGGAAGAGATAGAAGAATACTTTTTTATGGATAGATATTTATTAGAGAATGAGTATTTCGATATCCTAACTTCATTAAAAAATATTAAACCATCGGAAGTTGTAATATCATCAGGAGAATTATCGAAGATATTAAATGATGAAGTTATTTCAGCATTACAATCAATTATTAATAAAACTAAAATTTATATTATATGTGATAAGAATGAATATAAGATTAGTCAATTAAAAAGTAGATTTATGAATTATATTAAGAAAAATCGAAATAGAATACAGTGGATTGAACAAGAGAACATTACTCAAACGGATATAGTATTATATCCTCAATGTTTAATTAACATTGAATATAACCCTATTCCAGTTGGAAAAGACTATTTAATAGAAGAGGTTCCAGAGATAATCTTTGATAGAGAAAAGATAAAGATTAAGAAAGATAGTCTATTAACCAAGAGTAAATGATTCTTTATCAATTTTAAAACTAGTTTGCTTGGAATTTACTAATAATCATTTATATTGGTAACTGAAAATACGAATCTAGAAGGGGGATATAAATGAAGTATGATTGTGGATTTACCAAAGACAATGGATGGTTCAGATATAAAGCAGCAGCAATAATTATTGAAAATGGGAGTGTACTTTTTGCTAAAAACGATAGGGATGATTATTACTATCCAGTTGGAGGAGGTGTTCATATAGGTGAAATGGCTGAAGAGGCTGTTGTGAGAGAGGTATATGAAGAAACAGGTATACACTATGAAATTGATAGGTTAGCATTTATTCACGAGAAATTCTTTACTGGTAGTGGTAGTCTTGAAGGTTATAATTGCCACGAAATTGCATTTTACTTTTTAATGAAGCCAAGGGGAACACAAAAACTTAATTGTAATAGTTATTCAGGTGGGTTTAAAGAGTATATGCATTGGCTACCAATAAATAACCTATCAAATTACAAGGCATTTCCTACTTTTTTTATTGATAAATTATCAAATATACAAAGATACGTAGAACATATTGTTACGGATGAAAGATAGATAGATAAATTGTAAGTTTATGGTTAGGTTAATACGCAATCTTTACATCTTATGTCATAGTGCTAGATTTATATTGACTCAAGAATAGTTTTAATAATTAAATAAATGGATCACAAATAGATTATTCAGATAAATTTTGTTTTATTGGAAAAACAGATGAGGAGTTATCATTGGTATGCAACACAAGATTGGTACCCCAAAATGCAATTGAATGTGATAATGGTTGGAGGCTTTTTATTTTGGGATAATTAAAAATGAAGCAAAACCCATTAATTTTTGGAGGGAGAGGCTACGAAAAGAATTATTGCATTTGTATCTACTTTATTGGTTATGACATTACTCTATGCTGGATGTTCTAATACCATAGAGAGTCCTGAAACAATAATATTTCCAATTATATCATTGAAAAGTACAGGGGAAGAAATAAATCCTAAATACTATGAAAATGGATTCGATTTTAATTATGACAATCTTCCAACATTAGAACTAATAGAAAATGAAGACATATTAGAGATATATTCATTAGATGACTTTTCTAAAACGGTTGTTATTGGTGAGGATTATTACGAATATACAGAAAATACAGGAACCGTATATAAGGAAACTTATGAACTAGATAAAGAAAGCAATAATATCGTTTCACTTCCTATTAATAGACGCGGTAATGTGAAAAATGAACAGGCAATTTATTATCTAGCAAATGGCGAAGCAAGACTTGTTTTTCGAGTGATACTGCCAATAGGTAAAACAGGTTAAGACAACGTAACATTAATTTTGATTTTGTTTTTATTATTCCTAAAGGTATTCTATACTTTAAAGACGAAGGAGTAACAACCATAAACTATCTGATGTTAAGATTTATAAATACCCTATATATATAAATACCCTATATATAATGTAGGAAAATTTTTATTAATGATAAAGATCTAATAATTGAAATTTGTTACAATAGATTTATTTGTTCATTGTCGACATACACAAAAGTATGTTTACAATTACAAAGATTGTTCACGAAAGATACAGAGCGTCAGACTGGGAAACCAGCCTGGCGTTTTTTAGTTGTGTAAAACCAGATCCTCCCGCCTCAAACATTTCCGAAATCCCAAAACCCTATTTTCCCGCAGCCTAATAAAATCAATATATATAAAAATATAAATAAATACCCCCCTATGCATATCGCACTTACATCTCATATAATTGTTCGTATTTTTCCACGAGCAAACTTTGTCATTCTTCACTGCTCACGAGCAAACTCGCTTGTCATTTTCTCATTTTTTATCTCTTTTTTTCTATTTTTTAAGTAAATGCAACCCACGAACAAACTTTGTCACTCAAAGTAACTTATGGGCGATAGGGCTTTCAACCACTCGCTTACCAGCCGAGCAAACATTGTCAGTGGATGAGCAAACTCGTGTGTAACTGGATAAAAAGAGTTTAAAGCGTCAGAGGAAAACACCTCTGGCGTTTTTTGTAGAATTTTATATAAAAAAGGTTTATATAAAAAAATTAAAAGAATTTCGCTAAATTGTTGCAAAATCATGAAAAATAACATATAATACTATTACTGTGTTTTAATTACTGATTCCCGATTATTTTAGGAGGTGAGGCTTATAGAATACGAGACGACAATTAAATATTAAGCGCCAGAACTCAATAATTTGAGTTGACGAGGTCATGGTTTATCGAAAAATTCGGCGGGTGCCATGCGGTGTTACTACCACCGTCAACGGTTGTACAAAATCCATAAGCAATTATGGGGACAAAAACGACTAGGTAGGCTTAAGCTCATTAATCAATGGGCTTGTTTGTCATGTCTAAAAAAGACATTTATTTGAAAGACTAAGAATATAGGAATCTAGAGTATTATAAAAAGATATAAAACGAATTATAAGGAAGTGATAATTATGTGTGGAATAATAGGATATATAGGAGCTAAGGAGGCTTCACAAATACTAATAGATGGATTAGAAAAGTTAGAATATAGAGGATATGATTCAGCAGGAGTTGCAATATTAAATGAAGGAAAAATTGAAGTAAGGAAATTCAAAGGAAGATTATCTGTACTAGAAGAGAATATAAAAGAAAAACCTGTAAAGGGCAGTATGGGCATAGGACATACTAGATGGGCAACTCATGGGGAGCCATCTGATGTAAATTCCCATCCTCATAAGAGTAATGATAATAAAATAGCAGTAGTTCATAATGGAATAATCGAAAACTACATGGAAATAAAGGAAGAGCTTCAGAAACTAGGATATAGCTTCATATCGGAGACGGATACAGAAGTAATATCACATTTATTAGATCATTACTATAATGGGGACATTTTAGACACAGTGAAAAAAGTAATAAATAAAATTGATGGAGCATATGCACTAGGAATAATCCATGCAGACAATCCAGATATGCTCATAGCAGTGAAAAAAGATAGTCCACTGATAGTAGGCATAGGAGAAGATGAAAACTTCATAGCATCAGACATACCTGCTGTATTGAAGTATACAAGAAAGGTATATATATTAGAAAGCGGAGAAATGGCTATAGTAAAGAAGGATAGCATAAGCCTAATGAAAACAGACGGTACTCCAATCACTAAGGATATATATGATGTGACATGGGATATAGAGGCAGCAGAAAAAGGTGGATATGAGCATTTTATGCTAAAAGAAATCTATGAACAGCCAAAGGCGATTAAAGACACATTATTACCAAGAGTAAGTAATAATGGGGAGGTTAAGCTTGACTCTATTAATCTATCAAAAGAATATATAAAAGGCACTAAAAGAATCTATATAGTTGCATGTGGAACAGCTTATCACGCTGGCCTGCTTGGTAAGGACATGATAGAAAAGTATGCTAAGATCCCAGTGATAGTAGATGTAGCATCAGAATTTAGATATAGTGAACCATTCATAGACCAAAATACACTTGTAATAGTAGTAAGTCAATCAGGAGAGACAGCCGATACGTTAGCTGCCTTGAGACTATCTAAAGAAAAAGGCGCTAGAGTTTTAGCAATAACTAATGTGGTGGGTAGTTCCATCTCTAGAGAGTCAGATGATGTATTATATACTTGGGCTGGTCCAGAGATTGCAGTAGCCTCTACAAAAGCATATACTACGCAGATAGTAGCCTTGGCTCTAGTAGCATTAGAAATGGCTAAAAAGAAAAATAGTATAACTGATGAAGAGATAAACATGATTATTAAAAGCTTAAAAAAACTTCCCAGCAGACTTGAGGAAGTATTATCAAATGTTGAAAGCATAAAAGATACTGCCGAAAGAATCTATAGCTCACAAAGCATATTCTATATCGGTAGAGGGATAGATTATGATGTATCTAGAGAAGGCTCCCTTAAGCTAAAAGAAATATCCTATATACATTCTGAAGCCATAGCAGCAGGTGAATTAAAACATGGTACATTAGCATTGATAGAAGAAGGCACACCAGTAATTGCATTGGTAACACAGGATAAATTATACGATAAGATGCTAAGCAAT
Source organism: Proteiniborus sp. MB09-C3 (assembly GCF_030263895.1). Classification (NCBI taxonomy): domain Bacteria; kingdom Bacillati; phylum Bacillota; class Clostridia; order Eubacteriales; genus Proteiniborus; species Proteiniborus sp. MB09-C3. Next base: position 1,237,515 of record NZ_CP127161.1, read on the forward strand.
ATTAAAGAAGTAAAGGCAAGAGGCGCATATGTCGTAGCAATAGCAAAGGAAGGAAATATAGAAATTGAAAAATCAGCTGATAGGGTGATTTTCATTCCAAAGACAATAGATGAAGTTTCTTCAGTACTAAGCATAGTTCCCCTCCAACTGCTGTCATATTATGTAGCATATAAAAGGGGCTGTGACATAGATAAACCGAAAAATTTAGCTAAAAGTGTAACTGTAGAATAAATATCATATTTCCTAGGAAATAGTGTCGAATGTCCCATAAAAAGATTTCTCAAAACTAATCTATAAATATTAAAAACTCGTATAAAAAAATAAAAAAGTCATGGTGAAAATAGAGTAGAAGACCTATTAGAGCCATGGCTTTTTATTTTGCATAAGGAATAAATCTGAAATCATTAAAATTAAAGGGCATGAAGGGCATGGAGTTTTGACATGAGCTTTTTATTTGCATATATAGTTAGGGTAGAGAGATAAGGGAAAAATAAAGAAACTTATGTCAAAAATAATAAAGCTGTATCAAATAAATAATGAAGTTATGGTAATAAATTTAATATATAATAGTATATAGTGTGACCAATTTGTTTATTGAAATGGAGGACTATTATGGAGATAAATACCATCAAAGAGAATAATATTGAAATTGCTATTGTAAGAAGTAGCGAAATATTCATAAAAGATGCTCAGTCGGCATTGGATTTTATGGCGACAGTAAGATAAAATCGGAGGTGTCATATAGAATTATGATTAAATATCCTGAACCAACTGTAAGTGCTATTATTTATAATCCTGAAGGGAAAATATTACTATGCAAATCTCATAAATGGGAAAACAAATATGTAATTCCTGGAGGCCATATTGAATTAGGAGAAAAAATGGAGGAAGCATTGAAAAGAGAGATACTAGAAGAGACAGGTTTAGATATTTATGATATTAAGTTGATTGGCTTAAAAGAAAGTATATATAGCGATACGTTCTACGAGAAGAAACACTTTATTTTCATTGATTATCTATGTAGGACAGACTCAAACCATGTTTCCTTAAATGATGAAGCAGAAGAATATGAATGGGTTGATATAAAGGAAATTGAAAATTATGATTTAGGGGGATTTACAAAAGAATTATTATTGAGATTAAGAAATAAGAATGAACCTCAAGATTATATAGAGATATTTTATAATTATTAGAGGTAGTTTTTCTTTCAAGGTGACACAACATAAAGAAAAATATTTAGAGTTAGAGTTTAAGACAAGAAATAGGTATGGTAAATAAGTAATAAATGCATAATTCATTTGGGGATATGCTTATTGCTATTTTTCAAACAACAAATAAAGTGAAAAATAGCAATAAGCAACTTTTTTGATGTTAACATTTTATATCTATTGTTTATCTATGATCAATTGACGTTGTAGGAATTAAACAATGTTTGCATTTAATAATTGATGCTTTGAGATAGTATGTAAGCTATTACCTTCTTTGTGTTATAATATGCCAAAGAAGGTGATTTTTCATATTAAAAGAGAGATACGACTTTATCATTTTTTAAAGCAGAGAAGTAAATTACTGAATATTAACTGGGAGTGTTTTTAATGGCTTCAAATAAGTGGGATACTATTGATATAGATACCAGTGAAGGTAGAGTAAAGGGGATTGCACCAATTATTATTTCAGCGAGCCGTTCAACAGATATACCTGCATTTTATTCTGAGTGGTTTATTAATAGATTAAAAGAAGGATATGTTAAATGGATAAATCCCTTCAATGGGAAGCCACAATATGTATCTTTCCACAAGACTCGAGTAATAGTATTTTGGACGAAGGATGCTGAGCCTATTATCCCACATCTGAAAGAGATTGACAGTAGAAGAATCAATTATTATTTCACATTTACAATAAATGATTATGAAAAAGAAGGTTTTGAGCTAGGGGTAAGGAGATTGGACAGAAGAATAGATACCTTTAAGAGGCTTTCAGAAAAGATAGGGAAAGAGAAAATGATTTGGAGATTTGATCCACTAATAATTACGGATAAAATTAACGTGGAAGCCTTATTAGATAAGATTGCTAAGATTGGAAATGGGCTTCCAGATTATACCAATAAACTTGTAATAAGCTTTGCAGATATTTCTGCATATAGAAATGTACAAAATAATTTGAGAAAAAATAATGTTAACTATATTGAGTTTACTCCTGAGACGATGGAAGCTGTAGCTAAAGGATTGTACGAGATTAATAAAGATTGGAAGCTAGAAATAGCAACTTGCTCAGAAGGCATTGATTTAAGCAGATATAATATTAAAAAGAATAAGTGTATTGATGACGATTTAATGATTAATGTGTTTTCAGATGATAAAGAACTAATGGATTTTTTAGATTATGATAATATTGGCAGCACAACGAAAGCTAATGAGCAAATACAATTAAACTTTATTGAAAACACGTACGAGTACATCCTAGGAAAGAATGCTGATAATAGCTTTGATAGATGGAGAAGGCTTAAAGACAAAGGGCAAAGGGAATGCTGTGGATGCATAATAAGTAAGGACATTGGGCAATACGATACTTGTAGCCATCACTGTATATACTGTTATGCCAACAAAACACCACATATTGCAAAGAATAATTATCAAAGATATTTAAAGTCTAATAAAAATGGGGAGTCAATAATTTGATATAGGTGTAAATTATAAAATATGATTTTTAAGGAAAGCACGGCGTCAGATTGTATATCAATTTGACGTTTTTTTATTATGTATAAAAGCTTAAGATTGTAGCATTCTAAATATTCCCATAACATAATAGTAATATCGCCATCAATATAAAAATAGTATTAAGTATCATCTTTTTTAGGTAAATATGTTAAGGGGTGTTATTTTAATGAGGTTAGTAATGATAAGAAAAGAAGTACTATTAGTTTTACCTTTACTTATAATAGGGATAGTCTTTGTGTTTATGGAAAAAAACGATTCAGTTCCTACAATGTATCTGCCTATTACTGATAAAATAATAGCCATAGATGCAGGGCATGGGGGAATTGATCCAGGGGCAGTAGGGAAGCAAGGAGTTGAAGAAGATGAAATAAACCTTCAAATAGCTTTAAAGCTTAGAAAGTTAATAGAGGAAAATGGTGGGATAGCTATACTCACAAGAAATGATGGAGAAGGTCTATATACTGGAGAATCAAAAACCGTCAGAGATAAAAAGAATGAAGATCTTAGAAATAGAAAAATAGAAGTCAATAATAGTGAACCAGATGTATTATTGTCAATTCACTTAAATAGTTTTCCAAAATCACAATATTATGGAGCACAGACCTTCTATAAAGCTGGATGTGAGAAAAGCAAAAATCTAGCATACTTAATTCAAGAAGAGCTTAAGAATGTATTAGATAAAAATAATAAAAGAATTCCTCAGTCAAGAGACAATATTTATTTAATAAGAGAAGCAGAAGTCCCAGCAGTTTTAGTTGAATGCGGTTTTTTATCAAATCTCCAAGAAGAAAGCAAGCTAAAAGATCCTAAGTATCAACAAAAAATAGCATGGGGAATTTATATAGGAGTTATGAGATACTTTAATGAATATGAAAAATGACTGTGAATCAGAAATACTAAAAATGCCATTTCAATAGATAATGAAAATCATAATTTGCTGTGTTAATAATATGTGAATAATATTTTGTGGATAACTTCAAAGACTGTGGAAAACCTATTATTATGTAAAGTATAGCCTTGTATTACTTTTAAATTAGATATTAGTTATGTTTACATAAGTTATCCACCACCGATTGTGGATAATGTGGATAAAGTGGATAGAAAATTGAGAATCTATATCAACTGAAAGAACTAGGAATTAAGTACTAATTATCTTAGATATTTAGTTGCAAAGATATAATGGAATTTTTCTATAAATAAAACTTTGATAATTTTAGATTCTATAATAGAATATGAATAAGGCAATGGATAAAAATTTATGCTACTTTGGCGACAAATGAATCATAAGGTGGTTGATAGAATGATAAAAAATAAATCTACTATAATTGGGGCTATAATTTCTCTAATATTATTAACAGTATTCGTTTTTTTAGCTATAAAGGTATCAGCAATAGATGGAGGAATATTATTTGATCATAAGATTATTTCTTCTGTTCATGAAAATATTAATCCAGTTGTAAAGAATTTTATGATTGCAATTAGTTTTATGGGATCAGCCAAATTTTACTTTATTATAGCACCATTTTTAATATGGTATTTACTAAAGAAAAAGCATTGGATAGAGCTTTGTGCCTTAATAATATCTATATTGGGAAGTGTATTAATAAATCATTTATTAAAAATATCCCTTGAAAGAGCTAGACCCTATGAATTCTTTTTAGTTGAGCAAGGTGGCTTTAGCTTTCCCAGCGGGCACTCAATGAATACTCTTAGCTTTTATGGAATGGCTGCATATCTTTACTTAAGGAACAAAAAGTTGGACTTAAGCAAAGTACTTATTTGGATATTTACCATAGCTTTTATAGGTCTTATGGGATTCAGCAGAGTATATCTAGGAGTGCATTGGCCTACAGATATAATCGCAGGCTATAGTGCGGGCTTTATATGGATATATATATGTATATTAGGTGTAGAGGCTGTACATAAAAGATTAAAATATAAAAGCGACTAACTTAAAACAAATTAGTCGCTTTTGTAATCCTAGAGATTTTTGATAGAATATATTGATGCGTTAAGTATTGATTAATGTTTTTTATTTATAGACTTATATTTTTCTCAGATAATTTAGCTTCTACATATTTCTGAATCATTGTCTTAATAACGGCTGTGACAGGTACTGCTAGAAGCATTCCCATTACTCCAGCTACTCCTCCGCCAATGGTTACAGCAGTTATTATCCAGAATGGACTTAGGCCTACATGCATACCCAGTATCTTTGGACCTAAATATAACCCATCAAACTGTTGTAGCAGGAATATAAATATTAATACCCATAATGCTTTAATTGGGCTGTAGAACAAAGTGATTACAGTAGCAGGTATCATGCCTATAAATGGTCCGAAGTAAGGTATCATATTGGTTACACCTACTATAGTACTTAATATCAATGCATAAGGTGTTCTTAGCATAGCCAAGCCTATAAAACACAATATGCCTATTATAGTTGAGTCAATTATCTTTCCAATTAAAAAGCTGGAAAACTGCAGATTGCATTCTCTACCTACTTCAATTATTTTTTCTGCTTTCTCAGGTGTAAAAATAGCATACATAAGAGCCTTAAATTGCTTTTTAAATAATTCCTTATCCTTAAGCATGTATATAGATATGATTAAGCCTAAGGCAAGGTTTATCAAGATAGATGTTAAAGCTGATGTAATAGATATAAGCTGAGCTATGGTTCTATTTAGTACTGGGTTTAAGTAAGAAGTTATTTGATTAATAATATTAGAAAGATTTTCATAGAGATAATCTGTTACTCCAAATCTATCCAGTATACCAAAATTCAAAGTATGGGTGTTAAAATATTCTTCAGTGATTTTAACGAACTTTGGAATTTCATTAAATAAATTTTTCAAGCCTATTGCAATTTTAGGAGTAAGAATTGTTATTATTAAAGTTATGCAAACCAATAGTATTGCATAAACAATCAATATGTTCCATATTCTTTTGAATTTAAACCTTTTTTCAATTTGACAGAGCAATGGATTTAGTATATAGGCAATGGAAAATGCCCATATAAGTGGCTGCAACAGAGTAATGAACGGCGAGAATGAGCCGGGAACAGTGATGAATTTGAATAATAGTATTGATATAATTATGATCGGCAATAAGTGTAAATAACCTCTTTTTTTCTTCATAGTAATCCACTCCTAAATAGTAATTATCTTCATTATATCATTAGTTAAGCAGAAATCGTATAGTATAGGAATTTTGTTTATTTATTAATTTCTTTTTTTATCTCATTAAGAGCACGTTTAAATTTGTCTATTTTTAAATGTGGAAAGGCTTTAATAATTCTCTTATGTGAGGAACTTCGCTTTTGAAGTAATTCCTCGTATTCTGCCTTAAATCCTTTAATTTTATGTCTAATATCAATTAACACTTCACTGATATCTTCTTTCTTCCCATGCAATACTCCTTCTAGTTTAGCTACCACTTCCTTCTTTTCTTGAACTAAGTGTTCCTTAATAGCGGCTTTATCAAGATTTTCTAGTTTTTCTGTCAAGTCTCTAAGTAATTGATGCAGCTTTAAAATATTTGCTACAGTAGTGACAAGATCTATAGACATCCCAATAAGTATGATATAAGTCAGACTATATATTATAGAAGACGGAATAGAATGTATAAACCCTTCAATAAATGGATGGATAAATAAAACAACTATTGAGGCTGCAATACCCCAGATAACAGAGAAGCTTAAGCAAATATAACCGCTTAAGTTATATGGAACATTACTGTAGTCCCACCATTTTGCATGAAATATCGATTCTAATAAATAGCCAGTTATATATTCTAATACAGAAGTAACAAATACAGCACTAAAAAATAATAATATAATATTGCTGCTAACAGGTCTTAATAACAATAATACCAACAAAACACCAAATCCATAAACAGGGCAATATGGTCCGGCTAAAAAGCCACGGTTAATAAATCTATTTTCTTTCCAATATGCATAACATACTTCTGTACACCATCCTAGAAAAGAATAAACTATGAAATAACTAAGTAATTCTTTAATAGAAATAGAAAAAAGGTAAATATCATCCATATGATTTCCTCCTTTAGCATATAGGTATTATAGCATAATAAAAAAAAGAAGAGCAATAAAAAAACTATAGATATTATATATTCAAATGAAAAAAATAGTATAATAATATTATGACTATACAAAGATAAGGTGGAGGTGATTTTATGGACATTCAATTAAAACCATATAAGAAGGATTTCGAATATGCATATTCAATAGGAGTATTTCCAACATTAGAATTACTTAAGTATAAGAAAGAAGAAGTCCTAATGGTTCTACTAGGCTCTGCTGGTAAGGAAAATGAAGGAGTAAAAAAAATAATAGATTTATGTAATGAATATAATATTCAAATTCAAATAAATGATAAGGCTATAAATAGAATATCAAAAAAAGAAAATAGCTATGCTGTAGGAGTGTTTAAAAAATATGAGCAAAGGCTAGATGAGCAAAAGAATCATGTTGTATTAGTGAATCCTAGTGACATGGGAAACTTAGGAACTATTATAAGAACTATTTTAGGCTTTGGAATAAAAGATTTAGCAATAATTAGACCTGGAGTGGATATATTTGATTCTAAAGCTATAAGAGCATCTATGGGAGCCATGTTTAGACTTTCGTGTCAGTACTTTGAAGATTTCGACAGCTATAATGCTACATACAATCGAGATATATATACATTCATGCTCAATGCAAAAAAAAGTCTGCATGAAATCCAAATAGAGGCTAACAGACCATTTTCATTAGTCTTTGGAAATGAGGGAAGTGGTCTAGGGGATGAATTTAAAGACATAGGTACAAGTATAATAATTCCCCATAGCAATGAAATAGACTCATTGAATCTTTCCATTGCAGTGGGGATAGCAGTTTATGAGTTTACGAAAAATTTATAAATCCTTCTAGAACTCAGGATGATAGTCTTCATGTCATACTGAACGTAGATACATTCGCTTCGCTCAGTATGACAGTAAAAATAGTAGTAGAATTATTCTATAAGCCTTATTGCTCCTCTAAATCTTCTTCCCCAATGGCGTTCAAGCTTACTAATAAGCAGACCGCTCTTTGGAGACATGTGAACAAATTCCCTATTGCTTATCATGATTCCCGCATGGGTAATTACATCATGACTGATTACGAAATAAGCCAAATCAAGAGGTTGCAGCTCGTCAATACTGACATTCTTGTAGCCTAAGCTTTTTATACCCCGGATATATCTTTCAGGATCAGTTCTATACCATTCTTCTTCTATAGGCTTTCCATCATCACTTGGAATGTCTATTCCAAAATCTTTGTAAAAAAGCTTTATAAATCCAAGACAATCGATGCCTTCCTCTAAATTTCTTCCATTACGGAGAAATTTAGCATACTGATATTTTCTAATACCTTCGTTAATTTTTTCCTGGATATTTTTATTCATAGGAATTATCCCTCCAAAATATGTATATGAAGTAAATAAACAATCATATTACATAATATGAATTGACTATGTAAATATTGAATAGATAGTAAAAAATATATTTTCCCTTGTATGGACACATTTGTAAAACCTATAAGGCAAGCATATGTTATAGATAAATTTAATTGTTAATAATGTGACAAGCTTAATATAATTATATATGGTAGTACAAATAAACAAGAATGGAGTGATAACATGAGGAATGCAAAATGGAAGATAATAGGCTCAGGAGCAGTGCTAGGAATACTTGCAGCACTACTTGTGAAGTTTGGCAACCCAGTGAATATGGGCATATGTGTTGCTTGCTTCTATAGAGACATTGCAGGAGCCTTAGGTCTTCACAGAGCAGCAGTAGTACAATATATAAGGCCTGAAATAATTGGATTTATACTTGGTGCATTTATATTTGCTAAGGCCAAAGGAGAATTTAAGGCAAGAGGTGGTTCTTCACCAATTTTACGTTTCGTATTTGGATTTTTCATGATGGTAGGTGCATTAGTATTTTTGGGCTGTCCACTTAGAATGATTCTAAGACTTGCAAATGGAGACCTAAATGCACTAGTAGGCTTAGTAGGTTATATAGTCGGTATTTTAGTAGGTATACAGTTCTTAAAGAGAGGCTTCACGCTGGGCAAGAGTACAAAACAACCTGAAATATCAGGATACATAATGCCTGTAATAGCAGTAGTATTATTAATATTCTTAGTTGTAGCACCTGCATTCATATTCTTTAGTACAGAAGGACCTGGATCTAAGACAGCTCCTATTTTAATGTCATTAGCAGCAGGACTTATAGTAGGACTAATGCTTCAAAGAACTAGACTTTGTACAGCAGGTGGATTTAGAGATGCATTTTTAATAAAAGATTTTCATTTTTTATGGGGTATAATAGGAGTATTTGTATTTGCACTTATAAGTAATCTAGTATTTAATCCAGCTGCCTTTAAAGTTGGTTTTGCAGAGCAGCCAATAGCACATAGCGAACATTTGTGGAACTTCTTAGGTATGGCTTTAGTAGGTATTACAGCAGTGTTACTTGGAGGTTGTCCATTGAGACAAACTATTCTAGCAGGAGAAGGAGATACAGATGCAGCTGTAACTATACTAGGATTAATCGTAGGAGCAGCATTTGCTCATAACTTTGGTTTGGCATCTAGTGCATCTGGAACCACTGCAAATGGAAGAATTGCAGTTATAGTTGGATTCGTAGTAGTCATAGCTATTGCAATATCAGTGGTAGCTACAGCAAATAAGAATAAAAAGAATTTTGCTCAAAAAGAAGGGGGTCAGGTAAATGGCTAATATAGTTGATGCAAGAGGAAGATCTTGTCCTGAGCCAGTTATAATGACTAAGAAAGCAATAGATAGTGGATGTGAAAATATAGAAGTTCTTGTGGATGCAAAAGTAGCAGTTGAAAATATCAAGAGATTTGCTACTAGTAAGGGATACACAGTAAACGTAGAAGAAAAAGAGGATGAATTTACTCTAAATATAAGAAAATAGGTGGAGCTGTGAGAAATTATTATTGCATAGTTACATTTCATACTACTAATCATGCTCTTACATTTGAAAAGATGTTAAAGAGAAAAGGAATAGATGTTAAGCTAATGCCTGTACCTAGACAAGTCAGTTCAAGCTGCGGAACAGCAGCACAATTCCCATGTGAACTGAGAGATAAAATTAGTACGATATGCTTGGAGCAGCATATAGAAATAGATGAAATTCACAAAATAGAAGAAAAACATAACAACGGGATATTGTCAAAATTGTTTGGGCAGACAAGCTAAAAGGCAGAATTGATAAGGGATATGTGCAAAGAGCCATATCCCTTATCTTTATTATTTCACACTTCTAATGGAATTTGAGTTTACTTCTCTACAGATTCAAGATATTCATCGTAAGTCGTTATTCTATCAATTAATCCCGAAGGAGTGATTTCAATAATTCTATTGGCTATGGTTTGTATAAACTGATGGTCATGAGAAGTAAATAGAATGTTGCTTTTATAATCCCTAAGACCATTATTTAACGCTGTAATAGATTCTAGGTCTAAATGGTTTGTAGGCTGGTCTAAAAGCAAAACATTTGCCGTACTTAGCATCATCTTAGAAAGCATACATCTTACTCTTTCTCCACCAGAGAGTACTTTAGCTTTTTTCAAGGCTTCTTCACCTGAAAACAGCATCCTACCTAAAAATCCTCTCAAATAGCTTTCGGATTTTTCTTCAGAGAATTGACGCATCCAATCTACAAGATTTAATTCCACATCATTAAAGAATTCAGAATTATCCTTAGGAAAATAAGCTGTAGTTATGGTAACACCCCATTTAAATTCTCCACTATCAGGCTCCATTTCTCCCATTAGTATTTTAAACAGCGTAGTATTAGCTATTTCATTTTCTCCTACAAAGGCTATTTTATCATCCTTAGCCACTGTAAAACTAATATTATCTAATACCTTTACTCCATCTATGGTTTTTGACAATCCTTCTACAGATAAGATATTGTTACCTACTTCTCTTTCTGGCTTAAAGCCGACATAAGGATATCTTCTACTAGAAGGCTGGATATCATCTAGAGATATTTTTTCGAGAAGCTTCTTACGAGAAGTTGCTTGCTTAGATTTAGAAGCATTTGCACTAAATCTGGCAATGAATTCTTGAAGGTCCTTAATTTTTTCTTCTTTTTTCTTGTTTTGATCCTTCATCATTTGAAGCGCTAGCTGACTTGATTCGTACCAAAAGTCGTAGTTACCCACGTACAGCTTTATCTTTCCAAAATCTATATCAGCCATATGAGTACATACCTTATTAAGGAAGTACCTATCATGAGATACTACTATGACAGTGCCCTCAAATTCTATTAAAAATTCTTCAAGCCATGATATAGCCTTGATATCTAAGTGGTTAGTAGGCTCATCTAGTATTAAAATTCCTGGCTTGCCAAATAAGGCTTGAGCAAGAAGAACCTTAATCTTATCATTTCCTGAAAGCTCTTTTACTTTTTTATCATGCATTTCTGTACCTATGCCTAGGCCTTGAAGTAGAGAGGAGGCTTCGGATTCTGCTTCCCATCCATCTAATTCTGCAAACTCACACTCAAGCTCAGAGGCTTTTATTCCGTCTTCGTCTGTAAATTCTGGTTTAGCATACAGAGCTTCTTTTTCCTTCATTATTTCATACAGTCTTGCATTTCCCATTATGACAGTTTCTAATACCTGATGTTCATCATATTGGAAATGATCCTGCTTTAATACAGACATACGAGCATTAGGAGCTACACCTACTTCTCCTGTAGTTGATTCTATTTCACCAGATAAAATTTTTAAAAATGTACTTTTTCCTGCGCCATTTGCTCCAATAACTCCATAACAGTTTCCCGGAGTGAATTTTATATTTACATCTGAAAAGAGCTTGCGCCCTCCAAACTGTAAGCTTAAATTTGTAACAGTAATCATATAAAAATACCTTCCTTCCCTAAATTAACAATCCTCGTGATATTGTACCATAAAAAGAACTAATATAGAAGATTTAAAATAAACCCAATTATATATAAAAAAATAAGCCTTATTTTGAATAAGGCTTATTTTGGGAAAAGCTTGTCCATTGTTAGGATAAAGAATATGTATTGTTATATGGATTTAGTACAGCTAGGTTTAGTTAGCAATCAAACTTATAAATAATTTATTCTCTAATTGGTTCAGGATTTATTTCACCAAAAGGAACAACGATATAATCTCTAATAGGCTCTGGATTTATTTCGCCTGCTATAGAAGCCTTAACTTCTCTAATAGGCTCTGGATTTATTTCTCCTGCCAAAACTATACTGCTGAAACTACTTAAAATTATTAGAACTGATAATAGTACAAGTATTTTCTTTTTCATTATTTATACCTCCTTTTCTTTTTTTAATAGATTTATTATTATATCTTCTGCTGCTTTATGATTATTTTGTTTCATATAATAAAGCAACAGTTTGAGTACTAGTGTAATTTCTTCGTTTAATTTAATATTACTGAATTCATTTTCTAAGATACTCATTAAATTATGTAGCTTATCTATCCAGTTTGCTTGAATGTATAATTCTACTAAACTAGAAATAAATTTTTTATAAAGATTATGTTTTCCGCTTTTTTTTGATAAAGCTAAGGCTGCATTCAAATGTTTTTCAGAAGCTTCGTAGTTTTCTAAATATAAATATATATTAGATGTTTCATAATATATTTCAGGAAGATAAAATGAGTCTTCATTTACATAAGGAAGATTCATCATTACTTTGTCAAAACATTTAATCACTTTCTCTTTATCGTTTTTTGCTATGTAAATTTGTATTATGTTGATGTAAGCTACACAGATTTCATCAATGTCATTTTTTTCTTCTGATATTTTTAATATTTCATTATAGCTTTTCAATGCTCTAGTATGCTTTCCAGTTCTAAAATGACAAACTCCCTCTAGCATTAGTACCTTTTTTAAATCTTTATTACTGCTATCTTTAAAATATTTTTTTGCATTGTCTAAGGCTATCAAGCATTTATCAATTTCCAATAGATATTTATATCCCAGTGCTTTATTATAATAAAAAGCACCTTTATATTTATTTGGTATACTTTTTTGGCTTAACAACATATAGTCACATAAATTAATTGCTTCCTCATTTTTTCCTGTGATGATGCAGTTATATACCAGCTTTAAAGCAAGCTTGTACCGTTCTTTCATATTTGGATAATCATAAGAAGCTTCTAAAGCCTTGAAATAATAATAATATTCCTTATTTAAATTATTTGAAATATAAAAAATATCTCCTAACAATTCATATATTTTTACTTTTTTATCTACTAAATCCCATTGATTTAAAAAAGCTTCTATTTCGTTTAGTTTTTCTGATTCAATATAGAATTCTTTTTTAATTAAAATATTTTCTAGTTCCTCTATATATGTATCTGCTTTTTTCCTAGCATCATATCTCTCAGGGTTAAGTAGGTCTTCAGGCTTAATAAAAATACTTATATCTCTTTCATACATAATTTTATTCATGTTTTTAGCCATAATATTAGCTGCAGTATCATATAATACAGCTCTGTTGTTTTCAATAAGACTGATTAAGTTTCTAGTAATATCCTCACCGGCTATTTCATGCTGTCTTAATCCCAATTCTTTTCTTATTCGCTTTAAGTTTTCTCCTGCAGAAACTTCATTTTCATTTCTCATAAAGACCAGCCCTTTAACTTGAATATTTTTACCTTGAAATAAGGATACCATATAAAAAAAATAAAGTAAAGAGGTTTACTTACATTTTTTTATGTTTTTCACTCTTTCGGCAATTTAAAAAACAAAATTTGTTACTATCCATTAAAATAGTGAAAGTAAAATTTATCAAATGTACGTTACTTGATATATAAAAAAATAAGCCTTACTTGAGTAAGGCCTATTTAGGAAAAATTTATATATTGTTAGGATATAAAGAATATGTATTGTTATATGGATTTAGTACAGATAGGTCTAATTAGCACCTAAACTTATAAATAGTTTAGTCTTTGGTAGGTTCTGGAAAAATCACACCATATGTGTTAACTGAATCTGGTCTAGTAGGTTCTGGGAATATAGGACCTGCAAAAGCTATGCTACTTAAATTACTAAGAATTATTACTAAGATTGATGATAATATAAGTATTTTCTTTTTCATAGACTATCCCTCCTTTTCTTTTTGTAATAAGTTGGTTATTATAATTTCAGTTGCTTTATGATCATCTTGGCTTACATAATAAAGCAACAGTTTAAGTACCAGTATAAATTCTTCGTTTAATTTAATATTGTAAATTTTATCTTCTAAGGAATTCATTAAATCACGTAGTTTATCTAACCAATTTGCTTGAATGTATAAATCTATTAAAGTAGAAACAAACTTTTTATAAAGATTGTGGTTCTCGCTTTTTTGGGATAAAGCTAGGGCTGCATTCAAATATTTTTCAGAAGCTTCATAGTTCTCTAAGTATAAATATATATTAGATGTTTCATAATATATTTCTGGAAGATAAAATGAATCTTCATTTACATAAGGAAGGTTCGACATTACTTTATCAAAATATTTAATTACTTGTTCTTTATCGTTTTTTGCTATGTATACCTGTATTATGTTAATGTAAGTCACGCAGGTTTCATCGGCAATATTCTTTCCTTCTAATATTTTCAATAATTCATTGTAGCTTTTTAATGCTTTACTATAATTTTTAGTTGTATAATAACAGATGCCCTCTAATATTAGAACTTTCTTTAAATCCATATTGTTTTTATAAGTAAAATGTTTTTTTGCATTTTTTAATGCCTCTAAAGATTTATCAATTTCTTCTAATTTACCATGAACTAAAGCTATATCATAATAAAAAACTCCCTTAAATCTATCAGGAATATCTTTTTCATTTAACAGCATATAGTTGCATAAGTTAATTACCTCCTCATTTTTGTCTGTGACAACACAGTTATATACTAGCTTTAAAGCTAGCTTGTACCTTTTTTTCATATTTGGATAATCATAAGAAGCTTCTAAGGCCTTGAAATAATAATAATATTCTCTATTCAAATTATTTGAAATATAAAAAATATCTCCTAACAATTCATATATTCTTACTTTTTTATCTACCAAATCCCATTGATTTAAAAAAGCTTCTATTTCATTTAGCTTTTCTGGTTCAATATTGAATTTTTTTTCGATTAAAATATTTTCTAATTTTTCTATATATGTATTAGCTTTTTTCCTAGCGTTATATCTTTCAGGGTTAAGTAGGTCCTCTGGTTTAATAAAAATATTTATATCTCTTTCATACATAATTTTATTCATGTTTTTAGCTATAATATTGGCTGCAGTATCATATAATATGGCTCTGTTATTTTCAATAAGACTGATTAAGTTTCTAGTAATATCCTCACCGGCTATTTCATGCTGTCTTAATCCCAATTCTTTTCTTATTCGTTTTAAATTCTCTCCAGCAGAAACCTTATTTTCATTTCTCATAAAGACCAGCCCTTCAATTTGAAATTATTACCTTGAAACAAGAATACCATATAGAGAAAATAAAGTAAAGGGGTTTACTTGCATTTTTTTAGGTTTTTCAGTCTTTTTTTTACTTTTAATTAATATTATTAATAGAATAAAAGATTTAGATTTATAGAATTGCATTTATTCTTGTATAACTTGGAATATAATGGGGAGGGAGAGTATACATTGAAGGACAAAATCAGAGTTGGGATTGTTGGATACGGCAAACTAGGCAGGGGAGTAGAGATCGCTATTAAACAAAATACAGATATGGAATTAGTAGTTATATTTACTAGAAGACCTGTAAATTCTATAAGAAGCTATGATGAGGATATAAAGATTTTAGATGTCAACATATCAAATGATTATGTAAACGACATAGATGTTATGATTTTATGTGGAGGCTCTGCCACAGATCTTCCAATACAAGGTCCTTATTTTGCAAGCATGTACAATACAGTTGATAGTTATGACAATCATGGGAATATTCCAGAATACTTAAATGCTATGAATAAAGCCTCTATGGCTAGGGGCAAGACTAGCGCTGTATGCATAGGGTGGGATCCAGGACTATTTTCAATGAATAGAGTTTTATTTGATTCTATCCTGTCAAGTGGAATAACATATACATTTTGGGGGCCAGGTGTTAGTCAAGGCCATTCAGATGCCATAAGAAGAATAGCAGGAGTCAAAAATGCAGTTCAGTATACTATTCCTAATGAGGAAGTAGTTAGAAAAATAAGAAGTGGAGAGACTCTCAAATTAGCTACTAGAGATAGACATGTTAGATGGTGCTATGTAGCAGTTGACAAAGGAGCAGATAAAAATAAAATTGAAAATGAAATTAAAGTAATGCCTAATTACTTTGCTGATTATGATACTAAAGTAATATTTATTGATGAAGAAGAAATACAAAAAGATCACTCCAAAACGTTTCATGGAGGTTTTGTCATCAGAAATGGGAGAACAGGAGAAGATTGTTCTACTAATCATGTATTAGAATTTTCTTTAAAACTAGACAGCAATTCTGAATTTACTGCCAGCATATTAGTAGCATATGCAAGGGCTGTGTATCGATTAAACAAAGAAGGGAATGTTGGAGCGAAGACTGTTTTTGATATACCATTAAGCTATATAACTGATAAATCTATAGCAGATTTGTGTAAAAATCAGCTGTGAAGCTATAAATTTCTTTCAGTTTTATTAATATTTAATTTTTAAAATATAGAAAGATTTTTTCAAAACTAGATACAGGAAAATAGTATTTTAAATCTCAATAATTGTTCTAATAGTAGTTTTACTGGTAAAACCTTATCAGATCGTAAAGCATTACTGTGAAAGAAAAATATAATAACTAAAAAAATTCAAAAGGCCTCTTTGGATTATTATGATCTAAAGAGGCCTTTTTCTGGCTCATATGGATCTTCTTCATAGTCGAACTCAGTTTTTTTCTTGGTTGCTTTGTTAGTAAAGACTTTATATTTATTATTATTTCTGCTCATGTTTTTTAATCTATCATAATCGTCCTCTTCATAATCAAATGTTGTCTTAAAAAAACTATTTTTTTTAATGATAATCACGACCTTTCCAATATTGAATAATTAAAATATAGATTTGAAGATTTTAGCACATCTCACAATATTATATTATCACATACAGCTTATCCTGTCTAAGGATACTAAAATAAGTTGCTGTTAAACTAAAAGTCACTACTTGTTTCTCATTATAAACACATTTAAAACATCAAATCATAGCAGAAAGAAAAAATCTTGAATAAAAAAGTTGACCATTGGTCATTATGATGCTATAATCATATTCATGATTGACCGATGGTCATTTTAAAAGGAGGTATTTGATTGGTGTCAAAGGTTGAAAACAATAAAAAGCAAAAGGAAAGCTCTCTATATGACGCTGCCTATAACTTATTTACTACAAAAGGAATAAATGATACAGCCATTAGCGATATAGTTAAAAAGGCGGGAGTAGCTAAGGGGACCTTTTACCTGTACTTTAAAGATAAATATGACATATTAGATAGAATTATTTTAAACAAAAGTGCTCATGTGTTAAGCAAAGCTATTAATCAAACTAAGGTAATGGCATTCGAAAACTTTGAAGAGGAGCTTCTATACTTTATAGATTACATTATTGAATATTTTAAAAGTGAAAGGCTGATGCTCAAGCTAATATATAAAAATTTATCCTGGGGAGTATTCAAAAAAGCTTATAAGGACTATGAAGAAGTATATGAAATATACAGCATGTTTGAGAGAGGATATGAAAAAACACAGCTGTCTAAGAATGAAATAGAAAAGATGTTATTTATGATTATAGAGCTAACAGGCTCAGTATGCTATAGTTCCATAATATTAAAGGAACCTGATGATATAGATGAAATGAAGCCAATTCTTTTTGATACCATAAAGAAAATTATTTAGGAGATGATTACATGAACAAATTTGGCCTTTTTGTAGCAAAGCATAGAAAATTGGTTCTAATAATTGCTACAGTACTATTGCTGCCAGCCATATATGGGGCAGTTATGACAAAGATTAACTACGATATTTTAACCTATTTGCCTAAGAGCCTGGAATCAGTACAGGGTCAGGAAATACTGAACAATGTATTTAACAGCTCTGCAACAGGTATGCTAGTAATCGAAAACATGGAAGCAAAAGATGTAGTAAAGGTAAAGGATAAAATATCTAAGGTAAATGGTGTGGAAAATGTAGTATGGATAGATGATTTTGTAGATATTTCCATACCAAAGGAAATTTTACCAGATGAACTAAAGGAAATGTTCTACAGGGAGAATTCTACTTTGTTAATGATAAAATTTAGCAACGAATCATCATCAGCTGTAACTCAGCAAGCCATAGTAGATATAAGAAGTATGCTAAACAAACAATGTTTCTTGAGTGGAATGTCAGCAGTATTAAAGGATACTGTAGATTTAGCAGACAAACAAATGCCAATTTATGTGCTATTAGCTGTAGCATTGGCAACTATAGTATTGATGCTAACACTAGAATCTACAATTGTACCATTTATAATACTAATAAGCATAGGATATGCCATACTGTATAATTTTGGAACCAATTTAATCTTTGGAGAAATATCTTATATAACTCAATCCTTGGCAGCAGTATTGCAACTAGGAGTTACTATGGATTATTCCATATTCCTGCTTCATAGATACGAAGAAGAATGCAAAAGCATAGAAGACAAGAACCAAGCAATGGCAAAAGCCATAGCGAAAACAGCTTCTTCTATAGTAGGCAGCTCTATGACGACAGTAGCTGGCTTCTTGGCCATAGCTGTTATGGAATTAACCATAGGAAAAGATATAGGTTTTGTAATGGCTAAGGGAGTACTGTTTGGAGTATTATCTGTGCTAACTGTACTACCTGCATTTATATTAACCTTTGACAAAGCTATAAATCGTTTCAACCATGGTACAATACTGCCAGAGTTTAGAGGATTGGCACAATTAGTTACTAAGCATTATAAAGTGTTAATACTTTTAGCTATATTAATATTCTTTCCAGCTTTCTATGGAGAGAAAAATAACGACATCTATTATAATCTAGATGAATCTTTACCAGATGATATGGAATCTATAGTAGCATTTAGAAAGCTTAAAGACGACTACAATATGATGACAACACATATGGTGCTACTATCAAAAGATGTGCCCAATTATGAAATAAAGAAGATGATAGGAGAAATTGAAAAGGTAGAAGGAATAGAAAGCGTGTTATCTTATCAAAAGCTAATAGGACCAAGTATACCAGAGAGCTTCATACCATCTTCGATAAAGGATAGGTTTGAACAAGGGGATTACAAACAAATACTTATTAATTCTAAGTTTAAAGCAGCAACAGAAGAAGAAAATGCTCAAATAGAAATGATAGATAGAATAGTTAAGAAATACGACAAAACAGCTATATTGACAGGAGAAGGAGTACTTACAAAGGATCTAGTGGATATAGCAGATAAAGACTTTAAAAGAGTGAATTCCTTATCTACACTAGCTGTATTTGCCATAATCCTAATGGTATTTACATCATTATTTATACCGTTATTTCTGATAATCCTAATAATGTTAGCTATATTCATCAATATGAGTATTCCTTACTATTTAGGACATTCTATACCATTTATAGCAAGTATAGTGATAGGATCAATCCAGCTTGGAGCGACAGTAGACTATGCCATATTGCTGACTACTAGGTTTAGAGAAGAGCTAAGAAATGGTCATGATAAATTTAAAGCCATGGAGATAACTGTGAGGGAATCTTCAAAATCTATTATTACCAGTGGTTTAACTTTCTTTGCATCTACTGTTGGAGTAGCGATTATATCTGAAATCGAGATTATAAAAAGCTTAAGCTCCATGATAGCAAGAGGAGCATTAATCAGTACAGGTGTAATATTGTTTATCCTGCCTGGAGTACTGATAGCCGGTGAAGGACTTATAAGAGCTACATCTAAAAACTGGAATAATAGTATAAAGAAAAAGATAGGGGAAGGAATGATAGCATATGAAAACAAATAGGAAAACAGCTAAAATACTTACTTTAGTAATGGCTTTATCCATGTTAACATCTAGCATTGCTTTTGCAGGAGGTAGGGTTACCAAGGAGGAAACAGTTTATGTAAACTTAAGCAGTAAAGGTGAAGTCATAGATACAACCTCTAGTATCTGGCTTCATTCTGATTCAATTTTAGAAAAAGTAGAAGATAATACAACACTAAAAGAAGTAATAAGTGTAAAAGGTGATGAGGTACCAACATCACAACAAGGCAAGCTCATATGGCAATCTGATAAAAAGGACATTTATTATCAAGGAAAAACAGACAAAGAACTGCCAATAAAAATAGAAATAAAATATTTTTTAGATGGAAAGCTAGTAGAGCCAGAAAATATTGTGGGAAAATCAGGTGATATTAGGATTACAATAGATATAGAAAACAGAGATAAAAGAGGTACAATCTATGCTCCATATATGATCGCTGCGGCCGTAGATTTACCTATGGATAAATTTACAGATGTAAAAATCAACACTGGAAAAATAGTATCAGATGGTAGCAATCAAATAATCACTTTTGTATCATTGCCAGGATTGAAGGAAAGCTTAGGAGTAGAAAAAAACATAGTAGACCTGACAAATGGTTTAGAAATAAAAGCAGTAGTTAAGGATTTTGAAATGAAGCCTATAGCATTCACTGCTACCTCCGAAATACCTGAAATTAATGGATTAGACGATGCAAAAAATTTAGACGAACTAATAGATGGCATAGAAAAGATAAAGGAAGCCAGCGAAAAATTAAATGAAGCTACTGAAAAACTATATGATGGTCAAGTTAAATTAGATGGTGGAATAGATGAGTTGATAAACGGGGTAAATCTCATATCTCAAAGCGTTGATCAATTAGGACAAGGATTTGTAGGCTTAGGTAATGGCTCAGTGGAGTTTAGTTCTAAGGCTATGGAATTCTCTCAAGGAGCAGCTAAGGCAGCAGAAGGCATAGCTAAGATTCCGGAAAGTACTAAGGCTTTAAGTGGAGGAATGGAAGAATTAATACAAGGAACAGAAGGCCTAAAAAATGGTCAAGACAGTTTAACTCAGGGATTGGACAAGAGCCTAAAAGCATTGGAGCAAATTAAAGCAGGAAAAGAAAAGGAAGGAAAAGCAGTAGGCCTATTGTTAAAAGGTGTAGAGGGACTAGAAACCATAGCTAAAGGCATAGGAAAGATTCCTGGAGCAGATGGATTAGCTGAAAAGATGCTAGAAGGATTAGGACAACAAAAAGTAGCTTTGCAAGAGCTTAAAAAATCTAGCAGCGAGCTATTAACAGCATTGACACAGGTAGAAGAGGGACTAAAGGAAGCAGAAGGAGCATCGGCACAGTTAGCTACAGGAATAGAAAGTATAAATCAAGGACAAAGAAAAATAGGTAGTGGATTAAATGAATTAGCCACAGGCACAGAAGGATTAAAAGAAGCTTCAAGTCAACTAATAGAAGGAAGTAAAGGACTACAACAGGGGGCGGGACAGCTAAAGGAAAATGCCTTGAAGGCAAAAGAAGGCTCAGATAGTTTTGTGGAAGGCTCACAAAGACTTGCGATAGAGGGACAAAAACTGAAAGAAGGCAGCAAACAATTAGTTGAAGGTACAAAAGAGCTAAATGAAGGAATGAACCAGTTTCATAACGAGGGCATAGCAAAAATGACCGATGAAGTAAATAATAACGATCTTGACATAACAAAGGTATTAGAAAACAAAGATCAGTTAGTAAATCTATCAAAGAACAATAAGAGCTTTACAGGAATAAGTGAAGATATGGACGGAAATCTTAAGTTTATAATGAAAACAGAAGGAATAAAGGGTGAAGAAAAGAAACAAAAACTAGAGATAAAGACAGATGTAGAGGAGCAAAAAGGATTTATAAGCTGGCTAAGGAGAATATTTAAAAAGTAGGAAAAAATCAAAGAATATTGTGAGAAAAACCTATGGGTAACCGTAGGTTTTTTATAATGAATAGGAAAGTTCTACTTTATAATATTTGATTAAGATGAACTTTCCGTAATGAGTTTCAAAAAAGGCTTCCTTAATTTATTTAATGCTTCGATAGAAGCCTTCTTTACAATTTATGTTTTCTCTAATAGAAGTCCTATTTCTTAGATAGCATCTTCTTTTTATTTGTGCTTTGTTATATAATGGAAGCTAATACAAGCGATTTATAATTAAAATTGTAAATTTGCAATTAAAGGGGAGATATATAAATGAAAGTTGAGGCTTTAAAGAGCGAGAAAATTGAAGATTTCATAAATTATTGCAAGAAGCACAAAATGGAAATCGATGATTCATTTTTGTATGACGAAGATTTAAGAGATTTTGAACCTAATGAAGAAAATCCTACTTATATAGTAACAGATAATCAGGACGAATTAAAAGCAACAGCTTCACTTATAATGAATGATTATAATAAAAGAGGAAAAAAGGCACGATTTAGGATATTTCATTCAGAAATTGAGGATATCGAATGTTATAAAATGCTCATGCAGGCTATTTTAAAACATACGGAAGGCTTAGACAGTATATTTGTGTTTGTGCCACTTATAAATAAGAAATTGATGAATTTTATTGAAGAACTAAAGTTCATGGCAGATAGATACTCTTTTCTGCTTGTAAGAGAGGATTTAGATGTGCCTGAGTTCAATTTTCCAGAGGATTATACTATCAGACTGCTAAAACCAGGTCGTGATGAACAAATCTGGTGTGATGTTAGGAATGCTGGGTTTGCAAAGCTCAAAGGAAGTGAAATTCCTATTACACCACAAATAGTGTCAAAAATGATTGCAGGAGAAGACAATATAGAGGGTGGTTTAATGGTACTATATCATAAGGAAAGACCTATAGGAATTGTTAGAGGATCAAAGGACGAATATGAAAATTCACCAATAATGAATATAGGACCTCTTGCCATAATACCAGAGTACCAAGGTAAAGGATTAGGAAGAATGTTACTAAGGGCTTCTCTAAACTTTGCAAAAGAAAAATCTTATAAAAGGACGATACTTTGTGTAAATGCAGAGAATGAGAAGGCAAAGGCACTATATATTCAAGAGGGATTCAAGCAGGTAGAGGCTGTTGTATGCTATAAATATGATATATAAAACATTGTGTTTCAAAATCTGTGCACTACTATGCTAATGATTTAGTTTTACCATTAACGTAGTAGTGCACAGATTATTTTACATTAGCTTAAGCTTAGCACTTTCATCATTAAAAAAATAAGACTATATTCTAGGACAAATGACAATAATCTTGTATGGCGTAGTTTGTGCCGGAATGCTCCTTGTAGTTGGTCCATATAAGACAATTAAGTCATGATTTGCAGGGTTTCCAGTAAAGGATTGCCCATTTTCTAATATTATCTGGGTAGAAGGAGCTATATTTAGCTTTAAAGTACCATCGCTGCTTATTAGCTGTTCATCAAAGTAATCCACCTTCACATTATATTCGGATACAAGCTTAGCCATAACAATTGCTTGTAATTGTGGCGGATAAATTAAAGGAACAGCGGCATTTAGATCATAATATCCTATTACTGTATCTCCTATTGACATCATTGCATGGTCTACAAAATAAGTAGTAGGTGTTATTACGAAATTTACAATGCTTTTATCACTTGCTTGCACAGTCATTATTTTATAGCATCCTATCGATTCTTCAGTCCCTGACCCAGTATCATAAATATTTGTTATTACACCGTAAAAAGACCCCCAATTTATCAATTTTATTCCTCCATATCTATATATACTTTCTTACTATATAGCATATGCATTTTTAAAGCGTACAGATACACTTGAATAGATGTGGAAGCCATGTTTCTTACATTTATATAATAATAATTGAAATTATGAATGAGTCTAGTGTGCCTTTCGAAATGTAAAAAATTCATTATGCTATTGAGTTTTTATAAACAATAAATTAAGATAGCACTAATTCTAATGATTAATATTCTCTCAGAAAAACACCACTTATGATGCGCTGAACCCTATCATAAATAGGATAAGCGATATTGATTTATATGACAATATAGTTTCATTGATAAAGAAGAAATAATATGAAGCTAAAAGGGTAGAGAAATCTAGCCTTTTTGTATTTCCAATATATTGGGAATAGGTCTTTTAAAGCGTAACTGTATTAATTGCTTACTTTAAAGCTTGACAATTGCTGAAAATAATTATAGTATTATCCTAGAGACCATGTGGTCACTAAATGAATTTTAAGTAGTTACTAAATGTGAGGGAGATAAATATGCCTAAAGAGCTATTTTATCAATTGGATATAGATAAAAGAAATCGAATTATCAATGCTGGGTTAAGTGAATTTGCACAATATAGCTACAATGAGGCATCCACCAATAGCATTGTCAAAAAAGCTTCTATAGGAAAAGGGAGTTTATTTAAATACTTTGTTAATAAAGAGGAGTTATATTTTTATATATTAGATTATGTCATAGATGATTTTGTAAAGGATTTAAAGGATGAGTTGCCAAAGCTTAAAGGAGAGATATTTCAATTTATTCTTACATATGCAGAGGCAGAATTCAATTGGTACATAGAGAATATTGATAAATATAATCTTATAAAGCGCGCTTTTAATGATGACAATTCAAGTATATACAAGAAGACTGTGGAAAGATATAAACTTACTGGACATTCTTTTTATAATAAAATAATAGAAGGTGCTGAAACACAAGTATTAAAGTGGGAAAAGGAAAAGGCTTTAAATGTTATAAAATGGGTTCTAGAGGGGCTTAATGAAAAATTTATTAAAGAAGCAGACCAATATTCCAATATCAATGATATTAAGGACTGCTATATGGGAGAACTTAGGAAATATATTGAGATGCTAAAAAAGGGATTATGAGATTAAATGAGGGGGGTATTATGATGTTTTATGAGGCAAAAGAAGGGAAAGTAAATGTTGGTAGAACAGATATGGACTATGCTACTTTTGGTAGTGGTCAAAAAGCTTTTATTATTATACCGGGATTAGGAGATGGATTAAGAACTGTCAAAGGAACAAAAATATTGCTTGCAAGAATGTATAAACTATTTGCTAAAGAATATAAAGTATATGTTTTTAGCAGAAAGAATCATATTGAAGAAGGGTATTCGATTAGAGATATGGCAGAAGACCAAAAGATTGCCATGGAGAATCTAGGCATAAAAAATGCTTATATAATGGGTGTTTCACAAGGAGGAATGATATCTCAATATCTTGCTATTGATTACCCTGAAATGGTAGATAAACTTGTTATAGGGGTATCTGTTTCGAAGCAGAATGATATTATGCAGAAAGTTATAAAAAACTGGATAACATTAGCTGAGAATAATGATTATAGAAATTTAATTATAGATACTATGGAGAAAACCTTTACAGAAGATAAACTTAAAAAATATAGGGTGTTTTATCCCATTCTTACAAGGGTTGGGAAACCAAAAAACTTTAAAAGACTCATTATTCAGGCTAATGCATGTCTTCATCATAATGCTTATGATGAACTAGATAAAATTAAATGTTCTACTTTAATAATAGGTGGTGATAGCGATAAAGTCGTAGGAAAAAATGCAAGCGAAGAAATGGCTGAGAGAATAAATAAAAGCAAGTTGATTTTGTATAAAGGCCTTGGACATGGGGCATATGAAGAGGCTAAGGATTTTAATCAGCAAGTACTAAGGTTTTTTATATGAACCCGACTATTTTTCGTGATACAATAAATAAAATTATAGAAGCGAGGATGTATTATGACAAAACATCATATCTATACAATGAGTTTCTCAAGTGTTTATCCCCATTATGTTACAAAGGCAGAGAAAAAAGGACGTACGAAAACAGAAGTCGATGAAATCATCCGTTGGTTGACAGGATATAGCCAGGAAGAATTAGAGGTTCAACTGGAAAAACAGATAGACTTTGAAACCTTCTTTGCGGAAGCTCCTCAACTGAATCCCTCACGGACTTTGATCAAAGGTGTGGTCTGCGGTGTCCGAGTGGAAGACATCGAAGAACCGACTATGCAAGAAATTCGCTATTTAGATAAGCTGATCGATGAGTTAGCAAAGGGAAAAGTGATGAATAAGATTTTACGGAAATGATAATTAATAATGAAGAAGCACTGATTTCATATATAAAATATAAAAGGATCGGTGTTTTTTGTTGAATCAACAATAATCTTGAAAAGCATCTGCGCATTCTGTCAGAGTTTTACATAAGAAATATGACAGATTTATACCGCCATTAAATCATTTTTCTATATTGTTTTTAATAAGCTCTATCAGTTCCTTGGCTTCTCGAGTAAGATGGCGATCACGGCGATAAACCACGGATATTTGAGACTGTGGTGTCAAGCCCTTTATATTATAATAATTGAGTCCACCTACTAGTCTGGACATTAAATCAGGTATAATAGCTATTCCCACCCCTGCCTTCACCATGTGAAGGGCGGTTTCAAGATTATAACATTCCACTACTGTCCTAGGAACAAACCCACTTCTTTTGCATAGATCATGAGTTACATTGTAGAGAAATTGTCCTTCTTCCATCATAACAAAAGGTGCATCTGCAAAATCAGCAAGATCCACTTCCCCAACAGTTTCATTGTCAGGAGAAAAATCAGGAGTTACCGCCAAGACTATTTTTTCGTCATAAAGAGGCTCACTGCAATATGTAAACGTATTGGGGTGGGTAAGACCTACAATAAAATCCAAATCAGAGTTTTCTAGACTATCTTGAAGATCATTGCTGCTTAATTCATGAATTTGAACATATCGCTTGGGGTTTGTCTCTCGAAAAGCTTTTAGGGGAGCAGGAAGTATAAAAGCACTACATTCTGGAAGTATACCTATTCGAAGAACTGAAGCCTCATTTGTTGAAAAATCCTGTAAATGCCGTTCCATATTCTCATGTATGGATACTATTTGACGTGCCCAACGGACATATTCATGACCTGCATCTGTGAGAGTTATTGGGTTGTTACTCCTATCAAACAGCAAAATACCTAGCTTTTTCTCCTCATTTTTGATTATTTGACTCAAGGAAGGCTGAGAAATATAGAGCTTCTTAGCAGCCCTAGTAAAGTTCCCTTCTTCAGCTACTGTGATGATGTAACGAAGTATGTTATAGTTCATATTCTGACCTCCTTATATAATAAAAAATATCCATCGATAATTGTATAGTTGAAAGCAATATCATTATAATACGCATTTTAAGAACAAAATATTATTTACTATAGGAAAAACCTATTGAATTTATAATATATTATATATTTTGATCTATAAACATGCAATGATATAATTAAATTAATCAGAAAATTATGAAAACACAATGGTATCTATAAAATGTATTACACCAAAAAAATTAAAAGATAAAAGGAGAGATGAAAATGGCTATAAACAATTTATCGAAGGTGAAAAAGGAGGATTGTGCACTAATTATTATTGATATGCAAAACGATTTCCTAGCGGAGGGTGCACCTATTGAATGTCCCGGAGGTAGAGAGTTAATTCCAAACATTTTAAAAATGAAGAATTGGGCGTATGAAAACGATGTGCCTATTTTTTACACTCAGGAGATGCACAATAAAAAGAAAACTGATTTCGGAATGGAGCTAGAGAGAAGCGAGCCAGAGCATTGTGTTGAAGGAACAGAAGGTGTAAAAATAGTAGATTCACTAGTTCCTGACGAAAGAGATTATGTAATCGTTAAAAGAAGATATTCAAGTTTTTATCTTACAGATTTAGATATTTTGATGAAAGGCTTAGACAAAAAAGCACTAATTATAACAGGAGTAGCAACAAATGTCTGTGTGTTTGCAACAGTTTTAGATACTCATCAAAGAGATATGCGTGCCATTGTATTATCAGACTGCGTAGCAGGTACAAGCCCTGACCTACATGATGCATATCTGAAAAATGTTGACTATGTATTTGGTGATGTTGTTACAAGTGAAGAACTGATAAATCATTTCGCAAAGTAGAGAAATAAAAAAACATACAAGGGGTGAGTATTATGTTTTTTGAGGATTTATTGGCAGCAATAGCTGTTGTAGTAAATGGACTACCTCAAGGTCTTTTGTCCCTTAGCTACGGTTTTGGACTGTTACCAACTGCGGCTGGTTTTTTGATTGGTTCAGTGGGCATGTTGGTATTTGGACAGGTAGCCCCTATTTCTTTCCAAGCAGAATCTATTGTTATGGCAGGAACATTAGGTAAAAATAGAAATGAAAGATTAAATATAGTATTCTTAACGGGTATTGTAATGGCAATTATTGGTGGTTTGGGCCTTCTTAATCCTACCATTGATTTTATCGGCCCAGCTGTTTTAAACAGTATGATGGCAGGTGTAGGTATTATGCTTGCCAAAACAGGTATAATGATGTGCAAGGAGAACAAGATAGCAGGTGGTATTGCTATGGCTTCCGCTATTTTGGTTTATTTTTTAACTGATAATAATTTGATATACACTATCGTTGTCAGTGTATTTGTCAGTACCCTAGTGCATATTTTGATGAAACGCTTCTCACAAAAAACTGAAAATGAAGAAAGTCCTTTAGATTTAAGCAACGAAAAGTTTGAACCATTGAAATTCATGTTTAATTATAATGTTATTCGTAGTGTTCTTGCTCTAGTTACTTTGCAAATAGGAGGTAATATCGCTTATGCAAGTGTTACAGGAAGTATTGCAGGAGCAGCAGTAAATGTTGACAAGATTACCTTATATTCTGGTCTTGCCGACTCTGCAAGCGCTTTCCTTGGCGGCGGTCCTGTAGAGGCTATCATCAGTGGTACTGCAGCAGCGCCAAATCCCGTAAGAAGTGGTATTATGATGATGGTTTTTATGGCAATTATTCTTCTTGTCAAGTTTTTACCTAAAGTTGCTAAGTATGTTCCAAGTGAATCCATTGCAGGATTTCTATTCGTTTTAGGTGCATTGGTAGTATTCCCTGGTAATGCTAGTGCTGCCCTTAGTGAGGCTCCTATGGTAGCAGGTGTAACTACTATAGTTACTTCTGTTACAGATCCTTTTGTTGGGATGATAGCAGGCTTGATAGTAAGATTTTTTACAGGTTTATAAGGGTATCATCTGAGATTTTAGGAAATGAAAAATCCTGTTTGGAATATATTCTGAACAGGATTTTTTATGTAATTTATTGTTATATCACCTTCATTAAATTTGGAATATCAATGAAATTTTTTCACATAATATTAAAACGGTGTAATTAAGAATAGACACTAAAGTAAAGAACTATATATCTGCGTTTTTTATTTTTAAAAGATGTCAAAAATTTAGTTGTTGACTATTATGTCGTGGGGTGTATGACATTTTGTACCCTCCATGAACTATACACTTTAAATGTATAGGGTTATTGAAAGATAGGTATAATTATAGTGTTAATAATATTGTATAAATTAAAAGAAATATCTAACTATTAGTCATATTAAATTGAATAGGGTATTAATAAGCTATATAATTGTTTTGTATAAAACAATTAACACAGATAAAAATTATAGAATATTACTTGATTTTTGCTGTTAGACATATAAAATGATAGAAAATGGGGGGAAGGAAATGGCAAGAACAACAAGCACAAAAGGAAGATGTTATATTTGCAAAAAAGAACTAGGAAAAGGTGCAATGAAAACTCACTTGCTTAAATGTAATAATTTAGGTGAAGGAAAAACGAATTATTTTATGATAAAAGTGGAAGGTTTTTATAATAAAGATTATTGGCTTTATATACAAGTAAAAGAGAGTGCTACATTAAGTGATTTAGATTCTTTCTTAAGAGATATATGGTTAGAATGCTGTGGACATTTAAGTGCATTTAAAATAGGAGATGCTCTTTATGAAGATAATATAGATGATTCAAATTTCGGTCTATTTAGAAGAGAAGTAAAGGATATGAGCAAAACTAAATTAAAAGATGTATTTAGTATAGGGCGAGTGTTTAAACATGATTACGATTTTGGAAGTACAACTACTTTGAAGCTTGAAGTAGTAGCACAATATAGCGGAATTGCTACAAAGGATAAAGTGACTTTACTTGCAAGAAATAATATGCAGGAATATACCTGTGAGAAGTGTGGAGAAAAGGCTACTTACATAGCAATGGGAAGTGAATGGAGTGATTATACACCTCTTTGTGAAAAATGTATGGAAGAGTATGATGATGAAGAATGTTATGTAATGAATATTACAAACTCACCACGTATGGGAGTATGTGGATATAGCGGCGAAAATGATATTTATCAATTAGATTAAATAGTAGGTATCGACACAGTATTTACAATATAAAAAATTATATTACCTAAAGAAGGAACTGTGAAGCTAAAACCGCCGATATAATGATATGGTGAACCATACCACTAATGACTACGGTTTTTTTATAAGTACTATGCTCTGGGACATAAAACATTGAATGGTATGTGCAGGAGATCTGTAAGAATTTAAGTTTAAAATATATTTCACAAGCAACAAAATCCAAAATTAAAAACGAGTGGAATATTGACTTATCAGTAGATAAATCATCAAGGCAGTATGATTTTGCTATTAATAATAATGGCAGACTAGTATTGATGGAAACCAACTTCTTTTTAGGTGGTGGTTCAAAATTAAAATCAGTAGCGGGTGAATTCACGGCCTTAAATGATTATCTCAAAGATAAGGATACTATTGACAAATCTATATGGATTACTGATGGCATAGGTTGGGAAACTTCTCAAAAGCCTCTGAACAACAACTTATTAATGATAATATATGTTTTTAAACAACTGAAAATAATATAAAACTAATAATTGTTTTTCATACATATTATTAATATAAATACCCCGACCTAAGTCGAGGTATTTTATTTTTCAATACATAGAATTTATGTCTATGAAAAATTATTCTTTAAAAATTACTTTTACTAGACATCCATCCCCACAATGATATAATATAACTAACAAAGTGGCCCATTTGAAAGGAAGTGATTATAAAATATGTTACAATATACATCGATTTTGAAAGCCAGACCTTTTTTATATCTAGAATTAAAGAAGGCAATATCCTTGAGAATTCAAGGATTTAGCGAACAAGATATAAAAAACGAATCACTAGAGGAAAATATTTTCTCTGTCAATACAGAAACCCGAAAAAAAGAAATTGCTTCAGCAGTTATTAATAGAATACAAGTATTAGATGATTACATATTAGATAAAATCGCAAATGGTAGCTTACAAACAAGTAAACAGCTAACTATTTATAGCATACTCAAAACAGACAGGCTTTTTTTCGAGTTCATGAAAGAAGTCTATAGAGAAAAAATATTATTAAAAGATTACAGCATAGAAGACAAAGATTTTAATATATTCTTTAGAATAAAAGCGGAGCAAAGTGAAAAGGTTGCATCATGGCAAGACTATACCTATTATAAGCTTAAACAAGTATATAAAAGAATTCTATCAGAAGCGGGATTCATCAAGAACACAAAAAATGAAGTAAAAATTATACCTCAGATAATAGAGGAAGAAGTTAAAAATCATCTAATAGATATAGGTGACACAGTATACCTAGGAGTCATGTTGGGGGAGATGTAAATGGATATATATGAAAGACTAGATAAAATTCTTCCTAAGCTACAGGAGAAGAGATTTAGAGAAAACAAAGGATTAGGTAATGAAATAGGGTATTATATATTTGACTATGATCCCAGTGATGAGCTTATAGTTAGGGAGCATATTAGATACCTAAAGCAGAAAATAAATAGTGATAGCTCTGAAATAAAGATTAAAGAATTCGACTTATATGAGATCATGTTAGAAGTTCTAGAAAACAAAGGGTATTTAAACAAGGTTCTTGATATGGAAAAACAAAAAGGCACAGAGCACATACTAAAGGCTATTAAGAAAACCCTTAGATTAACTCAAAATAATGATCTAGTAGTAGAGTATATAAGAGATAGAGTAGAGAAAAATGACATAGTATTTTTGACTGGAGTAGGAAAAGCATGGCCTATTATCAGATCTCATACAGTTTTAAACACATTACATTCAGTCATTGACGAAGTACCGCTTATAATGTTTTTTCCAGGTGTATATGATGGACTTGAGCTTAAGCTATTTGACGAAATAAAGGATGACAATTATTATAGGGCATTTAAGTTGATTGAAAGATAAACAAAAAGGGGAGATATTATGCAACTTAGGAAAATGTTTTATAAAGAGATAGACAGGGATATTAAAGGAGTGATTAAGATTGGACAAGATAATGAATCAAATGTCTACCAAGAGCTTGAAGAATATGTTGTAACTAGAGAATTGGCTAAACACTTTAGTGAATTCTTTGAAGCATATAAAAAAGGTATAAATAGCTACACAGATAAAATGGGGGTATGGATATCAGGCTTCTTTGGAAGCGGTAAGTCTCACTTTTTAAAAATACTATCATATCTATTAGAAAATAAAGAAGTAAAGGGTCAAAATGCTATTCACTATTTTGATGATAAAATAGAGGATTCTATGATGCTAGCTGATATAAAAATGGCTGGAGATACTAGTACAGATGTGATTTTGTTTAATATAGATTCCAAATCAGACTCTACTTCAAAAGCTAATAAGGATGCTATTGTTAAAGTTTTCATGAAGGTCTTCAATGAAATGCAAGACTTTTGCGCTGCACTTCCTTGGGTTGCTGAGCTAGAAAGACAACTTGTAAAAGATGGTACATATGATACTTTCAAAACCAAATTTGAAGAGCTATCAGGTAACACTTGGGAAGATTCAAGAGAAGACTTTTATTTTGAAGAAGATAATATAGTAAAAGCACTATCAGAAACAACAAAAATGAGCGAGGAAGCAGCTAGAAGCTGGTACAATAAGGCTGAACAAAATTACTCATTAAGTATAGAAAAATTCGCTAACCTAGTTAAGGAATATATAGAGTCAAAAGGAAACAATCATCATGTTGTTTTTTTAGTTGATGAAATAGGACAATACATAGGCGATGATGTAGGCCTAATGCTTAATCTCCAAACAGTAGTAGAAGACTTAGGTACCCACTGTGGTGGAAGAGCTTGGGTCATTGTTACATCACAACAGGACATAGATTCTATCACTAAAGTAAAAGGTAACGACTTTTCAAAAATTCAAGGTAGATTTAATACTAGACTTATTTTATCATCAGCAAATGTGGACGAAGTCATAAAGAAAAGAATTCTTCGAAAAACTGAAGTAGCTAGAGAAACATTAAAACTATTATATCAAGATAAAGAAGCTATTTTGAAAAATCTAATTACTTTTTCAGCTGATACACCAGAAATGAAGATTTATAAAACAGAAGAAGACTTTGTAAATGTATATCCATTTATACCATATCAATTTAATTTGCTTCAATCTGTATTTACAGGTATTAGGCTGCATGGAGCTAGTGGTAAACACTTGTCAGAAGGAGAGCGTTCATTACTTAGTGCATTCCAAGAGTCAGCTATTATCTATGCAGATAGTGAAATAGGCACACTTATACCATTTGGGGCCTTCTATGAAACTGTAGAAGCATTTTTAGATTCAAATATTAGAACAGTCATTATAAAAGCCGAGGACAATGAACGTTTAACAAAAGAAGATGTAGAAGTCTTAAAAGTACTATTTTTAATTAAATACGTAAAAGAAATGCCTTCAAATATAGAAAATATAGCGACCTTAATGGTTAGACATATTGACGATGACAAAATTGAACTGAAAAAACAAATAGAAGAATCATTAAAGAGACTATTAAAAGAAACTCTAATCCAAAAAAATGGTGACGAGTATATTTTCCTTACTCACGAAGAACAGGATGTAAACAAAGAAATTCAAAACATTCCTATTGATATGAGCGAGACTATATTGAAAATAGGAGAAGAAATCTTCGAAGGAATTTACGATGAAAAGAAATATAGATATAATTCCAGATATCATTTTGACTTCAATAAGATAATAGACGATAGATTATTGTCACCTCAAAGGAATGAAATAGGATTAAAGATTATAACCCCATATTATGATACAGGTGTAGAACTAACAGACCAAGAGCTTAAAATGATGTCTACAAGAGAAAACAATCTAATTGTAAAGCTGCCTATGGATACTACTTTCTTAGAGGAAATGGAAGAGGTATTAAAGATTCAAACCTACTTAATGAGAAAAGGCGGAGCTGCAGCTACTCCAGAAATAGAAGAAATTAAGATTAGAAAATCTAGGGAAGTAAAGGAAAGAGGAGATAGGGTAACGTCATCACTTATTGAAGCTATAAAATCAGCAGAACTCTATGCTAACTCACAAAAACTAGACATTCGGTCAAAGAATCCAGTAGAGAGAATAAACGAAGGCTTTAAAGTACTTATTGAGAGCATGTACAATAAGCTTAGTTACATCACAACATTTGTAGAAAGCAACAAAGATCTAAACGATATCATATTAGAAGAAGACATGCAGCTAAAAATAACAGATGATATGCCAAATAAATTAGCAGTAGATGAGGTTGATGGCTTTATAGAGAGAAACACAGATAGAAATATTCCTATGACAATAAAGTCTATAGTTAGTTTATATTCAAAAGCTCCTTATGGATGGAAGGACTTAGATATAGTAGGTATAGTACTAAGACTATTTAAAGCTCAGGAAGTGAAGCTACAGCTAGGAAGTGAATATATCGGTATATTTGATAAGGATTTAATCAATTATCTAACTAAAAGAGATTATCAAGATAGACTAGTTATTAAGAAAAGAACTAAAGTTCCGGCAAAATATATAAACAATGTAAAAAGCTTAGCCAAGGAAGTCTTTGATACTACAGCAATGCCAAATGATGAAGATGGACTAATGGAAAGATTCAAAAAGCTATGTGAGCAAGAACTAAACTTGATAAGTACAGATACAAATGATTATGGAATATGTTTTCTACTAGAGAATTATAAAAACAATATATATTATCCGGGAAAAGAAGTATTAGAAAGAGGTCAGAAGCTATTTGAAGAAATATTGGCCCTAAGAGATAGCACTGAATTTTACGAAAAAGTATATGAGTTAAAAGATAAGCTATTAAATTATGAAGAAGATGTATTTGAAGTAAAGAAGTTTTTCAAAAATCAAAGAGAGCAGTTTGACAATGCTATTAAGCAGTTAGACATATACAAACATAATAGCACCTATGTAGTTGACAAGGAAACTATCAAGTTGATTGGAGATATAGAAAGAATAGTTAAAGCAAAAGAGCCATATTCTGAAATCCACAAACTACCTAACTTAATAGATCAATTTATAGATAAATTTACAAAGTTACTAGAAGAAGAATGTAAGCCAGTGAGAAATGTAATTAAAAGCGACTGTGAAAAGGTATTAAATGAATTATCCATATATGAATTTAAGGATGAACTATACACCAAGTTTAAAGATTTGTTCGATAATCTATTAAAACGCCTAGACAGTGCAAATAACTTCTATGAAGCAATAGCAATGAAGGAAGAATCAGATAGAATAAAGATTCGCTGTTTTGATGAAATAGATAAAGAAAAGCAGAAGAGAAAAACAGCAGTAGGTGGCAATAAACCACCAACAACTTCAGGTGAAGGAGAGACACCACCATATGTAACTAAGAAAACCATACATGTAAGTATATCTAACATGCTACATGGTGCAAAGGAAATTGAGACTGATAAAGATATAGAAGAAGTATTAGAACAAATTCGTAAGAGTCTAAAAGAGCAGCTAACTGAAAACACAAAACTAAAACTAATCTAAGAGCAGGAGGGTCATAGATGAACAAATCTGCTATAAAGAATTTTGCAGTAAGAGCAAGAAATAAACTCATAGAAGATATTACCCAAAAAGCATATGAACTAGGTATTACAAAAAATGAAATAAAGGATATAGAAACCTTTGAAGGTGGATTTAGAGTAAAAGGCATTGAAAATAGCAAAGTCTATAAGAAGTATGAAATAAAACAAAGAGAAAAACTAGTATCTAGCATAAAGACAAAAGGATTTGAACAAGTAATAGAAGAGGTAGCCTACACATGGTTTAATAGATTAATTGCCCTCCGTTTTATGGAGGTCAATGAATACCTTCCTACAGGTGTAAGAGTGCTATCATCAGTGGAAGAAGGTAAAACAGAGCCAGATATTATAAAAGAAGCATTAAATCTAGACTTAGACTTAGACTTAGATAAAGAAATTGCATACAGACTAATAGATTCTAATGATACACAGGACTTATATAAATACCTTTTAATAAAACAGTGTAATGAACTAGGTAAAATAATGCCTATGGTATTTGAAGAAATATCTGACTACACAGAGCTACTATTACCAGACAATCTTTTAGGAGAAGGCTCTGTTATAAGGGATTTAGTAGAGTCCATAGAAGAAGATGATTATAAAGATCAAGTAGAGATTATAGGCTGGCTTTATCAATACTATATATCGGAAAAGAAAGACGAAGTATTTGCAGACTTAAAGAAAAACAAGAAGATTACAAAAGAAAACATACCTGCTGCTACCCAGCTATTTACTCCAAAGTGGATAGTAAAATACATGGTAGAAAACTCACTAGGCAGACTTTGGCTAGAATCCTACCCAGACGAAGAATTAAAAGCACAATGGAAATATTACCTAGAAGAAGCAGAACAAGAGCCAGAGGTACAAAAGAAGCTTGATGAACTAAAAGATCCTAACTTAAACCCAGAAAATATAAAGGTACTAGACCCAGCCATGGGAAGTGGCCATATTTTAGTCTATGCTTTTGATGTACTTTATGATATCTACTTAAAAGCAGGCTATTCAGAAAGAGACATACCTCAACTAATATTAGAGAAAAATCTATATGGACTAGATATAGATGATAGAGCAGGGCAACTAGCAGCCTTTGCACTTATGATGAAGGCAAGGAGTAAGAATAGAAGGATATTTAGAAGAAAAGTAGAGTTAAATGTTTGTTCGATTCAAGAAAGTAATGGGATAACAAAGGAAGCCATTGAATATCTAGTTAACCCTAAAGATATTACATTAGAGAAGCACATTGGCAAAGAGGATGTTGAATATTTAATAGAAGCATTTAATGATGCTAAAGAATATGGCTCAATACTAGATGTCAAGAAAGTAGATTTTGATGCTATTGAGAGAAGGATAGAAGCGATAAAAGATAGAGAAACTTTAGATTTATTTGAGTTGCAGTATAAGGAAGTTATACTAGAGAAATTACCTGTACTTGTTAAACAGGGAAGGATAATGAGTGAGAAGTATGATGTGGTTTGTACTAATCCGCCGTATATGGGTAACGCAGGCATGAATCCTAAATTATCTGATTATCTGAGTAAAAATTTCCCTAATTCGAAAGCAGATTTATTTGCCGTATTCATGGAATTAGATGAAAAATATTTAAAAGATGAAGGTTTCTTATCTATGATAAATCAGCATTCCTGGATGTTTTTATCTAGTTTTGAAAAACTAAGAAAAAAATTAATTGAGGATAGCACTATTGTTTCTATGCTTCATCTGGGGGCAAGAACTTTTGAAGAAATAGGCGGTGAGGTTGTACAATCAACAGCTTTTATATGTAGGAACAATACATTGGATAACTATAATGGAGTTTATATTAGACTAGTTGATTATAAGAAGGCAATCGAAAAGGAAGAAAAAACTCTAAAGGCAATAAGAGAACGAGAAATAGAGTATAGATATAAATCTTGCACTAAAGATTTTGCAAAAATACCAGGAAGTCCTATAGCATATTGGGTAAATGGAAATGTAAAAAATTCTTTCGTAAAGTACCCATCTTTACGAAGTAAATCAGTTAATATAAGTGAAGGGATAAAAACGGGTAACAATGAAAGATATATACGATTTTGGTATGAAATAGATATTAGTATATTTTACCCTGCAAACAAGGTAAGAGAAAAAGCTAGATGGATTGCACATCACAAGGGTGGAGAATACAGGAGATGGTATGGAAATAAAACATATGCAATATTTTGGGAAAATGATGGTGCTGAAATAAGAAGTAGAAAAAACTCAGGAATCCAAGGTGAAAATATGTTTTTTAAAAGATTCCTCAGCTGGTCTAAAACATCTGGTTCATATTTTGGTATTAGATTTTATGAAGATCAACTTTTTGACTCAGCAAGTCCTGCAATCTTGCCCAAGGGAAATATATATTATGTATTGGGTTTTTTATCTTCGAAAGCAGGTGTTTTCTATACAAAATTCATTAATCCAACTCTAAGCCTTCAGGTTGGTAATGTAGGAATAATTCCATTTATGGAGAGGAAGGATTTAGAAGATGTAATTGAAAATATAGTACAAAGAAATATTGATATTTCAAAAAAAGACTGGGATTCCTTCGAAACCTCATGGGATTTCAAACGTCACCCTCTAATAAATGGAGAATTGAGAATTGAGAATGTAGAATTTAAAAAGGAAAATAGAACTATAGAATCAGCCTTCAATGCATGGAGTGAATTCACACAATCACAATTCAACCAACTTAAAGCAAACGAAGAAGAACTAAACCGTATCTTCATAGATATATATGGACTACAAGACGAACTAACTTCAGAAGTAGAGGACAAAGACATA
Source organism: Proteiniborus sp. MB09-C3 (assembly GCF_030263895.1). NCBI lineage: Bacteria > Bacillati > Bacillota > Clostridia > Eubacteriales > Proteiniborus > Proteiniborus sp. MB09-C3. The sequence continues at coordinate 1,275,920 of NZ_CP127161.1, forward strand.
ACCATAAGAAAAGCAGATAGGGAAAGAGATATAAAATCCTTCATCTCCTATGCAGTAGGCTGTATGTTTGGTAGATACTCCTTAGATGAAGAAGGTCTAATCTATGCAGGTGGAGAGTTTAGAGATAAATTTATAATCGAAAACGGACAACTGAAAGTTAAAACAAAAGAAGGATGGCAAAACTCATCTGTAGATGTAACTATGGACAATGTAATACCTATAGTAGATGACGATTATTTTGAAGATGATATAGTAAATAGATTTGTAGAATTTGTAAAGATTGCCTTTGGAGAGAAAACACTAGAGGAAAATCTAGACTATATAGCAGAAACATTAGGACAAAAAACTGGCGAAACTTCAAGACAGACCATAAGAAGATATTTCTTAAAAGATTTCTATAATGACCATATAAAAACTTATCAAAAACGTCCTATATACTGGCTATTTGATAGTGGAAAACAAAACGGGCTTAAAACTCTTATATACATGCACCGCTATGATTTATCAACAGTAGCAAGGGTTAGAACAGATTACCTTCATAAACTGCAAAAAATGTACGAAGCAGAAGTAAGGAGACTAGACATACTCATAGAATCTAACCTATCACCAAGAGAAAAAGCTACTGCAATGAAGAAAAAAGACTCAATAAATAAACAAATACAAGAATGTCTAGCCTACGACCAAGTAATAGCCCATGTTGCAAACCAAAAGATAGATATAGACTTAGATGATGGAGTAGTAGTAAACTACGATAAATTCCAAGGAGTTCAAGTTCCACAAGGGGAAGGAAGGAAACCATTAAAAGCTGATTTATTGGCAAAAATATAATGGAGGTGAAAAAATGAAGTATATAGATTCAGTATATATAGATGGGTTTAGAGGATTTAAAGATTTTAAATTATCGAATTTGAAAGATATCAACTTTATTGTAGGAGAAAATAATACTGGCAAAACCTCTTTAATGGAAGCCATTAATATATTGGAATATCCAGGGGAAATAGGACACTTTATAAATGTGTTGAGACAAAGGGAAGGCTTCGATCTAAGTACTCCTTTTCATAGTTTTGAAAACAGCTTAAGTAAAAATAATTTTAATGGTTATAAAAATGTTCAGATTGAAGCAATTATCAAAAATAAAAGTATAATATGCAATGTACATGTTTTACCTTTTGAAACAATAAAGAGCGGTTCATTTAAACCTAAAGTTAAAGCCTTTGAGGGATTTATAGCATATGAGGAAATTGATTTTGAAGCAAATAGATTTGAAAATAAATTATACATAGACGAAGAAACTGATAGGCTAAAGGTTACTGATAGTGATAGTTTTTCTCCTATAAAGATGACAAGGGTAATGCCATTTGATCATGTTGATAAAGAAATAATAAATGGAGTTATCAAAAAGGGCAAAAAGTCTGAGATTATCGAAGTTATAAAACTATTTGACAAAGATATCATTGGAATAGAGACTATCCAAGAAGAAAATGGAGTTAAAACCTATATACAACACAAAACCACAGGCATGTTGCCTATTTCTGCTTATGGAGATGGATTAAAAAAAGTGATTTATCTATCTTCAGGTATAATCAATACAAAAGAAGGGGTCTTACTAATTGACGAAATAGAAACTGCAATTCATTACAATGCATTGAAGGAAGTATTTGAATGGATTATAGAAGCTGCCAATAGGTATAAAGTACAGATATTTGCAACAACTCATAGCTCAGAGGCCCTAGATGCATTGATGGAATGTGCTATGGGATTAAAGGGAGAACAATATTTAAAAGAATCTATAAATATCATTACCTTAAAAAAAGGTGATGATTATTACCATACCAAGGTAAGAGTTTTAGATGGCCTCGAGGCATATAAATTTAGAGAAGATTTTAATATGGAGTTGAGAGGATGAAAAATATAATTTTTTGTGAGGGGAAAACAGATGCAATCCTTCTGAGCTATTATCTTGGTGAAGTAGTAAGGTGGAGCTTTAATAAAAAGTTAACCAAAAACATTGGGCTACCAATAAGAAATTTTGAGAATGAAGAAGTTAATGTATATACAAAAGGTGAAGATGAACTAGTCATCTGGGCAGTAGGAGGAGCAAGTAATTTTAATTTTGCTCTAACCAATATTATCGAAGCCAACAAGGCTTTTGAAAAAGAGAATTCCTATAAAAAGCTTGTTATTCTAACGGATCGTGACCAAGCTGAAGATGATAGAGAAATATTAGAAAGATTTGAGTGCAATCTCATTAATCAAGAAATTCGTGTAGGCACTTTAAGGAATAATGAATGGAGTACTTGTAGTTACTTAAATAAATATGATGAGGAAAATGAAGTGAAAGTACTACCTATCATTATTCCTTTTAATAAAAAGGGTGGCCTAGAAACTTTTATTTTAGATGCTATTACTGATTTTGGTGAAGAGGAAGCATATATAGTAAACAAGAGTAAAGAATATATCAATGGATTTGATTTGATTAACTATCTAAATAATCAAAGACTCAAACTAAAAGGTGAATTAGCAGTTACACTTGGAACAATGTTTCCTCAAAAAACATTTACACCTATTGATTCTATGCTAAAAGATATTAACTGGGAAGAATATAGGACAATACAAGAAGGATTTAGAAAGCTAGAAGAAATATAAATAAGTAGGTGATGAAGTGAACTTAACAGAAATAAAAAAGATACTAGAAGAAAATTTAAATAAAGAGCCATCTGATGGAAAACGTAGAAATATAGTATTCTGGTATGACTCAGATGGAGAATTTACAGAAGAAATTAATGAACTAGAACTTGAAAACGCTAAGATTTTGCACTTAACTGATAGAAACAGCTTTTATATAAAGCATATACTCGAAAAAGAAGACACAACTTCAAATTATCTGATTTATTCACCTAACCCTAAGCCATTACCAAGAGAAAACTGGCTATTAGATATTGAAAAGTACAGTACACAGTTTTCAACTGACAAAGCAACTGTCATGATGAGAAATCTAGGGGTAGAGGATGAAACTCTAAGAAATGTATTTAAGAAACATATAAAATTCTTTAATAACAAGGAAAGATATAAAAAGTTTTCCTCATATAATATTCAAAACTATACAGAGGAAAAGGTTGAAGTTGGAGTTTTATCTTCTCTTTGTAAACTACCGATCATAGACTTTGATTTAGTAGTCAAAACTCTACTGATAGAAGAAATAAAGGGTGAGGATAGATATTTAGAAGAGATTAATAAGTTTGGGGATATAGATGTATTCTGGAACATAGTAGAGAAAAAGTATGGATATCACCTAGAAGAAAGAAATCTTGAACAGCTAATGCTTATGTTCTTAATAACAAGCTTAAGCTCTAATCTAGAGGCAAGAATATCAAGTACCTGGGAGAAGTTCATTTCCTCAAAGAAAAGTGATGTCATTATATTTATTGACCATTTTATGAGTCATTCTGTGGACCATGAAATGTATGATGCTATGGCTAATAATATGGAGAAAAAGCTAAATATAAAGGAATATATCAAGAGATGGGACATAGAGGATTATATTAAATGTGATAACTTCAGAGCTTTCGATGAAGAAATAATAAGTAGATTAATTACAAATTTAGTAGAAAACACTGGAGAATATGAGAATTATAGAAAGATCATTAACAGAAGAAAAACTACTCATTGGTACAATAAATTAAGTAATGAGTATGAAACACTATATTACGGAATGGAAATTTTAAGGCTAGAAAACGAATTACAGAAATCTATTAAAGGATTCACAGCATATGAACTATTAGAAAACTATACTAAAGCCTATTATCTTTTCGACTATTTTTATAGGAAATTCTATTTAGCTTATGACAACATAGATAATAAAGACAGTTTTTCTGAGCTTGTAGAGGTAATTGAAAATATTTATACAAATTGGTATTTAGAAGAACTGTCTATGAAATGGTCCCAAATTATTGAAAATGAGCTTATTAATGATATAAGAATTAGTGGACTTACAAAACAGCATGATTTTTATTCTCAATATGTTTCACCATATATACGAAATGAGGAAAGAGTATTTGTAATCATATCAGATGCATTCAGATATGAAGCTGCAAAGGAATTTAGTGATATACTAAATAGAGATAGAAGAGGTAAGGCTGAGCTTTCATTTATGCAGGGAGTCATGCCTTCTTATACAAAGCTAGGAATGGCGACACTACTTCCACATAAGCAAATAGAGATTAATGATAAATCCGAGGTAATAGTAGATGGCTTAAATTCATCAGGAACAGAAAACAGGCAAAAAATACTTTCAAACTACTCAACAGATGTAGTAGCTATACAGTATAACCATATTAAGGATATGAGTAGGGCAGAATACAAGGAAGTATTTGAGGGAAAGAAGCTAATCTATATCTATCACAATGCTATTGATGCTATAGGGGACAAGGCTTCTACGGAAAGAGATGTATTTCCAGCAGTTGAAAAGACATTTGAGGATTTAAATAACTTAATTAAGAATCTAGTCAACAATGTAAGTGCTACAAATATTTACATTACAGCAGATCATGGATTTATTTACAGAAGGTCATCATTACAGGAATATAACAAAATAGGAAAAGCTGATGTAAAGGCAATAGATGAGGGAAGAAGATTTATCCTTTCTGAAGACAAGATTGAAGAGCAGGGGCTGTTATCTATACCTATGAAGTATTTACTTGGAGAAGAATCAAGGCTAAATGCAATAATTCCAAAAGGCGTTACTAGATTTAGAGTACAAGGTGCTGGTGATAATTATGTTCATGGTGGTGGTGCTCTTCAGGAAATAATCATTCCTGTGATTAAGTTTAAAAATATCAGAAAAGACGAATTCAAATCATCTAAGGTAGAAGTGAAGCTTACAAATATATCAAGGAAGATTACAAATAGAATTATCTACCTAGAATTCTTCCAAACAGAAAAGGTAGAGGAAAAGAAAACTCCTATTAGATTGAGACTTTACTTTGTAGATGAGGAAGATAACAGAATTTCTAATGAAAATATTATTATTGCTGATAGTAGATCATCCAAACCTGAAGAACGTACATTTAGAGAGAGATTTACATTAAAGGATCAAGCTTATGATAAGGGTAAAAAATATTATTTAGTTATGGAAGATGAGGATGAAACAGCAGAAAAAGTCTACGACAAAGTACCATTTATGATTGACTTAGCAATTGTAAATGACTTTGGATTTTAATAGTAGGTAGGTGGGCTACGTGGAAATCACAGACAAAGAAACAAACTTAAAAGAAAAATTAAATAAACATTTTGCTGGAATAATAGTGAGAAAGGACTTAACTAAAAAACAAAGAAGGTGCTAATGTACCTGTATATGTACTAGAGTACCTTCTAGTATAGGAGGAACAATATTTACTAATTATTTTCCCCCAGTACAAGTTTTATTTCACGCATATTCCCCATATAATGTAACTATAATGGGGAGGGGTTTGTTTATGTCTAGGCGCACTTTTATAGTTACTGTAGGTTTTTTATGCATACTTGTAGTTCTTCTCATAGGAGACTTTATTATAACCAATACAAGCACCTATAAAAATAAGAATAGAGACGGAAAGCTTGTAGAAATATATAATGAAAATGATGATTTGAAAGATAGAAACTTATCTATACTCATAGAGATAGATTCAAAGTTGCTATATTTAATTGATACTGATACTAATGAGATAGTAAAAAAATATGTTGTGGCTACAGGAAAGCCAGAAACTCCAACTCCCATTGGAAGCTTTAAGATAGCACATAAGGCAATTTGGGGTGAAGGCTTTGGAACTAGATGGATGGGGCTAGATGTTCCTTGGGGAAGATATGGAATCCATGGTACAAACAAACCTCAATCTATTGGCTTTAATGCTTCTCAAGGATGTATTAGAATGAACAATAGAGATGTGGAGGAGCTTTATGATTTTGTAAAGCAGGGAACTAGTGTTGCAATAGTAGGAGGACCCTATGGACCCTTTAATCATGGATTCAGGGTTTTAATGCATGGAGATAGGGGAGCAGATGTACAAGAGGTTCAGAAAAGGCTGAAACAATTAGGATATTATACTGGATCAATAGACGGTGTATTTGGTAATGGACTTAGGGCAGCTGTCATTAAATTCTATGCTGCTAATAAAATGCCTAAGAATGATAGGATAGACTTAGATGTCTATGAAAAGCTTAATATAGTTTTAATGGATTAGTTTTATATTAATCATCGAATAATATAATTATAGATATGATTAATTTATAACAATCTGGGTATAAACATGACATATGACAGAAAATCATAATAATTTCAAGGTACTTAGGAGGGAAAATAATGTTATCAGAAAAACTAGAAAAAGCATTAAATGATCAAATGAATTTTGAATTTTTATCAGCTCATTATTATCTTGCTATGGCAGCATATTTTGAAGATCAAGATTTAAGTGGTTTTGGCCATTTCTTTATAGTTCAGGCAGAAGAAGAAAGATTCCATGCAATGAAGTTCTATAACTTTATCAATGAAATGGATGAAAGAGCCACTATACAGGCTATAAGTGAACCTCAAAACGAATTCAAATCTTATATTGATGTATTTGAAACTGCATTAAAGCATGAAAAAGAAGTGACTAAAAGAATCTATAATTTAATGGATATAGCAACTGAAGAAAGAGAGCATGCGACTATAAGCTTCCTAAAATGGTTTATAGATGAACAAGTAGAAGAAGAAGCAAGCATGAAAAATATTATCAAGAAGCTACAAAGAATAGGCGATGACAATCATGCTGTGTATGCACTAGACCAAGAATTATCAGCACGTGTATTTACTCCTCCAGCTGAATAATTGGCGCAGAAAAGTACATTAAACAAAAAAACAAAGGCAGCTTTATGCTACCTTTGTTTTTTTATTTGTATTATATTATATGGACATTTTATTCACTACTATCTAGTAGTTCCACCTAAGTTTCTTTGGGCCATTTCTACTAGTCTTTTTGTCATATATCCACCAACATAACCATTTTGTCTAGAAGATAGATTTCCTTTATCTGTTGTTTGGTAGTTGCTTAAACCAAGTTCGCTAGCTATTTCAGTCTTCATTTGATTAAGAGCTTGACGAGCCTCAGGAACTACTATTTTGTTATTGTTATTGTTAGGCATTGTTATCCTCCCTTCATTAGTTATTTAATGCTTTGTAGTAGTATTATGTGTAATTATTGTTGGTGTAAACCAAGTAAATTTAACTATTAGTGGATTACAATACCAAGATATTGATAAAGTTTACAGTATAAAAATCAAAATTAGCAGAGTGCCATTTTAATTCCAAATAGTATCAATATGATTCCACCTAAAAGAGTTGCGTAATTCTTTAGGAAAAAACTTTTACGCATTTTTTTACTAATTATTAAACCGATAGCTGTAAGCAAAGAGCATATAAACCCTATAACAGAAGAATTTCTCACTATAAGTGTTTCGATATTAAAATTGCTAAACAGAGTAAATCCTATAACTAAGGCATCAATACTTACGCATATACCTAAAAGCATAATTATTATGAAATTTAAATTGCTCAATTTTTCTTCCTTTGAAAGGCCTTCCTTAAACATTAGCATGCCAACTAAAAAAACTATTATACCTCCAAGCCTAGATGATAAATGAAATATATACATGTTAAAAAGCCCACCAAAGCAACCACCCACAGTAACAAATAAAAACTGAAAAAAACCAAAAACCATTATCAATATAACTGCCTTTTTTTTAGTGGTCTTTTTATTAAGACCTACCGAAAATGCAATACTAAAGGCATCAAGTCCAAGAGCTATAGAGATAATGGTTAAGTTATAAAAATGCATAAAAATCCCCCTAAGCGATTTTTACTAAAAAAGTATAGCTACAACTATCATATTAACAATACTGTGCTAAATATTAATAAATGTTGTAAAAAGCTTGAGATAATATTATAATGAATGTGATATTGAGTAATAAAGGGGAGTAGCTAGCAGGAGACTGTTTAATTAGTCGTCAGCACGGCCTAAGGCCCGGCTAATTATTTATAGCAAGACCTTTATTTAGACATTTTTATGTTTAAATAGAGGTCTTTTTATATATAAAAAAATAAACAAGGGGGAAAAAACTTGGAGCAATTAACAATGGGAATTAAAAGTCTTACACTTGGAAATCTAGGAATGTTTATTATAGGTGGCTTTTTAATATACCTAGCAATAAAAAAAGATTTCGAACCTATGCTTCTTTTGCCTATTGGATTTGGAGCGATTTTGACAAATCTTCCTGTTATTGAGGGCATACCTGGCATAGCAAGTCCAGAGGGCGTATTAGGAATACTAAAAGATGCAGGTATAACTACAGAACTATTTCCTGCATTAATATTTATTGCAGTGGGGGCAATGATAGATTTTGAGCCGCTTTTGAAGATGCCTTCCATGTTATTCTTTGGAGCAGCAGCACAGTTTGGAATATTTATGACATTATTATTTGCACTACTTCTAGGTTTTGATATAAATGATGCTGCAGCCATAGGTATTATAGGAGCAGCAGATGGACCTACTTCCATCTTTGTTGCCAGTAGGTTTTCGCCTAAATATTTTGGGGCTATATCTGTAGCCGCATATTCTTATATGGCTTTAGTACCATTAATACAGCCACCAGTTATTAAATTGCTTACTACAAAAGATGAACGAAAAATAAGAATGGAGTATAAAGATGTAAAGATATCTAAGATGGTAAAGATACTTTTTCCTATTCTGGTTACAATTGTGGCTGGAATTATAGCGCCTATTAGTGTTACACTAGTTGGCTTATTGATGTTTGGAAACTTAATAAGAGAATCCGGAGTTCTAGAAAGACTTTCAAAATCTGCTCAAAATGAATTAGCAAACCTTGTAACCTTACTTTTGGGTATAACAATTGGTTCCACAATGCATGCATCAGAATTTTTACAGCTTGATACATTGAAGATATTGGGATTAGGACTATTTGCTTTCGTATTTGATACAGCGGGTGGAGTAATATTTGCAAAATTTTTAAACCTATTCGTAAAGAAAAAGTACAATCCTATGGTTGGAGCAGCTGGTATTTCAGCTTTTCCTATGTCAGCTAGGGTAATACAAAGGCTTGCAAAGGAAGAGGACCCAACAAACTTCATATTGATGCAGGCTGTAAGTGCAAACGTGGCAGGACAGATAGGCTCTATCATTGCGGGAAGCGTAATAGTCGCATTGCTTTCTCAAGGAGGTTTTTAATATGGAGAATATTGGAGCAGGCTTAGAAATGATGCTATATGGCATAGCAACCACTTTTTCAATTTTAATCATATTTTATTTTGGAATCAAATTCTTAACAAAAATATTCCCTGAAAAATAATACATAATCATCCTCTTTTTTAAATATGCATATATAAGAAGGGGATGATTTTATGTTGTCACCAAGCTTAGAGGATTATCTAGAAGAGGCCTATAGGCTAAGTACTTATAATAAAGAAATAAGGATAAAGGATGTCTCTGAATGCTTAAATGTTTCTATGCCATCTGTTGTAAAAGGCCTTAGAAAATTAAATCGATTAGGATATATAGTATATCAACCATATGAAAAAATTGAATTAACTGATAGAGGAAAGATAAAAGGCTCTTTTCTTGTGGAGAGAAATAAAATACTAAAGGATTTTGTTGGAATGATTGGGGCAGATTGTGATATAAAACAGGAAGCAGAAGCAATGGAGCATTACCTTACCATATCTACTATAAAAGCCATCGAAAAGCTAGTGAAGTTTTTTACCGAAAATGAAAAGCTTCTATTAGAGTTTAGAAATTATAAAGCTGAAAGTATATTGGATGATTAACAAAAGGTATGTTTGCAAGGATAAGCAAACATACCTTTTGTGTAATTACGCTATGCTATACCCAAAACAGTAAACAAGATTCTTATAGCAAAGGTAACAGCTATAGCTATTCCTGTAGTTAGTACAAGTGTAAATAGAGGCCATTTTATACCATTGGATTCCTTGCGCATTGTCAATAAAGTAGTTGCACATGGAAAATGTAATAGAGAGAAAAGCATAAAGTTGAATCCAGTTACCCAAGTCCAGCCATTGTCTATTAGAAGGCTCTTTAGTGTATGCAGGTTATCAAATTCAAGCATAGCCCCTTGAGACATATAGCTCATTATCAGTATTGGAAGAACAATTTCATTGGCTGGAAGACCTAGTATAAAGGCCATAAGTATAAATCCATCTAAACCTAGGAGTTTTCCAAAGGGCTGAAGAAATCCAGCACTTAAATTTAACAAGCTAGTATCGCCTATCATAATATTTGCAAATAGCCAGGTTATAGCACCAGCAGGAGCTGCAACTATAATTGCTCTGCCAAGTACAAACAGGGTTCTATCTAGGAGAGATCTCACAAGTATTTTACCAATCTGTGGTTTTCTATAGGGAGGTAGCTCTAGAGTAAATGATGAAGGAACTCCCTTTAAAATTGTGGATGATAAGAGCCTAGATACTATTAGGGTGACAATTATTCCAATAAGTATCATAAAGACCACAGATAATGTTGCCAATATGGAGCTGGACCTTTCACCAATTATGCCCAACCCACCAAAAAAAATAGTTGATATAGCTATAAGTGTTGGAAATCTACCATTACATGGAACAAAATTATTAGTTATCATTGCTATTAGCCTTTCTCTTGGCGAATCTATAATACGGCAGGCTACTATTCCAGCAGCATTGCAACCAAAGCCCATGCTCATAGTTAGAGATTGCTTTCCATGGGTGCCTGCTTTTCTAAATGCATTATCTAAATTAAAGGCGACTCTAGGCAGGTATCCTAAGTCTTCTAAAAGAGTAAATAAGGGGAAAAATATAGCCATTGGAGGAAGCATTACTGCAACTACCCATGCTAAAGTCCTATACATTCCAAGAATTAGTATTCCATGCAACCAATTAGGTGCATTAACATATATGAAAAAGCTGCTTAAATTATCTTCAAACCCAAATAGTACATTTGCAAGCAATTGAGAAGGATAGTTTGCTCCTTCTATAGTTATCCAAAATACTACACCTAACAGAAGCAGCATGATAGGGTATCCCGTTAATTTTGAAGTCAAAATATCATCTAGCTTTTTATCCCAGTTTATTTTTCTTTTATCATTGACAAGAACAACTGAGTTAGCTATGTTTTCAGCCTTTTCATATATTGTTGCGACAATACTATCACCGAGAGATTCACTATCCATGATTTTTTTAGATATGAATTCTTCTAGATTATTAATGGATATGTCAGTTTTATAATCCATATTTTACACCTCAGCTTCCATATGAACATCTTTCATTAAAAATTCCTGTATAGATTCTAATATACTATTGTCGCCGTCAATAAGTCTCAATGCTATCCATCTTGCATTATAATTTTCTCTTACAAACTCAGGGAGATTTTCTATTATTTCAGATACTAAAGATTCAATTTTATCATTGTAGATAATTTTCAAAGGCTTTGGCTGAAGTTTTTCTTCTATCATCTCATCTATTGTTTCCTTTAACATATCTACTCCCGTTCCATCTCTAGCAACCATTGGAATTACAGGTATTTTTAGCTCTTCTTCTAATTTAGATATATCAATTTTTATACCTTTTCTGGCGGCTTCATCTATTAAATTGAGACAAAGTATTACATTATCAGCTAATTCCATTATTTGAAGTGTGAGATTTAGATTTCTTTCAAGGCATGTAGCATCTGCAATAACTATTGTAATCTTAGGATTTCCAAAGCATATGAAATCTCTAGCAACTTCTTCTTCCTGAGAGTTAGCGAGAATAGAATAGGTTCCAGGTAAATCGACTAATAAATATTCCTTATCCTTGTACTTAAAGCTTCCCTGAGCATTTGAAACGGTTTTGCCAGGCCAATTTCCTGTATGTTGATTTAATCCTGTGAGATAATTAAACAAAGTGCTTTTTCCTGTGTTTGGATTACCTGCAAGGGCAATAATAATTTGTTCCTCAGCTTTTTTTGTTAAATTAAACTTTTCCTTTAAAAGCGATAATCCGCTAGATTGACTAGTGAGACCCATCCTTTTCCTCCTTGATATTTCATATTTCTAAATTATAGTGGCTTTACAATTATATTTTGTGCTTCTTCTTTTCTTAAAGCAATTATAGAACCTCTTATATTAAAGGCTATAGGATTGCCTGATGGACTTAACCTCTCTACAGAAATAGTAGAGTTTGGAATAATCCCTAAATCAAGAAATCTTCTTCTAGTTATACCGCTATTTAATATTTCTTTAATTCTTGCTGTTTTACCTACTGGTAATTGATTCAGTAGTATATTTTCATGTTTTAACTGGTTAAATTTTATTGAAACATTATTATAAGTTTCCATTTTCATACCCCCAATTTAGTAGTTATGTATTAGCCTGGGCTAACAATTGTAAAAAATTAGCCTAGGCTAATGATTATAATAAAAAAATAATCATATTATGTTATTGGGCTTTTCAGTTTTTTCTCTGATATTGTCATTATATTTTTTACTAAAAAAAGTGTTACATTTACACCTTGAAGAATATGAATTAATATGCTAGTATAAAGAAAAGCTTAAAGGAAGCTGGTTAATATGCTATATAATTCTTTTATAAATCAAATAAATAAGGTTCATCATCACTAGAGAGAGTTTGTGTCTATAAGATATAAGTGTAGATGCAAGCTCTATTGGTATTTGTTTAGAGCTTGCATCTAGTGGTGATAACTGTTTTGAATCAGAGCCATGTAGGTGCGTACCTATGTGGTTTTTTTATTAAAAAAATTGAGGAGGAATAGAGAAATGAAATTACAGAATTTAAAGGGAACAAAGGATTTTTTACCAGAAGAGCAGATAATAAGAGATAAGATTAAAAGAACACTGGAGGACACATTTCAAAGATATGGATATATGCCTCTGGAAACACCTATGCTTTGTAGCTTTAACCTTTTAGCTTATAAGTATGGAGGAGGAGATGAAATATTAAAAGAGATTTATAGATTAAGTGACCAAGGCAGTAGAGAACTGGGATTGAGATATGACTTAACTACTCCTCTTGCAAAGGTAATAGGAATGAATCCTTATCTTAATATGCCATTTAAGCGATATGAAATTGGAAAGGTTTTTAGAGATGGCCCTGTAAAAACAGGTAGAATGAGAGAATTCATTCAATGTGATGTAGATATAGCAGGGTTAAAATCTATGATGGCAGAGGCAGAGCTTATGTCAATGGTAGTCAGCGTATTTGATGAACTGAAATTAGAAGTATATATTTCGTATAATAACCGAAAGCTTCTCTATGGCATTTTAATAGGAGTTGGAGTAGCGGAACAAGAGATTAATGAGGTAGTACTTACATTAGATAAGCTAGAAAAAATAGGGCAAGATGGCATTCAAAAGGAAATGCTTGAAAAGGGAATAGATGAAAGTATAATAGATAAAATACTCATATTAATAAATGATAAGAACCTGTGTAACCTTGAATATCTTTTAAAAGCCTATGATAATCCACTAGTTAATGAGGGCATAGATGAGCTTAAAGAGTTAAATGATTTTCTAGAGGAACTAGGTATAATTAAGTATACTAAATTTAATCCATTCTTAGCTAGAGGCTTAGATATATATACTGGAACTGTGTATGAAGTATTTTTATCAGATAATAGTATATCTTCAAGTATAGCGGCAGGCGGTAGATATGACAAAATAATTGGTTCATTTTTAAATAATGGCAATGAATACCCAGCAGTAGGTTTAACTTTTGGACTCGATGTAATATATGCAGCTATGACCTTAAGGCCTGAAATTCAATCCACATCTTTAATTGATATATTAATAATACCAGTTGGAACAGAAAAAGAATCCTTAAAGCTGGCATGGGATTTAAGAAAGCAGGGAATTAAAGTCGATATAGAAATGAGCGGTAAAAAGCTCAATAAAAGCCTAAATGCTGCAAATAAAAAAGGAATCCCATACGTTATAGTCCTTGGGCAGGAGGAAATACAGTCAGGAAGAGTCACTATAAAAGATATGCTTAAGGGTGAAAGTATTGAGGTGAGTGTGTCAGAAATAAAAGAAAAAATTATGTACTAGGACGGTAAAACCGCCAGACTGTGTGAAAAGATGAATTTTCCCTCTGTCGTTCTGAATGAATGTGAAGAGTAGTACTTTTTAAAACCAGATATGTTGTTTGCGTTCAGAATGACAGATTGCGCACAGCCTACCGCCCCATGTTAATTATATATTCTGGTAATTTTGGCTAGTAATGCTTTTTACTACACATATGCTCCTGTACTATGCAAAGAGCCTCTCCAAATCTTTGAAAATGTACTACTTCTCTTTCTCTTAAAAATCTTAGAGTATCTATGACACCAGGGTCATCACTTACACGTATTAGATATTCATAGGTTGTTCTTGCTTTTTGTTCAGCTGCCATATCTTCATGTAGGTCAGTTACTGGATCGGCTTTAGATTGAATATATGAAGCAGTCCAAGCTTGACCGCCAGCATTATGTGGGAATGGACTTTTGCCATGATTTACATAATGAGCCTCAAAGGGAGTTCCTTTTATCTGCTCAATAGTAGCATCTTTAGTTAATTTATAAACAAGTGTACCTATGATCTCCCAATGGGCTAGTTCCTCTGTACCAATATCATTTAATACAGCTTTTGCTTTTCCTGTAGGCATAGTCCATCTCTGAGTAAGATATCTAATACCTGCAGAGAGTTCACCATCTGGACCACCAAATTGTTCTATAATCATAGCGGCCAGGGTTGGGTTAGTAGTATTTACTTTAACTGGATATTCTAGCTTTTTTTCATAAATCCACATTTCTTAGCCTCCTTTATTAGCATCTACATTTTCCAAAATCTACATCCCATGGCCAAGGTTCATCTACATACTGCCATGGAAATCTACTCATACTTGTAAACTTCAATGGGCCATATTGTGATTCATAGAAACAGGTAAGCTCATCATATTTTTGAGAAAAAGTATTATGAAGTCTCAATGCCCTTTCATCCTCTGGATGAGTATCTAGATATAAATTAGTTTCTACTAATACAAATCCTACCTCCATAAGCTGTTCAAGCAGTTCTGCTTGGTTATTTTTCATAAATTGCACCCCCTAAAAGTTTATTTACAATATATTTCTTTTTTATATGGCTCATGAAGCTCTGGGAACAATGTTCCTTTTTTTAACGCCTCAGCAGGACAGAAAACTTTATCCATAATTTGAAATGGTACGTAGGCATTAGCAAGTCTTGTATATGGCTCCATAGGCGGAATACAGTATATACAATTGTCCTTGTTTTTCATGAAAAAAACCTCCTTTATAATTATGTTCTGCAATACCATATTACGCTAAGGCTATATTAAATGTGATATTATAATGACGATAAAAACTAGATTAAAAGAGTATAGTCAAATCATTTTTTTTATTTGAAAAAATGCAAATTAGAATTAGTAATGTAATATTTATAAATCCATATAAATCCAAGGGGGGATGGTGGTATAATTTGTTTGTAATCTGTTCCACATTTAGAAAAGACGAAATGAACTTAAATCTGTGCCTTCATACTTTGAAAATCATAATGCATTATTGCAAAGACATAATATCGAAGTGTTTAGAGGTGTGAAGGCAATCTCAGTAGATATTAATAATCAAATAGTAAAAATTACTGATGATAAAAAGAAAATATTAAAGAATATAAGTATGATAAAAGCCTAACTTTTAGCAACTGCTAGATCCATGAGTGATTTCTCCATATAGCACTTACTTTTTACATAAAAGTGGCTCTTAATGAAGATAATATTATTAAAATATATTTGCGAGGTGTTTTAAATGAAGAAATATAAGATTTTTCCTTTAATAGCGTTTTTGATTATACTAACATTTGGCTGTAGTGCAGAAACCATCCAATCAGTAAAATCTTTAAATTTCCCCTTAAGAGATGATATGAACCTAGAGTCAACTAATACCAGCACAGTAAACGATGTCGAGATTGAATCTTCCACTTATACAGTTCAAAATGGAGATTTAAGTTCTTTTTTGTTTGAATATGAGAAAAACCTTAATGAAAAAGGTTGGGCAACTGTTAATGATCTAAAGCCTAGTGGTTTAGTAGTTGAGAAAAGCAATAAAACAGTAACTATTCTTGCCTATGAGCAAGATAATAAACTTATGGTTGATATACTTCCTACCCCAAAGGCAAAAGAATAGATTACCTTTGGGGTAGTTTAATATCTCGGTATAAGCTTGGGATTATATTAAATAATAATTCTTCTATATAGCGTTTCTTATCCATAATCTTTTGCTATAATTAATATAGTTAGAAATGACATGGAGGGAAATAAAATATGAAGAATATTAAAATAATTGAAAGGAAACCTTCAGTTGAAGAATACATTAAATTAAGAAATTCTGTTGGTTGGAAGATTTTACAGCATGATAAAATTGAAAAAGGGTTGGATAATTCAATTTACTGCATTTGTGTGGAAGATCAAGATAATATAATAGGATTAGGTAGAATCATTGGAGATGGCGGAACGGTTTTTTACATACAAGACATAATAGTTGTACCATCATATCAAAAGCAAAAAATCGGCACATTAATTATGACGAAACTAATGGAGTACATTGATAATAATTGTATAAATGAGGCTATTATTGGTCTGATTGCAATAAGTGAATTGGATAAGTTCTATAAAAAATTTGGGTTTACAAATAACCAGAATAATCGTTTTTATAGATATAATGGCTAAGTTTTGCAAATAGAGTAAGATCGTTTTTATCTAATATTTACCTAGGAATATTGACCAGCTTGTCAAATGTGCATAATTCTACCGTGAATCTGTTATATATAAAAGGAGGGCTTGCCAACGATTACCCTCCTATATAGTCGTATTACCAATAACTTTATCTAACAGAGCTAAAATATTTTATCAATTAAGCGATAAAGTAAATGAGCCAATTGTGATTCAAAAGTTTTTATTTATATCTATGAAGTTCTATTAGAAGATTGTTATCCTCATAAATTACCTTAGCATGGTCAGTCATCATACCAACTAAGGCTATTTCTGTGGTCATATCATTGTCCCCAGCTAGCTCCCAGTAATACTCTTCGGCAGCTCTTTGACGTGGAGCATTTAAAAGCTCTCTTAGATTATTCACACTTTCATTAGTTCGATTAACATTCCTAGCATTTATTAATAACTTAAACATATCGTTATTATTTTCTATAGAAACATCTACTTTTTCTGCATCTCCAAGCATTGCAAAAGTAACCATTTCACTTACAATTTTAGTGATTTTCTTAACCTCAACATTCACTCATTCATTCCTCCTTTTAAAGACATCTAACATAGGAACCAATAATGTAGCGATGATTCCAGTGGAAAAACCATTGTTATATAGATTTATTCCACCATGAAGTACTCCAACATTCATAGTTACAGAAAGATGTATAAAGCCTGCAATTATTCCAGCAATAGCGCCATATTCTCCAGCAATTGGACACAGACTTGTGCTAAAAAGAGCAGCTATAATTACAGTAGTGGAGCTAGTACCCCATACTTTAAAAATACTAGCTATAAATACCCCCAACATTACAGGTATGCAATTCTTAGGATGCTTTCCAAAGGAAGCAAATCCTACTATAGTAAGGAGTCCACCAACTATTGGTCCATTCATGACTCCCTTTGATATAAATACATAAGCTAAACCTATAATGCCCATAATGCCCATATTAATTAACGTCATACCGAATCCTGCAAGAAAGGTAAAATCTGTTACTAGCTTTCCCGAAGAATTAAGTATTTTTGTATACCCCTTAAACAAACTTTTATCATTTAAAAAATAGCCAATAACTATAAGTAAAATAAAGAACATAGAAAGAAAAACCTTTAAGAACAGATCATGTTCAGTAGATAGTATCATCCTTGGTTCATTAATAAATCCATAGCTTTTCATAAACGACATTATTACAGTGCCAATAAATCCTGCTGCAAACCCAACATTATAAAGATTATACCCATCATGAGCTCTCAATAAATGTGAAGCAATAGGAGGGAGAAAGAATCCAACAACTATTCCTGCTAGT
This sequence comes from Proteiniborus sp. MB09-C3, assembly GCF_030263895.1. NCBI lineage: Bacteria > Bacillati > Bacillota > Clostridia > Eubacteriales > Proteiniborus > Proteiniborus sp. MB09-C3. The sequence continues at coordinate 1,294,045 of NZ_CP127161.1, forward strand.
ATGGCGAACGCTAAACCCCAATGATTTGATGGACCTATGGCACGTGCGACCTCAAAAATCATTGGAGAAAGAGCAGTGCCGAACATTGATATTACAATAATACTTCTAAATCTCTTTTTCTGTTGCTTTGCATATAGATACCCACCTATGTATATAGGCCAAACATTGAAAATATTTTTCCCGAAAAAGGCAAAGCCAGCTATGATAAAGAGCGCTGATATGGGGAAACCTCCCATGTGAAAATTCAGCCTCCATAAAAAGAAAATATTGATTAAGGTAAGCAGAGCTGAGTTCATGAGAGCAGCACCTAGTCCACCTACTTTTATATAGTCTGTAATAAGCACATCAGGTTGAATAATTATTTTATAAAGGCCATTTATTATCTCATTGAAATCGCTTACAAAAAAAGCTAAGATAAATGAAGCAACAGGAAATATTGATATTATTATAAATTTAGTTTTCTCGCTTACTTGCTTATAGCTACTCAAATTTTCTTTAGTCATAAACTTCTCCAATCTTATTATAAAATTTTTGTATAACTATTATTCTTCTTGAGTATAAATTGAAATTCTAATTTTGTTTATTTTATCATAAAATTAATTGAAAAGAAAACATAAATGTAAAAAAATAAAATTGATATATACATTCATATATTATAATATAAGTATCCGGTAAACATGGCAGCCTTTCTTATACTTTTTCACTTCATTTTAAGTACAAGACAAGAAGCTATTTTCAAAATAGAAATATTTTGAAATCATTTGTTTATTAACAAACTATCAGGGTATATAGAGGAATAGTCGAGAGAAAAGAATTAAATCTAAAGGGAGGAATTACAATGAACGATATGACAGCTCAAAACTTAAGATCAGCTTTTGGTGGTGAAAGCCAAGCACATATGAGATATAAAGCTTGGGGGGACAAGGCATTAAAAGATGGTTTTCCAACAGTAGCTACATTATTTAGTGCTATTTCTTATGCAGAAGAAATACACGCAAAAGGACATTTTAGATTACTAAAAGATGTAAAGGGTGACTTTTTAGTTGCATCAGGAGCAGGCTTTGGAATAGGGACTACATCAGAAAATCTTCAAGGAGCAGCTAATGGAGAGCTTTTTGAAGTAAATCAAATGTATCCAGCATATGTAGCTGTAGCAGAAGTACAAGGAGAAAAAGCAGCGGCTAATTTGATGAAGGGAATAATTGAAGCAGAAAAAACTCATGCTGACCTTTACCTAAGAGCAAAAGAATATACAGATGCAGGTAAAGATGTAGAATTTACTAATATTCATGTATGTGAAGTATGCGGATATGCAGCAGAAGGAGAAATGGTTGACAAATGCCCTATCTGTAATGCATCAAATGAAAAATTCAGAGTATTTAAATAAGATATACATAGGCGTGCCAAATTATGGTGCGCTTTTCTATTGCCAAAATAATAACTATATGATAGAATGAAGAAAATATATATTTGGAGGTGTAAAGATGAAAAACTTGACTTTAGTTGGCATTAATTTAGACAGATTACCATTAATAATAGCAGCAAATATTTTAAACCAAGGGGGTAGTATGTCTAAAATTAAATATTATGTCAACCAGAAGCAAGTAAATCGTCTTGGTAAATCTTAAATATATTGTTTTGAATGATGTGCCTAGGTAGGATTTTGCTTGCCTAGGCTTTTTATATTTATATTTATATGTATATGTATATAGACTTAAGTTCAAGGACCACATATTCATTTTACCTTTGATAGGGGCCTCAGAACTTATAACCAAAAAATAATAGCCTAGGCAGAGATTTACTTGTCTAGGCTATTATTTTTTGAATAAGGGAGGAACTAACATGATAGACATTAGTTTAAACGAAATAAGTAAATATTATGGAGCAAACAAGGTATTAGAAGATATCACATTTGAAATTCATAGTGGAGATAGAATAGGATTAATAGGGAAAAACGGCACAGGGAAAACGACTATATTAAAGATTATAGCTGGTATAGAAAATAGTGATGGAGGCATATTGTCTATAAGAAAAAATGCGACTATAGGGTACCTAGCCCAGATGCCAGATTATCCTAAAGAATACAAGGTTATAGATGTGCTTAATACTGCATTTGAAAGACAAAATGAGATAAAAGCTAAAATGAGAGAGCTTGAAAATAAGATGTCAAGCAGTAATGAGGATGAAATAGAGAAGATAATGAAAAACTATGGAGAGTTGCAGTATACTTATGAACATATAGGTGGATATGAAATTGAAGAGAAGCTTAATAGGGTATGCACTGGTCTTAAGTTCACAGAATCTATGCTAGAAAGAAACTTTGGCAATTTAAGCGGAGGAGAAAAGACCACTGTAATGCTAGGAAATATGCTATTACAAAACCCAGACATACTTCTATTAGATGAGCCATCAAATCATCTTGATTTAGAGTCTGTTGAGTGGCTTGAAGAATTTATTAAAGAATATCAAGGCTCCGTTTTAGTAATATCTCACGATAGGTATTTTTTAGACAATATAGCAACAAAGATAATAGAGGTAGAATCAAAAAAATCTAAGACCTATATAGGTAACTATAGCTTTTATGTGCAATATAAAGAAGAAATGCTAAATTTACAGCTTGAAGCTTATAAAACACAGCAAAAGAAGATTAAACAAATGGAAGAGGCTATAAAAAGATTTAGAGAATGGGGAACTATAGCTGGTGATGAACCTATGTTCAAAAAAGCCGCAAATATGGAAAAACGAATTGAAAAAATGGATAAAGTTGAAAAACCAATTTTAAATCAGCCCAAAATAAAGGTTAATTTTACACGGGGCGAGAGATCTGCTAATGAAGTAGTACGCATAAATGGATTAAAAAAATCCTTTGGTGAAAATGTAATATTAGAAAATTTAGACTTAAGTGTGAGATACAAAGAGAGGTTATGTATATTAGGCAAAAACGGCAGTGGAAAATCTACATTAATTAAATTACTTCTTAATAAATATACTCAGGACGAGGGAGAAATTATATTAGGTTCAAGAGTCAGGATAGGATATTTAGAGCAGGAAATCTTCTTTGAAGATGAAGAAAAGACTGTATTAGAGGCAATTAATGAATATTTTATGGTACCAGAAGGGGAAGGAAGAAGAATATTAGCAGGATTTTTATTTCGTGGACAAGATGTATTCAAAAAAATAAAAAGCCTCTCTGGAGGAGAAAAAAGCAGACTTAGACTATGCATTATGATGCAGGAACAAAATAATCTCCTTATATTAGATGAGCCTACTAACCATTTAGATATTGATTCCAGAGAAATGTTGGAGAAGGCATTAGAAAACTATGATGGAACCATAATTTTTATATCACATGATAGATATTTTATAAACAAGCTAGCAGAGAGAATAGTAGAAATAGACAATAGAAAGCTAATAGAGTATTTAGGAGACTATAATTATTATAAAGAGAAGAAGTCAGAAATTAAGATGGCTTTAATAGCTGATAAAATCAAAGCTCATGAGGTAAAGCCAATCAATAAAAGGCATAAGGATAATAACATTAGCCCTGAGGCTGAAGAAGCAAAGAAAAAGAGGAAAGCTTCTTTCCTTGAGGAAGAAATTCAGGAGCTTGAAGACCTTATTTCACAAATAGATAGTCAGATGGAAAAGGTAGCTTATGATCATGAAAAGCTAAGTGAGCTTTATAACGAAAAAGAAAGCCTAACAAGTAAATATGAAGGTTTATTGGCAAAATGGGTAGAATTAAGCTCCTAACATAAATGTATATATAGAATATTATAATTCACAAAAGCAAATACTAACAAAAAGCTTATGGAAGGATGATTTTGTGGAAGATAATAGAACTATACAGGAAATTATCAATCAATTAAATATGATAGAAAAGGATCATCAGCATATTCTAGAACATGTAAATAGTATAGATCTTTTAATGGTATCTAATGAAAATGGAAGGGTCAAAGATTCCAATGTAGCAAAGAAAATTGATGGTTTAAAGCAAAAAATAGAAGATGTAGTTGAAACCTCAAACGAAATAACCTCTATGCTCAACAGACACATATAAAACTGTACCTAATAAGTACAGTTTTTTTATGACCTAACCCGATTTATGAATTATTATCATCACTATATCAAATAATATTCATTATAAACGATGAAAGGATGAATAAATTGAATACAAGACTATTTATAATAGCTATAGTTCCAGCTGCTTCCATAGCATACGCAGTATATTTAAGTGATAGATACGATAAAGAACCAATATCTCTTTTATTTAAGACATTTATATTTGGTGCACTGTCAGTTATTCCTACTATAATTGTAGAAAGGTTTTTGTCTTCCATAAACGCATTTTCAGGCTTGCTTGGCATAGCGATTACTGCCTTTGTAGTTGCAGGCTTTACAGAAGAATACTTTAAAAGATTGGTAGTTATCAAACTAATGTGTAAAAACAAATATTTTGACGAAAAGCTTGATGGAATAGTATACTCTGTATTTTCAGCCCTAGGCTTTGCTACTGTAGAAAATGTCATATATGTAGTGTTTAGGTATAGTTACAATTCATATATAGGATTATACAGGGGCATATTATCTGTTCCTGCTCACGCTATTTTTGGTGTGACAATGGGCTACTATCTATCATTATCTAAATTTGCCTCTACCAAGGAAAGGGCTAGGGCAAATTTTAGAAAATCGTTGTATATGCCTATGCTTTTACACGGAGCATTTGACTTTATACTTATGGCAGGAGTTCCAGAGGCAGGTATAATTATTGCAATATATGCGATATATCTATGGATAACAAATCAGAAAAAACTAAACACATATATTTATGATTCATATTCAAGGTTTAACAGATTACATTATGATGACGAGGAATAATATTAAAGAAATGTAGAAAAAAATTGAGAAATAATATAGAATGAATGAAGAAACATTATTTTTCCAAGGGGAGAATGATTTGATGAATAGAAAGAGAATAGCTCTAGGTATAATTATCTTATTGTTTTTTGTAACCTTATTATCTGCTGGTTATATTTTAGATAAATTAGGACCTAGATTAGGAAATGATATTGATGCTGGTGAAATTGGGAGTGGTAAAGAAATAGGAGAATTACCTGAGGAGGAAGAAGTCATTCCTCCCAATATTGAAGTCACCATTGTAGCTGCCGGTGATATTATGTTTCATTCTCCACAGATAAAGGGGGCCTATAATCCTGAAACAAATGAATATGATTTTAGATTTGCCTTTGAGCATGTTAAAAAATATATAGAAAGCGCTGACTTAGCTGTAGGAAATTTTGAGACAGTTACTGCAGGAGAAGAATACGGATATAAAGGATATCCTACGTTTAATTCTCCAAACTCTACTGTAATAGCTTTGAAGGAGGCCGGTTTTGATATACTTTCTACTGCAAACAATCATAGTCTTGACAAAGGAAAAAAAGGTATAATTAACACTATAGACAATATATTGGAGCATGGACTAGTAAATGTAGGCACATATAAAGAGCCTACTGATGAGGTGCATATACAAGACATAAATGGTATCAGAGCTGCTATCTTATCCTATACATATGGATGCAATGGCTTAGAAGGCTTGCTTACTCAAGAAGAGCTTAAATATATGGTAAATATCATAGATGAAGATAGGATAAAGCAAGATATTGAAAAGGCAGATGAAAATCAGGTAGATATAACAGTGGTTATCATTCATTGGGGCAATGAGTATCAAAGAGAGCCTTCCGAATATCAAATTGAATTGGCGAATAAAATGATTGAGTGGGGAGCTGACATAATATTAGGTAGCCACCCACATGTCATTCAAAGATCGGAGATTAGAGAATATAATGGTGAAGATAAATTTATTATTTATTCCATGGGCAATTTTATTTCGAATCAAAGAAGAGAGACACTAAACATAGGAAATAAAAAATATACCGAGGATGGAATTATTGTTAAACTTACTTTAGAGAAGGATTTTTCATTAGGAAAGACTATTATCAAGGAAGTTGACTATATACCTACATGGGTCTATAGATACAGTGAGTCAGGTGTACAAAAACATGTAATACTTCCTACATCTGAATATATAGAGCCAGAAAATGAAAACTTCAGTAAAGAAGTTCTCAACATGATTGAAGAGTCATATAATAATACGATTAAACTAATGGACCAGAGATAATATAATTCTCTGGTTTTTTATGACCTAACCCGATTTTCCGAATGCTTTTATCGGAAAATTGTTGGTAGGTCAAACGCAACGAGCACCAAATTTATGTGAGCGACAGCGAGCAAATAAATTTGTGTAGCGAGACTGCGGAAAATGACCTAACCCGATTTCCTGAACGCTTTTATCGGAAAATTAAGGAAGCTCAGAAAGCAAGTTTCTGAGTACTACAATTACGCCAAATCAAAGATTTGGGTAATTGCAGCATAGGTCAAACGCAATGAGAACCAAACTGCGGTGAAAATCAATCATGGAGGGATGGGAAGAATGAAGATAACAGATATAAAGCTAGGGCATATATCTGTTCCATTAAGAAAGCCTTTTAAGACAGCCTTAAGGACTGTACACAGTGTAGAGGACGTAGTTGTAAGAATAGAAACTGACACAGGACATGTTGGATATGGAGAAGCACCTCCCACAGGAGCAATAACAGGAGATACAGCTGGCGCTATAATAGGTGCAATAGAAGATCATATAAAGAAGCAGTTAGTTGGTATGAATATAGAAAACATGGAAGAAATAATGCTGAAATTAGATAAATCCATTGTGAAAAATACGAGTGCAAAGGCAGCAGTAGATATTGCAGTTTACGATTTATATGGGCAGCTATATAAGGCACCAGTATATAAGTTGTTAGGGGGTTATAGAAAAGAAATAGTTACTGATATAACTATAAGTGTCAATGACCCCGAGGAAATGGCTAGGGATAGTATCGAGGCAATAAATCGAGGGTATAGGACACTGAAAATCAAAGTAGGTATGGACTCGTCATTAGATTTAAAACGAATGAAAGCCATCAGAGCTGCTGTGGGATATGATATAGATTTAAGAATAGATGCAAATCAGGGCTGGACCCCCAAAGAAGCAATACATATACTAAGAAAGATGGAAGATGCAGGCTTAAATATTGAGCTTGTAGAGCAGCCAGTGCCAGGCCATGACATTGAAGGTTTAAAGCTAGTTACAGATAATGTTTCCATTCCTGTATTAGCAGATGAAAGTGTATTTTCACCAAGGGATGCTATGACAATTATTCAAATGCGAGCCGCAGATTTAGTCAACATTAAATTGATGAAAACAGGTGGTATACATAATGCTTTGAAAATATGCTCTGCTGCAGAGATTTACGGTATAGAGTGCATGATTGGGTGTATGCTAGAGGCTAAGATAAGCGTTACAGCAGCAGTTCACCTAGCAGCAGCTAAAAGTATAATTACGAAAATTGATTTAGATGGGCCGATATTGTGCAGAGAAGATCCGGTTGATGGAGGAGCTATATTTGAAGATTATAGAATCACATTAACAGATGCTCCGGGTTTTGGATTTAAGGAGATACATGGAGTAACTTATAGAGAGTAGACTTAATAAAGGATCAGGTAATAAAGTTATAAAAGCCTGACCCTTATTTTTTGACGTACTTTTTAATAATCCTTAGTCTAATTGATATGTTAAGCAATTTTTTGTAATATTTCCTATAGTAGTCTATAAACACTATTTAAATAAGGATTTATTTATTATATAATGATTATTAGGACTAATTAAATTATTTAAATATATTTATTAGAGGTGTAAAGATGCAATATTTTGCTAACTTATTCTATAATATAAGAATTAGAGATGCGATAGATATTTTAATAGTCGCATATGTGTTTTATAAGATATTTATGCTTATAAGAGAAACAAGAGCAGAGCAGCTTATAAAGGGTATAGTGGTATTGCTAGTAGCCACAAAGGTAAGTGAGGTATTAGAGCTATATACTGTCTTTTGGATACTTGAAAAGACTATGACAGTAGGAGTTATAGCTTTATTGATTGTATTTCAACCAGAGTTAAGGAGAGCTTTAGAGGTTATTGGAAGGACTAGATTTTTCACTAAATCTCTTGCAGAGATAAAAAGCGAAGAGATAGACATTATATCTAATGAGATAGTTGAAGCTGTAGCTTCTCTTTCTAGACAAAAGATAGGTGCACTAATGGTTTTTGAAAGGGAGACAGGATTAAATGAGGTAGTAGATACTGGAACAAGAATTAAAGGTAAAGTATCAAGCGGACTCTTAATAAATATATTTATACCTAATACACCTCTTCATGATGGGGCTGTTATCATAAGAGAAGACACGATTAAAGCAGCTGGATGTTTTCTTCCATTAACTGATAATATGAATTTAAGTAAGGAAATAGGGACAAGACATAGAGCAGCACTTGGTATAACTGAAAGGTCTGATAGTATAGCCATAATTGTTTCAGAAGAGACTGGAATAATATCTGTAGCAGAAAATGGAGTACTGACTAGATATTTAGATATAAAAGCATTGAAGGAAATATTAGTAAATATGTATACACCTAAGACTCCAAAGCCAAATTTGCTGTCCAAATGGAGGAATAGAAATGAATAAGGCAAAGAAAAATAATATTACCATAAGGATTGTATCAATACTAATAGCCGTTATTATGTGGTCATATGTAATGAATGAGGTTAACCCGCAAACTACTAAGCTTTTCCCTGGAATAAAAGTGGATTATATAAATCAAGATTATTTATCCGAAGCTGGATTGGCAATAATGGAGCCAAAGGAAGCCAAGATAACTGTGGAGCTTGCAGGTAGAAGAAGCGATATAAATAATATTAACCCCAATGACATAATAGTACAAGCTGATTTATTGGGATACGTAGAAGGAGTGAATAGAATGATTATCGATGTAAAAGCTCCTGAAAATGTTACTGTAAAATCTGTAAGTCCTCAATATATACAGTTAAAACTTGATAGCATAATAACTAAGGAGTTTAATGTATCCTTAGAAACTTCAGGAAATACTGAGGATGGTCATACTCCTGGTGAAGGAGAGATAAAGCCTAGTACTGTACTAATTAAGGGACCGAGAACATGGGTTAATTCTGTATACAAGGTAGTGACTACTGTCCAATTATCCAATATAAATACAGACATAAAGACTAGTTTACCTGTTAGAGCATTAGATGATAAGAAAGAAGAAGTCAGAGGCATAGAAAAGGAACCAAATACAGTAGAAGTCATCATGCCAATCTTAGGAACTAAGAATATTCCAATTCGTCCAAGGCTTAAAGGTTCTCCACTAAATGGATATATTATTACAGATATTCAAATGAACCCTGTAAGTATTAAGGTAAAAGGAAAAAAAGAAATATTAAAGGATATTGAATTTCTTGAGACAGAGCCAATTGACATTGACCTTATAAGCATATCAAAAGATGTTCCGGTAAATATCGTCTTTCCAGAAGGTGTAGAGCTAATGGATGATAAAATAAAACCGCTGGCTAAGATAAATGTAGAAAAAATAATTGAAAAGGACATTGAGCTTGACACAAGCAAGCTAACTTTCATCAATTTAGATACTAGGTATGTTGTTGATAAAACCAGTCTACCCGATAAAATTACGATAACGGTAAGGGGAGCAGAGGGCAAAATAGATGCACTAAGTGAAAATGACATTACATTCTATTCTGATTTGTCGGGATTAGAAAAAGGAACCCATAGTGTAAACGTAAAGGTAATATTGCAAGAAGATATAGAGCTTATACACACAGAACCAGAAACTATTCAACTGACCATTGAAGAAGAATTTTAACTATTTTTAATAAATTTGCAAGGGTACCTTAAATAAGGTTAATATAATAGGAGCAGGACTAAAATTTGGGAACAAATAGCTAATACTGCTCCTATTGTAGTGTAAAGAATTAAAAGGGGGAATAGCAAATGCCAAGGGAATATATTTTAGCAATCAATCCTGGGTCAACAAGCACAAAAGTGGCTTTATATAACGGCGAGGAAAAGGTTTTCAGCAGTAAAATTGAGCATCCGAGCATAGAACTTGACAGATATAGTAGTGTTATAGAGCAATATGATTATCGTTTAAATGTAATCATTAATTGGCTAAGAGAGGCAAACGTTACCACGGCTTCTCTAAGAGCAACAGTAGGACGAGGTGGTCTTCTAAGACCAATGCCTGCAGGCACTTACTTAGTTACAGATGCCATGATTAATGATTTAAAGGATAATATCGGTGGCGAGCATGCCTCAAACCTTGGAGGCATACTTGCAAAGGGAATTGCAGATAAAGAAGAAATTAAGGCTTTTATAGTGGATCCTGTTGCAGTAGATGAGATGAATCATATTGCCAGAATATCAGGAATGCCAGATATACAAAGAAGATCTCAAGTTCATGCACTAAACATAAAAGCAGTATCACATAGATATGCCCATGAGCACAATAAAAATCTTAAGGACATAAATCTAATAGTTGCTCATCTGGGCGGAGGCATATCTGTTGCTCCTATTGAAAAAGGACTCATAACAGACGTAAACAATGCTAATGAAATGGGACCTTTATCGCCTGAAAGAAGTGGCGGACTTCCAGTAGGAGATCTAGTCAAGATGTGCTATTCAGGCAAATATACATTTAACGAAATAAAAGCAAAGCTCAAGGGCAAAGGCGGCCTTGTATCTTATCTTGGAACAAATAACGCAAAAGAAGTAGAGGAAAGAGCTAACAATGGAGATGAAAGGGCTGGTCTTATTTTCATGGTCATGGCTTATCAGATAGCTAAAGAAATTGGTGCTATGGCTGCAGCATTATGTGGCAAGCTAGATGCCATAATATTGACTGGCGGATTAGCATATTCAAAGACACTTACTGATAAAATCCAGAGCATGACAGGATTCATAGCTCCAGTAGTATTGTATCCGGGAGAAGATGAGCTGAAAGCCTTAAATGAAGGTGCATTGAGGGTGCTAGAGGGAGAGGAAGCAGAAAAAATATATGAAAACGAGGTGATAATAAATGATTAAGAACTTTGAAAATGTTTTAAATCTTGCTAAGAGCAGAGGACCAAAGACAATATCTGTAGCCGTAGCTCAGGACAAAGAAGTACTTTTAGCAGTAAAGGAAGCAAATAAAATGGGAATAGTTGATGCAATACTTGTTGGAGACAAGAATGAAATAATAAAAATAGCAGAAGAAATTAGCATGGATTTAAGTAAGTGTGAGCTTATAGATATTAAAGATGTGGTAGAGGCTTCAAGGAAAGCTGTAGAGCTTGTAAGCACAGGAAAAGCTCATATAGTGATGAAGGGCTTAGTAGATACATCAATTATTTTAAAAGCAGTACTAGATGAAAAAATTGGACTTAGAACAGGCAATGTATTAAGCCATGTTGCTGTATTTAGTGTTGATACATACGAAAAGCTGCTATTAGTTACAGATGCTGCTATGAATATAGCTCCAGATCTTAGTCAAAAGAAGCAGATTGTGGAGAATGCAGTATTTTTAGCTCATTCAATAGATATAGAAAACCCAAAAGTAGCCGTTGTATGTGCAAAAGAGAAAGTGAATCCTAAAATGCCTGCAACAGTTGATGCAGAACAATTAGTACAAATGAATGAAAATGGCGAGATAGCAGGCTGTATAGTTGGAGGACCTTTTGCACTAGATAATGCAATATCAAAAGAAGCTGCAATCCATAAAGGCATAGACCATCCTGTGGCAGGAGATGCAGATATTATACTTACTCCAAACATAGAATCAGGGAATGTGTTATATAAAGCCCTTGCATTTTTAGCAAAATCGAAAAACGCTGGAATTATAGTAGGAGCAAGGGCTCCAATAGTTCTCACATCAAGAGCGGATAACGATGAGGCTAAATTAAACTCTATAGCATTAGCGGTGTTAATGGCTTCAAAAAAATAGGGGGGAATAAAATGGACGTATATAGGCTACTAGTAATAAATCCCGGCTCCACTTCTACTAAAATAGCTGTATTTCATGATGAAGGTCTTGTTCTAGAAGAGACATTAAGACATTCAAATGAAGAACTGGCTGATTACACTACAATATTTGATCAATATCAGTTCAGAAAAAGTATTATCTTAAAGATATTAGATGAGAAAGGAATAAATATTACAGAGTTAAGTGCTATTGTCGGGAGAGGTGGGCTATTAAAGCCTATACCTGGGGGGACATATAGCGTAAATAATAAGATGCTAGAGGATTTAAGAAAGGGTGTGCTTGGAGAACATGCCTCAAACCTTGGAGGAGTAATAGCTAATGAGATAGCTTCTGGGTTAAATATACCCTCTTATATAGTAGATCCAGTTGTAGTAGATGAGATGGAGGACATAGCTAGAATTTCAGGTATGCCAGACATAGAAAGAATAAGTATATTTCACGCTTTAAATCAAAAAGCGGTAGCAAGAAGATTTGCCAAAGATAAAAACAGAAAATATGAAGATTTAAACCTTATAGTTGCTCATCTAGGCGGAGGAATATCTGTTGGAGCTCATAAAAAGGGTAAAGTGGTGGATGTAAATAATGCTCTAGATGGTGAAGGCCCATTTTCACCTGAAAGAAGCGGAGGACTTCCAGTAGGTGACTTGGCAAAGCTTTGTTATTCAGGTAAATACACATTAACTGAAATGAAGAAAAAGATAAAGGGCTGTGGAGGTTTAGTAGCGTATTTAGGAACAAATGATGCTAAAAAAGTATACGAGATGATTGAAGCAGGAGATGAGAAAGCTAAGCTGGTATTTGAAGCCATGGCTTATCAGGTAGCAAAAGAAATAGGAGCCCTAAGTACTGTACTAGAAGGACAGGTAGATGGTATAATACTAACAGGTGGTATAGCCTATAATAACATGTTTACGTCTTGGATTAGGGAAAGAGTAGGATTTATTGCAGATGTTGTTGTCTATCCAGGGGAAGACGAGCTTATAGCTTTAGCAGAAGGTGGCTTAAGAGTATTAAGAGGAGAAGAAAAGGCGAAGGAATACCTATAAACACAAAGGGTGATATGATGTTAAATGATAATAGGATTAGGATAATAGTAGGACATTATGGAAGTGGCAAAACAGAATTTGCAGTAAATTATGCTGTAAAGCTGTCTGAGCTAGGTAAAAAAGTAGTTTTAGCAGATTTAGATGTAGTAAACCCTTATTTTAGAAGCAGAGAAAAAACAGATGAACTTGAAAAGCTAGGAATTAAGGTAATAGGTAGCTCCATAAAAGGAAGCGCAGTAGATGTACCTTCTGTTTCAGCAGAGGTATATGGTCCATTGCAGGATGAAAGTGTAGAGGCAATACTAGATGTAGGCGGAGACCCAGCAGGAGCTAGAGCCTTGGGCAGATATCATAGTTTTTTTGAAAAAGGTAAATATGACATGCTTTTCGTAATTAATGCAAATAGGCCTGAAACTCAAACTCTAGAAAATGTGGAAAAATATATCAGAGATATTGAAAGAGCTTCTAGGGCAAAAGTAACTGGGCTTATAAATAATACACATTTACTAAAAAGTACTACATTAGAGGATGTGTTATCTGGTCAGAAGCTAGTGGAGGAAGTGTCAGATGCTTTAAATATACCAGTAAAATATGTAGCCGCATTAGAGCATGTGGCAAAAGGCCTTCCACAGGATATAAAGGGACAGATATTTCCTATAAACCTGTTTATGCGTGAAGACTGGATGCTGTAACTAATAATTAAATTTTTTTATTCTATTTTTATAATTATCAATTCTCAAGCTTCAATTCTCAATTAATAAAAAGGGGGGATAAAAGTGGCAAAGGCAAAGGGTAAAGTTACTTTTAATGAGGACAGATGCAAAGGCTGTGAGTTATGTACAACAGCATGTCCTACAAAAATAGTAGTCATGAATAAGGATAAAATAAACGTAAAGGGTTATCACCCGGCAACAGTAATTGAAATGGACAAGTGTATAGGCTGTGCGAATTGTGCAACGATATGTCCAGATGCAGTAATAACAGTAGAAAGAGAAATGGGTGAATAATATTTAAGGGGAGGGAATTAAATGTCTAAAGTCTTGATGAAAGGAAATGAGGCAGTAGGTGCTGCAGCTATTAAAGCTGGCTGCAAATACTTCTTTGGATATCCTATAACGCCACAAAATGAAATACCTGAGTTCATGGCAAGAGAATTACCTAAAGTAGGTGGAGTTTTCCTTCAAGCAGAAAGTGAAATATCCGCGATAAATATGGTATATGGAGCAGCAGGAGCAGGTGCTAGGGTAATGACATCTTCTTCAAGTCCAGGAATCGCACTTAAACAAGAAGGAATATCATATATTGCAGGAGCAGAGCTTCCATGTGTTATAGTTAATATGGTGAGAGGGGGCCCAGGCTTAGGTGGTATACAGCCTTCTCAATCAGACTATTTCCAAGCTACAAGAGGTGGAGGAAATGGAGACTACAGACATATAGTGTATGCTCCAGCCAGTATTCAGGAAGCAGTAGATTTAGTTATGGAAGCCTTCGATGTAGCTGACTATTATAGAAATCCTGTAATAATCCTTGGTGATGGTATGATAGGACAGATGATGGAGCCAGTAGAATTTAAAGAGCCTAAGAAAAGAGAACTGCCACCAAAGAATTGGGCAACAGTAGGTACAAAAGGAGAAAGAAAACCTAATGTAATAAATTCATTGTATATAGATCCAAAAATATTAGAAGACCATGTTATTAGGCTAGAAGAAAAATATGCGAGAATGAAAGAAAACGAAGTAAGACATGAAGAGTATAATCTTGAGGATGCAGAGGTAGTAATAGTAGCCTATGGAACGACATCAAGAATAGCTAAAAATGCTATAGCAAAATGTGCTGAAGCAGGAATAAAGGTAGGACTTATAAGACCAATAACATTATGGCCTTTCCCAGATGCAGCGTTCGATAAGATTAGTGAAAAGACTAAAGCTTTACTTACAGTAGAAATGAGCACTGGTCAAATGATTGATGATGTAAAAATAGCTGTAAATGGAAGAAAACCTGTTCACTTCTATGGTAGAACAGGCGGTATGGTGCCTACTCCAGATGCTATTGCAGAAGAGATTAAGAAAATTGTTGGGGGTGACAAATAATGGCTGTAGTATTTGAAAAAACTAAAGGACTTACAGATAAGCCTTTCCATTATTGCCCAGGCTGTACCCACGGTATTATTCATAGATTAGTTGCAGAAGTACTAGAAGAGCTTGGAGTCTTAGGCGATTCTATAGGAGTAGCTCCAGTTGGCTGTGCAGTATTTGCTTATGATTACTTCAACCTTGACATGCAAGAAGCAGCACATGGTAGAGCACCAGCAGTAGCTACTGGTATAAAGAGAATTCATCCTGATAAGGTAGTGTTCACATACCAAGGTGATGGAGACTTAGCATCTATAGGAGCAGCAGAAATAGTTCATGCTGCTGTTAGAGGAGAAAAGATAACTACAATATTTGTAAACAATGCAATATATGGTATGACTGGTGGGCAGATGGCCCCTACTACATTAATAGGACAAAAGGCAACTACAGCACCATATGGAAGAGACGAAAATCATGCTGGTAAACCAATTAGAATATCTGAAATGTTAGCAACCATAGATGGTGCAAAATTTGTTGAAAGAGTTTCTGTGCATGATCCAGCTAATATAAGAAAGGCAAAAAAAGCAATTAAAAAAGCTTTTGAGCTTCAGTTATCAGGTAAAGGCTTTGGTATAGTAGAAGTACTTTCTACATGTCCTACGAACTGGGGATATACTCCAGTAGAAGCTCTTAATTGGCTAAAAGAAAATATGATTCCATATTATCCATTAGGTAACTTAAGAACGCCTGAGGAGGTGGAGTAAAGTGGAAGAAAGATTAATAATAGCTGGTTTTGGTGGTCAGGGTGTAATGTCAATGGGTCAGTTGCTGACCTATTCAGGAATGGTAGAAGATAAGAATGTTTCATGGCTTCCATCATATGGTCCTGAAATGAGAGGCGGAACTGCCAACTGTAATGTTATAGTTTCAACTGGGCTTATTGGCTCACCTATAGTAACAGAAGCTTCTACAGCGATAATCATGAATAAACCATCTCTGGATAAGTTTGAAAAAGATGTAGCAAAGGGCGGCAATATCCTAATAAACAGCTCTCTTATAGATAAAAAGACTAGTAGAGAAGATGTTAATGCATATTATGTGCCTGCAAACGATATAGCTAATGAACTGGGAGATAGCAGAATAGCTAATATGGTTATGCTAGGAGCTTATCTAGAGCTTACAAAGGCAGTTAAGATAGATTCAATAATAGAAGCCTTTAAAAAAGTATTTGGAGAGTCTAAATCACACCTAATTCCATTAAATCAACAAGCACTAGATAAGGGTGCAGAAGCCATTAGAGGATAAATCTGTATCGAATATATATAGACAGCCTCAAATCTTTTCGAAGATTTGAGGCTGTTTTGTACTGCAGTCAAACAATTGCTAAACTATAGTAGTAAAAAATTCTATACGGGTATATCCTTCTTGCTGAATACTATAATTGAGCTTGCATAAAGAATGAGGGCACCAGCAAACAGTATAGCAATTCCCCAATATGCACTTACTTCCCTAGCAAGGATTCCTTCTGTATTAAATAAAGTGAAGAAGGTAGCATACTTAGCATTTTTCAGTTTGTCTCCTACATTAGCAATCATTTGAATTATGAAGCAAAGTGAAGGAATACCTGCTCCGAAGCTTACACTAAACTTAGTATCATTGAAAATGCAGGAGCAAATAAAGCAAATGCTACTGATAAACAGTTGCAAAGCCAATGTGCCAAGATTTAGCATCAAAAACTTGCCAATTTCTAATTCTCCTGGGAAGAATATTTTGGCTGCAGTTATTCCCACTAAAGTAGAGAATAAAATCAGCATAAAAACACCTGTACATAATACACTTGCTTGAGTATAAGCAATCTTTTTTCTAGAGATAGGAGAAGCTAGAATATAGGCCATGGCTCCACGATCTATTTGACGAGCAACCAATCTGTTTGCAGTGAGAATAGAAAAGACCATTGGAAAAACCAACATAATAAATCCATATAAGTAGCTTGACATAAATCCTACTAAGGTGGTGCCAGCATAATCCATTCCAAACATTGACATTAGTTCAGGCATTGCTTTTGCAAATTCACTTAGTGCAGCACCAAGCTCTGGATCAAACATTGTGACTATAATAGTAAAATACATAGTTATGACAGCAGCTAATATAATCCATAGCCTCCAGCCTCCTTTTATGCCATGTTTGTAAAGTGGTGTACTTATCATTCCTTTTCACCTCCATAATAGTGAAGAAAAATATCCTCCAGGCTTTGATTAGGTGCTTCAATATTAGTAACAGGCCATCGATTCATTGCAGTAATCATTTTTTCTATGTTATTTTGCACAAGCACAGTTACTCTAGCTCCATCCATGCTAAGTATCTGAAGGTTTTCTTTAGCAAAGCTTTTTGCAGCTTCTTCTGTTTTCAAAGTGATTATATACTTCTTGACCTGAGCAGCTTTTAGAGATTCTACGGAATCTATGGCTACCATTTGCCCAGAGCGGATTATTCCTACTCTTTCGCAGGTGCGTTCTACTTCTTCAAACATATGGGAGGACATCAAGATGGTTTTGCCTCTCTGTTTCTCTTCTAATATCAAATCAATAAAGCGATTTTGCATCAATGGATCAAGCCCACTTGTAGGCTCATCAAGAATGAGTACTGTGGGATCATGCATAAAGGCAGTTACAATACCTACTTTTTGCTTCATTCCCTTACTCATCTTTTTTAACTTACCTTTAGCATCAAGCTCAAATCTTTCTAGAAGCTCATTCATCCTGCCGTTATCATTCATACCTCTGTATCTAGCATAGAATTCCAAAAAACCTATCCCAGTCATGTCATCAGGGAAGGACATCTCACCAGGAATGTAGCCTAGATGAAGCTGGACAGCCTTGCTTTCCTTCCAGCAATCTTTACCTAAAATACTACAGCTTCCCTGCATAGGCTTCAAAAATCCCATTAAGTGACGAATTGTAGTGGTTTTACCTGCCCCGTTGGGGCCTAGAAATCCAAACACCTCGCTTTCCTTTACTGTAAAGGAGAGGTCGAATATGCCACGGTTATTTCCATAATCCCTTGTCAATGCATTGATTTCCATAACAGTCATTACAGATATTCCTCCTTATAAAAGGTAGTTTTGAGTAAATTAACATATTCAAATGCTTCCTGTGACATTTCTTCTATACTTTTTTGTCCTATTGTACTCCGAATATATCCTTCGCTTACCCAAGTGACAGCATTTATCACCATAGTAGCATTTACACCTGGCTTAAATTTCTCCCAGTTGATGCCTTCAAACAATGCATCGAAGCCTTTCTTGATATAAGGCTGGTTACACTGCTTTATTTCCTTAGCCAGTTCAGGCACATTCTCTTTTATACAAGCTATCAGGAAATCAAACATGTCAATATACTGAGCCATGATTTTCATTTTGATAATTTGTGCTTGTCGTATGCGTTCGAAAAAATCATCTGTAACCTTCTTTATCCCTTTAAATACAGCGTTAGTTATTACATCTATACTAAATTCGTAGAGATAAAGGTATAGATTCTTCTTGCTACCAAAATAGTGGAAAATAGATGACTTAGATATATGAGCCATGGCTGCAATATCAGCTATTGAGGTTTTTTGATACCCATTCCTAGCAAAGCAGGTATATGCAGCATTTAAGATAATGTTCCTTTTTTCCTCTGGGAGGTTTTTAAAAGTTTCCATTAGGTTTCCTCCTTTGTTTTACTGGTTAACCGAATCGGTTAATTTAATCATATCAGCATTGACCGTATCGGTCAATATATTTATTTGAATTATTTTACTTTGTATTTTGCAATTATTTTAAAGGCTTTCTCATGTTTTTATCGAATTATTTGTATAAAGTAATATTAAGAGGTGAAATTGATGAAAGAAATTAAGTTTACAGACATAGATAATATAAAAGTAGGCCATGCACAGAATTTTGAGGCAGCAACAGGCTGTACTGTGATAATATGTGAAAGAGGTGCTTCGGCAGGTGTAGATGTGAGAGGAGGTTCTCCAGGAACTAGAGAAACAGACCTTTTAAATCCTGTTAATATGGTTCAGCAAATTCATGCTGTTATGCTTTCAGGGGGAAGTGCCTTTGGATTAGATGCTGCTTCTGGTGCTATGAAATATCTTGAAGAAAAAAATATAGGCTTTGATGTTCAGGTGACAAAGGTTCCTATAGTATGCTCAGCAGTACTATTTGATTTAGCTATTGGAGATTATAGAGTAAGACCAGATTTAGAAATGGGATATACAGCTTGCATGAATGCTACGAATACAGAATGTCCAAATGGCAATATAGGTGCAGGAACAGGTGCCACAGTAGGAAAATTATTAGGATTTCAAAGAGCAATGAAGGGTGGACTAGGCAGCTATGCACTGCAAGTAGGAGATTTAAAGGTAGGAGCAATAGTAGCTGTGAACTGTTTAGGTGATGTAGTTGATCCAGCGACAGGAAAAGTCTTGGCTGGATTATTAAATGAGGACTTAAAGACCTTTGCTGGTACAGAAAATAATATGATAGCTAATTATGATAGCAAAAAAAATCTCTTTAGTGGTAATACCACTATTGGAGTTATAGCTACAAATGGAGAATTTTCTAAGACAGAAATGAATAAGATAGCATCTATGGCTCATAATGGTTATGCTAGAACCATGAGACCAGCACATTCTATTTTTGATGGAGATACTATATTTGCATTATCAACAGGAAATGTACAGGCCGATATAAGTACAGTAGGCTTTTTAGCAGCAAGAGCTATGGAGCAGGCAGTAATAAATGCAGTAAAAAGCGCTAAAACCTTATATGGAATTAAAGCTCATCTAGATATTATATAAGATAATAAGTAAAATTACCTAATCAATTGACCTTGTAGTAAAGAAAAATTTTTTATATACTAAGCATTTAAGGTAACTATCACAACAGATTAAATTAGTAAGCTATTAATATAGATAAAAGTATGCTAACTAGCTCTTAAAGTTCTTTTTTACATTTTTTGTTTGTAGATAAAATGTAATTATGTTATTATTAAAAATGTAACAATTCAATATAGGGAGGATTAAATATGGGAAGACTTTTTGGAACAGATGGAGTGAGAGGAATTGCAAACAAGGAATTAACTTGTGAGCTTGCATATAAAATAGGAAGAGCAGGAGCATATGTATTAACAAAGGACAAAAAAGATGTAAAAATAGTTGTAGGAATGGATACTAGAATATCAGGAGACATGCTAGAAGCTGCTTTAGTAGCAGGGATATGCTCTGTAGGTGCAGATGTCTTGTCCGTAGGCATAGTACCTACTCCAGCAGTGGCTTATTTAACTAGAGAGCTTAAAGCAGAAGCAGGAGTAGTCATATCTGCTTCACATAATCCTGTAGAATATAATGGAATTAAATTTTTTGGAAGTACTGGCTATAAATTAAAAGATGAAGTAGAAGATGAAATAGAAAAGTATATTTTGGATGGTAAGGAAGTGCCATTATCTCCTATAGGCGAAGGAGTTGGCAGAAGGACAATAATAAGTAATGGAATAGAGATGTATGAACACTACTTAAGAAAAAGCATAAATGTTGATTTTAAAGGATTAAAGATAGCCATAGATTGTGGAAATGGTGCAGTATATAAGGCTGCTCCTGAACTCATAAGGGAGCTAGGTGCAGATATAGAGGTAATACACTATGCTCCAAACGGAGTAAATATAAATGTAAATTGTGGTTCTACTAAACCAGAAGAAGTGCAAAAGCTTGTATTAGATACAGGCGCAGATATGGGGATATCCTTTGATGGAGATGCAGATAGGCTGATAGCTGTTGATGAAAAGGGAAATATCGTTGATGGAGACCATGTTATGGCTATTTGCGGTATCCATTTAAAGAAAAAAGGAAAGCTAAAACAAGATACCGTAGTAGCTACAGTAATGAGTAATATGGGACTAGATATTTGTTTGAAAAAAGAGGGCATTAGCATTGTGAAAGCTAAGGTAGGAGATAGATATGTATTAGAAGAAATGCTAAATAGCGGCTATTCTCTGGGAGGAGAGCAATCAGGTCATATAATCTTCTTAGATCATAATACTACTGGGGATGGACTATTAACAGCCCTACAGCTTATATCAGTCATAAAAGAAACAGGTAAAAAACTTTCTGAGTTAGCAGAAGCTATGATTTCATTGCCACAGGTGCTTATAAATGCAAAAGTAAGTAACGAAAAGAAAAATCTATATATGGAAGATGAAATTATAAAAAAAGAAATTGAAAAGCTTGAAGAAAAGTTCCATGGAGAAGGCAGAGTACTTATAAGACCTTCAGGTACAGAGCCATTAGTTCGTGTTATGATAGAAGGAAAGGATCAAGAAGAAATAACGACCATGGCTCAAAGCCTGGCACATCTCATAGAAGAAAGACTAAAGTAGCTGCTTAGAATTTGTAAGCTTACTTTGGGCGAACTCGGTTTGTTAACAAACTATTTAAGCGTTGACCCAATGCAAATTCATATTAATTAGCTAATTGAGTTAAATTAGATAGGAATAAGATTAATATAGAATTAAGAAAAACAACGAAAAGTGAAAAAATAACTCATACTAAAGAATACTAAGGTCATTTCCTGGGAAATAACTGTCGAAAGATAGTTGAATTAGTAAATTGAACAATGTAATAAATCTAACTAGACAGAAATAGGAGAGACGACTCCTGTTTTATGCCTAGTTTCTTTTTGAAAGTTCATCTAAGGAGGCGCATATGAAGAAAATGACTAAAAGAAAATCAAGAAAGCTAAGATTATTTAGGTTTATATTTAGAATGATATTGCTTATATCTTTTGTATTTGTCATAGTCAAATTTGGAAAGGCTATTATTGGAAAGGATATTGAAGATAATGAACCATTTCAAATCATAAAGGACACTTTTGTAAAGCAGCAAGGAAGAATTACAATTAAAAATATTGACGGTGATAGTGAGCTGCCTATAAAAAACAGCAGGTTTAGCATAACAAATATAGATACAGGTGAAGTAGCTGATACAATCACTACTGACAAAGATGGGATAGCCGTTTCAGATTTATTAGATTATGATAATGTATATGAAATAAAGCTTATTGAATCACATCCTTACTATCAGAGTGGCAAAGATGATATTCTTACTTTAGAAATAGATCAGGAAAATCAAGAGATTATCATTCAAAACAAAATGAATGAATATATAAAGCATGTTCAACAAACCGAAGATGGTGAGTTCATCATTGATGAGGTATATATTGATGTACCAACTGTCATGCAAAACCCTGAGCTGCCAAATGGTTGTGAAATTACGTCCCTAACGTCTGTACTAAACTATAAAGGCTATAATGCGGAGAAGACAGAGATGGCAGATGTATATCTGCCTAAAGAGGCATTCTATGTGAAAAATGAAAAATTATATGGCGCTAACCCATATAAGTCATATGCAGGAAATCCTAGAGAAAAAAATGGCTTTTTTTCTTATGCTCCTCCAATTGTGGAGGCAGCAAACAGCTATTTAGATACTGTTCAAGGTAAGGAAAAACCCATTGACATAAGCAATAGTACACGTGAGGAGATTATAGACTATCTAAATCAGGGTATTCCAGTTGTGATTTGGGTAACTCTTGATCTAAGTAAGCCAAAAATAAATTATTCCTGGTATTTAAGTGATACAGGAGAAAAGACAGATATGCCTATTAACTTACATTGTGTAGTGCTCAACGGTTATGCAGGGGATAATGTTCATGTAATGAATCCATTAAAAGGGCAAGTAGCTTATGATGCAGATGCTTTTTTTCAGAGCTATGTTGAACTAGGAAGTCATGCAGTGATTTTGCATTAGGAACTTTTAAAGCTGCTAGTACAATAGGTTAATTATTACCTTTGTATATAACAACAGAGAGAAAATGATCATTTTCTCTCTGCTTATTTTTACTATTGAACCAAATCTATATCCTGTTATCTAATGATGAACTATCATTAAGATTTTTTGCTATTAAAACTGATTTTTGAGCCATAAGAGTTAAAGGATCTATTAATGGAATATCTATATCTGACTGTTCCAACACTATGCTTATTTCTGTGCAGCCTGCTATAATCGCTTCAGCTCCCCTGCCTTTTAATTTCTCGACAATTTCCGCTAGATAATCTTTTAATTTACCAGACCTATTTCCAGCCTTTACTCCATCCTTGCCATAAATAATCTCCATAACATATTCTCTTTGCTCTTCCTCAGTTGGAATTATGATTTCTTTATCCTTTAATAAATTTTGGAAAAGATTTGTTTTTACAGTTCCTGAAGTTGCAATGACACCAATTTTATTGATATTGGTACATTGTTTATCTATATATTCTTTTGTTATTTCTAAAGCATTTAAAATTGGTACATTGATTTCTTTTTGAATTTCCTTGAAATAGTAATGTGAAGTAATACAAGGAATTATGATAAAATCTACTCCTGAGTTTTGCAAATTAGCTGCTGTTTTTACTAACTCAGAAACTGGACTAACAGATTTACCTAATATAGCACCAGTACGATCAGGTATTTTAGGATTATTATCAATTATTACTCTAATATGTTCACTATCGCACTTAGCATTAGTAAATCTTATTATTCTCTCAAATAAAACACATGTTGCATCTGGTCCCATTCCGCCTAATATTCCAATTATTTTTTCTCGCAATTTTCTCACTCCAATTCCTAAATAGTATATATTAAAATAATTAAATTCTATAGAGTAATGCATTTTCTATTTTATTCTTCTAACGGAAGCTAATATTAAAGAAAGGTTTTTACTTGACAACTTATATATATATCACAGATTTTAAGATTTGTCTTTATTTTTATAGAATTCTTTACTGGAAATTATTCCGGTATAGCAGAATAGCGATTATAGGACTTATAGCATAGGTATAGCATCTTGAAATATTGTTAAACTTATATTATAATTAATTAAATATAAGTTGTTGACAAATCTCATGGAAATATGACAATCCGAGCTTTACAGGCATTTCCTGTAAAGTTTTGTTTTAGAAGGCTTCATAGTACTTTTAGAAATGGTATATTAGAAATATAAGATAAAACAAAAGGGGAGATTAACGTATTATGAGAAGGACAAGAGGAAATGCTGACGAGAAAAAAGGCGCTCCAGAATGGATGACTACCTACGGTGATATGGTTACACTTTTACTTTGTTTTTTTGTCTTATTGTTTTCCTTTTCTTCAGTTGATGCTCAGAAATTTAAGGCTATCATGAACTCTTTTAAAGGTTCATCAGGAGTACTCAATGGTGGGCAGACCGTAAACTTTAACCAATTAGAACTTGAGGGAAAAATGGAAGGATTAACTGACGAGGAAGTAGAAGCCTCAAAAGAGCTTCAAGGCATAGCAGTAGATTTAAATGAGTATCTTAAGGGAAGAGGGTTTGATGAGCAGGTTAGTATTGAATACAATGAAAGATATGTAAAGCTGAACTTCTTGGATGGGGTATTATTTGATCCTGGAAAGGCTACGCTAAAAGATGATGCTGTTCAAGTTTTAGATGCAGTTGGAGTCAAGCTTTTAGAATATGATAAAAACAGAATAAAAGTTGAGGGACATACGGACACAGTTCCGATGAAATCTGCTCAATATCCTAATAACTGGTATCTATCAGCTGCAAGAGCCATTACTGTAGCGGAATATTACATTAATGAAAAGGGATTTGATCCTAAGCGATTGTCAGCAGAAGGGTTTGGAGAATATTCTCCAATTGCTGAAAATAGTACAGCAGAAGGAAGAATGAAAAACAGGAGAATAGAGATTAAGATTTTGAGTAGTATACATAGCGGAGAAAGCTTTTAGAAGGTATGTGATTTTTGAATAATTAAAATAGCTTGTAGTGAGATTATTTATAAAGATATTGATGTGCTAGTTAATAGAAATTGTTATTAACTAGCACAGCAGATTAAATTAATTATTAGTGAAATAGGAAGGTGTTAGCATGGATAATAAGGCAGTGGTTTTAGGAACGAACTATTATATTGCACTTAGCGCAATTCGTTGCTTAGGTGTACATGGGGTAAAAGTAGTGGCTATGGATTATTCGGAGAAGGATACTTACGCTGCTAAATCGAAATACCTTTCTGAAAGATTAATCGTACCACATTATAAAAAAGATACAAAGAGATTTATAGAATTCTTAATAGATTATGCTAAAAAACAAGAAAGCCCTCCTGTACTTATACCATGTCATGACCTGCACGCAGAAGTAATTGATGCACATTTAGAGGAGCTTAAGAAATATTACCTTATACCTCAGACAGAACCAGGTTTATGGACAAAGGTTATGGACAAAGGCTCACTATATCAATTAGCAATAGAACATGGGGTAGCTGTTCCAGAAACTGTTAGACTAGATGATGAAAACTTTTTAGAAAAGGTTGAAACTATTGTCAAGTATCCTTGTATCGTTAAACCAGTAGATTCTCCATCCTTTGTTGCCAAATTTAGGAGAAAGCTATTTAAGGTTCAAAATAGAGAAGAATTAGAAGAGGCATTAGACAAAGCAAAAAATGCAGGCTTAGAGGTTATTGTACAGAGAATTATTCCGGGCTTTGATGATCATATGTATACCTTTGATGCATATTTAAATCAAGATGCCAAGGTAACACATTGGTCTACATGTCAAAAATATAGACAATTTCCTATAAATTTTGGAGCTTCTGTCTATACCGGTCACAAATATGTGCCAGAGCTTTATGAAATAGGAGCAAAGTTCTTTGAGACAATTAAATTTAAGGGCTTTGCTGAGATAGAATTTAAAAAGGATTCTGAAACAGGAAAGTTTTACATGATAGAGGTAAATGCTAGAATAACTAATTTTAACAATTTATTATATAAACTTGGGCTAAATATACCTTATATAACATATAGAGAGATGACAGGAGCACCTTTAGAGCCAAAGTCATTTAAAGAAGATCAGAATCTAGTATTTTGGTATGCGTATGAGGATATATTAGCTATTAGAGATTATATTAAATCTGGACAACTCACATTTAAGGAAATTTTCAAATCCTTATTAAGACCAAAAGCATATGCAATATGGGACTGGAAGGATCCTATGCCAGCCTTTTCATATGCAGGAATAATAATGGGTAAGGTATTTAGAAAAATTTTTAAAACTAAAGATTAGATAAAATTGTTTCCTCAGGAGGTATGGAAATAAATGCTTTTAACAAAAGTAATCAAAGAACTTGATTGTATAAAAACAATAGGTGATTTAGATAAAGAGATTAGTGGAATAGCCTATGATTCTAGAGAAGTGGCGGACAATTTCATTTTTGTAGCTATTTCTGGCTTTACAGTAGATGGGCATGATTTTATTGAAAAGGCTATAGAAAATGGCGCTAATGTCATAATAGCTGAAAAGGATGTATTTATAAATAGGGCGGATGTCACATTTTTAAAAGTTAAGGACTCAAGAAAGGCATTAGCCAAAATATCGTCTAATTATTATAACAACCCTACTAAAAAGATTAATATGATTGGTATAACTGGAACCAATGGTAAAACATCAACATCATTTTTAATCAAATCTATATTTGAACAGGCTAAAAAACCTATAGACCTTATTGGTACCATTGGAAGCGTCATAGGAAAAAGATTAGCAAAAACTAAGAACACAACTCCAGAATCCCTTAATCTGCAACAAATGTTTTCTGAAATGGTAGACATTAACACTCAAAATTGTATTATGGAAGTATCATCACATGCACTAAGCCTCGATAGAGTGGCAGAATGTGATTTCAATACAGGTATTTATACAAATCTTACACCAGACCATCTAGAGCTGCATAATAGTATGGAAGAATATTTTCATGCAAAGGCTAAGCTATTTAAGATGACAAAAGACTACAATATTATTAATATAGATGATGAGTATGGTAGGAGATTGGTAGAAGAGGCAAAAAATCTAAAGTCTAAAACAATAACATATGGAATAGATAATAAGGCTGATATTTATGCAACAAGTATTTGTTATTCTGCTGATTTTACAAGCTTTGTAGCAAATACTCCAAAGGGAAGTATAGAGATTAAGGTTAATTTTCCAGGAAAGATTTATATATACAATAGTCTGGCAGCTATTGCTTGTGCTTATTGCAATGATATAGAGCTAAAGGACATTCAGAAAGGAATCGAAGCAGTAAAAGATATAAAGGGACGATTTGAAGTAGTGTATAAGGATAAGGACTATAAAATAATTGTTGATTTTGCACATACGGAAGATGGTTTGGAAAAAGCCCTATCAGCTATAAAACCTTTCACAAAGGGCAGACTCATTTTAGTTTTCGGTGTTTATGCAGCTCCAGGAGAAAAAGGAAGAGCTAAGCGTTATGCCATGGGTAAAGTGGCAGCTAAGTATTCTGACATTGCCGTCGTAACATCTGATAACCCCAAGGATCAAGACCCTAATTCTATCATAAAGGAAATTGTAGAATCTATAAAAGAACATAATGGTACTTATGTATCTTTAGTTGATAGGAAGGAAGCAATTAGATATGCTATTGAAATAAGCAAAAAAGATGATATTATTTTTGTTGCTGGAAAAGGGCACGAAACCTCTCAGAAAATAGGTAAAATAGAAGTACCTTTTAATGAAACTGAAATTATTACGGAAATTATAAAAAGTAGTACTAAGAAAACAAGTTAATTGACTGGCACAATACATTAGGTTACAACAATAAGAGAGGGTGATAAAAGTGTGTGGTTTTGTGGGGTTTGCTGATACGACTTTAGCTATAGATAAAGAAAAAGTTATCAAAGAAATGATGGATACTATAATCCATAGAGGTCCTGATAGTGGAGGAATATATACAGATAATAATGTCGCATTCGGCTTTAGACGGCTTAAGATTATTGACTTATCAGAGGAAGCTAGTCAGCCAATGTATAATGAGGATAAAACTTGTGTAATGATTTTCAATGGGGAAATATATAATTATCAGGAGCTGAGAAGTGAGCTTCAAGAAAGAGGACATATATTTAAAAGTAATACAGATAGTGAAGTAATCATACATGCCTATGAAGAATATGGAACAGACTTATTGCATAGATTAAGAGGAATGTTTGCTTTTTCAATATGGGATACTAAAAATGAAATAATGTTTTTAGCTAGGGACTATTTTGGGATAAAGCCCCTATATTATACTCAAAATACTTCTGATAATTCATTTATATTTGGCTCTGAAATAAAATCATTTTTAAAACAGCCAACGTTCAATAAAGAATTGAATAAAGATGCATTAAAGCCATATCTTACTTTCCAATACCCAGTTCTTGATGAAACCTTTTTTAAAGGTGTATACAAGCTTAAGCCAGCTCACTATATGATATATAAAAAAGGTAAAATACAAATAAAGCGTTACTGGGATCCAATGTATAATGAAAAAGATAACAGCCTAGAATATTACGTTGACAAAATAAAAGAGACTGTGGCTGAATCAGTTAAATATCATAGAATTAGTGATGTAAAAGTAGGTTCATTTTTATCTGGTGGAGTAGATTCAAGCTATATTACGTCATTATTAATGCCTAACAAAACTTTTTCAGTAGGCTTTAGTGATTATGAAGATATGTATAATGAAACAAACTTGGCTAAAGATTTATCGGACATGTTAGGGATAGAAAATCATAGAAAATTCATATCTGCTGAAGAGTCATTCGAAATGCTTCCGACTATTCAGTACCATATGGACGAGCCACAATCAAATCCATCGGTTGTGCCGCTATACTTTTTAGCTAAGCTTGCAAGAGAGCATGTCACAGTAGTATTGTCAGGCGAGGGTGCGGATGAAATATTTGGAGGATACGCTTGGTATGAGACAACACCAACAATGAAGAAATATAAGAAGATACCTAATTTTATTAGGCGTCCAGTTTCACTAGTCTGCAAAGCATTACCCAAGAATAGGATAACCAATTTTCTAGTAAAAGGCGGGCAAAGAGTAGAAAAGTGGTTTATTGGTCAAGCCAAAGTTTTTGAAGAAGAAGATGCATTGAAAGTGCTAAAAGATGAATATAAATCTGGCCCCTCTGTACAAAGTATTACAAAGAAAGTGTACGAGAAGGTCAAGGATCAAAGTGATGTTACTAAGATGCAGTATCTTGACATGAATTTGTGGTTGCCAGGAGATATTCTTCTGAAGGCTGATAAAATGAGTTCAGCACATTCGATAGAACTAAGAGTTCCATTTCTAGACAAAGAGGTCATGTCTTTAGGAGCTCAAATACCCGTAAAATATCGTGTCAATGATAAAAATAGTAAATACGCATTGAGAATTGCTGCAAAAGATACATTGCCAAGCGAATGGGCAAATAGAACTAAGGTAGGATTTCCAGTACCAATTAGATATTGGTTCCGTGAGGAAAAGTATTATAATATGGTAAAAGAAATGTTTCAGTCGGACGTAGCAAAAGAATTCTTTAATATTGAGGAAATTGTGAAATTAATTGAAGAGCATTATACAGGTAAAGAGAACCATGCTAGACAGATATGGACAATATATGTTTTTCTTATATGGTATAAAAAGTTTTTTATAGAATTATAATAGCACTGTAGAGTAGAGTTGCTTCATCGGATAGTATTTCTTTGATGCATTTTCTATATTTGAAACATCAGAACATGTATTTCTATTATGTTTTCATGCTAGATATCTATATTTAACGCCAGATATAAATAGTATAATAGATTCAGCTGAGCAAAGAATTATTTTATTAAGGGTATAATATTATTGTATTAAGAAATAAAGTGGGAGGTATGGCATGATAGTAACTACAACACCAAATGTAGACGGTAGAAAAATAAAAGAGTATAGAGGTATAGTCTTTGGAGAAGTAATTTCAGGTGTAAATTTTCTTAAGGATTTTGCTGCTGGACTTTCAAATTTTTTTGGAGGACGTTCACAATCTTATGAGGGAGAATTGATCAAAGCTAGAGAAGATGCATTGAGAGAAATGCAATCAAGAGCTTCTGCCCTTGGATGCAACGCAGTTGTTGGAGTTGATATTGATTATGAGGTTTTAGGAGAAGGAGGCAATATGCTTATGGTAACAGCCTCTGGAACTGGAGTTGTCCTAGAATAGTGGAAAATAAAGCATAAGTTATAAGAAACGACAAAAGTCCTGAGATATGTCCCATTATGCTAGATAGCAAAACAATAGAGCTATTAGCCAAAAGGGGAGTATATCATTATTTTGTCGTTTCTTTACCGTTTTTCTATACTAATTTTAAAATTGCCAGTACTAATAATAGAGCACCTGATAACCATGATAAGTTTATTTTTGCTGTTTCAGCAAGCTTTCTACCTAAGAACAATCCGGCTAGAATAGCAATTGCACCTGCAACTAAGGAAAACAGAATTGCAAGGATGTAATTAACCTCTCCTAAACTGCTTGCAAATCCTACTGCTAACGAATCTATGGAGAGAGCTATGGCAAGGTATAAAGCCTCCCTAGGATTGAGGTTTTTTGAATTATCTAAATCAGCTCTTGTTTCATCTAAATAAATATCCAGTACAAGCTGCATATCTGCAAATCTAAATTTAATTCTTTTATTTGAGCTTTCACTTTTCCTTAAATTAGCCTTTACAATCCCTTCAAGCAAATAATATATACCTAACAGCATAAGAGCTATAAAGCTAATTGTAGTAGCAAATCTGTTTGGCAATACCATTTTCAATATGGATCCTAAAAAAAGAGAAATCGCAAGAATAAAGGAGCAAATAGTACTAATAACGGCTACCGATGAAATAGGTATTTTAATCTTACTTGTTCCATAAGCAATGCTAGCTACAAAAGCATCTAAGGATAAAGCTATAACTAATAATAAGGCTTCTAACACAGAAACGCCCCCTCAACTAAAATCTAACATTATCATAATACTCTTTAGTAATTAAAAGGTTACAAGGGATGTTTCTTTTATCAAGGCTCATGTACTTCCTTAGATAAGTTATTTTCTTTTATAAAATTATGAAGTAAGTTAAAAAGTTTTTTTTTCGATTCACCAATATCTTCTGCATCGATAAAACTTAATCCAAATAAAAAAGTCGTAATAAGTTTTGCTGTATTAATAGAATTTATATCCTTTTTATAGCTTCCTTTCTGTTTCCCATTTTCAATTATTGAAGAAAATAATTTTATTTTTATATCGATTAATTCCTTAAGCAATTCTTGCATTTTTTTATTGCTTATGTAATGGTATTTGCTTACTATTATGATAGCATTATAATACTCATTTTCTAGCTTAAATAAAGAGTCTATATAATTATCCATTACTTCTACAGGATTCTCATCAGCGAGCACAATAGACTCTATAATACTTTTTTGCTTATCAACAATATATCTAATACAGTTTTCCCATAGTTCCTCTTTGCTAGAAAAATAATTATATATAGTAGTCCTTTTTATTTTTGCTAGCTTGGCGATTTTATCCATATCAATTTCGTTAAATCCGAATCTGGGAAAAGCTTCAATTGCCTTAAGTAAAATCAATTCTCTTGTCCCAGAAACAAAAAAACCATCTATATCAGAGAAACTGTTTAGATGGTTTATTAAGTCTTCTTTATTAGAAAAATAATTATAAAAAGTGGATTTACTGATTTTACACTTTCTTGCAATATTATCTATAGTAATAGCATCTTCGCCATTAATCTCTAGGATTTCTTTTGCACAAGAAAGTATTTTTTGACGATATATCTGGCTTTTGTCCATAACAATCACTCCCATTATTTTGTAATTTATTATTATATTCGCTTCATAAAATGTATTAATTTTATAAAGCAGATATTAATATATACCCCGCCTATTGTGTCATAAGAGTAGTAAATGGATATGTTTGAGATTACCATAGAACTTTTTCCTTATTATAGCATAAAATGTTGACAAAAGTGGAAAATAGTACTACAATAATACGTGGTGTCTAATATAGTAATATTATATGTAAAAACTATTTGTACAATACAATGAAAATATATAAAAAGCTAATTTATCGAAGGATAGAGACGCGAAACCACGGATATGACATGTACGACACTATAATGACTGGGTTGTAAATATGTTTTTCCATGATTTTTTAGCTGTGGTTTTAACAGAACTCACAGCTTTCTTGCATCTATTTAAAAAGGCTGATATTTGTAGAAAAGGTTGTTCTCTTAGCAAGGTGTTAGTTTATCATAATTTCTAAAGGAGAGAATTATAAATGAAATTGACAGTGAGAAAAAAGCTAATATTTGGATTCAGTGCCTTAATTATTTTAATGATTATATTAGGTGGTGTTGGAATATACAGTCTTTCAGTAATTAACAATGAATTAACTGTTTTATATGACATGCACTTAAAAGGCATTGAATATATTAAAGATGCACAAATAAATCTAGCATCCTTGGGAGAGGACAGGGGAATGCTGATATTAGCAGTAGATTCTAAAGGACGGGAAACAGCTGCTAAAAGTATGAAGTCTACATTTGAGGAATTTGAAAAAAACTTAGAGGATTTTAAAAGTACAATAGTAGATGAGGAAGGTAGAAGTATATATTCTGAAATAACAAAACTGTGGGAAATACTAAAGCCTAACGAGGAAAGTGCTATTGCATTAGCTACAAGTGGCAAAATTGAGGAAGCTAATCAACAAACTATGGTAAATCGTCTTAATTCTGAGCAAATAGAAATAAAAATCAATTATCTCGTAAAGCAAAAAAGTGAATTAGCAGAGGCGGCTAATAATGGAAGCGACATGCTATATTCAGAAACATTAGTCATATTGATTATTATAATTGTACTAAGCGTACTAACAGGAATAATAGTCTCTTTATACATATCTAATATAATTTCCAAGCCAATAACAGTAATGGCTGGAGCTACGAAAAAAATAGCTGAAGGTGATATAACAGTACAAGCTATAAAGGTTAAAAATAAAGATGAAATTGGTGAATTAGCAAATTCCTTTAACATAATGACTGATAGGCTAAGAGATATGATAATAAAGATTACAGAAGCTTCTCAAAGTGTTGCCGCCTATAGTCAGGAGTTATCAGCATCATCTGAAGAAACAACAGCTGCTGCCGAGCAAGTATCTAAAACTATACTGGAGCTGTCCAGCGGTGCCGCAGCACAATCCGAAGAATTAGAGGCTACCAGCTCCCATATAGGTCAAATTTCTTCTGCAATACAGCAGGCTGCAGCAAATACAGAATCTGTAACTAATGCAAGTAAGAATGCTTCTGATGCTGCCAACGAAGGAGTAAGAGAGGCAGAAAATGCAGTAAGAAAAATTGATAGAGTAAAGCAGGTTTCCATAGAAAGTGCGAATGTTGTTAATGCCTTAGGAAAAAAATCAGAAGAAATTGGACAGATTGTAGATGTCATTAAGAATATTGCGGATCAAACAAATCTACTAGCTCTTAATGCTGCTATAGAAGCTGCTAGAGCAGGCGAACAGGGAAGGGGATTCGCAGTTGTTGCTGAAGAGGTAAGAAACTTAGCTGAGCAATCTTCTGCTTCGACCCAGAAAATTGAAGGATTAATAAAAGATATTCAGAGCGAGACAAACCGTGCAGTCAATGTTATTGAATCTGGAGGACAAGAAATTCTTGAAGGAGTAGAAGCAGTAAACAAGGCAGGAAATACTTTTAAGTCTATAGTTAAGGAAGTTGAAAACGTGGCAGAACAAATAAATGAAGTGAGTGCAGCTACACAGCAGATAGCTTCTGAAAGCAATGAAATAGTTAAATCGATAGATAGCATTGCAGCTATATCACAACAGACAGCAGCCTCTGGCCAAGAAGTATCTGCGGCTTCTGAAGAACAGACTGCTTCTATGGAGGAAGTAGCAAGCTCTGCACAAGAGCTAGCTCATTTAGCAGAAGAGCTATTGGAAACAGTTTCAAGATTCAAGCATTAAAAATTATAATAACTGAAGGAAGGAGGAAGATATGCTAACGAATCTATGATTAGTAAGTACAGTTTTGTGTTATTTACATGTTAGCAAAATTATAATAATATGATTAGAAAAGCTCGTGATATTATGATAAAAAACTTTATGCTAGTAAATCTTGTTGATAGTATTACATTGATAAACAACATTATATTAGATAAAGGGATACATCATTTTCCAGTGGTGGAAAATGGCAATATTGTTGGAGTAATAACAGATGAGGAATTAATAAAAGCCAATCCTGAAGACATTGCAGCTAATGTGATGATGGGAACATTTTTATATGTAAATTCAGAAGCCTCAATCGAAAATATTAGAGGAATATTTAAAAAAGAAAATCCTGACTTTTTGTTGGTTAAAAATAAAAATAAAATAGAGGGTTTGATTACAGAGGATTTATTAATTGCTAACTCTGACATTTAGATAAAGACGTAGATGTAAAGAAGTATCTTGCATCTACTTTTTTATTTTAAAATTAAGCCATACTATTTTACAAATTATCTTTAAATATTTTAATGCATTTAGTTATTTTTTTTATATTATCTGTAGAAAGCCCATCTACTTCATAAAAGAGCTTTTCTAGTGCGCTAGTCTTATTTGCATAATAAATAGAGTCTTCTTCCTTGATTCTAGACTGTGTTTTTATAGTATTGTTTTTTAACGAATGTCTAATAGTAGTAACACCTAATAAATAATCTATTGAAACATTAAACAATCCTGCAATTTTTAGGATAAGCTCTGGATCATTTGGAAATCTAGTCCCTTTCTCATAATTGCCAACAGATTGTCTACTGATATTTAGCTTTTCGGCCAAGTCATTTTGAGTTAAATTATTTTCTTCTCTAAGAAGTTTCAATCGCTCTGAAAAGTTCATAAAATCACCTCTTAAATATCCTAACATAAAAATATATATACTAATTATTATGCTACAAAAAGGGGAATATTATGATATAATACATACATATGAGTACATATAAAAGAAAAACAGAAAACATTATGCTTAAAAACTTTATAAAGAAACTAGACGATATGATCCCAGAAGAAAGAGAATTATTGACAAGTATTACATATGAAGAGTTAGAAGAGGCATTAGATGAAATAGGTAGAGACATAGTCTATAATTACTTAATATTTGAAAAGGAGGTTAGCTTCGAGGTCTTTTTATCAAATCTAAAAATTTATTTAAGTATCATTAAAAATAGGCTTTAGTAAAAAATCTAAAGGACATAGTTATAATTATTTAATATAAATGCTGCTAAATAAAACTAGTAGCATAAAATAAATCTAGATGCTATTGCAATCATATTTTCATATTTTTTAAATTACGTATAAAAATGAATACTATTGCAAAACTAGGGGAAAAGTCCTATAATTGTCTTGACATAGCTAGTAAAAAAGTCCTAGTTATTAAGTTTTGACATAAGGTACCATAAACATATTTTCCATATGATGAGAGGAAGACAGATATGGCAAAACTCCCATATTTAAAAACAAATAGATATTATAAAAAACGCTTTATTCTATTAATTTTCCTATGGTTTATCTCTCTATTTTTATTATCCATTTACTCTTATCATAGAGTTATTGTAGATGTTAGGAATGAAATAGGAAATAAGGCAATGCTTGTTGCAGGTCGTTATGGAGGAGATGAATTTTCTATTTTACTTCCTGATACTAGCGAGAAAAGGGCAGAGAAAATTGCAAAGCTTATTGTAGATGATATAGCAAAATCAAATGATAGGAGAGAATCCTCTTTAGGTATTGATGGCAGTACAGTAAGCATAGGTGTAGTTAGTCTTGTTCCTGATGAGGAAACTACTATCGAAACCTTGATTAGTTATGCCGACACAGCTTTATACAAGTCGAAAAGACATGGAAGAAATAGAGTATACACATGGAAGAAAAAAGCCTTATCTAAAGATGAACAAACTAGTTAAATATTTCTCCTATATGCAATAAAAGCTAAAGAATTAAATAAGTGCTTTTAAGTGAGTAATACTCAGCTTTAAAAAATAAATAATTTTATGGAACTTTTGCTGAATAACCCCGTCAAATAATCATAAGCAATAAAAAACACAGAAAAGAAGGGAGAATTCAGATGAAAAGATCAACTAAAATTGTAGGAACTCTATCCTTAGCTCTAGTAATGACATCAGCTATTTCACCAATTTATGCTGAAAAGGGGCAGGAGCCTCTTATTATAGAAAGGAGTTCTTCGATTCCTGAACACATGACTATATCCACAAAGGATTCTTGGGAGGATAAAATAAACTATATAAACTTTGAGGGTGTTGTTAAGGAAATTAAAACACAGGAAGGTTACGTATCTGTTTCATTGACAGATGGGAAAGAGGATAAAATTGTAGCAGTATTTAATATATCCGATGAAGCTATGATTGTGGATCAAGCAACAAAAAAAATCATCAAAAGCTCTGAATTAAAAGAGGGTAAAAAGCTTGCTGGCTACTACAGGAAAGATATGCCAATGCTAATGATATACCCACCTATAATTAATCCAGAACTGGTTATTGTAAAGGATGAAGAAGAGAAAGACTTTATTAAGCATTCCAATTTTGATGAAGAACTAATAAGTGCAGATAATTCTCTAAAGCTTAATATTTCAGAAGAAACTGTTATAACAAACCAATATGGAGAAGAGTGTAAGGAAGAAGAGTTATATGATGAGGATTTAGTAGTCTTCTATACAATTACTACTAGAAGTATTCCTGCACAGACAAATCCAAGCAAAATAATTGTGCTTAAGGAACAATCAGAAGAGAATACAGGAAATACAGACGATACTGAAACTGGAGAAGGTAATGTAATAGATGAAATTGCTGAAATGATTAAAGCAGATAGCTATAAAAAAGAAGAAACTGTAATGATTCCTTTGAGAAAAATAGCAGAACATTTAGGATATCAGATTGAATGGAATAACGAAAATAGAAGTATAATTTTAAGTAAAGGCAATGTTTCATTCACAATAGCCATAGGTAAAGAAGATTATGGATACAACAAGAGCTTAAGAAAATTTGAACAAGCACCAGAAATAAATAATGAAAAAACTTACGTTCCACAATCTCTTCTAGACATAATGAAATAATTTAGAAACAATAAAAGTCCCTAGATTTACTGATGTCCCATTTACAAAGTAAATCAAAGGGCTTTTTTTTATGACCTAACCCGATTGTTTCGAATGCTTTTATCGAAAGAATCGTAGGTAGGTCAAATGCAACGAGCACCAACCCTGTTGTAGGTTCATGATAGGAGTGTCCGTTAGGACCAAATTTATGAAGGGTAGCGGGCAAATAAATTTGAGCTGCGAGACATTATTTGTGTCTTTGATTAGGAATTATGACATGACTAATTAAATATAAGTATGATAATATAAGAATTATAATAAAAAGATGAAGTACTATTATATGCCTGTGCTTACTAAATATATTATAACATCTGAAGTCGTAGTTGATGCTAAAATACGAGCAAAAAACTGATGAAATGATGTATTTAGTAATGAAATAATATAGTTATGTATAATATTATCCATAGTATTATACAGCGAGGGGGATTTTGATGGATTTTTTAACAGGCTTTTTAAAGGGAATGGCATTAAGTATAGGAGCTATTGCTCCAGGAGTAAGCGGAGGTACACTTGCAGTAATATTTGGTATATACGAAAGAATTACAGAAGCAATAGCGCATGTGTTTAGGAATTTCAAAAACAATGTAGTATTCTTTTTTCCTATTGCTCTTGGCGGTGGTTTTGGAATTTTAATTTTTAGCAGACTTATAAACTACTTATTTACGGACTATAATATCGAGGTAAAATATCTTTTTATTGGACTTATAATAGGTACATTTCCTTCCCTATTTAAACAGGCTAATAAGCGAGAATTTAAATATACATATTTAATACCATTTATAATAACCTTAGGAATCACCATTATATTTGCATTCTTAGATAATGAGGTGATAAATATAATCCCAAGCCACAATCAGGGAATGTTGCAGCTTCTTATATATGGCTCAATTATAGGCTTTGGTACAATAATACCTGGTATAAGCGCCTCTTTTATCCTAATGTATATGGGAGCATATGAATTAGTACTTGACAGCATAGCAAATATCAATATAGCAAATCTTGTTCCTATGGGTATAGGTTTTGTTTTCAGTATTATTATATTTGCTAAGCTAATCAGCATGTTATTTGAAAAGGCTTATGGGTATACAAATTATGCGGTATTAGGCTTTGCCATAGGTTCAGTAATACCTATATTTCCAGGATTTAATTTTAGCCTTAGATACTTAATAGGTTTAATACTGTTCATAATAGGTCTTTATGTATCTGCATATCTTAGTAGATATGAGAGGGCAAAATAAAAGCTGGATATGGTGTTTAAGATTTCATATAATAGCTTAAAATTCTAATATGTTCTTATAATATGGAATTTTTATAAAAGAATGAAGTGATATAATATGCTTGTATATATAAATAATTATGATAAAAAATACTATCATATTTAGAGGTGACATAATGAAATATAAAGTATTCAATGGCTTCCAGCTTAAAATGATAATGGTTATACTAATGCTATTAGACCATATTGCTCAGTTTATGCCTGACATACCAATCTGGTTTCATTATTTAGGTAGAATTGTGGCACCTATATTCTTTTTTATTCTTGTGGAAGGCTTTATACATACAAGCAATAGAGAGAAATATATGAAGAGGCTATTCATATGGGGGCTTATTATGTTTGGAGGCTCAAGACTTCTAGAATTTATTTTTCCTTATGATAGCTATATACCTAATAATATATTTTTATCATTAGCTTTCTGTTTTGCTCTTTTATATTTTATTGATCTTATTAATAATACCGAAGAAAGCAAAGTTAAATCTAAGCTTACTGTATATGCAATAATAGTCGGCTTTTTAGGATTATTTACAGAGGCTTCTTTTTTAGGTATAGGAATGGTTCTCATATTCTATTACTTCAGAGGAAATAAATTAGCGCTTTCAATGTCTTATATAATTTTATCCAGTATATTCATACTTGGGGATTTCTCCTATGAAAATATATTTTTGATAAATTATCAGTGGATGATGGTATTCTCGCTTCCATTTATTCTTATGTACAATGGGGAGAGAGGAAGGAGTCTAAAATATTTTTTCTATGCTTTTTACCCTGCACATATTTGGATATTATATACTATAGGGTATTTTTTATCTAAATGAAATTAGTTGATTTAAACAATTTACTTTATATTCTGAAGGGAAGTATTGATGATGGACAAGGCTATAAAATTAGAAGAAATAGAATTTCATCTAGATTTTTTCAAAAAAATGTATCCTACAGTAAGAATTGTTGATCCTTGTAAGAAAAAGATAATACAATATTATGATAATCTCACAATAGAATCAGAATCTACTTGTTATGCATATTGGAAAAATAATGCTATTTGTGAAAATTGTATTTCTATGAGAGCTTACTTAAATAAGGACACAGTATTTAAGCTAGAATATGTAAAAGATAAATTTTATATGGTTACAGCAATGCCTATAGAGACAACAGAACGCATAATTGTTTTAGAGCTTCTAAAGGAAGTGACTAGTACTATGTTAATAGATACTGGGGATTATGATAATGTACATGATATCAAGAATTATATAATAAACTTAAATGAGAAGGTAGTAAAGGATAATCTAACTAATCTTTATAATAGAAGATTTATAGATGAAAGACTTCCAGTAGATATCATCAGGAGTACTATTAACAGAACGCCTATATCCATTATTATGACAGATATTGATCAGCTAAAAAAGATTAATGATGTCTATGGACACTTAGAGGGAGATTTAAAGGTAAAGGAGTATGGAAGAATATTATCCAATTCTGTTAGGGGAGACAAGGACTGGGTAGCAAGATTTGGAGGAGATGAATTTTTAATATGCTTAAATAATACAGATAATGAGACTGCTTATAAAATTGCCGAAAGAATAAGAAAAGACATTGAAAATAATATTTTATTAATAGGCAATAATAATATCAAGATTACTGGCTCTTTTGGGATATGTACCATGTATAAAGATAAGCTTACTGCTGAGGAAATGATAAAGATAGCAGATAAAAACCTTTATGAAGCTAAGAACGGTGGAAAAAACAAAGTTTATTAAATAGAATTTAAAAATACACATAAAGATAAAATAGGGATGGTAAAGATGAATACAAAAAAAATTTACAGTTGCGTAGCATTTCTAATGATTTTACTATTATTAGCAGGATGCTCTATTGGAAATAATGACAAAAATTCAGGAGAAAAAGATATGTCTGAAGCAGAAGATAATCATAATCAAGAGGACATTCAGCCTCCTGTAGAAAAGATAGACCCAATAAAAGAGCAAATTAAAGAAATGTCTATTGAAGAGAAGATAGGGCAAATGGTCGTAGTTGGACTTGAAGGCTATACCCTTGATGATAATTCAAGAAAAATGATTGAGGAGTATAAGGTTGGAGGTATTATCATATTTGGCAAGAATGTAGAAAGCTCTAGTCAGCTTTTAAGTCTAGTCAATTCACTGAAGGAAACTAACTCTAAAAATAGAATACCACTATTTATTTCTGTAGATGAAGAAGGTGGAAGAGTTAGCAGAATGCCAAAAGAAATTAAAAAGCTTCCAACAAACAAAAAAATAGGACAGATTAATAATAAAGAGCTTTCCTACGAAATAGGTACAGTATTAGCAGAAGAATTAAAGCTATTTGGATTTAATATGGATTTTGCACCTGTTTTAGATATAAATAGCAATCCTAAAAATCCAGTAATAGGAGATAGATCCTTTGGAACAAATGCAGCCATAGTGAGTGACCTAGGAATACAGACTATGAAAGGCATACAGTCTGAGGAGGTAGTTTCAGTCATAAAGCATTTCCCAGGACATGGAGATACATCAGTTGATTCTCATGTCGGGTTGCCTGCTGTTGACCATGATTTAGAACGGCTAATGAGCTTCGAGCTCATACCATTTAAAGAAGCAATAGATAATGGAGCAGATACAGTTATGGTAGCTCA
This sequence comes from Proteiniborus sp. MB09-C3, assembly GCF_030263895.1. Classification (NCBI taxonomy): domain Bacteria; kingdom Bacillati; phylum Bacillota; class Clostridia; order Eubacteriales; genus Proteiniborus; species Proteiniborus sp. MB09-C3. Next base: position 1,335,193 of record NZ_CP127161.1, read on the forward strand.
CATACTATTGAAAAAAATAGATCCTGATTATCCATCTTCCTTATCAAAAACTATTATTACAGATATTTTAAGAGAGGATTTAGGATTTAACGGAGTAGTTATATCCGACGACATGACAATGGGAGCTATAGCTGAGAATTATGAAATAGGAGATGCATCCGTAAATGCAATAAACGCAGGAAGTGATATTGTCCTAATAGCCCATGGCTTTGACAATGGAGTATCTGCAATAAATTCTATAAAAGAGGCAGTGACAAATGGAACGATATCAGAGGATAGACTAAATGATAGCGTATATAGAATACTAAGCCTAAAAGAAAAATACAATATGACTGATGAAACTAAAGATACAATTGATACAGAAGATATAAATAATAAATTTAAAGAAATATTAGAATAGGATAGGGAAATGTTTTCTTCCCTGGTCTTGTTCGCAGGACAAGGGGACATCAGACTGTGTGAAAATTCACATTCTATATGTTTTTGTCATTCTGAACGCAGTGAAGAATCTGTATTTGAAGCTATTAGAGACCCATTTGCTTCGCTCAGGGTGACAGTTTACACACAGTCTGACGTTTCACTTGTCTTGTTGTGTAGAAGGATAGAATCCGACTTTTTCTTATACAGCTTATTGCTTAGCTAGAAGAAAAAGTCGGATTTTTAATTATGCTTGACATTTGCCGCATAGTTTTATAAGATAATACATAGATAATCTATGTATAGCATATCTATGTATAGGAGGTGTTATTGTGAAGATAAGTAAGGAGCTATTAAGGGGAAGTACAAGTATATTGATTTTAAGTCTTTTAAACAGACGTTCAATGTATGGATATGAGATGATAAGAGAAATCGAAGACAGATCAGAAAATATTTTTTCTTTTAAGGAGGGTACTCTATATCCATTACTGCACGCCCTTGAGAAAGAAGAGATGATTGAATCCTACTGGGAAGACACGGAAAGCAAAAGAAAGAGAAAATATTATAGGATTACTGATTCTGGCAGGAAGCTGTTAAGTCAAAAGGAAAAAGAATGGAGGACATTTACAAAGGCTGTAGAGCAAGTATTATGGGAGGGACTTATATGGGCTTAGAAGATAATAAAAGAGTAGCTGATTTTCTCACGAAGGTTTGCGGTAAAATCAGAAATAAAAAGCTGCATAATGAAATAAGGCTTGAATTTTTAAATCATATAGAAGAGTTATATGCTGAGAATATACGAAAGGGAATGTCTGAGGATATGGCTATAGAAGAAGCCTTGAGGTATATGGGTGATGGTGACATAGTTGGAAAGAGGCTTAATAAAATACATAGACAGTGGCCAGATTGGGCAATTATTGGAGGAGCAGCCTTATTAGCCGTATTTGGAGTTATACTTATGTATCTGATTGAAGCTAATGGGGCATTGTCTCGAAATAATGGAATATTTAAAGATAGCATATTTCATGTACTTTTAGGATTAGCAACTTTATTAGGACTCAATCTATTTGATTATAGAATATTAAAGAAATATTCTAAATATATCTATGGAGCAACTATTATAGCATGGCTATTTTTCATTAATACAGGAGCTTATGTTAATGGGCAGCTTTATTTTATTGCAGGTAGGTTAAGCTTTATGCCAATGGTAATAGTGCCTTTAATTGTCTCTTTAGCAGGTTTATTTGATGGATGGGATTGGAATGACAAGAAAAGGCTAATAATTGCAGCAGGCTTAGTATTACTTCCTGTATTGCTGTTTTTACGAACATATTCAATGGCATATGTGATAGTTTACTTTGTTTCTGTTCTGTTAATTCTTTTTGCATCTGGATTAAAATTAAAACAAGTTATACCTGTGTTTGTGTTAGCTGGCGTTGTTAGTATATTTTTTCTAGTACAAAGATCATATATTCTTGAGAGAGTACTAACATTTTTGAATCCATGGAATGATCCTAATGGAGCTGGTTGGATACATATCCAAATGGGCAATCTGATAAAATCAGCAGGAATATTTGGAAAGGGGTTTGAGTTTGACCCTATGCTACTTCCTTCTGTTGATACAGATTTTGTGTTTGCTTATGTTATTTATACTTTTGGATGGCTGATAACTGGAATATTAGTAGCTGCCATTGCCTTATTTATAGCTAGAATGATAAAAGGTGTAGGGAAAGTAACCGATAGCTATGGAAAGCTTGTAGCAGTTGGATTCATTGGAATACTTTCAACAAGATTTATCTGGAATATTTTAATGACATTAGGTCTACTGCCTATAACAGGCTTGCCATTCCCTTTTATAAGCTATGGAGGAACTCAGCTTGTTATGGACATGGTTATGGTAGGATATCTGTCTAATATTTATAGAAGAAAAGAAAAGGCATACTCAGAAACAGTAATATAACTAATAAAATAAAAAACTGGTGAATTATATCAAGAATTCTTGGTAATAATCCACCAGTTTTTTATTTTTGTGACTTAGTTCACAGAAATACTTATATTTATAGTATACAATAGGGATAATAAAAATGAAAATCATTATCAATAGGGAAGAAAGATATATATGAACAACAACCAACTGCTTAAAATAGAAAACCTAGTAGCATCTGCAGAGGAAAAGACTATATTAAAAGGATTAAACTTAGAAGTAAATAAAGGGGAAATCCATGTGGTTATGGGGCCAAATGGAGCAGGCAAGTCTACATTAGGAAATGTTCTAATGGGTCATCCTCATGGAAAGAGCAGAGCAAGATTATGCAAAATATCTTACTGTGAATGAAAGCCATGGCTTAGGTCTGGATAAAAATACTGCAAAGATTTTAGTGGTGGAATCCTCCTTTGAGTCGATACTAGAGCTTCTGCCTGACAAAAAAGCAAAAGAAAAAGTATTAGAATACGTCAGATATGCACTGGGAGGAATCCGAGTTGAAAGATTATAAGAAGGGCTTCAAAATTCTAAAAAAAGAAGTAAAGGAAAGCTCTATAGTTTATTTAGACAATGGAGCAACCACACAAAAAACCTATTAAGGTTACGGAAGGAATTCAAGAATATAACAATAATTATAATGGAAGTCCCCATAGAGGAGCACATTATTTAAGTATCAAGGCAACAGAAATTTATGAAGGTGCAAGGAAAAAGGCAGCAGATTTTATAGGAGCTAAGAGCTCAAAGGAAGTCATATTTACCAAAAACACTACAGAGGGTTTAAATTTTTTAGCTTACTCATATGGAGTGAGTAGATTAAAAGAAGGGGACGAGATTCTCTTGTCTATTGCAAATCATCACAGCAATATAGTGCCTTGGCAGATGGTAGCCAGAAGAACTGGGGCAAAGCTAGTTTATCTAATGTGTGATAAAAACGGTCAGATTACGAAAGAAGATATTGAAAATAAAATAAACAAAAATACTAAAATAATCAGCATATCTCACGTAAGCAATGTGTTTGGAGTAATACATCCAATAGAGTATATAGTTAAAAAAGGGCGAGAAAATCAAGCTACTATCATAATAGATGGAGCTCAAAGTGTACCGCATTTAGAGACAAATGTAAATGAATTGGATGCTGACTTTTTAGTGCTTTCTGGACATAAAATGCTGGCATCCATGGGTGTAGGAGTTTTATATGGTAAGCTTGATAAATTAAATGAACTAGAACCATTTTTATATGGGGGAGATATGATAGAATACGTTGATTTGTACGAAACAAGCTATGGCGAAATACCCTATAGATTTGAAGCAGGTACTCAAAATGTAGAGGGAGCCTTATCCCTTTCAATTGCTATAGATTATATACAAAGTATTGGCATAAAGAAAATTGAGAAAATAGTAAAGGAACTGCTGAAACACACATTGGATAAATTAAAGGATAAGGATTTCATTGAAATGCATGGAGGAAATGACATAGATCATAGAACAGGAATAGTATCCTTTAATGTGAAAGATGTGCATCCACATGATGTAGCGTCTATATTAGATAATTACAATATTGCAATAAGAGCAGGACATCATTGTGCCCAGCCGTTTATGAAATATATGGGTTTAAGCTCTTCCTGCAGAGCAAGTTTTTACTTCTATAATACATTTGAGGATATAGACAGGTTTATAGAAGCATTAGAAAAGGTAAGGGGATATGTATTATGAGTCTGAATGAAATATATACTGAGCTAATAAGATATCACAATAAAAATCCTAAAAATAGAAAGGATATTCCAAATGCTACGATTAAAGAAAGAGGTCATAATCCTAGCTGCGGAGATGACATAATTCTCCATATAAAAATAGAAGGAGACATTGTCGTAGATGCAGGCTTTACTGGGGTTGGTTGCGCCATATCTCAAGCATCTGCTTCAATTATGATTGATTTGATAAGGGGTAAGAAAATAGAAGAAATAGTCAATATTTTGGAGACTTTTCTAGGCATGATAAAAAAAGATGTAGATGATGAAGAACAGCTCAATGTATTGGGAGATGCCGCCTACTTTAAGAATATATCAAATATGCCAGCCAGAGTAAAATGTGGGGTGTTGCCTTGGCATTCTCTTAAAATTGCGCTGGAAAAAATAAAGTGATATTTTGTTCTATTAATGATTAGACTGCTGTTTACAAGAAAAATAAGGTTGTGGATAAGAAGGATTTATGGGAATATATAGTTGAGACTAAAAAACGGGGGTGTGAATGTGGATTTAATATTATTTAATGGCAGGATTCATACAATGGATTCATCTTATCCTAGAGCAGAGGCTATAGCTATTAAAGGAGACAAAATATTTAAAGTAGGTAATAATGATGAGATACTATATTTAAAAAGTGAAGGAACTAAGTTAATAGACCTTAAAGGAAAGGTATTAGTTCCCGGATTCAATGATAGCCATATGCATCTATTGGGCTTTGGATATTTTCTGAACATGGTGGATTTAAGTGGTTGTATTTCAATAGATGAGGTAGTCGAGAAAACTAAGGATTTTATAAAAGAAAAAAACATTCAAAAAGATATATGGGTAAGAGGAAGAGGCTGGAACCATGATTACTTTGAAGCAGAAAAGAGATTTCCAACTAGATATGACTTAGATAAAATATCTACAGAACACCCAATAGTATTGACTAGGGCCTGCGGCCATATTTGCATTGCAAATAGTAAGGCTATAGAAATGGCAGGACTGAATAAGGAAACACATCAGGTAGAAGGAGGGCATTTTGACGTAGACGAAATAGGAGAGCCACTAGGAATATTTAGAGAAAATGCACTGGATTTGATATACAGTATAATACCTAATCCTGAGCCTGAGGAAATAAAGAAAGCACTAAAGGCCGCTACAGCTTATGCAAACAGTAAGGGACTCACATCTGTTCAAACTGATGATTTTGGAAGTATATCCAGCTATGGATTTAAAAGGGTTATACAAGCGTACAATGAATTAAATGAAAGTGGAGAGCTTACACTTAGAATTTATGAGCAATGCTTGCTCCCTGAAATTAATATGCTTAATGAATTTTTAGAGGCAGGATATGCAACAGGTCAAGGAGACGAAATGTTTAAAATAGGGCCATTAAAGCTTTTAGGCGATGGTTCTTTAGGAGCTAGGACTGCTTCACTATGTCAGCCATATGAGGATGAGCCTTCTACTACTGGCATACTTGTATTTACTCAAGAAGAGCTAGACGAACTTGTAAGAACTGCTCATAATAATAAAATGCAGATTGCAATACATGCTATAGGAGATAAAATTATGTATATGGCCCTCGAAGCCATAGAAAAATCTTTAAAAGAAAATCCTAGACTAGATCATAGACATGGAATCATACATTGCCAAATAACTGATGAGAAATTGCTCAATAAATATAAGGAATTAAATGTAACTGCATATATACAGCCTATTTTCCTGCATTATGATATCCATATAGTAGAGGACAGACTTGGAAAGGATAGAGCAAAAAGTACTTATGCCTTTAAAACTATGCTAGATAAAAATATCCATATTGCACTAGGTACTGACTGTCCAGTAGAACCACTAGACGTTATGCCGTCTATATACTGTGCAGTAACTAGAAAGGACTTAAAAGGATATCCGGAGAAAGGCTGGCTGCCAGAGGAAAAGCTTACAGTAGAAGAAGCCATTTATAATTACACTATGGGCAGTGCCTATGCTTCCTTTGAGGAAAATATTAAAGGCTCAATAACAGAAGGAAAGCTGGCTGATATGACAGTGCTATCTCAAAATATATTTGAAGTTGAGCCAGAGAGTATAAAAGATATAGTAGTGGATATGACAATTGTAGGTGGAAGGGTTGTTTATGAAAAATAATATATAAATGAAAACTGATGAGTGTCGTAGAGCAATTTTACCTGCACTCATCAGTTTTTTAATTATTGCAATACTATAACAGCCTTAGTTGTTAGCCTTGCTTATATTACTGGCTATTTTTCTTTCTTTAGATATTCCGTAAATTGTTTTAACTAGAGTATTTATTATTAAATATAGTGGTACTCCTATAAAAGCTCCTAATATTCCGAGAAGATTTACACTGGCAATAACTATAATCATCACTAATAGGGGATGAATGTTAAGCTTGCTTTTCATAATATTAGGTGTGATGAGGTTTCCTTCTATTTGTTGAACTAAAACTGCAACAATTATAATTTTAAAAATCATAGCCAAATCTATAGTCAGCCCTATAAATAATGCTGGCAGTATTCCTAGAAAAGTTCCTATAAAAGGAATTATGGAAGTTACCATGGCAAATAACCCCATTAACAGAGCATTAGGCAATCCAATTATTAAATATCCAACAAACATCAGTGAGCCAATAATAAAAGTCACCATAATCTGACCAGAAATATAAGTAGAAAGTATATCATCTAAATTAGATAGAGTAGCTATAATATGCTTTTTATGAGTCTTTGGCATAATTGATAAGAATTTTTTTGAAAATACCCTATCATCCTTTAACAAATAGAATAATAAAAATGGCACTAATATAATTTGCGTACCTATATCTCCAATTTGGAGAAATATTCCTGATATATTTGCACTTAATTTCAATAATATCTCTTTAGCTTCGCTTATAATCTTATCTGTTATATCAAAGTTTTCAGGTAATAAAATACCGATATTATCATTCAAAAGTCCTTTTAAATCAATGTTTTTATCAAGGCTTGCTAAAAAGGAATTTTCAAATTGCTCTTTAAGCACAGCTCCTCCATTAATGATTAACACCGTTAATAAGAAAATAAATATCAAAATTATTGTAATTATTAGTAGACCCTTATTAACTTTTTTGTTCTCCAATTTTCTGATGATGGGTCTTAGAACATAATATAAAAATATTGATATTATAATTGGTGTTATAAATATTCTTAATGCATTGACTAATGGAGAAAAGAAACCACTTAACCTAGAAAACAATAGTATTATTAGAAGTACCAAGCTAATATTTATCAAATGAAAAACGTATTTTTTGCTGTCCATATTATTTTTTCTTCTCCTTATTATATTATAGTGAGCAGCTTATTATATTTATTATAAAGGAAATATGGGTTTTATGTAATATTATCTTCTGATTTTTTAAAAATTAATTTTATATAGAAATTATACTAATTATAAAGTATAATAGAGTGTAAATAAATATATGTATTTTAGGAGTGTGATGGGATTTGGACCCTGAGGCCATGTGGAAGACAATTCTTCTAATTGTTTTTTTAATGTTATCTGCATTTTTTTCTGCTGCAGAGACTGCCTTAATGACCTTAAGTAAAATTAGAATTAGAAAAATGGTTGAGGACAATGTAAAAGGTGCAAGTAGAATTGAAAAGCTAGTTAAGAATCCTAGCAAATTATTAAGTGCTATATTAATTGGTAACAATGTAGTTAATATAGGCGCATCAGCTTTAGCAACTTCTATAGCTATTGATCGCTATGGAAATAAGGGCGTAGGTATTGCAACAGGATTAATGACTTTATTGGTGCTTATATTTGGAGAAATAACTCCCAAGTCGTTAGCAGCTCAAAATTCTGAAAAGATTTCTTTGAAAGTAGCTGGATTTGTCCATGTTGTAACAATTATTTTTAACCCAATAATAATATTTTTGACACGTTTAACTAATTTACTGGTAAGATTGTTAGGTGGCAAGGTGGATAATAATCAACCTTTTATTACAGAAGAAGAATTAAAAACCATAGTTAGTGTGAGCCATGAGGAAGGAGTTCTAGAGGGCGAAGAAAAGGACATGATTTACAATGTATTCGAATTTGGTGACTCCCAAGCTAGGGATGTAATGACCACTAGAACTGATATGGTTGCAGTTGAAGTTAATTCATCCTACTGGGATGTTATAAATATATTTAGGCAAGAGCAATTTTCCAGAATTCCAGTATATGAAAATACGACAGATAATATCATTGGAATATTATATGTTAAGGATTTGTTATTTTTAGAGGATAATAAAGGTGAATTTGACCTTAAAAAATATATGCGAGAACCATATTTTACTTACGAATTTAAGCCAACTACAGAGCTTTTTGATGAAATGAGAACAAATAGAATTCATATGGCCATTGTCTTAGACGAATATGGTGGTACTGATGGAATTGTGACCATTGAAGATTTAATTGAAGAAATTGTCGGAGATATTGAAGATGAGTACGATAAGCATGTTGACGAAATAGAAGTGATAAAAGAAGACGAGTACCTAGTCTATGGCAATATTAAAATAGAAGAAGTTAATGAAATGATAGGGACAAGTATAGAATCGGAGGATTTTGATTCTATTGGCGGTTTTGTCATGGGAGTCCTAGGAAGGCTTCCTGAAACCGGAGAGGCCATAGAATACGATAATATTAAATTCATTGCTGAAATTGTTGAAAAAAATAGAATAGAAAAGCTGAGAATATTAACCTAATTAGAATATTTACTAAACTCTAGCACATGTTATCCTTGTTGTGATAAATATAGATTAACATAATTGCTAGAGCTTTTTTATGACCTAACCCGATTTGCCGAATGCTTTTATCGGGAAATCGATGGTAGGTCAAACGCAACGAGAACCAAATTTGCACGACCGTAGGGAGTGAGCAAATTTGTGTTTCGAAACTGAGATTAGTTTTATTTCTGCATTTCTGGGTAAATAAAGGAGGGAATAAAAATAGCAATAATTGCTTTAAAACCCTAGTGCCATTAATTGTTTAAATACATATTGTAAATACTTTAATGAGAAATATAGTTTTGCTATATAATAATAAGATAAAAAATATTTTAATTTTGGGAGGTATTTTATGGGACGTAAAATCACTGACAAAGTAACTTGGGTAGGGAAAATTGACTGGGAGCTTAGAACATTTCATGGAGAAGAATTATCTACTCACAGGGGTTCTTCTTATAATTCATATTTAATACGTGATGAGAAGACTGTTCTTATTGATACTGTTTGGCTTCCATATGCTAAAGAATTTGTTGCAAACTTAAAAAAAGAAATTGACTTAAGGGAAATCGATTACATAGTTATGAACCATGGTGAAATAGACCATAGTGGAGCATTACTAGAGCTTATGAAAGAAATACCTGATACACCTATTTACTGTACAGCCAATGGAGTAAAATCACTTAAAGGTCACTATCATCAAGATTGGAACTTTGTAGAAGTAAAAACAGGAGATGAATTAGATTTAGGCAACAGCAAGCTAATATTTGTTGAGGCAAGAATGCTTCATTGGCCTGACAGCATGTTCACCTATATGACAGGGGAAAATATATTGTTCAGCAATGATGCCTTTGGGCAACATTATGCATCAGAGCATCTATTTAATGATTTAGTAGACCAAAATGAATTATATGGAGAGGCAATAAAATATTATGGGAATATACTAAATCCGTTTAGTCCTTTAGTTAAGAAAAAGATAGAAGAGGTACTAAGCTTTAATCTGCCAGTAAATATGATATGTACTAGTCATGGTATTATATGGAGAGATAATCCAACCCAGATCATAGAAAAATACATAGAATGGGCTAATAATTATCAAGAAAATCAAATAACTATTCTTTATGATACTATGTGGGATGGAACTAGGAGAATGGCTGAAGCTATTGCAGAGGGAATAAAATCTGTTGATAATCAGGTTACACTAAAATTATACAATATTTCAAAGTCAGATAAGAATGACATACTAACAGAAGTATTTAAATCAAAGGCTATCTTAGTAGGCTGTTCAACAGTTAACAAAGGAATAATGTATGGAACAGCAGGTATTCTAGAAATGATGAAAGGCTTAGGATTTAAGAACAAAAAGGCAGCAGCCTTTGGATGTTATGGATGGAGTGGAGAATCTGTCAAGCTTATTACTGAGGAACTTAAGAAAGGTGGATTTGAAGTAGTGAATGGTGGAATAAGAGAACTATGGAATCCAACTGAAGATGCAAAAGAAAGGTGTAGGGAGTTTGGAAAGGAATTTGCAATAAAGTTATAATTTATTTAATATAGGACGCCCATTGGGTGTCCTTGATTATTTTTTGAGCAATCATCTGAAAAATAATAAAAGGTGAGGATAATATTTTTCTAGCTTTTCAATCTACTATTGTGTTATCATAGCAAGTGTACCAATGAAGTCAGAACCTTTACTAAGTAGTGGCTAGCTCATGGGACTTTTTTAGCCATTGCCTTTACGGACAGAAATAGGGGTTGACTTCTGCGCCAGATTGTAGGGAGTGTTGTTCATGCCTATAAATAAAAACATACTCAGTATTAAGTTCCTTGGAATGCTACTATTAATTCTTACAATCCTCATAATATTTTTATACTTACAAAATAATTGGATTACAAAGACTAGGCTGAGAATTAATCTTCAAAGGCTTCCCAAAAGCTTTGACAGATTTAAGATAATACACATATCAGATTTGCACAACAAGTCCTTTGGAAAAAATCAAAAGCATTTAATAAATCAGATAAAGGATGAAAAGCCAAATATTATTGTAATAACAGGTGACTTAATAGACAGTAGAAGATATAATGAATATATAGCAATGCAATTTGTCAAAGAAGCAGTTAAAATAGCTCCTGTATACTATGTAACTGGTAATCATGAAATGCGTTCTGGCAAATTTAAAAGTCTAGAAGAGCAGCTTATAAATGCTGGTGCTAAGGTCTTAAGAAATAGCTGGGAAAAGATAGATTCGTATGGACAAAGCATAATAATTGCAGGTATTGATGATCCCTATACTGGAATAAGATATAGAGAGCCGATTGTCATGGATAAATACTTGCAAGAAATCAAAGAAGGTCTAGATGAAAATAGCTTCAAAATATTATTATCCCATAGACCTGAAAGGATAGATGCATATGCAGCCTATGGCTTTGATTTAGTATTTAGTGGTCATGCTCATGGAGGACAGTTTAGGATTCCTTTTTTAGGAGGACTAGTGGTACCTAATCAAGGGTTTTTGCCCAAATATACATCTGGTGTTCATAAAGTAAATAATACAACTATGGTAATTAGCAGAGGTTTGGGAAATAGTATAGTACCCCAGCGTATTTTCAACAGGCCAGAAATAATAGTTGCAGAGCTTTTAGCAAAATAATAAGCAAAGAGGTGATAAATGGTGGATTCCGATCCGTATGGGAATAGTTTTTCAAGAAAAATGAATAATAAGGTAGAGGAATACACCATTTTATTACTGTGATAGTTTCCTCTACCTTAAGAGAAGGAGGAACAAAATATGGAAAAAGTTTTAGAACTAATCAGAGAAAACAAACTCATGCAAGCAAGAAATGAACTAATAGATATGAATGCCGTAGATATAGCACAGCTTCTAGATGAAACTAATCAAGAAAAAATGCTCATTATATTTCGAATACTTCCTAAGGATATTTCTGCAGATGTATTTTCATATTTGTCATCTGAACAACAGAGATATATTGTTGAGTCTATTACTGATAAAGAAATAAAAACCATTATTGATGAACTATTTTTAGACGATACCGTAGACTTTCTAGAGGAACTTCCTGCAAATGTAGTAAAAAAAGTTCTCAAAAATACTGATGAAAATACTCGAGCATTGATAAATCAATTCTTGAAATATCCTGAGAATTCAGCAGGAAGCATTATGACAATAGAGTATGTGGACTTGAAAAAGAAAATGACAGTTAAGGAAGCATTGGAGCATATTAAGAAAACAGCTATAGACAAGGAAACCATAAATACCTGCTATGTTATGGATAAGAATAGAAGGCTTGAAGGTGTCATCTCTATAAGACAGTTGATTCTAAATGATGATGATACTATTATTAAAGACATAATGGATGAAAATGTAATATATGTTCATACCCTTGAAGACCAAGAGTATGTAGCAGATACATTCAGAAAATATGATTTTACCTCCATGCCAGTTGTAGACAATGAAAATAGACTTGTAGGTATAATTACAATCGATGACATAGTAGATATTATTGAACAGGAGAACACAGAAGACTTTCAAAAGATGGCTGCTATGGCACCATCTGAAGAGGAGTATCTAAAAACAGGTGTATTTTCTCTAGCTAAACACAGAATTATGTGGCTTCTAGTTCTCATGATTTCAGCTACCTTTACTGGAAATATCATTAAGAAATTTGAGGATGTACTTCAATCAGTAGTGGTATTAGCTGCATTTATCCCAATGCTAATGGATACAGGTGGAAATGCTGGTTCACAATCCTCCACTCTAATCATACGTGGTTTAGCTTTAGGAGAAATAGAATCAAAGGATATACTAAAGGTAGTATGGAAAGAGTTAAGAGTAAGTATTGTTGTTGGGATAGTACTAGCAATCGTTAATTTTGGGAGAATTTATTTTTTTGAGAAAACAGACCTTTATATATCATTAGCTATATGTATAAGTCTATTCTTTACTGTCATTATTGCAAAGGTTGTAGGAGGAATATTACCTATAGTAGCTAAAAAAGTTAAAATGGACCCAGCTATTATGGCAAGTCCACTTATTACTACAATAGTAGATGCTCTAGCTCTTATAATATATTTTACTGCTGCGACTACCTTATTAGGGATTTAATGTCGATTTTGCCTTGAATTTCTTGTTGAATATGTTTTAAATAGCTGATAAAATAAATAAGGATAAAACTAAAGATGAAATCTTTAACTCAGTCCAGAGAGGCTGGCAAGATTGTGATGGATAATAATTATACTTAAATGTATATATAACTTCTTGCGCCTAGCAAGAAGTTTTTTTATGACCTAACCCGATTTTCCGAACGTTTCTATCGGAAAATCGATGGTAGGTCAAACGCAACGAGCACCAAATTTATGTGAGCGTTAGCGAACAAATAAATTTGTGTTGCGAGACTGCGGCAAATGACCTAACCCGATTTTCTGAACGCTTCTGTCAGAAAAATAGAGGAAGCTCAGAAAGCAAGTTTCTGAGTACTGCAATTACACCAAATCGTAGATTTGGGTAATTGCAGCATAGGTCAAACGCACTAAAATCTAATTACAATCAAGACATGCCTTTAAATCAGCACTGAGAGGCTGAAAAGGAGAGAAAAACTCTCCCGCATACTATAAGAGGAGGTTTTTTAAAATGGTAGAAAATCTAATGAAAAACAAGGAGTGCACAAAAGCAGAGTTTAGCTTATTGGCTAACTCAAAAAAAGTTGTTTTAGCAATGCAGCATTTAATAGCAATGTTTGGTGCAACAGTATTAGTTCCAATACTAACAGGCTTTAGTCCATCTGTAGCATTGTTTACAGCAGGGATAGGAACATTGATATTCCATTTATGTACTAAAGGTAAGGTGCCAGCCTTTCTAGGCTCATCCTTTGCATTTATTCCATTAGTTATAACAGTGAAAGAATTATATGACGGAGATTTGGCATATGCTCAAGGTGGAATGGTAGTAGCAGGATTGATTTATGTTATAATGTCTCTTTTAATCAAAAAGATTGGAGTAGAAAAAATTCAAAAAGTTCTTTCACCACAAGTAGTAGGGCCTATGATAATGGTAATAGGATTAAATTTAATACCAACTGCATTTGGAATGGCAGGAGAAAACATGTTAGTAGCTGGTATAACACTAGGAGTAGCGCTACTAATTAACTTTAAAGGCAAAGGCTTTATTAAACAGCTTGCTATATTAATTGGGGTAATCACAGGATATCTAGTATCTTTAAAGCTCGGAATAGTTAATGTAGATATAGTAAAAGAGGCTTCATTAGTAGCACTTCCAAAGTTTAGCCTTCCTAAATTCGATTTAGGTGCCATAGCAATAATTGCACCAGTAGTGTTGGCGGTATTTATGGAGCACTTAGGGGATATAACTACTAACGGACAAGTAGTAGGGAAAAACTTCATCGAAGACCCAGGCTTAAATAGAACGCTTTTAGGAGACGGATTAGCAACAATAGTAGCATCATTCATTGGGGGACCCGCAAATACAACTTATGGGGAAAATACAGGAGTACTTGCTTTAACTAAGAACTATGATCCTTCAATACTAAGATTAGCAGCAGTCTTTGCCATAATCTTAGGTCTAGTATCAAAGGTAGGCGCATTACTGACTTCTATACCAACAGCAGTGATGGGTGGTATTAGCTTAATGCTCTTTAGCATGATTTCTATAATAGGAGTTAAGACCATAAAAAATAGCAAAGTAGAGTTCAATGTAAAGAACATAATAGTTATGTCAGTCATATTAATCCTAGGTCTTGGAAGCGGAATTATAGAGAAAAAATTTGGAGTAACTATAGGAATACCTGTAAGCGAAACAGTTAAAATATCAGGCCTAAGCTTTGCAGCCATAGTTGGTATAGCTTTAAATGCAGTTTTAAATAGAAAGTAATAAATTAACTAGCTCAACAGATTAAATTAAATAAGAAAATCCTATCTCTTATTATATTAGGGATAGGATTTTTTTAGTGCATTCTTCATGAGATTTTTAATTCTAGACAAAAAATAGCTTTATGGGATAATAATATTATATAGTATCTAGAATTAATCCAATTATAAAGGAGTTGTTGATAATGACTTGGGGAATTATTGCAACATGGGAGATGGCTTTAGAAGGAGTAAAGCATGCTTCATATATGCTAGAAAAAGGATTGAGTGCAGCTGATTCTATGGAAGAGGCAATAAAAATGGTAGAGGACAACCCACTTTACACATCAGTAGGATATGGGGGATTACCAAATGAGAAATGTGAGGTTGAATTAGATGCAGCTTTTATGGATGGAAATACTCTTTCTGTAGGAGCAATATGTGGAATCAAAGATTTCAAAAATCCTATATCCGTTGCTAGAAAGCTTAACGAAGAAAGATTTAATATTTTCCTCGTAGGTATTGGGGCAGAAGAATATGCACAGGAAAAAGGCTTCGAAAGAAAAAATATGCTTACTGAGGAATCAAAAAAAGCTTGGGAAAAAAGAGTGGCAGAGATGAAAGATAAAAACTTAAGCCCCTATGATGGACATGACACAGTTGGCATGGTATGTATTGATAAAAATGAAAATCTAGTAACAGGAACATCTACTAGTGGACTTTTCATGAAAAGAAAAGGAAGAGTAGGAGATTCACCAATTCCAGGCTCAGGCTTTTATGCAGATAGCGAGATAGGCGGTGCTACAGCCACAGGTCTTGGAGAAGATATAATGAAGGGCTGTATGTCGTATGAAGTGGTGAGGCTAATGAAAGAAGGACTGCATCCACAGAAAGCAGCTGAAAAAGTAGTTCATGAGTTTAGTGAGAAGCTAGAAAAGAGAAGGGGTAAGGCTGGTGCTATTTCTATAGCTTGTATGAATAAAAACGGAGAATGGGGAGTAGGCACAAACGTTGAATTTACATTTGTAGTAGCTACAGATAAAGAAAGGCCAAAGGTGTACATAGCAAATAGAGATGGAAATAAAACTGCTTTCCAAGAAGCTTAAAGAATAGAGCCATACTATATATTATGGGGGATAAGGTTGAAAAAGAAAACTAGGGATTGGCACTTCACTTAAGGGCATAGCAAACAAGCCATCTTGCGGTGGCTTCAAAAAATTGAATATATAGACAAAATTAAGGTTATTCAGTAGCTGACTTAATTCTGTAACCTTGGAATTTTGCTAATTGTATAGCCTGCTCTACAGTAATCTCGCGATTGACAGGAATAACGTCAGAGTTTCTGTAAAGTTCAGCATTGTATGGTTCATTTTTCTTCAACATGTTGTATAATGCTGTTAGAAGCATTCTTGCTATTGCAATGATTGCCTTCTTGTGACCACGACGCTTTCTTAAACGAAGGTAGCGGTTACGGATTTCTGGATGCTTTTCACTTTTAACCACAGAGTTGGCACATTGAACAAGAAGTGGTTTAATATAGCATCCAGCTTTGGAAACCCGGACAGATTTTTTCTTCCCTGCACTTTCATTGTTGGTAGGTGTAAGCCCTGCCCATGAACACAAGTGTTTCGCCGAAGGAAAAGCCTCCATATTAACACCAATCTCTGAAATGATTGTGATTGCAGAGAAGATGTTTTTAAAAGATGGAGCGGTTAGGATTAGGTCGAGTTCTTGTTGATAGGGGCTGGCGAGCACAAGAATCAGTTCTTCTAACTCTGATTTCCGGGATTCCAAATCTTCAAAGTGCTTCTTGATAATCTTTAATTTACCAGCCTGTTGCGGGGAGATATGCCCATCAACGGCGAGCTGTAATTCAGGAATTTTACCCTTCATAGAGCCGTGAATTAAAGGTTCAATATCGAATGAAGTATCTAGAGGATTTTCAAGAATCTTATTCAGAATCTTTTGAGCACTTTTACCAAAAGTGTCGGAGACAACGGAAGACAATTGAATGTTGGAAACCGTGAGACAGTTTTGAAGACGGTTCTTTTCACTGGACATAAAGCAGGTTAGTTTGTAACGATAGCGCATAAGGTCGCGTAGCTGGCGAATATCAGCAGGGGGCATAAAGCTACCGGCAACAAGATCATGCTTAAACAGGTCAGCAATCCATTTAGCATCTTTCTTGTCAGTTTTTTTACCACGAATAGCCTTAACGTATTTAGGATGTGCAAGCACAATAGAACAGTCTTTTTCCAAGACGTTGTACACGGGAATCCAGTATTTACCTGTAGATTCCATGCAGACATCCTTACAATTAGATTCAAGCAGCCATTGTAACAGCTCTTTCAGACCTTTGGTGTAGGTGGAAAAGCGATGGCTCTTGTAGGTGGTAACACCTTGTTTATCGGTGGAAGCGATGCAGGCTACAACAAAAGTTTTGTGAACATCAATTCCGCAGCAGATTTTGTACACGATTTTTAAAGCCATAGGGACTCCTTTCTGAACTAGAAAGTTCATAAGAATTATAGGGAGATACGGCATTGACTGAACGCCTGGCATTTAAACGAGATTGTTTAAACAAAGATAAGGTTACGTACTCTAAGGTACACTTATTTGTGCTTGAAAAGGCGTTCTACACATATAAAAATACGGTCATCTGACAAGTCAGACAGCCCACTCACCTCCCCGTGATTTGTAGTTTACCGAAATCCCTATGGGGTTAATTATAAAACAAATAACGCTCAAAAGCACTTTTTCATTACGTTTTGTGCCTTGAGCGAAGCGAAAGGAATGGCTATAAAAATGATTGAAATAATTGCAACTACCATTGAGGATGCAAAAAGGATTGAAAAATCAGGATGCAGTAGAATTGAACTAGTAAGTGCACTGACAGAGGGGGGACTTACACCAAGTTATTCATTGATTAAGAATGTAGTTCAAGCAGTAAATATACCAATCAATGTAATGATAAGACCACATGCTAAATCCTTTATTTATACACCAGAAGAAATTCAGTTAATGAAAGAAGATATTCT
Source organism: Proteiniborus sp. MB09-C3 (assembly GCF_030263895.1). NCBI lineage: Bacteria > Bacillati > Bacillota > Clostridia > Eubacteriales > Proteiniborus > Proteiniborus sp. MB09-C3. The sequence goes on from NZ_CP127161.1 coordinate 1,352,997, forward strand.
TATAGCCAAAGATTTAAAAGCAAATGGAGTAGTGCTAGGAGTATTAAATGAAAAAAACAAAATCTGTGAAGAATCTTTATCTGAGCTTCTCTCAGTATGCGATGGCATAGATGTTACTTTTCATAGAGCCATAGATGAACTTTTTGACCCTGTTAGCGGAATAAAGGTCTTAACAAAATATCCTCAAATTACAAATGTACTCACATCTGGAGGAAAGGGCAATATAGAGGATAATATTAGGGTCATAAGAGACATGATATATAATGCAGGACATATAAATGTACTTCTAGGAGGAGGACTCAACCTACAAAACATAGCATATATAATGGACAAAGCCAAGGCCACAGACTATCACTTTGGTACAGCAGTTAGAGAAGATAGCTCAGCCTTTGGGGAGATTTCTTTAGAAAAAATAAAGGAACTGGTTGAAATAAAGAATATAAGAGAGCTGTTATAGATAATAACTAGATTTTAAGAGCTTTTAGGATACTTCATAGTAAAAGAAGCTATTTGATACGACAAAAGTGTAAATATAAGACATCAAATAAATGGTGTTGAGTATTTGCACTTTTTTTGTGTAAAAAATCAGAACTATTAGATTACTTGTAAAATAGGCCTAGCTTTAAGTCGTTTTGTTAGAAGGCTAAAGGACTTCGTAGTTAAATTATGCCAAATTATAAATAAATGCATTAATAGTTATGGCTATGTTATAATATTAAATACTAGTATCAGATACTAGCTTATATTACATTTGAAGAGTGGGATATCAGTGGATATAAAAGACATTAAAAATTTAATTATAACAATAGATAATACAAGCATAGAGAAGGTTGAGATAGAAAAAAGCGATATAAAGATTATGATAACAAAAAGTGAAAGTGGAAGCGTGGCTAAAACAAGCTCAAAAAGCATAGGAGTCACTAATATACAAGGTGATAAACAATTCAAGGAATACTATAGATATAGATTTGAAAGACAATAAAAATGACAATAAAGAACGTAGTAAAACCTTAATTGACGATGTAAATATCTACATTGTAAAATCCCCAATTGTGGGCACATTTTATGAAGGATCTAGCCCTGATGCACCTGCCTTCATAAAGGTTGGGGATAAAGTAGATTAGGGCCAAATACTATGTATAATAGAAGCCATGAAAATAATGAACGAAATAGAGTGTGAAATAACAGGAGAGGTTGTTGAGATATTTGTAGGCAATGAGGACATAGTAGAATATGGACAGCCTTTAATGAAGATAAGGAGGCAGGAGTAAAATGTTTGATAAAATACTCGTTGCCAATAGAAGTGAGATAGCAGTCAGAATCATCAGAGCATGTAGAGAAATGGGAATAAAGACTGTAGCATTATATTCGGAAATTGATAGGGATTCGGTTCATGTACATATGGCAGATGAGGCAATACATCCAGGCTATGGATTTCTTTCAGAGAATTTTGAGCTAGTAGATGCATGTAAAGTAAATGGCATTAAATTTATTGGCCCTAAAAAAGAACATATAGAGAGCACAATGAACATGCTAGAATCAGTGCTAGAGAGAGAATAAGGGGGCTAATACAGGATATAGAATTTACAGCAGATAATATACGAAAATATTTATTAAGCGAATTAAATATTCTTATGAAAATAGAAATAAAAGATTTACTGGATAAAAGATATGATAAATTTAGAAAAATAGGAGCATGGCAGTAAAGGGATAGAGCTTAAATAGTTTTATCCTTTTTTTCACAATGACCTCAGATAATCTTATAATAATTAGGCATAATAAGTATTAATCAGTAAGCTTATTGAAGAAAGAGGAGGAGTTCCTTTGGATAAGGAAAGAATTGAAAAAGCAGTTAGAGAAATACTTTTTGCCATAGGAGAAAATCCAGATAGAGAAGGTCTTATAGATACACCTAGAAGAATAGCAAAAATGTATGAGGAAATATTTGCTGGGCTTAGTGAAGACCCAGAGAAAAATCTTGAGGTATATTTCCAACAGGAAAAATATGAGGAGCTGGTATTAGTAAAAGATATTCCATTTTATTCAGTCTGTGAACATCATTTTGTGCCTTTTTTCGGCAAGGCTCATGTAGGATACATACCTAAGAATGGAAAGCTTACTGGACTAAGTAAGCTGGCTAGAGTTGTTGAAACAGTGTCTAAAAGACCACAGCTGCAAGAAAGACTTACAGCTACTGTTGCTGATGTTATTCAAAAGAAACTGGAGCCATATGGTGTTATTGTCATGATAGAAGCAGAGCATATGTGCATGACTATGAGAGGTGTTAGAAAACCAGGCTCAAAGACAATCACTTCTGCTGTTAGAGGTGTTTTTGCTACTGACTCTAAGTCAAGAGCCGAGGTTATGTCTATTATCAATAATCGCAGTTAGGAGAGATATCATCATGACGAATTCAGGTATCAAGCTTAATATAGAAAAGAGAAGAATCAGCTTTTCAGGTCATAATATTAATTTTGGAGAAAGAACTTATATCATGGGTATTTTAAACGTCACTCCAGATTCTTTCTCTGATGGTGGAGATTTTGTTTCAATTGATAATGCAATCGCCCGTGCTAAGGAAATGCTTGAACAAGGTGCAGATATTATAGATATTGGTGGCGAATCATCAAGACCTGGCCATACTAATATTTCAAGTGAAGAGGAAATGAAAAGAGTTATTCCAGTTATTAAGAGATTATCAAAGGAAACTAAAGCTATTATTTCTTTGGATACTATTAGATCCGAAGTAGCTGAAGAAGGTATAAAAAATGGAGTTCATATAATCAATGACATATGGGGATTGCAAAGAGATAGTGACATGGTAAAGATTGCAGCTAAGTACAATACTCCTGTTATTGTTATGCACAATCAAAATGGTACTGAATACAAGGGTGATATGATTGATGAGATAAAAAGATTCTTAAAGGAATCTATCAGGATTGCTTTAGAATCTGGTCTCCAAGAAGACAGAATAATATTAGATCCAGGTATTGGCTTTGGTAAGACCTCTGAGCAAAACATGGCCTTGATGAGTCGTTTAAGGGAGATTAGAGATTTAGGTTATCCAGTATTATTAGGTACATCTAGAAAATCAATGATAGGTAAAATATTGGATTTGCCTCCTAAGGAGAGGGTGGAAGGGACATTGACTACTACTGTAATTGGTATTATGCAGGGAATAGATATTGTTAGGGTTCACGATGTAAAAGAAAATCTAAGGGCAGCTAGAGTAACTGATGCTATAGTAAGGGGATGATTCAATGGATGAGATTATTCTTAAAAACATGGCTTTTTATGGGTATCATGGAGTATTAGATGAAGAAAAGAAGCTGGGACAGAAGTTCTTTATTGATGCTATATTATATCTTGATTTAAAAGAAGCAGGAAAAACCGACAATATCAATTATACAGCTAATTATGGATTAGCATATGAGATGATAGAAAAAGTCGTTAGAAATGAAAGATATAACTTAATAGAAGCATTAGCTGAAAGAATATGTGGAGAGATTTTAGATTCTTTTAAGGAAATTCAAAAAATTAGCGTAAAGGTGAAGAAAACCGAGGCTCCAGTATCAGGAATTTTCGATTATTTTGCTGTACATATTGAAAGAGAAAGGGAGCATGCTCATGAATAAAATATATCTTGGTATTGGGGGCAATATAGGAGACACTAAAGGCAATTTAGATAGAGCTGTGGAATTACTCAAGGAGAAAGTAAACATTTCAAGACAATCATCTTATTATGAGACTGAACCTGTAGGATATAAGGAGCAAAATTGGTTTCTAAATATTGTAATAGAAGGGGAGACTGATTTAACCCCTGAAGAGCTTCTAAGTTTTACTCAGAGTATTGAGAGAAAAATGAAAAGGGTGAAAACAATTCGCTTTGGACCTCGAATAATTGATGTAGATATATTGTTGTATGAACAAGTAAAGCTTGATACAAAAGACTTGATTATACCACATCCTAGAATGTTTGAAAGAGCATTTGTCATGGTGCCATTGTATGAAATTGCGCCTAGTCTAGTAATTGAAGATATAAAAATTGAGGATATTCTTAACAAGCTAGAGGGTGAAGAGATTCATAAAAAGGATGATTTAAATGAAGAGAGTTAATTGTATATTGGAAGATGATGATTTTCTAAGCTATATAGCTAAGAATAAGGAACTAGAACAAGATAGAATGTTCTGTCATCATGATATTAACCACTTACTAGATGTGTGCAGAATTGCTTGGATTCTTAATTTAGAGGAAAATCTATCAATTCCTAAGGAAACAGTCTATGCTTCTGGTTTATTACACGACATCGGAAGATGGGTTGAGTATGAGACAGGTAAGGATCATGCTATAGCAAGTGGAGAACTGGCAGATAGCATTTTAACTAGATGTGGTTTTTTAAATGATGAAAAGGCTAATATACTTAGAGCAATTATCAGCCATAGAAATAAAGAACATAGGGCTGATTTAAGCAGAATTCTATATAGGGCAGATAAATTGTCTAGACCTTGTTTTCATTGTGATGCCAAAAGCAGATGTAAGAGATTTCAGAAGGGAGAAAAACAAATCCTATATTTTCGCTACTAGATTTTAAGCCCTTTAGTAATGACTGTGGTTAAATTATATAGCATTAATCAGGATAAAGAACATAAAAAAAGGTCAAAAATGATAAAAGTATATAACATTAAACAAATTATATCTTTATATATGTCACAATTGTTAACAAAATTATATAATTTATAAAATAAACTATGATAAAAAATTAACATCAAATAATGGAAATTTATGAAAAGGAAAATGGCTAAAATTCAATAAAACATAGTTAAGTTAATAACAAAGGGAATCCTAAAATTAACAGAATCTTTCGTGAGTTTCTTTACTAAAATAATAAATCATGGTATCATATTATGTGTTTAATATGGACACGAAAATTTGACAAAATGCTTGAAAATCCCTTAGTTATTTGAAGTAATAATAATAGTTATAATCATAATATTAGAAAAAAACGTATACGTATTAATAAAACTTTATTAAATTTATATCAATACTGAATAATATAGGAAAATATATCTGAGAGGAGTGTAAAATATGAAGTGCTGTAAAGAGAAAAATATTAATGAAGCGGCTAATAGTTCTACTTTTGATTTGGACAAGCTCAAACCTATACTTGATAAGTACAAGGGTACAAGAGGAAGTCTAATTAGCATATTACAGAAAGCACAAGATATTTATGGTTACCTGCCTGTAGAAGTACTTAATCATATCGCAAAGGAAACAGGTGTGAAACCAGCGAAGGTACATGGAGTAGTTACATTTTATACCCAGTTTAGATTAGATCCTGTAGGAAAGTATTTAATTATGCTATGCCAAGGAACAGCTTGTCATGTTAACGGTTCGAAGGCTATAGAAGAAGCCGTTTATGAGGAACTTGGAATACATGAAGGACAAACGACAGAGGACAATCTTTTTACATTCAATAATGTTGCATGCCTTGGATGCTGTAGTTTGTCTCCAGTTATGATGATAAACGGAGAGACATATGGAAAATTGACACCGAAAAAAGCGAAAGAAATATTGAGAGAAATAAAAAATAATGAGAGTAAGGAGGCCTAAACATGAAGATAGTTGTTGGACAAGGTAGCTGTGGTATAGCTGCAGGGGCTAATAAAGTCTATACTGCATTAGAAAACGAGCTTAATGTTTTAGGTTTAAATGCGGAACTTACACTAACAGGATGCATTGGTACATGTTATCTTGAGCCTATAGTAGACGTTATAGATGATGAGGGCAAAAAAACTACTTATGTTAAGGTAACACCAGAAATGGCTTCCGAGATAATAGAAAAACATGTTAAAGAAAAGAATGAAGTTGATGATTATATAATAAGTGAAAATGATAAAAATGGTTTAGATAGCCAAAAGAGAATTGCTCTTAGAAATTGTGGAATCATTAACCCAGAATGTATAGATGAATATATTCGTAGTGGTGGATATAAAGGCTTGGAAAGATGCTTGAATGAGTTAGACCCAGAAAAAATAATAGAGGAAGTTAAAATCTCCGGACTTAGGGGAAGAGGAGGAGCAGGTTTTCCTACATGGTTTAAATGGAATGCTGCACTAGGGAGTAAAGACAGTCCTAAATATATAGTATGTAATGCAGACGAGGGTGACCCAGGTGCATTTATGGATAGAAGTATTCTTGAAGGGGATCCTCATAGCCTAATTGAAGGTATGATAATAGCAGGCTATGCTATAGGTGCTAATGAGGGAGTTGTATACGTAAGAGCAGAGTATCCTTTAGCTATTATTAGACTTCAAGAAGCTATAGATGAAGCAGAAAAAAGAGGATATCTAGGAAAGAATATTCTTGGATTAGACAAATTTGATTTTCATTTAAGAATCAAGGCTGGTGCAGGAGCCTTCGTTTGTGGAGAAGAAACAGCCCTTATAGCTTCATTAGAGGGAGAAAGAGGAATGCCTAGGCTAAAACCGCCTTTTCCTGCTCAAAAAGGTTACTGGGATAAGCCTACTAATATAAATAACGTTGAGACATATGCTAATGTTCCTTGGATATTGGCAAATGGAGGAGAGGCTTTTGCAGCTGTAGGAGTAGAAAAAAGCAAAGGAACGAAGGTATTTGCTCTTACAGGAAAGATAAACAAAGGTGGACTTGTGGAAGTACCAATGGGTACACCAATCAGAGATATTATCTTTGGAATTGGTGGAGGAATTAGAGATGGCAAACAAATAAAAGCAGTGCAAATGGGTGGACCTTCAGGAGGCTGTATACCTGAGCACCTGTTAGATACACCAGTTGACTATGAATCAATAAATAAAACAGGCGCTATAATGGGTTCTGGCGGTATGGTTGTAATGGACGAAACTACCTGTATGGTTGATATGGCTAGGTTTTTCCTTGACTTTACCCGTAAGGAGTCTTGTGGAAAGTGTATTCATTGTAGGATAGGTACAAAGAGAATGCTTGAAATATTAACCAGAATCTGTGAAGGTGAAGGAAAAGACGGAGATATAGAGCTTCTTGAAGATTTGGGAGAACAAATAAAAGCAGGGTCTTTGTGTGGACTTGGACAAACAGCACCAAATCCTGTTCTCAGTACAATAAGATACTTTAGAGAAGAGTATGAAAAGCATATTTATGATAAGAAATGTCCTGCTAAGCAATGTAAAAACCTTATATCCTTCTCCATATTAGAGGACAAATGTATAGGCTGTGGATTATGTAAGAGAAATTGTCCAGTAGGAGCAATAGATGGAGAAGTTAAGAAAGCACATAAAATCAATAGTGAAATATGCATTAAATGCGGTAAATGTAAAGAAGTCTGCCGTTTTGGTGCAGTTGAAATAGAATAGGAAGGAGGAAAACTAATGTCAGAAATAAGACTTAATATAAACGGAAAAGAAGTAATTGGACGTAAAGGTCAGACAGTACTTGAGATTGCAAGAGCAAATGACATTGAAATACCTACTTTGTGCCATGATGAGAGAACAAAGACTTATGGAGCCTGCGGACTCTGTGTAGTTGAGGTTGAGGGAATTCCTAAGCTTTTAAGAGCTTGTGCTACAGAAGCAGCAAATGGAATGGTTGTTCAGACAAAAACTGAAAAAGTCAAAGCTTCTAGAAAAATAGCATTAGAGCTTCTGCTTTCTGACCACGTTGGAGACTGTAAAGCACCATGTATGATGGCTTGCCCGGGCAATACTGATTGTCAGGGATATGTAGGACTTATAGCAAATGGGCAGTATAAGGAAGCATTGAAGCTTATTAAAGAGCAACTTCCATTGCCAGCTAGTATAGGAAGAGTATGTCCACATCCTTGCGAAGATGCTTGTAGAAGACAATTAGTTGAAGAACCTATATCTATAGCAAACCTAAAATTCTTTGTTGCAGATATTGATTTAAAGGATAAGGAATCATATATGCCAGATATGAAGCCTTCATCAGGGAAAAAAGTTGGAATCATAGGAGGAGGACCTGGAGGGCTTTCAGCAGCATATTATTTAGCAGCAGATGGACACGATGTAACTATATATGAGGCTATGCCAAAGCTTGGCGGTATGCTTAGATACGGAATTCCTCAATATCGTCTGCCAAAAGAAATATTGGATAAAGAAATTCAGCTTATTGAACAAATGGGCGTTAAGATGATTACAAACATTAGAGTAGGTAAAGATATTACTCTTGATCATATCAGAGAAAACAACGATGCGGTATTTGTATCTATAGGAGCTTGGAAAAGCACTAAGCTAAATTGTCCTGGAGAAGAGCTAGAGGGTTCTATTGGTGGTATAGACTTCTTAGCCAAGGTTGTGACAAATGAGCCAGTATTACTAGGAGAAAGAGTTGCTGTAGTAGGCGGAGGAAATACAGCAATGGACGCTTGTAGAACAGCAGTAAGACTTGGAGCAAAGGAAGTTTACAATATATATCGTAGAACAAAAGAAGAAATGCCTGCTGAAGAAATCGAAATCAAAGAGGCAGAAGAAGAAGGAGTAACATTCAAATTTTTAGTAAGTCCAATAGAAATCATAGGTGAGGATGACAAAGTAAAAAGCATCAGACTTCAAAAAATGGAGCTTGGAGAACCTGATAGCAGTGGAAGAAGGAGACCTATTCCAATAAAGGGAGAAGAAGAAATATTAGAAGTAGATACTGTAATAGGTGCCATAGGACAATATGTAGATGCCAGTGGTCTTGAAGGCATGGAACTAACTAAAAAAGGTACTATACTTGCAGATGAAAATTCGTTTTTAACAAATCTTCCAGGAGTATTTGCAGGTGGAGATGCTACAAATAAAGGTCCAAGTATAGCTATAGCAGCTATAGGAGAAGCTAAGAGAGCCGCAGAAGTAATATCAAGCTATCTTGAAGGAGAGATGATTCCTTATAAGAAGCCATATTATGTTGAAAGACACGATTTAACTCCTGAAGACTTTAAAGAAAGAGAGAAACAATATAGATCACCTATGTCACATCTTTCAGCAGCTGAAAGGAAGGATAACTTCAACGAAGTAATGAAGGGATTTGATGAAGAGGCTGCCAGAAGAGATGCTAAGAGATGTCTGGAATGTGGATGTCATGATGTATTTGAATGTAAACTAATTCACTATGCAAATGAATATGATGTACAACCAGAAAGATTAAGCGGAGAAGTACACAAACGTCAAGAAGAGGATACTCATCCATTCATCATGAGAAATCCTGATAAATGTATACTTTGCGGACTTTGCACAAGAGTATGCGACGAAGTAATGGGAATTACAGCTATAGGCCTTGTAAATAGAGGCTTTGACACCATAGTAAAACCAGCTCTTGATTTGCCACTTAACAAAACTGGATGTATATCATGTGGACAATGTATAAGCGTATGTCCTACAGGAGCACTTGGTGAGAGATTAGGCATAGAAAAGTCAGTTCCTGTTGATGCAAAAGTGACACATACAGTATGTTCAGGATGTAGTGTTGGATGTAACATCAATCTAAACACAAAGGGAGATATGTTGACTAAGGCTAAGCCTATAAGAGAAAGCAAAGTAGATGATGGACTTCTATGCGTAAAAGGACGTTTCGGATTTGATATAGCACAAAAAGGTGCTAGACTTACTAAGCCAATGGTTAAGAAAGACGGCAAGCTTGAGGAAGTATCATGGGAAGAAGCATTCCTTTATACATCTAAAAAAGCTCAAAGTGTAGCTATGCTGCATGGAAATAGCTCACTTGCGGTTTCAGTTTCAGATAGATATACAAACGAAGAAATATATTTAGCATCTAAGTTTGGTAAAGAAGTATTAAAAACAAATAATGTAACTAGCTTTAATAGGGTTAGCCATGGTATTAAAGATATACTAGGATATGATGCATCATCAAATACTTTTGATGAACTGCTATCAACAGAGACAATTTTATTAGTTGGTTCAGACGTCATGCAGCATCACACAATAGTTGGATTAAAGATTAAAAAGGCAGCCCAACAAGGAGCTAAGCTATTGGTGGTAAATCCTTTTGAATCACAAGCTGATGAATGGGCATATAGAAAATATAATCCAGCAAATAATGTGAAATTCCTAAAGGAAATTGCAAAGGCTCTTATAGACAAAGGATTTGCACCATTAGAAACTAAAGCTTATGGTTTTGAAGAGTTAAAAGCTGATTTAGCAGGCATAACACCTAGTGAAGTAGCAATAGAAATAGCTGAGATTTACGGAAAATCAAAGAAGGCTATGATAGTATTTGAACAAAACACATTAAGCTCAGCTGGTGCAAGGATGCTTGCAAATATAGCTGTAATCTCTGGACATATAGGCAGTCCAAGAAGTGGAATCATTCAGCTTAAGCTAAACAACAACAGCCAAGGCTTAGTTGATATGGGTATCGATAAGGATTCAAATGAAGTAGCAAAAGCAATAGAAAATGGAGCTGTAAAAGGACTACTAGTATTTGGTGAAGACATACCACAGGCAGAACTAAAGAAACTAGACCTCCTAATGGTGCAAGACACTCACCTAACAGAAACAGCTAAGATGGCAGACGTGGTTATTCCAGCAGTAAGCTTTGCAGAATCTGAAGGTACATTTACAAGCTCAGAAAGAAGAATTCAAAGAATAAACAAAGCTATTATCCCAATGAGTGGATATGAAAACTGGAAGGTAATAGTAGAGCTTGCAAGAGTACTTGGATCTAACCTAGGCTACACTAGTGCAAAAGATATATTCGCAGAGCTAACTACAGTAAGAAAGAATTACTTCAAAGCTAATATCTGTGATAACAGCACAACCTTCTGGCCAGTAAATGGAAGCAATGTACTATACACAGAAGGCTTCAACTTCGAAGATAAAAAAGCAAGACTACAAACAGTGTCAGATGGAGAACTATTCATAGAAAAAGCAAACACAAATAATCTAAGAAATCAATTTATTGAGTTTCTTAAGGAGAAAGAGTTAATATAGTCATATATGTAAGCTAGCTAAGGCGAGAGGTTTTATCGTTTTAGCTAGCTTTTTTATAGTTTACAGCATTATTCTAATATATTCTTACATTTCTTTATTATTGTATTCTTAAGCTCAGCTTGTCCAAAAGCATCACATAAGGTTAAAGATGTTTTAAGCGATTGAATATATTCATTTTTATTTAGCTCATATTCAGCAATCCCCTTGTCATAATAAAGAAGGCTTAGTCTATAATAATTTCTATATCTTTGGCAAGCCTTAATGCCATCAAGAGATAATTCCAGTGTTTTTTTATAATTTTTATTTTTCATATAGGCACTGGACAAGTTATGACAGATTTTTGGGTATATCTCATTCTTAGGTTTGATAGTATCTATGCAAAATTCCATTATTTCTAGATGTTTTTCACTGTTATCTAGTCTGTTTAATACTAAGGCCATGTTCATTAGTATTCTTATTTCCATAGGAGAATATATAAAGGAATTATAGTCATCTAAAATAAAGCTAGGATTGGTTAATTTCATAGCTTCAGTTAACTTGTTTAAAGCATCATCATTTTCATGTTTATTTTTATATAAAATAATTGCCTTAGCAAGCAGTATCATTTGTTCAATATAATTTTTATAAAATCTACCGATTATAAATTTAGGCAACTTTTCTAACGCTTTAACTTCAATATCTAAGGTATTGAATTCATCTCTATCAATTTTGGCTTCCAGTTTTGCTTGTATATCATAGAAGATAGAATAATTATTTATTCTATATTTTAAGAATAGAGTATTTATGTCTTGTTTATATATTGGAGAAAGGAATTCTAAGGTTTCATACTTTGGGATTACTTTTCCACTTTCAATCCTCCCTAAAGTATCGCAATTTACACCAGATAATTCTGAAACATCTCTTAGGGTAAGCTTAAATTGTTTTCTTATCCTTCTTAATTCTTTACCAAACAAATTAAGATTATAATGATACAAACCGATCACTCTCCTAAAAAATTATATGCAAATAATGTACCAAATCTAAGTTCAAAAATACGACTTTAAAGTAGGTTGAAAAAACAATATTTACTATATATTATAATATGTAACAGAGGATGTAAAGAAGCTTACTATATGTATACATAAAAAACAATAATATAAATAGAAAAGTTTATAGGAAATGAAAAATAGATTAGTAATAATCTCAATGTTAATTATAATAATTCGATAAATAGAATGAGTATGTTATTTTTGTAGCCATATTATAATTATTAGAAAGTATTAAAAAATCTTTAAAAATCTTGCAAAACAAAGATGAGCGTAATTAATGAAATTTGAATATAAAAATAAAATAATAGATGAAGTCCTAGATACTTTTAAAATCAAATCTTCTTTAAGTATGAAGGGGTGTCCCTACGATAATGCTGTAGCTGAATCTAATTTTAAGATATTCAAAACTGAATTTGCTAATAACTATCATTTTGAGAACTTGGAGCAATTAGAGTTCATGCTAGCAGATTATGTTAATTGGTTTAATAATATTAGAATTCATGGGACATTAGATTATTTAAGTCCTAGAGAGTATAAATTACAGAATCTTAAAAAATCCGTCTAGTTTAGGGTTGATAATCCAGTCTCGCCTTTTTATATATAATATTTGGTGGTGCGACATAAAGAGAACAGTAATTTTTTTGATAATAGAAACATTTTGAGTGATAGAAGAACATTCTTGTCTGAAGTACAGGATTAAAGGCATTATAAATCATGATTAACGCTAAAAAAAGGTAATAAGTGAGGTGATAGTATGTTGTCACAATATGTTGAAATCATACCAATTAATGATGAATATGTCTTATTTAATAAGGCTAATGGAACACTAATATTGCTGTCGTCTTCTGATATGAAAATTATTAGTGACAATGAAGTAAGTAGCTTAAACTGCGATTTATATCTCAATTTGAAAGAATGTGATATGTTAAATGATACTGAAATTGTTCTGAATACAGAAACTGATTTTTTTAGTATTGGAATAGAGATGTCAACTATATGCAATTTAAAATGCAAGTATTGTTACCAATCAAATGAACGTAGCAGGACTGAAATTGAAAGGGACACTATTGAAAAAATATTAATATATGCTAAGAAAGTATTAGAATTACATCCAAATTTCAAAGAAATTTCTTTATCTTTTATAGGAGGAGAACCATTAATCCATAAAACAAAGTTGAGTTATATTTATGATCGTTTTAAATATCTTGCTGAAGATAAAGGAATAGTGTTGTCAGTTCATATAGACACAAATGGAACTATTCCATTTTCAGATATTTTTACCACTATGGATAATTTGAATGTGTCCATTTCTTTGACAAATAAAGAAGATCATAATTTAAATCGTGGAGAGTTTGATACTATAGTTCGCAACTTATTATCTATTCTTCCAAAAAAAACAAATTCAATAAATATTCGTTATAATGTTAATCATAAAAACATGTATGAATTTTCATCTTTTTTGAGTTCCCTAAGAAAAAAATTACCTATATGTACAACAGTTGAGGCTATGAATACTGATAATTACGAGTATAATAAAGGCTTTAGAAATCAGTTAACTAATGACGAATATATAAAATGGAAATCAACAAAGGCTATTGAAGCCATGATTAAATGCAATTATCCAATAGCATTTTCTCTTAGCTCTGGATTAAAGCTATGTTACGCCTACCAACCTTATTCTTGTAAGGTTTTTAGCGATGGTGCTGTTACTTTATGCGATTCTATGTTTCATGATAAATCTAAAACCAACATAGACGTTATTGCAAATAATCCTCAAAAGTTGAATGAAATATATTCTGAATATAAGAATTATGATCCCCTATTAGAAGATGATTGTAAAAATTGCAAAGATATAGTTTTATGTGGTGGCCATATCTTATGTAGGAATACTTGTGAATTTCAAACTAAGTATGATATTGATTTGTTCATAAAATCTTATGTAAAAGCTTTTAAATCTGGTAAATCAGATTGCTTTGTGAATATGTAAAATATACATAGCAATATATCTTAAACTTTGCTAATATGTTTGAAATAGTACTATGTTTCAGTATTTGCTATGACTTAGAAAGGAGGATTGAAATCATGGTTATTAGAAACAAAAAGCCAGTAAGACCGTGCGATTGTGGAAATTGTCAGGGATCTCATAGCGACAAACATACGACAAACTAGTGTTTTATTTTTTATGTTTGCAAGGACAATAGGAAAAAGTATTAAGCAAAAATGTTTAATCTTTTTCTTATTTTCTTTATTTTGCAATAAAGAATTTTAAATTAAACATAAAGACAATCTATAATATAATTAGGTTTTGATTAATAAACTTTGTGAAATTCTTTATAGTCATTTTGGCTTTTAGAGCATTGTCTAATATTATCACAATCTTTCCTTTGTAGTATATTTCTAAAATATTTTTTAATAAGTTTTAAAATATAATAGTATCATATTTTTTTAGACATAGTCTGTTTGGTAATTAAGAAAAATACCTAGAAGTTTTACTTCCTCGTGTTTGCCGTATGTAGGGATAACTTGCTGTTATCTTTTAAAACCATGTTTTTTGAATAGCTTGGTAATCATGAATCATAAATTTATCTTCAAAAAATATATGATCAATTTTTCCATAAACTAAGTTTTTTAAAACCTCAAACTATTACTCACAAGCTCCTTGCTTTTCAGCATCGTTTTTTAGAGTAGAGATTTGTCGAATATAACTTAACTTGTTGTGCTATATAAAAGCAACAACAAACAAGAAAAGTATGGTAACCCATTTAGTTAGACTTATTTTAGGAAATTAGAATCGATTGCATGTGGATTATTTATCCAAATACTAAATCTTTAATATTTGCTAAGTTAATATCCTTATTTAGGTATTTATTGATAATGTAGCAAATATTGTGACCTAAAATTTTAGTTCGTAATCTTGTTATTAAGCCCCATAGGGACTTAGCTTTAACTTTATTTATATTAAGCTGTTCAGTTAATTGGGAAAATGAAGTCTCTACCCTTCTTGTAGCTTTAAAAATTAGCTGCCTAAAGGACTTTGGAAATTGAATTTTACTTTTATTCCTTTTCATAGAAATTAAGTCTATTTCTTTTTCTTGCTTTAGCTCTAAAGCTAGTTTTTCACCTACATAACCTTTATCCCGTCCCCTATAATGGTTAAAGAGTTGTAGTTAGAAGTACTACGATCATCATTACTAGCATTAGTTAAAACAAAGTCTGTAATATATCCATCTAAGGTGGATAGCGTATGAGCTTTAAAGCCAAGATAAATTTCTTTTTTAGATGGACATTTGCCATAAGTGGCTATGCCCCTAAAAGCTTTATGAAATACAGCTTTACCAAATTTACAAACTGGTATAGGTATGCTATCAATTATTCTATGAGAATCATCAGTGTAGCCGAGTTTAGAAGAAAACTTTTTTCTAATTTCGTCTATGATGGAATGTAGATTTCTACGTGTTCGATTAAATCTAGTTCTATCGCAAAGTCTAGGAAATAGATCAGATAGATTATTTTTGCAAAAGTTAAACCAAGCTTTCTCAGAATCTATAGATAGCAATTCACCCACAATACTAATGGTGATGATTTCGCTATCAGATAAAATTGAATACTTGGAATTTTTACGGAATTTAATGTATTCTGGAGTAATTTCTTGGTATAGGTCATCAATAATTACATAGGTTACCAAGAAAAAATCTTTTAACTTTTCTATTTCTTTGATAGAATATTTATATAGCTCTGGCATATGTTATCCTCCTATCATTCGTTGTGGTTATCAATGATAGGTTAACATAATTGTCAGAGCTTTTTTTATTAGTAAGTTTTACTAGAACAACAGGTTAACTTAAGTATAGTCTGTATAATGCTTCTACTATTCTTCCAGGTATAAAATTTACTTAGTTTAGAGGCACTTTTACAAATCCTTTTTTGATATATTGTAAACAAATGAGAATACTTGGGCTGGGAAATTCAATAAAGATGGTTATTTTGACTCTATATTGATTGTTTTTAATAATGTGATAAAATTTTATTGAGGTGAGAGCATGATAAAACCTGTATGGAAAGAAAGTGAGACAGAGTATAATAATGAGAGGTAACAATAAAAAGATAGTTTTTTGCTAAAACTTTAGAATAATAGTATTTTACTAAGCAATTGCAAAATCAAATAGAAAAAGGAATTTTTTTAATAACTGCAGATTGAATAATGGACAACCATGTACATTTTCTAATAAGTTGAAATACTATTATTCTAGCTTACATAATAATATAGAATTATTATGGCTTATATTGCTTAGTTTTAAGGCTTATTACAATTTATATTTTTAAAATAAATTATAAATTCTTTTTAGAGGTGAAGAAATGGAAATTGTGAATTTTGAGAATGTATCGAAAACATATAAACGGACTGGAAAGTCTGCACTTTCGAATTTTACGCTCACGCTTAAGTATGGAAAAATTTTAGGAATTTTAGGACCGAATGGCGCTGGAAAATCGACATTCATTAAGCTTTTGACAGGAATTATAAAAAGAGATTCTGGAAAAATTTCTGTTTTTAGGAGAGACCCAGAAATTTTTTCTAATGATGATTTGGCGAAATTTGGAGTGTACATGACTGGCAAAAGCTCTTTTTTTGAACTATTGCCAGTAATAGATTCTCTTAAAATGACAAAGGCTATTTATAAGGTCAACAATAGAGAGTTTGAAAAAGCATTGCACGAATATTCAGAAATTCTTGATTGTGGGAAATATTTGAATCAGCCTGCAAATACGCTTTCCGTAGGGCAACGCCTGAGGTGTGAAATTTTGAATGTACTTATTCATAATCCGTCATTGATTATTCTTGACGAGCCTACGAATGGCTTAGACATAGAGGGGAAACGAAAATTTAACATTATGTTGAGAAATCTTTCAGACATTCAACAAAAGACGGTTTTAATCGCAACGCATGATGTCAACTCTGCTGGCAGACTGTGTGATGATATGATTGTATTAAAAGAGGGAAAAAAGATTTTCCAGATTTCAAAATCGGAGCTTGAATATTTCACAAGCTCACATACTGTAGTTGAAACAGATGGTGAATTTTTAGAGTCAGGTGTTAAAGCAAAACGTCTCCCTAATGTTGATAATATGAATAGGTATTTAATTGAAAACTCTGATTTACCGACTGTGCGAAACAATCAAAGTGCATGTTTTGCAGATGCCAACACCATAAAGTTTTCTCAATCGGGATTGGAGGAGCTTGTATATGAATACTATAATTAGTGCTGTGAAAGCGTCCTTTAAAAAAAATTTTGTGGTGAAAATAAATGGCTTTTTTGTGGTGTTGGATACCTTATTTGACTTTGTGTCAATAGTGCTTTTCTGGGCTGCAATGTCAGCTTTTTCAGACGATCCCGTTTGGAGTGAAATATATCCTGTATTCATTGGGTGTGCCATAATCTCTGGTGCTGTTTCGAATCTTTTTGTAGGTTCTGGTTTTATTGGAAACTTAATTATAAGTGGAGATTTAGATAGTTATCTTTTAAAGCCATATCCGCCAATGCTTTTGATATATCTTGAACGTGCAAATTTTTTGAGAGTTTTCATTGGATTTTTGGGTGGATTGTTTGTGCTTTTTAAATTTACGCCATGCGAATATATGGCAAAAATTCCACTTGCAATTTTGACAGTAGCTCTCGCAATGATTACTATTGAGTTTTTAGGACTTGCATTTTCACTATTAACATTTAAATTTGGCAAAGTAGACAGGATAAAGGGCATTCTTGAATCATACAAGATGATGGTGAACTATCCGACAGATTTTTTTGGAAAGACTTTGAGAAGGATTTTTACGGCAGTCATTCCTGTATCATTTGTTGCGACTGTACCAACGCTTGAAATTTACGGCAAAGTTTCGCATAAAATCTATATCTTCCTTTTTATCTCACTGATTGCAAGCTATTTTATTACTGCATTTTTGTGGAAGGAGGGGCTTAAATTCTATGATTCAAAAAATTAGGAATAACCCTTATGTAGTCGCAATGTATGTAAGGCTTAAAGAGGAAAGACTTTTTAAAATTGATTATTTTTCAATGACTTTGCAGTTGATAGTTCAAAGCTTGATATATTTTCTTTTTTTCAGTTCGTTTCTACACAGTGCCTCCGTAGACTGGCGCGAGGTCGTTATTTACTACGTGTCAATTAATTTCATATTCATATCTGTTGAAGAAGCAATGTATTTTGCATATGAGCTCATGACTGACATAAAAGACGGAATAGTTTCTCTGTTTGAAACAAAGCCTGTATCATATGTAAAATACAGGTATTTTCAGAAAACTGGGAAAACTATCTTTGTACTTGCGATAAACATCGTATTCATGGGAATTCTTCGATATATTATATTTAAAGAAATTTTTATTCTTGATCTTATGCTCGTATTAGTATCATCATTTATTGGCTTTTCAATTTTGTTTTTCATTCAAGGAATAATTGGTTGTTTCACTAGATATTTTATAGACATTACAAGATTTAGAGATGTCATATATATGGTTCTTTTGGTGTTTGGGGGAAAAGTCCTCCCAATTTCGATGATGCCAAAAACCCTTGCAAATATGATTGAATATACTCCTATTCCCTACATTTTCAATACACCTGCGGAAATTTTTGTAGGACATTATTCAATTTCAACAATTGGAATTCAGCTTGTATGGGCTATTGTCCTTGGTCTGTTTTTCAACACTCTATACAAAGCCTGGATAAAGGAAAATGTTGAAAATTTCTCGTAACAGAATTTTAAAATGGGTTATCCCAATATTGTGATAATGGAGATTCTTGCATTTATATTGAATTAGTTCCATAATATGATAGAATTTTGTTGAGATGAAAAAACGGCAAGAGAAGCTAGAAGAAAGAGCTAAATAGGATATTACCATGTAATGATGAGAAGGAACAATAAGGAAATGGTATTTGCTAAACCATCAGAAAAATTGTACTTTATTGAACAACTGTAGTATCAGAAAGGAAAATAATAATGAAGAGTGCTAATGCTGCAATTAAATATATATATTCATTTATGCTAAAAAGAAAATGGTTTATACCATTATTTATCTTCATGTGTATTTTTAGAGTTGTTTTTGGGATAATTGAGCCACGAATTGCACAAGACTTGATAGATACAGCTGTATATTCCCATGAAGTTCATTTATTATTAAGATATGCATTGTTTTGGAGCATAGCATTTATTATCAGGATGCTTGTTGAGCTCTCTTACAAATATACAAGTATAAAATATAGAAATGGTATATTATCTTCTATTATAGAGGATGTATTTAGACATGTATTAAAATTGCCTATAGGTTATTTTCAAGATAATTCCCCAACTTATATAGTATCAAGACAGATTGACGATGCCTTTGGTATTCAAGGGCTGATGGTAAACAATTTAATAGAGGGTGTCCTTAGTATTATTGAGTTTATTGTTATAGCAATATTAATGTTTAGATATAACATTTTATTGGGCATTATTTCAATTCTTTTGATAGCCCTAGATCTGCTAATCACATTTTCTTTTCCTCTCACTAGACTATATAAGGAGCATAATGAAAGTCTTGCCGTCATAAAAAAAGAGCTTGCTAATGTATATCAAGGGGTTAAGCTTATAAAGCTTCAGGATAATATAGAACAAGAGACAACAAGATTCAAGGAATACCAAGATAGGTATTTTGAAGCGTTGGCAAAAAGAGATCATGCAAATCTTTTAAGAAACTCTAGTACAAGCTTCTTAAAAGATATAGGTATTCCCATAATAGTAATTGTAAGTTCATACTACATATTCAAAGGAGAAATGACAGCAGGCTTAGTAACATCAATAATGTTATATTATAATAGGCTTTGGAAAGCTTCTATACCTGCAACAAATCTTATCCCACTCTACAAAATTGGGAAAGCATCTGCAGAAAGACTATTTGAGATACTGCAGTACCCTACGGAAAATGATATTGAAGGTACAAAGATGTCAACTATTGAAGGAGAAATTGATTCAATTTCATTTAGAAATGTAGATCTGTGCTATATTGATAATGTTAATGTACTAAAAAATATTAATCTCGATATAAACAAAGGTAGATCTATTGCATTTGTTGGACATAGTGGTTCAGGAAAATCATCAATTATAAATTTATTGCTTAAGTTTTTTGCTGCATCGTCAGGAAATATTATAATTAATGGGATTGATATCAATGATATCGATGCCATTAGTTTAAGAAAGCATTTTAGCTATGTAGATCAGCAAGCTTTTTTATTTAATAGAACAATTAGAGAAAATTTATTGTACTATTGTAAATGTAAAAATAATAAAGAAACCCATGACAAACTAGATTATTATATAGATGTCTTTGGATTAACTGAATTCATATCTAAATTACCTAATGGCATAGATACCAAGCTTAATGAAAGTTCTAGTAAAATCTCAGGCGGAGAAAAACAAAGGTTATGTATTATTCGCGAATTAATGAAGGATAGTGAAATATTAATATTAGATGAATATACATCTGCATTAGATTCAATCACACAGCTAGGGATTCATAATGAACTATTGAAGCTTTCAAAAGACAAAACAATCATTATGATAGCTCATAGACTAACTACAATAGTTAATGTAGATCATATATTTGTACTTGAACAGGGAGCTATAGTTGAAAACGGAACTCATAGCGAGCTTATGAAAACAGGGGGAAGGTATTTCGATCTGTTTACTAAACAAGTTACATTTGAGGAGGATTAGTTCATGAGTAAGAAATATACCCTAAATTTTAAATATGATATTATGGATTTAAATGGTCAATTTGTTTTATCTCAACGTAATGAATATGAATCAAATGATATAATAGTTCTTAATTCAATTGGACAATTGATAATTACATTATTAAGAGATAAAGTAAGCATTGATGAAATAGTGTCTAGCATACATTCTAAAACAAAAGACACAAGTATAGATACTATTGAGAAAGACGCTATAGAATTTATCAATAATTTAGTTGAAGCAGGCATAGCTGATGTTGTTTAAGTTTTAAGATAGACTATTTTGTAGTGAGGCCACCAACATAGACAAGATTAATAGCAATGGATAGATAGTCAGTTATATGTATAGAGTTTAAGGGGTAAATGAGTTAAAATGCTAGCTAAAGCGATAAGATATTGCTTAAACTGGCATTTTTCTACTTTATAGCACTATTATAATATACGCTTACATTTCTTTATTATTGTATTTTTAAGCTCAGCTTGTGCAAAAGATTCGCATAAGGTCATAGATGTTTTAAAAGATAAAATACATTATTACTTTGGAGAAAAACAAAGGTTATGTATTATTTGGGAATTAATGAAGGATAGCGAAATCTTAATATTAGATGAATATACATCTGCATTAGATTCTATCACCATTGGAAAAAACATTGTGCAATATGCCGAAAAAGAAATGTTGGAAAAAGGGGCTGACAGTTTTTATGTCACTGTTTATAATCCAGCAAAAATATTTTGGGAGAATTGTGGTTATGTGAATACGGAGAAAATTGCATTCAATGGGCTTCAAATATATAAAAAGGCTAAATGAATAATAATGGATAATAATTAAAGAAGAGTTTCAAGAATTTTAAATAAGGAAAGTAATAAATCTTGTTAAATAGTAAATGAATGTCTGAGAATATAATAAAATCTTCCACAGTAAAAAAACAAGATAAACCGTAGGAGATTTTATTTATAGGAAATAAACATCTATTTCTTATGTTTTTGTATTTTTGCTTTAAATCAACCTCAAAAGCTAGGAGCTATATTTTAATTTTTATAATGCTATTAACTATAGTACATGGAGAAAGAAATAAATTAATTAGTAGAGAAACAATTTCAAATTCCGAGCAGAATAAGTTAAATGGAAATAATTTAATAGCATCAATCAGAGAACAGCACAAAGATGTTGGCTTAAAATGGCTGGACGGTTTAGATATGACTAATGTACATTTTTTACAATTAGATGAGGATGTTGATTATGAAATAGCGATCTTAGATAGGAATGCAGAAGTTGAGGAAGAAAATTTTATAATATTTGAGACTAATAATAATCAATATGATATTTTATTTAGAGGAGCTAATATTGAACAATATTTTGTACCTTTGAATAGCAGGTTTATAGTTATGGAAACTAAGCTCAGTGGAATAGGAACTGGTGTTTTTGGTAGTGAATATCTAATCTATACTTATGATGATTCAATATTTGAAATGGTATGGTCAGGAAATAAATATATGATACATAGTAAAAATGATACAGACATAATAGATAAAGTTATTGGTAAAATTGACTTAGTTGGCAATAAATTAGAGTATACTTATATTAATCTTACAACCAATAGTTCAGGAGAATATATAAATTACCAAGAATATATAGATATATATGTTTTTAAAAATAATAATTTTGAATTTCTAGATTCTATAGGAAGAAAATAATAAAGATACTATTTATATAGCTGGTGGATATACAATAAAGGAGTTATAGATATGAGAAATGAACATCTGATAGAAAAGATTATGTTAGCAAAAAAAGATATTGCTAATGCTATATTTTTCATAGACAGATATAAACCTTTAATAATCAAGTATAGTACAATTAATGGTATTTTTTATGAAGACTTATATTCAGATTTACTAGAAATTACGTTGATTGCGATAAAAAAATTTAAGTATCTAGATATAGTGTAAATTTATTATTTAAAATTTTACAATAAAAGATGTGAAAATTTTTACTTTTTATATAATAAGCCTCTTTTTTTATTAAGGGGGGACATTTTTATGTATAATACGGATAATAGCTTAGAAGGAATATTAGAAAGGCATCTAATTAGCTATTTAAAAAAGCTTCCAAAAAATAAAAAGCTATTAATTTATAAGAATATAATTGAAAATAAATCATTGACTGACTCTGCTAGAGAAATAGGTATAAGTAAACAATTAGCATATTCCTATAAAAAACAAGTTCTAGAAAATTGCAAAAAAATATTGGAGAATATGACCACTAGTACATAATGAAATATGGGCATGAAACCAATTAGTTACTTTTCTGGATGTGAAATTAAGTGTAATCAAGGATGACTAAGGTGATTATTGTTCTTCGGTTTACATCAACACAAGAACAGTTACACCAAAGCAAAGCTAGTTCTTGATTTGCCATGAATATATAAGAAGTCCAAGAAATGAAGTTATTCAACTAAGACTAAAAAACAGTCAAGGCTTAGTTGATATGGGCATCGATAAAGATTCAAATGAAGTAGCAAAAGCCAAAGAAAATGAAACAATAAAAGGCTTACCAGTATCATGCCACAGGCAGAGCTAAAGAAGCTAGACTTCCTGATGGTGCAAGACACTCACCTAACAGAAACAGCTAAGATGGCAGACGTGGTTATTCCAGCAGTAGGCTTTGCAGAATCTGAGGGAACATTTACAAGCTCAGAAAGAAGAATTCAAAGAATAAACAAAGCTATTATTCCAATGAGTGGATATGAAAACTGGAAGGTAATAGTAGAGCTTGCAAGAGTACTTGGAACTAACCTAGACTACACTAGCGCAAAAGATATATTTGCAGAGTTAACTACAGTAAGAAAGAATTACTTCAGAGCTAATATCTGTGATAACAGCACAACCTTCTGGCCAGTAAATGGAAGCAATGTACTATACACAGAAGGATTCAACTTCGAAGATAAAAAAGCAAGGCTACAAACAGTATCAGATGGAGAACTATTTATAGAAAAAGCAAACACAAATTACCTAAGAAATCAGTTTATTGAGTTTCTTAGGGAGAAAGAGTTAATCTAGTCATAAATAAGGTTGGTTAAGGTATATAATGCTGCTTTAACTAACCTTTTTATTATTACAAGATATATAGGATATATAAAACTATAAAATCAGTAATTTTTACTTTTAATAGGTAAATATCTGTTGCTGAAGAAGGTTGTTCAATAATTAAATTCGAAAAGTAGTGTAAACAAGCCATAATATAGTATATAATATAGGTAAATATACAAAGAACTGGGAGTGTATTTAAATGGAATATAATAATTACACTTATTGGCTTGAGATGGCTGAATATGATTATCAAACAGCTATAGCGATGCTTAGAGCAAAGAGATATTTATATGTCGGATTTATGTTGCATCAAACTATAGAAAAAGCTTTTAAAGCCTATTACGTATTGCTTAAATCTGAAAATCCTCCATTTATTCATAGCCTAATGAGGTTAGCACAAAATGGTGAATTCTATGACGATATACCAGAAGAGATGAAGGACTTAATTGATATTCTGGAGCCCCTAAATATAGAGGCTAGGTACCCAAGTCACAAAGAGAAGCTTATGAATGAGCTTAATGAGGATCGTTGTACGGATATATTAGAACATACGGAGGTGTTATATAAATGGATAACAGAGAAATTTCTGAAAGAATCAACAGATTCGTAGAATCTGTAATACCTGAATATAACCCAGAAAAAATTGTTTTATATGGATCGTATGCAAAGGGTACTAATAATGAAAATAGTGATATTGATATAGCAATAATAGTTGATGAGGTAAAAGGAAGTTTTTTAGAAAAAGAAGCACGACTATATAAAATTAGAAGAAATATAGATTCTAATATAGAGCCAATATTAATAGAAAAGAACAGCGATAGAAGTGGTTTTTTAAATCATATATTAAGTTATGGACAGGTACTATTTTCAAGATAAGATAAAGGGAAGCAATGTGCTTAAATATAAGATTTCAACTTTAAAGACAAAGAAGCAAGACTACAAACAGTATCAGATGGAGAGCTATTCATAGAAAAAGCAAATACAAATAATCTAAGAAATCAATTTATTGAGTTTCTTAGGGAGAAAGAGTTAATATAATTATAAATGAAAGCCAGTCAAAGCGATAATTTTCGTCTTGACTGTTTTTTCCTAACTCCTCTCCTTATATTTTTATGAATTAAGTTTATATATTCAATAAGAACTGCCATTAATGCAGTAACTTAGTATATCTAAATTAAGTGGATATCTTGTTTTAAAATACCTGTTACTATATAATCAAATTATAAAGGTCTAAAGGTCAAAAAGTATAATAAATAGATAAATATTATTGTTTATATTATTCAGGGAGTGATATTATGTTTAATCCTTCTCAAATAACACAACAAGAAGTGTTCTCTTTAACAAAAAAGTATGTTGAAAAAATAAAGCCAATATTGGAAGATAAATTAAAAAAGGTCGTTATTTTTGGCTCTTATGCTAGAGGTGATTTTGGTCTAGAGTCTGACATAGATATTTTAATTTTAGTAGATGAAGATGAAAAGAAAATAAGTAAATACAATAAAGAAATGGCAGTAGTTGAGGTTGATATAAACCTAGAGTATAACACAGTTTTAGCACCAATACTCATTAGTGAGAAAAAGTTTTCACAGTATAAAAATGTCATTCCTTTTTATCAAAATGTAGTTAATGAAGGGGTAGTAGTGTATGAGCAATGAACTTAAATAATTAGCAAAATACAGGTTTGGAAGAGCAAAAGAAGACTTAGAAAATTCAAAAGTGAATTATAGAGATAATTATTTAAAGGGTTCGTTAAACAGATCATATTATGCTATTTTTCATGCAATGCGAGCTGTCAATGCGCTAAGTGGCTTTGATTCTAAAAAACACTCTGGTGTAATTGCTTATTTTAATCAATACTATATAAAGACTAAAGAATTTGATAATAGCCTATCTACTATTGTACAGCAGGCATTTAAGACACGCAATAAAAGTGATTATGATGATTTTTACATTGTTAGTCGAGATGAAGTCGAAGAGCAATTGCAAAATGCAGAAATTTTTATTATGACTGTAGAAAAATATCTTAGAGAACTTTCAATATTATAAGATAAGCTACAGAGGTCATTAGCATACTACATATCAGTAGAAACAATTTATAGAACTTGCCCGAAAACCTCCGTTGTTTATCTCGGAGGATGAAGGGGCATTAATTTAAGGTGGTTAGATACCACCTTAAATTAACATTACACTAACTTCTGATTTTGAATATATTCCATAGGTTTACTAAATATACCACATCCATCGCTTAGTCAAGTGGCATCCAAATGCGAAGAATATCAGTTGGGTTTAACAATTTCCAAAGAAGCAATCTATAAAAGGTTAGAAAAATCTTCTTTTCTTTTACAGGAAATGTTTAAATATATCATGCACCAAATTATGAATAAAGTTATTTCTGTAAAAACAGCTTTTCCTAACGAACCTAAGTAATACACTTCAGAAATTATTTAATGTGAAAAAATTTATTTTACAAAATAATATAGCTTTCCGTTTTCAATATAGTTTTCAATATATCCTCTTTCATATAGGTAAGCTATAAAGGCAGATATAGAAGAAAGATATAGAAGATATTGAACATACTCTGGGTCTGGGATTTCATTAAGAATCATTATGTTTTGAAGCAAGTCCTCCCTTGTTTGAGGCTGTTCTAGTATTGTCTTGCATTCTTCAAGTAGTTCATTTATTGCCGCAATGTTTTCATCTGCTAAATTCACGATTTCCTCTTTTGAATATATTGACTCAGAATGAGCCACTACAAAAATATCTGCACTTATTTCCTTGATATATCCTAGAGTATTCAATGAATCTTCGATGCTGTATAGGTATGGAATTGAGTATTTTCCAAGAATATATGTACTAAAAATGCTGTCACCGAGAAAGCATACCTTGTCAGGAGTGATGACTCCAATTTGCTCTATTGAATGACCCTTTAATGAGACTATTTCAATTTTCTCATCGTTAATTTTGTTTATCCCGTATTGAAGAATGTCATTAACCTTTATAGACTTTGCTTTATTAACCCCTTTTGGAGGAAGCGCCCCAAAAAGATTAGTCGGTTGGAGTTCAGTATTTTCCATGTAGAGCTTTTCCTTTTCCGAAGTATAAGTGATACATCCTGGATAAGCTTCAGTAAGGTATATATTTCCTCCACAATGATCAAGGTGATTGTGGGTGTTGATTATATATTTTGGATGAAGTCCATTAAATTTTAAGACTTCTTCTATTTTCCTTGCTATTGTATTATTAATTCCCGCGTCTACAAGCAAGCAGTTTTTATTCTTATATGTGAATACTCCTATGTTTGTGTTGCTTGGAATATAATAAGTATTGCCCTTTAGCTTTATGAGTTCCATTATTTCAGCTCCTTGTCTTATTGATTTACATTTTATATTTTAAATTAAATTTGTTTCTCATGCAAAGCATCAATTTTCTTGCTGGCCATTTCACATTAGATTAGTATAACAATTCAGCTTAACTATTATTTTAAAACAATTTACAATTTTTTAAAAGCTAGGTTAGTCTAAATGTATGTAAGGAGGAGAAATTGGTATGCTATAAAAATTAGAGATTGCAGCTGTGAAGTGCATCCTCCATACTTTTTTTCAATTACATAACCTACTTATATTAAGTATATATATAGCCAAGTCTCTATATTGTATAATTTTTAGGGGTCAAAGCAACTAACTTTGCATTTATATTGATTATTTTCCATAATATGATAGAATCTTACTGAGATGAGAAAACGGCGAGAGAAGCTAGAAAAGAGAGCCAAGCAGGACACAAGGTGAGAAGGAACAATAAGGAAATGGTATTTGCTAAACCATCAGAAAAATTGTACTTTATTGAACAACTGTAGTATCAGAAAGGAAAATAATAATGGTATAAAAAACATAGAACAAAATAGCAGCTTTAAATTAAAATACGGAAAGAGTTCCATTATAGCAGAATCTGGATTAGGAAAATCAATACTTTTAAATATGATAATCGAAAATAAAACTCAAGGCAGATTAATTTATGCAGATCAGAAAATAGTTGGATTTATTATCTGGATGATTGATGAAGAGCGTAATGATTATAGTGTGATTCCAGGGTATGGCACCATTCTCGAAATAGGCTTAGCCAAAGATTACAGAAATAAAGGCATTGGAAAAAATATTGTGCAATATGCTGAGGAACAAATGTTGGAAAAAGGGGCTGACAGTTTTTACGTTACTGTTTATAATCCAGCAAAAATATTTTGGGAGAATTGTGGTTATGTGAATACGGAGAAAATTGCATTCAATGGGCTTCAAATATATAAAAAGGCTAAAGGAATAATAATGGATAATAATTAAAGAAGAGTATTGAGAATTTTAAATAAGGGAAGTAATAGATCTTATTAAATAGTAAATGAATGTCTGAGAATATAATATAATAAAATCTTCTAAAGTAAAAAATAAGACATCATGGAAGATTTTGTTTATAGGAAATAATCATAATGAGAGAATTAACAAGGAGAGAAAGCATATGATAGATATTTTTATAATACTAAGTCTATTTCTTATGTTTCTGTATTTTTGCTTTAAATCAACCTCAAAAGCTAGAAACTACATTTTAATTTGTATAATGCTATTAACTATATTGCATGGAGAAAGAAATAAATTAATTAGTAGAGAAACAACTTTAAATTCTGAGCAGAATAAACTAAATGAAAATAATTTAATAGCATCAATCAGAGAACAGTACAAAGATGATGACTTAAAATGGCTAGACAATTTAGATATGACCAGTGTACACTTTTTACAATTAGATGAGGATGCTGACTATGAGATAGCGATTTTAGATAGGAACTCAGAAGTAGAGGAAGAAAATTTTATAATATTTAATACCAATAATAATCAATATGAGATTTTATTTAGAGGAACTAATATTGAACAATATTTTTTACCCTCGGATAATAGGTTTATAGTCATGGAAACTAAGTCCAGTGGAATAGGAACTGGTGTTTTTGGCAGTGAATATCTAATCTATACTTATGATGATTCAATATTTGAAATGGTATGGTCAGAAAATAAATATATGATACATAGTAAAAATGATACAGACATAATATATAAAGTTATTGGTAAAATTGACTTAATTGGCAATAAATTAGAGTACACTTATATTAATCTTACAACCAATAGTTCAGGAGAATATGTAAATTACCAAGAATACATAGATATATATGAATTTAAAGATAATAATTTTGAACTTATAGATTCTAAAGAAAACATATAGATAGGGAGTTGGCAGGCGGCTAATAAGATACACTATGTATGTGGAAAATAAACATCTTAAATGATATTAAATCCATTTTATCATCATTTTTTCAATAAAATGCTGTTTTTTTATTTGTGTATTCATTTTGTTCATTGGGAATAATTATTAAGAGGTGATAAAAATGCGATTTGATATATCAAATAAAGCAAAGGAGCAGTTAGAGCAAGAATTCGGTGGAAGAACCGTAAGAATTTTCCCATATAGAAAGAGCTGATCAGGAGTAATATTTGACTTGGCTCAGGATGAGCCTAAAGACGACGATAATGTATATGATATTGGTTCCGTTAAAGTCGTAGTTAATAAGAAGATAGAAGGATATGCTCCATCTATAGGCATTGACTATGAAAACTACGAATGGGGAAATGATTATGTTATAGCTACTCACTATTAAATTACCTCTATATTTATCAGTAACAGAATAAGTGGAGCATTTGCTCCACTTATTTATTTGTAATCAAATAGTAACTTAATTTATGCAATAATATGATATAGAATAGTTATAGGAGGTATTTGATATTAAATAATAAAGTTGCTAGCACAACAGATTAAAATATAAAAGGGGGCGAGTAAAATTAAAATATTTAAATGGAGTCAATTTTACATACTGTTAATACTTTTGATGTTCATTCAATTGCCTGGTCCTGAGGCTTTAGCTACTAATGAACCTAGATTGTTATTAGATGGACAGAATATTACTGCAATAGCCGAACCTGCTATTCAAGATGATAAAATCCTTGTACCTATATGTGCTATAGCAGAAAAGCTAGGAGCAGAAGTCAATTGGAATAAAGAAGAAGGGACAGTCTATATAGAAAAGGATAATACTTCAGTGCTTTTAAGGATTGATAGTCATTTAGTTTCCTATCAGAAAGATGAGAAAACATATATATTGAGTGATGTACCTCCGATGATTATTAACGAACGTATCTATGTATCTCTTAATTTGGTTAGAAATTCTTTAGGCATTGAGGCTGATTGGGATGCAGATAATAATAGTATCTTAATAGATTCGAGCAAGCCAGTAGATATTGAACCTTTTTTTGATATAAAAATTTCATCTGTTAATTCAGGGCAAGTCATTACAGGCAGAACAGATTTGCAGATAGAATTACCTAATGAAGAAGCTACAAATGCAGTGGAAATAAAATATCTTCTGCTAGACCCTAATACAGCTAAAGGTACTGTTATAGCAAGGGGAAATCAATTAACTTCTAAATATTCTTGGATACCTAACTTACAGGAAAGTGGAGAAAGAGTACTTGTGGCTGCTCTTTATGATAGTGATGGACGTTTCATAGCTGGGGATTCCATACCTGTTTATGTAGCTGTCATTCCAGAGGTATCATTAACAGGTTTAACTCAAGACCAGATCATAACTGGCACAGTTTCCATAGGTGCTGATACTAATTTTGTTGCATCCTATGTAAAATACGAAATAACTAATCTGGACAATAATAAAGTAACAGTGTCTTCTGAATATGACCCATACGGGCCATATACTTGGACACCTATGATGTATGATAATGGAAGCTATGCTTTTAAGGTAATAGCCTATGATAGTAACAATCAGGCTTATGAAAGTCAGACTATTAACGCTAAGATTAATGTTCCTCGCAAATTCTCACTATCAGGGGTTTCTAATGGTGCAACAATTGATAAGCCTATAACATTATCATATTCATTAAATTTTTATATTAGTCAAACAGAATATGTACTAAGAGATCCAAAGACTGGAAAAGAAGAGATTTTAGCTCAGATACCATATGGAAGCTATAAATGGTTTCCAGGTCCAAAATATTCAGGTACTAAAGAGCTTTTAGTTAGAGTTAAGGACACTAGAGGAGTAGTTCATGAAAGTAATAAAGTCAGTGTTAATCTAACAGGAACTCCAAAACTATTTTTAGAAGGTGTAGGACCTAAGCAAGTTCTTACAGGGCCTGTCAAATTAAAGGTTATCAGCAATGTTGCATTAGACAAGGTGAACTATGTTCTCATTAATGCAACAACAGGAGAAAAGAAGGTCGTAGCTTCTAATCAAAAACCACAAGCTGAATATACATTTACGCCTATTCAAGGAGATGAAGGAAGCTGGAAGGTTCAGGCTGAAGGAATATATAGCTCAGGCAAGAAAGTCCTAAGCGAAGAGATTCCCGTTACAGTGTATCTAGGCAAAACTTACTCAGCAACACCTGTCATTGAAAAGGATAAGTTCCTTGGATTGGCTTCTGAACTAGCTAGAGATTCTTGGGAAAAAACAGGAATGTCAGCAGCACTCCAAACAGCTCAAGCTATTCTGGAGACAGGCTGGGGACAAAGTGTGCCAGTAGATAAATATAATGGCAAGATATCCTACAATTTATTTGGAATCAAAGGCAGTGCTACAGCTGGCTCTGTAATATCCAACACATGGGAAGTATATAATGGAGTGTCATTCCGTGTTGATGCAGAATTCAGGGCATATAATAATGTAAATGAAAGCTGGGCAGATCATAAGAGCTTACTACTAGAAAAGGAAAGATATGAACCTTTTAGAGAAGTTATGCACGACAGCACTTTAGGTGCTTGGGCAATAAGAAGAGCAGGATATGCTACTGACCCACAATATCCTATAAAATTGATGAGACTTATAAAACAATATAATTTACATGAGCTTGATAAAATAGGTATATAAAATAAGGAGTATCTCAAGGCTACTTTTCATGTAGCTAGGATACTCCTTTTTCTTTGAATTGCATATGAAGCAATAATCTCGTCAGACTGTGTGTAAACTGTCACCCTGAGCGAAGCGAATGGGTCTCTAATAGCTTCAAATACAGATTCTTCACTGCGTTCAGAATGACAAAAACGTATAGAATATGAATCTTCACACAGTCTGCCGTCTCCTTGCTTTACTAGATATCTTTTTCATTAAATTCGTCATTTGTTATTCTAAAGGATTCTTTAATACCTTTAGTAATATAAACATTTTTATCCTTATCTACAAAAATAGCCTCAATTCCGTCAAGGCTTTCAATTAATTCTGTTCCCTTTTCAAGTCCCAGTGCAAATACTGTAGTAGATAATCCATCCGCATCAATTGATTTATCTGCAACTATGCTAACGCTCATCAAAGGATTTTCTACTGGATAGCCTGTAAAAGGATCTAATATATGGTGATATCTCTTTCCACCTTCAATAAAATATCTTTCATATACTCCAGATGTAACTACTGTTTTATCTCTTACACTTAATATACCTATATGCTTATTTCTTGGCTCAAATGGATTCTGGATACCAATATTCCATTTATCAGTTTTACCATTTCCACCTAAGGCCAACACAT
Source organism: Proteiniborus sp. MB09-C3 (assembly GCF_030263895.1). Lineage (NCBI taxonomy): Bacteria > Bacillati > Bacillota > Clostridia > Eubacteriales > Proteiniborus > Proteiniborus sp. MB09-C3. The sequence continues at coordinate 1,385,469 of NZ_CP127161.1, forward strand.
TTCCTCCTAGGTCAATGATTGCATTGTCAATATCTTTTGACTTTAGATAATCTGCAATTACATCGGCAGCATAGCCCTTTGCGATGCCTCCTAAGTCAATAATCATATTTTCCTTTGCCAGCATGACACTTTTATCAGATTCATTAAGTAAAATATCATTATAATCGATTTTAATTAATGCTATATTTATTTCACTCTGTGAGGGAACCCTGGCATCTTCATTTCCAATTCCCCATAGCTTTACTAAAGGTCCTACACTGATGTCGAACATCCCATTCGAAAGAGTAGAATAATATTTTCCTTTTTCAATTACGTAATAGGTTTCAGGAGACACATTAACATATGATTTCCCAGAATTTTTGTTAATTCGAATTACTTCACTATCTTCAATATTAATGCTCATTTTATTTTCAATATCCTGTACGAGATCAAAAGCTCCATTGAATAGTTCATCAGGCTGAGGGTCAAGAAGCTTTATCTGAACTACTGTTCCCAGCAGAAAGCTAGTTTTTTCTTTAATGAGTCCCTTGTCTGTAATATTTTTTTCCTTAAACTTACTATAAATTGAAAACATTGCAATAGCTATTACGACAACTGATAGAATTATAACTGTTATTTTTTTAGCTTTTTCCATATTCTACCTCCAAGGCCAGCTATATATTGAATAAAAACATTATACCACTATTAGAAATTTGTTTAAAGTAAAAGAAAGAAGCAAAACTATGTATTATTGACTAATATAATTATATTAGTCATGAACAAAATAAACAAAAGGTATAGGTAATGACCAAAAACACTGTAAATATAGACATTTGTTTAGGTTGTGATAAAATTTTAACTAGGATAGTTTGTGTATTATCAAACTTAATAGTGGATATATTCTATCCACTCTGTAATTTTTAAATATGGGCTCCATTTAGATGAGAATTTAACTTATCTGAATGCTAAATAAGGGAGGTCAAGTAATGGCTAATACTAAACAAATTGTAGTACTAGGCGGTGGCTATGGTGGTATATTAGCTGCGAAAAAGCTAGGAAAATTGTTTAAAAAAGATGACAACGTAAAGGTAACATTGATTGATAAAAAGCCATATCATACAATGTTGACAGAACTGCATGAGGTTGCAGCGAACAGAGTTCCAGAGGATTCTATTAGAATCGAATTCAAAAAAGTTTTTGCAAAAAGAAAGGTAGATTTTGTACTTGATGAAATCACTGAAATTGATTTTAAAGGGAATACTTTAAAATCAGAAAAAAGCACTTATGAATACGATTACCTTGTACTAGGTACTGGATGTAAGCCAACATATTTTGGCATACCTGGAGCAGAGGAATATACTAAAAAACTTTGGTCCTATGAGGATGCAGTTGGACTTAAAGAGCATATCCTTCACATGTTCAGGGAAGCAGTAAAAGAACCTAATGCAGAAAAAAGAAGAAAGATGCTTACTTTTGTAGTAGTTGGCGGAGGCTTCACAGGAGTTGAAATGATAGGCGAGCTTGCGGAGTGGAAAAATAGACTTTGCAAAGAGTTCTATGTAGATGAGAACGAAGTAAAACTTTACGTAGTAGATGCTTTACCAAAAATCCTTCCAATATTTCCAGACAAATTAATAAGAAAAGCTGAAAATAGACTTAGAAAACTAGGTGTTGAGATTATAACAGGAGCAGGAATCACAGAAGTTAAGCCAGGCTCTGTTACAATGGGTGAGAAAGGCACTATAGAAGCCGAAACAGTAGTTTGGGCAGCAGGAGTTGAAGGTGCTGACTTACTAGACAACTTAGATATTGAACAAAAAGGTAGAAAAAGAATTGTTACAAATGACAAGCTTCAATCAATAGATTATGATAACGTTTACGTAGTTGGAGACAATATATTCTATATACCTGAAGGAGAAGAAAGACCTGTTCCACAAATGGTTGAAAATGCAGAGCATTCAGCACCGTTAGTAGCACATAATATTCATGCAGATATTAAAGGTGGAGAAAAGAAATCATATAAACCGGCATTCCATGGCGCTATGGTATGTATTGGTGGAAGATATGGTACAGCACATGTAGGTTTACCAGGAAAGTTCTTCGGATTGCCTAGTTTCTTTGCAATGCTTTCTAAGCACTTTATTAACTTATTTTATTTCTTCCAAGTAGCAGGCTTTAATAAATGCTGGTCATATATAATGTATGAATTCTTTAATGTAAAAGATAATAGAAGCTTTATCGGTGGACATCTGGCTAAGCGTTCTCCAAACTTCTGGCTATTCCCATTAAGACTATTTGTCGGCTATAAATGGTTGGCTCAAGGTTTGGAAAAGTTACCTAGTATTTTAGCAGATCCATCAAAGATATTCTTAATACCAGCGCCAGCATCAGCGACATCAGCAGCATCGGCAACATCAGCAGCTTCTGGAGCAGCAGAAGCAGTATCTCAATGGGGTGAAGCATTACCAGTACCTGGTTTTATCTCAAATATTGTAAAATGGTCAATGGATACATTTTTCTATACACCTGAGGGTGGGTATACAAAACTTGCTGAGATATTCCAAGCAGGCATGGTAATTGGTGAAGTAATAGTAGGATTATTATTACTTGCAGGATTATTTACAGCTTTAGCTTCTTTAATATCTGTAGCAATGGGACTTATGATATGGTCTTCTGGAATGGCACCAACAGAAATGCTATGGTATTTTGCAGCAGGTATTGCTCTAATAGGTGGCTCTGGAAGTACATTAGGTCTTGACTACTATGTATTGCCTGTTCTAAAAAGATGGTGGAAGAATACAGGGTTTGCGAAGAAAACCTATCTGTATATTGATTAGTAGACTTAAATCCAGTGTCCTTTTAAAGATTTCTTTAGAAGGACATTTCATTATTATGGAGAATTATATATAGGGAACAATACTATTTATAACTTAGTGGGTAAAGGTGAGAAGATGAATAAATTTTGGAATGATTATCCTGCATTGATTGAAGAATTAAATGGAGTAAAGAGTATTATTAAACGTAACATCAAATCCAGAGAGACAATTTTAGAAGAATCAATATTGCCAATGATTGAAAGCGGGGGTAAAATGCTTAGACCTGCATTTCTCATTTTAGCCAGTAAATTTGGAGAATATGATTCTAAAAAAATCAGCAATTTGGCTGCCGTAATTGAGATGCTTCATATGGCTACTCTAATCCATGATGACATAATAGATGATGCGAGGCTTAGAAGAGGCTGTGATACTATACAGTACAAATACGGTAAGGACTATGCAGTATATATTGGAGATTTTCTTTTTTGTCAATGCTTTAATATGCTTGCTAAATATGATTATGATATGAAAGATCTAAGAAACATCTCAAAAGTTCTGACTAAGATTTGTATGGGAGAAATAACTCAGTACAATCTTAGATACGGGAAAAATGCGAGTTTAAGGAATTATATTAGAATAATATCTGGAAAGACAGCTGCACTTTTTGCAATAAGCTTCTATACAGGTGCAAATGAAGCGAAGTGTGATGAATCAATTTCAAACTCTCTAGGAAAAGTAGGATATAATGCAGGAATGGCTTTTCAAATTATAGATGATATACTTGACTATAGCGGAAATACGGAGAGACTAGGGAAATCAGCCTTGAGGGATTTACAAAAAGGCTACTATACTTTGCCTTTAATCTATGCTCTAGAAAATGACAAAGATGGTCGATTAAAAAGGTTGCTTGATAGTGAAAGCTTATCAAGTGTAGAAATAGATGAAATAATGTTGTTAGTGGATAAATATGATGGTATCAATAGAGCAAAAAAAGTTGCAGATAAGTACACTGAAAAGGCAATTGAAAGAATTGAAAAGCTGCCAAATTGTGAGTCAAAAGAAATAATCAGAGGATCAGTTTTAAAGCTTTTGAATAGAGATTATTGATATAAATTCTTAAGGTCTATAGTATGCAAATTCGTATACTATAGGCCTTTTCATTTTCAATGTGACAAAAAAGTTACTAGATGATATAATTATAATAACCAAATTTACAATAAGACCAAAACTATATTTTTCAATTAAAGTACCTTTACTTAGGGGATAAGGGGAAGATACTATGAAAAAGGCTTTATTGATTTTTATGATTTTTTTATTAAACTTTGGACTAGCCTCCTGTACGTCAAAGAACCAGCTTTATGTGCCTGGAGAATATGTAGGTGTAGGAGAAGGCCATCATGGACCTATAAAGGTGATTTTGACAACAGATGAATACAACATATTAAATATTGAAGTTATTGAAGAATATGAGATGCCTGAGCTTGCAGCAATTGTCTATGAAGAAATACCTAAAAAGGTAATTAAGTCTAACAATGCAGATGTGGACGTAGTTGCAGGAGCATCATATACAAGTGTAGGACTTATCAATGCTATTAAAGATGGGCTTAGTAAGGCTAGTGTTACTCAATAACTAGAATAAAAGGGTGTATTTATGTGAAACTACAGTATAAGATTACTATAGTTATGACTCTAATGCTTATTGCTGTCATAGGCGGTATTGGCATATTAACCTTTAGACAAGTTGAAAAAACCATAGAGCATCAGATGGGAAACAACGCCATGGATTTAGCAGTTACTATTGCTTCCATGGATGTTATAAAAGAAACCTTGGGCACAACAAAGGATTATAGAATAATTCAAGATAAAATAGAAAGCTTTAAGCATGAAACAAGATTTAACTATATAATTGTCATGGACATGGATGGAATTAAGTACTCCTATCCTATAGAATATGACTTAGGAAAGAAATATATTAGTGGTGGAGAGGAAAGAGTACTTAAGTATGGAGAATCGTATATATCTGCTGATAAAAATGTACTCATATCTGCAATTAGAGCTTTTGTTCCAGTTCATTATAATGGAAAACAAGTTGGTGCAGTTTTAGTAGGATTACTTAACAATACTGTATACGAAGAAATAAGGCCATATATTTTAAATTTTCAAATGACTATTGTAATAGGAATAATAGTAGGCATCATATGCTCAGCAATTCTATCCTATAACATAAAGAAATCAATATTTGGACTAGAACCGAAGGAAATCGCTCTTTTACTTGGACAGAGAGATAATATACTTCAAAGCTTAAAAAATGGTATAATGGCAGTTGATGAAAAGGGTTCAATTATTCTATTGAATAAAAATGCAAAGGATGTTCTAGGATTCAAGGATAGTGATGTGGGTAAGAATATTTCAAGCTTTAATATGGTATATACTAGACAAATAGCAGAAGTACTAGAAAATGAAGAGTCTATCTATAATGAAGAGGTAAGGCTGGGACCACAGAAAATACTTCTTTGTAGTCATACTATTATGAAGAATTATAGAAATGAAACTATAGGCCTTGTATCTAGCTTTCAGGATTTATCAGAGGTTAAGAGAATGGCTGAAGAACTTACAGGCATAAAGAAGATGACAAATGAGCTAAGAGCACAAAGCCATGAATTTTCAAATAAGCTTCATACCATATCTGGACTTATTCAACTGGAGGAGTATGATAAGGCTATAAAATATATATCTGACTTAACTGAACAAAGGCATGAAATATTAGGCACATTAACATATAAGATAAAGGACGTACACATAGCTGGAATACTTCTTTCAAAATATAATAAGGCAGTTGAAGCAAAAATTGAAATGATTATAGATTCTAATTCAAGTTTAACAGCGTTACCCGAGGAGATTAATGTTGATGAGGTCTGCTCTATATTAGGAAATTTAATTGATAATGCAATAGATGAGCTAGTTAAGGTGAAAAGTGGAAAATTATTAATTAAAATTAATTCAAATACAAATGCATTGAAGATAATGGTAAAAGACAATGGACCAGGAATAAGCGAGGATATTAGGGACAAGATTTATAGGAGAGGATATACAACTAAATCAGGCTGTAGAGGATTTGGTTTAAGCATTGTCAAAAAAATCGTGGATGGAGCAGGTGGAACAATAGAACTCAAATCAGATGATGGTACTTGTTGGGAAATAACTATTCCCATGAGAAGGGGGAATTAATGTGATAAAAGTTCTTATAGTTGAAGATGATCCTATGGTTAGAGAAATTAACGAGAAATTTTTAAAAAGAGTAGAAGGATATAAGCTATGTGATAGTGTTGGATCAATAGAAAGAGCAAAGGAAGTTATTTTGCAGGATAAGCCCGATTTAATACTATTAGACGTTTTTTTCCCACAGGGAAAAGGATTGGAACTCTTGAAGTGGACAAGAAAAAAGGACTTAAAAATTGACGTGATTTTAATAACTGCAGATAGAAATATGGAATCTGTAGAAGAAGCATTTAGGTATGGAGCAGTTGACTATATTGTAAAGCCATTCATTTTTGAAAGATTTAAAGAAGCAATGCTACAGTACAGAAATAGAAAAAAGAACCTAGAAGCAAATGAATCAATAAATCAAGAAATAATAGATAAATATGTATTAAATGAAAAGAAGACTAACAGCAATTTGTTAGAAGAAATTGGCGATGTAAAGGGGTTTAGCCAATATACCTATGAAAAAGTTATAGATTATATCGAAGGGATGAAGGGGAAAACATTTACAGCACTACAGGTGGCAAAATGTATTGGTGTTTCCAGAATTACTGCAAGAAGATATCTAGACTTATTAGAAAAGGAGCAAAAGATAATTCTTGAGCTAGAATACGGAAAAGTAGGAAGACCTCAAAATAAATACAGATTGAAAGAAGAATAAGAAGCCGTTTCAATAGGGAACAGAATTATCTGTTCTCTTTTTTAGTGCAATTTTGAACGTAAGTGAAGAATTTTGTTTGGCTACTATATAAGTGACTAGTATAAATCATAGTTTTGTAACACAAAATTGATCCTAATGGACACTCTTAATTCCAGAAGCAAAATCAAGGCTAGTGTAATTATAGCACTCAGAAACTTGTTTTCGAGCTTATTTAATTTCTTTCATAAATCGGGTTAGGTCATAATGATAATAACTTAACTATAGTTTTATTTCCAAAAGATAGGGTAATATTAAAATAGGTAAATAAAACTATTTAGTTTTCATAATACAGAAAATAGAGTTAAGGTAGTTATTCAAGTAGAAGGAGGATTGTTTAAATGCTTATAGACAGATATGATCCGTTAGAAGAAGAAATGCTTAATATACTAGATAAGAATGGAAAAATAGTAGACCCAAATTTAGAACCTTTTATTGAGAATGATAATCTATTGAAGATGTATCAGACGATGCTTCTTGCAAAAGTAGCTGATATAAAAGCACTTCAATATCAACGTCAAGGTAGAATGCTGACATATGCACCTAATAGAGGTCAAGAGGCCGCGCAAGTAGGCTCAATTGCAGCTACTGATAAAAATGATTGGTTGGTTCCTGCATTTAGAGAATTAGGAGCATGGCTATATAAAGGTGTATCTTTAGAGCAGGTGTTTCTATATTGGTACGGAAATGAAATGGGAAGTAAATTTCCTGAGGATGTAAAAATGCTTCCTGTATCAGTTCCCATAGCTTCACAGCTTAATCATGCTGTTGGCATTGCAATGGCATCTAAAATAAAAAGGGAGAAGGATGTAGCTATTGCATATGTTGGAGATGGAGGGACTTCTCAGGGAGAATTCCATGAAGCAGTTAACTTTGCTGCTGTATTTAATGCACCTGTAGTATTTTTAATCCAGAATAATCAATGGGCTATATCAGTGCCTAGAAGTGTACAGACAAAATCAAAAACACTTGCACAAAAAGCATTGGCTTATGGAATACCTGGAATTCAGGTAGATGGTAATGATGTATTGGCAGTATATGCAGCAACTAAGGAAGCTGTAGAAAGAGCAAGAAATGGAGAAGGACCTACAATTATTGAAGCAGTAACCTATAGACTAGGACCTCATACTACATCAGATGATCCGACAATATATCGTGATGTCAGTGAAGTCACAGAATGGGAGAAGAAGGATCCAATTGACAGATTCAAAAAATATTTAATAGACAAAGGCTTATGGAGTGAAGATAAAGATAAGAGCAAATACGAGGAGTACGAAAACTATGTTGGTGAGACCTTTAAAAAAGTCGAAGGCTCAGGATTTGTTCCGTTAGAGGATATATTTAAATACACTTATGCTGAAATGACTCCAAATTTAATTGAGCAATATGAAGAATATAAGAAGCATATTGGAGAGGAGGGAGCATAATGGCTCTATTAAATAATATAGGTGCATTAACACATGCTTTAGATAAAGAGATGGAAAGGGATAGCTCTATTATAGTATATGGTGAAGACGTAGGTTACGAGGGTGGAGTTTTCAGAGCTACAGTTGGATTACAAGAAAAGTATGGCAAGGATAGATGCTTCGACACACCACTATCAGAGGCTGCCATAGTAGGTACAGCAATAGGAGCAGCTATAAATGGTTTAAAGCCTGTTGTAGAGATACAGTTTTCAGGCTTTGTACTTCCAGCAGTTAACCAAATACTTGCACATGCAGCAAGAATGAGAAATAGAAGTAGAGGAAAATATAATCTTCCTATGGTAATAAGAATGCCTTATGGTGGTGGAATTAGGGCTCTAGAGCATCATTCAGAAAGTCTTGAAGCAATATTTTCTCATATTCCAGGCCTTAAGGTTGTAATACCTTCGACACCATATGATACAAAAGGCTTATTATTATCTGCCATAAGAGATCCAGACCCAGTAATATTCATGGAGCCAAAGAGAATATACAGGGCATTTAAGCAGGAGGTTCCAGAAGAAGATTATACAGTGCCTATAGGAAAAGCTAAGGTAGTGAAAAAAGGAAGTGACATAACTGTAGTAACTTGGGGAGCATTAGTTAGAGAAGCACAAAAAGCTATAGAAGAGGTAGAAAAAGAAGGAATAAGTGCTGAATTAATAGACCTAAGAACCATATCTCCAATAGACAAAGAAACAATAATAGAGTCAGTGAAAAAGACGGGAAGATTTCTGGTGGTTCACGAAGCAGTAAAATCCTTTGGAGCAGGAGCAGAGCTTATATCAATAGTAAATGAAAAGGCTTTTCTTCACCTTGAGGCACCACCTACAAGGCTTGCTGGATTTGATATTACTGTTCCATTGCCAAGGGGAGAACATCACTTTATAATTGAGCCTAGACAAATAGCTAAAAAGATAAGAGAATTAGTAAAGTTTTAGTGGAGGTGAGTAGATGTTTGAATTCAAATTTGCAGATATTGGAGAGGGAATACACGAGGGAGTACTCTTAAAGTGGTTTGTAAAAGAAGGAGATACAATTAAAGAAGGTGATTCACTTTTTCTTGTAGAAACAGACAAGGTGAATGCAGAGATACCATCTCCAGTTGATGGCAAGATAGATAAGCTTTTAGCAGAAGTAGGAGATACAATCCATGTAGGAAACACAGTGGTTATAATAGACGATGGAAGCGGAGCTGGTGACATAACCCGTGGCATAGAGATAAAGCAAGAGCCTTTAAGTGAAGAAGAAAAAGGTGCAGGAGTAGTCGGTGAAATTGAAATATCCTCTGAAGTTATAGAAAGCAGTGATGAAGGAAAACAGGAAGAAAAAGAAATGAAAACTAAGGTTTTAGCAACTCCTGTAGCTAGAAAACTGGCTAAGGATTTAGGAATAGATATAAATCTAGTAAAGGGTACAGGACCTGCCGGCAGGGTAATGAAAGAAGATCTTCATGAATATAAGAAAAAAAATGAGGGCATTATAGAGTCGAAGTATATAAAAGAAACTAACGTATTTGCTCAGCCATTAGGAGATACTTTCCTGAAACCAGAGATTAAACGTGAAGAAATAAAGATCTATGGAGAAGTAGAGAGAGTACCAATATCGAGAGTTAGAAAGACCATATCAGAGAATATGGTACTATCTAAATCTGTAATTCCTCATACCTCAGTTATGGATGATTTTGATGTAACCGAACTAGTTAAATTGAGGACGGAGCAAAAAAACATGGCTAAGGAGAAGGGCATTAGTTTAACCTATATGCCATTCATTATCAAGGCCTTAACTATTGCTCTGAGGGAATTTCCTGTATTTAATTCCAGTTTTGATAATATTAAGGATGAAATTATCTATAAAAAGTACTATAATATTGGTATAGCAACAGACACGCCAGATGGGTTAATGGTTCCTGTTATTAAGGAAGTTGACAATAAGGGAATTCTAGAAATAGGAAAAGATATTGAGACTATTGTAGAAAAGGCTAGGACTAAAACCATAAGCCTAGAAGAGTTGTATGGAGGAACCTTCACAATAACTAATTATGGTGCATTAGGTTCATCTTATGGAGTCCCTGTAATTAGGTATCCCGAGGTGGCAATACTAGGTATAGGTAAGATAGATAAAAAGCCTGTAGTGTTAAATGATGAAATAGTCATCAGACATATGATGCCTGTATCATTGAGTATTGACCATAGAATCATTGACGGAGGAGATGCAGGAAGGTTTTTACTAAGACTTAAGGAGCTTTTAGGTAACCCCATGTTGCTGTTATTAAGCTAGAGGAGGTCAAAGGATGAAACAATATGACATTTTGGTTCTTGGAGCAGGTCCAGGAGGATATGTGGCTGCAATAAAAGCAGCTCAGATGGGTGCAAAGACAGCAGTAGTTGAAGCTGGAGAATTGGGAGGAGTTTGCCTAAATGTAGGATGTATACCAACGAAAACACTGCTTAAGAGTGCGAAGGTATACGAGAGCATAATGAACGCAGAAAAGTATGGTATTGATATTAAAGACAAAAACTCAGTAGCAATTAATCTAGATGCAATGGTTAAGAGAAAAAATCAGGCAGTGAGAAGACTTACAAGCGGAGTCAAAATGCTTCTAGAAAAAAATGGAGTAGATATTTATAAAGGCTTTGGAGAGGTAGTTGATAAAAATACTATCAAAGTAAATGATGAAATATTGAATACTAAAAATCTAATCATTGCAACAGGCTCATCTCCTATGATTCCTGATATAGAAGGAATAAAAGAATCCTTCGAGCAGGGTTATGCTGTTACTAGTACAGAAGTTCTTGATCCCAAAGAGCTTCCAGAACATTTAATTGTAGTTGGTGCAGGAACTATTAGTATTGAATTTGCAACGCTTTATAACGCACTAGGCAGCAAGGTTACTATACTTCAACGTTCTCCAAGAATATTGTCGGGAATAGACAAAGACTTAAGTGAAGCAATGGCCAAGGTTCTAACTAAAAAAGGCGTAAAAATAATTTATGGAGTAAAGCATAAAAAATTTGAAGGCAACAAGATTATAGTAGAAGTAAATGGAGAAGAAAAGACTTTTGAAGGAGATAAGATATTAGTTAGCTTAGGCAGAACTCCAAATCTAAAAGGTCTTGAAAAGCTAAACCTAGAAACAGACAGAAAAGGTATAATTACAGATGAAAGGCTGCGTACCAACATTGAAGGAGTATATGCAATAGGAGATATAAACGGAAAGCATCTACTAGCTCATGTTGCTTCTGCCGAAGGAATAATAGCAGTTGAAAACATAATGGGTAAGGATAGTAAAATGAGCTATGACAGAATACCTTCATGTATTTACAGCTTCCCAGAAATAGCAACTGTAGGTATGACAGAGGATGAGGCAAGGGAAAAAGGTTATGATATTATAGTAGGCACATTCCCACTAAGTGCAAATGGTAAGGCTTTAGCAGAAGGGGACAGAGACGGATTTGTGAAGATAGTTGCAAACAAAGAATACGGGGAAATCCTAGGAGTCCACATGATGGCTTCCACAGCTACAGATATGATAGCGGAGGGAGTAATGACTATGGAGCTAGAAGGAACTCTAGAAGACATAGCAAGAGGAATACATCCTCATCCAACCCTTTCGGAAACAGTTATGGAAGCAGCGCATTTAGCATTAGGCAGTCCTATTCATACATTAAAATAGAATAAATATATTTAAGGTTATAAAAAAATAGGGGCTGTAAGGCCCCTATTTGAGTATGGACTATATAAAGCTTAAGTATCTCTTTTCCACTGATACTTTCCAAAGATCAGGACCTTCCTCCACATATCTCCAGTCAAGCTTAGTTTCTCTTTCTTCATCTAATTTATTGAAGAGATGAGTAGGATCAGTGCTATCTATTAAGAGCATTTTTTCTCCTAAATCTAGAGTATCAAAAGCATCAAATATGGCCTTATGCTTATCATTATGTTCAGAGTTACTAAGGTCTACTGTTTTTACAGGCATAATAATCTCCTTTCTTTCTAGCGCTTTTTATTTATTATGCTCAATATTTTGAAACCTAGTTCATACACTTTATGGCAAAACTTTGCTTTTCAAAGAAGAAGACTAGCTTACTTCAAATCCAGATGCTGGTTTATCTATTTAGCTTTTCTTCATTTGACAATATATTTATATACTGTAAAATATACAGTAGAAGAATGTACAACAAAACAGCATTTTTGAACATAATGGAAAGAAGGGGGCTAACAGAATTGAAAGCAATTGACATTTTTAAGGATTTATGGGACACTACTAAAAGTATTATTCCAATACTAGCAGTGCTAATATTCTTTCAAGTAATTGTACTAAAAAAACCATTGACTAATGTGAAAGAGTTAATTATAGGGTTTATACTCTCTGTAGTAGGACTAAATATATTTCTAAAGGGAATATATCTGAGCATCATACCATTAGGAGATACAGTGGGAGAAAGTCTTGTTAATATTGATAATAAGTATTTTATAATTATAATTGCATTTTTTATAGGATATGCCTCTACTCTAGTAGAGCCTGCATTAAGAGCCATGGCACTTGAGATTGAGGAAGTTTCTATAGGAGTTATACGTAGCAAGATACTGATACATACAGTAGCATTTGGCTTTGGTATAGGAATGGCCATAGGCATATTTAAAATACTTAATAGCATACCTACACCTAAAATTATTATGCCAATACTTGTGATATTAGCAATTTTGGTTTATTTTACACCAAGAGAGTTTGCAGGAATTGCATTTGACGCCGCTACATCTACTACAGGACCTGTAAATGTTCCACTAAATATGGCTATTGCAATAGGACTAACCAGAATAGTAGGTTCAAGCAATGCTTTAGTAGACGGTTTTGGAATTGTAGGCATTATGTCATTAATGCCTATTATGGCAGTACTTACATTAGGTATAATTGTTAAATAAAGGAGGTAGAGCTAGATGCTAAATGTCGTAAGCATTATTGTAATAATTGAAAGAGGAAAAGCAGATTATGTTGTAAAAAAAGCAAAAGAAGCAGGAGCTCAGGGAGCTACTATTCTCTACGGAAGAGGAACCGGTACCCACGAGGCACATAAATTATTTAACATTCACATAGAATCGTCAAAGGAAATAATCATTATTTTATCTGAAAAAGCTAAAGTGAAGCCTATATACGATGCAATAGTAGAGGCGGGAAAGTTAAACGATCCTGGAACGGGTATTATATTTACAGTACCTATAGAAAATCTTTTAGGACTTCGTCATAGAAATGGTATACAAGAGTTAGATCAATAAGAGAAAGCTACTTTTTTGTGACTGCTCAATTACAACCAAGACATAATAACTGATACACTTGTCTATTATGTCTTGGTTTTTGTTTCCTTGTAAAGTTCGTTTAAACGCATTATACTTATAACGGAGGTAACGCTATGTTAGATTACATGAATGTTAAAGAAGCTGCTCACAGGTGGCAGATTACTGAAAGACAGGTACAGAAACTATGTGCCTCTAACCGTATTCCCAGCGCAATTCAAATTAGTCGTATCTGGTTAATTTCAAAGGATGCAAAGAAACCAATTGACGGGAGAACGAAACAGGGAAAGGAGCAAATCAATGTGTCGAATATTGATTATTGATGATGATAAAGATTTATGTAAATTATTAAAAAGGAACTTAGAAAAAGAAGGTTACTCTGTAGGTTTTTGTAATGACGGGGAAACAGGATTAAAAGAAGCACAAGGAGGGAATTACCAGCTTGTTATTTTAGATATTATGCTTCCTAAAAAAAATGGCTACGAAGTGCTTACAGAAATTCGGAAAAGCAGCCATATTCCTATCCTTATGTTGACTGCAAGAGATAGCGAGGGTGATAAAGTGTCTGGATTACGTATGGGTGCAGACGATTATCTAACAAAGCCTTTTAGCAATAGTGAATTTTTAGCCCGTGTTTCATCACTTTTACGCCGCTACATACTATTTGGAAAAAGCAATTCTATTGATAATAAAATCATATTAGGCAACTTATCTATTGATACTTTAAAGCACGAAGTATACAAGGATAATGTGTTAATTGAATTAACAGCGAAAGAATTTGATTTACTCTTATTTTTTGCAAAAAACCAAGGACAAGTTTTTACTAAGAGACAAATTTATAATGCCGTATGGAATGACGAATATGCCTTTGATGATAATAATATCATGGTTCATATTAGAAGACTAAGAAAAAAAATTGAGGATAATCCAGAAGCTCCAACCTATATTTTGACAGTGTGGGGCGTTGGTTATAAGTCTGGTGGTACCATATGATTACATATATTTTACTTTTGTTAATCTTATTATGTATTATTCAATTTGCATATACACGAAACTTGAAGAAACAAGCAGTGGAATGGCTTGAGGATTTGAAAGAAATACGGTCAAATCCACAGCAAAAGATTTTCACAAAAAAATCGGGTATTTTTGCTGATATAACTTTTGAATTGAATAGTATTTTGAAGGAAAATAGAAAGCAACTATTACTATTAGAGAAATCAGATATTGCAAACAAACAGATTTTGACCAACCTATCCCATGATGTTCGCACTCCTTTAGCTTCTTTGATTGGGTATTTAGAAGCATTAGACAACAATAGTGCTGATGATACAAGAGAATATATTCAAATATCATATAAGAAAGCCCTTGCCTTAAAATCATTGATTGATGTACTTTTTGAATGGTGTAAAATAAGTTCTAATGAACAGCAATATCAAATGGATTATTATGATATAAATGAATTGACGCGGGAGTTTATAATTGATTGGCTTCCTTTATTGGAAAAAAAGAAAATTTCTTTCCATGTTAATATACCTGATAATGAATGGCTTGTACTGATTGATAAAGCGGCATATAAAAGGATTATAAATAACCTTATTCAGAATGCTATTTATCATGGGGAATGTTCTAATATTGCAATTCATATTGAAAAAAATGAGGACAAAATCATTACAGCTGTTTTTAACAACGGTTATACTATACCAGAAGATAAATTACCATATATTTTTGATAGACTATACAAATGTGATATTTCACGTTCGGATACTGGAACAGGTTTAGGATTATCAATCACAAAAGAACTAATAGCAGCAATGAAAGGCACAATTAGTGTTGAAAGTGCAGCTGAAACGGGCACAACTTTTACAATTATTTTTTCATAAGTAGTAAGAAAAAAGTAAGATTTGATAAAGTGTGTTGTCATAATTCATTGGTATACTTACCTTAAAGGAGGTTATTTTATGAGTAATTATGTGATTGAAACAAATGATTTAACAAAGCAATACGAGGATCAAATAAGTGTAAATCATTTAAATATTCATGTTCCGCAAGGTAAGATTTATGCACTTTTAGGAAGAAATGGTGCAGGAAAGACAACAACTATGAAAATGATTCTAAACCTAGTAAAACCAACTTCTGGAACGATTACCCTATTTGGAGACGATTACAAAACAAATCAATTAAAGACATATCGAAGAATTGGTGCGATTATTGAAACTCCTAGTTTCTATGAAAATTTAACTGGAAGCGAAAATTTAGAAATTCTCGCAAGACTGCGGGGGCGACATAGAGAAGATAGCGTAACACACGCACTTGAAATTGTTGGGCTAGATAAAGAAACGAAAAAAACCTTTGGAAAATATTCTATGGGTATGAAGCAACGATTAGGAATTGCCGCTGCTATTATGCATGAACCAGAAGTCTTGATATTGGATGAACCAATCAATGGGCTTGACCCTATTGGTATACATGAGATCCGAAATTATCTGTTAAAACTATGTAAGGAAAAGGGAACCACTGTCCTTATATCCAGTCATGTGCTTAGTGAAATTGAACAAATTGCTGATATTATCGGGGTCATGCACCAGGGATATTTACTTGAAGAAACGGATATAGGTGAATTACATAAACGTAATCGCAGATATGCAGAGTATGAAGTTTCTGATGTAAATAAAGCCACATTAGTCTTAGAAAGGCAGTTCCAGATTACCGATTACACAATAGTCGATAATCGTTTTATTCGCCTATTCAGTGAAATAGATAAGTGTGCAGAGATAAATAGCAGTTTTACTCAAAATGATATATCTGTCACAAGATTAAATATTAAAGAGGAGAAACTAGAGGATTATTTCTCCAATTTGATAGGCGGTGGAAAAATTGGTTAATATGATTTATTGCGAATTTTTGAAGCTAAAACGTTCAAAAATATGTATAATTGCTTTAGTAGGAACATTGGGAACTCCATTATTGACAATTATGCATGGAATACAAAATCATTTCGTATACCCCGAAAAGGCTATTTCACTATTTGGTTTATATGACAATGGAATTATGTTTTTGATGTTGTTATTTGGACCACTTGTATTTTCTATTATAGCTGCTTATTTGTTCAGTAGAGAATACGCCGAGAAAACCTTAAAAACCTTATTTGTTGTTCCCATAACTAAAAGAAGATTTTTAGCCAGCAAGTTTATGACCTTATTTCTTTGCCTATTATTTCTAATGATACTTTCATGGGCTGAAATTTTCATTTTGGCTGCTATTTGTAACATAGTATTTGAAATATCGGAATTAAATTTTTTAACAGCTCTTTACTTTCTTTTTAAAATAATATATGGGAGTATATTATTGTATGCAACTATAACACCCTTTGCATTCTTGGCAATATATTCAAAGGGTTTGGTAGCTCCAATTATCGTAGCTTCTATTATTGCATTAGGGAATGTAATATTAACAAATTCTCCAATAGCAGGTTACTTTCCGTGGACAGCCACATATCTATTGCTAAACGGGCGCATACAAAGCTCTGGAAGTACGCCGGGAATAGTTTTTACAATCGTTGGGCTTGTTTGTTTCATAAGTATTTTATCAAGTATATTATATTTCCAAAAAGAAGATATAAAATAGAATTAAATCGAAGCTTTGAAATAAGAGAATAATAATATTGCGCTAATTTTTTACTATTTAATCAATCAAAAATAGTGGCTTAATTTCATGGAGCAAGACTATATTCTTGGATTAGCAAGAAATATTTCTGTATTTAAGAGGTGTAAGACCAGTTATTTTTTTGAAAGACATATTATAATAGTTTTGATTGTTATAGCCTACTGAAAGAGCTATTTCTAATATGGATAGATTTGTATTTGCTAAGAGGTCCTTACTTTTTTCAATTCTAATTTCATTAAGAAACTGTGAATAAGTTTTTCCAGTTTCTTTTTTAAATAAATTGCAAAAATAGCATTTATTTAAACCTAAGTACTTTGATATATTGCTAAGGTTCAGAGAAGTCTTATAGTTGTTCTTAGTATAATCCATGGCCCTTTTTACATGGAAGCTATAAATTTTTTTATTCATATCTTTTTTTCTCACAAAAAATTCTCCTTTTTTCTTTTCTAAATTTACCTAAATATAGTTATAAAAAAACAAATATAGTTAAGATTAAAAAAACCCTAAATGATAAGCTTATACAAATGAAAATGATTATCAAAATTGCAAATTTCATTTATTATATCAAATCCTATTGCCTTATGTCAAATACAAAGGCGGCATAGTAAGAGGAGAGACATCATGAAGAAAAGATATTTAATACCAGCACTAATTATACTATCTATAGCCTCTATATTCATCGGAGTAAAGGAAATATCTTTCCTAGACATATTAAACCTTAGAGATGATAAGATTCAAATACTGCTTCTAAGTAGGCTGCCGAGACTTATTAGTATAATCGCAGCAGGTATAGGTATGAGTATAAGTGGACTCATAATGCAGCAAATAACTCAAAATAAATTTGTATCACCAACTACAGCTGCGACTATAGATTCTGCAAAGCTTGGTATTTTGGTTTCACTAATAATATTTTCTGCTGCAAATACTTTTACAAAGATGATAGTTTCTTTTGTATTTTCACTGGCAGGGAGCTTTTTATTTATGACCATATTAAAAAAGCTAAAATATAAAAACGCAATAATTATACCGCTTTTAGGCATAATGCTTGGAAAGGTCATAGATTCCGTAACAACATTTTTTGCATATAAGTATGATCTTGTACAAAACATATCTTCATGGCTACAGGGCAGCTTTTCTATGGTGATTAAAGGAAGATATGAGCTTCTATATATTAGTATTCCACTTGTTTTTATTGCTTTTATGTATGCAAACAAGTTTACTCTAGCTGGCATGGGTGAAGATTTCTCTACGAACTTAGGTTTAAACTACAATAGTGTTGTAAATATTGGAATTTCTATTGTAGCCTTGATATCATCCATAGTCGTCATTACAGTAGGAAAAATACCTTTTTTGGGTCTTGTAATACCTAATATAGTTACTATGTATCAAGGGGACAATCTAAAGAAAAACATTCTGCCTACAGCTTTATTTGGTGCGGTATTTCTTTTGTTTTGTGATATATTAGGCCGCTTAATAATATATCCTTATGAAATCCCTATTGGATTAACTGTAGGTGTTATAGGAAGTTTAATTTTTCTTTACTTGCTGCTTGTTAGGAGGAATACATAATGAAGTCTAAAAAGAAGATATACTTCCTATCAGCCTTGCTGTTAGTACTGATTGCACTTTTTGTCATCATAGGACTAAACAGTAGAAACTGGGAGTACGCATTGTCTAGACGTATACCAAAGATAATTGCAATCATATTAACAGGAAGTGCTATAGCATTCTCGTCTATGGTATTTCAGACTATAACAAACAATCGAATATTAACCCCTAGTGTACTGGGCTTAGATTCTCTATATATGTTTATACAAACCTTTATAGTATTTGTATTTGGGTCAAGTACCATAGCTAGAGCTGGGGAAAGCTTTAATTTTATTTTAGCTACTGGATGTATGAGCTTATTTTCGATTATCTTGTTTAAATTGCTTTTCAAAAGAGAAGGCAATAATATATTTTTTCTTCTTCTATTAGGTTTAGTCTTTGGAACATTTTTTCAAAGCTTATCATCCTTTATGCAGGTTCTAATAGATCCTAATGAATTTTCTATTGTTCAGAACAGTATGTTTGCAAGCTTTAATAATATAAATACAAAGCTTCTATGGCTTGCAGCATTAGGAATGCTATTGACAATGGGTTATACCTATAAGCATTTAAGAAGCTTGGATGTTTTGTCATTAGGCAGAGAAAATGCCATTAATCTTGGAGTAGAATATGATAAAGTTGTAAAGAAAATGCTCATTGTTATTTCTATTTTAGTATCTATATCTACAGCTTTAGTTGGGCCAATAACCTTTTTAGGGTTATTAGTTGTAAATATTACTCATGAATTCTTAAATACTTATAAGCATAAGTACCTGATTATAGGCTCCATGTTAATTAGTTCTATCACTCTTGTGGGAGGCCAATTAATTGCTGAAAGAATAATGAACTTTAGCACCCCTATAAGTGTAGTGATTAACTTAATTGGAGGACTTTACTTTATATATCTATTATTGAGGGAGGAAAGGCTATGATAGATGTAAAAAATGTAACTAAACAATATGGAAGTAAAAATGTTGTTGATAATGTTAGCGTAAAAATAGAAAAAGGAAAGATAACCTCATTCATTGGTCCTAATGGTGCTGGTAAAAGTACCTTATTATCAATAGTCAGTAGAATAATTGATAAAAATGATGGCAAGGTTTTTATTGAAGGCAAGGAAATTAGTCAGTGGGATAGCAAGGAATTGGCTAAAAAAATATCTATTTTAAAGCAGTCAAACCATATTAATATAAGATTAACTATTAGAGAGCTTGTGAGTTTTGGACGTTTTCCTTATTGTGAAGGAAAGCTTACTGCCGAGGACTGGAAGCATGTAGATAATGCTATAAGCTATATGAAGCTGGAGGACATACAGCATAAGTACTTAGATCAGTTAAGTGGTGGGCAGAGACAGAGGGCTTACATAGCCATGACAATAGCTCAAAATACGGAATACATTCTCTTAGATGAGCCTTTAAATAATTTGGATATGAAGCATTCCGTAGAAATCATGAAAACGCTAAGACGTCTAGTAGATGAGCTTGGAAAAACAGTTGCAATAGTTATACATGATATTAACTTTGCCTCATGTTATTCTGATCATATTGTAGCTTTAAACAATGGCAAAATAGCCAAGGAGGGAGGAGTAAGCGAGATTATAGACGAAGATGTGTTAGAAGAAATATATGAAATGGACTTTAGTGTCAAAAACATAGAAAATAATAGAATCTGTGTTTATTACCATTAAAGGAGCTTCAAAAAAATATAACAACAAAAAAGATAAGAGGTGGAGAAAATGATGAAGAAAAAAGGATTATTTATATCATTACTGTTAATTATAGCTATTTTTATACTTACTGCCTGTGGTACTAAACCGGTAGATACTAACCCAGATAACAATAGTCAAATAGACAAACAAGATGCTTCTAATAATACTGATGATGAAAAGACAGAAATAGTTGTTTCTCATAAGCTAGGAGAAGTTGTAGTAAACAAGAATCCAGAGAGAGTAATAGTTTTTGATTATGCTACTCTAGACTCATTAGATGAAATGGGAGTTGAAATAATCGGTCTCCCAAAATCTAATATACCTACATTTCTTGAAAAATTTAATGATGAGAAATATGAAGATGTAGGAACATTATTCGAGCCTAATTTTGAAAAGATATTTGAGCTTAAACCAGATGTAATATTTGTCTCAGCAAGGCAGGCAGAAGTATATGAAGAGCTTGCTAAAATTGCTCCAACTGTATTTCTAGAAGTAGATGGTGCCGATTATATGGTGTCAGTTACTAAAAATCTTAAGATTTTAGGGGAGATATTTGGTAAAGAAAAATTTGTAGAAGAAGAGCTTGCGAGCCTCAACAAGTCAATTGAAGATTTAAATAAAAAAGCAATTGAAAGTGGAAAGAATGCATTAATTATCATGGCTAATGATGGAAATATCAGTGCATTTGGAGAAGGCTCTAGATTTGGCATTATACACGGAGATTTTGGTATTGCTCCAGTGGATAAGGACATTCCGTTGGTTAATCACGGAAATAGTATTACATTTGAGTATATTTTGGAGAAGAATCCAGATTATATATTCATTATAGATAGGGCAGCAATTACTGGAGGAAGTGTGACAGCAGAGCAGATTTTTGATAATGAAATTGTAAAACAGACAGAGGCCTATAAAAATGATAAAATAATATATCTGAATGCTCAGGTATGGTATGTAGCTTCAGGAGGGTTAACAGGAACAAGGATAATGATAGAGGATATAAACTCTGGACTATAGAAGTATGTAAAACATAATAAAAGACTGTTGCACAGCGAGGCCATTGAAAAAGTCCTTTTTGTCATCCTGAGCATCAGCGAAGGATCTTTCATGCATTGAAAACATAAGATTCTTCGACTGCGTCTCAGAATGACAAACAAAAAAACAGACTTTTTCAGTGTTCATTGCACATCCGACTATTTTGTCAGATGAATGTGCAGCAGTCTTTTTATTTAACTATGCTTACTCAATTTAACTATATTTACTCAAAAAACATACAATCAATAAAATCATCAATAGTTATTCCGTAAAAATAATCTTCAAAGCTTGCAGAATTAAGTATATCTCTTACAGAATCCTCTTTGAAGCTAGTTCCAATTAAGAGTTTTTCTAATTCTGATTTATCCTTTTTACCAAAGAAATCACCAAAAATTTTACATTCTTTAATAATTCCATTTTGAATATTAAGTCTTATATCTAAGCCGCCACCTGCATACCTTTTAGATTTTTGAAGGTCAAAATTAGGAGATTCACCATAAACCCACTCCCAAGTACTATATTTTTCATCCTTCATTTTATTTATAGCAGCAATATCTTCGTCTGTTAGAACATATTCTTTATTTTCGTCACTAGCACTAAGTATGAATTTAGAAAGTGCTTCTTTAAATTCATCAGGACTCATTTTACTAGGCAAGTATTCATAAACATTTGCTACTCTGCTTCTAACAGATTTTATTCCTTTTGATTCTATTTTATCCAGCTTTACATTCAGCACATCTTTAAGTATATTCAGATCAGTATTGAACAATATAGCTCCATGATGAAGCATTCTATCCTTAAAATAGTATTGAGCAGTGCCAGAAACCTTTTTACCATCTATAGTGATATCATTTCTTCCTGAAAATTCTGCCTTAACACCAAGCTTATCTAGGAGATCAATAACTGGCTGAGTAAATTTTCTAAAGTTATTAGCGCTATCGCCTTCACTGGAAGTGATAAAGGTATAGTTTACATTTCCGTGATCATGGTAAACAGCTCCACCGCCAGACATTCTTCTTACTACGTTGATATTATGCTCCTTAATAAATTTACTATTTATTTCTTCAATAGTATTTTGATTTCTTCCGATAACCACAGTTGGCTCATTTATCCATAATATTATGATGTCATCCCTAAAATTTAAATTCTTAAGGGCATATTCTTCTAATGCAAGATTAAAGTATGGATTATTAGATTCATTTTTAATATATAACATTTTTTCACGTCCTTTTGATTACTTTAACATACACATAATAATATACCCTAAAAATGCAAGGTTGAAAAGGTTTAGTAAATAAAAATGATATATAAACCTATAAGATTTAAGTAGAACTAATTTTATCAGTTAACTTATTGACCATATATAGATACTAATGATAATCTAATTCTATAAGAAAAAAGAAAGGGGAAAATTGATGAATGTTAGATTACTATTGTATTTAGGAATTTTGATTATTGGTGGATTTTTTGGATATAAGGATTATGGTGGGAAAAGGCTTGATTCGAAGCTTGGCACTATCCAGACTATATGTCTTTTATTTTTACTTTTTATTATGGGACTTAGGATGGGATTAGATGAAAAAGTAATCTCCTCATTTTTTGAATTAGGATTTCAGGCTTTAGTGATTTCTATTTTTACTATTACATTTAGTGTCTTATTAGTGAAGCTAGTTAAGGGGTTTGTACTGAAAAATATACATCAAGGGGAGCAGAAGAATGAGCTTTAAGATTATATTGGCAGTAGCAGCAGGCGTAGGAGCAGGATATTTTATACTGCCTAGTGAAGTGCTACAATATACAGATTATATTTTAGATATAGGATTGTGTTTGTTATTATTTTTTGTTGGTATTGATATAGGAAAAAACAAGGATGTTTTTAATAAAATAAGAAGGATTGGATTTAGAGTACTTTTAGTTCCTGCAATGATTATAGTAGGAAGCATATTTGGAAGTATTCTGGCAGGATTTCTATTAGGTATGCCAGCAAATGAAGCTGGAGCAGTGGGAGCAGGCTTAGGCTGGTACTCCTTATCTTCAATGATGCTGGCCACATATTCATCAAAGCTTAGTGCACTTGCCTTTATATCAAATGTAACTAGGGAGATTATAGCGCTGCTAACAATACCCTTTATAGCAAAATATATAGGCGATATTGAAAGCATAGCTCCAGCAGGAGCCACATCAATGGATACATCACTGCCACTAATAGCAAAGTCTACAAATCCACAAACTGCAATAATAGCATTTGTTAGTGGAGTAATATTGTCTACTTCTGTGCCAATTTTGGTGTCTGCTATTATTAGAATTTAATGAGTATATCAATACCGCCGCTTCGGTTTTTAGATATTTCTCGATTGGCCTTTAGATTAAGTATCAAAAAAAGAGAGAGAGTTATTCCAAGGCCACTGAAAAAGTTCTCTTTTGTCATACTGAGAGTTAACGAAGGATCTCTCATGTATTGAAAACATACATCTTCAATTACACTTCAGAATGACAAGCAAGAAAATTAAAGTTTTTCAGTGGCTTCAGTTATCCCCTATTAATTTTTATTAGGCAAACAAAGTCAAGATACAAGTGCTTGACTATGAAAGCAGGTTATCAAGGCTAAGAAGATAAAGTTTGGAAATTAACTTATCTAAACTAGCCAACCTGCTTCTTTATATTTTTTGATAGAGTAAAAATTAAAGTTTGAGATTATTTTAATAATCCTTATGGAGTTGTCAATCATCTAACATAATAGAATCTCCAAAAACAAGTTAACATTAGTATTCTTTATTAAGGAAAGTGCGTTTGAAATTAATATTTAGGATGTGATAAAACAGGCAGATGTATTCAAAGAATTTTAGAACATTGATAAAAAATCTACTATATATAACGGTTATCCTTGAAAAAATATAACGGAAGAAGTATAATGAAAGAAGCATAAGCAAAGCATAACAATACAAAAGATTAGCAAAGGAGGACAAAGGTATTGGACTACACTGATTTTGATAAAGCCAGTCAATCACCTTGGAACAGGGCAATGTATGATGATATTGTAAAGACACTTGTTGCTCGATGTGAGACTATAGATAAAAGTCTATTTACAAGGGACAACCCTGCGGTTTTAGATATTGGAAGTGGGCCAGGAGGCTTAAGCCTCGCTTTTTTAAGAAAAATACCCTTAAAAGAAATATCTCTTTTGGACCTTAGAGAGGATGGTCTTGAAAAAGCCAAGGAGAGAATCCATAAGGAGCATCCAAATACCCAAGTACATATTATTAAGGCGGATATTCATGAAATTCCCCTAAAAGAGAGTTCCTACGACCTTATTATAAGCCGAGGATCCATTCGATTTTGGGAAAACCAGGAAGAAGCATTAAAAGAAATTCGCCGAATTCTCAAGCCCGATGGAATAGCATATATAGGAGGAGGACGAGGCTCTGCAGCTTTTCAGGAAAGGAGACTTAAGGAGGATAATGAATGGTTTCCTGACAATTATAACATGGATCCTTCAAGTATAAAGAAAATACCCTCGAAGAAGCTTGAAGATTGGGAGTATGAAAGATTATTTGAAGCCTACGGAGATTCCTATGAAATATATAGCCATTTAGGTGATGGTCATTGGATACTCTGGAAAAAAGGAGAAAGGCTATGAGGCTAAAGCATCAGGAATTTTTCAAGAGCCACTGGCCCTTACTTATACCTATTCCCATACTTCTAGGACTTATATCTTTTACACTTGGACGCTATCCTATTGGACTAGATGATTTATTAAAAACTATCTATTGGTACATAAATGATCCAACTCAAATTATAGATCCCAATATGAGCACCGTCCTTTTTGAAATAAGGATACCAAGAGTGATAGTAGTCATAATGGTAGGTGCAGGCATTAGTATGGCAGGCTCAGCTTATCAGGGTATGTTCCGAAACCCCTTAGTTTCTCCAGATATTTTAGGAGCCACAGCAGGAGCAAGCTTTGGAGCAGCAATGGGCATAATAGCTCAGCAGCCTATTTCCGTTATTCAATTATATGCTTTTGTAGGAGGACTATTATCTGTTTTTTTAGCTACCCGCTTTGAGAAAATGGTGAAATACGATCCTATATTGGCCCTTGTACTTGGAGGAATGCTGGTGAAGGCTCTTTTTAATGCAGGTCTTTCCATCATCAAATATCTATCAGATCCAGAGCAAACCTTACCAGCTATTACATTTTGGCTTATGGGAACATTTACTGATGTGATACCTTCCCATATGATTCAGGTAGGAATTCCTTTGGTTATTTCAGGTATCTTTTTATTTGTTAACCGACAACGGTTAAATGTTGCTTCCTTTGGCGAAGAGGAAGCAAGGGCTATGGGTATCAATACAAAAAGAGTTCGTTTGGAGGTCATTGGAGCTTGTACCTTAATCACAGCTTCTAGTGTCTCCATTTGTGGGCAAATTGGATGGATAGGCTTAATCGTTCCTCATTTAGCAAGATCCCTAACAGGGCCTAATTATAGGGCATTGATACCAGTTTCAGCTCTTATTGGCAGCAGCTTTTTACTGATTTGCGATACTATCTGTCGTAATGCCTTTGCTGTAGAGCTGCCCATAGGACTTCTGACTTCTATACTGGGAATTCCCTTCTTTGTCATCATTTTTAAACAAAAGGCAGGGAGGGCATAATGGAAAAGTTAATTGTAGAAAATATTGTCTCTGGATATGGAAAAGGGACAGATATTGTAAAAGAAGTATCCTTGGAATTAGAAAGAGGAAGCTTTGCCTGTATTTTAGGTGCTAATGGCTGTGGGAAAACTACTCTTTTAAAAACTATTCTTGGCCTTATTCCTGCAAGAAAAGGTCTTGTAAGCTGTGGTGGCGTGAATATTTTAGGACTTAAGGAGCCAGAAAGGGCTAAATATATCGCCTATATTCCACAAGCTCATAGTTCACCATTTCCTTTCACAGTAGAGGATGTGGTGAGAATGGGAAGAACTCCGCATTTAGGGCAGCTCTCAATGGAAAAAAAAGAGGATATAGAAATAGCAAATACATGTATGGAGCAGGTTGGTATTCTACATTTAGCAAAAATACCCTATACTCAGCTTTCAGGAGGACAGCAACAGCTAGTAATCATAGCTAGGGCACTTGCTCAGGAATCAAGCTTTCTAGTCATGGACGAGCCTTGTTCCAATCTAGACTATAGAAATCAATATCATGTACTTGGTCAGATTAAAGAGCTTTGCGTAACTATGGGTCTTGGAGTGCTAATGGTCACCCATGATCCATCTCATTGTTTTTTTGCAGCACATAGGGTTCTTCTAATGGAAAAAGGAAGGGTCTTAGTCAAAGGAGAGCCCAAAAAGGTCATGACCAAGGAGAACCTAGAAAGGCTTTATGGGCTACCAGTTATAGTAGCTCCCCTCATGGAAGAAGGAGAAGAAAACATGGTGTGCATTCCCCAAAAAAGAAAGACAATCATAAATTAGGAGGAGATTTAATGAAAAGTACTAAAAAACAGTTTCTGATTCTTTTGTTAGCAATGGTGTTAAGTACTTCAATGTTATTTACAGGCTGTCAAAAGACGGAAGCACCAGAAAATACGGGAACTGTTCAAGATGAAGGACTAAAAGAAAAGGAAACTATAGCAAAAACCGTCAAGATTACGGACATGAATGGGAGAGAGTTAGAAATTCCTTCTCCCCAAGAGCTTAAGAAAGTCTATTTCCCAAGTCCTTTAGCTCAGTTAATGGTATATACAATCAATCCAGATAAGATGGCAGGCGTTGTTTCAGAGCTTAGACCAGATCAGTTAAGATTTATGCCAAAGGCAGAAGGATTGGAGGTCATGGGCAATTTTGATGGAGGGGCAAAAATTAACCCTGAGCAGGTTTTAGCTACAGGGGCTCAGGTCTTTATTTCCATGGGACCTATGAAGCTAGACGAAAAATCAAAGCAATCTGCTGATGAATTGCAGGAGCAGCTAAAGATACCTGTTATTGTAGTCAATGGACAATTTGATCAAAGGGCAGAAGCCTACCGCTTTTTAGGTAAGGTCTTTGGTGAAGAAGAACGCTGCGAGGAGCTTGCAAAATATTGCGAGGAAACTTATAAAGAGGTACAAGAAAAAGTAGAGACTATTCCAGAAGACAAGAGAGTCACATTATACTATGCTGAAAAGGAAAATGGATTGGCAACAGAGCCAGAAACATCTTCTCATGCTGCTGTATTCAAATATGCAGGAGCAAAAAATGTAGCTAATGTAGATAATACTCCCGGTTCTGGTATGACTCCAGTTACTCTTGAGCAAATTTTGGCTTGGAATCCTGATGTGATTTTCATGAGCGAGGGTAAAGCTAGCCCTTATAAAGAGATTATTACCAATAAAAATTGGTCTAATATAGAAGCCGTAAAAAATGGAAAGGTTTACGAGGCACCAAGCTTACCTTTTAGCTGGATTGATCGTCCACCTTCTTCACAGCAGTATTTAGGCTTACGTTATGTAGCTAATATTCTGTATCCAGAAGTATTCTCATATGATATGACTTCTGAGGTGCAAAAGTTCTTTAAATTATTCTATCAGGTGGATTTGTCCGCTGAGGAAGCAAAGGACATGTTAGGAGGAAAATAAATGAGAGAATCATGGGAACTATATGATGAATTAATTGAGGAAATTCCAAATGAGCTTATGGTAGATTATTTTGCTATTGGTCTTGGCTGGACGCAAGTATGGTCTGGAGATCAAACTGGTGTTGCCATGACAGTGAAGCAAAGCGGACCAAGGCTTTTATCCCATGGAAATTATAAAGGACTGCCACTAAAGGATGTGGCAGCCCTTGTTAAATCCTGGGATTTTATAGAGGCTTCCGTAGGAGCTGCTGCCCTAAACTGTTATTACAATACATTTCATAAGGTTAAGGCACAGGGAGGCTTTAAGGGTATTACTCTTGAGGATTTAACTCACAAGGAAAGGGTAAAAAAGGAAGCCTTCATAGCCTTTCGAAAAGAGATAACAGGGAAGAAAGTAGCCATAATTGGTCATTTTCCCCACATTGAAAAGGAGCTTGGGCCTATTTGTGATTTAAGCATATTGGAAAGAAATCCTCAAAAAGGAGATTATCCAGATACAGCCTGTGAATACATTCTTCCAGAGCAGGATTATCTCTTTATCACAGGAATGACCTTGACCAATAAGACTTTGCCTCGACTTCTTGCTCTTGCCAAGGATAATGCAAAGATTAGTATTGTAGGGCCAAGTATTTGTTTATCTCCAAAGTTATTTCAATGGGGAGCTAATAATCTTTCTGGCTTTTGTGTTTTAGAAAGAGATTTACTAAATGAAGTTGTTTTAAGAGGAGAAAAAGGTACCATATTTCGTTCTGGTGTTATGGTAAGTATAGGAGGAGAATAAATGATTGAGAATATAAGTGTTCAGGAGGCTATTGCACTTTTTCAACATCAGTGGCAGCCTCAAGGCATGGAGGTTATTCCTCTAGAAGAAGCAAACACACGAATTTTAGGTGATACATTATATGCTAAAGAATCCATTCCAGTAGTTAGGGCTTCCATGATGGATGGAATAGCCATAAAAGGAGACAATTATACTAAGGACCCTAGTCATTGGGTTTATGGAAAGGATTATATAAGGGCAGACACAGGAGATGACTTTTCCGATGATTTTGATACGGTAATTGCTATTGAAAAGGTGAATATGGAAGATGGCAAGCTTTCTTGGAGGGAGGACTTTCCTTTTGAAAAAGGAATGAATGTTAGGCATAGAGGCTCTACCATTAAGGAGAATACTCTTTTATTAGAAAAGGGAAGTCGCTTAAACGCAACCGCGCTTGCATTGTTGGCAATGGGAAATCATGGAGAAGTTAAAGTGTATAAAAAGCCTAAGGTAGTATTCATTCCAACTGGCTCAGAGCTAGTTGGTGTAGGAACTAAGCTTTCTCGAGGAGAAAATATCGATAGCAATAGTCCCATGGCAGAGGTACTATTAGAGGATTTTGGTGCAGTACCAATTCTTTATCCCATAACAAAGGATGACCCAGAATCCTTAAGAGCAGCTGTGAAAAAGGCCTTAAAGGAAGGAGATATGGTTCTTATCAATGGTGGCTCCTCCAAGGGAGAAGAGGATTTCAACCTTCGTATTTTAGAGGAAATGGGTGAGGTATTCTTTCATTGGACTCAATGTGGGCCAGGAAGACCTGCTGCCATGGCAAAGATAGAAAACAAGCCAGTGTTCATTGTGCCAGGACCAGCCTATGGATGCTTTAATGTTCTTCAATGGTTAATAGGCCCTTGTATAAGGTACTTGACAGGAGCTCAAGAGCCATACTATTATAAAGTAAAGGCAAAGTTAAAGGAGTCAGTTCAAGCGCCTACACATTTCCAATTTCTTTTAGGGGCACAGGTTGAAAGGAACGAGGAGGGAGACCTACTAGTAAACCTATTAAGCTTTAAAAAGAATGGCGTTCCTGATTGTTTAAAAGCTAATGGATTTGTTCATACAAAGCCAGGAATGAATCCCTTCCAAGCAGGAGATGAAATAGAAGTGAATTTATTGAAGCCAGTGTAGACTCCTAAAAAGGAGTCTTTATTGTATTTAGAATATCTCCCATAAGTTTTATTACTGATTTTAATACATCTTAAGCTTTAAAAGCTACTTAACTATAGTTATTAATCTCAGTTAATAAGGGCAAACTTGGAAAGGTAAGAGAGTAAAATTACTGATTCAGAGGAGGACTTAAATGCTTAAATTAATCAAAAACGGAGAGATATATTCACCAAAATATTTAGGTAAAAAGGATATATTGTTAACGGGAGATAAAATCGGATACATAGATGATTGTATAAATATACCAGATGATTTCTTAGATATCCAGATTATAGATGCAGCAGAAAGCCTAGTAACTCCAGGGTTTATAGATGGTCATGTTCATATAACTGGTGGCGGCGGAGAAGGTGGATTTAAAACCAGAACGCCAGAAATACAGCTTTCTGATATTACAAAGGGCGGAGTAACTACAGTAATTGGAGTTTTAGGGACAGACGGAACTACAAGGACTATGTCGAACTTGTTGGCAAAGGCTTATGCACTAGAAGAGGAAGGCATAAGCTGCTATGTTTTAACAGGTTCATATCAGGTTCCAGTTAGAACTGTGACAGGCAGCATTCAGGATGATATTATACTCATAGATAAGATAATAGGTGTAGGAGAGGTAGCTTTGTCAGACCATAGATCTTCGCAGCCTACAATGGAGGATATTGCAAAAATTGCTGCCGAGGCTAGAGTAGGAGGCATACTGTCTGGCAAGGCGGGAATTGTAAACATACATATGGGAGATGGACATAGAAATATTAGCTTCATACAGGAAATAATAGAAAAGACAGAAATACCGCCAAGACAATTTGTATTGACACATATATTACGTAATCCAGAGCTGTTCAAAATCTCTATAGATTATGCAAGAAGTGGAGGACTTGTAGATTTTACTACAAGTACAGCAGGCTCATCTGATGAAAAAGAGCTTACACCAGGTAAAGCATTGAAAGTGATGCTAGAAGAAGGAGTAAATATTGAAAATATAACATTTACCTCTGATGGACAAGGAAGTCTACCTATTTTTGATGAACAAAAAAGGTATGTAGGGTTAGGCGTTGGAAAAGTAACTTCCCTATATACTGCTGTAAGGGAAGCAATATTAAGCGAGAAAGTAGCAATTGAAGATGCCTTAAGGGTTATCACCTTAAATCCTGCAAACAATTATATGCTTAAGAGTAAAGGAAGCATAGAAGTAGGTAAGGATGCAGATATAGTATTATTAAATAAAGAGGATTTAAATATAAATACTGTAATGGCTAAAGGGAAAGTAATGTATCAAAATGGAGAAGTAAGGGTGAAGGGTACATTTGAATAAGATAGGTATTTTTATTAAAAGCAAGATTTATCATGATATTTCAATATTGTCATGATAAATCTTGCTCTTATTTTTTTGCTTAATTTTTCAAAAAAGTACTTGCATAATTAAATACTTAGTGTCATACTATACTTAGCATTACTAAGTATAGTTTATGTGAGGTGAAATAATGAGTGAACTAGAGAAACAGTTGAAAAAAGGGGTTCTTAACATTGTAATTCTAAAAATGATAAATGAAAAGGACATGTACGGATATGAAATGATTCAAATTATAGACGAAAAAAGTAATGGATACTTTAAGCTGAAGGAAGGCTCTCTTTATCCCGTGTTATATAGATTAGAAGATGAGGGGCTTATAGAAAGCTATTGGAATAAAGAGCCTTATAAAAGAACTGTACCTAGAAAGTATTATAAAATTACTAATAAGGGCATAGCAGTACTAAAGGTATATGCTGAGGAATGGAATGATTTTTTAATGGGAACTAAGAGTATATTGAAAGGAGAGTCTTTTTAATGAAAAATATAAGTCATGAAAGGTATATAAAATCCGTAATCAAGAATATAAGCTGCAATACGAAAACACGAAAAAAGATACAAGAGGATTTGCTTAATCATATTCAAGTGAAGTCCCTAGAGACAGGGGAAGAAGACCCTTGGAAGCTAATGGGAGATCCATATGAGGTTGCAAAGGAATTTAGAGAGAATATAGGATCTAAGTGTGACTATGGAGACTATTATTCGCACTTTGAATATAAATCTGAAACGAAAATTTTTGGAATACCATTAGTTCATATCAATAATAGAAGAAATGGGGTTGCAAAGGGAATAATTGCAATTGGGGGAATTTCCATTGGTGTATTAAGCCTAGGGGGAATATCAATTGGATTAATCAGTTTTGGTGGCGTTTCATTAGGGTTATTAATAGCCCTAGGAGGTCTTGCAGGCTCATTAGGCTTTGCAGCAGGAGGAGCTGCTTTTGGGTACTATATGGCTATAGGAGGCTCTGCAATAGCGCAGCATTTTGCGATGGGAGGATATGCTCGAGCAAATGTAGCTATTGGTGATGTGGCAAAAGGCATAGTTACAGTATTTAAAACAAAAGGAACAGGAGATATACTTTTAAAGGTTCCTGTGGAAAGTCAAGAATTTGTGAATTCAGTTCGCAATTTATATCCTAATATAGACAGGATTACTTTAAAGATACTAAGCTTTTTTGTTGAAAATATGACTATATAGATGTGATAAAATACAGTGAAAAGAGTTGCAGAGTCGAAGAATCTCATGCTTTTAATACAATAGAGATTCTTCGATAGCTTTCAGGAAGACGTAATAGTATTTTTCAGTGGATTCATCTTATGGGAGTATTTTTATTGTGAGTCTTTCTTTGCAGGTAAGATATAAGTAATATAATATGCCACAGGGATAATTATTCCGCCTCCAACTATGTTTCCCAAAGTTACTGGAATAAGATTAGTTATCCAAATATGGCTCCAAGTAATATTAAGCCCAGAGAACCTAGCTAAGGGAAGTGTAAACATATTGGCTACACAGTGCTCAAATCCAGATAGTATAAAAAGCATAACTGGAAACCATACTGATAGTATTCTTGATCCAATATCAAGAGATGCGGAGGCAGTCCATACAGCGAGAACAACTAATATATTACATAGAACACCTCTAAGAAAAGCTGCTTGAAAGCTTAGAGATGTTTTTGCAAGACCTAAATCAAGAGTAGTTGCCAATATGTCTTTACTTACTAATTGGGATTTATATATTATATATGCTAAAATTACTGAACCTATAAAATTTCCTATATAAACGAAAATCCAATTTTTCAGCATCCCAGTTAAGGTTATTTTCTTGTCCATTAACCCCATTGTCATGAG
Source organism: Proteiniborus sp. MB09-C3 (assembly GCF_030263895.1). Classification (NCBI taxonomy): domain Bacteria; kingdom Bacillati; phylum Bacillota; class Clostridia; order Eubacteriales; genus Proteiniborus; species Proteiniborus sp. MB09-C3. Next base: position 1,418,746 of record NZ_CP127161.1, read on the forward strand.
ATTGTTTCCAGTGAAAAGCTCACTTCCTGAAAAAACTACTAGCATTAAGCCTACGGGAAATACAAAAGCACCAAAAAATTTCATTAAACCAGCATCTATATTACCTAAAGTCTGCATAACTACAATATACGCATATCCTCCAAGACCTATATAAATTCCAGCCATTATTCCTAGAATCAGCATTCTTGTTATGGATAAGCTAGCCTTTGTTTCTGATGAAGCAATGATTGCCTGTGCCACTTCTGAAGGTGCAAGATACCTTTTTTCCATGTCAGTTCCTACTTTCTTATATACTATATATTTTGCAAAAATAATTTTACAAGCAAAATATTTCCTTGATTCATGAATTGCAACAATATCATTGATTTAATATTGCATCTGGCTTTTGGGATGCAATACTTTGAAAAATAATTATTGCAATTCATAATGTCAAACCATGTTACCTTTTAGAATCTCAAATACTCTATTATGTAGGTATTTTTCCATTAGATTATACAAATAATACATTCATTACGACATGTTTAGCATATTATATAATGACATATAATATAAATAATATTTGCTTTATGGAAAAAAATTTGGTACAATACCATATAATTAGAATAATTGCGTTGAAGAGAAATAGTAGGTTATGAAGTTGCTTCTAGAGAGTCGTTGGTGGGTGGAAAACGATGGTAACAATATCTGAACTCGTCTCTGAGCTATTGGAGTGAAATATATTAGCTCTAATCGGATAAATCCGTTAAAGTTATTTGAGTGGACGGTAAATATTTTGCTGTCAATTAGAGTGGTACCGCGAACCTTTCGTCTCTATATGAGTTGAAAGGTTTTTTTATTTTTGTAGAGTTTCTAAAATATTAAATGTTGTGAGTTGAGGAGTGAGAGATATGAGAGAGTATAATCCAAAATCAATTGAGAAGAAATGGCAGGACATTTGGGATGAGAAAGGAACCTTTTATGCCTCAGAGGATAAATCAAAGCCAAAATACTATGCACTAATAGAGTTCCCTTATCCATCAGGGCAAGGGCTTCACGTAGGTCATCCTAGACCATATACAGCTCTTGATGTGGTAGCGAGAAAAAGAAGAATGCAGGGATATAATGTACTATATCCAATGGGCTGGGATGCATTTGGATTGCCTACAGAAAATTACGCAATACAGAATAAGATACATCCTGCTATAGTAACAGAAAGAAATGTTGCTAGGTTTAAAGAGCAGTTAAAGTCATTGGGTTTGTCCTTTGATTGGTCAAGAGAAATCAATACAACTGATCCTGAATACTTCAAATGGACACAATGGATATTCTTAAAATTGTTTGAAAAAGGATTGGCATACAAGAAAGAAGCTTCTATTAACTGGTGTACAAGTTGCAAGGTTGGTCTTGCTAATGAAGAGGTAGTTAATGGAGGATGTGAGCGTTGCGGCGGAGAAGTAGTTAGAAAGACTAAAAATCAATGGATGCTTAAAATAACCGAATATGCAGAAAGACTAATTAAGGATTTAGACTTAGTTGACTATATAGATAGGGTTAAGATACAACAGAAAAACTGGATAGGTCGTTCAGAAGGTATGGAGGTAGATTTTAAAATAACTGGGGATAAAAAAATCACAGTCTATACTACAAGACCAGATACTCTTTTTGGTGCAACATATATGGTTATATCACCAGAACACCCTCTTATAGATGAGCTTAAAGATAAAATAAAAAATTTTGATGAGATTGAAGAATATAGGGAATATGCACATAAGAAATCTGACTTTGAAAGAACAGAAATGTCTAAAGAAAAGACTGGAGTACAAATCGACGGAATAAATGCAGTAAACCCAGTAAGCAATAAAGAAGTACCTATCTGGATATCAGACTATGTGCTTATGTCCTATGGAACAGGTGCTATAATGGCTGTACCAGGCCATGATACAAGAGACTGGGAATTTGCTAAGAAGTTTGGTCTTCCTATAATTGAAGTAGTAGAGGGAGGCAATGTAGAAAAAGAAGCATTTACGGATATTGAAAATGGTACAATAGTGAACTCAGATTTCATAAATGGACTTTCAGTAAAGGAAGCAAAAGAAAAGATAAGCGATTGGCTAGAAGAAAAGGGAATAGGACATAGACAAACTAACTATAAGCTTAGAGACTGGGTATTCTCTAGACAAAGATACTGGGGAGAGCCTATACCTTTGGTTTATTGTGAAAAGTGCGGATGGGTTCCAGTGCCTGAAGAACAGCTTCCAGTATTGCTTCCAGAGGTGGAAAGCTATGAGCCTACTGACAATGGAGAATCACCACTTGCTAACATAAGAGATTGGGTAGAGACTACTTGTCCTAAATGTGGTGGTCCTGCAGAAAGAGAAACGGATACTATGCCTCAATGGGCAGGTTCATCTTGGTATTTCTTAAGATATACTGATCCTCATAACGACAAAGAGCTAGCAAGCAAGGGAAACCTTGACTATTGGCTTCCTATTGACTGGTATAATGGAGGAATGGAGCATACTACATTACACCTATTGTATTCAAGATTCTGGCATAAGTTTCTATACGATTGCGGAGTGGTACCTACTCCAGAGCCATACAAAAAAAGAACATCACATGGAATGGTACTAGGAGATAATAGTGAAAAGATGTCAAAGTCGAGAGGCAATGTAGTAAATCCAGATGAAATAGTAGACGAATTTGGTGCAGATACCCTAAGACTATATGAAATGTTCATAGGTGACTTTGAAAAAAGCGTTCCTTGGTCTCAAAATGGTGTAAAAGGCTGTAGAAGATTCCTAGATAGAGTATGGAGACTTCAAGAATTATTAGTTGATGGAGATGAATATTCTAAACAACTAGAAACAAGCATGCACAGGACAATCAAAAAGGTAAGCGAAGACTATGAAACATTGAAATTTAACACAGCTGTAGCAACACTTATGAGCTTGCTAAATGAATTCAATGATACAGGAAAAATCAATAAGGCGGAATTTAAAACATTCCTTATACTACTAAATCCAGTGGCTCCGCATATAACTGAGGAACTATGGGATATAAACGGATTTGGTGGAATGATAAATGAACAATCCTGGCCTATATGGGATGAGAATAAAACTGTAGAGGATGTAATAGAAATAGCAGTTCAAATCAATGGCAAAGTTAAAGGCACAATATCAGTTCCATCAGATGCAACTCAAGAGATAGCAAAAGCAAAGCTAGCAGAAGATGAAAAACTATACAGCCTAATAGAGGACAAAAATGTAGTAAAAGAAATATATGTACCAGGCAGAATATTTAATATAGTTGTGAAATAACAAAAATATTTAAAATATCAAAAGTCCAGCTTGGATCAGGCTGGACTTTTGATAATTAAAAATGTAATAGGGGTAATTTTTAGTTAATATCAATTTTTCTATTGCTGTTAGGTTTTACTTCTTTTTTAGGAAGAGAGATTGATAGAATTCCATTTTCAAAATTAGCTTTAATATCTTCAGCTTTTACATTTTCTACATAGAAGCTTCTTGATTGAGAGCCGTATCTGCGTTCTTTTCTAATGTAATTCTCTTTAGTTTCTTCAATTTGCTCATTTTTTTCTACAGATATGGTCAACATGTCATTCCTAAGCTCTAAAGTAATCTCATCCTTATTTACTCCTGGTAGTTCAGCTTCTAGGATGTATTTATTATCTTTCTCTTTTATGTCAACCTTCATTTGACCAACATTTTGAACTTGAGGGAAGAAATCTGTATTAAAGAAGCTGTCTATAAAATTGCTGAAGTTGTCAAAATTAAAGAAGTCACTTGGCCTATTCATCATCTCTCTATTTCTTCTGTTATATGGACTTAAACCAAACATATAAAAAACCTCCTTTAAATTTATTGACTTTGACTTTCTTTGACCTTATATTTATATTATAGTATATTTATTGTGGTATTCAAGTGTGACTTAAGACGAAATATAATGAAATTGAAACAATAGGTATAGATATTAGCAAATAACTCGTTAATACTTGTAATTTCTTAGTGTTTTGTTAAGTTTTATAGCAGTAGCAGTTTATTAATTTATTTTTTTCTAATAGAGATAAAATAATCACCCTGCATGCGAGACAGAGTGATTAGAGTTGTTGTCTAGTTCTATAATGGCAGACACACCTTTGCGATACGATTACCTTATTTACATAATATTATAATATATATGTTTGTAAACATCCAAGTATCACAATTTTACTCTGTTCTGCCTTTTATTATAATGCTTTTCTGTAAATCCAGCCATCAAACTATATACCACAGGTATAATAACCAATGTCAATATAGTAGACACCATAAGCCCGCTCATTAGAGACACTGCCATTGGCGTAAACATAGGACTGCCTGAGAGTACTAGAGGAACTAAACCTATGACAGTTGTAGTAGTAGTCAGTATAATAGGTCTAAATCTTTTTTCTACTGCGTCTACACAAGCAGACTTTGCATCGTGACCTTTATCTCTAGCCTCGTTTATGTACTCTATTAGTAGAATAGCGTTATTTACCACTACTCCAAAAAGGCTCACTATTCCCAAAAAGGCCATGAAGGACAAAGGCTGCCTAAATAAAGATAATCCAACTATAGAGCCTATTAAAGATAAAGGAAGAGTAATAAGTATAATCATAGGCTTTGAAAAAGACCTGAATTGGAACAACAATATGATGTATATTGCCAGTATTGCGAATATAGCTGAAAATCCTACGTTACTGAATTTATCAATTATTTGCTCTCTTTCACCATCAAATGTAATAGTAACATCTTGAGTATTGATATTCTCAAGTTTACTTTTCTCAATGGTGTTTTGTATATCAACTGGGCTATAGCCGTCTTTTACATCGCTATATACAGTAACAGCCACATCCTTATTATATGAGGTTATAGTATCTGTCTGTGCACCTAATTTTATTTCTGCAATTTGCTTTAGCAGAATCTTGCTTCCTGTTATAGATGATTTAATAGCTAAGTTTTCTAGCTGACTTTTAGCATCAATATCGCTTTTAACTACGACTGAATATTCATTACCAGCCTTCCTAAATGTAGTTGCCTTAGCTCCCATTAAAGCAATATTTACCTGTCTTTGAACATCTACCTTTGTTATTCCATGATGCATTGCAATGTCAGGATCTATATCTACTATGTATTCATAGCTTTTTTTAGGAGCATCGTCCCTTATATTTATAGTGCCTGATATGTCTCTAATTTCGCTTTGAAGCTCCTCTGCCACTTCCATAACTCTATCAAGACTTTCACCAGATACTCTTATTCTTACTGGGGCACCTATGGGCTCAGCATATTCTAGAAGCTTTACAGCAGCAGTGCCTCCTACTATACTTTTTTCCAAGGTTTCTTGAAGATAGTTTGCAAATTTCTCATTAGATTTTAAACGACCGCCTTTTTTTAGATCTAGCTTTAACAATATTTGACCATGATCTGTAGAAGGGATAGTAGGTGTTACAGTCAGATAAAATTTAGGCAGTCCTCCGCCAATAGAAGTAGTATAATCTATTATCTCTTCATGTTGAACTAATATCTTTTCTATATCCTCAGTCAGTTTTTCTGTTTCTTCAATATTGCCTACAATTTCAGATTGAATATCAATATATATAACATTCTTATCAATATAAGGGAAAAATTGAAGCCCTATCTGATAAGTTAAAAATATAGTTAAGAGCAAAGCAACAAAAGATATAGCAATGATTGTTTTCCTTCTTTTTAATCCCCACAATAGCATTTTATTAAATATAGGATATAGTCTTTCAAGAAAAAATGCTTTTTTCTTAGAAGGCTTAAAGAAAATATATGCAAGTGTTGGAGTTATTATCATAGCTACTAAAAATGAAGCACTTAGTGCTATGATTACAACCATTGGAAGACTATATACAAATTCTCCTACCATTCCTGGGAGTAAAAGAAGTGGAACAAACGCAGCTACTGTAGTTAATGTGGAGGTGAATATGGGTATCATGGATTTCCTTGCACCTTCTACAACAGCATATAACTTATCATACCCTTCATCTATCAGGTACTGAATAGCATCGCTTACTACTATTGCATTATCTACTAACATGCCAAGGGCAATTATTAGTGCAGCAGTGGAAATTTGATGTACTTTGATTTTTAATAGATACATTGCAACAAGGGTAAGTACAATTGAAAATGGTATTGCAGTTGATACAACTAAAGCGTTTCTAAGCCCCATTCCTATAAGTACTACAATTAGTACAAATACTATTCCTTGAATCAAATTGCTCATAAAGCTTGAAACTGCATTGCTTACATCTTCAGGTTGAAATAATACCTCATCAAAAATAACGCCTTCTGGGAGGCTTTCCTTTAATTTGTTTAAGGTATTCCTAACTTCTTTGCCTACTAGAACTATATTCTTGTCTTCATTAAAGTAACCTGTTAATAAAACCGCATTTTTACCATTCTTCTTATATTTAAGAGTACCTTCCTCTTGTTTCAAGGAAACCTGTCCAATATCTTTTATCCGAACCTCTGCACCAGTATCTTTAGAAATGCCTACTATAGTGTTTTTTATATCCTCAATCGAATTAAAAGAAACTGGAATTTTAACATTTATTTTTGAGCTTTCAGTTTTAATACTGCCAGATGGTATTTCCATGTTCTGTATTTTTAATAGTTGTACTACTTCATCTAGGGAAATGTCAAGCTGATTTATTTTAGCAACATCAATTGTAATTACAATTTCTTTTTCAAGTTTTCCATCAACTTCAAAGCGAGAGATACCATTTATTTTAGTTAATTCATTTTTAATATTTTCTGCATAAGCTGCAAGCTGTTCATAGCTGTATTTATCGCCGGAAAAGCTGATAATTATTCCTGATGTATCTGCTAGCTGAGTGTTTACCTTAATATCTGTAACTTCTTCAGGAAGCTCAGGTTTAACCTCAGTCATCTTATTTATTAATTCTGCCCACGATTTATTTACATCAGCATCATTAATTAAATAGACTACTAAAATGGATAGGCTATTTTTAGAATAGGAAACTACCTTGTCAAAGCCTTCAATTTGCTCTACACTATCCTCTAGTTTTTTTGTAACCAGCTTGTGAACATCTTCTGGTGCTGCACCAGGATAAACTGCTGTTACCAATGCAATAGAAGGGGCTACATCTGGGTTATCTTGCTTTGGGACTACATAGTAGCTATATAATCCAGCTATAGTAAGGATCAGGGCTAAGAATAATGTAATCCTTCTATTATTTACAGCAAAATGAGTCATAATCTCACCCCCACCTAATTTTCTATAATGACCTTATAGCCTTCCTTTACATTTTTCATTCCTTTAATTATGAGTTTTTCTCCTAGTATCAATTCATCTGTAAGAATTTTGTCCTCATAGATACTCTTTATTTTTATATCCTTTCTAACTACATGCTCATCTTCAACTATATAAACATAATCATTAGAGTCACTCATTACGTTAGCTATTGGAATCCAGATACCTTTCTCTTCGCCTATTTTAAAATCTACCTTTGTAATAGCACCTAACAAAAAGTCTTTATCAGATATATTGTCATCTATTGTTAGCTCAGTTTTGTAAGTTAATGTTTCCATATCTACAGTTCTATTTACATTAGAAACATAAGCTTGCACATTTATATTATCTATTGTGATATTTGCTTTAGTTCCTATATCAATTTTTTTTACATCCTGCTGAGATAAGCCAACAGTAATTATTTGCTGGTCTGTGCGGAGTATTATCACGGGATAGCCTTGAGGAACGAGTTCTCCCTCCTTATATAATATATCTACAATATATCCATCAGTATCAGATTTTAATGAGGCATCTTCTAAGAGACTAAGCTGTGCTTCATATGCTGTTTTTGCTTGTTCATATTGAGAATAAGCTGCTTTTTTATCTTCCTCAGATGCTCCGCTTTTAACTTGGCTTAGGCTCTCATTTGCAAGCTTTAAGGAACTCTCTGCATTGTCCAGTTGTAGTTTTACTTCATCAAGCTTTTGCTTAGAAATACTACCTGCTTCATATAGCTCTAGTATTTTGTTATAGGAGTCTAGGGCAAAGTTGTAGCCATCCTGAGCCTGCTTAACTGTAAGCTCTGCTTGCTTTTTTTGTTCTTGAGTGGCACCTTTCAGGGACTTATCATATACTGCTTTGGCAGCCTCCATTTGATATTTGGCAGCATCTACAGCCTTATTAATGTCAGAAGCATCCAACTCAATAAGTAAGTCACCTTTTTTTACATATTGGCCTGTTTCAACATGTATAGTTTTTATTTTTGCAGTACTCTTAAAGCTATACTTTTTTAAGTCTTTAGATTGTAGAGTTCCTATGTAGCTTAATAGGATTGGAAAAGTCTTTGCTTCTAAGGTTTCAACAATTACGGGACGAGTATTTTCCTCAAAGGAACTATTAATAGTGGGATTAGAACAACCTATGGAAAAAACAAGAGTAAATATCATAATAAAACTTAAAATTTTTTTCACTTTATCCCCTCCACAAGAGCTTTATACAGCTTTATAATATCTATATAATAATAATATTATTATATAGATATTATGTCAAATAGTTTTTATTAACATATAAAAAATATTTATCATTCATTATGTAGTTACTATTACTACATAGTTTAAACTCATTAATGCTTAGGTAAATATTACATTTGTATTACAAAGTGAAAAAGTAGTTGTATTTTTCAGAAAAGTTTAATATACTAATTTATGTTAGAAAATATTTCAAAAAAAGGAGGTCGTGTCATGAACATCAGAATGAACATCTTAATTAATAAAAATAAAATAGAATTAAATAATTTATATGCACGACCAGTGTTTTTTAAGTACTGATTTAGTATTTTTTAACACTTAAACTAGGTGAAAATAGCCATAGGGTTGTGTATACCATCCTATGGCTTTTTGTATTTATAAGGTCTTATACTGTCTTTTTCAGTGTAGCTACCTTCGTATTCTATATGAGCCATAGGAAATAATAATCCTATGGCCTTTTTTATGACCTAACCCGATTTATGAAAGCTTTTATCATAAATCGATGGTAGCTCAAACGCAACGAGCACCAACCCTATTGTAGGTTTATGATAGGAGTGTCCGTTAGGACCAAATTTATGAAGGGTAGCGAGCAAGTAAATTTGTGTTGCGAGACTGTGTATTATTAATTTGAGGAGGAGTATTATGGCAAAGTTATTAAAAAGAAAAATGGAACAAAATTTTATCTTAGAATCAGGTTGACAGATCAAATTACAAAAAAATAAAAGGACGGTGAATAATTATGGACAGTTTTAGATTATTAATGAAATCAATGAAGGGCAATAAATTATTATATGTTGGTGCAATATTGAGTGTAGCATTGGCTACGGCATTTACATTGGCAGGGCCCTTAGTTATTAGTTTTTCTATTGACTCAGTAATAGGGGATAATCCAATGGAATTGCCTATTTGGATAGAAAAAGCAGTTAATTCAATAGGTGGCAGAGACACATTAGTTCAAAATCTTTGGATATGTAGTATAGCTCTTATAGTTTTGACAATGGGAAGAGGATTATTCATATATTTAAGAGGTAAATGGTCTGCAATAGCTTCTGAATCCATAGCTAAAAATATTAGAGAAGAAGTATATGATCACCTGCAGCATTTATCTTATGAGTATCATGTAAAGGCTGAAACAGGGGATTTGATACAAAGATGTACATCAGATATTGAAACAATAAGAAGATTTTTTGCAGTTCAATTTGTTGAGATAGGTAATGCCATATTTATGGTTACATTGGTACTAAGTATATTGCTTTCTCTTAATGTAAAGCTTACATTGATTGCAATGGCAGTAGTTCCAATTATTTTCGTAGCAGCAATAGTTTTTTTTATAAAAATGAGAAATGCATTTCAAAAATCAGATGAAGCAGAGGGTAGACTTTCTAATGTGCTTCAGGAAAATCTTACTGGAATAAGAGTAGTTAGAGCCTTTGCTCGTCAGCAGTATGAAATAGATAAATTTGATGAGAAGAATGTAGAGTTTAGAGATCTAACTTATAGATTAATTAAACTACTAGCTTGGTATTGGGCATTATCAGACTTAGCTTGCCTGCTACAGATTGGAGCAGTGCTGGTATTTGGTGCTTATTGGGCTGCCAAGGGAGAAATATCTCTAGGTATATTAGTAGTATTTACTACCTATGAGGGAATGCTGCTATGGCCTATAAGGCAAATGGGAAGAGTTTTAGCAGACTTTGGTAAAATGGTAGTTTCTTTAAAAAGGGTAACGGAAATAGTTAATGAACCTTTAGAAATAACTGACGAAAATCTATTGAAGCCTGAGATAAAGGGAGATATAGAGTTTAAAGATGTTTATTTTGAATATGAGAAAGATAGACCTATCTTAAAGGATGTATCTTTTAATATAAAGCAAGGGCAAACAGTAGCTATACTGGGGCCTACTGGCTCAGGTAAATCTACTTTAGTTCATCTCCTAGGGAGACTTTATGATTATCAAAAAGGTTCAATTAAAATTGATGGAATAGAGCTAAGAGAAATAGATAAAAAATGGATTAGAAAAAATGTAGGTATAATACTACAAGAACCTTTTCTATATTCTAAGAATATTAAAGAAAATATCAGAATTGCATGGAAGGATGCGCCTGATTCACAAGTTTATGAAGCAGCGCAAATTGCTTCTATTCATGATGTAATATTAGACTTTGAAAAAGGCTATGAAACATTAGTGGGAGAACGAGGGGTTACACTTTCTGGAGGACAAAAACAAAGAGTGGCCATAGCTAGAACTATAATAAATGATTATCCAGTTCTTGTATTTGATGATTCTCTTAGTGCAGTAGACACTGAAACTGATGCAAATATAAGAAAGGCTTTAAAAATGAGAAAAGAAAAAACAACAACATTCATAATATCTCATAGAATATCCACATTGTCAGAGGCAGATATTATACTTGTGTTGGATGGCGGAGAACTAGCACAATCAGGTACTCATGAAGAACTAATATCTCAGCAAGGATTATATAGACGAATTTGGGATATTCAAAATTCCTTAGAGGAGGAGCTGCTCATAGGCAGTAAAACAGTGTAGACATTTTGGCTTTCGACAAAAAAGGTGGTGTTAAAAATGAGTTCTTTTCAAGAACAAGATTATAATAGTAAATTTGATTTAAAATTATGGAAAAAGATTTTTTATTATGCAAAGCCTTTAAAAAAGCAATTAATAATATTATGTTTTTTTATGGTCAATCTTGCAGTGATAGATTCAATATTTCCATTGATGACAAAATTCATAATAGATAATTATGTGGTAAAAGGCAATTTAAAAGATGTAGTACTTTTTAATGGCTTCCGTATTAGCGGGATTGTAGCTTTCGGAATAGTTTATGCATTGATAACTATAATACAAGTAATAACCATAGGCTTTTTCATAGCCATAGCTGGTAAAGTAGAGACTGGAGTTGTATACTATATTCGACAAGAGGGCTTTAAGCACTTACAGGAGCTATCCTTTTCATATTATGATACTACTCCTGTAGGATGGATAATGGCACGTATGACATCAGATATTCAAAGGCTAGGAGATACCATTGCCTGGGGTATAGTAGACATGGTTTGGGGCTTTACTCTAATGATAGTAATGACATTTGTAATGCTTTTCCTTAATTGGAAGCTTGCTTTAGTTGTGCTTTTGGTAATGCCAATACTAGCAGTTGTAAGCATGTATTTCCAAAAGAAAATTTTAAAGGCCCATAGACAGACTAGAAAGATAAATTCTCGTATTACTGGCGCTTTTAATGAAGGAATAATGGGAGCAAGGACTACAAAAACCTTAGTTAGAGAAGAAGGTAATCTTAACGAGTTTGTAGAGTTGACAAGAAGCATGAAGTCCAATTCTATAAAGGCGGCAGTATTTTCTTCTTTGTTCCAGCCTGTAGTCTTGATTTTATCTTCTATAGGAACTGGTATGGCTATTTGGTATGGTGGAGAAAGTGTATTTTTACAAACTATAAGCTATGGTACATTAGTGGCTTTTATATCATATACAGTTCAGTTTTTTGAACCTGTTAGAGAGGTAGCACGTGTATTTGCAGAGCTGCAATCAGCGCAGGCTTCTGCTGAAAGGGTATTATCTATGATAGATACTAAGCTTGAGATAAAAGATGATGAAGATGTAATAAAAGAATATGGAGACCCATTAAATCCCAAAAAGGATGCTTGGCCAGAAATAAAAGGAAATATAACCTATCAGGATGTTACCTTTGCCTATAATACTGGTGAAAAGGTTCTAGAGAACTTCAACCTCCATATTAAAGCGGGAGAAACCGTAGCATTAGTTGGAGAAACAGGCTCAGGAAAAAGTACCATAGTAAACTTGGCTTGTAGATTCTATGAGCCTACAAGTGGCCAAATATTAATAGATGGCATTGATTATAAAAAGATGCCACTACTTTGGCTACACTCTAGCTTAGGCTATGTTTTACAAGGACCTCACTTGTTTAGTGGTACTATAAAGGATAACATAAGATATGGAAATCTGGATGCCAGTGAGCTAGATATAATAAGAGCTGCAAAGCTTGTAAATGCTCATGAATTCATTAAAAAGCTGGAGAAAGGCTATGATACAGAAGTAGGAGAAGGTGGCGGTAAGCTGTCTACAGGAGAAAAGCAGCTTATATCATTTGCAAGAGCAGTACTTGCTAATCCGAGAATATTTGTATTGGATGAGGCAACTTCATCAATTGATACAGAAGCTGAACAAAAAATACAAGATGCTATTCACAAGGTATTAAAGGGCAGAACTAGCTTTATCATAGCGCACAGGCTTTCTACAATACGTACAGCAGATAGAATCCTTGTAATAAAGGATGGAAAGATAATAGAGGAAGGAAATCACCATAAGCTATTACAGAAAAAAGGATACTACTATAGATTGTATACAAATCAGTTTATAGAAGAGCAGAATGCTAAAATATTAAAGGGATAGAAGGAAGGATAAAATAGCTTTACTTTAGGTAGAATATTGTGTAGAGGTGATTTCTACTAAGGAGGCTGTATCATGAGAATGTTTTTCGTGACATTAAAGGAAAAAAGGGCAATACTAAATTCCTTTAATAATATTGTCGAGGTAAAAGACGATAATGACGAATTCTCCTATTATTTATCCGGAGAAAATACCCATAAGCTTATAGCAAAAGGCTTCAATGAAGGTGGAGAAGGATATATATATAATACAAGTATAAGCAACCAGCATAATTCAACTGATGGCTGGGTGGATGTAAAGGATTATACTGCAAATAGCCTTAGGGATTTACTTAAAGATACAGTAAGTTCAAATCTCCATTAATATAAATTATAAATTTAAGCAGTTCATTATTTCTTAATGGACTGCTTTTTACTATCTTATATTTTTATTTGTTTTTAGATATAATCATTATAGAACATATTAGAATTTCAAATTAAGATAATGATAACAAAATATTTTGTAAGAAAAAAGGAGGATATTTTATGAACATTTTAATTAAGAATGCTTCGGTTCTAACCATGAGCAGTGAAGCTGAACTTATGGATAATACTAATATTGCCATAGAAAACGGAAGAATCAAAAGCATAGGGCAAGTCCCTGAGGAATTTAAAGCAGACAAGATTATTGATGGAACAAATAAATTAGCAATGCCCGGATTAGTAAATTCACATACTCATATAGCAATGTCACTTTTTAGAAACTATGCTGATGACTTGCCATTCTGGCCTTGGCTAACTGAAAGAATAATGCCTCTAGAAGAAAAATTAATACCTGAGCATGTTTACTGGGGCTCTATGCTGAGCATAGTGGAGATGATTAAATCAGGTGTGACATCCTTTGCAGACATGTACTTTTTTATGGATGATGTAGCTAAGGCAGTAGAAGAGGCTGGCATAAGGGCAAGCTTGTCAATAGGTATGTCTGAAAGTGGAGATCAGGAGGCCAAGATAAGAAATGCTAAGGAATACTTTGATAACTGGCATGGTAAAGCTGATGGAAGAATAACAGTAATGGCAGGACCTCATGCGCCTTATTCCTGTGGACCTTCATTTTTAAGCAAAGTAATAGATATGGCAACAGAAAAAGGTATGGGAATACATATCCATCTATCAGAAAGTAAAAGAGAAATCGAAGATAGCTATAATCTACGTGGAAAGTCTCCAATAAAGCATGTAAAGGATTTGGGCCTTTTTGAATTACATACATTAGCTGCCCATTGTGTACATTTGTCAGATGAGGATATAGATATATTAGCAGAAAAGAAAGTAAACGTAGCAAATAATCCAGGCAGCAATCTTAAACTAGGAAATGGATTTGCAAGGGTAGAAGATATGCTTAAAAAAGGAGTAAATGTAGCACTTGGAACGGATGGTTCTGCAAGCAATAATAACTTAAATATGTTTGAAGAAATTAATCTAGCTGCTCTTGTTAATAAGGCATTAAAAGGAGATACTACTTCAATCCCTGCTGCTACTGCTGTAAGGATGGCTACATTAAATGGTGCAAAGGCATTAGGCATAGATAAAGAGGTAGGTACATTAGAGGCTGGAAAGAAAGCAGATATTATAATGATAGATTTAAACAAGCCACATTTTTATCCAAGATATAATTTAGTCGCATCATTGGCTTACTCTGCTCAGGCTTCAGATGTGGAAACAGTATTAGTTGATGGCAAAGTGCTAATGGAAAATTACGAGCTTAAGACGATAGATATAGAAAAGGTCATGTTTAATGTGGAAAGATGTGCAAAGAGCCTAATTAAATAATTTATTTAGCAGTAAAAAGACAATAAAATTCGAGAAGGAGCGGTACTGTGAAGAAAGCTATTATTGGCGGTACAGGTGTATATGATATTGGAGAGGGAAGCTATTCCAAGGTTGTTGAAACTAAGTACGGAAAAGTAGAAGTCGATATAGTCAATATTAAGGGTGAAAAAATAGTTTTTTTAGCAAGACATGGAAAAGGACATTCAACACCACCTCATTTAATAAACTATAGGGCAAATATAAAAGCCTTAGAGCAGTTAGGAGTTAAATATATTTTTTCAACTGCTGCTGTTGGTTCGTGCAATGAGAACTATACTCCTGGTGATGTTGTAGTAATAAACAATTTTATTGATTTTACTAAGCAAAGACCTGTTACTTTCTTTGAAGGTGGAGATGAGCCTGTTAAACATACGGACATGGGAGATCCCTATTGTAAAAATCTAAGGACTAAATTTTATGAATCAGCAAAGCTTGAAGCAATTGATATAAAAGGGGATGCGGTATATGTATGTACAGAGGGCCCCAGATTTGAAACTGCATATGAGATAAAAATGTATAAAAGCCTAGGCGGAGATGTGGTAGGTATGACCAATGTCCCAGAGGTAGTACTGGCAAAGGAATTAGGCATGTGCTATGCAACTGTCGGAATAATTACTAACTGGTGTACAGGTGTAAAGGGAGAGATTACTTTACATGACATTCAAGGTACATTGTCTGTGAACAAAGAGAAGATCAGCAGGACATTTTTAAGAGTGTTTAATGGAAAGCTTAATCAGGAACATTGTAATTGTAAGAATGCTATTATCACACTTTAATGGATAGAAATATAGATTTTTATCCAACAAACTTATAGAAAAGAGGAAGCCCTATGAATAAGAATAAAAAATACAGCTTTGAAACAATGTCAATACATTCTGGCAGTGAAGGGAAAAATGCAAATAACGCATTGAATCCTCCTATTTATCAAACATCTACCTTTGTATTTGATAATATTGATCATGTTGAAAAGGTTATGTCCTTTGAAAGCGATGACTATGTATACACTAGGGGAAATAACCCTACACTAAGACTTTTTGAAAATAGGATGGCTGCTTTAGAAGAAGGAAGTGGTGCAGTTGCCTTTGCTTCTGGTATGGCCGCCATAAGCTCAGTTCTATTTTCATTCCTTAAGCCAGGTGACAATATAATAGTAAATAAAACCTTATACGGTTCTAGCTACAATGTAGTTACTCATGTCCTTCCCCAATATAATGTTAACTATAGAATAATTGATTTAAGCGATATAGATGAACTGTCAGAGTTAATTGATGAGAACACTAAGGTTATTTACTTTGAAACACCTTCAAATCCAAATTTAACCATAATAGATATCAAGAAGGTTTCTAACATAGCGAAAAAGAAAAATATAAAGGTAATAGTAGATAATACTTTTGCCACACCATACTTCCAAAGGCCATTAACCTTAGGAGCAGATGTAGTAGTGCATAGTGCTACTAAATATATCTGCGGACATGGAGATGTTGTAGGAGGTGTCGCAGTAGCTAAGGATAAGGATTATATACAGTATTTAAAATTTGACTATATGTGCGAATTTGGTGGAGTAATGAGTCCATTTAATGCTTGGCTTTTGCTTAGAGGTCTTAAAACTCTTAGTGTAAGAATGAGGGAGCATGAGAAAAATGCATTAGAGGTAGCAAGGTTTCTGAAAAACCACCCAAAAGTGAAAGAAGTCATGTACCCTGGACTTGAAGACTTCAAGGGCTACGAAATAGCCAAGGAACAGATGAGTGGTTTTGGGGCTATGATAAGCTTTGAAATAGATGGTGATTTAGAAGATGCTAAGAAGGTTGTAAACTCAGTAAAACTAGCACAGCTTGCTGTAAGCCTTGGAGATTGTGAAACCCTAATAGAGCTTCCGGCAGCAATGACACATAGAGGATACCCAAAAGAGGAATTAGCTAAATTTGAATTAACAGAAAGTATGATAAGAATATCAGTAGGACTAGAAAATGTTAAAGATATAATAGAAGATCTGAACGATGCACTATCTGTAATCTAGATAAAATAAATTAATCTGTTACTCTAATAATAGCAATTACTATGCTACGATGCTTAGAGCCTGTGAGCCTGCTTTAGGTGCTTTTCTAATAAACTCTTTAAGCCTCGACCAAATGCAATTCTATATCATCTAGCATATCGAATTAAATTGTAAGGATGTTAATCTTAACATATACTTAATTGACAATAGGTATAGTTTCGTTTTTGTGATAATCATTTTATGTAATTAAAGATTATCCTTAAAGCGAAACTATGCCTTGTTTTTTTGCCGATATTAAAAAAATAAGCTTTAATAATCAATAAGCCAAACAAAGCAAGCAAAAAGTAAATAAAACCAATTTTTAATTATTGATTTTATTTTTGTAAGTGCTATAATCAATATAATGTGTATATGAGAATACATATATAATTAGCTAATTATCAACATCTTAGTAGCCTAAACAAATTATATTGTTTTGTTTACTTAATTTTGCTTTTATTTTGTTTTTCTTTGGTTTTTTATTTTAAGAAAACGCTTTTTGTTTTCTTAAAGTTATTTAATAAAATGCAAGTCATATAGGGGGCTGATACTTGGACTAAAAACTAAGCTATCAAACTAATAAACTATTCTAAAAACGTGAAACTGAAAATAGGAGGAATTTTAAATGTCTAAAAAAGTAATTTCGCTTGTATTAATAGGGCTGTTAATGCTCTCTTTGCTTGTAGGATGTAATACAAAGCCTGTTGAGTTTGAAGAAAATAATGAATCAAATAATGTAGCTGGAGAAAATGATAAAAAGGTTAAAATAGGTCTTGTTGTTGGGACAGGTGGATTAGGAGATCAAAACTTTAATGATATTGCATATTCTGGACTTAAGAAAGCAGAAGCAGAGTTTGGAATAACACTTGATTATGTTGAACCACAATCAATCTCAGATTTTGAAACATTAATTACTCAATTTGCTGAAGATGGAAGCTATGACTTAATAACTATAGTAACTAATCAAGCAAGTACTGCTTTAGAAAAGGTTGCTGTACAATTCCCAGAACAAAAGTTTTCAATAGTAGATGCTCAAGTAGATGCACCTAACGTAAAATCAATATTAAAAGACTTTACACAAATGACATTTTTAAATGGTGTTCTTGCTGGACTGATGACAACTGATACAAGTATAGAGAAAATAAATGAAGAGAAGGTTGTAGGAATTATAACAGGAACAGATATTCCAAATATGCGTGCTGCTATAACTGGATTTACTGCTGGTGCTAAATATGCTAATCCAGAAGTAGAAGTTTTAACTGGAACAGTAGGCTCTTTTGGAGATCCTGCAAGAGGTAAAGAATTGGCAAAATCCATGTATGGCAGAAAAGCAGATATGATACTTCAATTTGCAGGTGGTTCTGGACTAGGAGTAATAAATGAAGCAGAAGAAGTAGATTTATATGCCTTTGGAGGAGCTTCAAATCAAAATGCTATAGCTCCTAAAAATGTGCCTGCTTCTTCTACAGAAAATCTTGCAAACCGTATGTATACTGAAGTTAAGCTAATCGTAGAAAATAATTGGAATCCAGGCCCAGAAGTTGGTGGCTTAAAAGAAGGTGCAGTAGATCTAGAGTATGAGGGAAGTGAAGTGGAGGTACCTCAAAGCATTAAGGATGAAGTAGAAAAAATTCGTCAACTAGTTATAGATGGAGAGCTAGAGCTTCCAAAGTCAGTTGAAGAAATAGATAATTGGTTAAAAGAAGTAAAATAATCACTTTCATAGTTATTAATTCATTTAGTGAGGAGTGGCTACATGAAGGTTGTAGAGATGAGTAATATAACAAAAGAGTATCCACTAGTAAAAGCTTTAGATAAAGCAGATTTAATTATTGAGAATGGAGAGATACATGCTTTATTAGGAGAAAATGGAGCAGGTAAATCTACCCTAATGAAGGTTCTTTACGGAATGGTAAAGCCTAATGAAGGCACCATAACCATTAAAGGTGAAAAAGTGGACATTCCTAGCCCTTTAAAGGCTATTGAGCTTGGCATAGGAATGGTTCATCAGCATTTTATGCTTGCACCTGTTTTAACAGTACTTGAAAATATCATAGCTGGAGCAGAGCCTAAAAAAGGCTCATTAATAGATTATGTTAAGGCTAAAAAAGACATAGAGGAAATGGCACAAAAATTTGGCTTTAATGTTGATGTAAATAAACGTGTTGAAGAATTATCTGTTGGTGAAAAGCAAAGGGTAGAAATTTTAAAAGTACTGTATAGAGGGGCAGAAATTCTCATATTAGATGAACCAACTGCTGTTTTGACTCCAATTGAAGTAAATGAATTGTTTGTTGTGTTGAGAAACCTTAAAGCACAAGGAAAAAGCATTATAATAATTACTCATAAGCTTCATGAGGTTTTAGAAATTTCTGACAAGATAACTGTAATGAGAGATGGAAAAGTAGTTGGCCATACTTCTCCGAAAGAGGTAGACTCTTTTCAACTAGCTAATATGATGGTGGGAAGAGATGTTCAGATTGGCAAGAGAAGACCAGCTAAGAATATTGGTGATGTGCTATTTGAAGTATCTGACTTAACTATTAAGGATAAGGACAGTACCATATTAGATAACATCTGCTTTAAAATACACAGAGGAGAAATATTAGGAGTTGCTGGCGTTGAAGGAAATGGTCAAACAGAGCTTATTGAGGCAATAACTGGAATAAGAAATCCTAATTCTATGAATTTGAAAGTGGATAATAAAAAGGTTGAAGGAAGTGTTTCTGATTTTATCGCCAGTGGAATTGGTCATATTCCCGAAGACCGTTTGGAAAGTGCTGTTATCATGGATATGACAATAGCAGAAAATTGTATATTAGGTTATCATCGACAACTACCCTTTAGCAAAAAAGGAATACTAAACCGTAGCCAGATTAAAAAATATGGAAATGATGCCATTAGGAGCTTTAATATTAAAGCTCCTAATGAAGAAACCTATATAAAAGCACTTTCAGGTGGAAACCAGCAAAAAGTAGTTGTGTCTAGGGTATTCAAGCAAGAGCCAAAGGTAGTTATTTCTGCTCAGCCTACTAGAGGGGTTGACGTAGGAGCCATGGAATATATACATGAGAAAATGATAGAGTTTCGCGATGAAGGCAACGCGGTACTATTAATATCTGCAGATTTGCAAGAAGTTAAGACCTTAAGTGATAGGATTATAATAATGTACAAGGGAAAAGTTGTAGCAGAAGGAAAAACAGAAGCATTTTCTGATACAGACCTTGGTATTTTAATGACTGGTGGAGAATTAAATAAAAAGGCAGGTGAAAATTTTGAATACAGCAAGTGAAAGATTTAATGCGGCTTTTCGGCTTGTATTTTCACTTTTTTTAGCTTTAGTAATAGGAGGATTATTATTTCTAATAGCTGGATATTCTCCATTAAGTGCATATGCAGCTATATTTAAAGGTGCCATTGGAAGCCCTGGAGCTGTAATGACTGCATTAAGTCAGGCAACTCCCATAATATTTACTGGACTTGCTTTCATGGTGGCACATAAATCTGGAGTTCTAAACATAGGAGCTGAAGGACAGCTTTATGCAGGTGCTATGGCGGCGGCAATAGCTGGAGCTTATATTAAGGGATTACCCCTGTGGATTCACCTTGTTATTTCACTTTTGGCTGCCATAATAGCAGGGGGAGTATGGGGAGCAATAATAGGAATATTAAAGGTTCGCTTTGGTTCTCAAGAAGTTATTACGTCTATAATGATGAATTCCATAATGATTAATTTCACTAGCTATTTAGCCAACTTTCCCCTTAAAGATGAGGGTTCCATAGGACAGACTATTCGAATTCAACAGACTTCCATCCTTCCCGTTTTGAGCTCTAAGCATCAATTAACAATAGCAATATTTCTTGCTGTAATAGCAACTGTCATTATGCACTATGTATTCAAACAAACTGTCCTTGGATATGAGATGGAGGCAGTGGGGAAAAAATCTAGAAGTGCTAAAACAGCTGGTATAAATACAGGAAAAATAAGCATTATATCAATGTTTTTAAGTGGAGCAATAGCAGGTTTGGCTGGTGCAAGTGTTGTTTTAGGAGTTAGCCATAGATTTATAGATGGATTTTCATCAGGGTATGGGTTTGACGGTATTGCAGTAGCTGCATTAGCAGGAGGAAATATTTTAAGCTTATTGATATCTGGTTTCTTTTTTGGTGCATTGAAGGCTGGTGCTATGACTGTCAACAGAGTTGCAAAAATACCTTTTGATTTTGTTATTGTGATACAAGCATTAGTTATTATATTTATTGCAGCACCTAAGATTACAGAAAATGTAATGTCTAGATTTAGAAAAAATAGTACCAGGAGGAAAAAGACATGGGAAGCTTCATAAGTGTATTAGAAATGCTGCTGCTAGCTACCTTTAGAATGAGTATTCCATTAACTTTAGTGGCACTGGGAGGTATTTTTTCTGCTAGAGCTGGAATTGTAGCGTTAGGATTAGAAGGAATAATGTTAGGAGGAGCCTTTGGTGCAGCATATGGAACTTATTTGACGAGTAATCCATATTTAGGGCTTTTATCAGGTATATTAGTAGGTATATTTTTCGCTATGATACATGGAGTGTTGTGTATTAAATACAAGATAGATCAGGTAATAAGCAGTATAGGGCTTAATCTTTTATCACAAGGGCTTACTACACTTTTACTGCAAATCATTTGGGGCAATAGGGGTAAATCTGTTATGTTACCTAGAATAAAATCTATAGCGTTACCTATTTTTGGCGACATTTCTCCACTATTTATAATTACAATAGTCTTTGTTATTTTAAGCTGGGTTGTAATATACAACACTAAATATGGCCTCCATCTAAGAATGGTAGGTGAACATCCAGAAGCAGCATTGTCAGTTGGTATAAAGGTAGGAAGGGTGAAATATATTGCTATGCTTGTAACTGGATTTCTTGGAGGATTAGGAGGAGCCTATTTATCTATAGACCATCTTAACATGTTTGTTAGGAATATGACTGCTGGTAGAGGATTTATAGCATTAGCCATTGATATATTAGGTAGATACAATCCCATAGGAGTATTTTTTGGAAGCATACTATTTGGATTTACTGATGCATTACAGATGATACTTCAAAATGACAAAATACCAGGGCAAATAGTGCAGACTATTCCATATATAGTAACTTTATTTGTAATAGTGTTTGCTGTTAAATATGTAAAGGCACCTGCAGCTATGGGAAAAAATATTGAAGAATAATTATTGAGGAGGGTCATACATGTTGTTAGAAAAGGTAATAGAATCTGTAGAGTATATTGAGAGTAAGACTAATTTAGAGCCTAAGATAGGTATTATATTGGGTACAGGATTAGGAGAGTTTGTAGACAAGATTGAAAATCAAATTATTATACCATATGAGGATATACCTAATTTTCCGGTATCTACAGCTCCAGGTCATAAAGGCAGATTAGTTATAGGTGAATGTAAAGGAAAAGCAGTTTTCTGTATGCAAGGCAGATTTCACTATTATGAGGGATATTCTATGCAGGATGTAACTTATCCTATTCGTGTCATGCAAAAATTGGGGATTGAAAAAATCATAATTACAAATGCCTGTGGAGGCCTTGACCCTAACTTGACTCCCGGGGATTTATTGGTTATTGACAATCATATAAATTTCATGGGTGATAATCCTCTAATAGGGCCAAATCTAGAGGAGTTTGGGCCTAGATTTGTAGATATGAGTAAGCCATATGCTCCAGAACTGATTCGGCTTGCTCATGAGGCCGCTAAGAAAACTGATATCTCACTTAAGCAAGGAGTATATGTGAGCTATTCTGGACCAAGCTTTGAAACTGCTGCTGAAATTAAGTTGTTTCACTCTTTTGGAGGAAGTGTAGTTGGTATGTCTACAGTTCCAGAAGTAATAGTAGCTAATCACGGTGGCATGAAGGTATTAGCTATTTCTTGCATAACAAATTTAGGTACTGGTATATTAGAGCAACCCTTAAGTGCTGAAGAGGTTTTTGAAACAGCAAACAAAGTTGGAGCCAAATTTAGGAGATTAATTGAGAATATAGTGGATATTATATAAGAAAAAGGATTATTAGCTAGTTAAGTAGAATTTAATATTTTATATGAAACTATGAGTGCCAGGGGGTGAGCTTATTTTAGCACATGATAGAAGAGAAGCTATTTTAAAACAGCTGGCTGAAGACAAAAGCGTTTTAGTGAGAGAACTAAGCCAAAAACTTAATGTTACACCGGAAACTATAAGGAAGGACCTTACAATTTTAGAGGGTGAAGGTAAGCTAATAAAAACCCATGGAGGGGCCTTTACTAGAGAAGGAGTAAAAAACGATTTAGACATAAGAATAAGAGAAACTATATATCTAGAAGCTAAAGAAAAAATCGGCAAAAAATGTAGCGATTTAATTAATGATGGAGATACAGTAATACTAGATGCCAGTACTACATCACTACAAATTGCAAAGAATATTATCAATAAAAGTAAAGTTACTGTTCTAACTAATTCTCTTAAAGTAGCAGATGAATTGTCTAATTATTCTAATATTAAGCTGGTCTTACTAGGAGGATTACTAGATCATAGCTCTTTGTCTTTTGTTGGGAATGATGCAGAGAAAATGCTGGAAAAATACTTTGTAGACAAGGCTTTCGTATCGTGTAGAGGTATCTCTATGGAAAATGGGATAACTGATTCAAATGAGTTTCAAGCAATAATTAGAAGGCTTATGTTTAAGAAAGGACAAAAGACATATCTCATTATTGACAAGACTAAATTTGATGTAATTGCTTTTTCTTTAATTGGAGATTTTAGTATAACAGATGCAGTTGTAGCTGAAGAGTTTTTAAATGAACAATGGGTGGATTTTTTTAAAGCTAACAATATTGAGATGATAAAAGCTGATGACTAAATTCTAAGGAGGCGCAAAATGATAGATACGATAAAATTTGAAAACGGAAAGATACACATTATAGATCAAACTAAATTACCTTCAATTCTTGAGGTTCTGGAAATAGACGATGTCAAAGATTGCTGGGATGCTATTAAACAACTAAAGGTTAGAGGAGCACCAGCTATAGGAATTGCAGCTGCATATGGTGTTGTCTTAGGAATTAGAGATGTAGATGAAACAAGCTTTGATAGCTTTTATGCAGAGTTCAAAAAGACTTCAGACTATCTAGCAAGCTCCAGACCTACTGCTGTTAATCTTTTTTGGGCATTAGAAAGAATGGATAGAGTAGCATTAGAGAACAAGCATCTGCCTGTAAAGAAAATAAAAGAAATATTAGAAAAAGAAGCTTTATTGATTCAAAAAGAAGATGAAGAAACCTGCAGGAAGATTGGGGAAAACGGACTAGAGGTTTTAAAGGATGGCATGACAGTACTTACACACTGTAATGCAGGAAGATTAGCAACGGCTAAATACGGTACAGCCTTAGCACCAATATATGTTGCTCAAGAAAAAGGTATTAATATAAAGGTATTTGCTGATGAGACAAGACCCTTATTACAAGGTGCTAGATTGACAGCCTTTGAGCTGCAAGAGGCTGGAGCTGATGTTACACTTATTACAGACAATATGGCAGCTATGGTGATGAGCAAGGGTTGGATAGATGCTGTTATTGTAGGCTGTGATAGAGTAGCCGCTAATGGAGATACTGCTAACAAAATAGGAACTTATGGAGTAGCATTATTAGCTAAAGCGCACAACATACCATTTTATATTGCTGGTCCACTATCTACTATTGATATGAATACTCCTACTGGTAAAGAAATACCTATAGAAGAAAGAGATGCTAGTGAAATAATTAATGGCTTTGGCAAACAAACAGGCCCAACAGGAGTTAAAGTTTTCAACCCTGCATTTGACGTTACTCCAAATGAATTGATTACAGGAATTATCACTGAAAAAGGCATTGCTAGACCACCTTATGATGTTAGCTTAAAAGAATTATTTGATAAATAGGAAGAATTTAAATGACTAATTATAATGCAGATTATTATATTGAAAAGCTAGGATTACAGCCTCATTATGAAGGCGGATGGTATAAATTCATTTGGAAAACTGATAAAGAGATACCTAAATCAATTTTAGGAAATGCCTATTCTGGAGATAGGCCCAGTGCTACTGTTATTTTCTATTTATTAAAAGCAGGAGAGACTTCTGCTTGGCATAAGCTTCGATCTGCTGAAATCTGGTTTTGGCATGCAGGAGGATCTCTCAAGATGATTTTAGGAGGCAGTGGCAAATTACCAAATAAAGAAAAAGAAATAATTTTAGGGAACAAAATAGATAAGGGCCAGCAGTTCCAGGCAATAGTGCCTGCTGATGTCTGGCAAACATCGACTCCTTGCGTTGGAGAAGATTTTGTTTTAGTGTCATGTGTAGTAAGTCCAGGATTTCATGTTGATGAATTTTTGTTTCCCGAGAAATAAAGTATTATGAATAAATCGTATATCAGTAAAAAAGTGAGGCTATTGTATGGAACTATTTAGATTAGATGGAAAAGTGGCTTTAGTTACTGGAGCTACAAAAGGGCTAGGAGCAGGTATGGCTGTAGCGCTGGCAGAGGCAGGAGCAAAGATTATTGGAGTGGGGACATCTTCTACAGAGAATACCAAGAAAAGGGTAGAGGCTGTAGATTCAGAATTTTATGGAATCCAAGCTGATTTATCAAAGCCAGAATCTATATCTCATATCATCAAAGAAGCTTATAGTGCTTATGGCAGGATTGATATATTAGTTAACAATGCTGGTGTGCTACACCTTTCTGACACTGAAAGCCATTCTGATGAGGCTTGGGATTTTATTATTCAAGTAAATTCCAAGGCAGTTTTTCAGCTATGCAGAGAGGTTGGTGCTCATATGTTAGAGCAGGACTATGGAAAGATAATTAACATTTCTTCCATCCATGGATTAGGAGGTGGCTATAAAGTTGCAAGCTATACTGCTAGCAAGCATGCAGTTATTGGAATCACTAAAGCCTTGGCTAATGAATGGGCTGATAGGGGAATCAATGTGAATGCTATTGCTCCTGGATACATGGTAACTGATAACACCTTTAACCTAAGACAAAACAGAGAAAAAACTGATGAAATAACAGCTAGAATTCCCAAGAAAAGATGGGGAACACCAGATGACCTTAAGGGTCCTGTAGTATTTTTAGCTTCAGAAGCTTCTGATTATGTTAATGGTCATGTTCTTGTGGTAGATGGTGGCTTAACTAATGCTTAGTGTAAAAATATAAAGACTGTTCATAGAATTATGATGTATTTACAGTACTTATAATCAAGCTGAATAAAAATTTCAAAACTTTAAAAAATCTCAATAGATATAGATATATTAATGAGGAAATTATTTTAGGTGGTGTTCGCATGTTGATGAAAAAAGAGAGAGAACAGATAGTAGAATATGGTAGAAAACTCGCTACTAGTGGATTAACAAAAGGAACAGGCGGAAACTTAAGTATTTATAATAGAGAAAAAGGCTTATTTGCCATAAGCCCAACTGGAATAGATTATTTTCAAATTAAGCCTGAGGATGTGGCTGTATTAAATATAAGTGGAGAACAAGTAGATGGAAATAAAAAGCCTTCGAGTGAAGTTGAAATGCATAGAGTATTTTATGAAAGAAGAACTGATATAGATGCAATCATTCATACACATACTATGTATGCTACTACATTAGCATGTCTAAACTGGTTGTTGCCTCCAGTACACTATATGATTGCATTAGCAGGGCCAGATGTAAGATGTGCTAAATATGCTACTTATGGAACTAAGGAATTAGCTGAAAATGCCTTTGAAGCTATGAAGGATAGAAAAGCAGTTTTATTGGCAAATCATGGGCTCTTAGCGGGAGCAAATGATTTATTAAATGCCTTTAATATTACAGAGGAAATAGAATATTGTGCAGAGCTGTACTACAGAACTAAATGTATAGGAGAGCCCGTTATTCTTCCAGAGGAAGAAATGATTTTAATGATAGAGAAGTTTAAAACATATGGTCAGAGAAAATAATATCAGAATTAGGTTTTAAATATGTGAAACTGGCTATTTCAAAGTAGAAAATAAATCTACGATGAAATAGCTTTTTTAGTGAAAGTATATCTTTTTGTTAAAGGTTATTGAAATTTCATCAAAAATAGTATAAACTATTATCAGAATGAAAATCAGTATCAGTTAGTATACATAATCAATAAGATTGTTAAATATATATTTAACTCTCTAAGTAGATATTTACTAATGGAGAGTATATTTTTAAAGCAACATTGAGAATGGTTTTCAATAAGATGGAGGGGTTAGTATGGAATGTTGCAAAAACAAAGTGCCTTGGTATAAAAAACTAGCAAGTACATTACTTGGAACTGGAAATTGCCACGGAGAAGTAAATCAAAATACACATGGTTTAGAGAAGATAGCACTAGTTGGCAGCCCTAATGTTGGCAAAAGTGTTATATTTAATAGACTCACTGGTGTATATGTGACTGTTTCAAATTATCCAGGAACTACTGTTGAAGTATCAAGAGGAAAGGGAATAATAGGAGGGGTTCAATATGAGATTATTGACACACCTGGAATGTACTCTCTTATGTGTATAACAGAGGAGGAAAAGGTCACAAAGGATTTATTGTTCAGGGAAAAACCTAAGGCATTATTGCATGTAATAGATGCAAAGAATATTAGCCGAATGCTTCCTCTTACCATACAAATGATAGAGGCAGGCAGTCCTGTAATACTAGTTTTAAATATAATGGATGAAGCTGAAAGAATGGGACTAAAAATAGATGTAGAAGGACTTCAAAGAGAGTTAGGGATACCTGTAATATCCACCGTTGCTGCATTAAACAAAGGATTAGACGAGTTAAAGGAAAGGGTAGATGAGTATGTTAAATCAGCTTAATATTTCTTATGATGAAATAATAGAGAGCTCTGTTAATAAAATAGTAGCTCTTTTGAATCATAATTACGTTATTTCTAAAAGAGCTGCTGCATTATTACTTCTTCAAGAAGATGATGATATGTTGGAGCTAGTCAAGGCTAATGAAGGAAATAATTATATAAAAATAATAGATATAGTAGAAAGAACAAAAGAAAAAAGCGACAAGCCCTTAAGCTATATTATATCCTTGTCTAGACAAAAAGAAGTAGACAAGTTAACTAATAAGGTAGTTACTAAAAAGAAAGAAACTGAAAAAAAGAGCATATCGGAATTCTTAAGTAAATTAACCATGAATCCTATTACAGGCATACCTATACTTCTATTAGTAGTATACTTTGGATTCTATAAATTTGTCGGAGAATTTGGAGCAGGAACAGTAGTAGATTTTTTAGAAGCTAATATATTTGAGAGCTATATAAATCCGTGGGTAGATGGTGTAGTAAATTCTATAATACCTTGGACTTGGCTACAGGATTTAATTGCCAATGAATACGGAATAATAACTCTAGGAGTAAGATATGCAGTAGCTATAGTTTTACCTATAGTAGGAGCATTTTTCCTAGTGTTTTCAATTATTGAGGATAGTGGATATCTACCAAGACTTGCAATGCTTGTTGATAGAGTATTTAAGAAAATAGGTCTCAATGGCCGTGCAGTTATTCCTATGGTTTTAGGCTTTGGCTGTGATACTATGGCTACCATGGTAAGCAGAACACTGGAAACTAAAAGAGAAAGGATTATTGCAACCCTTTTACTTGCTTTAGCTATTCCTTGCTCAGCACAATTAGGAGTTATTATGTCATTATTATCAGGTAATAGTGGGGCATTAGGCATATGGTTTATTTTTATAATGCTGGTATTTTTATTTATAGGCTTTTTAACTTCGAAAATTCTACCTGGGGAAGGACCAAGCTTTTATATGGAAGTTCCACCTTTAAGATTGCCAAAGCTTTCGAACGTACTTTCTAAGACTTACACAAGAATGCAATGGTATTTTGTTGAAATCATTCCTTTATTCATATTTGCCAGTGTATTGATTTGGCTTGGAAATATTACAGGTTTATTTGGGCTTTTAATTAGCTGGCTTGAGCCTATTGTAAATGTACTTGGACTTCCAAATGAAGCTGCAGAGGTGTTTTTATTCGGTTTCTTTAGGAGAGACTATGGCGCAGCTGGATTATTTGATTTACAGAAGGCAAATATACTAAATCCTAGACAGCTTGTAGTATCAGCAGCTACTCTTACATTATTCTTGCCTTGTGTAGCTCAATTTGCAATGATGATAAAAGAAAGAGGCTGGAAGGTAGCATTAGCTATGTCAGCATTTATATTAGTATTTGCATTTGTAGCAGGATATTTTCTAAATCAAATCCTATTGATAACTGGGGTGTTAGCATGATAAAATGCAGTTTTTGCGGTCATGAGTTTACTGAAGAACAAAGTGTGGCAGGCTGCGTAAGCTGCCCTATGCATAAATCATGTAACAAGTACAAATGCCCTAATTGTGGCTATGAAGTCTTAAAGGAGCCTAAGCTAATAAAAGTTCTCAAGAAATGGGGTAAAAAAGGTGCAGAAATCAGAAATTAGTAAAGACTTAATATCAGTAACTAATCTAAAAAAAGGTGAAGAAGGAACTATAGCAGAGCTTAACACTACAAATAGTAACATATTGAGAAAACTAATGGCAATGGGAATAATGCCCGGAATGAATCTAAAAATGATTCAAACATTCCCTTCCTATGTGTTTCAAGTAGGCTACACTCAAGTAGCAGTAGATAAAGAAATAGCTTCTGTGATAATAATAGATAAGTAAGCCAAAAAGGTGTCTAGATTGCTAGATGCCTTTTTTATTATATTCTGCTTTGCTATTTTTGACATAAAACGGAATAAGTGATATATTGGGGTCAATACCATATGATGGGTTATGAGGAGGTTATTATGAAAAAACGTTTAGTTTTTTCAATGCTGACTACTACTTTTGCAGATGATGGAAGCAACAATTACCTTGAAAATTCTGACCAGCTTGTCCAACTTGTATGAGAGGTCACTTGCTTAGAACTAGTAGAGTGCTGGCTGGGCAGGAGACCGAGGCATCTGATTGCTACTACACTGGTTGTTTAATAATTAAGTATTTACTTAACTTAGAATGGCTGAATAGATTCTATTAAATGACGTCGTCCAGTATATGGTATTCGGTTTAATAGAAAATATTTGAGGTGATTAAGGTGAGCAAGTTTAATCTTTCAAAGCATAGGAAATTATTTTTTTTATTAATTATGTGTATGATGTTATTGGCAAGCTGCTCCATCAAAAGTTTTGAATCTATTGATAGCACTATAAATCGACTTTAAAACTTAGACTATAGAGTTACAAACAGCGAGGGCAATTATCGGCTTGCTGATGAGCTAAAAAAATATTTAAAGACTCTTGAAAACGAAAAAACTAAATTACTTACCCATGAATATAAAGTTAATATTCCTAAAAATTATAATCTAACATTTACATATGAAAACAATTCTCTTTCACTAAGTACTACTAATTCAATGCTCATCTCCGTGAATGAAAAAGAAATAGATACGAAAAAAGTGGTATTAGTAAATTCTTTGGATAAGATTAAAAATGATGAAAAATATGCATTTATTGCTTATAATTGGGATGATGTCAATAAGGCTAAGCTTCACTCAAATATTTCTATAATAATCTTTGCAGAGGATAGTGATAGCAAAAAAAGTATCATCGAAATAAATAACAATTCTCCTGCCCTCATTATTATAAATAAATTTCTTGCGGAAAAACTCATAACCTTTACTAACCAAAAAGTATCTATAGAATTAAGTTTGGATTTTGAAGATATTCTCCTAGAAAATATCTATATGACTTATAAGGGGAAGAATAGTAAGGATACAATTGTATTGACTGCTCATTACGATGCAACTGGTAGCACTAATGGGATGTTTTCAAAAGGAATTATAGATAATGGTAGTGGTGTAGCTATTGTTTTAGAGCTACTACAGAAAACTATAGAGAACAATTCCAATTCCAATATGGATATAATATTTTCTTTTGTAAATTCTGAGGAACAAATGTATTTAAATATTCTAGGAAGTAAATTTTTTAACCAGTTTCTTAAAGAAGATTATAATAATATATTAAACATAAAATTGGATTCTCTTGGAGAGAAGAATGTAGAGACAATTTATTTCGGAATGTCTGGAGATATAAATAATGATTCATTAATAGAACATATTCAAAACTCATTTAATGATATGTTTATTCTTGAAAATGTTGATTATTATCCCTCGGATTGAAAGAATTCAGTAAAATCTTATTTGATAAAGATAGCATTTATAGTGTTACTTTTAAGTTTGAATTGCCGGAAATAGAATATAAAGGTCAAAAGTTAGAGAAAGCAATAATGTAATTGTAATATGCAAACATATATATAATATGGGTAAGCAAGTTATTAGATGAAAAAAGCTAAGACAAGTACTTATAAAATAGTATAGCTGTATAGGCTAAATTTTAAAATCATTAATTATAACCAAATTTTTGCGGGAATGAGGTTTGGAAAATGAAAAAACGTTATCTTACTTTTATTATAATATGTGTACTACTCTTTTTAGTCATTTATATTATCAGTAACAATAATATAAAATTCACGACAAAGTCAAATAGTATTGAAATTGAGCACAATACTATTAGTATAAGTGAAATGAATATGGATCTGTATTATTTGGAAAAACAAGTCATAGATAACCATCCAGCTTTAAAAGATAAAGATACATTAGATAGATTTAAAGGAAAAATGGATTATGCTTATGAAAAAATAGATAGCATTAAGAGCAATGATGAATTTGTCTTTTTAGTTATGGAAATTCTAGCTACTTTAAAAGATGGACATACAGCAGTGGATTTATATAACGGAAGTTATAATGCAATAGATCTAAACTTTAAATGGTTAGATGAAGGCATGATTATAAATGAAGGAAATG
This sequence comes from Proteiniborus sp. MB09-C3, assembly GCF_030263895.1. Lineage (NCBI taxonomy): Bacteria > Bacillati > Bacillota > Clostridia > Eubacteriales > Proteiniborus > Proteiniborus sp. MB09-C3. The sequence continues at coordinate 1,450,530 of NZ_CP127161.1, forward strand.
AGGTGCTAAAAAAGGGTGATAAAGTATTAAAGATAGGAAATATGAAACCTGAGCAAATTTTATTAAATATGAAAAAATTTATCCCTTCTGAGAATGATTACTGGCTCAAATATAAAAGCGAACAATTTTTACCTACCAAAATGTTTTTAAACCACTTAGGACTAATTAATAATAAGGATAAGGTAGATGTTTTAGTTGAAGATTATAATGGCAAGATTAAAAATGTACAATTATCATTTAATAACTATATAAGTATAATGGAAAAATACTATAATCTAAGGCCATTTTATTATGAAATAAATAATAATAAAAGTATAGGCATCTTTTACTTAAATTTTTGTATATATAATGAACAATATATAAAAAAAGTTGAAGAATTTTTTCATGATATAAAAAAAGATAGGATAGAAAAAGCTGTCATTGATTTGAGAAAAAACTCTGGGGGAAATGCAGTAGTTATTGGAGAGTTCTTACAATACATTAATGTCGAGAAAGTTGAATTATTAAATGATGTATGGTTTAGCAATTCAATAAATGAGCAGACCGATTTGTTTAACGGTGAAATTTACGTATTAACATCAAAAGAAACATTTAGTGCAGCACATGGCTTTGCGGGGGTTTTTAAAAATAATAACATAGGATTAATAGTTGGCGAACCAACAGGAAATGCAACATTAGCTTATGGCAATGCACCAAGATGTGAGCTTCCCAACTCTAAGATAGAATTCAATGTTGCAACTGACATTTTTAAAATCCCTAACAAAGGCGCATATTCAAATACTTTAGAGCCAGACATATATATAACTTATACTAGGCAGGATATTATTTTAAGCAATGATCCGATTATTGAGTGGGTAATAGACTGTAATTGAGAGATTCTATCAAAACATTCAGATAAGCCATAAGAGAACAAAATCAATTCATTCAATGTCAATAATGATAGAACTATTAATGTGTACTTTATCATTGAAAAGAAGCCTCGAAAATCCATATTATTTCACTAATTTTGTGATGGGAGATAAATTCGTCTCTCTATGTGTGCAAAAATTAGAATATGGGGAGTTTTATATGTTAAGTTATTAAAGCGAATAAAGTATATGTTATTTGTTGAAGTATTTGCTAAATTATATGATATAATAAGTCAAAGAGTATATTAATAGGCGAATTCAATGGTTGAGGTGTGTTAGTATGTACGATATTGAATTATTAAAGAATAGAGAATTGATATCTTTATTAGAAGATTTAAAAAATGTACTTATTGATATATATGGAAATAATTTAAAAGATATAATATTGTATGGATCATATGCAAGAGGAGATAATGATTCTGAATCAGACATAGATATAATGATATTAGTCGATTTGGACAATGATGAACAAAGAAAATATAGAAAAACTTTAGTTGAAAAGATTACTGATTTGTCAATCCATTATGACGTCGTAATTTCAGTGATAGAAAGCAATTATAAAGATTTTAATAACCGAATATCTTATGTACCTTTTTATAAAAATGTAGTAAGAGAGGGGATTAAGGTTTATGCCAATCGATAGTTATATTATAGGACTATCAAATTATAGGTTAAATAAAGCTGATGAAAATATTGAAGCTGCCAAAGTTTTATTTGAATCTAAATATTATTCAGAATCTCTAAATAGATCATATTATGCTATTTTTCATAGCCTTAGAGCCTTACTAGCCTATAATGAATTTGATTCAAAAAAACATTCTGGCATAATATCGTACTTTAACCAATATTACGTAAAGAACAACAAATTTAGTAAAGACTTTTCAGTAATCCTTAATGAAGCTTTTATGATTAGAAACAGAAGTGATTATGATGATTTTTATATTGCTTCAAGAGAAGAAGCTAAAGAACAAATTGAAAAGGCGAAAACCTTTATTAATGGGATAAAGACTTATATACAGAAGCATCAGGATGAAGATTAAAAAGAAAAATAATAATATGCTAATAGAACAAATTATCAAAGGTGTCTAGATAACTAGATGCCTATTATTTTTTCGAAAAAAGGAATAATAATGATAGAAAACATAGGCAGAAAACCAATAATTCCCTAAATAGAGCAGAAATTATATGAAAAAAATGTTTTTATATTTATACAGATATAATGTATAATGTATCCTATAAATTTATTCTAACAAAAGAGGGGCTGTTTTATGGAGAAAAAAATAATTAACAGAGATGAACAAATTAAGTACATCAAAAGCATAATCAAAGAAAAGAAGGTTAGGTTTATTGTTTTACAGATTGCGGACATACTTGGTTCTGTAAAATGCACCACATTACCTGTCAGTCAGATTGATAAAATTCTTAATAATGAGGTCATGTTTGATGGCTCATCAATCGATGGATTTGCACGTATAGAGGAATCTGATATGTATCTCCACCCAGACCTATCTACATTTATTATTTTACCATGGCAAACTCATAACGGATATACAACAGCTAGAATGATTTGCGATGTATATATGCCAGATGGAAAACCATTTGAAGGATGTCCTAGGTATGTGCTTAAAAGAGCATTGGAAAAGGCTAGAAGCATGGGATTTGCTTTCTATGTTGGACCTGAGCCTGAGTTTTATATGTTCAATGTGGATGAAAAGGGAAATCCTGTACTAGAAAACAATGATAAGGCAGGATATTTTGATATGGCGCCTATGGATAGAGGTGAAGATGTTAGAGAAGCTATAACTATTGCCCTAGAAGGCTTTGGATTTGAAGTCGAGGCTTCACATCATGAATGTGGGCCAGGTCAGCATGAAATAGATTTTAAATATGAAGATGCTCTTACTACTGCTGACAACATCATGACTTTTAGATATGTAGTGAAAAAAGTAGCAGATGACTTTGGATTATTTGCTAGCTTTATGCCTAAGCCAGTAGAAGGAATTGCTGGCTCTGGAATGCATTTAAACATGTCTTTATTTAGCAATCAGCAAAATATATTCTATGATGAAAGTAAAGAAAATGGACTTAGTGATGAGGCTATGTATTTTGTTGGCGGATTATTAGAAAATGTGAAGGGATTTACTGTAATTACCAATCCCCTAGTAAATTCGTATAAAAGATTAGTAAGCGGATTTGAAGCTCCAGTAAATATAGCTTGGTCAGAGAGGAACAGAAGTCCCCTTATAAGAATACCTGCCAAGAGAGGTTTAAGTACAAGGGTTGAGCTTAGAAATCCAGACCCATCATGTAATCCTTATCTAGCACTTGCCACAGCATTAACTGCTGGACTAAATGGAATAGAAAATAGAGTTTCTCCACCTGAACCTATAAATAAAAATATTTATGAAATGTGTCTAGAGGAAAGACAGGAAAATCATATTGAAGCTTTGCCTAAGAGCTTGTATGAGGCCATAAATGAATTGTCTAAAAATGAAATAATAAAAGAAGCATTAGGGAATCATGTAACTAGCAAATATATTTCTGGGAAGCTAAAAGAGTGGGAGGAATATGTAGCTAAAGTGCATAGGTGGGAAATTGAACAGTATTTAAGAGCCTATTAGTATGGGAGAGTGCTGTTTTCTTGACACCCCTATTTCATAGTGATACATTTGAAATGGGGATGTCAAACTGTCCTCTGCCATCAAAAAATAATAAGGAGTAATTTCTGTGAATAAACTAGAGTTTGTTAATCCTTGGAATGAAGAAATATTTGGAGAGGTTGCTGAAAGCTCAGTTGATGATGTAAAAAAAGCCATGGAGGCTGGAAGAGCTGCCTTTAATCATTGGCAGAATACCTCAATAAAAAATAGAATAGAGTATCTAGCAAAGATAAGAAAATATTTTGTTAAGAACTTAGATGAATTAGTTGAGGGCATATCTAAAAATACTGGTAAGGTGTATACAGATACATTGTCATCTGAAATATATCCTACTTTGGACATTATTAAATATTATGAAAAAAACCTAGGACGAATTTTGAAGCCTCGAAAAGTAAAAACTCCAGCTTTTTTAATAGGAAAAGAATCATATATTGAGTATAGACCAATGGGAGTCATAGCTGTCATAGCTCCATGGAACTATCCTTTTCAATTATCAGTTATTCCCATTATTTCTGCACTAGCAGCAGGAAATTGTGTTATTTACAAGGGCTCTGAGGTTACACCATATGTCTCGGTATTGATAGAAGAGATGTTTAAAAGTGCGGGAATTCCTGAAGGGGTAATACAAGTACTATTCGGAGGAAAAGAAATAGGAGAAGAGATAATTAATCAGAAGCCTGATAAAGTATTCTTTACAGGAAGCGTGGCTACTGGGAAGAAAATTGCAGAGAGTGCGGCTAGAGATTTAATTCCTGTAGAGTTGGAATTAGGTGGAAAGGATCCAATGATAGTGTTTGAAGATGCCAATATAAATAGAGTGGTACAAGGAGCTCTATGGGGTGCATTTACTAATTGTGGTCAAGTATGTATGTCAGTGGAAAGACTTTATGTTCAAGAATCAATATATGATGAGTTTCTATCGAACTTAGTATTTGAGTTTGATAAGCTCAATTATGGCTCAGATACTTATGATGATATAGGTTCAATGACTTCAAAAGCTCAGATTAAAATAGTAAAAAATCATATTGATGATGCAATTAAAAAAGGCGCCATAGCCATAACTGGAAGAAAGCTAAAAGAAGAAAATGGTTTTAAGATTAACCCAGTAATCTTGACTAATGTGAATAATGATATGCTTGTAATGACAGATGAAACTTTTGGTCCAGTATTGCCTATTATGAAGTTTAAAACAGAGGAAGAAGCTATAAGGCTAGCTAATGATTCGCCATATGGTCTTAACTCTAGTATATGGACTAAAGATTTAAATAGAGCAAAAAGAGTTGTTAGGCAGTTGATAACAGGAGGCTGCTGTATAAATGATGTAATCATCAGTGTTGCAAATCCACATCTTCCTTTTGGTGGAGTAAAAAATAGCGGCATAGGAAGGTATCATTCAGAGCAAGGCATATATACATTTTGCAATCAAACATCAATAGTAGTAGATGAAGGAGGGAAGAATAAAGGAATAAACTGGTATCCATATGATAAAAAAAGTTATAGAAGATTGAAAAAGCTTATAAGCCTATTATATAAATAATTTTATAATAATTAATAAGTAGTAATAACAACCTATTTATACAAGATTACTTTTCTAGTATGATATATACTAGGAGGGATTGTATATGTTTTCAAAAGACTTAGGGATAGATATAGAGAAAAATATAATAGCTAAAAATAAGATTCCCATTTTAACTAAGGATGCTGCCTGGTTGAAGCTTTTTGGAGATGCAGGAGATAAGCTTATTAATAATGCCCGAAAGGAGCTAGAGAACCTCCTTGAAAAACAACAATTAACTGATAGACAGCTCAAAGAAAAGAGCAGAGAGAAGAAAAGGATAATGAATAAAATAATAATGCTCTCTGATGAAATAAATAACAATCAATTATCAGGAGGTACAGATTTATTAGGAGAATATCAGCAAGAAATACATACATTAAATGACGAAATAGACAACCTAACATTTGAGCTAGAAATGTTTCCCAAAGAAATAAAAGAAGCAAATCTTAATTTAATAAAAGCAACTATAAAGCTTGCATATAAACAATTGACCGAATGGGAAGGCAGTCTCGAGCCCATTAATTTAGAAATAGAAGACTTTAGAAATAGACTGAGGGAATTAATAGAAAAAAAGAATGATTATGAGGAGAAGATAAATACAACATATAGATTTTTACATGGAATGCTAGGCAGTAAAGAGATGGAAAAACTTGATAAAGATATGCTAGATTAGGATGCTTCAAAGCATTCTTTTTTTTGTGTTGCGAGACCGCGGAGCAAATGACCTATATTTTGTTAAATTTTGTGGTATAATTTTAGTAGATCTTTAGAAAGGAATGATTTAATTTGCTTATGAAAATCATTATGCTAATACTTCTTTTTATAGGTGTATTAGAAATCTTTTTTAATATAATAACTACTTTACTGCAAATGATTATAGGTTTATTTGTTAAGAACTTTAAGTTTAAGGAAAAAGCAGCTGGCATCTTAAAGCTTTTTTTTGTTATTATTTTTATGGCTTCGGTAATATTCTTTTTAGCTGAGTTTGTAAAGGTTTTAGCAGGGTTATTTGGAATATCCCTTGATAATAGTATTCTAGATATTTTTAGATAATAGGCAGTCAGTTTTTTATGTGAGGGGTGTAATAATGATTAAAGGTACTGGAATAGATATAATAGAAATAGACAGAATACGTAGTGCCATAAATAATAATACTAAATTTAAAGAAAGAATATTTACAAAAAATGAGCTTAATTATATTGAATCAAAAAACAACAATATGAATACTATAGCTGGACTTTTTGCGGCAAAAGAGGCAGTAAGCAAAGCCCTTGGTAGTGGAATCAGTGGCTTTAAATGGACGGACATTGAAATTTACTCCGAAACATCAGGAAAGCCGTCTATAATGCTTTTAGGAAAAGCTAAGGAATTGGCAAACGCAAAGGAAATCTCAAATATACATGTTTCGATTAGCCATAATAATGATAGTGCTGTAGCTCTTGCTGTAGCAGAAAAAGATTATAAATATTTACAGGGGAATATCTATAATATTCCTTGCATGAATGGAGACTATTCTATTATAGATAAAGATATGGTAAATAGTATTATTCCAAAGAGAGAAAAGGATACTCACAAAGGAACCTATGGAAGAGTAGGTGTAATCGGAGGAAGTAAAGGAATGACAGGTGCCGTTATTTTAGCTCTAAAGGCCTGTCTTAGAAGTGGAAGTGGATTAGCTTATTCAATTGTACCCGAATCAGTAAGCGATATTATAGAGCTTTCAGCAACAGAAGCCATATGTTTACCTATAAAAGATACTGATAGACATCTTGATAGAAATTCAGCAAAATATATTAAGGAAGCAATTAGTAAGGTAGATTGCTTGGTTTTAGGACCAGGAATGGGTGTAGATGGAGAGAGAGTAGGGCTTGTAAAAGATATTTTATTATATACAGAAAAACCTATAGTATTAGATGCTGATGGAATAAATTGTGCTTCAAAAGATAAGGAAGCTTTATTAGCTAGACAATACCCAACAGTAATCACTCCCCATCCAGCAGAACTGTCAAGATTGCTAGGTATAACTACTGAAGAAATCCAATCTAACAGAATAGAGTACTGTAGATATGCTGCACAAACATTCAACACAATTACTGTGCTAAAAGGTTCAAATACGGTGATTTCTAGTCCAAAAGGTGATATTTACATAAATACTACTGGAAATCCGGGCATGGCCACGGCTGGTAGTGGAGATGTACTAAGTGGAATGATAGGGAGTTTAATTGGACAGAAGATAGAGCCTTTAAATGCAACTATGGCAGCTGTATTTTGTCATGGATTAGCGGGAGATATAGTTGCCAGAGAAAAAGGAGAATATGGTCTTATAGCAGGGGATATAGTAGAAAATATACCCTATGCTATAAAGGCTATCAAGTCTGATTAAATAAATTAATTAGGAGGTTTCGGCAATTCATGAAACACTTTGTATTATTATTTCTAGCAGCAATACTCACTTTTACTTATGGTTGTTCAATGTTTTCAGAAAAAGAAACAGATGTTTTTTATGAGGCACAAAAATATTTTAATAAAATGGAGACATACAGATGTATTGCAGATGTTACAGTAAAGGGAAATAAAGATACTGAGACCTATAAATCAAAACATGTATTCAAAAAACCGGATAAATATGTCATAGAAGTACTAGAGCCTGCTGAAAACCAAGGAAACATTGTCTTATATGATGGGAAGCAGGCTTGGTTATATAATAAACAAATTGATGAATCCTTTATAATCAAAGATTTAGAGCAGGAAGCAGATAAAAATCTTTTTGTCGGACATTTCTTAAAAAACATATTATCTAATGAAGAAATTAAGATGAATTTTGATGATATAAACGGCAAAAAATATCTAGTTTTAGAAACTGACATACCAGGCAATAATAAGTATAGGTATAAAGAAAAGTTATGGATAGACAAGGAAAACTATCAGCCTTATAAATTAAATGTGTTAGATAAGGATGGAGAGCTATCTATTGAAGTGATTTATACAGAATTTAAAGCCAATATAAAAGTAAATGATGAAGATTTTAATATTAAAACAGGCTTATATTACATTCGTAAATTATAATCTCGATGCTGAACTGAAAATGGACTTAAATTTCATCTAAACTGAATCTTTGTTTATTGACTTGAACCCTCAATAAGAATATTATGAAATTAGGTGATTTTTTCATTTTTTCTCATAGTTAAGAGTTCTCATAAGGGGGGAGAGAAGTTGGTTTCTTTAAAGGATTTTAGACCAGTGTGGGCTGAAATAAATTTAGATAATTTAGCTCATAATGTTAGGGAAGTAAGAAGACTTGTAGGTGAGAAGGTTATTATTACCTCGGTGATTAAGGCAGATGCCTATGGACATGGGGCCACGGCAATTGCTAAAACTCTTTCAGATAATGGAAGTGACAGATTAGCAGTGGCTACACTATCTGAAGCTATTGAACTAAGAAAATCCGGCATAACAGATGATATACTAATACTAGGCTATACTCCCAGATATCAAGACAAATTCATTATAGAAAGCAATATAACTCAAACAATATACAATATGGAGGATGCAAAGGCACTATCAGAGATAGCAAAGGATTTAGGCAGAACAGCCAAGATACATTTGAAGATTGATACTGGTATGGGAAGACTAGGTTTTTTGCCTGAGGCGGACTCAATAGAAAAAATAGCTAATATATTCAAATTACCCAATCTATATATTGAAGGGATATTTTCTCATTTTGCAAGAGCTGATGAAGCTAATAAAGAGCATACAATGATACAGTTTGAAAAGTTTAACTGGGTATTAAAAGAACTTAAGAGAATAGGTATAGAAATACCTATAAAACATATTGCCAACAGTGCGGCCATAATTGATTTGCCAGAATGTCATCTAGATATGGTAAGGGCTGGAATAATGCTATATGGCTTATATCCGTCTGACTATGTAAATAAAGACAAGGTTAATTTAAAGCCAGTAATGACTTTAAAGGCTTCTATTTCAAATATAAAAACTGTTAAAGCAGGTGAGGGCATAAGCTATGGACACAGCTTTGTAACAAATAAAACTACTAAAATAGCTACGTTGCCTATTGGCTATGCAGATGGACTTACTAGACTTTTAAATCATAAAGCCAAAGCGAGTATAAAAGGAAAGAGAGTTCCTATAGTAGGCAGTATATGTATGGATCAATGTATGGTAGATGTAACCAATCTTGATGATGTAAAAATAGGCGATGAGGCTATACTGTTTGGAACTGGAAGAATGAATGAACCGAGTATAGATGATGTAGCAAGGATTTTGGGAACAATAAATTATGAAATTGTATGTATGGTAAGTAAAAGGGTGCCAAGAGTATACTTGGAAAATAATGAGATTTTATATATAAGAGATTATCTTGCTTAAACTAGTATATATTCGAGTATATACTATGAAATAATAGAATATACTATATTAATAATAGACAAAACTAAAATATACCATAACATACTAATAAACATGATATTATATAATTTTTGGATATGTGTTATAATTATTTCATCAGATAATCCGGGGGTGCAATAATGGCCGAAACAAAAAGAATTATGATAAGTCTACCTAATAGTTTGCTAGAAGAAGTAGATAATATAGTGTCGATGGAAAGCAAGAACAGAAGTGAGTTTATTAGGGAGGCCATGAAGCTCTATTTAAGAGAACGTAAAAAAATTCAGCTTAAAGAAGTAATGAAGAACGGATACAGAGAGATGAGCCAAATTAATTTGTATTTTGCTGAAATGGGGATAGAAGAGGATTATAATGAGCTCATAAAATATGAAAGCAGATTGACAGGACGTGAAGAATGGTGATAGTAAAGAGGGGAGATATACTTTATGCTGACCTAAGTCCTGTCATTGGTTCTGAACAGGGGGGAGTTAGGCCAGTATTAGTAATCCAAAATGATATTGGGAATAAATATAGTCCTACTGTAATAATTTCTGCTATTACATCACAGATTAATAAAGCTAAGTTGCCAACACATATTGAAATCACTGCTCCAGAGTACGGGCTACCTAAGGATTCAGTAGTATTACTGGAGCAAATAAGAACCATCGACAAAAAACGGCTTAGGGAAAAGATTGGTCACTTTGATGACGACATGATGGCTAAGGTCGATGAGTGTTTGAAAATTAGCATAGGGCTATCAGATTATTAATACATATAAATAACATGGGACACATACAAGTGTCCCAATTTTATGATAGGAGTGTCCGTTAGGACCAAATTTGCACGACCGTAGGGAGTGAACAAATTTGCGTTTCGAAACTGCTTATTTTTTTGTCATTATTTCCCCGGAAATAAGAAATTAATTTAGAAAAAGACAGGATATTTTGGTTTTAGGTCGAATTAACAATAGTAGAAATGTACATAATGGAGGGATATAAATGTGGCAGAAAATTAAGAAAAATTATATTCTTATTGTTTTAACACTTTTAATTGCAGTTATAATTGTAGATACTTCTAGTATTAGCTTTGGAGAACCTGGTGATTCGGAAGACCCTTTAGTTACTTTTAGCTTTGTGGAGAAGAGAATTGAACAATTAAAATATTACATAGACGAAAAACTAAGTGGTGGAAGTACTGATAATACAGAAGTTCAAAGACTTTTACAGGAAAATGAAGCAATAAAGAAACAGCTGTCTCAACTGGCAGCCAATTCTTCAGGTAGTGCATCACTTGAAATTGTAGAGCTTAGAGATGGACAAAAGCTTATATGTGGAGCTGGAACAGAGATTATCTTAAGAAGCGGTTCAGCAAAAGCTATAGTTTCAGAGCTTGGAGGATTATCAGATTTAACGGGAGGAAAGGACTTAGCTGGTAATGAATCAATTTCATTAAATCATCTAATCATAATACCAAGAGATGATGGCAGAGGAGCTTATGTGGAGAAATATGCAATATTTATGATAAGAGGCTATTATGAGGTAAAATGATAAATATATTAAAGAATTAACAAACTAAGGCTGCATTTTTGTAGCCTTTTTGTTATAATAATGTATATTACTATTTATACGAATGACCTTTTGAAGGGAGAGTTTTCTTTGAATATATTACACCTTGTTTTCAGCTTCGAAAGAGGTGGAGCAGAAACATATATAATTAATACAATTGAGAGAATGAAAGAAAAAGGAGTTAAATTTTTCGTTGTTTGTGATCATAAAGGCTCTAATCACGACAAAATAGAAGATATATGCAGCAATGTGGAGATTATTGAAATAAAAAACATCGTAGATATAAAATCAGCGTATAAAATAGCTAAATTTTGTAGAGATAATAATATAAGAATTATTCAGGCACATTTTCTAAGAGAGAGCTTTGTAGCAGTGTTATCAAAGATTTTTAACCCTAAAATCAAAGTGATTTGGACTATGCATTTAATATATGAAGAAAAGAGAAGTATACTGAAATGGTTAAATAGGTTTTTTAGTAAGGGTGCCAATGCTATTATATGTGTATCCGAGGCTGTAAAACAATCTTTGATAAAAGAAGGTATAAGTGATAAAAAGCTGGTTACAGTACTAAATGGTGTAGATACAGACTATTTTAAACCAACTGATGAAAGAGATATAAGAAAAGAGTTAGGGGTAGAAAAGGATGACATATTACTAACAACTGTATCTAGATTTCAAAAGATTAAAGGCCATGACTTCCTAATAGATGTTATAAATGAATTAAAGAAAAACTACATGATTAAATTTAAGTCCCTGCTAGTTGGGGATGGAGAAGAAATGGAGAATATCAGAGCAAAAGTAAAGAGTTTAGATTTAGATGACAAAGTTATCTTTGCTGGATATAGAGAAGATATTCCTAGAATTTTAACTGCAAGTGATGTTTATATATCACCATCAGAAAATGAAGCAATTTCTTTTTCAATAATGGAAGCTCTTGCTTGTGAAGTACCTGTAGCAGCTACTGAGGTTGGAGGAGTTCCTGAGATAATTAACAAAGGGAAATGTGGAGTAATGTCACATTATGGAGATGAAAAAAGGTTTGCTAAGGCAGTTTTTGACCTATATAATAATAAACAGGAATATGAAGAAATGAAAAGGAATTCTAGATCATTAATTGAACAGAATTTTTCATTAAATAATATGATTTATGAGACTTATAATCTATATGAAAGCTTATAGAACGAATATTTACCATAAAATTTAAGGAGGTCGGAGCCTATCAGCTTTGATAGGTTTATTTATGAAAATACTACATTTAATAAGCGGAGGAGATACAGGCGGGGCTAAGACCTGTGTTTTGAGCCTTTTATCTGAGCTTCAAAAGAAAATAGATGTAAAAATAATTTGCTTCATGAAAGAAGATTTTTATTATGAAGCAAAGGAGAGAGGAATAGACATAGAGGTTTATGAGCAAAGAAAAAGATATGACCTTTCTGTTATTAAGAGGCTATTAGCTGAAATAAAAGACAAGAAATATGATTTAATTCATTGTCATGGAGCACGAGCTAATTTTATGGCTTCTTTGCTGAAAATTTCTTATAAGATTCCTTTAGTAACTACTATACATAGTGACTATAAATTGGACTTCCAAGATAATCGCTATAAGAATTTAGTATATACAAATATTAATACAATAGCACTTAAATTTATGGACTATTATATTGGAGTTTCTGATAGCTTTAAAAATATGCTTATTGATAGGGGTTTTGACCCTAATAGAATTTTCACTGTATATAATGGCATAGAGATGAATCTTATGAAAGAGTCCACAAGTCCATTAGATTTTCTAAACAGGTATAATATTACATTAGAAGAGGACACAATATTAGTAGGCACTTTATCCAGACTACATCCAGTTAAAGGCATAGATGTACTTGTAAAAGGAGCTAAAAAAGTAATTGACCAGAGAACAAATGTTAAGTTTCTTATTTGCGGAGATGGAACTGAGGCACCTATGCTAAAAGAGCTTACAAAAGAGTTGGGAATAGAAGAAAATGTGCATTTCCTAGGGTTTGTAAATGAGCCAAGCAACCTTTTAAATTCTATAGACATAAATACTATAACATCTTATAGTGAAAGCTTTCCATATGCTATAATGGAGGGTGGGGCATTTAAAAAACCAATTGTAGCTTCAAATGTAGGTGGAATTGGAGATCTAGTGATTGAAGGTGAAACGGGACTTCTTTTTGAAGCAGGAGATCATGAGGGATTGGCATCTCAGCTTGTTAAGCTTGTTGATGATGCAGATTTGAGAAAAAGACTGGGAGAAAACTTATATGATTCTGTCAGTAAAAATTACTCTGCAGAAAGCATGGCAAATAAGCATATTTCAATATATAAACAAATATTAGATAGGCAGGTGAGGCAACTTGAAAAATAAATTCAATTGGGTAGATGCAGTTATCATAATTTTTATAATAGGCTTAGGTATAGGAGTATTTTCTTATTTTAGAAAACCTAATACTATCACAGCCGATAGAGTGCCAATAAAGGTTACAGTTAGAGTGGACAAGGTTTTAATGGAAACTGTAAATGGTATAAATGTAGGGGATATATTCAAGGATAAAGATACTAACCAAGTATTTGGAAAGGTAATTGATAAAAAGGTTACTGAAACATATGAAATGGTTGAAACAGGAGACGGAAGAGTTGAAAAAGCAGTAGTTCCAAATAGATATTCAGTTTTTATGACACTAGAAGGAGAGGCAATTGTTACTGATGACTATATTAGACTTGGTGGAAGAGATGTTAGGATAGAAGGGACTATAGAGTTAAAAAGCACCAAAAACTCAGTAAAAACTAAAGTAGTAGATTTTCAGCTAGCTGAATAATTTTGGAGGTAGACCAATGAAAATTATAGATGATAAAGGCAGACTTTTCAGCAAAGTGAATATCCTGGATTTGAGTATAATTTTGATGGTATTAGTTTTAGGATTGGCTGGTTTCTATAAGCTTAAAACTAATAATAAGGCAACATTTATTAAGCCAAAACCAGTAGATATAAAAGTAATAGTTAGAGCAAGAGAAGAAACTAGTATTGACAAGATAAAGGTAGGAGATATTTTAAAGGAATACGACACTGGGATTGTACTTGGAGAAATAAAATCTATTGATATACAACCAGCTACACTTGAAGTCAATACCACTGACGGGCAAGTTAAACTAGCAGAAATACCAGAAAGATACGATTATTATATAAATATTGATGCAAATGCAATAGTCAATGAAAATGCCATAGTTTCAGGCAATAAAGAGCTTAGAATTGGGAACAAGCTAGTTTTAAGAACTAAAACCTATGCTTTAGAATCGTATATTCTAGAAATTGGACAGAGGGAATGATAATATGAGAAATGGAATCATAGCTCCAGTAATTCTAAGACTATGGAACAATCTACAAGAAAAATGGAATGACAGCTTCTTTGCATCAATTAAAAATAGGCTAGGAGGGTTTTTAATTAGAGGCCTTGAAAATAGCTTCATAGTATCTAGTATTTTAGATTATAGGTCGAAAATATATTCAAGAAGCCTAATAAAAAAACTCATAAGAAATATTATAGAGTTCATAAGAAAAATATTATTGTTTATAAATAAACTTTTTAGAAGACCTATAAAACAAAGTATGACATTCAATATTTCTAATTATATAATAGGCACAATAATGGGAAACCTATTTCAGTTTTTATGTATTACTTTAGGAACAGGTATTTTAACATATAGCCTTGTAGGCTTTGCGACTGGAAGAGTTGGTATATTGAAGCTAGCTGTATTTCTATCTGCTTCTTTTGTTTTAGGTTTTTTAGGTTTTGCTAGAATAGATGTAAAAGCATTATTATCAGAAAGTAAATTTGCAACGATATTTAGAAATTTTTTTGATTATTATAGCTAATAGCTCAAATATAGATAGGAGATGGAGCC
Source organism: Proteiniborus sp. MB09-C3 (assembly GCF_030263895.1). Lineage (NCBI taxonomy): Bacteria > Bacillati > Bacillota > Clostridia > Eubacteriales > Proteiniborus > Proteiniborus sp. MB09-C3. The sequence continues at coordinate 1,465,540 of NZ_CP127161.1, forward strand.
TATGGAATTAACTGAAAAGAAAAACAGTATAAAAATATTAGGCTTATTGATAGGAATAATCATAGGTTTAGCCTTCTTTTTACTACCGCTCAAAAGCGCGATAATAGCTGTTGGAGGATTAATAGCTACACTAATTATTCTATTTTATCCTGAATTCGGAATATACTTATTAGCATTAGCAGTACCTTTAGTATCATTAAAATATACATTACTGCTATTTGTGTTAACAGTATTTTCATTCATAATAAAGCTTATAGTGGATAAAAAATTTAAAATAAAGAAAATTCCCTTTGGTTATTCTGTGATTTTTTTCATAATACCCTTGATAGCTTCTGCGATGACTTCCTTTACTAGGGGTGAGAGCTTTGAGAAGCTTGTGGTATATATGATTTCATTTGTAGTACTGTTTTTAATTGTAAATCTAATTGATTCTAAAAGAAAATTATATTTTCTTATATTGACAATAATAATAGCTTCTTTACTAATATCATTTTACGGTTTATATCAATATAAGGTAGGTGCAGCAGTAAAGGAGAGCTGGGTAGATAAAGAGCTAAATCCAGACTTAAGAACTAGAGTGTATTCGACATTAGATAATCCAAATATATTAGCAGAATATCTAGTCATGGTAATTCCATTAACATTTGCACTTTTCTGGACATCTAAGAAGAAGCTCAATAAGCTATTTTTTCTACTTGCAGTAGGAGTTCAATTCTTATGTATCTTGCTTACATTTTCTAGGGGAGGATGGCTAGGTTTAGCCCTTGCCATGATAATATTTGCATTTTTTGTAGACAGAAGACTGATTCTTTTATATATTGCCGCTGGAATTGGGCTTCTAATTATCTCACCTGAAGTTATTTTGACTAGGATAGCCACAATTGGTAATACCCAAGATACATCTACTGCTTACAGATTTCCATTGTGGATGGCAGCATTAGATATGATTCGGGATTTTTGGATCACTGGGGTAGGCTTGGGACCAATGGCATTTAAGGCCATATATCCTCAATATATGAGACTTGGAGTAATGGCAGTTCATACTCACAATATATTTCTTCAAATGTTTGTTGAGACAGGTATATTTGGATTTATAGGCTTTTTGGTTTTTATATTTAACAATATGAGATGTAATCTAATTACTTTTGTAAAGGGAATCGACAAAAGAGCTAAGATAATTGCAATTGCAATATTTTCTTCTATAGCAGGTTTAATGCTACATGGACTGGTAGAATACATTTTCTTTGATAATAAAATTATAATAATGTTTTGGATTTTGCTTGCAATAGGCATGGTAGATTTTAAATTAGAGTACAATAGATTAAACGTTATAGATTAACAAAATCGCATTGAAGGGGTCAAAAGTATGGGAAAATCAGTTATAGTATCTGGCTATTATGGCTTTGATAATAGTGGCGACGATGCAATACTTAAAGCAATAGTAAAAGATTTAAAAAAGATGGATAGCAAAATAGAAATTTCTGCACTTTCAAACAATCCTAAGAGCACAGAGGAGACTTATGGGATTAAAGCTTTTAAACGCTTAAATGTATTTGAAGTGCTTAAGGGAATAAGCTCTTCTGATATGCTTATAAGTGGAGGAGGGAGTCTATTACAGGATGTTACCAGTACTAGATCCATACTCTATTATCTATCTGTCATTAGTATTGCCAAAATGTTCAACAAACCTGTTGTTGTATATGCCAATGGAATAGGTCCCATAAATAAAAAGCTGAACAGAACTCTTACAAAAAGAATATTGAACAAGGTGGAACTTATAACCCTAAGAGACTTTAATTCTAAAAAGACTTTAGAGGAAATAGGCGTCCATAGTAATATGGTAGTGACATCAGATCCTGTTTTTACCCTTGAGCCTTCTAGCAGGGATAGAGTTAACAGTATATTTGAAGAGGAAGGAATACCTACTGATAAACCCCTAATAGGGATATCCGTGAGAAGCTGGAAAAATTCAAACAACCTTATTGATGTTGTATCTAAAGCAATAGGATATATAGACAGTAGTTATAATGTAAAAACTATTCTCATTCCTATGCATTATCCAGAGGATTTAGAAATAAGTTTAAAAATAGCTAAAAACTCTAATAGTCCTAATTGCTATGTAATAAAAAATAAGTACGGTGTTGAAGATATGATGGGCATAATAAATAGACTTGAATTGATTATAGCAATGAGACTTCACTCGCTAATATACGCAGCTACACAAGCAGTACCTATGATAGGGCTTGTGTATGATCCTAAAGTAGATGGATTGCTAGAAATGCTCAATATAGATGAAAAATGCAATGCAGAAAAAGTCGAACTTGTGGAATTATGCTCATTAATTGAAAGAGTTTGGAATAATAAAGAGAGTATCAAAAGCTCTTTAACAGATATAAAAAAGGAATTAAAAGAAAAAGCACTTGATAATGTTAGAATGGCACTTGAGATTCTTAGGAGCAGGTGAAAATATGAGAGATAAAATAAGTATATTAGGCGTAAATATCGACAAACTTACATTAAAGGATGCGGAGGAAAGAGTAAAATCCTTTTTAAATAGCAATAACATAAATACAATATATACACCTAATACTGAAATAGTTATGGAAGCAAGAAAAGATAAAAAATTCAAAGAACTATTGAATGAAGGAGATTTAGTTATTCCAGATGGTATAGGGTTAGTTTATGCAGCTAAAATAAAGAGAAAACCTCTGCTTGGAAGAGTTACTGGTGTTGATTTGTCTACAAGCATACTGAGAATAGCTAATGAAAATAAAAATAGTATTTTTCTTGTGGGTGGTAAGCCTGGTGTAGCTGATAAAGCTTGTGAAAATATAAAAAAAGAGTATCCAAATATAAATGTTGTAGGAAGCCATCATGGATATTTCAAAGGTACACATACAGGATATAAGGGACATGAAGAAGAAACTGAAGTAATCAATAAAATAAATGAATTAAAACCAGATATTGTGTTCGTAGGCTTTGGCGCACCAAAGCAAGAAAAATGGATAAATGAGAATAAAGATAAATTAAAATGTAAAGTTATCATAGGAAATGGTGGAACCGTTGACATTTTAGCAGGGACTGTGAAGAAGACACCTGAGATTTATCAAAGATTAGGACTTGAATGGCTATATAGACTTATGAAAAACCCTAAAAGGATAAAAAGACAGATGGTATTACCGCTATTTGTTTTAATTGTGCTTTTCTCTAGGGATGAGGTTGTAAGGTAGGAGTTAATTGTCTATAGGCATCATAAGGAGGAAAAAGTGTGGAAAAGACAAAAAAATATTGGTATAGGCATTTCATTGAATATGCTGGAGTTACTCTGGGTACCTTTATAATGGCACTTGCTATCAATTTTTTCTTAGAGCCTAATACTATTGCACCAGGAGGAGTAACAGGACTTGGAATAATTCTGCAAAAACTAACTAATGGGCTCATTACAGTTTGGGCTACAAACCTTATAGTGAATATACCATTATTTATAGCTGGAGTTATGATATTAGGAAAATCCTTTGGTGCTAAAACATTATATGGAACCTTTGTACTTTCATTTTTTCTATGGATTGTTCCACAAACAAGTGCTACCCATGATTTGCTTCTGTCCTCTGTTTTTGGCGGAGTCATACTTGGAGTAGGCTTAGGTATAGTTTTCAAAGCTGGTGGGACAACAGGGGGCACAGATTTAGCCGGTGCAATAATGAATAGATTTTTTCCAGGACTTAGTACAGCTACACATATGATGATAGTTGATATGATAGTTGTTGCTAGCTCTGGTATACTAAATAAGAGAATAGATATACCTCTATATTCGGTTATTGCATTATACATATTAGTAAGAGTTATTGATATAATACTCGAAGGCTTTAGCTATGATAAGGCTTTTTTTATCATATCTAATGAGCCAGAAAAAATAGGGAAAACTATATTAGAGGAGCTTGACAGAGGAGTGACTATATTAAAAGGAAAAGGTCTATACTCTGGTCTAGAGAAAGATGTCCTTTTATGTGTTGTAAATAGAGCACAGATGGCAAAAGTAAAGGAGATAATAAGCTCCGTTGATAAAAGAGCTTTTATCATGATTACAGATATGCATGAAGTAATAGGAGAAGGCTTTAAAGAAATAAAAACAGAATAGGAGGTTCAAAGTGAAAGATTTTAAGGAAATAGCAAATACACTTAGAAAAGATATTATTATGATGACACATGGAGCTAAATCAGGCCATCCAGGAGGATCATTATCTGCATGTGAAATATTGACAGCGCTTTATTTTAAAGAAATGAGGATAGACCCTAATAATCCAAAATGGGAGGATAGAGATAGGTTTGTACTTTCGAAAGGCCATGCAACACCTGTTTTATATGCCACTCTTTCTGAAAGAGGATTTTTCCCTAAAGAAGAACTGACAAAGTTTAGAAAAATTGACTCTATGCTACAAGGTCATCCTGATATGAAAGGTATTCCAGGAGTAGATATGTCTACTGGTTCCCTTGGTCAAGGACTTGCAGCTGCAAATGGTATGGCATTATCAGCTAAGCTTGATAATAAAGAATATAGAGTCTATGCTTTAATTGGTGATGGTGAGATTCAGGAAGGAATCATATGGGAGGCTGCAATGCTTGCTTCACATTATAAGCTTGACAATCTTACTGTATTTTTAGATCATAATGGATTGCAAATTGATGGACTTAATAAGGATGTAATGAATGTAGAGCCAATAGATAAGAAGTTTGAGGCCTTTGGCTGGAATGTACTTGCAATAGATGGACATGACTTTGAACAGATTTTTGATGCACTAGAAAAAAGTAAAAAGGTAAAAGGTAAGCCAACTTTAATTATAGCTAAAACAGTTAAAGGTAAGGGAGTTTCATTTATGGAAAATCAAGCAAGCTGGCATGGAACTGCACCAAATGCAGAACAAGCACAAAAAGCATTTGCTGAGCTTGGAGGTGAGATGTAATGACTACAATGATGGCTACAAGAGATGCATATGGTGAAGCATTAAAAGAATTAGGCAAGCTTATTAAAGATGTAGTAGTACTAGATGCAGATCTTTCTGGTTCCACAAAAACAGGAGTCTTTGCTAAAGAGTTTCCAGAGAGATTTATCAATGTAGGTATAGCAGAGCAAAATCTAATAGCTACAGCAGCTGGATTAGCTACTACGGGAAAAATACCTTTTGCAAGCTCCTTTGCAATGTTTGCAGCAGGTAGAGCGTTTGAAATAATCAGAAACTCTGTTGCTTATCCGAAATTAAATGTTAAAATAGCGGCTACTCATGCTGGATTAACTGTTGGAGAGGATGGAGCATCTCACCAGGCACTTGAGGATATTAGTATCATGAGAACTATTCCAAATATGGTAGTTCTAAATCCTGCCGATGGAGTAGAAGCAAAGGCTGCAATCATGAAGGCAGCAGAGTATAAAGGGCCTGTATATATAAGACTAGGAAGAAGCAAGGTACCTGTTATTTTTGATGAAGCAGACTATAAATTTGAAATAGGTAAAGGTATAAAGGTAAAAGATGGTTCAGATGTAACTATAATAGCTACAGGAATAATGGTAGCTTTAGCTCTTGAGGCAGCTGAAATACTTAAAAAAGAAGGACTAGAAACGAGAGTAATAAATATCCATACCATAAAGCCTATAGATAAAGATATAATAATAGAAGCAGCAAGAGAGACAAAAGCAATAGTAACTGCTGAAGAACATAATATCATTGGCGGTTTGGGCAGTGCAGTAGCAGAAGTACTAGTAGAAAGCTACCCGACAGTTATGGAAAGAGTAGGGGTAAAAGATACATTTGGAGAATCAGGAAATGGCGATGAGCTCCTTGAAAAATACGGATTGACAGCAGAAAAAATAGTAGAAGCTGCAAGAAGGGCTATTGGAAGAAGATAAGATGATTATAATAAAAACAAACCAGTGTTGATTCAACACTGGTTTGTTTTTATTAATGTAATAATCATAAATAGGCTTCATAGCGAATAATATATAGTGAGCTACCAGGAATATATTTATATTCTAATACGAGGGGGAATTCAGTGAATAAAAAAATATTAATCTGCGCTATAATTGTTATAGTAATTTTAGGAATAATATTCATTCCAAAAATACTTAAGAACGAAGGTGAGAGTGAAGTGAAATTTAAAACACTTGAATTAAGTGAAGCACCAAAAAAAATACAGGAGTTGGTTCCAAAATACTTATATGAAGAAAGAGCTTTGGCTTGTAAAGTTGATAATGAGATATATATTATAGTAACAAGGGGAGAAAAAAGAACAGAGGGATATTCAGTCTCACTTGATAAGATAGTAAAGGTAAAAAATGAGAACAACTTTGATATCATTGCCCGAGCAAAATACAAGGATCCACAGCCAAATGAAATGGTAGGGCAAAGAATAACCTATCCAGTAGTTGTTGCAAAGGCAGAGTTAGATAAACTACCTGATAAGATTAAATTAGAAGTGGAGTATGACAAATAAAATCACCAGTCTATATAGCTGGTGATTTTTTTATCCTTTTCTGACAATTATTATGCTCCAATAGAATAGAATGTAGATACAATAGAAAATAAATCTATACGGAATATTTCATAGAAATATTTAGGGTAAAGATTGTATAAGAGTATTTTAAGATTTAGTCATTGCCAGGAGGTGAAACAGTGAAAGAAAACTATAAGGTACCCTTATCTAGGTTAAAAAGTAGCTTTGATTTAACTAAGTTTGATTTTATCTCAACTGAGCAAATAAAAATGAGTAAATATATAATAGGACAAGAACGTGGCATAAAGGCACTAAATTTTGGACTCTCAATTAAGAAAAAAGGCTACAATGTGTTTGTTTCAGGAATAGCAGGCACAGGTAGAAACAGTCATTCTTATTCCATTGCAAGGAGCTTTGCAGAAAAGAGAAATACGCCTGATGATTGGTGCTATGTATATAACTTTAAAAAACCTGAAGCTCCAGTAGCCATAAGATTAAAGCCTGGTGAAGGAATCATATTTAAGAAAAAAATGAAAGATTTTATAGATAAGTTAAAAATAGAAATAGCAAAATCATTTAGCTCAAAGGAATATGATGACAAAAAGAGTGAGGTTTTACATTACTACCAGAAAAAAATTGAAGATATAATAGATGAACTAAATAGTATGGCAAAAGAGCATAATTTTATTTTTAGGCAGACAGAAAAAGGTCTACTAAGCATACCTCTCATAGAAGGTAGGCCTATGAAAGAAAGTGAAATAGAGGATTTATCTGAAGAAGAGATCGCAGACATTAGAAAAAACTCTACACAGTTAATATCTAAAGCATTTGATATAGTTAAAGAAATTAGACAGGTAGAAGAAGAACTGAGACATAAAATGAAGAAATTAAATGAAGAAACGGCTCTTGAGGTTGTAGATTTTTATTCTGCCAGTATTGAAGCATTATTCAATGAAAATAATGCAGTTGTGAATTATATCAATGAGGTAAAGCAGAGCATCATTGAGAATATAGATAAATTTACGGAAGAAGAAAGTAGCGAGCTTCAAACACTATTAAATAGGGGAAATAAAAGTGAGGATTTTTGCACTAGATATGAGATAAATCTATTTATAGACAAGAGCAGTGAAAAAGGAGCACCTGTAATAAGAGAGGCAAATCCAACCTATTATAATCTATTAGGGAAAATAGAATATGTAAATGAACATGGAATGTTAAAAACTGACCATACTAGAATAAGACCTGGGGCTATACATGAAGCAAATGGAGGATATTTGATAATACAGGCTAAAGATATATTGATTAATCCTGGAGCATGGGAAGGCCTAAAAAGAGCCATTATTACCGAAGAAGCCAGAATTGAGAACATAGGAAAAGAAAGTATACTCCCAGAGACAATTACCCCAGAACCAATACCCTTAGACTTGAAAGTCATTATCATAGGAGATAATTACACATATCAATTACTTTATATCTATGATGATGATTTTAAAAAACTATTTAGAATTAGAGCAGATTTTGATATAGAAATGGATAGAAATGAAGAAAATGTAGGAAAGATTATCTCATTTATTGCACATCACTGTGATGAGGAAGGCTTAAAGCCATTTCATAAAGGAGCCATAGGAAGAGTGTTAGAGCATGGCTCTAGATTAGCAGAGCATCAAAACAAACTTACTACAAGGTTTAATGAAATGGTTGAAATAATGTATGAGGCAGATACTTGGGCTGATTATGATACCAGTAGTATAGTTTTAGAAAAGCATGTCAATAAAGCTATAGATGAAAGAATTTACCGCAATAATAAATACGAAGAGAAGCTGCAGGAGCTCATAGCAGAAGGAACTATATTAATAAATACATCTGGATATAAGGTTGGAGAGATAAATGGCTTATCAGTTATGGGTTCAGGTCAATATTCCTTTGGCAGACCTAACAAGATAACTGTAACCACATATGCAGGAAAGGATGGAATCATAAATATAGAGAGAGAAGTAAATATAAGCGGCAGTAGTCACGATAAAGGAGTCATGATACTAAGCGGATACCTAGGAGAGAAATTTGCAACCAAATATCCATTATCCTTATCAGCTAGTATAACTTTTGAACAATCCTATGGAATCATAGATGGAGATAGTGCATCCAGCACAGAGCTATATGCCCTCTTATCCAGTCTTTCGGATATCCCAATTAACCAAGGGATAGCAGTCACTGGTTCAGTAAATCAAAAAGGAATGATACAGCCAATAGGAGGAGTAAATGAAAAAATAGAGGGATATTTTAAAATATGCAAGTTAAAAGGCCTTACAGGAGAAGAAGGGGTCATCATCCCATATCAGAACATAGATAATCTGATGCTCAGCGATGAAGTAATAGAAGCAGTTAATGATGGAAAATTCTCCATATATGCTATAAAGACAATAGACGAAGGCATAGAAATATTAACAGGAGTAAAATCAGGAATAAGAGACGAAGATGGTAATTTTGAAGAGGATACAGTTAGTTATTTAGTACAGAAAAAATTAGATAGATATGCAAAGGCGAGGAAGAAATGAAAAATTAGATCCTTCGCAACATCAATATTTATCTGAAAGACATTAGATAGAAATTCTTTTAGGATGATATTTTTATTGCACTTACTTTTTTGAAACCACCAGTAAAAAAACCATTTACTGGTGTATTTTTTGAAAACAATTAATTGTATCAATTATTATATTTAGCAGACAAGGGGACGTTTAGAGACCACTGAAAAAGTGGTCTCTAAACGTCCCCTTGTCTTAAAATTATTCGGAAGCTTTTATAATTTCATTCTCAGTGATTATATAATCCACAGGAACATCATATCTGCCTTCTCTAACATGAGGCACCATTTGAAGTTCAAAAGCCAATGCGATTTTAGGGACGGATTTATGAATTCTAGTTAAAAACCTATCGTAATATCCCCCACCATAACCTATTCTATATCCACGTCTATCAAAGGCCACACCAGGCATTAAAACCAAGTCAATTAATTCTGGATTAACCTCTCTTATAAATTCCTTTTTAGGCTCAAGTATACCATATGTACCAGCTTCAAGCTCTTTGTCATAGTCAAGCAGCTGAGATAAAATCAACTGTCTTGTTTCGACAACACTTATAGGTATGATTATATTCTTACCTTCCTTTAAAGATGTCTTAATAATTTCCTCAGTCTTGACTTCATTTCTAAAATCAATATAACACATTATGTAATTTGAGCTTTTATACTTATCAGTTGAGAACAGTAGTTTTGAAATAGCAGTACTTTTTTCAATAAGCTCCTCCTTGGATAAGGATTTTCTTTTACTTAGTATTTCACTTCTCAATGATTTTTTGTCCATTCCAATTCCTCCAAATCAAATAATCCACTAGTTTAATTATACAAGAAGCTACAATATAATGACATTATTTTTATCATTTAGGAGACAAAAAAATTAACATGGTAGGTTTTACCTCTAGAAATAGTACTGAAATAAACTATAAAATAGTTAATAGGATACATAAGTAGACAGGAAATGAAGGAAAAACCACATATTATAGCTTATTATGCTAATATATAAAAAATAAATACAAATTAATCAATATAGTATAAATTGCCTACAAAAAATCCAAATAAAATAGAGGAATTGTTTAAAATGTGTCGAATATGAAATTAATAGGGCTGAATAGACGGGAGTGATACGGTTGATAAAATACGTAAATGTTAGCAAAGAATACGGTAACGGCTCTAAGGCTTTAGAAAATATAAATATAAGCATAGAAAAAGGAGAATTTGTTTTTATAGTTGGCTCCAGTGGAGCAGGCAAATCTACCTTGATGAAGCTTTTATTAAAGGAGATAGAGCCTACGGAGGGAAAGATTTTTCTTAATAAATTGGACATAACGAAAGTTAAAAATAGAAGGATACCATATATTAGAAGGAATCTTGGGATAGTTTTTCAAGATTTCAGACTTTTACCTAATAAAACTGTTTATGAAAATGTAGCTTTTGCCATGGAAATAGTAGGAGCATCTGCTAAGGAGATACGGAGACAGGTACCAATGATGCTCAGTATGGTAGGGCTTAGCGATAAGGCTCACAACTACCCAAATCAACTTTCAGGAGGAGAGCACCAAAGAGTGGCTATTGCCAGAGCAATAGTTAACAATCCTTCTGTTCTTATTGCAGACGAGCCTACAGGAAATCTAGATCCAGATACTGCTTGGGAAATAATGAAATTGATAAAGGAGATAAATAGGAGAGGAACTACTGTAGTCATGGCTACACACGCCAAGGAAATAGTTAATATGATGAAGAGAAGAGTCATAGCATTGGAAGCAGGAAGAGTAATTAGAGATGAGCAGAAGGGTGTGTATTACCATGAAGATTAGAACCTTTACTAATATAATCAAGCAAGGATTTATTGGAATGTGGAGAAACAGAACCATGAGCGTTGCTTCAATTGGCTCTGTAGGTGCTACATTGACTATATTAGGGATAATCCTGATACTCATTTTAAATATAAATACTGCCACTAACATAGCAAAACAGCAGTTTGATGAAGTGCAGGTATTCTTGGAGAAAGGCCTTACACCAGAAGAAATAGAAAAAGTCGGACAGGCTATCAATGATTGTGATGGAGTAAGCTCAGTAATATTTCAATCAAAAGAACAAGCTCTTGGAATAATGAAGGAAGAGTGGGGAGATAAAGGATATTTATTAGAAGGCTTTGAAGAAAGCCCCTTACCTGACACGTATATTATTCAGTTGGAAGCTATTGAGTATGCTAACCCAGTTGTTAAGCAGTTAAATGATCTTAAAATAAATGGACTTAAGGGTATAGAAGAAATTAAGTATTATAAAGACATAGTAGAGAAAATAATGTCAGTAGCTAACTTTATTAGAATCGGTGGGTTAGTAGTCATTGGAATTTTAGTGTTTATATCTGTGTTTATTATATCTAACACAGTAAAGATAACCGTTGCAGCAAGGAAAAGAGAAATAGGTATCATGAAATATGTTGGAGCTACAAATGGATTTATCAGAGGACCCTTTATGGTAGAAGGAGTGCTTCTTGGACTAGTAGGTACAACAATATCCATATTAATCACATTTTATGGATACAAATATATAGTTAATGCGTTAAATGAAAGATTGTATGTTTTATTTACTGTTTATATGATACCACCACAAGTGATGATAAATGATATAGCTATTATTTTCATTGCCATAGGTGTGGGAATAGGTCTATTAGGCAGTATAATCTCACTTAAAAGATTTTTAAATGTATAGCAAAGGGGGGTAACGTATTTGAAAAAGAGAATTTTGTATACTTTATTAGCCGTATTTATTTTTGTAAATAGTACGGTAGCATATGCTAACCTAGATAATCTTAACAAAGAATATAAAAATACTCAAAACAAATTGAAACAGATTGAAGCAGAAAAAAAAGAAAATAAAAAGAAAATGGATTATACTAATAAAGAGATAGCTAGGTTAGACAAACAGGTAGACCAGACTAATAGTGAGCTTGAGGAAATAAATAAGCAATTAAAAGATTTAAATGACAAAATCGAAACCACAAAAAATAACCTAAAAGAGGCAGAAAATAATTTAGCAGAGAAAAAAGATACATTAAACTCTAGACTGAGAGTAATGTATAAAAATGGAACTGTAGGTTATCTTGAAGTTCTCCTTGGTGCCAAAAACATTAGAGACTTTATGACTAGAATAGATATGATAAAAAGCATAACTAATCATGACGTGGATATGCTTAAGTATATTAAGGACCAAAGAGACACTATCGAGCAGAATAAAGTTGCTCTTGAAGCACAGCAAAGTTCTGTAGAAATAGCTAAGAGAAATATGGAGGTTAAGAAAAAGGATCTTCAAATAGCTACTAGGGCAAAAGAAGATCTGATGAAAGATTTAGTAAAAGAGCATAAATCTTTAGAGCAGGCAGAGGATAAATTCCTTGCTGAAGCAAAAGCGCTAGATGAAAAAATCAAGAAAAGTCAAAGCAGCGCCGAATATGTAGGTGGCGAGATGATGTGGCCTGTACCAGGTAATACTATAATCAACTCATATTTTGGGTATAGGATACATCCGATATTAAAGACGAACAAATTCCATACAGGTATAGATATTAAAGCTTCTACAGGCACACCTGTAAAAGCTGCTAATGGTGGAACAATACAGTTTGCTGGTACATTGGGTAGCTATGGAAAGTGTGTAATTATAGACCACGGTGGTAAAAAGGCAACTTTGTATGCACATAACTCTTCTCTTTTAGTAAAAGTAGGGGATAAAGTAAAAAAAGGAGATACTATATCCAAGGTAGGAAGCACAGGCATGTCAACTGGACCACATTTACATTTTGAAGTAAGAATAAATGGAACTTATGTAGATCCAATACCATATGTAAAAGGGAAATAAGGGCAGTAAATGCCCTTTTTTTTTAAGAATCTGTAGTAAAATTTTCCAAATTTATTTCTGATCAATGTCTTACGAGCAGAATTTAATGGCACTCTAATTAATGTTTTTGGACAGAAATAAATGTTGCGAAGGATTTTAAAGTATATTTTGATAAGTTAAGTGCATAATGGTATAATGTTTACATGAATTTAATAAAATAGATAACATAATGTTTATAGAGGTGACAATATGATTTCTAAAAGGAAGGCAGCTATAGGTGCAATTTTGCTGATTTTAATAACTAGTATGTCTACATTTGTAATTAGCAATATGGTGCAGATTCCCATCAAAGAAAAAGTAATTATTACGAAGAGTGAATATAATGACCTTGTTAGTGTTTATAGAAAGTATTCAAAAAACATGCTTTTAGAAGATTTTATAAAGGAATATTATTTAAAAGATGTAGATGAAAGTACTTTATTGGAAGGACAGTTAAAAGGACTTTTTGCTTCCGTGGAAGACCCTTATTCAGTATATATGTCAAAGGACGAGTTTAAGAGCTTTATGGAGCATACTATGGGAGTATTTGGAGGCATCGGAATATATGTGGCTCCAGGAGAGGATAATCTAATAACTGTAGTATCCCCCATAGAGGATACACCTGGGGAAAGAGCAGGTATAAAGCCTGGAGATAAGATAATAAAAGTAAATGGCAAGGAATTTACAGCAGATAAAATGGATGAAGCCGTTAAGCTTATGAAGGGTGAGCCCGGTACAAATATTACAATAACTATCAGAAGAGATATAGATGGTAAACCTGAAATTTTTGATAAAATTATTACAAGAGAAGAAATTAGAGTAAAAACTATAAAAGCTAGCATGCTAGAAAATGATATTGGATATATAAGGATAACTTCATTTGACGAATTAACTCATAAAGACTTTGCTGCTAATTTAAAGGCATTGAAAAATAAGGGCATTAAAGGTTTAATAATAGATTTAAGAAATAATCCAGGTGGGCTTTTAGATGTTTCTGCTAAAATAGCAGATGAGCTTATGGGAGAGGGAACTATAGTATATACAGAAACAAAGAAAAAAGAGAGAGAATATCTAAAATCAGATAAAAAAATGCTGGGACTTCCATTGGCTGTTATAGTAAATGAAGGCAGTGCAAGTGCATCCGAAGTACTATCAGGAGCAATTCAAGATACAAAGGTAGGTACTATAGTAGGGACGACTACATTTGGAAAGGGAATAGTTCAAAGGATAAAAGAACTTTCTGATGGTTCAGGCTTTAAAATAACCGTATCAGAATACTTTACTCCTAATGGACGAAACATTCAAGGCATAGGAATAACACCTGATTTTGTAGTTGAGATACCAGAAAATGTTGAAGTGATAGGAGTAGAAAATCTTAAGCAGGATACACAGCTTCAAAAGGCAATTGAGATAATAGAGGATAAAATAAAATAATAGCATGTATGTCATTCTAGAAAGTTAGGATATATGAACTTTTACCGTAGAAATAAGTCCTCGAAGAAAGTATAAGCAATATAACAGTAGAATATAAAAAAAGGATAGCTTAGCTATCCTTTTCGTATTCTATGAGCCTATCAAAGTTAATCCCATATATAAAGTTTGAATCAGAATTTTCAGCAGATGGAACGACATTGAAAAATGCTGTGTTTAAGCTGGGACTATAAAATATATTTTTATCTAAAACCTGACCTAATAGAGTAGATTCATTATCCTTTAGATTATGTAGGTATGCAGAATAATCAGTAGATGAGTTGTTTTTACTAATTATCAAAATATTTCCCTCATCAATAACAACGAACTTTCTTACATCTAAGTCAACAATTAACCTTTCGTCATGTTCTTTTAAATCATACATATATAATTCAAATTTATCTTCTTTTTCTGGATTTTTAGTATACACTAATTCATCTTCACTGATAAACTCACAACTAAATCCATAATCTATTTTCTTCAATCTTTTTTTATTTTCTTTTATGTAGATATTTGACACATCTTTATTATCATTTTTTTCAACAAACGCAAATATATCATCATAAGCATCAAAGCTGGTAACATTTACTCCTACGTTAAAAAGAACCTCTTGTTCATTTTTTTCTATATCAAATAATATTAGTGATGATTTGTTATCCTCGTCATTATTTACTCCATAAAGTAGATTATTATCCTTCCATTCAATATTCCAAGTGTGCTTATAATCCATTGGAGTAATCTTTTGTATTAGTTTGCTGTCTAAGTCTACAATATACAGATCCGAAAGCTTACCATTATGTTCGATAACTGCTAGCTTTTTAAAATCAGGACTAAACTTAGCTGAATAGACATAATTATGCGTAGAATATACTTTTTGTTTTTCTAAACTATTGATATCATATAGCCAGATATTTTCTGTATCAGAATTTTCTACAGATTCTTTCTGAACATAGGCTATTAGATTATCCTTAGCAAAATCTAATATTTTTCCTTTATCTATTGTGTCTGATAATAGGATTGGCTTTGCTTCAATGAGTTCACCGTTATTTGAGTCTACCTTTGCTTTAAGCATATATATAGGACTGCTTGGATTGTCCTTTACAAAAGTATTATTTAGTTTTATATTCCATATGTATTTGTCATTTTCTTTAATAAGGCTTACACTTGGCATAGTATTGTTAGTGTATTTTAATTGAGTAAATATCTTATTAAGAACTTGTGACTTGTCAAATTTCAACTCAATAGGAGTATAATTAGTAGGCACTATATTAAATTTTAAATCATTTAAGTCTGAATCCTCTATATCCATAATTTCAAGTGTAAACTGTGGAACTACTATATCTGTTTTTCCCCAATCCCTTTTTATTGATGTGAATATATTTATTTCATTATTCACTCTGGATATGCTATCAATGCTAGCCATTGAGCATTCTACGACTCCTAAATTTACCAAGAAAAATCTACCTCGTTCTTTTCCAAGAACCTCTACATTTGGCATAATAGATTGAAAACCCTTTGATAAAATAGTTTTATCTACCTTATAGTCAATATTTGTTTCAACAGCAGTAGAAATGCTTGAGTCAGTTGATGATACATCATTCTTAGCTGTGCAAGCTGTCAACGCTAATACCATTGATAAATATAATATCTGCTTCTTCATTGAAAATTCCCTCCCAGCACTACAATTATATATTCCACACTAAAATTGAATAACCTGCCTAAATAAATAAAAATCTTTTTAAATACACAATATTTTTTTCGTATATTGACTTATATAGAGACAAAATATATAATTAAAACGAACAAATGTTCCAAGACATACTATCTTGTAAATATTTTTTGTGATATATATTATTATTATCACTAATTGAGGTGATATTGTGAATAAATTTAAAATAAAATCTGAATTTAAACCTACTGGCGATCAGCCAAAAGCCATTGAAAAGTTAGTTTATGGAATAAACAGCAACCTTATGCATCAAACACTTCTAGGTGTAACAGGATCTGGAAAAACCTTCACTATGGCAAATATTATTGAAAAAACTCAAAAACCAACTCTTGTAATAGCCCACAATAAAACATTAGCAGCCCAGCTTACAAGTGAATTCAAGGAGTTTTTTCCTGATAATGCTGTAGAATATTTTGTGAGCTATTATGATTATTACCAACCTGAAGCTTATGTACCCCATACTGACACATATATTGAAAAAGATGCATCGATAAATGATGAAATAGATAAACTAAGGCACTCTGCTACTGCTGCTTTATTTGAAAGAAGAGATGTAATAATAGTAGCCAGTGTATCCTGTATATACGGATTAGGAGACCCTATTGATTATGAAAATCTGGTTTTGTCATTAAGACCAGGCATGATAAAGGATAGAGATGAGATAATAAGAAAGCTTGTGGATATACAGTATGAAAGAAATGATATTAACTTTGTAAGGGGAACCTTTAGGGTTAGAGGAGATGTAGTAGAGATATTCCCTGCATCTTCAAATGAAAATGCTATTAGAGTTGAATTGTTTGGAGACGAAGTAGAAAGATTAACTGAAGTTAATGCCCTAACAGGAGAAATCATTGGGACAAGAAGCCATATCTCCATATTTCCTGCCTCTCACTACGCTACAAGTCCTGAGAAAATTGAAAGGGCAATAAAAAGCATTGAAGAAGAGCTAGAAGAGAGACTAAAGGAATTGGCAATGGAGGATAAGCTTCTTGAAGCTCAAAGATTAAAGCAAAGGACAATGTATGACATCGAAATGCTAAGAGAAATGGGATTCTGCCAGGGAATAGAAAACTATTCAAGACATATTAGTGCTAGGCCGCCTGGAAGCAAACCATATACATTATTAGACTATTTTCCAGATGATTTCCTTATATTCATTGATGAATCTCATGTAACCATTCCTCAGATTAGAGGAATGTATGCAGGAGATAAGTCTAGAAAGACTACATTGGTGGATTATGGATTTAGGCTTCCATCTGCACTAGATAATAGACCTCTTCAATTTGATGAATTTGAGAAGCATATAAATCAGGCTGTATATGTAAGTGCTACTCCCGGACCTTATGAGCTGGAGCATTCTCAACAGATTGTGGAGCAAATTATCAGACCTACAGGACTGCTAGATCCAGAAGTTGAAGTTAGGTCCACAAAGAATCAGATAGATAATCTAGTTAAAGAGATAAATAGTAGAGCAGCTAAAAATGAAAGAGTTTTAGTAACTACTTTAACTAAAAAGATGTCAGAGGATTTGACCAATTATTTTAAAGAAATAGGAATAAAGGTTACTTATTTGCATTCAGATATTAAGACGATTGAAAGAATGGAAATAATAAGAGATCTTAGAGTAGGTAAATTCGATGTTTTAGTAGGAATTAACCTGTTAAGAGAAGGTCTAGATTTACCCGAAGTTTCTTTAGTTGCCATATTAGATGCAGATAAAGAAGGATTTTTAAGATCTGAAACATCAATGGTACAGACAATCGGAAGAGCAGCTAGAAATTCAGAGGGTAAGGTTATAATGTATGCGGACAGCATTACAAACTCAATGAGAAAGGCTATTGACGAAACTAATAGAAGAAGATATTTACAAATTGGACATAACAAAGAACACAATATTATTCCTCAAACAATTAAAAAAGGAATTAGAGATGTTATAGAGGCTACAAAGGTTGCAGAAGACCATGAAAGATATGGATATGATAGTGAAAAAGAAATGAACAGAGATGAACTAACGGCTCTTATGAAAAACCTTGAAATTGAAATGTTTGAGGCTGCCGAAAATCTACAGTTTGAGAGAGCTGCAGAATTAAGAGATAAAATCAGCGAGTTGAAAAAGAAAATATAAATACTCAGATAAAAGACGAGGTGCAAACATGTTAAAGGACAAAATAATAATAAGAGGAGCCAAAGAACATAATCTAAAGAATATCAGTATAGAACTCCCAAGAAATAAATTCATTGTACTAACAGGACTAAGTGGTTCTGGGAAATCCTCTCTTGCATTTGACACCATATACGCAGAAGGACAACGAAGATATGTAGAAAGCCTTTCTGCTTATGCTAGGCAGTTTTTAGGGCAAATGGAAAAGCCAGATGTAGAATATATAGAAGGGTTATCACCTGCTATATCAATAGATCAAAAGACAACGAGCAAAAATCCAAGATCTACAGTTGGAACGGTAACAGAGATTTATGACTATTTAAGACTTTTATATGCTAGGGTAGGTACACCACATTGCTATAAATGTGGAAAGGAGATTTCTTCCCAAACTATTGACCAAATGGTAGATCAAATATTATCCCTTGAGGAGAAAACCAAGATTCAACTACTTTCGCCAATTGTCAGAGGACGTAAGGGAGAGCATCAAAAAGTACTGGAAGGAATAAGAAAGGAAGGCTTTGTCAGGGTTAGAGTAGATGGAGAAGTGATGGAAATAACCGATGACATAAAACTAGAGAAAAATAAAAAGCATTCCATAGAGGTAATAGTAGATAGAATAATAGTGAAGGAAGGAATAGAGCAGAGACTGACAGATTCTCTTGAGACTGCCCTAAAGCTTTCCGACGGACTTGTAATAGTAGATGTAATGGAGAAAGAAGAGTTGCTTTTTAGTCAAAAGCTTTCATGTCCAGACTGTGGAATAGGAATAGACGAATTAGCACCAAGAGTATTTTCATTTAACAGTCCTTTTGGAATGTGTCCAACCTGTAATGGCTTAGGAAGTTATATGAAAATAGACCCTGAACTAATTATTCCTAATAAAAATATATCGATTAACCAAGGAGCTATAGCACCTTATTCTAATACATCTGATGACACATATTACTTTAAAATGTTCAAGGCTATAGCGGACTATCATGGATTTAGTCTAGATGCCCCTATTGGAGATGCTCCTAAGGGACTAATAGATGATATACTTTATGGAACGGATGGAAGAGAAGTAGAGTTTGAATTTGATAGCAGATTTGGTGGATGGAGAACCTATAAGGCACCCTTTGAAGGAGTAATTCCTAATCTAGAGAGAAGATATGGAGAAACAAACTCTGATTATATGAGAGATAAAATAGAAGGCTTTATGAGTATTATTCCATGTCCTGACTGTGGTGGAGCTAGACTAAAACCAGAGGCTCTTGCAGTAACAGTTGGAGGACTTAACATCTCTGAATATACTAATATGTCAGTTAGACAAGCAATAGAATTTATTAATGATCTAAAGCTTACTGAAATGCAAGAAAAGATTGCTCATCAAGTATTAAAGGAAATAAGAGAAAGGCTAAGGTTTCTTGTGGATGTGGGGTTAGACTATCTTACATTATCAAGAAATGCAGGAACTCTTTCTGGTGGAGAATCACAGAGAATTAGACTGGCAACTCAAATTGGTTCAAGTCTAGTTGGAGTTCTTTATGTACTAGATGAGCCTAGTATTGGATTGCATCAAAGAGATAATGATAGGCTATTAAAAACCCTTCGAAATCTTACAGATTTAGGGAATACATTGATAGTAGTAGAGCATGACGAAGATACTATGTATTGTGCTGACCATATAGTAGATATAGGACCAGGTGCAGGCGTTCATGGTGGATATGTAATAGCAGAGGGAACTCTTGATGATATTAAAAATTGTGAAGAATCTATTACTGGACAATATTTAAGCGGTAAAAAGAAAATAGAAATTCCTAAGAAGAGAAGAAAGCCAAATGGAAAATGGGTTGAAATAATAGGTGCAGCAGAAAACAATTTAAAGAATATAGATGTAAAGATTCCTTTAGGAGTATTTACTTCTATAACCGGAGTGTCAGGCTCTGGTAAAAGTACTTTAGTTAACGAAATACTATACAAAAGCTTAGCACAGGAGTTGCACAATTCTAAAAACAGACCTGGAAAACACAAGGCAATTCTTGGAACTCAACATATAGACAAGATTATTGACATTGACCAATCGCCTATAGGAAGGACTCCAAGGTCGAACCCTGCAACTTATACAGGAGTTTTTGATCAAATTAGGGATATATTTGCCATGACTCCAGAGGCTAAGACCAGAGGTTATAGTAAAGGAAGATTTAGCTTTAACGTAAAGGGAGGAAGATGTGAAGCCTGCAAGGGAGATGGTATACTAAAAATAGAGATGCATTTCCTTCCAGATGTATATGTTCCGTGTGAGGTATGTAAAGGCAAGAGATATAATAGAGAAACTTTACAGGTAAAATATAAAGGAAAAACCATATCAGATATATTAGATATGACTGTAGAGGAAGCTATGGACTTTTTCGACAGCATACCAAGTATAAAGAGGAAGATAGAGACTATGTATGAAGTAGGCTTAGGCTATATAAAGCTTGGCCAGCCGTCAACACAGCTTTCAGGTGGAGAGGCACAGAGAGTTAAGCTAGCTACAGAGCTTAGCAAGAGAAGTACAGGTAAAACCTTGTATATACTTGATGAACCTACAACAGGACTTCATATAGCAGATATACACAAGCTTATAAAAGTGTTAAACAAGCTAGTTGATGCTGGAAATGCTGTAGTAGTCATAGAGCACAATTTAGATGTGATAAAAACCTCAGATTATATAATTGATTTAGGTCCAGAAGGTGGGGACAAGGGTGGTACAATAATAGCTCAAGGAACACCAGAAGAAATATGCAAGGTTAAAGAGTCTTATACTGGACATTTCTTGAAAAAAGTATTAGAAAAATAGAATATTTGAATAAACTCCTCTAATTTGTCAAAACTTATAGTATAACAAATTAGGGGGTTTTTTATTATGAAAAAGGGTTTAATGATTCTATTGATTGGAATAATTATATTATTATCAGCTACATCCTTTGCAGGAGGATATTTTAAAAGAATAGATGTACTAATAAATGGAACTAAAATAGAGGTAGATGGGAAAAAAATAGAGACAGATACAGAGCCATTTATATATAATAGTAGAACTTTTGTTCCAATAAGAGCAGTATCAGAAGGTCTAGGCTGTGAAGTAAAATGGGATGATAATACAAGCAGTGTTATAATAAACAGATATAAGGATTTTCCAGAATGTGACTATTTGAATGGAGAAATATTTGTATATGGAATAATAACAAAAATAGATCATGAAAATAGAACCATAGAAATAGAACAGCATATAGATGACAATACCATAGATATAACACCTATATTGACAGTAAAAGAGGAAGCAATTATAATTTTTCAAAGAAACGACAAAGCTATGAATATTGATTTCAGTGATTTGAAATGTGGAGATGTCTTAGGAGGAATTATTGATAAGGAAGGATACATAAGAGGAATTATAATGAATTTTTAGTTGTATCATAAGATATTGCAAGATAAACTGTAAATCTGCAAGATAAATGTATTTTTAAAAATAAAGCATTTGCGTATTTTTAAACCGTCTATGTTTTTATAAGAATTTTTATAGTATAATACTATATGACATAATTTTATAATGACTAGGAGGTTGAAAATGTACGAATATTTAACTACAGGAGTTTGTTCAAAAAACATAAGATTTGAAGTAGAAAACAATATTTTAAAAAATGTTGCTTTTACAGGAGGATGTAATGGAAATTTAAAAGCTATTTCAATACTTGTTGAAGGAATGGAAGTAGATAAAGTAATAGAGCTATTATCTGGAGTAAATTGTGGCCCTAGAGATACTTCTTGTGCAGACCAGCTAACAAAGGCTCTGATTCAATTTAAGAATAAATAAGGCTTTTATATTTGAAATTGCTGTTAAATTATTTTTAAATGTGAAAATGTATAGTTCTAATAAAATTAAAGGCAAGCTATTTAATTATACGTATAATTAAATAGCTTGTTAATTTGAGTAAAGCATTATTTTTTTATATTACCGGTCGTTGGTTTATCCTTGTATCCATTCACTTTTTTAAATTCCCATAAACAAGGTATCAGTATATTTTCCATCTACAAAGAAGTTTTCTCTTATTCGACCTTCTTCTTTAAATCCACATTTTTTCTTATGTAGTGTGATGTAGAACTAAAAAAGGCTATTTATGCAATACATGTCATATTCAATAAATTCGATAGAGAAGTAGCCGTTAGTATAAGCTGGAAATCCTCATTCTATAGCCTTTTCAATCAAAGCTCTCAAGTTTCTTTCAAATTCAATATTGTTATCAGGCTCTCTTTTTTTAGATTTCGTATAATATTTATGTTTTCTACGTAGTTCGCTGTTAATATGTCTCCTTCTTAAAAGTTCATCTATATTATCCTTAGATATGATAAGTCCATTTTGATTGATGCATATACCGAGCTTTGATAGAACCATGGCAGCAAGACCATAATCTTGAGTCACAATAATATCATTTTTTTCAGTAATGTTTACTATATAGTAGTCAGCACTATCTGGAGCAAGATCAACTGTAACTATTGTAGCATAATCATCGTAGATTTCATGTGCATAATTTTTTACTACAGTAACTCCTATCTTATATTCTTTGGCTATTTTAATAGTTAAATCCACAACAGGACAACCATCAGAATCTATAATTATCTTCATTTTTATCATCCTTGCTTCACCTTTATTTAGTATATCCATTATATCAAATAAAGCGAAATAAATGAAGCAGGGTAACGAAGCAATGCTTTATCAGTAAAAAAACAAGGAGTTAGGTATCTCCATAAACTCCCTGTTCTAGTATTGCTATTATTTCATAATCATAACTGAAGTAGCTTTGACCAAAGCTATAACATTATCACCTACATTTAAGTTAAGTGAATCTGCAGAACCTGTAGTTATGACACTCACCATAGTTTGACCATTGACGTCTAAAGTCACTTCTGTTGAAACTGGTCCTTTCTTTAGATTGGTAATCTTAGCATTTAGTTGATTTCTTGCAGATATTTGCATATGTATTCCTCCAAGTTGGTATATTTTATAATAATATACCCAAAGCCTATAAAGGTATTCAATGATTTAAATATCATATTATAACGAAAAAACCCCTTTATTTCTTACAACGAATACATTATCGTATTTTTTCTTTGTTTCTTCAAATATCACATGACTTACATTTATGACTGTTATACCTTCTAAATTTAAGATGGTATTTTCTATTTCCTTAGCTATTTTAGAGTCTAAGCTTGCGAAGGCTTCATCTAGAAAAATAATATCTGCTTTTTGCAAAAGTCCCCTAGCTATGGCAACTCTACTCTTTTCTCCACCTGAGATATTTTTTCCATTATCATAAATCATGGTGTCTAGCCCCTGAGGTAATGCCTGAACAAAGCTTTTTAATCCAGCTCTTTCAATAGCAATATTTATTTCCTCTTCTGAAAAATCCTTATACAGTGTAATATTATTTTTAAGTGTATCCTCAAACAAGAAAACTTGTTGCTCTATATTAGATATATGCTTGAAGTAACTGGTTTTTGTAATATCCTTAAGGGTTTTATTGTCTATTAATATTTCCCCATCCTTAGGTGAAAAATATTTTCTTAATAGCTTTAATAATGTAGATTTTCCTCCGCCACTTGGACCTATAATCAAGTATTTCTCACCTTTTTTTAAGGACAGATTAATATTTTTAAGTATGTCTTCGTCCTCGTATCCAAAGGTAACATTATTAAATTCAATGGAGCTCTTAAAATTATTTAAAGCAATAGTTTCTTCATAATTATCTTGATTTGTAAGAATGTCTTCAATTTTTTCAAACAACTTCTTAGTTGCAAATATTTTAGGCATCCATTCTCCAAATCTCATTATAGGTACTATGATTCTTTCCATATTATTTATGATCAATATAACTCCACCTAAAGTGAGGCTACCCTTTATAGCCATATATGCTGTTATACCAAGTAAAGCAAAAAGAGCCAGCATCATATTGAGATTTTGTAGGGCACTTATGTAAGTATATATTTTATCGATGATATATCCTTTTTCTTGGATAGCATGACTTCTGTTATAAAAGTCGTTTTTTACTTTTTCATTTAAATTATTAGATTTTATTATATGAAAAGCGCTTAAAACTTCCTTAATATAAGAGGTATAGCCTTCATAAAGCTCACTTCTTTGAGTATGATGTTTTTGCATTGGCTTGCCTATCAAAATTGATAGTAGTGTACTGATAACTCCTATACCTGTACCAATTCCTAATGCAATTGGACTAACATATGCGATAACAGCAACACTGACTATAAAATATATAACTCCAATTATGACCTCATATATTCCATCAATATAATTAGTTTCAATAGTATTTACATCATTTGTTAAAGCCGATACATATTTTGAATTATTATCTCTTTGAAATTCATTGATATTTTTCTTAAATACTCTACTGACAAAATTAATCTTTGCTGATACTATAGCTTTTCTTTTTAAAAGACCTTTTCCAAAGGATAGCAGAATACTTGCAGGCAGTATGGATAATGCAAGTATTATAAGTCTTGTTGCCTCTGTTCTAAATGCAGCCCTATTGCCAGAAACTCCTATATCAATAGTCTTCATCATAGAGATTGACATAGCTCCTTCTAAAATGGCACATACTGAGGCAATGATAGCAACTAATATAAGATATGGAATTGCTTTAAATATTGACTTTTTCATATAGCTAGCACCTCCATGTTGAAATAATCTTGGCTATTATGTTGATATACTAGACCATTTTTCACTTCAAGGACATAATCATATTTTTCACTTATACCTTCATAATATCTATGAGAGATGGCAATAACTGTACTGTCTAAGGATAATAAGGTATTTTCTACAGCTCTGCCTAATTCTTCATTTAGGCTAGATGTTGCCTCATCTACAAACAGAATATTAGCATTTTTTGCTATTGCTCTTGCTATAGATATTCTCTGCCTTTGGCCACCAGAGAGATTCTTGCCGTTCTCCATTAACTTCTCCTGTAGACCTAGTTTTCGTTCCTCTAGGAATTCTTCTAAGCCTGCATCCTTTGCAGCTTCTAATACTCTTTCTTCTGATATATCCTTAAATAAGGCAATGTTATTGAAAATCGTATCCTCAAATAAAAATACGTCCTGATAAACAAAGGATATGTTATCGTTGAAGCTTTTTTCATTTATTTCTCTATAATCCACACCATCTAAGGTTATTGTTCCATCATAATCATCGTTAACCATTGAAAGAAGGCTAATCAATGTTGACTTTCCAGCACCGCTGGCACCCTTAAGCAAATATTTTTTTCCTTTTTCAATGACAAAGGATGTACCTTTAAAAATGTCCTTGTTATCATAGCTGAATTTTAAATCATTTACTTCTAATTTAGAGTTAAAATCAAATCCTTTTTCCTTCACAATATCAGAATTTTTTTCTTCATCATCCTTAGTAATCTTTTCGTATATTTTTGCAGATGCCTTTAACTCATTAAACCAAGGAAGAATCTGAACTATAGGCCATATACATCCGTTTGATAATTGTATCATTAATGTAATTTTTGTAAAGGATGTTCCCTGAAGAACTAAATTAATTGAGTAGATGATTATACCAACAAATATTCCAAATCCAAGGAAGTTTGTTAAACTCCTTTGGCTCTCAGTAAAAACTGTATAATGAAGTTTTTTTCTCTCGACCTTATCAATGGATTTCAAGGTATTATATAGGAATTTATCTTCAATATTATTTAGCTTTAATATTTCAACTCCATTAAAGGTATTGGAAATATTAGTAGTAAAGTTTTCATTGTTTTCTGAAACCTCTTCCTGTAGTTTTACAGTTTTATTTTCGAAAGACTTGCTTATGAAAAACATTATGACAGATATTGTGAAAATCACTAATGCAAATTTAAAATCCAAAAAGAATAGTATTATCAATGATACAATATACCATCCACCTTGGAAGATTGTGTTTATCAATTTCAAGAAGAAGTTTTGTTCAAAAACATTGATATCATTTATAAGATTTGATATGTATACATCCTTAGACTTTTTACTAAAATTCTTATAGGAGTATTTTAGAATCCTATCAAATGCATTTATTCTAACGTCTAAAATGGTATCTCTCATGTAGCTGATTCTCATGAATCTAGATATAACATAAAGAAGAACACCAAAAATAGTGAAGAATATTGAAAGTGCAAAAGCTTTAATAAAGTAATTAAGATCTTTTGCTTCTATGCTTCCAATTAATAACGCTGATGAAACATTTCTTAACAATGTGTCAACTACTGGTAGGAAGCAAGCTACAACATATAAAATAAATTTACTTTTTCTTTTTAGCAGCAGATCCTTCATTTCAATCCTCCTTAGGAACAATTTATGTCTTTTTATTCTACCTAATATTGTAATTGATATTTTAAAAATGTCAATATATTTTATAAAAAATATTAATATATACTTTAAATATATTAAACTTAAAATTAAAAACATTAATTTTGTTGAAAAATCTTAAGAAGATTAGGATGTAAGGTTTTATTATTATAATCTTTCTCTCTAATGAAAAAAAGTGCTAGGATTGAACATATACTAAATGTGTTGAAATATTTGCAAAATAACAATACAATATGTTAGTATAAAGGAAATTATGTGAGTAGATTCATTGTAAATATTAGAAAGGATTTTTTGCTCATGAATGAGAATAATGTAAATTTCCATGAGAACAATGGAGTTAATTACGACAATCAGAATATTAATGAAGAAGCATTTAATCAAGAAAGAAGAAGAGTGGCAGCATTAAGAGTACAGAGGCCAACAATCACATATATTTTAATCGCTATCAATATAGCTATGTGGGCAATTTTGAATTTAATTTCTTTTAAAACTGGTAAGAGCTATAATGAGCTAATAGGTGTGTTTGGAGCAAAAATTAACATTAACATTTTGAGAGGTCAATATTGGAGATTTATAACACCAATATTCTTACATGCTGACATCACACATTTACTTGTTAACTGCTATTCCTTAAACGCAGTTGGTCAAATAGTTGAGAGAATCTATGGTCATGCTAAGTTTTTACTTATCTATCTAGTCGCTGGGATTATGGGAAATATTTTAAGCTTTATGTTTTCAATAAATCCTGCTGTAGGGGCTTCAGGAGCTAT
Source organism: Proteiniborus sp. MB09-C3 (assembly GCF_030263895.1). Lineage (NCBI taxonomy): Bacteria > Bacillati > Bacillota > Clostridia > Eubacteriales > Proteiniborus > Proteiniborus sp. MB09-C3. Next base: position 1,492,983 of record NZ_CP127161.1, read on the forward strand.
ATTTGGACTGTTAGGGGCTCTTCTATATCTTGGAGTTGAGCATCCTAAATTTTTTAGAGCCTATTTTGGCCGCAGCATTTTTACAACAATAGCCATAAATCTAGGTTATGGATTTTTAAATACAGGTATAGATAATTTTGGACATATAGGAGGTTTAATTGGTGGCTTCTTTGCTTCAGGAATAGTTAAAGCTCCTATTAAAGGCAAATGGTATATGAATAAAGTGATATACATTATATTATTCTTAGCTATAGGAGTTTCAGGATTAATATATGGTTTTAACTGTGGAAATAACATTGCACTTGTGAAGCTAGATGAATTATATAGGCATGATGCAAATCAGAACTGGAATGAAGCTGCCAATATTGGTGAAGAGATTTTGGAGCAAAAGCCTACAGACAAGAACATCAATATAGAGGTACTATGGATGACTACAAAAGCAGAGGCAGTAATAGGTAATTATAATAAGGCGGTAGAACATGGAAAGGCATTGGTAAAATTATCTCCAAAGGATGGTCATTACCTTTTAGGGATTGTTTATTATGATATGGGGCAGCTTGAACTATCAAGAGAGGAGCTTCAGAAGGCTAAAGCTTTAAATGCGTCATATTCCAATATTGATGAGTTAATCAGAAGTATTGAATCTAGGTAACGTCATAGAAATATAAGCTTATATATAACAGTAAAATAGTCTGTTTATTAAATAACCATATGACATTTGTCATATGGTTTTATTATTTAAGTCATTATTATTTCAATATTTTTTGTACTATGATGTTAGTGTAGAGAAAAATAAGGGAGTGATCTCAATTGGTAGTTGAAATCAAAAATATAGTAAAAAGGTACAAGGACGAATTGGCAGTAGATAATGTAAGCTTATCTATTAAAGAGGGAGAAATATTTGGTCTGCTAGGCCCAAATGGAGCAGGTAAAACTACAACAATCAATGCGCTAATGGGATTAATCAAAATAGACAAAGGAGAAATATCAATATTTGATAAAAATATTAATAAATTCAGTAGTGAGATTAAGAAAGAAATAGGAATAGTTCCACAGGACATAGCCGTATATCCAGACCTGACAGTATATGAAAATACTTCATTCTTCGCAAAGCTATATGGGCTTAAGGATAAATTGTTAAAGGATAGAGTAGAAGAAGCTCTAGAATTTACAGGACTAAGTGACAAGAAAAAAGTAATGGCAAATTACCTTTCTGGAGGAATGAGAAGAAGGTTAAATATTGCCTGTGCCATTGCACATCATCCAAGGCTAATCATAATGGATGAGCCTACTGTAGGAATAGACCCACAATCAAGAAATCATATACTTGAATCTATAAAGAAGCTAAATAATAATGGTTCTACAATAATCTATACTTCTCATTATATGGAGGAGGTGGAGGAGCTTTGTACCAATATTGCCATAATGGATAAAGGAAAGGTAATTGCCCAGGGAAATAAGGATGAATTAAAGGCATTAATATCAACAGAAGACAGAGTATCATTAGAGCTATCGTCTATGAATTTTACATTAGTAGATAACATTAGAAGCATTATCGGGGTTATAGATTGTGAAGTAGATGGAAACATGATTACTATTACATCTAAAAAAGACAGTAAAAATCTTAGTAGAATAATTGATTATATTTTAAATACAGGTGTAGAGATTATGAACATAAATATTGAAAAGCCAAACCTAGAGGGAGTGTTTTTAACCCTAACAGGTAAGACTTTAAGAGACTAGGCGGTGAGACTATGAATATGCTGAATATAGCTTATTATGGAATTATAAGAAACCTCAGAGATAGACAAAGCCTAAGTCTTATGATTTTATTGCCACTCATGAGTACATTGATACTAGGAACTGCACTAAGCTCTTCTTTTAACACTGTATCATCAATAAGCAAAACTACCATATGCTATATAAATGAGGATGAGGGATGGGCAGGAGAAGCATTTCATGAGTTTATAAATAGTGAGGATGTTAAATCTTTCATAGAGCTTAAAGAAGTTTCTACTTATGAAGAGGGAGTAAACCTAATAAGAGATAGAAAGGCTACATCTATTGTAATGATTGATTCGGACTTTTCTCAAAATCTAAATTTAGGAGAACAGGTAAATATAAAGGTTTACAATAGCCAATACAGTAACTATAGAGCTTCAATTGTTAAAAGCTTAATAGATAGCTTTATAAATACTAGCAATTCTATGGAGGCTATTAAAAAATTAAGTGATAAAGGTTTTGTTCCAATATCAAATAGCAATATAGAAGAGGTACCTATTTCAATAACAGGAAAATTACCTAGAGCAATAGACTACTATGCTGTGACTATGCTCGTTATGTCTATAATGTATGGAACCATTCATGGGGCCAATTTAATCGCAGAGGATAGGTATCAAAGAACGGAAATAAGACTTAAAAGCTCCCCATTGAAAAACTATCAGCTTTTTTTAGGTAGATTGCTAGCTACTATAACTACATTGATTCTACAGGTTTTCATTATAATTGGATGTACTAAATATGTTTTCAAAGCAAATTGGGGTAATAATATGCCATTTATTTTATTTACTTGCTTTTCTGCTATTATCATGGCAGTTGGCATAGGAATAATGGTTTATAGCGTATTTAAGGACGCAGGCAAAGTTTCTATGATATTAAATCTAGCAGTTATGATTTTCACATTTTTAGGTGGAGGATATTTTCCTATAGGCGATTTTGGACCTAAAACTAAGGAATTGGCTTCATACCTGTCGCCTAATTATATGATACAGCGAATATTGTTTAATAACATATATGGAGGAAGCCCCGTGGAAATTCAAACATATTTAATTGTAATATGGGGTATTACCATTGCAGCCTTTGCAATATCTTCCCTTGCAGGAAGGAGGAATTTAGATGAATATTTTTAAGAATAATTTTAGAAGGATATTAAGGAAAAAGAGCAGCATAATCTTTATGTTTGTACTTCCCATATTCTCAATGATTTTTTCCATTGTAGTGGTTAATAACAGCTTTCCTCTTACTGTAGGAGTTGTAGATTATGATAAGACAGAGCTTAGTAAATTCCTAATTACAAGCATAGAAAGCAGCTGTAAGGTAGTATTAGTAGAAGAAGATAGTATAAATGATAAACTAATAAACTTAACTATAGATTTTGCTATTAAAATTCCTGATGGATTTACTGAAGATATTATTACAAATAAAACGCCTAAAATAAGTACATACAAGATAAAAGAAACAGGAGACACTACTCCCTTAAGCGTTGCATTAAATAATAATATAAATGCAGCTAAGAATATTGCAAGAGTGGCAGAAGGAGATTATGTGAGGTTCTATAAGGGTCTAGGGCTCTACAAAAATGGCAGTTTTAATGCTGAATATAAAACCATTGAGGGAACAGATAGAACACAGGATAAATTACTGCAGAGCTTTGGCTTTATTGTCATGTTCATGATGTACCTCTCTAATAATGCTGCAAGACTTATGCTTGAGGATAAAAGGTATAAAACATATCCTAGAATTTTTAGTTCTCCAATCACTGCTAAAAGCTATATGTTTGAAAATATTCTAAGTTCCATAGCTATTATAGGCATTCAGGTTACCCTAGTACTCATTATAGCAATAAAAGTATTTAACCTATTTCTAGGTTCCTCAATTCTAGGGGTAGTAGTATTGTTAGCATTATTCGGAGTTTGCAGTGTGGCTATGTCTGTTGCCATAAATAATTTTTCGAGAAATTTAGGGCAGAGCAATGTGCTGTCTCAGTTTATTATATTAGCAGTAAGTTATCTTGGAGGTTGCTTCTGGCCTAGAGAAATTATGCCTGGTTTTTTACAACAGCTTGGCAGATTTGTACCTTCAACCTGGGTATTAGAAGGAATAGAGAAGCAGCTTCTAAAACCAGATATAAGTGCTATATATTTGGAAATATGTATTCTCGCACTCTTTTCACTTACATTTTTCCTTATAGGATTATGTAGAAGAAATAGCGTAGAAAATTAAAAGGGAATTCTATATAAAGTGTAGAAATTCTATACTATTGAATACATGAGAGGAGGTATGACAATTATGAATTATATATTTAAGACATTCTTCCTTGTATATATGATATTTAAAATGTCTATTTCAGGGCAAGTAGCTCCTATTGATGTAATAATTATTTTGATTGTCATATCTTCAAGCATTTTTAAAGAAAGATATATTAACAGCTCAATCATAAGTGTTATTATAGCTGTATTTGAAATCATGATTATAGCTCTTGGAGTGAAGCATAATCTATTATTCATGATTCTATTTGCTATTGTGGCTTATGATTTTGTAAGGATAAGGATATATTTCTTAGTGATATTTACACTGCTGCTTGGATATTATTCATTAGACTTAAGCAGATTTATAGATTTTTCTTTGCTGATAGCCTTGAGCTGTTTTTTTGCATATGTGAGCACTAGTTTAAAGGTAAAGGAGAGAAATTATAAGGAAAGCTATGATAAAGAAAGGAAGTACAGGTATGAGCTAGAGCAAAGCAGAGTAAAGCTTATAAATATGTCGAAGGAAATAGCCCATATAACAGAAGTCAATGAAAGAAATAGAATAGCAAGAGAAATTCATGATACTGTAGGACATAAAATTGCTGGGATTCTATTACAGCTACAGGCTGCATTAAAGCTTAGAATTAGAGACGATAAAATGTCAGATAGGCTGCTTCAGGAATCTATTGAAAACCTGTCAAATACCCTAGTAGTTCTCAGAGATACTGTTCATAATATAAAACCAAAAGAAAAGACAGGCATAGAGTACATCAAACAGATTATTGCTGACTTTTCTTTTTGTCATGTAGATTTTAGCTTTAAGGGTGATTTCAATAATATTTCAGCAGCTAACATGGAAATAATCAGCCACAGCATAGAGGAAGCATTGACTAATGTTATGAAACATTCTAAAGCTGATAATGTGACGATTAATATTGAGTTATATAATAAATTTATTAGGTTATTCATCAAAGATAATGGAGTAGGCTGTGAAAAGATAACAGAAGGCCTAGGTATTAGTGGAATGAAGGAAAGACTTAACAACATAGGAGGAAGTATTTCTATTAGTGCTAAGAATGGATTTATGATTGTAGCTATTATTCCAAGGGAAAATACCCAAGGAGGTGTGAGTAGTGAAAGTTCTCATAGCTGATGATGATGGATTAATTAGAGACAGCTTAAAAATACTTCTCAGTCTAGAGTCCGATATAGAGGTAGTAGGGACTGCAATAAATGGACAGCAGGCCTTTGAGCTATGTCAAAAAAATAGACCAGATATAGTTCTTATGGATATAAGAATGCCTATTATGGATGGGGTTCTGGGCACAAAGCTTATAAAAGAACATTTCAATGATATTAAAATCATCATATTGACAACCTTTAAGGATGATGAATACATAAGAGAAGCAATAAAGAACGGAGCAGAAGGTTATATATTAAAGAATCAATCTTCTGATAGTATAGTAGATAGCTTAAGAACAGTATATGGAGGAAATACTGTTCTGGATAAAGAGGTCGCAGACACTTTGACATCAATGCTAAAGGATAAACCTGATAAAAAAGGCAATATATATTATGAATTAGGGAAACGAGAGCTGGAAATATTGAAGCTTATATCAGAGGGACTATCTAATAAAGAAATAGGAGCTAAGCTCTACCTGAGCGAAGGCACTGTAAGAAATTATATAACTATACTTCTAGATAAATTAAGTTTAAGAGACAGAACTCAATTAGCTATATTTTATTTAAAAAACATGTAAAGTAGGGTGAAATAGTTTCTTTTCACCCTTGATTTCATGATTTCCTAAAAAATTAATTGTGAATGACTACCTCTGTCAGAACCATATAGAGTTATATAGCTATAACTATAGTGTCCCATTTTAGCAACTGGCTACCCCGAATTTTATAGAGAAATTTGTTGAATGCTTTGTATAAGGGAAGAGGTTACGAAATATATTCCCAAGGCAGACGGCATTTTAGCTACAAATAGTAATGCCATAATTACAGGAAAAACTAAGGTTTGTGCAGATAGTTTAGGAATATTTTTGCCTTTAATCAAGTTTAAATAACATAGCAGACTGGGCATCAACTGTATTAGCACATAAATAATAGGTAAAATAAAATAAGGATCAGGTAATGATAATGAAGATACCCAAGGCATAATCTTTGTTGTAGTATTAACTATATTTTTTGTGAATAACTTGTGTAGTACGACAAAGATTGGGGCCTGAATAAATAGCAATGCAAAACCTAATAGGGATTTAGGATTACTTTGGTATAGGTTCTGCAATTCTTCATTCATCTTTTTTTCATTGTTCTTGTACTTATCCTTTATTTCATTGACTTTATTATTTAATTCTTGAATATCCTTCATAGATTTTTTTTGCTTAATAACTAAAGGTAATAGCATTATATTTATCATAATAGTTATTATGATTATAGTTAAGCCATAGTCACTAGTAAAACTATTCACAGTATTTAATAATAATTGAAAAACATTAGTAAGCATTTATGCATCCCCTTCTGATATTTTATTGATTATGAAAAAATGTAATAGTAAAATATCAGAATTCAACGTAGAAAATCCAGATTCTATATTTATTATAGGCATCGTAAAGTTGGGTATATAAATTATTTGCAATAAAATATACCATAAGATGTATTGGATTATATAGTTTAACTGTATCAATAGATATACTATATAAATTATTCGTGCCTATATTATTCACTAAATAAACAATAATAAAGCTAAATACAAATAATGATGACAATAAAAAGACTATATCAAAATCAAACATAAAATCACCATTCTTATTTTCTTGATAAGTTTATTATACTATATTATCTAAGCAAAGCAAGGACGATGTTTCTCCTTACTCAGTTACATTTTTTACAGGTATTTTATTTTGCACCATCAAACCAGTAACCTGTCTTTTTAATTCTCCGTTAGCCATAAATACAATTTTACCATAATTATTTATAAGCTTAAGCTCCATACGATCTGGGAATACTTCGTATTCTTCAATATCATTGTAGCTATAAAAGCCTGAGTCATTAATTATATTTATGTGTACACCAAAAGGAATTTCAATCCTTCCATCAAAGCCCGTGATTAATATACCATTTCTCTGAAAAAACACCTTAGTGCTTCGGTTAGATATCCTCAATAACAATTCAATAATGATTACAGAGCCTATGAATAGTAATATTCTAATCATAAAGGTATAATCAAACACTATTTTTCCAAGAAACGGGGCTAAGTGTATAAGTATGAGAAAGGCATAAGGAATCAATTTTTCCTTCATACCAAATTTGCTTATATTAGCAGATACAAAACTAGTATTAGAATTTAGTATCTTTCTATAAAATATATATCTTATCAATGCTTGCAATATAATGAATAACACTAGTCCAATAGTAGTAAATAATGGAGAAATGATATTGAACATTACACTTTCATCCATCTTTACCATAAGTGGATTCATAGATTGAAAAAATAGAGATATTGCAATTAGTGTAATGAAAAATGATAAAAAGAATATTGCTACTTTCTTAGTTTGCGACATAATTTACCTCCCGAATAAAAACTTTCTATTATTTAAATTATATACATTTTTTAAATTTAAACAACATCAAATGTGGTATTATAATTATATATTAATAAAGAAATAAGGGTGAAATCATTGTTTAACATAGAAGAAGAACTAAAAAAGCTGCCAGATAAACCTGGTGTATATTTAATGAAAAACAAAGATGACCAGATAATATATGTTGGAAAAGCGATATCATTAAAGAAAAGAGTTCGACAATATTTTCAATCATCTAAAAATCATACTCCTAAAGTAAATGCAATGGTAAAAAATATAGAAGAATTTGAATATATCATCACAGATACTGAAGTTGAGGCGCTGATACTTGAGGCAAATTTAATAAAAAAGCATAAGCCTAAGTATAATATCTTATTGAGAGATGATAAACAGTATCCATATATAAAGGTTACTACAAATGAGAAATATCCAAGAGTGATGAAAACTAGGAGAATTATTAAGGACGGAGCAAAATACTTTGGACCATATACAAGTGTTGGAGCCGTCAATGATACATTAGAAATTATCAACAATCTTTATCCCCTTAGAACATGTAAAATGAATTTTGATAAAAATGAAAAAAGGAAAAGACCCTGTCTTAACTATTATATAGGTAAATGTTTTGGTCCTTGCTACCATGATGTAGAAGAAAAAAAATACATGGAAATGATAGATGAGATTATCATGTTTTTAAGTGGCAAGGAGGAAAAGCTTATAGAAGTAATAGAGAATAAAATGAAGGAAGCAGCTAAGAATTTGGATTTTGAAAATGCTGCAAAATATAGAGATAAAATAAATTCACTAAATCTAATGTTAGAAAAACAGAAAATAGTGTCAACTACTATGGTAGATCAAGATATAATAGGGATGGCAACTGGAATAGATGAGGCCTGTGTACAAATCTTCTTTGTAAGGGGAGGAAAGGTTACAGGCAGAGAGCATTTTATACTTACAGATACTGAATACCAAAGTAGAGGAGAGATACTTAGCTCTTTTGTAAAGCAATTTTATATAGGTAGTTCATATGTGCCAAAGGAAATACTTATAGAGGAAGAATTCGAGGATATTGAGGCAGTAACTAGCTGGCTCAGTGACAAAAGAGGCTCGAAAGTAGGTATAAGGGTGCCAAAACGAGGAGAAAAGAATCTTTTAGTTGAAATGGTAAGAAAAAATGCACTAGACATGTTAGATAAGTATGGAGATAAGATAAAAAGAAAACTGGCAAGCAATGAAAAGGCATTAAATGAACTAAAGGACGTCCTGAAGCTTGATGACATACCTAGACGAATAGAGGCCTTCGATATTTCAAATATACAAGGTGTAGAATCAGTTGGTTCTATGGTGGTATTTGAAAACGGTCAATCAAAAAATAGCGACTATAGAAGGTTCAAAATTAAAACAATAATTGGGCCAGATGATTATGGCAGTATGGAGGAAATTATATATAGAAGGTTTAATAGAGGAATTAAAGAAAAAAATATGATTGAGCAAAATATTGTGGCAGTTGAGAGCTTTTCAGTTTTTCCAGACCTTATTATGATGGATGGAGGAAAAGGACAGGTAAATGTGGCTAAGAAGGTATTGAAAGATTTAAGTATTAGTATACCTGTTTGTGGACTTGTAAAGGATGACTTTCATAGGACTAGGGCTTTGACCTATGAGGATACAGAAATAGGCTTACCATCAAATAGTGAAAGCTTTAAGCTAATAACAAGGATACAGGATGAGGCCCATAGGTTTGCTATAACATATCATAGAAGTCTTAGGGATAAAAAAATGATCAGGTCAGTGCTTGATGACATAAGAGGAATTGGAGACAAAAGAAAAAAAGCCCTTTTAAAAGCCTTTGGTTCTGTAGATAATATAAAAAAAGCGACAATTGAAGAACTAGCCGACATTGAAGGCATGAACAAATTAGCAGCTCAGCAGGTATACGATTTTTTTAGAGTAAAATAAGCTTAAGCTTGTTTCATGGAAAAATTGCCTTACTATTAGCGAATATAAGTTTAAGAATGCCACATAGAATAAATAGGTGATTGAAACGAAGGAGGAGTATAATGAGGTCAGTATCAATTGATAAATTAATTGAGGATTTGGAATTAGAGATTATTCATAAGTCTGAGAACTCCATATCTGAAATAACTAGAGTTGAGTTAAGTAGATTAGGATTACAGCTTGTAGGCTTTTTCAAATATTTTGGATATAAAAGGCTTCAGATAATTGGAAATGTAGAGTGGCATTTTCTAGCTGGACTCGAAAAAAACGTTAGAGTAAGCAGATTAAATACAATTTTTCAATACCCAATACCAGCAGTAGTATTTACAAGAAACCTAGAAGTATTTGACGAAATAATTGAGGCGGCTAAAAAGTATAACAGAACCATATTAAGAACACCTATGACAACTACCAAATTTATTAATAGACTGATTAATTACCTTGATGATGCATTAGCGCCCCAAATAACTATGCATGGGGTATTAGTCGAAGTTTATGGAATGGGAATACTAATAACAGGAGAAAGTGGAGTAGGAAAAAGCGAAACCGCACTTGAGCTGGTAAAGAGAGGGCATAGACTTGTAGCAGATGATGCTGTCCAAATTAAAAAGCTTGGAGAGGATTTACTTATCGGTGAATCACCTGAGGTAATTAGACATTTTCTTGAGATAAGAGGTCTAGGTATATTAGATATAGAAAGATTATATGGAGTTGGAGCAGTTAAAAAATGGGAAGCCATAGATTTAGTGGTTCATCTAGAGGATTGGGATTCACAAAAAGAATATGATAGAATAGGATTAGATGATGAATATATTGATATACTTGGCAAGCAGGTATTGCAGTTGACTATACCAGTAAGACCTGGAAGAAATGTTGCTATGATACTTGAAGTAGCTACAAGAAATACTAGACAAAAACAATTTGGATACAATGCTGCTATGGAATTAGATAAAAGATTAAAGCATGAATTTGAAATGAAAAAACAAGGTGGCAATAAACAAGGCTAATATTAAGAAAAGGAGCTGTTTTAATGAAATTTGTAGTTGATACACATTGTCATACCTTTGCAAGTGGTCATGCATATAGTACAGTTATAGAGATTGCTAGGGAGGCAAATAATAAAGGCTTAGAAATGGTTGCCATAACAGATCATGGACCTGCTATGGGAGGGGCCTCAAATATATTTCATATTTTAAACCAGAAAGTCATTCCAGAAACTATATATGGTGTACAGATATTAAGAGGAGTAGAGGCAAATATAATGGACTACGATGGAAATCTAGACATATCTGATGAGCATTTAGCTAAGCTAGACATTGTCATTGCTTCATTGCATGAAGCCTGCATTGAATCAGGAGGAGTTGATAAAAATACTAATGCAATCATAAAAGCAATGGAAAATAAAAATGTAGACATAATTGCCCACCCTGGAAATCCTGCATTTCCAGTAGATTATGAGAAGATAGTAAAAAAGGCTAAGGAAACAAGAACACTAATTGAGATAAATAACAGTTCCTTTGTTTCAAGCAGGCATGGAAGTCTAAACAACTGCATTGAAATCGCTAGGCTATGCAAGGAGCATGAAGTAATGATTACTGTAGGAAGTGACTCTCATATAGCCTTTGATGTTGGAAGATTTGATAAGGCAATAGAGGTATTGACATCTGTTGGCATGCCAGAACATTTGATTGTTAATTTTTCTACAGAAAGATTAACAGAGCTTTTAGGTTTTAAAGGCAAAAAAAGATTTAGTACTACAACCCCAATAATTTAACCAGAATGATTGAGTAATATAAGTTCTTGATAATTAAAACATTTTTGTAAGATTTAATAAGCGTTAGATTTATTGACTTTAAGTAAATAGTCTACTATACTTAATGGTAAGGAATGTATTGTATACAGTATTTTTAAAATATAAGGGGGAAACAAAAATGGCAAAAGTTATGAAATCCATGGACGGAAATACTGCCGCTGCATATGTTGCATATGCATTTACAGAAGTCGCAGGAATTTATCCTATAACTCCATCTTCAACTATGGCAGAGCTTGTTGACGAATGGGCGGCCCATGGAAAGAAAAATATGTTTGGTCAAACAGTACATGTTGCAGAGTTACAATCAGAAGCAGGAGCTGCAGGAGCTGTACACGGTTCACTTTCAGCAGGTGCTTTAACTACTACTTTTACTGCTTCTCAAGGTTTATTATTGATGATTCCAAATATGTATAAAATAGCAGGAGAACTTCTACCCGGAGTATTCCATGTAACTGCACGTGCTTTAGCAGGTCATGCTCTTTCAATATTTGGAGACCATTCAGATGTTATGGCAACTAGACAAACAGGATTTGCCTTATTAGCTTCAGGAAGCGTTCAAGAAGTAATGGATATAGCAGGAGTTGCACATTTATCTTCTATTAAATCAAGAGTGCCATTCCTTCATTTCTTTGATGGATTCAGAACGTCACATGAAATTCAAAAGATTGAAGAAATATCTTACGAGGATCTTGCAAAATTAGTGGATTATGATGCAATTAATGAGTTTAGAAATAGAGCATTAAATCCTGAGCATCCTTATACAAAAGGAACTGCACAAAATCCAGATATTTTCTTCCAAGCTAAGGAAGCTGCAAATAAATTCTATGATGCAGTACCTGACGTAGTAGCTGATTACATGAAAGAAATAACTAAGATTACAGGCAGAGAATACTATCCATTTAACTACTATGGTGCAGAAGATGCAGAAAACATAATAGTTGCTATGGGTTCAGTATGTGAAACTATAGAAGAAACAATAGATTATCTAAACGCTGGCGGAGAAAAATATGGTTTAATAAAAGTTCATCTATATAGACCATTCTCAGCAAAATATTTCTTTAACGTATTACCTAAGACTGTTAAGAGAATTGCTGTATTAGATAGAACAAAAGAACCAGGAGCATTAGGAGAACCTTTATACCAAGATGTTAGAACATTATTCTACAACATGGAAAATGCACCACTAATAGTTGGTGGTAGATATGGTTTAGGTTCAAAAGATACTACCCCTTCACAAGTTAAAGCTGTATTTGACAATCTTAAGGCTGCAAAACCAGCTGACGGATTTACTTTAGGAATAATAGATGATGTTACACATAAATCATTAGAAATAAAAGAAGAAATTAAAACAGCTCCTAAAGGAACTATAAGATGTAAGTTCTGGGGATTAGGCTCAGACGGAACAGTAGGAGCAAATAAAAACTCAATCAAAGTTATTGGTAATAATACAGACCTATATGCACAAGGATATTTCGCATATGATAGTAAAAAATCAGGTGGAGTTACAATATCTCACTTAAGATTTGGAAAACAACTAATAAAATCTACTTATTTAATTGATGAAGCAGACTTTATTTCTTGCTCAACTCAAGCTTATGTAAATCAATATGATTTATTGAAAGGCTTGAAAAAAGGTGGAAAATTCCTACTAAACTGCATATGGTCACCTGAGGAATTAGATGAAAAGCTTCCAGCTAGCATGAAGAAATATATTGCAGAAAACAATATAGAATTCTATACAATCGATGCGACTGAAATAGCTGAAGAAATAGGCTTAGGCAATAGAACAAATACAATTATGCAATCAGCATTCTTTAAACTAGCAGATGTAATTGATATAGATGATGCTGTAAGATACCTAAAAGAAGCTGCTTATAAATCCTATGGTAAGAAGGGCGAAAAGATAGTTAATATGAACTATGCTGCTATAGATAGGGGAATAGATGCATTAGTAAAAGTAGGTGTTCCAGAAAGCTGGAAGAATGCAGAAGCTCAAGAAGAAGCAGCTGTTGCTAAAGAAGTTCCAGACTTCATCAAGAATGTATTAGTTCCAATGAATAGACAAGAAGGAGACTCTTTACCAGTAAGCACATTTGAAGGTGTTGAAGATGGAGTATTCCCACATGGAACTGCTGCATATGAAAAACGTGGTATTGCAGTTCATGTGCCAGAATGGCAAATAGACAAATGTATTCAATGTAATCAATGTTCATTTGTTTGTCCACATGCTGCTATTAGACCATTCTTAGTTAACGAAGAAGAAAAGAAAAATGCTCCAGAAGGCTTTGAAACTAAGAAAGCAATAGGAAAAGGTCTAGAAGGTCTTGAATATCGTATGCAAGTAAGTGCATTAGATTGTACAGGCTGTGGAAACTGTGCTGACATATGTCCAGCTAAGGAAAAAGCACTAATTATGAAACCAATAGGAGAACAATTAGAGACTCAAGTACCTAATTGGGAATATGCAATGACAGTAACAGTAAAAGACGATTTGTTGCCACTTACAACAGTAAAAGGCAGCCAATTCTCACAACCATTGCTTGAATTCTCAGGTGCATGTGCAGGCTGTGGAGAAACACCATATGCTAAGGTAGTTACTCAATTATTTGGAGATAGAATGATGATAGCTAATGCTACAGGTTGTTCTTCAATCTGGTCTGGATCAGCTCCTTCAACTCCTTATTGCAAAAATGCAGAAGGAAAAGGACCAGCTTGGGCAAATTCATTGTTTGAAGATAATGCTGAGTATGGATATGGTATGGCACTTGCAGTAAAACAAATTAGAAATAAATTAGAAGATTTAGCAAAAGAATTAGTAGAATTAAATGTATCTAATGAAATTAAAGAAGCATTTAATGCATGGATAGAAGGAAAAGAAGATGCAGAAGCTTCTAAGAAAGCAGCTGCTAAGATACTTCCATTATTAGCAAGCATCAAGACTGGCAATGAAAGAGCAGATGAAATATTAAAAGAAATTGCTGATAAAAAGGATCATTTAATCAAAAAATCTATGTGGATTATAGGTGGAGACGGCTGGGCATATGATATCGGATATGGTGGATTAGACCATGTACTAGCATCAGGAGAAAATGTAAATGTGCTTGTATTTGATACAGAAGTTTATTCAAATACAGGAGGTCAATCATCTAAATCTACACCAACTGCAGCTGTTGCTAAATTCGCAGCTTCAGGTAAGAAAGTTAAGAAGAAAGATCTTGGAATGATTGCAGCACAGTATGGATATGTATATGTAGCACAAGTAGCTATGGGTGCTGACAAGAATCAATTCTTAAAAGCAATACTAGAGGCTGAAAGCTATGACGGACCATCACTAATCATTGCTTATGCTCCATGTATTAACCATGGAATAAGAGAAGGAATGGGACGTACTCAAAATCAAGCTAAGAAAGCAGTAGAGTCTGGATACTGGCATCTATATAGATACAATCCAACATTAGCTGATGAAGGAAAGAACCCATTTGTACTAGATTCAAAAGAACCAACTGCATCATTTAGGGACTTCATAAACGGTGAAGTAAGATATACATCATTGTTAAAGACATTCCCAGAAATGGCAGAAGATCTATTTGCTAAGGCAGAAAAAGATGCTAAAGAAAGATATGAAAAATATAAGAAATTAGCAGAAGCTTAGAATAATATATAGATAGTAAGAACAGGTAAGAATATAAATCTCTTACCTGTTTTTTTATTTAGAGGAATGGAGACCAAGGGGACAGGAATGATCTGACCCCAAAAAGTTGGACATTTTGAATTAAGCTACTGATAAGGATTGAGCTCTATATTGGATAGGGCTTAATCCTTTTAGTTTGGTCTTTATTCTGTATTTATTATACCACTCTATGTAATCTATTAGTTCTCTCTTAAAGTGATCTGTATCATCAAATTTTTGAAGATATAGTAATTCTGATTTTAACAAACCAAAAAAGTTTTCAATTACTGAATTGTCCAAACAGTTTCCTTTTCTGGACATACTTTGCTTTATTCCTAGTTGTTTTAATCGATAACTGTATCTTTTGTGTCTGTATTGCCACCCTTGATCTGAGTGAAATGTTAAACCTTCTAAGTTTTTATGCTTTTCAAATGCAATATCAAGCATCTCCATTACTTGCCCGAAGTGTGGTCTACTTGTAATAGAATAACTAATGATCTCTCCGTTAAACAAATCTAGTATTGGTGATAGGTATAATTTTTCCCCGAATAGTGAGAACTCTGTTATGTCTGTAACCCACTTTTGATTAGGTTTTTCTGCTGAGAAATCTCTCTTCAATAGGTTTGATGCTGCTTCTCCTACTTCACCTTTATAGGATTTATATTTTTTCATTCTCACTTGGCATATGATATTTAGTTCTTTCATAAGTTTTTGTACAGTTTTGTGATTAATTACAAAGCCAAAGCTATTTAGGGACATAGTTATTCTTCTATAGCCGTATCTACCTTTACTGCTATCATATATTTCCCTTATCTTTTCTTTAATTTTTTCATATTTATCTGGTATGTCGAATCTTTTCATATGGTAGTAAAATGTTGACCTTTTTAATCCTGCAACTTCTAGCAGGGTATTTAGATCGTGTTCATGCCTTAAAGAGTTTACTACCTGTGCTTTTTCTTTGTTTTTAAGCTCATTTTTTCTTCCTTTAAGGCTATAGATTTTTTAAGTAGGCAACCTCTGCTTTAAGCTTTTTGATTTCTAATATTAATTTATCTTCTGTAGCATTATCTAAGGAGTCCATATTTATTTCATTTTTATCTTTTTTCATACCTTGTTTTTGTGATCTTCCACGTCTTTCAGTTAAAAGACCAACTTCTCCTTCCTCATTATATATGCGTTCCCAATTTTGAACAGTAGTTGTACCTGGTATTCCAAACAGGGCAGATACCTGGTCTAGGGATAGATGGTTATTATGCATATATTTTACTACTTCTATTTTAAATTCACCAGTATATTTTCTAGGATTCATAGAAAAGCTAGCTTCTCCATGAATATCATAGCTATTCCACCATCTTGCAATGGTAGATTTAGAAATACCTAGTTCTTTTGAAACAGCTCTTATTGAATAATTTTCGTTTTGAATTAATCTGATAGCTTTAATTTTATCTTTTTTATTATATTTGCTCATTTAAAAATGCACCTCCAAAAGTTAATTTTATTGTCTAACTTTTGGGGTGCACTTCAGAACCTCGGCTCTTATGATGTGCTTAGCATGGGTGTCAGCTTGGCGGTGAAAGACAATTAGAGCCTGGTAATAGCAACCATTGGCGGCCTATTTATATAAAATGATAGATTGATTCTAGTTTTACTTTTCCTTTTAGCTTAATAGTCCCTCCTAATCAACAACTTGACAGTTTCGATTATTATCAAATGATATTTCAGATGCTGTAGTATATTGTTATATTACCTTTTATTGCATACTAATATTAATGAACTAACAAAGTCTTAGATCAAAAAAGCCAAAATTACTAAAGACTCTAAATCAGTTATTCTTGACGCCATTTTATCACCTCCAGTTTACTGTTATAACCTCAACTATGTTTACACATGTAACCTATGGCTGTCAATAGAAATTTTTAAAAAAGTGTCACAAATCATCTCTTGTTTTGGTTATATATATGAAGACTAAAATAAATAAGGAATATGAGAAATCTCTAAAATCATGTCGTTTATGCCTTTTGAACGACCGTTTATGCCAAAAGGCTTGTACTAAAAATAGAACTGTGGTACTTTTGAATCAAATAAGAAGAGATTAGATGATGGAGATAATGTAGGTTAATTGAAACATTGATGAAAAGCTTGATATGAAAGCAATAATGATATCTGATAAATCAAAAGAAGGAAAAGAGAAATACTAAGTAATTTATTAACAAAAGACAGTTTATAAGGGTGATAAGGAGACCAGCAAATAATCTCCTAATCCCCTATACTTTGTACTGAGGATATAGGGTTAGGCTTACTTTTTAATGGCTATATATGCATATATAAATATAGAACTAAATGGTGCATCATTTAGTAAAAAAACAATAATTTTAAGGAGGTTTAAAAATGCAGAAAAATAAGTTGGCTAAGTTTTTAGCATTATGCTTCGTTTTAGTATGTTTATCAGTTAGTGTAAATGCTGAAAGTACTACTGTTTACTTAAAAGCTGATCAATCATCAGTTACATCAAGTACTATAGGCCTTAATGATTATGTAAACTATTATGCAGCTAATTCACCTAACTCTTTATTTGGTGTATATGCTATTGTACATCGTTCTTTTCCAGGCAAAGGTTGGATTAATGTTAGTGAATCTCTTATGGATGCCGGCACTAGCTCTTCAGGAAGAGTAGATGAAGATGAAGAGGCAAGCTGGAAATTAGAGCTTAATCCCTGGGGATGGGGTTTTGTAGGATGTGAAGCTGTAGGGGAAATAAAATATTAGCTACAAAAATATTCATTAACTTTATTTTTTAAACTATACTATTAGATGGTGAAGAGATTCCCCATCTAATAGTATTTATAAATATTATTAAAAGGAGAAATTACAATGCTTTCCTTAGTAAAAAATAATCTTAAGCTGTTTTTTAAAAACAGGTACTTATCATTAGGATTTATCGCATTTTTCGTTATAATAAATGCATATTTAATTGAAGGCATGTATAAGCTGTCAATTCATAAAGATGCTTTATATTATCTTCAAATTAGTCAAAAATTGAGTATAGTATATTTCATTTTTTTCCTATTTGTATCCTATGAATATTTAATGAAAAGTAAAAATGATCATATATTAGAATGCTTTTTAACTATGGATAGAGGAATACTAAAATTATATATTTCTAAACTCATAGTCTTAATAATGATCATACTTATAATGACTTTAAATGTAATGGTATATAATTATATTTCATACTTTGCAACGAACATAAAATCAATATCCTTTGCATATCATGTATTTTTAAATAATCTCTTAAATGTTTTTTTAGTATCATTTTTAGGTAGTTGTATTGGAATTATAATTTCTCTATATCTAAAAAAGTTTTTGGCATACCTTCTAATGATATTTTTGGGGATTTTAGTAAGCCCTATTTCTGAATTTGTGCCTTATGTTTTCTTCATGGGGTTTGGGATAGATATATATCCTCTTAGAGAGATATTTAATATTTTGCCACCAAACTTAGATTGGTTTGAAGAAACGCTTTATGGTTTATCTATAGAACCTTATAGATGGAATCTGCAAGCCTTTTGGACATGCCTTCTAAGTTACTTTATTCTATTGAAGTTCAGAATTAAAAAGTCAAAACTACTAAACTTTATAACTATGTCTTTACTGTTATTTTCTGCTTTCAATTTTTATTTATATACAAACTCAGGTAGCATAGTAAAGAAAGATTATAACCCTAAGGGGTATATTGCTTTTGATGAATTATATTATAGGCATGATGTACAAAAAGAAGAAACCGCAGACTTTAGTATATCAGCTTACAGTATGGAACTAATTATAGACAGGCAATTATATAGCGATATAAAAATTTCTTTAAATGAAAAGAAGCCTTTAGATAGTTATAAATTCACATTATATAGGAATTATAAGGTTAAGAAAATACTTGATAAAGATAATAAAATATTGGAATTTAAAAGGGATGGAGACTATTTAGAAATATTAAACCCTACTTCTGATAAACTAGAAGAAATAAGAATTACTTATAGTGGATACAGTCCAGTATTCTATAGTAACTCACAGGGTGTTTTACTTCCAGGTAGCTTCCCCTATTATCCAATAGAAGGATATAATAAAATATATATAAAACAACAATCAGTATTTATTCCAATAGCAAGAGAATATAACGTTAATTTTGATGCAACGATAAAATCTAAACTAGATATTTATTCTAATTTAAATAAAGATAAAAATAACTTCTCTGGCAAAGCACAAGTAATGACTTTAGTTGGGGGATTTGTAGAGGAAAAGAAAGTAGGAGATAATACCTTTTATAGTTTAGTACTAAAAGAGCAAGATATTACCACACTATTAGAAGTTGACAATTTATTGAAACCTTATATCAGTATATTTCCACATATTGAGAGACTTAATATTATGGATAAAAAGGTTTTTCAAATACCAGGTACATTTTACTATAAAGTATTAGGGGGTGGAATAGTTAGCTATAGCGACCATATTTTTGTGCGTGGCTTAGATAAAGATAATTTAACATATGGCTTTTTGCAGTCTACTATTCCCCAAGACTCTCAGAAGATGGAAATTAAAAATATGTTTTTTGAATATTTAATATATGAGGATAGAACTTTTAACATACCTAAAGTACAGTTTGGAGATGATAAAGCTTTTGAATTGCGTAGGTTGTTTTTTGAAAAAGTAGAGGAATTAGGTGAAGACTATGTTATTAAGAGTATTTATGATTTTTTATGCGATAAAGATGATAGAAGAGATCCAATTAGCTTTATTAGAAGCTTAACAAAAGGAGGTCTTTAGAGTGTTAGAAATTTTGGATTTAGATAAATCATTTAAGAAAAAAGAAGTATTGAAAAATATATCTATAAGTCTTGATCCTGGAGTATATGGACTTTTAGGTCCAAATGGATCAGGCAAAACAACATTAATAAGATGTATAGTTAATCTTTATAACATCAGCAAAGGGAGTATAAAATTCCAAGGCATTGAAATAAAGAATAATGGTTCTTTTGCAGAAAGCATTGGCTATCTCCCCCAAAAATTTGGATTGTTCAAAGAACTGACTGTATATGACAACCTCCAATATTTCAGCGTATTAAAAAAAATACCTAAAGATTCTATAGATCTTTATATTAAAGAGATTCTCAAAATAGTAAATCTAGATGATAAAGTCAATGATAGAGTATCAACCTTATCCGGTGGTATGATTAGGAGACTGGGGATTGCACAAGCAATGCTTGGGGAGCCCGAGATAATAATCTTTGATGAGCCAACTGCCGGTCTTGATCCAGAAGAAAGATTAAGATTTAAAAACATATTATCCTCTATTAAGAAAAATAAATTAATTATAATCTCTACTCACATTGTGGAGGACGTTGAAGCATGCTGCAATAAATTGATAATTATGAATGATGGAAGAGTGCTAAAAACAGGCAGCTGCCAAGAAATTATTTCTATGGCTGATGAAAAAGTTTTTGAGGTAAAAGAAGGTACTAATATTGACCCTGATTGCTATATTCAAAAATCTTTTTTAAAAAATGAGGAGAAATTTTTACGGGTACTTTCAAATAAAAGACTAGGATATGAGTCTTTAAACCCCACTATAGAAGATGGGTATATGTGTATAATAAAGGGTATATAGCTTATGAATATTCAATTAATATATCTTTCCTTCAAAAATTTAAAATTTTATTATTTTATTCCCTTGATTATTTTATATATTTTTCTTCCTGTTTTGAATATTGGCATGGTGGCTATGTCCGGAGATTTAGAAAGCTCTTATATGTTGATATTTAGAGAAACCGAAAAATATATACCTATTATGTCTATATGGTGGATTACTTTTATATTTAAAGAATATATATCAGAAGACGGAAATGAAGTCTTGTACTGTATTGAAAGTCATGGTAAAGTAAAGGTCTTTGAAATACTCATAATATATCTTTTGTATATTATACATGTAGGAATATTATTTCTAGTTTATAGTATATTTTGGGATAATATCTTTTTTGAATTTTTAAAAACAGCTATTCAATGCTTTTTTTTCACATCATTAGCATATATGCTAATATATACGCTGAAATCAACTATTATTAACTTTATGTTCTTACTTATCTACGAACTATTTGCAATTTTTATAAGATCTGAGCTTACTACATATATAAGTATATTTGAAAATGGAAATAGAGTAACAATTCATGCTATTATAACAAAGTACTTAGTAGTACTATTGCTATCAGTTGTATTTTTAGTAATCGGTGTATATAAAAATAAGAGATTCTATTTCTAATTAAAAGCGTATTTTTTGTTTGGATTTTTGCTAATAATTTGGGCGAAATTGTTTGTAATCTTAATTCACTATTATATTTGAATTTATTTTGTCTAAAGAGAAGGTTTTGTTTGCTTTGAGTGGGCTTAATAAACTTAAGCTAAAATGAAGAAGCAAGGGGATGAAGTGCTGATTAGCCCCCTGCTTTGTCTCTAATCCTTACCGCCTGAGTCAAGTCTTAGATAGACCAAGGGGACAGGAACCTTGGCTCTTATGATGTGTGGCAGTTTGACGGTGAAAGGCCGTTAGAGCTTGGTAGTCGCGACCATTGGCTAAAAACAAGGGCGTCCATCGTTAGGTGAAATCAGTATCATTTTCACTTTCAAATATTGACTGCTATTTATTTTCCCTAGCATAACATGACAGATTCTGGTTTTACTTTTCCTTCCAGCTTAATAGTCACTTTTAATCAACAACTTGACGTTTCCGATTATTATTAAATGACATTTCATATGCTGTAGTATATTGTTATATTACTTTTTATTGCATACTAATATTAATGAATTAACAACGTCTTCGATTAAAAAAAGCCAAAGTTCCCGTCAGACCGTGCAAAAATGGATACCTGTTCCAATGTAATTACCGTAGTCTTTTATGCTATGAGCTGTTTAATGTTACCAAATAATATTGCATGTTTGGAAAATAGTGGGTTAACGGGTGCCTTTTTACCTGTTAACCTCCTTATTATTTCTCTTATACCTAGTATATTTATCACTCTTTTCATATCATAGGCTAAAAAGGCCAAAGAGGCCTCCGCCTTCACTGACTCTAAGCCTCTTGTCAGAAAATACGTAATTCCAAATCCTCTTTTTACTGTTCCAAAGGGATGTTCTACAATCATTTGTCTCTGTCTGTAGAATTCCTTGTTTTCTGAGGTCCTTTCATCGACTATGTCTAGGCAATCTTGATCTATAGACCTTCTTATTCGTCTTCCTTTCGTATCTTTTGTACATTTATCTTTAAATTCACATTTACCGCAAGCCTCAAAATTTCTATATACTATTTCTTTTGTGTTTTCATCTATAGGTTTCTGTCTTCTGGAATAAAGCCTTTCTCCTTTAGGGCATATATAGACGTTTTCTTCCTTATCATATTTAAATTTATCTAAATAAAATTCTTCTTTCCCTGTAGAGTTTGGAAATACCTGTTTTGCAACATAGGTGATTATGTTTTCCTTTTCACATATTTTTAAATCCACTGCATTGTAATATCCTTTATCTGCTAGGGTTTTAAGTTCTTCTACATCAAATATTTCTTTTGCACTTTTAGCCATTTTGCTTAACATCCCATGGTCAGTCGGGTTATTTATGACATCACAATCTACTACTAATTTATGCCTGCCATCTACTACAGTCTGAACATTATAACATACATCGACCCCATTGTTATTTACGGCCATTAGCCTTGAGTCTGGATCTGTTGTTGATGTTTCTGTTGTTTTGCCATTTTCTATTTCTTCTTTATATGCCTCGTATTTTTCCTTTCGTTCTTTAAGTTCCCTAATTTTCTCTTTAATTTCTTCTTTGTTTGGTTTACGGTCAAGGGATTCTTTATCATCATTTTCTTCTATTTCTGCCATGTATTTTTCAGTCTTTTCTTCTAAATATTTAATCTTACGATTTAGACTTTTGGTGTTAAAGTTGTTTTTCTTGGAATTAGAAGCTCTAAATTTAGAACCATCAACGGCTACTACCTCTTTACCAAAAAGATCCCATTCTTTACATAGAGCTACAAATTGTTTAAATACTAAATTTATGGCCTCTTTATTATCTTTTCTAAAGTCAGATATTGATTTAAAATCTGGAGTTAATCTTCTTAGTAGCCACATCACTTCTATATTTGTTTGAGTAGCCTTTTCTAATGTTCTTGATGATGTTATTCTATTCATATAACCATAAATATATAGTTTAAGTAAATCTTTCGGATCATAGCTAGGTCTGCCTTTATCTTTAGGCACTGCATTTTTAAAGCCTAGTGCAATCATATCTAATGATGCCACGAATGCGTCTATTATTCTCACAGGATTATCTTCTGATATATAGTCATCTATATATTCAGGAAATGCAATCTTACTTTTTCTATTTATTCCTTCTATATATCTCATGCTACCACCCTTTCTTATGATATCATGGGTAAATTGTAGCATATTTGACCTTAATTATGTCAACCATTTGTTGGATTTTCTACACTGTCTGCCGTCCCCTTGGCTTCATATGTGGCTTTACGCTACAGGAATTCATTCTCCGCAGATTTTCTTGTATGAATATCAACCTTCCAGAGCAAGCAAACATCCAAAGGAATTCTTAAAAGGATTCAAAGGATTTCTCCAAACTGATGGATACCAAGGTTACAACGATGTATTGGATGTTATCCAAGTTGGCTGTTTTGCTCATGCAAGACGAGGCTTTACAGATACATTAAAGGCATTGCCTAAAGACTCCATTGTATCTAGAACAAATGCTCAGGAAGGAGTTGATTTTTGTAATGAACTCTTTAGAATTGAGAGAGTCTTAAAAAGTTTATCACCAGAAGAACGATATAAGAAACGCCTAGAACAAAGCAAACCAGTTCTTGAGGCTTTCTTGTCATGGCTAAATATAAAGAAAGGACAAGTATTACCAAAGAGTAGTCTAGGAAAAGCTATTAGCTATTGTCTAAATCAATGGAGTAAATTAGAATCATTTATGTTAGATGGCAGATTAGAAATAAGTAACAATAGAGCTGAACGAGCTATAAAGCCTTTTGTTATAGGAAGAAAAAACTTCTTGTTTTCAAAGTCCCCTAAAGGTGCTACCGCATCTGCTGTGGTATATAGTGTTATAGAAACAGCAAAAGCAAATGGATTAAATCCATTCTACTATTTAAATTATCTATTTGAAAAGTTACCTAATGTAGACCTAGAGAATATGGATCAATTAGATAAATTATTGCCTTGGTCAGATTCAATACCTGAGGACTGTAAAATTCCTAATAAGTATTAGATTATCATAACATCTTCATCTTTAAAAGGTGGGGTAGTTTTGACGCTTACTTATAGATTGTCTTTGCGTTCAAATGTAAGGTCTTTATTACAAACTACATAGATAGATTTTTGTTAATAATGTTGCATCAAATATAATAATTATTTTTAAAAAATATGCAACATTTCAATATATTAATGCTCTTATAGTTGAGAGAGATGAAAAAATATTATAAGTAAGAGGTGGTTGTGTGAAAAAGAGAATCATGTTATTTGTATTACTAATTGTTATCTTAATACCTAATTTAGTTCTAGCCCAAGAAATTGATGACGTTGGCAAAGTTAACAAAGTAGTAATCTATAAGAATCATATGTCAGAAAGTGAGAAACAAGCTGAACGCGATAGACAAGTAAAAGAACATTTAGAAAAATTGAATTTTGGCAAAGATTACAAAATTGTATTTGGGGATGATAGCATTCGTCCTTTTAATGATCCATCTGACTATAAACATGAATATGGAACTTCTAAAATAGCTGTTGCAGGAGGGTTTGCTGGTGGTCAAGGATCAGCAGGATATAGGTTTCCTACTGGAGGAGGATTTTGGTATACAGATAGTGGAGGACCAACTGCATCTATATCAGTTTCTTTCCCCAAACCTTTTGAATCTGTTTCCTTTAGTGTTAATTTAGGGGAAAAAGGGACAACTGGACAGTATGTCAAAGTAGACCCAGACTCAAACAATTATTATAAGCTATATGTAGAAAAGGAATATGAAGTTACACCTTATGTAATATATAAGTGGACATGGATAGATGATTTCACAGGATACCAATGGGTTAAATGGAGTGCAGGATATACAAAAATACATTTAGGAACTACAGCTTATCCGAAAATAGTAAGAAGTGTATGATGAGATTAAAGAAATAGATGACAATTTTGAATTGTCATCTATTTCTTTTTACATTTACAAATAATGGTTCGTAAGAAACTCTAGAGTATGCTAAAACATCACTTCGTTTTCTATCATAAAAATGAAACTTTTCATTACTATATATTATATATTCATCTGTATTGTCACTTTTTAGAATATATATATTATCATAAATATTTTCATAAGTTCCTTCATCTAACATTTCGAACTGCTTATATCTATAAAAATTACCTGTTATAAAAACAAAGTACTCATATTCAGGATATTGCTGATTTCCATTTTCTATACCATAAGTTCCTTTAATATTACCTTTTATTAAAAACTTATCTAATTCATTTTTAAGTTTTATGTTGTAAAAAGCTGATATAAGCAATAAAATAGTTAACACTAAAATCTTACTATTTTTAGATGAGAATGATACGATTTTAGAAATATTTTTTTTCATACCACAACCTCCTATAGGTATGATTATAAAATAAAGTGTAATAATAATCAACGCTAATTTCCAGAGCCAAGGGGACAGGAGGAGACTATTTTTTCAGTGGTTTCGGACAGGAACCTTGATCCTTGTAGCTTTGCAAAATAGTCATAATCCATAAAAAATGTTTTGCTTTCTTCACTCATGTATTTTATAAATTGAGATTTTACTTCTAAATTATTTTCTATTTTAGGAAAGCACTAGCGGTCTGTTTATTGATATATCTATAGTTATTATGATTATAGATGTGTAATAAATTTCATAAATAGTAAAATATTTTACGCTGGTGACAATATAAGGTATAATAATTATATTAATAGTGTAGATGTTTCGATTCTGAATATAAGTAATTGAGGTGAGAGAATGTTAATATACTTGACATTGATAAATAAAGAATCCAATAGAACAAAGTTCGAACAATTGTATTTAGAATATAGACATACTATGTTTTATGTAGCTAATAGTATATTAAAAGATGAATATTTAGCAGAAGATGCAGTACATAAGGCATTTATGAAAACAATTGACCATTTAGAAAAAATAAATGAAATAAAGTGTCACAAAACTAAAGGTTTTTTGGTTATTATAGTAAAGAATATTTCAATAGATATGTATAATAAAAGGAAAAGAGAGAATAGAATGTTGCTAGATGAGATAAGTAATTTTTCAAACAAGTCTCTGGCTTCTGAAGAAAAGCTGCTTGAAGATTATGATTATAGCAATTTATTAAAAAAGATACTAAAGCTTCCACCAAATTATTCTAATATATTGCTGCTAAAGTATGCTCATGGATATACAGATGAAGAAATAGCAGATATATTAGATATATCTAATGTAAATGTAAGAAAAAGAGCAGAAAGAGCTAGAAAAGTTTTGTTGAAGCATTTAGAAGAGGGAAGTGATGCAGATGAGTAGTGAGAATGCCTTAGATAATATTCTAACCATGATTTTCAAGGAAGCTGAGTTAATCGTATTAGATAATATTTCTGAAAAAGAATCGAAAGAAAAACATGCATTTTCTGAAAAATTCAATGACAAGATGGCGAAGCTAATTGCTTATGAAAAAAGAAGATCAAGAATAAAAAACACATTATATTATTTTAAGAAAGCGGTATCTATATTCTTGATTGTACTTACAGTAGTTTTTGCTTCAACTATGAGCGTAAAAGCTTGGAGAGTTAAGCTATTTAATACAATAATAAATATATTTGAAAAGTTTTCAGAAATCAGATATGAGAATGTAGATAAAGGAGTAGATAGAATTGAAGATAATACTTTCTATGCTCCAGAATATGTACCTGATGGGTTTAATATAGAAAAAGAAGATATAAATTTCTTCGGACAGCTAATAATCTATAAAAATAAAAACGGAGAGGAAATAGTATTTGAACAATATAAACTAGAGCACAGAAATATGATAATAGACACAGAAGGAACAGAATTAGAGCCTATATCTATTAAGAAATTTGAAGGTTATTTTTATAGCAATAAGGGAACAAATAATATCTTTTGGGATGATGGATATTGCGGTTTTATCATTTCATCATCAATTAATAAACAAGAAATAATAAAAATAGCGAAGAGCATAAAAACAAAAAAATAAAAACTTTTTTAAAAAGTGTCACAAATCATCTCCTGTTTTGGTTATATATATGAATAACAAAATAAGTCCAGCTAAGAATTGTCAATAAGTAATTTAAAAATATTTGATATACCAGTTGCGCTAAAAAAGGGTAACGTTAACAAGCCTTTTGAGTGATTATCAAAAAACAAAAATTTGAAATATAGAATTTCACTATGCAGCGATGTCGCATTTCGCTTTTAAGTAATTCATTTGATGTTGTTCTGGAGTGATGATTTCAAATTCTTTTTCATCACGTAAAATTGCAAATACAATATTGCATACTTTGTGCATAATTGCTCCAAGAGCTACCATCTTAGGTTTGCACTGACATTTTTTAAGATAGTATTCACGTAAAACAGAATTGTTAGCAGATCCATTACGATTTAACCCAATACTGACTAAAGCCATGGTGTGTATTACTCTTCTAGCAGTACGCGAACCACGTTTTGACATACTAATTTTGCTGCCATTAAACTTGCCAGATTGCTTTACCGCCGGGTCTAGACCAAAATAAGCAAAAAGCTGTTTAGGCGAATGAAAAGCAGAAAAATCTCCGATTTCACCCATAAGGCTTACAGCAGAAAGAAATCCTGCACCTTTAAAGGATTCAATGAGGTGTATCTGTTTTACAAATTCAGTATCCTCGTTAGCATTCACGAGTTCATGCATATCAGAGAGTATGGTTGAGATTTCTTCATCATACTGACGGATAAAACGAATATATAGAAGAATACGCTTAAAGTTGCTGCTTACTGAATGACCAAAAGTCTTTGCATCATTTGCTGCCTGAATAATTGCATTATACTTGTTTTCAGCATAAGTAAGACCAAAACGTGCAGTAGAGCGAATGGAAAGAATTATTTCATCTTTAGAAGCGTTTAAAAAAGCATCTGGTGAAGTATATTTTTCCAACAAGGTCAAAGCAGTATTTGTAGTTATTTTAGAAAAAATATTTAAAAACTGAGGAAATACCATCCGCAGTTCACCTTGGAGCTTATTAACATAAGCAGAGCGGTTATCCATCAGATCATAATATTCTCTTGAAAGATTTCTTAAATCAAGTACAAGGTCTGATGGCATAATAGAAACTTTTAAATCAGGCTTTAAACCAATTAATGCAGCTTTTTGAATCAAATTTATCATTATGTACTTTTCTAATGTTAATATTTGTGCTATTCTTAGTGATGATAGGATTAATGATGGATACCAAAAATCCCTTATCACGAAGATAGCAGAAGAGTGGGTAATGATAAATTCCCGTGGATTCGAGGAAAATGCGACTTTCCAAAGAATACAGCTCTTCTGCTTCTTTGATTTTAGAAACAGAAGCAGCTAGGGAATTTAAATCAGAATGTAGAATTTTGAAAGGTTTTCCTACAAAGGTTTGGTTAGGTAGTGCAATAGACATCCAGCTAAAGTCAGCACCAACATCAATACCAACCGAAATAAAAGAATCATATTTAATAATGTTTGACATGATCTACAGCTCCTTTCTGATAGGAATCCATTTCCAAGCAATGAGTACACATCCTAGCATGTGATACAGGTATAGCCTGAGGCTCCCAACCAGCCAAATCATAAAACCTCATTGAATGGACTAATTGACTTAATCGTAGGTATAGGTCAGTAGAAACTGACTTCCCAAGGAGATGAACATTCTTTATCCTATCCGTAAAGATTATACTTTATGATAGGTCTGGAGTCTACCAGGAACCGTCAGACATGTTAATTTAAGAAGTAACGTCTGATGAAGGAAGAACTCCTTCTTCTGTTACGAAATAATAGAAATGTGTTAACAGCATAGTCATTCGTGACTATGACATTATTATACTAGGAGATGATTTTATGTATAAAAGAAAGGCTTTATGTTTAATTATAGTTATTCTCGTATTCTTACCTTTTAATATAGGAGCATATGCTGATGATGACATAGGGGAAGAATCCCAAAAACCATCAATTTCAATTCAGATGACTTATATTAATAATATTTCTAATGATTTTACAATATCAGCAGGACAAGCATATATTGCTTGTTCAGTAAAAGGATATAATGACATAACAGATAAAGTAGCCATATATGTCAACTTACAGCAGTACAAGGATGGAAGCTGGGTTACAATCAAAAGCTGGTCAGAAACTTTTAACGACTACATAGGAAATATCAACAAGACTTATAGCGTGGATAAAGGATATACATATAGAGTAAGGGCATCCTTTACTGCGTATAGTGGAGAAAAATCTGAAAGCATAAGCAGTACGAGCAATACAGTAAAGTACTAAATCAAAGGGAACTAAATTTTTATAAATTACAAGTATAGGAGGTGATTCCATTGTTCTAGTGTTATAAGTAGTAATAGAAAAATCAACCATGCATATGATGTAAGCTTATACTTTTTATTAAAGACTATTACTCAAAAATTAATTGATTATGTAATTTGGGTACTCAATTTGTTAATCCTAAAGTAAGGCTAAATACAATTTATTTGAGGAGGAAGAAAAATGAAAAAAACATTTCGTGTTGTTTCTACAGTCTTGATTTTGAGTATTTGCTTGAGTTCTTTTGTTTTTGCATCTGAATATGAACAAAGTAATAATGAAAAAAATTGGTCTAGTTATGGAGAAGATAAGATTATAAATTCAAAGGTACCACGTATCTTAGCGGAGGTTGTTAATGACATTATGTCAAGTAGAGCTACTTCTAAACCGAGCGACGGCTCAGAACTGTCACAACAGGAATTGCCGGAAGAAGAACTATCAAGGCTAGTTGAACTCAACCTTGCCATTGAAGAAGCTAAAAATGAATATAATAAAAATCCATCCACAGAAAATCTAAACTACCTTAATGCATTTATTTCAGAAAAGAATAAAATTGAGCAAATAATTTTAGATAAAGGAATAATAAAGCTAACACAGAATGAAGTTAATTTAGTGTTCGGGGGAACTAAGAATCAATTATCTAGTGAAGAACCTTACTTACCACCAGACACAAAAAATACAGATTACTATATGTCAAGTATATATACTACAAATACTTCTATTGGTCCAGTTACATACTATTGTGTAACAGCAATACCAATATCAAGCAACTCTAGAATGGTAGAGTCTTGGGATATCGATGTTAACTCAGATATGATAAAGAGCTATATAGATACAGTTGTTGACATATACGTTGGAAAGATAACAGGAAGTATTATTGGTAGTTTGACATGGTGGACTGAATTCCTTCCCTACGAACTATTAATGGATGCTCCTTCTGCAGCACAAAACACTACTGCCACATATAGAATCGATGCAACGTATGCAACATCAATGAGGTATATATGGTGTTATTCACCGACTTTTGAAGAATACTTCTTGGGGTTAGTTCTTAATAAAATATCAGTTCGTGATGATCATGTCATGCACTATGTATACAATGGAAAGGTAGGGGGAGATCATTATGAGGATGAATATACACTTTATTCTGAAAATTACTTGAGTTTTACATCAATGGTACGTGAATATTGGGAGTCAAGCGAACATATTCACGAAGAACGTGTTCAGCGAATAAGATATAAATACGAAGATGACGTGGTTATAACACTCTCACCACCTTATGCACAAAATTATGGGTATTTGAATTAAGTATTTATATATAAATTGGTATCTATGAGACAAGCAATGATGCTTGTCTCACAGATAACTTATGTTATGAGGTGATGGCTGTGAAGCACCGAAAAGGGTTATTTTTTATTAGGATTATAAGCATTGTTATTGGGCTAATAATCGTTTGCGTAGTTCCATTCAAGAAAGATATAGATGTTAGTCTAAATGGAGTAGAATTTCAAATTCATAGTTCTGAATATAAGAGTGCGACTATTAACATAGAAGGACAATATTGTAAGTACTTACTTCGACCTAATGTTTTTGAAGGGA
This sequence comes from Proteiniborus sp. MB09-C3, assembly GCF_030263895.1. Lineage (NCBI taxonomy): Bacteria > Bacillati > Bacillota > Clostridia > Eubacteriales > Proteiniborus > Proteiniborus sp. MB09-C3. The sequence goes on from NZ_CP127161.1 coordinate 1,524,327, forward strand.
AAATACAAGTTGAAGGATACGATTTTACATTTTCAGATTACTATTATGTAAATACATCATTTATAAATGGTTATGGGCACTTAAACTATACTGGTGTTATTAATGGAAGTATATATGGAAAATTCTTAGGACTCATCTATACAGAAGATTTTGAAAAGATATTAATTTGTATTTATGATAAAAAAATAAACAACTCATCTGAACGAGATGACAATTATACCAAATTTATTTGTGCACCTGCGACATCCATAGAAGAGGCGAAAAATATTTATATTTCTATAGTAGAGGAGAGATCTTGGTCAAAAAACAATTAAGTATGACAGATGAAGAGATAAAACTTTTAGAACCAAGGGGATAGGAACCTTGGCCCTTTTAAGCTTTGCAAAATAGTCATAATCCATAAAAAATGCTTTGTTTTCCGGGTTTCTTCACACATGTATTTTATAAATTAAGATTTTGCTTCTGAATCATTTTCTATTTTAGGAAAGTACTAGCGGTCTGTTTATTGGTATATCTATGATTATTATGATTATGAATGTGTAATAAATTTCATAAATAGCAAATGTTTAATACTGATGACGATATAAGGTATAATAATTATATTAATAGTGTAGATGTTTCGATTCTGAATATAAGTAATTGAGGTGAGAGGCAACAGATAGCGTTAGCTAGACTATGGTTTTAGAAAAATAATATTGTTATTTTGGATGAAGCAACTTCTGCTTTAGATAATATAACAGAAGATGAAGTTATGAAAGAGGTCATGGGCCTTCTATCTCAAAATACAGTTATAGCGATTGCACATAGATTGAGTTCTATAAAGGATTTCGACCGAATTATTGTATTTCAAGATGGTCAGATTGTAGAACAAGGTACATTTGACGAACTATTAAGAGAAGGATTGTATTTTGCAGATTTGTATGATAAAAGTTTGTGCAGTAATAATGTAATTAATTAAGGTTATGAGCATTATTTTTAGTTATGTGTTTCTGCTCTACCAAAGCTAATCTCAATTTACTGCAATAAGGCAATTGCATTCAAAGTTGCCTTTTGCTTATTCGCAAAGAGACAGCCAAGCTATAACCGTTTGGCTGTCCTCTTTATGGATAATACTATTTACAAAACTTGTTGATATGTTGTGTGAATTATTCCCTAAGATAGGTATACTGTTCATAATATATCCTAAGTAGTTTTTTAATATCTGAATTATCTGCCAATAAGATGCAATTATTAAAAAAATACTGTTGAAGTTCGACTGCTTATGTCATATAATAAAATCGCAGAGCAGAGTAAACGATTACTCTAAGTCGATTAATTATTCAGTTTAACGGAGGGAAAGGTTGAAAAAGAAAACTAGGGATTGGCACTTCACTTAAGGGCATAGCAAACAAGCCATCTTGCGGTGGCTTCAAAAAATTGAATATATAGACAAAATTAAGGTTATTCAGTAGCTGACTTAATTCTGTAACCTTGGAATTTTGCTAATTGTATAGCCTGCTCTACAGTAATCTCGCGATTGACAGGAATAACGTCAGAGTTTCTGTAAAGTTCAGCATTGTATGGTTCATTTTTCTTCAACATGTTGTATAATGCTGTTAGAAGCATTCTTGCTATTGCAATGATTGCCTTCTTGTGACCACGACGCTTTCTTAAACGAAGGTAGCGGTTACGTATTTCTGGATGCTTTTCACTTTTAACCACAGAGTTGGCACATTGAACAAGAAGTGGTTTAATATAGCATCCAGCTTTGGAAACCCGGACAGATTTTTTCTTCCCTGCACTTTCATTGTTGGTAGGTGTAAGCCCTGCCCATGAACACAAGTGTTTCGCCGAAGGAAAAGCCTCCATATTAACACCAATCTCTGAAATGATTGTGATTGCAGAGAAGATGTTTTTAAAAGATGGACGGTTAGGATTAGGTCGAGTTCTTGTTGATAGGGGCTGGCGAGCACAAGAATCAGTTCTTCTAACTCTGATTTCCGGGATTCCAAATCTTCAAAGTGCTTCTTGATAATCTTTAATTTACCAGCCTGTTGCGGGGAGATATGCCCATCAACGGCGAGCTGTAATTCAGGAATTTTACCCTTCATAGAGCCGTGAATTAAAGGTTCAATATCGAATGAAGTATCTAGAGGATTTTCAAGAATCTTATTCAGAATCTTTTGAGCACTTTTACCAAAAGTGTCGGAGACAACGGAAGACAATTGAATGTTGGAAACCGTGAGACAGTTTTGAAGACGGTTCTTTTCACTGGACATAAAGCAGGTTAGTTTGTAACGATAGCGCATAAGGTCGCGTAGCTGGCGAATATCAGCAGGGGGCATAAAGCTACCGGCAACAAGATCATGCTTAAACAGGTCAGCAATCCATTTAGCATCTTTCTTGTCAGTTTTTTACCACGAATAGCCTTAACGTATTTAGGATGTGCAAGCACAATAGAACAGTCTTTTTCCAAGACGTTGTACACGGGAATCCAGTATTTACCTGTAGATTCCATGCAGACATCCTTACAATTAGATTCAAGCAGCCATTGTAACAGCTCTTTCAGACCTTTGGTGTAGGTGGAAAAGCGATGGCTCTTGTAGGTGGTAACACCTTGTTTATCGGTGGAAGCGATGCAGGCTACAACAAAAGTTTTGTGAACATCAATTCCGCAGCAGATTTTGTACACGATTTTTAAAGCCATAGGGACTCCTTTCTGAACTAGAAAGTTCATAAGAATTATAGGGAGATACGGCATTGACTGAACGCCTGGCATTTAAACGAGATTGTTTAAACAAAGATAAGGTTACGTACTCTAAGGTACACTTATTTGTGCTTGAAAAGGCGTTCTACACATATAAAAATACGGTCATCTGACAAGTCAGACAGCCCACTCACCTCCCCGTGATTTGTAGTTTACCGAAATCCCTATGGGGTTAATTATAAAACAAATAACGCTCAAAAGCACTTTTTCATTACGTTTTGTGCCTTGAGCGAAGCGAAAGGAATGGCTATAAAAATGAAGAAATTATTAGCAGCAATGTTAGCTTTAATTATGGTAGCTACATTTGTATTAACAGGATGCAGCAGTAATGATTTAGAAAATCAGGAATCAAATAATGGAGATGGGCCATTAAAGATAGTATTATTAGTCAATGGAAATCTTGGTGACAAATCATTTTTTGATTCAGCTAATGAAGGTTTAAAGCAAATTAAAGAAAAGTTTGAAGCAGAAACAAAGGTAATAGAAATAGGCCCTGATCAAATGAAATGGGAGTCAGCTTTAGCAGACATATCCGAAGAAAGCTGGGATATTATAATTTGCGGTACATGGCAAATGAGAGAGTACCTAGAAAAAATAGCACCAGAGCATCCAGAAAAGAAATACATATTATTTGATGCTGCTGTAGATTATGAAAAAGGTGACTTTAAGAATGTATATTCAATAAACTATAAGCAAAATGAAGGTTCTTTTTTAGCAGGAGCACTAGCTGCAAAGGTTACTAGCTCTGACATGGCATTAGTAAATGAAGAAAAAATCATAGGCTTTGTTGGCGGTGCAGATACACCAGTTATTAATGATTTCCTTGTTGGGTATATAAGAGGAGCTCAATATGTTGATTCGGAAGTAAAGGTTGCAATATCTTATATTGCTGACTTTTTCGATACTGCTAAAGGTAAGGAAATGGCATTAGCTCAATATAATCAAAAAGCAGACATAGTATTTCCTGTAGCTTCTCAGGCTGGATTAGGAGCATTAGATGCAGCTAAGAGCGAGCAAGGATATGCAATAGGTGTTGACTCAGACCAATCTATGCTATTTAAAGATTTAGATGAGGAAAAAGCTAATTTGATATTATCTTCTGTATTAAAAAGAGTTGATAATTCTTTAGTTAGAGCCATTGAGCTTGAAACACAAGGAAAGCTTCAATGGGGAACTGCGGAATCTTTAGGATTAAAGGAAGAATCTGTGGTCTTAGCTAAAAATGAGCTCTATGATAAGAATGTGCCAGAAGATTTTAAAGCACTAATAGAAGAGCTTTCTCAAAAAATTATTAGTGGAGAAATCGAAGTGGAGTCAGCTCTAGGTATGGAGACAGAGACTTTAAATGATATTAGAAACTCAGTAAAGCCATAAGAAGTAAAATACTATATGCACTGGATAATCCAGTGCATATAGTTTAATATAGGGACTTTCGGGATTTGGGGTGATAAACTTGGCAGATGAAATATTAAGGATGGAAGGTATAACCAAAATATATCCTAATGGAGTTGTAGCAAACAAAGATATAAATTTTTCTGTAAAAGCAGGAGAAATACATGCATTAGTGGGAGAAAACGGAGCAGGTAAAAGCACTCTTATGAAAATACTCTTTGGACTTGAACCCCCCGAAGAAGGACAAATATTTATAAAAGGAAGCAGTATTAAAATCGACTCTCCGGCAATAGCAATAAAAAATGGAATAGGAATGGTACATCAGCATTTTATGCTAGTTCCTTCATTAACAGTAGCAGAGAACATGGTATTAGGTATGGAGCCAAGGAAAAAAGGCTTAATGGATTTTGAAAAGGCAATGAGTATTACCCGAGAAATATCTAAAAAATACAATCTAATTGTGGACCCGAAGGCAAAGGTTTCAGATTTGCCAGTAGGAATAAAGCAAAGGGTAGAAATACTAAAGGCACTTCTTAGAGGTGCAGAGATACTAATACTAGACGAGCCTACAGCAGTCCTGACACCTCAGGAAACGCAAGAATTATTTACTGAATTGATTACACTTAAAGAAAAAGGGCATACCATAATATTTATTTCCCATAAATTAAAAGAAATTAAAGAAATATGTGACAGAATAACTATTTTGAGAAATGGAAAAAGTGTTGGAGTTTATGAGATTAATGACATGTCTCAAGAAGATATATCGAGACTAATGATAGGCCGTGATGTTATTCTGAAAATAGAAAAGGAAAAAAGCAACCCTAAAGAGACTGTACTAAAAGTAAACAATATAGATTATGCAGATAATACAGGGAAGAAGGCATTAAATGACATTAGCTTTACAGTTAGAAGTGGAGAAATACTTGGCATAGCTGGTATAGAGGGGAATGGACAGAGAGAGCTAGTAAAGCTGATTACAGGATTATGTAAATATAATGATGGCAATATAACCATAAGAGATAAGGATATAAAGAATTTAAGCATAAAACAAATAAGAGAATTAGGTACATCACATATATCGGAGGATAGAATGTCTTATGGAGTTGCAGGTGAAGCAACTATTGAGGAAAATATAATATCAGATAGATATGACAACAATGCTCTAAACAAACGTGGATTATTGAATATAAACAAGCTTCAATCCATGGTAAATGAGCTTGTAAAAGATTATAGAGTAAAATGTGATAATGGCAGACAAAAAGTAAAGATGCTATCAGGAGGAAATATACAAAAAGTTGTTGTTGCTAGGGAATTTTCTTCTTCTCCAAAGCTTATTATAGCCGATCAACCTACTAGAGGTATAGACGTAGGAGCCACAGAATTTATTCATAGAAAGCTAGTTAAGCTTAGAGATGAAGGAACAGCTGTTTTGCTCATATCCGCAGACTTAAATGAGGTAATGGAGCTTAGCGATAGTCTTCTAGTAATGTACGGCGGAGAGATAGTAGCATACATTGAAGACAGCACAAAAATTACGGAAGAAGAATTGGGAAGATATATGCTAGGAATAAACAAACAATCTCCAGAGGAAATAAGGAGGGCAGTTAATGAGTAGCAAAAAGATTGAAATTCAATTTGAAATAATCAGAACTTTTGTGGCTATTTTATTAGCTATGTCCTTGGCCTTAATAATTATATTAGCAGTAAGCAATCAGCCTTTAAGCTCAATAACGACATTTTTAGTAGGTCCACTTACGTCCATAAGACGTTTTGGTAATGTAATAGAGATGTCTATACCGTTCATATTTTCAGGACTTGCAGTTTGTAGTATGTTCCAGGCAAATCAGTTTAATATGGCAGGAGAAGGTGCATTTTATGTTGGTGGTGTCGCAGCATCCTTTGTTGCAATAAAGTTTCTTATGCCAGCAGGCATACATCCCGTTATGGCAATTTTATTTGGAGGATTAATTGGTGCGATTGTTGGTTTAATACCTGGACTTCTTAAAATAAAATGGAATGCCAATGAATTGGTTTCATCTCTTATGTTAAACTATGTTTGCTTATATATGGGGTTATATGTAATCAACAATGTGCTCAGAGACCCTAACGCTGGAAATACTGCCTCATATATTTTTAACGAGACAGCGAATTTAAGTAAGATAGTTTCTGGTACGAGAATTCATTTAGGATTATTTATAGCAATTTTTTTTATTATATTAATTAATTTATTTATGTATAGATCCAAATGGGGATATGCATTGAGAATGACTGGTCTAAATGAAAGCTTTGCCAGATATTCAGGTATAAATACAAAAAGAGTAATTTTGTACTCCCAAGCTATAGGCGGGTTAATTGCTGGCGTAGGGGGAAGCACTGAAATTTTAGGTATGTATCAAAGGTTTCAGTGGCAGGCTTTGCCAGGCTATGGATTTGACGGTATAATAGTCGCAATACTTGCAAGAACAAATCCTTTACTTATACCTATAGCTTCATTGTTCCTAGCTTATATCAGGGTAGGAGCAGATATAATGGCAAGATCATCAGATGTTCCTAGCGAAGTCATATCGGTTATTCAGGCTATTATCATTATGCTAATAGCTGCAAATAGATTTTTAGCCAAGTGGAAGCACAAAAGAATCGTCAAGGATTCACAGGAAAAGCTGGCTACTCAGGAGGTTAGGTAGATGGAAAAATTGTTCGATATTATATTTACAACAACTTTTGCATATTCAATTCTTAGAGTTACGACACCAATACTTTTTGCAGCTCTGGCCGCCTTAGTATCGAATAAAGCAGGTGTTATAAATATAGGACTAGAAGGTATTATGCTTACCTCGGCTCTAACTGGAGTAGTAGTCAGTTCTTTTACACAAAGTGCTTTAGTTGGGATATTATGTGCAGCTATAGCAGGTGTACTATTATCGTTATTATTGGCATATTTTTCACTTAATCTTAAATCAGACATAATATTGACAGGAATAGCACTTAATCTACTTGCTAGTGGAGGTACAGTATTTTTATTATATTTAATAGCTAAGGATAAAGGTATTTCAATATCATTAAAGAGTATGGTAGCTCCTGAAATCAATATACCTATATTAAACAGCATACCAGTATTAGGTGACATATTATCGGGACATAATATATTAACTTATCTGGCTTTAATAATGGTATTCTTTGTTTATGTACTTTTATACAGAACACCATTAGGATTAAGAATAAGGGCAGTAGGAGAAAATTCAAATGCGGCAGACTCTGTAGGTATTAGTGCTAAAAAGATAAAGTACTTAGCACTTATGCTTAGTGGTACTCTTGCTGGGTTAGGTGGTGCTTATATGTCAATGGGCTATGTTTCATGGTTTTCCAGAGATATGACAGCTGGCAGAGGCTTTATTGCCTTAGCAGCAGAAGCAATGGGAAGAGGAACACCATTGGGTACACTAATAGCTTCCTTAGTCTTTGGATTTGCGGATGCATTGTCTAATGTTATGCAGTCATTAAGAGTACCTGCAGAATTTGTGCAGATGATTCCATATTTAACTACAATACTAGGATTAGTACTTTATTCAGTGCAACAGGCAAACAGAACTAAGAAATACAGGAGGGAAAAAGATGAAAATACCAGTTATTATTGATACAGATCCAGGGATGGACGATGCCATTGCTTTGTTATTGGCCTTTTCATCGGACAAATTAGATATTAGAGCTCTAACAGCAGTTGGGGGAAATATTCCGATAGATAAGACCAGTAGAAATTTATTAGACCTAGCTGGCTATGCAGATAAAGAAATAAAAGTATCTAAAGGAGCGGGAAAACCCTTATTTAGACATTTAGAAACTGCTGAATGGGTACACGGAGAAAGTGGATTAGGTTCAGTGATACTGCCTAAAAACAATGCGGATTTTTATGAAAAAAGTGCTTGGGATACCATATACGAAGAAGCTGTAGCATTGAAGGGTAAGCTTCATTTGATTACCCTAGGGCCCTTAACTAATATAGCAATCACTTTAATGAAATATCCGGATATAGTGGATAAAATACAAAGGATAACATTAATGGGAGGCTCCTGTTATCTAGGAAATACTACTCCAGCAGCGGAGTTTAATATTTATGTAGATGCTGAGGCAGCAGATATAGTGTTCCGTTCAGGTATACCTATAACTATGGTGGGACTAGATGCTACCCACAAGGCTTCAGTTCTTGAGAAGGAAATAGAAGCTATAATATCAGTAAAAAGTAAAGTTGCTGATATTATGAAAGGACTTTTGATTTCAAATTTAGAATTTCGCAGAAAACATTCAGGATTAAATGAAGCTATAATTCATGATGCACTGGCAGTAGGCGCAGTTATTGATCCAACAATAATAAAAAAAGAAAACTACTTTGTAGCCATAGAAACTGAAGGAGAACTGACTTACGGGAAAACAGTTGTAGACCTGACAAGGGTAACTAAAAACAGTCCTAATGCGGAAGTAGCGCTAGATGTAGATAGAGAAAGATTTGTTAAAATGCTTAAGAAAATGATGAAAGCTTATGAATAAATATAATTTTATGCAATACAGAATTGATAATAACAGATCTAGTCTAAAAAAGAGGTGAGTATGTTGAAAATATTGGTTATAGGAAGTATTAATATGGATTATGTATGCACAGTAGATGAGCTCCCTAAAAAGGGTGAAACTCTCCTTTCTAATGGATTTGTGGACAGTGGTGGAGGAAAAGGAGCTAATCAGGCTGTTGCTGCAAGGAGACTTGGTGCAGAGGTTGCTATGATAGGAGCAGTAGGAAAGGATGTCAGTGGAGATAAATTAATAGATAGCTTACGTAAAGAGGGAATCAATGTGGACTATATAAAAAGAGTAGATATACCTACTGGCAATGCAATAGTCACTGTAGACAAAAATGGAGATAACACTATTGTAGTTTATTCTGGAGCAAATTTCCAAGTTGATGAAGAACTAATAAATAGTTACGAAGCTGTCATAGAAGATAATGACTTTATAATACTACAGCTGGAAATACCTATGAATACTGTTTTATATTCTGCAAAACTGGCGAAAAAGCATGGAAAAAAGGTTGTTTTAAACCCTGCACCAGCAAAGGAGCTACCTAAAGAAATATACGAATACATTGATTATATAACACCTAATGAAACAGAATTAGCTAGAATAACTGGAATAGATGATATTAAACTAGCCTCAAAGGAATTAGTAAATAGAGGGGCTAAGAATGTAGTAGTTACATTAGGAGAAAAGGGCTCATATTACCTTGGCGATGGTGAATTAGAAGTGGAAAGCTTTAAAATAGAAGCTGTTGATACTACAGCTGCTGGAGATTCTTTTAATGGAGCATTGGCGGTAGCCCTTGGAGAGGGAAAAAGCATAGAAGAAGCACTTAAATATGCAAATGCTGTGGGAGCATTAACTACTACTAAAATAGGAGCTCAGGTGTCACTGCCATATAAGGAAGAAGTTAAGGAGTTTTTAAAATAATAAATTAGTCAAGATAAATATAGACCTATGCATATAATAAACAAGTCTATAGGTTTTATCATATTTTAAGGCATATAGCAGATGGGGTATAAATGAAATTAGCTTTTACTTCTATTAGCGTTGCATTTGGAACAAATATATGATTATATATAAGCAAGATATGATTTGAGGAGGACGTTTATGAGAAGATATGTTATTTTTGCATAGCAGAGGCTATTGCAAAAAATAGAAGATAGCCTTTGCTATTCCTAACAGATTTTTATGTTTAGGAGGGCAAAATGAGCTATAAAAAAGCGACTAATATTCTACCCGAAGAACTGGTGGAATTAATACAAGATTATGTTGATGGTGAATACATATATATCCCTAGAAAAGAAGAAAACAGAAAAAAATGGGGAACTAAAACTTCTGCAAGAAAACACTTAGATTTAAGAAATTCAAATATATACAAGGATTACTTGTTAGGAGTTAAGGTAAATACCCTAGCCGGAAAATATTATTTATCATCAAAAAGCATTCAAAGAATTATATTACATGAAAAAAATAAACGTGTACAAAAATAAGTCAGTGCAGCTTGCATTGGCTTATTTTTATTTCTGAAATGAATATGAGGTATTTAATTGAGATGAAAACAGATAAAATGTTTATAGACTAGAAAAGATAGGAGGGTACTGTATGAGAAAGCTTATATTAAATGCATAGCAAAGGCTATTGCATTATACTGTGAAGAAAATATAATGAAATAGCCTTTGCATATTCCTAGAATGAAACTAAGAGGGAGATGCAAATGAGCTATTTAAATACAATTGAATGGGAAATTGTTCCTGAAACCATACCGGAAGTAAAAAGAAATTGTCCTAAGTGTGGAGAAAAGAAAAATTATATAAGCAGTGAGAAATTTCGAGTAAATGCAAATGGACCACTTATTGATATATGGTTGATATATCAGTGCAAAAAATGCAAATCTACTTGGAACATGGCAATTCATGAGAGAACAAACATAAAGGAAATCTCTAAAGACAAGTACGAAAAATTCTTGTCAAATGATAAGGAATTAGCTATGGAATATGGCTTTGATATGAATATACACAATAAAAACAGAACAGAAATAATATGGGATAGTGTCAAGTACCATATTATTTCAAAGGAATTAAATAGAGCAGGGAAAATGGAAAACGAGCAGCAATATATAATTAGGTGCAAGTATCAACTCCCAATACGAGTAGATAGATTGCTGTGTGAAAAATTATGCATATCAAGGAGTAAGGTCAAAGATTTATATGAAAAAGGGGCAATATATTCACAAGAGAATTCAAATATTTTGAAACTAAAAATCTTTGATGGAATGCTAATTTGTATTAATAATAAATATTTTGAATGAGTTTAAAATGAAAAAATAGATATGGAAACAGGAGGATAGTATGATTGCTATCCTCTTTTATGTTGTGGAAAAAGCTAACTTAACTTGATGGGCTAGTAATGTAAAATTGCATCGAGCAGCTGTTTTCTTTTAATCAAGTTTTAACCTATTAATTTCATAAAGGACACATCCCTAGAATATTTATATTTTAAGGAGTGATAGCATGAAAAAAGCATTTAAAATTACTATATCCTTTGCCTTAATAGCATTTATTTTTATATGGCCTATATACGTTTTTATATACAAACCAGCACAAATAGAAAAGCAAAATAATGAAAAATCAGAGGAGTGGAAGGGGCTAATTCAGCTTTGGGATTTTCCAAGAGTTGATTCAAAAACAGGAAGTAGATATGGATGGATACAGGATAAAATCAAGAAATTTGAAAAACAAAATCCAGGAGTATTTATCGAGTTGACACCTTTAGATTGGAAAAAAGGACCTAATAAGCTGGAGGTATCCCTTAAAACAGGAAATCTCCCTGATATAGCTCCTATAGGAACGGAGTATATATACATGAATGAATCTGTGCTAGAGCCTTTAGAAGAATACTTTACTAAGGATGAAATTAAAGAATTTAAGTATTTAGCAATGAATGCTGTTACTAAGGATGAAAAAATATGGGGAGTACCATTTATGATGACTACATATTCTATGTTTTTAAATGCTGAGATATTTAAGCAAAAAGGGGTAGAGCTACCCCTAGATGGGAATTGGACCTATGAAGAATTTGTCGAAAAAATGAAGGCTTTGACATGGGATGATAATAGTGATGGTAAATTAGATTATTATGGTTTTATTTCACCAATTAAGCCTGATTATTATAATTTATGGGGTATAATATTAAGTGATGGTGCTGAAATAGTCAATGATAAGGGAGAATACTCCTTTTATGGAGAGAAGGCCATAAGCGGACTTAAAAAAGCTGTTGATTTAAAACAAAATTATAAGGTTACTCCTGAGGACTTTGGGTTATATGATGAAAATGAAGCCTGGGATTTATTCTTTAATCAAAGGACAATAGCAGTCTATCCTACTGGCTCCTGGGCTGCAAAGACTCTCCTAGATAAGTATCAATCTGGAGAAGGCTTTGAATATGTAGTAGCAAATTACCCTATAGGAGATAGAAGACTGCCCATATCCTTAAATAACAGTGTTAGTGCATATGGAATTTTTAAGCAGGAGGATAAAGGTAAGCTGGATATGTGTATTAAGTTTCTAAAGTTCATAACTAAAGATAATTATCAAAAAGAATTAGAAAGACTGGGAGTTTTTCCTGTTAAGAGCACTGTAGAGGATACATATATTAATGATTCGAATATGAAAAAGATAGAGGATTGTTTGTCTTACACTATTCCACTTCCTAAGCATAAAGAATGGAACGAAATAGATAGGATTTTACAGAATCAAATAAGATTGGCTATTATAGGAGAAAAGACTGCTGAGGAAGCTATTGAAGAAGCGAGAAAACAGGTTATGCAATTAAATGGTGGGGGAAGATAATAGAAATATACTCTCAATGTTTGGCCATGAATAATTCTATAGAAACAATGTTGTGAGTTGTTTATTATTACAAAAAAAGATATACTAAAATATATGATATTGCTGTAATGGGAGCTGATTATGTTGGATAAAAACCATGTTTATAGAATGTTTAAAAATATAATTGAAAGGGGCACTGTTTTAACAGATGAGCCTATGAGTAAGCATACTTCTTTTAAAATAGGAGGCCCTGTAGATGTTTTTGTTATTCCGGGTACGGTTCAAGAATTAGCTAGTTCAATCAAGCTATGCAAGGATGAAGGACTAGGCTATTTTGTAATGGGCAATGGAAGCAACTTAGTCATTAGAGATAAAGGTATGCGTGGCATTGTGATAAAAATTTCAGAAAGCATGAGTAATGTAGAGGTAAAAGGTACAAAACTAATTGCTGAGGCAGGAGCTCTTTTATCAGTAGTGTCGAAAGTAGCCCTTAGGAATTCCTTAACAGGGCTAGAATTTGCTAGCGGAATACCAGGATCCCTAGGTGGAGCAATAGCTATGAATGCTGGTGCCTATGGTGGAGAAATGAAGGACGTAGTAGCTAAAGTAATGTGTTTAGATACTGATGGAAATTTTGTAGAGTATGAAAATGCTGACATGAATTTTGGTTATAGACAAAGTAGAGTGCAGAATGAAAATTTAATTGTTGTTCAGGCAGAAATGGATTTAAAAGAGGGAAGTTATGAAGATATAAAGGCATATATGAATGAGCTTACTGAAAAAAGAACATCAAAACAGCCACTTAATCTGCCAAGTGCTGGCAGCGTGTTTAGAAGGCCAGAAGGATATTTTGCAGGTAAGCTAATTGAAGATGCAGGCTTAAAAGGCATTAGACTTGGGGATGCACAGGTTTCTGATAAACACAGTGGTTTTATTGTGAATGCAGGGAATGCGACTAGCGATGATGTAATTAATCTAATCAGAGTGGTTCAAAAAACTGTATCAGATAAATTCGGGGTAAAACTTGAAACAGAGGTTAAAATCATGGGAGAAGAGTAAACATATATAAATAAAATACACGCTCACGGTTTCGGCCACGAATAATTCTAAAGCTCATTCCAGCTAAAAATCCTACAGCTTGCAAACTCGCTATGCTTAATGGAGTTATAGAAATCTTTGATTTCGTTATAACTCCTTATGTCAGCGTATGCTGACCTTACCTTAATGTAGCTGCTTAACGGATTTTTAGCTTACATTCGCTAAGAATTATGGTCGTGTCCTGCAAATGTTCGCTTAGTATTTTATTTATATATGTAGAATATTAATTGATGAAGGAGGGTTACAAATGAGAATCACAGGGGACTATCATACACATACTATATATAGCCATGGAAAAGGAACTATAAGAGAAAATGTTGAGAGTGCAATAGAAAAAGGATTAAAGGAAATAGCAATATGTGATCATGGGCCGAGGCATATGGGCTTCGGAGTAAAGAGATATAATTTTCAAAAAATGAGAAATGAGATAGATGCTTTAAACAAGGAGTATAAGGATATAAATATTCTCTTAGGTGTAGAATCTAACATTGTAAGCTATGATGGAGATATAGATGTAGATGATGAGATAATTAAACTCATAGATATACTTTTGGTTGGATTTCACTTTGGAGCAGTGCCAAAGTCTTTAGGCGATGCGTATAAAATGTTTGTGTTAAATTATTTAGGCAAATTTTTTAAAGGAATTGCAATGAAAGCTAGAAGATTAAATACTCAGGCAGTAATCAATGCAATAAATAGATATGATATTGATTTAATCACTCACCCAGGTGCCAAGGTAGATATTGACACAAGAGAGCTGGCTAAGGCTGCTTCTAAAAGAGGAACAGCTTTAGAGATAAATGCAAGCCATGGATTTTTGACAGTTGAGTATATTAAAATTGCCGCTGAAGAAGATGTAAAATTCATGATAAATAGTGATGCTCATAGGCCTGAGGACATAGGTAAAGTTGAAAAAGGAATAAGAAGAGCATTAGAAGCAAACTTGAACATAGATAGAATAATAAACGCCACTAATTAATAGAAAGAGGTGCTTTACCGTGAAATTTATTATCATAACCGGTCTTTCTGGTGCAGGAAAGAGCCAGGCAGTAAAGGTGTTTGAAGACATAGGATACTACTGTATGGACAACCTGCCACCTGCATTGCTACCAGACTTCGCAGATTTATGCTTATACTCTAAAAGGAATATTGACCAGGTTGCAGTTGTTGTAGATATAAGAGGCGGAAAGTTTTTTAATGATTTATTTAAAAGTCTTTATGATCTTGAGGAATCAGGATTTGAATATAAGATACTATTCTTAGATGCTTCGGATGAAGTGCTTATTAAGAGATTTAAAGAACAAAGAAGACCTCACCCTTTAAGCACTGAAGGTAGAATAATTGACGGTATTGAAAGGGAGAGAGAAAGACTAAATGAAGTAAAAATGAAATCTAACTATATATTAGATACTTCAAATCTGACGACAGCTATGCTAAAAGAGGAAATTAAGAATATCTTTGTGGAGGGTAAAGAAACAAAGAACTTAACAGTTTCCATTGTATCCTTTGGCTTTAAAAAGGGAATCCCACTTGATGCTGATTTAGTTTTTGATGTTAGATTTTTACCGAATCCTTTTTATGTTGCTGAACTAAAGGACTTTACTGGAAACGATGAAAATGTAAGAAATTATGTTATGAAATGGGAGCAAACTAAGACATTTATTGACAAGCTTATAGATATGATTGACTTTTTAATACCCTACTACATTAAAGAGGGTAAGAGTCAGCTTGTTATAGCTATTGGATGTACAGGAGGAAAACATCGTTCAGTTACTATAGCCAATGTTTTATATGAGGATTTAAAGCAAAAAGGATATAGAGTTGTTATGGGACATAGAGATTGTGAAAAAGCATAAAGGGGAAATATTATGAAGCTAACTAATATAAAACAAACCAATAGAGCACTTGAAGAAAGAAAAAGACTCGCTGCGGCTCCCAAGGTAGTTGTTATAGGAGGAGGAACTGGGCTTTCAGTTTTACTTAGAGGCTTAAAAGAATACACTTCGAATATTACTGCTATTGTAACAGTTGCAGATGATGGTGGCGGCTCAGGAATTCTTAGAGAGGATTTAGGCATGCTTCCTCCAGGCGATATTAGAAGCTGCTTGTTAGCTCTTGCCAATACTGAGCCAGCTATGGAGAAACTATTACAGTATAGATTCAAGGAAGGAAGGCTTAAAGGACAGAACTTTGGAAATTTATTTATAGCCGCCATGAACGAAATTCATGGAAACTTCGAGACTGCTATTAAAGAGATGGGCAGTGTACTAGCTGTGACTGGAAAGGTTCTTCCTATGACATTAGAAGATGTAAAGCTTTATGCTAAATTAGAAGACGAACATATTATAGAAGGTGAATCTAATATACCCGTAAAAAATGGCGAATATAAAAGTAAAATAGACTATGTATATATTAGACCTGAAAAAGCTAAACCTGTAGACGAGGCTATAGATGCAATAAGAGAAGCGGATTGTATAGTACTAGGACCAGGCAGCTTGTATACCAGTGTAATTCCTAACCTTCTAGTTGAAAACATAGTAGATGAAATAGATAAATCAGAGTCAATAAAAATATATATATCAAATGTCATGACTCAACCAGGAGAAACTGACGACTATAGTGTATTAGATCATGTAAAAGCCATAAACAAACATTCTAAAGAAAGAATAATTGACTACGTAATAGCCAATGTTGAAAGGATTCCTGAGGATACTTTAAATATTTATATTAAGGATGGAGCAAGGCCAGTAATTATTACAGAAGAGGAAGAGAACATATTGGCTGATATGAATATTAAAGTGATTAAAAATAATCTCATAGATATTAAAAAAAATTATATTAGACATGATGCTATTAGTCTAAGTGAGATAATAGTAGATTTAGTTATGAAAGAGAAAAAAAACTGAGGCTTATGTCAAGGCCACTGAAAAAGTCCTTTTTGTCATCCTGAGCATCAGCGAAGGATCCCTCATGCATTGAAACATAGGATTCTTCGACTGCGTTTCAGAATGACAAACCCAAAAACAGACTTTTTCAGTGGACATCTTATATCCTCGGTTTTTATAATTCTCCTCTGTATTTTTGCATTAATGTAGAGAATAACGCAGGTGAAGTTGGCGGAGTATAGGTTATAGCATTAGCTCCTGCCTTTATAGTCTCTAATATACTTTCATCAGTAGGGCCTCCTGTTGCAATAATAGGTATATCAGGAAAATCTTTTCTTATTGCAGCAACAATTTCAGGAGTTTTGCTTGCACCAGAAACATTTAATATAGTGGCTCCTGCTTTAATCCTTTCTAAAATATCTGTCTTAATTGTAGTAACAGTAACGACTACAGGTATATCAATAGTACTTACTAATTCACTTATTACCTCATTTGCAGTAGGCGCATTTACTACTACGCCCATAGCCCCTTGAAACTCAGCATGTAAAGCAAGGTTAACAGATCTTTTGCCAGTAGTAATTCCGCCACCCACACCACAAAAAACGGGTACAGAAGCAGCAGTCATAATTGCCTGAGTTATTATGGGCTGAGGGGTAAAAGGATATACTGCCATTACTGCATCTGCGTTTATATTTTTTATTATCGCAACATCCGTTGAAAATACTAATGAACGAATCAATTTTCCGTTAACTCTTATTCCAGATGCCTCATCGATTACTTCAGGTACATTAATCATGTTACGCTTCAAATAACTTGAGATTGCAGGTATTCTTCTTTCTTCCAAACTTAATCCCCCCATAATCATTTTTTTCATTATAACACCACGACGAAATAAATCCAACGAAATTTTATGGCATACAAAAGTATTTCAGAAGACTTCAAAAGATAAAGTGGCTATTTATCCCCCATATATTTATAATGTTAAGAAATAGAAATATAAATAAAATATAAAGGAAATATAAATTATTTATAGAATAAATTACTATGTAAAAAAATTTTGAAGACTTCAAATAATTTTAGCAATTTAAATCGTTAAAGTAAAGGAGGGCTTTTTAATGAGCGAAATCTATACAAAAATGGCAGAGCCATATAAGATTAAAATGGTGGAAAACATCAGGTTAATACCTAAGGAAGAAAGAATAAGAAAGATACGAGAAGTAGGCTACAATCAGTTTGCATTAAAATCAGAAGATGTGTTTATTGACTTGCTTTCTGATAGTGGTACTGGTGCTATGAGTGATAACCAATGGTCAGGGTTAATGCTTGGAGATGAAGCATATGCTGGCAGCAGAAACTTTTACAATCTCCAAGATACTGTTCATGAAATAATCGGTTATAAATACTTTGTGCCAACACATCAAGGTAGAGGTGCAGAAAACATATTATTCCCTTTGTTGATTAAACCAAAACAGTATGTACTAGGAAATATGCATTTTGATACTACAAAGGCCCATATAGAGCTTAAGGGTGGAAGAGCTGAAAATTTTGTAATAGAGGAAGCATATGATACTCAGAAGGAGCATCCTTTTAAAGGAAACTTTGACTTAGAAAAGCTTGAAGCGTTCATTAAGGAAAAAGGTGTAGAAAATTGTGCGTTTATATTGATTACAGTTACATGTAATAGTGCTGGCGGTCAGCCAGTATCAATAGAAAATATAAAGGCTGTAAGAAAGATAGCAGATAAATACGGATTAAGAGTATTTTTTGATTCAGCTAGATTTGCGGAAAACGCTTACTTTATAAAACAAAGAGAAGAAGCCTATAAGAACAAAAGTATAAAAGAGATTATAAAAGAGATGTTTTCATATGGTGAAGGACTTACTATGAGTGCAAAGAAAGATGGTATAGTAAACATGGGTGGTATGGTTGCTATTAAGGATGACGAAGAGCTATTTGGTGGAGTAAGGCAGATGGTAATTCCTATGGAAGGCTTCCCAACTTATGGAGGATTGACAGGTAGAGATATGGAGGCTTTATCAAGAGGTATTAGAGAAGCAGTTGATGAATCCTATCTTCAATCCAGAATTGGTCAGATAGAATATTTAGCAAAGAGACTTGATGAAGCAGGAATACCTATACAAAAACCTGTAGGTGGTCATGCGGTATTCGTAGATGCTAAAAAGCTTCTTCCACATATACCATATTATCAATTCCCAGCTCAGTCATTATGTGTAGAGCTATATATTGAAGCAGGAGTTAGAGGAGTTGAGGTTGGTTCATTCTTATTGGGAAGAGATCCTGATACAGGAGAACAGCTTGAATCTCCATTAGAATTGTTGAGACTTACCATACCTAGAAGAGTATACACTAATAATCATATGGATGTCATAGCAGAGGCTTTAATCAATATTGCAAAGAGGAAAGATGAGCTCAAGGGCTATGAATTTACTTATGAGCCAAAGGTACTAAGACACTTTATAGCGGAGCTTAAGCCTATTGAGTAAGCAAATATCCAAAATTTTTGATTTTACAATAGTCACTTATATGGTAGCTGAATAGTGAGTAAATAAAACTAGCTTTAATAATGATATTGTCATTCTGAGCGTAAGTGAAGGATTTATGAATTCTTCATTACGTCCAGAATGACGAAATATAAATATTTCCTAAAACTTCTTAAATTAATAGAACAAATGTGCTTAATTCATATTTTCATATTATCAATTCCTTTTATACTTTTCCTCCAATAAGCTTGAAATCAAGGCTCCTGCACTCCTTTTATCTAAGGCTGCTAAGTCAATGTCCCTATTCAAATCATCAGATAGCTTTTTTATAGTATCTAGCTGTCTTTTAGTAGGAGGTTCATTGAAAAAATCATTAGGAACATAAGCAGAGGATTCAAATGGATTATCCCTAGCTTCATTATCTGCTTCAAGATTTATCTCTTCAATTGCAGTCATTCCTACATTTGTTAAGTCTCTTAGAGCCCTTGCCTTTGCACGAGTAGATGCCATTCTAATTATATGGGGTTGAATTTTAGAATTAACTGAGCTTGGACTTGCATCTCCATAATCAATGAAGGTTCCCTTGTCGGTAACTGCCGTAGCTTTACATATGGCGGTCATATTATTTTCCTTTGAGGGTGTCTGTACAAGCTCTACATTAATAGATTTCAAATTTTTCTGATGCGCTAAATCCAAGAGTCCTTCATAGGTTACAAAAGATTTTCCCTGAAGATTTATAATAAACTTTTCATTAATAGACATAAAATCACCTTTTTATTTTATTTTGCTACACTATGAGGTAAATAAACATGAAACTAAAGTAAAGAGATACAGTATATAGCAAAAAACAAAAAGTGCAGATTATATTAATTTCTATCTGCACTTAGGCTTACAGCTTTTAGTTCTAATTATTTTTGTTTTTTCGATATAAATATTGAAAGCTTTATACATTGCACATATATTGGTCAACCAAATCAAAATTGTTATTACTCCTGTCTCATTATTCAGCTAACAAATACTTAATAGCCAGTTTAATTGTATTTTCTATAGCCTCCTTGTGAGTTCTTTCATGAGAATGAGAAGCATCTACTCCAGGTCCTATAAGTCCGTGTTTAAATTCCCAGCCTGCTCTTAAAGCAGCACTCGCATCTGAACCATAGTAAGGATATATGTCAACCTTATAGTTAATATTATTGTTTTTTGCTATTTCAACTAATCTATTTTTTAGTTCTAAATCATATGGACCACTAGAATCCTTTGCACATATTGTAACACTAAATTCATCAGAGGTTTGCCCATCACCGGGAGCAGCCATGTCAATAGCGATGAATTCAGCAGTTTTTTCTGGTATTGAAGCGGAGGCACCATGTCCCACTTCTTCATAATTGCTTATAAAGAAATTAGTTGTGTATTTTGGTGTTAGGCTATTATCTTTAAAGTATTTTGCTACTGCTAAAATAGCAGCTACTCCTGCCTTATCATCTAAATGCCTTGATTTAATAAATCCACTTTCAGTTACTATAGCTCTTGGATCAAGGAATACAAAGTCTCCAACGGAAATTCCTAGCTTTTCAACATCTTCCTTTGAATTAACCTTTTCATCAAGCCTAATTTCTATACTGCTTTCGCTTCTTTCAATTTTACTTGTTTCACTACCATGCACATGGGTGGATGCTTTAGTTGTCAATATAGTACCAGAATATTTTTTGTCGTTAGAAGCCTCAACCACGCAATATTCACCTTCAATAGTATTCCATGAATAACCGCCTATTTGTGTGATTTTAAGTCTTCCATTTCCCTTAATTTCTTTTACCATTGCTCCTAGAGTATCAACATGGGCAGAAAGTGTTCTATGTACATCATCATTTTCTCCCTTGATACTAGCAACTAAAGCACCTTTTTTAGTCCTATAGCTGACAACATTAAGTTCCTTGAATTCATTCTCCACAATATCCATAACTGTTTTTGTATTTCCTGTAGGACTTGGAGTTTTTAAAATTTTAACGAGATTATCAACGGCATACTGCATGTCAATTATCATATGACAATCCTCCTTAGATAGTATTTCATGTAATCTAATACCATTTTATATCAAATAAATTGAATAGTAAATAAGACATTAATTTAATAGCACTTGAGTAGTTGAAAGATTTACACTAATATGATAATTTAATTGTATATACTTTAATTGATAAGTTTCGGATTTTGAGCATAGGGGTGTTTCAACATGAGAAATGAAATAAGTGCAGGAGGGGTTGTAGTATTTGGCAATGCCATACTGCTATTAAGAAAATATAATGGAGATTGGGTTTTACCTAAAGGAAAGGTAGAGTATAATGAGGATATATCCGAAACAGCCACTAGGGAGGTTCTAGAAGAGGGAGGAGTAAAAGCTAACATTGTTAAATATTTGGGAAAGATACATTACACTTTTAGGAATACTAGAGAAGAGGATGAAATCGTTAGCAAGACTGTGCACTGGTTTCTAATGGAGGCAAGAAGCATGGAATGTATCCCACAAAGAAAAGAGGGTTTTGTAGATGCCTTATTTGTTCATATTAATAGGGCAAGTCAAATAGCAAAATATGAAGATGAGAAGAAGATAATAATTAAAGCTATACAAAATATGTAACATTAAATATTTTTATGGTAGGTGTGGCATATGTCGTTTTCATCAAAAACTAAAAATGAATTATCTAGGATACAAATGGAAAATAATTGCTGTATATTAGCAGAATTAGCTGCACTTATTAGAATGAGCGGTTCTGTTCAGATTAGTGGTTTAGGTAGAGTAAACTTGAAATTTACGACCGAGAATGCTGCAATAGCAAGAAGGATATTTACTTTGCTTAAGTTATTATATAATGTAAATACTGAAGTAATGGTTAGGAAAAATAAACAATTAAAAAAGAATAATAATTATTTAATAATTGTAGGTAATTCTAATGATGCAGAAAAAATTCTTATAGAGACTGGAGTACTAAAAAAGGATAACAAGCAGCAATATGTCATAAACTATGGTATAATTAAAAAATTGATTAATAATAGATGCTGTAAAAGGGCGTATATAAGAGGAGCATTTTTAGGAGGAGGTTCTATTAGCAATCCTGAAAAGACTTACCACTTAGAATTTGTTACCCATAGCCAACAGCATAGTATTGATTTATCAAAGCTAATAAATTCCTTTGGTCTTAATTCAAAAATAGTATTGCGTAAAGAAAGCTATGTGGTGTATCTTAAAGAAGGGGAGCAAATCGTGGATCTTCTGAATATAATGGAGGCACATTCTGCACTGCTCAAGCTTGAAGATATAAGGATACTTAAGGAAGTAAGGAATAATGTGAATAGGATAGTAAATTGTGAGACTGCCAATCTAGAAAAAACAATCAATGCCTCACTAAGGCAAATACACAATATAGAATATATAGATAAGATAATTGGAATAGATAATTTACCTGAAAACCTAGTTGATATAGCACGGTTAAGGCTTCTGCATAGAGATGCCAGTTTAAAGGAGCTGGGGATGATGCTTACCCCGAGCATCGGGAAATCTGGAGTAAACCATAGACTAAGAAAACTAGAAGAAATAGCAGAACAACTAAGAGAGAGGAGGAAATGACAATATGATTACAAAAATTGCAGTTATAAAAAACAGTATTGGACTTCATGCAAGACCTGCGGCGTTGTTTGTAAGGACTTGCAGTAAATACAGAAGCGAAATTTTCGTAGAAAAGGATGGCAAAAAGGTCAATGCAAAGAGCATTATGGGCATAATGGCATTAGGCGTAAGTCCTGATGAAAAAATAAAGATAATGATAGATGGAATCGATGAGGAAGCAGCAATGAAGGATATTTTGGATTTAATTGAAAATGGACTAGAACAGCTTTAGAATATTATTTGCTGCATATATGATGAAAAAAGTATTGCTCTTTTATAGGTCAAAATTCCTAATTTAATGAATGTTAATGGAAAAAGTCGATTTATTGTAGGAACTAGTGTATAATGTAAAAATATACGAGAATATAAGTTTTCTTACAGAGGAGACAACCATGATATTGATGCCATTAAATATGATTAAAGAAGGAATGATAAATGCAAAGCCTATATATTTAAGTGAAGATTCTATATTGCTTGATGAAGGTGATGTAATTAGAGATAGGTATTTAGAAAGGATTACAGAGCTGGGAATAAGGAGCATATATGTTAAAGATGATTCAAGCTATAAAAAATCAATTCATGATATTATAAGGGAAGAACTAAGAAATAGCTCTTCTTTGAGTATGGAAAAAATTATGGGTAATATCTGCTATGTTGATGAAGAAGAAGTTGAGATGACAAGAGATATTATTACTAATATTATCGAATATTTATTAACAAATGACGATATTTTAGTGAATCTTTCTGAAATGAAGGCTATGGATGATTATGCCTATGAACATAGTGTAAACGTATCTATATTGTCTCTAATAATAGCTATAAAATTAGGCTATGACAAAGAAAAGCTTGTAGACCTAGGAGTAGGAGCAATGCTGCACGACATAGGTAAAACTAAAGTCGACCTAGGTATACTTAACAAACCTTCTAGTCTTACTATGAGTGAGTACGATCAAATAAAGAAACACACCCTAATTGGATATGAAATGTTGAATGATATTAAAAATATTAGCTATGATTCTAAAATAATTGCATTATCGCATCATGAAAGGTACGATGGCAGTGGATATCCTTATAATGCTAAGGGAGAAGGCATTCATGAGCTTGCTAGAGTAGTGGCAGTTGCTGATGTATATGATGCTCTCACTAATGATAGGGTATATAGATCTAGGATAAGTACAGATGAAGCTGTAGATTACATTGCTTCTGTATCAGGAAGTCAGTTTGATAGTAATATTGCTGATAATTTTATAGAAAATATAGCTAGATATCCAGTAGGCAAGGGCATAATACTCAATACAGGCTTTAAGGGATATGTTGTTTTTAACAAGAAAAATCATGTATCTAGGCCCATAGTAAGAATATTATACAACAACATGGGAGAAAGGGTAAAAATTCCTTACATTATAGATTTATCTGAAACAGAGGATTCAATTAAAGTAGTGGGGACTACAGATGATATAGAATTGTTTTAAGACATATAAAATTGTAACATAATATTTGTTTTGATATAATGAAGATAGTGAAGTTCACTATCTTTTTTTATACAGATTTATTATGGATATAAAGAGATATTGAGAGAACATTTACATGATATGACCATGATTTTTAGTGAACGGAAATTTTAAAAACTGTGAGTCTATATTTCTTTTATGCCCAAAAGGAGAAGTGAAAGTATGAGTAATAATGTTAAAAACAAATTTGTACATCTTCATGTTCATACCCAATACAGTCTCCTAGATGGTGCTTCTAGGACAAATAAGCTTATAGACAAGGCTGCAGAGCTTGGAATGAACAGTATAGCCATAACTGATCATGGAGTAATGTATGGAATAGTAGACTTTTATAAAACTGCTGTTAAAAAGGGAATAAAGCCTATATTGGGCTGTGAAGTATATATATCAAAGGGTAAATATACTGAAAAGGATCCAAATAGGGATAAAAGTCAATACCACCTTGTTCTTCTTGCAGAAAACATGGAAGGATATTTGAATTTAACTAAAATAGTATCAGAGGGCTTTATTAATGGATTCTATTATAAGCCAAGAGTAGATTATGAGGTACTTAGAAAATATAATAAGGGTATAATTGCTTTAAGCTCCTGTCTTGCAGGGGAAGTACAGCAATATCTCAATGATGGAAATTATGAAAAGGCAAAGCAAACTGCCTTAATATATAATGATATTTTTGGACAGAACAACTTTTTTTTAGAGCTGCAGGATCATGGAATTAGAGAGCAAAAATTAATAAATCAGCAGCTTTTAAGGCTTAGCAGGGAAATAGAGATACCTCTAGTGGCTACAAATGATGTGCACTACATAAACAAAGAGGATTCAAAATTTCATGATGTTCTCTTATGCATACAGACAGGAAAGACATTAGATGACGAAGATAGAATGAAGTTTCCATCCTCTGAATTTTATTTGAAGTCCTATGAGGAAATGAATACACTATTTGGCAGCTTTGATGATGCTATATCAAATACTGTAAAGATAGCAGAAAGGTGCAATGTAGAGTTGGATTTTAATACTCTCCATCTACCGGAATTTAGTGCACCTGAGGGACTGACAAATCAAGAATATTTAAGAAAGCTTTGCTACGAAGGATTAAAGGTAAGATATAAAAATATAGATCAAGAGCTAGTAGATAGGCTTGAATACGAAATAAAGACTATTGAGAATATGGGATATGTGGATTATTTTCTTATTGTATGGGATTTTATTAAGTATGCAAAAGATAATGGGATAATGGTAGGGCCAGGCCGTGGCTCTGCAGCAGGAAGTCTAGTATCCTATACATTAGGAATCATAGATATTGACCCAATAAAACATGGTTTGATATTTGAAAGGTTTTTAAACCCAGAGAGAGTGTCTATGCCAGATATAGATATAGATTTTTGCTATGAAAGAAGAGAAGAAGTAATAGAATATGTTATATCTAAGTATGGTGTTGATAGAGTAGCACAGATCGCAACATTTGGTACTATGGCAGCAAGAGGAGCCATAAGAGATGTGGGTCGAGCAATAAATATGTCCTATGGTGAAGTTGATTTTATTGCAAAGCAAATACCAATGGCTATCGGCATGACCATAGATAAGGCAATGGAAATAAATAAAAAGCTATATGAATCATATGAAGATGATGATTCTGTAAAGGAACTTATAGATCTGGCAAGAGCTGTTGAAGGCTTGCCTAGACATACATCAACCCATGCAGCTGGAGTGGTTATTTCAAAGCTGCCTATAACTGAGTATGTTCCTTTAGCAAGAAACAATGAGAGTATTATTACACAGTTTACAATGACCGAGCTTGAAGAATTAGGCTTATTAAAAATGGACTTTTTAGGACTTAGGACACTTACTGTTATAAGAGATGCTGTAAAGCTCATTGAGGACAATCATGGAATTAAAATAGATTTTTCAGATTCAGATTATGATGATTCCAAGATATATAATATGTTTGCCAAGGGAGAAACCCTTGGAGTTTTCCAGTTTGAAAGCTCTGGAATGAGACAGTTTTTAAAGGAGCTTAAGCCTACTGGCTTTGAGAATATTGTGGCTGCCAATTCTCTATACAGACCTGGCCCTATGAATCAGATACCTAGATATATAGAAAACAAAAATAATCCAGAGGCAGTTTCATATTTGCATCCTAAGCTAGAGCCTATACTTGATGTTACCTACGGCTGTATGGTATATCAGGAGCAGGTAATGCAGATTGTGAGGGATATAGGTGGATTTTCTATGGGACGTTCTGACTTAGTAAGAAGAGCCATGGGAAAGAAAAAAATGGATGTGATGGAGCAGGAGAGGCAGCACTTTATATATGGAAAGACTAATGAAAAAGGTGAAATAGAAATACCAGGCGCTATTAGAAATGGAGTAGATGAAGAGACTGCCAACAAGATATATGATGAAATGATAGATTTTGCCAACTATGCCTTTAATAAATCTCACTCTGCCGCCTATGCAGTTGTAGCATATGAGACAGCTTGGCTTAAATATTATTATCCTGTCGAATTTATGGCTGCATTGATAACGAGCATAATGGGAAATACAAATTCTGTTTCGCTTTATATTCAGGAATGTAAAAGACTCGGGATAAAAATACTTCCTCCTGATATTAATGAAAGCTACTCAAAATTTACAGTGAAGGACGGAGCAATTAGATTTGGGCTAGCAGCCATTAAAAATGTTGGCTCTGCTGCAATAGATTCTATAGTAAAAACAAGAAAAAATAGTGGGAAATTTCTTGGCTTTGTTGATTTCTGCCAAAGAGTAGACCTAAATGTCATAAACAAAAGAATGCTTGAGAGTATGATTAAATGTGGAACCTTTGACTCTCTGGGGGCAAATAGGGCTCAGCTTTTAGCCATATATGAGAGAATAATAGAGGGTATAAACCAAGACAGAAAAAGGAATGTGGAAGGGCAATTTTCGTTATTTGAAGTAATAAGTCCTGAAAGCAATCCTGATTTAAGTCTGGATATATTGCCAAATATAAAAGAATTTCCAGAAAGAACTCTTTTATCAATGGAAAAGGAAATGATAGGAGTATATATCAGCGGCCACCCTCTTTCGTCCTTTGCTGAAGAGCTTAAAAAACTTTCAAAGGTTACAACAGTTGATATAAATGAAGCAGTGGAAAATATAGGAGTAAGCACAACTTCTATTAGTGATGGAAATAAAGTTATTATGGGAGGAATAATAGTAAAAAAACAGAATAAGATTACTAAAAATAATAATATGATGGCTTTTGCAACCTTAGAGGATTTATATGGTATAGTGGAGCTTATTATTTTTCCTGCAACCCTTGAAAAATATAATAAGTTTATATATGAAGACAGTATAGTAATGGTTGATGGAAGATTAAGCATAAATGAAGAGGAAGATCCAAAAATAATAGTAGAGACTATTAAACCCCTTGTAAAAGCTAGAAAAGAAAAAATTTATATAAAAATGCCTAGTTCAAAGCCTTTAGATTTTATTGAGGAGATAAAAAAGGTATTATCACAATATAGTGGTACAGTACCTGTGTATGTATATCTTGAAAAAAACAAGAGTACTATGATGGCTGATAGAGATTTATGGGTGGATGCTGAAAATCAGGAGCTATTAAATAAACTTGAAAGCATGTTGGGAGAAGACTGCATAAAAGTTTGTTAGTGGATTTTATAATAAAACGAGTAGTGGAAACCTTAAAATTTATGGTATAATATGCTTATAGTATCCATTCATAATAATATACAACAATTAAACTATAGAAATAGAAGCTTTGGAGGTCAAAAAATGTGGACTGCAATATACATGGTAGAAGGTGCTGAAGCAGCTAAGAAATTACAGGAAAAATTAAAAGCCGAAGGTTTTCTAGTTAAGGTAAAACCTTTTTCAAAAGAAGGAGATAATATAGTTTACAAAATATTGGTTCCAGAGTTTGAGGCAGATGATGCTCAAACTGTTTTAATAGATTTAGGTTTAGGGTACTAGACGTATATTTTAACGGTTTTAATTTTTAATTCGATTTTTATTAATTTTTAGCTAGGCTGGGACATTTAATGACCATGTTGGTTTGAAAGGAGGATATTTAGTGTGGAAACAATAGGGGTTTTAACAAGCGGAGGAGATGCACCTGGAATGAATGCTGCTATAAGAGCTGTTATTAGAACGGGCATTTATAACAACATAAGAGTTATGGGAATTAAACAGGGATATAATGGTTTAATTGATGGTAATATATATGAAATGAATCTTTCTTCAGTTGCAGATATCATTCACAGAGGAGGAACTATGCTAAGGACGGCAAGATGTGAAGAGTTTACAACTGAAGCTGGAAGAGAAAAGGCTATGACTGTATTAAAGGTGTTTAAAATTGACGGATTAATAGTCATAGGAGGGGATGGTTCCCTAAGAGGGGCTAGTGAGCTCAGCAAACTAGGATTCCCCACTATAGGCATACCAGGAACTATAGATAATGACTTGGGGTATACAGATTTTACTATAGGCTTTGACACAGCCATAAACACAGTAATAGATGCAATAGGCAAAATAAGAGACACCTCAACTTCACATGGCAGAGCTAATATTATTGAAGTTATGGGCAGACATTCTGGAGACATTGCATTAAATGCTGGGCTAGCCGGAGGTGCTGAAAGTATAATAGTCCCTGAGGAAGGCTTTCATATAGAAGATGTATGCAAGAGACTTATTCAAGGAAAAAACAGAGGAAAGCTGCATAGTATAATTCTACTCGCAGAGGGTGTAGGCAATGCATATGAGCTAGGGAATGAAATTCAAAAATATACTGGTATAGAAACTAGAGTTACTATATTAGGACATCTCCAAAGAGGAGGAAGTCCAACAGCCTTTGATAGAATAATAGCAAGTAAAATGGGAGCAAAGGCAGTTCAGCTTCTTATTAATGGTAAATCCTCTAGGGCTTTAGGAATTAAGGGAAATCAAATATTTGATATTGATATAGATGAAGCTCTTTCAGTTAAAAGAGCATTTGATACAGATACTTATGAACTGACAAAAATTCTGTCCATTTAGGGGTGAAAGAAACATGAAAAAAACAAAAATTGTATGTACAATAGGACCTGCTTCTGAAAACGAACAAGTATTTGAAAAATTGGTTTTAAGTGGTCTAAATGTAGCTAGATTAAACTTTTCTCATGGAACACATGAAGAGCATCAAAGAAGAATTGATGCTATAAAAAAGGTAAGAGAAAAGCTAGATATACCTGTGGCAATTATGCTAGATACTAAAGGACCTGAAATAAGAACAGGAGATTTTGAAAATGGTGTAGTGGACCTTGTTGAAGGTCAAGAATTTACTATAACTACTCGAGACATTATTGGTAATAGTGATATTTGCAGCATCACATATAAAGGGCTGCCTCAGGACGTTAGCACTGGAGACAGTATATTAATAGATGATGGACTCATTGAGCTAAAAATATTAGAGGTAACTAATGATACTGATATAAAGTGCATAGTCATAAATCCAGGACCAGTAAAAAATCATAAAGGGGTAAATGTACCGGGAATAAAAATCAATCTACCTGCAATAACACAAAAAGATATAGATGATATATTGTTTGGTATAGAAAATGAAATTGATTTTATTGCAGCTTCTTTTATCAGAAAGGCATCGGATGTCATAGAAATAAGAAAAATACTGGAAAATCACAAGGCTAACGATATTCAAATAATATCTAAAATAGAGAATCAAGAAGGCGTAGATAATATAGAAGAAATCATTCAGATTTCAGATGGAATAATGGTGGCAAGAGGGGATTTAGGCGTAGAAATACCTACTGAAGAAATTCCACTTGTTCAAAAGACTATTATTAAAAAATGTAATGAGGTAGGAAAGCCTGTTATTACAGCTACTCAGATGCTGGATTCCATGATGAGAAATCCAAGACCTACAAGAGCGGAGGTCACTGATGTTGCAAATGCAATTTTTGATGGTACAGATGCTATAATGCTTTCTGGGGAAACGGCAGCAGGAAAGTATCCTATAGAAGCAGTTAAAACCATGGCTAATATAGCACTTAGAACAGAGCACTCACTTGATTATAAAGAAATGTTGAGAAATAAATCAATTGGAAAGGATATAACAGTTACTAATGCAATCAGTCATGCTACCGGTTCAACTGCAGAAGACTTAGGTGCTGCTGCTATTGTAACGGCTACCTCGTCAGGATATACTGCAAGGGCAGTTTCAAAATTTAGACCAAGTGCCCCCATTGTTGCAGTAACTCCTAAAAAAGATGTGATGAGAAAGCTTATGCTTGTATGGGGAGTCTATGCAATATTATCTAAAGGAGCGGACTCTACAGACGAAGTCATAGACTATTCAGTAAATAGTGCCATAGAAAAGGGTTATATCAAACAAGGAGATTTAATAGTCATAACTGCTGGAATACCTGTAGGCGTGGCTGGAAGCACTAACTTAATAAAAGTTCATATTGTAGGAGAGATATTAGTGAAAGGGATAGGAATAGGTAATAGTTCTGCAACGGGTCAGGTATGTATAGCAAATAATCTTAAAGACTTAGAAAATAAATTTGCAGATGGAAATATAATTGTTTCAATTGATACAGACAGAGATATGGTGGCCTATATGGAAAGAGCTTCTGCCATAATTACAGAGCATGGAGGGCTTACATCTCATGCTGCAATAGTAGGATTAAATATTGGAAAGCCAGTAATTGTAGGCGCTAATGATGCAACGAAAATACTTAAAGATGGGGAAACCATTACAGTAGATAGTATAAGAGGATTAGTTTATAGAGGAGAAACAACAGTACTATAGTTTTCACACAAGGCAGTATAACTTACTGCCTTTTATTTTTTTGCATAAATTGATATAATTAACCTGAAGGATGAAAATGTGTTTTGGAGGAATAATACATGATAAATGAAACTATTATTAGAACAAGATATGCAGAGACTGATCAGATGGGAATAGTATATCACGCAAATTACTTTGTTTGGTTTGAAATAGGAAGGACAGAATTTTTTAGACAGCTTAATATGAATTATAAAGAGTTAGAGGAGGAAAATATCCTCCTCCCAGTAATAGATGTAGGCTGCAAGTATATACAATCTGCAAAATACGACGATGAAGTAGCTATTAAAACTAGGCTCACTAAATTGAAAGGGGTTAAGCTTGTATTTAGCTATGAGATAATAAGAAAAAACGATAATGTACTCTTAGCGGAGGGGTATACAAAGCATGCTTTTGTCACAAAGGAGCTTAAACCCGTGAACTTTAAAAAGAAAATGCCGCATGTATGGGAAGCGTTAGATCAAAGCATTGAAGGTGGAGATGATAGTGTTATTTAAAATTTTTCTTCTGCTTACTATAGTTCCGATAGTTGAAATATTTATACTCTTTAAAATAGCAGAGGCTACTACTGTATGGACAACTATAGTTCTAGTTATTACAACGGGCTTTGTAGGCGCATATCTTGCTAAAAGAGAGGGGCTAGCTATTTTTACAAGTATAAAAATAGAATTAAGAGAAGGCAGGGTTCCAGGAAACCAGCTATTAAATGGTCTATGTGTACTAATTGGCGGAATTCTTCTAATAACCCCTGGATTATTAACGGATATAACGGGCTTTACACTAGTTTTGCCAGCAACAAGACAGTTTTATATAAGATTTATTAGAAAATGGTTATCAGATATGATTCACATGGGGAGCATAAATATTTTTTTTAGGAGATAAGGGGGAGAAGCATGGAAAAAAGGTTTTTAGGGAAAACAGGCCTAGAGATATCAGTAATTGGCTTTGGAGGTATCCCAATACAGAGAGTGGACAAGGAAGCTGCTGTAGATTTAATAGAGGAATTAAATAAACAAGGAATTAACTTTATTGATACAGCTAGAGGTTATACAATAAGTGAGGAATTAATAGGCTGTGGTCTAGAGAAGGCTGGAAGACATAATTTTATTCTAGCTACAAAATCTATGGTTAGAGATTATCAGGGAATGAAAAATGATATTGAAATAAGCCTTAAAAATTTAAGAACTGAATATATAGATCTCTATCAATTACATAATGTAAGAACGGAAGATGAATATAATAAGGTTATAGGTGAAGATGGTGCATTAAGAGCGCTTAAAGAGGCAAAGGATAAAGGAAAAATAAAGCACATTGGCATAACTAGTCATGATTTAAACATACTTGAAAAAGGAATAGAATCTGGATGCTTTGAGACTATTCAATTTCCTTATAATCCAGTAGAGAGACAAGCAGAGGAATTATTTAAAAGGGCTAATAGTTTGGGACTTGGTGTTATAGTAATGAAGCCTTTAGCTGGCGGAGCAATTACTAATGCAGAGCTTTCCTTAAGATTTATATTAGAAAATCCACATGTTGGGGTAGCGATACCGGGCATGGATAGTATAGAGCAAATAAGGAAAAATGCTAGAGTTGGGAATGAATATAGAAAGCTTAATGATAGAGAAAGAGAAACAATTTTAGCAGAAGCTAAAGAGCTTGGAACAGAATTCTGTAGAAGATGCGGATACTGTGCACCATGTCCACAGGGAATTGATATACCTAATCAGTTTCTAATGGAGGGCTACTATACAAGATACAGTCTTAAGGATTGGGCAAAGGAAAGGTATGCGGGCTTTAATAATAAGGCAAGTGACTGCATAGAATGTGGCCAATGCGAAACTAGATGTCCTTATGATTTACCTATAAGGAAGATGCTGAAGAAGGTTGCAAATATTTTAGGATAATTATGTATAAAATAGAATAAAAGGGTTAACAATAAATACTATGACTGAAATAATATGGGGTATACTGGTTCTAGTTTTGGCACACCAAAGGGTGTGCCCTTTTTTTGCCTAACCCGTAGGACCAATCCTGTTGTAGGTTTATGATAGGAGTGTCCGCTAGGACCAAATTTATGGGACTATAGGGAACAAATACATCCGTGTTGCGAGACTGGGAACATGAGTATAATGACTGAGAAAATATTATGATCAATACTAAAATATGACAATAAAGCTAGTTTCATTAAAGAATCAATATGCTATAATAATATTGTATAAGGCTATATTTAAAACCAACGTAATGGGAGTGTACACATTGTTTTCAGAGATTTTAAATATTAAAAGATTAATTGAGGAAGAAATTAAAAATATTGAGCAGGACATTATATTATGGAGAAGACATATTCATCAAAACCCTGAATTGTCTTTTCATGAATATGAAACAAAAGAATATATTAAAAGCATATTAGAAACCTTTGAAGGGATTGAAATAGTCAGTTCTACAGATACCAGTGTTATCGGAATATTACAAGGCAAAGAAAAGGGTGAGACAATAGCATTTAAGGCTGATATAGATGCACTTCCCATTCAAGAGGATTCAAATATAAGCTTTAAGTCAAAAAATGATGGAGTCATGCATGCTTGCGGACACGATGCTCATGCGGCTATGCTATTGGGAGCAGCAAAGGTTTTGAGTAAATTTAAGGACAAAATGAAAGGTAATATAAAATTTATATTTCAACATGCAGAGGAAACTATTCCAAGCGGAGCTACTGAAATAATAGAAAAAGGCTTTATTGATGATGTAGATATGATACTCTGTCTCCATGTCACACCTTTCTTAGCTTCTGGAGTACTTGGAACAAAGTCTGGTCCTATAACTTCTGCATTAGACAAGTTTTCTGTAACAATAAAAGGTATAGGAGGTCATGCCTCCACACCAAACGAAACCATAGATCCAATAATAATGGGAGCTGAAATAGTTACTTCATTGCAGACTATAGTCTCAAGAACTGTATCTCCCTATATCCCTCAGGTAGTTTCTATAACTTATTTTAATACATTTAATACCTCGCACAGCATTATTCCTGACAGGGTTGTATTTGGCGGCAGTATAAGAAGTATAGATGAAACAACACGAATGCTTGT
The DNA here is from genome assembly GCF_030263895.1 of Proteiniborus sp. MB09-C3. NCBI lineage: Bacteria > Bacillati > Bacillota > Clostridia > Eubacteriales > Proteiniborus > Proteiniborus sp. MB09-C3. The sequence continues at coordinate 1,558,441 of NZ_CP127161.1, forward strand.
GAAAAATAGCATACATAATATAATAGATGGAATTACTAAAGCCTATGGTGGAGAATACGAGCTTGATATAGAACTAGGACATTCACCAACTATGAATGATAGCATGGTGGCTTTATTATCTGAAAAATTGATTAAAGAGAATTTTGAGGCAGGTACATTCAAAAAGTTAGATACTCCTTATTTAGTTGGAGATAGTTTTTCGTACTATGCAAAGGTTAAGCCAGCATGCTTTGTATCTCTTGGGATACGAAATGAAGACATAGGCTCTATATACTATTGTCACAATGCAAAGTTCATGCTTGACGAATCTGCACTTTTGAATGGAGTAAGATTTTTAGCATTATTTGGTGCAAAACAGACAATAGGTCTAATATGAATAACTTAAAATAAAAAAACATAAGTCTGGTAATCAGCATGGTCACTGAAAAAGTCTGTTTTTTGTTTGTCATTCTGAGATTCAGTCGAAGAATCTTATGTTCTCAATGCATGAGAGGCACTCAGGATGGCAAAAAGAACTTTTTCAGTAGCCTCATAGCCAGCTTATTTTTTTATTACCTCTTTATACAGCCATAGAGGAGTATTTCGTAAAAGCTTTCAAACAATGGTATTTTTGATTCATTCATATCTAGCATATTTTCATTGTACGTAGTTTTCAAAAAAGATTGTGAAATAAAAGCTATGGTTATGGGATTAATATTAGGTTCAAATATGCCCAGTTCTATACCTTTAGAATATATGTTGATTAGCTTTTCAGTTTTATATTTCATAAGCTTTTGTAATTCTGAATATTTTTCTGGATAGTACAATTCTATTTCTTTTATGTTATTTTCATAAAAATCATAGGGCCTTGGAATAAATAAAAAGCAAACTATTTTAAGCTGTTCTACTATGCTGCTGCTTTCCTTTAATTCATGATTAAGAGAGTCATAATTTTTCTTTATATAATGGTCTAGGACTTCGTTTATCAATTCATCCTTACTCTCAAAGTATTCGTATATGGTTTTCTTACTTATCTTGAGACTTGATGCAAGTGTAGACATAGTAAGCTTTTTTAGTCCATATGTATTGGAGAGCCTATATACTTCATTTATTATATCTTCCTTCAAAGTAATGACCTCACTTCTAATAGCAAAATTTTTTTATTTGCTTTCTTAATATTCTTAAAGAATCTTATAATATTATACCATAGTTTATATTACATAAGAATAAGAGCTCTGGCATAAAAACATATAAACTTCCACAAAATTCCCTTTGAAAAACTATTTATTTATTTTTGGTTTCGTGATATAATTTTTCTAAAGATATTATTTAGAATATAAGCAATGAAAACGTTATCCATATTATTTTTGCTAATTGTTTAAAAAACATGTAACTAGCTTAAAACTGTTTTAAATAGCATATGATATTGATATATGTGCAATTTTTCACTGAGGATAATGACACCTATTGGAAACTATAAAGCTAAAAACGGTTTCCAAAATGACTGTTTTGATACTATATAAGTTGTTCATACTCAATAAAAAGAAAATAATTGTGACTTTGCAATTATTAATAAAAAACTCATTATCAATAAAAGAAAAGGGGGAAGTAAAATGCCTAGGAAAAATGAACAAGAGAAAGGATTGCTGAATTCATTAGAAAGAATTGGGAATAAGCTGCCACATCCAATCTATATTTTCATGATAATGGCTTTAATTGTGGTAATAGTTTCAGCTATGGCGGCAGGAACCAAAGTAGTTCACCCGGGAACTGGAAATGAAGAGGTAGTTAAGAGCTTAGCTACAAGAGAAGGCCTGATATGGATATTGGACAATGTAGTGAAGAATTTTACTAAATTCCCTCCATTAGGTATGGTTTTAGTAATGATGATAGGATTAGGTTTAGCAGAAGAAGCTGGTCTACTAAGAACAATGCTGAGAAAGGTAATAGTAGGAGCGCCTAAGACATTAGTGACTTTCATAGTTGTATTTTCTGGCATTATGGGAAATATTGCAGGAAGTGCTACCTTTGTAGTTATTCCACCACTTGGAGGACTTATATTTAAAACATTGAAAAGACATCCTATAGCAGGTATAGCTGCTGGATTTTCAGGAGTTGCTGCAGGATTAAGTGCAAATCTTTTAATAACTCCAACTGACATATTACTTTCAGGAATTACAGAAAAGGCATCACAAATTATAAATCCGGAATATTTAGTTCATCCGGCTGTAAACTGGTTCTTTATGATTGCCTCAACAGTAGTACTTTCTTTGGTAGGTGTATTTGTAACTGAAAAGATTGTAGAACCAAGGCTTGGAAAATACGAGCCTGAGTATGCTAGTGATGCAGATAATGGAGACGAAGAAGGATTAATGGTAATCACAGAAGAAGAAAGAAAAGGTTTAAAGTATGCAGGAATAGTAACTATATTATATTTTATATTAATAGCTTTAATGGTTGTACCTAAAAATGGCTTACTAAGGGATCCTGTTCTTGGAACTGTAGTTCCATCTCCATTCATTTCATCAATGATACCTATTTTACTCGTATGGTTTGTGCTTGCAGCATTAGCATATGGAATTGGTGCTAAAACAATAAAAAATTCTAACGATGTCGTAAAGTATATGACTGATTCAATGAAATCTTTTGCAGGATTTATAGTATTATGCTTCTTTGCTGCACAATTTGTTGAATTCTTTGCTTATAGTAATCTAGGATTGTTGTTGGCGGTAAAAGGTGCAGAGTTCCTCAATACAAGCGGCTTTGTAGGTATTCCTTTAGTTATTGCATTTATTATTTTTGTTTCGCTAATCAATTTCCTAATAGGAAGCTCTTCAGCTAAATGGGCATTGCTTGCACCAATATTTGTTCCTATGTTCATGCAGGTTGAGCTTTCACCAGCCTATACACAGGCAGCATATCGTATAGCTGACTCAGTAACAAACTGTATATCACCACTTGAACCATTTTTACCATTTATAATAATTTGTGCTCAACGTTTTGATAAAAGATCTGGCCTAGGTACTGTAATTTCTACAATGATTCCATATGCATTAGTTTATCTTGTAGCTTGGACATTGCTATTAATAGTATGGTCATTGCTGAATTTACCATTAGGACCAGGAACTTTTATGAGCTTATAGTAAATTAACGAGGAGGTTTACAATGAAATTAAGAGAAAAAGAACAATTGATGAAAGAAATAATTGACGAGATAGAAGACAAGAAACAAGAGTTAATTGAAACATCAAAGTATATATGGAACAATCCAGAAATAGGCTATGAAGAGTTTAAAGCTAAAGATATTCTAATAAGTGTATTAGAAAAAGAAGGATTTGAAATACAGAGAGATGTGGGGAATGTAGCTACTGCATTTACTGCTGTTAAAAAAGGAAAAGGGGAAGGGCCTAGAATAGCCATAATGTCAGAATATGATGCATTACCTGAGATTGGACACGCATGTGGACACAATCTGTTTTCAGTGGCTTCAATTGGAGCAGCTTTGGGAATAGCAAAGGTAATTGACAAAATAGACGGAAGTGTGGTGGTAATTGGAACACCGGCAGAGGAAGGTATAGTACCCAATTCAGGTGGTAAAGCAGTTTTGATTGAAGAAGGCGTATTTGAAAATATAGATGCAGCAATGATCTGCCATGCAGAGGGAAGGACAATAGTGGAGAGGCTATTAGTTGCTTCAGCATCCATAGAAGTGATATTTACTGGAAAAGCAGCTCATGCAGGGGGGCCTCCTCATGAATGGATTAATGCATTAACAGCTGGGTTATTAACTATAAACAATATAAATGCTATTCGTCAGCAGTTTTTACCTAGAGTAATTGTCAACCCGATTATTACTGAAGGAGGAATTACAGTAAATACTATTCCAGACAAATGTGTTGTTAAGTTAAGCATTAGAGCTGATAGAAGAAATGTATTATTGAATGTAATGGATAAAGTGGAGAACTGCATAAAAGCTGCGGCAATGGTTACAGGCTGTAATTACAAAATAGACATGGAGAAAAGAATATATGAGGATTTAATCCCCAACCATGAATTATCTCTTGCTTTTAGAAATGCACTTAATGTATTAGGTGTAGATTATATTGAAAGAGAAGAAGCAAACTATGCATGGGACGCAGGGAATGTAAGCTACGTATGTCCTACTATTGCTCCTTATATCAAGATAGGAAGCGAAAAGCTGGTAGGTCATACAGAGGACTTCAAAAAGGCAAGCAATTCAGAAGAGGGATTTGAAGGAATGATTATAGGAGCTAAAGCTATGGCCTTGACTACCTTTGATTACCTCACTTCACCAGATTTAAGAGAAAGGGCAAAGGAAGAGTTTCAAAGAAAGATATCTTCAAACAGTTAATAATGGGAAAAAATATAAATAGCAGGCTAGTAAGGCCTGCTATTTATGTTTGTATAGTATAACTGAATAATATTAGTGTCTCCAGTGATTGCTAGATAATAGTGTCAAATGAACTGATTGATTAATACTGGAAATAGAGGGTAAAAGAAATATATAATAGAAAAACGATAAAAATGCAGATATTAAGGATATATTTTATAATATATATATAATGAAAGTTATTTTGTGATGTTGCTAGGAGGGGCTATTTATGAATGTAACAAAGGTTGCTGAAGATATTTATCAGCTTTCTGTGAATGTAGATAACATATTATTTGAAGGTCTATGGGAAATTCCAAATGGGGTTTCACTAAATTCATATATAATTAAAGGAGAAAAAACAGCAATTGTAGATGGAGTATGTGGTTGGGATGGAGTTCCAGAAAGTCTGTTTGCATTATTAGATAAACTTAATATTGCACCAGAAACTATTGAATACTTGATAATAAACCATATGGAACCAGATCATTCTGGGTGGATTGAAGATTTTAAGAAAATAAACTCAAGCTTTAAGATCATATGCAGTGAAAAAGCCTCAGAATTATTAGGTGCCTTTTATGGACATACAGAGGATATCACCTGTGTTACAGACAATGATGTTTTAGATTTGGGAAACAATCATATACTTAAATTTTTTGAAATACCTAATGTACATTGGCCAGATACAATGATTACTTTTGATACACTGACAGGAACCTTATTTTCATGCGATGCCTTTGGCTCATTTGGTAGTGTTACAGATTCAAATTATGATGATGCACTTGGTGATGATGAAATTGATTTTTATGAAAAAGAAGCAGTAAGATATTATTCAAATATCGTAGCAGCTTTTTCAATGCCAGTTAAAAAGGCAATTGATAAGTGTTCTGCTCTGCCTGTAAAGATTATCGCACCCGGTCATGGAATAGTCTGGAGAAAAAATCCTAACAAGATTGTAGAAGATTACTCTAGATACGCATCCTATCAAAAAGGTCCAGCGAAGGATGAAATAACAATAATCTGGGGATCTATGTATGGAATGACAGAAAAAGCAGTGAATCATGCCATTAAGGTACTAGAACAAGAAAAAATCAAATTCCATGTCCATCGTGTTCCAGATACTTCATGGGGAACAATACTAGCATCAGCTTGGACATCAACAGGAATAATCCTTGCTATGCCTACCTATGAATATAAGATGTTTCCTCCGTTAGCAGCAGCTTTAGAAGAGCTGGGAAAGAAAAAGGTATTTAACAGAAAAGCCTTTAGATTTGGTTCTTACGGCTGGTCAGGTGGAGCTCAAAAAGAATTAGATTATATCATGGATAAGTATTGTATGAAATGGGATTTCTTAGAGCCAGTGGAGTTTAAAGGAAATCCAAGGGATAATGATTTAGAATTAATTGAAATTAGGATTAAAGCCCTAGTGAATGAAGTAAGGACATTAGTGAATAGTTAATGAATAAAAGCTACTAGTATAATTGCTAGTAGTTTTTCTGTCAGTATGAAGAATACTAGTGTTACTAGCTATAAAGTACAATCCAGATACTAGATTCCTTGGCTAGTGTTTGGAGTAGCTTTATTTAGCTGGGAAGCATCTGTTCCGTTAAATAGTTTATTGTAATATATTTAAGTATTATCTATAATAATATTAAGCTAGTCTATCCAATATTTATCAGTTTCGAAAATCTTACTCATACAAGAGGGATTAGAAATTGTATCATTTCCAAAATAACAAACTCAGTTCCAGTAACTTAGTCATATGTAAAATATTTAGATGAAGTCAGCATTTGGTTTAACTAGGAGTTACTTTATTATGTGCTAAGGGGGTGCAGGATATAAAGAAGATAAGCTTAAAGATCAAAATTCCTTTAGTAATAGTGATGTTTTCTATAAGTTCTCTTTTTATCACAGTGTTTTTGATACAGAATGTTACGTCAAAACACATTAAAGATGATATTTTAAAAAAGAATTTAACAATTTCAGATATGTTAGAGAAACATATATACCTTTATCTTCAGAATGCAAAAGAAACGGTTAATACTGCTGCTAATTATGCAACTGAAAATCACTATGATATTGAAAAAATAAAGGCGGAAATGTTTAGGACTTATGATAACTTTAAGTACTTCGACTTAATGTTTCTTCTAGATATGAAAGGAAACATGCTCTTTTCTAAACCTGAAAATACAAAGGCCTATGCTGAATATAATTATTCTGATAGGGATTATTTTGAGATGGTTATGAATACTAAGGACTCATATATAAGCAATCTACACGTAAGTAGAGTACTAGGACAGCTACACTTTCTCATTGCTGCCCCAGTTTTCGATAGAAATGGAAAGGTAATAGGAATAATAGGGGCTGGCATACCTTTGTCAAATATTAAACAAGTAATAGAGGAAATACAAAATAACTTTGATGGTAAAATATATGTTGTGGATCAGAGGGGAACCTTATTAATTGACCCAGATATAAAGAATATAAAGACACTTAATAAAATAGAAAATTATACAGTATCATTTAAAAATACAGAATCTACGCTATATGAAGTCATGCAAGGCAATATAAAAGATATACTGAAATACAGAAAAGGTAATGAAGAATATTACAGTGCAGTAAGCTTCGTAGAAGAAGTAAGTTGGATGATATTAGCTGAACAATCTGAAAAAGCAATTCTTAAAGAAATGACATGGCTTAAGTCAAAACTAAGAGATATATCATTACTAATCATTGCTGCTACCTTGACTATAGGATTAATGTTTGCACAAAAAATATCTAGTCCATTGGAAAAGCTAGTTAAGGAAGTTAGAAAGCTAGGGTATAATCATGAGAATGTTGATCTTATCCTTATAGAGTCTAATGATGAGGTAGGGGAGTTAGCCGTTGCTTTTAATGATATGAGTATAAAGCTCAAGGAAAATATGAATAGGCTCAAGGAATCTTATAATAGAGAAAATCAAATTAGACAGTATCTAGATAATATTCTTAAAAGTCTTGTAAGTGGAATAGTAGCTATTGATGAAAATAATATCATAACTATTTTTAATAATGCTGCTGAAGAAATAACTGGGTTTAAGAGAGAGGATTATATAGGAAATGACATATTTATTTTTTTTGAAGATACAGGTATTTTTTTAGACAAGGTTACTAAAGAAATCTTAAATGGAGAAAAGATAATAGTAAACCTAGAAAGAAATGTAAGAAAAGCCAGCGGGGATACTATTCCTATTAATATTTCTATTTCTCCAGTACTTGACGATAATCTAAAAGTAATTGGAATCATATACCTTTTTAACGATGTATCTAGGGCGAAAAAAATGGAGGAAGAACTGAAAAAGCTAGACAGAATACATATTTTAGGAGAACTATCAGCAGCGTTGATACATGATATTGGAAATCCATTAGCAGGAATGGGAAACTTATTAGAAATCTTAAATGCTAATTTGGATGACGAAGGATTAAGGGAAGAAATATTTAAAATGTTGAACGAAGAGATAAAAGACTTAAACGATCTTATTGTGAATTTCTTAAGCTTTTCAAGAGAGGCCAGCATAGATAGAAAACCAACTAACATAATAAACCTTGTAGAGGATGTAGTAAGTTTACTTAAACCTGAGATTATAAATAAAGGCATTAAGCTTGAAAAGAATTATATAGCTAAAGAAAAGTGTATGGCAAGAATAAACAGAGCTAATATAAAGCAAGCGCTAATTAATATTTTGGTTAATAGCATACAGGCTGTAGATGAAGAAGGAATTATATCAATCATTGTTGAAGAATATATAAATAAAGTGAGCATTCATATAATTGATAATGGAGTGGGAATACAAGAAGAAGATATGAGCAAATTATTTGAACCCTTTTATACGTCTAAAAAAGGTGGGACAGGCCTTGGGCTTCCAAGTACTTTTAAAATAATTAAAGAGCACGAAGGTGTTATCTCAGTCAAAAGTGAATTTGGCAAGGGCACCAAAATTACAATAGAATTAAAAAAGTAATGGGGGAAGATGTATGAAGATACTGATAATTGATGACGAAAAAAGCATAAGGTTTTCACTTAAAACTAGTTTACGAAAGCTTGGTCTTGAAGTGTACGATGCAGAGACGGGAGAGGAAGGACTAGAGCTTTTCAAGGCTCATTCCCCTAAATTAGCTATTGTAGATATAAAATTACCTGGGATAGATGGCATAGAAGTCCTAAAAAACATGAAGAAATTAGATCCAAATTGTATAGTGATAATGATAACATATTTAGGAGAAGTAAGATTAGCTGTAAAAGCTATGAAAATAGGGGCCTATGATTATTATACTAAGCCTTTTTCTCTAAAAGAGATAAGTCAAGCTGTGGAAAATGCTTGCAAATACATAGATATGAAAGAGCAGTTAGATAAGCAATCCTATGAGGTTGAACTGATAGGTAAAAGTAATGCTATTGAAGAGATTAGAAGTACAATAGGTACAATTTCTAGATTAAGTATGGACACTTGTATATTGATTCAAGGGGAAAGCGGAACAGGAAAAGAGATAGTGGCAAAGCTTATTCACAAGGGTAAAGGAGAAGAAAAGTCTTTTATTGCGTTGAATTGTGCTGCAATACCTAAGACCTTACAGGAAAGTGAATTGTTTGGCCATGAAAAAGGTGCCTTTACAGGCGCCGCTGAAAAAAAGATAGGGCTTATAGGAAAAGCTGATGGAGGAATTCTTTTTTTAGATGAAATTGGAGAAATGGATTTAACTCTTCAGGCAAAGCTTTTGAGAGTTTTACAAGAAAAGAAATATAGAGCTGTAGGAAGTGTAGAGGAAGTTGAATTTAATGCTACCGTTATTGCAGCGACAAATAAGGATTTAAAGGAGGAAGTGAATAAAGGGAATTTTAGAAAAGATTTGTATTACAGATTAAATGTGATTCTAATACAGATTCCAGCTCTTAGGGAGAGAAAAGAAGAGATACCCTTGCTCATCCAATCTTTTTTAGATGAATATAATTTTAAGCTAAATAAAACGATTGCAGGACTTGATAAAGAAGCTATGAAAGTAATGCTTAACTATAGTTGGCCTGGAAATATAAGAGAATTGAAAAATGCAATAGAGAGAATATGCATTTTTTGTAATGAACAAACAGTTTCATTGAAGGATTTGCCTAAGGAAATCACGGAAAGCTACGGCGAGCAAAAAGAAAAAAAATCCCTCCTTGAATGGTCGGAGAAAGAAATAATATTTTCTTCTTTAGAAAAAAATGAATGGAATATTTTAAAAACGGCAGAAGAATTAGAAATTTCAAGGAGTACTTTAAGGCGAAAAATAGAAAAGTACAAAATAGAAAGAAAATAATATTATTGATAATAGTGGTAAATTTTGAAGCTACAAGGCTCAAAATTTACCACTATTTTATTTTTTGAAAAGTATTGAACTTAGCAAATATCGGACTCTGAGATATAAAATTCATTGGCATAATTCATGCAATATGAGTAATTGAAAAAATATAAGGAGGTAATACTATGATGGCTTTAAAAGGTGTTAAAATTCTTGATTTAACTAGGGTGCTGGCAGGACCTTATTGTACGATGATGCTGGCTGATATGGGTGCTGATGTTTTGAAAATAGAGGTGCCAACAGCAGGTGACGATTCTAGAGCTTTCGGACCTTTTGTTGAAGGTGAAAGTGCATATTTTATGAGCATTAACAGAAATAAAAAAAGCATGACATTAAATCTTAAAACTGAAGAAGGGAAGAAGATTTTAAAAGAGCTAGTAAAAGATTTTGATGTAATTGTAGAAAATTATAAACCAGGCACTATGGAAAAATTAGGAGTGGGATACGACGTTTTAAAAGAAATAAATCCAGATATTATTTATGCAGCTTGTTCAGGATTTGGTCACAGCGGTCCTTATATGAAAAAGCCTGCTTATGATGCCATAGTACAGGCTATGGGCGGAGTAATGAGTATAACAGGTGCAGAAAATGGAGAGCCAACAAGGGTAGGAGCTTCTATTGGAGATATTATAGCAGGTATATTTACAGCTACAGGAGTTCTTACAGCCTTATACAGCAGAGAGAAAACAGGTAAGGGACAAAAAGTAGATGTAGCCATGTTAGATTGTCAAGTAGCAGTGCTTGAAAATGCCATAGCTAGATACTTCATTAATGGAGAGGCACCAAAGCCAATAGGAAATAGACATCCTTCAATAACTCCTTTTGAGTCTTTTGATACAAAGGATGGAAAGATTATGATTGCAATAGGAAATGACAGGTTGTGGGCTAAATTCTGTAAGGTTGCTGGAAGAGAAGAGCTTATTGAGCAAGAAGAGTTTAAAACTAATGGACTGAGAACTAAAAATTATAAAAGCTTGAGGCCAATAGTAGCTGAAATTCTTAAATCTGAATGTACAGACAAATGGTTATCTGTGTTTGACAATGAGGATATTCCTGCTACTGAAATCAATACAATAGATAAAGTTGTAACTAATCCTCAGGTTTTAGCAAGAGACATGATAGTTGAAACAGAGCATCCAAAAGCGGGCAAATTTAAAATGCCTGGAATTCCTGTTAAGCTTTCAGAGACTCCAGGAACAATAAGAACATGTGCGCCAATGCTTGGTCAACATACAGAAGAGATTTTAAAAGAAAAATTAAACCTAAGTGAAGAAGAAATACAGAACTTAAGGGAACAAGGAGTTATTTAAAAAGGAGGGTCTTTAAATGTCAAACATCAAGTTAGACCAGCTACGTTCAGCAAAAGAAAAAATAGCTGAAGGAGGCGGAAAAGACAAAATAGCAAAGCAACACGAAAAAGGAAAACTAACAGCAAGAGAAAGGTTAAACCTATTATTCGATGAAGGAAGCTTCATAGAAGTAGATACTTTTGTAGAACACAGATGTACAAACTTTGGAATGGAAAAAACAAAATCACCAGGAGAAGGAGTAGTATCAGGCTACGGAACAGTAAACGGCAGACTAGTATTCTCATATGCCCAAGACTTTACAGTAATAGGCGGCTCATTAGGAGAAATGCATGCAGCAAAAATATGCAAAGTACAAGACATGGCACTAAAAATGGGAGCACCATTAGTAGGCTTTAACGATTCAGGCGGAGCCAGAATACAAGAAGGAGTAGACGCACTAGCAGGCTACGGCAACATATTCTACAGAAACACCATAGCCTCAGGAGTAATCCCACAAATATCAGTAATAATGGGACCATGTGCAGGAGGAGCAGTATACTCACCAGCCCTAACAGACTTCATATTCATGACAGACAAAACCAGCATGATGTTCATAACAGGACCACAAGTAATAAAAACAGTAACAGGAGAAAACGTAACCCAAGAAGAACTAGGCGGAGCAATGACACACAACAGAACAAGCGGAGTAGCACACTTTATAGATAGCACAGAACAAGAAACAGTACAAAGAATAAAAACACTACTAAGCTACCTTCCATCAAACAACCTAGAAGACGCACCAATATTCGAAACAGGAGACGACCTAAACAGACTAGAAGAAAAACTAAACGAAATAATACCAGACAACCCAAACAAACCATACGACATGAAAGAAATAATAACAGCACTAGCAGACAACGGAGACTACCTAGAAGTTCAGCCATACTTTGCACAAAACATACTAACAGGCTTCATAAGACTAAACGGAAAATCAGTAGGAATAATAGCAAGCCAGCCAAAAGTACTAGCAGGCTGTCTAGACATAAATGCCTCAGACAAAGCAGCAAGATTCATAAGAACCTGTGACGCATTTAACATACCCCTACTAACATTAGTAGACGTACCAGGCTTTCTACCAGGAACAGACCAAGAATACGGAGGAATAATAAGACACGGAGCAAAAATGCTATACGCATACAGCGAAGCAACAGTACCAAAAATAACAGTAATAACAAGAAAAGCTTACGGCGGAGCCTATATAGCAATGTGCTCAAGACACCTAAACGCAGACATAGTCCTAGCATGGCCAACAGCAGAAATAGCAGTAATGGGACCAGAAGGAGCAGCCAACATAATATTCAAAAAAGACATAGAAAAAGCAGAAAACCCAGCAACCACAAGAGCAGAAAAAATAAAAGAATACAGAGACACAATATCCAACCCATATATAGCAGCAGCCAGAGGTTATATAGACGACGTAATAGAACCACAAACAACAAGACAGAGAATAATAAGCGCACTAGACATGCTATCAAGCAAGCGCCAAAGCTTACCATCAAAAAAACATGGCAACATGCCTTTATAAAGAGGTGAAAAAAATGGTATTTCCAGAAATAATAACAGTAAACGACTCATTAATCATAACAGCATTTAGTATGCTACTAGTATTCGCAGCATTAATAATACTATCCTTCACAATAGATGGATTCAGACTAATTACAAACAATCTAGAAAAAAAAAATAAAAGTAAAACCGAGCCTATAGACGAAGCAAACAAACAAGTAACTAGCCCAATAGTAGAAAAAACAACCAACCAAGAAGAAGACACAGAACTAATAGCAGTAATAACAGCAAGCATAGCAGCCATGCTATCAAAACCAGCAAACAACATAGTAGTCAAAAACATAATAAGAATACCCCAAACCACACCAGTATGGGGCAGCATATCAAGACAAGAAATGATAAATAAATAACAAATAAACAACAAACAAATAACAAAACAACCACAAAAAGATATAAGGAGGCACCATAATGAAAAAATTTATAGTAAATGTGAACGGAAAAAGCTACGAAGTAGAAGTAGAAGAAATAGGCGGACAAGCACAACAAACAATATCAAGCCCAGCACCAGCAGCACAACCAGCACAGCCAAAAGCAGCGCCAGCCCCAGCAGCACCAAAAGCAGAAGCAAAACCAGCACAAGCAGTACCACAAGGAGCAGAAATAGTAGAAGCACCAATGCCAGGAACAATACTAGACATAAAAGTAAAACAAGGAGACACAGTCAAAAAAGGACAAGTACTACTAATACTAGAAGCAATGAAAATGGAAAACGAAATAATGTCACCAAGAGACGGAAAAGTAACAGCAATAAACACAACAAAAGGATCATCAGTAAACGTAGGAGATCCACTAGTATCACTAGAATAAGCAAAAACACATCCGAAAGAGAGGTATTCTAGATGTTTTTAGAAATGTTAAAAGGATTCTGGCAAAGCACAGGCTTCGCCGCACTAACATCAGGACATTTAATAATGATAGGAATATCATTAATATTACTTTACCTAGCAATAAAAAAAGGATTTGAGCCACTACTACTATTACCAATAGCCTTCGGAATGCTGCTAGCCAACCTACCACTAGGAGGACTAACAGAAGGACCAATAGTAGAAATAATAAGAGATCCAAACACAGGAGAATTAGTATCCAAAACAAAGCAAGTAGGAGGACTACTATACTACCTATACCAAGGAGTAAAACTAGGAATATATCCACCACTAATATTCCTAGGAGTAGGAGCAATGACAGACTTCGGCCCACTAATAGCAAACCCAAGAAGCATACTATTAGGAGCAGCAGCACAATTTGGAATATTCTTCACATTTGTAGGAGCAATAGTACTAGGCTTCACAGGACCAGAAGCAGCTTCCATAGGAATAATAGGAGGAGCAGACGGACCAACAGCACTATACCTAACAAGCAAACTAGCACCAGACCTACTAGGGCCAATAGCAGTAGCAGCCTACTCATACATGGCATTAGTACCAATAATACAGCCGCCAATAATGAGAGCACTAACAACCAAAAAAGAAAGACAAGTAAAAATGGAACAACTAAGACCAGTATCAAAAACAGAAAGAATACTATTCCCAATAGTAGTAACAATACTAGTATCACTACTATTACCATCAGCAGCAACCCTAGTAGGCTTCCTAATGCTAGGAAACCTAATAAGAGAAAGCGGAGTAGTAGAAAGACTATCAAAAACAGCTCAAAACGAACTAATGAACATAATAGTAATATTCCTAGGAATAACAGTAGGAGCCACAGCCACAGCAGAAGCCTTCTGGAACCTAGGAACACTAAAAATAATAGCACTAGGGCTAATAGCCTTCTCAATAGGAACAGCAACAGGAGTAATATTTGGAAAGATAATGTACAAGCTAACCGGAGGAAAAGTGAATCCACTAATAGGAGCAGCAGGAGTATCAGCAGTACCAATGGCAGCCAGAGTAGCACAAAAAGTAGGACAAGAAGAAAACCCATCAAACTTTTTACTAATGCATGCAATGGGACCAAACGTAGCAGGAGTAATAGGCTCAGCAGTAGCAGCAGGAGCACTTTTGATGTTCTTTGGTGGTTAAAAAATTATATAGGGGGTGTATTAAATGAATATTCAAATTGTGACACTTATTGCTTTAGTGTTAGCCATATTTATAGGCTTTAAAAAGAAAATAAACACAGGATTAGTAGGTATTTTATTTGCCTTTGCCGTTGGACATTTTATGATAGGTCTAAAGGGAAAGGAAATTATAAATGGATGGCCAACAAACTTATTTTTTATATTACTAGGAATGACCTTCCTATTTAGTATAGCTAAAGTAAACGGAACTTTGGAGTTAATATCAAAAAAGGTGTCTTCCCTAGCTAAGGGAAATACTAAGCTTTTACCTATTATATTTTTTATAATGACAGCTATAATATCTGGTCTTGGACCAGGAGCAATAGTAGTTACAGCTCTAATGTCACCAATAGCTATGAAATTAGCTAAGGATGAAAATATACCAGAAATTCTTATGGCTACTATGGTTGTATCAGGGGCAATAGCAGGAGGATTGTCACCATTAGCCTCAGCAGGGATTATAGCAAATACTCTTGGGGCAGAGCAGGGGTTGGATACAGCTAGAAGTGTTTTTTTAAGTACTCTAGTAGTGTCATTAATTTTGGGGGTAGTATTATATATAGTTTTTGGAGGATATAAGCTTTCAAAAAAGGATATTGGAAAGGAATCCTCACATACTTTTAATAAAGAACAAAAGAAAACGTTAATAGTTATATTAATGGTAATAGTAGGAATATTGATTTTCAAATGGGACATAGGACTTACTGCTTTTTCTGGAGCGGTCATACTTCTTCTACTAAACACTGTTGATGAAAAAGATGCAATAGCTGCAATACCTTGGTCTACTTTATTGCTAGTATCTGGAGTAGCAATGCTAGTGAATGTAGTCACAATAGCTGGTGGAATAGATATGCTTTCTAGCTTCCTTGCAAGCATAATGACTGAAAAGACTGCTTCATCTATAATGGCTGTAACTAGTGGTTTGATGTCGGCAGTATCCAGTGCATCTGGAGTGGTTCTTCCTACTTTAATACCGACAGTTCCTAAAATTGTAGAACAGGTTGGAGGAAATGTAAATCCATACTCACTTATAAATTCCATAGTTGTAGGGGCTCACATGGTTACTTTTAGTCCTTTATCTACATTAGGAGCTCTGACTTTAGCAGCAGCTACGGAAAGTAAAGATAAACAGAAGTTATTTGGACAGCTTTTAATTGTAGGAATTGGTTCCGTTATATTTGGCGGATTAATAGGCTTTTTAGGTATATATAATATTAGATAAATATCAACAAAAGCATCTTAGTACCTAGTATAGGATGCTTTTGTTTTATAAAGAACTATAAATAATAATATCAAATGTAGGAAAAGACTGTCAAAGGCGTAATTATTTTATTTGCAAAAAAGGAGAGAAAGCTTTTATGAAAATGGACAGCAGGCAACAAGCTAAGATTAAAAAATCTAGAGGTTTATTTAAATTTAAAACCTTAAAATCAAAAATCATTTCTCTAAATACTAGTATTATATTGATTTTGATCCTCTCTATAGGTGTTTTCTCCTATATATTATTTCAAAATAGCATTGACAATTACATAGATCAGACTTTATTAAACAAAGCAACAGATGCGGCAAACTTAGTAGATGAACGTATTACAAGATACATTGCAAATTTAGAAACTTTAGCAGGCTATGATAGCATCAGTAACCCATATATTGAATGGGAAGATAGAGCTGAGATAATAAACAAAGAAATGGAGCGTTTAGAATATATAGATATTGGAATAATTGATCTAGATGGAAATGTAACTTTTGCTGATGGAAGTAAAGGCAATGCTGCTGGCAGAGACTACTTTGAAAAAGCTAAAGCTGGTGAAAGCTTTATGACAGAGGCATTCTTAAGTAGGAGCAAAGGAATTATGCAAATAACCATAGCTACTCCTATTTTTTATCAAGGAAAAATGGTTGGAGTATTGGCAGCATATAAAAAGGCAGAGGATCTTTATGGAATTATCGACGATGTACAGATAGGTAAAACTGGATATGGATTTTTAGTAAATGAAAAAGGGGAACTTATATCTTATCCAAATAAAGAAGTTGTAGAGTCAGGTGATTTAAACTTAGAAAATATTAAAAATGATGATAAGCATAAAGAACTAGTAGATATGTTTGAAAAAATGATAAGTAAAGAATTAGGAACTAAATCATATTTTCTTAATGGGGGAAAAAATCAAGGAGGCTATGCACCATTAAATACAAAGGATTGGTCTGTAGCAGTAACTATTGCAAGATATGAAATTGCAAAAGATGCAAACAGGCTTCTAGTTATTATTGCTATAATGATAAGTGTATCAATCATTGTGGGAATAGCTTATTCATTAATTTTCAGTAATTCAATTTCAAAAATTGTGAAGACCTCAACAAAGCATATAGAAAAAATTGCTAATCTGGATGTTGCCGGAAACATAGATGCAGATCTTTTGAATAGGTCAGACGAATTTGGAAATATAGCAGTTGCCTATCAAACTGTTATAGAAAATCTAAGAAATTTTGCTTATAAAATAGGGGAGTCCTCTGAGCAGGTGGCAGCCTCATCCCAAGAGTTAACTGCTGTAGCAGAACAAGCGGCTATGTCGGCTGCTAATGTAGCTGAGTCATCAACGGATATTGCAAGGAATTCTGAAAATCAGTTGAAGGATATACTAAATGTAGTAACTGCTATGGAAGGAATATCGGAACAAATTCAAGAAATAACAGCTAATTCTGAAGCTATAAATAGATTAAGCAGTGAAGTATCTGCTAAATCTACTAATGGTAGGTTGAGAATTGAAGAAGTCACGAATCAAATGATAAATATTGCAGAAAGCTCAAGTGAAGTTCTAGATTCTTTAGATGAGGTAAATAGTAGTTCTAAAGAGATGGATGAAATAACAGAGGTTATTAAAACTATTTCTGAGCAAACAAATTTACTTGCATTAAATGCAGCTATAGAAGCTGCTAGAGCAGGAGAAGCAGGAAGAGGTTTTTCTGTTGTGGCAGAGGAAATAAGAAAACTAGCAGAAGAAACAAAGATTTCAACAGATAAGATCTATACTATTATTCAAAAAAATAGCCAAGTAATATCAACAGCCAACGAAAGTATGGCTACTAGCAAAGAAGAAATTGAAAAAGGAAAGGGAGCTGTTAATGAATCTGCTAATTCTTTTAAGGAAATAGCTGATCTTATTGAAAATGTAATTCTTCAGATAGAGAACATAACAAATGCTATTAATCAAGTAGCTTTAGGCGCTGAAAAAGCATTATATGCAACACGTTCAATTGAAAGCATGTCTAAAGATATATCTGAAAATGTACAAAATACTGCAGCAGCAACAGAGGAGCAGACAGCATCTATGGAAGAGATAGCTTCCTTTAGTCAAGGGTTATCTAATTTATCCGAAGAATTAAGAGAGCTGATACTTTCTATAAAAGCATAATAAAAATATCAAAATCCACCATATAGGTGGATTTTAGCATGCAATAAGATATTGTTTATACAAGTAATAGAGATAGAGTTAAACTATATCCCCAATATATATTGAAGTTAGTTTTCTGGATTTATGAATAATGGCCTTGCTATTTCATTGTAAAGATTAAGGCCTGCGAAGTTATTAACTGTTTCTCCATCTACTAGAATCTTTACTTTATTTACTTCCTTCAAACTTGTAAAAGAAAGTATAACAGAGTCAAGCATCATTCTGTTTAAATTATCATTGCTATTATAAGCATTTAAAAAGCTTGAATTGAAAATTACTACTAAAACATCATTTTCTAATCTTGAGCTTAAAAGCTTAACTTCTGATGGAACTGTAGAAGATAGATAGTCATAATTACTATTTTGCAATGAATTAAATATCAAGATGACTTTATCTTCAATTGCCATTTCTTCAGTGAAGCCTTCTATATTGCATTCTACCAAGAAATATCTATTAGGAGAATCGTATGCAAGAAAAGCCTTGTTTTCATTATTAATAGTAAAGGATTTAGTTACATCCTGATCATTAAAAAAGGTCTTAGCCCTATTATAATCTACTAAAAATCTAACATTATCAACCCCTGGGTAACTGGAGAGAGATTTTATAAAGGCATTCATAGCGGCTTCGCTTCTTTCGATATCCTCAGTATACATGCTTTCCTTTGAAGGCAAGTCAACATATGCTGTGTTACCCTTTAATGATACATAATTATAAGCTCCTATGATTGGATTCATATTGAGTCCTAGTTCAAATGCAGGTCCCTTTTTTAATTCTTCCATTAATGTAGTAAGTGGTCTTTTAGTATCATCAATAAATCGAGTAATACCAATTAGCTGTTTGACAGAATTTTTAGCGTCTAAAAAGTGTAGATTTAATGCTATCTTGCCATCTGGAATATTACTTGTTGCAGGTATGTATGGGACATCACTTAGATATTTAATATTAAAAGTCAATGGTTCTATGTTAATTGGATTATCAATTATATTTGGGATGATTTCGATTTTATATTCTCCATTAGGTAAATCTAGAGTCTTTTTGGAAATATCAATATTTACACTATAGGGAGTATCTTTAGTGAATTCTACCTGGGTGGGACTGTTGTGATAGATATTGTGAACTTTATATATTTCTTCATCCTTGTATATCCTTGCAGTGAACTGATGATTTTCATTAAAAATTAAAATAGCATTTTTATTTGTTTTATATTTAATATAAATACTCTCAGGATTTAGTAATATATCGTCTGCTTCGCTTGTAGCTAACAAAGTTATTTCTTCATTATTCTCGTGCATTGTAATACTTTCATCTAAAATAGGACTATAAAATATAGAAATGCCAGAAGCTCCAATGCATATAAGTAATATTATTAACAGATTACCAATAGCCTTTAACATATACCCTCCCCCTCATTCTTGTCCTATATATATAATATCATTTTATACTAAAAAAAGGTATAGATAAACATATAAAATACGTCAAAATGTTGCAAAATATAATATGTTCGCTTAATATGTATATATCAAAATTAAAATAAGGCAGAATTTTTATTTATAATTCTTATTTACTAAATAGGTGAAGATTTTATTTAAGGAGAGATTAGATGAATATTCCAGTCAATAAGGGAAATATAATTGAAGGTGAAATAATAGATATAAGCCATGAAGGGAATGGGGTTGTGAAGCTTGAAGGCTATACGATATTTACTGAAGGCGGATTAATAGGGGATAAAGTATCTGTTATAATAACAGAAATAAAAAAGAGCTATGCATTAGGGAAGACAGTCAAAATAATAGAGCCTTCTAAGCATAGGGTAGATACTAAATGCAGCATTTCAGATTATTGTGGAGGATGTTCGCTTCAAGGCTTAGACTACAAAATGCAGCTAGAATTTAAGACAAATAAGGTAAAGAATGATATCAAGAGAATTGGTGGTTTAGATGAAGTAGCTATCCATAATATCATTGGAATGGACAATCCAAATAGATATAGGAATAAGGTTCAAATACCAGTAGGTATGGAAAATGGAGAAGCAGTAATTGGTTTTTATAAAAAAGGAAGCCATGATATTGCTAATATAGATACTTGTGTAATTCAGCATGATGTAGCAGACAAGGCTATAGGAGCAATAAGAGAGTACATCAAAGAATTTAAGATAGAACCATATGATAATAAAACTGGAAAGGGACTTTTAAGACATATTATAGTTAAGAATTCTTTCAAAACAGGGGATACAATGGTTGTTCTAGTTACAAACGGGAATATACTTCCTCATTCAGACCAGTTTATCAAAAAGCTTAGAGATAGAATTCCAGAGCTTAAAACTGTCATCCAGAATATAAATACTAAGAAAACTAATTTGGTAATGGGAGCTAAGTCACAAGTAATTTATGGAGAAGAAAAGATAATCGATTATATAGGGAATTTGAAGTTTTACATATCAGCGGAATCATTTTTCCAGGTAAATCCTGTTCAAACAGAGGTGTTATATAGTAAGGCATTAGAATATGCAGATTTAAAAGGTAATGAAACGGTTTTTGATATATATTGTGGAATAGGAACCATATCTCTTTTTCTAGCCCAAAAAGCTAAAAAGGTATATGGCATAGAGTCAGTGAATCAAGCAATTAAGGATGCAAAAGAAAATGCAAGAATCAATGGCATAGAAAATGTAGAATTTCATAGTGGCAATGCAGAGGAAATATTCCCTAAACTCTACGAAAAAGGCATAAAAGCGGATGTAGTTGTAGTAGATCCACCAAGAAAAGGCTGTGACCCACAAGTCATAGATACAATAATAAAAATGAAACCTGAAAAGGTAGTCTATGTTTCCTGTAATCCATCAACTTTAGCTAGAGATTTGAAGGTATTAAGTGAAAATGGGTTTAAGGTAATGGAAGTGCAGCCGGTGGATATGTTTCCGTGGACTGGGCACGTTGAGAGTATAATTCTGATGACGTATTGTGGTTCGAAGGAGAAATAATAGGGTTTGGCACAACATATAGTGGGTTGAGGGCGATTTTGGAGCAAAACAAGAGCAAAAAAACACCGTTTTTTGACCCCTATTTTTGGGGTGATTTATAGATGACATAGGGTAAAACGAATGATTGCAGAGAAAAAATGGAAATCTTAGTTGATAAACTGATGGATAAATTATATTATATATTTTAGAAGATGTAGAGTAGAAAAACATGAACTATTTATACGCAATTAGACAAATAGGAATTTATATGGAGGATAAAGATGAGTAAGAAAATTATATTACTTAATGGGCCGTCCAGTAGTGGTAAATCGACATTGGCAGTCACACTACAAAAATTTATAAAAGATAAGAAAAATGAGGAATACGGAATAATTTCAATTGATGATTTTCTTAAAATGTCAACAGGTGAAGTGATATATGAGGACGATGTATTTGAGATATCTTCAAAACTTTGCGATAAAGCAATTGAAATGCTTGATTCACAACAAGGTGTTATTATCGATCATGTAATTACAAGTGAGCGAATCTTTAAGCAACTAATTGAGGCTTTGAGATTATACGACATTTACTTGATACATGTTACTTGTCCACTGTTAGAGTTAATAAGAAGGGAAAAAGAGAGAAAAAGCAG
This sequence comes from Proteiniborus sp. MB09-C3, assembly GCF_030263895.1. Taxonomy (NCBI): domain Bacteria; kingdom Bacillati; phylum Bacillota; class Clostridia; order Eubacteriales; genus Proteiniborus; species Proteiniborus sp. MB09-C3. The sequence continues at coordinate 1,580,216 of NZ_CP127161.1, forward strand.
ATGTTTGGGTTCTGCAGAAGCATCTTATCAGTATTTGTTCCCAAAAGACGACTATGATTTGACAGTTGATACATTTCAATTATCTGTAGAAGACTGTTCGTTACAGATTATTGATATATTGAATTTTAAGACAAATTCCAATTTGCACCACAAACAATTATTTGAAAACAAAAAATGAAAACTATAAATGCACTGAGATAAAAAATCTTGGTGCATTTATTTTATATAAATCTAAAACTAAATAAAGAAACCCAAAGAGGCGAAGTCTTCGGTCAACTAATGATCGATAGTCTTCGCCTCTTTTTTATTTCAATAAACCAATAGAAAGGACTGAGAACAATGTCAAGATATTTTATGTATGGAACATCCTTAGAAGGAATAGAGCAGCTAATGATGCTGGCACCTAATTTTCCTCAAAGAAGAAGTGGAATAGTCATTAATAATCACTTTAATTGTGAAGGAGGAATTAGTATTTGTAATGGTTGTGTAGCAAAGGTTAAAAGCAGAGGTAACCCTAATGACTGCTCTTGTTTCAAAGAAAAACTAGAGGCAGATGAAATTGGATATACGGATCTGATAAGAGATTGCTTTGAAAGTATAAAAAACTATGCTCTAAAAGAAAGATTGAAATTACTTAGTAATAGATTTGCTGGAGAACTATTTTTAAATCATAACCACAAGGGAAGATTTTATCATTTAATTCAGAAACAAGATATTGATATAGAGAATGGATCGCCAAGCTACCTTGCAGTAATATTTCTTCTTACTGCTGATGAAGTATTATGGAACATCTCGGAGCATGCGGTCTGTTTAAAAAATGGATTTAATTTTTCACAGATACATCTTAGACAAATTAGTACAGAAGGCTATGCCCTTTACCAAACGGCAAAAACTATATCGACAGGAAAAGAATATATAAGAATCAGTGAGATAGCAGATAAAGAACTTATTGATGATACTGCATTTAAGATAATAATTAACGCATCATTAATTGCAAAGTATGGTGCAGATGTATTTTCAATTTAAAAATAGGATGGAGGATAGATATGCTAATTAGATTAAAAAGAATCGACAGAAAAGAAGATGAGTCAATTATGTTTAATTTTCCTTATGAGGAAAGCGGAATATCCAAAGTATATAATCAACTGGAAGTTGAAGTTTCAACTGCTCCCAACTGCTATATTGAAGAAGTGGTCTATGATTCAGATATGAATGAAGTTCTAAAAGGTAAACAATGTAACATAGATGATTTAAATTTCTTATTTAAGAGGATGGATAGTTTCGATACAAAGGAAAGAAAAGTATTTTTAGCTTCTGCCTTTGCAGAAAACCCTAAGACTGTGGCAGAGTTAATCAATCTAAGCTTTAATACTCATTGCTATAGCCTTGTAAGTGACTTTAATAATCTAGAAACCGTAGGAAAAGATTTATATCTATCAGAAAAGCAAGCAGTAGCAACTAGAGAATTAGAAGAGCTTGATGGTGGAGCCTTTGCAATGGAAGTGATAAAAAATAATCCTAATTCTAGAATTACTCCTTATGGAGTTTTATATAAAAATAGCAATGAACCAGAACAAATATATAATGGCAAGCAGTTTCCCCTATACCATTGGAAAGAAACTGTAGCAACAATACAGCTGACCGCAAAAGGTGAAAATGAATTTATCTATCTTCCTTGTTCTGATGTTGAAATTGAAAAGGCACTGTTGAGATTAGAAACTCCTTACTTACATGATTGTGAAGTTGCAATTGAAAGCCATAACTTTTCAGATAGAATAATAAATATTATTTCTGCTGATACAATACCATTAATTAAGATAGATACCTTAAATAATTTAGCAGAATATTATAAGGAAATAGGCAACCATGATATAGAATATTTTAAAAAACTTATGGACTATGTTAAACCTCGAACTGTTGAAGAAATCTTTACACTAGCAGATTCTATGTATGAATTTGAACTATTTGATGGTATCCATAGTGTAGAAAGCTATGGAAGATATATGATTTGTGACTCGGGACATTTTGAATATGATTCAAATCTTGAGGAATACATTGACTTTAAAAGATATGGACAGGAGAAAATGGCACATGAATTTGGAGCGTTCTCAGAGAAAGGATATATCACTTACCATGGATATAATCAAAAACTTGCCAATTTATTATTTGAAAGTCTTGGAATGGTATTTCCTGAACAAGAAGAATTGAAAACCTTAAAACTGTATATGCCTCTTAGGATAACAACATATGATATAGAAAATGAATATGGTTATAAAGAGTATACAAATGAACCACAGGAAATTTCAAATGCTGAAGTAGTTGAATATCTAGATGTAATCCTGAAGGCAATAGAGGAAAATAATCTTCCAGAAGAAGATCAAAGAGGTCTGATGAGATATTATGATGACCATGACAGTGTTAATGCAAAAGTATCCAAGTATGTGTTTTCTGTTGAAATCGTAGAAGGAGAACTAATGGGGGTAGCTATTCTTACTTTAAATGATGAATTGACTCCAAAGGAGCTGGAAAAGATTAAAGATAATATAATCGGTCAGTCTTCTGACGGCTGGGGAGAGGGTTTTGAGCAGAGAGAGATTAGTACTGATATGGGAGATATTTATGTTAGCTTTTGGGACAGCGATAACTGGTTTATTAAAACAGCTGAAGAAATGGGTATAGAAGAAAATCAAAAAATGGGAGGTATGAAATTTGAATAATGATAGGAATCAAGTAGAAAGAATTAAAAATGGCTATCCTGTAGGCACACGAATTGAATTAATTCAGGCAATGGATGATGTTCAAGGTGTTGAAAAAGGTACAAAGGGAACAGTGCTAGGGGTAGATGACATTGGAACCATACACATGAAATGGGATAATGGCAGAGGTCTTGGCCTTATTCCCGGAGAAGACAATTTCAAAGTGTTATCTCGTCCACAGGAAGAAGAGATGAAAGAGTCAGATGAGCCGTCCAAAGAGCAATCACAAGGTATGGGAGGAATAAGTTTATAAAATAAAAGAGAACTTGGTGTACTAAGATAGCACGGAAGATATCCGTGTTTTTTTAATATCTAAAGACAGATAAGGCCGATTGTTTGCTGTAAATTACAGCATAGCAGTCGGCCTTTTTTTGTTGCCTAAAAACAATCATATCCACAGTGTTATGAAACATGGCATGAGAAAGGAGGCGAGGAGGTGGAACATGATTTTTTAATTTACATGAAAGAGTATCATACAGGAACCTCTAAGGCAGTACCTAGTGCATATCTGCAAGGTAGATTTTGTATTAGTTCAAGAACTGTTAGGAAATTAGTCAATCAATTAAGAAATGATGGCAATCCCATATGCAGTGGCGACAATGGATATTATTATGCTGCAGATAGAAAAGAACTACTTGCTAGTATAGGACAGATGACAAGTCGAATTAGAGAAATTGCAAAAGCAAAGAGAGGATTAGTCAAAGCTTTAGAGCATTTTCCAGATGCAAGTGGACAATTGAGATTAGACCTTGATAAAGAGGTAAGAGAGAGGTGATGAAGTATTAATAGTTTTATGAGCTGGATAGGTGGCAAGAAATCTTTAAGAGATTTAATTGTATCCCTCTTTCCCTTATATTATGAACGGTATATAGAAGTGTTTGGAGGTGGAGGTTGGGTATTATTTCATAAGCCACCGGGCAATGATTTTGAAGTATATAACGATTTTAATGGACTTTTAACCAATCTTTATCGTTGTGTAAGGGAGAAACCAAACGAATTAATAGATGCACTATATTTTGTGTTAAACTCCCGTGAGGATTTCAACATAGTAAGGGAGGCACTTGCAAGAGACAGTCCTACCAGTGATGTAATAAGAGCCTCATATTTTTATCAATTGATTCGCTATAGCTATGCATCAGGCCTTACTAGCTTCGGAAGTCAGCCTCATGATATGTGGAGCAACTTTCCAATAATTGAACAGGCACATAGAAGACTTAGCAAAGTAGTGGTTGAAAATAAAGATTTTGAAAAGCTGATAAGGCAGTATGACCGCCCTGTAAGCTTTTTCTATGCAGATCCACCCTATTTTGAAACAGAAAAGTATTATAAGAATGTTGGTGAAGATGGGTTTAAGAAAGAGGATCATATAAGACTTAGGGATACCCTGATGGGCATTGGGGGAAAGTTCTTACTTTCCTACAATGATTGTTCTTTTATCAGAGAGCTATACGATGCACCAAACATCCAGATTGAAAGCTACACCCGTATCAATAATATTAAACAGCGCTATGATAATGGTGCCCAGTTTCCTGAAATACTGGTGGCAAATTATGATATGCACGAAAGGGAGATAAATTCTCCATCACAAATTAATTTATTTGAAATGAAAAATGGACTAGGAAAACAAGGAGGAATTTATAATGAAAATGATTAAAGAATCTTTAGACAACAACATTAGTTTACCAAATGAAATACTTAATGCAGCAGACCTTATAGGGTGTGAAGAAATTGAATTTAATACCTTAGAGAATGCTGTTGTTGCCATGAAAACAACGATGAATGCAATGGAGCTTATAAAGGTGGCAGAGGGACTTAAAAATCTCTCAGAAGAATTAATCGTTCATCTAGCAGGCATTTGTGGGAGATGTCATGATTGCTCCTACTGCGATAGATTTGAAGAATATGATGAGATTATCGTTCCTGATTATCTCCTTGAAGAAGCTGGTATTCCAAAGGATGCAAAACTTTGTGCTTGTACAGAAGAAGACAGTGGGGAAATCATAGTGATGCAAGCAGATTATGACTATGATATAGCTGATGTACCAAAGTTTGTTATTGATATCTTTGAGATGTCAGGTATCTGCATCATGGAATTAGAAGAAAGGATTATGATGGAGGATATTGTCTATGGAGATTAAATGATGGGAGGTGCTTTATGACAGGAATTGAACTTAAAAATGGCTGTATATTTTACTATGGAAATCCTTCAGGATATGTGGAAGACGGCATAGCAATAGTAGATTCTATGTTTCAAAATGATGAATTTAGCCAGTGGATTAGCAACCGTAAGCTTACAGCAAAATGGACAGAGGGGGTGTTTGAAAGACTTTCAAAAGAAGGTGTACTCCTTATTAATAATGAAAGACCAGTACCACTTAAAGACTGTCGTATCTGGCAGTTAAGAGCTGATATAAGTCCTGAATGTAAGTTTATTGGATATGAGGAACTAAAAGAAAGCTTTGGAGAGCCAGATAAAAATAACTATGAGCTTGTATATGAAGGAGAAATAGAAACAAATGATTTAGAATCTATCTATTCAAAGTTTAATCTAAATCATCCTCGTGGATTTACTGGACACTCACTGTCAATGTCTGATGTAGTTGAACTATATGATGACAATGGCAGTGAGTTTTATTATGTAGACCGTTTTGGATTTAAAGAAATTGATTTTGAGCAACAGAATCAAATACAAGATATGGATATGAGTATTTAAAATAAAAATAATGGAGGAAACAGGATGAAAAATATCTTAAGAAAAGCAAATGAATTTATAACAAGAAAGGCTGTCGCAGCAAAGGTAGCAGTTAGTAATAACCATGGTGAAGGTTATATTGATACAGCTGTAAAGATTTTAATTGCTGTTGTTTTAGGTGCATTGCTCCTTGCTGGACTTTATGCATTATTTGGTGAAGTAGTAATGCCAACATTAGAAGAGCGAATCAATGAAATGTTTAACTATGCAGGCTAAAAGGGGGAAAGTTTAAAATGAATCATAAGTCAAAGAGAGTAATCAATATTCTATTGGTAGTTTGTATCTTAATTACCAGTTTTGTAGGTTCTGCCTATGCAACAAGGTTCGTATTTTCTGATAGTGTAGGTCATTGGGCTGAGGATGCAATTAATAATCTTTCAAAAAAGGGTGTAATTCATGGATATCCGGATGGACTTTCTCATCCAGATGAAATAATTAAAAGGGGAGAATTTTCAGCTCTTTTAGCAAGAATCATGGAACTTGAGCCAAAGGGAACAAATACGGTTAACATAGTATTTGAGGATATTGCAGGACATTTTGCTCAAAAAGAAATTGAGGCACTTATTGATGAAGGCATTATCATCAAAGAAGAATATGGTGCTAAATATTTTCCAGATGAGCCTATCACTCGATTGGAAATGATTAAAATGTTAGTTAGAGCTATAGGCAAGGATAATCATAGCGTAGATTGTCCTTGTAATACAGGGTTTATCGATGAAGATGATTTGTCGGAAGAGGAACGTGAGTATATTTGTGCTGGCAAACATTATAATATAATCTCTGGTTATCCAGACGGAACAATACGTCCTGACGGAGAGGCAACACGAGGTGAAGCCTTTGAAATCCTTGATAAGCATGATGAAATTAAAGAGATAATTAAGCAAGAAGAAACCACTGATAAAATAGAAGAAGATGTTGTAGATTCTCCTGATGTGGAGCAAGAAGATAAGCCTTCAGATAATGGTTCATCCTCAAATGGAGGTTCATCTTATGTACCAGCACCGAAATATGATTATACACTTCCAAACACGGCTTATGTAGGAGAAGAAATAAAAATTATCCCAAATAGCAGTAATGTAAAATCTGTAGCATGGACAGTTACTAAAAATGGTATTCCTACCGAGATTTCCTATGTGTTAGATGGGGAAGTGAAAGCAGAAGGTGGAGTAATTAAAATTAAGTCTACAGGTAGTTATACATTTTCGGCTACAGCGTTAAACAGTAGGGGCAAGGCAGTTGTCTGTGAACAGACTATAAGCATTTATCCAGTTGTATCAGCACAATTTAAGCTGCCTGAAACAGCACATACTGATACTACAGTAGTTGTGGATCTTGTTACTAAGAATCTAGAAGATAATTCCTTGGTATGGACGATTAAAAAAGATGGCAAAGAAATAGACCTTGAAATTGTAATTACAGGAGAACTTACAGGAAGTGGTGGCTTAATCTTATTTAAAACTAATGGAGTATATGAATTAAGTGCCACAATTACTGATGAGTTAGGTAAAGAAGTTAAAGTATCAGATATTATTACTGTATATCCATTAGCAGAAATAAAAATGGACCTTGCAAATATTACCCATACAGATAAGACTATCACATTAAATACAGAAACAAAGAATGCAGAGGAAATGGAGAGTGTGTGGTCACTTACTCAAAATGGTAAAGAAGTTATTATTGAAGATTTCATTGAAGGTAACATTCAGGTAGGAGAAAGTAATATACGTTTTAAAGAAAAAGGAGTATATAATCTAACTATTTCATTGAGTGATAAGACCGGAAGAGTATTCAAGGAAACTGTAGCTATTACAGTATATCCTGTAGGCTCAGCCGGTTTTTATCTTCCTGAAATATTTCATACAGATGATACCATAAAAGTTGAAGCTACTTTTGGAGAAATCGGAGATCATATTGCTGATTGGTCCCTTGTAAAAGATGGTAAGGAGGTTGAGCTTACTAACTTCATCATTGGTAAACTTTCAAATGATGGTGGAATGATCCGATTTATTCAGAAGGGAAAATACACTCTAAAGGCAACGTTCACTGATGATGGAGGAAGAACTTATAACTATGAGCAAGCACTCAAAGTCTATCCTGTGCCATCCGTGAGCTATACACTCCCTAAATATGTTCATACTGATAGTGAGATTAGTGTAGATGTAGATAGTACAGAACTTGATGGACTAAAGATTGAATGGCTAGTTGATAATACTTTTGGTTTTCAGGACTGGTCAACCTATGTAGATGGTAAGTTAGATAATAACGGTGGAAATATTCGATTCAAAAGAGCTGGCATATATGAATTAGTAGCTAGAATTACTGATGATACTGGCAGAGTATTTCTTTTTGAAGTGGGTGGCAAAACGGAAGTACTTCCTGTGTTAAATATAGGATTTGAACTGCCTGTTCTAGCATACACCGACAGCATAATTGATATTAGAACACATGGCAACAACAACGTACTGCCTGTGGAATGGAGTATTACAAAAGACGATAAAATTATTTCTGAAAACAAAGCATTCGATGGTAGCTTAAATGCACATAGTGGAAAAATCACTTTTCTTGAAGAAGGGGAATATGTTCTAACTGCAACAATGACAGATTTTCTAAAAAGGAGTTTCTCACATTCCCAAAATATAACCATAAAGCCTGTTGTAGAGTATAGTTTTACAATGCCTGAATCAATTCATTATGGCAAAGAGTTTGAAGTAGAAACCACTTCTGAAAATCTTGGAAATAATGAGGTTCAGTGGACATTAGAAAAAGTAAGTGAACCAGCTTCTTTTAGTGGAGAACTTGCAAATGATGGAGGTAAGATCTCAATATCAGATATAGGGGGATTTACTCTTATCGCTACAATTACAGATAGTGAAGGTAGGATGTTTACTCATTCGGAAAATATCTCTGTTACTAATACAGCACCAACAGTGACGATAACAGCTATACCTACTCGAACTGTTAAAAATGGTAAGTTCTTCGTTGATATCAAGGTAGCTGCTAATGATGCAGATGGGGATGCAACTACCTTGGAATATGAAGGAACAACTGCTGATAACTACTATTCAGTAGGTACACATACCATTAAAGTTCGAGCAAAAGATATAGCAGATGCATATTCACCATGGGTAGAAAAGAGTTTTACAGTTATAAACTCAGCACCAACAGTGACGATAACTGCTACACCAACACGAACTGTTAAGAATGGTAAATTCTTTGTTGATATTAAGGCAGTTGCTAATGATGCAGATGGGGATGCAACAACCTTGGAATATGACGGAACAACAGCTGATAACTACTATTCAGTAGGTACACACACCATCCGAGTACGAGCAAAGGATATAGCAGATGTTTATTCACCATGGATGGAAAAGAGCTTTACAGTTATAAATTCAGCACCAACAGTAACACTAACCGCTACACCAACTAGAACCGTTAAAAATGGTAAGTTCTTTGTTGATATTAAGGCAGTTGCAAATGATGCAGATGGAGATGCAACAACCTTGGAATATGAAGGAACAACAGCTGATAACTACTATTCGGTAGGTACACACACCATTAAAGTACGAGCAAAGGACATAGCTGGTGCTTATTCACCATGGGTAGAAAAGAGTTTTACAATTGTAAACTCAGCTCCAACGGCTCCTGTAATTAGTAGAACTCCAAATGGAAATAGTGTTGCCCCTGGAACAAAGGTGACTATTACAGCTAGTAGTACTGATGCAGATAACGATCCAATTACCTATATTTGGGAAGGACGTAATGCAGAACAACAGGTATATCCGTTAGGGAAAAATGTAGTTCGTGTTAAGGCAGTAGATTCCACAGGTGCAGAATCTCCTTGGGCAGCAATTGTGTTCTTTGTTGCTGATTCCAATGGTGGTGGAGGAATGACTTTGACAGGTCCAGATTCTGTTATTTTAGAAAATGGATTAGAAGGAGCAACTATAACTGAATATACTTTTACTGTTCCACCTGTATCAGGACATAGCGGAAGTGACCATGGCCGAGTTCGAGGATACAATGTATTGACAAAGCAGTGGGATCAGCTTGATTATGGAACTACAAGCAATGGTATTACATTTAGTAGGACTCTTGGTGCTGGTGTTTATTCTAAACTAGAATTTTATTACTATACAAACCATAACTGTATGTATAACAAATCAAATATCACCTATTCTGTTAACTATCACTTTGAATAAATGGAGGAATCACTATGAGTAAGACAATGATAAAAACAAAAAACTTTTTAGTCAGACAAGCAGTGGCTGTAAAGATTGCAATTAACAATAACTGTGGAGAAGGGTATATTGATACTGCAGTAAAAATCCTTATTGCCGTAGTTTTAGGAGCATTGCTCCTTGCAGGCCTGTATGCATTATTCGGTGAAGTGGTTATGCCGACATTAGAAGAGCGAATCAAAGAAATGTTTAACTATGCAGGCTAGTAGCATCCTACAGGGGGTGCTTTTTTCTTCTCTGCTTTTGGTAGCATCTTATACGGATATTAAAAGAAGAGAAATTCCAGACACGGTCTGCGTACTCCTTGTATTAACAGGATTTCTGAAATTTAGTTTTCAAAATCTATTAGGAATATTTATTGCCTTGCCATTTCTTATAGCAGCAATGTTGAAAGAAAAAAGTATCGGAGGCGGAGATATTAAGCTAACTGCCGCAGTTGGGTTTGTCCTTGGATTTTGGAAAGGAATCTATGGATTAATAATAGGACTTACCTTATTGATATTGTTTTATATCATGTTAAGAATTTCATCAATCATCAGAAAAAAGCAGGTGGCAAAGAATTTATCTATGCCACTTGCTCCCTTTTTAGGGATAGGTTTTTTAATCATGTATTTTTAAATATCAGAGGTAATTGCATAGCGATTACTTCACACCATTGCAACGAGGTGGGGGCATCTTCACCTCGTTATAAATTAGGAGGGAATATACTATGAGTTTTTTAAAGAATAGGACAGTAGTTGGAGTGATTTGTATCGTATTGTCACTCCTTATTTGTTTTGGTATTACACCATTATTTAATAAAGGGATCAGTCAAAAGACAGAAATTATCCGTGTGACAAAGGAGATAAAATCAGGCGATGAAATTACAAAGGATATGGTCCAAGTAGTAGAAGTAGGTGGATTTAATCTGCCTGAAAATGTAATTCGTACCAAAGAAACAGCGATCGGTAAGTTTGCAGTTTCAGATTTAGGAATTGGAGATTATATTTTAAATACAAAATTATCAGAGATACCAGCAGCTGAAAATGCCTATTTATATAATCTAGATGGAAGTAAACAGGCAATGTCCATAACTATTAAGACCTTTGCAAATGGTCTTTCAGGAAAGCTACAAAGTGGAGATATTGTATCTGTTATTGCCCCTGATTATAAAAAGCAAGGTGCAACAGTTATCCCAGCAGAACTTAAATATGTAGAAGTGATTTCTGTAACAGCCTCATCAGGATATGATGCTAATACAAATGAACAAGGAACAGAAGATGAAAGAGAACTTCCATCAACGGTAACACTTCTAGTAACCCCTGAGCAAGGTAATATTCTAGCAGAACTAGAGGTAGATTCCAAATCCCACTTATCGCTTGTATATCGTGGAAGTCCAGAGAATACAAAGAAGTTTATTGATATGCAAGAGGAAATTATAAAAACTCTCTATTATCCAGAACCAGAAGAACAAACGGAAGATGTATCTGAAGAAGACATAGTAGAAGAGGCAATAGATAACTCAAACAAATCCTCTGAAGGAGTAGAAGAAACAGGAAGTGAGGTAGAGTAAAGATGTTAAATTTTAAGAAAAATAGTATTTTTACTCGCAATTTAAAGGGAGAAAATGTTCAGGAAGAAATCTTACATGGTGGTGTTTTAGCTGTTTGGGGAAGTCCCGGGAGTGGAAAAACAACAGTAGCTACAAAGATTGCAAAATATCTTGCGGATAAGAAAAAGAATGTAGTACTGGTATTGTGCGATATGACAGCACCAATGCTCCCATGCATCTGCCCACCACAAGAACTTGAATGCGAAAAATCATTAGGAAGTATCCTTGCTGCAACCCATGTAACAGAGTCGCTTGTAAAACACAATATGATTACTCATAAAAAGCTATCATACCTTACTATCCTTGGCATGTTAAAGGGAGAAAACGAATATACCTATCCGCCCTATTCAGAAGTGCAAGCAAGAGAGCTGATTGATAGCCTTCGTGAAATCGCACCATTTATTATTATAGATTGTGGCAGTTATATAGCAAATGATGTTTTATCTGCTGTTGCACTAATGGAGTCCGATTCCGTATTAAGACTTGCCAATTGTGATTTAAAAAGCATCAGTTATTTATCAAGTCAATTACCTCTTCTTCGTGATGGGAAATGGGATACAGATAAGCAATATAAAATAGCTTCAAACATTAAACCACAGCAAGGGGTAGACCATATGAGTCAAGCACTTGGAAGTGTAGCCTTTAAGCTTCCACATTCACAGGAACTTGAGGAACAATACCTAGCTGGAAATCTATTCGATGAATTATCCATGAAGGATAGCAAGGCATTTCGCAAAGAAATTGAGAAGATAGCAAGGGAGGTGTTTGGGTGTTAGGAAAGAAAAGAAATAGTTCTGTGTTTCTAAAGACAAAAGGGAAACAAAACGTGTCATCTACAAATGAAAAGGCAATATCAAAGACCTTCAAAAGGGCAATTGAAATGCTGGAAACTCAAGGAGTAGAGGGAAAAATAGAAGAGATACAAGAATCACAAGAAGTTCAAGAAACACAAAGGGAGTTAGGTTCTGAAAATAGAACTCACTCCCTGTTTTTTACCCCTGAAACAGAGGGTAAGGACTTTTCTACAGTTCTAAAGGACGTTCAAGAATATATTTCAAGTAATTATTCTGTTCTTATTACCGATGGAACTATGAAGGATTCTAAAGAGCAGATGAAACGATATATCTCTAAATATGTTCAGGACAGCAGAATCTCAGTAAAAGGTATGAGTGGCAATGAGTTAATTGATGCACTTTATACAGAGATGGCTGAGTATGGTTTTTTAACAAAATATATTTATGGAGAAGGTATTGAAGAAATAGACATTAACTCATGGAAAGATATCGAAGTGCAGTATTCTGATGGTAGAAATGAAAAGCTTAACGAACATTTTGATTCTCCTGAACATGCAATTAATGTAATAAGGAGAATGCTCCATGTTTCTGGTATGGTACTTGATAATGCTAGTCCCGCTGTACTTGGTCATCTTACAAAGAATATTCGTATTGCAGTGCTTAAAACTCCCTTAGTGGATGAAGATGTTGGTATTTCAGCCTCTATTCGTATTGTAAATCCTCAAAGTATGAAAAAAGAGGATTTTGTAGATGGTGGTACAGCAACAAATCCTATGCTTGAGTTTTTATCAGAATGTATTCGCTATGGTATTTCTGTTTGTGTGGCAGGAGCAACAAGCTCTGGTAAAACAACAATTGCTGGATGGTTACTAACTACAATTCCTAATAATAAGCGAATATTTACCATAGAAAATGGATCGCGTGAGCTTGCCTTGGTTCGTGAAAAAGAAGGAAGAGTAACTAATTCTGTTATTCATACCATAACACGTGATAGTGAGAATGAAAGGCAAAGAGTAGATCAGATTACCTTGCTTGATATGTCTTTGCGTTTTAATCCAGATATTATTGTAGTAGGAGAAATGCGTGGAGCAGAGGCTAATGCAGCACAGGAGGCAGCAAGAACAGGGGTAGCTGTTCTGACTACCATACATTCAAACTCGTGTGAGGCAACTTACAGGAGAATGGTATCCCTTTGCAAACGAGCAGTAGATATGTCAGATGAAACCCTAATGGGATATGTAACAGAGGCTTATCCTATTGTTGTGTTTTGTAAGCAACTTGAAAATAAGGAAAGAAAGATGATGGAGATAATGGAATGCGAGATCCTTCCAGATGGCACAAGGAATTACCGCCCATTATATCAATATGTGATTACTGAAAATCGTATGGAAGATGGGAAATTTATAATTAATGGTTACCATGAGCAGACTGGTAGCATTTCAGATAGCCTTAGTAAAAGATTCTTGGAAAATGGAATGCCAATTGACATTATAGAAAAACTGAAAACAAAGGAGGTGGAAACTCTATGAGTACCATCTTGTTGATTGCCTGTATCGGAATGATTACAGGTTTTTTTATTTTATTTGGAATCTCACCAATGGAGTTCACGGAAAACATATTTGAAAAGCTGATAAGTAAACCAAAGAGTATTAAGGATGAGATTAATGAGACTACAAAGCGAAAGAAGGTATCTTTTTTAAGACGTGAAATCATGGAAGTGCAAGAAATTTTAAAAGTTACAGGGAGAGAGAAGAGGTTTCCAATACTTTGTGCCTTTTCCTTATTATTGTTTGCTATGGGAGGATCTATTGCTATTATGCTGGGTAACTTTTTCTTAGTACCAGTGATGGCAATAGGCTTTATATTTCTACCATTTTGGTATATAAGGCTTACTCAAAGTTATTTTAAAAGGGATATTGCTGCAGAGTTAGAAACAGCACTAAGCATCATAACAACTGCTTATTTAAGAAATGAGGATATTCTTACTGCCGTTGAGGAAAATATGAACTACCTAAACCCACCAGTTCTGTCTGTATTTAAGGGTTTCGTTTCAAGGATAAAGCTGATAAACCCAGATATTATAGGGGCTTTGCAAGCTATGAAAGGACAGATTGATAATGCTGTGTTTCGTGAATGGTGTGATGCTTTAATAGCTTGTCAGCTTGACCGAAGTTTAAAGACAACCCTAACACCCATTGTAAGTAAACTATCGGATATGCGTGTAGTAAATGGAGAACTTGAAAATATGGTCTTTGAACCAAGAAAAGAATTCATTACCATGGTCATACTGGTCGTCGGAAATATACCTCTTTTGTATTTTCTAAACAAAGACTGGTACCACACTTTAATGCATTCAGCTTTGGGACAGATTATTATTTCTATTTGTGCTATGGCTATTTTTATATCAACAGCTTTAGTAATTAAATTAACCCAACCAATTGAGTATAGGAGGTAGCCGAATATGACAATTTTAATCTTTACATTTGGCATGTTGCTTGCCATTGGTTTGTTTCTAATTTCTGCTGATTTGCTGAAATTGCCAAGCATTGCAACACAAAAGGCTATGTTATCTGCTGGTAAACAGGGAAAAGAAAAAGCTAAAACCGTAGATGTACTTCTTATGGGATTGGCAGTAAAGCTTGCTAAATATATTCCTATGGATGAGTATAAAAAAAGCAGAATGAAAAACACATTAAATGCTGCTGGAATGAACCTGACTCCAGAAGAGTTCATTGCATCAGCGTTGCTAAAGTCGGGAATAATTGCACTACTAATTATTCCTTGTCTCATGATACTTCCAATTATTGCACCAATACTTATGTTTTTAAGCATTATCATATATTTTAAAGAAATTCGTAAAGCAGATGAGATATTAAAGATAAAGAAAGAAAAAATAGAAGTGGAACTGCCAAGATTTGTAGCAACCATTACTCAGGAGTTAAAGGCAAGCAGAGATGTATTGTCTATTATAGAGAACTATAAGAAAAATGCAGGAGAGGAATTTGCTGATGAGCTGGATATCTTAACAGCAGATATGCGCTCTTCTTCTTATGAGGCAGCACTTACAAGATTTGAGGCAAGGATTAATTCACCGATGCTATCAGATATTACTAGAGGATTGATTGGGGTATTGCGTGGAGATGATGGTTCCATGTATTTTCAAATGCTCTCCCATGATATGAAACAACTTGAGCTTCAAAGGTTAAAGGCACAGGCAATGAAAATACCACCTAAGATTCGAGTGTTTTCTTTTGTAATGCTTATGTGTTTCTTAATGACCTATATGGCCATTATTGTATATGAAATTATACGTTCCCTTAGTGGAATGTTCTAGGAGGTGTCTATGTGTTAAAAATCTTAAAATCCAAACAAGGAGAGGGATATATAGATGTTGCAATTCTTGTGCTTTGCTCCATGCTTGTTATTGCTCTTGCAGTGAGAGTATTTCCAGCTTATATTATAAAACAACAGGTAGATACCTTTGCTACAGAGCTTGTAAGGGAAGCAGAAATTGCAGGAAGGGTAGGAGCTGAAACTACAAATAGGGAGCTTTTACTTCGAGAGAAAACTGGTATTACACCAACGGTTAAATGGTCGAAGACAGGAAGAATTCAGTTAAATGAAGAGATAAGTGTTACTGTTACCTTTGAAACAAATATAGGTCTGTTTGGAGGATTTGGTTCTTTTCCTGTTACCTTAAGAGCTGATGCCGCTGGGAAATCAGAAGTATATTGGAAGTAGGTGAAATCTTGCATAAAATAAAAAGAATATTAACCGATAAAAAAGGCAGTTCTTTTCCGTTGATTGTTGCAGTGACTTTGTGTCTTATAATGATTTTTACAGGAGTATCAGAATATTTTAGGTTGATGATTATTGCACAAGGTGTACGTGATGCTGTTCAAGATGCAGTGATTTCTACTGTCAATGACAATTATGATGATGTTTATCATGGAGTACGTGAAGGGTATTCAGGAGGATATCAGCCTATGGCAGATGACTTTGAAGAATCTCTTGATTATGGAGCAATTTATGATAGACTAGATACAATTCTAGGATTAAGTAGGAAAAGTGGATATCATGTTAAGACCACATCAGAAGGAAAAATAGAGTTTAAAATATGGAATTTAGAAGTAGATATAAGAAATGCTCCATTAGCTTTAGGGGATAGATCAGATTCAAGATTTGAGGCGGATAGCAGCATAATGCTTGAAGTACCAGTATCCTTTGGAGGTAAACTTCTTCCAAGTATGAAGATAAAAATAAAGACAAGTGCTGGCTATACACCTAAGTTTTAAAGGATTTGAATAATTAGATAGACTTTCAGGAAATCTTGTGGTAGTTTGTAGCTTGAAAGAAATAGGTAATTAAGATTAATAAGGAGGCAGAAACCTATGATCAATATAAATGATAAAACCAAAAGAAGACTAATTGTGGCGAGTGGTTTAATAATCAGTGTAATACTTATAGTTCTAATAAGTGCTCAGTTTAAGAAAGAACCCATAGAGGATGCAGTACTGCCAAATCAAAGCATAGAAACAAATGACATCATAGTAGAAAAACCTGTAATTACAGAAAAAGAAGATGAAATTATAGTGCAAGAAATTGAGATTCCAGAGGATGAATCGATAGATAACGGTGCGATAGATACAGGCACTGAGCAAACCATTCAAGGAAATGTAGAAAAACCGAAAGAGTCTACAAAGGAACAGCTTACAGATTCAACACAGAAACCAAATGGTGAGAAAGTGGAAACACCACCTGAACCTGTAGAACATGATAAAGTAGAGAAACCTACAGAAACACCAAAAAATAATGATGAACCACAAGGTGGAGATACCAATAATCAAGGAAAAACTTACTTGCCTGGATTCGGATGGATAGAGAATAGTGGAGAAAATCAAGGTACTGTAGCTGAAGATATGTATGAGAATGGAAATAAGATAGGAAATATGGATTAATATAACTAGCAATGAAAAACACTGCAGAGATGTAGTGTTTTTTATTTGCAGAAAGGAGAGCAGATGAAAAATATATTAAAAATATTTTTGATATTTACAATGATATTTGGTTTAATGATGCCCATTACTGTATTTGCAGTTGGAGATGGAAATATTGACTCAGGTGGTGGAGGTATGGGAGATGGAACGAGTAGTGATAAGTGGTCTCCTGGTTACGATGGTGTGCGTGTTACTGTAGTTCGAGCAGGTGACCATGCCACAGTAACTACCCCTATTGATTTAACAAACAAACAACCTCCATCTACTATGTTTCACTTTGGTAAAGTATCTAAAATTCAATATAATGGCGGAAGAAATTTGTCACCTATTCAAGGTGCATATTCTTATATTAATCCATCTCAAACAATGCCGAGGATTGTAAGTACAAATGGTAATAACAATATTGCAGCCATAAAGAGCTATTTTACAGATGAGCAAGTTATCCGATCAATTGCATCAATAACAGGAATGGATTTTGATATTTTAATTGGTGGGGATTATAAGTTGCTTTTGGAACCAATGGCATACTACACATTTCAAGGAGTTATGATAGCTACAACTGCAACAGAAACTGCTATGTATGATGAACAGTTAAGTGGATTGCTTAGAAGTAAGATGGTATCTTTATCCCATAAAAATTTGCCACTTGCTATGTTTCTAGAGGTAGGAGATTTGGGATACCCAGCATGGAGTGGAAGTACTACAACACCAGCTACTAATGTAGATATAAAATCTTCTTTAGGACTTGGTATTGTACGATTTACAGAACAACCAGAGCCACCAACTGTTAGCACATATGATTATGAATATAGAGTAGATACTGAGGTAATCACTTCTGTCATGATTAGTGGAGGACAGTCCGATCCTGACAGACCCACACGTGTAAGCTTTATTATTGATGGAAGAACCTATAATGTTGGGAATGTATATTACCCAAGTGGCGACTCTCAGCTTGCATGGGTGAAATGGACAACTCCTGATACAGAACAAGATATGGTAATAGATGTAATAGTGAATGGACTGGGTAGTACTAGTAAATCAATTATCAATGTTAAGATTGTTGATTTAGATAAAAATCCACCACCAAATCCTGTAGCAGATGATAGAAATGACTCTTTTTCTCATTCTTCTGTTCCAAACAGAGAAGAAAAAACAAATGCAAATTGGAGCATATGGAGTCCTTGGTGGCGAGCATATTGGGTGTGGCATAGTACAGGAGAGGATTCAGGATATTGGTGTGACCATGGTTGGTGGGAGTTTGATCTTGAACAATATGCAGCGAGGCTTTCAAGTGATATGAGTATTAAAAACGATAGTAAGAATCCTACTGCAAGTGGAAGTGCTTTTAAAAGTGGATATGGAATCAATCAAACAGTGACTGGAAATGTAAGTAGTAATCAAAGTTCAGCTATTACTTATGCTCAAAATGCTGTTTCCTATTTCCCAGAATTTCGCTATGAAACCTACTGGAGATTATTAGAACGTATTTCAGGTGGTTCAAATGCAAGGTTTGAGTTTAAGAAAAATAATTATTCCACTTATAAGAATCGTACACATTTTACTCCAATATGGATGCCAGATGGTGCTTATATAGTAAATACATGGCTTATAGATGCATGGACTCCTGATGGAATGCTATCAATGAGCCTTACAGACACATTGACAATAAAGGGAAACTTGTGGCAAGACTGGCATATAGCACCCTTAAATCCTTAAACAATACAGAAAAAGAAAGGTGGATTTTATGAAGATAAACAAGAAAATAGCACTAACAATGTGCATGGTGCTGATTGGCATATTGATGTTTAGCACTTCAGCATTAGCTTCAGGTACAGGAGATGTTGCTGGGGCAATTGAAGATACTTGGAGCGACGCTTCAGGACAGATAAAAACCGTTGTGAATAAGGTTGTATTCCCAGCGATTGACCTTGTCTTAGCAATATTCTTCTTTGCAAAACTTGGTACTGCCTATTTTGACTATAGAAAGCATGGGCAGTTTGAATGGGCAGCACCTGCAATCTTATTTGCATGTTTGGTGTTTACTTTAACAGCACCAGCATATATTTGGACTATACTTGGGATGTGACGAAATATAATAATTATACCAAGTTGTCTTAATACAGCCGACTTGGTATAATTATTTAAACTTAGATTCCAGTTTTAGACTATAATTAAAATAAAATAAGTATTGTAGTGTTTTTAATGAACAGATATTTCACTTAAAGGGAGATCAAAAAAATAGGAAAGAGGTGATTTAATGATATATGTATCAATAGATACCAATGTATATGTTAATTTACTTACAGAAGTGTTGGCTAACGATAATGCAGAAGAAAAGGATATACCTAGTGAACTAGAGGATCTAAATCTTCTATGTAAAGAAGGCGTTGTAACATTATTAATTCCAGAGGTTGTAAAACTAGAGCTCCAAAAATCTAATAGTAAAGTTGAGGAGGATTACAAAAGGGAGTATTCTAAATTAATTGGATATATTGATAAATATTCTGAAAGTTCATGGAGTGAAATAAGGGAAGTAAAAAAGAAGGTTATAAATTTAATTGAAAGTGAACAAGATAATAAGGTTTGTTATTGGAAGGAAGAATATGATAAATTAATGAGTTTTTTTGAGAATGAATATATTCAACATATAGAATTAACTCCTGATATGATTTGTAAAACATATAAAAAGAAAATCGCTGGATTAATTACTGATAGTCAATTGAACGATGCATTAATAATAGAAAGTATTAATTGTTGCTTTAAACAGCAAGAAATGAATAGTGATGACTTACTGTTTTTTATTACTGGAGACAAAAAAGACTTCTTTACTAAAGGAGATATAGCAGGTTTTAGTATTTTAAAAGAAAAGTTTCAAATCCATAGCTGTAAAGTATATGGATTATATAATTTGAAGCAGCTCTATAAACATATAAATGCTAATTTTGATGTTGAACTTCCAAATGGAGAGATAGAAACCAAATGGAGTGAATTTGAAAAGAAATATCCAGATTGGGATTTTGATAATGATGAGGCTATAGAAGAATATGCTGATATTGAAGAAGATATTAATCTAATGATTAATAAGTTATTTGAAGGCAAATTACAAGATTTACCTAAAGAGATAATAGATATACGAAAAAGAGTGTTGAATGAAATAGAAAATATATTATTAAAATGTAGGAATATGATGTCTTGGGATGATAGAAGTGAATCAAAATTATATCGATGGTTAAATGGTAGATTTGAAATAAATTTATATTCCTCAAAATTAAGTGATTTGTTCCTAATTAGAGATAGCTTGCAAGAATATTTAAGGGTTCATGAGGAAATGGATGAAGAAATACTAGAAGAGCATGATTGAAAAAATACAGTAAATTTGATAAATCATTAAAAAATAGCAAATTTTGTTAAGCTAATCATACTGGCACATAGATAAATACTATGTGTCTTTTTTGTTTTTTTGAAAGTAGGTGAAAAAGTGTTTATCTGGGATTTTCTCTTGGGTGATGTAATGGATCAAATTATTGATTGGTTTTATGGGCAGCTTATAGGTTTTCTTGCTGATTTCTTTGCCCAAATGGGAAATATGGGAGTAGAACTTTTTGAGATGAGCTGGGTTCAATCAATCGTTTTGTTCTTCTCTTACCTTGCTTGGTCACTCTATGGAACTGGACTTGTAGTGTCCTGCTTTGAAACAGGAATTGAGTATCAATATGGTAGGGGCAACATGAAAGATGCAGCTTTAAATGCAATTAAAGGATTTATGGCAGTCAGCCTCTTTACTACAGTGCCTATAGAACTATATAAGCTCTCGGTCAATTTACAAACAAGTTTAACTGCTGGTATCACAGGATATGGAAGAGGAATAGGTGAACTGGCAACATCTATTATTGGAGAGTTAAATAATGCAGGTGATATTACAAACATAGGCGGTTCAGGTATATTCGGTGGCATTTCTATGATAACAAGTCCATTTATGGCTCTGTTTATTATTATCCTTATGGGATATGCAGTGATTAAAGTGTTTTTTGCAAACCTAAAAAGGGGAGGGATTCTACTTATACAGATAGCAGTTGGAAGTCTATATATGTTTTCTGTACCTCGTGGTTACATTGATGGCTTTATTCAGTGGTGCAAGCAGATAATTGGATTGTGCCTCACAACATTTCTTCAGGCAACGATACTAACTGCAGGACTTATGGTAGTAAAAGATCATGCATTGCTTGGATTAGGTTTGATGTTATCGGCAGGAGAAATACCACGGATTGCTGGAGCATTTGGACTTGATACATCCACTCGTGCCAATGTAATGAGTGCAGTTTATACAGCACAGGCAGCTGTAAATACAACTAAAACTATAGTACAAGCAGTACCAAAATAAAAATAGAAAGAGAGGATTTAATGAAACTAATATATGTTGCATCTCCCTATAAAGGAGATATAAAAAAGAATATAGAATATGCGAAACAGGCTTGCCGATATGTATTAAACGAAGGCAATGCCTTTTTTTGTCCCCATCTTCTCTATCCTCAGATATTAGATGATAATAATCCAGAAGAAAGAAGATTGGGAATTAATATAGGAAAAGAATTTTTATCAAAATGCGATGAACTATGGGCATTTGGTGACCATATTTCTAAAGGAATGTTTGAGGAGATTGAGTTTGCAAGAAAGACAGGTATTCCTATAAAAAGAATTATGAAACTAGATATTGAAATAGAAGAAGGGGCTTTATTTTGTATGAGGATGGATAGATGATTACCTTGGGGAGTCTTTTCGATGGGATTGGAGGATTTCCCCTTGCTGCTGTTCATAATGGAATTACTCCTATATGGGCAAGCGAAATTGAATCCTTTCCTATTGAGGTGACTAAAATACGATTCCCTGATATGCTCCATGTTGGCGACATTACAAAATTAAAAGGGGAAGAATTGCCTCCTGTTGATATCATTACAGGTGGTTCACCATGCCAAGATTTATCTGTTGCAGGTGCAAGGGCAGGGTTTGCTGGTAAACGTTCAGGATTATTTATGGAGCAGATAAGAATAACAAAGGAAATGAGGTGGGCAGATGCAAGAAGAGGAAAGGCAAATCACCTTATCAGACCTCGATACTTCGTTTGGGAAAATGTCCCTGGAGCATTCTCAAGTACAAACGGAGAAGACTTCCATGCGGTCCTCGAAGAAACCACAAGAATTGCAGACAGCAGCGTATCTATACCTAGACCTCCGGGAGGGATATGGAAATCTGTTGGGTGCATATTGGGATATGAATTCACCATTGCTTGGAGAGTTCTCGATGCTCAATACTGGGGTGTCCCCCAAAGACGTAAGAGAATCTTTCTTGTCGCAGATTTTGGAGGACACACCGCACCCAAAATATTATTTGAGCAAGACAGCTTGTTTGGGAATACTCAGAAGAGCTAGAGCAAGAGGTAAGGAACTGCCTAAACAATTAAAAATAGCTTTAGAAATTCAAGGGGAAGTTGAAGGTTCAGAACAAGAGTCCAATGAAAATATAGTTTCTGAATATAAAGCCTATCATATCAATCAACGAAATGAGGGTATTGACTTAAATGGAATTTCAGGAGCCTTGATGGCAACTCAAAATATGCAGATGCAGACATTTGTCACAGAACCTATGCTATGTCTAAATGATCAGGGTGGTGACCGAATGGATATAACAGAGAATATTACTTCAACACTAAGGGCTAGTATGGGAGGAAATCAACCTATAGTCATGGCAACTCAGCAAGGTGGTGCAGAAATATGCTTTGACCTTTGCCCAACTATTACATCAGCAGCAGGAACAAGTGGCAATAATCAACCTGTTCTATTCGATAATCATGCAAAAGACTGTAGATATAATGGACCCCTTGATGTAGCTCCAACAATAGCAGCTACCTATGGAACAGGAGGAAATAATGTACCATTAGTATCAAAGTCAATTGATTCAGACAGTTATTGTATTGCAGGAAATACCATTGATAGACAAGATCATAATGGTGGAAATGGATGTGGATTTCAAGAAAATATTTGTTATACTCTTACGACCAGTGATATTCATGCTGTTTGTTATCCACCTAAAACTTATCAAAATACAGTAGGAGCATTATGTGTAGGAGATGAAAAAGGCAATGGGAATCAATATGTAAGTCAAGATAAATGCATTGTAGACTGTGAAAAAATGATGTTTGGGCAATCAGAATTTGCTAATTATAAAGAAGGCTGTGCAACACTTAGAGCAGAGGGTGGAGATAATGGAGGAGGAAGTGAAAACCTTGTAACTACTAAGAATCTTGTACGCAGACTAATACCACTTGAATGTGAAAGGCTTCAAGGCTTTCCTGATGGGTGGACAAAAATAGAAAAATCATCCGATAGTGCAAGATATAAGGCACTTGGTAATAGTGTAGCAATCCCTTGTGTAGATTTTATTATGCGAGGGATTGCTTATTTTTTAAGAAGATTTAAAGATGAAATGGAGGAATAAACAGTGTATATGTATCCTGATAATTTAAAGGCCAAAGCAACATTATGGCTATGGGAATTAAAAGATATAGGAATTATTGGAGTTGGACTTCTTATTTCTGTATTTGCCTTAGCACAACTTAGGCTTATGTCACCTATTGTAATAACAGCAGTATATAGCTTTTTAACAATACAATTTGAAGACACAAGCATACTGAATTTTATTCGTTATGCCTGTGCCTTTTTTCTTTTAAAGCAACAGATATTTGAATGGAGGTTATAAAATTGGGAAGAAAACAGAAACAGAAAGAAAGACAAAAGCAATCTACTAGAGAACTGATTGGTATTGATGAAATCACAGATTATAGTCTAAAGACTCCATATGGAGAGCTAGTGTATTTTATTATTCATCCAACCAATATATCGGTACTATCTGAATCAAGTGTAAGTGCAAGGATCTATGCGCTTATGACAGTACTTAAGGGGATTGCTGAAATTGAAATGCTTTGCCTTAATTCAAAAGAAAACTTTGATGATAACAAGCAGTATTTAAAAAGAAGAATGGATACAGAGCAAAATCCTGTTATTCGGCAACTACTACAGCAAGACAGTACCAATCTTGATAGGATGCAAGTTCAGATGGCTACAGCTCGTGAGTTTCTAATTATTATTAGGCTTAAGAATGAAAAAGAATCAGATGTATTTCCTTATCTTTCAAGGATTGAAAAGAGCTTAAAAGACCAAGGATTTACTACTAGAAGAGCTGATAAGTTGGATATAAAAAGACTTCTTGGTGTTTATTATGAGCAGAATGTGACTACGGAAAGATATGAAGATTATGATGGGGAGAGGTGGGTGGTACTTGGAGATATGTAAAAATTAATAAAGTGTAAGTTTATTTGATAGAGTGTACGTGATATAATATGTATAATCAAAAATTCGTTAAATAGTTTAAAAAAGGTGTTTGTACTAAGTGAGGTGTTAGGTATGGAAAATGGAATAGTATGTTATTGCTCTAATGTTAGTAAGGAAAAGATATTAGAAGCTATAGCAAGTGGGGCAAAATCTCTACAAGACATTAGAAATATGACAGGTGCTTGTACTTTGGGTAAATGTAAAGAATTAAGTCCAACAAAGAAATGTTGTTCTACTAATATTATTAAGATACTAAATGAAAATACAATAGTATGAGCATAAAAGGAAGTGGAAAAATCCAATAAATAGAACAGATATATAAATAAGAAAAATAGGAGTTTATAGGAATATTGGAGGGAAAACGTGAAAGATGATAGTAAAATAAAGAAATGGTCTAAAGTATTGTTTGTAATTTATTTAATTGCACTATTATGGATAATAGTGTTTAAATTTAATGCACCATTTTCAAAATTAGGGTATATGAGAAGTATAAATCTAATTCCTTTTAATGAATCCTTAATAATAAATGGCAAACTTGATTTCCGTGAGATTATCATGAATGTAGCGATTTTTATGCCACTTGGCATATATTCAGGTATTCTATTGAAAAAATGGACTGTTGGAAAAAAGATATTTTTATTTTTCTTAATTAGTTTGATATGTGAAATATTCCAATTTATTTTGGGTGTTGGAGCTTCGGATATTACGGATATTATTAACAATACTTTAGGTGGAATAATTGGTTTGGTAATCTATAAAGGGATTGAAAAAATATCGAAAAATAGTATTAAGGTACATAAATTTATAAATATAATTGGAACAATAGGAACGATATTAATGATTTCATTATTATCAGTACTAGTAATATATAACTTATAGGGGATTTATAAATAAAGGTTAAGTCCCAAGTTGTCGGATAGATAAATTGAAATTTGAAGTGGAGATTAATGGAGATTAGAGAAATGGTTAAAAATAAAATTATTATCAGGATAATTATCATTTTAATAGCTATTATTGGTGTAGGCTCATTTATTTCATATTCTAAGTTTGGTGTTGTTAATCCTTTTTCCACAGCAAAGGTGCTTTGTATAGATTTCAAAATAATGATACGGCTCAATATGTTTTGTTTTCAACTAATAAGTATTTTTCAAGATGGAGATGGCAAGAGTAAATTATTATTATGAGAATAGTCTGTATCATGAAAAACTCCAATTTATAGAAGGTGCCAGCATAGAACAAGGGCGGCGTAGCCGTTTATCTTGACACTTGCTTTTTATGGCACTCCTGCTAATATAACTTGACTACATTGCCACTAGGGTATATAATCAATGCAATTAATATTTGCGGGGGGACTACATTAGTAGTTGAGAAGGTAAAACCTGACCCTTTGAACCTGTTGGTTAATACCAACGTAGGGAAGCAATCACATACGAAATATGTATATGATTAGGGTGCTCCTCTGTGTAGGGGGTACCCTATTATTATTTAAGATAGAGTTATTGAGTATAAAAATGAATACAATTAATATTTGCGGGGGGACTACATAGTAGTTGAGAAGGTAAAACCTGACCCTTTGAACCTGTTGGTTAATACCAACGTAGGGAAGCAATCACATACGAAATATGTATATGATTAGGGTGCTTCTCTGTGTAGAGGGGTACCCTATTATTATTTAAGATAAAGTTATTGAGTATAAAAATGAATATGATTAATATTTGCGGGGGGACTACATAGTAGTTGAGAAGGTAAAACCTGACCCTTTGAACCTGTTGGCTAATACCAACGTAGGGAAGCAAATCACATACAAAGTTTGTATATGATTAGGGCGCTTCTCCGTATAGAAAAGTGCCCTAATTTATTATAAATACATAAATGAAAAAAGGAGGAGTTTTAATGAAAAAGGTACTTAGTATTGCTGGGTCAGATTGTAGTGGAGGTGCTGGAATACAAGCAGATTTAAAGACGTTTTCTGCCCATGGGGTGTTTGGAATGAGTGTAATTGTTTCAGTTGTAGCAGAAAACACAAGTCGTGTTATAGACATACAGGATATTACTCCAGATATGATTGAAAAACAGATTGATGCAGTATTTGAGGATATTGAAGTTGATGCTGTTAAAATCGGTATGTTGTCTACAGAACCTTGTATGGAAGCAGTAGCAAGAAAATTGAAACAATATAAACCAAATAATGTTGTAATTGATCCTGTTATGTATGCGAAAAATGGTTGCTCTCTCATGGATCCTAATTCCATAGAGACATTGATCAAGGTTGTACTACCTTATGCTGATTTACTTACGCCTAATATCCCAGAGGCTGAGAAGATATCGAATATTAAGATTAGCAATGCAGAAGATATGAAAACAGCGGCAAAACTTATTTATGATATGGGGTGCAAAAATGTTCTTGTCAAAGGGGGGCATGCTATTGGAGATGCACTGGATATTCTATATAGTGGTAAAGAGTTCTATTATTTTGAAACCCAACGAATCAATACTAAAAACACACATGGAACAGGCTGTACTTTCTCTTCGGCTATTGCTTCCAATCTTGCCCTTGGTATGACTATGCCTACTGCGGTAGACCATGCTAAGAAATATATTACAACAGCAATTGAGCATTCATTAAATATAGGTAAAGGTAATGGGCCAACACATCATTTCTATAATTTATATAAAAATGGTTTAAATATTAAGAAAGGTGAAGGGGATTTATGATGAAGGAAGAAAATCAAAGGGTATCTACATTTAGTCAAATATTATTATGGTTTGGCGCTGCAATATCAATTGCTGAAATTATAACAGGAGCTTTACTTGCTCCTTTGGGGTTAATTCAGGGTATTTGGGCAATTATTCTAGGGCATATAATCGGAGGAGCTATTCTTTTTCCTGCAGGACTGATTGGAGCAAAAAGTGGTCTTTCCTCTGCTGAATCTGTTCGTATTTCTTTTGGGAAATATGGGTCATTTGGATTTTCATGGATTAACATATTACAGCTTCTTGGTTGGACTGCAATTATGATTGTTAATGGAGCAAAAGCACTTGATGGAATTACAAATTATCTTTGGAATTACCAAAATGAAAAGTTATGGTGTATTGTTATTGGTTTACTTATTTGTATTTGGGTTGTAATCAGTAATAAAAGTCTATCAAAATTAAATACTGTGGTAATGTCAGTCTTATTTATATTTACGCTTATTCTTGGATTTACAATTTTTAAAAATACCGATACGGCAATTGCCACAGAAGAGACAATAAGTTTTGGTGCAGCAGTTGAAATAAATGTAGCTATGTCTCTTTCTTGGCTACCTCTTATTTCTGATTACACAAGGAAATTGGAGAAAAAAATTACAGGTACTTTGTGGAGTGTCATAAGCTACTTTATTGGCAGTACAGTAATGTTTGTGATTGGACTTGGTGCAGCAATATATGCTGGTACATCAGATATTACAAGTATACTAATGTCTGCGGGACTTGGCTTGATTGGTCTAGTAATTATTATATTATCTACGGTCACCACTACATTTCTTGATGTTTATTCAGCAGGAGTAAGTACAGCCAATTTTAGTAAAAAAGTGAATGAAAAGTTTGCTGCTGTTACTGCATGTGTCATAGGTACATTGCTTGCCATGTTTGTTTCTATGAGTCAATATGAGAACTTTTTATATCTTATTGGTTCTGTATTTGCACCTTTATTTGCTATCTTATTTGTAGATTGTTTTCTGCTTCATAAAACAGATATAAATACTAACCATTCTCACAATATGAGTAATATGATTTTATGGTTCATTGGATTTATCGTCTATCGTTTACTTATGCATTACAATTTCATAATTGGAATCACATTTCCTGTAATGCTGATAATTGGTGTTTTATGTTTCGTTATAAATAAAAGAAAGGTTGGAAATAGTGATGAATTACTTAATTAATGCTTGTACTGGCTTGCTTTATGAAATCAGAGAAAAAAATCCGTTGATTCATAACATTACCAATTATGTGACAGTAAATGATTGTGCAAATGCAGTTTTGGCAATTGGAGCATCTCCCATTATGGCAGACGATAATGCAGAAGTAGAGGAGATTGTTTCAATATCCTCTGCACTTGTAATTAACATGGGAACTTTAAATCAGCGTACTATTGCTTCAATGATTATAGCAGGTAAAAAAGCCAATGAGCTTAATATTCCTGTAGTTCTAGATCCTGTTGGTGCAGGTGCTTCCACGCTACGAAATAAAACAGTACAGGAAATTCTCTCACAGGTAGAAATAGATGTTATTCGTGGGAATTTATCAGAAATTTCCTTTATAGCGGGGTTTAAGGCTTCTATAAAAGGAGTTGATACTGCGATAGTAGATGAAAAAAATGATGCAGTGGGTATTGCAAAATTAGTTTCCAATAGATACTCTTGTGTTGTAGGAATTACAGGAAAGGTGGATATCATTTCAGATGGGATTAGATTTGCTAAGGTAGCAAATGGTCATAAACTTCTTTCTAAAGTAACTGGCACAGGCTGTATGACATCTGCTCTCGTGGGTAGTTTCTGTGGTGTAACAAAGGATTATTATACAGCAACAGTTGCTGGAATTGCAACAATGGGAATTTCCGGAGAGATTGCATTTGAGAAAGCAGGAGTAATGGGAACAGGTAGTTTCCACATTAATATTATTGATGCTTTATCAAATATGAACAGCACATTTTTCTTAGAAAGAGGGAAAATAGATGAAACCAAATATTGATTATACACTTTACCTTGTAACAGATAGAGAAATTATGAGTACGGAAAAACTGGAGACTGCTGTGGAGCAAGCTATTTTAGGTGGTTGTACAGTGATACAACTTAGAGAAAAGAATTGTTCATCTCTGGAATTCTTTGAAATGGCTATAAAGATAAAGGATATTACAGATAGGTATAAGATTCCCTTAATCATTAATGACCGAATAGATATAGCATTAGCAGTTGATGCTTCAGGTGTACACATTGGGCAGAGTGATATGCCAGCAAGAATTGTAAGAAAGTTGATAGGAAATAATAAAATTCTTGGTGTGTCTGCATCCAACTTTGAAGAAGCGATGAAGGCGTACAAAGACGATGCAGATTATCTTGGAGTTGGAGCAATGTTTATCACAGATACAAAAAAAGATGTAAGATTTACATCTATGGATGAACTTGCACAGATAAGAAAATATATCACACTTCCTATTGTGGTAATTGGAGGAATCAACAAGACAACAATACCAATTTTTAAAGGTATAGATGTCAATGGATTTGCAATGGTATCGGCTATTATCTCACAGCCAGATATAAAAGCGGCGGCACAGAATCTAAACAGTGAATTAATGAAACTAAGATAGTCAAAAGTTCGTCTAAATATATGAATGGTGGAGTAATAATGAAATTTGAGATAAATAAGTTGTTTGAAAATAATGAAGAACGGATTAAAGGTATTTAATTATTAGAGGGAGCGAAAGCATTTTTTGGGCTATCGCTCCCTTAACTGACACACAGTAGGAGTGCCAGCGGAAATTAAGGGCGGTGTAGCCTTTTATCTTGACCCTTGCTTTTTGATGGTATACCTGGTATTTTTCTTTTGTTGATGTTTTACGGATGTGGAGATATAATTTGGTGTAATAGATAAATAAGAATTTGTCGCTGAGTTAGATTTATAGAAATAAAGACTATCTGCACAAAGGATACATCCTGATATGAATAACAGTTATTTTTTTTGAGAAATAGTTAACGTATATTCAGTTGTTAGATATGATGATTCTTGATATGATTAAAGTAGCAAAGGCCATTGCTTATTAAATAGAATCAGGAGGTTATTTACATGAAAATAGGTGAAGTAATACGAGAATACAGAAAACGAAAAAACATGACTCAGGAGGAAATAGCAAATTGCCTTGGAGTGACAGCTCCGGCAGTTAATAAGTGGGAAAATGGAAATTCACAGCCCGATATTATGTTATTGGCTCCTATTGCCAGATTGCTCAACATTACTCTTGATACTCTATTGTCCTTTGAAGAAGAACTTACAGCCGAAGAGATAAACAGTTTCGTTTATGAAATTGATGGCAAATTAAAAGAGGAAACCTATGAAGAGGCGTTTCAGTGGGCAAAAGGAAAAATCGAGCAATATCCTAATTGTGAACAGTTGATTTGGCAAATGGCACTGATTTTAGATGCATGGCGTTTAACAAAAGACATTCCGGATTCAGAGAAATATGAAGGTTATATCAATGATTGTTATGTACGTGCTTTGGATAGCAAGGATGATAATATTAGGAACAGAGCAGCTGATTCGTTATTTGGATTTTATTCAAGAAAGGAACAGTACGGGAAAGCAGAGGAATATCTGAATTATCTTTCTAGCCAAAATCCAGAGAGAAAGAGAAAACAAGCATTTATTTATAGCAAGACAAATCGGGTGAATGAGGCATATAAAGCATACGAAGAATTATTATTTCAGGGTTATCAAATGATGAATATGGTGTTTCAAGATATATATATATTGGCTATGCAGGATAAAGACAGGGGAAAAGCCTATATACTTGTAGAAAAGCAAAGAAAATTAGCGAGTATTTTTGAAATGGGTGAGTACCATGAGGTATCCTGGGGACTTGACTTGGCAGCAGCAGAGAAAGATATGGAAGCAACTATAGAAATCATGGAGAGAATGCTTGCTAGTGTTGATAAAATATCTGATTTTACCAAGTCGACACTATATGCACATATGGAATTTAAAAAACTAGAGGATAAATTCATTACAGAACTGCATAAAAATTTGCTAGATAATTTTAGGAATGAAGAAACATATAGCTATATGAAAAAAAGTAAACGTTGGCAGAAGTTGGTAAGCAGTAATTCCAATTTGTTGATAGATTAACTTAGTGATAACTTTTAATAATATGTATCTTTAATTGCATAACAATCATAACTATTTTAGCGAATAGTGTCTAAAGTTTCTATCACGACAAAATTCTTTCTACGGGCTGCAATTCCAGAAATAGCACTTCGAAGAAAGTTTGACAAGAAAGGTAATTTTAGTTGCTGAACATAATTTATATTATATATTAACTTTTATATTACCAAGTCTTGCACTAATGTGTAGGGCTTTTTTGATGTAGAAAAAGAAAGAGAGGTAAGAAGAGACTATGGTAAAAAAGAAAGCACCAATCATGGAAGATGAGAAAATCAAAACCTTTGTAGATATGATTGCCCCATCCATCATCAAATTCAACACAGATCATTTTATCTGTGGCAATACCTATAGATGTGTATGGGCACTCCGTGAATATCCTACAAGTACCAGTGAACAAGCAATCCTTCGTCATTTAGGAGAAAAGGATGGGGTTACCCTCAGAATCTATACAAGACAAGTAACTCCAAACGAAGAAAAGAAAATTATCCATAATGCAGCCAATAAAAACAGGATGAATACGGCGAATACAAATGATTTGCAGCAGACCGTAACAGCAGAAAGCAACTTGCAAGATGTTGTTACCCTTGTTTCAACAATGCACAGAAACAGAGAGCCACTCCTTCATTGTGCTGTATATATTGAGCTTACTGCAAGTGATTATGACAGCTTGAAACTGCTACAGACAGATGTATTAACAGAACTTGTGAGATCCAAATTAAATGTAGATAGGCTTATGCTACGACAACAGCAAGGCTTTTTATGTGTTGGTCCAACAGCCAGAAATGTATTTGGTAGTCAATACGAAAGGGTACTCCCTGCATCCTCAGTAGCAAACCTATATCCTTTTAACTATTCGGGTAAGACCGATAGCAATGGGTTTTATTTAGGAAGAGATAAGTTTGGTTCTAATATTCTCGTTGATTTTGATAAAAGAGATGATGATAAAACAAATCCTTGTATCCTAATTCTCGGTAATTCAGGACAAGGTAAAAGCTATTTATTAAAGTTAATATTATGCAATATTTTAGAATCAGGAAAGAATGTCATATGCTTAGATCCAGAGCATGAGTATGTGGAACTAGCAGAAAATATAGGTGGATGCTTTGTAGATTTAATGAGTGGAGAATATATGATAAATCCATTAGAACCAAAAACTTGGGATGAGGGTGGCAGTCCACAGGATAAAGATGCTCCTATTGCATTCAGACAAGCAACAAAGCTAAGTCAGCATATTAGTTTTTTAAAAGACTTCTTTCATTGTTATAAAGACTTTGATGATAGGCATATTGATGTTATAGAAATTATGCTAGGAAAACTCTACACTAAATGGAACATCAGTGACAGTACAAATTTCAGCAAATTAGAATCTGTTGATTATCCTATTCTTTCAGACCTATATACATTAATAGAGGAAGAATATAAAGGCTATGATAAGGGAAAATATCAACTTTATACAGTGGAATTATTACAGGAAATCCTGCTTGGACTTCATTCTATGTGCCAAGGGGCAGAAAGTAAATTTTTCAACGGACATACCAATATAACCTCCAATCGATTTATTGTATTTGGTGTAAAAGGGTTATTACAGGCTAGTAAAAATGTAAAGAATGCATTGCTGTTTAATATATTATCCTTTATGTCAGATAAGCTACTTACAGAAGGCAATACTGCAGCTGGAATTGATGAGCTGTATTTGTTCCTTACTAATCTTACAGCAATAGAATATATTCGTAATTTTATGAAGCGAGTGCGAAAGAAAGAATCAGCGGTAATACTTAGCAGTCAAAACCTTGAGGACTTCAATATTGAAGGCATTAAAGAGCTAACTAAACCGCTGTTTTCTATTCCAGCACACGCTTTTTTATTTAACGCAGGTAATATTGATAAGCAGTTTTATATGGATACCTTACAGCTTGAAGAATCAGAATATAATCTTATTAAATTTCCACAGAGAGGGGTCTGCTTATATAAATGCGGTAACGAACGTTACAATTTGGCTGTACATGCTCCAGCATATAAAGAAAAGTTATTTGGAAAGGCAGGTGGAAGGTAGTGGCTATTGAAAGTGCAGAATGGGTAAAGAAACAAGAAAAAATTGAATCCTACCGAGACCAAAAGCAAGGCATTATAGATGATTTGAGGGTGTGCATCAGTTACACTCCAAACAGGGATAATGACTTGCTTTGTTTTATGGAACAGTATTTAAAAGCAGAAATAAAGAATAGGCCAAGATTATTGGAGCAGATAAAGTATTGCATTAATGGTGAACAATATGAAAATCCATTCCTAGCATATAACCATTATGATGAAAGACACATTGAAGAATTTGACCATATTTTTAATGAATATATTGATAGGCTAAAACTATCTGGTGGAGAATCTACGCAAGTATCTAGAGTTATTGAAAGCACAATATTAAAGATAAACGAACTTCACGATATATGCCGTGGTCAGCTAATAGACTCTTGGAGAAATGAAAGACTTACAGAATATATTGTAACTGTTTCCCAATATGCAGGGTTACAAAATGCTAAGGACATCATCGAAGCAAAAAAGCTATGGTAAGGTGGTGAGTATGTGGACTTAAGAGATCAAAACTTTGGAATTGAAATTGAGATGACAGGCATAACAAGAAAGAGAGCAGCTGAAGTAGTTGCAGAATATTTCAATGAGATAGCTGAACATGAAGGTGGTGGTTATGACACTTATAGTGTAAGGGATAATGAAAATAGAAAGTGGAAGTTTGTAAGTGACGGCAGTATTAGCTGTCAGAAAAAAGTGGGAAATAGAAAGCAAATAGCCGACAGAGAATACAGTGTTGAACTTGTTAGTCCCATTTGTAAGTGTGAAGATATCGAAAAGATACAGGAGATGGTGCGAAAACTTAGAGAGGCTGGAGCATTTAGTAATAAGTCCTGTGGAATCCATATTCACATTAATGCGGCACCTTTTGAAGCATACCAATTAAGAAATCTTGTTAATATTGTAGCTGCAAAAGAGAATATGATATACAAGGCATTACAGGTGGATTCAGATAGGGAAAGACGGTATTGCAAAAAGATAAATACGGATTTTTTGGAGAAGTTAAATAAGCAGAAACCAAAAACAAAGAGTGGAATCCAAAAGTTATGGTACAAAGGTAGTGATGGCAGTCATCAGCATTATCATGATAGTAGATACCATTGCTTGAATCTTCATTCTGTCTTTCAAAAGGGAACGATTGAGTTTCGAGCTTATGTGCAGTAAAATATTATGTTAGCAATAGAAATGAAATGTTGAAAATACAGTAGTTAAGGCCATTATTACTGAACATAATATTTTATCTATGTGGTATTACTTTGATAAATACTGGAAATAATAACATTAGCTAAGTAAATCTTACTCCACATAATAATGTTAACCCGGGAGGTAATACCATGTTAGAAAACTATTTTACAGATTCTCGTACAATTTATAGACTATCAAACTGTGGAATCTTTGGGCAAAAGATGGAGGAATATGCTAAATATCTCCACGAGCAAGAGTTCTCACAAAATACCACGAGGGAATATCTTCGTGCAGCAGCACATCTTAGCCGATTTGCTTTA
Organism: Proteiniborus sp. MB09-C3; assembly: GCF_030263895.1. Lineage (NCBI taxonomy): Bacteria > Bacillati > Bacillota > Clostridia > Eubacteriales > Proteiniborus > Proteiniborus sp. MB09-C3. Next base: position 1,615,234 of record NZ_CP127161.1, read on the forward strand.
TGGCAAGGCATTAATGATTTATCACTATTAAATGAGACTTTTGCCTGTCAATTTGTAAATGAACATCTCCCTAATTGTTCTTGTGAACGTCTAAACAAAGGGAAATACCATTCCACAATACGTGGTGTATGGCAAGTACTAAATTTTTTAAGTGAATCTAAGATAATTCCATCACCAGTAGATTTAATTGAAAACAGCCTCATACCAAAGAATCCCCAACCTTTTAAACCCCTAAAACCTTATCCACCAATACAATCAGAATCAGGCAAGCCTACCCCACCCAGAACGGATATTGCAAGCCAAGCTGTAATTATGGGTAACTTACCTGAAAGTATGGGTGGCATAGTACTTCAATACGATGAGTACTTAGATAATTTATTCGGACTGTCTAAGAAAACTCGTGATGTCCATAGGCTAAAAGCAATGCTATTTCTTAAATGGATATACGAAGAACATGGCTCTGATTTCCAACTTTCATCCTTGGGTACAGAGGATATTTTAAAGTTTCAAGAGATGTGCAATGAATACGGTTACTCCAACGATTATCGTAAGACCATAACATCTTGTCTTCGTGGATTCCTACGTTTTTTACGTTGGGAACGAATAATACAAGATGATTTGACACCTGCAGTTTACAAACTAAAGGAATGGAAGTTAGCAAGTGTACCTAAGCACATCCCATACGAAACAGCTATGTTGTTACTTTCTGCACCAGATAGGGAAACTGTAAAAGGAAAGCGAGATTATCTAACGCTTTTATTAATGCTACAACTTGGTCTTAGGGCAAATGAAATAATACAAATTGAACTGAAAGATATTTCCCTAACAAAAGGTGAATTATTCATCCATAAGACAAAGACTCACAGGGGGCGTTGTTTACCAATTACAAATGAGATTGCTGAGGCCATTGTTGATTATTTGCGTGTTAGACCAGAAAGGCAACAATCTGAGTTAGTTCTTAGGACTGTAAGACCATATAATCCCCTTAAAAATTCATCTTCACTTGGAAGTGTTGTTCGCCAATATATAGAACAATTAGACCTTAAAGTACCATCATATGGAACCCATCTTCTAAGGCATTCACTAGCAACACACCTAGTAAATAATGGGGCATCTTTCAAGGAAACAGCTGATATTCTTGGGCATACAAGTATTGAAACTACTGGTATTTATGCAAAAGTTCAGATTGAACGTTTAAAAGATATCGCCCTACCATTTCCTTGTTGGGAGGAGGTGTGCGTTATATGAAAAGGGCACCTGATTTTAACAGCTTTAATGCTGATAACCTATCTGAATATACTAAGTTTATGGTGGATAATGGCCGCTCCTTTCGTGTAGAAACCACTATTTTAAAAGAATTTGATCGTTTTCTACAATCCCTAGCAAGTACAGTTATTAATTCTGATACTGTTGAATCTTTCGTTTATAGCAAGATAGACCTTAGCAATAGCCAATATGAAAAACGACATCGTATAATACGTGGATTTTTAGATTACTATGCTATAAAAGGGACAGGGGAAAGTATTCCAACTCCTCCCAAACCACGTAGTCAAGGGCGTCATATACCGTATTTATATACAACCCCTGATATTGAAAAGGTCTTATCCTTAGCTGCTGATTTAAACCCTAAAGATTCAATAAGGTCACATAGTTTTCAAGCAATTATAGGACTTCTTTATTGTACAGGTATGCGTATCAGTGAAGTTCTAAGATTAGATATAAGTGATGTGGATTTGGAAAATGGTGTGTTGTTTATCCAAAACACTAAGTTTAAAAAATCAAGATATGTCCAAATACATCCAACAGCTGTTGAGGTTTTAAAGCGATACTTAAAGTTAAGAAATCATTATTCATCCAATCCCAAGAGTCAGGCATTCTTTTTAAGCACACGCAATGATAGACTGGCATATGGTACTTTTAATGCTACATTCCTTCAACTGGTACGTGAGGCTGGAGTCCGTACAGAAAACCGTAATTCCAGAACCCATGATCTTAGACACACCTTTGCAGTTAATCGCATGCTTAAATGGTATGAAGAAGATTCTGATTTTCACGAGCAACTCCCCGTGCTTTCAACATATATGGGTCATGCTCATTTTGAGGATACTACTTACTATTTAAATGCTAGTGCTGAGCTGATGGCAAAAGGCTCAAAGTCTTTTCAATTTGGAGGTAATGGCAATGAGTGAAACTAAACCTATAAGTCTAGGAGAAATGCTGGAAAGCTTCTTTAACAAAAGATTAATTCAACAACAAAATGTATCACAAAATACAATCAATAGTTATCGGGATACATGGCGACTATTACTTCGTTATTTAGTATCTGAAAAAGAGATATCTATGACTCGATTATCCATTGATATGGTTACGGCAGAGGTAATTCTTGATTTTCTAAATCATCTTGAAACACAACGGAAATGCAGTATAAATACACGAAATCAGCGTAGGGCTGCCATCCGTGCTTTTGCTAGCCATGTAATTTTATATGAACCAAAATATATGGCACAGTTTGAACGGGTTTTATCCATACCAGCAAAGAATTATGAGAAAAAAATGCTTGGTTATCTTACAGATGAAGAGATGGACTGTATCCTATCCACCTTTAATCGCAGTACCCCAGATGGATTCAGAAACTACGCTCTTTTCATGTTAATGTACAATGTTGGAGCCCGTGTTTCAGAGATAATATCAATTAAATGTAAGGATGTAGGTACAAATCAAATACTTATTCATGGAAAATCAAGTAAAGACCGTATCGTTCCAATCTGGCCAGAAACAGCAAAATTATTAAGTCAACTAATGGTTAATGAAAGCCTTGATCCAGATCAAAACCTTTTCTTGAATATGAAAAAGGAACCTTTAACTAGGAGTGGAATTTCTTATATATTGGCTACAGCTTCAATCAACGCAACAAAAAAATGCCCAACTTTACAGGGCAGAAAAATATCACCTCATACAATTAGGCATACAACTGCAATGCATTTACTCCAATCAGGTACTGATCTAAATCTTATCCGAATGTGGCTAGGACATGTTCATTTAGATACTACACATGGATATATTGAGGCAGATATTAAAATGAAACGGAAGACATTAGAAAACAGTGGAATTTCTAAGCCTGGTAAAGGTTATACCTGGAACCCGACAGATGAAGTTAAAGATTTTCTTAATACCCTTGGAATTAAGTGAAGTATTATGTGCAGTAAATGTTATTTCTCTTGAGTACAATTAGCCATAGTTATTACAACAGAATAATTATAACTGGGAATATTATGTTTAGTGATAAGTGGAGAATCCCTTTAGTTGTAGCAAATTCTCTAATTAACTGAACATAATATTTTACTGCACATAAGCACGATTATGCTTAGCTCAACATAATCGTGCCTTTAATGGTTCCCTTCATGCTGGGAAGATGAAAGCATATCTGCAATTTTGTATGGCTATTACAGCTCAAGCCTACAACCAAAGGTCAGCAAGTCCAATAAAGACTGTATCAGAAAATGAAAAATATACATTCAGAGTATGGCTATTAAGACTTGGTTTAATAGGAGATGAATTTAAAACAGCAAGGAAACATCTCCTTGACCATTTAGAAGGAAATATTGCATGGAAGTCACCTGAACAAGCAGAAGCACAGAAAGAAAGGTTAAGAAAAAAGAGAGAAGTTGAGCTTTCAGATTCACAAGAAGAAACAATAGAAACACAAAATAATGATATGGCAGTAGATGAGCAGGAGGAAGAATCTCCTGCTTTTACTATGTCTATGAATCAGTAGGAGGTCAGGATGAAAAATAATAAATCAAATGAGTCAGTATCAGAAATATTATATATTGCATATGGAAGTAATTTAAATCTATCACAGATGAAACAACGATGCCCTACTGCAAGAGTCATTGGAGTATCAGAAATAAAGGATTATGAGCTTGTATTTCGTGGTTCAAGATATAGTTCAGTAGCAACTATTGAGCCATGTCAAGAAAGTAGCGTTCCCGTTTTGCTATGGGGAATCCAACCAGAAGATGAGAAATCACTAGATAGGTATGAAGGTTATCCTAATTTTTATGAAAAGGAAAACATGGAGATTGTGTTAAATGGTAGGACTGTTTCAGCAATGGTTTATGTTATGACACCTGGTCATGAACTCGGAATACCATCAGAACGTTACAAGATATCCATTGAAGATGGCTATATGGATGCAGGATTTGATGCAGATATTTTACAAAATGCAGTAGATAAAATTAAAGTTAAGATGGAGGATGAGATGAATGATATAGGTGAACAAGAAAGCTTATTCGGGATGAAATGGTGGTGATAATAAATGGCAGACCCTACAACCATAGGACTTATTGCAAAAGCAGCTATATCAGCATTATCAGATGAAAGACTGAGAAAAGGAATAGGATGGACTGTTGCTGCAATCCTATCTCCATTTATACTAATCATTGTTATTCTGTGTGGTTTGCTTTCAGGAACAGCAAATCATAACAATACTGCTATCCAATTATCCTTTCATGTGGGTACTATATCAGAAAATATTCCTGAAGAATATCGAGGTCAGATAGAAAATATGCGTAATAGTTTTACAATGCTTGATGAAAGAATAGAGGAAGTTAATGGTCAAATGGAAGATGGAGATAGTCTGGACTCAATAAGGGTTAAGGCTATTTTTTATTCTCTGTATTTCGCCTCTGACCAGCCATCTGGTGTAGACCAAGATAAATATATTGACTGCTTTGTCATTTATGAGGAAAGAACAAGAATCATAATTGATGCAGACGGAAATGAAGTGGAAGAAACATATCTAGTAGCTATACCAATTGATACTCTCCCTGAAATCTATACAAATATTGAAACAAATATGGGAAAGGCAACTACTTATGAAGATATGGCCAATGCCAATGAAATTTATTACCGAATACAGTATGGAGTTCCAGCACCAAGTGAAGGAGATGGTTTTGGGGAATGGGGCGATTGGACACATAGCATTACTCCAGAAGAACTAGAGCAATTGTATCATGATTTGCCAGAGGGAGAGAATGGATCAGAGATAGTAAAGCTTGCCATGACTAGACTTGGAGATTCCTATTCACAAGAAAGAAGAGGACAAGGAAATTATACGGATTGCAGTTATTTGACCATGTGGAGCTATAGGCAGATAGGAATAATAATACCCGGAACAGCCGCAGAGCAAGGAAGATTTTGTGTTAATAATAATCTTACTGTTGCAAAATAAGATTTAGTTCCTGGAGATTTAGTTTTTTGGAGTCATAAACCAAACGGTAGATTTATGAACATTACTCATGTAGGAGTCTATGCTGGAAATGGAAAAGTAATAGATGCTGCATACTCGAAAGGACAGGTGGTATATCGAGATTTATTTGATTCAAACAAACAGGTTCTATATGGCAGACCGCATATTTTAAAATAAAAGGAGGTCTTTATGTTAATTACAAAAGCAATATTTGAAAGAAAAATATCTGAATTTGATACACAAAATTGTGTCATTGAAGGCATTGCAATAATGAGTGAGGATGAGTTTGAAGAATTCAGTAACAATTTATTAGAGGATAGGGACTTCATTATAGATAGAAAAGAAGAAATGTTTATAGATTCTATAGGACAGATCCATGGATTATTGGCACTTAATATGGAAAGCGGAGATGGAATTTTAATTGACAGTCAAGGACATAAGTATGCAAGGTATACTGCATTTATGCCAAACATTAAGCCATATATTGAACAGCAGATTTCAATGGTTGCAGAACAGATAATAAAGGAGGCAGCAGAAAATACTTCAAATGGTAGTTGGGCTATTTATTTTGATGAGATTGAAGAATCCCATGGAATAGTTATAAAAGAAAACAATGGTATTGGAACTTTACTCTTAGATGAACTAACAAGCAGAGATGAAATTGCAGAAATTGAAGTACTCGATGATTGCTTTGATATGACAATCTATCTCGACTATTGTAATAATTTAGACGAAGAAATAAAACCAAGTCAAAACATGAATATGTAGGAGGATGATTGAATGGATAATATAGAAAAGACAATTCGTATCTTAAAGATTGAACCACAAAACTTACCTTATGAAAAAGAAATAGCGAATGACTTGGAGGGTATTCAAGGAGAGATTGAAGGGTTATTTGAATGTATTTATTTAGATGATAATTGTATTTTAGTATGTAATGAAGAAGGAAAATTAAATGGGATGGAATTAAATCGAAGGGTTGGTAATGACATCATTGCTGGTCCTTTTTTTATTGTAGGGGATAGTGAAGATGGAGAATTTGTTTCCTTAAGCGATGAGCAAATAGAAAAATACACACAAGAATTTGGTAAGATTCAAGAATTCACAGGTGAAGAACCAGAGGCACAACCAAGGATGGAGTTTATAGGGTTTGATTTTTAGAATAAGATTATTAGTTTTTAAGCAGCACGCAGCAATGAAGGTAACTATAAAAAGCAGTCTGTTTCAATGAGAACAGCAAAAGTAAAGGGGAATGCATATGACATTTAATGAATATGTAGAAACAGTAAAAAGAGAAATTAAAGATTATTTACCAGAAGAATATAAAGATGTAAACCCAGAAATAAATAAGGTCAGAAAAAATAATGGAATGGAATTAACAGGACTTACTTTGCGTGGAGAAAGCAATATTTGCCCTAATATTTATCTGGATTCCTTTTATGATTTATATCAGGATGGTATGAAGACCAGTGATACTATGAGCAAGATTAGTGAGATTTTTCAAAGAGAAATAAAAAGATCGCCACAGTTTAATTTAGAAGACTTCACCTATAACAATATGAAAGATAATCTGTATTATACGGTCATTCATGCAGAGAAAAATGAAAAGTTGTTGCAAGATATTCCTCATCAAAGAAGAGAGGATTTAGCAATCGTGTATCGAATGCATTTGAATGTATCGGAAGAAGGGATAGGAAGTATTTTATTAAATAATGCACATTTAAAACTTTGGGGTGTAGATCAGGGAGAGGTTCATACCCAAGCAGTAATGAATATGCCAAAGATATTGCCACCTACATTTGAAAATATGAATAATATTATTGCAGAGATGATGGGTGCAGATATAGAAGAATTTGAGGAAATGACAGGAGAAAATATAATGTGGGTACTTAGCAATGATAAAAAAATGCAAGGTGCAGCTTATATATTTGATGAAGAAGTAATGTCCTCTATCGCAGAGAAATTGGGTGGAGATTTTATTGTATTGCCATCCTCCCTCCACGAAGTAATCATATTAAAAGAAGAGGAAAATATGGATTTAGAATATATTCATGGAATGGTTTCAGAAGTAAATGAGAGCCAAGTAGAACCTGATGAAGTATTATCCGATGCAATTTATCGATATAGTTCTAAGGATAATAAGCTATCACTTATAGAGGAATTTGAACAGTCGCAAGATATGGAGATGAAAATGTAGGTAGAAAAGGAGGAGTTATAGGATGAGTATATCAACGGAAAAAGCAACATTACAGGTAACTTTTCAAAAAGAAAAACTAGAAGCATTAAGGTTTTATATGAACGAAAAGGAACTGACTGTAGAAGGGGAATTGCAAAAACATATTAGTAGTATCTACGAGAAATACGTTCCATCAGCTACTAGAAGATATCTAGAGAGAAATGATAATGAGCAGGAAAACCAGACGGAAATAACGGCACCTATTAGTAAAAGTTCATCAGAAGTTACTCCAAGAGCTACCTCTAATCGTGGCAGAAGAAGGACTGAAAGAGTGCAAAGTGAACAGGCAGAAGTTCCAACAGAAACTATAAATGCAGAAGAAATTGAAGAGTCTCAAGAGCAGACAGAGGATGGAAATCAGGGAATGGTCATGAGTATGTAGTGACTATTCCTTTTCTGTTTTTGCAATTGGATTTATTAAAAATTGAATAAAATGAAGGAGGCATGTTTGGATGAAAAAAGATACTATTAGCGTAAGTCTTGAAGCTGAAAAGCTAAGAGCAATCAAGAAATATATGGAGAAGAAAGAGATTGATGTACAAGATGAACTAGCAGAACAGCTACAAAAGCTTTATGAGAAGCATGTGCCAGTCAATGTCAGAGAATATATTGATGAAAAGAATGAGGAAGAAAGTAGAGCTAAAACACCAAGGAAACCAACTAAAAATACTGGTGCAGCTACTTCTACATCTACAACACAGGAATAAAACCATTTTTGGGGCGATATTTGCCCCTGTGTGCGATTGTATGAACGAGAGTGGCACAAGTTATCCTTAAGGAAAGATAAAACGATTTGTGGGCGAATTTGCCCAGAGTTATGAATAGAGCAGATTAAGCCTTATGATACTTGGATTTTAGGAGAATATGAGCCTAAAAGGTAAGTGAACCCCCCTATTGATTTTGGTGCAGGATAAAGGAAGGTGGTCAAAAGATTCCACCTTCCAGTCACATCCCCCGGCAGTGCCGTGGGTTGAAAGAATTAAAGTAGGTAGTCAAAAAACACGGTTTGTGTCTATCAAGGTGGTCAACATTTAGAATAAAACCCATAAAATAAGCACTTGTCAGTGTCATATAGAGGTGGTCAAGTTAAAAGAAGAGAAATTTGAGGTGAAGTTAAAGTGGCAGAATTAAAGAGTACATCAAAGAAACGGACAGCAGTATGGCTCTATCCTGATACAATAGAAAAGATGGATAGCTTGCTTGAAGGAGATAATTGTAAAAGTCGAAGTGAGTTTATAGATAAGGCGTTGAACTTTTATATGGGATACCTTGTAAGTGAGGATACTACAGGATATCTATCAAAGATACTTATATCAGCCATGCAAGGAATAATGAAAGAAACAGAAAACAGAAATGCTAGCAATTTATTTCGTCTATCTGTTGAAATGAGTATGATGATGAATATACTTGCAGCTGGTTTAGAAATTAGTGATGAAGAACTTCGTAGTCTTCGAGGAAGGTGTGTTCAGCAGGTGAAAAAAACAAGAGGTAAAGTATCCATGGAGGAGGCGATAAAGTTCCAACAAGGAATTGGAGAGTGATAATTTATGCCAAGGCTTATTTTAAAGTGCCCATATCTAAAAGGTGGAGGCAAAAGAACATCAGCTCACCTTGAAAACTTGGTAAATTATATAGCTACTCGTGATGGAGTAGAAAAGATAAAAGTCGAAGATAAAAATCTTTCATCTACAATTAAGCAAGAGGAATTAATTGCTCAGATCATAAAAGAGTTCCCAAGTACTAAAAATCTGTTTGAGTATGAGGATTATATTAGTAATTCTACAATAGAAAATGCTTCTGAATTTATTGGGATAGCAATAGAACAAAATGTTGATAAGATTGGTAAAAGAAAAAATTATGTGGATTATATTGCAAATAGACCAAGGGTAGAAAAAATGGGAAAGCATGGGCTGTTCACAGGCGGTGATGATACCCTGGTGCTTAGCAGAATAGCAGACAACGTTGCAAACCATACAGGAAACATATGGACTCCGATTATATCACTTAGACGAGAAGATGCTGCAAGACTTGGTTTTGATAATGCTGAAAGCTGGCACAATATGCTTTCTTACTACACTATAGATATAGCTGAATGTTTGAAAATAAAGCCTGAAAACTTTCAATGGTATGCAGCTTTTCATAATGAAGGGCATCATCCCCATGTTCATATGATTTGTTACTCTACAGATCCTAAAGAGGGATACCTAACTAAAAAAGGTATAGAGAAAATGAAATCAGGATTTGTAAAAAATATCTTTGGTCAGGAACTAGAGGGAATTTATATAGAGCAAAGTAAAAGAAGAGATGAGTTGAAACAAGAATCAAGGGAAGTATTAATCAAACTAATTACTGAGATGAAAAATGACACAATGCAGAATAGCAATATTGAAGAAAAGTTAATAAATCTTTCCGACCGTCTGAAATTTACTAATGGAAAAAAACAATATGGTTATTTACAGCCACAGCTTAAAGCAATGGTAGATGAGATTGTAGATGAGCTCGCAAAGGATGAAAAGATTAGTAAGGCATATGCTCTTTGGTATGAAATGCATAATGAAGTGCTTTATAATTACATGGGTAATTTGCGTGAACCTCTTCCTTTATCACAGCAAAAAGAATTCAAGTCAATTAAAAATATGATTATTAGAGAGGCGGATAATTTCGATAAAGGAACTACTACCTTTGAAGAAGTAACTGATGATAATACTGATATTACTGATGAAAGAATAGATAAAGCAATAGATGACATATTTATAAATGATACTGGATTTATTGAAATAGAAGGTTATACTCTAGATTTAGTTAGTGAAATAGAAGTTAATGATGATACCACTGAAGATGTTTACGTAAAATGGAGTGATGAATACAAAGAGGCTTGTGATTTTTTATTTGGTACAGATGATATAGTTCAAGATTTAGAAAGAGCTTTTGAGATGTTTGTATTAGAAGCAAAAAATGGGAATGCTCTTGCCATGTTTGATATTGGAAGAATGTTTGCAGACGGACTTGGTCGAGATATTGATATATCAAAAGCTTATGAGTGGTATCAAAAGGCTCTTGCAGCTTTTTATAAGGTTGAAGATAAAAAGACATGGAAATATACAGAATATCGTATAGGTAAAATGCAGTTACAAGGTCTTGGTACAGAAGAAAGCTATGAAGAGGCTTTCTATTGGTTCACTTTATCAGCAGAACAAAAATATAAATTTGCCGAGTATTCTTTGGGTGGACTTTATTATAGGGGCCAAGGCGTAGAACAAAGCTATATAAAAGCTTTTAATTTGTATTTAAGATCTGCAAAACAGGGTTTCCCATATGCTGATTTTGAAGTTGCAAAGATGTATAATGATGGAGTTGGAACCTATAAGAATGAAAAAGAATCAAATAAATATTTTCATTCTGCATTCATCGGTTTTGAAAAGTTAGAAAAGCAAAGCAATGATGATAAAATACAATATAGACTTGGCTGGATGCTTCAAAATGGGATTGGTACTGAAAAGGATATAGAGAGAGCAAAAAAGTACTATGAAAAGTCTGCAAAGCTAGGAAATTTATTTGCTTGTTACTCACTTGCAAAATTAATCCTTGCAGAAGAAAATCCAACTATAACAGAAATTAAGAAAGCAGTTGAATATTTATATCAGGCATCGACAAGTGGTAATCAATTTGCACAGTATTCTCTTGGCAAGCTTTATCTTAACGGAAAATATGTGGAGAAGGATATTTATAAAGTTGTAGGACTGTTTGAACTATCATCAGAACAGGGGAATGAGTATGCGGCATATCAGCTAGGCAAGTTATACCTTAAGGGGGAGGATATACATAAAGACATTTCGACAGCAATAAAATGGTTACTTATATCAGCAGAAAAAGGAAATCAATATGCACAGTATTTATTGGGGAAATTATATTTAACGGGTGAAGGTGTACCAAAAAATAAAGAAGAGGCAATAGAATGGTTTACATTATCGGCAGATCAAGGAAATGAATACGCAAAGATTTTCCTTGAAAATATGGATAAATTTAAAGAACCATCTGCATGTCTTATGGTAACAAGAATGTTCCATCATATGAGTAAAATATTTGAAGATAATATTCCTCTTAAATCATCAGGGGTAGGATTAAAGATAGATAGTAAGCTTATGAGGAAACTAAGAGAAAAGAAAGCAGCACAAGGGAATAAGAGAGATGAACATGAACAGGGAATTATAATTTAAAATTGAAATGTGCTTGTAAGAAAATTGTTGTTCAAAAAGATATCAAGCTATTATATAATTAATATAAATAGAATATTAGGATGTGGGAATTATTTATAAATAATCCGATGATTCGGAATTTGTATGAATAATTTTTAAGATAATATTTTTTATAAAAGGAGTAACTAGTAAAAAGTTAAGGGTAATTTTGTAACTCAAACTGTAAAGGAGATCTAGTGTATATATGGATGAATTATTAATGAAAATATTATCATTAGATATATATCGCAATATAAGTTATTATACTAGTCATTTGATGCTTCCTCTATATAGACATTTCGGAGGAATGAAATGGAATGGAACTCAAAATTACCTCATACCGTTGGTAAATAAGACTAAAGAACTTATAGAAAAAAGCGGAATATCCCAAGAAACTATTCTTCACCATTTAGCGAATGATATTTCAAACCCATCTTATCTATTTGTGGCACAGGCTATCCTTGTCTATGCTGTTCCAATTAAATTAGATGATATACAAAGATATAAAATTGTTACAAAACAAATATCCCTACCTTCTAATATATACATTGATGATGAAATACTTGCCTGTGCCTTAGTTTGTTATGTATTAGATGAGAACAGATATAAGCAATGGGATTTTAATATAATTGTTCCAGAAGAAAAATTTGTTTATCCAACCAATGACTATCATTTAACCAAAGTTAAAAATATTGATTTTCGTCAGAGTGGTTTCATTTTTGATAACAAATATTATCTTTATAATATATTTATTGATAGAAAGCCGCTCCGTGCTGGAGAGGCAGTTCCTGCAGTTTTTAAAATTATGCAAGATGGTGTTGATTTGAGCAAAGCAGATCTCTTTTTGCGATTAGATGAACGATTAGCAACCGATATTGATAAAGCAGATATTTGTCACTATGAATTTTCGGAAAAATTCTATGGACCATCATTTCTTTTTTCAAAAACAAGATTAGACAAGGCAAAGAACATTACTGTTCACTATAATCCTGAAACATATAATAAATTATTGATGGTTGTCAAGAAAGATTATGATACTATTCTTAATGAAGAGTTTTGGCACATTGAGGTAGAACAACTTCCATATATTGAAGAAACTTATAAATCCAAATATGTATTAATTACTTTTGTTCATGGTAAGTATTACCCAAATAGAAAAGCCTTCAGACACATTGATTTTATAAAAAATGAGTATAGCACAGAAAAATATAAGCAAAAACATAATGGGTGTTCTAATGCAGATATTTCTATTGACTACTACACCGAAACGAAGAACGAACATTATAAAATATGGTGTATAGAAAATATAGATATGAGTGAAGAGTTATGGTATAAACTCACGTTGGTTTCTTTAACATCACAATTTAAAAATTTATTTAATGAAATGCTGGAAAGAATATAATGTTATTTAAATACCAACCAATTCATGATGAGCTAAACAAGAATATGAAACAAGAATGGAAGGCTTGCCGCTTAAAAAAATAAATTTATACAACAATAACAGTCTTTCAAATGTAAAGGCTGTTTTTTATGCCAAAAATCATTAAATAAGGGTAGCTGATTAAAAATAAAAATCAGAAATACAAGGAGGGTTTATGAGTACTTATATTCATTTTACAGAAGAACAAAAACAAAGAGCCAATTCAGTTGACCTTGTAGAGTTTTTACAAAGGCAAGGTGAGAAACTATTGCCATCAGGTAGAGAAAAAAGAATTGCAAGTAACCATAGTATTACAGTTAGAGGTAACGAATGGTACGATCATGCATTAGAGCAGGGAGGTCTTGCAATTGATTTTGTACAAAACTTTTATGGCTTATCTTTTCCAGAGGCAGTAACAAAGCTCATTAGTGGTGAACAAGGTGAGTTATATAGTAAGGCAAAAGAAAGAAAGCAAATAAAACGAAAACCCTTTGTACTCCCACCGAAGAATTCAGATATGCGAAGGGTTTTTGCGTATCTCATTAAAAATCGTCATATTGATCGTGATGTGGTTAGTTTCTTCGCTAAACAAAAATTACTCTATGAAAGTTGTGAACAATCTGCAAACAAGACGAAAGAATATCATAACGCAGTATTTGTAGGTTATGATGAAAATGGAGTCCCTTGCCACGCTCACAAACGTGGAATCTATTCTAATGGTCAAAGTTTTAAAGGTAATGTTGAGAACAGTAATCCTTGTTATAGCTTTCATTACACAGGAACAAGTAATAGGTTTTATGTATTTGAAGCACCTATTGATATGATGTCTTTCATTACAATAAATAAAAATACCAATTGGCAGGAACACAGTTATGTCGCATTGTGTGGAGTATCGGAACAAGCAATGCTTAAAATGCTTGAAAATAATCCTAATTTAAATCATGTTATATTATGTTTAGACCATGACACAGCTGGGATTGAAGCAAGTGAAAAATTTCAGGATATACTTTCTAAGAAAGGAATTGAATGCAGTAGATTGCTTTCTAAATGCAAGGACTGGAATGAAGATATTAAAGAAAGCTTCAACCTCTCAGCAATTCCATCAGAGGAACACCCACAAGATATTATTCGTGATGAAGTTTGCACTGAAATCAAAGAACATGTCTTAGAAGTAAGAAAGAATAATAATTCACATTCAAAACTAAATACCTTATTTAAAAAATGTAATACTGATGATACAGAGCAGATGGTTGAAAATTTAAAACAACTGTCTGCTCTTTCTTTATGCCTTGCATCCAATGAATACAGACAGATGGGCTATCCTTCAGAAACGGACAAATTGCTTACAGGATTACATGATGGATTCAAGGCATATGAAAATCGTAGTAAACTTAATAATCGCTTATTAGATATACAAAAAGAACTTGAGCAAATTGGAAAACAGCAGGGTGTTACTTGTGAAAATGAAAAGAAAGATATTGCTAGAAGATATGAAACTATTGCTAAACATTGCTTAAAGGCAATTATTACTATTGTTTTGCAGCAACAAAAGCAAGAGCAAAAACAGTTAATGATGATGTCATAGAAAACCACAGGATTGATTGATCTGTGCATAAAATATTTTGGGAATGGAGGTTAATTTAATGCAATCACAGGTACTTTTATTGATAGGAGTTGGTTCCATAATGTTCTTAGTTATTGGTGGGTTGTCTTTACTTGCTCATTATTATACCTTAAATGGAATCAAATCTAAAACAGTAGGTGATGGCCAACATGGAGTTGCTCGTTTCGCTACACAAAAGGAAATTATTAAAACATATGAGCATATTCCTTTCAATGTATCACAATGGAGAAAGGGTAAGAATCTTCCACGTGATGAGAGTGGTAATTTGATACAGGGATTAGTGGTTGGATGTAAAGGAAATAAAGGAGATATTGTAGGACTTGTAGATACAGGAGATGTTCACTGTCTTATGATTGGTGCAGCAGGAGTTGGTAAAACAGCCTTTTTTCTATATCCAAACCTAGAATATGCATGTGCAAGTGGGATGAGTTTTATAACCACTGATACAAAGGGAGATTTAGCTAGAAACTATGGAACGATAGCTAAAGAGAATTATGGATATAAAGTTGCAGTTATTGATTTAAGAAATCCCACACGCAGTGATGGAAATAATCTTTTGCACTTAGTAAATAAATATATGGATGCATATCGAGAGAATAACGATAATCTATCGGCAAGAGCTAAGGCAGAAAAATATGCAAAGATAATCTCTAAGACAATCATAAATTCAGGAGGTGACAGCTCAGCTTATGGGCAAAATGCATTCTTCTATGATGCGGCCGAAGGACTTCTGACAGCAGTTATTTTATTGGTAGCAGAATACTTGCCTCCTAGTGAAGAAGATGGAATTGTAACAGATACAAGGCATATCATTAGTGTATTTAAATTGGTACAGGATTTAATGGCTCCAAGTAAGGTGAAAGGGAAAAGCCAGTTCCAATTATTAATGGATAAACTTCCACCTGATCATAAAGCTAGATGGTTTGCTGGTGCTGCACTTAATTCAGCAGAGCAAGCAATGGCTTCTGTTCTTTCTACTGTACTATCAAGGCTCAATGCATTTCTTGATTCTGAAATGGAGCAGATATTGTGTTTTGATACAACAATTGATGCGGAAACCTTCTGCTATGAAAAATCTGCAATATTTCTTATACTCCCGGAGGAAGATAATACAAAGTATTTCATGGTCAGTTTATTTTTGCAACAGTTTTATCGTGAGATGTTGACAGTAGCTGATGAAAACGGAGGCAAACTACCTAATCGTGTGATGATATATGCAGATGAAATAGGAACAATACCCAAAATAGAATCCTTTGAAATGATGCTTAGTGCAGGGAGATCAAGAAGAATTTCTATTGTACCAATCATTCAATCCTTTGCACAGCTTGATAAGAATTATGGGAAAGAAGGTAGTGAGATTATAACTGATAACTGTCAACTCACTATATTTGGAGGGTTTGCACCAAATTCAGAAACAGCTCAGGTGTTATCTAAAGCACTTGGTAGTAGAACAGTTATGAGTGGAAGCATCAGCAGAGGGAAAAATGATCCCTCTCAAAGTTTACAGATGATTGAGCGACCTCTACTTACGGCAGATGAGTTAAAATCCTTGCCTAAAGGAAACTTTGTAATTATGAAAACAGGTGTACATCCAATGCAAACAAAACTTCGATTATTTTTGGATTGGGGCATCACTTTTGACAAGCCATATGAGATGGAGGAAAAGTCCCATCGTAAGGTACGCTATGCCGACAAGCAGACCTTAGAAGAAAATGTTATTAGTCAGTATATGACTGATGTAATAGACGAAGAAGGAACTACCGAATCCACTGCAAACAAACAAGGAGGCATACTTCATACTCCTACACATGAGCAAACTGGTGAAGGTAAAGTAGATTCGAAACGCAAATCAATACTCAGGACATAGGGGGTGTTTCATTGAGCTTTTTTGGGAGGATTTATAAAGAGGAACTTCCATCTCGTGCTAAGTGTGTATATATGTATTTGAAAGATAGATGTGATGCAAAGGGTGAGTGCTGGCCAGCCATTAATACCATTGCAAAAGACACATCAATGTCAAGGAGTACAGTGAAGAGAGCCATAGCCGATTTAATTCGTTGTGGCTTGCTTAGGAAAGAATCACGTTATAGGGAGAATGGAAGTAATTCCTCTAATAGATATTTTTTAAGCATAGAGTAATTTTTAAATTAATTAATTATGGAGCATGAAAAAACACATATTTTACGCCAAGGGGAAAATATGTGTTTTTTGTGGACTGAGGTGAGGTTCATAGTGAACCAACCAGAAGGTCTCACTTTAAGAATATATTTAACATCAGAAAAAGAATAATAGATTCAAATAATAAAAGTATATGAATGCATAAAGACAGGTTTTATTTATTTAATACTTGAATAAATGTTATAAATCATTTGTTGTTATGTTGAAAAATTCACGCAAGCGTGATAAAATTATATAAAGCTATTTTCTTGGTAGATCAAGGAGGGTTATTAGATGGCTATAAGCTATAAAAAGCTATTCCACTTGTTAATAGAAAAAGAAATCACAAATGCGGATCTACAGAGACAAGCTGGTTTTTCCGCTAATATTATTACTCGACTTAAGCGAAACGGATATGTTTCACTGGAAACTATAGAAAGTATATGCAGAACGCTTAATTGCAGTGTAGATGATATACTGGAGTTTATTCCAGATGAAGATAAGGAGTAATTTGTATTTATCTGATTATAAAATTATACCAAGGAGGGATAGAGTGAAGTCAAATATTATTGTAGATATTATAGAAGAAGATGTTGTATCATATGGGCAATCACTGCTTAATATCCTCCTCAAAGATAGAACTACAAATCAGAACATAATCTGGGCATCAAATGATTATTCTAAATTTGGAGATTTGTATAAAGCAGAATGTGAAATTAAGCCTCTCTTAATTACAAATTCTAATGACAAAGTTATACAACCTAGAATAACTAAAACTTATAAAAAGCAAAATATCCGGACAAGAGAAAAGGCAGAAGTTTTTACCCCTTCATGGGTATGTAATGAACAGAATAACCTTATAGATGAACAATGGTTTGGAAGAAAAGATGTATTTAATATACAAAAAAGCAAATCTTGGAAACCAACAAATAATAAAATACCTTTTACAGATGAAAAAGGGCGAACTTGGAAAGATTATGTTGATGCAAGAAGAATCGAAATTACATGTGGTGAGGCACCGTATTTGGTAAGTCGATATGATACCGTTACTGGAGAAACAATTGAATTAGTGTCACGTATAGGGTTACTGGATCGCAAGATGCGGGTGATAAATGAAAATCTAGAGGATGAAGATGAATGGCAAAAATGGACTGAAAGAGCCTTTCAAAGTGTATATGGATATGAATATCAAGGAGACAATCTGCTTTTAGCACGTGAGAACCTTTTATATACTTACATTGAAAATATGAAATATAAATTTGAGCGTTCCCCAAGTTTAATAGAATTGAAGAGAATAGCCACAATTATATCTTGGAATATATGGCAAATGGATGGAATTACATTTTCAGTACCATTATGTGATATGCGGTGCTGGTTCGAACAATTAACTCTGTTTGATAACTATGGTGATATTAACAATGAAATTGAACATAAATATTGCAAGATTAAGGATTGGCGTTCAAGGATTATTATTGAGTATAGGTCATTAGTAGGAGGGGGAAAATAATGGAGAAGTTATTTACATCATCATTCGAATATAAGCTGATATATATCTTTGAAATAAGGGATGAAACTCATAAGGGACTGTTAAAAATAGGTGATACTACTATCCAAACAGAAGAGTCTATTGATAATCTTCCTCCAAATTGCAAGGCATTAAATCAAGCTGCAAAAGCTCGCATTAAAGAATATACCAATACTGCAGGTGTGTCCTTCGAACTTTTACATACAGAACTTGCCGTTCGCACTGTAAAAGATAAGGGCAATATGCCTGTTTTAAAGGCATTTAGGGATTATCATGTACATAGAGTGCTTGAGAACTCTGGAATCAAGAAAAAACAGTTAAGGGATTCTACAAGTCGTGAGTGGTTTAAAATAGATATTAAAACGGCTCTAAAAGCAATAGAAGCAGTAAAAAAAGGACAATATAATCTTTCTAATGCTATATCGGATCAATTCGTACCTATCGTATTTCGACCAGAGCAAGACGTAGCTATTGCTAAAACACTTAAGCAGTTTAAAAGTAGCAATAGGATGTTGTGGAATGCTAAGATGCGTTTTGGAAAGACACTCTGTGCCCTTGAAGTTGTGCGCCAATCAAAATTCAAAAAAACTATTATTATTACACATAGACCTGTTGTAGACAGCGGTTGGTACGAGGATTTCGGTAAAATATTTCAAGGTGTGGATGGTTATATTTATGGTTCAAAGAACAGTGGTTATACGGTTGATCAATTGCTAAAAACAGATAAGAACTTTGTGTACTTTGCATCTATGCAAGACTTGAGGGGTTCTGATTTAGTTGGTGGTAAATTTGATAAGAACAGTGCTGTGTTTGATACTACTTGGGACTTTGTCATAGTTGATGAAGCCCATGAAGGTACAACAACAGCACTAGGTAATGATGTTATAAAGAATATTGTCAAAGAAGAGAATGGATGTGATACAAAGTTCCTTGCACTTTCTGGCACACCTTTCAATATTCTTGGAGATTATGATGAAAATATTTATACTTGGGACTACGTTATGGAGCAGAGTCGTAAGTATGAATGGGATAGTTTGCACTTTGGTGATTCAAATCCTTATGACGAATTACCTGAACTTAAGATTTTTACATATGACCTTGGTAAACTTATATCAGATAGTATTTATGTTGAGTTAGAAGATAAAGCATTTAATTTCCGTGAATTTTTTCGTGTATGGACTGGAGATATGAAATCTGACCGCAAACCTCTCCCAACGGGAATAGAAGCAGGAAGCTTTTTCCATGAAGATGATGTCTGGAGTTTTCTTAATCTTATTACTAAAGAAGATAAGAAAAGTCAGTATCCATATGCCACAGAAGAATATCGTAACTTGTTCAAGCATTCTTTATGGATGGTTCCGGGCGTAAAAGAAGCAAAAGCCTTGAGTAAAATGATGAAAAAACATTCTATTTTTGGTAGTGGAGCATTTGACATTGTAAATGTTGCAGGGGATGGAGATGAGGAAGAAAAATCTGAAGAGGCACTTAAAAAGGTTCGTAATGCCATTAATAGTGCAGGGGAAGATGGGTATACTATTACATTATCATGTGGCAAGTTAACCACAGGGGTTACTGTGCCAGAGTGGACGGCTGTATTTATGCTTTCAGGTTCTTTTTCCACTTCTGCTGCAAATTATCTACAGA
The DNA here is from genome assembly GCF_030263895.1 of Proteiniborus sp. MB09-C3. Taxonomy (NCBI): domain Bacteria; kingdom Bacillati; phylum Bacillota; class Clostridia; order Eubacteriales; genus Proteiniborus; species Proteiniborus sp. MB09-C3. The sequence goes on from NZ_CP127161.1 coordinate 1,635,326, forward strand.
CTATATTTCGTGTACAATCACCTTGTAATAAGAATGGAAAAATAAAACGCAACTGTTATGTATTTGATTTTGCACCAGATAGAACGCTTAAAATGGTTGCTGAGTCCGTTGCAATATCAACAAAGGCGGGAAAAACAGATGAATCTGACAGGCGCATTATAGGAGAATTCTTAAATTATTGCCCAGTTATTGCAGTTGACGGAACAGTTATGAAAAAATATGATACAAATAGGCTATTACAACAACTGAAACGTGCCTATGCTGAACGAGCAGTTCAAAACGGATTTGATGATAATAATCTATATAATGATGAGTTACTCAAACTTAATGAAATTGATTTAGAAAAATTTAAAAAACTAAAAGGAATTGTAGGCGCATCAAAAACAGCTCCTAAGTCTAATGATATAGATATCAATAATCAAGGATTTACTGATGAAGAATATGAAGAAGTCAAACGTATTGAGAAAAAACCGAAAAGAGAGCGTACTCCAGAAGAAGAAGAAAAGTTAAAGGAAATAGCCGAAAAAAATAAACAGGCTGCAAATGCACGGTCTATTCTTCGCAGTATTTCTATCCGTATGCCTTTACTTATTTATGGAGCAGATATAACTATAGATGAAGATATTACGATGGAAAAAATTGTTGATATAGTTGATGATTCTTCTTGGGATGAGTTTATGCCAAATGGTGTAAGCAAGGAAATATTTAAGGGGTTTATTAAATATTATGATCCTGAAATATTTGTAGCTGCAGGAAGAAAAATCCGTAATACCGTAAAAGGCGCAGATGAACTTCCGCCGACAGAGCGTGTACAAAAAATTGCACAAATCTTCTCTTGTTTTAAGAATCCAGATAAAGAAACAGTCTTAACCCCGTGGAGGGTAGTAAATATGCATATGAGCGACTGTTTGGGAGGCTATGACTTCTATGACGCAGAACACAATACGATAATTGAAGAGCCGAGATATATTGACCATGGCAAAGTAACAGAAGATACTCTTGGCAACAAAGATGCTAAGATACTTGAAATTAATTCTAAGACAGGCCTTTATCCGCTCTATGTGGCATATAGCATTTTCCGTAGAAAGTGTGTATCTTATTCAGAATATGAACTGACCGTTGAACAGGAAGGAAAGCTTTGGAATGAAACAGTTCAGCAGAATGTGTTTGTTATTTGTAAAACGCCTATGGCAAAATCTATTACAAAGCGTACCTTAGTCGGATTTAAAGATGTTCCTGTGAACTCACATTATTTTGACGATCTCATTAATATGATGAAGAATAAGCCTAAACAATTTATTAATCGTGTTAAAAAACCAAGCTATTGGAAGATAGAGGGAGTGAAAGAAATGAAATTTGATGCAGTAGTAGGTAATCCACCTTATCAAATTAGTGATGGTGGTTATGGTGATAGTGCTAAACCAATATATAATCTTTTTATAGAACAGGCAAAGGCACTTAATCCTAAGCACCTATCTATGATTATTCCTGCAAGATGGTATTCGGGCGGAAAGGGATTAGACTCTTTTAGAAAAGAGATGTTAAATGATGACCAACTAAATGTTATTCATGACTTTCCAGAAACATCTGATTGTTTTTCAAATGTTAATATCCGTGGTGGTGTATGCTATTTTTTATGGTCTAAAGATAAGCATGATGATTGTACTATTTTTAATCATCAAAACAATACAGTGGTAAGTGAATTAAAGCGACCTTTATTAGAAAAAGATGCAGAAACATTTATTAGGTACAATAAAGCAATAACTATATTAAGGAAGGTTCAAACTTTTGGGGAACCAACTATGGATAAGTTAGTAAGTTCAAGAAAACCTTTTGGTTTAGCCACAAACTTCACTGGTTTTTCTCTTTCAAAAACTGAAGAGAAAAATATATACCTACATCGATTTGGGGAGAACGGATATATTTCTTTAAGTCAAGTTCCCAAAAACACAGAGTGGATTTACGATACAAAGATATTTGTACCATATGCAAGTCCTGGGGCGGATGATTACCCACATCTTGTATTATCTAAACCAATTGTTGCAGGGGTCAATACAGCTTGTACGGAAACGTATTTAGTTATAGGTCCATTCGAGAATGAATTAACTGCTAAAAATGTTGCTGAATATATGAGAACAAAATTTTTCCGTTTTATGCTTATACTATTAAAGAGCGCACAACATATTACCCAAAAAGTATATGGTTTAGTTCCACAGCAAGATTTTACAAAAAAATGGAATGATGATATTTTATATGCTAAGTATGATATCACTGACGATGAAATCACATTTATAAACACTCTTGTGAAAGATGTTGATTGGAATTTGAACGAGTAATTAATTTCTAAATAGATATACAAAGCTAGCTATTTGAATTATATTGAAAGATAATAAAGGTCATGTATTAAAAGTAAATTACAAAATACTATCCCTGTTCCAAAATGAATTATTGGGACAGGGATTTTTAGAAAGGAATTACAAGATGTCAATCATTGAGCATAATCTTTTACCAAAGCAAAAGTCTAGAAAAAGCAACTTAAAAGTTAAGGTTGATTTATATGCTTATGCTACTGAACTATATAATGAACTGTATTCTTTGGGAATCATTGATCGTATTAGTAGTATTCCCCAACTTGGTGTAATTAAGGTCCAAAAAAGTTTGAAGAAATCAAGATATGATTACACTATTCTGCAATTGTATTTTCATCAATTAATAAAAAAAGAATTACAACCAACGTTGAAGTATACATATAATAATCCTGTAAAGGCAAAGGAATTTGGTGAAAATATAAACTGTTTAGCTAAAAATGAAAGATTGACCGTAGGTGATATTTTACAGATACTATCGCTCGTTTATAGTATTGGACATTTTTATAATACATTTACTGCATCGAGAGCTATTGTTATGCTTGCAAATGAAGACAATGCATTTTATAAAAAACTGGTCAACAATTCGCAAACTGAGCGTTTCCAGAATACTGTGAAAAAAATTATCACAGAGCGTAATTATCAAAGGTTCCATCTTTTAAATTCTTTACTTGTACTGGAAAGATGTAATCAAAACAAGATATCTGTGCTATTGGCACAAGAAATTTTATATGCGTACATAAATAAAGATACAATTCCAATTGATAGCAAACTACATTATGTATTTGAGATTTTTCGCAACGTGAGGAGTGTTTCGTATATAGCATATGATTTACAAATAGCTAATACTCCTTTTACAATTGACTTATGGAATGATGATGCGATATTATTGCTGTTTCGAGAGCTTTTATCAAATTATAATGATCAACAACCTGCTCATTATCTGATTAACTCAATCAGCAAATTACTTGATGATTCTGTCTATAACGAAAATTCCAGTGCAATATGTTATTATATAATTTCTAGAAAGATGGTTTCTTCTTTAAAAAGCAATAGAGATTTATATAAGATGGATTACTATATGGATTTATGGTGTAATACAGAAAGTATTTTAAATATACAATATCGTCAATCCCGAGATTATTCAAATGAAGCCATTTTAAAATTAACATTTGATGCTATCGATAAGCAATTGTCGCAAGAATTATTAGATGAATTGGAGCATACTAATCATGTTAGGATTGGGTATTATGATCGACATTCAGGTGAAAGGACTGTTCTTGTATCGATAAAGAAAACCTGTACTAATAAGCCTATCGTTGCGTTACGTATATTAAAATCAGTGATTAACATAATAAAAAATGTATCTGTTCACCAATCAAGCGATGTGAGATATCTTTTGGCTAGTAAGTTTTTTATCTTTTATTTATTTTTAGAGAATAGCATCGTAATAGAACCAACTATTGATAAAGATATTTGTGTTCTATGTACACGGGGAAGAAATAGTCGAATAACAGAAATAAAAAAATTGCTTGAGGCAGGTGGGGGAACAGAGGATGAACAACATGAAGTGAATTTTCTTGTAAATTGTTTGGAAATGGACAAAAAAAACGATACAACCATAACAATACCAGCTAGTATTTTAGTATATCGACAGGATTCTCCTGGAAAGAAGTTATGTGAGTTTGACGGAATGATTATCCATCCAAACCGTAAATCAAGTCAGGTTATTCTAATGGAGGCAAAAAACACATCTACAACACCATCCTATGGTAAGAAATGTTTATGTGAAAAGTTAGATAAAATAGGGTATGTGTACAATAAGGATAGTATTGAAATAAAAGATTATGATGCACATTTGAGTTTGTCTGTTTATTGATGTTACAATGCCGAATATAAATTAAAGTATAACAGGATCTATGCTTCATCTTCTAAAAAAATCATTTTTAGGATGATAAGGTTCATTGAAGTTAAGACCACTTTAATTAGTTTTATACTTTAAATCTGGTTAGATTAATTTTTCTTTAACATATTGATATCATTTAAATAGTTTAATTCCCTCGAATTCGGGGGAATTAAAAATATGAAAATAGGATAATAAAAAGCTCCCACTGTTTAGAAAAATGAACGATAGGAGCTTTATACTTTTATCTTCTTCAAAAAATCACCTTCAGGACGATAAGGTACATTAAAATCATACCCCATTTTATTCATTTCCTGCATCTTTATCAGAAGCAGATTAATATGTGAATTTAACATGCTTGAAATCTGCACTATATCATAACCATCTCGAGCTAGAGCTAACACCTCATCATTGTCAATTAATAGATGAGAACCAAAGATATTGGCTTCGTATTCGGTAGTATTTTTCATATCGAAAAGCTCAAATTCCTTAAGACCATTACTGGCTAAATTTCTATGAAAAATATCATGACCGATTTCATGTGCTAATACCATCTGGCGCATGTGGTCATCTAAATTATTATTAATAAAGATTATACGTTGCTTCCAACGATAGGTATACATGCCAAGTAGGTCATCGTAATTCTCGTAATAAATTTTGATACCTAGTTCATTAGCAATCTGTCTGGTATCCCTTGTCCCTATACGTTTGACAAGAGCATTTGCTTTCTTATATATTTTGAAAGAGTCAATCAAAGCAGCACCCCCCTATAAACAATCTACTATTCCCCTGTGATTATAGTAAAAAAGTTGTACATTTAGTTGGACTTAATTATTATTATTATCGTCATCTGTTCTATATTTTTTAGGAGTATACTTCTTGTTTTCCTCTTTGGCATCCCAATAAGCTTGTTGTAAGGAGCGCATAACAGCATCCTTATCTGCTTCTGATAATTCACCACCTGCAAATAATCCACCAATTTCAGCAACTAAGTCTTCAGCTTGTCTTGCACCACGATTGCCATATTTAGTTTTTGCCTTTGTGATAAATTCTTCATCTTCGGTCAAAAGATAATTAATATCGACATTAAAAAGTGTAGCTAATTTGGAATAAACTTCTCGTTTCTTTGGATAGCTGTTACTATTTTCGTAGCTAATAATTGTACGTAGTGAAACACCGATTTCTTTTGCCAAGTCAGTCTGGGTCATATCTTTCCCTTTCCGTAAGTCTCTAAGTTTTTCTCCAAATCTCATAATATCCTCCTTGAATATGAAGTTATATTTCATAAAACATATTTTACTATTGACATATGATGGTTATCTTCATATAATATAAATGTGAAGAATAACTACACATACTATAGTACATAAATCTTCACATTTTGTCAATAGTCAATAAAAATATGGGGTGGGGAATATAACATGTAAATAGAATACCCCTAAAACAACGGAGGTATGGGATGAGACTTACAAGAAACATGAAGAATATTTCAAAGATGTATGAGGGTATGAACCTTGATGAGGAACAGGTTTTTCATAAATCAAAACTTGTTCTTGCTATATACAGGGATGTAGTATGGAGAACCATTCAAGAAGCTAATTATGTAAGGGAAGCATGTGAGTCATATTATAGCAATGAGCTTGCTACAGCTTTAACATATTTAAATGATTTTGCACCTACTGAAAAGAAGGACAAGTTTAGTGATAAAGTTTCCTGTATTTTTGAGACTAAATGGATGATAGATCTTGTAGATACAGCAATGATTAAAATTTATAATTATCATACAAATGGAAAGCTGTATCATGAAATATTGTCAAAATGCTATATTACAGCATATCCAATGACAGAAACAGAAATACTGGAATATCTTTCTATAGAGCGGACAAGTTTCTATACAAAAAAGAAAGAGGCAATAAAACTATTTGGAATTGCACTTTGGGGATATTCTCTTCCCAAATATCAAGCTATATTTAATGGGACAAGTACTATAGAAGAAAATGAGTTACTATATTTCTTTGAAGAAAAGCAAAATGCGTACTAAGTGTGAACTAAAGTTGAACTAGATACGAACCATCTACGTACTGACTTTGAATTGTCAATAGCCTATACTCTGTATTATGGGGAAGTAATGGCCTAAAATAAAATAACAATCAAGAACCTCGGCATTTATGTCGGGGTTATTTTTATGCCCATTTCTCCAAATATATGGTGCTGAAGAAGCCTGGAATAACAAATTAATGTTGTTCCGGGCTTTTTCTTTACCCAAAAACAGGGGGAAACATGGAACAGCCAAAGTCTAGCTTACATACTAAATGCCGTTCTCCTCCTTTTTCTGATGATTACATTCATTTTTAAAAATCAGAAAACGGAGGAATTAAAATGGGTTTTAATTATAGCAAAGAAAAATTTATCTTTGATAGAGAATGGGAGAAATTACGTGAGCAATACCAAAAAGTTGGAATGAGTGAGAAAGCAATACAGGAACTATATGAATTCGATTGGAGCTGGTTTCGCATGAGAAGAAACTACGAAAATCGTGTACAAGCTATACCAGAAGAAAATATAGATGATCAAAATGCAGAAACACGCTCTAATCTGTTTCAAAGGTTTACATCACTATCCACAAGTTTTGATGAAATGGAGCTTTCAGGAAGGTACGCTTGGATAGATACTATTTCTGATGATGCACTTTCTAAAAAACTAAGAGATTTAAGTGATGATGAATTAGAGCTTTTAACTTTATTGGCTTTAGAAGGTTATACGCAGCGTGAAATTGCAAGGAAATTGCACTGTTCACAAAATGCCATATCCAAAAGATTAATCAAAATAAAAAGAATATTAAAAGAAAAATAAAATATTTTCAAAAATGGTTGTCAAAAAGGTCTTCTCGTTGCCTACACATTGAGGGGATCTTTTTTATTCCCTGTCTTGTACTTTGAAAACTAAATATCCGATTGCATAAATACGTTAGCTGATGAGCCAGAAATGGAAAAGCGACAATGGAGGATGCGCCAAGACCACCTGTAAGAACAGATATTTTAATCTCTGTTTTTATTAAAGTCGGCAAAATAAGGTGAAAAGCGATACCCATCCGTCCCAAGAAACAATCTATGGTAGATTGTTCGCAATAACCTCATCAGCCTATAATGATACTTCTGCCCAGCCACAGACATCGCAATGGGGGCAGCCAGCGGAGATCCCGGTGGAGGTGAGAGTCCTATGATGCAATAACTGCTAAAGCAGTTATAACCAATTGCAGTTTATGTAATCGCCCTATAAGTCTTGCTTGCAAGGCTTTGTGTGTTGGGGAAGGTAGTGTCTAAGTACAACACAAATTCTTAATATTAGAAGCAATGGGGATCGCTTGAAATAGACAAGAGTCTATTTATAAGTTTTTTATTTAAAATGGCGGTCCCTATTTTTGTGATATTAAGCAGATGAAAAATACTTACATAAACAATAATAAAATTTACATGAATGGAGGAATGGTGATGACAAAAGAGCAAACAGCGAAAGAAGTAGAATATAAAATGGCTTTAAAACTACTGAAAATCTTACTTTCTAGAGGAATTATAACGGATGAAGAATATGCAAAAATTGATGAATTAAACCGTCAGACCTTTTCTCCACAACTTGCAAAAGTATATGTGTAATAACACTAGCTATATTTGAATTCTTGTGATAATGTGTGTTGCTAACAGGAACTAAAGTTCTAAAGGAAAGGAGGAAAAACCATGGCAAAGAAAGTAAGAAAAATAGAACCTGTAAAGCAAAAGGTTATTTTAGAATTACAACCTAAAAAACGAGTTTGTGCCTACTGCAGAGTAAGTACTGATTCAAGAGAACAACAGAATTCCTTTTCTGCACAAGTAGAATATTACAAGACTTTTATCGGAAAAAGAGATGACTGGGAATACACAGGAATCTACGCTGATGAAGCCAAAAGTGGTACGCAAGTAAAAAAACGTGATGAATTTCTACGGATGATAAAAGACTGTGAAGACGGCAAAATTGATATGATCATTACAAAATCCGTCACAAGGTTTGCTAGAAATACAGTAGACAGTATTGAGGCTATCAGAAAGCTAAAAGCACTTGGTATCGGGGTATATTTTGAGAAAGAACATATTAATACCCTATCAGAAAAAAGTGAGCAGATGATTACCATACTAAGCTCCCTTGCACAAGGAGAGGCAGAAAGCATCTCCACTAATAACAAATGGGCAGTTAAAAAGAGATTTCAAGATGGAACATTTAAGCTTAGTGATCCTGCTTATGGATATACCAAGGATGAAGATGGAAATCTCATAATAAAAGAAGATGAAGCAAAGATTGTCCGTAGAATTTTTCATGAATATCTAAATGGCAAAGGCTCGTATATAATAGCAAGGTATTTAAATGACGATAATGTCCCAACCATACGCTCAGCAGAAGAATGGCAGGACAGTGTAGTAAAAGAAATCTTACAAAATTCCATCTACGAGGGAGACTTATTATTACAAAAGACATATACAACTGAGGTACTTCCCTTTGAAAGAAAATCAAATAAAGGGGAACTGCCTCAGTATTTTATTGAAAACAATCACGAACCCATTATTACAAGAAAAGAAGGGCAGATGGTCCGAGAAATTTATGAATATCGAAGAAATCAAATGGGAGTAGATGATAGTGGAAAATACCAAAACAGATATGAATTTAGCAGCAAAATCATCTGCAAGGAATGTGGTAGCACCTTTAGGAGACAAAAGATTTATATCGGTAAACCGTATGAAAAAATTCAGTGGTGCTGTGTCCAGCATATAAGGAATATAAGTAAATGCAGCATGAAAGCTGTAAGGGAGGATATTATAAAAGAAACCTTCCTAACCATGTGGAATAAACTTATAAGTAATTATACAGATATCCTTTATCCACTACTTGAATCCTTGAAGAATTTAAGAACGGATCATGAGCAGGAAGAAGAAATTAAAAAACTAAATAATAGAATTATGGAATTAACAGAGCAGAGTCATATCCTTAGTAGAGTCGTATCGAAAGGGTATATTGACTCTGCTATTTTTATAGAAAGACAAAATGCTCTGACTGTAGAACTTGAAGCTATTAAGAAAATGAGGAATCAATGCCTTGATAATAACGGTTATGAAAAAGAAATCATAGGAACAGCAAGGCTACTAGAAATCATAAGGTATAACCCAGAGATTATAGAAGAGTATGACGAAAACCTATTTCTCCATACAGTGGAAAATATTATTATCGGTGAAAATTATGAGATTACCTTCAAGCTAATTAATAATCTGGAGCTGACAGAGTATTATGGAAAGTGAGGTGAGGTGGATGATGCAAAGGCATATGCCACTTGGCTATAAGATAGTAGATGGAAAAGTAATAATTGATGAAGAAAAGGTAGATGTGATTAAAAAGATATTTGAGGAGTACCATAAAGGATCATCCTTACATGCCATAGCAAAAGAACTTACAAACGCAGGATTTTTAAATGCTAATAACAAACCTAATTGGAATCATGGCTCCGTAGGAAAGATACTTCAAAATATTAAGTACGTAGGGGATGACTTTTATCCTCAGATGATAGATAAGGAAACCTTTGAATCTGTACAGAAAAGAAGAAAGAAAAAAGAGCAAGAACTAGGAAGAACCCTGCAACCTAATAGCATGAAAAATCAAAGTTTATATAGCAATAAATTAGTGTGTGGAGAATGTGGTGATGTTTACCGCAAATACATTGAACATGCTGGCAGACCATCTGAGAAGAGCAACTGGAAGTGTAAGAGGTACATCTACCAAAATAGAGTACACTGTAGAAATTTATTTTTAACTGAAAAAGATATAGAAGATACATTTTTGTCAGCAATCAATAAAATCTTATCAAGAAAGTGGATGCTAGATAAAGGTAGGAAAAAAGAACCTCCAAGGATCACCTTAGAAATTAGAAGGCTGGAAGAACGAATCAAAGAGCTAGAGTACGAAGAGCATTTCTCATCAAAGGAATTATCAGAGCTAATCTTTAAAAGGGCAAAGGCATATTATAGCATCGCTAAAATAGATGATTATGATTATAACACTGAAAAAATAAAAAAATTACTGGCTGAGAAAGAACAGCTAACAGAGTTTGATGAAGATATATCTATAAACATAATAAATCAGATAGTTATTTATAAAGATGGAAGAATCCTAGTAGAATTTATCAATGGCATAACTATGGAGGAGGATCATGAGAAAATAAGAGAGGATGAATGAAATGGCAGTAGCAGTAGCAAAAAAGAATGTAGCATTTATACCAGCACAGACAATATATGACAAGAATGTAAGGGTGGAGCTAAAAACCCTAAGAGTAGCAGCTTACTGTAGAGTTAGTACCACCTTAGAACAACAGGAGGGCAGTTATGAGGCTCAGATATCCTACTACACAGAGAAAATTAAAAGCAACCCAAATTGGAAGAGTGCAGGGATTTATGCAGATGATGGAAAGTCAGCCACTAATACAAAAAAGCGTGATGATTTTAATGCTATGATTGATGACTGTATGGCTGGGAAAATAGACATGGTCATAACAAAATCAGTCAGCAGATTTGCAAGAAATACAGTAGACTCGCTCCAGACCATCAGAAAACTTAAAGAAAAGAATATAGCCATATTTTTTGAAAAAGAAGGTGTGAATACCCTAGAAAGTACAGGAGAATTACTGATTACCATCTTAAGCAGTCAAGCACAAGAAGAAAGCAGAAACCTAAGTGAAAATACAAAATGGGGTTTAACAAGAAGATATGAAAATGGAATTGTCAGCATCAATCATAAGAAGTTTATGGGATATACCAAAGATGAAAATGGTGAACTAGTCATAGTACCTGAACAAGCAGAAATAGTGAGACGAATTTTCAGAATGTATTTAGAAGGAAGTAGTATAGGGGAGATTATAAAAGCTCTGGAGGCAGATAAAATCAAAACTGTCACAGGAAAGGAAACATGGCATCCTGGTGTAATAGAAAAAATGTTAGTCAATGAAAAGTATATGGGAGATGCCCTAATGCAGAAAACCTACACCGTAGACTTCCTAACAAAGAAACGAGTGAAGAATAACGGAATCGTACCTCAGTATTATATAGAAGATAATCACGAGGCTATCATACCAAAGGAATTATTTTATAAGGTACAGGAAGAAAAGGCTAGAAGAGCCAGCTTGAATAAAGCGGCAGTTACAAGAAAGGCAAATAAGCTAAAAAAAGAAAAGAGCAAATTCAGCTCCAAATATGCATTAACAGAAATTTTAGTATGTGCCGAATGTGGACATCCATACCGTAGGCAGACATGGTCAAAATATGGACAAAAAAGCGCAGTATGGCGATGTGAGAACAGGCTAAAGAATGGGGCAAAGGCATCTTGCAAGCACTCGCCTACCTTAAAAGAAGAACCACTACATAATGCCATTATGACAGCTATTAATAATGTAGTAGAAAACAATGGAGATTTTATAGGAGCTTTCAGAGAAAATGTCATCAGAGTCATCGGCGGATACTCAACCAAAGATATCCCTACAGAATATGACGAACAGATTGAATCCCTGCAAAAGGAGATGCTAGCCTTAATCGAAGAAAACGCAAAACAAGGAGCTGTAGCAGAAGATTTTGATAATGAGTACAAAAGAATATCAGAGAAGATAAACGAGCTTAAACAGGCGAAATTAAAGCTTGTAAGGGAGAAGAAACAGGCTGAGAACTATAAACAGAAACTAACGGAAATGGACACTACCCTAAAGACTGTAAGACCACAGGTAAGAGAGTTTGATGAAGACTTAGTCAGAAGATTAATAAACACCATCAAAGTGAATAAGGGAGAGAGACTGGAGATACAGTTTGAATCAGGCATAGTGATGGAGCAGATGGTAGATTATTATGATTAAAAATAACAGGGGCAGTAGCTAGGATACATAAAGGAGTTACTGCTCTAATAATAACAAGAATCTGGTAAGACTAAAATCCTCAGAAAATGCTGAGGGTTTTATTGTTGGCAGATTAACATTTAAATAAACATGTAAACGTGATAGCTACCGTAGTAGCAGCTTATATGAAAGGGGTACATAAAAATGAATAGAGAAGAATTGTATGAAATGATGGATGAGAAACTCGGATATGCCTATGTTTATGAAAAAGGAAATGGTGGGAAGCATACGGACTATATGTTTAATATGACTCCAGAAAACATCGCAAACTTTATTGGTAAGCATGCTTATACTGCAGATAAAGTTGTTTTGACTGATATGTGTGATAGATTGATTGTGGAATCCATCTATGGTGGATTTATTATGAATTGTCCAAACCAAGAGTTTTGCCGAAATATTATTTTTTATCTAGACCCTATACAAATGGGTGAAGTGGATCCGAAAGAATTCACAGTGGTGACCAGAGAAAAGATGCAAGCACTTTGGGATGCTGAAGAAGCATCTGTTATGCAAGCTGAGTTTAGAATGTTGTAGGATTAAATAATTCCTAGTATTTGGTCATTTCTACTTGCGAAAATCTTCTCACAGGGGTACAATTGATATAACAACGTTGTTGATATTGTTATTCTTGTGGGAGGTAAGATAATGCCAACTGTGAATGAATTATTAGATAAAGCAAAAGGTGAGTTATCAAATCTATTACATGGAGAAGTATTCCTTTTACGTGATCTGTTCAAGGGTTACGAATGGAATCGGATTTCTCGGAGTGATCGATTGCTACTTGGCACCTTATTTCTCAATTATATTAAATCAGATAATCTATGTGTTGTTCCGATTGAAAAAACATCGTCAGGGCAACAGAGATATGCAAAAAAATGATTATATAAGGAGAATTGTGCCATGTTAAAAGAAGAAATAGTAAGAAGACTCACTAATAATGACTCTTTGTTTAATAAAATGCATATCATCAGGCAAAAATTTGACATAATACCTGAGCAAAATGAACACATTGGGACGTGTATTAAATATCTCGATATATCAGAGATGCGAAAAGAGTTTATTAATGATCTGGTGGATACAATAGTCGACTGGGTATATTCTTCGGAAAAATATGAACAACTAGTAAAGGTATTTGTGGATAAAGGGAAATCAACTGCATCTGCTAACTCAGAGATAATAAGAAAAGCGCATCAAAAGTTCCGTAAAGGAACTGAAAAGGACTTGTTAATACAAGGCCAATTTGGAGAACTGTTGTTATTTAACTTCATCCAGAAGCATTTTGAAGCTGTTCCTCTCTTAAGAAAAATGAAGATTACTACATCGTCAAAACACGAAAGATTTGGTGCTGATGCAATTCATTATAAAATTGATAACGACAAAAACATTATTATCTTAGGTGAAGCAAAAACATATACAAGTGATTATAAATTTAATGAGGCATTCCAGGTGGCATTAGATAGCATATTGGATACTTATCAAAAACATAGAGAAGAATTGAATTTATATATTCATGAGGACTTTCTAGATAGTGAAATGAATGAGGTTGCAGAGTCATATTTAGAAGGAACAATGGAAAATGTAGAAATTCATTTGGTTAGCATCATAACATATAATGAGACTAAGAAAATTAATATAACCTCGCAAGATATGATACACGAGCAAATAGAAACAATTATTAAAGAGAGATTCAAGAAATTTGATAACGATAAAATTGATGTGAAGTCAAATCCAATCTTGAGTCGAATAACGTATATAGTATTTCCTGTTTGGGAGCTGGAGCAGTTAGCAAGAATACTCCAAGATTACTTGTAAACTTTGGGAGAGATAAAGATGGATGAGTTGATACAATCGGTTTTAGATAAATGGCTTGAAATAGAATACTATCATGTGGCTAATAAAGCTGGATTTATTAATGAAAAAAGAGTCATAAAAGGAAGTTATAAGCTAATTCTGGATACTATAAGGTGTTTAGATTATTTAACGACTGTTAAAAATGATTACCCTTCCAATTATGTTATAACGGTAATTGCCTTAATGTGGGAACATGTTGATCGAAATGAGTATGATATACGAAATTTTGTTCTTAAGATACTAACTCGTATAGGGTATCCAACATCTGCAATTATTATTGATGATGAATTTGATATTAGTGAAGGCAAATTTTTCAGACCAAATAGTATAATTGATATGTTGACATTAACACTGCAACATCAAAAAAATGAAATTACTATAATGGAACATGTTTTTTTACTTACTGACTTTCAAATAGAGATTTGGAAGGGATTAAATGAGGAAAAGTTGATTGGAATCTCAGCGCCAACCTCTGCAGGTAAATCATTTGTAATTCTGTTAAACACTATTTCAAAAATTATCTCAGAAAATATTGATGTAGTCTATATTATTCCGACCCTTAGTTTACTTAACCAAGTAACAGAAGATTATAACAAGATGTTAAAAAAATTGGGCGTAAAAAACTACAAAATTGTGAATAGTTTCAATCCAAATGTAAGTAATGATTACAAGACCATATATGTACTTACTCAAGAGAAAGCATTGGCGGCTTTTTCTAATGAAAAAACCGCATTTTCAAAAAAAATGATATTGGTGGCTGATGAAATACAAAATATAGAAAGAATACAAGTGGATTCCGATTTGCGTTCTAAAATACTGTATGATACATTGATCGAATTTCGAAACAAGAAAAATGTTGAACAAATAATAATTTCTGGACCGAGAATAGAGGAAATTGATACATTAGGGCATAGATTATTTGGGAAAAAGGCTCATGATATAACAACGACAATAAGCCCTGTTTTAAATTTAACATATAGTATAAAGAAGGTCGATGAACGCTTCTATTTTAAACAGTATTGCGCTATTAAAGATACTTCCTACTCGCGACTTATAAATAATCCAAGTCAAATCGCTGGATATGGTAATAAACAATATTCAAGTGAGTACATGGACTACCTATTTGCTTTTATCCAAAAAATTGGTTTACAAGATCAAAACATTATTTTTGCACCGACATCAAAGAAAGCAAAAGAAATTGCATGTTTTCTTTCAGATAAGTCGAGTGATAAATCAAAGGATTTAAATGATCTCATAGAATATTATAGAGATAGTATAAATGAGAATTACGCAATGTGCATAACTCTTGAAAAGGGAATTGCATATCATCATGGGAAACTTCCTATGCATGTAAGGAGAACGATAGAAAAGGCTATTTCGGACAAGCTAATACAAAATGTTGTATGTACAACTACGCTGATGCAAGGCGTTAATATGCCTGCACAAAATGTAATAATTAGAAATCCGCATTTATATACAAGAAAGAAAGCTGGATCTACGGAATTATCTTCATATGAAATGGCTAATTTACGAGGACGAGCTGGAAGATTATTAAAAGACTTCATTGGACGTACTTATGTATTAGATGAAAGTGGCTTTGAAGGTTTAGATGAATACAATCAGTTTGATTTGTTTGAGGATACAAGTGTTGAATTGCCTGTTGGATATGGGGATAAATATGAAGAATATAAAAATGAAGTGAATGAAGTTCTGAGTAAGAACGAAAGTGTAAATGCCGGCATGAATAAATATGGTTATTTAGTTTCTTATATTAGACAAACTGTACTTCGTTATGGTAAAAATGCAATAACTAGAATGAATGAAGTAGGGATAAGTCTTACAAAGGAACAAGTTGCTGCAATCATTAATAAAATGAGCAGTATAAGTGTCCCTAAAGAAATATGTTTAAAGAACAGGTATTGGGATCCAATTGTGCTTGATAATATCTACACAGAGTTTAAATCAAAAAAGTTGCCAATTACACCTGTTGAAAGAGGAGCTAAAACTCGACTAAACGAAATGCTAAAATTTCTTCGTGATAACCATTCGACAACTCACATGTATAACAGATATGTACCAGAGGTGTATAGAGAAGGGATAGGTAGATCGATATTATGTAGCACATGTATGGATTGGTCATGTGAGAAACCTTTATCAGAAATTTTATCAGGTGAGAGATATTCTGGAGAGAATGCAACTGAAAATATAGATAATATGATTGATACATTGCAAAAAGTTGTTTCGTTCAACATCCCCCTCTTGTTAAAACCTATATTTGATATATTCGGGAATGAAAGTATTTTCCTTTTGTGCATGCAAGCTGGTGCTTATAAGGCGTTTACGAGAAGGATGATAGAAATGGGAGTACCTAGAGAAACTTCAATATATCTGGCGGAAAAGCTACTGAATAAATATACTCCAAATGTGAAAGCAGAAGATGACATTGAATCAATAATTAAGAACGTGATAAAGAAAAATTTTTCGTCTTTGCCATATTGGATTCAAGTACAATTAGAATTTATGATTTAAACTAGACTGTAAAGTATTATGTTGGAAAGATTCAATGCCATAATCGACAAATGTTGGTTTTCAAAACACGGTATTTGATTATAAGGGAACAATAAGTAGGGGGAATTCTTATGGATGTAGACGAATATAGGAACATGATTAACTTGTTATCAGGCATACCACTTCTAAATGGAAAGTATTGCTTCTATTATGATGAAACTGGTAACGTTCGAAAATTTAGATTAACTGAGAATGGAGTTAATGCTGAAGAAGGCATTGATAATGACTTCGTACTTGGAGGAGTTTTATACAAGGGTGATGATCCTCCGTGTGATTTAGACTTATTATATGACGAGTTAAAAATTAATGTGGCGGAAATCAAGTTTAAGACTTTAGCTGGTAGGGGATCTGATTTCTGGGCAGCAATAGGAAAGAAGCCAATTCATCAATTTCTTACATGGCTAGAAAACAGTGGACTCTATGTCCATTACGCGACTATAAATAATATTTATTATTCCATAGTAGACATGGTAGACTCACTATTTGTTACCCAGCCACAGTTCGACTTTGGACCAGAGTGGGTACATAGTTTGAAGGCAAGCTGGCATAGATTTGTCGTAGCTCATCTAGATGAAATTCTAACTATATTTCACAGGTACGATTATCCAAGCTTAGCGAAAGATGAAATTAAAGATTTTTGCTTTGAACTTAGTGATTTCATTCAGAACTACGATGTAGACGATTTCTATTTGGAAAATTTCAGGCAGTTGCTGAAAACTAATGGCAGAAGAGGGGAACTGTTTTTCATTGAAGATAATAAGCCAGGTTTACTTGTTGAGGAATACTCAAGTTTAAGAACTGGTCGATGCGCATTATATAAAGATGCTATGCATTATTTTGATGAAGAAGCAGAGGCTGAATCGGCATTAGAGTTTATGCCGTTCACTATGAATGGTGGGAAACTAAATAATTATCAATTCATTGATTCCAAGACAGAACGATTAATCCAGATTTCTGATGTTTGGGTAGGTCTGCTAGGAAAGCTGTTTTTTACGCTAGATGAATCAACACCTAGCATGATTATGAGTAAAATGAAATTGCTTAATACAGAACAGAAAGATTGTATCCGGATAATTAATTCATTAATTGACAGAGCTGAAAGCCTTCACATAGCATTAATTCAGAATGTTAATAGCATTGAGATGGTACAACATAGAGGATCACTATTAGCGTTGATGGGTGAGTTGGTGTGACCAGTCCATGTTGAAGCAATAGCGGGAAATGGTAGTAAATTGGAGGGGTGTAATTGAAAAAGGAATATATGTTATCCGATGCGAAGTTCATCTATTCTAAGAATGAGTTAGGGTATCAGGAAGTTTTGGATGATTTTAAAAACGCTGAAGAAATTCTTATTGTTACTTACAATATTTCTGAAAAACAGTTACTTCTCATTAAAAAACTGGCTGATGCACCTTCAGAAACAAAGATAAGTATATTTACAAATATTCCTTCGCGTTGGGATATATATTATAAAGATACTTATAGAAATGCTGCAAGAAAGAAAATAGATATTTATTTAACTAAGCTGAAACCAGATAGCATTGGAGAGAAAGTTAGTGTTTTCTTTAACTTTGACAATCATGGTAAAATAGTAATGACAAATAATGTGGTATATGTAGGTTCTGCAAATTATTCTGAGGAAAGCAAGAATAACAGTGAATTTGGAATTATTAGTCGAGACCCAGATTATATTACATTCTTGAAAGAAGAGATAACGAAAGAACTAGAGAAGGCATCAACACCATATTTTGAATATGATTACCTTCCGTTGCTACTGGAAGTTAAAATGCATTTATCAAATTTATTCGCTCTTAAAGTAGAATTATTTGATCAGGTTTACTCTTATTACGACGATTTAGACGGAAAAGGGTATTTCTTTAATGACACAGAAGAAAGATTAAGCCAAATAACAATTGATAATATTATTGTAGAGTTAGATAAATGCTCAAGACTCTTTAACACCATTTATGATGTAGCTGACCAATTAACTGATGATAGTATCCTAGATGAATTAAATGAATACTATGAAAATCTGGAATCTTTTGAGAATCAATTTGAGGATGTATCTGGTAATGAAGGAGTATATGAATTAGCTTGTTTTGATTCGTCAGAAAGGGCTAATCAGATAATTCAAGATGAGTATAGCGCAGAAGCATATGATGAATATTTAGAGGGTTATGTTCAAAAGGCAATGGATAGTGTTTATGAAGAATTTCAAGATTTATGTCAAGAAGCAAAAGCCGAATTAGATAACATGCTTAAGATAATTGATGACTATTTAGATTTATCTAAAAAAGCATTAGACGAATTCGAAGAGTTAGAGTTTAGAAAAACAAATGACAATATCGACAACACTTAATATAAAAAAGGTTGCCTGATCTCATGGTTCAGGCAACCTTCAAAATCATGGAAAAACTTTTTATCATTTCAATTGAATAATTGTTCTGAGTAAAGCTCTCAAACCACAGCAAGTTTGAAAGTTTTATTGTGCACAATTTTTACTAACTGGTAAAGTTGTAGCAGCACTATGGTATGCCGAATAAATTTGATGTTCTTTTAATCCTAAAAGAGTGGCGTCGGGTTTTCAAAAAAATCGGATTGTAGTTATACGTATTCGAGAAATATACCTTTCCGCCAAGGGGGTGCCAGATGCTTACGACATCATTATTGTACTCTCAAGGCATGTGGAGACCATTTGCTTGATGTCTAAGAAATAAAGCTCTGGAAGCATTGAAAATACTGGGGTTCATAAAATGATATTAAATCTGTCTACTCGACCTAAGCCCTCGATATGTGTACGTGGAAACATATCGAGGGTATATTTTTGTGGTAAAAATGAGTCTAAAATTAGGAAGGGTTGAGTGGACAGAATAGATAAATTAGTAGGGTTGAGGAGACAGGATGGATGTAATAGTAAGCGAATGAAATAAAATAAGTTTTATTATGAAATATTAGAAGACTAAGAATATGTATTTTGAAAATAAAAGTCATCACACGTAAAAACATTTTAGAAAACACAGTGTTATTTTTAAGATAGTACAAAAAAGGTGTTGACAAGAGATGGATGTTTATATAAAATATAATTGTACTAATTAAAAAATAACAGCATAGGAGGTGTGGTTTATTAAAATTGTAAAACTAGGAGATATATCGAGTATTACAACAGGTCAAGTAATTAAAAGAAAAGAAGCTCGACCAGGTGATGTGGATGCAATTCAATATCGTATTCTTACTTTAAAGAGCTTTGATGAAGACGGTTTTCTAGTGAAAGAAGAAATTGATTCCTTTAAAGCAAGTGAAGAAATTGAAAGTAAATATATTACTTCAAAAGGTGATATTGTTGTTCGACTCAGTATGCCTTTTACATCAATTACAATAGATGAAGAAAGTGAAGGGATATTGATACCATCTCTTTTCGTAGCAATAAGAGTTAATTGTAATGATATTTTACCATCTTATTTAAGCTTGTATCTCAATAGCAATAAAATGAAGAAGCAATATATTAAAGAAGCAAGAGGTTCAGCAATTCAAATACTTAAAACATCTGCTTTCAAGGAATTTGAGATTATGATACCGGATATGAGTATACAGGAACAAGCTGTGACTCTTAATGAATTGCTGATGAGAGAAAAAAGATTACTTCAATTATTAATTAAAGAAAACAATAAAAGAAATCAAATCATATTTGATAATATGATTACTGGAGGTTTAAATCATGGAGATTAAAGTGCTAACTCAGGAAGAAATAAATGGAACACTATGGAGAGCGTGTGATACATTTAGAGGTAAAATAGATTCAGCTATCTATAAGGACTACATTTTAGTTATGCTCTTTATAAAGTACGTTAGTGATATATATAAAGAACGTAGGCAAGAAATGATGGAAAAGTATAATAATGATGTAGAAATGGTTGAAAGACAAATGCGTTATGAGAGATTTGTTTTGAATGAAAGATCTACATTTGATTATATTTATGATAAAAGAAACCAGCCAAACATTGGTGAAATCATTAATATAGCCTTAGAGCAAGTGGAAGAAGAGAACAAGACAAAGTTAAGAGGTGTGTTTAAAAATATAGACTTTAATTCAGAAGCTGTTCTTGGTAGTACAAAAGAGCGAAATACAATGCTGAAAAATTTACTTGAGGACTTTAAAGACCTTGACCTTAGACCATCAAGGCTCAAAGGTGATGATATTATAGGAAACGCCTATGAATATTTGATAGGACATTTTGCTTCAGATGCTGGAAAAAAGGGTGGAGAGTTCTTTACCCCGGCTGAGGTTTCAGAGCTTTTAGCAAGATTAGTAAAGCCTCAAGAAAATGATAGAATCTATGACCCTACTTGTGGCTCTGGATCATTATTGATTAAAGCATTTAATAAAGTTCCTAATGGGAAAGCTCAAATCTATGGACAAGAAAGAAACGGTCAAACGCATTCACTTTGTCGTATGAATATGTTCTTGCATAATATTGATGATGCGAAAATCGAATGGGGTGATACATTAGCTAATCCGAAGCATTTAGAAAACGATAAGTTGATGAAATTTCAAGTTGTTGTAGCAAATCCTCCCTTCTCCCTTGATAAATGGGCGTCAGGCTTTGCAGGGGAGGGTAATGATAAGAATTTCAATATGGAAGCATCACTAGATCCATATAATCGCTTTTCTTGGGGAGTACCACCAAAATCAAAAGGAGATTATGCGTTCGTTCTTCATATGCTTCATTCATTAGCGGAAGGTGGAAGGATGGGTGTCGTATTGCCACATGGTGTATTATTTAGAGGAGCTAGTGAAGGAAAGATTAGGAAGAAAATTATCGATATGAATCTTTTAGATGCTGTGATTGGACTTCCTGCAAATCTATTCTACGGTACTGGTATTCCTGCATGTATCTTAGTGTTTAAGCAGAACAGGGATAGAAAAGATATTTTATTTATAGATGCATCTGGTGATGAGTACTATGATAAAGGTAAAAATCAGAACAAACTACGCGAAGAAGATATTCAGCGTATTATTGACGCTTACGAAAAATATGAAAATATTGAAAAGTTTGCATATGTAGCATCAATAGATGAAGTAAAAGAGAACGATTATAACCTTAACATACCAAGGTATGTTGATACTTTTGAAGAAGAAGAATTAGTGGATATAGAAAAGGTTGCCAAGAGCATAGCAGACATCAAGGAAGAATTAGCTGAAGTGGAAGCACAGTTAGCTAAGTATCTTCACGAACTTGGTTTTTAAGGGGGAAATAGCGTGAGAGATTATTTAACAAACTATCAAATGATATTACGTGGAGATACTCCTAAAGGTTTTATAAAAGATGATTTCTGGATTATACCATCTGATTGGGAAAAAACTAAGATGAAAGATATTTTGGAAGAAAGAAAAGAGTATACAACGGATCAAGATACTTACCCATTATTTAGTTTAACAATTGAAAAAGGGGTTGTAGAAAAAACTGACAGATACGAAAGACAGTATTTGGTAACTAAAGATGGTGATAATTATAAAGTAGTATATGAAAATGATTTTGTTTATAATCCAATGAATATTAGATTTGGTGCTGTAGCATTGCATAAGTTAAGATATCCAGTATCTGTTTCAGCATATTATAATACGTTCTATATAAAAAACGGTTATAATCCCAGATTTATCGAATATTTTTTACAGTCATTTAGAATGTTACACTTTTATAACAATTATGCAGAAGGATCATTAATTGAAAAAAGGAGACTTCATTATAGTGTGCTTTTGGAGTATAGTTTTAGCTTCCCTCCAATATTTGAGCAAAATAGAATTATTGAAATTCTTTCAACGTGGGACAAAGCTATCGAATTGAAAGAAAAGCTAATCGATGAAAAGAAAAAACAAAAGGCGGGGCTGATGCAAAAATTACTTACTGGAAATGTGAGATTTACTGGATTTAATGATGCATGGGAAGAAGTGAAGTTTGGCAAGGTATTCAAGTTTTTAAATAAAGAACGTGTTAGTGAGCCGCAGAATTATAAGTTGCTAACTGTAAAACTCCATTTAAAAGGTATTGAAGCAACTGAAAAATATCCAAATGACACAAAGAATGGTAGGCCATATTATTTGAGAGAACCAAATGAAATATTAATTGGACGCCAGAATTATCATAACGGTGGAATAGGAATTGTACCAAGTAATATGAAAAATTACATTGCATCAAATGCAATAAGTAGTTTAACAACAATTAAAGGTGATTTAATGTTTTTATTTTACTATATTTCAAATGTTGACTTTTATAAAAGGGTCGGACATATGATAGGTGGTACAGGACAAAAGGAAATATCTGAAACAACTATGAAAAATCTGGTTTTACGTATTCCTAAATCATTAGAGGAGCAGAAAAAAATTGGAGAAGTTCTTAAAACAGCCGATAATGAAATAGATTTATTAGAAAAAGAACTAGAAAGTCTAAAGCAACAAAAGAAAGGCTTAATGCAACTTCTATTAACAGGCATAATAAGAGTGAATACCCAAGAAAATGAAAAGAGGTGATACTGTGCGTAGAGCGGAAGCATACGATGAAATGAACATATCTCAAATCCCTGCTTTGGAGGTATTAAATAAAATAGGGTATACCATCATTTCGCCCGAAAAAGCAGAGCAGATGCGAGGGAATCTGTATAATGTTGTTCTTAAAGATATTTTGTACGAACGATTAACAGCCATTAATAGCTTTGATTTTAAGGGTTGCACATATAAGTTTTCAGAAAAGAATATTCAGCAGGCAATACTTGATATTGAAGAAGCGTTAACAGATGGTTTAATTAAAACCAATGAGAAGATTTATGACTCATTAATTTTAGGCCGGAGCTATCCAGAAAGTCTTTCTGAAATGGATGGTACGAAGTCCTTTAATCTGAACTATATTGATTGGGAAAATCCTGAGAACAATGTTTTCCATGTGGTGGAAGAATTTTCGGTGGAACGAGAGGATGGACAAGGTACTGTACGTCCTGACATTGTTACTTTTATTAACGGCATTCCATTTGGGGTGATTGAATGTAAGAAAGCAAGTATCTCTATCTCTCAGGGAATTAGCCAAATGCTTAGAAATCAGGGAAAAGAATATATTCCACAGCTATTCAAATTTGTTCAGATTGTCATGGTTACAAACAAGAATGAAACCCAGTATGCCACTACTGGAACACCTAAAAAGTTTTGGTCATTATGGAAAGAAGATAAGGAGTCTATTGAGTATAAGTGGTTTGAAGAAACACTAGCAGAGACTGTTACTTGTAGAATACCAACGGTGCAGGATAAAAATATTATTTCCCTGTTTCATCCAAAAAGAGTTATAGAAATTATACGTTTTTTCACATTGTATGATAAAAATATAAAAAAGATAGCAAGATACCAACAGTATTTCGCTATCAAAGAAATCATTAGAACCATTGTAGAAACCGATAGGAATGGTAACCGCCAATCAGGTGTTATTTGGCATACTCAAGGTTCAGGTAAGTCCCTAACTATGGTGATGCTTTCAAGGTACATTTTATCTCAGTTTGCTGATATTCATCCCCAGGTGTTGGTCATTACAGACCGAATCGAACTAGATAGCCAGATACATCAAACCTTTAATCATTCGAGACTGAGAGCCGAAAGAGCCATAAGCGGGAGGCATCTTGTAGAGCTGATTAACAATAACGGAGCAGATATTATTACATCTTTGGTACATAAGTTTGATACTGCTTCAAAGCATCAGAAACCTGTAAAGTCAAAAAATATATTTGTATTAATTGATGAATCTCATAGGACCCAATATGGAGAACTAAATATCAAAATGAAGAAAGTATTCCCGAATGCCTGTTATTTAGGGTTTACAGGTACACCTTTGATGAAAAAAGATAAGAGTACCATGAAGAAGTTCGGTGGACGTATGATTCACAAGTACACTATTAAAGATGGTGTTGAAGATGGTGCCATTGTGCCACTGCTCTACGAAGGAAGACTTGTTGAACAGACAGTAAATCGGAATGCTATTGATAAGCGTATTGAAATGATTACGAGGAATTTGGCTGAGAAGCAAGCAGAAGAACTTAAAAAGAAGTGGAGTAAATTTGAAGCAATTGCTTCATCAGAACAGCGTATTCGTTTGATTGCAGATGATATCTACGTACATTATACAAAATTTTATAAAGATACCTTTGCAAAAGCAATGCTAGCCACAGCATCAAAATTTGATGCCATTCGTTACAAAGAGTCCTTTGATGAATATGGAGATTTAAAAACAGCTATTGTTATTTCACCGCCAGATCAACGGGAAGGGTATGACGAGGTTGATGAAGAACCAAAAGATCGTGTTCTCAAATTTTGGAATAAGATGATGGAAGCCTACAGTGATCCACAAAAATATGAAGACCACATCAAGAGTGAATTTATTGATGGTGATGAATTAGAAATTTTGATTGTAGTCGATAAGCTTTTAACTGGTTTTGACGCTCCTAGGGCATCTATTCTCTATGTTGATAAACCGATGAAAGAGCATACTTTGTTGCAGGCTATAGCACGTGTGAACAGGCTCTATGAAGGAAAGGATTTTGGGTTAATAGTAGATTATAGAGGACTTATTCAAGAACTGGATTCAGCTATGAGAACCTATTCAGGTGCGGGTCTTGAAAACTTTGATGGAAAAGATCTTGAAGGTGCACTAGTTGATGTCATTAGTATAGTAGGAAAACTAAGAGAATCCTATTCAAATGTTGTGGCCATATTCAAAGGAATCAAAAACAAACAGGATAAGGAAGAGTACGAACTGTTGCTAGGTGATGAAGCCCTTCGAAATGACTTCTATAATCAGTTAAGTAACTTCGGAAAATACTTAGGTATAGCTCTTGAGTCAGAGCATGTCTATAATGCCATAGGTGAAGATGATATCAAGCTTTATAAACGTGAGTTTAAGTTTTATCAAGAACTTAGAGCTTCTGTAAAGCTTAGATATTCTGACACCATTGATCATAAAGAGTATGAGGCTAAGATGAGAAATCTGATGGATACCTATATTGCTGCGGAAGATATCATTCAGATAACGGCACCAGTGGATATCCTGAATGAAAAAGAGTTCGAAGATGAGTTGATGCGTTTGGGTTCGCCAAGAGCTAAAGCAGATGCAATTCGTACAAGAATGACAAAACGCATCAGTGAAAAGTGGGATGAGAATCCAGCTTATTATAAGAAATTCTCCGAACGTATTGAAGAAATCATAGAGCAGTATAAGGAGAAAAGAATCTCTGAATTAGAATACCTAGAAAAAATGCGAAATGTTATGAATGATTTTAGAAAGGGGTATTCAGGTACAACTTACCCAGAGAAAATCAAACATAATATCCATGCTCAAGCCTTTTATGGTGTGGTTAAAGAAGTGCTTGAAGATGAAAGGTATTATGAAGCAGGAGTTACAGAGTTAGTGGCAGAAGATGGCCCTATCTACAACTATGAAGGTATTTTAGCCGATATTGCAATGGAAGTTGACGTGATTATTGAAAGGCATTGTAAGGTGGATTGGCACGATAATCCAGATGTTCATAAGAAAATTTCTCAGGAGATAGATGAACTTTTGTATCTAGTCAAGAAAAAGCATTTTCCTAAAATGACCTTTGATCAGATAGATACAATGATTGAAAATATTAAAACTGTGGCCCTAAGAAGGTACTAGGCGGTGACTATGGAAAAACACAAAATCACCTATAGAGGAAAAATTATAGAATTTGATTTGCAACGGAAAAATGTAAAAAATATAAATTTGAGTGTCAGGCCAGATATGAGTATTATTGTTTCAGCCAGCGATAAAGTTCCTATTGAATATATCCTTAGTTTTGTAAAATCTAAGGCTCATTGGATTATAACAAATGTAGGTTACTTCAAAGATGTTCAGTCAGAACATATTGCAGATAAAGAATATTTGAGCGGTGAAACATTTAAGTATCTGGGTAAGCAATATCGCCTAAAAGTCGAAGAAAGCGATAAAATTGAAGGTGTTAAATACTATAGAGGCTATCTCTATCTATCTGTGAATGATAAGCATAACTACACCAGAAAAGAAAAATTGATTAATAATTGGTATAGAGAAAAAGCACATGAAAAATTCAATGAAAGCCTCCAAAGAATGTATCAATATTTAGAAAAGTACGGTATTGACAAACCAGTAATCCAAATAAGGAAAATGAAAGCTAGATGGGGTTCATGTATCCCTGAAAAACAACTTATACTACTTAATAGTGAATTGATAAAAGCACCTAAGCTATGTATTGATTATGTTGTTCTTCATGAATTAATTCATTTCAAGTATAGGAACCATGATTCAAATTTCTATGATTTTATGACATCTTTGATGCCAGATTGGAAGCAACGAAAAAAAATATTGGATGATGAAGTTGTAAGAGAGTTATAGTAACGAATGTTATAGCATTACCAAAATTTATAATACGAAAAAAGCCCCATAGATGTTGGTAGCAACTATGGGGACTGATAAGCATAGCCTATCTTAATTCATAATCATCTTATCATATTGTAGGTGAAGAAATCAATAATTACTTGGCTTGCGAATTCGTATTATCAAATGGTGAGTTTGAGGAAATGTTGAATTAAACAATTCACAATAAAATGAAAGGGTGTATAAGATGATTATTAAACAAAAAAGGATAAGAAACTTATCTAAGTTAAAAGTATTAGAAACAGGTTCACGTTTTAGAGTCGGAGTAGTGGATGTAGAAAAAAGAATTAAAGAAATGAAGGAGATTGGTTTCACAAACGAATTGAAAATAGGAGAAACAATTCTACCCGACATAATTGGACCAGCTACGAGGAGAAATGCCGAGGGGGATTATATATTATTAAGAGATAAACCCAAGGAGCAGCATTCAAGAATGATTGAATGGACATATAAACAGTGGGCAGGTAGAGGAGAAACAAGAGAAGTAACTGAATCTACATCGATTTCATATGAAAGATTTCAGAGACAGGTCATACCTCCAACTGGTATTGAATTTACAATTGTTAGCAATGGAAAGTCTAAAAATCTTGTATCTCCTGTATTTGTTATGGATGAAACAAAAAGAAATGAAATTATTTCGGCTGTCAATGTTATTCTAGAAATATTCGGGGAATGTGAAATTTTTGACTCTACTAATAATCCAATACTACCACCAAAAGTTATAAGACTCAATTGGGAGCTATTACCCAAGGGGAAATTCCCATGGGAGAAACAAAAGGAAAGATTGGAACCTTATTTTAAGAGAGCAATAGGTACAAATAGAGCTGTTATTGAAAAGAGAATAGAAACCATTAATGAGTATTCACCTGATTTTACTGCTATTGGCACAGGAGGCTTTGGTGGTTATATTGTTCACGGTTTTGAAGATTTGAACATGTACATTTTGGAGAGTGTAAAAGTGAATAATGCTACTTATGTTTTAAGAAATGATTGGGAAAGCATTTCACAGCTAACAAAAGCTGAAATACTAAATAATGATTTACATGAGACTCGTATAGTCCATAATAAGAATTGGTATAAAAATCTGAATCATCTATTTGATAAAAATTTATCCTAAGCTGACAAGAGATTACTTAGATGGATTGATAAATTTAATCG
Organism: Proteiniborus sp. MB09-C3; assembly: GCF_030263895.1. Classification (NCBI taxonomy): domain Bacteria; kingdom Bacillati; phylum Bacillota; class Clostridia; order Eubacteriales; genus Proteiniborus; species Proteiniborus sp. MB09-C3. The sequence continues at coordinate 1,663,589 of NZ_CP127161.1, forward strand.
TTACATATTGAATGTACGAATAAAGTTGAACTTTAAGATTAATAGGGGTGAAATGATGACTTCTGATGAATATGTTAGAAGGATTATTGCTAAATATAAAGTACCTAATGAGGTTGATGCTCTGACACAGTGTTTTGTAGTCAATCCTTTAATAAATATGATAAAAGAATGGGCAGGTGATTGCCTTAATGATATTCAAATATCTGGATCAAGAGCAAAAGGAACTGCTATAAATATTAGTTCGGATTTAGATTTATTTGTTTCGCTAAAATCAACTACTAATAATACTTTAAAGGAGATCTATGATTCTCTATTTAGCTATATTAGCAGCAGTAAGGGTATTAATTGTAGAAAACAAAATGTTTCTATAGGAATAAATTACGGTGGGCATAGTATTGACCTGGTTCCTGGGAAGAAGCATGTTGGTAATACAAATGACCATAGTTTATATAGAAACAAGAAAAATACTTGGACACAAACCAACATACACAAGCATATATCGATAGTAAAAAACTCTGGAAGGCTTGAGGAAATCATCCTATTAAAAATATGGAGAAAGTTGCACAATTTAGATTTTCCCTCTATTTACTTGGAGTTAGTGACAATAGAAGCTTTGAGATATAAAAATAAGAATCAGCCAGCTGCAAACTTCTTATCAACCTTGGATTACCTTAAAGATAATTTTGTTGATAAAATTATCAAAGATCCTGCTAATACAAACAATGTAATATCAGATGATTTGTATAAATATGAAAAAGAGGATATAGCTAAGAAAGCTAAAGAGAGTAGAAATGAAGAGTACTGGGAGAAGATTATTTGGTAAACAGGGGGGTAGTGATATGGGACAAATTGATATTAAAAGTCTTTTCTATTCTTTACAGACCCAGATGTGTGCTAAGTTGTCGACCAATAGGCAACACATACAGCATCCTGGCATAAAAGGTGATTCATCCGAATTAAATTGGATTGAATGGCTAAAAACTTATTTACCGAAAAGATATAGCGTAGATAAAGCTTTTATAATTGATTGCGACGGAAATATGAGTGATCAAATTGATGTAGTTATTTACGACCAACAATATTCACCTTTTGTATTCAATCAGGATAATGCTTATTATATTCCTGCCGAGAGCGTTTATGCTATATTTGAAGTTAAGCAAGAAATTAATAAAGAAAATATCATCTATGCTGGTGATAAAACAAAAAGTGTACGCTCTTTAAAAAGGACATCAACAGCAATCCCGCATGCCGGTGGATATTATGCTCCAAAGCCACACAATAAGATTCTTTCGGGAATATTAACGTTATCAAGTGTTTGGAATCCGCCTCTAGGGAAAAGCTTTGAAGAAGCTATATATAGCTTAGAGGATGAAAGTAAACTAGATATTGGATGTATCTTAGCAGAAGGTTCATTCTTGGCAGATTATAAAAATGATGTTTTGATGAAAAGCACAGAGGAAGAATCATTGATTTTTTTCTTTCTAAAATTATTAATAGAGCTACAAAGTTTGGGTACTACACCTGCGATTGATATTAATTGTTATGGAAGTGCATTGGATTCTATATAATTTTTGTATATCATCGTATAGTAGAAGAAAAGATGCCTTACTAATATAAAAGCTATAATTTATAACACCCTTATTGGGTGTTTTTGAATTTATGAAATAATCAACAATGCATTCTCATAAAGGAGGTGGCGCTTATGCTTGTGCTAGATTAAATTGTAGATGTTATAAAATACTCAATACAACCAGAGGAGGAAATCAAAATGATCGGTATCGAGCAATATCAAAAAATCCAGGAATACAAAGCACTTGGACTTGCCCAGACCAAAACTGCTAAAGCGCTGGGGATCACCTATACTTCTGTCAGTAAATACTGGAATATGAGTAAAGAGGATTATGCTAGGGAAGCTGAAAAGGAAAGGTACCACATGGATAACTACCGTCAGTACATACTGGAACAGTTGAAAATATGCCCACAAATCCGAGATACCAATATTTATCTTAAATTAATTGAAGCCTTTCCTGATTTACAAGTTAAACGAGCTACTTTCTATCGCTACATGAAAGCTTTAAGGGAACAGCATGGGTATCAGCATACCAGTAAGCGGAAAATCTCGCCACGTGAAGTCTCGCCACCAGGATATGAAGCTCAGGCTGATTTTGGTCAATATAAACTTAAAGATATGTATGGAAGAATTGTAAGGGTATATTTCTTTTGTATGGTTTTGAGTTATAGCAGAATGAAATTTGTTTGCTTTTCACCGGATCCCTTCACGACCGAAACAGCCATTAAAGCTCATAACTATACATTTCAATATTTTGGAGGAAGACCACAGACAATTCTATATGATCTTGATAGGGTCTATGTGGTTAGCGAAAATCTAGGTAATATTATACTTGTACCGGCCTTTGAAGAATATGTAAAGCGTATCGGCTACAGTGTTTCATTATGCAGGCCAAGAGATCCTCAGAGTAAAGGTAAGGTAGAAGAGGTCATTGGATATGTTAAGCAAAGTTTTCTGGAGGGGAGGGTATATACCGGAATTGACAGTCTTAACAGTGCAGCTCTTGCATGGTTGGATAGAGAAGGCAACGGGAGAGTTCATACTGTGACTAGAAAAGTGCCACGAGAAATGTTTATTGAAGAACAAAAACAGCTTTTTCATGTTAAACCATATTCAGAGGTATCAAGTACTGTAGCATCCTTTGATTCCAATGGAGTGGTCAGCTATAAAGGGAATCGTTATCAGATTGATGTCGGTGTGATGGATGCACATCAACGCATACGTATAGAGGATGATGGTGAAATACTTCTATTTTATGATACTGATACTAATGAATTATTAGCTAAGTATCCAGTAACAGAAGGTACTGGACAGATATTCAAACCTGAAGGAAATAATAACAGAAACAGGGTCTCTCATGCTCTTATAAAACAATATTTTGCAGAGCATGAAATCGCTCAGGAATTTATACAGCGGATGGAACAGGAACAACCAAAATATTTTAATAGCCATTGCATTCGCTTAAATCGCATGACGAAGTTTTATTCGATGGAGCAAATGCTTGATGGGGTAAGATATTGCATTGAAACTGAACGCTGCAATGCCTATGAACTTTTGGCCTACATGATGTATAAGCATGGTGAGCAGATAGCGAAGAAGTTCTTACCAAATCAGCAGTATTTCAACCATCTGACACGTAGCAAGGAGATAAGGAGGGAAATCGATGGCTGATATAACTGAAATCCGCGAGTTGGCTAAGAAGCTAAATCTATGGAATATTTCCAGGGGATATATTGATTTGAATGATGAGAAACTGTCCAATCTAGATTATCTTCAGATGATATTACAAAAAGAACTAGAGATACGAGCCAGACAAAAACAGATCAAGCTAAGAAGGGCAAGCAAACTTCCCAACAAGGTATTTGAATTATCGAATTTAAACAAAGGTTTGGAATGGCAAATTAAACAATTATCCCATCTGACATGGCTTAATGAAGAACAAAACGTTATTCTGCTTGGTAAATGCGGGACAGGCAAAACTAGTCTTGCAGTTCATCTTGGAGAAACAGCGATCGGTAATGGACATAAAACTTACTATGCATCCATTGATACTTTTGTATCTATTGTAGAGAACAAAGATATAAACCCAAAAGCAGGAGCAACCTTCTCATATATGCGGGAGTGCGACTTGATTATTATTGATGATGTTTTTTATCTAGAACCAACCAGGTCAGAGTTGCAGGCTTTTTATCGAGCAGTTACTTTTCTTAATGAAACAAGAAGTATCATTTTTATTACCAATCGAGAAATATCTACATGGTTAGATGTAGTGGAAGACAAACATCTTTGTCAGACTCTGTTAGATAGAATAACAGCCAATTGTCAGATCATTCGCTTGACCGACAGATAAATTAAAATACTCACCTCTTTTCTAGAAAAGGGTTAATACTCAAATTTGAAAACTATGCCGATTAACGGTTTTATATAGATGCAAAAAATCTCACGAAATCCTAAGATTAGCTTAACTTTTGAGATTTTCTGCAGTTTCTGGGGTAGGGGGGTCTAAATCTCCACCACTTTTTGCCCCGGAAACGGGCGTGGGGCAACGCGTGAAAATTCGCGGTTTCAAACGGTGCGGCGATATTTACCGACGGGTACATTGGAATAACCGAGGTTACAAGTCAATCGTTTGGAGATGCGTTAGTCGATTGGAGGAGAAGGACTCTGAATGCACTGCCCCTACCATAAATGAGGAAACATTGCAGAATGCAGTTGTTAAGGCTATAAACGAACTTTTGGTCAACAAAGAACCCTTCCTCCAGACGCTACAGAAAAATATAGCTACTATATTTAATGAAGAAAATGATAATGCCACCGATGATATTGATGGTAAATTGGAAGAATTACAGCAACAGCTTCTTATACAAGCAAAGTCCAAGAATGACTATGATGATGTGGCTGATGAAATTTACCGCCTTCGAGAATTAAAGCAAAATGCACTAGTTGAAAATGCAGAGCGAGAAGGAAAAAGGCAACGAATCGCTGAAATGACTGATTTCTTGAATGAGCAATCCTGCGAGTTAGAGGAGTATGATGAGCAATTAGTAAGGTGGCTTATTGAAAGGGTTACGGTGCATGATGACAGAATTGAGGTGGAATTTAAGTCAAGTATTGAAATAGATATAGAAAATTAGATATAAGACTTGCCGCTGATTAAGGGTAACAGCTCTTGATTGGCGGCTTTTCGTTTTTATAATGCTTATGTCATACAGGAAATTGAAAAAACTTAACGGCAAGTTGCACAAGTTACTATTTTTATAAAATACTGTCTATTGGATAATTCTGCATTCATATGGTCTACGGAGCGTGGATTATATTTTGAGATACATTGTTTTATACTAGAGTCGAGGTGAAAATGATGGATACAAAAAGAAAAAAAGAGCTTTTAGAAGCCTATAAAAACAGACATCCTGAAATGGGAGTAATATCTTACCGTTGTAAAGAAACTGGCGAGGTATTTTTGGGTATCTCCAAAGATACAAAATCAGGCTTTAACAGCAATAATATGAAATTGGCAGCCAACTGGCATCCTAATAAACGATTACAAGAACTCTGGAATAAATATGGCTCGGAAGGCTTTGAACTATCAGTTATTAAAGTGTTAAAGTATGATGACCCACATGAAGATCATACAGCAAAATTAGAAAGTTTGAGAGAACAGTGTCTCGCTGCTGATCCAAATGCAAGGAGGATATGGCGATGAATGAAAAAGTTGTTATGGTGTCAAATGATTATGACCGTATAGATGGCAGAAATGCTTATCAATCTGACATCAAACGTTTAACGCTAGGTGCGCCTATGCTGGAAGAAAATAAAAAAATGCAGATTGCCGCACAGATTTGGAAAAATGATAAAGATGGTGAATTGATTTTGGCCCAGGAGCTACCTATCCATCAAATATTTGATTTGATGATTTTTTTGTCCAGGACATTGCTTTACTTCAAGGAGGCTTACCGACTCCCCCTTTTATATGACCCGGAAAAACCCACAGCGGAACGAGTTGGAGTACAAGGTGGGATATTACCAGTAGAAGTGTGTGTAGACAATCAAAATATCAATGAGGACATCAAAGCATTTGCCCAAAGTTTAAATGATTTAGGAGAAATAATTGGAGAACGTCAACGAGTGCTTAGCCGCATACTAGAAGAGTTGGAGTGTTACTAACAATGAAAAAGACTTGTATTTTGTCACCGGACAGGCAGCTGACTGAAGAGGAACAGTCGCTTGTCTGGAAAAAGCCGCCTTCACATATTGAAAGTGAAGCAGAAAAACGAATATATGAAGAGATCGTACGAAATTGGAATCGCGGTGAAATGAAAATTAGCACCATTTTGCTGGAAGGGGATGCTGGTTCGGGAAAAACCCAGATTGCCAAAGCTTTATCTGCTGATTTTAACCTGCCTTATACGAAAGTAACCTGTTTTGCAGATATGGATAAATCCGATGTCCTGGGTTCGATTCTTCCGGTGCTGTCAGAAGAAGATGGTCATTCTGATAAGGTTGAATATCGCTATTATCCTTCTGAGATTGTTCGTGCATATGAAAATGGATGGCTCTTGGAGATTCAGGAACCGACAGTGATTCGGGATGCTGCTGTTTTAATGGCGCTAAATTCCGCATTAGAACCAGATGGCAGTCTAAACTTGCCAACTCGTATCGCGCATCGTCACCCTGATTTTATTGCGGTTATCACAACAAACCGCGGTTACAATGGCTTCCGGCCCTTAAATGAAGCTTTGCGAGATCGAGTGCAGCATGCAGAAAAACTAGATTTACCGCCTAAAGAAGTGATGATGGAGCGGGTTAAAGCTAAGACCGGTTATGAATCTGAACCTGTACTATCTCTTTTAGCTGAAACGATTATGGTGCTGGATGAGACAGCCCGCGCCAATGCCATTAAAGGTGTAGCCGGTATGCGTTCCTATATCTTTTGGGTGGATGCCGTTCAAAGTGGTGCCTCAATCCAAAAAAGTTTATATTATAAGGTGTTATACAAAATCACGACCGATCCGCAGGAACTTGTTATTTTAGAGCAGGCACTGGCTAGTCATGGCTTGACAGAAAAGCTTGAGGAAATGGATCACATATGTCAATCGCAAAAAGACGGAGAAAATCCTGAAGTAATGGAACTTAATATTTCCGAAAACGGAGAATTCTCTGCCAAGACAGATCAAGCTGATAAAAATGCAGTGCGTCTGAGAAAATCAGAAGACAGTGAGGGGCATTCTGATACGAGCAGTGATGAAAATACTGATATTTCAAGCAATGATAATGGGGAAAATGGCACTCCATTCTATCATGAGCTCGATAAATCAGATACAACCGAATTACAAAAAAAAGAATTTCGTAAACAGTTGAACAGGGAAGCACGGCAAAGTGTTCAAGGAAGTGTCCATGAAGATATTAAGCTGATTGTCCATCGTCCGGAAGTTACCTACCAGAACAGGGAAGAGTATAACCGTATGATGACAACTTTGATGCCAGTTATTCGGGAATTAATCAGAAAAACAAATCCTCTGTTGGAGCATGAATTATCTGCTGAATTCGCGAAATCGAGGTTGTATGGCACAAAATTTTGCGCGGATCAGGTTGCCACTATGGATTTTCGCACATTTGCCCGCAAGCGTCCGCCTGAGGAAGAACCCTCTATTGCGGTTGCTCTCAGGATTGATGAATCGGCTTCGATGTCAGCCTTTGGCCGATTAGAATCTGCAAAGCAAGCTGCTGTTGCCTTGTATGAATTTTGCACAAGATGCGGTATTCCAATCATGGTCTACGGGGATACAGCAGACCGCTCCAAGCTGGAGCAAATGTCTGTCTATTCCTATGTAGACTTTGAAAGCAAAGATGCAAATGAAAAATATGCTCTTATGAACATTCAGGCTCGCAGCAACAATCGGGATGGTATGGCATTGCGCATTATTTCCGATAGATTGCTTTATGCGCCCCAAAAATCCAAATTAATAATCAGCATCAGTGACGGGCAGCCTAAGGCTATGCCTGATTATTCAGGTGAAAAGGCAGCGTATGATATGAAAGATACTTTGCAGGAATTTAGGCGAAAAGGCATCCAGTTCCTAGCTGCAGCTATTGGACAGGATAAGGAGGCTATCCGAGAACTTTACGGTGCTGAAAACACACTGGATATAACCGATTTGAAGCAGCTTCCAGCAAGATTGGTACAAGTAATCGCAAGGTTCATGTAGTATGATATACTAAGCAGAAATGGAGGTGGTGGCATGGATTGTGTGAAAATAGGCAATTTAATTGCCAAGCTACGAAAGGAAAAAAACCTTACCCAGAGAAATATTGCAGATGCACTGGGTATTCAAAATAAAACTGTTTCAAAATGGGAATGTGGTTTAGGATGTCCTGACCTATCGCTGTGGCCAGAACTATCTACTATTTTGGGTGTTGATATGAAACAGATGATGGAGGGTGAAATCACATCAAATAAGCCGGATAGCGGCAATATTGATAAAGTACGTTTTTACGTCTGTCCTTCCTGTGGAAATATTTTGGTGAGCACAGGAAGTGCCTCTATCTTCTGCTGCGGAAGAAAGTTAGAACGTATCTTGCCTACTGTTGCAACTATTGCACCAAAAATCACGGTAGAGGAAATAGATACTGATTACTTTGTCACATTTGACCATCCAATGACCAAAGATCATTATCTTTCTTTTGTGGCCTATGTTAAAAGTGACAGAGTATTTCTAAATCGCTTGTACCCAGAACAAAGTCCAACTTGTAGGTTTCCTATAACTACCGGTGGCAAACTATTTGTTTATTGTATTAAGCATGGCTTATCGGTATATTAGGTAATCTATAATTAAATCAATATTATCTTCCTGGGATGTATATGTTTGTTGTACTGTCCGTGGCTTTTTTTCAATTTTAAACGTTGTTTAATACAACTTATTGTGTTAAAATATATGTTGATACAAATAAGAGTTTAGGAGGAACCGAAACTATGACAGCCTCAATGCGTTTAAGATAAGCTGGCAATAAAAAAAGCAGAATCTATCCCCGATGATAGGCTTTTTTGTTGTGCTTATTTATACGATATTGAGCATTCATTAGTTACGGTGAGATATAGACCATTTAACTATAGTCTTATTTAACTATGTCTTTAATATGAATGTTTCCAAATTGTATGTATGCAGACCAAAAGCCACATTGTGGATTTAGGCCTGCATTTTTTATTGCCTAGAATGCTATTCAAAATAGAAATTCAAGCAAAATAATATGCAGGAGATAATATAAATGGAAAAATACAACAATTGGAAACTTAAGTTTTATACAATATGGGCAGGGCAGGCAGTATCATTAATCACTAGTGCCATCCTGCAAATGGCGATCATTTTTTACCTTACAGAGAAAACAGGATCTGCGATGGTCTTGTCTATGGCTTCACTAGTAGGTTTTTTACCCTATGCGGTCTTTGGACCAGCCATTGGTGTATTAGTGGATCGTCATGATAGGAAGAAGATAATGATTGGTGCTGATTTAATTATCGCAGCAGCTGGGGCCGTGCTAGCTATTGTTGCATTGTATATGGAGTTACCTATCTGGATGGTTATGGTAGTATTGTTTATCCGCAGTGTTGGAACAGCTTTTCATACCCCTGCTCTCAATGCGGTTACGCCACTTTTAGTACCAGAAGAACAGCTTACGAAATGTGCAGGCTATAGTCAGTCTTTGCAGTCTATAAGCTATATTGCTAGTCCGGCGGTTGCAGCACTCTTATACTCCGTTTGGGAACTAAATGCTATTATTGCCATCGATGTATTGGGTGCTGTGATTGCATCTATTACGGTAGCAATTGTACGTATTCCTAAGCTGGGTGATCAAGTGCAAAGTTTGAAACCAAATTTCATAAGAGAAATGAAAGAAGGAATGGCTGTACTACGGCAAAATAAAGGATTATTTGCTTTATTACTCGTTGGAACATTATATATGTTTGTTTATATGCCCATAAATGCATTATATCCTTTAATCACTATGGAATATTTTAATGGTACACCGATGCATATTTCTATTACGGAGATTGCTTATGCCTCTGGTATGTTGATAGGGGGTCTATTATTAGGGTTATTTGGGAATTACCAAAAGCGAATCTTATTAATAACGGCATCAATTTTTATGATGGGGATAAGCTTAACCATTTCAGGATTACTTCCTCAAAGTGGATTTTTCATATTTGTAGTCTGCTGTGCAATAATGGGGCTTTCGGTTCCGTTTTACAGCGGTGTGCAAACAGCTCTTTTTCAGGAGAAAATTAAGCCTGAATATTTAGGACGTGTATTTTCTTTAACTGGAAGTATCATGTCTCTTGCTATGCCAATTGGGTTAATTCTTTCTGGATTCTTTGCAGATAGAATCGGTATAAACCATTGGTTTTTAATATCAGGTATTTTAATCATTTGCATTGCAATATTTTGCCCAATGATAACTGAGATTAGAAAATTAGATGCAAAATAAAATAAAGGAGTGTGTTCGTATGATAGATAATATTATTCAATCAGTGACAGAAAAATTATCCTCTTTGCCTTATATAGAAGGCATCGTATTAGGGGGTTCCCGTGCAAGAGGTACCCATACAGAGGATTCTGATATAGATATCGGAATCTATTACAAATCAGAATCATTTGACATTACAGCGATTAATCAAATTGCTACAGAGTTGGATGATGAGAATAGAAATAACCTTGTTGTACCTCCCGGAGCGTGGGGTGATTGGATTAATGGCGGCGGATGGTTAGTTATAAATGGGTATCATGTTGACTTGATTTTACGTGATATAAAACGGGTGGAACAAATAATCAAAGATACGGAGCAAGGAATTGTTACTGCTAATTATCAGACGGGGCATCCCCATGGATATATAAGTGCTATGTATCGAGGAGAATTAGCGATTAGCAAAATACTATATGCTAAGAATGAAAGCTTATGCGAATTAAAAAAGCAGGCAGAACGTTATCCAACCGCTTTGCAGAAGGGATTAACTGAATTTTTTATGTTTGAGGCAGGTTTCTCTTTAATGTTTGCTGAGAACAATATTGATAAAGACGATGTATCCTATGTTTGTGGACATTGCTTTCGAAGCATATCTTCCCTTAATCAAGTCTTGTTTGCAATAAATAAAGAATACTGTATAAATGAAAAAAAGGCTGTTAAGATGATTGAAGGTTTTAAGATCAAGCCAAGCGATTACAAGGAAAGGGTCGATAAGGTTATTTCCTTAATATCAACTGATGTAGATTGTACAAGAAAAGGAATAGAGATTCTTCAAAGACTAGTAAATGAGGTTAAATACCTGAAAGGAGACCATGTTCAATGACTGGACCAGATAAGAAAAAACTTTATCCTAACGAGAATATAAAGAGCGTTTGCTATATAAGTAATTTGCCTAAACGCCCTAATGTAGAAATTGGCGAATATACTTATTATAGTGATAACAAAAAGTCACCTGAGAAATTTTATGATAATATTGAGCATCATTATGAATTTCTGGGGGATAAACTGATAATAGGTAAGTTCTGTGCGATTGCAGAGGGTGTTAAGTTTATTATGAATGGAGCAAACCATAGAATGGATGGAATTACAACCTATCCCTTTAATATCTTTGGCTGTGGATGGGAAAAGGTTACTCCTACAATAGAACAACTTCCTTTTAAGGGAGATACTGTGATTGGTAATGATGTGTGGATAGGTCAAAATGTAACCATTATGCCAGGCGTTGTAATTGGTGATGGTGCGATTATTGCCGCTAATTCAACAGTAGTGAAAAGTGTTGAGCCATATACAATATATGGTGGGAATCCAGCTAAGTTTATCAAAAAACGCTTTAGTGACGAAAAGATTGAATTCTTGCTAAAGCTTCAATGGTGGAATTGGAGCGAAGAGGAAATATTTAATAATCTTGAAGAGCTAACATCAGATGTGGGATTAGAACAATTAATGGGAAAATAGGAGGGGCAATCAATGTATATGGAAAAAATTATTAAAGAGATGAAAGAAATCTTCAAAGAAATTCCTTTTGGAATTGACCATACTCTCAAGGTTTTACAAAATGCAGAAGAGATAATGAAAGGTGAAAATGTTGAAGCAGAAGAAAAAGAATTAATTAGTATTGTTGCTATACTACATGATATTGGTGCTGTTGAAGCACAAAAAAAGTATGGTTCAATAGATGGATCCTATCAGGAGATAGAGGGACCAACAGTAGCAAAAGATATATTAAAAAAAGTAGAATATGACAAAAATATTGATCGAATATGCTTTATAATAGGTAACCATCACACTCCTTCTAAAATTGATGGCCCTGATTTTCAGATACAATGGGAAGCAGATTTGCTTGAGAACTTAACGGTTATGGATAAAGAAAAGGAACAGCAAAAAATAAAAAGATGTATAGATGAGAATTTTAAAACGTCTACAGGAAAAAAGATAGCTTATGAACGTTTTATCATAGGTTAAAATTTTGCTATACAGATGTGCATGATGTAAAACTATTGTGTGAGGGATTTAATATTCCTGTTCCGAGTGAATACAAGTAACCAACAGATTCCGGTTTATATGAAAGAGCGCATTAAGTTTAATTGTGAAGTGTAATGGATATGTTCCCGTCTACCGATAGTCCCAAAAACACAGTAGATATGTTTCTGAGAACGGACATACACAAATGACATTCATTCTATCCTCTCAAGCCATTGCGAGGTGGTCTGCCTGTTGTCAAAAAAATAGTGTTGTGATTCTTGTATAATAGATTATTAATTGAGTAGAGATTTGTAAAGAGAGATAAATTCAAACTTGTGGAGGAGAGATATGATGCCAAGGGCAAAGTTTCAAATATTAGTAATACCATATGTTATACAAGATGAGCAAATTAAATATTGTATGTTTTTGAGGGCGGATATGGATGTTTGGCAATTTATTGCAGGTGGTGGAGAAGATGATGAAACTCCCATAGAAGCTGCGAAAAGAGAAGCTAATGAAGAGGCAAATATTGCGTATACAACTTCATATTATATGCTGGATACTTGTTGTAGTATTCCTGTTGAATGTTTCAGTGAAAATGATAGACAGCGATGGGGAGAGAAGTGTTTTGTTATTCCAGAATATTCTTTTGCAGTGAATGTAAATGGAGCAGACTTAAAATTATCACATGAACATATCAAACATGAATGGCTTGATTATGAATCATCAAGAAAATTGTTGAAATACGATAGTAATAAAACTGCCCTTGGTGAATTGAATACCAGAATTAAAAAAGGATTACTTGGTGAAAAGAAATAGCATAACAAATTTCTTTTAAATAATATACAAAGAGTAATAATAAAAATGTGATTTTGCGAATATGCAGAAATAATGATAGAGAGAGTAGTATTGACGATTATATAAGAGGTTTTAGTTATAATTATTTTTCCTAAAACGAAGATATTATATAAAGGAGTATAATATCTAATTTGGCAAACTCTTATTGATATTTAGCATGATTTGAATAGAAGAAAACAGGTTTAATTATAAAAGTTATTAGCATGGATTATATTCAGAAAATGGCCAGAAGCTGGATTTTAAAAAGTAACTTTATTAGAAACCTTTCCACTAAGGGGTTACTATATACATACAACATCTATATTGTCACCTCAAGGTATTGTAAGGTAGTAGTATTGATGACAAGAAAGTAAAGTTAAGTGTAGTAAAAAGGCTTGAAATAAATTTATATAATTTCACCTATATATACAGGTAGTGCTTTATGCAGAGTAACGGCGATTTGAATTTCAATAAGCGAAATAAAACCAGACAGCATGAAGTCTGTGATTATTGAAATCAGTGCTGAAATGAGCAATGACAGTGATTATGGCACTGAAAATGGTCAATGCAAGAGCTGCTTGCTTGATTGAGCGGCAGTGAGATACTATGATTAAAGAGAAAGCGGAGGTGTTATAAAATGGATTTTGGTGAACAGTTAAGAAAAATTCGAAAGGACAGAGGGTTGACCCAAGAACAGGTAGCTTCAAAATTAAATGTATCTAGGCAGGCTATCTCAAACTGGGAAAATAACAAAAATCTTCCAGATTTAGAAATGGTTGTGGAATTATCCATGGCGTTTGACCTTTCGCTCGACCAATTAATCTTAGGAGGAAAAGATATGAACAACATGACTGAAAAATTGATCAAAGACGGAAGCGAAACCCGAAGAGCAAAAATGAATTTGATTGCTATCATCATCGGTGCTGCACTGCTGTCCTTTGGTGTGGCTTGTATTCTGATAAAAGCAAACTCTGTGGAATACATCGATGCCGAAGGATTTCTGCACGAGAATTTCTTTTTACTGCCGATAGGATTCTTTTTTATATTTAGTGGACTAGTTACATTTGCAGTGACAGGAATCAAGGATATTATTACGAAGCTCAATAAATAAAAGAATGAGCCAAGGGGACAGGAAGAGAACACTTTTTCAGCGGTCTCGGACGGGAACCCTGGCTTTTCAAATGGAAGTCATCGCAAATGCATTAGTATAGTATGCGATAAAAGGTAATAAAACCATATATTACAGAATATGAAATGTCATTTAATAATAATCAGAAACATGAAATCATTAGATAAGAAGGATTGTTATGAATTCATTTTTAGAAATATCAGAAGAAATTCCATGTCAATGCGGGAGTGGAAAAAAATACGGCGATTGTTGTAAGAATAAAAGATTTAAAATTGGGACAAAAGATGATGACTTGGTAAAAGAAACTACCATAGACGAAGAAGTAATGAAAACTTTAGAAGAGATAAAAAAAATATTTTTTGAAGATTATGGTATAAATCCTGGAGAAAATGATTTTGTTGCTTGGAATATTCCTATTTATAATCATGATATGTTATTAGAAAATGTATATCTTTTTCGTGAATTAGGATTTCAGGAAAATCATATATATGCATATTATAAAAGCGATGGACTATTACCGTGTGATATAAATACTGATTTATTATCCCAAAGTGATATAGAAGAGTTTGAATCATTATGTAAAGAATATGATGAACTTTTAAATGAAGAGCTTGAGGGGCATATTAATAGCATCCAATATGTAATTAATTCAGATACATATATAAATGAACAAGTAGAATATGCATTAGAGGCAATAATATCTAGCCTAAATGACCTTATACGTAGACATAGTGGGACTAATTCTATACGTGAATATAAAATTACTACGGAAGCAGATTATTGCATTTTTTCTGCCCTTAAAACAGTTAGAACATTGCAAAGTATAAATAAACTGAGGGAAACCCATTTGCCGGAGTGTATCTATGCCTTAAGCCGTGGAATTTTTGAAAATTATATGTATATTTGCAATATTAATATGGACAGCAGTTTATTTAAAGATAAAATTTTACCAAAGGTAGATGAAGTTAATTACACCTTTGACCTACATCCAGATGGACGAATTAATTATAATAAGGTTATTAACAGAAAAACTAAAATAAAAACTCCTATAAGGATTATTATTAGTAATTTGAAGGATAATTTACCTTATGATGAAATTGATCCTTCGTTAATTGCGAGTCTTATAGCAATAATTTTAGCAACTCTTTTATTATCTAAAATTAGCCAAAATAGAGAGATACAAACTCAGTATACAAATGATGTTTTATATTTATGCAAGAATCTTAGTTATAAATTTATTAACTGCTTAGAAATTGCAAAATGTGATGAAGAACATACTAATGAAATTTTTGACTTATTGTTAGACCGATTAAAAGAGCAGTTTTGATCTGATTTATAGTGTTTCTTCACCAAATTTTAAAAAGAGAATCGTGTCAATGGTAACTAATATATTCGGTACAATGTATATACAGATTTTAATCATATTGTCACTATATTTCTAGATCATATAGAAGATATGTCAAGAGATAAAACATCTATAATAATGAATGATTGGGAAATTCACTTAATGAATTTTTACAATCTAGATAGAGAGAAAATCCTAGAAGTTAAAGTGTCTCGTAGGAAATGAAACGAAAAGTATTAAAGAAATATGATATTTACAATACTAGAAAATTAAAGATACTACCAGAAGATGAAATAGCAGTGAATTATCAATAATTGAAGAAAAATATTTAAAATAGTCTTGTATAAACATCAAGATAATATGAAAGGTGAATTTATTATGAATAGCTTATTATATTATAATGAAAGAGAGTTAGAGTTTATCAATGAAACAGAATTACAAAAAATTGTAAAGATTATAAAATTATTTATTGATGAAGCAGATAAAGATTTTAAACTATGTTTGAAAGATAGTATGTTTAGCTATCAATGGACAATTAATCTTTGAACAGAACATATTCTAGAACTTTCAAAGGAGGCAATTAATAATATAATTATTGGAAACTTTTTTTCATTGGGTTCCTTAAATAGAACTATAATTGAATGTTATGTATATAGTTATTGTATAAAGTATTTTAAAGAAGAAAAATTATGGGAAAGTTGGGTTGATTATAATATAAATAAAAAGTTAGGCGATAAACTTCCAGATAATTTAAATAAAGATAATATCAAAGTAATTTTCAATAAGATTAAAAGTTATAGCAATAGAAAAGGTGAGAATGAGTGGTTACGGGACGTGATTTCAAAACATAAAAATAAACGGATATCATTTAGAGATATTTGTGATTTAGTCCAATCTAAAGAGGAGAATAGCAAATATATTTATAAAAATTATCAGGAAATGTGTGATTACGTACATGGGACAGACATGACTATAAAATTATTTGATTTTACATTCTATGATAAATATTATCAACTGATTGTAATAATGTTTGAATACCTTTCTAAAAGCTTGTTAAGTTTATCTGATAATCAAGCATCAAAATTGAAACTAAAAAGTATTGCATATGAATTTTATGCTTTCATTTACCAAGGGATTTCCAGGTCTAAGTGACATCATTATTGTCATCTCAAGGTATACAGAAGTTGTAGTCCTGTTGCAGAAGAATTTAAATATAGGAAGATAATTATAATAGGTATTGTATTTATATAGGTATCTTGTTAAGTGGAGGTTAGTATGAAATATAAAGAAAAGATAGTTGTGTTTATTGATATACTTGGATTTAAACGCCTTGTAAATGATGAATCTAAATTTGATGATAGTGGTACTATCTTAAAACTACCCTACTTTATGAGCCAAGATGATGAAGCTAAAAGGTGTTATGATGACTTCTATTTCTGATAGTCTTGTATTTTCTATAGGATTGAAAGAACGAGGTGCTATTAATAAGATTACTAAGCTTCTTTCTGTGTTTACCCAAACTCTATTATCACAATATGGATTATTATTAAGAGGAGGAATTGCGGTGGGTAAACTATATCACGACAGTGAAGTTGTATATGGTCCTGGATTGGTTAAGGCGTATGAGCTTGAAGATAAAGTTTCTATTTATCCCAGAACAATTATGAATCCTTCTGATTTTGAACGCTCTATTTTATCTTGTAGTGATATCTCCTAATCAATTTTGAGAGAAACATTTGTCATTAATGATGATGGCTTTCTTGCATTAGATTGCTTTCGTTACGCAAACCAACAAACACTAGAGCTATGCTATTCCAATTTAGCGCAAATGGAAACATTAGATTTAAGAGCGCAACAAAAAATTAATTAGATGAAAATTGCGATAGATAGAAAGATAAAAGAAAAAAGCCAATGAGATAAAGAAATATTGGCAGTACAAAAATTATTCTATGAATTAATGCACTTAAGAATATTAGGATAAATATAGACATTATATTTCTGGTTTCATAAATTATTTAGAAAGATGAGGTATTAATGTTATCCTGTTGCTAAATAATTATCTAAAATTCATGATTATCGATAATGTAATAGTATTGTCGTACGAGAATATAGATACTTTAGGTTTGAGTAATTGGTATTATAGGAATACCATTTGACATCGATATCGGAGTAGGGAATATTATTATTTATATACCTACATAAAAGAAAAATAGAAGTTATATTACAAGATTTTAGCAAACTAGAAATCCTAACATATTCTTTAGAATCTACGATTGCCGAAAAAAAAGGGCACAATAATAGATCAGATGGAGTTTAATAGCAAGATGAAAGACTGCCATGATATTTATTATTTGACAAGCAATTATGACTTTGAAGGAAGAAGGTATATGCAAACTTAGAGCAAAGCATGAGCCTAAAAACACTGTATTTAACCCATGTCATTTAAGGTGAATTATAGTTGGTATAGGGAAAATTTAAATTCATAGGACTACAAACAGGAATTTATAAAGGAGATTTGTAATATGAAAAAGAAAATTTTAGGAGCATCTATGTTGTTAAGTGGGTTAATTATTGGAAAATAAGAATTTATGGGACAAGCATGCTTTAATGAAAATTTATACATAGCTAACAATCCATATTTTGATTATTTAGCCTATATTACGATTAAAGGGTGAGGATAATAAAGTAAGAGAATATTATACTAAATGGTTTATAAATCAATCGACGATATGTTTGGGGATAAATATTTTTCGGATTGTAAAAAAGCTCTTAAAAGGTCGTCTATATAGGTTATTTGTTTAGTGTATGAAGGAGATGATTCTAAGAATGAAAACGATAAAAAGTGTTGAAGAATATATAAGTATTATCAATAATATAAATAACGAAAATAGTTTGTTTAGGGGTGAATCTAAAGAATATAATACTTTAGAAGCTTCAGCATTTAGAACAGTGAGAAAAGGTTTTGGTAGCAAAATTGAATATCCATTTATTAAAATGAAGGAAGATTTTAAATACGAAGTATGGAGTGAAATAAGCACAGATATACGAAAAAATTTTTTATCTTTTTGTCAACATCATGGTATGCCTACAAATTTGCTGGACTTTACTAATAATCCCCTTATAGCCTTATATTTTGCTTCTTGTCATAATTTAAATGATAGTGGTTATATATACATTATAAAATCACCCACAATAGATATAACTCCTATAATTGAATTTATTGAAGATAAAAATCTTTTAAAAATGATATTATCAGATGATATGAGATTTTTGGGAGCGTTTTTGAATTTGATAATAGAATTTGAAGAAAAATATGTAGATGAATTTTATAAAATTTTTAATAACCTTCACACAGATATCATAGAAGTCTTAGAGCATAACTTTATTGAACATGATTATTTGGAGAAAAAGTTTCCTAATCATGAAGATTTTAAAAAAGGATATTCCTTACCTCTTGAAATTTTAAATGAAGATAAGGATGTATATTCTGAGTTAAGCAGCCATCATTCTTTATCTAGAGCTATAGATTATTTAATTTATTTGAGGTATTTTCTTAAAATAATAACAGAATATACAGCCTGGTTAACGACCATGAATGGTTTAATTCCTATGATATATAAGCCTGTTATGTCATTTAAAAGGGGTGTAAATCAAAAAGGTTTATTTGTATATCAAAATTATATTTCATATAAGGATGCAACATATGATTCACATACCTTGGCAATACAAAAAGTAAATGCTGATGTAGTTATTAAAATTGAAGATAAACAAAAGATATTAAAAACTCTAAACTTATTAAATATTAACGAAAAGTTTGTATATGGAGATTTTGATAGCATAGCAAAATACATAAAATCAAAATACTAGTATTGACTAATGAGTGAAGAATTTATGAAAGGTTGTTTCAAAATGCAAATTATACCATATATTAGGTTGAGTAAAATGAAGAAAGTTAACATACCGTTTCTCAACTTGTTTCATAATAGTGAATATAAGACTTTCATTTGGATAATATCCAAAGAAAAAAACCAAGAGATAATGCAGATATTTAGTAAAGAGAAATAATGCGTCAGAGATGTTTTAATAATTGAAACATACCCTGCCGCTAAGGGGGTACCGGGCTTGATGGTCATCAGAAATACAGAAACAAGGTATGTGGAGACTGTGATAATGATGACGTATTGTGGTCAAAGGGAGAAAAAATAGAGTCTTATCACAATGTGCTGTGGCTCGAGGATGAATTTGAAGCGGAAAATGGGCTAAAAAAATCACTTTTTGCCCATTTAAAATAGGCAAAAATATAGATGCCATAGTAGATTTTAAAGATTAAAAAGAGTTTTGAGTGGATTTGGACAAGGAAAAGAGCATGGCTTTTCTGGATATACTGGAATAATTATAAAGGTGGAAAAATGACTCTGTAGTCCATCTAATATAAATTTGTATTGCAGATTCAAGCTGTTGATTATTTATATGCTCCTTAAATATAGAAGTAGGACTATGATGATGAAAATTTGAGAGTGAGGTATAATTATGAATATAGAATTTAAGAGTTTCAGTGATTATACAAGAGGAATATTATATAAACAATTAGTAGATAGTTATTCTTTTGATAGCAAATGGCAAGAGTATTTTGATAAAGATTGGAAAAGTTATGATGATTTTTTCTACGATAACTTACAATTTACTAATAAATGCGGTTTTATTACCATTTTGAACGGTGAACCAATAGGACATATATCATGGGATCCAAGAAATATGCCTCGATATGTAGAAATTGGGCATAACTGTATTGTGACGAAGTATAAAGGAAATGGCTATGGAAAAAAACAACTTCAAGAAGCGATCAATAGAATTGCCCAATATGATGGCATTCAAAAGATAGTTGTTACTACAAATGGAAAATTAATTCCTGCACAACACAATTATGAAAGGATTGGCTTTAAACTTCATCAGAGGAGAGAAAATAAAGATACTTTTTTTTCTGGTGAATATATCGACTATGAAATTATTATGTGATTTTGGCTTTATATAATGATAAGCTCACCTGTTGTGCTATATAAAATTAACAACCAATAGGAAAAATATGGCGATTCATTTAGTTAGACTTATTTTAGGAAATTAGAATCGATTGTATATGGGTTATTTATCCAAATACTAATTCTTTAATATTTGCTAAGTTAATATCCTTATTTAGGCATTTATTAATAAAGTAGCAAATATTATGACCTAAAATTTTAGTTCGTAATCTTGTTATTAAGCCCCATAGGGACTTAGCTTTAACTTTATTTATATTAAGCTGTTCAGTTAATTGGGAAAATGAAGTTTCTACTCTTCTTCTAGCTTTAAAAATTAACTGCCTAAAGAACTTTGGAAATTGAATTTTACTTTTATTCCTTTTCATAGAGATTAAGTCTATTTCTTTTTCCTGCTTTAGCTCTAAAGCTAGTTTTTCACCTATATAGCCTTTATCCCCTATAATAGTTAAAGAGTTATAGCTAGAAGCTAAGTCCCAAACAGCACTACGATCATCTTTACTAGCATCAGTTAAAACAAAGTCTGTAATATATCCATCTAAAGTGGATAGCATATGAGCTTTAAAGCCAAGATAAGTTTCTTTTTTAGATGGACATTTGCCATAAGTGGCTATGCCCCTAAAAGCTTTATGAAATACAGCTCTACCAAATTTACAAACTGGTATAGGTATGCTATCAATTATTCTATGAGGATCATCAGTGTAGCCGAGTTTAGAAGAAAGCTTTTTTCTAATTTCGTCTATGATGGAATGTAGATTCCTACGTGTTCGATTAAATCTAGTTCTATCGCAAAGTCTAGGGAATAGATCAGCTAGATTCTTTTTGCAAAAGTTAAACCAAGCTTTCTCAGAATCTATAGATAGCAATTCCCCCACAATACTAATGGTGATGATTTCGCTATCAGATAAAATTGAATACTCGACATTTTTACGGAATTTAATGTATTCTGGAGTAATTTCTTGGTATATGTCATCAATAATTACATAGGTTACCAAGAAAAAATCCTTTAAATTTTCTATTTCTTTGATAGAATATTTATATAGCTCTGGCATATGTTATCCTCCTATCGTTATTTCGTGATGGTTATCAATGATAGATTAACATAATTGTCAGAGTTTTTTTATTAGTAACTTTAGTTCTGCAAAAATAAAATTGTAATTGGTAATGCTTCCAAAAAATAAATATGACATAAATCCTCAACCTATGTTAAATAAAAGTTACCACACCATTAAAAAACGGAGGTTGAAAACTATGCCATATACAACTACTAATATTTTATATCCAAACCGTGAGATTTACAACTATATTGAAGATGTAAATTATGGAATGACTAAGCCACAGTTAAATCATTTAAGCAATTTAATGTATGGACTAATAGTCGTTGATGGAAATAAATCAATACATTCAGTTTCTAAAGCTGTTTTATCTGCTAAAGATAGTAGCAGTATTTACAAGTTCCTAAGCAAATCTGAGTGGGATGATAGCCTAATCAATCGCAACCGTATATCGTACCTGAATCTAGTTTTAGAACAACATGTAAAATCTAATTCTGTAGGGTTTCTAATCACTGATGATACTGGATAGGTTACAATAAACTAGACAATAAAAATAAGGTAATGTAAGCTATTAATAGAAAAAGGAGAGAGTTTATATGATAAAACGAGAAAGAAGAACCTATACCGAAGAATTCAAAGATCAAATGGTAAAACTATACGAAAGTGGTAAGTCTAAGAATGATATTATAGCTGAATATGACTTAACACCCACCGCCTTTAATACCTGGATAAAAAGAAGCCAAACAACTGGATCTTTCAAGGAAAAAGATAATCGTTCCCCAGAGGAAAATGAACTAATAAAGTTAAGGAAAGAAAATCAACAGCTAAAAATGGAGAATGATATTTTAAAGCAAGCAGCGCTGATATTAGGACGAAAGTAAATGTGATTAAGAGTAATACCCACAAATACAGTGTATCAGCAATGTGCAAAGTCCTGCAAATTTCTAGAAGTACTTATTACTATGAATCAAAAGCTAAAGAATCTACAGATGAAATAACACTAAAAGTTATAGATATATTTAAAGCAAGTAGAAATAACTACGGTACTAGAAAAATTAAAGTCGAGCTAAAAAAAGCAGGCTATATAGTATCTAGAAGAAAAATAGGTAGAATAATGAAGCAAAATGGCTTAGTATCAAACTATACAGTTGCCCAGTACAAGCATCATGTGGATAAATGTAATGAATCAAAGATTGCTAATGAACTAAATAGAGAATTTAATACAGATGAACCTTATGCAGCTGTAGTCAGTGATTTAACATACGTTAGAGTTAATAAAAGATGGAATTATGTATGTTTCTTAGTCGACCTATTTAATAGAGAAATAATTGGTTATAGCGCTGGTCCTAATAAAGATGCACCTCTAGTTTATAGAGCATTTGCAAGGGTTAAAACTAAATTAGATAATATTACACTATTTCATACAGATCGAGGCAACGAATTCAAAAATAAAATAATAGATGAAGTCCTAGATACCTTCAAAATTAAGCGTTCTTTAAGCATGAAGGGCTGTCCCTATGATAATGCTGTAGCTGAAGCTACATTCAAGATATTTAAAACTGAATTCGCTAATAACTATCATTTTGAAAGCCTAGAGCAGTTAGAAATTATGTTAGCTGATTATGTAAATTGGTTTAATAATATTAGGGTTCATTCAACACTAGGATATTTAAGTCCTAGACAATATAAATTACATAACCTTAAAAAAACTGTCTAAATAAGTGTTGACTATCCATACTATTAATCCCAAATCTTCCGCTAAAAAAATGGAAGGACTTAATTATCATTTTTCTCATATAGAAGTTAAAAGCGTATGGTCTCATTGTGTAGTTACTTCATGTAGTTACTTCAAATTTTGTAGTAGGGGACATATCTACTCCTATAAAGTACCAACCTTACTATAGAAAAGACCAATGTGATGACATTAATAAAACCTTCTTAAGCAAAGTAGATATAGCTAAAAGCTTTATTGCTGACTTCAATGAGCCATCAAAGTGTAACAAGGTTTATGTCCTTACGGACTCTTGGTATAGCAATCAAGACATAATTTATACCAGTTTACAAAAAGAGTACCATTTTATTGGAGCAGTGAAATCAAATAGACTTATAGAGCCTAAGGGAATAAAGCTTCAGCTTTCCCAATTTGCAGAGTATATAGATCCTTCTACCTTGGACTTAGTGACAGTCAAAGGTAAGAAATACAGGGTATATGTTTATGAAGGACCTGTGACAAGACTAGAAAATGCCTTAGTAGTTATCTCCTATGAAGTTGATGGTGACGGCTTTAAAAAACCAATTTATTTAGTTTCTACAGAAAAAGAATTATTACTATATATCTACAAAGCAGCCAAGAAAAACAAGCCAATACAAGATATCTATAGCTATCTTAAAATAGCCTGAAATTTTTAAATTGCAAATGTTCAAATTGTATATTTGTATCCGTTTTTACTGGATAAATTTTCATTTATATCAGAACTTAACCAGCATTACCAATCAAGCTTTTAAAATTGCCTAACTAAAGTTTATTAGTACAATCTTTTAAGAGCAAGTTCTGCCGACACAAAAGTTAAGTAATAATGATATAGAAAATATTTTATACGCTTCTTGGCATCTCAAATCTGATGATCTCGCATATCTTCATTTTGTAGCTAAACAAAATGAAAAGGTAGTTGGCGTAATTCTAATACGTTGCAGAAAAACAGAAAATGCAAATAAAAACATTCCTATTATATCGCTATGCAGGCGGGATGGTGTCTACAATGTTATAATGATGTACACCAAAATGGCACTGTTAGAAGGTTACAAACTAAATGAAGGAGAATGCTACATAGAACACATTTTATACATTAGCAGTTGCTGGAGGGAATCCTGCAAAACACCTTTATTGCCGATTTGGTTTTGAGGATATAAAGAGGACAAAAAGTGGCTTAAAGGGATACTTTATTGGGGAATCCCGATGGACTATAGTGAAGAAGGTTTATAATCATGAGTAGCGGTAAACAATAAACGGTGATTTTTTAGAGGTTGTATGATTTATGGAATAGTCATAATAATTGGGTTAGTAGTTACTTCGGTTCAGAATGATTTTTATATAATAGAAAAATTCACTGAAATAAAGATTTCAAGTGGAAGCTTAAATGGCACTTTAGTCTTGCCGGAAGTTATATGATTTTAATTAATGATGATATCAATTGTAGTGGTGAAATAAAATTTGAAGACTTATTTGATTCTAATATTGAAAATAAGTGTTAAATAAGTTAAAATTAGGTCCGTATGGAAGAAATCACTGATATATTAAAGCATTCGCCTCAAATAGATGCTTTAATAAGCGTATTACAGAAAATTTAGTAAGAGACTACCTATGCAGATAATGATATTGGGGTAGAGGAACAGAAAAAGTGAAATTAGATCTACTAAAAAATTACTTAAGAGTGCAAGTAAATAAGTATAAGGAAGTGAATAAAATGACGAATCAATCAAATCGAGTAGGAAGTATACCTTTATTTTCACAAACGGTAACTGACTTTTGGCGGACGACATTTTTGAACGGAGATGTCCTCTATAGCGACGAAGTCTTTACTATCGTTATTAACCCTGACCTGAGCGAAGACCGTCGGTTCATGGTGCTAGAAACCACTGATGGTCGAGTTATGGCGGTTTTGACGCCGGAGCTGGCCGATAAGTTAGACCTTTATCAGCGACAAGACCTGTCTGAGCTGACCTTTCGTCAGAAGTTGGATGAAGTGGGAGTCACTCTGCATGGTGCAGATTATCTTTTTTATTTTACAGAAGCCGATAAGAACGTATTGTTGCAAGAAAACTTGGAAGGTGTTTTGCGCCAGCTAACAGAACAAGATGATGTGATTTTTTCCGAGTTTCAGTCCTTCGCCTCGGAACAAGACTTGGATGACGCTTATGTGGAATTAGATCATTGGGCGGTATTTGGTTCTTTTGAGCAAAACCGTCTAGTTAGCGCCACCAGCATGTATCCCTGGGATAATGCGCAAATTGCGGATCTCGGCGTACTGACTCTAACGTCCTTTAGGGGAAAAGGTCATGCTCGCAAAGTGGTGCGTTCAATTAGCAAGTACGCTTATGATCAGGGATACGAACCTCAGTACCGATGCCAGCTTGATAACCAGGCATCTACGTTGCTGGCTAAAGCGGCAGGATTGACACTGTTTGGAAAGTGGGAAGTGATTTCTCCTGACTCCACTGACTGAGAGTCCGACTCAAAATTAAATTCTTTTTATTGAAGCTCTTGTGACGTGGTGCGTCATGCACCGAATAGCTACCATAAGCAAACAGACTTCAGAGGGTACTAATCACCTTAACTCTATTGATATAGGAATATGTTGTAACAAATCAGAAGGTTTTAAATTCAGTAATATTGACAAATTATTTATGTAATACGCTTATAGACAGAAATTTATCATCTGGATAAAATAATTTGTGTAATGAAGACGAGCTTAAAATTTATAAATTAGAGGGTAGTCTACGTTGAAAAGATCGATATATTTAATCACTGGTGTTATGGCATCAGGAAAATCAATAGTTGCTGAGTTGCTCGCCTCGGAAATGGAAAAGGGAGTGCATCTGTGTGGTGATGTGTTTCGCAGAATGATTGTATCAGGACGTGCTGAGATGTCTGAGCAGCCATCCGATGAGGCTATCCGACAGTTGCATTTACGTTACCGCCTAGCCGATAGATGCTGTAAAAACCTATTATGATAACGGATTTTCCGTTGTTTTACAGGACAACTACTATGGTGAAGAAATTTCCCGGATATTGGATATGTTGAAACATTATCCAGTTCATGTAATAATACTCTGTCAGAATGCAGAAACAGTAAAAAAGCGTGAAAAGATGAGAGGAAAGGTCGGATATACTGGATTCACGGCAGGTACTCTATATGCAGATTTCATGAAGACGACTCCAAAAATAGGTTTTTGGCTGGATACATCGGAACAGTCTCCAGAACAATCAGTTGAAGACATCTTGTTATACTTTAGGTAGTTATAGAATTCTATATACTACTGGTTCACTGTTCTGGCGTACTGTAACTCACGTGAAATGCTGGGCGTTACTACGTCGAGAGAACAAATAAAAAAATTATTAATCGCTTATATTAAGTAATGTTTCTTATATACTTTATAAATTTATTTCTGATATATTGACATCAGTTTAATACTAAAATTTTGAAAGATAAGAACATAAATGTGTCAACCATTTTTAAAAATGTCCCATAATTATTAAATTATTAGCACCAATTTTTAAAGAATTGGTGCTATATTTTTGATTTATCTTAGATAATTAAAATATTGACTGCAGGAACCCATATATACGCTAAAACAGGCCTGGTAACAGGCTTTACTACCCAGAAAAATATCCTGGGTGACAAAGCCTGTTGGCATATTTGTGCAGCCTAGCATAATACCCCTACAATAAAGACACGAAATATCATGCGAAATCAAATTTGTGGATATGTGTTAAATTAGGGTATGCACAATAAACCTTCAAACTTTTTGACTCAAGGTTCCTTAACTTCATTAATCTTGGAGGTGGTTTTTAAGCTGTTAAATTTTTCCTATGAGCTTGTTTCCCTGGATGACTCATTGGAGAGATATGTCTCTTTTTTAATTTTTCTACTGGTGTATCAAAATCAAAGTTTTTAGATTTGCGCTCATGAGATGGAACTTAAAAACAAGAACGATAGTGGAGGTTACATTATGCTACCGGATTTCTACATTCACAGGGAACACTGATATTGCATTTGGGGCAGTCATACCGCGGAGCCCACTTGATAGGATTTCCCTTCTATATGTTGAATACATGGGGTTATTATAGCGCTGGATTCTTAGATTCGCAGGGTACACTGATACTACATTTGGCGCAGCCATACAGAGGGGCAAATCTTGACAGAATTTCTCTGTCGATTATTCTTCACAGATTTGATTGTCCTTGCCTTTGTCGGTAATAGCAAGAGGCGAACATCTGCACATGCAGGCCCCACATTCTACCTGTGTGAGATATATGCAATACTCATCGTAACTTTTGTAAATCCGCTTTGTAGGTGTAAGCTCCAGTGTGGTGACCACGCTGCCTAAGCGTCCGGCTGATCCTTTTTCTGTGATGAGCGCCCGGTGAAGTCAAAATATTCCAAGACCAGCTGCATAGCTCTTGTTTTGATAATGTTATCTTGATTCTCATTCATTTTTAACTTCTCCATCCGTATGTGCCATAACAATGAAAGGCATTTTCTTAGTTATCGCAAATGTCCTCTGTGTTTTGCTCAAACTGTTCCGACGCAAGAGAAAATTCACTTTAAAGAGATTTTTTTGATAGCATGAACAACACTGTCTATTTTTCATCTTGCGGGTATTTCTTTACTCATTTTATCTCCTGTACGGAATTCATTACTAAATCCATCAGATGAATGCTGTTCGCTCCTCCGATTGATAATCCCTCCAAGCAGCCTGTACAATAGCATACAACTTTATTAGTCTTAAATTGAGCACAGTGTTTTTGCATAAAAATTCTCTGTTCTTCTTCGGTGTGAGGAACAAATTTATCCCCTGCATTCTCAATAAATCGCACTGGGGCAAAACGCTCATAACGAGGAGAGTACGGCTTTAAAAGAGATATTCCACAATAATCAACTTTGTCATATGATGCTTCAATTTCTTCGGTTATAATATTCATGCGACTTAAGATACTACGGACAGCATTTTGTAGTGTACGATTATCATAGGTCCTCCAACAATCCTGTACAGTAATCACTTCGCCATGGTAATCAGGCCATGGAAAATCACTATCTTCATCTAAAATCTCCCACACACTGATTGACTTTATTTGAGAGGAATGTTCTTGTAGAAAAGCCCCGCACGTAGGACATATATATACTGCTATATCTTCATCCGATACTTCGCTCATATTTGTACTGCAACATCCTGTAATGTGCATATCAAATCGTTTTTTGAGATAGTTTTGAATTTTATCACTATTTATGGGTGAATGTGCAGTGTATTTGCACCCCGGAAAATAAATTAATGAGATAATAACCCCTCTTTTATCAACATATAGGTCCCGACTATGTTCATAATTGCATTATGTTATATCAATCTGCTTTCTACTACAAAGACCTACTATAGATATTATTATACATCATTTTAGTATGGAAGCAAAACAAATCCCACTTGCAATAGCACATGAGACAGTTTTTCAGCTTCTCCTAAAGAGCGGTTATTGACACTCTGAGTCAGTAGCCATAATAGCTACTGATTTTTATTACTAACGTTAAAAAACCAACCTCTATGATAATAGCAGATACAATATCCTATATGCAGTTTCTGTATTTTAGATAATTAAAAAACTGTTTAACTGCCAGAGAAACAGTCTTTCTGTCTTTCATAGCAATGCCGATTTTTCGATAAGCTGGGACTTTAAGTTCTTTTGAAATAATCTTATATGGTATGCGCTGTAATATCAGCTCTGCAAAATGCTAATACTCAATCTACTTTTCACTATAGACATGATTGCACAAGTGTTCCATGTGGAGCCGAAAAGTGCATTTTTTTAGCCTGGTTTTTGAAGACATTTTATAGTGGTAAGAGAGCGAGTAAACGTCCATCATTGCCTGAGCATCTCACGCTCTAGCTTACCGATTCCTCTGGATTATTAGACGCCACCTACGAACAGAAGAAGTCTTACGTAGCCATTCGCCAACGCACCAATCTGCAGTGCAAGTTGTCTCATTATGATTGTACTCAAGTAGAGGTCTATGTGAAACGGCATTTGGTGTATGCAGGGACGGAGTAGGGAATTTTTTCGGACAGAACGATCGATAATATTTACCACTTTTACAGTGGCTCAGCGAGATTGATTAATAGATAGGGTCTTCTGTACGCACTGTTTGATCTACAGATCACAGAAAGGACATTGTATCATTGGTGAACACGTTATCCGATGAAGAGTGGTCTAACAATCTGAGAGGTATAAGGCCTTTAAGCAGGATTCTTGATTAAAGTATTAAAAAGGATTGACAGAGCTAAGCTCTGTGAATTATAATAATGACAGAGCTTAGCTCTGTTAGGAGGTTATAATTATGTCAAGAGTAGTAAAAAAACCAGATGAAAGAAAAGATGAGTTATTGGATATTGCTACAAAGCTTTTTATTGAGAAAGGCTATGAAAACACTTCTGTAAGAGATATTTACACACAAGTGAACGGTTCTTTTGGTATGTTTTATCATCACTTTAAATCAAAAGAAGAAGTATTAGAAGAAGTAAATAAAAAGATGATGGCACAGAGATTTGAACCTATAAAGTCAATCATAATTGATAGCGATTTGTCTGGAATAGAAAAGCTACGCAAAGTATTATCGCTTGCTATTATATCTTCTAAGCAAGAAATTAACACTCACTCGAATAATTCATATCAAAAAAACCCTCAACTATTGGTAATGCATATGCACGATACCCTTGGCGTTGCATCTGACTTACTTTCCAGTGTTATAGAGGATGGCATAAAAGACGGTACGATTCAAACTGAACGTCCTCACGAGCTATCACAAATGATTTTATTATTTCTAAATGTATGGGTAAACCCATGGCTATACCAATGGTCACCAGAAAAATTGAGAAACATCTTCGTTTTTATGAAAGATGTTTTCGACAAAATGGGCGTTCCTGCTTTATCAGAGGATATGTTGCAAGGTTTAAATGAGTTATTATTGCTTGTGCAAGAGGACAAATAGTTGCTTGGTATATTAAATTATAGTGTAGATAAATACTCGTTGAATAGAATGAGCATAGTTTCATGGTAATCATAATTGGGGAATAATAAGGGAAATTATATTTTGCTTAGAAAGGAGATTATATGAAAGTTAAAGTCATAGAGTATAACAGCGAATGGAAAAACTTATATTTGGAAGAGGCTGAAAAAATTAGAAATATACTTGGAAATGAATTGGTTGATATTTACCACATTGGAAGCACATCAGTGGAAAAATTAAGAGCTAAACCCATCATTGATATTATGCCAGTGGTAAGGGACATTACAAAAGTCGATGATTACGATAGAGAGTTTGAGGCTCTGGGTTATGAGGCAAAAGGTGAATTTGGTATGATCGGCAGAAGATATTTTAGAAAAGGGCTGGAAAATA
This sequence comes from Proteiniborus sp. MB09-C3, assembly GCF_030263895.1. NCBI lineage: Bacteria > Bacillati > Bacillota > Clostridia > Eubacteriales > Proteiniborus > Proteiniborus sp. MB09-C3. The sequence goes on from NZ_CP127161.1 coordinate 1,694,201, forward strand.
GAACCCATCAAATTCATATATTTGAAAGAAGTAATTCTAATGATATTGAAAGGCATTTAGCTGTTCGTGATTATTTAAGAACACATCCAGAAGAGGCATTTGAGTATGGAGAACTAAAGAGCAGATTAGCCACTATGTTTCCTTCGGACATTGAGGCTTATTGCGATGGTAAAGATGACTTTGTTAAGGAATTAGAAAGAAAAGCATTAGAATGGTATCATGATGCAAAATAATCAAAAGTCAAGATGGATTTACCTATTTGGAAGTTTGGGCAAATGCTTCAGAGAAGAGGTGTTTTTAAATACTTAATTTTAGTTGATTTGCAAGGATATAATGAATATTTTAGCATAAGGAGAAGAATAAAGCATGGATAATATTATAATAAGAAACTACAATCAAAAAGATTGGTCGCGCATTGAAGAAATACATGATAGTGCTAGAAAAATAGAACTTCAACTGGCGGGTTTAGATGATGCATTCGTGCCACTTGCACAGGCAGCCGTTAATGAAGGATTATTTGATTACACGGTATGTGTTGCACTTATAAATGACAATGTAGTAGGGTTTGTGGCATATTCAGAGGAAGAAATTGCATGGCTCTATGTGGCTCCCGATTCTATGCGTCAGGGAGTCGGAAAAAGTTTGGTTATGCATGTAATAGAAAATACTACCCAAAGGCCACTTGGGCTGGAGGTTTTAGTTGGAAATAATCCTGCACTGCATTTATATGAAGCAATGGGTTTTGAAACGACTGAAACATGCTCAGGCGCAATGCCTGGTAATGAATCGTTTGAAGTGACAGTATATTGTATGCAGCAGAAAAGCGGTCAAAAAAGATAAGAAGTTTTAAGAACTAAAAAAGGAGGAAATATTTATCCAATATGGACCTAATCCAAATACAATATATCCAAACGAAGCAATAAAAAATATTTGCTACATAAAAAATGTCATAACCCGTTCGAATATTATTGTTGGCGAGTATACCTATTATGATGATGTTAATGGAGCAGAAAAATTTGAAGAACATGTTACACATCACTATGATGCGCTTGGAGATAAGTTAATTATAGGGAAGTTTTGCGCAATCGCAAAAGGAGTAGAATTTATAATGAACGGTGCGAACCACCGAATTAACTCAGTCACCACCTATCCATTCAATCTCATGGGTGGGGGCTGGGAAAAGAGCATGCCTACAAAGGAACAGCTCCCTTTTAAAGGGGATAATGACAACATTGTTGTTTTCAATATCTGGATCGATTCGCTAGAAAAGTTAAGGAAGGTAATATATTTTGATTAGCAACATTAAGGGCAATGATACATTGAGGCGTATTTATAACAGTTTAGATGAGGAAACCTTTGACTTGCCCTTTGAGGGATTTTATCAGAACGGATATTGGACAAATAAATATATTCCATAGTTGTACCTAATGTAGTTATAGAAGAATGTCAAAGAATTCATGGTAATTGGTGCATAGTAATCAAGGTTAGAGCGAAGTCTACTACATATATTACAAATTTCATTGATCAACTATGGATACCTCTACCACATTTATTTTACCAACAATAATTGAAGATGGTATAAAGTAAAAATTCAATGAAAGGACTAGAAAGGATTAATTGAATTCATTATTAATGAATTAATAAGATTACTTAAGGGGTTAGGAGAACACCAGTGGAAAAATGAAGCTGTAGAGATAACACAAAGGAAAATGGGGATAATCGGAATGGGCACAACAGGTAGAATGTTAGCGAAAATGACATCCGCCTTTGGGATGAAGGTTTATTATTTTAGTAGAAGTAGAAAAATGGACATTGAAAAGGAAGGAGTAGAATATCTTCCGCTTAATGAAATGCTAAAGACAGTAGAAATTATATCTATTCATTTGCCTAAAAATACAGTGATACTTGTAAAAGATGAATTTGATTTGTTTGGTGATGGGAAAATATTGATTAATACTTCTTTAGGTACTCCACTTGAAGTTCCAGCATTTTTAGAATGGATACAAAGAAAAGGAAATTACGCAATTTATGATGAAGATGGTGCTGGGAGTTATAAAAATGAATTTGAAAAATACTCTAATGTAATCTTGTCTAAAAAAGTAGCTGGTTGGACAAAAGAAGCAAGAGAGAGATTATCTATTAAAGTTCTAAAAAATATTCAAGAAGTCTTGAATGAGCTAAATGTTCAATAATCATATATTTGGTAAGTATAAGATGAATCTTATCATACATGGCGATGCTAGTAGGATTTGTTTTAAATGGATTTCGAAGTTGGAATGGGAAACCAACTGTATATGACATTGGGACAGGAGTTATAGTTGAATATAGAAGACAAGGTGTCACAAGCAATATGTTTCTCATATACAGAAAAGTATAGCCTTTTTTCTATTGTTTGGCACGGCAAATTTTATTATAATGATGAAAAATGGGATTGTTCATAGCATTCCATAGTGAGAGTTTTAGACAAAAAACAGAACTAATAAGACAAAGTGTGAATAAATTTTGTTGGTCAGATAAACAAGAATTTGAACTATTAATTATTTATATAACAGGATGGAGGAGTTAAAAATGGATGAGAATCAAGATAACATTATCAAAACAAGATTATCCGAGTTCATCGAAATGAGCCTACGAAACTCGCTTTCCGCCCACGATGGAATGAAAATATATGACATGCCTCTTATGGGCATTGCTTCTGCAGACGATCCTTTCTTTCAGAAATTTCGTGAGCCCGGTATAGTAGGACCGGGTTTTATTCTTCCGCAGGAATGGATACCGGGTGCGAAATCGGTGATTTCATATTTTCTTCTGTTCACAAAGGAAGTGCGCGATACGAACCGGGCACCGGGCCTTCCTTCTGAAGAATGGGTATCCGCGAGAATCGATGGTGAAGTTTTAAATAATGAAGTTCGATCTTTTCTGGTTGAAATGTTGAAGCAAATGAGTGCCGATGCCGTTGCACCTTGTCTTGATCCCCGGTTTAAAGTTGTAAACCGGATTTCAAATTGGTCCGAACGACATGTTGCATATGCAGCTGGTCTTGGAACATTTGGACTTCACCGGGCGCTCATCACAGAAAAAGGATCAGCCGGACGCTTAGGCAGCGTGGTCACCACACTGGAGCTTACACCTACAAAGCGGAATTACAAAAGTTACGATGAGTATTGTTTATATCTCACACAGGGAAAATGTGGGGCCTGCATTCGCAGATGTCCACCTCTTGCTATTACCGACAAAGGCAAGGACAATCAAATTTGTGAAGAATATATCGACAGAGAAATTCTGTCAAGATTTGCCCCTCGGTATGGCTGTGCCAAATGTAGTATCAGTGTACCCTGTGAATGTAGAAATCCGGTGGCATAATGTAACCTCCATTATCGTTCTTGTTTTAACGAATAATGGAGGTTTACGCATTAATAGCGATTTAGATATTTTGGTGGTAACAAATCATGGCTTATCTGAAAAAACTCGAAGAGATCTTACAAATATGCTAATGCTTATATCTGGCAAAATAGAAAACATAAACGCTATAAGACCACTTGAAGTTACGGTTATCAATAAAAATGATATACTTCCTTGGCATTTTCCGCCTGAATATAAATTTATGTATGGGAAGTGGCTAAAGGAACAGCTTGAAAAGGGAAAAATTTCTAGACCAACTTATGAACCAGATTTAGCAATTCTTTTAGCTCAGGCAAGAGAGAATAGCATTACTCTTTTTGGAGTAAATGCAGCAGAAGTACTTGAGCCTGTACCAATAAAAGATATTCAAAGGGCTATTAAAGAATCTTTACCTGGGTTGATTAGGGATATAAAAGGTGATGAACGCAATGTCATTTTAACTTTAGCTAGAATGTGGTTTACAGCTTATACCAGTGAAATTATGTAAATATGATATAGTTATCATTAGTTAACTGAAAATGTAATTTATGATGACATATTTTTAATATTAATGGGAGGGTTAAATATGTATACTTGTGCTATGTGTAGTGAAAATTATTGTAAAAAGAGAGAACTTGAAAAATTACCCCGTAATTGTCCGTGCAGTGAAAAAGAAGAACAAGAAAAAATAAAGAAATTATATATAGATAAGCAAGTTCAAAAAATAAACTATTTATAATAAGACCTAGCATTAACAAGAGATTTGGTTTCAGCTTTATTAGAATTCGCGTGATTAAAGTGATTTGAAATAAAATCCTTAATCTCATCAATAGAAGATCGTGCTTTATATTCATAAAAATAGGATTTTAGCTTATTCCACACATTTTCCTGAGGATTTAACATTGGCGAATATGGTGGAAGATTCAATATAAATAACGTATCTTCATTTTGTTTGATAAACTTTTCAACAGCTTTTGAGGTATGAATTCTCGCATTGCCCCAAATCATAAAAACTATCTTATCCTTGTTAATGTCTAGCAAGTCTTTTAAAAACTTAATAATTTTATTAGATGTAATTTTTTCATCAGAAGAATATAAATTCACAATAGAATCAAAGTTCTTACTAATTTCAGTGGCACCAATGATATTAACTCCCCTGCGAGTACCATTTCTTTCTATTACAGGGTGTTGCCCTATAAGACTCCAACTGCGGTAGTTATTAGATTCTACTCTGATTTTAGTTTCATCTTGTACATACAATACTGTATCTGAAGTGTTCTCAATTATGTCTAGTAAACCAACAGCTTTTTTTAAAAGCTTCTTGAAGCTCAGGATCTCCTTTTGTAGGCATATATTGTCCTCGTTTATATGAGAATCCTAATTTTATTAGCATTTGTCGAATCCATTCGGAGGAGCACTCTTTACCAAATGTATCAACAATATATTTAGAGAGCATATGGGTATCCCAAGTGGAACTTAAGAATCCGAAATCTTTAGGTGATTTATTGAGCACTGTATCTTTTAAATCTTCTAGCATTTCATCAGTGAATGTGCTTACCGAGCCACCACGATTATCTACTAGAGCCTCTAGCCCATATTTGTTCCATTTGTTGATATATCCAGTAATAGCTGGGCGAGACTTACCAAGTATATGCTGTATTTCTTCGGTATGAATACCGTTATATCTCATAATTACAGTACGCAATAGAGCTTTTAAAGACTTCTTTTGATAGCTCTCTTCGAAAGCAATCAGTTCATCTATTGTGAAACCATGTAAAGTAGTAATTTCTAATAGTTTTCGTCCCATTTTGATATCTCCTTTTTCTTATCTAGATTTACTCTTAGTCTTTGGAAATTTCAAAATGAAATACATTTATTATTTTTTAATTATTCGTGTTGCTTATCTATAATATAAAATGAGAGCTTACTTAGCTGTACAGTTGTAAATTTAAGTGTAGCTAATAATAAGATTATATCAGGGGGAAAGTTTATGTTAGAAAATGCTTGGGTTCTAACGGGATTAATAATAACCATAACCTTTTTGCTACTTGGACTTATATTTGCGATTATGAAAGAAAAAGGGGTCAGTTTGATTGCAGGATATAATTTTAAACCAAAGGGGAGAAAAGAAAATGAATAAGCAAATTATGAAAGAACTAGTACCTAGGCTTAAAATATATTCAATCATATCATTTGTAATTGATCTTATTATTAGGCTTTTATACCTAATACCACCTATTCTAATGAAGAAAATTGTTGATGAATACATACCTAGTAATAATAGTACTGCAACTTTACGGACAATTGCATTCTTTGCTATACTTCCTGTGATAATAGCTATTTTCACCACACTCTATAATTATCGAGTTTCGGTCATTGGCCGTAATACAGGAAGAAAAATAGCAAGTTATGGGTTTAGGAACTTATTAAATCAGCCACTAAGTTATTTTTATGATAAAAACTCAGTGGAGTTAGCAGAATATTGTAGTACAAATGCAACTGAGTACATATTGCTTTGGATTACTGATATTCCAAAATTGTGTGCTTCTATTATTGCATCTGTTGTAGCTTTCGCTTACATACTTAGCTTGAGTGATTCTACTGGGTTAGGTCTCTTACTTTACATTCCAGTACTACTGATACCTAGCTTCTACTTATCAAAAAAGGCACAAAAATACGTCAAGAAAATAATCGTTAATAGTGGTAAATCAAAACAATTACTTAGTGTTGCTTTTAAGAACATTAAGTTTGTTAAGACAATGAATTTACATAAAAATTTACTATCAAAAATTGATAGTATTAATAAGGACACTGTATCAGCATGCCTTGAGAGTACAATAATGATGTCATAGCTTGATATTACCCCCTGGTAGGGTGTATTTCTGCCTAGAAACTATAGTTATATTCATTTTGACAATATAATAATGGACATTATCATCTAACCTATGCTTACTGTTTATTTTTGGTACACTTTTAGTTTAGCATTAGCATTAACCAATAGAAAAAGACAAGGATAAAAGAATGATAATAATATATTCAACATTCCTTTATCCTTGTCTTTTGTAGTAAAATAGAAAAGAAGAAGTCACCGTCCAAAGTTCTTCTCCAAATCTTGGGAGGATCTATTAGACTAAAGCTTCAATATCAACACTAAATAGAAACCAACTTCCCATTCTCCATTTTCAATATCCTATCTGCAAACTCAAAAAACTCAGGCTTATGTGATATTGAAATTACAGTTAAATCTTTTTCTTTCATTATTTCAAGAATGTTTGTTATAATTTTCATCTCATTTTCCCTATCAACATTTCCCGTTACTCCATCAAGCAACAGTATTTTGACCCCTTTAAGAAACCCTCTAGCTAATCCTATTCTTTGTTTTTGACCACCAGATATAGTAACACCATCTTCTTCAATATCTGTATCTATACCCTGAGATAGCTGACTAATAAATTCATCTAAGCCTGACAGCTTGATTACTTCATTTAATTCATCATCTGTTGCATCCTCTTTAACAATTAATAGATTTTCTCGGATTGTACCTGGAAATAAAAACGTGTTTTGTGCAACTCTACTGATTCCATTTACCAAATCATCACTTGCAATATCATATAAAGAAACTTCATCGATTTTGATTGAACCTTTTTCTATTTCTAGCAATCGTAATAGTACGTCAAATAAAGTTGTTTTACCTGAACCACTTTTACCTACTATTCCAATCCTGTAAAGACTGCGATCGCAAGTGGATAAGCATAATTATTATTACATTGATGGGACAGTTAAGGATAGTGGTAAAATTCCGTTGTTGGTATATGACGCTGATGTAAAGGAGTATTTTGAGATGAGGTTTGATTTGAATTATTGTTTTCTGGGAGATGTAGGATGTGGTAAGTTTAGTGAGGGTTCTTTGTCAATGGTAAAAAAGTGCCATCACAATAATTCGTTTGAGATTAATCGTAAACCCTATAAAGATCCTGATAGTCATAGTGAAAAACTCTATGAATATCACAAAGAAATTTGGAATAAGACATTTCCTAATGGAGAGGAAATGTCTAGCGTTGAAGCTTATAATAACAATCATGAATGGAAAATACTTGTTCTGGGATCAGATTATATTGGGTTTTCAAAGAATTGGATTCCAAATAATATTGGAGTGGATTTTATAGAAGAATCTTTAAAAACCACAAGAACATTTGGTGGGCATATTCTATTTCCAAAAGGGTTTTATAAAGGATGGGTTTTGTGTAAAAAAGATAATAAAATTTATTATACCAAAGATAATATTTACGATTGGTATGAAGATAAATATCCACAGGATCCAAACAAGTTTAATAACCTAATTATTTATACCATAAACATTTCAAAAGGCGGTGAATATAGCTTTTATGACCGCTTTGATTGGACATTGCAAATGATTAAACTTTACTACGCATGTATTAAAGAAGAAAATGATTCTCTGCAAATATGCTACTATTTGCACAAAGCAAGTGATATGTTGACAAAAATTGTGACTGACTTAAAATATGAAAATGTTCAAGAAGTTTCTACTATGACAAGTCGCTTTATTAAGATGTATTATGGTCTAGATAATTCAAGAAAATGGTTTATGTTTTTCGAAGACTTCTTAGGATTTGTTGAATATTTTTGTCTACAAGAAAGCTTTGTTGATAAAAATAATCAAATAATGAAGTCAGCAGATTGGTTGCCACTTCTGCCAACTGATTATACTCAGTATATGAACGGAACAGTTATACAAATAGAAAAAAGGAACGAAAAACTTAATGATAGACTTAATATGCTTATCAAATAATGAAATTATAAGATTGTTGCTAGCTAAAATGCTTATGGGTAGATATAATATCTTGTTAACGGATGAACCGAGCAACTTCCTTGACATACAAAGCTTAGAGGTTTTGGAAATACTGATGAAGGAGTATGCTGGCACTATAGTATTTATTACCTATCACAAGCAGTTGCTTGATAATGTAGCCGATATAATTTATGAAATAAGTGATAAAAAATTAAATGAAACAGGTAAATTTATAGAAAGAATGGCTTAATAACTGTATAATGTAAATAACAGGATAAATTTCGATGGAATATAAAATCAGGGGGGTAGGCTTTAATGATAACAAATGATACTGATGAAATAATATATACTATTGATAGAGCAATAAAAGAAGCATGGATTAATGAAATAAGAGAGGATTTGGATAAGAGTTACATTTTATATGAAGACACATTAAAAAATGCTTTCTATTTTCATCTAAGAAATAAGTTAAAGGAACTGCTCGAAAATAACAATATTAGGATATTTACTGAATTCCATGATGGAGAATTATCGGGCAAAGGTGTAATAGCGGACATTGCAATTGTAAAAATTGGGGACAATGAAGAAGGACATATTAAAGATAATATTGACAAGATATATGCTATCATAGAGCTAAAGCATAAAGGAGCACAAGTACCTGTAAATCCTTTTATTGCTGATGTCGAAAAGTCAATAAAATACATAAAAGATAAAGCACTTGAAGGATGCCAGTTTTATTTAGGATTTATTCATGAGGGAGAATTTGATATAAAAGAAATATCGTGGCTTCAAAACAAGAAACAAGAGAGATTAGCACAAGGGAGATTAACAGAACTTTCAGCATGTTACTATACAGGTGAAGATGAAATGGTATATACAATTGTCTCATATAATGATATGAATAAAGATTTAGATATTTATGTAAACCAAAAGAGGTGAGGATAATGTCAAGATATAAATGTCCTGCTTGTGGGTCCAGGGATACAGTAAGAATCTTATATGGTGGGCCACCTATGAAGCTTACCTAGCATCGAAACAAGGAGAACTCATATTAGGTGGATCTGTTTTTCGGATAGTAGCCCAACCAAGCACTGTAAATCTTGTGGACAAGACTTTAGTAGCAAGAATTTATTTCTTTTACTTAAAATGACATCTTTTGAATTCTTAGCTGGAGGGTATTTTGGCACATCCTATTTTGTTTATATTGATGGAAAACGAGAAAGTCAATTGATGAGATGTGCAAAAACCCCCTGGGGTATGTATATTGACTTAAGGAATCCCTAAAATGAAATAAACTTTCAACCAGATATTTTGATTAAAGAAATACCCCTAACATCGGAACAATGGTTTGCATTTATAAAAGAACTAATTTTTTTGGAGATAGTTAATTGGAAAGATAAATACATTGATAAGGATGTTTGTGATGGTACACAATGGGGGATTTTAATTAGATTTCCTAAACGCAATAAAATAAAAAAGCATGGCAGTAATGAATATCCGCCTTATTGGAGTAAGTTTATAAAAACTATGAAGGCTTATATAGGAGAGGATATAGATTGAGATTATAATTATACATGGAGGTAAGTCAAATGACTATAGATATTAATGCAATACAAAAATGGAGTAAAATTCCTAAACATATACAGGAGAAACTATTAGAGAATGTATTTTGTTCTACATGTGGGACAACTACTATTGTTGATTATTCTATTCATAATGATAAGGCAGGAATTTTATTTAAAGGAAAATGTAAAAAGTGCAATAAGGCGGTAGCAAGATTAATTGAGGATTGATAAAAAAGCTATTTATAAGATTACATAAATATAGAATTATTTGTGAATTGACTCGCTATCAAAGCTACATTGTATTATTCGTTATAATGATGTAATATGGGAGTAAGATTATTTAATAAAGAAGAAAGGGATTGCTTATGGATTATGTTACAGCAAAAGACAAAGCTAAGGAATGGGGAATATCTTTACGGAGAGTACAGACTTTTTGCGAGACCAATCGTATTGAAGGCGTGATAAATATTGGTAAGGAAGATAGATTCAAAGGAGATAATATTGAATGGATATTTTATCTTGTAGGAAACAAGTTTAATAGTGAGATAAGTGGAGAAATTGAAAATGCCAAATCACATGGAGAGCGATCTTTAGCCTATAATGTTAATAGAAAAAAGATTTATGTAAAAACATGGAGTGAAATTTTTACTGAACAGGAGATTAATTATAATTTTTTGCAAGAAAAATTAATGTTGCAACAAGAGATATTTATAAAAAGAAGTAGAAATAAAACAGCAAATGAAATAGCTACTAAACAAAAAGATAATACTGCAATACGGCCAAAAGAAATTGTAATATAATTGAGGACAATCAATGCCGACTTTAAATTGGATAGGAAAAGAAAAGGTAATCAACCATCATCTAGATGTACCATATAGAGTCTTAGATCAGTACGGACGGTCCCTTATTCAGGAATATGTACCGGGATTTTCTTAAGGAATTCGGTGACTTGTATCCTGATTTGGGGCTTCATGCGGCGTATTTAAAATTTGCACAAATTGCTCCCTTGTGGAGAGCGGTATCGAAACTAATTTGTAGCGCTGGAGAGAATTCAAATGAGCAACAGCTTAAAGAAGCTTCCCATATATTACTGGAGATTGCTTCCTTGGAAGAAGAAGCAACGAAGCTACTTTTTGAAAACACCTCCGTTTTATAAATTATAAGGTTCTGTAACATGTTATGGGTTTGAAGTGATTTTGAAGCTTAAAAATAGGCAAAAAAGAGAAAGAAATTCATTTGTTTGCTACCTTAATATCCTTCACTTTTTATGAAAATCACTATGCCATCTACTAAAGAGAACTTATATCCCATGTAAGGAGGGTAAATGTGAAAAACTTTCAAAGAAAAGACCTAATGTTTTCATTATGTGGTTTGAATTGCGAACTTTGCACTATGAAATTGGATAATTATTGCCCCGGCTGTGGTGGAGGTGCAGGTAATCAAGGCTGTTCTATTGCCAGGTGCAGTTTACAGCACGGAGGTATTGAATACTGTTACCTATGCAATGAATATCCCTGTGAAAAATACAAAGGCATAGATGAATTTGACTCTTTTATTACCCATCGCAATCAGCTTAAAGATATGAAAAAGCACAGAAAATAGGTACAGAACAATACAATTCTGAATTAATAGAAAAAGCCGAGATACTAAAACATTTGCTTGCAAACTATAACGATGGACGCCGAAAAAGCTTTTTTGGTATAGCTGTAAACCTTTTAGATTTGCATGATTTGAAAAATATTATAGAACAAATTAATTCCAAGACTGCATATGAAAATTTAACGCTAAAAGAAAAAGCAAATATAGTTGTAACGATTTCTCAAACTGTTGCAGAAAAGAAAAATATTGCCTTAAAGCTTAATAAAAAGCAAGCAAAGAAGTAATATATTTCAGATAAAAATGTTCTATTTGGTTAACTATTAATAAGAAATCAAATCTTCTCCAATTAACACAAATGGTTCAAGAACCTGCGAGTTTATTTTTGAAGGATTAAGTCCTATTTAATATAGAACTCAATCCTTATCAGCAGCTTAATTTAATGTATCCAACTTTTTGGGGCAGATTTAAATAAGGCTATTTTTTCTTGCATATAATCGCTATATATAAACGTTTAATCGATAAGGTGGGCAACTTTAAGCAGTTGTGCTGCTTTTTCCGCAGAACCCTTTCCGCCATACTTACCGAAAAGCTCGACGAACATTTTGGCTCTTTTGGCATTGCATGCATTGAATAGCGGTTCGTCGCGAAAAACATGGTTCAGCCAGTTGAAGATAGACGCATTGGCATATGTCAATCCGCCCATCTGACAGTGGCTTGAGGCTCCCTCCTCTTTTGTGAATAACCGAATGTATCGATCGCATTTAATCGAAAGCATAAAATCTAGCAATCCTGTTACAATTTCAGGGTTGGGGGCCGCTGCATCGATAATGTCGTCTTCACTGAATAAGAACAGCATCGGGTTCTTGTATTGATCCTCATGGCCTTTAACAGTAAAATCCTCGTAAACTTTTACCCACTCATGAGCATTTTGAACCCCCAATGTCCATTGGGAATGCTGAAAGCTCCAGCGTGCGGGGGTATTGATCTTTAACATTAAGCCAAAAGCTTTGTTAAGAAATATATCGTTTTTCATAAGTCCTTTCATGCCGGCTTTGGCTGCCGCACCGCAATCGACAATCAATGTATTTGGAATGCAAGCTTTTATCCTTTGATCCAGAGCTCCCCGGGTTGATAGATATCCTCCCATGGAATAGCCGATCAAAGCAATTTTGTCCGCATCAACATCGGACCGTGTCAGAAGATAGTCGACCGCGGCGCCGATAGGTTTTTCATAGTCTGGCCGGAAGTGGAGCCCAGGATTGTTCATCAGAGCGCCCCATTGACCTGGGCCTTCAAAAATCAGGCAGTTCCAGCCATACTCTTTCGCTGTCGAACCGACCCAGAAAAACACTTCCTCCATAGTGGAGTCAAAGCCGCCGATAGCAATCAGCGTCGGTCTTTTGCTTTCTCCGCCCGATATAAAATACCCTGGCAGCGCAGCACCTTCAAAAGTGATGTTTATACATTCTACAGGGTAGTCCATGAGTTTGAGCATGTTTTGAAAGCATTCTTTGCTGTGTGACCATAGTTCTCTGTGCTTCGGATCGGAATGCGCCGCATAAAAGACAGCCATCCTGTAATAATTGCTGGCTCTCATGAATGCTTTCTCTGCACTGATTTTATCCCCGTTTTTCAGCTGATTTTCCGCATATTCCGATACTCGGTCTGCGGTAGATGTCCATTCTGATATCCAGCTGTTAAAATTGTTGTTCTCAATATGCCCCATGGTTTCCATACATTCGCCAAATTCAGCAGCTCCCGACTGCTGAACAGATAATCCGCGGACAAATTCATATGTGAAACCACCGACTGTCTTGTCATTAAAATCGATTTTCATATTTTTCAACCACCTTCCAATAGTTTTGAAATCTAGCACTTTATATTTCAAACTATATTTTAAATCTTATTGCTTGTCAATATGTTTTGAAATATACGTTGTTAAATTTCAAAGTATAATGTATAATACTTATGGTGAGAAATATGAATGGATATGAAAGAAGGACCAAAGCAAAAAAAGAAGCAATAATCAACGCCGCCCGAGAGCTTTTCAGTGAACGGGGCGTAACAAATGTAGGAATAGGTGAGATCGCTAAAAAAGCAAAAGTATCACAGGTAACAATATACAATTACTTTGGGGATAAAAACACGCTTGCCAGTGAAGCCCTTGCTTTTTATATTGATGATGCTATCCGAGAGTTTGAGGTTATACTTGAGAGGGAAGTACCTTTTTCTGAAAAACTGAAAAGTATTGTCGAAATAAAACACGATATGATGCTTGAGGTAAGCAGCTCTTATTTTAGTAAACATGCCTGGGAAGATAAAACCTTGCGAGAAATATTGAATGAAGCGGCAACCAAAAGAGCGATTCATCTCTACGCCGGATTTATTGAATTAGGAAAGAACGAGGGTGCTATCGATCAAAGCATCCCAAGCGATGCTGTCCTGTCTTACTTCCTGTCATCTATATCAGTCATGCAAAATCCTAAATTTTTTAAAACCAGCAGCGAATATAAAACGGGGTTCTTGAAATTGTTTCTCTATGGGATAATAGGAAAGGAGCACTAAATGGTGACTTTTTGAAATATATTCTGCCGCCAAGGGGATACCAGATTGATGCGACATCATTATTGTATCCTCAAGGCATACAGAAGTTGTAGTCCTGTTGTAGCGTCATGAACATTAATACTTTAAAATAAATGATAATCTATACACCATGAGCGTGAGAGCGATTTGTTTTGCGCTCTTTTTCTTTGAAAAAAATTAATAAAGAGGATATTTTTATGAAGAAGATTATATTTATTCCTGCTAAGAAATCTTTGGAAAATAATGGGAAATTAAAGGTTGCTGCATATTGCAGAGTTAGTACAGAGCGAGAAACTCAGAAAAGTAGCATTGATACTCAAATTAAATATTATATTGATTTGATTCAGGAGAATCCAGAATGGGATTTTGCAGGTGTGTTTTATGATTACGAAAGCGGTCTCAGAAGAGAGAAACTGTTTAATAGGCAGATACAGGGATGGATTAATTATTACACTCATTTTTACAAATCCGAGATATACAATGAATTAAGGTATATCAATAGATGTCTTGTTAATTGGGTTCGTAGGAAATATAAAAAGCGAAAGTCAAGGCAACGTGCAGAATATTGGCTTGGGACAATAGAAAGACGTGATAAGAATCTGTTTGCACTGGAGTACTACCAACGGCTAGATAATGGGAGCCGTATGAGCTGAGAGGTTCACGTACGGTTCTGAGAGAGACTTAAGGGAAGGTTCCTTAGATCTACTCACTCATTCGATAAAGAATATCGCATCATCGCGGATGAAATCAAGGAGCTAAGGAAGAAAAAAGCAAAGGTGCTTCAGGAACAATATCTGGCGGAATTCTATGAACAGCGTCTGCAGGAGATGGATAGCTACACGAAAAAAGTTAACTATTTAAAACGAGAGTTTGACGATGACCTTGTCCGCAGACTGCATCAAACCGTCAGTGTTATCAGTGAGAGCAAAGTAGAAATTCAATTTCAATCGGGCATCGTCATCCGGCAGGATGTCCTATGTGCTGATTAAATGACGGCAGGAGCTGAAAAAACAGCGGTTCCTGCCAGCGATGTATGTATGCTGGTAAGAATAAAATCCCTAGACAGTGGGCTGAGAGTTTTATTGTCGGCAGCGCTATTCTATCGTACCTTGACATCGTATCGGAACACCGATATAATGAAAACAGGTGATGAAAATGACAATACAACAGCTTATGCAGGACATGAATATGTCCCGCTATCGTTTATCAAAAATTAGCGGGATTCCATGGGCGACTCTCGCAGACATATATTCCGGCAAAACACATCTCCACCGATGCGGTGCGGGAACACTTTCCAAGTTATCCAAGGCCCTTGGCCTTTCCATTGAGGAACTGCTGGAACTGGAATCTGAACCTGCAGAAAGCACACCGGATGGTAAGCCCAATAAAAAGACGTATCTGGAAATCGGATTATCCAGCAGCATTCAAAAGGCGATTAAGGATTATTTGCAAGGTGAAAAAGAACAGGTGTTACACCTTGATTGCCTGTTGGATGAATTATATGGAGCCATTAACGCCGACCTTTGGTCTGGTTTAATTACGGAGGAACAGGCCGGCTATCTGCGCGAAAAATATCTTGGGATAGGTGGAAAGGAGGATGGGATACATGATTGATTTTACATCATGTGAAGTGAATAAATTCAGAGCCTACGGCGGGGCAAACGGGAACAAAATTAATATACTTTATGAAGACAACAGTTATATGCTAAAATTCCCCCCGGCGTACAGCCGCAATAAGGCGATGAGCTATACCAATGGATGCATCAGCGAATATATCGCTTGCCATATCTTTGCTTCTCTTGGGTTTAAGACACAGGAAACATTGTTGGGAACCTATACCGATTTGCGAGGAAAAGAAAAGGTCGTGGTAGCTTGTAAGGATTTCACCGAAGGTGGTAAAAGACTTCTTGAGTTTGCTCACTTAAAGAATACCTGTATCAACAGCGAACAAAATGGGTATGGCAAAGAACTGTCTTCCATCTTGTAGGCAATTGACGAACAGACACTTCTGCCACAGGATCAGCTTCGGGATTTCTTTTGGGATATGTTCATTGCTGATGCACTGCTTGGCAATTTCGACAGGCACAATGGAAATTGGGGTATTCTTGTAGATGAGCAGACTAGGACTGTTGAAATTGCTCCTGTTTATGACTGTGGCTCCTGCCTCTATCCACAGTTGGCTGCCAATGATATGGATGCTGTTCTGAATAGTGAAGATGAGATTAACAAGCGTGTCTATACTTTTCCGGCCTCATCTATAGAGGAAAACGGAAAGAAGATATCCTACTTTGACTTCATCTCTTCTCTGAAAAATCTGGATTGCACAGAGGCATTGAAAAGAGTTTCCGCACGGATAGATATGGAGAAAATCAAGGTACTCATTGACGAAACACCGACACTGCTTCCTGTACAAAAGGAATTTTATATGGTCATGATCTCAGAGCGAAAGGCAAAGATCCTGGATTATAGTATGGAGCAGCTCATGAAATTTGACAGGCAGGAATACACGCAAGATGAAGACTTAGGACAGCAGTTTACCGTGTGATTGAGGTGTAATTGCAGAAATAAATGTTATGAATTATCACTGATTGCTTTTAATGAAGTTATCTTGGTGTGTAGGAATGCACGCCAAGATAACTTTGAGCAGTTGGTTTTGTTATAATAGAAGATATAAGATATGAATTTTCTCTAATCAATAAAAAGAAATTATTTTTAAAATTTGTGCCATATATTTTTATTTACTACACTTTTAACAAATTGGGAGAAATGTATAGGTGGTTGTAATCAGATAATTTCTTTATTACTATTTATCAGATATTGCTTTACATAGGACAATTATTCAAACCGCCCTTTCCAAGTTTTTATTATAAAGGTATAGATTTTGGAATAGCAGGGGTATTTGGAATATACTCAGTAGTTTATTCCAAATCTTAACGAAAACTGAAAGGTTAATGATGAATGGAAGGGAAATACGAGATGGGAAAGGGAAAATTATTTATTAAAGAGATAAAATAGGAAAGATAATATACGAGCCATATAGAATCAAAGTATTAAATGCTATTAACTTTAAAAAGTCTATGCATTATAACTCTTTTGGGTAAAGGCAGAAAAACTATATTACACAGCCCTAATAGGATATATTTTCTATAAAGCTCCAAAGGAAGAACAAGAGCGGTATATTGAATTGGCTGATGGAGGGTTATCGGCTGATGCTGGAAACGAGGATGGATGTGTTGTAGTGTGAGGCAAATCCGCATGGGGACGATATCGGCGAGAAATTTCCGCTGGATTAAGATTTGTGGAGCTGACCAGATTTATATATCATATGTGTCATGTTCGTGGAAAAATATGTACCTGCATCAGGTCGTCCTGCGCGAGTATATGATACATGGTTTGGTGCGACTCCGCATTTTTCTTCGCTGCCAGTGAAAGGGGCTGGATAGTGGCGATAATGAAGGGGTATGGCGGTTTGAGGGTGAGTTGTGTTATGCTTATTAGGAACGACACCTGACTGTAAACTTAATATTTTGGTATGTATAAACGCATAAAAAGATAACCGTCCTCCATATCGTCTGTCATTTCAAAGCCTACGCTACTCCATAACCTTTGTGCAGCTATATTTTCCGGCTCAACTGGTAAAGAAATTTTACTTGCGTTGCATTCTTTACACAAATATTCAACACAAAGCCTAGCTGCTGCCACTCCATAGCCTCTTTTCTGAAAACGGCTATCTATCATGAAATTTATGATTTGATGGTTTTCTTCGCCAATATACATTAAAACATAGCCCACCATCACATCATCGGCATAAATTGCAAAGGGGCGAGAATCATCATAAAATACCCACGCCTCGGCTAAAGACCACGCAACAGGGTCTACAAAGTCTGCATTGGCAACAGATGCGCTCAAATTCAAACACTCTTCATAATTATCTTCGTTAATCGTTCTTAATTCCACCAAAAGAATTCTCCTTTCTTAAACATAGCTCACAAACAGTATAGCAAAATCCGATGCGAATTGCTATGTCTTTTTATTTGCGGAGCCGATCAGGTTTATTTATCATAAGTATAATATATCCGCGCTGGATTATCCTACGCGGGTACATTATACTTATGAGAGATATGATACATGGTTTGGAGCGGCTTCAATAAAAAGAAGGTATATAGATTATGTTAAGAATCAAATGTGCTAAGACTCCAAAGGATTGTTAAACCTAAGTATCCAAGGAAAATAGTTCAAAATAGAGACATTACAAACTCTAATTGCCTTTGGGAAGTAGATATTAAATATGATTACATCCATGGTAAAGATAGATTTTTTTTATATAGCCTCTTCTCTAGATGTATATGATAGAAACATAGTAGAATATCATTTAAAACCCCAAATAAAAATGCCCGTATAGAATCTTTCCATAGATTACTAGAGGATAAATATTTATGTATAATAAAAGAAGCGAGAAACATTAAAATATAGATAATCTAAGAAAAAGAAAGTATTCGTGAGCTTTTGTCCAACATTAATGGGTCAATCCGCAACAATTGATAGGAAAATCAAAAATTATGAGTTAAAACTTCGAGAAGTAGATTTGAATAAATCTCGCCTAGGAAATGAACTGTACGATAAAATCGTACAGTTGAAAATGGCAGCAGCAGATGGTAAAAAAAGAATGATGGATGTTGCTGATACAGAAGAACTTTTGCGAATCATACAATCAATTCCATCCCCGAAAGCAGGGCCTTTTAAAATGTGGCTTGCTAGGGTGGGCAGTGAAAGAATTGATGAGACTATTGATCCTGAACTTACCATTGACAGAGCACTGGAAACACATCTTAAAAAAGGATATTCACGTGAATAGATAAATCAAAGATTACAAGCCATTCAAGTACGTAAAGAATTAACTGATGAATGGAATAATCGAGGTGTAAAATAAGGAATTGAATATGCAATACTTACTGATGAAATTACAAAAGCATGGATAGGATTAAGTACAGGACAATATAAGAATCTTAAAGGATTAAAAAAGGGAGAACTTAAGAGATAATATATCTACATTGGAGCTTGTACTAAATATGCTAGCTTGGCATGGTTTGGGTGAATGGCGTGAAAGTATATCCTACCAGTACTACAGTCTATTCAGTCATAGTACAAAATGATGGAAACGGAACGGGAGAGGGGAAGTAGTATTAGACCTTCAATCAGTAAAAAATGCAACAGCGGTTAAGATACCAAGTGTTCCATTGAAAAAGCAGATTCTGATATAGCAATAAAATTACCGGAAGGCACAGCTACTATAGATAATAAAGCCTTAGTATCTATTTTAGATAAGTCTGCAGGAACTGCTGATATGAAGCTTGAATTAAAGCAAATATTAACAAAGAACCTTTCGTCAGCTCAAAAATAATCCGTTAAAAAAGAGATTTGGTATTTGATATTAATATCTTAATGGGTACTAAAAACATCACTGAATTTGATGGGGAATTAACCATAGACGTACCATATAAGGGAGAATTACCAGTAACAGTATGGTATCTAAATGATAAAGGAGAACTGCAAAAACTAGAATCACGCTATAAAAATGGAGTAGTAAGCTTTGTCTTAAATCATCTTTCACTTTATGTAATAGGAGGAGATGAAGCTAAGGAAGAAACTGAAACAGAAGTTAAATGGGTTAATCCTTTTGTAGATGTAAATGAAGATAGCTGGTTCTATGAAGCAGTAAAATATGTATATGAAAAGGACTTAATGAAAGGAACAAATGCCAACACATTTAATCCTAATGGAGTCACTACAAGAGGAATGATTGTAACAATCCTTCACAGATTAGAAGGCTTACCATCAACAAAAACCAATAGTTTTAGTGATGTTAAAACGGATAAATATTATGCAAATGCAGTAGCTTGGGCATCAGAGAGCAAAATTGTAAATGGTTATGGAAATGACAAATTTGGTTCAGAAGATCCAATCACCCGTGAACAATTAGCAGTAATCCTAATGAACTATGCTAAGTACAAGGGATATGATGTAACGGCTAAGGATAATCTATCCAAGTATGAAGATGTAAAGGATGTTTCAAATTGGGAACTAGCTGCTATTCTAAATCGTTTTGTGGAAAGAATCGTAAAGTAATAGAAGTAAAGACTATTTGCACAAGGAATACGCTCTGATATGAATAAGAGTTATTTTTATTGAGGAATAATTAACGAATATTCAATTGTTAGATATAATGATTCTTGATATGATTAAAGTAGCAAAGGCCATTGCTTATTGAAACAGAATCAGGAGGTTATTTACATGCAGATAGGTGAAGTAATACGAGAATACAGAAAAAGAAAAAACATGACTCAGGAGGAAATGGCAAATCGCCTTGGAGTAACAGCTCCAGCAGTCAATAAGTGGGAAAATGGAAATTCACAGCCCGATATTATGTTATTGGTTCCTATTGCCAGATTGCTCAACATTACTCTTGATACTCTATTGTCCTTTCAAGAAGAACTTACAGCAGAAGATATAAACAGCATTGTTTATGAAATTGACGCCAAATTAAAAGACGAAACCTATGAAGATGCGTTTCAATGGGCAAAAGGGAAAATCGAGCAATACCCTAATTGTGAACAGTTGATTTGGCAAATGGCACTGATTTTAGATGCATGGCGTTTAGCAAAAGATATTCCGGATTCAGAGAAATATGAAGATTATATCAATGATTGTTATGTACGTGCTTTGGGAAGCGAGGATGAGAATATTAGGAATAGAGCAGCTGATTCTTTATTTGGATTTTATTCAAGAAAGGAACAGTACGAGAAAGCAGAGGAGTATCTGAATTATTTTTCTAGCCAGAATCCAGAGAGAAAGAGAAAACAAGCATTTATTTATAGCAAGACAAATCAGGTGAATGAGGCCTATAAGGCATACGAGGAATTATTGTTTTCAGGCTATCAAATGATGAATATGGTATTTCAAAGTATATATACATTAGCTATGCAGGATAAAGATAGGGAAAAAGCTTATATACTTGTTGAGAAGCAAAGAGAATTAGTGAATATTTTTGAAATGGGCGAATACCATGAGGCATCGTGTAGACTTGATTTGGCAACAGCAGAGAAAGATGTGGAAGCAACTATAGAAACGATGGAGGGAATGCTTGCAAGTGCTGATAAGATATGTGATTTTACGAAGGCGAATCTATATGAACATATGGAATTTAAAAAACCAGAAGAAAAATTCATTACAGAGCTTCATAATAGCTTGCTGACTTGTTTTAGAGATGAGGAAGCATATAGCTATATGAAAAAAAGCAGACGTTGGCAGGAGTTGGTAAGCAGTAATTCAAATTTGTTGAAAGACTAACTTAGTGATAACTTTTAGTAATATGTGTGTTTAATTGCATAACAATCATAACTATTTTAGTGAATAGTGTCGAAGGCTACTATCATGGCGAAAAATCTTTCTACAGACTGAGATTCCAAAAATATACTCTCCCGCCAAGGAAATGCCAGAGGTGGACAACATCTTTTTTGTATCCTCAGGGCACATTGAGAGTATAATTCTGATAATGAACTGTGGTTCGGAGGGCAAAAAATAGGGATTGACCACAACATGTATCGGTTCGAGGACGAAGTTCAAGTCAAAAATCGGAGAAAAAATACCGTTTTTTGACCATCAAAAATAGGCTAAAATATAGAAGACATAGGATGATTTAGGTGATGACAGAATGAAATTGGGAAAAGTAGAGTTTAAAAGATGAGATTATTAGTTGAGATATTGGTAGATGAATTATATACTATTGATGTTAGTATAATATATACATATGCCCTATGTGTGATTAATGTGACGTTAATAAAATCTAAATATATGAGAATTACTTTTATTTCCCATTGATTTAATAATGAGAGGAGATGAATACTTGAGAAAAAAATTATTAAACCGATTTTCATATTTATATACTGGCGAGCTAATGTCAGTAGTAGGGTTTATTGCTTTGAATTTTTTACTTAAAAGAGTCTATCCTCAATTACGGTTGTATTCGCTAACTTCTTTTTGGATTTCATTTTTTCTTTTAGAATTTCTATTAGTTCAGGGGAGTATCTACTGGTATGCAAAATGGAAGAGATTAAAGATAGAGAATACAACAATAACTTCTATCAAAATTATAAATAAGTATAAAAATTTAAAAAAGTTGAATATCGTTCTGATAATTTTCTTGATTTTTATTTTTGTTTTTGATTTTTTCAAATGGTATCCATCAGTACCTTTACGCAGTTTAGGCATTGCAGGCTTTATTTATATATTTGCAGTACTTGAATATATTAACTATTTTCATCTTCAACTTTCGTATGACAATCTTTCTGATATTAAGTATTTATTAAGAGCAAAAAGATTAAAAAAATCATGTCTGAGCAAAGATTTTGACAGTATAGTTTAAATCTCAATTTGTTAATGAGATTTATAAATATAATCCATAGTTTTACATAGTGCTTATAATTTACATTTTATTTATCTAACAAATAAGAAACAATCTAAATAATATATATAAAGACTTAGTAATGAAAATTACAAATGCATTAGAATATCAATATCTTAATGCATTTATTTTTTATTCAAATTTTAAATTTAATATAGAAATGCAAAGTAAGTGGAAAGAGTTTATTCGTCGACTTAAACTGACAGAACTTGAATTCAGTGAAGTTTTGAGGATGATGAATGGTTTTCTTTAATCTGTATGGGATGAAATTATTAATGAAAATGATTCGGTCATACTTTTAATTTGTGTACAGGTTTAGAGCTTGAAATCCAACGTGATAGTGGTGAATATAAGTGGATATTCAGAGAAAGTTGCATTTATATTTTGAGCCAGTTGGGATTGAGTGATATAATCCTAGCTGGCTTTGTTTTATTGATAGTTTATTATAGAGTATAAGAACTGACTATTCAAATATTGTGTTTTATTCTGATAATATAATTGATAAGCTTTCTAAGGTATGTATTCCAATTGTGGGCATAACCAAGTAAAAATGAAAATAGATTTATATTGTTAAAGAAATTGACATCAAACTAGTTGGATTTAAAAACGAAGAAACACCAAATACATAAGCTAACAAGAAGTGATAGAGACATAACCCTTAAACTGTTTGTTCCCAGCCAACATGGGTAATTATTTAATAAAATGATAACCAGAAATACTAATGCAAGTAAAAGATAACACTGAAGAGAAGATTTGTGATAGTTAATATTACAAAAGCCTTATAAGGTAAAATAGAAGGAGATGATTCAGTTGAAAATTAATAGAATGAAGATAATTATAGCAACCATTGTAGTCTTATTAACTTTTAATTCTTGCAGTTTGGTTCAGAAAGAAAATAATACAGAGATTAAAGAGGAAGATAAAAACAATACTATTATTGAAAATGAAAACAACGATACTGATAAACCTTCTATTACGGTAGAAAAAATAGATAAATATGAGGGAATGGAAATTACTGATTGGTTAGATGAACAGACTGTTATCCTTTCAAAGGAAAACCCTGAACTTGGAAAGATGACTTTACTAGAAAATTTAGGATTCTACCCTAGAAGTATATATCTATACAATTTAAACACCAAAGAGTACAAAATAGTTAAAGCTCAAAAAGATATGTTTCTTGGCGGGGCTACATTATCACCTGATAAAAAGAACCTGTTGTACTATGAATACTCTATAGGAGATATAGCCTATTATCTGATGAGTATGGATTTAGTGGAAGAACAATCAGCTATTAAAGATGATGTAATTGGAATTGCTATTTCAGCTCAATGGACTGACAATGAAAATATAATAGGGATTTCATATGCCGGAGGTGCATATTTGTCTGATACAGACAGGAATATCATCCATATTCCAGAACTGCAGGGAGAGCAATTGTATAGTGTAGAAAAATCAGATGATAAAGTATATTATGTCATGACAGACGGTGATTTCTCACAATTATATATGTTTAATATGTTAACTAAAGAAAAAAAGAATCTGAAATTAGAAAACACTGTTGGAATCACACTATCCTCTGATGGAAAACTACTGCTAATTACTCAATGGACTGGACACTCTAAAAAGCTTCTTATTGCTGATACTGAAGGGAAAATCTTGGAAACCATTGCAGAAGGAAATGAGTTGACTGGTGTTTCATGGTCTCCTAATCAGCAAATGATAGCATTCCACCTTAAGTCAATTGTTGATGGTGTAGAAGGTAGTGGAATCTATTTATATGATATATCAGCTGGTAAATCTATACGAATTGCAGCAAACATTGACAACGCAAAAATTAGTTGGAGCCCTTCAAGTAATAAAATTGCTTTTACTGAATTTCATGAAAGTAATTATAATAGTAGCATCATTTATTTAAAATGATGGATATCCACATATAATTAGCTATAGTAAATAAAAAATGATTATGGAGCAAAGGAAGTTCAGCCAGTTGATATGTTTCTTCATAAGGGTCACGTTTAAGTCGTAGTTAGAATCAAAAAGCAATGAAACTTAGTGATATCAATAGCTTAAGCCATTGAATATATAGAGGACATTCAATGGCTTTTTGTTTATGTGAACATATCTACTTGATTTTTTAATCCGTGGCGATGAACTTCTAAGTCTAACTGAAGCAAGTGACAAAGGTAAATTGTAAGCACTTACCAGACTTTAAAGAAGAAATATTGTATGATACCATTATTGTTTTAAAGAGTGTATTTCCAATGTGATGCCTGTGGATATATTCATTCTAATACCATGCTTAATGTGAATAAGAAAAGGAGGATATATCAGACAGTAAAAACCATATGGAGAGAAAAATGATATATGTAACTGGCACGTGCAGATAGTGAAATAATAGTGATTTATTTGGGAAAACCAATGTGATACAATAATTATAAAGATGGTATAAAAGGCTAAATAAAAGTTATATTAATTGATTATGAATTTTTGAATGTGAATATAAAATAGATGAACGAAGTTGTTAAAATAAATTTATTTACATCAAGGGGATAACATCTACTTTCGATATCATTATTGTAATCTCACCGCATATTAAAACGATAATAATGATGACGAAATGTGGTTAGGAGGGCAAAAAGTAGACTTTTACCACAATACGTTGTGGCTTTGGAGCAATTTCGAGGCTCGAAAATAGACAAAAAGGTGCTGTTTTTGAGCCTCAAAAAACAGTAAAAATATAGATGACATAGGGTATTTGGAGTGATGACAGTTTATAAATTCTTTATAAACGCAACAGAAGTCAAGAAATAAAAGTCTTTATGAAATATAATTTAGACACAAGGAGGTGTGAGAATGGATGAGGTTGAAACTATTATGGCGGTACAACGAATGCAAGAATATATAGAGGATAATGTCTTAAGAAAAATTACGTTAAAAGAAATAGCCGTAGCAGCAGGATATTCACCATGGCATGCCGCAAGACTATTTAAAGAAGTTATTGGTAAAGCACCATTTGAGTATATTCGTGCATTAAGACTTACAAAAGCAGCATTAACACTACGAGATGGAAATGAAAAGATAATAGATGTAGCAATGGATTTTGTGTTTGATTCTCATGAGGGATTTACAAGAGCTTTTTCAAAGGAATTTGGGATGCCACCAAGTAAATATAGTCAATACACGCCGCCAATTAAATTGTTTATGCCTCAGAAAGTTTTTGATACCTACCGAGCATTTCATAAAGGAGAGAAAATGATGAGTGAAAAAAGTAATACCAAATCAGTGTTTGTACAGGTGATTGAACGTCCTATACGAAAAGTTATGTTAAGGAGAGGGAAAAAGGCAACTGGATATTTTGCATACTGTGAGGAGGTAGGCTGTGATGTATGGTCTGTACTTTCAAGTGTAAAGGAAGCTATGTATGAGCCTATTGGAATGTGGCTTCCAAAACATCTTATAAAAGAAGGAACATCACAATATGCGCAGGGTGTTGAAGTTCCGATAGATTATGCTAATTCTATACCTGATGGGTATGAACTTATAGAGCTGCCACCTTGTAAACTAATGGTGTTTCAAGGTGAAGCTTATAATGATGACGATTTTATGGATGCAATTGGCGAAGTTTGGAATCATATTGAAAAGTTTGATCCTTCTATTTATGGATATCAGTGGGCACCAGAAACTGCGCCAAGGTTTCAACTTGCACCAATGGGGTACAGAGGGTACATTGAAGCACGTCCCGTTAAATCTATAAACTAACAAACTTTATAAAAATGGAGAAAAAGGTTTACTTGGAAGGGTTTATGAATATTTCTTAGGTCAATTTGCAAGTAGCTAAGGAAAAAGTGGCGGAATGTTTGTCCAAACAGAAAAGTTCATGGAAGAGCATCAAGGAAAGGTTGAAAATTTATCAATATATGGACAAGAGTGTAATTCAACTACATGGAAACTATATAAGATGAGTATTGTCATAAAGGATATAGATGAAAATCTAGGGCACTTTCACGCATTTAGTGCTTATAGGTTGAAATGTTTATCTTTTATTGATACTATATAAAGAAACTTAAAAATTAGGAGGTATTTGACATGAGAAGAGTTGAAGGAAAGGTTGCATTAATCATTGGTGCAACTTCTGGTATTGGAAAGGCAACCGCTGCACTATTAGCTAAAGAGGGTGCACAAGTTATCTTTACAGGTAGACGTGAAGATGTTGGTAAAAAGGTTGAAAAAGAAATTGCTGCACAAGGTGGACAGGTCGAATTTTTCAGATGTGATGCAACAGATGAAGAAGAATGCAAGGCTTTAGTTGACCATGTAGTTGAAAAATATGGTAGAATTGATGTTCTGCACAATAACGCAGGTATTCTTATTGACGCAGACTTCTTAAATATTGACCTGAAGAATAACTTTGATCGAACAATGAACACAAACTTGAGAAGTCAAATTGCCATGATGCAATTAGTACTTCCAGTTATGCTAAAACAAGGCAAGGGTTCTGTAATCAACACAGCGTCAGTTGGTGGTATCGTAACGATGCCGATGAATATTCCTTACTCAGCATCTAAGGCTGCAATCATCCACATTACCCGTACATTGGCTAAAACTTATGCGAAAGATGGTATTCGTTTTAACGCTGTATGCCCAGGCTTAACCTATTCTGAAATGGTTCAACCAGGTAATGATTTTGATAACGCTGTATTACCAGGTGTTCCTATGGGACGTGGTGCGCAACCAGAAGAAATTGCAAACGGGATTCTTTTCTTAGCAAGTGATGAATCTTCATATTTTACTGGGCAAGCATTGGTCATCGACGGTGGTTTATCCTTAGCATAGTTTTTGAACCGCCTGTTCTTGTACTGAGTTTACTATGAGAACAGGTGAATTCGAGGATAATAGGTTATTGTGGTTAGCAGGTAGCTAATGAGAATACTCATTATCATTCAAAAAAATCAATAAAGAAAATTTAAAGGCATTAAGATGAAAAATCTTAGTGCCTTTGTTTTCATATAAGCCAAAAAAATTAAATGAATTTGTGATCAGGCATATGATTTATGAGCTATTTGAAAGCTTAGCAGGAAGATATGAATATCCAAGAATTCTTCGACATGATCGCACCTTCAGTCGTCAAATTCAACACTGATTCTCATTTGTGGAAACACTTACCCATGCGTGTGGCACCCTGTGAATATTCTACCTGTAACTTATAGATGATAAAAGCTGCGAAAAATGGCATGTCAAATGGGAAGCGGTGAGCTAAAAACATCTCTGCTTCCCATTATGCTGATGTCTAATAATAATGTAAGGCCTTTCAGTTTCTTTGTTTAAGAAAGTACTACTTCTTTAAATCATCGATTATCGTATGTTCTGTCAGTTCGGATATTTTTAAAATCTTTTGATTCACCATAATTCGGAAACAGTTTGGCAAATGATCCTGATGCGCTCTATGTATTGCTACACATTCTATACATTTACCATGAAACTTGCAGGCCTTTTTACATGAACAATGGTCTTGTGTTTTCATAGCATCACGTAAATCTTCAATAAACTCATCTTGAATTTTCAATCCCTCTGCTCTATTGCCTTGGTGAAATGCCTCCATTGCTTCTTTTTCTTTTGGATGCCCGTCAATTATCATTCAATTACCTCCTAAATTTTAAAATATGGAATAGATACTTCTTTTATAGTTTAGTTTATCACCATTCGCAAAGTATTGACTATTACCTTTGCTAATAGATATAATAATATCATCTTTTTATCTTGATTAATACACATATATAAGCGGATTAATATAATAATATTATCAAATACAAGGGGGGTTGAAATGATGGATACACATGCAGGGGGCAAATTGTAATTCCTAAAGAAGCAAGAGATCTGTTTGATATAAAACCAGGAGACACTTTATTGGTTTTAGGAGATGAGGAACAAGGAATTGCTATTGCAAAAGCAGATGTTATGCAAGAAGTTGCAGTAAAAATCCTTAAAGGGTTAGGAGGGTTTAAGGCAGATGATAAATAATATGGCAAAATCCTTTGGCGTGTCAGATGTAGGCTTTATTCGTTTACTCATTGCAACGATTGGCGATTTGGTTATACCTTTTTTTCTTGCGCCATTTTGCAAAAAGTATAATCATTTGACAATGGTAATGAGTTTGTTAGGTAATCGCAATTCCCCAGTACATTTAATATATAACTTGTGGCTCATTGCTGCGGGAATCATGCTTATTCTTGGCAGTTCAAAATTGTATGCAATGTATTTACCTGCTTCAAATATGCTTTCAAAAGTATTGCTATTTTTTGTAGTGTTTTATGCTATCGGAGCTTGTATATTATCAGGTATATTTTCAGTTGGTGAAACAAAGGCACTTACAACTCTACCTGAAAAAATACATGGGTATGGCTCTGTTTTAGGATTTTTTGTTTTAACCTTTGTTCCTTTGATTATTGGGATTATTTTTATGCGCTCAAACGAGATAGTTTGTAGCGTTATGTCGTTTATGTTTTTTGTTTTGGCTATACTGTTTTTTGCTTTGTTTGTAATGGCTGATAAGGCAAGGTTTGAAAATACTATAATTTCCAATGAGGGAATATGGCAAAGATTAAGTTTGCTTTGCATGTATGCACCGATCATTATGGTTTCATTCAAAAATATATTTATGAAATGAGGTGCTGAAATGGTAAATACCGAGTGAACCTTATGTCCTATCTGCTGAAATAAAACCTAAATAAAATTAAGAGAAGATACTGAATTAAAGCATTTCCCGCTATTTTATCCAAAATGTAAACAGGAAAATCTAATCAATGTAAAACAACTAAATATGTCAGTTGTTAGAGACAAACCCAACAATTTATATGGAGAATATAGGTGATTTTTATTGAATTATTTAGCAATTAGGCATAAAATACAAATATATTTATTAAGTGGAAAGAAGCTGTTCTAGAAGCAGTTAAGTTAGTTTTGTGGATATTTTAGTTATTATGGATAATAAATATTGACATCTATTTATTCTGATTTTGAAGGAGTATAACGACTGAAGAAGTAGATGTACGTCTCATATCAAGAATGTCCAAGAACACGAGAGTAGTGAAGTGTGATTGGCAACATTCTACGGCGGAGAGTATAATTCTGATGACGTATTGTGGTGACAAGGAGAAATAAGACGGTTAAACCACAGCATGTAGTGGTTGGAGGACAAATATTGGGTCAAAAATCAGTGAAAAAATACTGTTTTTTAACCCTTTTAAATAGGCAAAAATATAGATGACATTGGATAATTAGAGTTATAACAATGGAAAAATGGGTCTGAAATTAGGTAAAGTGAGTTGACAGAGAAGATAACGGCCTTTTTGTAGCGGTGAGGAGATAAGTTGAATAAATCTGATTCCCAATGGATTCCCAATACATATTTAAGCAAATTCCATCTATTGACTATTAGCATACTTTATGTTATAGTAATTATAAATTTAAAAGAAAAGAGGTGGACAATATGACAAACAGATTAATTAATGAGCTTTTAGTGTGTTATATTGTCTGCTCTGAATAATTGCAGATATTTATGCGTATGTGTTAAGCATTTATGCACACCGAAAGCGGTGTGTTTTTTTGTTTCCTTAATAATCTGTTTGTCTCGCTTTATGAAAAACAAAAATAATTTAAAAGGAGCAAACTAGATGAAACGACTAAGAAAATATCTGCTTTCAATGGACCCCAAAAATTCTACATACAACGATATGTACGAAGGGCCGTATTATGTCCCTGAGCTTGATGAAACACTTTATGATCCCACTTATTGGCGTGACGACGTATCATATACGATTAGCAGAACGCACAAGCTGACACTTGATAAGCCTAGTATAGAAATTAGCATACCGTTTCTGCGCTTAAGTTTAACAGAAAAGGAAAATCATCTCGTAACGGCAGATTTTGCACTAAGAGAATTTAATAGTTATATTGATGAATTAAATGCAGAGATTTATAATCGTTCAAGACCGGATAAAGAGAATGGGGTGTTTTATTCCTATAAACCTACAGGCGAGGTTTTGTTGCGCAATGCTTGTTGTGTTTCAAAAAATAGTCAAAATGAGTGTTATTTGAAGATTTTGATTATGGCACAATTGCCGTTGAAAAATCACCGCAAGGCTATGCGTATGTTGTGTAATAGTCTGCCTGATGCAGTAGATGCATTTATACTGAACTTCAAGCATAATGAGCTTGATGAAGCGATACAGTTATATACTTTGCAGGAGAAAATACGGCAATGGCTAAAAACTTCCGAATATTGTTCTTTTATTGCAAATGGCTCTATTTTGCCGCGAAACAAAGGCACACAGCTTCCACAGGAAAATGCTGTACCTTTTAAATCGCCGAAGCAGGATGAAATAGAGATTTTCGGTATCAAGGGCATGGGAATACGCTGTGGCGTTACTGTTATTACTGGCGGCGGATATTCGGGTAAATCAACATTTCTTGATGCTATTTCCGCTGGGATTTTTAACCACATTATCGGTGATGGTAGAGAGCTTATTATTACCGATGACACTGCGGTAGAAATATCAGCGGAGGACGGACGAGCAGTACAAAATGTTGACCTCTCGCCGTTTATAAAATGGCTTCCAAATGGAGATACAGCGCATTTTTCAACAACCCACGCTTCCGGTTCAACATCACAGGCAGCAAATATTATGGAAGCAGTGAATTACGGTTCCAAGCTTCTTTTAATTGACGAGGATAAAAGCGCAACAAATTTTATGATACGAGATAAGCTAATGAAAGTGCTTATCAAAACAGAGCCGATAACGCCGTTTACAGGGCGTGTAAATCAACTTTTTACCGATGCAGGTGTATCTACAATCCTTGTAATCGGTGGCAGCGGCGAATATATGTCTATTGCCGATAATGTAATTATGATGGACGAATTTATTGCCTGCAATGCAACCGCCAAAGCCAAGGCGTTGAGTGGAATTGCGGATCATCTGGATGATTCCCCTAATTGGAATTTTGACAGACAGCTCCACAGCAAAGGGTTTACGTCTTATCCTAATGGTTCGGGCACAGAAAAGCTTGTTATATCAGATATGGGCTTTATCTTAATTGGTGACGAAAAAATCGACATACGGATGCTGCATAACATTGTCGGAACACCACAGCTAAATGCAATAGGTTTTATACTTCGTCATATCATGGTTAAAAACAACGCTGAAATCATTGATATAAAAAGAGCAATTTACGATGTGCTTGAAAAAATTAAATCTGATGGGCTTGATAGCATTTATTCAACTTTTTTCTTAACCGATAGATGGCTTGAACTACCACGGTTTTATGAAATATGTGCGGTTATCAGCAGAATGAGGAATATAGAGTTTTTGAACGGTATGCTTGCTTGAACGTGGCTGAAAGTTTGATAAATAAAGA
Organism: Proteiniborus sp. MB09-C3; assembly: GCF_030263895.1. NCBI lineage: Bacteria > Bacillati > Bacillota > Clostridia > Eubacteriales > Proteiniborus > Proteiniborus sp. MB09-C3. The sequence goes on from NZ_CP127161.1 coordinate 1,726,011, forward strand.
AATGTAAGTGAAAGGAATATTATGTGCGACTTATTATTAGTTGAAGTATCAAAGAAATATGAGAAGCAAGCTATGGAATACAGACAAGACTATATATCTAAACATATAAATGGTAGCAGTGGATTTATTCACTATCAAGATTATGATGAGTGGTTAAGGAAAATTGAGCTTGAAAAATGTAAGGAGCTTCTCAGGAAGATACGCCTGCCACGATATATTTCACAATACGTAAAGAAGACAATAAAATCATAGGTTCTATTTAATTGCGTCATCATTTAACAGAAGAACTAAAGGTGGTAGAGAGTTTATATAATGTATGTAAGTAGAGTAATGTAAAGTAAAGATTATTTTATAGTATGGAGGATAATAATGAGTTATTTATATCTTATCACAGGTCCAGCAGGTGTTGGTAAATCAACAATTTCTCAAGCTTTAGCAAAACTAAAAGAAAAGTCAGCATTGATAGAAGGAGATGATATTTACCACCTGGTATGTGGGGGTTATGTGAAACCATGGATGGAAGGCAATCATTTAGATGTGTTTTGGGAAAATTGTGTGGATTTAATTAGGAACTTCCAAAATAGAGAATATGATGTTATTTTTAATTATATATGTACGCCTAAAGATACAGAATATATAAGGAATAATTTTAAGGATACAAAGATAAAGCTATGTATTTTATTGACGGATGAAGAAACTATAATAAAGCGTGATAAAATGCGCCCATCTGATTGTCAAATGGGCGAACGTTCCATTCTACTACTAAATGAATTCAATGAAATGGATTATGATAAAAGATACTATCTTGATACGACGTCATTAAGTATAGAAAAAATTGTTAGAGACATCATTCAAAATGATAAATTTTTGCTATGAGCATAATATTTTTTTGTTTTAAGATAAGGTGCAATCCTCTTATAACAGAGGTCTAACAGATATCGGGTTATACTTTGGGTTATAGTTTGAAAAAATAAGATATTAAGTAACTGTAATTTTATGTTTAGTAAAGGTTTTATTAAAGATGGAGAAATCGGGGGGTTATTATGCTAATAGATAAGAAAATTATAGAGTGTGAATTAGAATATACCAAGTGTTTTTCAGAGGTTTACGAAGATGAAGAGATAATTAGATTTTCTGATGATCAGTTATATGATATGTATTATCACAACTTTACATATATAAAAAAAGCAATGAGTGATATTGAGTTGAAACGAATTATACAAAATGAAATTTCCTTGCGATTATCTAAAAAAAGTAATTTTTGTAATATTATTTTAAATTCTGCAGTCAGCAGTTCTCTGTTGTCTATGCTTAAATGCAAGCCTGAAATATCAATAAATGGGTATTATTCTTTTGATATTTCTAATTTTTCAAGACTAAATGCTCTGACTGATTGTACAATAAAGAAGGTCAACAATCAAGAAATGATAGATGATATTTTATTTTGTGATTTGCAACACGATGAGGAGAAGCTTGGGAAGGATTTTTGTACAAGGAGATGCTACAGACGTGGGAGAGTATATATTTCTGACAATGGAGTCAATTCTTATATTTGCCATTATAACGGATATATAATTGGAAATTGCGATTTGTTTATGCACAATGGTATAGCAAAAATCGAAGACTTTGCTGTAATTCCTACTTACCAGCGTAGGGGGTACGGAACAACTATTTTGAATGAACTAATTGATATTGCAATTAAAAATAATTCTCATACTATTTATCTAGTTACTGATGAGGACGATACCCCAAAAGAAATGTATAAAAAAATTGGGTTTAATAAAATAGGAGAAAGAACTGACTTATTTTTCAAATTATAATAACTTAGCCTGAATTATGAATTTGATCTTCCTCACATGCATCTTAGACAAATCAGTACAGAAGGCTATGCCATACAGAAGTCGTAACATTGCTTGTGAAGGAGTGAGATTGGGAATACTCTACGGTGAAGTGTATAATACTGATGACAGGATAAACGGGGAGAAGTCAGAGATGATAAGATGAAATTATATACTATAATGTACATAAATGTTATTATATACATATGTAATGAAAATTATATTTTATTCATAAGGTGGTAATTGGGTGAAAAACACTGAGAGCAAAAATATATGGTTACTATTATTATCTTTGGGATTGTGTTCATCGGCAATTTTAATTGACCGTTTTGTTGTAGGTATACCTGTCTGGTTAGGAATTATATTTGCTTTGGTCGCGATTATTTCATTAATAGGATTTATTTTCACAAATAGAAAATTCAAAAAATGACACAGCAATACAATAGGACGTCAGACTGTGTGTAAACTGTCACCCTGAGCGAGGCGAATGGGTCTCTAATAGCTTCAAATACAGATTCTTCACTGCGTTCAGAATGACACGTATAGAATGTGAATTTTCACACAGTCTGACGGTTCTATTGTGCTGTGCATAAGGAGTTATATATTTAAAGATAATCTCTAGAAGGGGTAGAGTATTATGGATATTGGTCGTATATTAGTTTTTATACCTTTAGCTACATACTTTTTATATCTTTTTTGGAAATCCAAAAAAGATATTTATTTAGTATTTGGGTCTTTGAGTTGGGTGTGTGCAATTTATTCTGGAAAACTAAATGCATATCAAATTCTTCAAGATCCTATAAAGTCAATCATAAATATGATAACAGCATATCTTTTACTTCTTATGTTTACATTGTATTTTAAAAAATCAATTAAGGAATTTAAGTAATAGACATACATAAGTAAAAGAATCATAAAAAGACAAGTTCTTTATGCTTTGTTTATCTAATACATTATAGAACATGTAAAATATAAGTATCTTTAAATCTAAAAATAAATATAGAGACCTGAAGAGACGAGGTCTTCGATCAACTTATAATCGATGACTTTGCCTCTTTTTTATGTGCCAAAAAAGAAATAAACATTCTAGAGCTGTTATATTTACCAAGTGTAAATAAGATGATAACCTTATTAACTGCGAAGGGGCTATGAAACTTGGAATTAATGGAGTATTGCTATGTAGAAATAAGTTACATTATTTCATACAGAGATTGTTAAGTATAGGAAAAGATTATGTAGTAATTAAAGATCTTAAAAATTTGAAATACTATTTAGCCCCCTAACCATTTCACACGATTATAGTAAAATATAGCCAATACTAGAGGTTCAGAATAAACAAATTATTCGTCATATTTGGGTATGATAATTAAAAGTTTCAGTAGGATGATCAGAATACTACATTATTGGAGGAGGGGCTATGGGGTCAAGGATAATTCATTATTGTGTAGGCGATGCTATACTGAAAAGAGTGAAGTTTGATGAGCATCAATTCATGTTAGGTAACCTAGCGCCAGATGCATATAGTTCGGAACTAGGTGGATATTTAGTATCTCATTTTCGTATACCTGAAGAGATAATGGAGTATGAATGTGTTGATTTAGAGAGATTCAAAAATAAGTACAAACATCAAATAAAAAACGATTTTGTGCTGGGCTATTACTGTCACTTAATAACTGAATGACCGTTCATGCTGGCAGGACAGGCTCTAGAGCAGAGTCAAGGGAAGTTAAGGGGAAGTTTTGATTGACATGTTTTTAAAAGCATGACAAAATAAAAATGAATGAAAAAGTGGCAATAACTGCTATAAGAAGAGAGGATGAAAGCTATGAAATACGAAATTATACATTTACCAAAAGAAAAGTGGAAAGGAACTATTATTCCAATAAAGTATACAACAGATAAGTATTATGATGTTAATGTAAATAAAGCAGATAAAGGATTCGTTATTGAGATAGAAAAGAAAGCTTTTACAGAGCCAGTAACTCATACACCAGAAGAATATGATTTTCCAGATAAGTTATATGAAGATCACTGGGAAAATGCTTATGCTTGGGGAGTATTAGTTGATGGCGAATTAGTCGCTGCAATTGAAACTGATCAAGAATTATGGTCTAATCGTCTAAGAATTACAGAACTTTGGGTAGCAGAAAAATATCAAAAGCAAGGAATAGGTCATACGTTAATTGAAATGGCGAAGGAACAAGCAAGGAGAGAGCGTCGTCGTGCTATTATACTAGAAACACAATCTTGTAATGTTAATGCAATAGATTTTTATCAGCATGAAGGCTTTAGCTTGATTGGTATGGATACTTGTTGCTATAAGAACAATGATTTACAAAGAAAAGAAGTAAGGTTAGAATTTGGATGGTTCCCAGAAGAAAAGAAAAGATTAAATAGAGAAGATATAGAAATTAGAATGGAAACAAGATCAGATTGGTATAATGTAGAACTAATGACACAGCATGCATTTTGGAATAAACATCATCTTGGATGTGATGAACACTATCTTGTACATAAATTACGTCAAGATAAAGACTATCTTCCAGAGCTAAGTAGAATAGCGGTAAAGGATGGAGAGGTAATAGGATGTATAATGTATTCAAAAGCACGAGTTGTTGATGGGGCAGATACACATGAAATTATAACCTTTGGACCTCTTTGTGTAGAACCTAAATGGCAGGGATGTGGAGTTGGTGAGCTGCTATTAAGAGAAACAATGAAGTTAGCTGCAAATAAAGGGTATAAAGGAATTGTAATTTTTGGAGAACCAGATTATTATCCTAGAATAGGATTTAAAACATGTGACAACTTTAATATTACAACTGCCGATGGTAAAAACTTTGATGCATTTATGGGGATTGAATTAATAGAAGATGGTATGAAAGGCATAAAAGGAAAATTCTATGAATCAGAAGTTTTTGAAAATCTTCCAAAGGAAGAAGTGGAAGAATATAATAAAAAATTCCCACAACTACAAAAACTAAGATTTCCAGGACAATGGGATTAATTAAGTATTAAAAACAGTTTACAGAATTTTATTAATATAAAACTTCAATTTATCTTTACAAAAGTATAAGAATCTCTCTATTACCAATACAGAAAATAAATGAATTAAGATATCAAAATTTTTGGTGCTTTTATTTTTAGATCAAGGGCAGGTACATTGTAACCTAAGCAAATATTGTATAAACAAAACTTGTCGAAAGGCAAGTTTTGTTGTGTTTAAAATGGACAAATGTGGCAATAATTGCGTTTTTATTAGGCTATTTTAGAGACATAGAAGACTTTAAAGCTTATACAAAATAAAAAACACAGGACAGTGTTTAGAATATAATCCTAACGCTCCATACTGTCTATATTTTTAGAAAAACGACAGCATTTCCGTGATTTTCTATAATACTTTGCAAGTCTCGTGGAGAGAGCCATAATGTAGCTGTGTTTTCATTTGGATGGATTCCGACAGTATGGAGTTTCATTAATTCTTCGTCAATGACAACTTTAACTTTTCGTTCCATATCGTTCAGTATACCAAAAGAGGTAACTGAGGCTTTTTTTAAACCAAGATAGCAGAACAAATCATCTTCTGATGCAAAGCTAAGGGGGCGTGAACCAAGCAAGCAACGTAATTCTTTTAAATTTACTACTGTAAAATGAAAGTTTTTAATTAGAGTTATGACGTATTTGCATATCTCATTTTGGAGAAATGATAATGGATACAAAAAAGTTTGAAACTCTGTTCAATGTAATTAAGCATGTGAGTATAACAAAGACTGGTGAAGGTGCAAGATAATTAAAAAGTAAAGGAGATATTCCTCCCATCACAAACCTTACAACAACTGTAAGTGTTAAATGATATTTTTTTGTTGTATGGTATTAATATAAAGATATACGAGGGAGGATATTACATGAAAATTTCAGATAAGTTGCTTCAAGTTAAAGAAATTCATAAGACATATGGTGAGGGACAAAGTGAAACTGCTGCATTGAAGGGGATTACCTTTGATGTTCTTCCAGGAGAGTTTCTTGGAATTATGGGTGCAAGTGGGTCAGGCAAGACAACATTACTTAATTGCATTGCAACCATGCTAAAGCCAACATCTGGACAAATCTTGTTGGAGGGTAAGAATATATCTTCATTTAAAGGATCACAACTAGCAAAATATAGAGGAAGTAAAATAGGATATTTATTTCAAGAATTTGAGTTGATAGATAACTTAACTGCTAGAGAAAATATTATTTTACCTTTGTCAATACATGGGGAAAATCCTAAAGAGCAAGAAGAGCAGCTTCAAAAATTAGCGAAACAATTTGATATTGAGAATCTATTAAGCAAATTTCCTTCTCAAATGTCAGGAGGTCAGAAGCAGAGAGTTGCAGCAGCAAGAGCATTGATTTCTAATCCAAGCATTGTATTGGCAGACGAGCCGACAGGAGCTTTAGATACAAAAAATGCAAAAACCTTGATGGAAAAGCTATATTCTAGCAATCAGACAGAAGGGACCACAATTTTGATGGTTACTCACGATGCTAATGCAGCAAGTTTTTGCTCAAGAATCTTATTTATTCAAGATGGAGTAATCTTTCATGAACTTAGGAAGAAAGTGCCTGGAGAAACTCAGAATTCCTTCTATGAACGGATACTAACTGTTATGGCACAATTGGGAGGGGGTAGCTCCAATGTTCTTTGATTTCATCAAGCGAAATAGTCGTAAGAATCGAAAGGAAAACGGGGTTTATTTCGCTTCACTTATAATTTCTATTATTGCTTTTTATGTAATACTCTCACTTGGTGAACAAGATGTTATGGTGTATCTTAAGACAGTTGAGAGTAATGCCGTAGCTAAGCTATTGCTAATGGTCCCAATGCTCTATGCCGTATCGCTATTTTTTGTGTTTTTCCTGGTATATTTTGCAAATAGATACCAATTACACCATCGTAGCCATGAATTTGGAATGTATTTAATGATGGGAATGAGGCAAAGTAAGTTGTTTGCAATGATTATGGGAGAAACACTATGGAATGGTTTAGTTGCTTTATTCATTGGAGTTCCAGTTTCCTTATTTTTAACAGAGTTAATTAATCTGGTGACCTCTAGGCTTATTGGAATGGGCATTATTGGTCATCAATTTCATATTTCCAAGGTTGGTCTAGGATTAACGGTATTTGGTTTCATTGTGGTCCAACTATTGGCTATGTTTATTCTTAGTTTGAAAATGAGTAATAAGGAGCCTGTAGATTTGTTGAATGAACAGAAGGAAGAGTCGCAAAGAATTCTTTCGCCTGTAAAGGGTTTAGTTAGTTTGCTTACAGGAGCGGTTTTGCTACTTGGAGCAGTTTTGTTGTGTATAGCTTATGTATTGGCTGTATTATATTTACGTAGCCTTAATTATATGATATTTGCATTAATACTGTTCATGGGAATCAGTGGGACTTTTATATTATTTCGAGGATTGGGAGGTTTGATTGGAGCATGGATAAAACGTAAAAGCAGTTCATCTACTGGTCTATTCGTATTTACGGGAAGACAGCTTCAAGAGAATGTTCTGCATCAATGGAGTTCTCTCGCTATATCATCACTTTTAATTCTTATGGCAATGGTTTGTTTTGCTTATGGTATCTCTACTGCACTAAATGAAAGTGCAGCATATGAAAGAACTGTAGATTTTACTTTTAGAGGAATAGAAAAAGAAGTTGTTTCTGTACTTACCTCTGATAAATTGAAGCCTTATGTAAAGGGTTATTATGCTATGAAATTAGGAAATTTTCAGCCTCCTGATGAAGAGATATCTGAAAATACAGCTTCACGTACTTTTTCCTGGTCAGGATTAGAACAATTCATCTCTAGGGAAAAAAAATCTGAAGAAAAAGAAAATCTATTAAGGGATTTATCTACTCGGGATAGACCTTATTTAATTTCTCTTTCTAGTTATAATGCATTGCTTAAATCTATTAATAAAGCTCCTATTATATTGGAAGACGATGAGGTTGCAATGTATTCTTATGAAGAATTTTCACACTCTCACGATATATTGAGGAAAGTATTGCAGTCTAATCCAACCGTTAGTATGGGTGAAAAGCAATATAAATTGGCATCAACATTATTTACAAGCAATATTGTTGCAGATAGAGCTATTACTCTTTCATATGCTCTGATTGTGCCCGATGATATTTATGATACCTTTACAGGAGGTTCTCAGGAGTCGTACCTTTGGAATATGGTCCTAACTTCTGATTTTGTTCAGGAGAAAGGATTGATGCAGGCCATGTATGAAGTAGATAATCTGATAAGTTCACATGGCTTAGACTATGAAAGCTATCTTTCTAGCATGGGAAGACAGTTGTTTTATATAGTTGCAGGAAGCTATACCACATTCTATTTAGGCATAATGTTCCTTATTATAGCAAACACTGTATTAGGCTTAAAGTTTCTTATGCAGCAAAGAAGTACGAGACATAGATACTATACAGTAGCTATGCTAGGAGCAAGTATTGAATCTTTGTGTTTATCAGCAAGGATACAAATTTGGTGGTATTTTGGTTTAGTTATATTGGTAGCATTGATTAGTTCTATTTTTGGCATTTGGTCCATGTTGGATTCCTTCCCATCAATGACATTAAGTATAAAAAATGGTATAGTGATAGCAGTTGTTCTTATTATCTTTATTGTTTTTGAGCTCTGCTATATATGGATGATACAGCGAAAAAGTGATGAAGAAATCAAGAAATTAAAAGAAATTGAATAGAGGGTGAAAGTGTGGAAAAGATAGTCATTGTTGAAGACGACATTCCTTTACGCGCAGAATTACAAAGTATATTAGAGAAAGAGGGATACTCTGCAGAGTGTATCTCTTCTTTTGATACTTCCTTGGAAGATATCGTTTCAGCTTCTCCTTCATTAATTATATTAGATTTAAATTTACCAAAGCTATCTGGATTCGATATTTGTAGTGCACTAAAGGCTAGGGGAATAGGTCCTATTTTGGTATTGACTTCACGCAATCAACTTCGTGACGAATTGCATGCATTGGATTTAGGGGCAGATGATTATTTAACGAAACCCTGTCATCCTAAACGTCTGATTGCTAGAATTCAAAAGCTGCTTCGCCTATATTCAAATATTCATGTTCTCTTAGATGCTGGTGATTTTCAGTTAGATGAGAAGACAAATGTATTGTATGTTGGCGAGGATTCTATTTCATTATCGGAAAATGAAGGAATTATTATGAAGGCCTTGGTAAAAGCTGCCCCTTCTGCAGTAAAAAAAGAAGAACTATTTAATCTGTTGTGGGGAAGCAGTGAATATGTGGATGAAAACATACTACAAGTGAATATGACTAGACTACGTAGGACTCTTGATGAGGTTGGACTACCTAATAGAATCAAGACTGTCAGAGGAATTGGTTACCAATTAGTAGGAGGCGATTGCCAATGAAGCTAGGAGATTGGATAAACATTCTAAAGGAATCACGTCCTTGGATATTACTTATTTGTATAAGCAATGCCTTTTTTATTTTTCTGGCTTGGGTAGCATATCCAGAAGCATTTGGGCTCCTAGTTGGTATCATGATTATTTTTTCTATAGCTACCATTATATCCGGCTTGCTGCTTGTTTGGAAGTGGCAGAAGAAGAAAGATAAAGCCTTTTATGATTTTGTCAGGGAACCCTCCTCGGAACATGAATATGGATTGATAGAATCCGTTGGTGAATTGCATAAAGAAAGGGTAAGTTATCTAGCTAATAAATTACGGATGCTAAATGATCAACTGGATGAGTCCAAGCTGCAAACTATAGATTATGAGGAATTTATTGAAAGTTGGGTCCATGAAATAAAGACACCTATTTCTTTATTAACCTTGGTTTTGGAAAATCGTAAAGAAGAAATGTCAGAATTGGTGTATCAGAGACTTGAGCATGCAAGAATTAATATCAGTGATGATGTTGAACAGATACTATTTTATGCAAGATTACAAGCATCTCATGTTGACTATCGATTAGAGAAGATTTCGCTCAATCTCTGCTGTGAAGATGTACAGCTGGAGTTTCAGGCATTTCTAGATGAAAAAGAAGTTAAAGTCATTTCTCAGATGGAAGATGTCCCGATTGTATCAGATAAAAAGGCACTTCAGTTTATTTTTACACAAATTTTCGTTAATGCAGTTAAATACTCCAATGAAAAAGTTGATAGCTTTATTTGGTTAAAAACTGGTTTTGATAGCATAAAGAATCGGTATTATTTAAGGATTTCTGATAATGGTGTTGGGGTGCTGGATTCTGATCTTCCTTTTATTTTTGATAAAGGATTTACAGGAGATAATACCAATAGAAAGCAGTCCACTGGCATAGGATTGTATCTTGTAAAGAAATTATGTGATGAATTGCAGATTGAAATTGAAGTTGAGTCTGGATATGGGAAGGGATTTTCAATTCAATTATTGTTTCCAATAATTGAGACTCAGAAGACATTGTCCACTCGATTTTAGATTATATTGTTCTAGTCTTCCAATATGATGAACATCTTATGATAAAATGTATTTTGTTTGGCGGACAAAGATATAAATGATATAGTGAAATTAATTCTCGATTTTGATGCATAAAATAACAGCTTAAGTATTAAAGCTGCATAAAAAAATTAATGAAATAAGCAATAGGGGGCGCTTAAATGGGGTTGTTATCGGATTTCAGTCAATCCAAAGATAGAGCAGAGCTTTTCTTTATCTCAGAAATGAAGAAAGAAGCTGGTTCAAATTTCTACTATGAGGATTTATGTACTTACATGCTTGGTCGGATTGTAGAAAAAGTGAGTGGCAAAATAATGTTGGATTATTTAAAGCCTCGTATGTTCGATATGTTGGAAATTGTAAATCCCCAATGGAATACCTGCCAGCATGGTCATACATCATGTTCAGGCGGCTTGTATCTGAATACTGAGGAATTTTCTCGCATTGGGATAATGTTACTATAAAATGGGGTATACAAGGATAAGCAAATCATTCCTAGCGGCTATGTAAATCGCATGCATACTGAATGGGTAGATACCACATCCAAAAATGATGCCGAAACCAGAGGTGGTTACGGTTATCAGGTTTGGAAATGTACTCCACCAAACACAAGGATATACTGCGCGCAATGTGGAGTGATATTCTCCCAAAATTGTAGGATGAAAGTTGGAGGTGTAAATAGCGCAAGGGAATTGAACCATATCTGTTAGTCTTTTTGATTTTCTATGTATAGCTTAATAAAACTTTCTATGTCAAATCTACTTAGTTGAGATAAATCATCTTGAATTAAGTGAAAGAAACAGCTTGGGATTTCTCCTTGCTTTAAATTTTTCCTAATACATGGATCACATCCTAAATCGTGATTGTGAGGGTTCAATTTGCAATTTAAATCTTTACAGGTACAAAAATGAGTATGTTTTTCCGTCATCAATACATCTCCTATCTTATAGTTTTTATACTCTATTTACTTAGACAGTTATCTATATTTTTAATTTTATCAAAACTTTTAGAAAAACAAAAGGAGTTCTCTATGGACTAACAGGTTACTACCTATCGCATATGGGTAATGATTAAGAGGCCTTTGTCCAATGGTTTAAAAAAAACAATATGAAAGAATAAGTAGAAAATAGCAAGTCTTTTATTGGTTAATAGTATATATTGTATTATATAATAAAAGAAGGAGTGCGGAAATGAAGAGAGTATTTCTAATCTGTCTATGTATACTTTTGAGTGTTTCAACTTTTCATGTTGCAAGTGCTGTTGGCACAAGAGATTTGGCTTTTGAGATGGAATTAGCTTTAAATTTAAAGAAATTGGGCTTATTTAAAGGTGTTGGAGAAAATGAAAATGGAGAAACAGTGTTTGAGCTTGAAAGAAAAATGAACAGGGTTGAAGCTTTAGTTATGCTTGTTCGTGCCCTAGGGAAGGGAGCAGAAGCCGAAAAATATCCTAAAACACATCCGTTTACAGATGTACCAGCTTGGGCTGATGGTTATGTTTCGTATGCTTATGACGAGAGGATAACTAAAGGTGTTTCTAGTAATATTTTTGGTATAGAATCAGATATATCTTTAGAAATGTATTTGACCTTTATGTTAAGAGCATTGGGTTATAATGAAGGAGAAGGTAAAAATTTTGTATGGACTGAACCTTGGATTTCAGCTTCAGTAAGCGGAATATTTCCAGTTCAAGTACAAAGTGATTTTCTACGTGGAGATGCTGTTACTGTGACTACAGCTGCATTATACTCAAATTTAAAAGATTCTAAAAATAAGCTTCATGAAAAGTTGATATGGGATGGAGTTTTTTCCTTAGATCAATTTCAACATGAATATCCTGTAAATCCTCTTATCAAAGATTCTTTTTATGAATATGAGAGTTATAAAGAGGCTATTATTGAGACTGAAAAATTGATGACTGTTGTAAAAAACAAAATTGAAACCGAAGAAGTTACCATTCTGCACGGCGTGACAGACACTCCACATGGTCAGAGTACAAGGTTATATCTTGTTTATAAAGATAACTCCGAAATCAGTGGTAGTATAGTGGTTAGATTACCTTTACCGACAAAAAATTTTATTGGAGAAACAGCAGATGTAAGAGAAATTAGTTTAAGTGAAGATGGCTTAGTATTAAATTACTCTAGTTATTTTGAGGAGCGCTTAGTAGTCGAAGTTGGTACTCCAAATGAAAGAGTTATACACGAGGCTGGTACATACTCTTATACAACTGTTTTAGAGACAGGAATAACCTCACTTGTAATTATTCCTAAGTAGTTTTATAAATTTTAAGGCTGACTTAAGTGGTCAATCATATCTTAGTTAACAAAATCAGCGTTGAATTTGCAGGGTGAGAAAGAGGGAAAATAGATGGAGTATATTGGCATATCTGAACAATTTGTAGTGATGTTTGGGGGTGAACAAAATGAATATAGCCATTCCCACTATGGAATTCAACTGCTTATTCCAACAAATAGGTTAGAGATAAATGGAAACATGACAAATGGATTGGTGTTTATAGATAGCAATGTCCAACATCTTGTTTATGGAGATGGAAAGATCCTATCCCTGATATTCAATCCAGAATCAGAGATCGGACAAAAGATTAAACAATACTATTTCAAAGATAAAAGTATTGAATATTTTTATAACCTTGAAATATCTAATGCTATGAAAAGAATTGACAACATTATTACAGATATAGAGGCAGTAAAAAGACTTATAATAATGATTCTAGAGCAATTAGTGGGAGATATTGAGCTTGCTGAACAATTAGATAAAAGAGTAAAGGATATGATTAATTATATTAAATTCAGTGACTTTGAACATTTAAGATACGAGGATGTTATTAATAATGTTTTTTTATCAAAATCACGGGTAACTCATTTGTTCAAAAAGGAAATGAGGATTCCTCTTATGAAGTATATAACTTGGAAAAGATTAATTAATGCATCTAAGACATTGATTATTTCTCAAAAAACTATTACAGATACTGCCTATTTATATGGATTTGCTGATTCAGCACATTTCTCTCGTGTATTCAAAGAAAACTTTGGAATTAGCCCCAGTCAAATAATTCAGAAAAAGCAAAAAGATAGCCGTCTCGTTCATGTTTTTAATATGGATTTCCTTTAAGATAGATATTAAAGGAGAGGATATTATGTCATTTGAAAAAATCTTTGAAGATATTAACTTTAACTTTCAGGTGAACCGTGTATTGTCCTTTGGAGATGTAGCTTGTGATAGGGAAGAAATATATAAAGCTGCCACAAAAATATATGACTTTTACATGGTATATAGAATGGCGGAATATTGCAGAGATTGCTGAAAGAGAAGGCAGATATATGCATAGCATGTATTACTACAGAATGTCAGAATTTATGTTAACAGATGATAATCCGGATAAGGATGCTATGTATTATAAATGTGTTGAAGTATTTGATAAAGCTATGCCTAAAGCTATTAAGCATAAAGTCCCATATAAAGATGGATATTTACCATGTCTAGCAACTGAATTACATCCTTCTAATAAAACAATAATAATTCATGGTGGATATGATTCTTTTATTGAGGAATTTTATATTGTAGCTGAATGGTTTGCACAATCTGGATATAATGTAATTTTATTCGAGGGCGAAGGACAAGGGGGGACTCTTAGGCAAGGCATGAGATTTAATGAAAAATGGGAAAACTCAGTAGGAGCTATATTAGATTACTTTAAGCTTGAGAAATCAGCATTAGTTGGAATATCATGGGGTGGGTATTTTGCTTTAAGGGCAGCAGCTTTTGATAAACGCATTACTCATGTAGTATGTTATGATGGACTAGACGTTATGTTCCACCTAGTAGATGAACCAGTAAGGACTTTGTTTAAGTTCATGTATAAATTGTAGCTTAAAGCTATTATAAATAGTTTAGTCAAAAGAAAAATGGCAAAAGATAGTTTAGCAAATTGGGGAATATCTCATGGTATTTATATTACAGGAACCAATACCCCTTTTGATTTTAGTTTTTGGCATATAACAAGGTATTTTATTTATCAATTCAAGGAAATTGGCGGGAGTATTTTCTAACGAAGATACCCCGTTTTTTATGCCCTTTTTAAAAAATGCTTGGATACAATCTTAGGGAAAACCTTAGATTCCTAACACATATAAACAGTAGTAAGGCTTGAAAAGATAATAGAATAAATATTATATTAAGGGATGATATGTCAATATATGCTAACATCTTCTTTTTTGCAATAAGAATAATTTTTAGCATGTAGTACAATATGATTAGATAAATATTTTAAATATATTTATTATTTTTGAAACTTTTAACTTTTGCTATACGAATATAATTAGTAAGAGGATAAAGAAGGGGAAGATGGTGCTTTGGTTAGAGAAAACAGATTAATAAGTAGTATACAAAGAACAGGAAATAGAAAATCGGCTGATGAACTGATTAGAAAATATTATGATGAAATCTATACTTATGCATATAAACAGATTTTAGACAAGCATACTGCCATGGATGTGACTCAGAATATTTTTATATCTATGCTCCAATCCCTTTCAACCTATGATGAAAAAAAGGCCGGATTTCGTACTTGGCTTTATAGAATTGCTACGAATAAAATCATTGACTATTTTAGAAAAAATTCAGCTGAAAGAAAAATGATAGTTGATATAGGAGAATATGAAATACAAGATCAAATTATGTTTACATTAAATATTGAAAATAAGGAATTATTATTTAGATTGCAGGATTTTATTAATTCATTTGACATGAATTCACAGCAAATTTTTCGGTTAAAGATATTTGGAGAATACAGTTTTTCTCAGATTGCAGCAAGCTTATCCTCGCCAGAATCAACGATAAAATCAAAGTATTATAGATTGTTAAAAATAATAAGAGAGGAGTTTAAGGATGAATATAATTAAGCCTACAAATAGTGAAAAGGATAGGGCTATAGAAAATATTTTATCAGAGGGATTATCTAAGCCAGATAGTATTTGGCATTTCTGCGACAGAATGTATCATTCACTTGGACTTAAGTTTATTTTCTTCGATATAATACAGGCAATAATAATGGCAGTTGCTGTAACAATTGGATTTAACCTGCTTTACCCTCTATCTCCACAGCCAAATATGTACTCAATATTATTTGCGATATCCCCATTGTTTTTTATTACAGTTGTATTCTTTACAGAATTTATTGAGAGAAATGACAGTCTTTATGAACTGAAAATGACGCTTAAATATACTATTCAGCAGGTAATTATCTTTCGGATTTTGTGCTATTCACTGATAAGTATGTTAATATGCATTTTCATAAGCAGTAGCATACCAGATACCTATAATTTTCTTAGAGCAGTTTCCATTGCTCTAAGCGGATTATTTATATGTGCTCTTATGACTATCTATATTATGAGGTGCTTTAAAGGACGCTGGATTCATTTTACTTCATTGGTGGCATGGGGAGTAACTGTATTTTTGCCGGTTTTGATTTTTGGTGAAGGCTGGGAGTTATTATTATCACAAATTCCCATAGGTATAACTATTGTCGTAGCTGTAATCGGATTTTATTTGTATATTAGTGAAATAAAAAAACTAATTAATATGAGCAAAAAGGAGGTTGAATATTATGTTGGTAGTTAACAATGTTACAAAAGAATACAATGGATTCACTGCACTTGAGGATATAAATATTGAGTTCCAAAATGGAGTATATGGTCTTCTTGCACCAAATGGAGCTGGCAAGACTACTTTGATAAAAATGATTACCACTCTTCTTTTCCCTACAAAGGGGCAGATACTTTGGGAAGGTACAGATATCAGGGCGCTAGACGAAAAATACAGAGATATTATTGGATACCTTCCACAGGACTTTGGATATTATAAAAACTATTCACCAAGACAGTTTCTTGAATATTTGGCAGCATTGAAAGGTATTGAAAGGCATATTTCAAAGAGCAGGATAATAGAACTTCTGGAAGTGGTTGCTTTGGGGGATGTAATTGATAAGAAAATGCGTAAGCTTTCAGGTGGGATGATTCAGAGGGTTGGCATTGCTCAGGCACTTTTAAATGATCCAAAGATTCTTATATTAGATGAGCCAACAGCAGGTCTCGATCCAAAGGAGAGAGTTCGTTTTAGAAACATGATTTCCAGTCTATCAAAGGACAGGATTGTTATATTATCAACTCATATAGTTTCTGATATAGAAACAATTGCAAACCATGTAATCATGTTTAAGGATCATAGACTGTTTTACAATGATTCTCCATCTAATATATGCAATACTCTCATGGGAAAAATCTATGAGACCTGGGAAATCGAAAATGTTAAAGTGCCTCATATTATGTTGACTCAAAGACAGGAGGGTGACAATACTCTTGTAAGATTTGCCTGTGATACAAAATATACTGGGGAAGCACGTAGAGTTACACCTACATTAGAGGATGTATTTTTATATGTGTATAATGATGGGGTGTAAGTATGAGAATTTATAAGCTTGAATTTAAAAAGTTACACTCATCATTCACATTATGGGCCTTAATCATCCTATTTTTGACTTTCAATATCCTTTTGGTGGTTAACAGCTCGTGGAACAGGTATCCAGATTTTATAGGAAAAACATCTTATAAAACAGGATATGTATTAAATGAAAATTTTTATGACAAATTATTGCAAACACAGGCAAGTGATATGGAAACTAGCTATTTAGAACAGCTTAAGCTAGATGTTCATCAGATTGGAGATGTATTTGATGATTATATAATAACTGACGTGGGTGAGAAGTATATAGCAGCATCGGGTGCACCAGATAAATTTGCAGAAACCATACGCAGCAAATACTCTGAATTACAAAAGGTAGTGGATAAAAAAGCAGAAAGTAATGAATCCATGACACTGTACTTTGCTACTGCTACTTACAATATGCATCAGCTATTATTTAAAAATCTTACAGGTTGGTTGATTATTGAAGGAATACTTATATCAGTACTTTTGATTTTACTTTCATTAGGATATGAAAATAGCAACAGGACAGAAAGCATAGTATATTCAACAAAGACAGGAAGAAATATCCTAAGGGCTAAATTTGCTGCTTCAATATCGGCTGGGCTGGGTGTTTATTTGCTTTTAGCTATTATTACTTTTGTAATATATTTCAGTATCAATGATTATAGTGGAATTTGGGGCAGCAGTGTTTCAAGTGCTTTTAATTATAGATACGATATGATTGCAGGATTAAGACCCTTTGTTACATGGCACAGCCATAGTGTTTTTACTTATTTACTTGTAACCGTATGTATGAGTGTAGGATTGATTTTTTCTTTTGCCCTCATGGCTTTTATCGTGGGAATTATGATAAGAAACAGCTATATAAGCTTTTTTGTATTTCTAACTGTAAATACTTTAATGGTTGCTATACCTTTAAGGATATCAAATGCTACATTAATTAGCTATTTTATTAAATACTATTCAATGCTTTCACCAGTCTGGCTGTGGCTTAAGCATAGCCTGTGGTTTACTGACGGAGATTTTGATATCCTGTGGAAACATTTTGAGACTAAGGGACTAGGTATATCAACGCTTATTTTAATAGCTATTACTATACTAGCTGTTAAATTATTTAAGAGGAGGGATATCACATGAGAATAATTTTAAATGAGTTTAAAAAAATATGGAATATAAAGCTTCTTCTTGTAGCTATTATAATTGGTGCTTTATTTTACATGATCTTTATGGCAGATTTTATAGAGGGATTTAAAAGAAACCATTCCTCGATTGAAGAAGCAGAGTATGCCATGAAGATGACACGAAGCTATGGTGCCATGATTACAGATAAGCAACTTTTCGAGTTCATGAAAAAAGAAAGAGAAGCTCTCATATCTGAAGCAGAAGGATATATAAATACATTCCCTATTTTTTCTGAAGTAGGCATATATAAATTTAAAGATTATGAAGATACTTATAGTAAGGAGGATGTAACAGAAAGAGAGTATGAGGCTATTTGGACATTGCTTAGAGAGAAAGGTAATTTTGTAAGATTTAAATTACAGGCATTGGACGTACTCGAAGAGCGATATTATAATTATCCTAAATACACATTAGAAAGAGCTTTAAATTCGCAAGATACACCTAAAAGAGAATCAGTTCGTTTACAGGAGATAAAGGAAAAAGAGGAATATAGAAATATTATGGATGGGTATTCCCTTGAGAATACAGTCTCATATTCAATCTATTTAGCTATTTTGACTGTATTAACAGTACTTGTGTTAGTTTCGCCACTTATTGCTAATGATCGTTCAATTAACATTAACCTGCTACAATACAGCTCCAATAATGGAAGAAGGATTTTGCTCCAGCAGTTTATTTCTATTATTATCTCAGCATTTATGGTCACTACATTATGTGTTTTAATTTTTGGAGCTATTTATACTAAAAATGGTACATTTGTTTTCTGGAACAATGGACTTACCTCATTTTTGAATTTTAGAGCAGATTTTTTCTGGTTTGATTTATCTTATGGACAATATATTATACTTTATATTTTACTCTTATATACTTTGGCTATAGGATCAGCAGCATTGGCATTTGTCGTTTCAAGATTCAGTCAGAATCTGATAGCAGTGATAATGAAGCTTATTCCAATATTTGGCATAATTGCATTTACTAGCTTTGCAGTATTTCTTTATACCTTCAGCGATAAAAATTTCTTTTACAAATTTACTGGAATTCCATGGTTGGAGCCAATTGCATGTGGGATTATACTACTAGCAGGATTGACTTTATCCATGTATATATTGCATAGAGAGAAAGAAATTGATGTATTATGATATAATGCCAGTAAGATTAGTATTCTTCAGGGATTCATATAAAAAGGGAATAAGGAATGACAAAGATTTTAAACTGAACAGAATAGGGTGAAAAATCAATATCGAATGTTGACGTATTCTAATATGAAAGGATAAGGAGTGCTTTGAAGCCCCTATTTTTAAGTTCAGGGAAAACATATCAAGGGCTTAAGCGTATGTGATTATGTTGACAGATAATATAATAGCTGTTTTATAATAAGTCATATGATGATGGATTATTTGCAAACAACTTACTATGTATTATATTCTTGAATACAGATGAAGAATTAAGGAGGTGGTAACTTGGCACAGCAATATACCAGAAAAGTGATACGCGAGGCATTCACAAAGATGTTGAATGAGCGTCCACTTAACAAAATCACAGTTAAAGATATTGCTACAGCATGTGAGATCAATAGAAATACCTTTTATTATTACTATACAGATGTATATGCACTTTTGTCAGAGCTTTTCCAAACAGAACTTCAGACGGTCATTGATGAATACAATGACACGCTTTCTTGGGAGGAGAGCTTTATTGTGGCTACTAAATTTGCTTTAGAAAACAAGACAGCCATTTATCATGTATATAATTCTATGCAAAGAGAAGAATTAGTAAATTATATATACAATGTATCAGGAAATGTCATGATCCGGTATGTTGAAAAAGTTAGTGATGGTATTTTAGCTTCCTCAGAAGATAGAAAGCTGATTGCTTCCTTTTATCAGGGTGCTCTCACTGAAATGGTACTGCGATGGATTGCTTCTGGAATGAAGGAAGACCCTAATACTATAATCAGACGAATAGGGCAGCTTTTCGATGGAAACATTGAATTATCCCTTAAGCGAAGTGCTGATTTGAATGATGACTAGTAAAAACAATAGGAAATTCCTTCTTATTAGACATTTTAACCTAAATGCCTAAAGATTAAGCAAATAAACTGCGGTGTTCAAATTTTGGACACCGCAGTTTATTTATCTAATGAAAAAGGCATAGAAAAACTATATTATAGATTTATACAAATCCTACAGATAATAAGTACTTACAAAGTTAAAGAAAAACTTATTATTTATTTACACCATGTGGGCATACTAAAGAGTGGATATTAAAGAACTCTAAACATATATAGTAGCCTTTAGAAGACTATTAAAAATTAAGAAAGAGGGAGATAAAATGAAATTAAAGACACATGATGATAGACTTACGCTTACAAATGGAACTTATCATTCTTTAGTAAATGCGAGAAAGCCTAAAGGAATTGAAGACAAAAAAGCTTATTTAATTGGTACAGGAATTGGTGCTTTGGCTGCTGGTTGTTTTTTAATTCGTGATGCTCATATGGATGGCAGCAAGATTACTTTCTTAGAGCAATTAGATATTCCTGGTGGATCTTTGGACGGTGAGGTTCGTCAAAATATGAATTATGTAGCACGTGGCGGACGTGAAATGGGTCATCATTTTGAGGTTTTATGGAGCTTGTTTAGTTCATTACCATCTACAGAAGATCCTAATATGACTGTTTTAGATCATTTTTATTATACAAATTATGATGATCCAAACTTTAGTAATTGTCGTATTACTAAAAATCAAGGTGAACGCTATGACAATGGAAAATTTAATCTGGGTCAAGATTTAGCAAAAGAATTAGCTGCTTTTGTAAGCATAAGTGATGACGAACTTCAAAATAAATCTATTGAAGATGTTCTTTCTGAAGAACTTTTAAACACTGATTTCTGGACATATTGGAGAACAATGTTTGCATTTGAAAACTGGCATAGTGCTTTAGAGATGAAATTATATATGAATCGTTTTATTCATCATGTTGGAGGCCTACCAGATCTTTCTGCTTTACAATTTTCAAGACATGATCAATATACTTCATTTGTAAAACCTATGGTTAAATATTTGGAAGACAATGGTGCTAAATTTGAATATGGAATTACTGTAGACAATGTTGAGTTTTCAATTTCAGATGATAAAAAGGTTGCAAAGAAAATAGTTGCAACAGATAAAACTGGAAAGGATATTTTTATTGACTTAACAGAAAATGATCTAGTATTTATTACTAATGGTTCTATGACTGAAGGTTCTGGATATGGTGATGACAATACTCCTGCTCCATTTAATAGGGAACCAGAAGGATGTTGGAGGTTATGGAGAAACATAGCGGCTCAATCAGATGAATTTGGAAACCCAGATAAATTCTGTACAGATACAGAAAAATCTAATTGGGAGTCTTGTACAGTAACCTGCCATGATGAACGTGTTCCTAAGTATATTGAAAAGATCACAAAACGTTCGCCATATGGAGGACGTACTGTAACAGGCGGTATAGTTACAGCTATTGATTCTTCATGGTTGATGAGCTGGACAATAAACCGTCAAGAACAATATTATGGACAACCCGAAAAAGATGTTGTAGTTTGGGTATATGGTTTGTTTTCTGATGTTCCTGGAGATTACATTAAAAAGCCTATGAGAGATTGTACTGGTAAGGAAATCACAAAAGAGTGGTTATATCATATAGGTGTTCCTACTGATCAAATTGAAAAGTTAGCAGAATCATGTAGTTCAGTTCCTGTTATGATGCCATTTATTACATCTCAATTTATGCCTCGTGAATTTGGAGATCGTCCATATGTTGTACCAAAGAATGCAGTAAATTTTGCTTTTCTTGGACAATTTGCTGAAACATTGGATGATCCGGGACGTGATACTGTGTTTACCATCGAATACTCAGGACGTACGGCCATGGAAGCTGTATATGTTTTGACTGGAGTTGAAAAAGGAGTTCCTGAGGTATTTTCTTCGAGATACGATATCCGTTATTTGTTAAATGCGGGTAAGTGCTTACTAGATGGAGAAAAACCAGAAATTAATTTATCACCATTAGCTAAGCGTAAAATTATAAAACAAATAGCAGGAACAGATATTGAAAAGTTGTTGAAAGAATATGAAATTATTTAACGACATTCCGAGTTAGATAGCTTGATTAAAATCCCGATTGTTTTAAAATTCGGGATTTTAATTTATATTTATTTATTATTCATATTGTAGCTTGATATGTTGATAATATAATAGAATACTATACAAAGGAGGAAGCTTCTGTGAAAGAGCAAGAAAGTATGAAACAGGCTCATATTCCTACTATAGAAGAAATGCAAAGCTGGTATGAAGAAGATTTGCGAAGAGAAGCCTTAAAATCATCGGGATATGAGAATGATAAAAGAATAGATGAACAGGGAGCATTTTTTAGGGCTTTTCGAAAATTTGAAAAAATGGACAGCAAAATCCTTTCCGATTCTAGGAAAAATAATTTGTATTACGAAAAATATAAAGCATATGTAGAAGAGGAAACAATCAATAAGGGCAAAAAGATACAGGAAGTTGAAAATTCGATTGAATATGAAAGGTTTTTTCTCCGTTGGGAAAGGAGGGTCAATAGCGAGAGTAACAATTACAGTCATTATGGCAGTAATTCAGCTACAAGATATCGAGTTGACTGCATAGAAAAATTGGAAAAAGAGTTAGAAATAATCCTGAAAAACTCTCCAGAAGCATGGGAATTTTATTATAGACGTCAATTGATAAGCGATATAGAAACTCAACACGAGCAACGTCTAGTAACTGTTCCTTACGTAGTTAAAGCAAAACAAAAAGTAATAGAATCATTAAATTTAGGTGTTCCTGTATATATTGTAGGACATTTAGGAAGTGGCAAAACACAATTAGCAACTGAGGCAGCCTTGGATTTTACTATTCAAAATAAAATACAAAGAGAATTAGAGGAAAAAATGGAGGATTGGTTTTCTGCAAATCCAAATGCTACAGAAAAAGATGCCATTCAAAAATTTAGAGAATTTAATGAAGAAAGAAATCTCTACTATAAAAATATTTTAACTAATGGAAGTAAAGAGGAAATAAAATCTTTACAGCCGTTGTTCATATCTGGTTCGCATAATTTAACTTACGAAGATATGTTCGTAGAAAAAACCTTGTCTCTCAAACACAGTTTTTCTCAAGGCTCCTTTGCAGATTATCTGAATATGATTATAGGAGATTTTTATGAGTGGATGGATGATCACAGAACAAGACTAGAGCAGATGACTGATGAGGAGCAGTTGCAGCTTAAGATTCAAATATGGAAAAGCTTTTCTGATTTATTGGTAGCAAGTAACAGTGCTTTTGGTACTGAAATCAAAAAAATAGAAAGAGAAATTTTGATTGCAGTAAAAGAAGGTCGTCCCGTAATTGTAGACGAATTAAATACAATTGCAATGCAAAACTTAATTGCTTTGAATGATATATTACAACGTCATGCAGGAAATACAGCATACATTACAGGTGTTGGTCCTGTTTTGATTAAATCAGGATTTGGATTTATTGGTACAGGAAACCTGTCAACTCAAATGGTCAATTATGAAGGAACAAATGAGTTAAATCCGGCCTTTAAGTCACGTTTTGTAACTATTGAATACAATTATGTACCTCAAAAGATAACTGGTTCCTTAGAAGACCAAGAGTTTCCAGAAGAAAATGAGCTTTTTAGAATAATAATGGCACAGTTAGCTGATAAAAATGGAAATATTCATATTCCTGATTCCAGAAGGACACTAGAAGAGTTATTTCGCCTCTCTCAGCTGTGCAAGGTTACTCAAAATGTTTTTATGGGTAAGTGGAGAGATAATGAAGTTCAAAAAGAATCTGGAATGGATGAACTAGAGTTGAGAGAATCTGTATTATCAATCCGAAATATTTTACACGTTTTAGATAATTGGAATCAAGGCGAAGAAAAAGATTTGAGCAAAGCTTTATGGGATGGTTTTATTAGTTCAATAACCTATCCCGATGATCAAAACTATATTCTCTCACAAGCGGTGCGTTTTGGATTTTTCCCTATAGAAGAAGGGTGGAATATTGAAACTAAAGGTATAGGAGAGGCAACCACAACCTATGACGAGATTCGTACTCGTCCATATCACTATGTTCGCCCATCAATGGAAACTTTAAGCTATTTGGATGTAGTTCATCTGATATTTGGGAAGGGAACCCCCAGAAGAACTTTGCCAAAAGAGCTAAAAGAAACTTTT
The DNA here is from genome assembly GCF_030263895.1 of Proteiniborus sp. MB09-C3. Taxonomy (NCBI): domain Bacteria; kingdom Bacillati; phylum Bacillota; class Clostridia; order Eubacteriales; genus Proteiniborus; species Proteiniborus sp. MB09-C3. Next base: position 1,750,285 of record NZ_CP127161.1, read on the forward strand.
GAAGCTGAAATTGGTGATTCAATACGAATTGATGTGAAAAAATATCAAAAATTAGACCAACAATTATCTCATTTAGAGCATTCAAAGGATATACTTGAATACTTAGAAGATAATGGAGGAGAAAAATGAAAATGAATTTTTCAGTAGATGGAAAGAGCTTTAAGAGTCAAGTTAAGGCTCTAAGAGAAAAACTAAATGAATGCCGAAGAAATGGAATTTTAGATGATGGCTTTGAAGAACAACTAGACAAACTTTCACAAATAGAAGAAGAGTTATTGGCTGATTTAATTCCGTATTACCGAGTTTATGCAAATAATATCAAAAAGACTTCAATGCAAATAAATTCGATAAAGCAATTAGGTGCTTTTACTTTTGACAGTTTTTTAAAAAGTACATTGAGGATTAATAAAAATCTTTTTATTACAAGTGGTATAGATGGTAAAGTTCAATTTTTTTATATAGATATTGGAGATGATTTTTCTAATCACAATCGAATTGAAGTGGAGTGGAGCCCTCCCATTAAAGAAATAAAGGAGACAATTTCGTTTATATATAAATTGAGTGATAAAGAAATTTTGATTTTAGGAGTAAGAGGGGGTTGCTATATACTTTCAAGCAATAACTTTGATAAAATACCCGATTTTAATGAAGAAATCAAAATTAAAAGGATTCAAACAGATAATGATTTTGACGGATTTGGAAGATGTTTAGCAATTAGAGATAATTTATTTGTAGTGGAAAATGGAGAAGAAAAGTTAAATCTATTTGAAATTATAAAAGAAAGTAGTGAGTATCGTTTAGTTTTTCATAAAGAAATATATTGCACTATCCCAAACTGGACAGCATTGGAAAAAATAAATGATGATTATTTTGTAGCTGGGACAAAGATGGGGGAATTCTATTTTATAGAATATGAGAACAAACAGCTTACTATTAAAGAAAAAATTGAATTTCTAAATTATGAAATAAGACAAATTAGATGTCTAGAGGATGAAAATGGCAATAGAAATTCTCTTATAGTGACAGGCAACAACGGTAAGCTTAATATATTTTCTTTATATGAGGATTCAAAAACTATAAAAATAGAATTGAACGATTTGAGAGGAAATTTATTTGATGTTCAATCTGAAAGAGGCACAGCTGTAGTTTTAAGTGAAGATGGAATTATATATTTACTTGAGGAGAATTTTGGGGATTGGTATCTAAATGAAGAGGTGACTATCAAAGATATCTTTTTTACAAATATCTTCAAATTAGATATTTCAAAATACTTGCTCATGGATATAGAAGGTAAATTAAGTTTGCTACACATTGATAGAATTGATACACCAAAAGCTTTGTGGGATTTACCACTTTATCAATAGTCAGGAGGGATGAGTATGTTTGACTTTGATGAACAAGCTCTAGTTGAAGAATCTAAAAAACATTGCGAAGAATTTTTGCAAAAAGAAAAGCGTTCATTAGCCACATTTACTGTAGATTCTAGTTTGCTGTATATTCCTGATTCAAAATTACAGAGATTTCTATTAGATCCTTCCAAAGGAGTTTTGTACTTGCCCTTGGAAAGTTTTTTGGATAGAAAATTAGATGACAATCAAATCATGTGGCATATTTACTATGAGCTAGCATTATATCATGATTGGAAAAAGCAAACTAAAAAATACCTTAATAGAAAAAAAGATTGGCAGAAAGAAATTGATCGCATGACAAGCTATATTCTAGCTAGAATAAAAAAAGAAGGACTGGAAAAGGATCCTGCATATCAACCTAAAATTATTTCGAATTATGTGAGAAAAGAAATTCTAGATTTTTTATATCTATTGGATAAGTATACATCTTTTTTGAGAGTTTTCCAGATGTGCCCTATATACAGAGATAAAGAAAACTTTGAAAAAGTTGTTTCACATATGAAGCAAACAGGCAAGACTACTGAGTCAATTTCACAAAAGCCTAGACATAGAGCTTTTGTGAACAGCTTTTTAATTATTGAATTATATGAAATTGAACCTAAAATTGAAGGATGTGTTGAAAATCCTTTTGATAGAAAAGTTTTAAATCAGCCTTTTTTTGAGTTTATTCATTATCAATTAATCAGACAGATAAATAGTGATGAAGGAATTTTAGAAAGAGATCCATTCATTCGCTCTTTTATATTTCCAACTTTTGAGCAATTATGGAAACAAGAAATTGATGAAATGATGTTTTATAAATCAAAAGGACAGAAAGAAGAGCGAGTTGAAGGAAATAAAAATCCTTTTGAACAGTCTAAAGCAGATGAAATACCAGATTTACTAGAATCTACCCAGGAAGAAGTGGAGAAGATTTTAGAAGAAATGCTAGATCAGCAGGATAAAATAAGTACCAGCGTACAAAATATTATGCAAGGTAAAGTAGATTTAGAGCCTTATGGGATTAGTCAAACAGATCAACAATTGTTTCAATTTTATTCGAATAAAATGAAATCGGAAAGGGAACAAATGCGTCAGTTTTGGAAAAAGCTAATAGGAGATGCTAAAAAAGAAATAAGTGTGAAAAAAGATGGTCAAATAAAGGGAAAGCTAGATATAAGTAGCTTTATTAACTATTATCCAGATTTTGTGGAAGCTGAAAAGAAGGGAAATTACAAAAACCTTCCGATTTTTAATAGATACTTATTAGAGCCTCAAACAGATATATTGCCTGAAAGGATAGAGATTTCTTTTGTAATAGATAATTCAGGCTCAATGAATGTGTCAAAAATTGAGGCGGCGAGAAAAGCTTTAGCAGTGACATTGCTATCAATAGATGATTTTAATCGATATTTGAGAAGCAATGCAGAACAATTGAATCAAAAAGTAGAAGTTTTAAGTGAAACCTGGTTTTATGGAAGTAAGTACTATAATGTTAAAGAATTTAACGATAAAAATGCGAAGGTAAAAGAAAAAAGCGACATAATTCGCTCAATTGTAAAGCTAGATGCAGCAGATGGAGCAACTGACGATGCAAGCTGTCTTAAAGAAATATCTAATAGAATTACGTCCATGCAGGAAAGTGAACTCAAAAAAGGAAAGCAAATAAAAATAGTATTTGAAATTACAGATGGTGCATCAAGTTTTCCAGGATCAGCAAAGGAAGCTGTACAAGAATTATTATCTAAAAATGTCGAAGTCTATGCATTTCAAATAGGAAAAAATAGTGAAACAAATGAAAAGATTTTTAATTTCGTATGGAATGAAGGATACAAACAACCGCATGGAGTAATTATTGGTGAACAAGTAGAAAAACTACCTATAGAATTGTTAAAAGCAGTAGGGAAAAATATGCAATCTATTTTCAATAATTAGTTGGGTAAACGTAAAATCTAACCCGCATTTACTGTTCCCTGTGTAGCAGGAATTCTTGCTATAACAAGCCTTTCTGTAATACAATACACAAAGATACTTTTCTCATTTTATAAAATTTCTATCAAAGCTGTGTTTTTATTTGTTGATATCATGCTATAAATAGCAGCTTTTTTAATCGTAATTATACAAGTTTTGACTGCAGATATTCGAAATGTAGAGAAAAATAAGGAGCAGTTCATATGAATCGCTCCTTATCTACAAACCACATTATTTCTTAATCTGCTGTAAGATATCAAACATTGCCTCTGATGAAGCACCTTTTATTCTGAGTTCCACTAAGATATCTCCATACAGTACACTGAATCGCATTCGCGGACCTGGCTCATCGCCTGAGTCTGAAACCTCATAAGTTCGTGACTTCACTGCCTCAAGTGTCAGCTCCTCACTAAGAAAGATAGGATTATCTACGATCTCCCGTAATTCGTTAGGAACAGAATCTGCACGAGGAATAGGATATAGTGAGAGGTCATAATTGCCTGTGTCTTCAATAGAGGTAATTCTCATTTTGTCGCTTTCATCTAGTGTTGAAACATGCCAGTCTATATATCCCATGCCTTTTACCCAATAGGCGCTCAGTTCATCCCCCTCTTGATTGATAAAGCGCAAGGCCTCCTCGAAAACAAACCCGTCTGGGATTGTTGCCGGTAAATACTTTCCGAAATCAACGTCTGCACGAGCCTCATCCAGATTGAGTTGATCGTTGTGCAGCTCGGGTACGATAGGATGGAATACGCTTAGATCAGCTGTTCCTCCCTTAATGAGTGTGCCAATGAGGGCGGAGAATTCTTCCTTAAGGGTTTCCTTTTCTGTTTCTTTGCCGCCAAGCTCTACATAATAGGCTATATCCGAAAGCTTGAAGGATGCAAAATAGATGATGTTTTTCTCACCCTTGCTGTTCGGCTTGGTCTCAAAATATCCTGCTGCGACTGATGTTCCAAAGACATCTGAGTTTTTAATATCGCCCTCCATTATATAATCAATTATTATCTCATTAGGTGAAATCTGGATATACGTCTTAAGGCCAGATGCAGATACTGCGTGAGCATCAATATTAAATAAGGAGACATCGCTTTCATTGCTCTGAAAATTTGCAGTGGCTGTAACGCTATGTGTATCTGATAGGTCGGGAAAAACAGCCTTAAGTTCATCAATAGTTAGCTCTTGCCAGAAATGTCCCTGTATTACACAGTTATCGGATGTGGAAAATAGATTGTTAGTTTTATTGAAATACAATTCGTAATCCTTTGATGTATCAGGTGTATATATATTTAGGTCAGATTGTGAAGCTAACAGATTATTTTCTGGCGTAAGTTCTGCATTACGTTGCATTAATTGAGGTATTACAATTACGCTCAGCAAGACTACAGCAAGGCAGGCAAAGACTGTGGCGTAACGCTTAGCCATGATATGGCTACGAATAGGTCTGGTATTGGTAGTGCAAGACACAAGTTTCTGGTGCAGTGTGTCTGAAACTGATATTTTATTCATATATTCGTTATATGCTTTCATAGTCATCCTCCTTTAAAACAGATTTGAGCTTTTGACGTGCACGAGTCAGGTGGCTTCTGATGGTAGATTCCTTTCGCCCGGTTAGCCCAGAAATATCCTTAATAGAATAACCTTCGTAATAAAACAAATGGATAACAGCTCGGTATTTAGGTGGTAAGGCCATAATCTGCTCCAACAATTCATACTGCTCTGCTTCCCCAGCAGGATATGAATCGAGAAGCTGCACCGTGCGTTTTCGCCAAGGAGATCGCAGGAGGCTATTACAGAGGTTCACTGTTACCCTGATAAGCCATGCTTTTTCATGATCTTCTGACTCGAATTCTGGAGTCTTCTCATAAGTACGAAAAAATGTCTCCTGCACCACGTCCTCGGCATCAGATACGTTTCCCATAATAGCTAGTGCAGTACGATAAAGTCTATTTTCATGTTTTGTTACAAATGCTTCAAAGTCCTTCGGCCGATAGGACTTATATGCCATTTGTATCACCTCCTTTAACTCTTTCAACCTATATACGCTTTAGACGATAAAAAAGCTGCAAAGTATCCTGAAAAAATATATTAGCTACAAATATTGACCTAGAAAGAATGACTATAAACTGAAATTCTATTTTGCATAGATATGATAGAATGTTTTAGATTGTATGTCCTAATTATGAAAGTACTATGGCTATATTTCGTTGAGCTGTCCTCCTGTGTTATATTTATACTATTTTATATCATTTATCAGCATTCCTAAAGGTATAAATAAATAGGTTAGTATCAAAGCTGCAGCTATTGTACCTGTATCATTAAATAAGAAGATAGCTATTCCGCCTAATAAAATCACAATAAATCCTTTAAATAAATTAGGATAGCTCTCACGGATTTTTATTAGAACTTCATTTTTACGTCTATATAATAAAATCGTTAAAATAGCTTGCAAAAATAAAATGATATTCCACGAAGCATGAATTAAGTTCCAAAAGACTTGACCTAGCTTGGAACCAATTATCTCAAAAAACTTACTCCAACCACCTGCTATTAAAGATTCCAGTGCTTTTCCTGCATGAGTGGGGCTTGGATTAAATAAGGCATCCAATGCGGCTAGCATAATGATACCTACAAAGACTCCAGCAACTATAGCTGTTATTTTTGTTAGAGAAATTTTTTTATCAAAGATTGCCAGTAAAGCAAATAAAGAAATTAACATAGCGGACAATGTTCCACCCATATTAGCTCCTAAGAAAGGGCTAAGAGCTACTATTACCAAAGACATATAAAAAGTTATAAATACAGCCATAATAGATCTATTAATTTTATATAGATGAAACAATGAAAATATACTTAATAAAGTAGAACCCAGCAATATCCCCATATAGTCGTTACCTATGCCATAAAACCTTCCGCCTGCAATAGCATCTGATCCCAAAGGAGAAATAATCATCAACTTTTCCACAAAATAAATATCTATCAACAGCAGTACGCTAGTTGATAATCCTAAAATAGCCATAGCCATTAAATTTTTTCTGAAGATTTTATTTGAAATATAAGCTATAATAAATGCACCGCCACAGACATAGATAAGATCAAAAATTATGGATTTATAGCCAAACAGCGAGACAGTCATCATTGTTAAAGGTGTTGCTATTATTGCTAGACTTAGATAATTAAGAATCTTATCTGGCAATCCTTTCCACCTTGTAAATCGAGGTAAGTAAAATCCAATTAAAGTTATACCTGTTAAAATAATAAAAGACCAGTGAAAAATACTTCGATATTTCCTCAAATATAAAAATTGCGCTTGATTGCTAAGTAAAATTTGTATGGGATTTTCATTGCTTACTGCTTGCATTGGTTCTCCAATAAAACCTTCAGGTGAAGTAATGTCAAAAAAATTTAGAATAGTAGGTCCAAAATCAAAATTGGTGACTAATCCTTCTCTACGAGTTGTGATTGAGGTTAACAATCCTTTTTTGGTGTTAGTACTTGACATAATGACAGGAGTTAAAGCAAAGTTACCTTGATTAATCATTTCTCTTGAAGGATTAGGGGCTATGACCATAAATAAGGTTTTTTCTAGATCGACTTTTTTGATAACTTGACCAAGGAATGTATCAGCTCTCTCAATAGCTCTAATCTTTTGTTCCTCTCTAACATAATCCGTAGTTAATCGGTCAGTTTTCTGTATTCTTGCAGTATCCCCATAATCTATAAATAACATATCCACGTGGGGTAAAATACGCTCTAATTCCTCTAATAACTTCTCCTGATTCAACTTGATTCCACCTAAAACATTAATATCACTAATTAATAGGTCAGAGCCTACAGAGCCAAAGGGAATTACACCATTTTCATCCATAGCCAGCATGGTGACTTCTCTGGCTGGTGTATTTAAATCACTATTTCCTGCAACACCAATGACAAGACCTTTTTCCTTAGCTATTTTACCCAGAAGCCCAACCTGGTTATTAGGGGTAATATCTAAAGCAGTTCTTTTTATATCTCCAATGGCAACATTTATTATTTCACCATCTGGAGGGGTTTTACCAGTATATAATTTGTAAAGGTCGCTAGCTGCAATATATTCTGGTGTCGAGTTATAGTTCGATAGAGGATACATCTTATTCCTTTCGAAAGCTAATCCACCCTGAGTAGATGCCAAGGTTCTTACACCCATCCCCAAGCTAAGATAGGTGCTTCCTTTATTAAGTGAACTTGATCTTGCTCGTGTATTCATAAGCCCTATAGCTCCATGTTCAAGCAATAGGTCAATGCTTGGAGTGTTGCTATTAAGTATTTCTTCCAAGCTGACTTCATCCAATATTAATATAATGACTTTTTTGCCTTCGATATTATCAGAGGCAGCCACTGTTTGGGGAATTAGCATACCTAAAACAAGGCACATCATTAAAGCTAAATGCAATGTATATTTAAAGATAATCTTCCAACTTTTTTGCAAACTAATGTTCCTCCCTTAAAGTGATTTATATAAGGCAATCTATTTGAATCAACTTAAGATTAATATGATATCTGAGACAATAATTATTGTAGTATTAATAGTTTTATCAAAATCTTCAGTATTATTTTCAAGATTATTAATTTTAAAATCACCTAAAATTATACTAGGATAAAAAAATATCTTGAACCCTAATGAATCAAGACATTCACTTTTGTCTTATAATTTTCCAGAATCGTTTAAAGAGCTAAAATTATATTAGCATAAGATAATTTCCATTTCAATTTGCTATTTATTATTAGAGTTTCTCCATTTTTGGGAAAGTTAAAAGCTAAATCACAAAAATTTTCATATTACCCGTTTTTTAGGAGCAAAAGACAATTGATATAAGGTATTTTGATGATGATAGCCTTGGTGTCGTTGGACAAATGAAAATATTGAAGATATAATAAGGATATTATATGATAAATAAAGAAATATTAGTCATTTTAGCAGTTAATACCGCGATGCCCTTCTCAGTATGAAATATAGTAAAATAATTTAGTCTAAATTTACCCTTAATTTCAATATTAAGAGGCATATACTATGAAAAAGAAACTACACATTGATGATTATATTTCTTTTTATATAGATGAAGAAAAAATACATATATTTGATTATGAGACAAGCATGAGAATTTTTAATAAACAAGAGGTGTAAAACAATTTACAATAAGAACATGGAGATATAAAATGACCAGATTTAATCGAGGATATCAGGTTAAGAGAAGGGAGTTGTAAACTAAATTGAAATATAAAATAATACGGAAGATTATTGTAGTCTGTATGGTAGTAATTATATTATCTGGATGTTCAAATGATGTAAAGATAGACAATAATCATCCTGTTATAAAAAGCAATAATGAATTAAGTGGAAAATTGACAGTAACGACTGTTTTCGATGGATATATTGACATATTTGCAGAGGAATTTATGGATATGCATCCTAACGTGGAGATTGTAGTAGAACGACCAGATGAGAATAAGGCTGCATATATGTATCGAGTCGCTATAGACTTGTTAAGTGGTACAGCTAGTGATTTGATAGATTTAAGCGGTCTAGATATCAACTATAAAGCTCAAAGCGGTCTATTAGTCAATATATACGACTTTATGGACAATGACCCGGACTTTGATAAATCTGATTATTACACCAATATTTTTGAAGCTATGGAATATGAAGGAGGCTTATATGCCATGCCTTTATCATTCAATTATGATATGGTGTATATTAGTAAGCCTTTATCAGAAAGTATAGGTTTAGACTATGAAGGATATAAGAACATAAGCTATACTGAAATGCTTGATATCTATGAAAATGTAAAAAAGATCCATCCTTCACCAGAGGAATTTTATCTTATGCCTGGTGTTTCAAAAGAATCTTTTTTTAAGTATGAATCTGTTGATTTTTTCGATATTGAAACTGGAGATGCTAATTTTGATAGTGAGGAATTTATCCAGCATTTAAAGCTTACAAAAAAGCTGAATACAGTTTATCATCCAGACACTCAGGAGTGGGATTTTACACGTGTAGGAGTTAGAAATGAAGATTTTTTAATAAGAGATTTTATGTTCGCTAAATTTACAACTACTGACATAGATTTGAAAAATATGATGGTTGAATTTGAAAATACCATAAGTCCTATACCATTTATAAGTAGTAAAGGAAAGGCGCCATTCAGCAACTTACTTTCAACATATGCTATTTCTAATAATAGTGAAAATAAAGAGCTGGCATGGGAGTTCTTAAAATATTGTGCATCTGCTAAGGAACTACCTGTATTTGAAAGCGAAGAAGATGAATACAAATACTCTTTTATGTTTTGGGGAAATATACCAATAAATATTGAGAATTTTTATACCCATTTCAGACATAGTTTTGAATCCGAGATTAAGTGGTATAAAGAAAACGGACTTGATGGTAATTGGAAATTTACAAATGAAGAAGAGAAGGAAAAAATGTTTCAAGATACTTTAGATCAAATACATAAATGGAATCAAGAAAGAAATGTATTAGTTGGAAATCTGGAATTAACACATCTACTAAGAGAAGAACTGGATAACTATTACTATTATGACTTAGCAACGGCCGAAGAAACAGCGAAAATTATTCAAAACAAGGTTTTTACCTACCTTAATGAGTAGAATTTTATATAGTGGGGAGGAGAAGCATATGAAAATAAAACATATACTCAGAGAGATTGCCGTTGTTTGCATTGTAACAATTATGCTGTCTGGATGTTCTTCTTCAAAAAATAATACAATAACAAATGATAATATGATGACAAAGGACAACAACGAATTAAGCAAAACGATGACAAAAGACAATAATGAATTAAGCGGAACATTGACAGTCACAACCTTTTATGACGGATACATAGATATTCATGCAAACAATTTTATGGATATACACCCTAATGTGGATATTCAAATTATAAGCCCAGATGAAGATGGATTTGAGACATGGGAGGGGTATGCTAATAGAGTAGCCGTAGAGATTATTACAGGAAAATCAACCGATTTAGTAGATTTATCCAGTTTAGATGTAAATCTATATGCTGATAGTGGATTATTATGTAATTTGTATGATTTTATGGATTATGATTCTGCATTTAACAAATCGGATTATTATACTAATATATTTAAAGCTTTGGAATATGATAATAATCTTTATGCAATACCCTTTACATTTTTTTATCATATGGTGTATATAAGCAAGCCTATGGCAGAAAGATTAAAATTGGAATTAACAGACCAAGTAGGGATAGATTATAAAGAAATGATAAATATATATAAAAAAGCCAAAGAATATCATCAGTCGCCAAATAGTTTTGGACTTATGCCTGGTGCCGTGAAAGAGAGCTTTTTTAACTATGAAGTTATAGAGTTTTATGATGCAAAAAATAAAACGGCTTGGATTGATGGAGAGGATTTTATACAGCATTTGAAAGTTACAAAGGATATCTATACGGGATATTCTCCAGACAATCCAGGAGGATGGAGCATGACACGTATAGCGAATGGCGATGATGATTTTATGAAATCAGACTATATGTTTTCAAAATTTGAATCAAATGCTATAGATTTATATAATATGATGATAAAATATGAAAACGTAAGTAATCCTCCTATACCCTTATTAAATAGTGCTGGCAATTTACCATTTACTACTACTTTTTCTTCTATGTATGTAATACCTCAAAGTAGTTCAAATAAGGAACTGGCTTGGGAATTTTTAAAATACTGTATATCTGAGAAGGAAATATCGGATTTTGAAAATGAGGAAGAAGAAATGTTATACTTTATGATGTATCAAGGATGGATACCTATAAATATAAAGAATTTTTATACATCTTTTAGATATAATTTTGAAAAAGAGATAGAACTTATAGAAAAAGCAGGATTTGATGTTAAATGGAGATCAGATAATAAAGAGAAGTTAATAAATGAAACTTTAGACCAAATTAACAAATGGAACTCAGAAAGAAATAAACTGATTTCGGATTTTGAATTCTGGACTTTGTTAGAATCAGATCTGAGAAATTATTACTATTATGATTTAACGACAGCAGAAGAAACAGCCAAAATCATTCAAAATAAAGTAAGTTCTTATTTAAATGAATAAAATTTAAATAAATGAAAGGGAAAGCATATGAAAATAAAACGTGTGAAAAAAGATAGGCTATTACCATATATATTACCTAGCTTATGTGGGATATTGTTTTTTTATGGTATCCCCTTTATATTGTCCTTTTATTATGCCCTATTAAATAATATGGGTGAGAAAAAGCTTATAGGTCTAAAAAACTTTTCAAATACATTACAAAATCCAATGTTTCAAAGGGGTTTAAAAAATCAAAGCCTTTTTATAGCTATTGCCGTTCCTTTATGCTTTATTTTAGCTTTATTTTTTGCATTGCAAATAATGAAATTAAAAAAAGGTAAAAAGCTTATATTCTTAATATCAATAATACCCTTTGTTATTCCATCAGGTACAAGCATATATTTTTGGAAGTGTATTTTTGATGTCAATGGACTTGCTAATAAAATTCTTTATTCCTTAAATATCCCTATGGTTAACTGGTATAATAGCAAATGGGTCATGGCTATTGCTGTGATTATATTTATTTGGAAAAATGTAGGGGCTACAAGTTTGATATTGTATGTAGGTCTTAATCAAATACCTAAAGAGTATTATGAAATATCTGATATAGAAGGAATAAATAGATTTCAGAAATTCTATAAAATTACTTTAGTATATCTTACACCGATTATTTTTATTTCTATAATATTGTTAGTAGTTAATTCATTTAAGATTTTTAAAGAGATTTACTTATTGTTTGGGAACTATCCAGGTGAGAACATATATCTGTTACAGCATTATATGAACAATCATTTCTTTAGATTAAATCTACAGAAGTTAACTACAGCAGCATATCTTCTATTTGTAATAATTGGAGTTTTCATATGCTTAATGTTTTTATTGCAAAAACGCTATTCAGATACTTTTAATACGCTTAATTTTGACGGGAGCTATAAAAATACATATAGTAAAAGAAATAGCTACTTTGCTAGTAGCTTCTCAATTATAATGGGATTACTTTTTTTATTGCCTATAATATTTATTATATCTAATTCATTTATGGGTGAATTAGAGATTATTAGTAGGTATACAAAAGATATTACACAATATAATGTGACTGATTTGACAGCAAATGGTATGCATTTTGTCAATATAGGATTTATTTCAGATAATCCTACTATTAGCAGCTATTTAAATGTATTATTTAATAATCCTAAATATCTAAAAGCATACCTGAATTCTATACTAATCATTGTGCCTATTCTAGTAGGTCAGAGTATTATTTCTCCATTGGCTGCATATGCCTTTGAGTATAGTAAATGGAGGTATAAAGAAATATTATTTTTTATTTATATATTAATAATGCTAATGCCTTTACAAGTCCTTTTAGTGCCTAATTATCTTGTCGTAGATTGGTTAGGGCTTGTAGATACACATTGGGCAATTATACTTCCTGCTATTTTTAATCCAATAGGTGTGTTTATTATACGATTACAATTAAAAGGCTTTCCTAAAGAATGTATTGAAGCAGCACAAAATAATGGAGCTACACATTTTCAAATATTTAAATATATTGTTTTACCAAATATGAAGTCATCCATAGCAATATTGGTAGTATTAATATTTACAGAGTATTGGAATGTGATAGAGCAAGGAATTGTATTTCTTAAAACTTCGAGCTTAGAGCCGTTATCAATATATTTATCGCAAATTGTAGATGAGAATCTAGGTGTGTTTTTTTCCACTTCATGCTTATATCTGATACCTGTTTTCATAATTTTTTTTATTGGGAGCAAGCTTTTGTCAAGTAATGATAATAAAAGTGTTTTATAATAGTGTATTAAAAAAGAATTGAAAAATAGAGAGGCATAAAATATGGATTTTATTCATCTAAAGAAAAAGAGGTGATAGTATTGGCTAAACATGAATTAAGTATATTAAAATCTAAATGAAAGTAAATCATTATCCAAAATAAAAATTCTAATGCACCTCCAAAAGCTAAAAATTATTGTCTAACTTTTGGGGCGCACTTCAAAAGTAAATATACTTGATACCATAAAATATATATTATATCTTTAAGTTCTTGCTAATAAGATTTACTAAGGCTTCGGCCCCCTTAGAATTTAAATGTACACCATCTTGTCCAAAATATTCAGGATGTTTAGAAGCTATAGAATACCAGTCAATTAAGGTTACATTTTTTCGTTCTTCAGCTTTTTCTTTTAAGGTTTTGTTGACCTTACTTTCCCAGGAACGTGGCACACGGGTATTTATTAAAAAGATATGTGACTTTGAGAAAGAGTCAAGCAGTTTATTAATTTGTTTACTTGTAAAGTAGCCATTTGCTCCTAGTTCAATGATAACTGCTTTATCAGAAGCATTAAATGCAGTATACTTAGCAGCTAAAGTTATTGCTTCAGACATTTGCCTTCCAACTTTTCCATCGATTGTGATGTTGTTATACTTTTCATTAAGGCTTTGAGTAATATTTAGCATAATAGAATCTCCAATAGCCAATATTTCCTTATAAGCTTCAACTGCTGTTGATGAAGTGTCTTCATTATTATTATTATTAGAAATTACCGAACTTTGTTCGTTAGAATTTACTTCTCTATTCTTACTAGAACTCAGTTCATTTTTTTCAGTAGATATGCTTTTATCTTTTTCATCAAAACTTGTATTAGAAGCTTTGTCTTCAGAAACTTGATTTGTATCTATCTCAGATGGATGTGCTTCGGCTTTCCCAAAGCTTGGCCTTACTTTTGTCATATTAACAACGCCAATCACAAGTGATATAGCCACTAGTACTGATACTACAGCTGTAGTTTTTTTTGCAAAGGTTAAAGATCTCCTCTTGATGAAATTTACAGCTAAGTAATTACAATATTTTCTAAACCCAAGCTTTCGTATTGGAAGCTCTATAAAACGGTATGAATACTCTGCAATGATACATGTAATAATCAGCTGAAAAAAGACACGTAAATATGATGGATTTCCTATTTCATAAATAGGAGTACTTAAGACCATAATAGGATAATGCCAAAGATATATTCCATAGGATCTTGTACCAATCCAACGCAGAGGCTTCCATGAAAGTATAGGGCCTAAAATCCCTTTTGGATGACACACACATGCTATAAGTAAAGCCGTGTTCAAGCTAAACAAAAACAATCCACCTCTATATAAAAAAGAGTTATATTCATCTATAAATATAGCGCTAAAAATAAAGATAGAAAAAGTAACAATACTTATGAGCTTTAACGCATTTTTGTGCTTTATAGAAGCTTCCTTAGTGAAAGGTTTACTGTTTGCCAAAACAGCTGCTAGGAAACCCCCTATTAATAATTCAAAAGCACGAGTATCTGTCCCATAATATACACGGCTTGGATCAGCAGTTGGATTATAAAGTATACCCATCAAAGTTGCTGAAACTAAGGCTCCGATAAAAATCATATTTGAAAGCTTGTTGGCTTTTTTACTAATTCTTAGTCCTATTATGAGTATAAATGGCCATAAAATATAAAATTGCTCTTGTACTGCCAAAAACCAAATATGCTTCAAAGGAGATGGAGAGCCAAAGCTATCAAAGTAAGAAAGCTTATGATAAATAAACCACCAATTAGTTGTGTATGAAATAGAAGATATTGTATCACCTAAGAGGTTTGCTAAAAGTCCATGGTTAAAAAGTACCACCCATAAGAAAGTGACTATAATCATTAAATAAGCAGAAGGTAATAGTCTGCGAAGACGACCTTTCCAAAAAGTTATTACTTTAAAGTTTTCTTGTGACAATAAAATCTTAGAGGTTACTAGATAACCAGATAAGACAAAAAAGATATTAACTCCTAAGAATCCTCCTCTAGCCCAGCTAAAGCTGAAGTGATAAAAAACCACAAATAAAATTGCAAAGGCACGAAGCCCATCTAATCCTGTTATATAACGACGACTGTGTATAGTACTCAATATAGACATCTCCTCCTACTTCCTTAATTTGAACAGATATTAGAGATAAGCAATTTCAAATTTAAGCAAAATATTTAGAACAATTTGTGATTTTAGTAATAAAATTCAAAAATGTTTAATTAAATTGTGAGGTTGCTTATCTATAGTTATAATCTCTAACTTAAGTATACTAGTTTAAGGGTTAGAAGAAGTTTCAAATAGGTTATATAAGGATTACAATACAGTTACAAAAATATTATTGCTTGATTATTCATCTAAGTAATGCCCTGAGCATATATAATATCTTTTGAGGTATAAGATTATGGCGAGATTTGACAATAGACCTGTTACGACAAATAACATTCTGATTACCATAGAAGAGCTACTGACGAGAGTAAATGCACAAATTAACGGGCATATCAGAGATATAAGTTCTTCCTAAGAATAGAGACGAAGCAATTCAGAAACATTTTTCAATATCTGTACCATGTGTAGGCATTTTAAAAATATTTAAGTTGTTTACTATATATGACGAAAATGGCAATTAAATTATTTGTTATGCAAAACACGGATAAACAGCGAGACCATATTTGCGATGGTTCGCTGCTTATCTGTTTATCTCTAAGATGTTTATAAGTGGACGTTCTTTTTTGTTACTAGATAAAGAATTACATCCTTTTTGAATAATAGTTACTAAGCGTAATGGCCAACATAATTTCTAACAACAAAACCGAGGTTATCATTATTATAGCAATGATATTGACTTGTAAAAAAACCATAGCCATAATATCATAGTAATAATTTAATATCAAGCAAGCTTTCCATTTAAAAAAATACCCGCACATTTTACATTGCTTAACCGTTATACATATTGAAAGGAGGTTTTTTCGTGTCTTTAGAGCTCAAAGACCAGTATGACAAAATATATAAATACTGCTATTTCAAAGTGAAAAATTTACAGCTTGCAGAAGATTTGACACAGGAAACCTTTCTTAAATTTTTTAGCCAAAATTCCTATATTAGTCGTGGAAAGCCACTTGCATATCTTTATACAATAGCTAAAAATTTATGCATCGATACATATAGAAAAACTGAAATGATGCCATTAGATGAAAGTATTTCTTCAGAAAATACACTTGAAGATTTTGAAACATATTTTACTATAAGACAGGCTATATACACTTTACCAGAGGATTTGCAGGAAATTGTGTTCTTACGGTTTGTCAATGAATTGCCAATGGTAGAAATCAGTAACATCATAGGTATCTCACGATTTAGTGTGTATCGAAGAATAAATAACGCATTAAAAGAATTGAAGCTTATTTTAAGAGAGGAGGATTTTTCTTGAATAAAAAATTTAAAATGCAAATAAAATCGGCATTTAATATACCATCGCCTGCAAGAAAAGATGAATTTTTGCAAAGTATCAATTTCCCGAAAGCAAAATATAGTGATTTCATTTTCAGTCAAATAGGTTACATCAGAAAACGTATTTGGATAATGTCAGTTTCCTTGGTAATAGTTGTCTTGCTTGGCTTGAGATTAGTTCATATTGAGAACATATTCAAGCTTCTATGGATCATATCTTCTGTGCTACCATTTATAGCCTTGGCTGCTGTCATGGAGATTTCTCGAAGTACCTCTTATAATATGGCAGAATTGGAGATGAGTTGTAGGCATAGCTTGGCTGATATTGTGCTGGTACGTTTAGGGGTAATAGGGAGTTCAAATTGTATTGCTTTTTTAGTGCTTTTATTACTATTAAACGGAAGTACAGATTATAGCTTCTGGCGTTTGGGAATCTATATGCTTGTTCCCTTTATGCTAACCTGTACACTATCACTATCTATATTAAACCATGGGAAAGTAAAGGAAACAGCCTATGTTTGTGGAGGTATCAGCTGCTTTGTCAGTGTGTTAAACAGTGTTTTAGTATATTTAACACAGGATGCATTTACTGATCGATACTTATATTTATGGGAGATTATATTCTTTGTTTTACTCATCCTAACTATTTTACAGACAGTTAAACTTATTAAGAATATGGAGGAATTACAATGGAGCTTGCAATTGACCGCTTAACAAAGCAATATCAAAATAAAATTGCCGTTGATAGAATTTCTTTGACATTAACGAAAGGTGTTTATGGACTTTTAGGTGCGAACGGTGCAGGAAAAACAACCTTAATGCGGATGATGTGTGGGATTTTAAGACCAACAAATGGAGAGATTAAATTTAATGGAATAGATGTAACTCACGAAGACTATCGTGATGTACTCGGATATTTGCCACAGGATTTTGGATACTATCCTGAATTTACAGCAACAGAATTTTTGTGCTACATGGCGAGCCTTAAGGGCTTAACAAAGCATAGGGCAAAAGCAAAATCGGCAGAACTTTTAGAGATTGTATCCCTATCCAATATGGCAAAACGAAAAATCAAAACCTTTTCAGGAGGAATGAAGCAGCGTCTTGGAATTGCTCAGGCAATGCTTAATAATCCTAAAATTTTGATTTTGGACGAACCAACAGCAGGGCTTGATCCCAAAGAGCGTGTACGTTTTCGTAATATTATTTCACAGCTTGGGACTGATAGAATTGTATTGTTGTCAACTCATATAGTGTCTGATATTGAAAATATTGCAGGAACTATTTTAGTAATGAAGGATGGTCAAATTATCCACCAAGGCAGTTTAGAGGAAATTATCAAGGCTATTGATGGCAGGGTTTTTGAGTGCATTGTTGATAGTAAAACAGCAGAAAAATTAGCAGCTATATATCCAATTATCAATATAAGACAAGAGAATGACAAAACGTTTTTGCGTATTGTATGTGATAAAAAACCTTCTGAAGATGCTATTTGTGTAAAAGCAACCTTAGAGGATTTATACCTATACTATTTTAGTGAGGTGAGTCAAAATGAGTAGTTTTTTTGATATAATAAGCTTTGAGTATAAAAAGCTTTTTAAAAGAAAAAGTACTATGATTAGTTTATTTTTGCTTTTAGTTGTTGTAGTGTTTTTAGGCATTATATCGGTTAGTGGTGCCAGCTATTGGCATTCAGAGAGTGGAGTATCCGCATTTGAAGCTATGAAGCTAGACAGAGAAGTTATTCGTTCAAAAGCAGGACTAATGGATGTTGCTTTTATAAAAGAAGCAATTGAACAAAATGCTATTATGATTGCTAACGATGAAAACTATATTATTAACGATTATGGCAGATATTTAAAAGGCGATGCCTATATAAAATATGTTTTGCCATATAAAAATGCTGTTAATATGTTAAATATCATGTACGAGGTAAACACTGAAAATCTTAGTACGGATGGCTTGCAATTCTTTAATATGGACAATGTAAAGCCCATAGATACACTTACAGTTAAAGATGCTGAAAGCTTTTATGCAACTATAAATCAGGCTTCGGCTTCATATATTAATAGCTTACCTAATTTGTCTCAAAACGAAAAAGGAAGGCATATTGATATGCTCTCACAGGTAAAAATACCTTACTACAATGACCATTATGACGGATATTTGAATTTTTATAAGCGTTTAAAAGTAATAGCTTTGATTTTGATGATTGTTATTGCAATTTGTATTTCACCCATTTTTGCAAATGAATATTATTTAAAAACAGACCAGATTATATTGTCATCAAAATACGGAAAAAGCAAAGTTATCTCTGCAAAACTGTTTACAGGAGTGACATTTTCATTGAGTGTGTCAGTCGCTACACTATTTGGTTTTCTGCTATTGATGTTATTGATACATGGCTTTAGTGGAGCTAATATGGCAATTCAGACAATAGCTTTTTATTCAACATATCCTCTTACTATATTACAAGCAAGTTTAGTAGCTATTGTTGTTACTGTTTTTGTAATTTTGTTTTTTGGAATGTTAACTATGCTATTTTCATCTTGGTTTAAATCTCCATTTTTTGTTATTACAATGTCATTTTTACTTTTATTTATACCTGGATTATTTAATGTATCCCATAATAACCGATTAATATATCAGATACTTCAGATATTTCCTGCAAAGGCAACTGAATTTTCTAATATTTATTCTAAGTATTTGTTTGAAATTTTGGGTTTTGTGTTTATTCCAGCAACATTCTACATTATCTTTTCACTAATTAGCTCACTATTGATTATTCCGCTTACTAAGCGTGCTTTTAAAAATCATCAGATAGAATAACGAAAAAAAGCGAGGGTGGCAAATGAATGATGTTATAGTAAAACAGCTAGGCAATGATGATAAAATTCCATACGAACTACTTCTTTTAGCAGATCCATCAATTGAGGCAATTAATGATTATGTACATAGAGGGGGCTGTTATGCTGCGTATGTTAATAATATTGCTATTGGAGCTTATGTAATAATAAAAACAAGACCATTAACTCTAGAGCTTGTAAATATTGCAGTTAGTGAAGCATATCGAGGCAAAGGAATAGGTAAGATGCTAATCCTCAGTGCAATAGATATGGCAAAGAATGAAAAAGCAAAGGTTTTAGAGGTTGGGACAGGAAATTCTAGTATATCTCAGCTAGCACTTTATCAAAAATGTGGATTTCGAGTAGTCGGTGTAGATAGAGATTTCTTTAAAAAACACTATAAAGAAAAGATAATAGAAAATGGAATTGAATGTGTAGATATGATTAGATTAAGCATGGATTTATAATCATATATTTAAGTAAAAATATTGTTTAAATGAAAAGAGTGATGATCTCTTATTTGGTAAAGGTGGGTTTACTTTAGAGGTGTAAAGCAAATAATTTCAGTCATTAAAGGACCTATGCTTTAACTATGGTTTTAGCATAGGTCTTTGCATTTAATTCGTTATTGCTGAATAATATAAGAATAAAGGGAAGGAAAGTTAGTTAGTTGTTACTGTAATACTATATTTGTACAGATATTCATTTTTTTCTTCATCAAAAACAGTTTCTAATAATCTACCATTGTTCTTTTCTATAATTTTCTTAGAGCCCATATTGTCTATATTACAAGTTAAAACTGCTTCTTTTATTCCTATATTTATGGCCTTTTCCAATGACAGTTTTAAAATCTGAGAACCATAACCTCTATTTCTGTAATCTGGTGATATGTCATAACCTATATGTCCAGAATATTTTTTCTCTTGGTGTCTAATTCTCACTACTCCTACAACTTCTTTTTCATCAATTAACCAGAATGTTGAAGTTACAACCTCTCCCTGAGGTAAATCGCTTCCCTTTGAATAATTGTGCAAGTCGTTTAAATAATCTTGGAAATTTTCTAAGGCCTTTTTATATTTATTAAAATAATGTTCATCATTTATTTTTCTGTATGTTAGAGCATAATTTTCAAAACTCTTTTGATATTGTTTATTAGGTTCAGCTAAAAATAAATTTTTCATAAATTATCCTCCATTATATCATTGCTCATTACTTTCATTTTATATAGTATCATACTAAGAAAGAAAATACTTGCACTAAGTGCTATTTTAACTAATACTATAGCATAAGAAAAAATTAAAATAAAGAATAAAAACTTCATAATTTCTTATTATTGAAATGAAGGAATAATTATGTAATAATGTGCTTGGGAGGTGTTGAAATGATAGAAGTAAAAAAAGGAATTAGAAGCTTTTATATTGGAGACTCAGAAGAAAATCCGTTAGCAGAAATGACCTTTGTTCCTACAGGTAACAATCTTATTATAATTGATCATACATATGTGTCAGATGAATTAAATGGACAAGGTGTTGGGAAACTTTTACTAAAAGAATTAGTTGAGTGGGTAAGAAGTGAGAACAAGAAGATAGTTCCCCTTTGCCCCTATGCAAAAGCACAGATGGAAAAGAATGAAGAATATCACGATATGATATATTAATGATAGTGTAGATGGTTTCAAAGCTGTAGAAGGAGTTAGAAATTGGACAATATAGATAAGCGAAATAAGCTTAAAGAAGAAATTTTTTCGTATAGGGTATCAAAAGATAATAAAGTATTTATTTTCTGGCATGAAAAACAAGTAATGATTTTAAAAGGAAGAGAAAGCGAAAAGTTTTTATCGAAAATATCAAAAGCAGATACAATGGAAGCACAATTAATAATGGCTAAAATCACTGGTAATTTTAAACGTGGAAATGAAAAATAATCAAAGTAAGATTATAGCTATGGAAACGGATTAGAATCCGATTAATTGATTTCTTGCACTAAGTTTAGCTTTACTACATTCAGTAGGTTTCTTATCATAATTATTTTCAAGAAAGCTCTGGTACGTGGAGTATGGACATGCTGTATACATTAAAGTCGGATCAGGATTTAGATTATTATTTGGATAATAATATGAATTCATCTGTTTTACTCCTTTCGATAAGAAATATTTAATATATTCCTTTCTATTTTTATATTATTCAGTTTTATATCATAAGTTCCAATAAAGCTGGAGTGACAAGCCTGCCTTTAGATAGTAGTGTATATTCCAATATGTAAAAGCTATTGCAGAGAAAAGATAAATGACTCAATTGGACAGTGCCTTTATTACTAAAGACATAATTTAAAAGTATAAAACATAACCTTTGAGATAACCTTCTAAAAGAGGGTACTATATAGATATTGTAATAAAATTTTTAGGAGGTATTTTGATGGATAGAAAAATTAAAAAATATTTTATTGGTAGACCTTCTCAAGATGGAGCAGGAGTAAAGCTATACCGGACCTTTGGATATTATGAAATTCCTGAGTATGACCCATTTCTAATGATGGACTTTTTTGACTCTACTAATCCTGATGAATACATAAAAGGATTTCCGTGGCATCCACATAGAGGAATAGAAACAGTTACTTATTTGATATCAGGCAGAATAGAACATCAGGATAGTTTGGGAAATAAGGGTGTTATTGGGGATGGAGACTGTCAATGGATGACTGCAGGTTCAGGTATTCTCCATCAAGAAATGCCTAAGGCAAGTTCAAGAATGCTGGGAGTACAAATTTGGTTAAATCTACACAAAAAGGACAAAATGACTTCACCGAAGTATGGTGATATTACAAAGGACATGATACCAGTTTATAGGGATGATAAAGAGGCTGTTCATATAATAGCTGGCAGCTATAAGGGTTTAATTGGCCCTATGGAAGGTGGAAAGGAGATCGAACCAACATTCTTTGATGTAGAGCTTAATCCTAATGAGGAATTTGTATTTAATATAGATTCTTCCTTTAATGCCTATGCATTTTTAATTGAGGGTGAAGCAAATTTTGATGTAGAAGAAGAAAAAATAATTTCTTATCCTAATGGAGTATTATACGAAGATGGGGATACAATAAGAATTAATACTAAGGATAAAGCAGCAAGATTTTTATTGCTGGCTGGTAAGAAGATAAATGAACCAGTAGCTTGGGGTGGCCCTATAGTAATGAATACAAAGGAAGAATTAAGCTTAGCATTTAAAGAATTAGACGAAGGAACATTTATTAAAAAGTAAAACCATACATATTAATCACATGGCCTAGTTAAAAATATAGTTTAGTGGAGGTTAGAATGAAGACAATTGCAATTGCAGGGACCTTTGACACAAAGGGGGCTGAGTTTTCTTATGTAAAAGAATTACTTGAAGGCTTAGGGTTAAGTACTTTTACAATTCATACAGGAGTATTTGAGCCAGCCTTTAAGCCAGACATATCAAATTGCGAAGTTGCAAAAGCAGCTGGAGCAGACATAAAAGCTCTTGCTGCAAAAAAAGATAGAGCATTAGCAACTGAAATATTGTCAAAAGGTATGGAAAAGTTGGTGCCTGAGTTATATAAACAGGGTAAATTTGATGGAATTATATCCTTTGGAGGTAGTGGAGGAACTTCACTAGTAACACCAGCAATGAGGGCACTGCCTATTGGCCTACCAAAAGTTATGGTATCAACAGTTGCCTCGGGAAATACTGCTCCTTATATTGGCACAAGTGATATTGTTATGATGCCATCTGTAGTAGACGTCTCAGGGGTGAATTCAATTTCCACAAAAATTTTCACTAATGCGGCCTTTGCTATAGCTGGAATGGTTAAATTCGAAAATTCAAAAGTATTAGAGAAAAAGCCTTTAGTAGCAGCCACTATGTTTGGTGTAACAACTCCATGTATAAATGCAGCAAGGGAATATCTTGAGGATAGAGGATATGAGGTTCTTGTCTTTCATGCTACAGGTATAGGCGGCCAAACAATGGAAGCGCTTATTGAAGCCGGGTTTATTGAAGGCGTTTTAGATATAACAACTACGGAGTGGGCAGATGAAATCATAGGAGGCGTTTTAAATGCTGGTCCGCATCGTTTGGAGGCAGCAGGTAAAAATCATATTCCACAGGTTGTTTCGGTAGGTGCTATTGATATGTGTAATTTTGGGCCTTATGATACGGTGCCTAAGGAGTTTGAGGGACGTAAATTATATAAGCATAATCCTACAGTAACGCTTATGAGAACAACTGTAGAGGAAAATGAGGCCATTGGTAAAAAAATTGCGGAAAAATTAAATATGGCAAGGGAAAAAACAGCATTGTTTTTACCTCTCAAGGGTATATCAAGCATAGATGTAGAGGGTCAGCCATTTTATGGACCTGAGGAAGATAAAGTGCTTTTTGATGCCTTAAGAAATGGGGTAAACAGAAATGTAGTAGAGATAGTCGAAATGGATTGTGCCATAAATGATGTGGAATTTGCAGAAACTACGGCACAAAAATTGATAGATTTAATGAGTATATAGTGAATATGAAATAAAAAATACAATATTAAGATATTGGAGGTTTTTATGAATATAATGACAAGAAAAAAGATTATGGCGAAATTTAGAGAACAGGTTAAGAATGGAAAGATACTAGTAGGAGTTGGAGCTGGAACGGGTATTACTGCTAAAAGTAGCGAGGCTGGCGGAGCAGATATGCTTATTATTTATAATTCTGGAAGATATAGAATGGCAGGTCGGGGTTCATTAGCAGGTTTATTATCATATGGAGATGCAAATCAAATAGTAGTTGATATGGGCTATGAAGTACTTCCAGTAGTAAAAGATACACCAGTACTTGCAGGAGTTTGTGGAACAGATCCTTTTAGAATCATGGATGTATTTTTAAAACAATTAAAAGATCAAGGATTTAGTGGAGTTCAAAACTTCCCAACTGTTGGTTTGATTGATGGTGTTTTCAGACAAAACCTAGAAGAAACAGGTATGGGATATGGTCTGGAAGTAGAAATGATTAGAAAAGCACATGAATTAGATATGCTTACTACCCCTTATGTGTTTGATCCAGAGCAGGCAAGGGACATGGCAGCAGCAGGAGCAGATATTTTAGTAGCTCACATGGGTTTAACTACAAAAGGTACTATTGGAGCCCAAACTGCTCTTACATTAGACGATTGTGTGAAGAAAATAGAAGCAATTATAAAAGCAGGAAAACAAGTAAATTCAGATATTATGGTAATCTGTCATGGTGGACCAATTGCAGAACCAGAAGATGCAGCATATGTAATTGAAAGAACAGAAGGAATTGATGGTTTCTTTGGCGCATCTAGTATTGAAAGATTTGCAGCCGAAAGAGGAATAAAGGCACAGACGGAAGCGTTTAAATCGATAACAAAGAAATAAAAATATACTGGGTTCTAATCCATTTAACTAAAGGGACGAAGCACAAGCTTTGAGAATTTACGTACAGGAGTTTTTATCATTAGATAAAAAATGCATGATTTTAGAATTATGCATTTTTTGTTTTTTCATAATGTATAAGCTATAGCAGTGTTAATATTATTGTGAAATAGATATAATTATCAAATATGACATACATATGCCTTATTTATAATGTATGATTACTTTATAGATATATAATGTTATAATGAAGATAAATCGTAAAAAGACCGTAAGCTTTAAGGAAACATAGAGTATTTTGATGAGAAGATTATAAAAAATTGGAGAGATGACATGATAGAATTACCAGAAGCTATTACTATAGCTCAACAGATTAATGAAACTATCAGTGGAAAAAAAATTAAAGATGTTATTGCAGCTCAGTCTCCTCATAAATTTGCATGGTATCATGGTGATCCACAAGAGTATTATGATTTGCTTGTGGACAAGGTAATAGGAGAAGCAGCAGGTTTTGGAGGTCTTGTAGAAATCAATGTAGAGGATGCTGTGATATTATTGGGAGATGGGATAAACTTGAGGCTTCATGGAGAAAAGGAAAAACGGCCTCAGAAGCACCAACTATTAATTGAGTTTGAAGATTTTACAGCAATAAGTGCATCAGTTCAGATGTATGGTGGAATATGGTGTTTTAAAGAAGGAGAATTCAAAAATACATATTTTCTACAAGCAAAGAGTAAGCCTTCACCACTTTCAGATAAATTTGACAAAGCATATTTTGACAGTATTATTTCAGCCCTTGAGGTTGAAAAACTTAGCGCAAAGGCATTTCTTGCAACAGAGCAAAGAATACCTGGCCTTGGGAATGGCGTGTTACAGGATATTCTCTATAATGCTAGAATCCATCCAAAGAAGAAGATAAGAGCGTTTACTGCAGAGAATAGGGATAATCTTTATGATTCAATAAAATCTACTCTTGCAGAAATGACTTTCCTTGGCGGTAGAGATACTGAAAGAGATTTGTTTGGATGTTTTGGCAGCTATAAAACTAAGCTTAGTAAAAACACTGTCGATAAACCATGTCCAATATGTGATACTATCATTAAAAAAGAAGCTTATATGGGTGGAAGTATATACTATTGCAGTGAATGTCAGAAAAACTAGAGAACATTTTGTATTCATGAAGTGGAGGAATGTAGATAAATTTGACATTAGATAGAGCAGAGGTGAATCAAATGAAAGTATATTATAATTCCAGTATATGGAGTAAAGGTAAAGGGCCTTGCGGATTGGCACAGAAGACAAACTGGGAATTTGAATATGCAGGGACTAAACGCATTATTCCTGCCATATATCGTTTTTCTCAAGGTATTGTTTTTGATATTATCACTATTTTAGATGAGAAAAAGCTTCGTAAATTTTTTGAAAAGTACGAAGCCATTGAAGAGACATTGACACCATTACAGCGGCGTTGTGCAGAGCAGGAGCATCCTTATCAGTCTGTACCAATAAAAGAAATATTTATAAATGAAAAACAGGTGGAAAATGGTTATTCATCTAGCGGTGCAATGAGTATACCGTGGGAAAAACAAAATGATGAGTTGATCTCCTTGCAAAGGGCATATTCATCAATTTTAAAAGATACATCCTGTTTTGCTTGTGAACGCTTTTGCGTGCCGTATCCTGAAACAGATTCTAAAATCCAAAAACTACTGCGTTTTTTGAGATTGATTAAAGTAGATAAAATAAAGTTATGTACCTATCCTATGGAAGAATTTTTTCCTTTGGATATACACTTTAAAATGTCAGTAAATGAAGAGCAAAAAGAGTTATGCTTTAATCATCCTATAACAGGAATAAAACATACGTTATTTTTTCAGAATGCAGAGACTACAGAATTTCCTATTACAATAAACAGAAACCGTATCCTTTATAATATGCATTTAATGTATGAAATAGAGCCTGCTTTACCACAGGGAGACACTTTGCAGTTTGGCACTAGTATACAATATACAGAGCCAGAGCCCATAGTTGATGGATTTAGTCCTGATTCGGCTTCATCTATTGGTATTATCGGTGGAGCTGATGGTCCTACGGCGATCTTTATTTCATCAAGTGACAAGGGAAAAAAGATACCCTGTGGTCATCATGGATTACCTCTTCATAGCTGTTTATCTGTACTGAGTTTTCAAAACGAGGATGCTTCGAATTTTATCATAGAGGGAATTAATATAGAAAAATATGGTAGCTATGAGTATAACCTTCAGTAACCTGAGCAAATTATACATAATGGATATTATAGGCATTGGAAATTTACAAGTTATCAAAAATAAATAAAAAATGCACTGAGATTTTCAGTGCATTAATTTTAATATTTTATAAAGTTTACTGCTTTGCCAATAACTTGATTAATATGTCTCTACAAAAAGCTCAAAATGTGCTTGTGGATGGATACAAGCTGGACATACTTCAGGTGCATTTTGACCTTCGTGTACATATCCACAATTTCCGCATTTCCATAATACTTTTTCTTCTTTTTTGAAGACTCTATCATTTAATATATTATCAGCAAGTTTATTAAATCTAATTTCATGTGCTTTTTCAGCAGTAGCTATAGCTCTAAAAGCAACTGCTATCTCTTTAAAACCTTCTTTTTCAGCAACATTTGCAAATGCTGGATACATATCTGCCCATTCTTCATTTTCCCCGCTTGCTGCAGCTTTTAGATTATCTAATGTACTGCCTTGAGCAACAGGGAATGTAGCTTCTATATCTATAGTAGCTGGAAGCTCATCCTTTAATCCTGCAAGCAAAAACTTATAAAATCTTTTTGCGTGTTCTTTTTCATTGTCAGCTGTTTCAATGAAAATATTTCTAATTTGTTTAAAACCTTCTTTGTCAGCTACAGAAGCATAGTATGTATAACGATTTCTAGCCTGTGATTCTCCTGCAAATGCCTTCATTAAGTTTTCTGCAGTTTTTGTCCCCTTTAAATTACTCATTTTTTCCTCCTCATATCAGTGATTTTTATTATTAGGGCATCTAGGACAGATGCTTTTAAAATAAACATTTTTCATTAGTTTTAAAATTACTTAGTTGATTATAATTGGAATCTTGCCATTTTTGCAAAATCCTGTTCAAAATTTTATATATTTTTTTTAACAACTCTATTTTACTGGAAGAATCAGTTCTTGTCCAATTTGAATCATATTAGGATTTCTGATAATATCCTTGTTAAGATTATAAATTTCAATGTAACGAGTACCGCTTCCAAGTTGTTTTAGAGCAATATTCCATAAGCAATCACCTTTAACAACAATATAAGTTACTATTGTTGTGTCTTCTTTATCTATATTGTCTGTATTGCTTATCTCATCGGTTTTATCTTCTTTTTCAATTATTAACTCTGTAGAAAGATTAGTTTTTAATGTTTCAATTTGTTCATTTGTCATACCACCAGAAAGAAGATAGTTCTTTGCGCTTTCTTCAAGGCTTGTTTTATCTAAATCATCGGTTCCTGAAATAAATTTAAGCATTGCAAGTACATCCTCAGAAATCAGTTTGTATTGTTGGGTATCTTTTTGAACATCGTAATAATTAATGTAGCTTAGCATATAATCTTCAACAATTTCATCCTTTGATGCACCCATTAAAGAGCCAAGCAATGCTGCAAAAAAGCCTGTACGATCCTTACCCTCAGTACAGTGGAAGAGGTAAGGTCCTTTATTCTCTGACATGAATACTAAACCTTTAATAATACTTGATTTAAATTCATTACTTTTATATGCAAGCCCCATATTTAGAGGTAATACATGACTGTTTTTATAAAGCTCTGCATAATATGGTGATGCAAAATCATCTGCTTCAAGATAAGTACTAATGTTTTCAGGCGAATCAGCAAGATTAACAACAGTATTTACTTTAGCTTCCTTAATTAGATTATCTGAATAGGATGCACGTCCAAGTTCATTATTTATTGGGCTTGAGCTGCGATAAAGAATGCCTTTTGTGATGTTACCCATTGTAATATTACGGAAGTTAGCAAATACATCATCAGAGGAATAATCTTCACGATTATTTGTACGTTCTAATTTACGAATCTCGTACTGAACAAGGTATTCCTCAGGACCAGTGAGCATAATAGTTACTTTGTCGCCAATTTTTACATCGGCTATTTCGTTAAGCTTTCCATAGTTGATACATATTCCTATATTGGTATGTCCTGGATATGCACGAACTAGTGGATATCCACTGTCTACATAGTAACCATCTAGAAATGGAGCTTCAAGTACAAAACCGTTATCAAATATAGCCGTTACCATATCACCAGCTTTAAAGCCTAGATTATAGAAATCTTCAATTGAAATATCAGTTAAAGCATGACCGTATTTTTCAATTTCTGTAACTGTAGCTGATACATTTGGAGTTTTATAGATTGAATCAACTGAAAGCTTTTCTTTAAGGGATTTAATCTCAGCCGAAGTCATGCCAATTTTTTGAAGATAGTTCTCAGCAGATGCCGCAAGGTCAACTTCTGAAATATCAGCTCCTTTTTCATATCCACTGACAGTAGTAGTTAAGGAAGCTATGATATTACTTTTTGCTATAGAAGTATGCTGCTCACTGCCTTCTTCAACTCCGTAATAGTTCTCGTATGTAGTCATATAATCAGCAACTACTTCATCAAGCTTTGCACCCATAAGGGATTCTAATACAGCACTTACGAAGCCTGCACGGTCTTTACCCTCAGTACAGTGGATAAGATATGGTCCATCATTTTTGCTTAAGAAACGAAGTCCCTCAGCTAATTTTTTCCCGAAGTCTTCTCCTGAAATATCAACACCCATATTCAGACTTATAACCTTACCTGCTTCATAAAGAGATTTGTAATATTCAGAATCGAAATCATCTAATGCTATATAGCTTTCAATTTCTTCCTCAGAATCAGCTAAATTAAGTACTGCTCCTATTCCAACAGCTTCAGCTAGTGCATTAGAATAAGCTGCACGACCTAGTTCATTATTTATAGGACTGCTGCTCCTATATAAAACAGCAGGCTTAATTCCTGTAGTTGTAATATTGCGAAAGTTAGCAAATATAGAATCAGTTGCATAATCAGAGCGTACATTTGTACGTGTCAATTGATGGAGCAGATACTCCGAAAGATATCCTTCTTTTTCTAATAATGAGAATGATACTTTGTCGCCTACGTTTACATTGTATGTAGTGGAAAAGTTACCCATGTTTATAGCAACAACGAGTAAATTGTTTTTCTGGTCATCACGCACTACAAGACTTCCAGTATCTACATCACTATAGGATGTACAGAAAGGAATTTCAAGTACGTTATCACCTACTGTAACTTTGAGTATATCACCTAACGCATAGCCTGCATCATAGAGGGCCTTAGGTTCAATATCCATTGTAAGGTTGCCATATTTTTGTACCTCAGCAACAGTTCCTAATACATCTGCATAGCTGTTTTCTGCTTTTGCTATGACAGGAAGTGAAAATGCCATAACAGTAACCAAAAGCAGTGCAATAATTCTTCTTGTCTGTTTCATATTTCTCCTCCTCATAAGATTATTTGATAATCTTCTATGTACAAGCTCATTTAAATTAGAAGATCAATTTAATTATACCATTTCTCCGTTAATATTACCATAATAGCCCAAGGAATTCAGAGGAAAGGGAAGGGAGAAACTATATATTAACTACTGAAATAAAAAAATGCACTGAGACAATTTCTCAGTGCATTAATTTTAATATTTGATAAATTTTGAACCTGGTACACCACAAATGCTGCATTTTTCTGGAACGCTTTTCTCGATGTTTCCACATACAGGGCAAAGATAGTAGAATACTTCTTCTGATTCATCAATATTTTCTAGTGCTTCTTTATAAAGCCTTGCGTGTACCTTTTCAGCTTCCATAGCAAAAGTAAATGTTCTAATTGCTGCTTTGTCGCCTTCTTCTTCAGCAACCTTTAAGAATCCTGGGTACATGCTTTCAAATTCATATGTTTCACCATTTACTGCATCTTGAAGGTTTTCAGAAGTAGATAATATTTTGTTAGCTACCTCTAGGTGCTTCTGAGCGTGTAGAGCCTCAGCATCGGAAGCTGCTCTAAATAATTTAGCTGCATTGGTTTTTCCTTCTGCCTCAGCCTTCTTTGCGTAAGCTAAGTACTTTCTGTTTGCTTGAGATTCACCAGCAAATGCATCCATTAAATTGTTAAGTGTTTTGTTTTCTGACATTATATCTCCTCCATTTATTTAAATTTATTATATATTGGCTATTTAATTATTTTGATTAGTACATTTTGGACAAATACCTTTAAAATACACATCTTTATTATCAATTCTAAAGCCATTTAAATCCTTAGAATTAAATGAATCTATGTTTATTTCAAAATCATATATAGTTCTACAGGATTCACATTTAAAATGTCCATGATTTTCTGTGACTATATCATATCTAGTTTCATTATCTTCTATGGTTATTAATTTTACCAATCCAGCTTCTATCAAAGTATTTAATGTATTATAGACAGTAGTTTTTGACAAGGTAGGGATTTCTTTATGAAGATCGCTATAAATCTGATCTACAGTAGGATGGCACCTATGATTAGCGACATATTCCAATACCTTAAGCCTTTGATGTGATAAACGAATATTTTTATTTTTCAATTTTATTGATAAATCCTCAAAAGCTGTTTTCAATTAACTCACATCCCCAATAATTGAGTGATTAATAAATGTAATGGTTATCAACATGTAATGATTACAATATAATTATAAATTCAAAATTAAAATTTGTCAAGCAGAAAATATATTTTTTATGAAAAAAGGATATAGATATGAGTATTAAGTTTAAAATATTTATTTTACTACTCATCAAATACGTAATTATAAAGGTAATCGATATATGTAGTATTAATCTTTTTAAAGAAATTATTTCTACTGTAACTTTTTGTTTTTTCAAACGAATAATATATGAAAGACAATGGAGGCCTCTATGTTAGATGATAAAATTCTTTATAAAAACTTTCTTGAAGGCAGTATAAATGCCTTTGAGACACTTGTGCTTACACACAAGGACAACTTAATATATTTTATTTCTCGATATACTGGTTATATCTTTGCAGCCGAAGATATTGCTCAGGATGTATTTGCCTATGTCTATGTTTATAAGAAAAAATATAAATTTAACTATTCTTTTAAAACTTATATATATACATTAGGAAGGAATAAAGCCATAGACTATGTAAGAAAGCAGTCAAAGCTAAGTATAGTTTCATTTGAGCAAGATAATGAAATGCTGTTTAGTGAAGACAATTTAGAAGAAAATATAATAAAAGACGAAGAAAAAAGACTATTACTTAATAGCTTGAAAAAGTTAAAGCCTGATTATGAAAAAGCCATTTATCTTGTAGATTTTGAGGATTTATCTTATGGAGAAATATCAAAAATTCTAGGAAAAACTCTAGGCCAAACAAAGGTATTAATTCATAGAGCTAGAAAGGCCCTGAGAAAAATATTGGAGGAAGGAGCTGGACAAGATGAAAGATAACAGAGGCTTCCTAGAAGGTGTGTATAATAAGGCTAAGCTATTAGAAAGAAAAAAAGCTAAAAGAAGCATGGTCTACAAAAGATATGCGAGGTTATCAACTGTGGCAGCTGCTATAGTTATAGCAATCCCCCTATTGCTATATAGAGGCCAAAGTTCAGTTCCAAAAGGTTACACTGAGATTCATCAAATTCAGACACCGAGGGTATACAGTATAGATGATCCTATGCTTAATTTCTATACCGCAGAGTATATAATAGCGGGAGAGACTAGGGAAGTCGGCAAAAGTCAATTTGCAAAAGAAGATAATTATATATATACAGATATTACAATAAGAGTAGAACAAGTTTTTTTAGGAGATATCCATAAGGATGAAATAATACTTAGAGTCAAAGGAGGAAAGGTAAAAAAAGAAAAAGTTTTTTCTGTAATGGAAGGTGAGTTTAAAAAAGGGTCAAAATCCCTATTATTCCTTCAGGAGAGAGAAGGAATATATTATCTAGTAAATGGTAGCGAAAGCCAATTTTTAGAGGCGGAAAAAAATATATTTATAGATAAGCAAGGAAACAAATACAAATTAGATGACATAAAAAATTATATAAATCGGAGGTAGAAAAGTGAAAAAAGTATTTGGTCTATTTTTAGCAATAATAATGATGGCTTCATTCTTAGTTGGATGCACCTCTAAGAATGAAGCAAAAGAAGTGGATTTAAAGGAAATACATTCTGCAGTAAAAGAAGCTTTTGGTGAAGATTATCATCCAAATAGAGAGTTGACTGCAGAAGAGATAGAAAACTTTACAGGTATAAAGGAAGCAGAGATAGAATCATTTATAGCAGAGACACCAATGATAAGTGTTAATATAGATACATTTATGGCAATCAAAGCTAAAGAGAATAAAGGATCTGAAATAGAAGAGAGCTTAGAAAAGTACAGAAAGTTTCTTGTAGAGGAATCTGTACAATATCCTATGAATATAGCCAAGGTAAATGCTGCTAAGGTAGTTAGACATGGAGATTATGTTTTCTTTTTAATGCTTGGAAAATTAGATGATAGACAAGAGGCAACAGATGAAGAAAGGCTTGAATTTGCAAAAGCAGAGGTGCAGAAGGCAGAAGAGGCTATCAATAAGTTTTTTCAATAAATGCACCGAGCTCCAAATTTATGTGAGTGAAAACGAGCAAATAAATTTGAGTTGCGAGACTGCTTATTACGGAGGTTTAATATGGTTTTTAGCAGCATATTGTTTTTATTTTATTTCTTACCCTTTGTTTTAATAGTGTATTTTATATCTCCTAGAAAGTACAGGAATTTTATTTTATTAATAGCAAGTCTCTTTTTCTATAGTTGGGGTGAGCCTAGATATATATGGATTATGATATTTTCAACAGTCCTTGATTATACTTGTGGCAGGCTTGTTCATTATTATAAGGGGAACAAAGATCAAAACAAGGCAAGATTGTGGTTAGGAGTATCAGTATTTGTTAACCTAGGGCTATTAGGTTTTTTCAAGTACTCTGATTTCATCATATCTAATATAAATGAAATATTAGGCTTCAGTATTCCATTATTAAATCTTACTCTGCCTATAGGAATATCTTTTTATACTTTTCAAACCATGTCCTATACTATAGATGTTTTCAGAGGAGATACAAAGGTGCAAAACAACATTATTTCTTTTGGAACCTATGTAACTCTATTCCCACAGCTTATAGCAGGTCCTATAGTCAGATATCAAACTGTAGCAGAGGAGTTAAACCAGAGGACAGAATCCTATGATTTATTTAGTGAAGGCATAAAAAAGTTTTTATTAGGGCTGGGAAAGAAGGTATTATTAGCTAATAATATCGGCTTGCTATGGAATAATATATCTAATCAAGGGATATCAAATATTCCAGTATTAACAGCTTGGCTTGGTATATTTGCTTTTGGTTTTCAAATATATTTTGATTTCTCAGGATATTCAGATATGGCAATAGGCCTTGGAAAAATATTCGGATTAAATTTTTTAGAAAACTTTAATTATCCATACATGTCTAAAAGCATTACAGAGTTTTGGAGAAGATGGCATATATCTTTAGGTACATGGTTCAAGGAATATCTATATATCCCTTTAGGCGGCAATAGAAGAGGAAGATTTAAGCATATTAGAAATATACTGATAGTTTGGATTCTGACAGGTATATGGCATGGTGCTAGTTGGAACTTTGCCCTATGGGGACTGTTTTTTGGAATTATATTGATTTCAGAAAAATTGTTTCTACTAAATCTATTGAATAGAATACCTTCATGTCTGGCTAGGATTTACACATTATTTTTAGTCCTTATATCCTGGGTAATATTTGCCTTTGATTCTATAAAGGACGGGTTAAATTATATTAGAGTTTTATTTGGATTGGGAAGTGTTGGTGTTTTTAATCATACATCTTTGTACATGCTATATACGAATGTACTGTTATTTTTAATTCTCGCAATAGGTTCAACAGATATACCTAAAAGATTATGGAATCGTGTGAATAATAGATTTAATAAGATATCATGGGTAGCAGAGAATGTATTTTTGTTCTTAGTGGCAGTATTATCAATAGCATATCTAGTAGATCAATCTTACAACCCATTTTTATATTTTCGCTTTTAGGAGGAACTTTATGAGAGAAAAAGCAAGAGTAATAATATTTATGGGGCTACTATTATCCTTGTCTATAGGGAATATAGTCTCACCTAAAAATGTGTTTTCAAGTAAAGAGAACAGATATTTACAGGGGAAGCCCAAGTTTAACCTCAGCACCATAATATCTGGAGATTATAGTAAGGACTTTGAAGCTTATACAACAGACCAATTTATTTTGCGAGACAATTGGATAATGCTAAAGACAATTGGAGATTTATCTTTGTTAAAGAAGGATAATGGTAGAATATACTTTGGAAAGAATGGATATTTGTTTGATGCAGATAAAGAAATAGACGAAGATCAATTGATTAAAAACATAGATAGCATCAATATTTTTTTAGATAAGATGAACAAGTATGATATTCCAGTTACTTCCTT
Source organism: Proteiniborus sp. MB09-C3 (assembly GCF_030263895.1). Classification (NCBI taxonomy): domain Bacteria; kingdom Bacillati; phylum Bacillota; class Clostridia; order Eubacteriales; genus Proteiniborus; species Proteiniborus sp. MB09-C3. Next base: position 1,785,903 of record NZ_CP127161.1, read on the forward strand.
ACTGATACCTAGTAAATCCACAGTTCTGCATAATGAGTTGCCTCTATATGCACCAGTAGTAGATGAAGATCATATTAGAAATAAACTAGAGTTCTCCTTGAACAAAAATATTAGGCTAATAAGCTTAGTAAAAGCCTTAAGCAAAAATTCTAATAAATATATTTATTATAAGACGGATCATCATTGGACTACACAAGGAGCTTTTTATGCTTATGAATACTATATGAGAGCAATAAATGAAAATCCTTTAAGTGAGGAGGATTTTATAATAAAAAAGGTATCCGATGATTTTTGGGGCACCAATTATAGAAAAGCTAATTTTTATCAAGGAGAACCAGATGAGATATACATTTATGAACCAAAAAAAGAAATAAAATATAAAATAAAGATTAATGGCAAGGAAGAAACTCACAGCTTATATGATGAGACTTATTTAAATAAGACAGACAAATATTCATATTTTTTAAGTGGAGATAAATCATTAATAGAAATAGAAACATCAGTAAAAAACAATAAAACCTTATTAGTAATAAAGGATTCTTTTGCAAACAGCTTTATTCCATTTCTGATAAATCATTATGAAAAAATTATAGTGGTAGATCCAAGATATTTTAATATGGGTATGGAAGAGCTTGTAAATGAAAAGGGAGCTGATGAAGTATTACTTCTTTTTAATGAACAAAACTATGCGAAGGAAAAGTCTTTATTTGTTTTGGGAATGTAAAGGAGTCACCGGTTTAGATTATTATTTCTTAAAGATATATGAATCCATGAAACAGTGAGAAGGAGCAGGAGACAAAAGCATTTTAAATCTGCTCCACTTTCATGTTTGTAGCTTTTTTTATCAATGAGACTCGTTAACAAGTCCTTTTGTGCGCCATTTACCTTTCTTGAAGTAAATCGTAGTTATAATTGCTCCCATCGTCCAAGAAACTAGCAAGGAAATGAAAGTAGCTTCAGGTCTTCCAGTAGGATAAGCAGCACTTCGTGTTAAATAGGCAATACTATAGGCTACAGGTACACGAATAACAACTGTAGTGATAAGTGAAATCCACATAGGTGTCATTGTATCTCCTGCACCACGCATGACTCCAGATAAGCTTTGAGTTACTGCCATTGCAATATAGCCTACTGCAAGAATTCTCATCATATGCATACTTAAATCAATCAATTCTATAGTGTCTGTGAAAACAGCCATAAGATATCTGCCAAAAATCAAAATTAAAATAGTTATCATAGTAGAAACTCCAACAGCAATCATAGTACCATCTTTAGTGCCTTTTTCTACTCTATCTATTTTCTTAGCACCTATGTTTTGCCCAGTATATGTTGTCATTGCACTTCCAAAAGAGAAGTTTGGCATCATAGCAAATCCGTCTACACGCATAACAATGACATTGCATGCAATAACAAGCTCACCAAAACTATTGGTCAAGGATTGAACAACAATCATAGCAAGAGAAAATATTGCCTGTGTCAAGCCTGATGGCAGACCAAGCTTTATGAGTCTATAAGAGTATTCCTTATTTAGCTTCAACATTTTCCACTTTAATTCAAAATTACTTTTCATTTTTATTAATTTAATAATACAGAGTACTGCCGATATTCCTTGAGCAATGATAGTTGCCAATGCAACTCCAGGAACTCCCATATTTAGCTTTGCAACAAACAAAATATCAAGTATTACGTTTATAATTGTAGAAGCAAGTAAAAATATAAGTGCTGATAAGGAATCGCCAAGACCGCGCAGAACACCGGACAAAATATTATAGTAGGCAAAACCTGCAATGCCAACGAAATAAATGATAAGGTAATCTGCACACCAGTCAATGATAGTATCTGGCGTATTAAGAAAATTAAGTAATGGTCTAGTGACAATAGGGCCGATGATCATAATTGCTATAGAGGCTATAGCAGTAAGGGATATACATATACCAATGGTATGAGAGAGCTTTTCACGGTCTTTAGCTCCGAAATACTGAGCTACCATAATACCTGCACCAACAGAAATACCGACAAAAAGTACAAGTAAGAGATTTAATATGGGAGCGGCACTGCCAACGGCAGCCAGTGCAAAATCGCCAACGTATTTACCAACAATAATGGAATCAGCAGTATTATAAAATTGTTGTGCTATATTACCAATCAGCATTGGTATTGCAAATTCAGTAATTCGTTTCCAAGGAGTACCTTCTGTTAAATCCTTTGGGGCAAACAATTCTTTGAATTTTGTCATATATCTACCTCCTAAAAATTAATAAGTTGTAAAAATCGATTATTCCTTTTTCTTCGTCTATATAAACTCAGATAGAATCTAGTTTATATTAATAGCCTCAATTTGTCAATTTAGCGCAGTGAAACAAAATGAGTGTTCCTATAATCGGAGCACACATTTTGTTTCACTTCAACTTTTCCTGTATTCTGCTTTCACAAACTTAAGATGGTAATAAGTTACAGGATTCCAATTCGTAATGAGTTTCTCCATACTGCTGAGGATAATTTAGATATCCCATTAATTTAACTACCAGCTTTAAATCTAATCATTTTATTTTCACGGGTACAAAGACACTATTTAGAACTCTACTTAGAACATCTTCAGTATTTCTTTTCTCGATTTTAGCCTCTGGTGAAAGAATCAGTCTATGTCCCAGGACAGATGCTGCCATACTTTTCACATCATCTGGAATAACATAATCGCGACCTGATAAAAATGCCCTTGCCTTTGCGGCCTTTAATAAATCAATAGAGGCTCTAGGGCTAACTCCTAGCTGTAAATCCTTATAATTACGAGTTGCATTGGAAATACCTACAATATAGTCCATAATATCATCATGGACTGTTAAATCATCTACTCTAGATTGCATCTCTAATATATCATCATTTGATGCAACAGGTTCAATAAGGTTGAGATTTTTTATTGATTGATAGTTCTTTAGTATTTCTATTTCATAGGATTTTCCTGGATATCCAAGTGACAAACGCATCAAAAAGCGATCAAGCTGTGCTTCTGGCAATGGGAAGGTTCCCTGATATTCAAGCGGATTTTGAGTTGCTAGAACCATAAATGGCTTCTCCAAAACATAGTGACCTTCTTCTGTAGATACTTCTCCTTCCTCCATAGCCTGTAGTAAACTAGACTGAGTTTTTGGAGAAGTTCTGTTAATTTCGTCAGCCAAAAATATTTGATTGAATATGGCACCTTTTTTAAAAGAAAAGGTTCCGGTGTCTTTGTCATAGATACTAACTCCTATAATATCTGAAGGCATTAGATCAGGAGTAAATTGAACTCTTTTATAAGATAAATCCATACTTCTTGCAAGGGCTTTAACAAGAGTAGTTTTACCGACTCCAGGCACATCTTCTATTAATAAATGACCTCTTGCAAGTATAGCAATCAAAACTTTTTCCAATACATCGTCCTTACCAATTATGACTTTCTTTAGATTTTCTAAAATATCCAATGCTTTTCTATTATTCATGTCTTCCCCCATTTCAAAATTGACATAAAATTTGAAATAATCTTGTTATTATAAATATATCATTTTCTAAATTAAATAAAAATGTTAAGTGAATTTGTTTCAAAAAATTAATGTAGCTTTTATTTTAGATATCTTTTTATTGTTGTAACTCAATTTGTGATATTATTTAATTTTGCTTACCGAATGTCCTTTTTTCATATATTTACGATAATAATAGACTATAGGATTCCTGTTTCTAAGATATTTTTCAAGATCTTTTCTGTATTCCTTTAGCTCCATTATATCTTCATCAGAAGCAGGGAAGCCTCCGTATTTACTTCTAACAAAGATATCTGTTATCTCAAATGTTCCTTTTACATTGTATGTGTACAATCTGTGTACAGTTCGTTTAGCATATTCATAGTGGGTCTCTCCAGATTTCTGAGGATAACCTAGAAATTCTATAAGCTTAACTATTTGTCCATACAAACAAATAACTCTATCATTATTTGATAATTTTTTAGTCTGAGCTTCCTGATAAACATATTTCGAAAATCCTATCAAAAACCGCATGGGAAGCATCAATAGCAAGACAATTAGGAGACTATCTGCAATCTTTTTTCGCAATTCAAATTCATTAGGTATATTTTTGGCTGGCTCGTTATAGGCTGGATTATTTTCGTCGTATAAAATATCTATGCCATTGTCTATTATTTGATTATAGAAATTAATCACAGGGCTTTTATTATTCAAGTCTATTTCATCAGTAGTTTTATCATGTAAGTCTATTCCATTGATAGTTATATCGTCAACTTTATCTTCAACAGGCTGATAATCTTCTAATCTAGGCTGTACAGGATAAGCAGGTGTAGGTTCAAAGGTCATCCAGCCAACGGGCTCTATAAATGCTTCCACCCATGCATGAGCATTTTTACTTCTCACCTCATATATTCCAGGCTCATCTGTTTCCTGAGTCAAATATCCTTCAACATATCTGCTAGGTATTCCTTCAAGCCTAAGCATTATTGCCATAGAAGTAGCAAAATAGGTACAGTAACCCTCTTGTTCCTCAAATAAGAAATAATCAATGAACTCCTTCCCTTCCGGTACCTGGTTTACATTTAGATTATATTTATAGTTATTTCGAAGAAAGCCTTCAATGGCTTGTGCTTTTTGAAAATCATTGTGTGAATCCTTAACTATTTCCTTAACTAGGTTTTTTGTCCTTGATGTTATTCTATCTTTAGGTATCTGGAGGTATTCTTCTATACTGGTCATATATGTCCTTTTTTGATTTATACCAAGGGATATCAACATCCCATATGGAAGTGGCTTCAGTGCTTTGACAGTATAACTTTCCCTATCATGGACTCCCTCTGAGAAAAATAAAATATTATCACGATTTACATTCAAAATGTGGTAGTCTTCAGAGTAGACTTCTACTGCTCTATAAGGGCTAAAAATAGTTGTTGAGGCAAAGGAACGATTAGTAATAGTAATATATTTTTCATCATAGTAGGTTTCTTGTTCGTATTCCGAAAGTCCGCTAAAATCTTGTTTTAGTTTATAATTTCTTAAAGGACCTGTGATTGTCTTCCATTGATCTCCAGTATATGTATGCTTTACACTTCCTCTGAGATATATATTATCGTCTGAATATACTGTCATGATTTTCTTGTCGCTTAAGCTTACAGGTCCCCCTAATTTTGAGCTACTTTCGTGATAGTCAGTAAATGAAAAATCAAATATTGAGGCTTTGCTTGACTCTCTATCAGAAATATCATTGGAACGTAAGTCTTCAATACCTGGAAAGGCATTATAAACTGCTTGATACAGCCAAGGCCATCCTATATAGCTGTTACTTTTAGGCAAAAGCAGTGCTATAGAGACAATTAATATACTATACGTAATAGCTATTTTAAGCCAGCGTACATAGGAGCCTTCGAAAGAGTAGCTTGTTGAATTTTTAACCTTCGTTCTTTCCTTGCAATATTTATTTAAACCCATAAGAACAAAAAAGAATATAAAAAATATAGAAATCATCAAATATGCCTGATCGTAGTAATTGTACCAGTAGACAAGGAATAAGCCTATATAAACAGGGAGCAGCCAATAGATACTTTTACTTTTAAACAGTATGAAGGCAGTAAAAAATGATAGGAAAACTATTAATATTCCCCAGAGCAGAAGTAAATTATCCGAGGCAATGTTTTCTTTGCCTTGGAGATTATTGATAATATTATTGAACAAATAAATAGCTTTATCTGCCATAAGAAAGGCTATAGGTGTGATAAAACGATGTACTAGAATAATTCCTAAAACACAAGCAGTTAAAAGAGTAAATAAAACAATTGGATTTAGTAAAAAAAACTTGACTACCATACTTCCTATAAAAACTATCAGAATTTGCATTATAATATTTAACCTTAAATCCATTCCCAAACCAAGCATGTACACGAGGCTAAACACTAGAGAAGCATAAGCAAGGTTAAATATAAGCTTTTGAATTCTATCTGATAATCTATACATTATATACCTCCAATGCCTCTCTAATATTAGTATTGTGATCTAAGATATATATAGGTATATTTTCTCGCCTGAGCATTATCTCAATTTCTCGATCAATATATCCCATGCTATTTTCCATATCAGTTATAAGGATGAAAAGAGGGTTGAAATTTCTCATTTTAAGTTGAATCCCTAGTGTACCCATCTCTTTATCAAAATTTGGAGTTATAATAATCACTGTTGAATTTTTTTTTAGAGTCTCAATTCTAGTTATGAGTAGAGACTTGAAGTCAATAGCACCATTACCCTTAAATCTTGCTAAAGCTTCAAGAAAAGGCTTATAGTCAGATTTTTGTTGACCTTGTATTTGTATATATTTCTGAGCATCCTGAGTTTCTAGACTTACGTCTATGCCTTGATCTAAACAGTAATTAATTATGCTGAGAGCAGCACTTGCAGCTTTATCCTCAATATGGCGATTTACATCGCGTTTGTAGTGCTTTGATTCATTGTCAATGAATATTGTAGCGTAGGTATCACCGTAGTTTTCATATTCTCTAATAATAGGGATATCTTTTTTTGCTGTAAGCTTCCAATGGATAGCCTTGACAGAGTCACCTTCTTTGTATTCCCTTAAGGATGCAATCCTGCTTTTATCCTGAAATACTGTGTTTTGTATCAGAGCCTCTCCAGATTGATGGCTAGAGGTTATTTTAAATGTGGATAGTTTAGTTGCTTTTGGATAGACCAAAATAGAAGTGGTACTACTAATCTTTTTCTTGAAAGAGTAAAATCCTAATACGTCATGTACTGTTACAATCATCTCTTCAAGTTCATAATAACCTCTTCTTTTTAAAGTTATAGTTTCACTATGGGCAAAGGTTCCTTTTTTTTCTAATGATAGAGCTACAATAGGAGAATTATTTCCTATGAGCTGTTTTGAGATATTACTATGAATTTCTAAATAGGGAATATGAAAAATACTATCGTTTTTCACCTCATATTCTAAGATAATGCTTCCACCAGCGAATAAGGATTCACTTGGAACCCTAATATAGCCTTTTAAATTCATGAGAATAACTAGATTATAAATTAGTGGGATAAGGAATGTGAGCAAAAATATATAGAATAAAAAATAGGGAATAGTTCCGCCGACGAGAAGTACAAAGATAAAAATAGTTAGAAATATTAATAAGAAACCGATTTTAAATTTGCTCATTTTGTTGCTACTAATCAAGATTCCCTTTAGAACATCTTTGGCATTTCGTTTTTTGATTTTAGCTTCTGGAGAAAAAATAAGTCTATTTATGATTTTCTTTAGATTTTTTAAAATATCTAATGCTTTTCTGATGTACATATCGTCCTCCTATTTTGAAATTGACGAAAAATTAGAAATAATCTTGATATTATAACTATACCATTTTCTGATTATATTGAAAATGATAAGTAAATTTGTTTCAAAAAATTAAATTATATGGAAGAATACCTACCTTTAACTACATAGAAAATTATATTTGACATACATAAAACATATTTGACGTTCATCTAATATAATGATATATATAAATTAAGACGAAGAAAGGAGAGCATTATAAATGAACTATAGTATTCGCAATACACCAAATTGGCTATTTGAAGCAGCAGCATGTATTTCAGAGCAATATTTAAATCACGAAGAAAAAGTAATAGAGAATCATAACAAGTTTGGAATGACAAAGGAAGAAATGACAGTTTTTTTTAAGAATTATAAGGCTTATAAAAAAGCTGTACTTGAAGAAATTACGCCTATTTGTAATAATTATTCCTCATTAAAATGGCTCTTTGAACCATTGAAAACTGAAACAGAAGAGAAGGACCCCATTGGACTTTCTATAGTAACCTTTTGGGAGGATAGAATATCTTCAGATATAAATGAAGAGGAGATTGATGAATTTTTAGATGAGCTTATATCAAGTATAATATCCGAATATACAACTGACACAGAAAAGAAAGATTTGGTTATTAAAAGTCTTTCGGATTTAGTAAATATACTTGATAATGATAATATTGACGATAGCTTTAAAATGCAGTTAATAAAGCTATATAACAATAGATATGAAGTCTTTGGGAAACTGTGGGAAATGCTCCATTTATGTATTCCCATTTGCCAAAAGCATTTTTATATTATAAAGGAAGATTTTGAGAGAGCCTTAGAGTCATTAGAAAAAATAGACGACTTGGGAAAATTTATTGATTCATCTGTGGCTATAAAAATAAACACAAATCTCAACTATAATATCTATCTCAGCATATTACATTTTAATGGATTTAGGATGGAGCTTCATAGTGCTATGGATTATTGTTATATAGGTATTTACTTTTTCTCATTAGTGGATTTAAAAGAAAAAAATAGATTCAATGATAGTGATATGATTACTGACTTAAAGGCTCTTAGTGATGTTACAAGGCTTAAGATGATACATATTCTTTTAGAAAAAAATATGTATTTGCAGGAGCTAGCTGAAAACTTAGGGCTAACTCCTTCAACTGTTTCTCATCACATTAATATTTTACTAAAATCAGAATTGATTTCAATTACAATGGTTAGAGATGAGAATACAAGAAAAGTTTTTTATGAAATAAATAGAGCAAAGCTGGAGAGCATAGGAGACTCTATAAAAAAACTAGCAGCAATTTAAGATTAAGAGGAGGAATTTGAATATGAAGGGAAAAATTGATTATCCTTTTTTCAAAATGATAAAGCGCTTACTTAAAAATGTAAGAAATCAAAATAAAAAGATATATATTTGTTTTGTGATTTATACTATTGCAGCGACAATATATCCTCTTTTTTCAGTTGTACTTCCCAAGCTTTTAATTGGAGAATTATCTCTTGGCAATGCTGCAAATGTGGAAAATATACTTGCTATTATCTTAGGATATTTATTGCTAACGTCTATTTTTGGATTTATCAGGACCTATATGAAGGATTTTGCCTATCCTCAAATTACAAGACTTAGAATAGATTATATAAGAGATACCTTTGATAAAATTGTAAGCATTGATTATAAGTATATGGAGGATGCAACCTTTTTTGAGAAAAATGGCAAGGCTATGGAGGCTACAAGCAGCAATAATAACGGAGTAGAGGGAGTATATCATAAGCTCTTTGAGACTCCATCTATGCTTATAACCACAGTGATTTTTGTAGTATTCATAGGCATGTTAAATATCTTCATATTATTTGGATTAATATTGAATATTATTGTGTCCATGTGGATAAGCAGACGAGTTCATCACTATAGATATGGTAAGCAAGAAGAACTTACCCATGCAGAAAGAAGAAAACGCTATTATTATACAACAACTCATGACTTTGCCTATGGTAAGGACATTAGAATTTATAACTTCAAAGATAGAATTTTAAACAATTACTCAAAAGAAATATTGGGCTATATAAATATACATAAGATGATAGCGAATAAAGAATATGCATTGGGTTTTTTAGGGCTAATTACACTTTTATTAAGTGATTTAGCTACTTATGGCATACTTATCTATAAAACAATAAATGGCATGTCCATAGCAGATTTTTCTATGTATCTGGCGGCAATAGTTAGCTTATCGCTTCTTTTGAAGACACTAATAGAAAACATTTCTTTTACCATAAATGAAGGTCAGTATGTCCATGACTTCTACGAATTCATGGATAAGGACTTAGGTGAAGAGGGAGGAGCAAGAGGGGCAATAAAAGATGATACCCTTGAAATTGAGTTTAAGAATGTAAGCTTTAAATATCCTAACACAGATAGATACATATTTAAAAATTTAGACTTTAAAATCAATAAAGGTGAAAAATTAGCTATTGTAGGTATTAACGGAGCAGGCAAAAGCACATTGATTAAGCTGATGACAGGACTTTTTGATGTTACAGAAGGAGAAATCCTAATAAACGACATACCTATAAAGGAATTCAATAAAAAAGAATTGTTCTCCATGTTTTCAGTAGTTTTTCAGGATGTCAATATTCTTGCATATACAATAGGAGAAAATGTTGCATGCACCTCTAATGAAATAGATAAAAATCGGGTTATGACTGCACTTGATAAGGTTGGATTAGGAAGCAAAGTAAAAGACTTTTCAAAAGGACTTAATCAAATGATGCTTAAGATAATCGAAGAGGATGGTACTGAGTTCTCAGGCGGTGAAAGTCAAAAGCTTGCCATAGCAAGAGCCCTTTATAAAGATGCTAATATGGTAATAATGGATGAACCAACTGCTACATTAGATGCACTAGCAGAAGCAGAAATCTATGAAAGCTTTAGCGAACTTGTTAAGGGGAAAACAGCTATTTATGTTTCTCATAGAATGTCTAGCAGTGTTTTCTGCGATAAAATACTTATAATTGATGAAGGAAAAATATCTGACTTTGACAGCCACGAAAATCTTATGGAGAAAAAGGATAGCTTGTACTATAAATTATTCCAATCTCAGGCTGTTAATTATCAATTTAACTGATAAAGAGTGAAACTTGATTTGAAGAAAATATGATATTAGATATTTTTGATTTAAAAATTCTGTTCGCAACTAATCAAGTAAAAATCAGGCTCTATTAAATTTTATAGAATAAAGGGAATTCTCGACAAGTATAGAATTATTATTGTAGCTATAATTGCATACAATACAATTAGGGCGAATAATGAAAGGAAAAAAGCTATTTATCTTTGCCTTACTGAAAATGACTATTTTAGGTCGTATGACCAACAAATCAGTTTTTAATTCGTACAATTGAGTGCTTCAAGGTACAAGATTAATAGAATTGTGAATGAGAATATTATAAAGGGGGACTTCAAATGACATTTCATAACCTGAACGACCCAGTAGGATTCCCAAGTAACAACCATAATCGAAATTATTATAATAATAGTGGTAGAGGCGGTGGGGGCACTGATGATGTTGTTTCTATTGGTACATGGGTTTTAATACTAATACTGACAGCTATTCCAGTTGTAAATATTATCTCTTTATTTGTTATGGCTTTTGGAATAGGCAATCAAAATATTAAGAACTATGGTAAAGCAGCATTGATAATTATGGGAATTGGAATAGTTTTAGCCATGCTTTTAGGTGCTTGCTCTGATTTTTAGATAACAAATAATCGAGTAGGAGGAAAATAATTATTTATTTTCCATCCTCTCGTACAAACAAGAAAACTATTAGATACTTGGCAGTTTGTTAAGACAGTTTAAAAATTGATCTGACTTAGCAAATTGGATAATTAAACTAAGCTCTATTTACTTATGGCTATCATAAACATTTAAACAGTATAATATGCATTAATGAGGATAATCTTCACCATTTTTTACGGTTATTTCCCTTTTATCAATAGCTTCATTACAATGAGGACAATAATATTGTATATTGATTTTATGGTTACATGAACTGTGAACAAGCTCTTTATAGCATTTATTTAAATGCCTTTCACCCCATAGGATTATACTATAAAAAACATTATCTAAATCCTTGCCGCTCTCAGTAAGTACATATCTATAGCGAGGAGGATGAGATTGGTATAGAACTGGTATAATTAAACCGTCTTCCTCTAAGCTTTTTAATCGATTGGAGAGTAGGTTGCTGGGAATACCCTCTAGATTCTCCAGTATAGAATTATAAGTGTCATATCCATTAGACAATTGGCGTAAAATAAGTAATGTCCACTTATCTCCTATAATGTTTAAAGTTTGTGCAATGTTACAGGGTAAATTATATTGATTTTTCATATGTGAAAAACTCCTTCCTACGAATACTAATCATTCCTAATTAACTACTAGGCATTGCTTAAAGCTTGTAAGCTTTTTTAGGCTACTCAAAGCTTATTTTGCTAACAAAATCTTTAATCTTTGGTATCTAAGGCTTGCTCTATAACGCTTTTCATAATGTCCTTTGTAAGCATTCCAGGAGCATAACCAATAATATTACCTTCCTTATCTATTAAGAAAGTAGTAGGCAAGGAAGAAATACCATAGATACTAAAAATTTCACCGGATTCGTCAAATACTACAGGAAAATTTAATTCGTTATCTTCTAAAAACGTGGTTATTCCTTCTTTATCAGTTTCACGGGTATTTAAGTTATATTCACTTCGTGGATTAGCAACTCCTAAAAATACTACATCATCTTGATTTTGATTATATTCATCATAAAGTGCTTGTATATCTGGCATTTCTTTTCTACAAGGAGGGCACCAAGTTGCCCAGAAATTCAAAAATATTACCTTTCCTTTATAATCGGAAAGCGTGTGATTGCTGCCATATTGATCTGTCAATGTAAAGTCAAAGGCAGGTATAATCTTTGGGTCAGAACTATTTTCATCTTCTGTCTGTTTATTATTATCGACGCTTGACGAATCTAAATCATCATTTAGGTCTTCTTGATGTGTACCGTTGCTTTCTGTTGAAACGAAAGAATTTAAGTATCCTGAGATGCCGTTCATCCATCCTGTAAAGGTCATGATTCCCATGATAATGAGGATAACCCCTCCAGCTTTTACTGTATGCTTTAATAATTTTTGGTGTTTATCTAAAAAGTTTAGTGCTTGGGTAGTGAATAAACCTAATATCATGAAAGGTATAATAAATCCTATGGCATATAAAAACACTAGTAAATTTCCCACAAGAGAGCTGCTGGCACTTGATGCTAATATTAGTACAGAAGAAAGGGCAGGGCCAACACAAGGAGTCCAAGCGAAGCTAAATGTAAATCCCATGATAAAAGCAACTAATGGATTAGTTTTCTTTTGACTTAAATTGTAATTAAATCTTCTGTCACGATGAAGAAAACTCAACTCAAATACACCAAGCTGAAATAAACCTAAAACTATAATAAGTATTCCAGCTAAACGAGTAAACAACAACTGATTATTTTGAAAAAATGAGCCTACAGCAGTAAAAGACATTCCTAAAATAAAGAATGCGAAGGATATTCCCAATACAAAGAATATAGTATGAAAAAGTACTTTTCTTCTATTATAGCTAATGCTCCCATCCTCTCCTATATCATCTGTATTTCCAGCTAAATATCCCATATAGATAGGAATTAACGGAATGATACAAGGTGAAAAGAAGGATAAAAAGCCTTCAAGAAATACGAGAATAAAGCTGATACTATTTGTGGATATCAATGAATTAAACATAGAATCACTCCCCAACTATTTGCTTTATTTTATCATAGTAACTTTATATATTCAAGTAGGTTTATTATATAAAGTTACATAAAAAATAAGACGAGCTGTGTTATAAATTATTTTAATAAGGAATGATTTTTCTATATCGTTTTATGATACAGAAGATCATTTTATTGTGGTATATTAATTATATAAGAGAATACTTTTTTTGTGAGGAGGATTGTTTCGTGAACAATGAAGCATATAAGAAATACGATTTTGAGACAGTTATTGATAGGAAAAATACAGGATCAGCAAAATGGGAACAATTAAAGGAGTGGAATCCTAATGCCTCAGAGAGAGCTGTTCCATTTTCAGTTGCTGACATGGAATTAAAGAGTCCGCCTGAGATAATAAAAGGGCTTCAAGAATATATTGGTTCAAGTATTTTGGGATATACTATACCTACGGAAGATTATTATGGTGCAGTATGTGGATGGATGAAAAAAAAACATAATTGGGATATAAAGCAAGAATGGATTGTTAATACTCCTGGTGTAGTCACAGCCTTTTATGCTGGGATAAAGGCTTTCACTGAACCTGGAGATGGAGTAATAATCATGCCACCTGTTTATTTTCCATTTTATAGTGCAATAGAGCTAAATGATAGAAGCATAGTAAAAAACCCATTAATAAATGCAGGAACAAGGTACGAAATAGACTATGAAGATTTAGAAAAAAAAGCCAAGGATCCTAAAAATAAGGTTTTATTATTCTGTAGTCCTCATAATCCTACTGGTAGAGTGTGGAGAAAAGAAGAATTAGAAAAAGTAGCAGATATATGCTTAAGAAATGATGTATTTATTATATCGGATGAGATTCATGGTGACATTATTATGCCAGGCCATGAGCACACTGTATTTGCCACTATTTCTGATGAAGCTGCAAATAATATGATAGTTTGTACGGCACCAAGCAAAACCTTTAATATAGCAGGCTTGCAAAACTCAAATATTATTATTCCAAATCAGCATATTAGGGAAAAGTATCAAAGGATTCTTGAGTCGAATGCTATAGGTCTAGTAAATATGGTTGGTATGAAAGCCTGTGAAATAGCTTATACGAAATGCGAAGATTGGCTTGAACAATTGTTGAAGTTAATACAATACAACCATTTAGAATTAAAGAAATTTATTGAAGAAAATATTCCGCAAATTAAAGTATATGATCTTGAAGGTACTTATTTACAGTGGTTAGATTTTAATGCTTTTGGATTAAGTAATGAAGAACTAGAGGAATTAATGCATAAAGAAGCAGAACTGTTTTTTGATGAGGGATATATTTTTGGTGAAGAAGGCAATGGATTCGAACGATGGAATATTGCTTGCCCAACTAAGGTTATGATGGAAGGCCTAAAGAGGTTGAAAAGTACATTGCCTTTATTTCAAGAGAGAATTGAGAAAATCTAGCATGAAAAAAGCTAGTAAATATAGTAGACTTTAATAAAGGATATTAGGTATGAGTATAGGGGATGATTGCAAGCAGCATACAGATCGTCTCCTTATGTTATGCTTTATTTAAAGACTATTTTTAGACTGTTTAAGGAAATAATAAATAGAATGATACTTTATAAAGTTATTTACATTATACTTTATGGCTAATAGGGGTGAAGCTTTGACAAATTTGTTAATTAAGCTATTCGTAAAAGATCATCAAAATACTTCTAATTTTCGTGTACGTGAACGTTATGGTAAGCTTGCTAGCATTATGGGAATTGCCTCCAATTTGCTGCTTTTTATTATTAAGATCATTGCAGGAATTCTTTTTAACAGCATTTCCATAATTGCGGATGCTATAAATAACCTTTCCGATTCAGGATCTTCACTTATAACACTAATTGGATTTAAGATTTCTGGTAAGCCAGCAGATGCAAATCATCCTTATGGCCATGAGCGTATGGAATATATTTCTGGATTGATTGTATCCTTTATTATATTAATTTTAGGATTACAGCTTGTTAGAAGCTCTATAAGCAAAATAATCAATCCACAGGCAACTAAATTCAGCATGATTTCTGTATTTATATTAATCATATCTATTATTATAAAACTCTGGCAAAGTATGTTTTATAGGAAAATAGGGAAAGCAATAAATTCTACAACTCTTATAGCAACATCTATTGATAGTCGAAATGATATTCTTTCAACATCTGCTGTATTGATTGCAACAGTTATCACTTATTTAACTAGATTTAATTTGGACGGCTACATGGGTGCTGTAGTTGCTTTGTTTATTATAGTATCTGGCACTAGCCTAGTTAAAGAAACTATAAGCCCGCTTCTTGGTACGGCACCTACAAAGGAATTGGTTGACAGCATATATGAAAAAATTCTAAGCTATGAAGGTATTATAGGACTCCACGACTTGACAGTACATAGCTATGGGGCAGGACAATGCTTTGCAACTGTCCATTGTGAGGTATCTGCTGAAAATGATATTATGGTTAGCCACGATATTATTGATAATATTGAGCGCGATTTTTTAAAAGAGAAGGGTATTAATTTAGTTATTCATCTTGATCCTGTTGTCATTAATGATCCTAAAACCAATAAATTAAAAGCTGAAGTAGAAAATACACTTAAAAATTTATCACCAGAAATAAGTATGCATGATTTTCGCGTTGTATGGGGTGTGAGTCATTCTAATCTAATTTTTGATGTGGTGGTTCCTTTTGATTTTCAGTGGAGCGATGATGAACTGATTAAACTTATTTCTGATAGAATTTATGATTTCGATGCTAATTATCACTCGGTAATTACTGTTGATCATGACTATATACCTAATAACTGATAATAATATGAAAACCGATATATCTAGTGTCATAAAGCAAACCTGTTATATCTGTTGCTGCAAACACATATAACAGGCTTGTTTTATCAAACTTTATGGGTTAATAAGAAGCAGTTAACCATTCTTCTCTCTTTTAAGGAAATACTCTTAAAGGAAAAAGTTAAATAGATACTTTTAAATTGATTTTTCTAGAATAAGGGGTGTTTTTTTCTTGGGATATTTTTTATCTCTAAGTCACCTGAAGATACTAATACTATTCCACTATCATGATTAAATTCTAGTTTTTTAGAACTGATTACCATTTGAAGCTTTTGTTCACATCCAGTATCCCATATTGTAAGGGTAAAAGAAACGGTACATTGGGAAATATTATTCTCTGTTTCTTTTATTGACATTACTCCCTGACCCTTCATGATTAACATATTGAAATCATGGCTAGTATTGCATGGTCTCGTTTTATTGGTGCAGGTAACTTCTATACTTTCTGGAATAGCCATCATAATGACTAAATTAGGTCTACAAGTTCCTTCCTGTTTTTTAGATAATATATATTCTAGTGAAAAAGATACATTATTCTCTGAATCCACACATACACTGGACTCAACCGAAGCCGTGAAGCCATAAAAAGCATCTGTCTTATTGATGATGTATCCACTTCCACAGCCTATAAGTGCACAAGGTGGATGACAGCTAGGTGGCTGAGGACAAGGTGAAGGCTTATGCTTGCATGAGCACTCTTTTTTTTCTTCGCTTAAAATCATAACACTTTCTAGTTTTTCTTGAAGCAGCATTTGTAGTTTGGTCACATCCCGAATGATTCTGTCTATTCCTTGGTTAATATCTTTGATGTCATGAATTGATGCAGATCTACTTATCTCAGACTTCAATACGTATTGTATTTTTTCCCCTTCCGCATTAATGATATGAGCAAGCCCCATTTCCTCCATTGCTATGGAGGCTATTAGCATGTTAAGGGCATCTTCTCTGCTAATATCAATGATTGGAGTTATGTTTGGAATAGTGGGCAACGACATTTTTTATCCTCCTTAAACAATATTATGTAAGCTTTTTGCATTTTGGTTATTACTTGCTCATATTAATTTTACTTATTATGAATTATATAAGGAGAATAAGGCTGCACTACAATTGGCAGCCTTTATCCTTAATTTCCTGCATTTGAAATGTATCAAATTTAACTGAGTCGAATTATCATTAGAGAAGCACCTGCTGCTCCATTTAATAAAACTGCAGTTACGATAAGACCAAACAATTGCAGTGAGATAGTTGAATTTGCTGCTAGGTCAATTACAATTTCATTTGAAAAATTTGATAAGGATAATCCTGATGAAATTGTAGAAGCTGTATTAGGAGATCCATTTATAAAGAGCCTAGAACCTGCTCCTAGAGCAGCTGTAGTATTAATATGATAAGAAATACGATATCTGCCAGCTGTATTAATTGTGAAAACGGTATTAGCTCCATTGACCGAAATATCTGGAGAAAGCAATTGTGCGTTTGGAAGAGCAACTGAAACTCCTCCGAGTGCAACCAAATAACTTGAACCACTTGTATTTGCTGCAAAACCAGCTGTTATTGTGGGATTTGGACCTAAAGCGCCAGTAGCACCAGTAGGGCCAGTGGGACCAGTAGCACCCGTAGCACCAGTAGGGCCAGTGGCGGCATGTATTTTATGACAACGTTGTGTAAATTAAAATGAGAATGGATAAAGCCGCTTGTTTAGCCGACTTTGTTATTCTCTACAACGGTTAGTTCTTTTCTGTTGTTTTCGATAAACTCCACTATGCGGCGGTGTTGGTCTGCAAAGTTAAAGTCTATCGTTACGTCGCCGCCCTCGTGGATATGGATAACTTTGATTAGCTCTGCAACAATACCCCGGTCAAGGCTGCATATGTTCTTGTACTTGCGGAAAGCCTCAAAGTAAGGATTATCAGAAGTTACCCCCTGCGCCATATCCTTATTTTCTTCTTCAAGGTTGGCTATATCCTGCTTTAGCTGCTGTTCCTTTTCCTCAAACTCTTTTTTCATGCGGTGGTATTCCTCACGGGTAATATCGCCGTTTTTCCAATCCACATAAAGCCCTGTGCTGATACCCGAAATCTTTTCAAGCTCCTGTTTCCGCAGCTTGATAGAAGCGGTCAGCCGTTTGGAAACGGTGCGGGGGGCGGGAGCATTGTTTATGTCGTTGATAAGCTCTGCCATGCCGTCAATCAGTGCAATTTGCTTTTGAATGGTTTCCAGAACAATACTTTCGAGCTTATCATTTCTAATGGAGTGTCGGGTACATAATCCCGTCGTGTTATTTGTTCTGCAAGCATAGTACACAAGATTTTTTGATGTTCTGCGTCCCATTGATTTTCCGCAATCGGCACAACGTAGGAAACCGGAAAAGGTGTATAGCTGCCCGGACTGTGGAGCGGTTCGCGTGTCCCTCTGCATTAGCCCCTGTGCTTTATCAAAGGTTTCTTTGTCAATAATCGGTTCGTGGGTGTTCTCAACAATAAACCATTCGCTTTCAGGTGTGTTAATCCTTTTATGCACCTTATAGCTCTTTACTTTCTGCTTTCCCTGCACCATATGACCTAAGTACATTTGATTGGTAAGAATAGCGGTAATGCTGCGGGCAGACCATAGCGGTTCATTGTTCACAATGGCGGGGTTATGGTACTTCATGCCGTTTTGCCGCTTATAAGCAGCGGGGCAAAGGGTTCCCATGCCAATTAGCTTTTTCACAATCCCGTTTTTGCTCATTCCGTCCCGAACAAACCAGTGAAAAATATCCTGCACAATCGGGGCGGTTTCATTATCCACAATTAAGCAATGTTTGTCGTCAGGGTCTTTTAAGTAACCATATGGTGCAAAGGCTCCGATAAACTCACCCTTTTTGCGCTTCATGTTAAAGGTTCCTCGGACTTTGATTGAGGTTTCCCGGCAGTGGTTTTCATTGTACATACTCTGGATAGAAACGCCCATTTCGTACACTTCATCAGGGTTTTTATAACTATCCAGTTTAGGAAGCTCCAAAGAGATAAACCGTACATCTTTTACAACAAACAGATGTTGCAGATACTTTTTGCACTCCCAGTCGTTACGGCTCAAACGCGACAAGTCTTTGACTATGACACAATTTACAATGCCCTTGTCAATATCTTCAAGCATACGCTGAAAGTTTTCCCGGTCGCTGTCTGTGCCAGTGCAGCCATCGTCAATATAGATATCCACAAGCTGCATTTCTTCCTCAAGCATGAGGTTTTCCAAATACTCTTTTAATCGTTGACGTTGGTTTTTTACGCTGTAACTTTCGTCGTTTCCGTCCTCTCTGGATAGCCGGATATACAAAGCCACTTTCCATAGAGCGAGGATTTGTTTGGTTTTATCAAGGCTTTTTCTTACACGAGCCATTATACCTCCCGTCCTCTATAATCACATTATAATTATACCATAGTTGAGCTAAAAAGTCACTGTGTATGATGTGTAAGTTCCTATTATTTAGACTTTTTTTAAGCTGATAAAAAAGTCTTTCAGCTTGTTTTTTAGCTCGTCACCCGCAGGCTCAAACCTTACACGAACAGCACTGTCACCGAACAAAAAGCAATAAGGGTTTTTCACCTGCTCTAAATAATTTATCATTCTCTGTTCCGGGGGCAGGTTCGTATCAATCTTGATTCCACGAATATCCACAAGCCCGGTTTTATCTATCTTTTCTATTCCTGACTGGCTCATTTCGTCCAGTTGTTTTACTGTCAACATTTGTTCCCCCTCCTTTTAGGTATTCCATACAGCATATGCAAAACCGCTTGTACGGTATGTTGTCAAAAAAAGAGGCTTTAATCGGACGGTTTTAGCAAAACCTCACGGGAATTTCACCCCTGCATGGTTCTCATGCAGCCCTACCCATTGCCTGCGACGCTTTAAACGCTCGGACTATGGCTATAAGGGAGTATCATTATACCTTTTTGCGTGTTGTCGCCCGCAAGCCGCTACACTTGCATTGAGTTGTGATGTTGTTCGCTCTCTCTGAAATAAAGGTCATGGCGCACCCAACCTGTGGCTCGGCACAAAAAGAACGTATCCGATTTGCCTTATGATGCGTTGGTGTTTTCTTCCGACGCTTTCTTTGTCAAGGAGCAAAAGCAGGGTAAGGTTTTACACTCTGCGGAAAGGGGGGCGCAGGGTGCTTAACTCAAACCTTGAATGAAAGGACAGCCCGCATGAGCTTTGACCGCAAGCGGTCCCGTATGTCCTCATCTATGCCGTAGTAGGTATTGCCGCGCTCGTCGCGGAGCTTTCGCATAGACAGGCTGGCTATGTAGCTTTCGTACTTCTGTACGACAATTTTCATAGCTTCCGGGTCGCCCTTTGTTGCGGCTATGATTACCGGGTAGGGTAACAAGCCGCGTTCGTCTTGTTCGGTGTTACCAATCATTTCAATCATAGGCGCGTTCCTCCAAATAGCGTTTTAGTAACTCAAAAGAGCTTGTCCGTCGATACTGTACGGTGCTTCTCGGAATTTTATAGAGTTCTGCGATTTCCACGTCGCTCATTTCAAAGAAATAATACAGTAAGACGGCGTTGCGTTTTTCTTCCGGCAAGCTGTGCAGGGCTTCGGCAAGCAGCTTTGCGGTGATTTCCTTTCCCGCCACACAAAAGGATTGTTCAGCTTCATCATCTGCAAAATAGCGGTCATAGGTGTAAAGCTGATTTTCCTCCTGCGGGGTAAGGTCTGAAAAAGTTACCTCGCGTAACTGCTGCCATTTCGTCTGCTTGTGGGCGTTGGCTGCTTCGTTCTTCAACGTCCGTTTGCAAAAGCCGTTAAAGGCGCAACGGATTTGCCACTGGGTACGAACAGGTTCATTCATGGTATTCACCTCCTTTCGCAACCGCGAAAGCGGGTGATGATTTCCCCTTTCGTAAACCCTCAACAAATGGAATTTGAGAACTGCCAAAGTTTCCGATAGATTTCTTGAAAAATTTTTGAGAAAAATCAAAAAAAGCCCGGCTGAAAAATACAGCCGGGCATGAGTGGAACTATTAGATTTTAGTCGGTGATGTGTGTGTTCATATTGATAGCCGTAATATCCCATTGGAGAGAATAGGCTTTTTTTGATAAGTTGAAATTAGGTGGAGCATGGGGATTAAAAATAGACACGGCGATACCTCCTTTGATACCGCCGTGTCCTTAAAAAAGGGCGCAATTAATACACCCTCCGTAATTCGTCTTTTTCAAAAGGAAAACGGCGGTTATGCTTTAACCGCCGTTGTGCGTGACCAATGTAAACAAAATCACCATTACAACAACGGTTTAGTTTTTAGGTGTTGTCAATTCAATGATTGGATATTGCTCTGTAAATCATGGGCTTGAAAGGCGGCAATATCAATGTTTGCTTGAATTTCAGTGTTGTTAAACTGTTGTTCCAGTCTGCTTGTTTCTGCCTTTAACGTCAGTTCGCCATTTATAAGCTCATTTTCTGTTTGTTTATCAATGAAAGTCTTAATCCCGTCCGTAATCCCAATAAGAAAAGTGTCCCGTTCTTGAACGCTAAGACCTTTACTATCCAACACGGTATAGTTGAGGATATAATCAATGAATAATTCAAAAACAGGAATTTCCTGCCCGTCCACTACCTCGGTTTCCCTTTTTTCAATGCGGTATCGGAGGGACGGCGTTTTGCTTTTGTTCTGAAATTTTGCGGTAAACTCCTGACTTGTTGCTTCCAAAGTAATAGTGAGAAAAGCCCGTTCTTCATCAGAAAGCGTTACTTGAATGTCATTCATTGAAATATCTCTTTGCACTCTTGCATAGCTGTCCTGAAAGCCCTCCTTTTGCACCAATTCAATGTAGTTCTGAAAAAAATCCTCTACGGACATTTCTTGATAGCCCTCTGCTTTAAGAGATAATAGTAGACGATAATCTGCTTCTGTGCCTACATCGCCCCGCTGCTCCGTAACCGTTTCCCCGTTAGGGAGTATCCTTTCTGATGGAGCATTATTTACCCGGTAAGATAGCTCTGCCATAATTTGAAAAGCAGCATTACTAAATTCTTCTGATAGTTTTTGGGCTTTTATTTCCAGAGCCTTTTGCATTTCAATCTCATTAGAAAGCTGCTCGGCTGTGCCGCCATTTACAACATCTTCAAAACCTGCCACCATTTCAGAAATGGCGCGGTTTCGTTCATCCATCAAAATATTTTCCGCGTTATCAATGGCATAATGGATTGTGTATTCCGTTGTGGAAATATCCTTTATGACAGAGCCTTGAAAGCTCCATTCATTCCATTTTTCAGCGACCGTCGGGACAAGAACATATTTGACAAAATAAGCGTCTGTATTGGTGTCGTGTATGCTTACATCTTTACCAACGCTATCAAGTAAAGAAAAATAGCCTTTTTCATCTGTTGAAATAGTCTGCCATACTTTTCCCCGGTATTCTGCTATGCTCATGTTCTCATAGTCATCAAACCGCAAAGCCAAAATCTCGGCGGGTACATCTGAAACAACGGAATCTGTGGTTGAATATGGCTGTGCCATATCGGAGCAGCCCCCAAAAAATCCAATGCAAAGCAACATAGCTAAACTTGATATAATCCTTTTAATTTTCATAGATAAACCTCCTGTTTTATTGGAATGATTTCAGTTTATTCCTGTTGTTTGGATTGGAATTGAATTGATTATGGAGCAAATATGGAGTTGAAAAAGGACTATCAAGTTTTTAACTTGATAGCCCTTTTTCTGCGAATGTCTGTATTTAGAACATAATAGTAAAAATCACACCGTCTTTTGAATTTTCCATACCGTATTTTGCTTCGTGCATATCTAATACGCGCTTCACAATGTATAATCCTAAACCGCTGCCCCCGGTTTGACGGCTGCGGGAGTGGTCGGGGCGGTAAAACGCTTCAAAAATCCTGCTTAAATCTTCCTCCGCAATATGCGTACCCGTATTCTCAATCGAAAAGTAAATGCTTTCGTCCCTTGTCGTCATAGAAACCGATACCCTGTTTCCGGCAGGGGAATATTTTAATGCGTTAATAATCAGATTGTCAAATACTCTTTTTAATAGCTGAATATCGCCATTATAAATTACATTGTCGGGTAAATCTGTATTTAGCTGCATTTCATTCTGTATAAAAGCGTCCTCCTGCGCGATAAGGCATTGCTTTACCAATAAAGCTAAGTCAAAAGGCTTACGACTACATACATATTCCGGGGCTTCCATTCTTGAAATTATCAGCAATTCCTGTACCATTGTTTCCAACCCATTCAACGCTTGAAGTGATTGAATGAGGTATGTGTCCCGGTCTTTATATCTTCCAATACCGCTAATCATGCCTTGAAGCTGTCCCTTTACAATGGTAATCGGTGTTTTAAGCTCATGGGATATGGCAGAAAAAAGCTCTGTCCGCTGCTGCTCCAGTTGCCTTTCTCGGTTAATGTCGTCTGATAATTGAGCATTTGTTTTTTCAAGCTCTTTCAAGGTAAAAGACAATTTTTCTGCTAAAGCAGACAGATTATGATATACCGTCCCTAATTCGTCCGTTCGGCTCGTTTTATAGTTCAGGTCAAAATCCAAGGCAATCATTTTTTTAGAAGCCTTGCTGATTTTCACAATGGGATAGGTAATGTACCGGGAATATACAAAGGCTGCAAAAATAGAGATTACTAAAACCATAACAATAAGGTACGGAAATATGCGGTTTACAGCTTCCACCGCATAATTAACAGCCTGTGAGCCGTCGGCAAAGAAAAAGGTAAATTCTTCTGTGTTGTCCGCGAAAGTAAAGCGGTATTCTCTTGTCCGCTGGATTGCATAATAATCCTTTATGTCTTTCTTCAAGGAGCCGTTTCCAAAAACTTCTAATCCGCTTTTGTCAAATATGTGAAGCTCCACACCGTCACCATATCTGTCTTGTGCGGTTTTTTCAATATCCATTGCGATAACCATAATATCATCATAATCAACATGTTTTAATTCTTCCGTGATATTATCCGCAAAAGATTTGACAGCTTCCAAGTCTACCTGATTAGGATAGGTTTTGGGAATAAGCCATGCGATAAAGGCATATGTGGCAATACAGCATATCGTCAGTAAGAGCATAGTCAAAAGAAAAATCTTTGTCGTCAAAGAGCTTTTATATTTCTTTATCAATTCTGTACCCCACCCCTCTAATGGTATCTATCAAATCTATGTCTAATTTTTTACGCAAGTTTTTTATATGAGTGTCTACAATACGCTCGTCACCGTAAAAATCATACTTCCACAAAAGATTGATTAAATTATCCCTTGTTAGTATTCTTCCCTGATGGGAAAGAAGCTCCCGCAATATTTCAAATTCCCGTGGCGTTAGCTCAATGTTATTACCATCAACATAGGCTTTGTAAGCGTCAACATCTAATTGCAAATTTTTATATTTTATAAACTGGCTGTCTTTATCGTTCGCTGATGTGCGCCGTAAAACAGCAGTAAGTTTCCGCATTAATACAGGCATTGAAAAGGGCTTCGTCACATAATCGTCCGCTAATAAATCAAACCCTTTGATTTGATCATTCTCACTATCCATAGCGGTCAAGAAAATAATTGGAATATTTGACCTCTTTCTAATTATTTCACAAACGCTATACCCATCTATTTTAGGCAGCATAATATCCAGCAGAACCAATTCAAAATTATGTGTTGAGAAAAGCGTTACAGCTTCCACGCCGTCCGAGGCTAAATATACCTCAAATCCCGCTTCCTGAATATAATCGTGCAATAGCTCTTGTATAGATATATCATCTTCAACAATCAAAATTTTCTGCATTGTGACACCTCCCATTCAAATCTATCATTCTAATTTGTAGTACATATGGAGCTACGGATTATTTTTATATCGCTCATCTTTCGGTTTCTCTGCGTCTTTTGGAATAAGCCACATACGACTAAAACGGGCAACGCCCGGTATTCTGTTTTCTTCGCAAAGTTTTTGCACTCGCCGCTCTGAAATACCCCACTTTTTTGCGGCTTCCGGGGCAGAGATATATTCCATACTCACCCGTCCTTTCATTAGCATTATCCTATATTATATACGGCGAACCGAATAATAGCAAGTATATTTTATGATTTATTTAAGTCAATCATATGCTATGTGTAATCATATCTAAAGCATGGGGTGAGCAGTAAAATGTAGTAGGGTGAAATAATATGAATCGAAAAATCGACAAATACGATTTTAAGGCTTTCGGTCAAGCCATAAAAGCAGCACGAAAAGCAAAGGGAATATCGAGAAACCAATTAGCAGAACAAATGAACATAGCCCCTCGATATATTGCGTCCATTGAGAACAGCGGACAGCACCCAAGCCTACAAATCTTTTATGAGCTTGTTACTCTTTTAGATGTATCGGTAGACCAATTCTTTTTTCCAAATAAGGTAACAGAAAAATCCACGCAGCGCAGACAGCTTGACAGTCTGCTTGATGATATAAGCGACAAGGGATTACAAGTTGTCACCGCCACCGCAAGAGAGATTAAGGAAGTCGAAACAGGGGACGCATGAATGTCCATACCACAATCGAATAATTATTGAAAAGCGTTGCAACCTTTGAGGATTGCAGCGTTTTTTCTTTTGCGCTTCTTTGGCAAAATGGGTTTTTCTTTTGTTGTAGGTAGTAGGGAAAAAGAAACGTAGCAAGCATAGGAAAGGGGTACCCTTTCCGTATTTTGCCCTACAAAATTGCTTGTTGGGAAGTATCCCAAACCCTCTAAAAACGGAAAGGAGCGGCGGCGTATGAACGGACGAAAAAGGACAGTGCAAATCAAGTTTCGTGTGACGGAAGAAGAACGCACATTGATAGAGGAAAAAATGAAGCTCATACCCACCCGCAATATGGCGGCGTATCTGCGGAAAATGGCAATCGACGGGTACATCATTCAGATAGACCATAGCGACATAAAGGCAATGACAGCAGAGATACAGAAAATCGGGGTTAATATCAATCAGATAGCGCGGCGCGTGAACAGTACAGGCAGCGCATATCAAGAGGACATAAACGAGATAAAGGGGGCGTTAGATGAGATATGGCGGTTACAAAGATTAAGCCTATTAAAAGCACATTGAGCAAAGCCCTTGACTATATTCAAAACCCGGACAAGACAGACGGAAAAATGCTTGTTTCCTCTTTCGGCTGTTCCTTTGAAACGGCAGACATTGAGTTTGGATTTACCCTTTCGCAAGCGTTGGATAAGGGAAACAACCTCGCTCACCATTTAATACAATCCTTTGAGCCGGGGGAAGTGGATTATCAGACCGCCCATGAAATCGGGCGGCAGCTTGCCGACGCTGTTACCAAAGGGCAGCATGAGTACGTTTTGACGACGCATATTGACAAGGGTCACGTCCATAATCACATCATTTTTTGTGCGGTCAATTTTGTAGACCTCCACAAGTACAATTCCAATAAAAGAAGCTATTACGGCATACGGAACATGAGCGATAAGCTGTGCCGGGAACATGGCCTATCCATTGTCGTTCCGGGCAGAGGAAGCAAGGGAAAAAGCTATGCGGAGTACCAAGCAGAAAAGACCGGGACGAGTTGGAAAGGAAAGCTGAAAATTGCGGTTGATACCCTTATCCCCCAAGTGTCCGATTTTGAAGAATTATTGCGCCGATTGGAAGCGGCGGGCTATGAAATCAAGCGGGGAAAATATATATCATGCCGCGCACCCGGACAAGAACGGTTTACCCGTTTGAAAACCCTCGGCGCAGATTATACAGAGGAAGCCCTAACAGAACGTATCAAGGGCAGACGCACCCGCGCCGCTAAAGCCCCACGGACAGAGAAAAAGGGCGTTTCCCTGCTGATAGATATTGAAAACAGTATCAAGGCGCAGGAGAGCCGGGGATATAAGCAATGGGCGAAAATCCACAATCTGAAACAGGCGGCAAAGACGCTGAACTTCTTAACGGAAAACCGTATAGAACAGTATACGGACTTGACCGCTAAGATTGCGGAAATCGCGGCAGAGAGCGAACAGGCCGCCGACGCATTAAAGACCGTCGAAACCCGGCTTGCGGACATGGCGGTGCTGATTAAGAATATCACTACCTACCAAAAGACAAAGCCCGCCTATGACGCATACCGCAAAGCAAAAAACAAAGAGAAATACCGCGCAGAGCATGAAAGCAATATCATTCTGCATGAAGCGGCAGCCAAAGCGTTAAAGGCGGCGGGTGTGTCCGGCAAGCTCCCGAATGTCGCCGCCCTGCAAGCAGAGTATGAAAGTCTGCAAGAGGAAAAAGAAAAGCTATATGCCGAATATGGCAAACTGAAAAAACAGGTCAAGGAGTACGACGTTATCAAACGGAACATAGACAGCATTTTACGGCAGGACAAAGAGCCTGAACGGGGAAAGGAAACGGAACGGTGATAATGTATATTTATGGTAGAAATACAGTGAAAAAAGTGATACGATATAATTATCCAACAATAACAGGAGTTTTCAGAATGGCAGAAAAGAATATGCCGGATTACGATACAATCCAAGCCGCCGTTGCAGGTAAAGCATGGGCAGTGAAAAAGGTGCTTGACTGTTATTCAGGCGAATTAGACAAGCTCGCAACGGTTGAAAAGAAGCAGCCGGACGGAAGCATGAAAAAGGAAATTGACGCGGATATGCGGCAAACTCTTGTGCTGAAGCTCATAGAAGCTATCCCGCAATTTCTGTCTGCTTGGCGAAATGGAAAGAGAAGCGTATAGCAATGGGAACAAAAAACCATAAACAGATAAACGGCAAACTTCTACGGACAGATAAGCAATTCCGGCACTTAAAGCAGCGGCAGAAAGAGAACATCAGCGCATGGCTGTATGAGGAATACCGCCGCTTATGGATAGAAACCGGGCATGAGCCACACCAACGGAACAACTGGAAAATCGTAGCTGCTGTCATGGAACGGATAGAAGCTGCGGATATATGGATACCGGAATTTGAGGTACGCGATTATTTCTATCGGCGCAAAAGCCACTACCGCAATCGGATTGAAAAAGAGCTTCAACAGGCAGAGGAAACGGAGGGATTATGATATGACACGCGGGGAAATATGGAAAGATTTTTTCAAGAAAACGGTTTTGCCCGCCGCTATTGCATTATTTCTATTCTTCATGTTCAAATCAGTATTTACCAATAACAGCGAAACAAATTATTTTTATGTATGGCTGTGCTGCGGTATCCCATTTGGTATTCGCCGTATGTTTGTCTGGCTTGTGCCGCATGGGTATGACTTAGGCGGTACGGTGGGAATTATCGCCCTCAATTTCATTTTGGGCGGTATCATTGGCGGCATCATTCTGATATGGCGGCTTCTTTGCGCCGCGTGGTACATACCTTTGACAGCGTACCGATTGTTGACGATAGGCAAAGGCAATACGGTTGAAATCAACTTTAAGGAATAAGCGCAAAAAAGAACGGGACAGGTAGAAAAATACATAAGATTTCAGACATAGGGGGTTCAAATGTGCAGATGTATATACTGTAATTCAGAGGATTTATCAGTTTCCGATATTATTTCATACGCTTTAACTGGTGCTAAATTAACAAAAAAGTTTGTATGCCATAAACATAATGCGTTTACAAATGAAAATTTTGAAAAAACAGCAATAGCCAATCTTGTTTTTTTTCGCAACTCATTAGGGTTGACAGAAAGAACTGGTAATGACATAAAATATAAAGCTAATTTAATTATTGATGGGATTACTATACCCAACGTATTTGTAAGTAACAGGGCTTCAATTTATGAAGATAAAAAAAGGCTTTTTCCTGCTGAACAAGATGGTAAAAAAGTCTTAATAGGTAATACTGATAAGTTGAAGCAAAAGCAAGGGGTCACTGACGATAATATTAAAATTTTAGATATAAAAGACAGTATTGTAAGTGTTACATTTTCCATAGAGAAATTATTTGCTTCAGATGAAATGTTAAGAACAATTTCTAAAATTGCATATGAATGGTACTGCTACACTAATGAAATTAATAATTTTTTGCCTGAAACGTACCAAGACATTGTTGATTGCATTTTAATGAAGCGTCCTGTTACTGAATTTGTAGAAATTGTTGTTGATGGAAATCTTGATTATGCTTTAAAGGATATTTGCTATTTGGGAAGCCACGGGTTGTTTGAATATATTGATGTTGATGGATACAAATATGTAATTTTGAATTTTTGGGGTATTGTCTACTATAAAATTCGTATTTGTAACTTAAATAATCCTAATTTGGATTTAGCTAACTATTATAATTTATACCTATATGGCATAGATGGAGAAAAATCACAATCTTGTTTTGGCACATTAAGAGTGACAGAAACAGTAGAAAAATCCTCCTTTGTTTCAATGCCTGCAACACAGGCGATACAACAATTTCATAAGGTATATACATCTAAGTTGGAGCAGTTAGTGAAAACAACTGTCCTTACCCTATCTAAAACGAAAGATTGTGTAGATTCATTACGTAAATCTATAAATGCATATCAACAATATCATGATTTTGCTCGTCTTGTTGAATACGAAGATAATGAACGAGTATCTACAATTCGTTTGCTTCTGTTTTTGGTGGAGCATAAAAACGACTATGCAATGGATAAAACCTTTAACGAAAACCTTAAGGGATTGTATAAAATCGAGGACACTTTAACGGTGACTGTAGAAGAAAAAATAGAATACCTCAAATATTTGCTATCATTGCATGAGAGAGATTCATTACTTAATATAATTGCAGATGGAATAGAGTTTTTTGATAAAATATATGCCAATGAGAAAGGAATATAAAGAACGGGACGCGGCAGCCGATAGTGGCCACCGCGCCCCGTCTTTTTATGGGTGCAGTTTTAAGTGTCCGTTACGCAGTAGAACACCATTTTTGAGGGGATAGGTATAAATACCTTACCCTATGAAAAACAAGCTGAAAAAGTGGCATGATACAAGGCTTTTTTCGCCCCTACTGCGTAACAAGGACGCGTCTTTTTCTCATGCGCTCTGCGGCCTGCCTGTTGGTAATACGCTTGCGGCAATCTGGGCAGTATTTGACATTGTTAGAGCTTGACGCAAAGGACGCGCCGCACACCAAGCAACGCCGCTTGTCCTCGGCTGCGTAAAGCTCGGCATATAACACTTTATCAAGGGGCAGGACAGCGGCGCGAAACCATTTGCAAAGCAAGGAGTATGAAATAAGCTGCGGACAAACGCACTCGTCCCCGTCGTCAAGCAATATGCAATTCCCGTCAAAGCAGTTGCAGCACTCTTTTTTCACAAGGGCGTTTACCCGTCTGCTTTGGGGCGGTGTCAGCCGCTTAATCTCACTCATATTTCATCGGCGGCGTAAACGGCAAGCTCCGCGTACTCCGCTTCACTCAACGGGGCGATTTTTTCAAGGGTACGCGCCGCAAGCTCCCGTATATCCGCGTCCATATAGGGCAGCGCGGCGTTGATGTTGGTGGTAACCTCCTGCTTGCCGCCCTCGTTATAAATGCTCAAAAGGTTTGTTTCCTCAATGGTAAATCTATTCATGCTCATACCTCCAAATCGTGATTTTTTGATTTTGCCGCCGCCTTTTTCGTGGCGGCCTTTTCCTTGTCCTTTGCAAGCTGCGCCCGGATTGACTGGTGGGGCTTGCGTAAGCCCTTGTCCCGGTTCTCGTCCTTTGCAACCATAGCGTAAATGCCGCGTCGGTCTTTCAGATTGCCAAGGGTCAGTGTCTTATAGGGCAGCATGGCAAGCAGACGGTCGGTGTCTTTGCTTGACGCAAGCTGCGTAAAATACGGCGATACTTCTATCATGAAATGGGTCGTATTAGGGCTGTTCGGCTCTTTGAGGGTTTGAAGCCCGGACAAAATACGTCGGGCTTCGCTTTCAATCCGGCTGCCCTGCAGGGCGGCGATATGCTCTTTGAAATTTCCCTGCGTCAGCTTATCCCGGCGGTGTTTTTCCT
Source organism: Proteiniborus sp. MB09-C3 (assembly GCF_030263895.1). Taxonomy (NCBI): domain Bacteria; kingdom Bacillati; phylum Bacillota; class Clostridia; order Eubacteriales; genus Proteiniborus; species Proteiniborus sp. MB09-C3. The sequence continues at coordinate 1,816,833 of NZ_CP127161.1, forward strand.
CTTGCAGAAGATAGCGCAAGGCTTCGGGGTCATTGGGCTTCGCTTCAAAGCGTTCAAACTTGCCAAGCTGCGGGTCGGGTGTTGCGTCAAAAGGCTGCTTCGCGGGCTGCTCCCGTTCTCCGTTCTCATAAATCAGCGTGTAGGTGTCGGCGGGCAAAGCATGGTCGATAACATGCTTGAAATGCTGCGGGTAGTCAAGCTCATATAAGCTGCCTTTCATTTTCCCGTCCTCGCTGCCGGTGATTGTAACAGCATAGGCAAGGATATGGTCGCGGGTCTGCTCGGCATAGAAACGCCATGTATTATGGGGTCCGGTGTCCTTTAGAAAAACGTCGCGCTCTCTGAAACAATGCGTCCCCGACGGGCGGGAAAGCCAAAGCAGCGTTTTATCCTCGGCGGCGGGGCTTGCCGCCGCCTTTTGGATAATCTGTTTGTCAATCTCAAAATCGCTTTGGTAAAATGCGGTGTTCTGCCGCATGATAGCGTCAAGGGATACGAAAACGTCCACATTTTCAAACTTGTGCATAGGGTCAACTCCTTTCCAAATCCTGCGTTTTATTCTTTGCGGGCTTTTTCTGCGCCCGTTCCTTATCTGTCCTAAGCTGCGCCCGGATAGAGGGCTTTTCTTCCTGCTTGCCGACGCGCTCCTTGTCGGCTTTGATGGCATTTGCAAGGTCAGTAAGGGAAATCGGCTCACCCGCCTTTGCTTTCTGCTCCAATTCGCCTACGGTGGGTGTCTGTGGCGTGTTATTGATAATCCCGTCAAAGTTGTTGTCGTTTTGCTCTACGGTGTCCTCGATATGCTTCAAATAATTTTGGGGCTGCTCAACCGCTACGGCAAAAGCCCGTGTACCATTCCCCATGATGTAATATTTTCCGTCGTCTGAATTGTGATGAACGCCGTACCCGGCTTCTTTCATCTGCTCCATGCTCATAGAGGTTAAGCGGAAGCTGCCGCGCGGCGTTGTGATTTTCTCCCCGGTCAAAAATTCGTCCGGGGTCAGTTCTTTTTGCTGCTCCTGCAAAAACTCCGGCACTTGCCGATAGCCGAAACTGTCTACATAATGGGCGGCGTCCTGCCCGTTCTGATGAAGCACCACTACGTCGGAAACGGAAAGGCTATGTCCCTTAAAATCTTTCGGGTGGTCGATATTAAACTTTTCCAAAATGCTTTCAAGGGTCATATCCGGCGCAAGGGGCGCGGAATAGATAAGGTCATAGTTCGCAGGGGCAACCGTGTGTCCCTCCGCTTGCAGACGGTCGTAAGGCTCAAAGCGTAAATCCCGCGTTTCGTCGCCACGCTTCAACTGATAAATGGAGTAGGTATTTTCGTCCTGCCCGGTTTCCTGTGTCGGCTGCTCCTGCGATTTTGCGAAAAGCTCCTTTACCTGTCCCTGTGTCAGTTCTCCGGCGGTAAGCCGGCCCATAAGCTCGCGGCATTTTCCCGGTGTACCGACAAACAGAATATCGCCAATCTTTGCCGTTCCGTCCTCCTGCGGAATGTAGGCTTGCAGCAGATAGCGGTTTTCTATACTGTCGCTGCGGGGGTTGGCGTGTACCTTGTAGATGTATTCTTGCGGCTGCTCCTGCTTGACTTCCTGCGCCTTTTGGATTTCTGCCATATGGGTATCAATGGAATTGATAATCTCGGCGGCGGTGCTGCGGATTGTTTCAAGAGAGCTTTTCAGTTCCGCAAGCTCCTTTCCGCTGCTCCACCCGGCAACATATCCAAAGGAATAATCCGACGTATCAAGTCCGTAATGCTGGCAGACAGTGTATGCGATACTTTCCGCTTCCACTTCGCGGGTGCGGCGGTCGGGGCGGTTTTGCTGTTCTTCTTTTGGGGCGGTCAAATCAATGTCGTGCAGCTTCGCATGGGCGATTTCATGTATCAAGGTTTTAAGGGTCTGCAACTGGCTTGCGCCCTCTAAAAGCGCAATCCGTTTATCCTCCAAATGGTAGTAGCCCTGTGTGCCGCCTGTCATTTCCTCAAAGCCTACGGGAACGGGGGAAGTTTTTTCAAGGGCGGCGAAAAAATCCTTGTACTGTTCCACATCACCCGTCAAAGCGTCCACGGCAATGTCGGGCAATTCCTTTCCCTCGGTCTGCGAAACATCAAAGACGGAAACCACCTTAAAAGCGGGAATGGTAATTTCCTTTTCTTCGGTAACGGGCTTTCCGTCTTTTCCGATAACGGGCTTCTGCGTATGCGGGTCGATTTTCTCCATTTCCTTTTTTACTTTGAATGGGGACGGGGCAATGATTTTGATACCCTTTTCACCTTTTTTTACATTGCGCTCAAACTGATTTTTCCAAGAGGAAAAGCCCGCGATAAGGGAAGCGTCCGGTTTCTGCATGGCGATAAGCAGGGTATTGTTAAAGCTGTAATTGTGAAACTTTGACATGACGCTTAGATACTCTTTATAGCGGTTACTGTCAAACAGTTCAGAAATACCCTGCTCCAAGCGGTCGGTAATCTCTTTGAGCTTTTCGGCGGGTTTCTCGGAAGTAAGGACAAGAGGGATAACAGGGCGCGGCTGCGGCGGCTCTGCGGTCTGCATTGCGCTGATAGCCTCCATATCTGCCTTTTCGGGGTCGGGTCGCTGCGGCTGCGGGAAACTCATAATGCGGTATTCTTGCGGGATTTCCGTTATCGGCTTCCATTCCTCACCGTTTGGAACGATATACCCATACTCGGTAAACACGCCTTTTTCATGCTCGGCGGCAAGCTGCCCCAACATTTCAATGTCAACCGCTGCCGCCCATTCGTCGGGTATCTGTATCAAGCCGGAATGTTCAAAGGTATGCTCCCCAAGCTGTATATTGCTGAAAATATCAGGGTGAAAATCATAAACACCCGTGTTCTGCGTAAGCTCAACAAGTCCGTGAACGTCGTAACGGCCTGTCATAAATTTGGTTGCGGCGTTCAGCTTGTCAATCTGCCTGCTATCGCGTGATTGCAAAGCCGCCGCCAAATAGTTCAGCTCATCCACTCCTGCGCTTCGCACATTTTCAAGAGATAGACGGGTAACGCTGTCAAGGACGCTTTCAAAATCCTCAATTAAAAAGTCTTGCGGGTTGTTTGCCGTAATATCCATTGCTTTCATAGCTTCGTGTAGCTGCTCGGCGGTGGCGGGAAGTTTCAGCCAATACCCGTGTTCGCCGTTTTCATATTTCGCGCTGTTGCTTATCCGTATAGATAAAGGGTCATTCATGCCCTCACGCTCCTTTCGCTGTTCCGTATTTTGTTGCTGTGAAATAAAATCGCCGCCGTTATTTTCTACGGCGGCGTGGTCGGCTTGTTTCGGTTCCTCACCCTCTATGGTGTAGCCCGGTAAAAGCTGCCCGTTTACCTTGAATTGCTGTGCATATTCCTGCGGGATAGGCGGCGATATTTCTATGAACAGGTGGGAATATGCCTTGATACGCCCATTCAGATATTTTTCCATAGCCGCCTTGTCTGCAAATACCTTTCTGTCCTGTACGGCAATCCGCGCCTGTCGGTACCCGTCCGGGCTGTTTGTGCGGACGCTCCATGTCAAACTCCAAGAGTAAGGAACAGATTGCTTTGTTTCCCTGTCATACCGGGTATTCTCGTAAATGTGGTAATTCATTTGATAAACCATGTTGCTGATAGCATGGTGGTATTCCTCGGCTTCCCATTGATTAGAGGTGTGCTTGACGGTGGGGGTTCTCGTGTACTCAATCGCTTTGTCAAATAAAAGCGTTTTGCCCGCCTGTTCCTCCCATGCGGCAGCGTGTTCTTGCAGACTTTGAAAAATTGTCTGTTCAGCAGCCGCGCTTTCCTCGCGCATTTTTTGTAGCTGTTCCAACGGCAAAGCGGTTAAGGTGGAAATATCCGCTTTTTCGCTTTCAAAATACATTCTGCGCTCTATCCTCATGCTTTCGGCTGGGTCTAAGTTATCGTGTTCATAGGCAGAATAAGATTTCATTTAGCACGTCCTTTCTCAAATTTATTGGTTTGGCGTTTTTCGGTTTTTATAGAGGGTTTGGGAAACTTCCCAACAAGCAAATTCCCGCCGTTCTCTGCGAGAAAAGGCGGGGATTTGACGGAAAGGGTACCCCTTTCCTATGCTTGCTACGTAAGTTCTTTGTCCCTCTGAATGGTAATGCGGTAGTTGACGTATTTCCCGCCTGTGTCGGCTAAAAGCACTGTTCCGTCGTAGGTTTTGTCCGTCTTTGGGGAGTAAATCCCCTTGACCTTTGCCTTACCGTTTTTTAGGAGAGCGGCGGCAATTTTAGAGGTAAAAGCGGTTTTCCGTTCCTCAAAGAAGCGGTCATTTTTCCACATAACAAAAGCGCAATCCTTGTTTTCGCAATAGTAATTTTTCTTGCCCTCATAGACATTGCCGCAGCAGCGGGGGCAGTTGCCGATAACATGCTTTTCGTCCTTGAAACGCTCCTTGTCCGTATCGGAAAGGGACGGATAGGCTTTCACAAGTTCCCGCGCCATTTCTTCAATCCCATGCATGAAGCTGTCCGGGTCGGCGGTTCCCTTTGCAATCTGCGTCAGGGCGTTTTCCCACTGGGCGGTAAGCTGCGGAGAGGTCAGGCTATCCGGCAGCACACAAACAAGGTTATTTCCGTCTGTGGTGGGGATAAGCTGCTTGCCCTTGCGCTGCACAAAGCCGGATTTTACCAACTTTTCAATAACGGCGGCACGGGTGGCGGGTGTACCAAGCCCGCGGCGTTCCGCGTCCGGGTCGGTGTCCTCATTTCCGGCGCGTTCCATAGCGGAAAGCAAGGTCGCTTCGTTGTGGGGCTTCGGCGGTGTCGTGTCATGCGCCGTTACCCTTGCGGCGGGGCGGTCAAAGGTCTGCCCCTCGGCAAACGGCGGCGCGTCAAGCTCCAATACCTCGTTGTCGTCGTCCTCTGCGTCGGGTTTTGCTTTCAGCGTAGCCCGGTAACGGCGTTCAAGCTCTTTCCACCCGGCGCAAAGTACCGTCTTGCCCTTTGCGGTAAACTCCTTGTCGGCGCACATAAAAACTACCGTAACCGCTTCAAAGGTGTGCGGTTCAGCAGCGGCAAAGAGCAGACGCGCCCCGGCAAGGATAAGGATATTCCGTTCGCTTTCCGGCAGCGCGGCAAGGTCGGTTTTCCCAAGCTCGGCGGTAGGGATAATGGCGTGGTGGTCTGATACTTTTTTACTGTCAAGCAGACGGGAAACGTCCGGGGAAAAGTCCACGCCCTGCATGAAAGGCAGCTTGCCGCAAAGCAGGGCGGCAATACCCGCCGCCGTACCGCCCATGTCGTCGGTCAGAAATGCGCTGTCCGTTCTCGGATAAGTCAAAAGCCGCTTTTCATATAGGCTCTGTGCAAGGTCAAGGGTCTGCTTCGCGGTGTAACCGTGAATACGGTTTGCTTCCCGCTGCAAGCTCGTAAGGTCAAATAACCTCGGCGGGGCAACGGTTTTCTTTTCGCGGGTCAGAGAAAGGCAAACGGCCTGCGACGCTTCGCAAGCCGTTTTCAGTGTGTCCGCTTCCTCGGCGGCGCGGATCCTCGCGCTTGCCGCTTCCGCGCCGCCTATGCTAAGGCGCACATGGTAGTATTTTTCTTTTTGAAAACCTGTGATTGCCGCGTCCCGGTCTACAAGCATTTTCAGCGTCGGGGTCTGCACCCGTCCCACATTCAGGGTCTTGCCGTACAAGCAGGAAAAAAGACGGGTGGCGTTGATACCGATAAGCCAATCCGCTTTTGCCCTGCATAGGGCAGACGCAAAGAGGGGGGCATACTCCCGTCCATCTTTGAGCGCATTAAACCCTTTTTTAATTGCCGCGTCCTCCATAGAGGAAATCCAAAGGCGGCGCATAGGTTTTTTGCACCCTGCCACATGGTAGACGAAACGGAAAATCAGCTCGCCCTCACGCCCTGCGTCGCAAGCGTTGATAACCTCGGAAACGTCGGTGCGGCGCATAAGGTCTTTTAAAATTTTGAATTGCTTTTGTTTGTCGGCCGCAACGGTGTATTTCCATTCCTGCGGCAGAATGGGTAAGGTTTCATAGCTCCATTTTTTGTACTGCTCCCCATAGGCGGCAGCTTCGGAAAGCCCCACCAAATGACCGACACACCAAGAAATAAGATAGTCCGCGCCCTCGATATACCCGTCCTTTTTTCCCTTTGCTCCAAGAACGGCGGCAATAGTCTGGGCGACGCTCGGTTTTTCTGCAATGACTAACGCATAGCTCATTCCTCGTCCTCCTGTTCTTCTTCGTCAGTTTCGGGCTGTTCGTCCCCGGCTTCCTTGTCGTACTCGTCAAAATCAAATTCGTCAAGGTCGGTATTGCCCTTGACCGCCTGTTTCGGCTTCAAAACCTTAAAGTAATAGAACGCGCCGCCAATCCCGGCAAAGAGCAGCAGCACCATGAGCAGCGTACCGCCCGTATTGCTTTTTTCCTCTTTGGGCTGTTCCGGCTCCGGCTGCGGTGTGGGTTCGGGGGTCGGCTGCGGGGTGGCTTCTGAATTTTGCGGTAGTTTATCCTCGTCTATGAGAGCCATTAAGTCGGATTCGTCCACCTGATTGAGGAAATGGACGGTGTTTTCGCCCTGTGCGGCGTTGTCAATAATGATGTAAAAGTAGTTGCCGCCCTTGCTTTGCACAACAATAAACTGCTTATCCTCGGCGGCGGCGCCCGCTATGTCGTCCACAAGGCTCATGTTACCCTCCGGGGTAAGGGGCTGCGGCTCGGCGGTTTCTACAATTACGTTACTGTCGTCGGTGGGAATGTCCTCACCACCGCCCGCATAGGCGGTAACAGAAAAGCCGCCCATCAAGATAAGGGCGGCAAGCAGTACAAAAAAGCTGCGGAAAAGTTTTTTATTCTTCATTCTCGGTGTCCTCCTGTTCGTCATAGTCTGCGGGAACGGCAGCAATGCCGGGGATAGGCTCGCCGGAGAGCATAGCGGTAAGTTCCGCAGGTGTCAGGCGCATAGAGCGCACAAGCTGAACGATTTGCAGATTTTCCGCTTCTGTTTTCTGCGCTTCAAGCCCTTTCAATTTGTTCTGATACTCTGTAATTTTTTCGCGGGTCTTTTGGATTTCCCGGTCGATACGGTCAATTTTGTTATTTGCCATTGTGTCATACTCCTTTCAATTTTCAAAAATAGTCAGTCCCAATTCATCAGCCCATAGCCTTTGATACAAGCATAGTCAAGGGAATAGCTCTTGATTTTGCAGGCGTCGCCGGAATTGCCCTCAACGGTGTAAACACGGCTTCCGTCTGTGCCGATAACAAGCCCTACATGGTCTGCACTCCCGTCTGAATCCCAATCGAAAAAGATAGCGTCGCCGGGGGCTATGTTGCTGTAATTTCGGTCACCCCATTGTCCGCGAGAGGTAAACCACGGAATCCCCTGCGACTGGCAGGCTGCAAAACGCGGCTCGGATAAGCCTGCTTGCCCGTAGCACCAGGATACGAAACAGGCGCACCATTCCACGCGGCTGTTAAAGCCGTACCAGCTCCAATAGGGAGCGCCGCCCACATTCCCGACTTGTGACTTTGCAAGTTCTACAAGCTGCGGATTGCCGGGACGTGTGCCGTTTACCAAGTGAACGCCGCTTAAATCCTCGGACGGGTTCACATCGGGAGAGCCGCCGCCGAACAGTAACGGCTTGTTGCCGCTTGTTTCCAAGTAAACGCGGTACATTTCAAGCTGTTCTGCCGTTAAAAGCTCCGGCACGAAAGAGGATATCGCCTTATTTGTCAGCTTGACATTGAGAATGTAATAGTTGTAGGGTACTTCGACGGTATAGGTGTCTGTATGGGTGTTTCCGTCCTCGTCCGTCCATGTATCGGTACGGGTTTCCGTCCGATAGCGTACCTCCACGGTTTCGGTGAGCGTCAGCGTATACTGCCTGTCAAAGACGCGCTGCAATTCTGCCTGTGCGCTCTGCGGGGTGTAACTCTGCAAAAGGGCGGTCAGATAGGAAGCCAGTTCGTGGGGGTTATGCCCGATATTATCAAGGTCATAGCGGTATTCATCATAGCCGGGGTTATCGCGCTCAATATTGTCTATCCTGTATTGCAGTTCATTTTCCTTTGCGGCATAGCTGTTTTCCACCGCCACAAGGTCGCTGTCCTCCGACGTGTACGACGTTCCCAATATGCCGTTTAAGGTGCCGGAAAACATAGAGGAAAAAGAGGACAGTCCCGCAAAAATAATAATGAACAGCAGCAGCGCGGCAATGGCAATGATGACACCTGTCGGGTGCCGCGCCACAAATGCAAATCCTTTCCGCGTCTGCTCGGCGGTTTTCTTTGCTGCCTTGCCGACATTCTTTGCGGTCTTTACACCGCCCGACTTTACCGCTTTTGCATACTGCCGCTTGATTCGCTGCTTCTGCCAAAGGCGGGAAAGGGGGTTGCTTTTAAGCTGCGGGTTATTATGCAGCGTCTTATGATACTGAAAATCCACGTTTGCCTGAAACGCTGCTTTTTCCGCTTTGGCTGCCGCCCTGTAGGGTTTCAGCCTATGGCTGCGGTAGCCCTGCCGGATTTTCCGCGCCCCGTATTTTGCGCCGCGCTCCGCTAATTCCTCGGATTTGTGCGCTCCCTCAACGCCGGAATTGTCCTTTTCAACGGAATGTATCTTGTTATGGATAAAACTACCCGCTTCCTGCGCGGGGCGGGGCAACGGGTTTTTGTTGGTTTTTCCGGGCATGGGCTTTTCCCGTTCTTCAAAGTGCAGGCGGGTTTTGCCTTTACCTGTGGCTTCGTCAAAGGTGCGCTCCGCAGCAAGTTTCTTTTTCTTCGGAATAGCCGCCTTTGCCGCGTCTAAGCGGTCAGCCGCTTTGTCGGATTTCCTGATATACTTTTCAAGCTCCGGGTTATGAAGTTCCTCGTCGGTAAATTGCAGACGGGACGATTTCATTTGTGCGGCAGCTTCCCGCTGCGCCCGCTGTACCGCCTTTTTGGACGCTTTGCGGGTATGCGCTGCGTCTATGCGGTGAAAAAGCTGCTCGGCATCTCCCGTGTCCTGCCTGTGGGATAGTTCGGGCGCAGGGGGCAAAGGGGCAGCATTGGAAGATACAGGGTCAAGCTGCGCCGCGTCCTGTGCCGCCTGTTGTTCCGGCGTTTTCTGAAAATCCGGGTCTTGCTCCCGTTTACTCACGCGCTCGGTTTCGCCTGTGGTTTCGTTTTGCCTCATCAGCCCGTCACGGCTCATTTTCTGCGTGATTTTGTCACGGGGCTTTAAGGGGTCTTTCAAGAGTTATCACCTCCAATCCGCGCCCTTGCAAGGGCGCAATACTCGGTATTTAGTTCAATGCCAATATAGCGGCGGTCAAGGGTTTTCGCCGCAAGCCCCGTCGTGCCGCTTCCAAAGAACGGGTCAAGGACAATGCCGCCTTTCGGACAGCCCGCCATAATGCAGGTTTCCGCTAACTTCGGGGGAAAGGCAGCAAAATGACCGCCTTTGTAGGGTACGGTATTGATAAGCCAAACGTCGCGCTTGTTGCGTATGGTGGGGATAAGCGCGTCGTCATAATAGCCGCCTTTTCTCGCCCTGTTGATACCTTGTACCTTGCCTTGTCCGGGTACTTCCCCGGCGTATTTGTGATTTGCGCCGCGCCCGGATTTGTATCGCGCCGCCGTTGTGGGGGCTATGGGTTCGGCAATAGCGGCAGCGTCATAGAAATACTTTTTTGACTTCGTAAGCAAAAAAATGTGTTCATAGCAGCGGCTCGGACGGTCTTTGACGCTTTCGGGCATGGGGTTGTCTTTCTGCCAAATAATATCGCTGCGTAAAAACCACCCGTCAGAGCGCAGGGCAAAAGCTAAAAGCCACGGAATACCGATTAAATCTTTTTGCTTGCAGCCCGCCGCCTGTCTTGCGATATATACGCCTTGCCCGTTCCTGCCTTTGGGGTTTTTGGGGTCGGTGTAGCTGCCCTTACTGCCTGTGCCGCAATAGGTGTCCGCGATATTTAACCAGAATGTACCGTCTGAACGGAGTACCCGGCGCAGTTCCCGAAAAACCGCAACAAGCCTTTCAATGTACTGTTCCGGCGTGTCCTCGCGTCCAATCTGGGCTTCAAGCCCATAATCCCGCAAAGCATAGTAGGGCGGTGATGTTACGGCACAATGGACGCTTTCGTCGGGAAGCTCCCGCAAGGCAAAGAGCGCGTCCCTGTTGATGATTGCGTCCGTTTTCATGCGCCCCTCACTTCCTCCGGCTTCGTCGTCATGACCCGGTAAAGCTCGGTATTCTGCGGGAAACGGTCTACAAATGGCAGTACCACGTTGCCGTAGAAGATAAGCCCCTCGCCCGCTTCGGTGTGGGTAACGTACTTCATTTGCTGCGGGGAAATGTTAAGCTGCTTTGCAAGGATAGCCCGGTCACCGGCGGCCTGATTGAGCATAAGCACAAAATCGGAGTTTTCAAAAATGTTTTCCACCTCGCGGCTGCTCAAAAGGTCTTTCACGTTCTGCGTGATTGCGGTTGGTATGCCGCCCCACTTTCTGAATCGCTTCCAAATTTCCACGCTGTAAGCGGCGGTCTGTTCCTCTTTTAAAAGTAGATGAAACTCGTCCATATAATAGCGTGTTGCCTTATGCTCGGCGCGGTTGACTGTTACCCGGTTCCATACCTGGTCTTGCACAATGAGCATACCTAACTTTTTTAGCTGCTTTCCAAGCTGCTTAATATCAAAGCAGACAAGGCGGTTTGAAAGCTCCACGTTGGTACGGTGATTAAAGACGTTAAGGCTCCCCGAAACGTAAAGCTCCAATGCCGACGCGATACGCGCCGCTTCCGGCTCCGGCTGCTTTAAAAGCTCGTCGTAAAGGTCGCCCAAGATAGGCATTTTCACCGGGTCGGGGTCGGCAAGAAACGGACGGTAGACGTTGCGGACAGCCCGGTCAATGACCGTTTTATCCACGGGCTGCAAGCCCTCTTTCCCGCCAATGACCAGCTCGCAAAGGGAAAGAATAAAGTCGCTTTTCAATGCAAGGGGGCTGTCGTCCTCGCTGTAATTTAAGTTAATATCCATAGGGTTGACGTACTGTGTGCTTGTGGGCGAAATGCGGATAACCTGTCCGTGAAGCCTTTGCACAAGGGGGTAATACTCGGCTTCCGGGTCGCAGATAATAATATCGTCGTCGGTAATGAGAAACGCATTTGTGATTTCCCTCTTTGCCGCAAAAGATTTACCGCTTCCCGGCGTTCCCAAGATAAGCCCGTTCGGGTTTTTCAGTTTCTTTCGGTCACATAAAATCATGTTGTTGGAAAGAGCGTTCAGCCCATAATAAAGGGCTGCGCCCTCTTGAAAAAGCTCCTGTGTGATGAACGGAATAAAAATTGCGGTGCTGCTCGTCGTTAAGCCCCTTTGAATGGGAATAAGATTTTCCCCAATAGGGACGCTTGATAGAAAGCCCGCTTCCTGCAAGTAGTCAAGACGGGTCAAAGCGCAGTTGTATTTTTGCGCGATACCCTTAACGGCGAACACGTCATTTTCAAGTTTGCGCTTCGTGTCTGCCATGTTCACCACAAGGAACGTAAGTAAAAACATGCGCTCATTCCTGCTCTGTAAATCCTGCAAGAGATTTTTCGCTTCGCTGCCGAATGTGGCAAGGTCGGACGGGATAATATCCATGTCATACCCGCTGCGGACAGCTTTTTTCTGTTCCTCGATTTTCATTTTGTCAAGGTCGGTAATTTTGCGCTTAATGGTCTTGATTGCTTCGCTCTGGTCGATACTGCGGATATGCAAATTGACAATAACGCCCGTTTCAAGGTCGAGAATATCCGCAAGCATACGGTCATTGAGTTCCGGCGCAAGGATTTCAAGGAAGCTCGCCGCACCGATTTTCTTACCCATGCGGAATGTGCGCCCTTCGCCAAAACGAAAAGAGGACGGGGCAATAAAATCCTTTGTAGACAACCCGGACGGGGCAAGCCAAGAAAAATCAAAGGAAAAAGGTTCTCCCTCCGGGTGAAATACGCCATGCAGCATTTTCAGCCGTTCATAGCCCGTCATGGGGCGGGCTGATACGCCAAGCACCTTAAAGTTGTTGAGTACGTCGGTTTCGATACGGGCAAGCCGTGCCTTTGCTGTGGCAAGGTTATCCGCTTCAATGGAAAAGGTAATTGCCTTGTACTTGACAATCCCGTTGTTGCCTTTTTCAAGCTGATTTTTCAGCATGGCTGCATACTCGGCGCGAATGGAGTTGAAAGCGTCCTCCTGCGTGGGAATGTCGATAGCCTTTTCTGCTTCGCTTCGCTGCGTCCCTTGATTGATAAAGGAAAGCTGCACCGATACGGAAGCGTCAAAGTAGTTTAGAAAATCGCACCAGTTTTCAAAAATGGCGGTTTTGTCGTCTGCCTGTGCAAGCTGATAGTTAATATCTTCAAACACAATGCTCTTGCTGTATTTCTTTTCTGTTACCCTGCAAATCCCGTCCGGGTACATGGTAAGATAGGGAATCGTCTGCTGCGCGGTATGCGCTTTCCCGTCGCCCTTTGCCTTTTGGATAATGGCGGCAATCTGCTTTTTCTCGGCGCGGGTCAGCTTGCGCTTATTTCCTGCGGGTTTTGTTTTTGCCGTTGACAATAGCCGATACCTCCTTTTCAAGTTTTCGCTGCCGTTCCAAAACGGCGTAAAAGTTTTCCGTTTGATACGGACGTTCTTTGGGTCGGATAAATTTTGTCTGAATGATGTTTTTTGCCACGACTTCAAGGGGTTGCCCGTGCTTCTCATACATGGCAATGAGGAAGCAGGGCAGCATGACAACAATCATTACAAACGCCGCAAAGCTCGTTCCCGTGCTGTCTTTGAGTAAAAAGAAAAGCGGCAATCCGATTAGGAGAGCCGCCGAAAAGCAGATGATTTGCCGCTTCGTCAGGTTGAGAGCGACTTTTGTTTTGATACGGGATAGGTCTTTTGGTACGGGTACATACGCCATAAAATACCTCCTTTCGGTTCAGTCTGCTAATGGGCTGAAAAAATTGATTTTGCAAGTGTGCCGGATTTGAACAGGGAAAAACAGAGGATAACGGTATAGGCTGCAAGGGAAAATATTGCACTGTGCAGATTGTCCGCTATTATCATGTCGTTTACCAAAACCGCGTAAATGCCGACGCATATCATAATTAAAAAGCCTTGAAAGCCAAGAGCAAACAGGCTTTTAAGGTAGTTGTTTCCTATCTGCCCCCACTCCCGGTTTGTCATGGTTGCGAACGGAATAGGGGATACGGAACAATAAAGGTAAATTTCTATCATACGCCCGTACAGGATTACCGTTATCAGCACCGACATGATTTTCATGCAAAGGCTAACAAGGCTTGTTTCCATAACGAGCAACAGCAGTTCGGGGATTTCCATAGCGTCAAGCCCGGATTGCATGGACGCAAGCGCGGCGGCAACATCAATGTTTGTGTTGCCGCCGATTACGCCCGCCGCACCCGATACGACGTGCTGCGCCATATCGAACACCGCCATAGTGATAGTAAAGGTATTGGTAACAAGAAACACCGCTACCCACGCCTTAAAAAACCACTTAAAGAACATGAACGTATCTATGTCGTGCATGTTGTTCTTTTCCGTTACCATGCTGATAAGCTCGTAGCATAGAACGTAGGTAATCACAAGCCCCGCAATGGGTACGATTACATTTTCCGAAAGGGTCTGAATCATGGAAAAAATATTCGCGTTCCAACCCTGCGGGGTCTTGCCTACCTCGGCGGCGATTGTGCCGACTTTTTCGTTTACGTCCCCGAACATAGTTGACAGATTCCCGTTAATGGCTCCGATAAGGATTTCCTTTATCCATTCGTTAATCGCGTCAAGTATGCTCTGCATAGGCGTTTACCCGCCCTTAACCGAACAGGCCGGAAAGCAAAGGTACAAGGGTTGCGCCAATCAAAGCAACGCCGCCGCCCGCCATGAGCTGCTTCATGCCTTGCGATTTTGCGCCCGGATTGTCGTTGCCATATCCCTCCAAAAGGTTGATAACACCCCAAATTCCCAAACCCGCACCCAATGCGATTACGAGTGTCTGCAAAACTCCTACCGCCGAATTAAAAAATGCCATAAATGACCTCTCTTTCTGCCGCTTTTGCGGCTCACATATTTTTTTGATTTTACTTTTGGGTACAAAAAAAGCGATAGTCCGTAAACTATCGCAAAAGAAATACCGCCCCATAGTTGGCGGCATATTGTTATGAAATTGTAGTAGGGGCGCGTACCCAATAGCCCCATGTTTCTTTATAGATTGTATCACCTCCTGTTACTGCTCCTGCAAAGCGGCTTCGTCGATTTCGTAGTAGTCAAAAACCTCGTCCGGCTTTACGATTGCGGGGCGTCGTCTTAAATGCTTTTCCATGTCAAAAGCATTTTTCGGGTCTGCGTCGGAAAGGTATTGATACTTCGGGTGCCGGGTTATATCGTACTTATCAGAGAGAAACGGGCGCACGCCGCGTAGCTGTAAAATGCACTTCCCGCCGTCCATAACGGCGATTTCGTCCTGCGTCATCAACTCCTTTCCCAATTTCTGATAATTCAGCCCGTGGGAAACTTCCCGCCCTCTGTTTTCGGACGTGTTAAAGCTGTCTATCGTTTCCTTTCCCAAGATTTCAGAGATTTCTTTCAAGGTGGTTTTTTCTTTGCCGCCCAAGAAAAGCGTGGTGTCGCAGTTGCCGATTATGGTATCGGCGTTGTCCTTGTAAATAGCTTTTAGCTGTGACTGGCTCTGCAAAATAATAGAAGCCGAGATTTCCCGGCTTCGTATGGTGGCTATGAGCTTTTCAAACTTTGGTATTTGCCCGATATTCGCAAATTCATCTAACAGGCAGCGGACATGGACGGGCAGCCGCCCGCCGTAAACGTCGTCGGCCTTGTCGCAAAGTAGATTGAAAAGCTGTGTGTAAAGAATGGAAACAACAAAGTTAAAGGTGTCGTCCGTATCGGAAATGATAACGAACAACGCCGTTTTGCGGTCGCCTATGGTGTCAAGCTCCATTTCGTCGGTTTCCATTAGCTCCCGCAGTTCCCGTATGTCGAATGGGGATAACCTTGCACCGCAGGAAATGAGGATTGACTTTGCGGTTTTGCCCGCCGCAAGTTTATATTTCTTGTACTGCTTCAAGGCAAAGTGTTCCGGGTCTTTTTCTTCCAAGCGGTCAAACATGAGGTCAACGGGATTTTGAAAGTCCTCGTCGTCCTCACGGGCTTCCGACGCATTTATCATTTCAAGCAGGGTCGTAAAGTTCTTTTCATTCTCCGGGGCTTCATACCAGATATAGCCGATTAAGGCGGTGTAATAGAGCTTTTCCGCTTTCACCCAAAAATCCTCCGTGCTTTTTTCACCCTCGCCTTTGGTGTTGCTTATAATAGTCGTAACGAGCTTCAAAATGTCCTTTTCGCTGCGGATATAGACAAAGGGGTTGTACCGCATACTTTTCTTAAAATTGATTGTATTTATCACCTTGATACGATACGGCTCATAGACTATTTTCCCATTTCTCATTACGGGTTTCCCGTCCTCACCGATTTTCGGGGTGCCACGGGCAAGCATTTTTCCGCACTCTAATAAAACCGTTCCTTTTGGGTCGGTCACAACATAGCTGCTGTGCATTTGCATAAGGTTAGGCTTGACGAAAAAGCGGGTTTTTCCGCTGCCGCTGCCGCCGATTACAAGCACATTTTTATTTCGTGCATACTTCGGCTGCTTCGGGCGGCTGCTCATCATCAGCCGTTCGGTCTGGGTAAGAATGACGTTGTTTTCAAATACCGGGTCAACATAGGGCTTTATATCTGCCGCGCCGCCCCAACGGGCAGAGCCGTATTCAATGCCCTTGCGGTACTTTTTCGCATTCCTGCCTTTGATATAAACGGCAAGCCGGATAAGTACCGCGCCCCCAATGCCAACGAGTAAATCCACCGGGTTAAAGCTCGGCGCGGCAGAAGAAAAGGCGGCAGTAAACCCGTTCCCGATTGACAGGAGCTTTGCGCTCATGTTAGCCCCCGGCGCAAGCCGGAAAGCCTGTGCCGCTTTGTCAAAGAGATACACAAAGAGCAGATAGGGAATGTTGGGGATAATCAGCTTTTTCAGATTTATATCGCTCATAGCTCAATCCCCCTGTCCTTTTTATTCACCTTGACGCGCTCGCTGTTCTTTGCCGCCGCCTTTTCTTTCATGGTGGAAAGCAGTTTGCGGATAGAGGGCTTTTTATGCTCTGTCAGCTTTTTTGCAGAAAATTCCTTAAAGGCTGCGGTCAGCGCGTCCGCGTCGCGCCCTTTGAAAAACACAAGGTAATGGGGAGGGGTTTCGGAATTGTCCTTTTTCAAGGCAAAGTCAATCCCATACTTTTTCGCGGTACTCTCAAAGGCTTTGATATTTCCGTCGGTGATTTCAATGTTGGAAACGCCTGCGTTCTGCTTCACAAGCTGTTTTAGGGTCTGCTTGCCGTGGGGCGTCGCCTGTTTTTCAAGCTGCTTTCTCATCTGTGAAAGCATGAATTTCATAGCTTTTTGCAGCAACTTTGCAGATAGCTTTGTCGCCTTTATGGATATGGCAATCGTCTTTTCGTTTACTTCATCTTGCATTTACCGTCCTCCTTTCACGGTATGGCGGTGGTTTTGGGCATTTATATCCGCACCCGCAGCCCGTTCAAATCCTCGGCACGGACACCCACAAGATACCAGTTTTCAGCCATTTCAATACGAGTCGGCTTCCATTTGCCGCCGATAAATACGTCGAAACATTCCCCGCAATACAGCCCGCCGTAATAATCGGCAAGGTCAAAGCGAATGTCGTAACGGTCTGTCTGTTCATCAAAAATCAATGCTCCCTGTTTCATGGAATAGCTCCTTTCTCATTCGCCGCCGTACAGGTCGTGGTTGACAAGGGCGGTATAGTAGCTGTCAATGGTGGTCGGGGCGTTAAACAAAACCGCCCGTAGATACTGCTTGATATTGCGGATTTTGGTGGTGTTCTCCCGCATACAATCAAAGACAAATTGAATATGGCTGCTGTTCAGCTTCAAAAACTTAGATTTCACAAGCTCGGCGGGGTAATCGTCCCCGGCAATGCGGATTGTCTTTCTTGCTGTGCATATGGTTTCAAGCATGAGGTCAACAATTTCATTCAGACGGTCGTTGTCGATATGGGGGTCTTGCAGAAGATAGTCGTACTCGATATTGTCCTGTATGATTTCCCGGTATATTTCAATCGCGCTTTGGGTGGACGCTTCCTTTCCGTTCCTTTCCTCATAAGGCAAGGGGTTTAGGGAATGGATAGGAATGGAATCGGTACTTGATAAATCCGTATTTGATTTATCTTTTTTTGGTAGGTCAGTTCTTTGTATCTCTTTATTTAATTGCGTTGGATTTTCCAACGTAGGGTTATCCTGCGTAGGTTTTTCCAGTGTTGGATTATCCAATATTGGATTTTCCAATGTAGGTAAATCCGATATAGGCGGCTGCGGCTGCTCGTAAATCACATAGTCCGCGCCCCGCAAGCGTCCTTTTTCGTCGCGCTCCCTTGACCGCATGATATATCCGGCGCGTTCAAGTTCCCGCACCGCTTCGCGTATCGCGTCAATTTTTTCCCGGTTGATATGGGACAGCCCCGCAAGGGTATAGTCCCAATCCTCCGGCAGGGATAGCATTTGAGATAGCAGCCCCTTTGCTTTCAGGGTTAAATCCTTATTTCGCAGGTGGTGATTGCTCATAACGGTATAACCCTTGTTGCGTTCTACTCGGAAAACTGCCATAGCTTCATCAACTCCTTTGCTGTGGATTCTGTTACGCAGTTAAAGAGCGATTTTGAGGGAAAAGGCATATTCCCCTTGCCGCGCCAGAAACACGCCCGCAAAGCTGCGTAAATCAAGGCTTTTTCTGCTCCTACTGCGTAACATGAGGGCATAAAAAAACGACGTTCCTATCTTCCCAAAAGGGAATTAGTAAACGCCGCCGCAACACTTAAAAACGCCAATTCAAGGGTTGTCCTCCTTGCAATCGGCGTTTTAGGTGTGATTATAGATATGTTTAATTGTCTTTAGATTTTTTGAAAACCCTGTATTCATGCGGTTTTCCGTGGTTGTCATTAAATACACGGTGCGGTAGGTCCAGTAGGTCCAGTAGGGCCAGTAGGGCCGGTATCACCAGTAGGTCCAGTAGCACCAGTAGCACCGGTAGCACCAGTAGCACCAGTAAGGCCAGTAACACCAGTAGCACCAGTAGGTCCAGTAGCACCGGCAGGACCAGTAGCACCAACAGGGCCTATTGCTCCGTCAGTTCCAGTAGGACCAGTAGGGCCTATAGTACCAAGGGGACCAGTGAGGCCAGTAGCACCAGTAGCACCAGTAGGGCCAGTAGCTCCCATAGCACCAGTAGGACCAGTAACTCCCTCAGCAGGACCAGTAGGGCCAGTGGCTCCGGTAGCACCAGTAACACCAAGAATAACAGGTGCACTCAAAGCATTTCCTGCTTTTATTCCTAGAAACATTTGATTACTTGAAATAGTACTGAGCATTTCTTGAACGCTTTCATTTGTAGTTAATACATCGCTAATAGTTGCAGGTCCTCCAGTCATTCCTGGAATTGTCCCTAAAACAAATTGAATTTTTTCTCCTTCTGAATTAATTATATGACTTAATCCGAGCTCTTCCATTGCAATTGAAGATAAAATTAAGTTGATTGCCTCATCCCTTGTTATAGATGGACTAAGGCTTGGAAAACTAGGCTGTGACATGTTTTATAGCCTCCTTTCAATACAATTATCAGGTATCTCTAACTTAAACGAGTAATCATTAGAGAAGCGCCTGCTGCACCGCCTAGTAAAATAGCATTTCCTGCTAAACCAAATAATTGAAGCGTAATGGTTTGCCCAGCCGTAAGGTCTATTAAAATTTCATTTGAAAAATTAGATAAACTTAGTAGAGGCGCTACTGTAGAAGCAGTATTTGGTGTTCCATTTATAAGAAGTCTTGTGCTCATGGCTAGTGCAAGAGTAGTATTAACATAATAGGAAATTCTGTAACGTCCTGCTGTGTTTACGGTAAACACTGTGTTAGTGCCATCTACAGTTATATCAGGAGGTAGTATTTGGTTATCAGGTAGAGGAACTGCTGTTCCACCAACGACAACTGCAATAGTTGGTCCACTTGTGTTTGCCGCAAAAGCAGTGGTAGCAGTCACATTGGAACCAGTAGCACCAGTAGCACCAGTAGCACCTGTTGGTCCAGTAGGTCCAGTAGGTCCAGTAGGCCCTGTATCACCTGTTGGCCCTGTTGGTCCAGTAGGTCCTGTAGCTCCTGTAGCTCCTACAGAACCAGTAGCACCGGTAGCACCAGTAGCACCAGTAGCGCCAGTAGCACCTGTGCTGCCAGTAGGGCCAGTATCTCCAATTGGCCCTATAGGTCCAGTGGCACCGGTGGCACCAGTAGCACCAGTAGGTCCAGTGGCACCAGTGGCTCCAGCAGGACCAATTGCACCAGTAGCGCCTATAGCACCAGTAGGGCCAGTAGGTCCAGTAGCACCAGTAGCACCAGTAGGTCCACCTGCTGGTCCAGTAGGGCCAGTAGCTCCTGTTGCACCAGTTGGACCTTGCATAGTTGAAGAATTCAAGATATTTTGCATTTTACTATTGAGCAAAAGCTGATTTTGTATTGCACTTTCTAGTACTGAACGAACACTATCATTTGCATCAAGGACATCACTAATTGTTGCGGGGGGACTAGTGACACCAGGAATAGTGCCCATCACATACTGTAATTTTTCACCTTCTGCGTTCATTATATGACTTAAACCAAGTTCTTCCATTGCTATTGATGTGAGCAATAGATTTATAGCCTCCTCCCTTGTGATTGGAGGGCTAATGGCAGGAATAGTAGGTTGAGACATAAGGTTAAAACCTCCTTAAACAGATATATTGAAATATAATCTTTTTGCTATATTATACTTACAAGTCATAAAATTGTTACAATTATAGAAATATTCTATGAATCCACATCAGGTTTTCTCATCCTTAACTTAGCTTCCTCATAATCAGGATATAAAGCTAGGGATTGTCTATAAGCTTTTCGTGCCTTTACAGGGTTATCTAGACCTTCGTAGCATCTCCCTATTAGATACCATGATTGATAGCTTCCATTGCCTGTTTTTGTAAGAAAAAGAGGATTATGCTCTTCTCCTAATTTAATGCAATGATAAAATACTGATATGGCTTCCTCATATTTTTTCTGGGCCATAAATATTATTCCCTTGTAAAAATGAAGGTCAACATACTTGGGATACATGGTAATTGCTTTCTCTATACCGGGCCACGCTCCATCAAAGCTTCCGAGAGTAATCAATATATCATATTTTAATTTATATAATAGGGCAGGAGGAAGTTGTTTTTTTTCAATAAACCTTTTGATAGATAGATTCACTAGATCAAAAGCCTTTTCATAGCATTCTTCACGATAGTATTCACTTGCAATATGGTAGTCAATCCAAGGACTATAATCAGAAGCTTCTTTTTCTTTTTGAAGTAAACTAAGGTTGCGTACAGATTTGTTTTTATCTTCTACAACAGAATCCATATAGCCATAATGATGGATTTTGGCAAAGCTCATTATTTCTGGACTGTTTAAATCAGAAATGTCCACAATGTTCAAATGCTCGTGTATATTACCTACAAATTTAAAGCCCTTATGGTTTCTAAAAAGCCTATGACTGGCATAAAGGTAAGCTTTATTAGAATCAGGTGGAAAATTGCCATAATAATTAATTGTAGGAATCAAAACTACGTTATTTTTTGTCTGCTGCAATACATTATGAAATCGGTTTATGTCTTCAATATATAATTCTTCATCTGCATCGATATATAGAATCCAATCTCCATTTACCTTGCTCAGACCAAAATTACGAGCATCTGCAAAGCTATCATTCCAATCATAGTCATATAACTTAACTGGGAAACTCGTACAAATTTCTTTTGTTTTATCCGTGGAGCCTGTATCTACAATGACGATTTCATCAACAATGTCTATTACACTGTTGAGACATCTTTCTAACCATTTTTCTTCGTTTTTTACAATCATAGATAGTGATATGGACAATCTTTTTTCCAATAGTATAATCCTCCTTAAACATAATAAGGATATTTCTCATAATGTACATTTTATGCTATATCTCTACTAAAGGTTCGGACTTAAATATATTAAATCAAGAGATTTATTATTATGGAAAAGCCCATATTTTGTATCTTAGGAATATCTATAGAAGTATAAAACTTTTATTGAGGTGAAATTTGTGAATACTATTAGTCTTTGCATGATAGTAAAAGATGAAGAAAAGGTACTTGAAAGATGTCTAAACTCAGTTTTAGAGCTAGTGGATGAGATTATTATTGTAGATACAGGCTCTAGAGATAATACTAAGAGTATAGCTAAAAAATATACTGATAAAATCTTTGATTTTCAATGGATTGATGATTTTTCTAGGGCACGTAATTTTTCTTTTAGTAAAGCAACAATGGATTATATATTTTGGCTAGATGCAGATGATGTTTTAGAGGAAGAAGATAGAGTAAAATTTTTAAAATTAAAAGAAGAATTAGATAATACAGTTGATTCTGTAACTATGAAATATAATTTAGCCTTTGATGAGGAAGGAAATTTAACTTTTAGTTTGCGAAGAAATAGATTGGTGAAAAGAACTAATGATTTCAAATGGATTGGAGTTGTTCATGAATATCTTCAAGTATGGGGGAATGTCCAGCATAGTAATGTAGCTGTTACTCATAAAAGTATTCACAAAAGTGGAGATAGAAATCTAAAGATATATGAGAAGAGACTTGAAAGAGGGGAGGAGTTCTCACCTAGAGATTTGTATTACTTTGGAAATGAACTATTAGATCATAAGTTTTATGAGCGTGCAGCTGTATTCTATAAAAAGTTTCTGTCAGATGGTAAGGGTTGGGTAGAAGATAATATTGCTTGTTGCAGAAAATTAGCATATTGCTATCAGTATATGAATGATTCAGAAAGCGAAATACAGGCTATACTGCGTTCCTTCCGTTATTCAAGCCCTCGATCAGAATTTTGCTGCTGGTTAGGTAGCTATTTTTTAGAAAAACAGGATATTATGTCGGCTATTTTCTGGTATCGTTTGGCAATTCAACAAAAACCAGATGATACTTTTATAAATTTTTACAACCCAGCCTTTTCCACATGGCTGCCTCATCTACAGCTTTGTGTCTGTTATGATAAAATTGGTGCAGATAAGCTAGCTTATCTGCACAATGAGGTAGCACTGCAATACAAGCCTAATGATTTAAATATACTGAAAAACCAAGCTTATTTTTATTCTATTCTTGGTAAAGAGATAATAGATGAATTAATGTCTCAAATTAAAGGTTAAAATTCCACAAAAAATATACTTTTAACCGAATAAAAAAATTCCTCCAAACAAGAAATACGAAGGTGCTATTTGGAGGAATTTTTAAAACTATTTAATGTAATTTGTTGAGATTTTATTAGCAGGAATATCCCTTTCAACTAACTTTTCTGTTGGATATCCAAGTGTAATAGCAGAAGTTGGATTGTAACCTTCTGGTATTCCTAATTCTTGCTTTAAGCTATCGTTAATTGCGCCTGCTCTTATAAATCCAAGTAGATAAACACTGCCAAGTCCAATATCAGTTGCTGCAAGGTGCATGTTTTCGACAATACAAGCAGCATTTGCATATGTAGTACCGATTTTGGAAGCATCCTTTAATTTAGTAGACACAATAACAATAGTTGGTGCCCCATAGAATGGATTAGCATCTGGATTTTTAGAGACTTCTGCTGTAGATTTTACGATTCTATTTAATAAATCAGAATTTTGTACAACAGTAAGATGAACATCCTCATATAATCCATTTCCAACAGGTGCTGCATAAGCTGCGTATAATACTTTGTCTAGCTCTTCACTTGTAATTTGTTCTGGTTTGTAGCTTCTTGTTGATCTTCTCATTTTTATAGTCTTAGTAAATTCCATATAAATCACTCCTTTAATATATATTATACATTTTTAATAAAAAAATTAAAGTATATACATAAGTAGGAAATACAAATTTCCCTCTGCCATCGTACATGTGACAGAGGGAATATTGTGTCTAATCCAAGTTCAACTTATTTTCAAAAATATGATTAGTTGCTGTATAAAAGGCTATACAAGTTAATGAAATAATTAGAATGATAACAGGAAAGATTTGAGGAATTATGTTTGTGAAGTCTATATTTCCAGATAGAATAAAGCTTAGGATAACTAGTACAATTATCATAATCAGCTGTATAGCGTTATAAATAACAGCGTAAGATACAAAAGATGCGATAATCTTATGTTTACTAAATAACTGTCCTATTGCAATAGAAGTATAAACCATTAGTATATTTGAAATAAAACCTACAAGTATCAATAGAATCAGTTCAAAAAGTAACAGTGACCATTTTCCACCGAAGGCAACATTTAATTCTGCAAAAGCATTTTGTATTTCTGCTATTATTAGACTCATATTATTTGAGGTAATAAAGGCTATATATAGTGATGACAATATAATTATTATACTAACAAATGTCCAAAATAGCGTAACTATAAGCTTAGATATAATCAATTGATGAGTATTCACTGGTAAAGTAAACATCAAGTATCCTTCGTCGCTTAGAAGATTTTTATAAAATCGAGTTATCATAAATAATATTGTTGTGATCAATATTACAACAATAATCAAAATCTGAGTAGTTGCAAGAAATCCAGCAAAAATTTTAAAGATTGTTCCCTCAATACTTGTTTGAAATATAAAGCGATTTATTGTTGATATAAATAATAAAACTAAATATAAAGGTACCAATAATCTTGAAGTTGCATTTAACTCATGCTTCATCAATTTTCCTAGCATTTGAACACCTCCCTAAATAGTGAATCAATTGATTTGTTTTCCTTTATCCTCACATCATCCACAGAAGAATGAAGAGTGACAGTTCCGTCTTTAATGAAAATAACTTCATCTAATACCTTCTCAATATCCGCAATAAGGTGTGTAGATATTAATATGGTTGAGTTTTCTCTATAGTTGTTAATAATAGTATTTAGTATATAATCTCTTGATGCAGGATCGACTCCACCTATAGGCTCATCAAGACAGTATAGATCTGCTTTACGGCTCATAACCAAAATTAATTGAACCTTTTCCTTTGTACCCTTTGACAAGGTCTTTAGCTGCTTATTTGGATTAATCTTAAGATCTATCAGCATCTCATAGGCTTTTTTAGAATCAAAATCTTGATAAAAGTCTTGAAAAAATTCAATGACCTGAGTAACCTGCATCCAGTCTGCTAAGTAGGTTTTTTCGGGTAAATAAGAAACGATTTTTTTAGTTTCAACCCCTGGATTGTTACCTGAAATACTAATTGTTCCACTATCAGGTACTAGAAGACCATTAATCAATTTAAGCAAAGTAGTTTTTCCACTTCCATTTGGTCCTAAAAGTCCGATAATACGACCTCTTTCTAATGTTAAATTTACATCAGAGAGGGCAGTAAATCCTGAATATCTTTTTGTTAATGATTTGCACTCTATAATAGGATTCATTTTTTCATCTCCTCTAATATTTTTGTTATACTTTCAAGAATCTCTTCTTCCTTATAGCCAATCTGCTTCATTTTTTCTATAAAATCTAGAATTATATTTTTAGCAGATTGCTTCTTTAATTTCTTAATAATTTCCGCATCTGAAGTTATATATCTGCCACTAGTTCGATTAGTAAAAACCAATCCAGTTTGCTCTAATTCAGCCAATGCCCTTTGCATGGTATTAGGATTGACTCCAGCTTCAGCCGCTAATTCTCGAACTGAAGGCAGCTTATCTCCAAGATTAAAATGACCTGAAATAATACCTGCCTGTATCTGCTCAATTAACTGAATGTAAACTGGTCGTTCAGAGTCAATATTCCATTGCATTCCATCACTCCTATTGTACTATTGTATTAAGCGCTTAATACAATAGTACAATATATTTTTATAAATTGCAATAGGAAATTTATAAAAATTAAGAATTTGTTTTATATTTGGAGAAGATAAGGTTTTATTAAAGTATAGTGAAGTATTCAATGTAAACCATAAGCTTATTATTGAAAGAAATAATTCTATTGCGTTAGAATATCATTTTATGATTGACTTTTCTTAAAGATAGAACAATAATGGTAGTATGGACATTAGCTTCGATATTTTTTTAATAAGCAAATATCTTTCTAATAGTCTTATGCTATAAATCCATAAGTTAGGGTAAAAAATATTTTGAGTGTGAGGAGAGATAGT
The DNA here is from genome assembly GCF_030263895.1 of Proteiniborus sp. MB09-C3. Taxonomy (NCBI): domain Bacteria; kingdom Bacillati; phylum Bacillota; class Clostridia; order Eubacteriales; genus Proteiniborus; species Proteiniborus sp. MB09-C3. The sequence goes on from NZ_CP127161.1 coordinate 1,842,138, forward strand.
ATGGACAGAATATTTAAGAAGCCATCAAGAAAGGGTATAGTAACCTTATTGTTATTAGTAATGATGACTTTAACCACAGTTATGCCAGTTTGGGCTGAAGAAATACAAGCTCCTGATATTAGCCAATGGGCTATAGGAGACTTAAATGAGGGAGAAAGATATGGCATCTATCCTATAGAATGGTACTATGATAGCTTTAGAACCGAAATTTCTCAAGAAAGATTAGAGATTTTGTTAGAAAATACTTCTAATAAAATAGAAGTATTAGAATTAAACAAGAAAGCAGATTTTGTGCCAGACTCACATAATGGAGCTAGTACAAGAGGAGATGTCATAACAAGGCTGTATAACATCTTAGCTCAATATGAGTTAGCTGGAGGAGAATCACCGGTTGACTATATGCAAGAACGAAAAATACTCGTAGGAACTACTAAAGGATTAGAACTAGATCAAATCTGTACTACAGAACAAGCTGTAATATTTGCAACTAGATTAATTCAAGATACATATAATCAATTACAAGCAGGATCAAAAGGACTCGCTTGGAAAGTAGAACATAATGACAATACCATATATTTCTTAGGCTCAATCCACGTAGGCAGTAGTGAGATTTATCCATTGAATCAAAGACTAAAACAAGCATTTAATGAATCTGATGCATTGATTGTAGAAGCTAATTTGTTTGATCAACAAGGTGGAATGGATTATTATATGGAAAAAGCTATATATCAAGATGGCACTACGCTAAAAGATAATTTAAGCGAAGAAACTTATCAAAAATTACAAGTCATATTTGGAAAATATGGATTACCAGAAGAAGAGTACAACCAGCTTAAACCTTGGAGTATAGCAAACAACTTAACTGTTATTTCTATGACTAATTCAGATAACCTTCAACAGGGAGCTCAATCAGCTAATTTAGGAATAGATATATATTTCCTTTCAAATGCATTGTTAGCTCAGAAGCCAATTATTGAACTAGAAGGCATGAAATATCAAACAGATTTGTTTGATGGATTATCTGCTGAATTTCAAGAGGTTTATTTGAATAGTATAATAGATAGTATTTTAGAACCTAAAACTGAAGAAACTATTGACTCTGCAAAATTATTAGAGGAATGGTTAATTCAATGGAAAAATGGAGATATTGAAGGATTTACCAACAGCTATGGTAATACCACAGAGGAATCTGAAGAAAATGAGCTCACTAAAATGTTATTCGGGCAGAGAGATAAGGATATGGCTGAAAAAATAATCGAGCTTTTAGAATCAGAAGGAGAAGGTACATATTTTGTTGTTGTAGGAGCAGGTCATTTAGCACAAGAAAATACAGTATTTCAACAATTAATTGAAAAAGGCTATAATGTTGAAATATTACAATAAGCAATAAAAAAATCACCTATCATTTATTAAGGTAAATGGTAGGTGATTTTTTTATTTATAAAATAGAATATAAATACTCATACTGTAAAAAAGAGAAATATTAAATATATATAATAACTAAAGCACTTTTACATATAATAAGTAAAATTGAGTATAAAAGTTTATAATACATTATTTTAAATCCACTTAACTCACGAGGAGATGAAAGTATGAAAAAACAAGAGAAAAAGAAAAGAAGACTTCAGTTTCCGACAGCTTTTACAGTACTATTTATTATTCTAATACTGGCTGCTGTACTAACTTATATAGTTCCAGCAGGGCTCTATTCAAAATTATCCTATGATTCAGAGCCGAATATATTTTTAGTAGAAAATCATCTGGGAGAAGTTACTACTTTTCCAGCTACACAGGAAACACTAGAGAATTTAAATATAAAGATGAATATTAGCAAGTTTGTAGATGGCAGCATTAAAAAACCTATTGCTATTCCGGGTACCTATCAAAGAATTGAGCAATCACCTCAAGGATTGTTATCAGTTATAATGTCACCTATCCAAGGAATAATGGATACTGTCGATATTATGGTTTTCGTATTGATACTGGGAGGAATTATTGGCTTAATCAATAAAACAGGCACATTTGACGCAGGAATTGCAGCACTATCAAAGAGAACTAAAGGGAAGGAGTTCTTATTAGTAGTCTTTGTTTCTTTGTTGATAGCAATAGGTGGTACTACCTTTGGATTAGCTGAGGAGACCATTGCCTTATATCCCATACTAATGCCCATATTTCTAGCAAGTGGATATGATGCTATAGTCTGTATTGCAGCTATATATATGGGTTCTTCTATTGGCAGCATGTTTTCAACTGTAAATCCTTTTTCGGTAGTTATTGCTTCAGATGCTGCTGGAATATCATTTAATGAAGGACTTGCATTTCGTGGAATAAGCCTTGTACTGGCTATGATAATAACACTTATATATATTTATCGTTATGCAAGAAAAATAAAAAATGACCCACAAAGTTCTCTGATTTACGAAGATAAAGAAAAAATAGAAGAAAAGTTCTTAAAGCATTATGATCCCGAAAATGTAGTTCCATTCAATTGGAGAAGAATTCTAATGCTTGTCGTATTTTTAGGTGCATTTCCAGTTATGATTTGGGGAGTATCCACAGGGGTTTGGTGGTTCCCAGAAATGTCAGGCTTATTTTTAACAGTGACGTTCATAATTGCATTTTTATCAGGATTTTCTGAAAAAGAAGCCGTTAATACATTTATAGAAGGTGCAGCAGATTTAATAGGTGTTGTACTTATCATTGGTGTTGCAAGGGCAATCAATATAGTAATGGACAACGGGGTGATTTCTGATACATTACTTAACTATACATCATCAATTATCGGGAATATGAATAGAGGCGTTTTTTCAGCAGTTCAGATGGTGCTATTTAGCTTCTTAGGTTTTTTTGTACCATCTTCATCAGGACTTGCAACGCTATCTATGCCTATAATGGCACCATTGGCAGATACGGTGGGGTTATCAAGAGCTGTTGTAGTTACTGCATATAACTGGGGTCAAGGCTGGATGGCATTCATCACTCCAACAGGGCTAATATTGGCGACCCTTGAAATGGTGGATGTAACCTATAATAAATGGTTAAAATTCATACTTCCGCTAATGGGTATAATTGGAGTTTTCTCTATTATAATGCTTGTACTTCAAACAATGTTATAAAAGATAATATATTGTACACTATCTGATATAATTAATATTAGCTACTAAAATCGAGAATGGAGGGAATTTATGATTAAATTAGAAGATTTAGAGCCGAGAAGAGTTTTTTATTACTTTGAGCAAATATCCAAAATACCGAGATGCTCCTATGGTGAAAAAAATATTAGTAATTATATAAAAAATGTAGGAGAAAAATTAGGGCTTGAGACGATTCAGGATGATGTGCTTAATGTTATAATCAGAAAGCCTGCTACATCAGGATATGAAAATTCTGAGGGAGTTATCATACAGGGACATATGGATATGGTATGTGAAAAAGAAGATGACAGCAGCCATGACTTTAGCAAAGATCCTATTAAATTAATAATAGATGGTGACTATATACATGCAGATAAAACTACATTAGGGGCAGATAATGGAATTGCAGTAGCAATGGGTTTAGCCATACTTGAAGATAACTCCCTAGAACATCCCAGTATAGAATTGCTTGTTACATCGTCTGAGGAAACTGAGATGGACGGGGCTCTCGGGTTATCGGAAAATATTTTAAAGGGTACTAGATTACTCAATATAGATTCAGAAGAAGAAGGCGTACTTATATCTGGTTCTGCTGGGGGAGAATTAATTGAAGCAAGAATACCAGTTGAATATGAAGAAGTTACTGATTATATTGAAATAGACATAACAGTACGAGGTTTAATGGGAGGACATTCTGGTGGGGAAATCCATAAGCCTAGAGGTAATTCCAATAAGATTTTAAATGATATGTTAAAAAAAATAGCAGAGACTATAGATATAAGGCTGGTATCTATTACAGGTGGAACGAAGGATAATGCAATACCAAGGCAAGCTACAGCTAGGATTGCAGTAGAATCAGAAAAATTATCTGAATTTAATAATAAAATCGAGGAAATAAAAAATAGGATTGTAGCTACATATAAGACAGAAGAGCCAGATATAGACATAATCATAACTAAAGGTGGATTAGTATCAAAAGCCTTAAGCAAGAGCGTTCTTGATTCCACAAATTTACTTCTTGATTCTATTCCAACGGGAGTATTCACATGGCTGCCTCAAAATAAAGAGATAGTTGAAAGCTCTAGTAACCTAGCCATAATTAAAACAGAAAAGGATAAAATAATCATCCAAGTATCCATTAGAAGCTCAGTTGAAAATGTATTATTGGAGCTACGTAAAAATATTATAGAAAAAACAAATGAAGCTAATGCTGAATACAGTATTAGTGGTAATTATCCAGAATGGGAGTACAATTCTAAGTCAAAATTAAGGGATACAGCATTAGCTTTATATAAAGAGATGTTTGAGAAGGAAATGATATCAACAGTTATTCATGCTGGACTAGAATGTGGAGTATTTGCAAAGAAATATCCTAAGTTAGATATCATATCATTTGGACCTAATATGTATGATGTTCATATACCTAAGGAAAGTCTTAGTATCTCATCTACTAAGAGAGTATATGAATACTTAATTGAGCTGTTGAAGAGACTAAGATAGTAATATGCCTCCATAGATTAATACCAGACTTATATGCGGCGAGTGATATATTTATGACACTTGTCGCATATTTTATTCTCTGGATATTTTGCCAATGGTGATTTTAAGAAGTAACATGATATTTCCAAATTATATATTGACCACTTTATATATAAACTATATTATATATATATAATAAATAATATAATTCATGGAGGAAAGACATGGATGTATCTGATTTTAGAAATATTATTATGGATTATACAAGGCAAATTACAGATAGTTTAGGAAATATTCTTAGTCCATTATGCGATCAATATGGATTAACAATGCTGCAATTAAGAATTCTTATGGAATTATATCAGTATGGCTCTCACACAGTAGGAAGCTTAGCAAATAATATGAAGGTTGCAGGAGCCAATATATCTCCTATGTGTAAAAGACTTGAGAGTAAGAGGCTCTTAGAACGTATCAGAGATCAAGAGGATGAGAGGGTAGTAAAGATTGCTCTCACAAAAATGGGAAAAGATATGGTATTGGAAATAGATAAAGAATTAAATGAAAAGTTTTCACAGCAAATAAATAATGAGACAGAAGAAGCTTTTGAAGATATTATTTTAGGATTAGAAAAGCTAAATACATTGCTGCAAAAAATCAATCAAACTGAAAATAAGTAAATATTATTAGCGAAGGAGATTATCATATGAAAGAACAAAAAAACCCTAAGAAGCCAATTATTTATTATTATGTTATTGCAATTACTATTGTAATGCTACTAAACGCTTTTGTATTTCCTCATATATTAAAAAGACAGATTATTGAGGTGGATTATGGAACATTCTTAACCCAAATTGAAGCTGGAAAGGTAAAAACTGTAGAAGTAGGAGATAATCAAATTGCTTTTGTAGCCATTGATGAGAAAGGAAAAGAAAAAGTATACATTACTGGCCGTATGGATGACTCAGAGCTAGCTAATCGTCTTTATGATGCAAAAGTTAAGTTTTCTAAGGTTATACCAAAAGAAACTTCGCCACTACTGAATTGGATAATTTCAGCAGCTATTTTTATAGGAATTGGTCAGATTTTTGCTTACTCAATGCGAAAGAAAATGGGTGGAAATGCAATGACCTTTGGGAAAAGCAATGCAAAGGTTTATGTTGAGGCACAAACAGGTAAAACCTTTTCTGATGTTGCAGGACAGGATGAAGCTAAAGAAGCTTTAACGGAGATTGTAGATTTTCTTCATAATCCTGAAAAATACAAGAAAATAGGTGCTATTATGCCAAAGGGAGCTTTACTAGTAGGACCTCCTGGAACTGGTAAAACACTTCTTGCAAAGGCTGTTGCAGGAGAGGCAAAGGTTCCTTTTTTCTCAATCTCTGGCTCAGAATTCGTTGAGATGTTTGTAGGTATGGGAGCAGCAAGAGTGCGTGACCTTTTTAGTCAAGCTCAAAAGAAAGCTCCATGTATTGTGTTTATTGATGAGATTGATACTATCGGGAAAAAACGAGATAGTGGCAGCCTAGGTGGCAATGATGAGAGGGAGCAGACGTTAAACCAGCTATTGACTGAAATGGATGGGTTTAGTGGAGAAAAAGGAGTTGTAATACTTGCAGCAACTAACCGACCTGAGTCACTGGATAAGGCATTACTTCGTCCAGGAAGATTTGACCGTCGTATACCAGTGGAATTACCTGATTTAGCAGGACGTGAAGCAATTTTAAAGGTTCATGCTAAAAAAGTAAAGCTTGATAAAGATGTGGACTTAAATGCCATAGCAAGAGCAACTTCTGGAGCTTCAGGTGCAGAGCTTGCTAACATCATAAATGAAGGAGCCTTAAGGGCCGTAAAATGTGGGCGTATGCAAGTAGAGCAAAATGATTTAGAGGAATCAGTGGAAATTGTAATTGCTGGATATCAACGAAAGGGTGCTGTTATTTCACCAAAAGAAAAACAGATTATTGCATATCATGAAATTGGACATGCCATTGTTGCAGCAAAGCAGACTGAATCTGCCCCTGTTCATAAGATTACAATAATTCCAAGAACATCAGGTGCCCTTGGTTATACGATGCAAGTATCTGAGGGAGAAAATGTGTTAATGACTAGAGATGAAGCCTTTAATAAAATTACTACTTTTACTGGTGGACGTGCTGCTGAGGAATTGGTTTTTAATATTTCTACTTCAGGTGCTTCTAATGATATAGAGCAGGCAACTAAACTTGCACGTGCTATGGTGACTAGAATGGGCATGAGTAGAAACTTTGATATGATGGCTCTAGAAACTGTCTCTAATCAATATCTTGGAGGAGACCATTCTTTATTATGCTCATCAGAAACTGCAACAAAGATTGATGAGGAAGTACTTGAAATAATTAAAAAAGCGCATGAAAAGGCCATTAACATATTAAAGGATAATATTGACAAGCTTCATGAGCTATCTTTGTACCTTCTTGAAAAAGAAACTATAACTGGCGATGATTTTATGAGTATATTGTCAAGATAGCTTGATAAAAGTGCAACCATTAGTGTTGCACTTTTTAAATACATTAGAGGTTTTTACTATATTTTGTTGAATTAACATATTGAAGCTGATAATATCTTATTGATAATCAAATTAAATCACATGATAGATTAAATTATTAGCAGTAAATTAGAATAGCTTATAGAAAAGGAATGATTTATGTTGAATGTACTTGTTACTTTAGATTCTAACTATATTAAACCTTTGAAGGTTATGCTTAAATCGCTTTTTTTAAACAATCAAAAAGAAAGGTTTACAATCTATCTAATGCACTCAAGTCTTACCTCAAATGAGTTAAATGATTTAGATGACTATATTAAAGCTCATGGCAGCCAATTGCAAATCGTAGATATTGATGATAGCTACTTTGTAAATGCACCAACCTTACTTCACTATACTAAAGCTATGTATTACAGATTACTAGCATTTAAGTTTTTGCCTGAGGAGCTTGATCGTATTTTATATTTAGATCCTGATATTTTAGTAATCAATTCAGTTAATGAATTGTATAATACTGATATTAAGAAATATCTATATGCTGCTGCATATCATGATTTAATTCCTATTAAAGAAGTTAATAGGCTAAGACTAAATCAGTACAAGATTGATGCATACTATAATTCTGGAGTACTTTTAATGAACTTAGAAAGACAGAGATTATCTATCGATGAGAATACTATTTTCGAGTTTGTAGAAAAAAATCATTCAAAACTAATCATGCCAGATCAGGATATATTAAATGCTTTATATTCAAAGCAGATAAAAGCCTTAGATGAAAAGCTATACAATTACGATGCAAGATATTATCGTTATTATAAAATGAAGACTAATGGAATATGTGATATGGATTATGTCATAAAAAATACAGTCGTTCTTCATTTCTGTGGTAAAAGAAAGCCGTGGAAAAAGAGCTATAGTGGTAAATTCCATGCATTATATAAGCATTATGAAAAGCTGGCATTATATTAAGTACGATATAAAGGAGATTTTATACAGCGAGCATAATTGGTTTGCAGAATCTACAAAAAGGTCATTTTCCTATGGGGAGGCCTTTTTTTATTTTAATATGTCACAAAAGCTAGCTTTAAACCGTCTTATATATGAAAATGCATTTTCAATAAAATTATAAGGAGGCAGATAAGGTGATTAATATTAGAGACTTCATTAATGGCAGTGAATATGAGTTAGAGCTTGTTATAAAACGATTTACTGTACCTTTAATGAAGTATTGCTATAGTATTCTATGCAATTACAGTGATGCAGAAGATGCAGTTCAAATGACTTTTATCAAGATATATGATAGACGAAAAACATTAAAGAAGGACGAGGCATTTTCATCATTTCTTTACAGAACAGCGTATACTACTTGTATAGATATAATAAGAAAGAGAAAATTTTTAATGATTCCTTTTAAAGAAGAACAAGAAGATAGACTAAACTATATGTCTGAAGAACTTGAAAATGCTTTGAAGAAACTGTCTTTACTTGATAGAGCCTTGATTTATGGAAGAGTAATAGAAGAATATTCATATGAACAATTGTCTATCATTCATGGAAAGTCAGAGGCAAGCTTACGTAAAAGATATCAGCGTGCAAAAGAGAAATTAGCAAAGAATTTAGAAAATGATGAATATAACTATTATATTTATTCAAATAAGGAGGAATCAATATGAATAACCGAGAAGAAATAATTATAAAAAGAGCATATCAATCTATGAAACTACCAGAAATGGATTTTACTGACTCTGTTATGAATAAAATTAGAAATAAAACTTCCAATAAGCCTCAGTCTTATATGAGGATAGCAACTGTTGTAGCTACTATATGTTTAGTGGTTATAATAACATTTAAAGGAACGGCTATTACTACTTTTGCCAAGAATTTGATTGCAAGCTGGAGTTCCAGTATTACTGTGGAAAATGGAACAGTAGGGATTGGAGACAGTATAGATATCATCAAAATAAAGTCAATTGAAGGCTTAGATTATAAAGGACGCAAAAAATATAATTCCTTTGCAGACATTGAGAAAGAACTTGAAGTTGAGTTATTAGAAAGCTCTTTATCTCAAAATACAGGCTCAGAATTGATTTGTTTGGAAGCCTATAGATTAGATACAATTAATGCTGTTCGAATTTTTGCTCCGTATTACATACTAGGAGATATAGAAGATATTGAATACTATGGTGATGATTTTCTACCTGGTGCTTCTTACAAGCCAGGAAGAGAATATTATTCACCAGTGAAAGCAACACTATTTTTTGTGACAAGTGAGGAAAATACCATAAAAGAGGAACGTCGTGCTAGAGGAATTGAATTTAAAGAAACCTATTTAAGCAAAGAGAATGACATTGAAGCATATTTTTTTATAAATAATGAATATTATGATGATTTGAATGGAACAAGAAATGCTTTAATAACTGCTTTATTCGTACATAAGAACGTAAAATACGAACTAGAGGGTATGGTTTCTATTGACACAATGAAGAAGATAATTGATTCATTCAACTAAAATAAAGGAGAATCAAAAATAGGAAAAATAAAATTAAAGAAAAATAGAATATCTAAACCTTTATTAATATAAATAATTACCATGAAAATTTTAATATTAAAGCAAGTTTCAATATATGTGATTCCAATTTATAAACCGGGAATATAATAAATAACAGGATTATTATATTATTTATGAAGTTAACGCAATTAGTTTACATAATACAAAAAAGAAGGTTAATCTCCTAGCGAGAAGACCTTCTTTTTCTTTTCTGAGTATAGTATAGCCTAAAAACACTAAACATACAAGAAATATTTTGAAATAGTAAGAATTATAAAGATTACGTGATATAATAATTTTCTTGTATATTGGTGTCCTATATTTATTGATTACATGAGCTTTATTTTTCTTGATGTATTGTATAGAATTAATATACTGTCATTTCACCGCATGAAGTATTTTAAAGTTTAATTATGAATTATTATAGGAGGTGTAATGTATATGCAGGCTCAGAAGCACCCAGCATTTGATGAGGAAAATGGGTATTTAAAGGATACTTGCCAGTGTATGGATAAGGAGATAGATTATCTTGAAAATGAAATAGAGCAAATGAATAAAGACTTATCAAAGCTGAAAAAATCTGTAGGTGGCAATTATAGTGATGATGTCATTGTGCAAACTACCATTCATGAAACTAATAAGAAAAAACTTAATCAGCTTAAGAGAGCTGAAGGGAAACCCTATTTTGGAAGAGTAGATTTCAAAGACCTTGAAAAGTCTGAATATGAAACATTCTATGTTGGCAAGACTAGCCTAACCAGAAGAAATGATGATAAGATAATAGTTCTTGACTGGAGAGCCCCTATGGCGAGCTTATACTACAGTGGTGAAATAGGAGAGGTAATGTATAACGCGCCTGATGGGCTGATAATAGGGGATTTGAAGCTTAAAAGGCAATATGAGATAGAGAATAAAAAATTAATTAATATTTTTGATAAGGGGCTTACTCCCATGGATGAGTATCTTCAAACTGCATTATGGGAAAAGAAGGATAATAGACTAAGGGATATAGTCAATACCATACAAGGTGAACAAAATGATATAATAAGAGCAGACAAAGGAAAGGTTCTCATAGTGCAGGGAGTAGCAGGTAGTGGAAAAACTACAATTGTATTGCATAGAATAGCATATCTTATGTATACTTACCAAGAGGTATTTGATGCTGAAAAGCTACTTATCATAGTACCTAATAATCTTTTCTTAAACTACATTTCTGATGTACTGCCAGATTTGGGAGTAGAGGAAATAAAACAATCTACTTTTGAAGACCTCGCAATGTCATTATTGAATACCGAATATAAGCTAGTTGACATTGAGACTAAATTTTATCAGCTACTAGACTATCAAAAATTATCAGAAGAATATAGAAAGAAGCTGCAATTTAGCTCATATTTTAAAGGTTCAATGACATTTAAAAATATAATAGATAAATACGTTGCGCATCTGTCTTCAAGCTTTGTTCCCAAAATTGATCTCAAAATAAATGATTTTATCGTATATTCATACGATGAAGTACTTAAAATGTATGAAGAAGACTATAGGTACCTTCCTATTGTATCCCGCTCGAAAAGAATTCGAAAATATATGGAATCAAATGTATCAGATAGGGTTAAGAATATTCAATCAAGGATTACAAAACAATATGATGCTAAAGTAAAGCTTTTAAAGGCTTCTGTAGAAGATATTGAATCCATAAGAAATGAACTTATACAGCTATATGATAAGAGAGATAATATTAATCGTGAATTGGAAGATTCTAAGCATAAGGCTATAAAACAATATTTTGAACAATGGCAGAATCTTGATGTAGGCATGCTGTATAAAACACTATTATCAGATTGCAAAAATTTTAAACTATATACTGATGGTGAATTTCATGATGAAAACCTTGAATTTATCAGTAACTATTCTAGAAATATATTTGATAATGGAATGCTGGAGAGAGAAGATTTAGCTGCGCTATTATATCTGCATTTAAAACTTGAAGGTCTATCTTTAAAAGGGAGATACAACCATATAGTAATAGATGAAGCTCAAGACTATAGTGAACTCCAAATGTATATATTAAGGCAGCTTAGTAGCAATGATTCTTTTACGATAGTGGGAGATATTTCGCAAGGGATACACTCATATAAGGGTATAGGGAATTGGAAAGAGCTGATGGAGGATGTATTTTCAGATTGTGATAAGGAGCTATTGAACTTAAAAATATGTTATCGTTCTACAATGGAGATAATGAATTTTGCCAATGAAGTTATAAAAAAATGGAGAAAAGATAATATTACTCTTGCAGAGCCTGTTTTAAGATCGGGAGATAAGCCTCTTATTATGAAAAAAAATAGTGAGGATGAGATTATAAACGATATTGCATTAAGAATAAAAGAGCTTAAAGGCGAAGGACATAAGTCAATTGCTATAATATGCAAGACTACGCAGGAGAGCATAGATGTATATGAAATATTGAATAAAACTGTAGATGACAGCATAAATATAATTACTCATAAGGATACCTCCTATGGAGGCGGAATAGTGGTGATTCCAACATATCTGTCAAAGGGATTAGAGTTTGATGCAGTCATAGTATTCAACTGTTCAAATGATAATTATATCGCCGATGAACTTCATATTAAACTATTATATGTTTCTATAACAAGGCCTTTGCATAAGCTTCTTATATATTATAAAGATAGGCCGTCAGTTTTACTAGATATCGATAGCAAATATTATCAATAATACTCAGTTCTCAAATAATAAAATTAAATATGCTACACTTTTTATGAAAGTGTAGCATATTTTTTATTATATTATTTTTTTGCAATTTTTAAAATTTTGCTAGTGTATAAGTGCTTTACTTGAATTCAATACCTCACCCATATTTGGGAAAACACATAAATTAACTAGCAGAACAAATTAAATTTAAAAACATATTGTATTCGTATGACAAAAATGATATCCTAATAGTATTAAGATATTAAATAATATTTGTTTGTTAAAGGGGAGTAACTTCCTTAGGGTGATAAAGTCAACAACCGGTAGAGATAATACTGCCTGGCTTTATCCTTTGACATGTCAAAGAAGTAAGACCTTTAGCAATATTTTATCCTTTTAGGATAAGATACTGCTAAGGGTCTTTTTTGTTTGATATTTATTTTATCTAAATTAATTCTGAGGAGGTGGGTAAAATATAAAGTGTGACAAATGAATAGCAAAATCTCTTATGGTAACAACAGGCTTAATACTAAAAAGTAAAAAACAAATTCGTATTTGATAAGGGAGTGTGATTAAATATGTGGTTTTCAAAATCACAGGAGGAAGTACTGAAAGAATTCAGTGTAAATCCAGACACAGGACTGACTACTGAAGAAGCTAATTCCAGGCTTCAGAAGTATGGTGAAAATAAATTAAAAGGTAAACCAAAGAAAAGCTTAATATCATTATTTCTTGCACAGCTTAAAGATATGCTAATCTATGTTCTTTTAGGTGCTACAGTTATAACAATTGCAATTGGAGAATATGGAGATGCTATAATAATTCTTTTAGTTGTAATCCTAAATGCAGTAATAGGAGTGGTGCAGGAATATAAGGCAGGAAAAGCTATTGAGGCACTACAGCAGATGACTACTCCAAAAACTCTCGTAAGACGTGATGGTGAAGTCAAGGAAATAAATTCAGAACAAATAGTACCGGGAGATATTGTTATTATAGATGCTGGTAGATATATACCTGCAGATATTAGGTTAATAGAAAGCGCAAACCTTCAAATAGAGGAATCTGCTTTAACAGGTGAATCTGTGCCTACAGATAAGGAGGCAAATGACATTCATGAAGATCCCAAGACTCCTATAGGTGATAAATCCAATATGGCGTTTATGTCTACTCTTGTTACTTATGGTAGGGGTGAAGGCGTTGTTGTGGCAACAGCAATGGAAACCGAAATGGGTAAAATAGCTAAGATATTAGATGAAGATGATGAAGAAATGACTCCTTTACAAAGAAGACTAGAGGAGCTTGGCAAAATTCTTGGATTTATAGCTATTGGAATTTGTGCACTTATATTTGTAATTGCTTTATTCCAGAGAAGAGATTTATTCAATATGTTCTTAATTGCTATTAGTTTAGCAGTTGCAGCAATTCCAGAAGGGTTAGCTGCTATAGTTGCTATAGTGTTGGCAATTGGAGTTACTAGAATGTCTAAAATTAATGCCATAGTTAAAAAGCTACCAGCAGTTGAGACATTAGGCTCTGTAAATATTATATGCTCAGATAAAACTGGTACCCTTACTCAGAATAAGATGACAGTTGTAAAAAATTATACACTTAATAATATAAAGGATTTACCTACTGTAGAGACTAGCTTTGAGGCTAATAAGGACGAGGCTGAATTAATTAAGACTTTAGTCTTATGTTCAGATGCTACTTATGAAAATGGCGAAAGTACTGGAGATCCTACAGAGGTAGCCTTAGTAGTATTAGGAGATAAATATAAGCTTACAAAAAGGGAATTAAACTTAAAGCATAAAAGAATTGCAGAAAAACCATTTGATTCAGGTAGAAAGCTAATGTCAACCTTAAACAAAGAAGAAGATGGCTTTAGAGTTCATACAAAAGGGGCTATTGATAATATATTAAAGATTTCGACTCATGCCCTTGTAGATGGTAAGGTAGTTCAATTAACTGAAGAAATGAAAACAAAGTACTTAAAAGTAGCAGAGGAAATGTCAGATGATGCGCTTAGGGTACTGGGTGCAGCTTTTAAAGATACAACTGATATAATAAGTCCTGAGGATATGGAAAAAGATTTAACTATCATAGGGTTAGTGGGAATGATAGATCCTCCAAGAATTGAGGTTAAGGATTCTATAAGAGATGCAAAGATCGCAGGTATTACTCCTGTAATGATAACTGGAGACCACAGAAATACAGCTGTTGCAATTGCTAAGGAACTTGGAATTGCAGATTCTATAGAACAGAGCTTGACAGGTGCTGAAATAGATGAGCTATCAGATGAGGAGTTTTCAAAAAGAATTAATGATTATAGAGTATTTGCTAGGGTTTCACCAGAACACAAGGTAAAGATAGTCAAGGCATATAAATCTCACGGAAATATAGTGTCAATGACTGGTGATGGTGTAAATGATGCACCCTCATTAAAATATGCGGATATAGGTGTTGCCATGGGTATAACTGGTACAGATGTTTCTAAGGGTGCTAGTGACATGATACTTACAGATGACAATTTTACTACCATTGTTCATGCTATAGAAGAAGGCAGAAACATTTATAATAATATTAAGAAGGCTGTAATATTTCTTTTATCATGTAATCTAGGAGAAGTTATTACAGTGCTGGCTTCCATCTTATTCCGTTGGCCAGTTCCGCTTCTAGCTCCACAAATATTATGGATAAATCTAATAACTGATACTTTTCCAGCGATTGCACTTGGCGTTGACCCTGGAGATAAGGATGTAATGAAAAAGAAACCAAGGGATCCTAAGGAAAGCTTTTTTGCTGAAGGAGCAGGAGTTAGGGCTGTTATTGGAGGAACACTAATAGGAATACTTACATTGGCAGCTTTTTACTTTGGATTAAGTGAACATGGATATAGCTTGGGATCAGAGAATATACCTGAAAATGTACTAACTTATGCTAGAACTATGTCATTTGTTGTGTTAGCAGCTTCACAGTTATTTTATTCATTAACAATGAGAAACTCAACTAAGTCAATATTTCAAATAGGCTTATTCTCTAACATGTACCTAATAGGTGCTATAATTATAGGATTTATTCTACAGTTTGGTGTTATTTCAGTGCCATTCTTTGCAAATGTATTCGAAGTGCATAATCTAAGCTTAGGAGACTGGGGATTAGTTATAATATTTGCCTTAGTTCCATTAATAGTAAATGAAATAATTAAAGCGTTTATGAGATTAAAGGAGAAGGCATCATAATAATGTATATTTTAAAGCATTACATAAAATAGATTTAATAACAGTTCGTTTCTATATGAAATGAGCTGTTATTTTTTGAAGCTTTGATGCAGATTGTTTTATATTTAGGTTAGAATTCAGGTTAAAATTCAAACATTTACACGGAACATGAGTTCGGGTATAATGTAAGTAGTACTATCTAGGTAAAGGGGTGATATCAATATATCCTTTGCAAGATGTAATTCAATCAAAACAACTAAGTATTATTCATGTAGATATGGATGCTTTTTATGCATCTGTTGAAGAACATGACAATCCAAATCTGAAAGGACTGCCTATTATTGTAGGCGGCATGAGTAATCATGGAATTGTAACTACTGCCAATTACCCTGCCAGAAAATATGGAATACATTCTGCTATGCCTATTTTTATGGCAAAACAGAAATGCCCGAAAGGATGTTTTTTACCTGTAAGAATGGAGAGGTACAAAGAGGTTTCTAGACAGGTTTTTGATATATTATACAAGGTTACCGATTTAGTAGAGCCTTTATCCATTGATGAGGCATACATAGATGTATCAAATATCAATACTAATCCTATAAAAATTGCCGAGGAAATAAAATGGAAGGTAATGGAATCTACTGGATTAACTATATCTATAGGTATTTCGTATAACAAATTTTTAGCTAAGCTTGCATCTGACTGGAATAAGCCTAATGGGATGAAGATAATAACAGAGGATATGATACCAGATATTTTGCTTCCGCTTCCTGTTAAATCTGTATATGGAATAGGGGCAAAATCTACTAAAAAGCTAAACAATATAGGCATCTATACAGTTGAAGATTTAATGAGGCTATCAGAGGAATTTTTAATAGAATTTTTTGGAAAGGCTGGCAGTGAGATATATAATAGGATTCGTGGTATAGATTCTAGAAAAATCAATATAACTCGTGAAAGAAAATCTATAGGGACAGAAAGCACCTTCTCTGATTATACAAAGGATAAAGAAGTTTTAAAAGATTTTTTGCGGAATTTTTCCATTGATTTAGAATCTTCTTTAGAAATGAAAAATCTGCAAGCTAAGACCATAACCTTAAAGATTAAAGATATAAGCTTTAGAACTCGAACTAAGAGCAAGACTTTAAATAACTACATTAATAGCTTTGATGATATTTTTGAAGTTGCTGCCAATCTATTATATGAAATAGAAATAGATCAAGATATTAGGCTAATAGGTCTAACGGCATCAAATCTAGAAACCTTAAAGCTAGAGCAGCTTTCATTGTTTGATTTTTAAAAAGCTTGCATGAGCTTATAGAACTCAGGCAAGCTTTTTATATTAGTTTTATAATATAGTGGAAGTGGAGAAATTCAATTCGTAGAATGTGTGAAGCTATAATACCTAGAATACAGATATTTAAAACCTGGACGAGTTGCCGAATCCATCAAATAAGCAGATCTTGTTGCACCTACTTTTCTATTTCTATTTAGAGCCCTGATTATTCCATTTGCAGAAGATATTCCTATTCCATGACCATAATAGGTTCCATCGCCTAAATCAATAGTATTTTCGCCTTGCCATTCTGGAGTTAGAGGATTTACATCAGGATTTTTAAAATATCTACAGTCTCCGGGAAAGTAATCAACTTCATCAGAATAATAGCCAATATCAAGGTTTTTGTTAATATAGTGCCAATTCATTAGATGTATACTTGAAAACATTGTATTAAAAAGTTCTTCGGGGTATGAATCCAGTACTGCCTTATAAAAGATTATGACCATTGCTGTAGCACATTCTGTGCCATATTTACGTCCATTTACAAATATATCATTTATTGCATCACTAGGCTTCACATTGCTTTTTAACAGAAAACCACCTTCATTGGTACGAGTCCAATAATCTGTATTACAAAAGGATTTTTTGAATACTCTAAATGAGAAATTGCTATTATTGAGCTGTCTAGCAGCATTAATTATACTCATACGTAAATCCAGTTCAAATTTAAGCTGACTCAAGGATTCATAATCGTATATTCCGTTGCTGGAACTCATTGTGGTGATTATATCTCTTTGAATACTGTTTAATGAATATTGATTACTAATATTTTCGGGAGTAACTGGACGTCCTGAAATCCTAATCATTGTGTCCCTCCTATCCCAGTATTTGCATACATGATTTGATAGGGGATTGGATAGGTTATCCATATATTCCACCAGTTCTTATTCATATGGTGCATTCTGTATGAAAATTGTGAGAGAAGATTTTGTGTATTGTAGTCAAGCTTGTTAAATTCACTTAGCAGCATATGTTCTTTATTAGTTAAGTTTTGCATGAAATGACCTGTATTGACAGATACAGGTTTACATAGATATTTAGCTTCTAATATTACCTCATAAGGAATGGGATTACTTGTCAGGTTATAGCTTTCACCAGTATAATGCAAAAACAAACTATTCTCCTCAAACCAATTAACAAAATATGAATATAGCTGTTCGTTACTTAAAAATTCAGCACTATTCATTTCAGGTATAAAGTCTAAGAGCTCACGAGCCATCGTTACATCCTTTGGTTCTGCAGATAATAGCTTATTTGCTATTAAATATAGACTATTGATGTCACATGATTCAAAAAAAGCCCATATTAAGTCGTGATTAAAGCAGCATTTTCTGTGTCTTTCAAATATTAAATCTGCTATTGTAGGTAGATTTTCCTTATCCTTATATATAACTGCCAGTAATATTGCAGTTTTATCTAATACTTCATCAAGTTGATCTTCTGGAATTTCAATTGTACTTCTAGATTCCAATATCCATTTCAAAGCAGAATAAGATAGCTGTACATTATTAACTGATAGGCTTTCATTGCTTGACATGCTATTAATGCCTGAAATGAATTCTTTAATAAATGTCATAGCCGTCTTTTGTATTAAGCTTAAATCCTCCATATAAACATCTCCTTTTTTTATGATAATAGGGGATATATTATATAGTATTGTTTATATGGCAATTGTGTCCTTAGTTAGACTTAGCAAAAAAACAAAAATGGCTATTAAAATATTCCAATAGCCATTTTCTTAGTATAATGCCTTGTTTCAGGTTTTATTATCTGCCAACTGCAGATGGCTTTTCAGTTCACTTTGAGAAAAAGCCTTTTTCGTCAGGTATTCAGAAGTTTACTTCGCCAGTATTACGGTTGATAATGATGTATTCTTGGCCAGCAGAAAATGACATGATATCACCTCCTTATTAGTAGTTTGACCATATTATAGATAAATATAATATTACATTAAATAACTATAGATAAAATCTATAGCAAATAATTAAACGCTTTTCATTTTTATCTTTTATTCAAATCTCATATTTACAAGTGTTAGAAAATTGTCATATAAAAATATTATGTTTGAGGAGCAAATAATATGATGAATATGGAGCATGACATATTTTGAATATATATTTGAAAAACAATATAGAATCAAGATAAGAAACAAAAAATAGATAATGGAATATTCCACTATCTATTTTCTTTAATTAGGATTGGCACCGGAGGCACCATTACTTTTCATAATTTTTTTCATTCCTTCAGTAGCTTCTACAGTTCCATCCTTTGTAACCCATATGGCTTCTACTCCATCAAGGCTATCTACTAATTTGCGACCTTTTTCATAGGGCATTAGAAATACTGTAGTAGACAAAAAATCTGCTAATCCAGAATCCTCTGTGACTACTGTAACAGAGCGGAAATATTCTCCCGGCATAAGAGTTTGAGAGTCAATTAAGTGATGGATAATTTTATCATCAACAACATAATATCTTTGATAATCACCACTAGTTACTACGGAAGAGTTATTGATAAAAATAGTGTCTAGTAATTCTGAGTCATCAGAAAAAATAAACTTCTTAGGGTCTTGTATTCCTATCCCCCAGCGTTCACGAATGCCATCAAGAGGCTTTCCTAAGACACGTACATTTCCTCCTGCACTTATCATTCCAGATTCAAAGCCCTCAGCCATAATTTCCTTTGCAACAATTTCTGTAGCGAAGCCTTTTGCAACGGCTCCTACGTCTAGATTCATTTTTTTATCTTCTAGATATACTGTACTTTTTTCTGTATCAATTATTACTTTATCTATGTCTGTGTAATTATTGGCTTCCAATAGTTCCTCCATAGGAGGTATTTTAGCATTTTCAGGGTCGTATTCTGCTTCTTCTCGGTAGCGGCTCCATATACGAAGAACAGGCCCCATGGCTATATTTGTCTTCCCATCTGTACGCTTATACCAATCCTTAGAAAAAAGAATAAGATCTATTATCTCCTTGTCTACTTTAACTGGCTTTATACCTGCATTGTCATTAATAGTTTTAATATTGTTTATTCCCTCATAGCTGTCATATATATCATACAGATTATGAAGCTCTCGAAACCTTTTGTGAATTTTATCTACATAAGAATCAAATTCCTCTTCATTTTTGGTATAACCTACGACTTGTGTTAAAGTATCAAAGGTATCAAAAAAACTTTCACTATATTTTTGGTAAGGGTTTTTATCTACTTTCTGACAACCACTAACAACAGAGGCAACTAATAATAAAACTAAAAATCCTATAATTATTCTTCTCATAATATCACCCTTGTTAATAATATCAAAATTATATTTACATAGCAATATTCTAATTTGTGTATCTAAGCAAAACTCCTCCAAAATGTTTGGAGGAGTTTGTAAAGTTTAATCTTATTCTATTATTTATTTTGCGTTTGCATAAGATTCTACAACAGATGAGATATAGCCATCAACAGTTACGGTAACAGATGATGTTAATTCTGCTTCATCTGGTCTTGATTCTTTAAGCTTTATAGCTTTGATTTCATTTGCTGTTTTACCAACCATCCATTTTTCAAGTTCAGCTATTTGCTCGAACCATTCCTTGCCAACCTTAGAATTCTTAATCATTCCATATTCTGGTCCTAGTTCAACTTTAGTTTTGAATACACCTGCTTTATCAGTAGTTAATTTACCATCTTTATCAAATTGAACTTTTGTTTGTGCAGTATCGATTATAGTAGCAACTACTTTACCATCTTTGTCAAATGCTGTAGCAGCCATAGTTGTATTAACCTCTGCTGCTGGTAATGTTTCTTGGCCATCTACGTTTGCATATCCTTTTGATTTACTTATAGATATATCATGTCCAAGACCTAGTGTTACTGCTCCTGAATTAGTATCTATTGCATTATTGTATGCTTCTTCAACAGCTGCGATATAGCCATCAACAGTTACGGTAACAGATGATGTTAATTCTGCTTCATCTGGTCTTAATTCGTTAAGCTTCATAGCCTTGATTTCATCTACAGTTTTACCAATCATCCATTTCTCAAGCTCAGCTGCTTGTTCGAACCATTCTTTACCAATCTTCGAATTCTTGACCATTCCATATTCTGGTCCTAATTCAACTTTAGTTTTATTTTCTGCAGCAAAGTCAGAAATAACTTGAAGATCTTTGTCAAATTCTACTTTTGTTTGAGCGGTATCAATAGTTATTTTAACAACTTTACCGTCTTTGTCAAATGCAACAGCAGCCATTACTGTATCAACTTGACCAAGTGGAAGAGTTTCTCCATCTAGATCCTTAGATTTATCTATCGATGTAATATGTCCAAGCCCTATCTTAACTATGTCTGTCTCATCTGCTGGTGTTGAATTATCTTGAGATGAGTTATCTCCTGATGCAGGAGTGTTATCTTTAGGTGTATTGTTAGCAGGTTCTTTTGGTGAACAACCGATTAGCATAGTTGCCATTAAAATAAGTACTAAGAAAATTGAGATTGTTTTTTTCATGTTATTACCTCCACTTATTAATTAAATGTTTTACATAATGATTATAGCATAATTGTTTATAGATAAACGATTTCCGTGAATAAAGGTCATAAGTAAAGCATTTAATTCATATTGTTCATAAATTAACAAAGTATTTTGTACATAAAATTAAAATTACATTCAAAACTTTTTTGCAAAACATATAGCTTATAAAACTTGAAGAATTAAGGATATATGCCTGTTAAGTAAAATAATAAATAAAAAATATAATCCAGAAATCTATTTAAATTACATATAATAGCTTATTTTTCTCTTAAAACTATACATGCTTTCAATGTAAGAAAAAGAATTAAATTGATAGATAAATAACTATCAATTCATGATAATTGGGAAAATGAGGAATTAATTAAACGATATTTATTAATTAATTATCAAGCAATTGCTATTAACTATGGTAATAGATAAAATTATCTGTCAATATTAGAAGGAACTTTTTAAAAAATGTTTAATTTTTAGTATAAAGCTTTGTGTCTAGAAATATGAAGTAGGCAATAAATCATATGAGGAGGGGATAATGATTAAATTAATTGGTATCATAATAGTTATTATTGGATTTGCATTTAAATTTGATCTTATTGGCATACCTTTTGTTATTAAGCTTGGGTTAAATCAAAATGTAATTGGAATACTTGGACTGACATCAGGCTTTTGTGGAACGCTTATGACTCCAATGGCTGCAAATTATAATGTGGTTCCCGTAGCAGTTTTGGAGATGAAGGATCGCTATGGAGTTATAAAAAAACAAATACCAGTTGCGCTTATATTTCAGATAATAATAATGTATATAATGGGAAGATAGGAGTGAGAGATTATATGAAAATACTTGTTACTGCTTTTGATTTTTTTGGAGGAGAAACTGTTAATCCCGCTTATGAGGCTGTAGTTAGAGAACATAAGAGTTAAAGCAGTATAATAACATTTTGTTGTATAGAAGATATCCTTATATCAGCAGCTAAAAGATAGAGGGAGATTTTTTATGCTTATGCTGTTGAAATATTTCGCCTCCCGTAATATAATTTGTTTTAGAGAGTAAAAATTAAAAGGGGGTAGTGCTTTGAGCAAAGAGTTAAAGGCAAGAAAAGATGTGGATCAATTACTTACATGGGACTTATCTGCAATATTTAAAACTGAAGGGGAATTTAATTCTGCTGTAAATGAGGCACAAGAGCTTACAGAGGAAATTGAAGGAAAGTATAAGGGCAGATTGAATTCAGCTACTGTGATTAATGAATGCCTGGATAAAATGAAAAAAGCAGTACAGGTAATTAATCTAACTAGTACATATGCATATTTATCAGTGGCAGTTGACCAAACAAATACTGAAAATCAAGCTAGACAGATGAAGCTATCAAATATTTTTTCTAATCTTAACAGTAGATTAAGCTTTGTAAAAAGCGAGATTATAGAAGCTAGTGAAGATATTATTAATGAAGCCATAGAACAATCTATAGAAAATAGCGGATATTTAAAGGATATAGTGGAAGCTAAAAGGCACGCACTTCACCCTGAGGCTGAAAGAGTATTATCTGCTCTATCTGGGACATTGAATTCTCCATATAGCATATACAATAGAGCGAAGCTTGCAGATATGGATTTTGGAACATTTACTGCAGATGGGAAAGAATATCCTCTAAGCTTTGTATTATTTGAAAATGAATGGGAATTTGAAAACAATCATGAAATAAGAAGAACAGCATTTAAAGCTTTTTCGAATAAACTTAAAGAATATCAGCATACCGTAGCAGCTGCATACCAAGTTCAGGTTCAAAAAGAAAAGACTATGGCGACTCTTAGAGGCTTTGATTCAGTAATAGATAGCTTGTTATTCCATCAGAAGGTAGATAGAGAATTATATAATAGACAAATAGATTTAATCATGGAAAAACTAGCTCCTCATATGAGAAGGTATGTGAAGCTGCTTCGGAAAATTCACAATATTGATGAAATGACTTTTGCTGATTTAAAGCTAGTAGTAGACCCTGATTTTGAACCTGCAATATCAGTAGAAGAATCTAAAAAGTATGTAGAGGAAGCATTATCTGTATTAGGCCAAGACTATTTAGATATGGTTAAAAGAGCCTATAATGAGAGATGGATAGACTTTGTTCAAAACAAGGGAAAATCTACAGGCGCTTTTTGCTCAAGTCCTTATGGAAGTCATCCATTCATACTGATTTCATGGACTGAAAGAATGAGAGAAGTATTTGTATTAGCTCATGAGCTTGGCCATGCTGGACATTTTTATTTGGCTCATCAAAGCCAAAATATATTTGATACTAGGCCATCTCAATATTTTATAGAATCACCATCTACTATGAATGAAATGCTTATGGCAAACTATTTAATGAAGAATAGTGAGGATTTAAGATTTAAGAGATGGGTATTATCCTCTATGATTAGCCGTACCTACTATCATAATTTTGTAACTCATTTATTGGAAGCTGCTTATCAGAGAGAAGTATATAAGATTATTGATGAGGGCGGAAGTGTACAGGCATCAAGGCTTAGTGCATTAAAGAAAACTGTGCTAGAGAAATTCTGGGGAGATACTGTAAACATAATAGATGGAGCAGAGCTTACTTGGATGAGACAGCCTCATTATTATATGGGATTATATCCATATACATATAGTGCTGGATTAACTATTGCTACTGAAGTAAGCAAAAGAATTTTAAATGAAGGACAGTCTGCGCTAGATGATTGGAAGGAAGTACTAAAGGCAGGAGGAACTAAGACACCAGTAGAGCTTGCTAAAATGGCAGGAGTAGATATAACGACAGAGAAGCCGCTGTTAAATACTATAGAGCATATAGGAAATATAATAGATGAAATTATAGAGCTTACAGAAAAATTAGAAGGTATAAGCTTATAAAATAAGACTCAGTTCAGAGGAGAAAATCCTTTATGAACTGAGTTTTTTATTTTCAGCAGATTTTATTATTCTATATGCTTTTATTTTGAATATTTTTTCCCTTATTGTAAATTCTATATACAGGAGGTGTTATTATGTCACAATTAACTCAAAAAGAAAAATATCTATTAGAAGACCAAAAAAGTCAAGAAGAATTATGTGTTAAAAAGTACAATAACTATGCACAACAAACTCAGTGTCCACAGCTAAAGCAGTTATGCCAACAACTAGCTCAGCAAGAGCAGCAGCATCTAAATACTATCAATCAGATACTTAGTGGGCAAACTCCTAGTATGGGTCAGCAACAAGGGCAACAGCAAGGCCAAAAACAAGGTCAGCAAGGCCAACAACAGGGTCAACAAAATTCAAGTATGCAAAGCATGTCGTCATCAGGACAAACAGGAATGACAAATCAACAGGATGCTGACTTATGTACAGACCTTCTATCAACAGAGAAGTATGTTTCTGGAGTATACAATACAGCAATATTTGAGTTTAGAGACCCAAGTATTCGCCAAGCCTTAAATCATATTCAAAAAGAAGAGCAGCAGCATGGGGAACAAATCTTTAACTACATGCAAAGTAAAGGCATGTACAATCCTAAATAAGAACAGAGAAAAAATAGCACATAGTACATCAATTAATGATGAACTATGTGCTATTTTTTTATTTGGAAGGAAACTTAATCCTAATGTAGAATAATATTATATGAGATAAGAAGTAAGCTGGTTATATTGTTGGGGGAAGATAAATGAGGAAGCTAATGTATTTGGGTTTGATTTTCAGTATGATAGCTGGACTTTTTATTACTAGTATTGTAGCAGCAGCTCCAGATGAGCCTAATAAAGACAAATCCTTATCAGAGATTCATGAAAGTCTGACTGGTGTCTCTGAAGAGGAGAAGGAAGTGCTTGAAAAGCTTTTTCTTCTATCACAGGATATAGAGGAAATGGACAGAAAGAAAGGCCAGATTCTAAAGGAAATAGAAAGCCTCAATGAAGAAGTGAAAAAAATAGAAAATTTGATTGAAGCTGAGACACTTTCCTATGAGGAAAATCTTAGTATAATGGAAAATGTCCTAAAAAACTATCAAAGAAGCGGACCAGGCTCTTTCATTGAGCTCATTCTGAGCTCAGACAACCTAAAGATTTTATTGCAAAGACTTAACGCTTTAGGAGATATAACAAGAAACACCAATAGACTTTTAGAATCTTTA
This sequence comes from Proteiniborus sp. MB09-C3, assembly GCF_030263895.1. Taxonomy (NCBI): domain Bacteria; kingdom Bacillati; phylum Bacillota; class Clostridia; order Eubacteriales; genus Proteiniborus; species Proteiniborus sp. MB09-C3. The sequence continues at coordinate 1,867,753 of NZ_CP127161.1, forward strand.
CAGGAAAGTAAAGCTAAATTAGATACGGAAAAAAACAGAATAACTAATAAGCTTATACTTGCCCAAAAACAGCAGGAAGAGCTGGAGGAAACCCTTGAAAAGAGTGTTGCTTTAAAGGAGGAGCTTGAAGTTCAGCTGACTTCTTTAGAAGGGGAAAGGACAAAGTATGAGGAATATTTAATTAAAATAGATCAATACTGGTCGCAGCTGAAACCATTGTTTGCTGAGACTGTCAGCGTATTTTCAAATATGCTTCATGACAGTAGTATCCCACCAGACGCTATAAAGATAGAATTTTCTATTTTGAGTGTTAAAGGAATAATAGAAGAAAAGACTTTTAAGGAGATTATTGCAGAGCAATCCTTCCCTACGAAATTAGAACTTGAATTTTCTTCTGATAAATTAGAGCTTATCATGCCTGATGAAAATCTCCACTTGGTGGGAGACTTTGCAATTGTAGATGGAAAAAAACTTATTTTTGAAGTAGATGAAGGCAGCTTTTTCGGAATGCCACTTGAGAAAGCTACTATAGAAGATCTATTTAGTGATGGTTATATGGAACTTGACTTGGAACAGGTATTAGGTAAGAATAAATTAAAATCTATAAAGATAAATGATGATAATATAGAACTACAGATTACTCCTGTGTTTTTTTAATAATATTTAGGGGGACAACTTTTATGATTGAGGCAAAAGACTTATGTTTAATATATGCTGATGGAACATTGGCACTACAGAATATTCATATACATATAGCCACTGGTGAAGTAGTATTTATTACTGGTCCCAGTGGTTCAGGCAAAACAAGTCTTCTAAAGCTCTTAATGGGAATGGAGTATCCCACATCTGGAAGCTTAAGCGTTTTAGGTCAACCTATAATGAAGGATAAAAGTTATGAGATTAGGAGAATGAGAAGGGCTATGGGGCCTATTTTTCAAGACTTTAGGCTGCTTCAAGGTAGAACAGTAATTGAAAATGTCCTTTTAGGCATGAGATTTTTAAGCTTCAATAAGCAGCAAATGATGACATATGCCAATGATGCCATCTATAGAGTGGGATTATCTCATAAAACAAATTCATCAGTAGATAATCTTTCTTGGGGAGAGCGTCAGAGGGTAGCAATAGCAAGGGCGGTGGCTAGAAAGCCTAAGCTAATTATTGCAGATGAGCCTACAGGTAATCTAGATAAAGATAATGCAGTAAATATTTTACAGCTTTTAACCTCATTTAAGGATAAGGATACTACAGTAATTATTACTACTCATGCTACTCATTTAATTGAAAATATGGATGGAGATATGATGATTCAAATTGACAAAGGAAATATACAATGGGGAAGGTTAGGCTATGAAGAGCATTTTTAAAAATATCGGATATTTTTTAAAGGAAACAAAAACTATTTTAATACTAGATTTTCTTTCCAACATTTTTTCTATTCTTAGTATGGGATTTATATTTTTTATGCTTTCAATGGTGGTTTCGGGTGTGTGGATAAGCAGTCAAATGGTTGAGCTAATTAAAGAAGAAGCAGAGATTAATGTCTATTACGATGAAAAATTAGAGGATACTCAGATTCATGACACCATAAACCAAATAGAGGCCATTGATGGTGTTCGAGAAGCAAGGATTATTGATAAGGAGAAAGCCTATGATAGAATGATGGAGATTATGGGCGAGAACTCAGGCATCTTGAAATTCTTTGACCATAATCCTTTTAGTGCTTTTATTGAAGTTAAAATTGAGTTAGATGAAATGGACTCAATAGTTGAAAAAATAGAGAGAATAAGTGATGTTGATTATATTAAGGACAATCAAAGTGTCTTAAATAGGCTTAGAAGTATTTCAAACATAGTAAGAGTACTGGGGATTTTAATAGTTTCAGCAGTTGGTATATCCACATTAGTCATAACATCACATATTATTAGACAAGGTATATATAGTAACAAGGAACAGATTAATACATTGAGACTTCTGGGGGCACCAGAATCTTTCATAGTACTTCCATTTTTTCTAGAGGGACTATTTTTAACATTAATAGCTGCCATATTTGCAGTGGCAATGGGGATTCTTGGACTTAAGTATATTTATATTCAGACAGCAGGGCCATTACCTTTTATTCCGCTTCCAGCTCTGGATAATTTAATCAAAGGTAACATTATAATGATATTATCTGTTAGCATTATTTTGGGGATTATAGGCAGTTTCTTTGGTCTTGCATCGGCAGATAAAAATTAATAGGAGCTTCTTCTCCTTTTTGATTTTTTTGGATAAAGTATTAAAAATACATATCTTAATATTTTTATGAAATATGTAAATACTAAATTTGTAAATAATTAAAGGAGAGAAGATAATGACCACAATAAATAAACTAGAGCAGGCATTAGCAAGTGCAAAAGGTTTGGCAGCAGATTTAAAGACTTTTTCTTTGGATACAGATGATAAAAATGCAAAGCAAATGTTCAATATGTTATCTACAAATGCTGAAAATATGGCACAGATGCTGCAAAACAGAGTGAATTTTGTTAAGAGCGAGGAACCTCAATACAATCAGCCTCAATAAAATACTTACATACATTAATCGAAGAACCACTAAAGCAATAAGGTATGCAAATCTATCAATCTTGCATACCTTATTGCTTTCTAGCTGTTAATAAACTATTCTCAATGATTCTATATTCTTCATTTCATAAATCTTTTAAGAATTGATCCTATTATATAAAAACTGAATTATTGATAGTATTTTATATTTGACGTAAAATATAGCTAAATATATAAAACAGTATTTAGATGATTTTATTATGATAAGCTAAGATTTACTTCAGATGGAAAAATTCATATTCTTTGACTTCATATGAAGAGGAGGCGTTTTGCTTTGAAAGCAAAAATAAAAATTAATAGTATATGGTTTTTAATACTGCTACCTTTGGGATTCATTTTAGTTTTTATATCACAAAGAAATCCTAATCTAGTTGAAAAGTTATATTCAAGTGGAATATATAAATACATAGGAGCTACTATCAGCATAACAACTGGTATCCTTCCTTTTTCATTAGGCGAGGTGCTGGTCATATTTAGCTTATTGTTCATAATTGTGTCTATAATATGGATTCTATATAAAGCCGTGACTAGAAGGATGGGATATAAGAAAGTAATCATATATGTTAGGAATGTACTTGTAGCGCTCAGCATTGTATATTTTTTATTTAATATTTTATGGGGATTAAACTATTATCGTCTGCCATTTTCAAAAATAGCCAATATCGATGCAAGACCAGCAACTATACATGAGCTAGTGGCCTTATGCGACGACTTAATTATAAAAACCAATGAATTGAGAAGGAAAATTGATTTGAGTAAAGATAGTAAGTCCATTGAAAATGACTATAAATACATACTAAAAAACGCCTATAAAGGGTACGAAGTGACTAAAGCCATCTATCCAGAATTAGGAGGAAGCTATGGAAGGCCTAAGGGAGTTTTACTTTCTAAGGCCATGTCTTATATGGGGATAACAGGTATTTATTTTCCCTTTACTGGAGAGGCAAATGTAAATATAGACACTCCTATGATTTCACTTCCCTCAACAGTTACACATGAAATGGCACATCAAAGGGGCTTTGCACGGGAGGATGAAGCAAATTATATAGCCTATATAACCTGTAAGCTGCATCCAGATTTAGATTTTCAATACTCTGGATATATATTAGCTTTAACTCACTCTATGAATGTTCTCTACAGCAATGATAAGGAACAATTTAATGAATTAAGTAAAAAATATAGCAATGGTGTAAAAGAGGACTTAATTAATATAAACAGACATTGGGCACAATACGAGGGTCCTATAGAAAAGGCTTCTAATAAAATGAATAATGCATATTTAAAATCTAACAATCAAAAAGATGGAGTAAAAAGCTACGGCAGAATGGTAGATCTTTTAATTGCAGAGTATAGAATGAAGAATAAATAAAAATTAGAAATGACTTAGGTATATTGCCTAGGTCATTTTTTCTGAAAAAGAAATACATGCAAGTTTGACTTTTGAAAATTGCATTAATTTCAATATACTAAATAACAGATTGATAAATCTAAACAAAGGAAAACCTTTGCCATACTAAGTTTGGCATAAATTAACAAGTAGGGATATAACTAAGATAAAACACGATATGAAAATAAGAAAACGGTATCATGCAGAATTCAGAAAATTTACTATTGACAGTCAATTGCTCGGTATATATAATAACAATAATAAAAAAATTCTAGAGGAAATCAATAATAAACAAAGGAGGCTCTAAATTAATATGAAGAAATCAAAGAAATTATTAATTATTTTATTAGCATTAGTACTAGTATCATCTTTAGCTTTATCTGGATGTGGACAAGGCACTACTTCAGCAAACAGTAACAAATACTTAAGGATAGCAAAGGATGTTGACATAGTATCTATGGATCAACATGTTGCTACAGATGAACTATCCTTCGAATCAATAGCTGCAACAATTGAAGGACTATACACTATAGATAAAGGTGGAAATATAATCCCGGCTATTGCTTTGTCAGATGAGGTAAGCGATGATGGATTGACTTATACCTTTAAGCTTAGAGAAGATGCAAAATGGTCAAATGGAGATCCTGTAACAGCTAATGATTTTGTATATAGTTGGAGAAGATTAGCAGATCCTAATACTGCAAGTGAGTATAACTTTATTATGGATGTAGCAGGTGTAAAGAACGCTGCTAAAGTCACAGCAGGAGAACTTCTGAAGGAAGATTTAGGAGTAGAAGCTATAGATGAGCATACTTTAAAAGTAACCTTAGAGAGACCAACACCATATTTTAGATCCCTTACTACCTTTGCACCATTCTATCCACTAAATGAAAAATTTGTAACTGAAAAAGGTGAGAAATATGCCCTTGAGCCAGAAAATCTATTAGCTAATGGGCCCTATAAAATGGTTGAATGGAATAAAGGATATGGATATAAGCTTGATAAAAATCCAGATTACTATGATGCTAAAAATGTAAAGATTGACGGACTGGATTTCCGTATTATAAAAGATAGCCAGACTGCAGCACTAAAATTTGAGTCAAATGAATTAGATGTGGTGAAGCTATCATCTGAGCTAGTAGACAAATATAAATCCCAGCCAAGCTTTAATCAAATAAGCGGTGGATTTACATGGTATATGTCGCTTTACCATAATACAGAAATATTTAAAAATATTAATGCACGTAAGGCATTTAGCTATGCAATCAATAAAGAGCATATTGCTAACAAAATTCTTAATGATGGTTCCATAGCAGCAGATTTTCTTGTTCCTAATGGGTTGTCAACAGGACCTGACGGAAAAGACTTCCGTGAAACTGCAGGTACCTATTCTAAATATGATAAAGCCTTAGCGTTAGAATATTGGAATAAAGCTAAATCAGAGTTGGGAAAAGATAATTTCGAAATTGAACTGCTATTTGATGATTCAGAAACAGTTAAAAAGATGTCAGAATTCATACAAGCAGAGCTTGAAACTAATTTACCAGGATTAACTGTTAAACTGAAAGCACAGCCAAAGAAGAATCGTCTAGAATTAATGCGTGAAGGAAGCTTTGAAGCTGGTATTACTCGTTGGGGTCCTGACTATGCTGATCCATTGACTTATTTGGAGCTATTCTTAAGTGATGGAGGTCAAAATACCCCTAAATATGTAAGTAAGGAATATGACAAGCTTGTTAACGACTCCAGCCGTGGAGAATTGGCTGGAAACCCAGAGGGAAGATGGGAGGCTATGAAGCAGGCAGAAAAAATATTATTAGAGCAGGATGCTGCCATAGTGCCTATATTCCAAAGTGGCTCTGCTTTATTGATTAACCCTAAGGTAAAAGGAATAGAAGATCATACTGTTGGAACGACATTTATTTATAAAAACGTAGAAATTGGGGAATAGGAGTTTTGTTTTAGACCTGCTGTTTAGAGGAAGCTTTTCTCTAGATGGCAGGTCGTAATAAATAGCTATAATTATTTTTTACTGTTAGATGAAACTCGGAAAGGAGTTGATTAATATGCTTAAATACATTCAGAAAAGATTGATTATTTCTGCAATTACATTATTTATTATTCTAACATTACTATTTGTTTTACTAGAGTTTATGCCTGGCTCCCCATTTAATGATGAAAAATTAAGTCCGGATCAGCGTACTCTTTTATATAAAAAATATAATCTAGATAAGCCATTATATATAAGATATATTGCATATATGAAAAATGTAATATTGAAGGGCGACTTTGGAAATTCATATGCAATACAGAAGGATGCTCCCGTTTCTGAATTGTTGAAGAATAGATTATCCATATCCATTAGACTTGGAATACAGTCGCTTATACTAGGCTCATTTGTTGGACTGGTATTTGGAATAGTAGCCGCAGTTAAGAAAAATTCAAGGCTAGATACTCTCACTACTATATTTGCTGTAATTGGTATATCGGTGCCATCTTACGTATTTGCATTGGGATTAAGTTATTTCTTGGGCTACAAGCTGAAGCTATTTCCTTTTACCTATGATATTTACAGATCTTTTGAATCAAGTATTCTGCCAACCATTGCATTATCTATGTTTGTCATAGCAACAGTTGCTAGATTTATGAGAACAGAGCTTGTAGAGGTTTTAGAAACAGAATATATCCTGCTGGCAGAGGCTAAAGGATTGAAAGCAAAAAAAGTCATTATAAAACATTCCATAAGAAATGCACTTATACCAGTAATAACAGTTTTAGGGCCTATAACTGTAAGCCTAATGACAGGCTCTCTAGTTACTGAGAGGATATTTGGTATACCTGGGATTGGAGATTTATTAGTTACTGCAATAGGTGTAAATGACTTTAATGTAGTGATTTCAATAGCATTTTTCTATAGTGTGTTTTATATTTTAATGATGCTAATAATTGATGTATTATATGGGATAATTGATCCTAGAATTCGTGTGGCAAAGGAGGTAAACTAATGGAAAATATAAGAACATATTTTAATAGCAGCTCCTTTGAAAGAGTATTAAAAGATGAAAAGCTTCAAACTGACGTAGTCTATGAAGGCGTAAGCTTTTGGAAGGACGTAACCTTAAGATTCAGTCAAAATAAGGGTGCATTAGTAGGACTTATTTTGATATCAATAATCATCTTTATGGCATTTGTGGGACCTCAAATGAATCCTCATACCTATAAAAGTATAAAGACAGAGCATATGAATCTTCCGCCTAGAATACCTGTAATAGAGAAATTAGGCATATTTGATGGAGAGATTAATGGGGTAAATGTCTATAAAGAAAATGGATTTGATGATGTATATTATTGGTTTGGTACTGACAATTTGGGCAGAGATATCTGGACGAGGGTATGGGTTGGTACTCAAGTATCATTGTATATTGCTATTCTTGCATTAGTAATAGATATGGTCATAGGTATGAGCTATGGACTTATATCAGGCTATATAGGCGGGCGTGTAGACATAGTTATGCAAAGAGCTATTGAAATACTAAGTGGTATTCCAAATCTTGTAGTAGTTACACTGTTTGTCATGGTTTTAAATCCAGGGATATTGTCAATTTCTTTGGCATTAGTCATAACAGGATGGATAGGAATGAGTAGAGTTGTACGTTCTCAAGTATTAAAGCTAAAAGAATTAGATTTCATTTTAGCATCAAGGACATTAGGCTCAAGTAGTATGCAAATAATTAGAAAGGATTTATTTCCGAATATTTTTGGTCAGGTTATTGTAATGAGTATGTTTTCTATTCCCAGCTCTATTTTTTATGAATCATTTTTAGCTTTTATTGGATTAGGATTACAGCCGCCTATGGCTTCATTAGGAGTATTGATTAGTGATGGATACAAATCTATTTTAGTATACCCTCATATTATAGTGGCACCGGTTATTGTTTTAGGAGTATTAATGCTAAGCTTCAATCTATTAGCCGATGGCTTAAGAGATGCATTAGATCCAAAGATGAAGGTAAATTAAGGAAAGAGAGTGAAAATATGAAGGAAAAAATATTAGAAGTCAAAGATTTACATGTATCCTTTAAAACCCATACTGGTGATATTAAAGCTATTCGGGGAGTTAGCTTTGATCTATACAAAGGGGAAACCTTGGCAATTGTAGGTGAAAGTGGTTCGGGTAAATCAGTAACAACTAAGGTGCTAATGGGCATCCTTGCAAAAAATGGTGTAATTGACAGTGGAGAAGTACTATATAAAGATAAGGATTTAACTAAATTTTCAAAAAGTGAAATGACCTCAATAAGAGGCAAAGAAATAGCCATGATATTTCAAGATCCAATGACATCATTAAACCCAACAATGACTGTAGGGTACCAGATTACTGAAAGTATAGTGGAGCATCAGAGAATGAGTAAACCGGAAGCTAAGAAAAAAGCGATAGAGTTAATTAAGCTTGTTGGTATAACTGAGCCTGAAAAAAGATATAAGCAATATCCACATCAATTAAGTGGTGGTATGAGACAAAGAATTGTAATAGCTATAGCTCTTGCATGTAATCCAAAGATATTGATTGCAGACGAGCCAACTACTGCTCTTGATGTTACTATACAGGCACAGATATTAGACTTAATAAAGGAATTACAAAGTAAAATTGGATTATCTATAATATTTATTACACATGATTTAGGCGTAGTTGCTAACATAGCCGATAGAGTGGCTATAATGTATGCTGGAAAGATTGTAGAATATGGGACTTCAGAAGAAATATTTTTTGATCCACGCCATCCATATACATGGGGACTATTGGCTTCTGTGCCTAACATGGAAAATCAGCAAAAAGAATTATATGCAATTCCAGGAGCACCACCTAATATGCTTTATCCGCCTAAAGGAGATGCCTTTGCCCTGAGAAGTGATTATGCACTTAAAATTGATTTTGAAAAAGAACCTCCTTTCTTTAAAGTATCGGATACACATTATGCCGCAACATGGCTTCTGCATGAAAAGGCACCCAAAATTCAAATGCCTGGAATTTTAAAACAGAGGATTGAAAATATGAAAAAGGAGGTGCCTTCAAATGTCTGTTAATAAAGAAGCTATACTAGATGTGAAAAATTTAAAGCAGTACTTTAGACTTGATAGAAAAAATGTACTGAAGGCTGTAGACGATGTATCCTTTACCGTTTATAAAGGCGAAACCTTTGGACTTGTAGGAGAAAGCGGTTCAGGTAAATCAACGACAGGCAGAAGTATAATTAGACTGTATAATCCAACTGCTGGTGAAGTGAATTTCTGTGGAAAAAAAATCTCAGGTAATATTGATAAAGCTACTGAGAAAATCCTTAGAACAAAGATGCAGATGATATTTCAGGACCCTATGGCTTCTCTAAATCCTAGAAAAACAGTATTGGATATCGTAGCACAGGGACTAGACATTCACGGGCTTTATAGAACAAAGGAAGAAAGAAGGAAAAAGGTCTACGACATTCTTGAAACAGTTGGATTGTCTAGGGAACATGCCCATAGATATCCCCACGAATTTAGCGGTGGTCAAAGGCAAAGAATAGGAATTGCTAGAGCCCTAGTTGTTAATCCAGACTTTGTCATAGCAGATGAGGCAATAAGTGCATTAGACGTTTCTATTCAAGCTCAGGTTGTAAATTTATTAAAAAAATTGCAAAAAGAAAGAAACTTAACGTACATTTTTATTGCCCATGATCTTTCCATGGTAAAATATATTAGTGACAAAATAGGGGTTATGCATTTAGGCAAAATGGTGGAATTAGGACCAGCAGAAGCTATTTATAACAATGCTGCACATCCATATACTAAATCACTTTTGTCAGCTATACCTCATACGAATCCTATTTTAGAGAGAACCAGAAAAAGAATTCATTATGATAAATCAAATATAGATTATGATAAAGGAGAATTCATCGAAATAGAAAGGGGGCACTTTGTTCTAGGAACCAAGGAAGAAATAAAGCAATGGACAGCATGACATATATAAAGCCATAGATTTTATATACACATAAATCTATGGCTTTAAATGGGGTCATGTTTTTATAATTTGCTTTCTGTAGTATGAAGCCTATTCCCCTTGACTTATACTAAGATTACTTGATTTCAGTGACACCAGTTACGGAGCTTTCTTCGTCTATAGTAGCCGAAGTCTTATACTCTTCGTTAGCAAAATATAAATTTCCTTCTATTTTAGCATCTACTAATTGGAAACCATTTGCTTCTACATAAACATCTCCTACAAAAGTACCACTTTGAATTCTAGCATTTTCGCTTTTAACGATTAGTTTTGGTGCTGTTAATGTATATCTTGCAGTTACATTTCTGTTATCATCTTGTTCATAAAGAGCTATTTTACGTGCAGTCTCATTTTTATTAGTAAAATCTCCTTCTAATACAATGTCCTTATCAATAGTTATATCTTCTAATACTGCAATAATCCAAGTACCTTCCTTTCCTGCTGCTTTTAAGAAAGCATCTGCATTATTCACTATTGAAGGTGTTGTTGATACCTCTGCTTGATTTCCTTGTTGCTCTTGCTGCTGCGGCTCTTGTTGTTGTGATTCTTGTTTTGGTGTACATCCTGATAAAAGAGCAGCACCTAAAGCTAAAGATAAAAGCAATGATTTAAACTTCATTAATATCTCCTCCTTATGTATGCTTACTATTCTTTAGTTTTATTTTATCATATATTTTCCATAATAACAATTTTATCATAAAACTAAAAAGATTTATTTTGTTCAGCATTGTAATTAAATTAATAATATTGGTTATTTGCCAATTTTTCATGTTGTAATCTGTAGATTTTATTGATTGCTCACTAATGTCCATTCCATGCATTATTTTTTCAAGCTTATTATATACAAAGTTAAACCTTTTATACAAATATTAGTAAAATAAGAAGGTAAGTTTTATGATTTTCCCTAGTTTTATGGGTGACACTTCGTAGAATATTATTTTTTTTATTTTAACTATTCCTAATCTTCAAAAAAGCTTGTATAATATATTTAGGGTCTCAAAATAATTGACGGGGGTGTTTTTATGGAAAATTTAAGGCTTGATGATTTTACTAAATATAAGTTTTTGTCTGGTATCAAAGCTTCACCAGCAGGACAATATTTAGGTTTTGTGCTTCACCAAATGGATGTAGATGAAAACAAATATCTTTCTAACATCTATGTTCATGATTTAAAAGAAGGAGTATCTATTAAGTTAACTTCATTAGATGAAGAAAGGTCCTTTGTATGGAAAGATGAAAATACTATGCTATTCCCTTCAATACGAAATAAAAAGGATAGGGAGAGAAAAGAAAAAGGAGAACAATTAACCGCATATTATGAAATAAATCTAAAGGGTGGAGAAGCAAATAAAGCTTTTGAAGTTCCACTTAATGTTACCAATCTAGAAATATTAGATGAAGAACATCTGTTGTTAACAGCAGTATATGATCATAATTATCCTAAGCTAGATGAATTAACCAATGAGGAAAAAGAAAAAGCTTTAAAGCAAGTAAAAGAGAACAAGGACTATGAAGTATTAGATGAGATTCCTTTTTGGCTAAATGGTCAGGGCTTTACAAATAAAAAAAGAAATAGGCTATATATTTATAACATAAAAGAAGGCAAAGCTATTGCTATAACTGATGAATATACTGATGTAGGCAGCTATAAGCTTAATCGTGAAAGGACAAAGGCTCTTATAATTGGCTCTACATATACTGACAAGATGGAAATGAAATCAGACATTTATATTTTGGATATAGAAAATAACAGTCTAAAAAATATTTCTATGGGAACTCTTTTCAGATACTCATCAGGAAGCTTTTTAGGAGATAAAATAATATTTACAGGACATGAAGCTAAATCCTTTGGCCTCAATGAAAATCCTAGCTTTTATACAATGAAATTAGATGGTTCAAATGTTGAAAAAATATCGGGTGATTTTGAGTTTAGCATCTGGAATTCAGTTGGCTCTGATTGTAGGTATGGCGGAAGTCAATCCATGAAGATTGATGGCAAGTATTTATACTTTGTGACTACTGAGTGGGATAGTTCTTTTATCAATAGAATAGATTTAAATGGAAATATTGAAAAGCTATCGGCTGGGAAAGGTTCTATTGACGGTTTAGAAGTATTAGATGGTAAAATACATTTCATAGGATTAAGAGGGCTTAAATTACAAGAGCTATACTCTTTAGAAGGAGAGCAAGAAATACAGCTGACACATTTTAATGATTGGGTATTAGAGGAAAAGAAAGTGTCAGCTCCTGAAAAATTATCTTTTGTAGTAGAAGATAATATTACTATTGAAGGATGGGTGTTAAAGCCTGTAGATTATAAGGAAGGTGAGAAATATCCTGCAATACTGGATATTCACGGTGGGCCTAAAACAGCTTATGGTGAGGTTTTCTTCCATGAAATGCAATATTGGGCTAATGAAGGATATGTAGTTTTATTCTGCAATCCAAGAGGGAGTGATGGCAGAGGTAACCAATTCGCAGATATTCGTGGTAAGTATGGTACTATAGACTATGATGATTTAATGAAATTTACTGATTTAGTATTAGAACAATATCTATGCATAGACAAAGACCGAATTGGAGTAACTGGCGGCTCCTATGGTGGATTCATGACAAATTGGATTATAGGACATACAAATAGATTTAAGGCAGCAGCATCTCAGAGAAGCATATCAAACTGGACTTCAAAATTTGCTACTACTGATATCGGATATTACTTTGTAGATGATCAAAATGCAGCTACACCTTGGTCTGATTACGAAAAACTATGGTTCCATTCTCCAATGAAATATGCAGACAAGGTAAGTACACCGACTTTGTTTATACATTCTGAAGAGGATTATCGCTGTTGGCTTTCAGAAGGTATTCAAATGTTCACCTCATTAAAATATCATGGAGTTGAATCTAGACTTTGTATGTTTAGAGGAGAAAACCATGAGCTAAGCAGATCAGGTAAGCCAAAGCATAGAATTAGAAGACTTGAGGAGATTACAAACTGGTTTAACAAATATTTAAAATAATTGTTATAAAGATAGTATTTTTCTCCATAACATGGTAATGTTATATTGATTATATACAAGGAGGGGTTTTGATGATTAAGTTCAAGGATTATGAGTACAATAGACCTGATTTAAATAAAGTCGGAGAACAATTTGAAGGCCTATTGTTAAGATTTAATAATGCAGAATCATTTGATGAACAAAATCAAATAATGGCAGAAGTAAACAAGATTCGTTCCAATGTAGAAACTATGGCAAACCTAGTCTACATTAGACATTCTATTAACACTGAGGACGAGTTTTACGCAAAGGAACAGGACTTTTTTGATGAAAACATGCCTAAATATCAAAATATTACTTCTAAATTTTATAAGGCATTAGTTGAATCAAAGTATAGAAAAGAATTAGAAAGAGTTTGGGGCAGACAAATATTCACACTAGCAGAATTGGAATTAAAAACATTTTCAGAAGAAATTATAGAGGATTTAGTAAAAGAAAATAAGCTAGTAACTGAATACGATAAGCTCATAGCCTCAGCTAAAATAGACTTTGAAGGTGAAGAAAGAAATCTAAGTCAAATGGCACCTTTTATGCAGTCAAAAGACAGGACTATGAGAAAAAAAGCTTATGAGACTTACATAAATTTCTTTAAAGAAAATGAATCAAAGTTTGATGAGATATATGATAGCTTAGTTAAAGTAAGAGATGGAATGGCTAAAAAATTAGGATATGAAAACTATGTAGTTATGGGCTATGCGCGTATGTCTAGATCAGACTATAATGCTGAAATGGTAGCAAACTATAGGAAACAAGTTTATGAAGACTTGGTACCTGTTGTAGTTGAACTAAAAGATAGACAGAGAAAAAGACTTGGGCTTGATGAGTTTAAATATTACGATGAGCCATTAGGATATACTACTGGTAATGCTACTCCTAAGGGTGAGCCTGAATGGATTTTAGAAAATGGCAGGAAGATGTACAAGGAATTATCAAAGGAAACAGACGAATTCTTTACATTTATGGTAGAGAGAGAACTATTAGATCTAGTAAGTAAAAAAGGGAAGATGAGTGGAGGCTATTGTACATATATTTCTGATTACAAATCGCCATTTATATTCTCTAATTTCAATGGAACCAGTGGAGATGTAGATGTGCTAACTCATGAGGCAGGCCATGCTTTCCAATCTTATTTGAGCAGAGATTACGAAGTGCCTGAGTACAGCTTCCCAACGTTAGAAGCATGTGAAATCCACTCTATGAGTATGGAATTTATTACATGGCCTTGGATGGAATTATTCTTTGAAGATGAAGTAGATAAATATAAATTTAGTCATTTAAGCGGAGCTGTAAACTTTATACCTTATGGAGTTACTGTAGACGAGTTTCAACATTTTGTATATGAAAACCCAGAAGCAACTCCAGAGGAAAGAAAGGCTAAATGGAGAGAAATAGAGCGTAAATATCTTCCATTTAGAGACTACGAAGACAATGATTTATTAAACAGAGGTGGCTATTGGTTTAGACAAGGCCATATATTTGGTTCTCCATTCTATTATATTGACTATACTTTAGCTCAGGTTTGTGCTTTCCAATTTTGGATTAAAATAAATCAAGATAAAGAAAAAGCGTGGGAAGATTACACTAGACTATGTAAAGCAGGAGGAAGCAAGTCTTTCCTAGAATTAGTAGAGCTTGCAAACTTAGAAAATCCATTTGTGGACGGTACGATTAAGAAGGTAGTAGGACCAATAAAAGAATGGTTGGACGGAATAGACGATAGAAAGTTCTAGAACAATGAGGCTTAGGCTTTTATAATTTTGTAAAAGCCTAAGCCTCATACACTTTCATAAAAAATGTGAGAGGAAAAGCATAAGATATATAGCGATAAAAAATGTAAGATATAGGAAGATAATAAAGAAATACATAGTAAGAACTATGAATTTACTGCAAATATTGATATAAAAAACGAGAATAGAATTGCTCAGAATGGATTAAAAATTAAATTTGATAAGATTATAAAAGTCTGCCTTGAACTTATAAAAGGTTGATCATCTATGTTAAATAGGAGGAAAGATATGCTAGAGATAAGAAAAGTTAATCCTGAAATGACTTATAGTATTAGACATAGTGTCCTACGTCCGCATCAGACATTTGAGGACTGTAAATATGATACAGACTATGCAGACAACGCATTTCATGTAGGGGCATTCTATCAAGGAAAACTAATAAGCGTCGCATCATTTTGTGTAGAAAAGTATCCAGATTTTTCTATTGAGATTCAATACAGATTAAGAGCAATGGCAACTCTTGATAGTTTTCGATACTTAGGAGCCGGAAGATCAATAGTTAATTATGCTGAAAAATTGTTAAAGGAGCAGGACATTAACTTTTTATGGTGTAAAGGGAGAACTACAGTACAAGAATATTATAAAAAACTAGGCTTTAAAATACATGGTGAAGTATTTGATTATCCTCCTATTGGTCCTCATATCATTATGTATAAAAAGTTGATATAAATGGCCAATGACTAATGAATGAGTAAATATGTATAGGGTCATGCTTTCATAATTTTGTTTTTTACGAAATCATAAAAGCATGACCCTAATTTAAATTTTCACTAAGTGAACAAAATAATATTCTAAACCGTATAACAGATGTAAAGAATATTTAAGAGGTGATGCAGTTGGATGAAAAGACAATTGAATTAATAAAAGCAGCTCAAGGTGGTAACAGATACGCATTGGCACAACTGCTGCATGAAAGCTATACAGCTGTTTATAGGTATCTTCTTAAATTGACTTTAAATGAATATGAGGCACAGGATATTGCTCAGGATGCTATGGTTAAGGCTATAGAAAAAATTAATATATATAATTACGAGAAATCTTCTTTTTCTACATGGATGATTACGATAGCCAAAAACTTATTCATAGATAGAGTAAGAAAACAAAAGCTTTTTGACAAATATGCTATAGAAAACTTACACATTGAACAACATTCTACTCCCTTAGAGGATTTTTTAGAAAAGGATGAAATAATATCGTTTCTAAGCAAGCTTTCACCGAAGTTAAGGGCTCCCATTGTTTTAAAATACGGATTCGATTTTTCCTATGAGGAAATAGCAAAATACCTAAAAATTCCTATAGGAACTGTGAAATCAAGAATTTCAAATGGAATAAAGGCTATGAGAAAGGAGATGGGATTCTATGAATAATGATTCAATAGAAAAAAAGATATCAGATGCTATAAAAAAAATTGATGATATTAAAGTAAAAGAGCCTGAACTAAATTGGTTTGTTGACTTAGTTTCAGATGAACAGCTGAGAATAGCAAAGAGACAAAATAAACAGCTATCAATTTTTTGTGCTTTAGGAGTGATTATTATTGCTTTATCATTTTCCCTATATGCTTTTTTCTTTTCTGCTTTTGTTGTAGTGCAGTCTATGTCATTAATATTCCCTATTGTAATATTTGTTATGGCAAGGCTAGTATCAAAGGAGGCTAGGATACAATGATGCATCCTAATTTAAATGATTGTCCTATTTGGCTACTAGTTATTCTTTTATCTTTAATAGCCATATTGTTATTTACTCAAGCCTTGTGGCTCTTTAGAAATGCACAGAAAAGAGGAATTTTCCCTTGGATTTGGGGACTTTGGGGTTTAATTCAATTTCCGTTGCCATTAATTTTCTTTTATTTTTTTGTAATTAGAAAAAACAAATTAAGGAATGAAGAAAGGAAGATGTGAAATGCTAAAAATAGAGAATGTCTCAAAATCTTATAAGGGTGGTAAAAAAGCAGTAGATGGTCTTAGTCTAAAAATAGATAAAGGGGATATATATGGATTCATAGGTCATAATGGAGCTGGTAAAACCACAACAATTAAATGCATCACAGGAATATTGGATTTTGATGAAGGAGATATTTTTATCGATGGAATGTCAATAAAAGAAAGACCCATAGAATGTAAAAGGATAATGGCCTATATTCCTGACAATCCTGATTTATACGAGAACATGACTGGCATACAGTATTTAAGCTTTATTTCAGATATATTTAGTATCTCCAAAGAAACCCGTGAGAGAAATATTGAAAGGTACTCTGATGACTTTGAGCTAACAAAAAATCTTGGCGATTTAATATCGTCATATTCACATGGAATGAAACAAAAGCTTGCAATTATTTCTGCCCTAATACATCAGCCAAAGCTTCTTGTATTAGATGAGCCTTTTGTCGGTCTAGACCCTAAAGCTGCTCATATACTAAAGGAATATATGAAGGATATGTGTCAGAAGGGCAGTGCCATATTCTTTTCTACCCATATCTTAGAGGTTGCAGAAAAATTATGCAATAAAATTGCTATTATTAAAGCTGGGAAGCTAATTGCTAGCGGAGATACTCAAAAGGTTAAAGGCGACAGTTCCCTTGAACAATTGTTCTTAGAGGTGACAGAAAATGAATAATGTAAAATTACTCATTAAAGCTAATATTATAAATTCCTTTGGCTTAAACAGATTTTTAAAAGAATCCTCTAAAGCAGAAAAAACAAAAATGTTTTTTATAGGTATAGCGATATTATGGGCTGTTGTAGCTGTATTCGCATCTGTATTTGCTTATTTTTATATGATATCAGATGTTCTAATACAGCTCGATGCTTTAGCTATGCTTCTAGTGATTTCTTTTGTAAATGTGAGCCTAATCTCATTATTTATGAGCATTTATAAAGCTTCAGGATATTTGTTTTCTTTTAAAGATTACGATCTACTTATGTCATTGCCAGTAAAAACATCTGAAGTATTCATAAATAAATTGCTGTTATTATATAGTACAAATTTAATGATATCAATTATTATAGGTTTACCTTCATTGATAGTTTACGGTATAAAGTCTTCGAGCGGTACTATATATTATATCTTTGCATTTATAGCAATGTTTTTTATAGCATTGATTCCTATGATTATTGGAGCAGCTCTATCCTTTGTTTTGGGAAAGATATCAACAAGGTTTAAATCAACAAATATAATTATGATAATTGGTTCCTTTGTCTTAATCATATTATTGATGGCAGGCTCTAATCTTTTAAGCAATATGTCACTAGAGTTTGTTCAGAATATTGCTGAATTGATGGAGGCTATATCAAAGGCATATTTTCCCATTATATTTTATGTAAATGCACTAGTTAACCTTGATATTCTTTCTTTAGTAGTCTTCATTGGAGTTACAGTAATACCATTTGCTTTGTTTGTTTCAATATTTGCAAAGAGCTTTAAGTCTATTAATTCAAAGATGAATGAAAGCTTTAAAGCCTCTAGCTATAAGATGAGCTCATTAAAGGTATCATCATCTCTAAAAGCGCTATATAAAAAAGAGATTAGCTTTTACTTTTCATCATATATATACGTTTTAAATACTTCAATTGGTGTCGTGATGATGACTATTTTTACTATAGGAATAGCTATTTTTGGCGGAGATAAAATGGCAGAGGTTTTAGATTTGCCTATGATAAAACCATTCATAGTCCCTGCAGCTACAGCAATTGTGTCTCTATGTATATGTCTAGCCTGTACCACTTCATCTTCAATATCTCTTGAAGGTAAAAATCTTTGGGTAGCAAAATCTCTTCCCATAAAGCCAATAGAAATATTGAAGAGCAAGATATTAGTGAATTTAACAATTATTATTCCAGCTCTACTAATTGATATTGTAATTTTAGCAGTATCATTTAAAATGAAATTACTATCTTGTTTGCTATTTTTAGCTATTACAGCTCTATATGCCTTTTTGATTTCAATGATAGGAATAATAATAAATTTATTCTTACCGAAGCTTGAATGGAAATCTCATATTGAAGTTGTAAAGCAAAGTTCCAGTGTAATTGTTTCAATGCTGGCAGGTGCTATTTCAGTAGCTATACCAATATTGCTATATAAACTTTTAGAACCAACGAACTATGACATGTTTTCTGCTTTTGTAGCAATAGGGTTATTAATAGTAAATATGTTTTTATGGGCAGCTATCAGAACTAAAGGTGTAAAAATATTTAATAGTCTTTGAGATTAACGATAAAAAGCATTCAATCTTTCGGTTGAATGCTTTTTAAATGCGATTAAATCTCACTAAAAATAAATCTGTTTTTAATAGATTAAGATTGTAACACAGATATAATAATGGTAAAATTAAAGTGTATTTGAAAAATAATCATATTTTATGTAATATTTTGATACGATTACGCTTTGGAGGGATAATATGAATGTAGAGATTGTGGAACAGAGTCTAGGAAAATTGGATTCTGTAATATCTTGTAAAATTATTTTAGGTGAGAATAATAGTATTGATGAAATTCATATTGTCTCTAATGGAAGTAGAAATGTTAAGCAGATAGTTAGGGACGTACAATCTGTTCTCATAGCTACATATAATATTCAAATAGATCATAAGAAAATCAGCATTGCTGAGATTATAGATGAAAGCCTTAAAAGAATGGAATGCAGACCTAGAATAATGTCTGTTTCCCGTGAGAACAATGGACAAAAAGCTACAATTAGAGTTGCATTAACTAATCAAAAAGGTGTTTATGAGAATTCAATGACAGGAATTAACACGGGTAGAAATATTGATAGAATACTAGTAGATACTACGCTGAGGACTGTAGAAGAAGCAAGTGGATATGAAGAAATTTTCATATTAGAGGATGTTAAGACTGTGAATATCTCTACTGATGAGGCAGTGCTTGTTGTCATAATATGCATTGAAAATGGACAAGAGCAAAGACTTTGTGGTTCCAGCATGATTAAAAATGATTATAATGAAGCCGTTGTAAAGGCTACATTAGATGCAATTAATCGCTATATAACAAAATAGTTATCAATGCCGGCTAATGATCTTTATTAAAAAGAGCGAAGCGAATATAGCATGCTGCACTAGCGAACCAGCATAGTATCCTAAAAAGGGGGCTATATTCGATGAAAAAAGTATTATTAGTTATACTTAGCATCATTGCTTTAGTTTTATCAGCTGGAGCAAACTGGTCTTTAATCTAATATTTCATATACAGTATTAAAATTAGCCGGCTAAGATATATAGGGAGATGGGTTAGTTGAAGTTAAATAAAAAAACATCTATTTATATTGCCACTCTATCCGTAGTGGCTATATCCTTATATTCTTTTTTATTTAATAGATTTGATATTCCAAGCTTTAAGATGCTATTTTTTTGGTCTTTATTATCTATAGTTGTTGAATCTTTGCTAATACCCTTACCAAATAATACAGTAGGCATATCAGTTGGATATGCTATAAATATAGCCTCTATTATTGTGGGAGGACCATTATTAGGCGCTACATCTGCCTTTTTAGGATTTTTATTTAGAGTACCAAAAATAAAAGGAAGAGGTTATGTAACTCTGTTTAATATACCTATCTATAAAACTATTTTTAATATTGTTCAAAGTATTATTGTAACATCATCTATTGGACTAATCTATGTTTTACTTGGAGGGAAAATTGGGCAGTTTACTTCATTCCCAACTATTCTAATTCTTTTATTAGGTACATTATTTAATACAATAATCATTTCTGGATTTCTTTCTTTAGCAAATGATCAAAAATTTATTGGAATATGGATAAATAATGTGAAGGGAATGTTGATTAGTGCTATTGCTGTAGGTACAATGGGTATTATAATAGCATTAGCTTTTATTAGCTATGGCTATGGTGCTGTTATTCTATTTTTTGGACCATTATTATTAGCACGCTTTTCATTTAGATTATATGTGGACATGAGAAGCCTATATCTTTCAACTATACAGGCTTTAAATAAAACAATAGAGGCTAAAGATCCTTATACAAGTGGGCATGCTTCCAGGGTAGAAAAATATGCTGTTGAATTAGCAGAGGTCTATGGATTGTCCTTCGAAAAAATTCAAGACATTAGAACAGCATCTATTCTGCACGACATTGGCAAAATTGGTGTAAACGATAATATATTAAATAAAACTACAAAGCTAACTCAGCCTGAGTTTCAGGAAATTATGAAACATCCTAGTATTGGATCAGAGATTATCAGCAAAGTGGATTTTTTGAAAAACATACCTCAAATTGTAAGATATCATCATGAGCGATATGATGGATTAGGATATCCAGAGGGCTTAGCAGGAGACAATATACCTATAGAAGCCTGTGTACTTGCTATAGCTGATTCCTATGATGCAATGACCTCTGATAGACCTTATCGAAAAGCTTTAGATAAAAAAGAAGCCTTAGAGGAGATTAGAGTCAATGCTGGAACACAATTTCATCCTGTTCTCGCACAAGTATTTGTAAGTATGCTTAGCCAATAGACTAAGGGAGTGGTTTTCTTGTTTATAGAGCCAATTATTCTTTCGTTTATCGTTGCGAAATTAAGGGGAGGTAGAATTAGACATATTGAACAGATAGATATCAAAGGATGGTATCTATTTATTTTTGCTGCCATTATACAATTTTTAATTTCACTAATAAAAGGTATTGATATTGACACTGGAACGGAATTGCTCAATAAATATTTTATTTACTTCCATGCTTTTACATATCTGCTATTGATAATTGGAATTGCTTTAAACATAAGAGCAAATTCTATGAAGCTTTTTCTCATAGGAATTATTTTAAATCTAATAGTGATACTTTTTAACGGTGGACAAATGCCAGTATCTCTGGAAGGGATAAAAGGCATTAATAATTATGTAGAATTACCAGAGAGACAGTTTGATATAAAGCATAACTCAATAACAAAGGATACTAAACTAGCTTTTTTAGCTGATATTATTGTTATTCCGAAACCCTATCCTTTACCTAAGATAATAAGTGTCGGAGATATATTTATAATGACAGGTGTCTTTTTATTTTTTCAAGAAGCCATGGTCAAAGAAAACCTAAAAAGGAAGGCTTGAAACTAAAAAAATAATTATAGGCAATACTAAATAGAAGCATGATGTAGAATTTAATAGTTTTAATAGTAAAGTATTGGATTAGAAGCAATGAAAGCATATAAATAGTAGTTATATTGGATAAACCGAGTTTGAATTTTTTCGACAAAATGCTAACATATATAATATAGAGGTAAAAATAATATTATATTAGAGGTGTTTTTTATGAACTCAAAAGGTTCAGATGAAGAAGATGGCAGTAATAATAATTGTGATAGCGAGGCCCATAATAATAAGTCAATTTTAAGGCTATCACATTATAAGAAGGAAATAATAATAAATATCGCTGATGTTAACGGAGAGATTGGCTATATTAAAGGAGTTTTACTAAATGTAGACAATATCTTCAATGAGTTAAAGTCAGATGAAATCTTGAAAATCCTTGAATTTACAGACAAGGAAGAGGAGGAGGAAATTAAGTCTTTTTATATTCAGGTCCTTTCAAAGGAAAATTGTAAAGATAATGCATTTTATATTACAGAACTTTTTATTGAAAAAGAATATAGAGGCAATGGGATAGGTAGAAGAATATTTGAACAATTACCAAGATTTTTAGACAGAAATATTTGCGAGCCTGTATCATGTATATATTTAATGCCTGGTCCTTTAGAAAAAATCAATGGAGAAGTTGAATATATAATGAATCCAAAAGATGAAAATATGGTACTTTTAAAACAGAGACTAATAAGATTTTATGAGTCAGTGGGATTTAAGAGAATCGGTGAAACGGATTTCTATTATAAGAAAGAGGCTAGTTAATAAAATGTTAATCTATACATTTAATATATAGTAGTAAGTTTTGAAACCTATTCAGAATTTGAATAGGTTTTTCTAGTTATATTCATTGCCTTTAGCAGTGAAAGTTAATATAATAGGGAATTGGGTAATCATAACAAAAGGAGAGATGTAATTGAAAGAAAAAAATGAAGTAATTTTTACGAAAGCCTACATGGTAATGATATTAGGATTATTAAGCTGTTTTTTATGGGGGAGCGCTTTTCCTTCTGTTAAGATAGGCTATGAGCTTTTTTCTATTGGTACTGCTGATACCTTTGAAAAGATTGTTTTTGCAGGCTATAGATTTTTTATATCTTCAATGATGATATTTATATTTTGCTTAATAACTGGAAGATCCATAAAAATTAAAAAAGAGGACATTTCCAAGGTTGGTTTCTTAGGACTTATACAGACCACAATACAGTATATATTTTTCTATATAGGGCTTTCAAATACTAGTGGAACAAAAGGCTCAATACTTGCAGCTACAACCACATTTTTCAGTGTTATTTTAGCTCACTTCTTTTATGAAGAGGATAAATTGAGTATCAAAAGAGTAGGTGGAGTTATATTAGGATTTTTAGGAGTAGCTATTGTAAACTTAAATGGTGGAGGATTTCAAGGTGGATTCAAATTTGCTGGAGAGGGATTTATTATAATTTCTAGCCTGATGGGTGCACTATCAGGTATATATACCAAAAAAATTGCCAAAAACATATCGCCCTTTGCGGTTTCAGGTTATCAATTATTTATAGGTTCAATACTATTAATATTTGCAGGAATATTAGGTGACGGAAGAGGAATAAGCTTTACATTAAAAGGCTCAATTTTACTCTTGTATTTAGGGTTCATATCTGCAGCTGCCTTTACACTGTGGGCAATTTTGTTGAAGTATAATGGTGTAGGAAAGGTCACTATATATAAGTTCTCTGTTCCATTATTTGGAGTTTTTCTTTCCTATATATTTCTAGGAGAAAGGCTTTTAGGAGTAAATGTAATATTAGGAATCATATTTGTTTCGTCAGGGATAATATTGATAAATAAAGAGTGAGAAGCTTCCATTGCCCCATAGTGATAATAGTAAGCTGCTTAGTCGAGCTACTCCTCCCATTGCGAAATGCTGGGAACACAAGAGTAATCCAATAGTACCTATGCATGAATATTTTAATAGTCATGAAATAGGATAGTGAAAGAAAAAAATAATAGAAAATTCTTTATAGTTTTCTATTATTTTTTTATATTAAGGTCTGCTAATAAATCTATTGTCTTTAATATAGAATCTCCAAGGAAAATCTTTTGCCTCTTCAGCGTAATCTATGCCTACTCTTGTAGTTTCAACTATATGGAACTTTTCTTCTGTATCAGAGCAAATATATAATCTGTCTCTAGTTAAATCCTCACCATTCATTTCTCTTGTTATTCCAAAGGCACTGCATAGCTTTCCTGGACCGTTGGTAAGGCTTATAACTTGTGACTTATTTAATTGATTAAAGGGTTTTTTAAATCTATTTAATGACATTGCTTCAAAGCCTTCAATAGGCTCTAATGCCCTTATGAGAACTGCCTGGGCTATTTCCTTTTCCGCCGCTACTACATTAAAGCAATTATACATACCGTATATTATATATACATATGCATGCCCTTCTTCTCCATACATAGTTTCTACTCTTGGAGTTCTTCTACCATTGTAAGTATGAGCTGCTTTGTCATTAAAGCCCATATAGGCTTCGGTTTCAATTATTTTACCTACTAATTTTTGATTGTTATAATTAAATATTAAATACTTACCTAATAAGTCTTTTGCAAGAACTAGAGAAGTTCTTCTATAAAAG
Source organism: Proteiniborus sp. MB09-C3 (assembly GCF_030263895.1). Taxonomy (NCBI): domain Bacteria; kingdom Bacillati; phylum Bacillota; class Clostridia; order Eubacteriales; genus Proteiniborus; species Proteiniborus sp. MB09-C3. Next base: position 1,892,345 of record NZ_CP127161.1, read on the forward strand.
CTTCTTTCAAGTTTTTTCATGATGCTTTCCTTTCCAGTATATTTTAGGTGATATATCAAAATGTTATTGAATGACCTATAAAATTGTTTGTATAGCTATTATTGTGTTTTAGCTCATAAAATATTAGCTCATAAAATATTAGCTAATCCATGTATTAGATGATATAATGAAGCTTAAATTCTACCAATTAAACAGAGCACTCATAGCTTTGTTACATTATTATAATGCATAAAATTATGGAATGGAGGTAATTTTTATGATTAAATTAAACGGAATTGAAAGGATGAGTGACAAACAAAGACTAGAATATTTGCTTATCAGTCTTGAAGGTCAATTAAGCTCAGAAAATAACCCATTAGCTAATATTTCTAATGCTTCTGCACTAATATATGCTATCATAGATAGACTTAATTGGGCAGGCTTTTATTTCATGCGAGAAAATGAACTAGTTTTAGGACCATTCCAAGGCTTGCCAGCATGTAATAGAATAAAGCTAAATGCTGGAGTCTGTGGTACAGCTGCAGCTACTAGAAAAACTCAGGTTGTGCCTAATGTACATGATTTTCCAGGACATATAGCATGTGATTCTGCATCAAATTCTGAGCTTGTAGTGCCTATTGTGAAGGATAACACGGTTTATGGTGTGCTTGATTTGGATAGTCCAGAGCTTGAACGATTTACAGAGCTTGAAGCAAAGTATTTTGAGAGATTTGTTAAAAAGCTTAATCAATATATTGATTGGGATGAACTATAAAATAAAAACACAAAACAAGAAATATAGTAGAAATACTAGAAAAACTTCTTTAATCCAATTGAATCCGAAATAGTGAATGCATATTTCTACTATATTCTTTTATCCATTTACTTTCTATTAGCCTTTTCTATGGAAACTTTCTTACCTTTTATCCTAAAGCTCATTTTTGGTGACAGCACTTCCTGAACATATTCTAAAGGTATATCTACAAAAGAAAACTTATCAAAAATATCTATTGCACCAATTTTCTTTCCAGGAAGACTACTCTTTGAGGCAATAGCTTCTACTATATGTCTAGGCTGTATTCTGTCTCTACTTCCCATGTTAATAAATAGCCTTGCCATACCCTTTTCAGCACCAGTTTCCTTATAATCCAGTTTATCTGAATCAGTAAAATCATTTTTACCATTGTCAGTTACTACTAATTTAAGTAATGCAGCAGCTACATCGATGGTAGTTGTATAATTTTCCTTATTATCTACATGAGTGTCTTCAAGTATTTTTTCAATATAGCTCACATATTTTGAAAGATTATTTCTTGCCAAAACAGCTTTTAAATCACTAATAACATTATTTACTTTACTCTCTTCAATATCAGATAAAGATGGAGGACTCATAAGAGTAATTTTTGATTTTGTGTATCTTTGTATGTCCTTCAATCTATAGAACTCTCTGCCAGATACAAATGTAAAAGCTCTACCTGTCTTTCCAGCTCTACCAGTTCTACCTATTCTATGAACATAGTATTCCTCATCATTAGGAATGTCATAGTTGAAAACTGCTTCAACATCGTCTACGTCAATTCCACGTGCAGCAACATCAGTAGCTACTAAGATTTCAATTGCACCGCTTCTAAATCGTGACATTACCCTATCACGTTGAGACTGCTTCATGTCCCCATGTAGAGCCTCTGCCATGTAACCACTGGATTGAAGCCCAGAAGTTAGTTCATCAACTCGCTTCTTGGTGTTGCAGAAAACAAGCGCCAGTTTAATACCTTCCTTGTCTATAATTCTTGAAAGGACATCTAGCTTTGCAGACTCCCTAATTTCCAGATAATACTGTTCAATCCTTGGAACTGTAAGCTCCTTGTGAACTGATTTAACTAGAATAGCGTCTTTTTGATACTTTGATGTCAAGTCCATGATTTCTTTTGACATAGTAGCAGAGAAAAGAACAGTCTGTCTGTCAACTGGTATTTTTTCAAGAATTTCATCGATATCTTCTCTAAAACCCATATTTAGCATTTCGTCTGCTTCATCTAATACTACCATTTTTAAATCCATTAATTTAATGGTACGTCTTCTCATGTGATCCATCAATCTTCCTGGTGTTCCTATGATGATCTGAGGACGTTTTTTTAGTGCAGCTATTTGACGCTCTATTGGCTGACCACCATAAACAGGAAGGATTTTAATCCCCTTTTTGTATTTGGACACATTCTTTAGTTCCTCTGATATCTGTATAGCGAGTTCTCTTGTAGGACATAAGATTAATGTCTGTATGCTTTCATTTTTTGGGTTTACCATTTCAATAGCAGGGATACCGAAAGCACATGTTTTCCCTGTACCAGTCTGAGCCTGACCTATTATATCTCTTCCATCCATTATGTAAGGTATAGATTGAGATTGTATTGGAGTTGCTTCCTCGAAACCCATTTCAGCAACTGCTCTTTCTATCTCTGAAGATAGATTTAATTCTGTAAAAGCTAAATTTTTCATAATTCTTTTTCCTTCTCTATATATTTTTTATATTAGTATAAACAAAAATAATATATTAATAAGTACAAATTCATAATTTCGTCATATTTCCTGTTTAAACCATACTAATTATAAGTTATTTTATTTACAATAGCAACTAAAATTATTACATTTGAATTATTACATTTGTATTTTGTCTTACAAACATTTCATATATGCAACATTTTATGTATGTTATAATATAGTTAGGCTAAACTAAAACACTTTTATAGAAAGGTGATTTAATGGAGATAAGCAAACAAAAAGTAGCCGTAGGCTTAAGTGGTGGGGTAGACAGTACAGTCGCAGCTTATTTGCTTAAAAAACAAGGATACGATGTTATTGGAATAACTATGTTTCTTTTTGATGACTTGGACGAGGAAGGAAAAATAAGAGAGCCTCAATTTGTAAAAGAGGCTAAGGCTATAGCAAGGCTTTTAGATATACCTCATTTTACAATAGATCTAAGACAGGAATTTGACGCTATGGTGAAAAAAGAATTCATTGAAGAATATGTTAGTGGGAGAACTCCAAACCCCTGTGTTATGTGCAATAAAAGAATTAAATATGGAAAGCTGATTGAGGCTGCAAATGAACTAGGAGCTTACTATATAGCAACAGGACATTATGCAAATATAGTATATGACAAAGAATTAGAAAGATATCGTATATTTTCCGGTCAAACAGGTAGAAAAGATCAAGCTTATGTACTTCATTCTCTTACTCAAGACCAGCTTAAACATGTAATATTGCCTATAGGTACATTTAATTCAAAAAAAGAAGTAAGGGAAATAGCAAATACAATAGATGCAAATATAGCAAAGAAATCGGATAGTATGGGAGTATGTTTCATACCAGATGGAGATTATGGAGGATATATTTCTAAAGAAAAGCCTGAATTAGTGAAGAAGGGATTTTTTGTAGATACAAAAGGAAATATTATCGGTGAACACAAGGGAATCGTAAACTATACAATAGGGCAACGCAGAGGATTAGGAGAGTATTTTAATAAGCCTATGTTTGTAGTCGAGATAGATGCCGAAAAAAATATTGTAATTTTAGGTGCTGATGAAGACACGTATTCAAAAGGCTTAATTGGTAAGGAGGCGAACTTCACCCTTTTTGATGAATTAAAAGAAACTAGTGAAGCTGAAGTAAAGGTCTGTCAATGGGGCTTATCTTTACCAGCAACTATTACAAGCTTAGGAGATAATAGGGTAAAGGTAATTTTTCATAAGAAGGAAAGAGCAGTTGCTCCTGGTCAATCTGTAGTATTTTATAGAGGCAATGAAATCATTGGCGGAGCTAAGATAGAATCTATAATAAGAGATTAATTAAATGTTAGTTAATTTATTCAAATAAGGGTATAAAGTGTGATATACTAAAAATATTGTATTTTCATATAGAAGGTAGAGGTGGTTAAGATGAAGTTATGTTCTATTTGTAAGAAAAATATTGCTGTTATGCTAACTACAAAAATAGAAAATGGGAAAACTGAAATTACAGGCGTATGTATGGAATGTGCAAAGAAAATGGGCCTTCCTGTAATAGACCAGCTTATGCAGCAGATGAATATGAAACCTGAGGATCTTGAAAATATTACAAATCAAATGAACAATGTTTTTCAGGATGAAGACATAGAAAAAATAGATTCAGAAAATCCATTTTTGAGCTTTTTCAATGATACAACATCTGACAGAGATGAGAATATTGAGCCAAAGGCTAAAAATATAGATCCAGATATAAAGGAAGCAGATTCTAATGTAAAGGATGAAAGAAAGCCTCGTAGAAAGAAAAAGAAATACTTAGATACTTATGGAACCAATTTGACCAATAAGGCTATAGATAAACAGGTAGATAGAATTATAGGACGAAATAGAGAAATTGATAGAGTAATTCAGATATTAAATAGGAGAACAAAAAATAATCCTGTACTCATAGGGGAGCCAGGAGTTGGTAAGACTGCAATAGCTGAGGGATTAGCTGTTAGGATAGCAGAGAAACAAGTTCCAGCAAAACTCTATGATGCAGAGGTATATCTTTTGGATTTAACTGCAATAGTAGCAGGAACCCAATTTAGAGGCCAATTTGAAGGACGTATGAAGGCTATTATAGATGAGGCAAAAGAGCTTGGAAATATAATTTTAGTTATCGATGAAGTCCATAATATAATGGGGGCAGGAGAAGTCCATGGCGGAGTAATGAATGCTGCAAATATTCTTAAACCATCTCTTGCAAAGGGAGAAATTCAGGTTATAGGTACTACAACACTAGAAGAATATAGAAAGCATATTGAAAAGGATTCTGCATTAGAAAGAAGATTTCAACCTGTATTAGTTGAAGAGCCTACTGTTGAAGAGACCATTGAGATTTTGAAAGGAATAAAAGGGTATTATGAAGAATACCATGGAGTTCAAATATCAGATGAAGTAATAGAGGCAGCTGCAAGACTTTCTGAAAGATATATAGCTGATAGATTTCTGCCAGATAAAGCTATAGATGTTATTGACGAGGCAGGGTCGAGGGTGAACTTAAAGAATCAAGGATTTGTTGAATTAGAAGCATTAAGAGAAAAATTAAAGAAGATACAGGAGTTAAAGGAATCTGCCGCTTCATCAGATGATTATGAAAAAGCAGCAGAATATAAAATGGAAGAATTCAAAATAGAGGACAAGGTTAGAAAACTAGAGAAAACATGTTCCGAGATACAGGTTACCTTTGATGATGTGGCTTATGTAGTAGAAGCATGGACTAAGATTCCTGTTCAGAGAATCACTAAAGAAGAGGCTGCTAAGCTCCTTAATCTAGAAGATATTTTGCATAAAAGAGTGATTGGACAGCATGAAGCAATAGTAAGCTTATCTAAAGCTATCAGGAGAAATCGTTCTGGTTTTAGAAGAAAGAAAAAACCTGCCTCTTTTATATTTGTAGGGCCTACTGGAGTAGGTAAGACTGAGCTAGCTAAGGCACTTGCCTGTGAATTGTTTGGTAGTGAAGATGCTATGATACGTGTAGATATGTCAGAGTTTATGGAAAAGCATACGGTATCAAAACTCATAGGTGCTCCTCCAGGATATGTAGGTTATGATGAAGGAGGACAGCTAACAGAGAAGGTCAGAAGAAGACCGTATTCAGTTATTCTATTGGACGAAATAGAAAAGGCTCATCCAGACGTATTTAACATGCTTCTTCAAATATTAGAGGATGGTAGACTTACTGACAACCAAGGAAGAACTGTTTTCTTTGAAAACACTATTATTATAATGACTTCAAATGCTGGTACTAGCTTCAATACAAATACTATTGGATTTGCTAGAGAAGGATATATAGCATTAGAAAATAGGGCAAAGGATGCATTAAAGCAGACTTTTAGACCAGAATTCCTTAATAGAGTGGACGAAACAATAGTATTTGCTCATTTATCTACAGAAGAACTTCGCAGTATTGTCGATCTAATGCTTAAAGAAGTATTAGAAGATGTGAGAGCCAAAGAGATGAATATTCATGTATCTGACAAAGCAAAAGACTTCTTAGTTGAAAAAGGATACGACCAGAAGTATGGAGCTCGACCTTTGAGAAGAGCTATTCAAAAGTATATTGAAGATGAAATAGCAGAGTTATATTTAAAAGATGAGTTTACAAGTGGTTATACTATTAATGTTGATGTAGAGGATGGAAATATAACTGTTAGGTAGACTGCTGAAAAATTCAGCAGTTTTCCTTTGAAATGCTGATTAATATCATTGAAATAGTAAATATTTCATGGTAAAATTCGAGAAAAATAATAAAACTCATTAAGGGAGAAATTGATATCTATGAGAGAATATAGTGTTTTTGACATATTAGGACCTATCATGATTGGACCTTCTAGTTCTCATACAGCTGGAGCTGCTAGAATTGGAAAAGTTGCAAGATATATTGCAGGTGATGATTTTAGTTCAGTTGATTTTTATCTTCATGGATCCTTTGCTAAAACATATAAAGGGCATGGTACCGACAAAGCTTTAGTAGCGGGAATTCTTGGAATGGAGCCCTATGATGAGGATTTAAAAAATTCCTTAAAGATAGCCGAGGAGAAGGGTATAAAAGTCTCTTTTTTGGAAGCTGATTTAGGTATACAGCATGAAAATACAGTAAAAATTGTTTTTAATAATAATGATGGCAGTAAAACTGAGATTACAGGCTCATCTATTGGTGGTGGAAACATATTAATTACAAATGTAGATGGCTATAATGTCAAGATGACTGGAGATCATCCGACTTTAATTGTAGTACAAAATGATAAAAAGGGAATAATTAGTAGAGTTACTACAGTACTTTCTCAAAATGACATAAATATAGGAATTATGAAGGTAAAGAGAAAGAAGAAAGGCGTAGAGGCTTACATGATTATTGAAACTGATGATGAAGTCTCTGAAGATGTAGTTAATCAGCTAAAAAACACAGAAAATGTTCTAGAAGTAAAAGTAATTAATCCAGTTAAAAAGGGGTGATAATATGTTTAACCATGGATATGAACTGTTAAAATTAACAGATGAATATAATGCTAAGATATCTGAAATAGTAATAAAAAGAGAGTGTGAGATTTCGGAATTACCAGAATCAGAGTTAAGAGAGAGAATGAAAACTATTTTAGATGTGATGAAAAGCTCTGCTAAGAAGAGTATTGAAGAAGAAGTCAAATCAGTAGGTGGAATCATTGGTGGAGATGCAAGAAGAGTCGAAAGCTACAGGAAAAGTGGAAAAACAATCTGTGGGGACTCAATAAATAAGGCTATGGCTATGGCATTTTCAACATCTGAAGTAAATGCTGCAATGGGAAGGATATGTGCTTCGCCTACTGCCGGTTCCTCTGGAATTATTCCTGCTGCTATAATAACAGTTGCAGAGGAGCTTAGACTAGGAGAAGATGACATGATAGATGCTTTGTTCACATCAGCTGGTATAGGAACTATAATAGCGCAAAACGCTACTGTTTCAGGAGCTGAAGGTGGCTGTCAAGCAGAATGTGGATCAGCTGCAGCAATGGCTGCCGCAGCAATAGTAGAAATGGCAGGAGGAACTCCAGAAATGGCCCTTCATGCTGCAGCAACTGCTTTAAAAAACATATTAGGCTTAATATGTGATCCAATAGCAGGACTTGTAGAGGCTCCTTGTGCAAAGAGAAATGCTTCAGGTGTAGCAAATGCTATGATTTCAGCAGATTTAGCTTTGGCTGGGGTTAAAAGCATAGTACCATTTGATGAAGTTGTAGATGCTATGTATAGAGTAGGGAAATCACTACCTATGGAGCTCAGAGAAACAGCACTTGGGGGAGTAGCTACTACTGAAGCGGGAAAAGCCATAAATAAAAGGATTTTTGGAGAGTAACTAAGGACATAATAGGAATATATTCTTATGATTTCAGAGACGAATGATTACCTAATATTTCTATTGTGTTATGAGATAAATCTATTCTAAGGAATGATGTGAATGGCAAAGAACAATAAAAATATAAAGATCGTAGTAGGTATGTCTGGAGGAGTGGATTCTTCTGTAACAGCGTATCTTTTAAAGGAACAAGGATATGATGTTATAGGTATATTCATGAAAAACTGGGATGAGAAAGATGAGGCAGGAGTATGTACTGCTGAAGCAGACTATGAGGATGTTAGAAGAGTATCTGCTCAGCTAGATATACCTTATTACACAGTTAATTTTACAAAAGAGTATTGGGATAGAGTGTTTTCCTATTTTCTTGAGGAGTATAAAAAAGGAAGAACTCCGAATCCTGATGTAATGTGTAACAAGGAGATAAAATTTAAGGCTTTTTTAGATCATGCTATAAAGCTTGGGGCAGATTATATTGCGACAGGTCATTATGCTAGAGTTGACTATATGGATGGAGAATATAAGCTTTTAAGAGGTGTGGATAATAATAAGGATCAAACCTATTTTCTATGCACTTTAGGTCAATTTCAGCTTTCTAAGAGCATGTTTCCTGTGGGAAGTTTAAAGAAATCAGAGGTTAGACATATAGCAGAGAGAGAGGGCCTTATAACAGCAGATAAAAAAGATAGTACAGGAGTATGCTTTATTGGAGAAAGGGATTTTGATAAATTTTTAGATAATTATCTTCCTGCTAAGCCTGGAAATATTATGACTTTAGACGGGAAAATTGTAGGAAAACATTCAGGTCTGATGCATTACACATTGGGTCAGAGAAAAGGGCTTGGTATCGGAGGCATAGGCACGGGAGAGCCTTGGTTTGTTGTAGATAAAGATTTGAAGAAGAATATTCTCTATGTAGTTCAAGGCGATAAGCACCCTATGCTATACTCTAATGGGCTTATGGCAAGCGAGCTTAGCTGGGTAAGTGACAGACCAAAGGAAGAAAGCTTCAATTGTACAGCAAAATTTAGATATAGACAGCCTGATAATGAAGTAAGTGTTTATTTAACTGATGATAACAAGTGTAGAGTTATGTTCAAAAAACCACAGAAAGCTGTTACTCCAGGTCAAGCAGTAGTATTTTATGACGGAGAAGAGTGCTTGGGCGGAGGAATGATTGATAGTATAATAAGAGAAAAAGAATAATATAATAGGGAGTGAGTATTTTGGGCAGAGTGTTAGAAAATCTTGAACCACAAGCAGTTTTCAGTTTTTTTGAGGATATGACACAGATTCCAAGATGTTCAGGCAGCGAAAAGGCTATAAGTGATTATTTGGTAAACTTTGCAAAAAAAAGAAATCTAGAGGTAATACAGGACAAAGCCTTAAATGTGATAATAAAAAAGCCTGGAACTAAAGGGTATGAAAATGCACCAGTAGTGATATTACAAGGCCATATGGATATGGTTTGTGAGAAAAATAAAAACACAAATCATGATTTTTCCACTGAACCATTAAAGCTGAGAGTAGAAAATGATATGGTCATGGCAACAGGGACTACACTAGGAGCAGACAACGGTATAGCAGTAGCATATGCATTAGCCATATTAGATTCTGACGAGATTTCTCATCCTCCATTAGAGGTGCTCATAACTACGGAAGAGGAAACGGGAATGGGAGGAGCCAATAGTTTAGATCCAAACAATTTAAAAGGTAAGATATTAATAAATATAGATTCAGAAGAAGAGGGTACCTTATTAGTGAGCTGTGCAGGAGGTATTAGAAATACACTCAGTATACCTATTGAATGGAATGCTTGTCCAGATGACTTTTTGGCATATGATTTAAGAGTCAGAGGATTAAAGGGCGGTCATTCTGGAATGGAAATCAATAAAGAAAGAGGAAATTCTAACATTATTTTAGGCAGAATACTCAAAGGAATATCAGCTAATAATGATATTTATATATCACAAGTTAGCGGTGGAGCAAAGATGAATGCCATACCTAGAGAAAGTGATGCTGTTTTACTAGTAAATAGACAGGATAAGGCTAAGCTTGAAAAGGAAATAGAGAAATGGAACAGGATTATTGGAAATGAGTTAAAGACAGCGGATTCAGATGTAAGAATAGAGTTAGAATTATTAAATTCTAAACATGAAAAAGTATTTTCTAAAGAAACTATGAAGAAGGTTTTAGCTGCATTGGTTTTAATTCCTAATGGAGTGCAGACTATGAGTGTAGAAATAGAGGGCCTAGTTCAAAGTTCAACAAATTTAGGAGTGCTGACTACTACTGAAAAAGAAGTATTGCTAGAATGTGCCATAAGAAGCTCAGTTAAGACTTTAAAGCTAGACATTGTCAAGAAAATGGAAGCATTAGCAGATTTAATTGGTGCGAAATCAACTAGTGAAAGCGATTATCCTGCTTGGGAATATAGAAAGGACTCATATATAAGAGATATATTTGTTGATTCTTATAAGAAAATGTATGGAAAAGAACCAATAATAACTGCTATACATGCTGGACTTGAATGTGGCCTATTTGATGAAAAACTTGATAATGTAGATATGATTTCTCTTGGACCTAATATGTTTGATGTGCATACTCCAAATGAGCGTGTAAGTATTTCATCTACAAATAGAGTTTGGGAGTATTTATTAGAGGTGATTAAGTCTATTAAATAGTTTTAAAACTTTTAAAATTTTTATATTTAATCTATATACTAATTTTAGGGAATGATATATTATATAGAATATACATACTTTTTAGGGTATGAAATAAATAATAAAGGAGAATGAAAATATGACAGATAATAAACATAAAGATGGCTGCTGCTGTGGCCATGAACATGAAAATGAGCATGAACATGAAGGTTGCGGCTGTGGTCATGACCACGAAGAAATGGAAATAATGACTCTAACTTTAGATGATGGTACTGATATGGAGTGCCAAGTATTAGGAGTATTTGGGGTAGAAGACGAAGAATACATAGCTCTTCTTCCTTTAGACGATGAGAATGTTTTGCTATATAAATATGGTGAGACTGAAGAAGGAATAGAATTAGAAAATATTGAAGATGACAGCGAGTATGAACTTGTTGTAGAAGCTTTCTATGAATTATTTGGTGACGACGAAGACGATTATGATGAAGAGGAAGACGAAGAATAAATTAAGCTAAAGTACAAGTACTTCGGAAGTGTTTACCGAGGTACTTACTTTTTTATGACCTAACCCGATTTTCCGAACGCTTTTATCGGAAAATTGCTGGTAGGTCAAACGCAACGAGAACCAAATTTGTGCGACCGAAGGGAGTAAACAAATTTGTGTTTCGAGACTGCGGCAAATAGGGGAGGGCAAGATATGATAAAAGAGATAGATTTTGCACAGGAGCTTATTGATTTTATATATGAAAGTCCAAGTAATTTTCATGTAGTGAAAAATATAGAGAATATATTGGATAAAAAAGGTTTCAGGAAACTAGATATTAAGGAAAGATGGAACATTGAAAAGGGCGGGAAATATTATATAGAAAAAAATGGGACTGCATTGATAGGCTTTGTAATTGGTTATGGTGAAATAGAAGAGGAAGGCTTTAGAATCATTGGAGCTCATACAGATGCTCCAACCTTTAGAGTTAAGCCAAATCCAGAAATGCTTGTGGAAAATAATTATTTGAAGCTTAATGTAGAAACTTATGGTGGACCTATTTTGTCATCTTGGTTAGACAGACCGCTTGGATTGGCTGGAAGAGTTAGTTTAAAATCTGAAAATCCGTTGCATCCAAATGCGAAGCTTTTAAATATTAATAGACCCGTTCTAATAATACCGAATCTTGCTATACATATGAATAGAAATGTAAATGAAGGAGTAGAGCTTAATAAACAAAAGGATATGCTGCCTTTACTTTCTTTAATTGATAAAGAATTTACAAAGGATAATTTCTTAATCAAACTCATTGCTCAAGAATTGAGCATAGATGCTAGCGAAATAATAGATTTTGACTTATTTTTATATGAATTTGAAAAAGGAAGCATCATAGGCTTAAATAATGAGTTTATTTCATGTGGAAGATTAGATGATTTAGCCATGGTACATGCTGGAATAGAAGCTTTGGCAGAGTGCAGCGATTCTAAGGCTACTAAAATTATGGTTTGCTTTGATAATGAAGAAGTTGGGAGCAGTACTAAACAAGGTGCGGATTCTCCAATGCTTAAAACTGTATTAGAAAGAGTAGTATATGGTCTTGGAAAAGATAAAGAAGATTTTTTTAGGGCTTTATATAGTTCATTCATTATTTCCTCAGATATGGCTCATGCACTGCATCCAAACCATGCAGATAAACATGATCCTACAAATAGGCCAGTAATAAATAAGGGACCTGTAATAAAGATAAATGCAAATCAGTCATATACAACAGACAGTGACTCAAGTGCTGTATATGAGATGGTATGTGAAAGGGCTGGAGTCCCAGTTCAAAAATTTGTAAACAGGTCAGATTTAAGAGGAGGTTCTACTATTGGGCCAATATCCTCCACACATCTTGATATGTGCTCAATAGATATAGGAAATCCAATGCTTTCAATGCACTCCATTAGAGAACTTGGGGGAGTATTGGATCATAATTATATTAAAAAATCCTTTGATGAATTTTTCAAAATATAAAGTTTAATGGATTTATCAGATCCTTCGCTACATTCAATGTGACTGATTATATTGATTGAGGGAAGGATCTATTATTATCATTCCTAAAAACAGGAAGGAGATATGAATGCATATTATTACGAAAATAGAACAGCAAAAAAAGAATATCCATAGATACTCTGTATTTTTAAATGAAGAATATTCTTTTTCAATCAGTGAAGATACTTTAGTAAAGCTAAGACTTAAAAAAAGTATGGAGATTGACAAGGATAGACTGGATTATATATTAGAGCAGGAAGAAATAGATTCTTGTAAAGCTTATGGACTAAAGCTGTTAAGCTATAAAGCTAGAAATGAATATGAAATAAAAGATAAAATGCTTAAGAAAGGCTATAATGAGAACCATATTGAAGAAGCTATAAAATATTTAAGAGAACAAAATTACATTGATGATGAAGAATATGCAAAAAATTATATACAGGATAGAGTGAAAATTAAAAAACTAGGATACAATCGCATTAAAGGTGAGCTTTTCCAGAAGCGTATTGATGGTGAAATAATTGAGGACACGCTAAATGAGCTTATAGATATGGAGGATGAATATAAAAGAGCATTGGAATTGGCAGAAAAAAAGGTGAATACTACCTATAGAAACGATGATACTCAAGCTGTTTACCGGAAATTAGGAGGTTTTTTGCAGAGAAAAGGGTATTCTATGGACATTATTATTAAAGTACTTAATAAAATATTGAAACATGAATAAATAATATATTCTAAGGGGTGCTGTTGTGTATTATAAACTTGTGGCTATTGATTTAGATGGAACTTTACTTACGGAGGAAAAAAGAATACCTACAAAAAATGCAGATGTATTGAGAAAACTGTCAGATAGTGGGGTAGAAATAATTATAGCAACTGGAAGAAGGTATTGGTCTGCGAGGAAGTTTATGAAAGAGATAGACATGGACTTAACAGTTGTAGCTAATAATGGAACTATTATAAGAAGTATGCACAATGACAAGGCAATATTAAATAAGTATTTAGATAAAGAAGATTTTTACACATTAATAAAAGAGGGTAGAAAAAGAGGATTATATCCTGTTATTCATGTAGATCACTTTGATGAAGACTATGACATAATTATAGAATTAGATAAAGAGCATAAAAAATACTCATCATATTTATATGATATACCTGATAGATACAAGCAAATAGAGGATCTGCTTTTCTATGAAGATCCAAGAGTATTATCAGTAGTATTCCCTGGAGACATTAATCTTCTCAAAGAGTTTCATGGACTACTTAATGATACACATAGAGATAAATACTGTTCTCATATATTAACTAGTTTAAGTAAAGTAGGCCCAATACTGGAGATCATGGGACCCTTAGGCTCAAAATGGAAGACCTTGTCAGATTATGCAACGCAAAAAGGTATAACCCGGGAAGAAATAGTAGCCATAGGTGATGATGATAATGATATAGAAATGATACAAAATGCAGGCTTAGGTATAGGCATGAAGAATTCATCCAGTGGAGTAAAAAAAGTAGCCGATATAATAACTGAAAAGACAAATGATGAATGTGGAGTAGGAGATATTTTAACTAAGATTTTTAGACTATAGATTGCATAATATTTAAGAATATCTGAATAAAAATGTGAATAAGCTAATATATTTTACTAAAGATAAAAATTGGGGGGAGTTTCTATGAATATTGTAACAGGTATTGCTTCCATACTACTCATATTAGGTGCAATAAACTGGGGACTTGTTGGCTTATTTAACTTAGACTTAGCTGAAATATTATTCAGAAGAAAAGACACAATGACAGCAAAAATATTATATTCATTAATAGGATTGTCAGGAGTATATACAGTTTTATATTTGTTTTTTTAGCCCAAGTCAATTACTTGGGTTTTAATTTTGTGCATTTTAAATGTATTACAAACAACAAAATAGACATAAACTCTTATTTCTGATAGTATTAGAGTGTACATGAAATGGTATACTCTATATTAAAATAAAGGAGAGTTTTTTAATGAAAGAAAACAAAATATTGGCAACAGTCAATGGGAGAGAAATCACTGAAAATGAAGTAGAAAACTTCCTACAAAGCCTTGCTCCACAAGTAGCAGTACAATTTGGAGATAAAGAAGGAAGAAAAAAGCTGTTGCAAGAGCTTGTGAATCAAGAATTATTTTATCTTGATGCTATTGATAATAGCTTAGATAAAGAAGAGGCCTTTGTAGCTGAACTTGAACGTATAAAAATAAATGTTCTAAAACAGTATGCAGTTTCTAAGATATTAAATAATATTATTGCTACTGAGGATGAAATAAGAGACTATTATGAGAAATTTAAAGATACATTTAAAAAGCCTGAAAGTGTTAGAGCAAGCCATATACTAGTTGATAATGAGGATACAGCTTTAAGCATAGTAAAAGAAATAAAAGAAGGACTTGAATTTACAGAAGCTGCAAAAAAATATTCTAAATGTCCTTCAAATGCCAATGGCGGAGATCTTGGATTCTTTACTAGAGGAAAAATGGTTCCTGAGTTTGAGAAAGCAGCATTTGAATTAAGCAAAGATGAAGTAAGTCAGCCTGTTAAATCACAGTTTGGATATCATATTATTTTAGTAACTGATAGAAAAGAGGCTTCTGAAAGCACTATGGAAGAAGTAAGAGCTGATTTAGAAAGACAGATTATCATTGTAAAGCAAAATGCTGCATATAGTGAAAAGGCTACAGAATTAGCTAATAAGTATGAAGTGAAAATTCAATAGATTATCTCTATTAAGGGAGTATTGTGGGCTACTTTAAAAAGTAGTTTTGCAATACTCCCTTTTAATATCATTTGATTTAGCTGTATTAGAGAAAAGCAAATTTTTTCTTTTATTATTTAATTTCTAGTGATTTTTTAGGGATTTCTTATCTAAATTTACTATTATTTCATGGAATTTTCTTCTGATATTAGTTAAATAATAAAGTCTTTTTATGTTTTATCAGCACTACAAGGCTTATTTGCAATATAAAGACTTTATACAATTATGTCAATTTTTAAAAAATTCTGGCAACTGCTACGAATATATGTTAAAATGAAACGGAAACTTAGTCTTTTTGGAATGAAAAAGACAGGTTGGACTATTTATTATTACAAGACATAGAATTTTGGTATATACATATATATTGCAATTACAAATAGCTTATTCACATAATATAGTTGCTATTTCATAAAAGATGAGCTTGCAAAAAAATTCTACTAAAATAAGGGAGGTAAAGGAGGGCGTCTGTGCAAACATTTAAAATATACTTAAAAGCTAACAGAACAAAAGTGATTACTCTTCTGCTATTTACACTACTAATCAGTTACCTTAACTTTGTAATATACGATAAATTGGATTCGTTCTTTAAGGAAATCACTGGTGGTACATTGAGCTTCGACTTTAATATTGTCGCTATCTTAATATTCTTATACTTTCTGTTGCTCGGCATCAATATTTTATCGAATTTAATTGAGGTCAAATTACTTCAAAAGGGCATCAGTAATTTATTGAATTTCTTTATGAAAAAGGTATTCTACGGTGAAGATGTATATACATTAAATCAAAATTCAAATCTACTTCTGAGTAAAGCTACCATGAGCTGTAATTCAATTTCAAAATACTACACTTCAATAATTAAAATAGTTTCTTCAGTAATCATTCTAATTGCATATGGAAGTATTATAGCCCAGATAGATTCAACTGTATTGATTCTATGCATATTATTAACACCTTTGATTATTCTTTGTACTATAGGGATTAAGCAAAAGATCACACATTATCAGACAAGATTTTTTGACCACTCAAAAAATAGGACAAGTAGAGTTTTAGATGCTTTTGGCAATATTAAAAACATAAAGGTAAAAAATGAGTATGACTTGTTTAAACGTAAAATTCTCAATGAGCAACTATCACTAAAAAAGAATACAACTATATATACATCTTTTTACTCCTACTTTGATAGCATAGTTAATTTCATAATTAGTCTGGCACCGTTACTAGTCATATATACATATATATTTTTCCTTAAAAACAATACCTTAAGTAGTGCTGAAATTTTAATATTATTTATTTTTATACCTATGTTCTTGTATAGTTTCTCTAATCTATATAGTATTTTTAGAGATTACTTTGAATGCAAACCCTACCTGCTTACTTATAAGGAAATATATGATTTAGATACTGAATTAACAGGTAATCGAATAATTAAGGAATTTGAAGTCTTACAGACAGAAAACCTGACTGTTCAGCTTGATAATGCAAGGGAACTAAAAATACCTGATATGATAGTGAAAAAAGGAGAAAAAGTGCTGATAGTAGGAAAAAGCGGGATAGGTAAATCTTCATTTTTTAACATTCTATTGGGTTTCATAAAAAGCTACGAGGGGACCATTTCTGTAAATGCCGTTAATTTGAAAGAATATGATATCAAATCAATAAGAAATGTGTTCGGAATATCATTTCAAAATAATGGCTTATTTTCACTTAGTCTAGAAGATAATATTACCTTGGGCAGCAAAGTAGAATTTGAAAGTATTCTAAATTTATGCCGATTAGACAAGCTAAAAAATGACTCTAATTCTGTTATCAACAAGAACCAACTATCAGGTGGTGAGAAATCAAGGATAAGTCTGGCACAAAACCTTATAAGAAATCCTGATGTTGTCCTTATAGATGAGTCTTTTTCCAGTTTAGATGAGTGCAATGTAGATTTAATTATGCGGGCGATTCAAAAAAAATATAAGGAATCTACTATTATTTGTATAAGTCATAATTTATCCTTAGAAAAGTACTTCGACAGAACCATAAGTTTTGAAGAAGGGAGTGTGTCTATTGAAAAATGCTAGAATTTATTTAAAAAACAATATCATAAACAATATACTCTTATTTTTAGTAACTGTTTCTGTAGGGGTACTTTCAGTAAAAAACATTTCATTAATAGAAAGCATCTTAGACAAAGTCATAGCAGCGGCAAATAGTTCAGAATTGAATAGGAATATGATTTTATTTCTAATAGCGTCAATATCATTATTCCTACTAAACATTATATTATCAGTACTAAAAACCGTTACTTACTGGAAAGGGTGTACCAATTTTATTGATAATACACTATCTAAGGTATTTTCAGCAGATTATGTCCAATTGTTCCTTAAAAAAGATTCAAGCAAATTATGGACAGATATTAATCTTAGCACCTCATATATATGTATGTATTATGACGCATTCATTAATATGATATATCGCGTAATAAAATTACTGATATATTTTGCAGTTTTAATCTCTATAGATTTATACGCAAGCACGATAATATTGATTGTTTTCATTATAAACATGGTTATAGTAAACAAAATAAAGAAAAAAGTTCAGTACTATCAGCAGCAATTTTTGCTTAGTTCTCAAAATTTAAGTTCCTCAATTGTTGAATATATAAAATTGATTAGAAATATAAAGTCGAAAAACAAAGAAGAGTATTTCGTTGGAAAGATTGATGAAAATCAATATAAGCTTAATGATAACGTAATCAAGAATAGTCTTATACAAAATATATCCGGCAATTTAATTAACTTCATTTCTAACATTACTCCAATTCTCGCTGTTACTGTGATAATCAAGCTCTCAGGACATAGCTTCACTTCAGTAGGGAATATTGTATCAGTGTATTTATACATTCCTATAATCTTAGCGGCATTGCAGGATATTCATTCTCTGATACTCCAAATGATCTCCTCAAAGCCATATATGAAAAGTCTAAGTGATTTGTGTGAAATTGAACCAGAAAAATCAGGTTCCGTTTCGATAACAGATTTTAAGAAGCTTAAAATCAAAGATTTAATGGTCACCCTTGATGACAATACTTCAATAAAATTTGAAGATTTGATTGTCAATAAAGGGGACAAGATCTTAATTAGTGGAGCCAGCGGTTGTGGCAAGTCTACATTCTTCAATATACTTTGTGGATTCATTAAGAACTATGAAGGAACCATAGAAATAAATGATATTGATTTTCGGATGCTCAATTTAACAGATTTGAGAAAAGTCATTGGGATTACATTTCAAGATAATCGAGTTTTCAATCTACCTTTCGAAGAAGCTATTAAATTAAGTACTGATAGTCCCATTGATGATGTTGTGAAGGTATGTGAAATTCAAGATATATATGAGCATAATAAGTCAGGTTGCATTAACAATGACAAACTTTCTGGTGGTGAAAAGTCAAGAATAAATTTAGCTCAAAGTTTGATTAGGGAACCAAAAGTATTACTTATCGATGAATCCCTCTCAGCTTTGGATGAAGAAATGGAAATAAGGATCTTGAATAATATAATCAATAGGTTTAAAGAGATTACAATAATTCTTATCAGTCATAGAAAAGCATCAGAAGGTTTTTTTGATAAAGAAATCTCATTTACTATTCAGTGATTTGGCTAGTTACAAAAGATATTACGTATTAGTATAATAACTTCATGGGCCTCATATAAGGAAATAAAAGATAGATTATTCGATATTGCCACATTTAAAGTAAATGATTTTAATTTCGGTTAATTAAAGCTTTAGACAATATGAATTAATGTGAAAGGAGATGAATATGTTAACACTTAAAGAAGTATCTAAAATTCTTGGAGTAGGTACACAAACAGTGACTGAGTGGTCTGACAAAGGAAAAATTGAATTTATATCTATTGATGGTGAGTACTATTTCACGAGAGATTCTATAGATTCCTTTATTTCAGAAACAGGTATTAAACTAGTTGAGCCTACGGTTCTCAATGTTGAAAAGATAATGAATAAGCACTATGAAGAAAAGAATATTCTAACTCCTGAAGAGATAGAAAACCTATTAAAAGAAGAACAGAAAAAATAGACGTTTATGAAAGTGTTAGAATACAAATTGGGACAGTTAAGAACTATTAACTAAATATGAACAAAAATAATTTTAAGAAAAATACTATCCTTGTAATAAAGAAAGGGGTAGTATTTTTATGCCAAGGCAAGCTTGGAGCTGCAGAAGAAAGCATATTAGAAGTAGCCACCTTTCTAAGCCTTGAACTAGAGTATCTAAAGAACAAGGCTGTATTAAATCTAAGTATTCTTCTATAAAATGAGCCACTAGTCCAGCTAAAGTGAGGCACCATTCCTACTTAAACTGAGCCATTTACATAAAACCCTTTAAAAGTACGATTAAGTCTTTCAATAATCTGCTTTAATGGACGAAGTTCTTTAGAAACAGGATCTTCATTAGTAAGCCCAATAACCTAATAGACATCAAAGAAAAAGAAAATATAATGCCATTTACCATTAACCCTGATGTAAGTTTCATCACCACAAACAGAGCCAGAAAGCTCATAGTGGTGGACAAAGGCAGGGAATAGGCATTGCAAGAGCACTGGCACTAAACCCAGAGTTCATAGTATGTGATGAACCTGTTTCGGCATTGGATGTGTCTATACAATCGCAAGTTATCAATTTACTTATGGATTTACAAGATGAAATGGGCTTAACATATTTGTTTATATCTCATGACTTAAGTGTAGTTAAACATATAAGTGATCGAATAGGAGTTATGTATTTAGGAAGTATGGCAGAATTGGCTCCAAAGGAAGAATTATATTCTCATCCACTTCATCCTTATACACAGGCACTCCTATCAGCTATTCCTATTCCAGATCCAACATTAAAGAAGAGCAGGATTATATTAAAAGGGGATATACCGAGTCCGGCCAAACCACCTAGTGGCTGCCGTTTTCATACTAGATGTCCATATGTAATGGATAAGTGCAAGGAGGTATCACCAGAGTTTAAGGAAGTAGCTACGGATCATTTTGCTGCTTGTCATCTAAAATGACTTTTGCTATAATCAGTTTAACGGAGGGATAATCATGCTTAAGAAACATTTTAAGCAGCATTCTAAGAAATCTTCTAATCAAGGTATAGACGAAGATTTAGATTTTGATTGGAAAGATATTTTAGCATTTACCATAGCATTTTTTCAGGTTTTATTCCCCTACGTGTTACTTTTGATAATATCATTTTTTGTAGTGATGTTAATTATGAGTCTTTGGTTAAACTAAATTAAAGTCAAATATATAAATAGGGGGGGCAACCCTCCTTGCTTTATGACCTAACCCGATTTCCTGAACATTTTTATCAGGAAATCGCTGGTAGGTCAAACGCAACGAGAACCAAATTTATGTGAGCGGCAGTGAGCAAATAAATTTGTGTTTCGAGACTGCTTACTATTGCAGAGTTGCCTAATGGGTGCAATAATTATAAAAAGGAGATAATGATGGAAGAAAAAAATTATTATAGGGTATATTCTGATTATCTAAAAGAAAAATACGGTACAAAAGTGTATAAATTGCCTATAAATCTTCCGCTTACATGTCCAAACAGAGATGGCTGTGTTGGATATGGAGGCTGTGTTTTTTGTGGCGAAGATGGAGCAGGCTATGAAAATCTCTCTAATACTATATCAGTACGAGATCAACTTTTAGAAAACAAGAAATATATTAGAAAAAAATATAAGGCAGAAAAATTCATAGCTTACTTTCAGAATTTCTCTAATACATATATGGACTTGGAGGCCTTTAAGAGGTATGTTAAGGATGCAATTTTAGAAGATATTGTAGAGATAAGCATTTCAACTAGGCCAGATTGCATATCAGATTCATATTTAGAGTTTCTTTCAATTATAAGGGAAGAGAACAATATTAATATAAGCTTTGAGCTTGGATTGCAGACTGTGAATTATCATACTTTAAAAATAATTAATAGAGGACATTCTCTAGCAGAGTTTATTGATGCTGCATTAAGAATCAAACCCTATGGCTTTGATATATGTGCTCACGTTATATTAGATTTACCATGGGATACCATGGAGGATGCTATTGAGTGTGCTAAAATACTATCTGCATTATCAATAGAACAGGTAAAGCTACATTCACTATATATAGTTGAAAATACAGTACTTGAAAGAATGTATAAAGACAGTGAGATTATTTTATTGTCTAAGGATGAATACATAGATAGAGCAATAGCATTTCTTGAGTACCTACATCCTAATACAGTGATTCAAAGAGTCATTGGAAGAGCACCAGAGGAAAACACTCTTTTTGTTAATTGGAATACAAGCTGGTGGAAAATAAAAGACGAAATCCTTGAAAAAATGGCTCAAATGAAAACATATCAGGGTAAGAAATTTGATTATCTTAATGGAAAAGCCCTTAAAAAATTCGATAAATAGCTTAATGTCTTTTTAAGGCAAAGCCGAAAAATTTGTCATTCTGAAGCGAAGCTGAAGAATCTCATGTTTTAATAGGAAAGTTATTTATAAAGCAATGGAGGAAATAGTAGTTATGAGAAGAAGAAAAAAGTCAGGTGCTAAAGATGAATTGTTAAAATTGGATAATATGCTAATACTAAACCCAGAAGAACATAAAGGAAATTGGAAGGATGTTGCTGGGAATAAAAAAATACATGTTGAGCTTGGAACTGGTAGAGGGCAATTTATTAACAGTCTTGCAGAAAAACACAGAGATACATTTTTTATAGGAATAGAAATAAAAGAAGAAATTCTTTTAGAGGCAGTGAGAAAATCAATAGATAAAGATTTAGACAATATAAAATATTTATGGCATGATATTAATGATATTGATTCTATTTTTGATGAAGGTGAAATAGAGAGGTTTTATATAAACTTTTGCGATCCTTGGCCTAAAAAGAGGCATAGCAGCAGAAGACTTATTCATAGAAACTTTTTAGTCAAATACAAGAAGATACTAAATTCAAATGGTGAAATACATTTTAAAACTGATGGAGAAGAACTCTTTGAGTTTTCCTTAAATGAAATGCTTGAGATGGGGTATACTGTGAAAGATGTGTCATTGAATCTTTATAGAGAAGAAAATGTTGATACAATAAAGACTGAATACGAAGAAAAATTTATCGCTCAGGGGAAAAACATATATAGATTATCGGCGCAAAATAATAAATAGGCAGAAAAAATTCTGCCTAAGGAGTAATACTATTTCATTGTTGGAGTGAAAGTTGCGCAATCTGTTTCTTCAGTTGAACTTGCGTTTCTTGGTTGTATCTCAATTTTTGAAGCTTGGCAGTAGTCTCCCTGTGAATGGTAGTGGCAAGTGTTAACTACACATTTAACTCCATCTAAATTTTTATCTGTTTTTTCAATACGCATTGATCATACCTCCTTATTTTAGTATTACCTCAATCATTATTGTGTGAAAAAGCAGAGGAAATATTCATTCATTTGAATAATTTAAATAAAACAGTTGAAAAATATATAAAAAATATGTATGATATCTATTATGGGGAGTTAACTCAGCTGGTAGAGTATCACCTTGACATGGTGGAAGTCGTAGGTTCGAGTCCTATACTCCCCACCATTTATACAAGTATATAAACCGATATACAGCACTCCATAGTGAGTGCTTTCGTTGTCTTATAGATATAAAAAACAATGGGGTGAAAAAATGAAGCTACCTTTAGCTTTTACAGAGAAAATGGAAAAGCTGTTGGGGGATGAATATAATCAATTTATCTCTACATATGATAATGATCATTATAAAGGTATTAGAATAAATACAATAAAAGCATCAGTAGAAGAATATTTAAGAATTACACCTTTTGATCTTAAGCCAATACCCTGGATAGAAGAAGGCTTTTACAATATAAATTATGAGGAACAAGATAGACCAGGAAAGCATCCTCATTACCATTGTGGGCTATATTATATTCAGGAGCCAAGTGCCATGATACCAGTAGAAGTATTGGATCCTAGGCCCGGTGATAAGGTCTTAGATATTAGTGCAGCTCCAGGAGGAAAATCAACTCAGATAGGTGCAAAACTCCAAGGTGAAGGAGTACTTGTAGCAAACGATATTAGTCCAAAACGTACAAAAGCATTGGTTAAGAATATAGAGATTTTTGGAATTAAGAATTCTATAGTTACAAATGAAGAGCCAAGGAAACTAGCATCAAACTTTGAAGAATATTTTGACAAGATATTAGTAGATGCACCTTGTTCAGGTGAAGGAATGTTTAGAAGAGATCCTAAGGCTACTCGAAGCTGGAGTGAATTCTCTGTTAATGAATGCTGCAATATGCAAAAAGATATTTTACAATGGATACCTAAATTATTAAAGCCAGGTGGAAGGCTTGTATATTCCACATGTACATTTTCACCAGAGGAAAATGAAGGCACAATAGACTGGTTTCTAAAGAAGTTTCCTGAATTTGAAATCGAAAATATAGAAGGCATAGAAGGATTAGACGTAGGAAGACCTCAATGGATTCAGGCCAATAGTGAATTAATAAAGGCAGGAAGAGCATGGCCTCATAAGCTTAATGGTGAAGGGCATTTTGTTGCACTGCTAAGGAAAAAGGATAATCCTCTAACTGCCTCTTTTAAATCATTTAGTTTAAATAAAAAAGATTTAGATGAATATCTAAGATTTGAAGAAGAAAATTTAATAATTGATTTTAAAGATAGACTTCATAGGGTAGGAAATAGATTATATGCTATACCATGTGACATACCGGAGCTTACTGGCATAAATGTAGTAAATACTGGCCTATATATAGGAGAGTTTCTAAAGAACAGGTTTGAACCTAGCCAGGCCCTTGCAATGGCATTAAAAAAAGAAGAAGTAGTTAGCTATGTAGACATTTCAAGTGAAAGTATTGAGGCAATTAAGTATTTAAAAGGCGAGACGCTTTTATTAGATGGAGAAAAGGGATGGAAGCTAGTGTGCATAGATGGATATCCAGTAGGATGGGGTAAACAAATTCAAGGCAGCCTTAAAAACTACTATAGAAGTCAGTGGAGAATGTTATAAAGACTGTATGTGGGAGGTGCTCATATGCAAAAAAAAGAAAGATTAGATAAAATTCTTTCTAATTTAGGGTACGGAAGCCGAAAAGATGTGAAGGGCTTAGTTAAGTCTGGCAGCATAGAAATCAATGGGAAAGTGGTTTCAGATAGCTCAATTAAGATAGACCCTTACAGCTCAGTGATAAAGATAGAAGGAAAAACTGTAGAGTATAGAGAGTTTATCTACTTGATGATGAATAAGCCTCAAGGAATAATTTCTTCTACAGATGATTTTAGAGATAAAACAGTAATTGATTTAATTTCTGAGGAGTATAAGGCATTCAATCCTTTCCCAGTTGGAAGACTGGATAAGGATACAGAAGGTCTCATGGTACTTACTAACGATGGACAATTATCTCATCGTGTTTTGTCTCCTAAAAAACATGTTGAAAAGGTATATTATGCTGAAGTAGAAGGAGTAGTGACGGAGGAAGATAAACTGTTGTTTAATGAAGGAGTAATACTTGATGATGGATATAAAACACTTCCAGCCAAACTAGAAATTATGGCTTCTGATAATTTTTCTAAAATATATCTAACAATTGAAGAAGGTAAATTTCATCAAGTAAAAAGAATGTTTTTAGCAGTTGGGAAAAAAGTTGTTTATTTAAAAAGAATGGCTATTGGTGGACTAAGATTAGATGAAAGCTTAGGTCTTGGTGCATATAGAGAATTAACAAAAGAAGAAATATTACTTATTGAAAGAAAAGGATTGTCTGAGTAGTTTCTTTTTCCATAGAAGATTTAATTTTTTGTGATATAATAGATTAAGTGAATACAAGATTAGATAGGGTGTTATTATTGAAACAGTTTAAAAGACAGAGTATTTTTGACAGATTTTTTGAGCATAGAGACTCTCTGATAATCCAGTACAAAAACGGAGACATATCGAAAAGAGAATTTCTAGAGGGAAATTTTGAATTTGTACAGAGAATAAAACTTAAGCCTTTTTCAAAGGTAGATAGTTTTGAAAAGGGTATATACAACTATCAATACAACAATGTACTAGCAAAATATTACAATATGCTTTCAGCTGATATTAAAAATGATCCCAATTTTATAAGGCAATATAAATCCTGTAGATATAAGGCAAATTATTATTATAATGAAAAAGATAAGGCCACATTACAATTACTGAGATTTCTAGAATTTAAAAATGTTGAAGCATATTTTATTAAAGTTGAATCAATTTATCTAAAGGATAAACTCTATGAAATTGTGCTTTTAGATTATGAATATGCAATATTCCACTCTAAAAGTAAATGGCTTATAAAAATTCTTAGAGAAGAAGGAGTATTTTTGGAGAAGAAAAAAACTTCATTGATTGACGGCTATATCAATGAAAAATATTAATAAATTGCTTAAATAAAAAAGATAGGATAAATAGCATCCTATCTTTTTTATTTAAGCTACTGCATAAGCGATTTGCACAGAATCAAAGAGTATGGCTACTCGCCTACACAATATAATCCTTATTTTGCTAATATTCTTATTATCTCCTCTAAGCTAGTTCCTTTTTTAATATTAAATTCCCCAGATTTAAGCTTTGTATCAAGCTTAAGCTCTTGAGATTTTATTAAGAAATCCATTTTATTATCTATAAGCCCCTTCTCGAGCAAAATATTTGCAATAGCAGGAGGAAATGAGCCACTAGGGATTTTAAAAGTGATTATTTCATCTGTGTTAGTTTCTGCATCTGTATTTTCATCTTTATTATCGGATTCTGAGCCATTATTATTTGATTCCTGATTATCTTTAGCTTCAGAGCTATTATCAACAGAATCCTCAGAGTCGTTGTCATCTGTGTCGTTTTTTGCTGCATTCTCATCATCATTATGATTATTATCGTTATTTGACGGCGCATCAGTTATTGGAGCTTTATCATGATCTGCAACAGACTTGTCCATATCTTTGGCAAATAATATATCTAGCCTCCATCCTATAACAGCTACAACACCTACTATTATAACTAATATCAACACATAATCTGTGGCATCATACAAAAAGTCTTTCATCTTTTCCACAAAGTTTTTCATTATGTATACCTCCACTATTTAGTACTAATTAAATAATATCACACATAGTATATAGTTTTCAATAATCTTAGGTGCCAATATTTGAGATTATAAGTATAAATATTAAACTGTTTTATTTTCATAAATAGTTGGATATAATGGAATCACAGTCTAATATGTAACAGAAAAAAGGAGAGTTTAATTAATGAAGGAGATATTAATAGATAAAAATGAACATGATCAGAGGCTAGATAGATTTTTAAAGAAGTACTTACCTAATGCCTCTTTAGGCTTTATATATAAGATGCTAAGGAAGAAGAATATTAAGCTTAATGGAAATAAGGCACAGCCAGAGGATGTTATTAAAGAAGGAGATGCAATACAGTTATATTTTTCAGATGAAACCATTGATAAATTTACTTTAAAGCCAAAGGAAATTAGTAAAGGTAAAAAATTAAATATTATCTATGAAGATGATAATATTGTTCTAATAAACAAGCCAAAAGGCATGTTATCACATGGAACAGGAAAAGCCCATGAGAATAATGTTGTGGATAGCTTAATTAGTTATCTCTATGAAAAAAAAGAATATGTACCAAGGCTGGAAAAGACATTTACTCCTTCAATATGCAACAGGCTTGATAGAAATACTAGCGGTCTTGTTATTGGCGCTAAAAACTTTACATCTCTTAAGCTGATTAATGAGGCTATTCGAGAAGGACACATAAAAAAATATTATATAGCTTTAGTAAAGGGGAAAATAGACAAAGAAATAGAGCTTAAAGGATTTCTTATAAAAGATGAAGAAGAAAATAAAGTACATATAACTAGGAAAAACATAGAAGGTTCAAAGGATATAAATACAATGGTGAAGCCTATGTATACCAATGGTAAATATAGTCTTGTTGAAATTGATTTGATTACTGGCAGAACTCACCAGATAAGGGTTCATTTAGCCTCTATAGGTCATCCGGTAGTAGGTGATTTAAAGTATGGAGATATGGAAATAAACAAAAAGTTTAAGAATGAGTTTAGCCTAATAAACCAGTATTTACATGCTTATAAAATTATTTTTAATGGACTTCCAGAAGAATTATCTTACCTTAACAATAAGGAGTTAATTGCAGAGCTTGACGAACAGCTTGCAAATATTGATGAGAAATTGTTTAAAAATCTTTAAAATTACATATCCTAAACATGAAAATATTAAGGAGGATGATGGTTTTGAAGATTAAAGATATTATGACAAAGGATGTCAAAACAGTTAGTGAAAGCTGCACTATTCAAGAAGTAGCAGAGCATATGAGAAAATTGAACGTAGGCTCAATTCCAGTGTGTAACGAGTCAAATAAGCTTGTAGGAATGATTACGGACAGAGACATGGTTATTAGAGGACTTACTTCTGGAGGAGACTCCAATATGCCAGTAAGCCAAGTAATGTCTACAAATCCAGTTACAATAGGTCCAGATACTGGAGTTCATGAAGCAGCTAGGGTTATGGCTAAAAATCAAATTAGAAGGCTTCCAGTAGTTGAGAATAGTGAAGTAATAGGAATCGTCTCCATAGGAGACCTTGCAATAAGAGATATTTATGTAAATGAGGCTGGAGATGCATTGTCTAGCATCTCAGAACAAAACGGCACGCTGATGTAAAATATAAGTTCCTGCCCTGCAGGAACTTACTTATTTTATGGGACCTCTTGAAAAATGGGGGATAAGTGATATAGAATAGGATTAGATAAAGAATTAAATATGTTAAGAGAGGGGTCTTTTTTTGAGTGCAGAAAAGATTAAAGTAATGATAGAAGGCTATGGTACTGTAGATATAGACAAAGATATAAGACTACTAGATTTAGCAAAGAAGATATTTAAAAATGATTATAAAAAATATTTAGGCGCTATTATAAACAATGAGGTTAAGCATTTAGAATATAAAATAGAGGAAAGCTGCAATATTAGATTAATAGATATGAGCGATAAAGATGGGCAAAGAATCTATACACGAACACTTTGTTTTATATTTGTTAAGGCATGTAAAGATATATTTGATAATTGTGAAGTGACAATAGAACATTCATTAAGCAAAGGTATATATTCAGAAATACATAAAGAAGAAGCACTTACTTCAGATGATACAATTAAGATAATGAAAAGAATGAATGAAATAATAAAATCAGATTACAAAATACACAGGGAAGAAATAGATATAAATAAGGCTAAAGAAATATTCTCAAGACAGAATATGCAAGATAAGATAAGACTTTTAAATCATGTTTCAAAAACAAAAATCCATATATATAGTGTAGATGATTTATATGACACATATTATGGATACTTAGCTCCTTCTACAAGCTATATTAATAAATTTAATTTAGTGTATTATAAACCTGGAATTGTACTTCAGTACCCTCTAAGAAAACAAGGCTTTAAGGTTCCAGAATTTGAAGAACATCAGAAGCTATTTAAAATTTTCAGGGAATCTGAAAAGTGGGGAGATATACTAGATGTAGGTTATGTAGGAGCATTGAATGATAAAATAAAAGATGGATTGATGAGCGAAATGATCAGAATATCAGAATCATTACATGAAAAAAAGATTGCTAATATTGCTGATAAAATATGTGAAAATGATGATATTAAAATAATACTTATAGCTGGTCCTTCATCTTCGGGTAAAACTACTTTTGCTGAAAGATTGAGTATTCAGCTTAAGGTAAATGGGAAAAAACCTATTTCTATTTCCGTAGATGATTATTTTGTGAATAGAGAGGATACTCCACTTGATGAGAATGGAGAGTACGATTTCGAGTCAATTGAAGCAGTAGATTTAGAGCTTTTTAATAGAGATTTATCAAAGCTATTAGCTGGTGAAGAAGTAGAGATTCCTACATTTAACTTTGTTTTAGGCAAAAGAGAATACAACGGGAAAAAGATACAGATAGATGAAGAGCATCCAATTATAATTGAGGGGATTCATTGCTTAAACGATAGACTTACAGCTTCTATACCTCAAAATAATAAGTTTAAAATCTATATAAGTGCATTAACCCAGTTGAATCTCGACTCCCATAATAGAATTCATACTACAGATACAAGACTTATTAGAAGAATGGTCAGAGATTATAAATATAGAGGATATAGCGCAGAAACAACATTAGAACGATGGGATTCAGTAAGAAGAGGTGAAGAAAAGAACATTTTTCCATTTCAAGAGGAAGCAGATATTATGTTCAATTCATCTTTAGTATACGATTTGTCTGTCCTAAAAAAATACGCTGTGCCTCTACTACAGGAAATTGATAAGACCAGCGTACATTATAAAGAAAGCAAGAGATTATTAAGATTCTTAAGTTATTTTGTAGACATTTATGATGAGCAGCCAATACCTTCTACTTCAATAATTAGAGAATTTATAGGAGGGAGCTGTTTTTAAAAGGGGGAAAGGGGTCAATGAATGATTTGTTAAGTAAGATTATTGAAAAAAATAGACACTTAACAAGTAAAGGCAAAGTAGCTAGTTATATACCTGCATTGGAAAGGGTAAATCCTGAATATCTAGGCATATGTATAGCTGATATGAAAGGAAAGCTTCATTTAGCAGGAGATTATGGTCAGAAGTTTACATTACAAAGTATATCAAAGACAATTTCTCTTATGCTTGCTATCATAGACAATGGAACTGAGAAGGTATTTAATAAGGTTGGAATGGAGCCAACAGGAGATGCCTTTAATTCTATTGTTAAGCTTGAGATAATTTCTCCTTCTAAGCCATTAAACCCTATGATTAATGCAGGAGCTATTGCAGTAGCTTCATTAATAAAAGGAGAAGGACCCGAAGAAAAATTTAATAGGCTATTAGCCCTTTTTAGGAAGATATGTCAAAATGAAAAATTAGGTATTAACAAGGAAGTATATTTATCAGAAAAAGAAACAGGAAATAGAAACAGAGCATTAGCGTATTTTATGAAGGATGTAGGAATTATTGATGGAGATGTAGAGGATGTGTTAGATGTTTATTTCAGGCAATGTTCAATCGAAGTGGATTGTGTAGATGTTGCCAGGATAGGATTGTTTTTAGCAAATAACGGTGTAGTTCTTGAGACAGGAGAGAGAATAGCAGAAGAAAAAGTAGCAAAAACCATAAAGACTTTTATGGTGACCTGCGGAATGTATAATGCCTCAGGAGAATTTGCGATTAATGTAGGAATACCTGCAAAAAGTGGAGTCGGTGGTGGAATAATGGCAGCAGTTCCCCTTAGAATGGGTATAGGAGTTTTCAGCCCTGCATTAGATGAAAAGGGAAATTCCATAGCAGGATATGGCTTATTAAAGGATTTATCTGAGGAATTGGACTTGAGTTTCTTTTAGTCCGATGTACCATTAATGACAAATCACTCATAAGATATTATATAACAGTTGTTTAGTAGGTGATAAGATGAGTGAAAATATAGTAGTTAATGGTACTGATGAAGATGTTGAAATCTATTTTGAGAATGAAGTTATTTCAGAGCTTGAAGATTTAGATGAAAGTATTATTTTTATATTTTATAACGACAATTTGGTTATGATATTTGACTCTAAGAAAAAAGTATGGGAATTTCCTTCTGGGAAAAAAGAAAACAATGAAGCTACATTAGAATGCATAAAGAGAGAAGCCTTCGAAAAGGCTGGTGCTATTTTGGAAAATGCTTTTCCAATAGGATTCTATATTACTATGAGGGATACTGACATTATAAAGAGAGCCATTTATTTTGGCAAGGCTGTCAGTTTTGAGACTAGGCCCGAGTGGTGCGAAGCAGAACTAGTAAAGTTATTTGATGAGCTTCCACAGGATGTATTAGACAAAAATATGTATAGTGTGGTTTTAGATTATATTAAATCAAAATATTGAAAAAACAGTCACCTAGGTGACTGTTTTTTCAATAAAATTCCTTGCTAATCTTTATGTTAACACTTTCATCATAAGTTGACAGTCCTAGTAAATATAGTATAGGACAAAATCTAGTTATACCCTCAGCTACCATCATAGAGCCGGCTACTATCATTAAAGTTGATTTCTTTACTATACCTGTACCTAATAAAGTAAATCCACCGCTTAATCTAAGGGTTGCATCAATGTCTCCTACATTTTTTTTATCTCTCAAGATTAACACCGCCTTAGTTTATTATAAAAATAGTCTTCCATATAATAAACAATATTATTAATATAAAAAAGAGATGCTAAATTAAGCATCCCTTGAAAAGCTAAGTCCCTCTCTTTTCATTCCCACACTTAAAACCAGACCGATACAAATCATATTTGAGAGAAGAAAAGTACCGCCATTGCTTATAAATGGCAATGGAATACCTGTAACAGGCATTAATCCCATAGTCATACCAATGTTTTCTAAAATGTGGAACATCATCATGGCAGCTATTCCAACAACCATAACAGAGCCATAAATATCCTTTGAATTCTTAGCTATCTTTATTAATCTATACATCATTATAAAGTATAGGATAATCAATGCCAATCCTCCAATTAACCCAAGCTCTTCACCAATAACGGAAAAAATAAAATCAGTATGCTTTTCTGGCAAAAAACCAAATTGAGTATAATTTCCATTATATAATCCCATACCAAAGATTTGCCCAGAGCCTATAGCAATTTTGGATTGAATAACTTGATATCCTGACCCCAGAGCATCACGACTTGGATCTAAGAAATCAAAGATTCTATTTTTCTGGTAAATGTCAAAAGAAAACCATAGGATAGGAAGACTTACAATACCAGCTATGGCTGCATATAATATATATTTCCAATCTATACCTGCTACAAATAGCATAACAAATATAAAGAAAACAAAAACAATAGCTGTTCCGAAATCAGGCTGTAATAATATTAGTCCTACTGGTATAAAAGCAAAAATAAGAACCTTTAAAAGAGTAAAAATCTGATTTATTTTTTCATGATTCTTTTCAATAAATTTTGCAACGGAAATAATTACTCCTATTTTAACAAATTCAGATGGTTGAAAACTAAAAGAACCCAACTTAATCCAGCTCTGAGCACCCTTATCCTCTACCCCTAAAAATAAAACAGCAATAAGTAATAGGTTAGAAAAGACATATATAACCATGTAGAACTTACCAAATGTCTCGTAGCCTATGAAGACTAAAATAGCAATAGCAATTAATCCTAGTACAAATGCAATACCTTGTGTCTTTAAATAACTCATGCTTCCTTCTCCAGCAGTTGCACTAGAAAGTACAATTAGACCATATATGCCTAGAAGTATTACAGTAAAAAAAAGCGTGAAGTCAAATCTTTTCCAAAAGCCTTTTCGTTTGTTTGACATGTATAAATAACCCTCTCTTTTCTATTACTAGACTACTAAGATTATACCATATTCCAAATATAAATCACAATGTAAACTCAGAGTAAATGTTTTTAGGAAGATTTTTTGGCTCATATCTACCAGCAGAGCTAATATACTTATATTCACTACAAATATCTTTTTTGTTTTTCATTATATAGCTTAACACTTCCATAAATATGTCAATTTCTTGGATTGTATTATACATACCAAAGCTTACTCTTACAAGACCTGGTACATCCTCAAGCCTTCCAAACATCATATCCTGCTGAATTTTACGAATTTCTGTAGGAGAGAGATTCAATAATCTATGGATATAGGGGTGGGCACAGAAACATCCATTTCTTACTCCTATACCTCCTTCATAAGATAGTAGTGCTGCTAAAAGTGAATGATGCAAATCTGGTATATTGAAGGATATTACTCCTGCTGTATCTGGAATTAAAGCTTCATTAGTGTTTGAATAGATTTGTATTTCTGATATTTTCTTTATGTTTTCCAAAAAATACTTAGTCAACATTATTTCATGATCCTTGATATTATCCATACCTATTTCGTTTATGATTTTTATCGATTCAGCTAATGCAACTGCACCGACTATATTAGGAGATCCTGCTTCTTCTCTTTCAGGAGGAGCAGCATAATATACATTATTTTGAGAAACGCTTATTATAGTGCCTCCTCCTGTATATTCAGGCTCTCCGTTTTGAAAAGTAGTCTTTGGGCCTACCAGTACTCCAGTGCCAAAGGGCGCATATAATTTGTGACCAGATAATACTACAAAATCTAAGTGCTCATCAGTCCTATTACCTTTCATATTTATAGCACGGTGAGGTGCTAGCTGAGCGGCATCGACTAGTATCTTAGCTCCATATTTATGACTTAGGCGTGCAATATAATGTATGTCATTGATATAACCAGTAACATTAGAACATCCAGTAACAGTCACAAGCTTTATTCTTCCCTTATGAGCATTTAGCTTTTTTTCTAAATCATTCAAATCTAGGCTGCCGTCTTTAAGTAAATTTATAAATAGAGTATTGCATTTATTTCTCCAAGGCAAATCATTTGAATGATGTTCCATGAGAGAACTAATAACTATATCGTTTTTATCTAGCTGCAGTCTATAGGATAGCTTATTTATAGCCTCAGTAGAGTTTTTTACATATATTACAGCATTTTTTTCAAAATCAGCATTTAAAAAATCAGCAACTATTTTTCTGGAATCATCGTATGTACGCGTTGATATTACTGATTTGTATCCTGCACCTCTATGAATACTTGAATACCATTCTAGAAATTCACTTACTTTCTCTAATACAGGAATTAAGGCGGGAGTACTGGCAGCATTGTCAAAGTAAATATAGTTTGTGCTTTTACCATTTCTAAGGATTACTTTTTTATTTATACCTATAATATTTTTTCTAATATTATCTATAGAAAGCTTATTTTTAAAAAGCATAGCCGGTCCTCCTAAATATTTAATAATGGGTTACAATATCAAATTATGTTATTTATTATACTAATGACACAATTAAAATTGATGGCATTGGTTGTAACTGAATAATGAGGGTATAATAATGCTTAGTGTTAGTGTAAGCTCATTATATAAAGAGGAGTGATGATGTGTATATAGGAAGCCATTTATCTATATCTCAAGGCTTTACAAAGGCAGGGGAAATGGCATTAAGTATAAATGCTAATACATTTCAGTTTTTTACCAGAAACCCAAGAGGAGGAAATGCTAAAGAGCTTGATATAGAGGATATTGAAGAATTAAAGAAAATAATGAAGGAAAACAGCTTTGGCCCCCTTTTAGCTCATGCACCTTATACGCTAAATATGGCATCATATAAGGAAGATACATGGGATTTTGCTAAAAGGGCATTTAAGGATGATTTACAAAGACTTGAAATTATTCCATGTTCATTGTATAATTTCCACCCAGGAAGCCATACAGGAAAAGGGGTTGAATATGGCATAGAGAGAATAAAAGCAATACATTTAAACGATAGTATGAAGGAGCTTGGCAGCAAGAAGGACAGACATGCAGGAATAGGAGAAGGAACCATAGGAATAGATGCCCTAATAAATGTCATAAAACATCCTCAGTTAAAACATTTGCCTTTTTTCTTAGAAACTCCACATGAACCTGAAGGACATAAAAGAGAAATAGAAGCTATAAAAAATATACTTAAAAACGGCTAATGATATCAAACCTCCTAAAGGAGGTTTTTTAGAATTTTTTAACCTATTTATGAATAATAATTTACAAAGATTTCTGTATAAGTAAGTGAAAGGCTATAAAAAATCAAAAAATAGCAATAATACTAACTATACAGTGTCTTAGAAATTATTAACATAGATAGGAAGTGTAAAAATGACTAAGGGATTTTTTTATAATATAATTAAAATAAGCAAGATATTTATATTATTATTGTCATTATTTTTATTTATAGAAAGCTATATAATAGGACTTACAGTAGTAAGCGGTGAATCAATGATGAATACTATTAAAGATAATGATAGAATATTAGTAAACAAGATATCGTATTTTTTTGAAAGCCCATTAAGAGGAGATGTAATTATCTTCAGCCCTCCTATTGATGGCAGAGAAAATGAACTCTTTATTAAGAGAGTAATTGCAATATCAGGAGACTATTTTGAAATAAAGGATAATATATTATACTTAAATGATACAGTCATTACTGAGGATTATATAAATATCAATAAATCTTATAAAAAAGAGTTTAAGCTCCTAGAAGGGAAAGTTCCAGAAGGATATGTATATGTACTAGGAGACAATAGAGACAATAGCAATGATAGCAGAGTATTTGGATTTGTGCCAATTAAGAATATTAAAGGAAAGGCAATAACAAAAGTTTGGCCAATAGGTGGGATTAAAAGCTTAGCAGTACACTATGGAGATAATACAAATGAGTGAGGAACAAAAAAATGAACTTAAAACAATATATTATAGACCAATCCAAGAAGGCTGGTATTGACATAATAGGATTTACAAAAGCAGAAAGATTAGAGGATATGGTCAGCGTTTTAAAAGAAAGAAGAGAAAAAGGATATGATACAGAATTTGAAGAAAAGGACATTATTGCAAGAATAGATCCTTCTCTTTTGCTACCAGAAAGTAGGACAATCATAGCCATAGGTATTTCATATAATATTGAATATAAGATATCATCCCCTAAAGGCATAAAGTGGTATGGATTATTATCTAAATCTTCATGGGGAGAGGATTATCATAGAGTTTTAAGAACTAAAATGGAAATACTAGTAAAGAAAATTAGAAATGTTATAGATTTTAAATACACTATTTGTGTAGATACATCGCCATTAATAGATAGAAATATTGCAAAGAAGGCTGGAATAGGCTGGTACGGTAAAAATTGCTCGATAATAAATGACGATTTTGGTTCATTTATATTCTTGGGATATATATTGACAGATTTAGAGTTAGAAGAGGACGAAAAAACCGAAGAGAAGTGTGGTAACTGTAGGCTGTGCATAAAATCCTGTCCTGCTGGAGCAATACAAGAAGGGTATGTTATTAATACTAAAAGATGTATTTCATATTTGACTCAAACCAAGGATAGAATACCCTATGATTTAAGAAAAAAAATGGAGACAAAGCTTTATGGATGTGACACATGTCAGCAGGTTTGCCCTAAGAATAAGGAAATAAGAAAAGGTAATACAGAGGAATTTATTCCTATAATAACCAATGGAATTATTGATATTGAAGAAATCATGACTATTTCAAATAAGAAATTTAAAGAAAATTATGGAGTGATGTCAGGAGCTTGGAGGGGAAAAAATATTTTAAAGAGAAATGCCATAATAGCATTAGCCAATACAGGGGATAAAAGCTGTGTAGGATTACTGAGAGAAGCGCTAAATGATGAAAGTCCAATGATTAGAGAATATGCAGCCTGGGCACTTATTAGAATTGACAAAGAAATTGGGATAAGACTGGTGCAAGAAAGGCTCTTAAAGGAGAAGGCTGCTGAGACATATGATGAAATGAAAAATTTAATTGAAATACAGGAAATATAGTATTTTAAAAATACTTGTTAAAAAAAAGACTTAAATAGAGGAAATTTGATTTTTATGTAGTAATTTTTATATCATGATGTATATACTTTTTTATCGAGAAATACAATTGAAATATCAAAGAGTGTGTATTGCAATTGTATTTAAAAATCCACAAAAAATTAGGGAGGGTATAAAATGAGCAATATTCACGATTTAGTATTTTTAAAAGAAAAAATACAAGAGTTAAAGGATCAAGGTGTTTACAGAAAGCTGCCTGTATTAGAAGGGGCGAATGAAGCAGAAGTTATACTAAATGGTAAGAAAGTAATTAACCTTTCATCCAACAACTATTTAGGATTTGCGAACCATCCTAGATTAAAAAAGGCATCAATAGAAGCTATAGAAAAATATGGAGCAGGAGCAGGAGCAGTTAGAACTATTATAGGTAATATGGCTATTCATGAAGAATTAGAAGAACTGCTTGCAAAATTCAAAAGAGAAGAAGCAGCAATGGTTTATCAGTCAGGCTTCAACTGTAATGCAGGAACTATACAAGCCGTTACAGAAAAAGGCGACATTATTATTTCAGACGAATTAAATCATGCTAGTATTATAGATGGCTCAAGATTAAGTAGAGCCGACAAAGCTATTTATAAGCATGCTGATATGGATAGCTTAGAGCAGGTATTGAAGGAGAACAGAGATAAATATAGAAACATACTTATTATCACAGATGGTGTATTTAGTATGGATGGAGATATAGCGAAGCTTCCAGAAATAGTTGAATTAGCTGAAAAATATGAAGCTATGACTTATGTTGACGATGCTCATGGTTCAGGTGTTTTAGGCGAAAGCGGAAGAGGAACAGTTGACCATTTTGGACTTCATGGTAGAGTTGACTTTACTATTGGAACACTTTCAAAGGCAATAGGCGTAGTTGGAGGATATGTAGCAGGTAGTAAGACTATGCAAGAATGGTTAAACCATAGAGGAAGACCAATACTATTTAGTACTTCTCTAACACCAGCATCAGCAGGAGCTATTATAGAAGCTATTACCATGTTGATGGAAACAACAGAGTATACAGATAGACTTTGGAAAAATGCAAAATACTTTAAACAAAAACTTGGAGCACTAGGATTTAATACTGGACATAGTGAAACACCAATAACACCAGTAATAATAGGTGATGAAGCTAAAACTATGGAATTTAGCAGAAAGCTATTTGAAAATGGTGTCTTTGTATCAGGCATTGTATTCCCAACTGTACCAAAGGGAACAGGAAGACTTAGATGTATGGTTACTGCTGGTCATACAGAAGAGCAACTAGATAGAGCAGTTGCAGCCTTTGAAAAAGTCGGCAAGGAAATGAACATACTTAAGTAGAAGTCAGAATATTCGATTCTGTACTCTAGTACTTATTCAGTAGCTAAATAATAAAAGATGCAGGGCAACCTGTATCTTTTATTATTATGGTTTATCCTTTGAATGTGATTTAACTCATAATAATTGGATATCTATAGACTAAGAAGCTTTGCTGGAAGTAAATCAAAGAATTGGGAGGATTAAGATGAAGTATACAAATATTATTGAAGATATTAGAACTATAAGGGATTTTAAAAAAGAGGAAGTGCCGAATAATTTAATAGATGAAATAATCATAGATGCACAAGATAGTTTATTAGCAGGTAGAAGAGATGATGTATCAATCACATTTATAAAGAATGGACAAAAGCTTTTCAATACTTTATCAGGAAAAGCAGGATATTTTGGAAAGATGATAGAGGCGCCTCATTACATACTGATATCATCGAAAAAATTTGAAGGCTATGTAGAAAATAGTGCATATATAATGGAAAACTTAAGGCTAAAAGCATGGAATATAGGGCTTGGTACTTGCTGGTTAAGCATTGAAGATGAAAAAGAATTATTCACAACTTTAAATATTGATAAAGAATTTATCCCAATATCGTTAATTGCTATTGGCTATCAATACAAGGGCTTTTTTAAGAAGGATACCTCACCTAGGAGCAGCAGGCTTGGAGTAGAGGATATAATATTTGATGGGCAGTGGGGTAAGCAATGTACTACAGAAATGCTGGAGGCAAGAGGTATTGTAAACATTCTTTATTATTCGAGATTGGCACCTTCTTGGGGAAATCTACAACCTTGGAGATTTATATTGGATGATAATAAGATTGTATTAGCTATTGTGGATAAAGATATTCTACAGCACTTAGATGCAGGTATTGTAATGCTATATTTTGAAAAATCAGCACATGAGGAAGGTATACTAGGGAAATGGAGATTAGACATTTCAAATACAGATAAATATAATATACCTGAAGGATATAAGGCTTTAGGATATTTTGAAGTATAAATAAAATAGATAATAAAAAGACATAAAGCCCTATTAACTTTACTACTAAAGTTGTAGGGTTTTTTACTGTATTAGTGATAAAATAGATTATAGTGTATATTTATATTATTATTTTGTATAATCTATTAAGAAGTACTATTTGTCAAACGAGGTGGACAAAATGATAATTGGTGCATGTTCAGTTGAGCTCATGATATATGAATCAAACTCTTTAAAGGATAAAAGACATGTAATAAAAAGCATAATAGGAAAGATACAATCTAGGTTTAATGTTTCAATAGCCGAAGTTGACTTAAACGATACATGGAGAAGCTCACAAATTGGATTTGCCTGTGTCACAAATGATTCTTCACATGCTAACCAAGTCCTATCTAATGTACTTAAATTTATTGAAGGCGATGGCAGGGTGGAAATAGTTGCCCATCAAATAGAAATACTATGACGAGGATGGTAATGTTATGAAAAAAACTTTAAGCAATAATAAGATAAAAGAGGTGCTGGAGATTCTCGAAGCCACTTATCCAGACGCTACCTGTGAGCTTAATCATACAAATCCCTTTGAGCTTTTAATTGCCACTCTTTTATCTGCTCAATCTACAGATAAGCGAGTAAATATAGTTACAGGAGAATTGTTCAAACAGTATAAGGCTCCAGAAGACTTTCTGAAATTAACTGAGGAACAGCTAGCTGAAAAGATACGGAGTATTGGGTTTTACAGGACAAAAAGTAAGAATATCTTAAAGCTTTGTGACATGCTTGTTAATGAATATGGTTCTAATGTTCCCTCCAACAGAGAGGAACTAATGAAGCTGCCTGGAGTAGGGAGAAAAACAGCTAATGTAGTGATAAGCAATGCTTTTGGGCAAAATGCCATAGCTGTAGATACCCATGTGTTTAGAGTGTCAAATAGAATAGGCCTAGCAAATAGTGACAATGTTCATGATACTGAAGAAGATTTAATGAAGAATATAGAGGAAAATCAATGGTCTAGAGCTCATCATCTTATAATATTTCATGGAAGACGCATATGCAAAGCTAGAAAGCCAATGTGCCATGAATGTCCCTTGACAGACTACTGCTTATATTATAAAGAAAATGTGGAGAAATAAGCAGAAATTTGACAAATTAAGAGGAAATAAAATATAAATGGAGAATAGCATAATGGTATTAACAAATTATATTAAAAGGTGGAATACTGGCCTATGGATGTAATTAATATAAATGAAATGATATTTTCTTTAGATATTGGGACAAGGACAGTCATTGGAGTAGTAGGAGAACTACATGATAATAATTTTAAGATTCTAGCAAGCGAGATAATAGAGCATGAAAAAAGGAATATGTATGATGGGCAGATACATGATGTCAACAGTGTTGTCAACATTGTAAAAAAGGTTAAAGAAAAACTTGAGCAAAAACTGAATATTAAACTGGACAAAGTAGCTATTGCTGCTGCAGGAAGAGCACTAAAAACCTATAGAACAAAATTAGAAAGAGAAGTAGATTCCAGTACTGAAATAGATTCAAGATTGGTTGAAAGTCTTGAAATGGAATCAATACAATCTGCGCAGAATTCTCTAGATGAAAAAACTAAAGATGAAGATACTAGATACTATTGCGTAGGTTATACTGTAATAAATTATTATTTAGACGGCAACTTTATGGAAAATTTAGAAGGGCATAGGGGCAATAGAATCGGAGCTGATGTGCTTGCAACCTTTTTACCTTATACGGTAGTGGACAGCCTGTATACAGTTATGGATAGAGTAGGACTTGAGGTAACAAGTCTAACCCTAGAGCCTATTGCTGCTATGAATATTGCAGTAAAGAAGAGCCTGAGGCTTCTAAATATAGCTTTAGTAGATATAGGTGCAGGAACTTCTGACATTGCGATATCCAGAGATGGCACAATTGTAGCATATGCTATGGCTTCAGTAGCTGGTGATGAAATAACGGAAAGTATTGCCAAGACATTTCTTTTAGACTTTGATGCCGCTGAAAAATTAAAAATAGAATTGGCTTCAAAGGAATTACATAAATTTGTGGATATTTTAGGTTTAGAGCATGAAATTGGAACCGATGAGATTTTAGATAGGATAGATAGCACGATTAAAATTATTGCCAAGGAAATTGCAGCTAGGATTTTGGAATTTAATGATAAGGCTCCTAGTGCAATATTTTTAATTGGTGGAGGAAGTCAGTTACCTAGACTTAATGAATATATTGCAGAGAATCTCGGTCTTCAAAAAGAAAGAGTGGTAATAAGAAACACTAGTATTATTGAAAATATTACTAATATTCCAGAACAATTAAATGGGCCTGATGCTATTACTCCAATTGGTATAGGTTTTTATGCATTGGAGAATGCACATAGGGATTTTATAGAAGTAAAGGTTAATGATCAGAAAATAAAATTATTTA
Source organism: Proteiniborus sp. MB09-C3 (assembly GCF_030263895.1). Classification (NCBI taxonomy): domain Bacteria; kingdom Bacillati; phylum Bacillota; class Clostridia; order Eubacteriales; genus Proteiniborus; species Proteiniborus sp. MB09-C3. The sequence goes on from NZ_CP127161.1 coordinate 1,934,006, forward strand.
ACACTAAAACAATAAAAGTTTCAGATGCTTTGACATTTATAGGCTTTAATCCAAGAAAGCTAATACCTAAAAAGGGAGAAGATATAACCTATTACATAAATGGAGAGGAGAAAAAAGCCTTAGGACAATCTGGAGAAGCAGCTAAGATTTATGTAAATGATCAATTAGCTAGCCTTGAGAGAAAGCTCAAAAATGGAGATAGTGTAAGAGTTATTGAGGCAACTCAGGGTACAAAGGCGGAAATCAAATTGTTTGACTGTATTGATATATATAAAAAGATAATAGTGAATAATAAACTACTTAACTTGATTTTAGATGTTAAAGTAAATCAAAAGACTGTATTTGACAACATCAGGATAAATGACAGAGATATAATAGAGGCAAAAGAAATAAGCTATGTTGAAGAACTTTATGGACAGTTAAACATGGACAAGGATGTTCATCTAGCCTATAAAGCTGGAGAACTTCTAAATAATGACTATGTACTAAAAAACAATGATGTCATTGAAATAAAACCACTGGAAGAATCAAAAGAAATAAAATTGAAACAAGAAAACAATAACACCTTGAAATTAATCATAAATGGAGAAGAAACAGAAATACATCACAGCAAGACAAGCTTTATATTTGTCGATATTTTTAACTATATAGAGATAGATTTATCAAAGCCTCAGGGTGAGCTTATTTTAAATGTAAATGGGACTAAGGCTGAATTTACTCAAGAATTAAAGGAGAATGACAGAGTAGAGGTTTATTGGAAAAATTAATCAACGATTATAATTAACATAAGAGAAGGGAGATTGACAATGGAAGTAGAAGCTTTATACAGTAAAAAGGTAAAATGCCCTGCATGTAATAAGGAATTTACTACTAGTAAAATGAGGACAACTAAGATTAGAGTTGATAGGGTGGACGGAGATCTTATGAATCATTACAAAAGTGAGAATCCTATAAAGTACCATGTTTTTGTTTGTCCTAAATGTGGATATGCAGCAATGGAAGGTAATTTCAATAAACTTAGACCTGCCGAAAGAGAAATAATTAAAGAAAGTATTTCGAAAAAATGGAAGGAAAGAGAATATTCTGGATCGAGGACAGACGATGAGGCGATAGAATGCTATATGTTAGCTCTTTATTGTGGAGAACTTATAGGTTTAAAAAAATATGAATTAGGCAATATTGCTTTAAAGATAGCTTGGTTTTTTAGAACAAAAGAGAGCGACGAAGAAATGCGATTCTTGCAGAATGCAGTTGAGCTTTTTGAACAAGCATTTTTTACAGAAGACCTGTCAACTTTATCCACAGACGAAATAACACTTGGATATTTGATTGGTGAACTTCATAGGAGATTGGGAAGAAAAAAAGAAGCAGTGTTATGGTTTGGAAAAACTGTTTCAAATCCTCGAGTAAAAAATAACCCTAGGATAGAAAATCTGGCTAGAGAACAATGGCTTCTAGCAAAGGAGAAAGACGGTGAAGAATGATACAAAAATTTACTGTGAAAGTATGGAGACAAATATAGGAAAATTATGGATTGGGTTTACGAGTAAAGGTCTTGCAAGATTAGAGTTTTCAACAAGGGAGGATAACTTTACTAAAGAACTAAAAAAAAATTATCATAGTATAGTTGAGTATGATGGAGCAGATTCTGATTATAGTAAACAAATAAAATTATACTTAGACAAAAATTTGAAAAGCTTTGATTTACCCTTAGACTTAATTGGTACACCTTTTCAAATGCAGGTTTGGCAAGAACTACTTAAAATACCATATGGAGAAGTAAGATCCTATAAAGATATTGCAGTTGCTGTAGGGAGAGAACAAGGCTTTAGAGCAGTTGGCATGGCTAACAACAGAAATCCAATATCAATAGTAGTCCCTTGCCATAGGGTCATAGGGAGCAGTGGCGAATTAGTAGGTTATGGTGGAGGAATAGAGACTAAAGTAAAACTGTTAAAGCTTGAGGGGCTGAATATAATAGAAAAGGAACACAATGGAAACAGACTATATTTTATTGCTTAATGTATTCTATATCTGCATTCCTTAAGGTTCATAGCTTAAATCAGTAGTCTCGCAACACAAATTTGCTATAATTATTGTAAGTTTTTGTTACACTTAAGAACATATCCCACATATTATATAATAAAATGTTTTAGAGGTGGGATATTGATGTATTATTATACAGAAAATAGAAGTGCAGCTAAATTACCTATAGTACTTATACCAGGTCTTTTTGGTTCCCTTGGTGATGATATATTGCCAGGAACCGGAGACCTTAATTTTGGTATGGCTGAACATGTATATAGGCCTATAATAGAAGATTTAGAAGAACTAGGCTATAAAGAAGGAAAGGATTTATTTATAGCTTTTTATGACTGGAGAAAAGGCTGTGAATATAACACAGAAAAATATTTAATACCCAAAATAGAAGAGGCTAAAAGAGCAACGATGAGAGCTAAGGTAGATTTAATAGGCCATAGTCTAGGAGGAATAGTAGCTAGAACTTATATTCAAGGCTCACTATATAATAAGGATGTAAGAAACCTTATTATGATGGGAACTCCAAACTCTGGTGCAGTAAATGCATACTACTTCTGGAGCGGTGGACAGATGCCTTATGATAAATTAGAAAAGAACGTGATTTATCAATTGCTGAAAATAGGTTTTTTTTGGATATATAGATTTTTACATGGACCAATAAGCGATGTAAATATTTTGAGAAGACTATTTCCAGTAGCTGAAGAGCTGCTTCCTAGTTATGGATATGGAAATTATCTATTTTATGATGATAATGGCGGGATAAAAAAGCCAGTGCCAATTACTCAAATGGAATCAGTAAATAGGCATTTAAATAAAATGAATAAGACTAGTCATTTAATATTTAACCGAGGGGTAATACCATATCATATAATTGGGACTGGATTGGAAACAACTGATATAATCTGTGTAAATAAAAACAATAGAAGCATGGATAAATGGTTTGATGGAAAGCCAATGTACTCTATATCCATGCCTTATGGAGATGGAACTATAACAATAAGCAGTGCAGAAGCAATATATAGCAAGAATTATTATTTGAGTTCAAATCATGGAGATATATTAAAGAAATCAAAGGATATATTAGCTTCAATACTTATGCGTCCGTCATCTCCTCAAAAAGATTATAGAAAGGAAGCAGAACAAAGCTATGTATATAGTATTATACTGAGAAATGTACCTGAAGCAGAAATTCATTATGCCAATACAGAAAAAGTTTTAAATATAGCAGAAAACACAACTACAAGAGATTATATTACTAGAAAAATGGGAGATAATCTACATTGGATAGTACTCAGCTCAAAGGAAAAGGAAAAAATCAAACTCAATTTTAATCCAAAGAAGGAACAAGACTATGAAATGCTAGTATTTTTTGCAGAAAGGAATGGAGAAATTGAAATGATAAGAAAAAGCTTTAAAAGTAGGAACACAACTATAAGTCTTTTTGGAGCAAACTGTTTGTAAATATGACATATTAGCATATATTGTCTTGAATTAACACATTTGATTTGCTATCATTAGGTTATAAAATAATAATATATTACTTTTATACATGAGAGGAGAAAGGCAATGAACAGCATGACTAAAAAAATTACAACTGTTGCATTAGTATTAATATTGGTTCTAACATTAATAACTGGATGTGTAACACAGGGAGAAGAACCTAAAAACGAAGAAAATCCTATAACATCAGGAGAAAGCAATGATATCTATCCAATGGAAGTGGAGGATCAATTCGGGAACAAAGTAACAATAGAAAAACAACCTACAAGAATAGTTTCCCTTGCGCCAAGTCATACAGAAATTCTTTTTGCATTAGGGCTTAAAAATGAAATAGTAGGGGTGTCTACTTACTGTAATTATCCAGAGGAAGCTACTGAGAAAGAAAAAGTAGGGGATGCTTTTAATGTAAATATAGAAAAAATATTAGAGCTGAATCCAGACTTAGTGATTCAATATGGTTCCGGCAAGGAAGACGTGAATAAAAAATTGAAGGATGCTGGCATAGTTGTACTTAGCTATGAGCCTGAATCTGTAGATCAGGTTATTAGTCTTATAGAAGAAATAGGAAGAATTACAAACAGTATGGTACAAGCGAAGGCCGTAACTACAGATATGATGAGCAAGAGAGATTATATAGTCAATAAGGTAAGTAGTGTAGAAAAAAAAGCAAAGGTATTTTTTGAAGTTTGGAATGAACCATTACAAACGGCAGGTCCAGGTTCATTTATAGACGAATTAATAAGACTAGCTGGTGGAGAAAATATTGCCGGTGATGCAGAAGGAGCTTATGCTCAATTTGATTTAGAACAGCTTATAGAAAGAGATCCTGATGTTTATTTGATGTCTAAGGATCTTGAGACTAAGACTATTGAATCAGTAAAGGCAAGACCAGGATATAGTGAGTTAAGTGCGATAAAAAATGACAGAATATATATTTTAGACCCATTGATATCAATACCAGGACCAAGAATAGTTGAAGGATTTGAAATCGTAGCAAAAAGTATATATCCTGAGCTTTTTGAGTAAAAATAGAGTAGGGATAATATGAACGAAAAAAAAGTGAACAAAAAAAGGTGGAGCTTCATTATTGTGGTTTGCGTAATTACTTTGATTCTCAGTATTATAGTGTTTTCAACCGTAGGCTCAGCTAATATCAAAACCACAGACACCTTTAGAATTGTTCTTTCTAAAATACCTTTAATAGGAAAGCAAATTGATATTTCAGACATGCCAAAATCTTACCAGACTATTATACTCAATGTAAGAATACCTAGAGTTTTAATTGGGGTTATTGTAGGAGCAGCTTTGGCTGGTGTCGGAGCCGTATTTCAAGGCATGTTTAAAAACCCTATGGCAGATCCATATGTCATTGGTATTTCTTCTGGAGCTGCATTAGGAGCGGGATTAGTGATTATTTCAGGAATAACTTGGACAGCCCTTGGAATGTCATCTATTTCAATTGGAGCATTTATTGGAGCTATTTCTTCTACTTTTTTAGTCTATTGGATTTCAAAGGTAAAAAATAAGGTTCCAGTCACTATTTTACTGCTGTCAGGAGTTGCTGTTGGTCAGTTCCTGACAGCTATATTATCATTTCTAATGGTAATATATACAAAAGATATGAGTAAAATAATATATTGGACATTAGGCAGCTTTTCGGGGAAAGGCTGGGAGCATCTGGCTTCTGTATCTATTCCCATGATATTGTCGATGATTATTATTAACTTTTTTTCAAGGGAATTAAATATTATGCTCTTAGGAGAAGAGTCTGCACAAAATTTAGGCATTAACGTAGAGAAAACAAAGATAATTATACTCATAATTTGTTCTTTTATTATATCAATTGCAGTGTCAGTTAGCGGAATAATCGGTTTTGTAGGTCTTATTATCCCGCATATAGTGAGGTTAATAGTAGGACCTGACCATAGAATCCTTATACCTACATCTATGCTGGTAGGTGGAATATTTATGATATTTGCAGATACATTAGCTAGAACCATTATATCGCCAACTGAGATACCCGTTGGGATAATAACAGCTCTCTTTGGGGGCCCATTTTTTATATATCTCTTAAGAAAATCTAAGAAAAGCATATAGCTGTATACTATAAAATCTATAAAATCAACATACAAGATGAAAGAAATGCTATTCAGAATGAGAATAAATAGTTGCATAATACACAATAATAGATTCTAAGGAATAATTCCTGGAGTCTTTTTTGTGTAGATATGAAATTATTGGAGGGATAAAAATTCCAAGTCTAGAGATTGCTGAAATATTTAATAAGAATACAAAAGAAATTTTTAAGCAATTTGTTGATATAGATTTAGATGAGAAGATTTATAAAACATCAGATACCAAGCTTTATGATGGGGTATCTGTGATAGTAAGTTTTTCAGGCATAATTTCAGGGCAAATAGTAATTAGCATTTCAGGTGAACTCTCAAAAGTTATCTACCATAGGTACATGAAAGGCATTTTAGCTATAGAAATTGATAAAGATGTTAAAGAGGCTGTTTTTAAATTATCAAAGCTTATAATAGGAAATTCATGTGCTAGCTTCTATGGGAATGGAGTTTCTATGGAGATATGTAGCTATTGTATAGTTGAAGGCTGTGATATTAAATATACATCAATTGATAAAAATGTCACAATAATTGACTATGAAACCTCATTAATGGATATGAACATAATGCTTATATTGGATATTGATGGGAAAGCAGAAAATTAGTGATTTTAACAATTGACTTTATAAAAAAAGATTAGTAAAATCAATTAGGTTGGTATAAATAACATTTTAATTATGAACGTTGAAGTAGGGGGTTAAATAATGCCACTAAATGTCGTGTTAGTAGAACCAGAAATTCCGCAGAACACAGGTAATATTGCTAGAACTTGTGCAGCAACTGGTGCCTCACTACATCTTGTAAAGCCTTTAGGATTTGCTATAGATGATAAGCATGTAAAAAGAGCTGGACTTGATTATTGGAGCTTGCTAGATTTACATGTGTATGAGAACCTAGATGAATTCTTTCAGAAAAACGATGTAAGTAAATTTTATTTTGCAACAACGAAAGGACGTCAGAGCTATACGGATTTCAAATTTGAAGAAGGAGCTTTTTTATTATTTGGAAAGGAAACAGCAGGGCTGCCAAAGGAGATTCTCTCCAAGTATCAGGAGAGGACTATGAGAATACCTATGGTTGAAGATGAAAGAGCTAGATCTTTAAATCTTTCAAATTCTGTTGCCATAATAGTGTATGAGGTGCTAAGACAGCTTAAATTTTCCAACCTGATATAATTTATGAAATAATTCTTTAGCATTATGAAAGAATATTTTAAAAAACAGGAGGTTTATTATGCAAATTGCTTTTGGTGTATTAGGAGGACTAGGATTATTCTTATATGGAATGAATCTTATGGGGACAGGCCTTCAGAAAGCTGCTGGAGAGAAGCTAAAAAAACTTATAGAGGTATTAACCAGCAATAGATTAATGGGAGTAATTGTAGGTACAGCTGTAACCATGGTTATCCAAAGCAGTAGTGCTACAACTGTAATGGTTATAGGGTTCGTAAATGCTGGCTTAATGACATTAAATCAAGCAGTTGGTGTAATAATGGGTGCTAACGTAGGAACTACAGTAACAGCACAGCTTATAGCTTTTAAATTAAGCGATTATGCACCTGTTGTAGTAGCTATAGGTGTTGCAATTTGGCTATTTTCTTCTAAGAAAAAAAATAAGGAGATAGCTGAGATACTTATTGGATTTGGTATTCTTTTTATAGGAATGGACTTCATGTCTAGCCATTTGAAACCATTAGGAAATTCACAAGTTTTTAAAGATTTGATAACTAGTCTTAAAAATCCAGTTTTAGGAATTATAGTAGGCTTTGGATTGACCACTCTAGTACAAAGCAGTAGTGCTTCTATCGGATTGTTGCTTGCTCTTGCTAGTCAGGGTCTTATAACTATAGATATAGCATTACCCATTCTTTTTGGTGATAACATAGGAACTACGACAACTGCACTTATTTCAAGTATTGGAGCTAATAAAACAGCTAAAAGAGCAGCACTTATGCATTTTCTTTTTAACGTAGTAGGAACTATAATTTTTATGGTTATATTAAGAAAGCCTGTAGAAGCTATAGTAATAAAATTTTCACCAAATGATATACAAAGACAAATTGCAAATTCTCATACACTATTTAATTTACTAAATGTAGCAATTCAATTCCCTTTTGCAGGACTATTAGTTCTAGCTGCTAAAAAGCTAATTAAAGGGGATGAAGAGGAAGTAATTAATGGCTTAAAATATTTAGATACAAGAATTATTGAAACTCCTTCTATAGCTGTAGGTCAAGCAAGTAAGGAAGTACTAAGAATGGGAAAAATAGTGAGAGATAATCTGAGGACTGCCATTGAAGCATTCTATTCAAAGGATGAGAAATTAGTTCAGAAGGTTTTTGAGGAAGAAAAAAGGATAAATGAAATTGAAAGAGATATAACAAAATACCTAATCCAGCTTTCCAATGCACCTCTTACAGATGAGCAGCATTCAACTGTAACTACACTATTCCATGCGATTAACGACATTGAGCGTGTGGGAGATCATGCAGATAATATAGCGGAATTATGTCAAAATAGAATAGATAACAAGCTTTGGTTTACAGACACAGCTCTTGATGAGCTGCATATAATGTTTGATAAGGTGGAGGATGTATTTAGTAAATCTCTATTAGCATTTAAAACTGCCGATCCAAGGATTTCAGAGGAAGTAATCAATCTTGAAGCAGAGGTTGATATAATGGAAAAGCATTATAGAGAAAGTCATATTGAAAGATTAAATACACAATCATGTGAGCCTAGCTCAGGAATCGTCTTTCTTGATTTAATAAGTAATCTTGAAAGAATATCAGATCATTCGTCAAATATTGCAATGTATATTTTAGATGCTCTTAAATAATATGAAAAGCGCAGGTATATGTGCTTTTCTACGGAAATATGGCAAATGTTAAAGATATTTAAGAAATTTTCTTACAAAAACATGAAAAAAGGTATTGTGCACAAATTGTTTATATATTATAATAATTTTAAATACAAACATTGATTTTTATTTAACAATTCTATAATTGAAATAAAACTGGATGAAGGATGCGGAAGAGACCAATATATATTGGCGCCGAAGGAGTAAGTCATAAGTTTGCCATTTATGGAGAAGCTCTCAGGCAAAAGGACCGTATTTGGACAGTTCTCTGGAAAGCCTATGGCACCGAAGGGGCAATTCTTTGAAAAAAGAAGAATCTCTCAGGTTTAGAACAGAGTAGAGGGGCACATAATAATGTTACTTCTATTCTGTTTTTTTGTTCAAAATTTTAAAGGATTGTAAGGGGTGAAACCAGTGGGCAAAATAATAGTTACAAACAATCCATTGATAGGAGAAAGATTTGCAGCCTTATATGAAATAGAATTTTATGATAAAGATTACATAGGTATTTTGGAAACCGTGAGAGACAAAATCCATCTAGGACACGAGCTTTTATCCCATCCTTTAGCAGGCAGTATCAAGCCTAATGAAACTCCATATAGGACTGTTATTATTTCAAAAGATAAAAAACAGTTAGATATGAATTCTTTAACTCTTATAGAAAGTGCTATAGTAACTACTAGGAAATTTATTAGCAATAGACCAACGCCAGATTGGAATAATGTTGCACTTTTTGACTTTCAAACCGTAGACTTATCCCTAATTGAAAATGTACTTAATAACGTGATTTAGCCCTGTATAAAACTTGGCAGATTTGGGTAAATTTTAGTTGGTAATAGGCTTTTTGCAAGCAATGAAGTCACATGTCTATACCTTATAAATGTTAACCATAAAACTTAATGGGTATAATTATTACAAAATAAAGGAGTGAGGCACATGACAAACTTATACGATACAATAATAATTGGATCAGGTCCTGCAGGTTTAGCAGCAGGATTATATGCAGCAAGAGCAAAAATGAAGACTCTAATATTAGAAAGAGAAAAAGCAGGTGGACAAATAGTTACTACTGAAGAAGTGGCTAACTATCCAGGCTCAGTTGAAAACGCTTCTGGACCATCTTTAATTGCAAGAATGGTTGAGCAAGCAGATGAATTTGGAGCAGAAAGAGTACTAGACGAAGTAAAAGAAGTTAAATTACAAGACAAGATAAAAGTGATTAAAGGTGCTAAGGGTGAATACCATGCAAAGTCTATAATAATTGCAACAGGTGCTAAACCAAGACCAATGGGCTGTCCAGGAGAAAAAGAGCTTACAGGAAAAGGTGTTTCATACTGTGCAACTTGCGATGCTGATTTCTTTACTGATTTAGAAGTATATGTAATTGGTGGAGGAGACTCGGCAGTTGAAGAAGCAATGTATTTAACTAAATTTGCCAGAAAGGTTACTATAGTTCATAGAAGAGATGAGCTAAGGGCAGCAAAATCAATTCAAGAAAAAGCTTTTAAAAATGATAAAATAAACTTTATTTGGAATTCAGTAGTTAAGGAAGTAAAAGGTGAAGGTATATTGGAGTCAATGGTACTTGAAAACAGAGTAACTGGTGAAATAACAGAAATAGTTGCAGATGAGGATGACGGTACATTCGGAGTATTTGTTTTCGTAGGATATGACCCAGTAACATCACTATTTAATGGAATGGTAGAAATGGAAAATGGCTATATAATAACTGATGATAATATGAAAACTAATATACCAGGAGTATTTGCAGCAGGTGATTGTAGAGTAAAATCTTTAAGACAAGTAGTTACTGCAACTGCAGATGGTGCAATAGCTGCTACACAAGCTGAGAGGTACATTGAAAGCGTTTTCGAGGAATAAAACAATTTTTTTAAATAAAAAAACAAAAATTATAGGAGGGATATCCATGTTAGCAGTTGATAAGGATACTTTTGAACTAGAGGTACTTAAAGCAGAGGGACATGTATTAGTGGATTTTTGGAGTGAGGGTTGTGAACCATGTAAAGCATTAATGCCACATGTTCATGAACTGGCAGAAAAATATGATGGAAAAATGAAATTTACTAGCTTAGACACGGGTAAGGCTAGAAGACTTGCAATTTCACAAAAAATATTAGGTTTACCAGTTATAGCAATTTACAAAGATGGACAAAAAATTGATGAATTAGTAAAAGACGATGCTACACCAGCAAATATAGAGTCCATGATTCAAAAATATATTTAATATATTTATCTAAAATTTGCTTAGGTAACCGACCTATAGAATAGGTTATAAAACCTATCCTATAGGGTTACAATAAATACATGGCATAAGTGAAATATTAAGAGGAGGTGAACTCTATGCGCCTAGAAATAGGTAACATTATCATTAAGGATGTACAGTTTGGAGACAAAACAAAAGTAGAAAATGGGATTTTATTTGTCAACAAAGAAGAGCTTATTGCAGCAATAAGCGATGACGAAAACATCAAAAGTGTAGAGGTAGAGTTGGCAAGACCAGGTGAAAGCGTCAGAATTACACCAGTTAAGGATGTAATAGAGCCAAGAGTTAAGGCTGAAGGTCCTGGTGGAATATTCCCTGGAGTACTTTCAAAGGTTGAGACTGTAGGTACAGGAAGAACTCATGTACTAAAGGGTGCAGCAGTTGTTACAACAGGTAAGGTAGTTGCGTTCCAAGAAGGTATCATAGACATGACTGGACCAGGAGCAGACTATACGCCATTTTCAAAAACAAACAACGTTGTTTTAGTGATTCAACCTAAAGATGGCTTAAAGCAGCATGACCATGAAAGAACCGTTAGATTTGCAGGCTTAAAAGCAGCAGCATATCTTGGAGAAGCTGGTAAGGATGTAAACCCAGACGAGGTCAAGGTATTTGAAACATTACCTTTACTACAGGGAATTCAAAAATATCCAGAGCTTCCAAAGGTAGCATATGTATTAATGCTTCAAAGTCAGGGCTTAATGCATGATACTTATGTTTATGGTGTCGATGCTAAGCAAACTATTTCAACATTAATTTACCCAACAGAATTATTAGATGGTGCTATCATAAGTGGTAACTGTGTTTCTGCTTGTGACAAGAATACAACTTACCATCATTTAAATAATCCTGTTGTACATGATTTGTTTGAAAAGCATGGCAAAGAATTAAACTTTGTTGGAGTAATTATCACAAATGAAAATGTCTATCTAGCAGATAAAGAAAGATCATCAAACTGGTCTGCTAAATTAGCAGAATATTTAGGAGTAGACGGTGTTGTTATATCACAAGAAGGCTTTGGTAACCCTGATACTGACCTAATAATGAACTGTAAGAAAATTGAAAGAAAAGGTATAAAAACTGTTATAGTAACTGATGAATATGCAGGTAGAGATGGTGCATCTCAATCATTAGCAGATGCCGATTCACTAGCAGATGCAGTTGTAACAGGTGGAAATGCCAATGAAGTAATAGAATTACCGGCATTAAATAAAGTAATTGGATATCTTGAACCAGTAAATATAATTGCTGGTGGATTTGATGGAAGCTTAAAGGATGATGGTTCAATAGTAGTAGAGCTTCAAGCGATTACAGGTGCAACAAACGAACTTGGCTTCAATAAGCTAACAGCAAGAGGATTCTAATAATTGAAAACATATATAAAAAAATGAAAGGAAGTGTGATGATGGGACTATTAGACGGTAAAAAAGTTATCGTAATAGGCGATAGAGACGGTATACCAGCACCAGCGGTAGAAGAATGTCTTAAAAATACTGGCGCAGAAGTAGTTTTCGCATCTACAGAGTGTTTTGTCTGAACGGCTGCAGGCGCTATGGACCTAGAAAATCAACAAAGAGTTAAGGATTTAACTGAAAAGCACGGAGCAGAGAACATAGTTGTTCTTTTAGGTGCTGCTGAAGGTGAAGCTGCAGGTTTAGCAGCAGAAACAGTTACAGCAGGAGATCCAACTTTTGCAGGTCCATTAGCAGGAGTCCAGTTAGGACTTAGAGTATATCACGTTGTAGAGCCAGAAATAAAAGATGAATTTGACGCTGATGTATATGACGAACAAATTGGTATGATGGAAATGGTTCTTGACGTTGATGATATAGTAAACGAAGTAAGCTCAATAAGAAATGAATATTGTAAATTTAATGATTAAGTGATAACCCAAATTACCCAAAAATACGAGAGGGGGGAAACTAATGAGTAAAATTAAAGTTGTTCATTATATAAATCAATTCTTTGCTGGAATCGGTGGAGAAGAAAAAGCTGATCATAGACCAGAAGTAAGAGAAGGAGTAGTTGGACCAGGTTTAGCATTGTCTGCAAGCTTTGGTGATGAGGCTGAAATTGTTGCTACAATCATTTGTGGTGACTCTTACTTTAATGAAAACCTAGAAGAAGCAAAAGCAGAAGTAATCGGCATGATTAAAAAATACAACCCTGATTTATTCATTGCTGGACCAGCTTTTAACGCAGGTAGATATGGTGTTGCATGTGGAACGATTACTGATGCTGTTAAGCATGAACTAGGAATCCCTGTTTTAACTGGTATGTACATTGAAAATCCTGGAGCAGATATGTTCAAGAAAAGTGTATATATAGTTGAAACAAAAAATAATGCAGCAGGTATGAGGCCAGCAGTAAAAACTATGGCGGGCTTAGCTCTTAAATTAACTAGAGGCGAAGAAATTGGTTCACCAGCTGAAGAAGGATATATTTCTAGAGGAATCAGAAAGAATGTATTTGTTGATAAAAGAGGCTCTGAAAGAGCTGTTGAAATGCTTATTAAGAAGCTTAAGGGAGAAAAATTCGTTACTGAGTTCCCAATGCCTGATTTTGATAGAGTAGATCCAAATCCAGCAGTTAAGGATATTACAAAAGCTAAAATTGCATTAGTTACTTCTGGTGGTATAGTTCCAAAAGGAAACCCAGATCACATTGAATCTTCAAGTGCTTCCAAATATGGTAAATACGATATTTCTGGAGTAGAAGATTTAACAGAAGCAACTTATGAAACAGCTCATGGTGGCTATGATCCAACATATGCAAACAATGATGCTGATAGAGTTCTTCCTGTAGATGTTCTTAGGGATATGGAAAAGGAAGGCAAAATCGGAGAATTACACAGATATTTTTATACTACAGTTGGTAATGGTACAGCAGTTGCAAGTTCAAAAGCATTCGCAGCGGAGTTTGCTAAAGAACTTAAAGCTGATGGAGTGGATGCAGTTATACTAACTTCCACCTGAGGCACCTGTACACGTTGCGGTGCAACGATGGTTAAAGAAGTTGAAAGAGCAGGTATTCCTGTTGTTCATATGTGTACAGTAGTACCGATATCTTTAACAGTAGGTGCTAATAGAATAGTTCCAACTATAGCTATTCCTCACCCACTTGGTAATCCAAGTCTAGAAAAAGAACAGGAAAAAGCATTGAGAAGAAAATTAGTTGAAAAAGCTTTAGTGGCTTTAACAACTGAGGTAGAAGGTCAAACAGTGTTTGATAAATAATATCTGCTGGCTGCATTCGCAGCTAGCAGCTGCAATCATTATAAAAGGGTGATTTTGTTTTATCACCCTTTTATAAAACAGCTATTATGACTTAACTTGATATATTGAATAAATCGAAGATAGGTCAAATGCGACAAGCACTAACCTTATTGTAGGTTTATGATAAGGATGTCCATTAGAACCACATGACTGTTAAGGAGTAAGCAATTTTGAGCTGCGAGACTGCAAAGCAGTTAGGACTAATATTATGTCTGTAGCTGCCAGCTGCGAGTATTAAGAAACATATTTTTTAATTATTTTGGAGGTGAAGTATATGTCATTCCCAGTATTAAAAGGTGCTGGATATATTCTAGTTCACACACCAGATATGGTGATACACAATGGTACAACACAAACTTCAGAAAGAGTTATTAACCCTAACTCAGAGTATTTAAAAGAACTTCCAAAGCATTTACGTAGCTTTGAGGATGTAGTAAGCTACCCACCAAATCAAACATATATAGGCTCTATAACTCCGCAAGAGTTAGCAAAATACGAAGCACCATGGCATGATAAAAAAGTAGAAGGTGCTGATAGATTCGGAAAGCTTGGAGAAATCATGCCTCAAGATGAATTTATAGGCCTAATGCAAATATGCGATGCTTTTGATCTTGTTAGGTTAGAAAAGAATTTTGCAGCTGATGTAAAAGGAAAATTAGAAAAGCATCCATTAATTAGAGAAGAGTTAATTGGCAAAATTAAAGAAGGCGAATCAGTAGAAGATATTAAGAAGCTAGTTGATGAGCATCATGCAGAAGCGATTTACAATAACAATGAACTAATAGGCTGTGTAAAGAGAGCACATGAAATAGACATAAATCTAAATGCACATACAATATTTGAAAATCTAGTTGTTAAAGCTTCAGGTGTTCTTGCACTAATGAATCTATTAAATAAAAACGGAATAGATCCAAATAGCATAGAATATGTAATTGAATGTTCAGAAGAAGCATGTGGAGACATGAATCAAAGAGGTGGCGGAAACTTTGCTAAATCTATAGCTGAAATGGTGGGCTGTAGTAATGCTACTGGCTCAGACACAAGAGGTTTCTGTGCAGCACCTACACATTCACTAATAGAAGCATCGGCTTTAGTACAAGCTGGTATATATGAAAATGTAGTATTAGTAGCAGGTGGAGCTTCAGCTAAGCTAGGTATGAATGGTAAAGATCATGTTAAAAAAGGTTTGCCAATACTTGAAGATGCAGTTGCTGGTTTTGCTGTATTAGTAAGCAAAAATGATGGAGTTAACCCTGTATTGAGAACTGATCTAGTTGGACGTCATACTGTGGGAACAGGATCATCTCCACAGGCTGTTATAACATCACTTATTACTACGCCATTAGACAAAGGAAACTTAAAGATTACTGATATAGACAGATATTCCGTTGAGATGCAAAATCCAGATATAACCAAACCAGCAGGAGCGGGAGATGTTCCAGCTGCAAACTATAAGATGATTGCTGCACTTGGAGTTAAGAGAGGCGAACTTGAGAGAACAGATGTAGCAACATTTGGAGATAAACATGGTTTGCCTGGTTGGGCACCAACTCAAGGTCATATTCCATCAGGAGTTCCTTATGTTGGATTTTGTATAGAAGCTATGTTAAACGGCGAAATAAATAGAGCTATGATAGTTGGAAAAGGAAGCTTATTCCTAGGTCGTATGACAAACCTATTTGATGGTGTTTCTATAGTTGTTGAAAAGAATAGCGGGAAAGTTGACGAAGGAAAAGGTGTATCTGAAGAAGAAGTTAAGAGATTAGTAGCAGAGGCTATGAGAGAATTCGCGTCACATCTATTAGGAAATTAGAGGTGATATAAATGTCAGATAATATTAAAAACATAATAGGCAAGGTATTTAATGATATAGCAGATGCTGTAGAGACTGGACAATTTGGACAAAAAGTAAGAGTTGGTATTACAGTCCTAGGTAGCGAGCATGGTGTAGAAAATATTGTTAGAGGAGCTGAATTAGCTCAAAAAAGAAATCCTTCTGTAGAAGTTGTACTAATTGGACCAAAGGCAGATACAGAGCTTAAAATATATGAGGCTAATACAGAAGATGAACAACATAAAAAAATGGAAGAACTTTTAGATAGTGGCCAGATTAATAGTGCAGTAACGATGCATTATACTTTTCCATTAGGAGTATCAACTGTAGGTAGAGTTATAACTCCTGGAAAAGGAAAAGAAATGTTCATAGCTACAACTACAGGCACATCTTCTGCACATAGAGTTGAAGGAATGGTGAAAAATGCTTTATACGGAATAATCACCGCAAAAGCAATGGGAATAAAAAGCCCAACAGTAGGACTTCTAAATGTAGATGGTGTAAGACAGGTTGAAAGAGCATTAAATGAACTAAAAGCAAATGGTTATGAATTTAGTTTTGCTGAATCTATGAGATCTGATGGTGGCTCAGTAATGAGAGGTAATGACTTATTAACTGGAACACCAGATGTAATGGTAACAGATTCATTAACAGGAAATCTTCTTATGAAGATATTCTCATCATATACTACAGGTGGGGACTATGAAGCCATGGGATTTGGATATGGTCCTGGAATAGGAGAAGATTATGAAAGAACAATTCTTATCCTATCAAGAGCATCAGGAGTACCTGTTGTAGCAAATGCAATAGAATTTGCTGCAAATCTTGCACAAGGTAAAGTTATAAGCATTTCAAAAGAAGAATTTGCAAAAGCAAAAAATGCTAGATTTGATGATATACTAAAAGGATTAAAGAAGGATACAAAGAAAGAGAATACTGAGAATGCAGGAGCAGTAGTAGCACCTGCTAAAGAAGTAGTTACTGGTTCAATTTCAGGTGTAGACATTATGGAATTAGAAGATGCAGTAACAGTACTCTGGAAAAATGGTATTTACGCTGAAAGCGGAATGGGATGTACTGGACCAATAGTAATGGTTAATGAAGCAAAAGTAAACCAAGCTATTGCAGTTCTAGCAAAAGCAGGATATATTGCAGGAGAATCTACCTCTTGTTAGCAAAAAAATCTGGACTGATGTCCAGATTTTTTTGCTATTCACAGTTAAATAAAATATGAGACACTCAAAATGATCAGTTTCTATGTCATCCTGAACGTAGTGAAAGATCTCTTTTTTTTATGATATTTTTGTTTATAAAAAATATAGATTTCAGACAATAATATCATTCTACTTTTTTCGAAGAAATAATAATTATTAAGATTTTTTAACATACAACGGCAACGGTTGACAGATTTTGGTTATTCATGCTATGTTAGCTATAAAATTATAAGGTAAGACAATTTATAATTTTACGTATTATATTTTAATGATTTTTTAGGCACTTATTTTATGTCTAGATATGCTCCAAATGGTTTCAAAAACAAAAATTCTTGTTTAAAAGAAAAGAATGTTGAAGAGATCACTGAAAAAAATCTTTTTGCAGGATAAAGGAGTTTTCTCTTTTGAAGCGGTATAAAGAAACTATATGTGGTAAAGTTACCAAAGATTAATGCGAATAAGAGCCTGGAAAGTTAATACAAATAAAGTATCTTAAGAATAGTAGTATAAAAATTTATGTGGGGTGATTTTCATGAAGCGTATAAGTATTATTTTAATACTAACAGTTTTCTTATCAGGCTGTAGTAGCACACAAAGCGTAAGCTATGATTTTAACAATAATTACGAGGGCATAGTACAAAAAGATGGATATATGACAAATTTTGAATATGCATCAACTGATAGATGTACCTACTATTTTGAAGATAATGCTTATAGCGATGAACAAAAAAATGAATTTATCAATGACTTTGAAAAAATATTTGATTATGTAACTAAAGATATGAAAGCAACAATAGACCTACCGATAAATATATATGTGGCTAATAAATTGTTTGTACAAGGCAAGGACAAATCTATATTTTTAAATGATATAAATGCAAAAAATATTAACTCAATAAATGCATTTTTTCAAGGCATTGTAGGTTCAACTCCAAACTATGGCTTAGGATACGGGCTAAGCTTATATGTATACGAAAAAGTATTTAAAGATACATATAAACCAGAGAATGAAATAGCCATGGTATCGGAATATCTTTCAGATGAAAAAAACCTAGATATTTTGGATCTAGAAGTACCTGTATTTGAAGAAGTATATTTTACAAAAGAAGACAATACATATGCACATGATATAGCTTATTATTTAACAAAAGATATAATTAAGCAAAAAGGAGTAGAGTATGCCTTTGAATTATTTAATAAATCAAAGGATTTAGATATTACATTTGAAAAAGAGTATGAAGTTTTAGCAAACGATTGGTTAAAAAGGATAGGTGCACAGGTAAGTTATAAAGCCACTAATGTTCCGCTGAGATATGAAAAGAATGTTGGAAGAAATATAAAGATATACCCATACATAATACAAAGCCCATCTACAGAATCATATATTGAGCTTGGTTTTACGTTAACTAATGATGTTGATATTTTTTCAATGGACTATGGATATATCAAGTATTTTTTCGAATTATTTGAGAAGGATGTTAAAAGCTTGAAAGAAACTGATATATTTTCAAAGTATTTAGAAACTCCTGAGGAGAAACCAATTTGTCAGTTTAGGGAGAAGATTAGTAATATTAAGCTTGGGGGAGGTATAGTTCATAATTATAATGAACAAATCACTATAGAATATAGAGATCCACTATATGCAGGTGTTCACGAATATGCCCATTATCTTGCAATCAAATCTAATAAGCCACGTGCGGGTTGGCTAGAGGAAGGCTTTGCTGTATACTGCGAACATTATTTAGCCGATAGGGGTGTATATAGGCTGATGTATGAATCATGGGGAGATTTTAATAATGCATACAATAATTTTCTAGATAGTGCAAAACCATGTAAACAATTTTATGAAAAGTTAGTAAATGATAAGCCACCATTTAAGAGAAACGAAATTAATTTGTATGCATTGTGTGAAGCACTGGCTTTTCATGCAACTATAGATAAAAGAGTATATACTACTCTTGGGGAATATCGAATGGGTATGGTTGGTGATATTCCAGAAGGATTAGATTTAACCTACCATGAGTCTGGTAGCCTTGTAAATTATCTGATAGAAACATATGGAGAAGAAAAGCTCTGTGAGCTGTTAAAAAACTATGATAGGCTATATGGAATATATGGTAAAACCTTTAAAGAATTGTGTGATGAATGGTATCTTGCACTTAAGGCTAAGTTTGAATAGAAAGAGGTACTTATTATATTAATGACCAGTTTCTGTGTCATTGTCATCCTGAACGCAGTGAAGGATCTTTCCTTTAGCTGTGCATTGCAACGATTTTTTTGCTTATAGAAAAATATAGATTTCAGACAATAATATCATTCTTTTTTTCGAAGAAATAATAATTATTAAGATTTTTTAACATGAAATGTAAGGGTTTGACATATTTCGGCTATGTATGCTATATTAGCTATAAAGTTACAAAGTAAGACAATTTACAATTTTGCATATTGTATTTTTAATGATTTTTCAGGCTCTTATTTTGCGACTAATTATGCTCCAAATAGTTTTAAAGACAAGAAATTTTGTTTAAAAGAAAAAATGTTGCAGAGGTAACCAAAAAAGTTTTTTCCTGTCATCCTGAGCGTTAGCAAAGGATCTCTCTACTAATATTTTTCATAATTTTCAGATATATATACGTAGCAATGATAAACATAAAGCAAACGTTTTCAGACGACTTGATGTAGCAATGCAAGATATTTCAGATGTAAAGGTTTTAAAAACAGATAAACAGAGTATTCTTTAAATAAGATTTTGTTTATCAGTAACGAGTTAAACAAATATTAAATGAGGAGGTGAAATTGAATGGAAACTTTAACTGATCTAATATGGAACGAAGAAGAACTAGATAACAAGGTTTTAGGTGAGCCGAGCGAACCAGTTTTAGCACTTGATTGCCCAATTTGGGGCGTACCAGGCGGACCAATATGTAGTAAACCTGGTTTCAATTCTTAATACAGAATAAGTAAATAAGAGCCTGAAAAATCAATATAAATAGAATCGGAATTAAGAAATAGTAGTATAAAACTTTTGTGGGGTGATTTTTATGAAGCATATAAGTATTATTCTAATATTAGCAGTTTTATTAGTAGGCTGTAGCAGCACACAAAATGTAAGCTATGATTTTAACAATGGTTACGAAGGCATAGTGCAAAAAAATGGGTACATGACGAGCTTTGTATATGCTTCCACTGATAGATGTACTTACTATTTTGAAGATAATGCTTATAGTGATGAGCAAAAAAATGCATTAATCAATAACTTTGAAAAAGTTTTTGATTATGCAATCAAAGATATGAAAGTATCAATGGACCAGCCAATAAACGTATATGTGGCTAATAAATTGTTTGTACAGGGCAAGGATAAGTCTGTATTTTTAGATGATATAAATGCAAAAAATGTTAACTCAATAAATGCACTCTTACAAGGTATTGTAGGTTCAACTCCAAACTATGGATTAGGATATGGGCTAAGTTTACATGTGTATGAAAAAGTATTAGAAGATACATATAAACCAGAGTATGAAATAGCTAAGGTATCAGAATATCTCTCAGATGAAAAAAAACTAGATATATTAGATTTAGCACTGCCTGTCTTTGAAGAAGTATATTTTACAAAAACAGACAATACTTATGCACATGATATAGCTTATTTTTTAACAAAAGATATAATTAATCAAAAAGGAATTGAGTATACCTTTGATTTGTTTAATAAATCAAAGGATTTAGATATTGCATTTGAAAAAGAGTATGAAGTTTTAGCAAACGATTGGTTAAAGAGAATCGGCATACAGGATAATTATAGAGTAATTGATGTCCCACTAAGATATGAAAAGATTATTGGTAAAAACACAAGGATATACCCATATATACTACATTCGCCATCTACAGAATCATATATTGAGTTTGATTTTAAGGCACCTAAGTTTGGCGCTGATGATATTTTAATAGACTATAGCTATACCAAGCATTTTTTTGAATTATTTGAGAATGACATTAAAAGCTTGAAAGAAACTGATATATTTTCAAAGTATTTAGAGACTCCTGAGAAGAAGGTAATTTGTAATTTTATAAAAAGAGCTAATCCTAAATACGGTGGTAGGTATTATTATCAATCAAATACTATAGAGTTAGAAGATCCATTTGGAGCAGGTGTTCATGAATATACACATTATCTTTTAGGAAGACATGCAGAAAATCCAGCTTGGTTGGAAGAAGGAATTGCTACATATTGTCAATATTATTTAGTTGATAAGGGTGTATATAGGCTGATGCATGAAGTATATGATGATTTCAATAATGATTATGAACTTGCAGATACTAGGATAAGGCTATTTTATGAAAGATTAGTAAATGACAAGCCACCATTCGAAAAAAACGAAATTAATTTATATGCATGGTTTGAAGCAGTGGCTTGGAAAGATACTTTACACAAAACAAAAGATCGTACTTTTGAAGGGTATCGAACAGGTGTTAATTTCGATATTAAAGAAGGATTAGATTTAACCTATTCTGAGGCTGGTAGTCTTGTAAACTATCTGATAGAAACATATGGGGAAGAGAAACTCTGTGAACTATATAACAATTATAATAAGCTATATGAGCTGTATGGTAAAACCTTTAAAGAATTGCGTGATGAATGGTATCTTGCACTTAAGGCTAAGTTTGAATAGAAAGAGGTACTTAATTAGATTAATGACCAGTTTCTGGATCATTCTGAAAGTAGTGAAGGCTTTCTCCTTTAGCTGTGCATTGTAACTATTTTTTACTTATAGAAAAGTATAGATTTCAGACAATAATACCATTCTGCGTTTCTGAGGGAATAATAGCTATTAAGGTTTTTTAACATGTAGTGTAAATGTTTGACATATTTCGGGCATACATGCTATATTAGATATAAACTTACAAAGTAAGACAATTTACAATTTTATATATTATATTTTTAATGATTTTTCAGGCTCTTATTTTGCGACTAAGTATGCTCCAAATAGTTTTAAAGACAAGTAATTTTGTTTAAAAGAAAAAAGACGTTGCAGAGATAACCAAAAAAGTACTTTTCTGTCATACTGAGCGTTAGCGAAGGATCTCTCCACTGATAGTTTCCATAATTTTCAGACATATATATACATAACAATGATAAATAATAAATCAAACTTTTTCAGATGTAAAGGTTTTCAACAGAGTACTCTTTTTGTTTATCAGTAACGAGTTAAATAAATATCAAATGAGGAGGTGAAATTGAATGGAAACTTTAACTGATCTAATATGGAACGAAGAAGAACTAGACAACAAGGTTTTAGGTGAGCCGAGAGAACCAGTTTTAGCACTTGATTGCCCAATTTGGAGTGGTGGATGTCCTGTTTTTACTGATCCAAAATGTAGTAATAAAAAATAATGCAAGTGATATGATTAAAATGTAAAAATAATGCAGAATAAACTGATAAGAGCCTGAAAAATCAATATAAATAGAATCGGAATTAAGAAATACTAGTATAAAACTTTTGTGGGGTGACTTTTATGAAGCGTATAAGTATTATTTTAATACTAACAGTTTTCTTATCAGGCTGTAGTAGCACACAAAGCGTAAGCTATGATTTTAACAATAGTTACGAGGGCATAGTACAAAAAGACGGATACATGACAAACTTTGAATATGCATCAACTGATAGATGTACCTACCATTTTGAAGATAATGCTTATAGCGATGAACAAAAAAATGAATTTATCAATGACTTTGAAAAAATATTTGATTATGTAACTAAAGATATGAAAGCAACAATAGACCTACCGATAAATATATATGTGGCTAATAAATTGTTTGTACAAGGCAAGGACAAGTCTGTATTTTTAAATGATATAAACGCAAAAAATATTCATTCAATAAATGTACTCTTACAAGGCATTGTAGGTTCAACTCCAAACTATGGCTTAGGATATGGGCTAAGCTTATATGTATACGAAAAAGTATTTAAAGATACATATAAACCAGAGAATGAAATAGCAAAGGTATCAGAATATCTTTCAGATGAAAAAAATCTAGATATCTTGGATCTAGAAGTACCTGTATTTGAAGAAGTATATTTTACAAAAGAAGACAATACATATGCATATGACATAGCCTACTATTTAATAAAAGATACAATCAAACAGAAGGGAGTGGAATATGCATTTGAACTATATAGCAAATCAAAGGATTTAGATATTGAATTTGAAAAAGAATATGAGATTGTTGCGAATGATTGGTTAAAAAGGATAGGAGCACAGGTAAGTTATAAAGCCTCTGATGTCCCGTTGAGATATGAAAAGAATATTGGAAGAAACACAAGGATATACCCATATATACTACATTCACCATCTACAGAATCATATATTGAATTTGATTTTAAGTTAACGGACTCTTATTTTTATAGGCTAAATAATGATGAAATTTTAATGGACTATAGATATATCAAATATTTTTTTGAATTATTTGAAAAGGATATTAAAAGCTTGAAAGAAACTGAAATATTTACAAGATATTTAGAAATTCCTGAGGAGAAGGTAATTTGTCATTTTCTATGGAGACCTAATGATGACTTTAGGGGGAGATTTTATGAGATGATAAATACAATAGAATATATAGACCCGATACCATCAGGCATTCACGAATACGTTCATTATCTTTCGAGCAAACATAACCCACTTGCAGTTTGGTTAGGAGAAGGCTTTGCTGTATATTGCCAATATTATCTAGCTGATAGGGGTGTATATAGGCTGATGTATGAAGCATGGGGAGATTTTAATAATGCATATAATAATGATTTTGCAGATAGTACGAAACCATTTTATGAAAAACTAGTAAATGATAAGCCACCATTTAAGAAAAACGAAATTAATTTATATGCATGGCGCGAAGCAAGGGCTTGGGAAGATACTTTGGACAAAACAAAAGAAATTACTTTTCAGGGTATATCAAAAGGCGGTTTCGATATTAAAGATGGAGATGATTTAACCTATCCTCAGGCTGGTAGCCTTGTAAATTATCTTATAGAGACATACGGGGAAGAGAAACTCTGCGAACTATATAAAAACTATAATAGGCTATATGAACTCTACGGCAAAACCTTTAAAGAATTACATGATGAATGGTATCTTGCACTTAAGGCTAAGTTTGAATAGAAAGAGGTACTCATTATATTAAAGAAAGACAGGTGAAATCAATGGTTCTATTTAACAATGTTATTGTAAAAATGAAGAATGCTTATATGATGATGAATCTGATATCCTTCCGAAGAAAAATAATATTGGAACAGCAATTTAGTATACTAAAATCACTGAATAAAAAAATAGAAAAAAATTATAGTGGTTTAACTGAGACAGAACAAGACTTCTATAGAGAATTACTTAAAGAAAAGCAGATATTAGATGACAAATCCATAGAATTATTTGAGGAGCAAATTGCTATTTTAAATAAGGAAAGAAAATTGGAGTTAAATATCTCTGATAAAATTCAGATAAATTTAGCTGATGGATGCAATTTTAACTGTACTTATTGCTACCAAAAAAAGTATTCTGCTAAAAATAGAGTACTTAGTCTCGAAGACATAAAAAATATTAAATATGTATGTGATGAGTATATATCAAAAAATGGTTATTCAAATAATATTAAAGAGGTTACTGTAAGTGGCGGTGAATCACTCATGGACAGCCATTTGCCTTTGATTTGGGAAATTAGCAATGTATTTGATAATTCGAAACTAATGATATTGACAAATGGTGTAAATATCAGCAGACTGTGGGATAAATTGCCTTATAAAAAAATTAAGAGTATGCAAGTTTCTTTAGATGGAAAAGATGACGTTATTTCAAAGCTGTCTTTTGGAAATAAGAGCGTTAAATTGTTTGATAGCATAGTAGAAGGTATAGAAAAGGCCTTAGAATACGAGATAGATGTAACTATAAATTCGATTATAACAAAAGACACATATAATAAAAAAGAAGAACTTTTAACTGCCTTAGATAAAAGAAATATTTTATCTAAAGTAAAGCTGAACTTATCCCCAGTTTATGATCATGGAAGTCAAACTGGACTAGATGATAGCTTTTATTCTAAGGATGAGTTTATTGAAATATATAATGAATTAAAAAAACTAGTTGCAAAATATGAAAACGTTTCTTTTTCATCAGGCCTTGCAAATATAAATAGCCTAGCGAACTTAATAAATCGTCCTAATAATACAAAAGTATCAGAATATAGGTTTAATCAGTGTGATGTTGAAAATGGCTTAAAATTAGTTTTTGCTCCCGATGGGAAAATATATTGGTGCAATAAAGTAGTTGATGATCTTGGAGTGGTAGGTAAATTTAAAGAGGATTATTATATTGACAAGGAACTAGTAGCTGCTTATGTAAACAGAAGTTGGCATGAAATTCCAGAATGTAAAAAATGCGAATTTAAATATGTATGCATTGGTGGATGTGTTTTATACAACATTACAAATAATAATGACTTAATGAGCCCAGCATGTGGTTGTTTTAAGGATGAATATGTTTTAGATAACTTGGACAAGCTGTTATAAGATAAGTAAATATGAAATGTACGGAGGTTAATGTGATTTTGCTATGAAAAAAAACATATTAATTATGGCAGATTTAGAAGGCATAATAGGTGTAACTAACCTTTATGACAAAACAGATTGCCAAGAAAAGATGTGCAAGGAAGTAAGTGTTTTACTTGATTGTTTAATAGAAAGAAATGAATTTAATATTTATTTTTGTGATGCTCATGATAATGGTAAGACCACAATGCCATTGTGGGAGCAGTATTCTAATGTAAATTTTATTTCATGCTTTTGGAATATAGATCTTGATATAAAATATGATTATGCAATATTAACAGGCTTTCATGCTAAAAATGGTACAGGCCTTATGGCACATTCCTTTAGGCCTGAGATTGACAAAGTGCATATAGGAGATGTTGAAGTAGGAGAAATAGGAATATTTATTAATTATCTGTCATTTTATAGTATACCAACCATTTTTCTTAGTGCAGAAGAAGAGGCAATTACAGAATTAAATGATATTGGATGCAAATGTGCAGTAAACATATCAAATTACAGTAAAAATGATAAAGAGATAAGCTTAGAAACTAAATACAGACAATACGCTGACAATTTAAACTATGCAATTGATAATAAAGAAAAATATTGCAATAGTTATATTGATGAAAAAATATACATTGAATTTATTCATGAGGACTATTTAAACTATCTAGTTTCCTCTAGTAAATTTAAAATGGAAAACGGAGTTATTAAATTTGAAAACACAATAGATTTTATTGCAAAAGCCTATGGTATGGCAATGTCTCTTAACGAAGTATATCATATTAAATATAATGAGCTTCTAAGAACAATGAGAGCTAACTTTAACAAATTTGATCCTAGTACGATAAAAGATGAAAATTTGAAAAAACTTTTGAATACAGGTATCAGGTCTTATAATTATGATGATTTAAAATACATAAATGATTTATTGTTTAAAGAATTTAACAAGTGAGAGTGCAAGATGAAAAGAATATATTATATTTTCAGAAAAAGCTTTGATTTTTATGAAAATTATAAGATGAAATTTCTGCTTTCAAATATCCTCATTTTATTTATCCTTTTAATAGTTACAATAGAGCCATATATCTTAGCACAGTTAATAACAGCTCTATATAGCTTTAACCAAAATAAGTTTTACACTTTTTTAGGAATTATTATTTTATTAAATCTAAGTAAGTACATAATAAACTATACAAAAGAGAGATTAGATATATTAATCAAGAAAAAAGTAGCCATAAGCATTAAATATAAACTAATGCAAAATATCCTTGAAAGTCATCCTAATACTCTATGTGATTTTACCGAGGGGAAATTATTGACCATAATGTATAATGATTCACTAGTAGTACGTGACTTTGTTTATATTATAAGTGCATATTTTAAAGATTTTATTACCATAGCAATCATTGGAATAATAATGTTAAGGATTAATATTTTTCTGTCTTTCATTGTAATTCTACTATTCCCGTTAATCGCTTATGTAAACAAGCAATTTGGGAATAAGATCAATCAAGAAAGCAGAGAAATATTGAAAAAAACAGATTCTATAATGGAAATGATTAAAAAAAATATAATGTCAATAAATGATATAAAATATAGCAATTCTATGAAAAAAATATTAGCTTTTTTTCAGGATAAAATAAATGAGTTAAATAAAAAAACAATTCATTGTGAGAAAACAAAATTGAATAATTTGTATTTATCAAACATTTTGGGTCTATGCGGTAATATAATATTTTTATTAGTTGGAGGAAGTTTAATTTTTAATAAAACAGTTGAAGTAGGCAATTTTATTGCTTTTTTAACATATTCAAAATATTTTTCTACATCTTTATTTTCAATAACCACAATGTATGGAAATCTACAGCAGCAAATAGTTTCAGCAGAGAGAATTATAGATTTATACAGCAGAACCAAGTGTGATATAGATAATAGAGAAGATATGATGGTGACTAATGATGATATGTGCATAAATATAAATGATGTTTCATTAGCCTTTGGGGAAAAGGTAATATTGAAAAACATTGATTTGGAGATTGAAAAGAATCAAAAAGTGTGCATATTAGGGAAAAATGGTTCAGGCAAAACTAGCTTATTAAACCTGCTGTCTGGTATATACCAAATATCCTCTGGAAGTATCACAATAAATGATACAGATATAAAGCATATAGAATTTAAAGACCTAGTAAAAAACATCACATATGCTAGACAAATACCATATGTTTATAACAATAGTTCTATAAGAGAAAATATATTGCTATCAGATGAAGGCAAAAATATAAGTGAAGATAGACTAAGAGAAATATGCGAGGATTTTCATATAATTGATGACATAATGAATATGCCAGATGGATTTGATACTGTAATAACTGAAAATTATAAACTATCCTCTGGTCAAATGAAAAAAATTCAGCTAATAAGATGCTTTTTGCGTAATACGCCTATTTTATTATTAGATGAGCCTCTATCAAATGTTGACCGAGAATTTATAAAAAGTTTTCCTAAAATAATAGATAAGTATTGTGAAAACAAAATTGTTATTATTTCAACTCATAATTTAAACTGCTATGATAAGTTTGATAAAATCGTAAATCTCAGCCATTTTAATAGATATGATAAACTTGTAGGATACTAGAAGTAGGATATAAATGATGCGGTAGATATTTAACGAAAGGGAAGTGTTGTTATGAAATTAATTTATCACATGTCAATGACGGAACTTGATGCTACAACAAAAAAATGGTTGCTAATCAATGCATTATTTGGTTCTGTGGACATAATTGAAGATAAATATAGCAGAATAATTGATAAATGGTTAGAAAATGATGATATTATCCCAGTAACAGAAGATGAAAATCGTATATATAACTTTTTATTGGAGAGGAAATATTTAATTTCATCATCTGAGGAAGAAAACAATATAAAGGGCAATATTCTAAATAAACTAAGGCTTAACTATAATCATAGGCTAGAAAACATTAGCAATATAGTTCTTGTTTTTAATTATGATTGTAATTTTTCATGCCCTTATTGCTATGAAAATAATAGAGATAATGCAAATAATAAATATTCAATGACCGAAGAAATGGTAGATAAGATATATTTATTGCACTCAAATATTACAGGCATTACTTTATTTGGGGGAGAACCCCTTTTATTAGAAAATATGAGTATTATCAAATATATCATACAAAAATCTCCTAATGCTAGATATAATGTATTTACAAATGGCTATTTTTTAGAGGAATACATACCTTTACTAAAGAAATTAGATATAGGATTTATTCAGGTTACTATAGATGGTGAAGAAGAGGTGCATAACAGAACTAGGATATTAAAAAATGGAGAAGCTACTTATAAAAAAATAATGGAAGGAATCAAAGCTTGCTTAGTAAATAACATTCCTATTAAGATAAGAATGAATATATCAGAAATGAATTTAAACAGCTGTAATATTTTCAAAAAAAATTTCTTAGATGAATTTAGCGATTATAAGCAGAATATTTCATTTGAAATGCAACCACTCTACCAATTAAATGGTAAAGCTAAAATGAAGCTTGATGATGAATTATATTGGAATAGTTCTATTATAGGCAAATATGACGAAGGCTTTACAACGGATAATGTAATATTGAATACAGCATCTCCAATTGTCAAATTATTTTTGTTAAATAACACAAAAATTTATCCACAGTACAGCAGGTGTGCAGTTGAACAAATGAGCAGATTCTATGATTCAATGGGAGATATGTATTCTTGCTTTCTATCGGTAGGTAATGAAAGTGATTCCATTGGAACTTATTATCCTAATTATGCATTAAAAGAGAACTCTTTAATCGATCGCAACATTGAATCAATAGAAAAGTGTTCGAAATGTAGAATTGCATTAATATGTGGTAGTGGTTGTGGAAATGCTGCAAAATCTTCTAACAAAATGATTCCCAATTGTGAGCAAGTTTTAGATGATATATATGTCAAAATTCCGAAGCTGTATAGAATTAAACAGAAGAATTAATATAAGAGAATATTATTTTAGGAGACAAAATACATCCAGCCTTTAAAATAAAAGACCTTTGAGATGTACTCCGAAGAATCTACTCCTTGTTAGCAAAAAAATCTGGACTAATGTCCAGATTTTTTTCTTACTTATAGAAAGACCAGATTTTTTTATATAACATTAAATTTGGCGAAAAAATTATTATCTGTTATAATAGTAATAAAGGACTAATTAACTAGCATAATATATTAAATTACTTTGCATTTATAGATAAAATATTTAGGTGTTAGGAGTGAGCCATATGCGTCTGGGATTTGATCTGACATTAGAACAAGCACAAAAATTAATAATGACACCAGAACTAAGACAAGCTATTCAAATGCTTCAATTTACAAGCCAAGAGCTATGGCAATATGTAGAAAGCCAGATGGAAGCTAACCCACTGTTAGAGTTGGAAAACAAACGAGAAGTTGAAGAACACATTGAAGAGTATGATAATAAGCTTGAGGATGTGGACTGGAAGGAATATTCAGAGCAGTATGATGATATAAGCTATAGGAGTACTGTTAATAGAGATGAAAAGGAGAATACATTTGAAAACTATGTATCGGCGAGAACATCTCTAAAAGATCATTTGCTTTTTCAATTAAATCTATCTATTTTTGATAAAAGACAAAAAGCTATCGGGGAATTTATTATTGAATGTATAGATAAAAATGGGTATTTGAATAATCCAGTGACAGAGATATCTAAGCAATTGAATGTTGAGGAAAATTTAGTTGAAAACGTTATCAAGTTAATTCAAACTTTTGAACCAGCTGGTGTATGTGCAAGAGATTTGAAGGAATGCCTATTGATACAGCTTGAACTTAAGGGGATAAATAATCCTGATATTCGAGAAATAATTAACAATTATCTAGTGGACGTAGCTCAGAATAGATTAGCAAAGATATCAAAGGAATTAAATATTAGCTTGAAAAGTGTTCAATGGATATGTGACTTAATTAAGTCATTGGAGCCTAAGCCTGGAAGAGGATTTGCTCATGATAGTGACGAGATAAAATATATCACTCCAGATGTATACTTATATTATATTGACGGGGAATATGTAATAAGTGTAAATGATTCATCTACCCCAAGACTGATTATTAACAACTATTATAAACAGTTATTAAATAAGTCAAACGATGACGGCACTACAAACTTTCTTACAGAAAGGCTGAACTCTGCTATGTGGCTAATTAGAAGTATAGAGCAGAGAAGAATGACAATCTATAAGGTTGTTGAATCTATATTAAAGTATCAAATAGATTTTTTTGAAAAGGGCAAAAAGTCTTTAAAGCCTCTTACTTTGAAAGATGTAGCAGAGGATATCGGTGTCCATGAGTCTACAGTTAGCAGAGCAACTAACGGAAAGTATATTCAGACACCTAGAGGATTATTTGAACTAAAGTATTTCTTTTCAAGTGGTATATCTAGTAACGATGGCGGAATATCTTCCACAAGTATTAAATCAATTATTAAGGAAATAATTGAGGGAGAAAATCCTAAAAAACCACTTAGTGATCAACAAATAGTTAAAATTCTTAAAGCAAAGGATATAGATATATCTAGAAGAACAGTTGCAAAATATCGTGATGAATTAGGCATTGCCTCATCATCAGGAAGAAGAAGATACTAGAGAACGGAGTCATCCACCTAACCCTATTTTCCGAATGCTTTTGTCGGAAAGTAAAGGAAACTCAGAAAACAAGTTTCTGAGTACTGCAATTACACCAACTTTGATTTTGCTTCTAGAATTAGGAGTGTCCGTCAGGACCAAGTCATAGATTTGGGTAATTGCAGCATAGGTTAAACGCAATGAGTACCAACCTTATTGTAGGCTTATGACAGGGGTGTCTGTTAGGACCAAATTTATGAAGGGTAGCAAGCAAATAAATTTGTGTTGCGAGACTGCGGAAATCTATAAATATGTTTTTTTATTAATAGCAGCGTAAAGGTATTGAATTTTAAATTTATTATAGTATAATAATGGTGAAGATGTTTTTTTATTAGATTACTGGGACAATATTTATATATCTGGGACAATATGAGACCAGCAATGCATGCTGTAATAATAAAAAGTAGCTATAAAGCATAATGATAAAATATATAAGAAATACTATATATTATATTTGACTTATAAGTGGGTAATTATTTTATTGACGGGTCATTTCCCGACATCTTGGACTTATTATGTCCACAAGGAGTGTGTTTTATGAAAGACCTAATAGAACTTCAGAGAAAGATCGCGCCAGAAATAATTGATATTTTAGAGAAACGATATTCAATACTTAGAAATATTTACTATAATCAACCAATAGGAAGACGGGCCTTAGCAAACAATTTAGGGCTAGGAGAAAGAGTTATAAGGACAGAGGTAAGTGTTTTAAAAGAACAAGGACTCTTGGATATTGAAACTAATGGCATGAATGTCACAGAAGAAGGAAAATTAGTAATCGATGAATTAAAAGATTATATTCATGGGTTAAAGGGTCTCAACAGCTTAGAAAAGAAGATTAAAGATATGCTAAGTATAAATAGGGTATATATTGTACCAGGAGATTCAAGAGAAGATATGCTTACCCCTAAAGACATAGGAAAAACGGCATCTATTCTTATAAAACAGGTTACTAAGGATGGAGACATCATAGGAATTACAGGTGGTACAACTATGGCTCAGGTGGCAGAAGAAATGACTGTAGAAAAAGTTAAGAAGGATATTACAGTTATTCCTGCTAGGGGTGGATTAGGAAAGGATCTTGAAACACAGTCAAATAATATTGCTGCAAAATTAGCGAAAAAGCTAGGGGGAAGCTATAGACTCCTTCAAGTCCCAGATAATGTAGGCGTAGAAGCTCTAAAAGCTTTGATGACTGTTCATGAAGTAAAAGAAGTATTAGATATTATTAAGAACATGGATATATTAGTTTTTGGTATTGGTAGAGCAGATGTAATGGCTGAAAGAAGAGAATTACAACAGGATAAGATTAATGAGATAGAAAAGAATGGGGCAGTAGCAGAAGCATTTGGGCACTACTTTAATACTAATGGAGATATAGTTTTAGAAACAAGTACAATTGGATTATCATTAGAAGATTTTAAAAAAATTGACACAGTAATAGGAGTAGCAGGCGGAAAAGATAAAGCAGAAGCTATCGTTGCAATATGTAAATTACATAGAAATATGATACTTATAATAGACGAAGCTGCTGCAAGAAAGATACTGTCAATGTCTAAAAATGCTACTATATAGTAGCTAATAATATAAAAGGAGGAATTTTAATGTCAATTAAAGTTGCTATTAATGGATTTGGAAGAATAGGAAGAAATGTTATGAGGATTGCCTTTGAGAACAATGTAGAAGAACTAGAGATAGTTGCTGTAAATAGCTCACAAAGCCCAGCGAGCTTAGCTCATTTATTTAAGTACGATACTTGCTTCGGAAAATTTGAAGGTGAGGTAGGCTCAACAGATGATGCAATAGTTGTAAATGGCAAGGAGATTAAGGTAGTAAACAGCAGAGATCCAGAAGCTCTTCCATGGGCAGAACTAGGAGTAGATTTAGTAATCGAATCTTCAGGTAAATTTAGAGATAAAGAAAGTAATATGAAGCATATTAGGGCAGGAGCAAAAAAAGTTATAATTACTGCACCGGGAAAAAATGAAGATGCAACTATAGTTATGGGTGTAAATGATAAAGACTATGACCCTGTAAACCATGTAATCCTATCTAATGCATCATGTACAACAAACTGCTTAGCTCCATTTGCAAAAGTAATAGTAGAGAAATTTGGAGTAGTTAAAGGCTTAATGACAACAGTACATGCTTATACAAATGATCAAAGAATTCTTGATGGATCACATAAGGATTTAAGAAGAGCAAGAGCAGCTGCTGAATCTATAATTCCAACAACTACAGGCGCTGCAAAAGCAGTAGCATTAGTAATCCCTGAGCTTAAAGGAAAATTAAATGGTATGGCAATGAGAGTTCCTACACCAACAGTTTCTGTAGTAGATGTAGTATTTGAAGTAGAAAGACCTACAACAGCAGAGGAAGTAAATCAAGCACTTAAGGAAGCAGCTGAAGGCGAGTTAAGAGGTATATTAGGCTTCTCAGATGAACCATTAGTTTCTATAGACTACAGAAAAGACCCTCGCTCATCAATAATAGATGGATTATCAACAATGGTGATTGATAATATGGTTAAAATAGTATCTTGGTATGATAATGAATGGGGATATTCAGCTAGAGTCGTAGACTTAGCAGTATTAATGGCAAATAAGTGGCAATAACATTTAAGACCGGTTTAATAGCCTAGGCTATTAAACCGGCTTTTGAACGCTATGAAATATGTGCTTAAATAGCTACAAGGAGGGATATTATGTTAAGCAAAAAAAGTATAGAAGATTTAAATGTGTCTGGAAAAAGAGTACTAGTAAGATGTGATTTTAATGTTCCTATGAACGATAAGGGCGAGATAACAGATGATAGAAGAATAAGAAGTGCGCTTCCAACCATAGAATACATAATTAATAATGGTGGAAAAGCTATTGTAATGTCTCATTTGGGAAGGCCAAAGGGAGAGCCTAATCCAAAATACACACTAGAGCCAGTAGCAAAAAGATTAGGTGAGCTATTGAACAAGGAAGTAATATTTGCTAAGGATGATATGGTAGCAGGTGAAACTGCAAAAGAAATAGTGAATAATATGAAGGATTCAGACGTTGTATTGCTAGAAAACACAAGATTTAGAAAAGAAGAAGAAAAGAACGGAGAAGAATTTGCAAAGCAATTAGCTTCACTAGGAGATATGTTTGTGAATGATGCTTTTGGTACTGCACATAGAGCTCATGCTTCTAATGTTGGACTTAGCAGTCAATTACCATCTGCATCAGGATATTTAGTTAAGAAAGAAATAGAGATAATGGGTAAAGCAATGTCTAATCCAGAAAGACCTTTTGTAGCCATACTTGGAGGCGCAAAAGTATCTGACAAAATAAATGTAATAGAGAACTTCCTTGACAAGGTTGATAGCTTGCTCATTGGGGGAGGAATGGCATATACATTTTTAAAAGCACAGGGATTAGAAATCGGTAAATCTCTAGTAGAAGAGGATAAGATTGAATTAGCAAAAGAATTAATGGAAAAAGCAAGAGATAAGAAGGTAAACTTAGTACTACCCTTAGATGTAGTAGTGGCTAAAGAATTCAATAATGAGACTGAATTTAAGACTGTTGATATAAATAATATTCCTAAGGATATGATGGGGTTAGATATAGGAGAAAAAGCAATAAGAGTCTTCTCTGAAATAATCAAAGAGGCTAAGACTATTTTATGGAATGGACCTATGGGAGTATTTGAAATGCCAAACTTTGCAAAGGGAACCAATGCTATTGCAAAGGCAATGGCAGAGTCAAATGGAGTAACTATTGTTGGTGGAGGAGATAGTGCAGCAGCAGTAGAGCAGGCTGGTTTAGATGATAAGATGACACATGTTTCTACTGGTGGTGGAGCATCA
Organism: Proteiniborus sp. MB09-C3; assembly: GCF_030263895.1. NCBI lineage: Bacteria > Bacillati > Bacillota > Clostridia > Eubacteriales > Proteiniborus > Proteiniborus sp. MB09-C3. Next base: position 1,969,272 of record NZ_CP127161.1, read on the forward strand.
CTAGAGTTTTTTGAAGGAAAGGTTCTTCCGGGTATTGCAGCAATAGAAGATAAATAAGGAGGACTGGATGTGAGAATACCTATTATAGCTGGTAATTGGAAAATGAATAAAACTATAGAAGAAGCTATCCAACTAGTAAAAGAAATAAAAAGCAACTTAAAGGATGGTGTAGAAACTGTAGTTTGTGTTCCATTTACTGCCTTGAGTGAAGTAAAAAAAGAAATATCAGGTACAAAGCTTAAGCTTGGTGCACAAAACATGCATTGGGAAGAAAGTGGAGCTTTTACTGGTGAAATATCACCTTTGATGCTTAAGGAAATTGGAGTGGATTTTTGTATTATAGGTCATTCAGAGAGAAGACAATATTTTGGAGAAACAGATGAAATGGTAAATAGAAAAATAAAATCTGCCTTAAAGCATGGTATTAGTCCCATAGTATGTGTAGGTGAAACTCTAGAGCAGAGAGAAGCAAATATTGAAAAAAAAGTAGTTGAAACTCAGATATTAAAGGCATTTGATGGTATAGTGGCAGAAGAAGTGGAGAAGATTGTAATCGCATATGAGCCGATATGGGCTATAGGCACAGGAAAGACAGCAACTAAAGAAGAAGCCAATGAAATAATTGCATTTATAAGAAAAATAATTATGAATAAATATCAGCAGGAGATATCAGATAAGGTTAGGATACAATATGGAGGAAGTGTTAAACCAGACAATATTACTGATATAATGAATCAGTCAGATATTGATGGTGCATTAGTAGGAGGAGCCAGCTTAAAGCCAGAGGAGTTTATTAAGCTAGTTAGTTTTTAGAGAGGTGTGAATATGACAAAAAACTTAGTAGCAATTATAATACTAGATGGTTGGGGATTAGGAAAAAAATACGAAGGTAATGCAATACTTAAAGCTAAGACTCCTAATTATAAATTATTAGTGGAGAATTACCCAAGTACTAAATTAGAAGCTAGTGGACTTTCAGTGGGACTTCCAGAAGGACAAATGGGAAATTCAGAAGTAGGGCATCTTAATATAGGTGCCGGAAGGATAATATACCAGGAGTTAACGAGAATAACCAAATCAATTGAAAACAAAGAATTCTTTAATAAAAAAGAGCTTTTAGATGCAATAGAAAATTGTAAAAATAACAATTCTAAATTGCATTTAATGGGGCTTTTATCAGATGGAGGAGTTCACAGTCACAATGGCCATTTATATGCACTTTTAGAACTTGCCAAAGCTCATGGATTAAAGGATGTATATGTCCATTGCTTTCTAGATGGCAGAGATGTACCTCCTCAAAGTGGTAAATCATATTTGGAGGAACTAGAAAATAAGCTTGTTGAAATAGGGGTTGGCAAAATAGCCACAGTTTCAGGAAGATATTATGCAATGGATAGAGATAAAAGATGGGATAGAATTAAGTTGGCATATGATGCATTAACTCTAGGTACAGGAAATACAGCAGGTTCATCTCAGGAGATTATTAATAAATCCTATGCAGATAATATAACAGATGAATTTGTAATACCTTCTGTAGTCATAAGCAAGGAAAAACCTATTGCAACAGTTGATGACAAGGATTCTATGATATTTTTCAATTTCAGACCAGATAGGGCAAGAGAATTGACGAGAGCTTTTGTAGATATTAATTTTGAAGGCTTTGAACGTCAAAAAAAGGTTGATACTCATTATGTTTGTATGACTCAATATGACAAGACTATAGAAAATGTGAAAATCGTCTATAAACCTCAAACCTATGTGAATACATTAGGAGAATATATAAGCCTTCTAGGGATGAAGCAGCTTAGAATTGCAGAAACAGAAAAATATGCTCATGTTACCTTCTTTTTCAACGGAGGTGTTGAAAAGCCTAACGAAGGAGAGGACAGAATATTGATACCTTCTCCTAAAGTGGCAACATATGATTTAAAACCTGAAATGAGTGCCATAGAGGTTAAGGATGAAGTAATAGATAAAATTAGGAGTGAGGCATACGATTTTATAGTACTCAATTTTGCTAATCCAGATATGGTAGGCCATACAGGAGATGTTAATGCTACGGAAAAGGCTGTGGAAACAGTAGATGCATGTCTTGATGAAATAGTACAAGAGATTAAAAAAGTAAATGGAAAAGTACTTATAACAGCAGATCACGGAAATGCTGAAGAGATGATAGATGAAAAAACAGGCAGTAGATTAACTGCCCATACTACCAATAAGGTTCCATGTATAATTGTAGGCGAAGGCAATGTAAAACTAAAAGAAGGCATTTTAGCAGATATAGCACCTACATTATTAGATATGATGCAAGTAGAAATTCCCCGGGAAATGACAGGAACATCGTTGATAATAAAGTAGAATCCATTGAGCGTTAAATCATAATTATGAAGTATATTAAAAGAGAGACCTTTCGTTTTACTCAGGGTGACAATCAAGGGGTCATTCTGAGCGTTAGCGAAGAATCTATATTCTTAAAACAAACAAGGAGGTAATAACCATGACAATGATAACTGACATTTATGCAAGAGAAATACTTGACTCAAGAGGAAATCCAACAATAGAAGTTGAAGTTTGGACAGAAAGTGATGGATATGGAAGAGCAGCAGTACCTTCAGGAGCTTCGACAGGAGCATTTGAAGCAGTGGAATTAAGGGATAATAATAAAGAACGATACCTAGGAAAAGGTGTAACTAATGCTGTAAATAACGTCAATGATATAATAGCTCCAGAAATTATAGGTATGGATGCATTAGATCAAGTAGCTATAGATATGAGACTTATAGAGCTTGATGGTACAGATAACAAAGGAAAACTAGGAGCGAATGCAATTCTTGGAGTTTCTATGGCAGTTGCAAAAGCAGCAGCAGATACATTAGGTTTGACACTATACCAATATCTAGGCGGAGTAAATGCAAAAGCTCTTCCAGTTCCAATGATGAATATACTAAATGGCGGAGAGCATGCTGATAACAATGTAGATATTCAAGAATTCATGGTAATGCCAGTTGGAGCTCTAAACTTTAGAGAAGCACTTAGAATGGGTGCAGAGATATTTCATAATCTAAAGAAGGTTCTAAAAGATAAAGGATTAAGTACTTCTGTAGGTGATGAAGGCGGATTTGCACCAAATTTAAGTTCTAATGAAGAGGCTTTAGCTACTATAGTAGAGGCTATTGAAAAAGCTGGCTATAAACCAGGAGAAGATATATATTTAGCATTAGACGTGGCAGCATCAGAAATGTATAGTAAAGAAAGAAAAATTTATTCTTTAGCAGGTGAAGGAAAAGAACTTACTTCAGCTGAAATGATTGATTTTTATGCAGATTTAGTGAAAAAATATCCAATTATATCTATAGAAGATGGCTTAGATGAAGAAGATTGGGAAGGATGGAAGGCGCTAACAGAGAGACTAGGAGATAAAATACAGCTTGTAGGTGACGATTTATTTGTTACTAATACAAAAAGACTAGAACAAGGCATTAAAACAGGAGTTGCTAATTCAATACTGATAAAACTTAATCAAATAGGTACTATTACAGAGACATTGGATGCCATAGAAATGGCTAAGAGAGCAGGATATACAGTAGTTATTTCTCATAGATCTGGCGAGACTGAAGATTCAACAATTGCTGATTTAGTAGTAGCTGTAAATGCTGGTCAAATAAAAACAGGTGCACCTTCAAGAACAGATAGAGTTGCAAAATATAATCAATTGTTGAGAATAGAAGATATGCTAGGAGAAACTAGTCAGTATAAGGGAAAAGAAGTTTTTTATAACATAAAAAGCAAATAAATTAAAGAATTGAATGATTAGCTAAAAAAGCCGAATAATATTAATAGGAGTTTTTTAATATTATTCGGCTATTGCAGTTAAAGATTGAGCAAAATACAAATACTTGTTGATTTTATGCTGTCACTATGTTAAAATTATTGTGTTTATGAAACAGAACAGGAGGTGGGAAGATGCAAATATTATTTTATATTTTAATTGTATTAGCAAGCTTAGTTCTTATTGCTAGTATATTATTACAATCAGGTAAAAGTGCAGGACTATCTGGTAGCATTGGTGGTGGTGCTGAAAGTATTTGGGGCAAGAATAAAGGAAGAAGCTTTGAAGGAATGCTTAGTAAATTAACTACTGTTTCTGCAATAGTATTCGTTATATCAGCACTAGTATTAACTGCATTGCAGCAGTAAACAATATGATTAAGGAGGAAAGAATATATGGATATATTTTTAATCTCAGCACCAGTTGTTGGGATAATTGCTTTATTTTTTGCTTTTTATAAAGCATCTACAATTAACAAAGTATCTCCTGGTAACGATAGAATGCAAGAAATAGCTTCCTATATAGCAGATGGAGCTATGGCTTTTCTTTCAAGAGAGTATAAAACTTTGGCAATATTTGTTATCGTACTATTTATTATTTTAGCAGTAGGAATAAATATATTAACTGCTGTAAGCTTTTTATTAGGTGCAGTTTTTTCTGCTCTAACAGGATTTTTTGGAATGAAGGTTGCTACAAAAGCTAATGTTAGGACTGCAAGTGCTGCAAAAGAGGGTGGCATGAATAAAGCTCTAAGCGTAGCATTCTCAGGGGGAGCAGTTATGGGGATGGCAGTTGTAGGACTAGGACTTTTAGGAGTTGGTATTCTTTATATTACTATAGGTAACCCTGCAATTATTACTGGTTTTGGACTAGGTGCTTCATCAATAGCTCTTTTTGCACGTGTTGGTGGGGGTATATATACTAAAGCTGCTGACGTAGGAGCAGACCTTGTTGGAAAAGTTGAAGCAGGAATTCCAGAAGATGACCCTAGAAATCCTGCTGTTATAGCTGACAACGTAGGAGATAATGTTGGTGACGTTGCAGGTATGGGTGCTGATTTATTTGAATCTTATGTAGGTTCTATTATATCAGCTATCACATTAGGTGTAGTAGTATTTGATGCAAATGGAGCATTATATCCACTAGTTTTATCATCAGTTGGAGTATTAGCTTCTATAATGGGAACATTTTTTGTTAGGGCTAAAGAGGGTTCAGATCCTCAAAAATCTCTTAATACTGGTACTTTAGTTAGTGCACTACTAACTGTTGTAGTTGCATTTTTCTTAAGTAAGTCTTTATTAGATTCATATCAACCTTTTATTGCAGTAGTATCTGGACTTGCAGTAGGTTTAATAATAGCTAGAATTACTGAATATTATACATCAGGTGATCATAAGCCTGTTCAAGGCATAGCAGATGAATCTGAAACAGGAAGCTCAACTAATATAATTGGTGGATTATCAGTAGGTATGATGTCTACTGCGTGGCCAATATTAGTTATAGCAGTAGGTATACTTGTAGCTTTCTATGCTACAGGTGGAGCGACAGCACCAGCTCAAGGTCTTTATGGTATAGCACTTGCTGCAGTAGGTATGCTATCAACAGCTGCTATGACAATAGCTGTTGACGCTTATGGCCCAATAGCAGATAATGCAGGTGGTATTGCAGAAATGAGTGAATTACCAAAAGAAGTACGTAATGTTACAGATAAGCTTGATGCAGTAGGAAATACAACAGCAGCAATTGGTAAAGGATTTGCTATAGGCTCAGCTGCACTTACAGCATTAGCATTATTCGCATCATATACACAGGCAGTAGGGCTTACTAGCATAGATTTAACTCAACCTACAGTAATTGCTGGATTATTGGTTGGTGGTATGCTACCATTCTTATTCTCAGCTATCACTATGAAGGCTGTTGGTAAAGCTGCTTTTAGTATGATTGAAGAAGTTAGAAGACAATTTAAAGAAATCCCTGGATTAATGGAAGGTAAGGCAAAGCCAGAATATAGAAAATGTGTTGATATCAGTACTTCAGCTGCATTAAGAGAAATGATAGTTCCAGGCTTACTAGCAGTTATTGCTCCAATAGCTACAGGAATCATTTTAGGTACTGAAGCATTAGGTGGATTATTAGCTGGTTCTTTAGTTACAGGAGTTCTAATGGCAATATTCATGGCAAATGCAGGTGGAGCTTGGGATAATGCTAAGAAATACATTGAAGAAGGAAACCATGGTGGTAAAGGTAGTGAGGCTCATAAAGCAGCAGTTGTTGGAGATACTGTTGGAGACCCATTTAAAGATACATCAGGACCTTCAATTAACATATTAATTAAGCTTATGACAATAGTAGCTTTAGTATTTGCCCCTCTTTTCTTAAAATTTGGTGGATTAATAATTAATATGTTTTAATTGAATAGTGACTTAAAAGAAGGTGATTTTATTAATTGCCTTCTTTTTTATTTTCAAAAAATGTCGAAAATACTATTTACATGAAAGTTTTAGCAATAATAAAGGTGATTATGGTAAAAAAAGCTAAAATCCAATGGAATATAGACTATGGAATATTAGCCAAAGTTCTGATATAATCATATAGTACTTAATGTTATAGTAAAAATATGACGGTGTTTGAGTAGTAAATTATAATGCTATAGGAGTAAACATAATATGAAAGTAAATATAGAAAATATGGATTTAAACTATATATGTGAAGGGCAAGGGAAAAACATGCTGATTCTTCATGGCTGGGGGGCTAGTATTGACACTATAATGCCAATATTTAATCATTTAAAGAGTAGCTTTAAGGTGTATGCTGTAGATTTTCCGGGCTGTGGAAAGAGTCAGAAGCCAAATGAAGTATTAGGTGCTTATGATTATGCCAGAATTATAAAAGAGTTTATTGATACTATGGAGATGGACGAAATCATATTAATTGGACATTCTCATGGAGGAAGGGTATCATTAGTCTTAGCTAATAAATACCCTGAACTAGTGAAAAAAATGATATTAATAGATAGTGCTGGTCTAATTCCAAAGAGAAAGCTAAAATACTATGTTAAAGTATATACATTTAAGGCATTGAAAAAGCTATACAGTATGGCTTTTTTCTGGATGAATAAGGAAGAAAAAATGGAGCATTTTTATAAAAAGTTTGGTTCTACTGATTACAAGGATGCAGATGGAATCATGAGAAAAATACTAGTAAAATTAGTCAATGAAGATATACGACCATTATTAAAAGATATAAAAGCTTCAACTCTCTTGATATGGGGGCGGGATGATGATGCAACTCCTGTCTATATGGGAGAAATAATGGAAAAGGAAATAAAGGATAGTGGATTAGTAGTACTTGAAAATGCGGGGCATTATGCATATCTTGATCAGTTTATTAGATTTAAAGCTATAGTAGACAGTTTTCTAGAAAAAGATAAGTTAAACTAAAATTAGTCTTTACATGATAAGAGAATTATACTAAATTAAGCAAAGCAATATAATGCTGGAAAATTGTAACCATTTAGGAGAGTGAATTTGATGTTAGGAAATAATAGCCTTATGATAATACTTGCTGTTATTAGTGTTATCATCTGGAATGTATCTTTTTTTTACAGAAGCAGATATATGCTACATATGATGCAATTAGAAGGATATTTAAATGAAAGTTATTTGAGATGGATAAAAGAATTTCAATACAAAGTGTTTTCTTTTAAAATTAATATTCCTATGATAGTGGCTGTAATTTTTGCGTTAATAACCCTTATAACTGGGCAACCGCTACTAAACCTATCAAATATAGTTATTTGGTCTATATTGACTATTCTTTCAACTAATTTTAAAAAAGAAAATGTTAAAAAAGATTTAGTATATACAAAAAGAGCACAAAGACTTTTAGCATCTATGTATGCTGTAAATTTTTTAATATTGATAATTTCAGTAATAATATACAGTTTACTAGCAAAATATTTCTTTGAGAGTTATGCAATTTTACTTTTAATAGGTACTATATTATATTATTTTGCCCCATATACATTGTGCTTAGCCAATATTTTAGTAAAACCCATAGAAGAAGCTATAAATAAGCATTATTATGATATGGCACGTGATAAAGTCAGAAGCTTTGAAAATTTAAAAATAGTTGGGATAACAGGCAGCTATGGAAAGACTAGTGCCAAGTTTATTACTGCAAAAATACTAGAAGAAAAGTTTAATGTTTTAAAAACTCCAGAGAGCTACAATACGCCAATGGGAGTAAGTAAGGTAATTAACAATACCTTAAATGATGAATATAATGCATTTGTAGTAGAGATGGGTGCAAGAAATATAGGTGAAATTAAGGAAATGGCTGATTTAGCAGGACCAAAGATAGGAGTCATTACCTCAATAGGGCCTACACATCTTGAGACATTTATCAATATTGACAATATAATGAAAACGAAATACGAATTAATAGAGGCCCTACCACCAGATGGAATTGCTATATTCAACTATGATAATCAGTATCTAAAGAAACTAGCAGACAAGACATTTAAAGAAAAGATACTCTATGGAACTGAAAATACAGAGTTTCTTGACATATATGCAACTAATATTGAGGTATCTGAGCTAGGCTCAACTTTTATCTTAAATGATAAAAATGGGAACTCCATAAAATGTGAAACTAAACTATTAGGATCACATAATATTGGAAACCTACTAGCAGGTGCTTGTATAGGAGTGGCTTTAGGATTAACATTTGAAGAGATAGCGAGGGGCATTAAAAAAGTAGAGCCAGTGCCTCACAGACTACAGCTTATAAATCCTGGTACTGGGGTAATAATAATCGATGATGCGTTTAATTCAAATCCAGTTAGCTCAAAGGCAGCCTTAGATGTTATAAGTCAATTTAAGGAAGGAAGAAAAATAATAGTTACTCCTGGAATGGTGGAGCTTGGGCAGGAAGAAGAAGAGGCCAACAGACAGTTTGGAAGATATGTAGGAGACACATGTGATTTTGTAATACTTGTTGGTAAAAATAGAACTAAACCTATCTATGAAGGTATATTTGAAAAAGATTTTAATAAAAATAATGTATTTGTTGTGAGTAGTTTAAATGAAGCCACAGCAGTATTACAGAAAATTGTGAGGCCAAAAGACGTAGTATTGTTTGAAAATGACTTACCTGATACTTATAATGAGTAATATTAGCTATTGTGTTATTTTTATCAGCAATGAAGAATCTAAGAAACTAAACTCTTGTTTATACTTGAGGTGACATTCCTTTAGATTTTTCCATTGTAGGTGTTAGTTAAATAAGGAATGGGGGATTTTTATGAAGAAAAGAGTAGGTGTCGTTTTTGGAGGCAGAAGCGTAGAGCACGAAGTTTCTGTCATTACAGGTATGCAGGTTATAGAGAACATTGACAAGACAAAATACGATGTATTGCCTATATATATAAGCAAAGAAGGTAAGTGGCTTACAGGTGAATCTCTGATGAATTTTAAAAACTTTAAGAATGACAACTTAAAGAATTTAAAAGAAGTGATAATGACGCCAAAATATAATGACAATAGATTGTATTCACATCCAGAGGACATAGGCTTTTTAGGTAAGAAGCTTGTAGAAAATGTGGATGTAATATTTACTGCACTTCATGGGACTAATGCTGAGGATGGAACTGTTCAAGGGCTGCTTGAATTAATAGATATCCCATATACAGGAGCAGGAGTCATGGCATCTGCAGTTGGTATGGATAAGATAGTAATGAAGGATGTATTTAGGGCACATGGATTACCTGTAGTAGACTATATGTGGTTCTTTAGAAAGAAATGGTCTACTGATAGAGAAACTGTAATAAATGATGTGGAAAAGAAAATTGGGTATCCTGTTTTTGTTAAGCCAGCAAATCTTGGTTCAAGTGTTGGCATTACAAAGGCTAAGGATAGAGAAAAATTAATAGATGCAATTGAAATAGCAATAAGATATGATAGAAAAATAATTGTAGAGAAAAGTGTTGAAGCTCCTAGGGAAATTAACTGTGCTGTTATGGGATATGATGACAATGTAAAGACATCATTATGTGAAGAACCAGTAGGCTGGAAGGAGCTACTTACCTATGAGGATAAATATATTAGCAGCAATAGTAAAGGCTCAAAGAGTGGAGGAAGAAACATACCTGCTGACCTTCCAGAAGATACAACAAAGCTAATACAAGAAACAGCCAAACAAGCTTTTATGGCTATAGATTGCAGAGGAAATGCAAGAATAGACTTTTTATTGGATCAAGAAGGAAAAGTATTTGTCAATGAAATCAATACACTTCCAGGGTCAATTGCATACTACTTATGGGAGCCAATGGGTATCGACTTTAAAGACTTAATAAGCGAGCTTATAGACATTGCATTATTTGCACATAAAGAAAAGAACGAGAATATGTATTCATATGATGTAGATTTATTCAAGAGAGTAGAATTTGGCGGAAGTAAAGCGAAAAAAATATAGATATATAAAATGCAATAATAACATTACATTCTCTTACTTGTCATTCTGAGAGCAAAGCTAGAAGAATCTCTAGATAAGTGTAACTTAAGAGAAGATCCTCCGCTATTGCTCAGATACGATATAAGGCAATGTAACTTATTTAATGCATTTTATATAATAATAAAACAAACATGATTTTAAAATCATGTTTGTTTTGATATTAGGTTTCTTTATATTATAATCTTGCTAAAAAAGAATTTATCACTTTAATTCAAACTATGCTATAATATGGGATAAGATATAATGACGTTAATTAATTAAAGTCAATTTGTTGTTGCTGCCTTAATTTCTCCAGCAAAAAAGCTTTATGCTATAGATACGCAATTTATAATAAACAGATTTCACGAAAGGACTTTTGCGAGGGGTGCAAACAGAGAACAAATAAGTGCATGTAGTGACTTAGGTCTTACTTTAGAAGAATTTATTAGTATAGGACTTGAATCAATGAGGCAAATTAATGATATATTGGGACTTTAATAAAATGGAGGAATAATATTTATGAACACTAAAGAAAAGATAGTGGAATTTATGGAAAAGCAGGCTTATAAGCCTATGCTGAGAGAAGAGCTTGCTAGAGCATTTGAAGTTGAGCCTATAGATTATAAAGATTTTTTTAAGCTATTAGATGTAATGGAAAATGAAGGTCTTATAATAAAAACGCATAAGGACAGATATGGTATACCTGAAAAAATGAATCTAGTAGTAGGAAGACTGCAATGTCATCAGAGAGGGTTTGGATTTTTAATACCAGAAAACAAAGAGCTTAAAGACGTATTTGTTTCAGCTCAGGATATGAATGGAGCATTGCATGGAGATAAAGTAGTTGTTAGGCTGATTACAAAAAGCAGCGAAGGAAGAAGACAAGAGGGAGAAGTAATCAGACTTTTAGAAAGAGTAAATAAAACAATCGTTGGAGTATATGAAAATAGTAAGAACTTTGGATTTGTAGTTCCTAGTGATACGAGAATAAATATGGATATATTTATACCAAAGTCAGAGATTAATGGTGCAAGGACTAACCAGCTAGTAATAGTAGAGATTACAAAATGGCCTGAAAAAAGAAGAAATCCTGAGGGTAAAATAATTGAAATCCTAGGACATAAAAATGATACAGGAACAGATATCCTAGCTATCATCAAAAAATATGATTTGCCAGAAGATTTTCCAGAAGAAGTTTACGAAGAGGCAGAGAGAATACCTGAGGAGATACGTGAAGATGAAATAAAGAGAAGATTAGATTTAAGGGATAAGAATATATTTACTATAGATGGCGCAGATGCTAAAGATTTAGATGATGCTATTTCAATTGAAAAACTTGAAAATGACAACTATAAATTAGGAGTGCATATAGCAGACGTAACTTATTATGTAAGGGAGAATTCATACTTAGACAAAGAAGCTCTTAAGAGAGGCACAAGTGTATATTTTGTAGACAGAGTTATACCTATGCTTCCTAAAAAGCTTTCTAATGGAGTATGTAGCTTACATCCAGGTGTTCCAAGGCTAACATTGAGTATTTTCATGGAAATAAATAATAATGGAAAAGTTGTAGATCATCAAATAATAGAAACTGTAATAGAAAGTAAGGAAAGACTAGTCTATGATGATATATCAGATTTACTTGAAAACGATGATGCAGAGCAGAAGAAGAGATATGCTCATATTCTAGAGGATTTGAAGTTAGCTGAAGAACTTTGCAGGATTTTAACTAGTATGAGAGAGGAAAGAGGAAGTATAGATTTTGATTTCCCAGAGTCTAAGATAATTCTAGATGAAAAAGGCAAGCCGATAGATGTAAAAAAATATGATAGAAGAATAGCCAATAGAATAATTGAAGAATTTATGCTCATAAGCAATGAGACTGTGGCTGAATATATGTATTGGACTGATGTTCCGTTTTTGTATAGAATACATGAGGATCCAGATATGGAAAAGATAAACGACTTCAATAAGTTTATACATAATTTTGGATATCATTTAAAGGGTTCACAGGAAATACATCCTAAAGAGCTTCAAGAATTGATCAAAAAAATTGAAAATACAAAGGAAGAAACTATTATAAATACATTAATGCTCAGGTCTTTGAGAAAGGCTAAATACAGTGCTGAATCAGAAGGCCATTTTGGATTAGCAGCAAAATATTACACGCATTTTACATCGCCAATAAGAAGATATCCAGACCTTCAAATTCACAGGATTATTAAGGAGTTTATCAATAATAAGATAAATGATCAAAGAATTGATAAGCTAAGAGCTCTTTTACCTAGAGTTGCAGAGCAGTCATCAGATACTGAAAGAACTGCAGATGAAGCATCAAGAGAAACCGATGATTTAAAGAAAGTAGAGTATATGGCAGACCGAGTAGGGCAGGAATATGATGGTATCATATCTGGAGTTATGCCTTTTGGAATATTTGTAGAGCTTGGAAATACAATTGAGGGGTTAGTGCATATAAGTACACTTATAGACGACTATTATGAATATGATCAACCTAATTATAGGTTTATTGGCGAAAAGACAAAGAAGATATATAGAATAGGCGATGAAGTAAGAATCAGAGTAGTAGGCACTGATGTAGCTAATAGACAAATTGATTTTGTTTTGATTTAAAATTCGGTTGACATAATCATATATTTTTGCTATAATTAGACTTGCACTTTAAATAGGTTATGGTGGGGATTTTATGAGTACAAATACACATACTAAAACTCTAGCAACTAATAGAAAAGCTAGACATGATTTTTTTATAGAGGAAACTATAGAGGCAGGGATTGAATTAACTGGTACAGAGGTTAAATCCTTTAGACAAGGCAAGATTAATCTCAAAGAAAGCTATGGTATGGTTGAAAATAGTGAGGTCTTTATCCATGGTATGCATGTAAGCCCTTATGAGCAAGGCAATATATACAATGTAGATCCTCTAAGAAAAAGGAAGCTATTGCTTCACAAAAGAGAAATAAGAAAACTTGTGGGCTATATTACTCAAAAGGGATACTCCCTAGTACCACTAAGTGCATACCTTAAAAATGGAAAGGTAAAGATAGACCTTGCCATTGCAAAAGGTAAAAAGCTATATGATAAAAGAGAAGATATAGCAAAGAAAGATGCAGAGAGAAGGATACAGAGACATTTAAGTGAAAAATATTAATTGTCATTCCTAAGGTTGTGAAGAATCTCTTAGATACTAACTCTCAATCCTCAAAATTGGTTTTTATTTGAATTGTTTGTTGAGTATTTTAATTCTCAACAAACAATTCTTAATTAATATATTTTGGGGGCGAAAAGGTTTCGACGGGGGTGTGGAGTAAAGAGTAGCGAGTCGTTGTCGCCAAACAACGTTAAAAGTGGCAACTAAAATTAAACGCAAACGATAATTACGCATTAGCTGCCTAAGCGCAGCTACGTCTACTCTAACGGTCCTGCCCGTTAGAATCTAGGCGCCAAGTAAGCAGGGAACTATTATAGGGGTACTCCGACCTATAATGGATAAATTGGAGATAGTGTAGTAGGAAGCCTGTTGCTAGGCGTCCTATGAGGCGATAGCTCAAACTAGCAACTGCACTCGGAGAAGCTCTTTATAAAGTGCTTTCGGACGTGGGTTCGATTCCCACCGCCTCCACCAAATCTATAAGAATTTTTACGTTTTGAATAAAATGTAGAGAAAAAAATAAATTGCTATACTCGTAGTGGTTACGGGTATAGCAATTTTTCTATGCTTTTTATATATGTCTACATGATAAGACTAAAATCTCAAAGAGCCAAGGGGACAGAAGAGCCAAGGGGACAGGAAGAGCCAAGGGGACAGGAACTTTGGCTTTTTAAACGAGGAGAATTGATATTACATTAATATCAAAATACAGTAAAGGGTAGATAATTGCACATAAAACCTTATTTAATAGTACAAGACAAGAAATAGAATACTACAGAAATTAAGAAGCATTAAAGGTGTATCTATTAGAAAATTATAAAGAATAACTGGTTTATCAAACAATGATAACTAAGGCATAAGAGCCAAGGTTCTGAAGTGCACCCCAAAAGTTAGACAATAAAATTAACTTTTGGAGGTGCATTTTTAAATGAGCAAATATAATAAAAAAGATAAAATTAAAGCTATCAGATTAATTCAAAACGAAAATTATTCAATAAGAGCTGTTTCAAAAGAACTAGGTATTTCTAAATCTACCATTGCAAGATGGTGGAATAGCTATGATATTCATGGAGAAGCTAGCTTTTCTATGAATCCTAGAAAATATACTGGTGAATTTAAAATAGAAGTAGTAAAATATATGCATAATAACCATCTATCCCTAGACCAGGTATCTGCCCTGTTTGGAATACCAGGTACAACTACTGTTCAAAATTGGGAACGCATATATAATGAGGAAGGAGAAGTTGGTCTTTTAACTGAAAGACGTGGAAGATCACAAAAACAAGGTATGAAAAAAGATAAAAATGAAATAAATATGGACTCCTTAGATAATGCTACAGAAGATAAATTAATATTAGAAATCAAAAAGCTTAAAGCAGAGGTTGCCTACTTAAAAAAATCTATAGCCTTAAAGGAAGAAAAAATGAGCTTAAAAACAAAGAAAAAGCACAGGTAGTAAACTCTTTAAGGCATGAACACGATCTAAATACCCTGCTAGAAGTTGCAGGATTAAAAAGGTCAACATTTTACTACCATATGAAAAGATTCGACATACCAGATAAATATGAAAAAATTAAAGAAAAGATAAGGGAAATATATGATAGCAGTAAAGGTAGATACGGCTATAGAAGAATAACTATGTCCCTAAATAGCTTTGGCTTTGTAATTAATCACAAAACTGTACAAAAACTTATGAAAGAACTAAATATCATATGCCAAGTGAGAATGAAAAAATATAAATCCTATAAAGGTGAAGTAGGAGAAGCAGCACCAAACCTATTGAAGAGAGATTTCTCAGCAGAAAAACCTAATCAAAAGTGGGTTACAGACATAACAGAGTTCTCACTATTCGGGGAAAAATTATACCTATCACCAATACTAGATTTGTTTAACGGAGAGATCATTAGTTATTCTATTACAAGTAGACCACACTTCGGGCAAGTAATGGAGATGCTTGATATTGCATTTGAAAAGCATAAAAACTTAGAAGGTTTAACATTTCACTCAGATCAAGGGTGGCAATACAGACACAAAAGATACAGTTATCGATTAAAACAACTAGGAATAAAGCAAAGTATGTCCAGAAAAGGAAACTGTTTGGACAATTCAGTAATTGAAAACTTTTTTGGTTTGTTAAAATCAGAATTACTATATCTTCAAAAATTTGATGATACAGATCACTTTAAGAGAGAACTAATAGATTACATAGAGTGGTATAATAAATACAGAATAAAGACCAAACTAAAAGGATTAAGCCCTATCCAATATAGAGCTCAATCCTTATCAGTAGCTTAATTCAAAATGTCCAACTTTTTGGGGTCAGATCATTCCTGTCCCCTTAGATTCCCTCCCCTTGGATTCCCAGCTTTTTCCGCATTAAGCATATTTTATGCCTCCTATAAGTGTACAGTGGACATATTTTTCTTATTGCTATTATATACTAGATATATACATAGTGTAAATATAATCAATATTTTATATTTAGGTTTCACTAACCTAAAAGTTGAAATATGTAATTAAAAGAAGGAATTTACTATAAAAAATAGAATTTTTAAAGTTGAAATATGTAAATTGAAGAAGGAATTTACTATAAGAGATAGAATTTATAATGAAAAGTATCTTTATATATTTCTAGTTTGTTTTAACTAAAGCCAGAATGTGTGCATATTACTTACGATAACTATTTCTTGTCCAATATCTTTGAGCCAAGGGGACAGGAACTTTGGCTTTTTAAACGAGGAGAATTGATATTACATTAACATCAAAATACAGTAAAGGGTAGATAATTGTATACAATTGCACATAAAACCTTATTTAATAGTACAAGACATAGAAATAGAATACTACAGAAATTAAGAAGCATTAAAGGTGTATCTATTAGAAAATTATAAAGAATAGCTGGTTTATCAAACAATGATAACTAAGGCATAAGAGCCAAGATTCCTGTCCCCTTGGATTATGAAAACGATTTTGTTGATTGAAGATGATGAAAATTTAAGCCGTGGTATTTTGTTTGCATTTGAAAAAAACGGATACCATGCTATTTCTGCAAGTGGAGTCACGGAAGGGAAACGGCTATTAGAACACCATGAAGTCGATCTTATCATACTGGATTTAGGACTGCCAGATGGCAATGGGATGGATTTATGCAAAGAAATCAGGACATATTCCCAAATTCCTATTATTATGCTTACAGCCTGTGATTTGGATACGGACGAGGTTCAAGGACTTATGTCCGGCGCAGACGATTACATTACGAAGCCATTTTCGCTCTCGGTCTTACGCGCTCGTGTTGAAGTTGTATTTCGTCGATTTGAAGCAAATAATAATCATATCCTTCAATCTGGTAGATTCAGACTAGATGTGAATCTTTGCAAATTTTATCGGGCTGATGAAGAAATCCCAATCAGCGCGACAGAATTCCGGCTTTTCAATTATTGTATGAGTAATGCAGGGCACGTTTTAACTAAAGATCAGATACTCGCGCTATGGGATATGCATGGCAGTTTTGTTGATGAAAACACCTTGTCCGTGAACATCAGCTGCTTGCGTGGAAAAATAGAAAATGACCCTAAAAATCCCAAGATAATAAAAACAATACATGGGATGGGTTACGTATGGTTAAAGGAGTGATGGAACTGACTTATTTGCCCTATATATTCGTTGGTGTGGCTATTATAGCTCTCATTATCACCATCTTTTGCTGCCGAAGGCATGTTATTAACACTTTCAATGCCGCAGATAAGGTTCTGGACCGCATTTTAACGAAAGATAACAATTTACGGTTCGAAATTACAGAAGATGACCGAATATCAAAACTTGCACACAAAGCAAACCGGATTGTGGATCTATACATTTCCGATATAGCGCAGTCGAAAGAAGAAAAAGAAACAATACAAGGCTTCATTTTTGATATGTCCCATCAGATGAAAACTCCCTTATCGAGTATCTCGATGTATTCAGATTTGCTAATCGAAGACAATTTATCCGCAGATGAACAACAGGAATTTTTAACCCGTGTAAAGTTAGGAACGGAAAAACTGCAATGGATGATGGACAGCCTAATTAAAATGTCAAGACTTGAAGTAGGCGCTATTCAGCTTGCTCCAATGAAAGCCAGTATCTGGCAAACTACTTCTGAAAGTATAAGTGGTGTAGTTGCTATTGCCGCCCAAAAAATATAAACATGATGGTTTCTTCATTTGATGACGTAGTGCTTGAGCACCAAGGAGACAGGAACTTTGGCTTTTAAAATTTAGCTTTGCCTTTAATCAGCAGGAGAATAAGTAAGGGTATAATTGTTTTGTGATACTAGAGCATCAATATCATAGCCGTTAAGCCATAGAAACATTTCATCTTTGCTAAAAATCAATGGCATACGATTATGGATAGATGATACATAATCATTTGCTTCTTTTGTTATAATTGTAAAAGCTAAGAAATCTTGCCTACTATTATCTTCAAATAAGCTTAATTGTTTACTGCTTTCAGAAAAGGTGTCATAAAGACCTGCTATGTATAAGATAGAATCAAGATTTTTAAATTTATATTTTTTAATATTATTGTTATCATCTTTTTTCCATTCAAAATAAGCCGATGCAGGGATAATACAGCGTTTAGTATTTACTAAATTTTTGAACATACTTCTTTCTGATAAACTTTCAACACGAGCGTTTATAATTACACCTCTACAATTCCATTTTGGAAAGCCCCATTTCGCTAAAATAGAACCATGTTTTGTTATTATTGGAACAAGATTTGTAGGAAATATTTCATCAGTTTTGTAGATTTCAGCAGAATTCTTTTCTATCTTATAAATAATGTCTCTAAGATTTATATCTATAAAATATCTTCCGCACATTTAAACACCTCTATAGACTAAATTATATCTTATTATATCATAAGGACTGTATCTATAAATAGCAAAAAAATAAGCACTAATACGTGCAAACTTGATTTTTAAGCTAGCACACAGTGTCCATATTTGATGCGAGATACCTTTAAATAAGTACTTTTTCCTGCATTTATTTTGCACTAATGAGATAAATTAAAAGGGAGCATCGCTAACTATTTATTCAGTAGTTTTGCAATACTCCCTTTTATATTGGTTAGAATATTAAAGCTATTTTTTATATATCCTTCTTTATATTCATAGTTTTATTATGACTCTGACAGCTTTTCTATTCCTCTATTAATTCTTCTCAAAGTTTCATCTTTTCCAAGAATTTCGGCTATATCCATGGCTCCCCCTGGAGTTATCATTTTTCCTGATACAGCAATTCTTAATGCCCAGAATATTGTGTTATTCTTTAATTCTAATTTCTCAGAAAGTGAGGATAACGTTTCAAAAAGATATGTTTCTATCCAATTTTCTTCCTTAATTTCCTTCATCAATTCTAATGAGGATCTAAGGATTACAAGTGCATTCTCCTCATTGCATTTTGACTTTTTATTTATATAAAGTGAGTTTGTATACTCCGGAAGGTTTTCAAAAAATCCAACTACTTCTGTTATTTCAGAAAGTACGTTTATTCTGCTTTGCAGCAATTCGCTTATCTTTACAAGGTTTATTTCTTTCGTTATAACATTTTTATAATACGGAATTGCCATTTGATGAAACTCATCTAACGATAATTTTTTTATATATTCACCATTCATCCAAGCTAGTTTATCCTTGTTAAAAATTGCTGAACTTTTATTTATTCTTTTATAGTCAAAGATCTTTACTAGCTCGTCTAAAGAGAAAAGTTCCTGATTATTAGATGGAGACCAGCCTAGAAGCGCAATATAGTTAAGTATAGCTTCTTTTAAATATCCTTGAGAAACTAGATCTCCAAAGGAAGCATCGCCATTACGTTTGCTTAATTTATTCTGCTCATCTTTCATTATTGGAGAACAATGAATATATACTGGTTTTTCCCAGCCAAAATCATCATACAGCCTATTATATTTCGGGGTTGAAGATAGGTACTCATTTCCCCTAACAACATGTGTAATGCCCATAAGGTGGTCATCTACTACATTTGCAAAGTTATAAGTAGGATATCCATCTGATTTTATAAGTACCATATCTTCAAGTTCACTATTATCGACTGTTATTCTTCCGTAAATAATATCATCAAAAGATGTTGTACCTTCTGTAGGATTATTTTGCCTTATTACAAATGGCACTCCGTCTTTCAGCTTTTGCTCTATTTCTTCTTTTGAGAGATGTAGACATTTTTTATTATATCTATATACCTTTTTAGTTGCTTCCTGCTTTTTTTTCTCTGCGCTTAACTCTTCAGGTGTACAGAAACAATAGTATGCTTTGCCTGTTTCTACAAGCTTTTTCGCATACTCCATATATATGTTCTGAGCATTTCTTTGACTCTGAACGTATGGCCCTACGGGTCCGCCTATATCAGGCCCTTCATCATGCTTTAAACCAGTATCCTTAAGTGTATTGTAGATTATATCTATCGAATCTTCAACCAATCTTTCTTGGTCAGTGTCTTCTATTCGGAGTATAAAATCCCCGTTTTCATGTTTGCTTATTAAATAGGCATACAGTGCTGTCCTGAGATTGCCAACATGCATATATCCTGTTGGCGAAGGTGCAAACCTTGTTCTTATTTTACTCATAATTTAATCACCTTTTCTTTATCTTCGTGAATTCTTTAAAGTATATTTTCAATATGTATTTCTATTATAGAAGACATTATTAATTGAATCAACATTATTTATTCCAAAAATCTATGCAAATCCAATGGAAAATTCAATAGAACAGGAACATTGGCTCATTTGTAGGTGTGCTATATTTGACAGGCCTACTAAAATATTTTAAAGTTCTACTATTATTTCATCATGTATGTACCATCCAAGGTCCGATGCAACATCACTTTGATTTGCTAAAATAATTACTTCAACATCTTGCCCAGGATAATAAAATAATCTTGCACTAACACCTGGATCTTCTCCTGTAAGTGCTAGACGAACTATTCTATTATCTTTAGAGATAAACCACATACCGTATCCATGCCAAGGGGACATCCATGCCAAGGGCATGCCAAGGGGACAGGAACTTTGGCTTTTTTAAACAGAAGTCATTGCTAATGCATCAGTAATAGGATACAATAAAAGGTAGTAAAACCATATACCACAGCATATGAAGTGTCATTTAATAATAATATGAAATATCAAATTATTAGACAGGAGTGACTATTATGCCAAGAAAGGCTAGGAGAAAAAGTAAAACTGGAATTTATCATGTTATGCTAAGGGGAATAAATAGGCATTCAATATTTGAAAGTGAGAATGATAAAAGTAGATTTATTTCTATAGTAAGTGAGTATAGAGAATCAGAAAAGTTTAGGGTTTTTGGGTATTGTTTGATGGATAATCATACACACTTATTAATTCAAGAGGGAGAAGACGATATATCTACAGTAGTAAAAAGAATAAGCTCTAGCTATGTATATTGGTATAATAAAAAATATGAAAGAGTTGGGCATTTATTTCAAGAAAGGTTCAAAAGTGAATGTGTAGAAGATGAAAGTTATTTCCTTGCTGTATTGAGATATATTCATCAAAACCCTGTTAAAGCTGGAATAGTAAAATCTATTGATAAGTACAATTGGTCAAGTTACGGCTGTTACATAAAAGAAATTGATATTATAGATTATAAATATGGTCTATCAATTTTTTCGGAAAATACTTCAGAAGCAAAATCTCAATTTATAAAATACATGAGTGAAGAAAGCAAAGCAAATTTTTTAGATTATGACGATTTTTCAAAGCTTACAGATGCAGAGGTAAAGCGAGAAATATTATCTATGGGTGTAAATGAAATAGGCGATCTTAAATCAATTGAAAAAGAAAAAAGGAACTTGATACTGAAAGAGCTAAAAGGTATTAAAGGTGTATCTATTAGACAATTATCAAGAATAACAGGTCTATCTAGAACAATGATTACAGAAGCATAATAGAGCCAAGGTTCCTGTCCCCGTGGCTCCCATAAGGCTGGGAGAGGTGAGCAATATTTGAATGATATAATTATACTATGTTACAAAGGAATAAAGCAATTCAATGTATCTGTTATGCTTTGAAACAAACAATATAATTATGAGGCTTTGAAACAAGCTTAAGATAAAAAATCCTTAGAAAAATTCATGGTTTAATTTTCAAAATAAGGAATAAAATAATAAACGGATAAAATTGTAGTTGTAATTTTATCATAAAAGGGTTATAATTTATCCGAAGGCATTAGTAATTATGAATTAAATAAGGGGGTCATTAAATGAAAAAAGTACTAACGTTTTCTTTGGCAATTTTGCTACTAGCTATGAGCTTGGTAGGATGTAATCAAAACACAAATGCTGAAATAGCACTTATTACCGATAAGGGTAATATTGATGACAAATCGTTTAACCAAGGTTCTTGGGAGGGTGTAGTTGAATTTGCAAAGGCAAATAAAATCTCACATAATTACATAAAACCTGAAGAGTATACAGATGCAGGATATTTAGCAGCAATTGATCTTGCAGTAGAGGGTGGAGCAAAAGTAGTTGTAACACCTGGATACTTATTTGAGGTTGCAGTTTATGAAGCACAAACAAAACATCCAGACGTTAAGTTTATACTACTTGATGGAGCACCACATCCAGCTGGAAGTCATGATGAAGTAATTAACGAAAATGTTGCAAGTATAAAATACTCTGAGGAACAATCAGGTTATCTTGCAGGTTATGCAGCAGTTATGGATGGAATGACTAACCTTGGATTCATGGGTGGTATGGCTGTTCCAGCTGTGCAAGCTTTTGGATACGGGTATCTTCAAGGAGCTGAAGATGCTGCTAAAGAGCTAGGACTTGCTGATGGAGCAATAAAGGTAACATACCATTATACTGGTAACTTTGATGAAACTGATACAAATAAGGCAACTGCAAAAACAATGTATCAAGAAGGTACAGAAGTAATATTTGCTTGTGGCGGCTCAGTTGGTAAATCTGTTATGTCTGCAGCTAGTGAAGCAGAAGCAAAAGTTATTGGTGTTGACGTTGACCAAAGATATGACAGCGAAACAGTAATATCATCAGCTACAAAAGGTCTTGCTCCTTCAGTAGTAAGCGTTCTTGAAGCTATTTACAAAACAAATAGTTGGGATAAATTCGCTGGAACAACAACATATTTCAATGCTGCTAATGAAGGTGTTGGTCTTCCAACTATTGTAATAGGCGATAAAAAAGCAGATGCATTCGATAGATTCCAATCTTTTAACAAGGAAACATATGATAAAGTATTTGCTCAATTAGTAGATGGAAAGGTTACTCCTATTCGTGGAATCGAAGTTGAAGATCCAGCTGGAATTGCTACTGCTGATGAGCTTACAGCTCAATTAAACCTTGTAAAAATTGTAGTTACAACAAGATAGTAAAAAAGCAATAAATTTTACCTGCCATATTAGGCTAGGCCTTATGCAAGTAAGATTCAATCAATGGGAGAAGGCTTAAGTTTTCTCCCATTTTCTGTATAGAAAATTATTTGGAAATCCTTGATATTAGGAAGTAAAAAAATATAATAAAAGAAGAGGTTGACGTGGAAAATTATATTGTTGAAATGCTTAATATTACTAAAAAATTCCCGGGTATTATTGCTAACGACAATATTACCCTAAAACTGAAAAAAGGTGAAATACATGCACTGTTAGGAGAAAATGGTGCTGGAAAATCCACGCTTATGAGTGTACTCTTCGGGCTTTACCAACCTGAAAACGGAGAAATAAGAAAGAATGGAGAGGTTGTCAGGATCAATAATCCTAATGATGCAAATGAGTTAGGAATCGGAATGGTCCATCAGCACTTCAAGCTTGTGGAGATTTTTACTGTACTTGAAAACATTATTCTTGGTGTAGAGCCCAATAGAATGGGATTTATTGAAAAGAAGGAAGCCAGAAAAGAAGTTATTGAGCTTAGTGAAAAATATGGACTTATGGTTGATCCAGATGCCTTAATTGAAAATATTACAGTAGGAATGCAGCAGAGAGTGGAGATTCTCAAAATGTTGTACAGGCATAATGAAATCTTGATTTTTGACGAGCCTACAGCGGTTTTGACTCCACAGGAGATAAAAGAGCTTCTTGAGATCATGAAAGGATTTGCAGAAGAAGGAAAATCGATTCTTTTTATTACCCATAAGCTTAATGAAATCATGGAGGTAGCAGATAGATGTACAGTTCTTAGAAAAGGCAAATACGTTGGAACCGTAGATGTTAAGGATACTACTAAGGAAGAACTTTCCAAGATGATGGTAGGCCGTGATATAAGTTTCAATGTGGATAAAAAAGAAAGGAAAGCTGGAGAAGTGGTACTTTCAGTTAAAAACCTTACTGTAGCATCTAAAACTCATAAGAATTATGCTGTGAAAAATGTATCTTTTGACGTGAGAGCAGGGGAAATAGTATGCCTTGCAGGAATTGATGGAAATGGACAGACAGAATTTGTTAATGCGCTTACGGGACTAGAAAAGGCAAGCTCAGGGAATATCATGCTATGCGGTCAGGATATGACAAAGGCTTCCATTAGACAGCGTTCTATAGCAGGTATGAGTCATATTCCAGAGGACAGACACAAGCATGGTCTTGTGTTGGATTATAAGCTGGAAGAAAATCTAGTACTTCAAAGATACTGGCAACCTGAGTTTCAAAAGGGTGGCTTCATCAAATTCGATGCAGTAAGAAAATATGCTGAAATGCTTATTGAAAAATTTGACATAAGAAGCGGCCAAGGACCAGTTACCATGGCAAGAAGTATGTCTGGAGGCAATCAGCAAAAAGCAATTATAGCAAGAGAAATCGACAAGGATCATGAGCTTCTAGTAGCGGTACAGCCTACAAGAGGCTTAGATGTAGGAGCTATAGAGTATGTACACAAGCAGCTTGTTGCAAGGCGGGATGCAGGTAAGGCAGTATTCCTAGTATCATTAGAGCTAGATGAAGTCATGAATGTAAGTGACCGCATTCTGGTTATATATGAAGGGGAAATTGTTGGTGAACTTGATCCAAAGGCAATAACTGTACAGGAGTTGGGACTCTACATGTCAGGAGCAAAACGTGATACCGTAAAGGAGATTAATGATGCAGGATAAAAACAGTTCATATACAAAAAATAAATTCGATTTTAAGAGTATTAAACAAAATATTGGGTTTTCTTCATTTTCATCTGCGTTAATGGCTATCTTCCTTGGTTTAATTTTTGGTTTTCTCGTAATGATTATTGCAAAACCAGGGAGTGCTTTAGCTGGATTTCAATACGTAGTTTTAGGAGGCTTCAATCGAGTAGGTGATGTTTTTTACTTTGCAACACCAATACTTATGACAGGTCTAGCTGTTGGTTTTGCATTCAAGATGGGATTATTTAATATAGGGGCTTCAGGACAATACACTATGGGTATGTTTTTTGCTCTCTATGTAGGCCTTATGTGGGACTTGCCAAGTAATATACATTGGGCTGTAGCAGTTCTAGCAGGAATGGTTGGAGGTATGATCTGGGGTTTTATACCTGGAATTTTTAAAGCTCTTCTGAATGTGAACGAAGTAATCACATCAATAATGTTTAACTATATCGGAATGTACTTGGTGGATATGATAATTCAGGGAAGTTCAATTATGTATGTATCCAGTAAAACCAGAACTAATTATATACCAGCCGATGCTCAGATACCTTCCCTTGGGATTCCAGGGTCAAATGTAAATTTGGGAATTATTCTAGCAATAATTATTGCACTTATCCTATATATTGTACTTCAAAAAACTACATTTGGCTATGAACTAAAGGCAACAGGTTTTAACAAACATGCTAGTGAATATGCTGGAATGAAAGGCAAGAAAAATATAATCATCACAATGATAATCGCAGGCGGCCTTGCAGGACTTGGAGGAGCATTTGCAATACTTGCCCCATCTGCTATTGCAGGAAGCAGTATGACATATGAGCCTATAAATATAATTGCTCCCAATGGCTTCAATGGTATAGCTGTTGCTCTTTTGGGAAACTCTCATCCAATAGGTACAATTTTTTCAGCAGTGTTTATTTCTCATATACAGCGGGGAGGTACTTTAGCAAGTCTTGTAGGATTTAAGCCAGAAATAATAGATGTTGTCATAGCTGTTATTATTTATTTCTCAGCCTTTGCAATGATAATGAGTTCTGCATTAGGCAAGTTTGTTAAAGGGAGATTTAGAAAAACACATACTTCTAATGAATTAGAAAATGAATTAATACAGACTGATTTTGACCAAGCTTCTGATAATAATACAAGGGAGGCAGAATGATGGATACTGTTTATTATTTAATTCAAAATATGCTTCCTGTAGCAATGCCATTGCTTCTTGTAGCGCTAGGAGGTATGTTCAGTGAGATAGGCGGTGTTGTAAACATTGCACTTGAAGGAATAATGCTTTTTGGAGCTTTCTTTGGAGCTTTGTTTGTTTACTTTGTTCAAGGACTAGGTATGGATCCACAGACGGTTTTACTTTTAGGGATGCTGATTGCTGCAGTTGCAGGTTTAATATATTCATTACTTTTATCTTTTGCAGCAGTTACTATGAAAGCAAATCAGGTTATCACTGGTACTTCCCTTAATATGCTCATACCAGCAGCAATATTGCTATTCTCAAAGATGTTCTTTAATAGTGACGGTATTACTACAAATATGAACTTTTACATTCGAGAAATGCCTATTTTAGGAAAAATACCTGTGCTAGGTCAGATGTTTTTTCAAAAAACTTATCTGACCGTAATAATTAGTCTTATATTTCTTGTAATAGCGGTAATCGTATTCTATAAGACTAAATTTGGGCTACGACTTAGAGCTTGTGGAGAGCATCCTCATGCAGCTGATTCTGTAGGGATAAATGTGCAAAAGATGAGATATGCGGGTGCTAGCATTTCAGGTGTTTTAGGTGGAATAGGAGGATTCTTCTACTCAGTTGGAGTTATGGACGGCAATGTAAATGGACATACAGGAGTGGCAGGATTTGGATTTCTAGCTTTGGCAGTAATGATTTTTGGTCAATGGAAGCCTATAAAGATTCTTTTTGCGGCAATGTTCTTTGCATTCCTTAGAACCTTAGCATACTCTGTAGCTTTGATACCATTTTTGCATAAACTAGGAATCAATCAAAATTATTATAAGATGTTGCCATATTTGGCTACTATGGTAGTGCTCGCATTTACATCAAAGAAATCAAGGGCGCCAAAGGCAGAAGGTATTCCATACGACAAATCACAGAGATAGATTAACATATAAAATTAATTATACTAGAGACTGTTTTGAGTCTCTGCAATAAAAAGCTTTGATTAGATACAATGTTTAGTCAGGGTTTTTTATTTTTTTGCAGATAAGATACTACATTAGTTCAAGCAGAATCAACATTCAAACAATAGAAACATATAATATTATAAACACTTCTGTATGAAGGGAGAATGTGTTATGCAGATACATGTAGTACAAGAAGGACAAACAATATATGGTATAGCTCAGGCATATAATACAACTGCTCAAGAGATTATTACTTCAAATGAAATCAGCAACCCTAATCAGCTTGTAGTAGGGCAGGCATTAGTAATTCCTATTGTAGGAAGCTTTTATTGGGTTCAGCCGGGAGATAGTCTGTACAGCATTGGAAGAAGATTTGGCATAAGTTATCAAACTCTTGCGAGAGTGAATAATATTTCTGTAGAACAACCTCTTATTATAGGACAGCGATTGTATATTCCACCTCAAATAAGAAGCAAAGCAGAGGTCAATGCGTATGTAGAGCCAACTGGGGGAACTGTAAGCCCTTACTTAGAGCAGTCTACCAGAGAAAGTGCCCCTCTTCTAACTTATTTGGCTCCATTTAGCTATCAAATTCAAAGAGATGGCACATTAAAAGCTCCACCACTAAATAGCTTTCCACAAATTGCACAGGAAAATGGAGTTGCTTTAATGATGGTGCTAACAAACATAGAAGAAGGACGCTTTAGCGATGAGTTAGGAAGGATAATTTTAACTGATGAAAATGTACAGAACAATTTATTGGATAATATTGTAAAATCAGCGAATGAAGTAGGCTTTAGGGATATTCATTTTGATATGGAATTTCTGCCTCCAGAAAATCGAGAAGATTATAATAGATTTTTAAGAAAGGCAAAGGATAGACTTTCTAGGGAAGGATTTTTAATGTCTACAGCTCTTGCGCCAAAAACTAGTTCTGAGCAGGTAGGTGCTTGGTATGAAGCACATGACTATAGAGCCCATGGAGAAATAGCTGATTTTGTAGTCTTAATGACATATGAGTGGGGTTATAGTGGTGGGCCTCCAATGCCTGTTTCACCTATTGGACCAGTCAGAAGCGTAGTAGAATATGCCTTATCAGTAATGCCAGCAAATAAAATTATGCTTGGTCAAAACCTATATGGATATGACTGGACACTACCTTTTGTTCCTGGTGGACAATATGCAAGAGCCATAAGTCCTCAACAGGCAATTGATATAGCACGAGCTAACAATGTGCCTATACAATACGATTATATAGCTCAAGCTCCTCATTTTAACTATACAGCTACTGATGGAAAAGAACATGAAGTATGGTTTGAAGATGCTAGATCTATTCAAGCTAAATTTGATTTAATAAAGGAATTGGGACTTCGAGGAATCAGCTATTGGAAGCTGGGGCTTGACTTTCCACAGAATTGGCTATTATTAAGCTCAAATTTCAACGTGGTAAAACGATAAATAAAGAATGATGCAGTGATATTAAATTTAATATCACTGTATGCTTTTGTTTAATGAAAATATGGACTATTTGACATTTATCTAGTCTTTATATGTGGAGATTTTTTGTTGCTTTTTTTGGTATATGTAGCTGTAATAAAAAGCTGTAATAAAAACTAGATTTATACAAATATTATATGGGAATTGAATATTTGCTAAATAAGTGCTATGATAGATGTGGTCAAAGACGATTTTATGATTATTTATTAAGTAAAATGACGAAATCCTTAAGAAAAGAGGTGTAAAATGACTGTTACACTTTTAGATTATTTAAATCAGCTTGTTTCTAATCCAACCCTTGTGATAACTGCTATTTTAACCTTAGGCGTAGTATTGGTTAATGGCTGGACAGACGCTCCTAACGCCATTGCTACCTGTGTATCTACTCGCTCTATGACTCCACGTGCAGCTATTATTATGGCAGCTATTTTTAATTTCCTTGGTGTTTTGTTCATGACTATGTTTAATGCAACAGTGGCGATGACTATTTATAAGATGGTTGATTTTGGTGGAGACCCTTATAATGCTTTGGTAGCACTTTGTGCTGCACTTTTTGCTATTGTTATTTGGGCTACGGCAGCTTGGTGGTTTGGTATTCCAACTAGCGAGAGCCATGCACTAATAGCAGGCATATCTGGTGCAGCTATTGCTCTTCAAGGGGGAATAAAAGGAATCAATCCTGCTGAATGGATTAAAGTCCTTTATGGATTAGCTCTTTCAACTATAATGGGTTTTATATTAGGTGCTTTAGTAGTAAAGGCAATAGAAATGATTTTTAGGGGATTTGATAGGAGAAAGACCTTTGTTTTTTTTAAGAATGCCCAGATTGTAGGTGGCGCTGGAATGGCATTTATGCATGGTGCACAGGATGGCCAAAAATTCATGGGGGTATTTATGCTGAGTATGTTTTTAGCACAAGGGCAAGCAACAGTGACAGAGTTTGTTATTCCAATTTGGTTGATTGTCCTTTGTTCTGCAGTGATGGCCCTAGGTACTTCCATAGGGGGATATCGAATTATAAAGGCAGTAGGAATGGATATGGTGAAGTTAAGTACATATCAAGGCTTTTCTGCCGATTTGGCTGCGGTTATTTGCTTATTTACAGCATCAATTTTAGGCTTTCCTGTCAGTACAACTCACACGAAGACAACTGCTATTATGGGCGTAGGTGCAGCAAAGCGTGTATCATCTGTAAACTGGGGAATAGTTGGCGAAATGGTACTTGCTTGGATATTGACATTCCCAGGCTGTGGATTAATAGGATACCTTATGGCTTTGTTATTTATGAGAATATTTTAAAATAATATAATCGATGAAAAGAGGATAGAATATGGCTCGTAAAAAGGATATAAATTATTTTAGTACCTTTGTGGAACTAGCAGAATATTCCTGTCAGGCTGCAAATTTATTGAATGAAATTGTAAATAATTTTAAAGCAGATGAGTTACATGATAGAATGGAAGAAATGCACGCTATAGAGCATAGTGGAGACGAAGCTAGACACATGATGATAAAAATGCTTGCAAAAGAATTTATCACTCCAATAGAACGAGAAGATATTATGGCTATGGCAGACTCAATAGATGAAGTGACAGATACTATTGAAGATGTATTGATGTGTATGTATATGTATAATGTTTCATACGTACGGGATCATGCATTAAAGATGACAGAAGTTGTTGTAAAGTGCTGCAATGCATTAAAGCTGGCGTTAAATGAGTTTCATAATTTTAGAAAATCTCAGACCTTACATGAATTAATTGTAGAAATCAATCATTTGGAGGAAAAGGCAGATAAACTCTTTATGGAGGCAATAAGACAACTATTTGTAACCTGCAAGGATGTTCTAGAAATTACAGCATGGGATAAAATATTCAATTACTTAGAAAAGTGTTGCGATGTTTGTGAAAATGTATCTAGTTTAATTGAAAGCGTCATTATGAAAAATTCATAATAAGCATATAAATTAAAAAGCACAGAGTATAGATGATAAATCTGTACCCTGTGCTTTTTTTATATTCTATATTAATTATAGGTCGATTTTTTTATGATTAATTAAATATTTTGCTGAAATTCCTGGTTCTGTCATATTAATTGGGTCTAATACATCATTAAGCTCTGCTTCATTTAAAATATTATTATTTAGTATAATATTTCTTATAGGCTCACTAGTACTCATAGCTATTTTTGCAATTTCAGCAGCTTTTTTATATCCTACATGTGGACAAATAGCTGTAACAATTCCTATACTATTTTCCACTAAATCCTTACATCTTTCTTTATTTGCAGTGATACCTTTGATACAATTTTCTGTAAAGGTATTTATTCCGTTAGCAAGCATTTCTATAGACTGGAATAGGTTAAAGAATATTAGTGGTTCAAAAGCGTTTAGTTCTAATTGTCCTGCTTCTGCAGCCATAGTTACTGCAACATCATTACCTATAATCTTAAAGGCTACCTGACTCATTACTTCTGGTATAACAGGATTAACTTTTCCTGGCATTATTGAAGAACCATTTTGTTTTGGAGGAAGATTAATCTCTCCAAAGCCAGTTCTTGGTCCAGAAGACATAAGTCTTAGGTCATTTGCTATTTTTGATAAGCTCACAGCACATGTTTTAATAGCAGAGGATACAGATACAAAGCAATCTAGGTTTTGTGTTGAGTCTATTAGATCTTCTGCTTGATGTAGATCAAAACCTGTTACAAGACTAAGATTAGGTACTACTCTATCAAAATATTCGTCATCTGCATTTACACCTGTACCTATTGCAGTTCCGCCCATATTTACAACCTTTAGCTCTTCTTGTACTTTTGAAAGCCTTGCAATATCTCTTTTTATTACTGAACTATAGGCTTTAAACTCTTGCCCTAGTCTAATAGGAACTGCATCCTGCATCTGAGTTCTTCCCATTTTTATTACATCATTAAATTCTAATGATTTTTCTAAAAAAGCTGCATGCAATCTTTCTAATTCCTTGATAACTTTAGGAAGTAGCTTTAGAATAGTAATTTTACCTGCAGTAGGAATAACATCATTTGTAGATTGGCCCATATTTACGTGATCATTAGGATGAACAAAATTGTAAACCCCTTTTTCTCCTCCTAATATTTCATTGGCTCTATTCGCAATAACTTCGTTTACATTCATATTTGCTGAAGTTCCCGCTCCACCTTGAATAGGATCTATAATAAACTGCTCGTGTAGATTTCCAATAAGTAATTCATCACATGCTTGAATAATTGCACTTTCAATCTTTTTAGTTAAAAGGCTAACCTCTCTATTTGTTATAGCAGATGCTTTTTTTACAAGAGCAAGGCTATTTATAAATTCACTATGCAACTTAAGTCCTGTTATATTAAAATTCTCAGCTGCTCTTAAGGTTTGCACACCGTAGTATGCATCTATAGGAACCTGCTTTGTGCCTATAGAATCACTTTCCTCTCTAAAATTGGTGAAATTATCTGTTGAACTCATACTATTTGTCCCCCTTATAGATGATTTATATTGAAACTATAGTCTGTAGAATGAAATTGAAACTACATGACTAAATGTCCAGACGGAGTTAAAGGCCCTACCTGAACATCCAGTATTTAATGAATCTTTATACTATCCATGGACTAATTATGACAAAAAACATCATTCAAGCTAATTATAGTCCTTTTACTCAGAATAATCAACAGACTGCCAAGCTGCATCCCGCTTGTGCAGTTGTAAACCTTCATTTCATGGCAATACTCTTAGAATATTGAAATATAAAGAATATTTAACAAATTACGTTTTATTCAAATAGTGTATTAAATAAGATAAGTATCATACTATAATTGATATAGCTTGCTAAATAAATAATCTTTTTTGTCGATAAAGAAGGATTTTGCAATTGCTCATAGAATCATGAATAAGGGTAAATTTTAACTGGATACAATAATAATAGATTTTTAATATTTTAAAGAGGTGAAAATAGTGCGAGAAGTAGATGTAAGCATTGTACAAGAATTAGTATCAGAAAGATGTATTTCTTCTAATCTATTTATAGAAGAAGATATAATGAAAGCTTTTGTAAATGCAAAGGATAAAGAAAGCTCATCAGTGGGAAATATGATACTAGACATGCTGATTAAAAATGCTGAGGTTGCTAAGAAAGAGGAAATACCATTATGTCAGGATACAGGAATGGTAGTGGCTTTTGTTGAAGTAGGACAAGAGGTTCACTTTGTAAATGGCAATATAACTGATGCCATAAATAAGGGTGTAATAGATGGATATAGAGATGGATATTTAAGAAAATCTGTTGTTGATGATCCGCTTCTGAGAAATAACACTAAGGACAATTCTCCTGCAATTATATATTACAATATAGTGCCTGGAGACAAGGTAAAAATTGAGCTTATGTTTAAAGGATTTGGCAGTGAAAATATGAGTCAAATAAAAATGTTAAAGCCATCAGATGGAGAAGAAGGAGTATTTGACTTTGTTATAAAGGCAGTTAAGGATGCTGGCCCAAATCCATGCCCACCTATAATAGTAGGAGTAGGAATAGGCGGTACAATGGATAAGGCAGCTAATCTAGCGAAATATTCCTTAATTAGACCAATAGGATCTAGAAACAAATCAGAGCATTTAGCAAGATTAGAAGAAAAATTGCTTGAAAAAATAAACACATTAGGAATAGGGCCTCAAGGATTAGGAGGAGTCACTACTGCATTAGATGTGCATATAGAAGCTTACCCTACACATATTGCAGGATTGCCAGTAGCAGTAAATATTAACTGCCACTCTTCAAGACATAGTACAATAGTTTTATAGATTATATTTAATACTAGGGGTGAACAAAAATGACTGTAAAATCAATAAACACTCCATTAACTAAGGATGTGTTAAGGGAACTAAAAGCAGGAGATGTAGTGTCCTTAACAGGGACAATATATACAGGAAGAGATGCTGCACATAAACGTTTAATAGAAACAATAAAAAATAATGAAGAGCTACCATTTGATATAAAGGATGCAGTAATATTTTATGTGGGGCCTAGTCCTGCAAAGCCAGGAAAGGCAATAGGTTCAGCTGGGCCAACAACTAGCTATAGGATGGATAGCATGACTGTACCACTATTAGAGCTAGGATTATCAGCCATGATTGGAAAAGGCCTAAGAAGTGATGAAGTCATAGAAAGCATGAAAAATAAGGGGGCAGTATATTTTGCAGCCGTTGGTGGCGCAGGAGCCTTGATAGCAAGCTCTGTTAAAGAATCAGAAGTGATAGCCTATGATGATTTGGGACCAGAGGCTATTAGAAAACTAAGGGTAGAAAATATGCCTTTGATTGTATGCATAGATGTACATGGAAACAATCTATACGACAATATAAAATAATTTGAGGAGGATGGTCAATTATGAAAGACTATAATGAATTATCATTGCAAATGCATAGAGAAAATAAAGGTAAAGTTGCTATACAAAGTAAGGTTAAGGTGGAAACTAGAGACGATTTGTCTATAGCTTATACACCCGGAGTAGCTCAGCCTTGTAAGGAAATTGCAAAATGTAAAGATAAAGTATATGAATATACATTTAAAGGCAATTCTGTTGCAGTAGTAAGCGATGGTACATCAGTACTAGGGTTAGGAGATATAGGACCTTATGGAGCAATTCCAGTAATGGAAGGCAAATCAATATTATTTAAGACGTATGCAGATGTAGATGCATTTCCTATATGTTTAAATACAACAGATATAGAAGAGATAATCAGAACTGTAAAACTATTAGAGCCTGTATTTGGAGGTATAAACCTAGAGGACATAGCTGCGCCAAAATGCTTTGAAATCGAAAAGAGATTAGACGAAGAGCTAGATATACCAGTTTTCCATGATGACCAACACGGAACAGCTATAGTAGTGCTAGCTGGTCTTATTAATGGATTAAAAATAGCAGGAAAAGAATTTAAAGACTTAGAGGTTGTTATAAATGGTTCAGGTGCCGCAGGTATTGCAATAGCAAAGCTTCTATTAAGCGCTGGAGTAAAGGATGTAATTCTATGTGATAGAAAAGGAGCTATATCAAAGGATAGACAGGATTTAAATCCAATTAAAAAGGAAATGGCTGAAATAACCAATAAAAATTCGCAAAATGGTGGATTAAAGGATGTAATAGTAAATAAAAATGTATTCA
This sequence comes from Proteiniborus sp. MB09-C3, assembly GCF_030263895.1. Classification (NCBI taxonomy): domain Bacteria; kingdom Bacillati; phylum Bacillota; class Clostridia; order Eubacteriales; genus Proteiniborus; species Proteiniborus sp. MB09-C3. Next base: position 2,003,726 of record NZ_CP127161.1, read on the forward strand.
TAGGAGTATCTTCAGCAAATTGTTTAACAAAAGATATGGTTAAAACAATGGGTGATAAATCTATGATCTTTGCTATGGCAAATCCTATTCCAGAGATTATGCCAGATGATGCTAAGGAAGCAGGTGCATTTATAGTAGGAACAGGCAGATCAGATTTTGCTAATCAAATAAATAATGTTTTAGCATTCCCAGGAATTTTTAGGGGAGCACTAGATGTAAGAGCAAGCAGAATAACTGATAATATGAAAATTCAAGCTGCATATGGTATTGCAAATATAGTTAAAGAACATGAACTAAGTGTTGATATGATAATACCTAGTCCATTTAACAAGGAAGTTGCAATAGCAGTAGCTGAAGCAGTTAAAAAAGCCGCTATTGAAGACGGAGTAGCTAGGATATAATTGTTAAAAATAAGCCCTAAATAGACTTATAGTTTATTTAGGGCTTTATTTTTGGCTTAGGCTCTATTTGTAATAAATCAAACATTTGGTATAATAGTGTTTAAATAAATCTAAAAAATTCTTGGGGTGATAAAAGAATGAAAGATTTGACAGATGGAGCTTTAGATATTGAACGTGAATTTACCGATATAACTCTTCAGCAATTTAAGGAAATAGTCAAAAACTCTTATGATGGAATATTTGTAACAGACAGGAATGGAGATATTGTTTTTACAAATCCAGCAGCAGCCCTTTATTTAGATAGATCGCCTAATTATATATTAGGTAAAAATATAACGGAACTTTTAGATGAGGGTATATATAATAAAAGCGTAATCCTTGAGGCAATACAAAAAAAACGACAGGTTACAGGCATAGTTAATATTGCTTCTGGTGGAACGGTAATGTCTACTTGTACTCCAATATTTGATGCCAATAATGAATTGATTTTAACTGTAACTAATGTAAGGGTGGATAGTTTACTTGACACATATATCAATGCACTGGAAGCAGAAAGAAAAAAAGTCAGCAAATACAAGTCCATAGTAAATTATCTAGGTGAAGTAGAAAATGCAAATAAAAAGCCTATAGCCGAAAGCGCCGAGATGAAAAATATAATAAAATATGCAGATAGAATTTCAAAAACAGATACTAGCATATTACTTTTAGGCGAGTCTGGTACTGGTAAAGACGTATTTGCAAGATATATTCATAATATAAGCTATAGGTCTAATGAGCCTTATATACCAGTTAACTGTGCTGCAATTCCTCAGAATTTAATGGAATCAGAGTTCTTTGGTTATGAAAAAGGAGCTTTTTCTGGAGCTATTAATACAGGAAAGCCAGGGTATTTTGAACTTGCGGATAAGGGAACATTGTTTTTAGATGAAATAGGAGATATGTCTCTATCTTTACAATCTAAGCTTTTAAGAGTATTAGAGACAGGAGAAGTTCTGAGATTAGGAGGAACTAAGCCTATTAAAACAAATGTGAGAATAATCGCAGCAACTAATAAGGATCTATATAAAATGGTCAATAATAATGAGTTCAGGGGAGATTTGTATTATAGACTTAATATTATTCCTTTAAGGTTGCCGCCCCTTAGAGAAAGAAAAGAGGATATTATTGCTTTATCTAATTATTTTTTGGAGATATATAATAAAAAATACGGAGCTGACAAAAAACTTACTCAAGACACAATAGATAAGTTTATTAATTACTCATGGCCGGGAAATATAAGAGAGTTAAAAAACGTGGTAGAAAGAATATCCATAGTATCCGAAGACGAAAAACTAGAATTATTTGACGTAGGCACTAATAGAAGTATCAAAACTGCAATAAATGATAATGAGGAAAAGGAGCAGTTCGTAAAACAAAAAATTGGTGTAGATATTGATGGGGCGGTTATAAAAAGTGAAAACCTTAAGGATTTCATGGATAAGGTGGAAAAGGATTATATCTATAGGATAATTGAAAAATGTGATGGTAAGATATCCGATGCTGCTGATGTTTTAGGTATTCATAAAACGATGCTTTATAGAAAGATAAAAAAATATAAATAAAACTGATTTCTAAAAAATAGACTTTCATCTACAAAATTGTAGACGAAAGTCTATTTTTTTAGACAAAAATCTACAAATTATAATAGTATGTAGAGTATAAAAAAGCTATTAATCTATAAAATAAAAATTCTTATTGTTTAAATAAATTAGATTCAAAGTATTTAAAAATACAGAAGGATGTATTCTCCTTAATAAAAAAAATCATCTAATAATAAACTTTGGCACAAGATTTGCTCTTATAAGTAATCGTAAGAAAACGATTTTTAAAGGAGGATATTATAATGGAAATAAAAACATTAGGAGTAGTTGGAGCTGGAGCTATGGGAACTGGTATAGCGCATGTAGCAGCTCAAAATGGATATTCAGTCATATTGTGTGATTTAACAGAGGAGGTATTAGTTAAATCTAAGTCTAATATTAGCAAGGTTTTTGAAAAGTCTATTGCCAGGGGAAAAACAACAGAAGAGGAAAAGAACAAGACTCTTGAAAATATCAAAACTACCACTGATTTAAATGAATTAGCTAATGCCGATTTAGTTATTGAGGCTATAGTTGAAAAGCTTGATATTAAAATGGAATTGTTCTCTAAATTAGAATCCATTTGTTCACCAAAGACTATATTAGCTTCAAATACTTCAACCATGTCTATAACGAAGCTAGCGACAGCAACTAAAAGGCCAGATAAATTTGCTGGGGCTCATTTCTTTAACCCAGCTCCTGTTATGAGACTTGTAGAGATTATCAGAGGATACTATACAAGCGACGAAACAGTAAAAGCCTTAATGGATTTTGTTAAGGGCTTAGGTAAAGAAGGCATAGAAGTTAAAAAGGATACTCCTGGTTTTGTAGTAAACAGGCTAATGCTACCACAATTCAGAGAAGCTTATCTTGTATATGAGGAGGGAGTAGCTTCAATAGAAGATATCGATAAAGCTATGACTTTAGGGCTGAATCACCCTATGGGACCATTTACACTAATGGATTTTACAGGAATAGATATAGCTTATGATTCATTAGTATATTTATATGAAGAATTTGGACAATCACATTGGGCACCACCAACTGTCTTGAAAAGAATGATTAATGCAGGAAGATTAGGAAAGAAAACAAATGCTGGATGGTACGATTACGAATAATACTAAATAAATCTATAAGGATAAGTTCTTTATTCTAGATTACATCAAATAAAAGAAGTCTGACTAGGGTAATTAAGGAGGCATTTGTGATGAATAAATTATATAAAATAGACGATGCTATTAATCTTATAAAGGATGGAGATTTTGTAGCAGCATCTGGATTCATGTTAGCAACTTGTGCAGAGGAATTATTCTTTAAACTTGAAGAAAAGTTTTTAAGAGAAGGAACTCCAAGAAATCTTACATTTATGCAGGCAGCTGGTCTTGGAAATACACGTGATCAAGGTACCTATCATATTAGCCACGAAGGACTGATAAAAAGATATATAACCGGACATTTTGCAAGCAACCAAAGAATGATAGATTTAGTAAATCAAAACAAGGTTGAGGCTTATAATTTCCCACAAGGAGTCATTTGCCATCTGTACAGAGCTGCAGCAGCAGGAAAAAGCGGGGAGCTTACAAGAATAGGGTTAAAAACATATGTAGATCCTAGATTAGAAGGCGGAAAAATGAACAGCATAACAACAGAAGACTTAGTTCAGGCAGTCAATGTTGCGGGTGAAGAACTACTGTTTTATAAATCTCCTAAGATAGATGTGGCTATTATAAGAGGTACTACATCAGATGAATATGGAAACATAACTATGGAAGATGAGTCTGCATGTATTGATGCATTAGATGTGGCATTAGCTGCAAAAAATAATGGTGGTAAAGTAATTGTACAGGTTAAAAATTATGTGAAATCAAGTTCAGTAGATAGAACAAAAGTTGTTATTCCGGGAAATTTAGTTGATGCAGTTGTAATAACAAGTGATGCTGAGAGATTTCATAGACAAACACCAGGTGAATTTTATAGCCCTGTATTAGCAGGATATTATAAACTTGATAATGTAGGCTTTGGCAATATCGAACTAAATGAAAGAAAAATTATCGCAAGAAGAGCAGCAATGGAATTAAAGCCTCGTTCAGTAGTAAATTTAGGGATAGGTATTCCAGAAGGAATTGCCTCAATTGCAGCAGAGGAAGGTATTGGAGAAGAATTAACATTGACTATTGAATCCGGACTGATTGGAGGTGTTCCAACTGGTGGACCGAACTTTGGTTCAGCAATAAATGCTTGGGCAGCACTTCCCATGACATCTCAATTTGATCTTTACAATGGCGGGGGATTAAACATGACTTTTTTAGGATTTGCAGAAGTAAATTCTAAGGGAGATATAAATGTCAGTAAATTTGGAACAAAGATTGCGGGCTGCGGAGGATTTATAGACATTAGTCAATCAACTAAAAAAATTGTTTTTTGCGGAACATTCACAGCAGGAAAATTTGAAATGACTGTTGAAAAAGGACAAGTTAAAATTATTAAAGAAGGCGTGAGAAAGAAATTTATTGACAGTATTGAACAGATTACATTTAGCTCTGAATTCGTATCAAAATACGATCAAGACGTTATGTTTATTACAGAGAGGTGTGTATTTAGGCTTACGGATGAAGGTCTTGTTCTTATAGAAGTTGCACCAGGCATCGATGTTGAAAAGGATATAATTTCTCATATGGAATATAGACCGATTATATCTAAGGATTTAAAGCTCATGGATGAAAAAATATTTAAAGAAGAAAAAATAGGTTTAGAGTCTATTGTAATGTCAAAATAAGATACAAGTAGTCTAGAAATTCTGCAATAAAAAAAGGAGGAGAAGTATGAGTCTAGTAGGTGTAATTGGATTATTAGTCGGTCTTGCAGTCTTGATTATATTAACATATAAAGGAATGCACGTAATTCCTGTATCATTAATAGCTTCGTTAATTGTCATACTGTCCAATAACGTTGATATATGGGGAGTACTTTCAGGGGATTACGCAGTATCAATGAAGAACTTCGTTGGGAATTATTTAATTATGTTTTTCCTTGGTTCATTGTTAGGAGAATTGCTTTCATTAAGTGGTGCAGCTAGATCCATAGCTTATAAGCTTGCAGATGTTTTTGGAGCCAAAAGAAGTATTTTGATTGTAGTGTTGGCTTCAGCAATATTATCCTACGGTGGTGTTTCCGTATTCGTTATAGTGTTTTCAGTTTACCCTTTAACATTGTTTTTATTTAGTGAGGCAGATATACCAAAAAAATTAATACCTGCAACAATATTATTAGGAGCAGGTACATTTACGATGACAGCCTTACCAGGAAGTCCATCATTACCTAATATTATACCTACCACTTATTTAGGAACAACACCTACATCAGCTCCTGTCATTGGCGTTATTACAGCAATAGTGATGTTCATAGTAGGATATTTGTATCTAATGAGCAGGGTAAAGAAATATAAAGAGATGGGGCTTCATTTCGTCCCAGGAAAAAATGATAGGGTTGAAAAGCTATCTGATGAAGAAATAGCAAAATTACCTCATTGGGGAATTGCTTTGCTACCTATCCTGTCTATCTTTGTGGTAATATTTGCTCTTAAAGGAAAAGTAGATTCTGTATTTGCTGTTTGTATTGCATTATTTGCAGGAGTGACATTAGGATATATATTATTCTGGAATAAGATAAATGGAAAGCTGGAAATAACAAATAAAAGTGCTTCTGGAAGCATTGGTGCTCTTCTAAATACAGCTTCAATAGTAGGCTTCGGAGGAACAGTACGAGCAGTACCAGCATTTCAGAGCTTTGTAAATTTTGCATTAGGGTTATCTTTTAATCCTATTATATCAGCAGTTTTAGCTGTTAACGTAATAGCAGGTATAACAGGTTCATCATCAGGTGGTATAACAATATTTATGGAAGCTATGGCACAGCATTATCTTGCTATGGGTATCAATCCACAAGTATTTCACAGAATTTCCACCATTGCATCAGGTGTTCTTGACTCGCTTCCACATGCTGGACCGAATGTAACATTTTTAGCAGTAACAAGTTTAACCTATAAGGAAGCTTATCCTCATATGTTCTTTATAACATGCGTAGTACCTTTTGTCGGAACTGTATCAGCAATATTATTGTCTCTAGTAGGACTTGTTTAATAAAATAAGTTTTTTAGTTAGCAGTATAATTAGAGATTAACAAAATAAGTGGCCTTACTAGGATTATAGCTTTATGCTCAGTTGAGGTCACTTATACAATATACAAATATGTGAAAATTATAACTATACAAAGTTTTCTTTTTATTTACATTAAATGAACACTTAATAAAAGAAGTATTTTTCTAGGTTGTTTGTTTTAGATACTAGAACAAAATAGTTTATTAGGAGGCAGACAGATGGTTTTAACAGAAAAGAAAGGCAATATAGGTATTATCACATTTCACAGGCCAGAAGCCCTAAATGCGCTTAATTCTAAGGTCATTGAAGCTCTTGATGAAGCTGTTACTAGCTTTGAGTCAGACGAAGCAATCAAGGTGATTGTATTTATGGGAAGTGGAAGAGCATTTATTTCAGGTGCAGATATTTCTGAGATGGAAAATTTGAGAGGTCTTGATGCCGTAAGATTTACTACAAAGGGAAGAGACTTATTTAGAAAAATTGAATTTATGAGTAAGCCAACGATTTGTGCAATAAATGGGTATGCCTTTGGCGGAGGGTTTGAATTTGCGTTATGTACTGACATAAGGATTGCTGGAGAGAAAGCTTCTTTTGCATTTCCAGAAGCAGGTCTTGGTGTAATTCCAGGTTTTTCTGGAACTCAAAGATTACCAAGATTGATTGGAGCCTCAAAGACGAAGGAATTAATGTTTACAGGCAGGGTAATAAAAGCTGATGAGGCATTGCAATTAGGAATTGTGAATCAGGTTGTTCCTCAAGATAGCTTGATAGATGAAGTACATTCTCTAGCAAAACAAATTGCTGAAAAATCAACTATGGCAATCGAATTTATTAAGAAATCAATAAATTTAGGGCTAGAAATTAACATAGATTCAGCCTTAGAAATAGAAACAGGTTTTGTTACAGCATGCTTTGGTTCACATGACCAAATTGAAGGAATGTCAGCTTTTAGAGAAAAAAGAAAACCTAAGTTTGATTAAATGAAAGGAGACTAGCAAATGGTTTTAAAACTAAACAATGAACAAGAAATGGTAGTAAAATTTGCAAGGGATTTTGCTGAAAAAGAAATAGCTCCCATTGCAGCAGAAATTGACAAAACAGGAGTTTATCCTGAAGAACTATTAAATAAATTGAAAAAAGCAGGCTTTTTCGGCATGAATTTTCCTAGGGAATATGGTGGAGCTGGAATCGACTACTTAACTTATATAATGGTTTGTGAAGAAATTGGCAAGGCCTGTGCTTCTACAGCAGTTATTCTAGGAGGGAACAATTCACTTTCTGCTTGGCCTATATATCAATATGGAACACCTGAGCAGAAGGAAAAGTACTTAAAGCTTTTATGTACAGGAGAAAAAATAGGAGCATTTGCGCTTACTGAACCAAATGCAGGCAGTGATGCTGCAAGTCAGCAGACAACAGCAGTTCTTGACGGAGATGAATGGGTGCTGAATGGAACTAAAATCTTCATTACAAATGGTGGATTAGCAGAAACCTATATAGTAATTGCAATGACTGATAAAAATCAAGGAACAAAAGGAATTTCGGCATTTATTGTAGAGTATCCTACAGCAGGTTTTACTATTGGTAAAAAAGAAGAAAAAATGGGCTTACATGGTTCATCAACTACAGAACTAATATTTGAAAATTGTCGTATTCCTAAGGAAAATCTATTGGGCAAAGTAGGTAAAGGGTTTAATATTGCCATGGCCACCCTTGATGGCGGACGTATAGGTGTAGCAATCGATGCTGTAGCCATTGCTCAAAGGGCTATAGATGAAAGCGTTAAATATGTTAAGCAAAGAGTTCAGTTCGGGAAACCAATTGCAAGAAATCAAGCTATCCAATTTATGCTGGCAGATATGGAAACAAGAACTTCTGCGGCAAGACTTTTAACTTATGATGCAGCAATAAAGAAAATGAATAATATACCTTGCACAAAGGAATCCGCAATGGCGAAATTATATGCTGCTGAGGTAGCCATGTGGGTAACAACAAAGGCAGTACAACTTTTTGGCGGCTATGGATATACAACAGATTATCCTGTTGAACGCTTAATGAGAGAAGCTAAGATACAGGAAATATTTGAAGGAACTTCAGAAGTTCAAAGAATGGTAATAGCAGGACAGATTTTAAGGTAGGAGGAAAAATAATATGAAAATAGTTGTTTGCGTAAAACAGGTACCTGATACTACGGAAGTAAGAATAGATCCTATAAAGGGAACATTGATACGTGAAGGTGTACCAAGTATATTAAACCCAGATGATAGAAGCGCTTTAGAGGAAGCATTAAAAATAAAAGATAATAATGCAAATACACATATTACAGTACTGACAATGGGACCGCCTTCTGCTGAAGCAGTTTTAAGAGAATGCTTCGGCATGGGAGCAGATGAGGCAATATTACTTACAGATAGAGTTTTTGGAGGTTCTGATACTTGGGCAACAGCCAATGTTATTTCTGCTGCAATTAAAAAAATTGGTGACTACGACATAATATTTGCAGGACGTCAGGCAATAGATGGCGATACAGCTCAAGTTGGCCCACAGATAGCAGAAAAGCTTGGAGTGACACAGGTAACTTATGTTCAAAAGCTTGAAGTAGGTGAAGAAGAGCTAACAATTCAAAGGGCATTAGAGGATGGATATGAAGTTATAAAAGCTAAAACACCAATACTTCTAACAGCTATTAAAGAGTTAAATGAACCAAGACATATGACTTTACACAAATTAGTTGATGCTTTTAGAGAAAAGACTATTACTACATGGACAAATGAAGATTTAAATATTTCTGCAGATAAAATTGGTCTGAAGTCCTCTCCTACAAATGTAAAAAAGACCTTTACGCCAGAGGTTAAATCAAAAGGTACGATGATACAAGGAGATGAAGTAAAGGCTGCAGCGCAGTTAGTAAAAATCTTGAAGGAAGAACATCTATTATAAAAGGAAGGAAGGCTAATAATGAGACTTACAGGAAATAAAGATGAATTTAAAAATGTATGGGTTTTTATAGAGCAAAGGCAGGGTGTTTTGCAGAATGTTTCAATCGAGCTTTTAGGAGAAGGACGTAAAATTGCGGATACGCTTGGGGTAGAACTATGTGGAGTTTTATTAGGCAATAATGTTTTAAAGCTTTCGAAGGAATTGATTGAATATGGAGCAGATAAAGTATATGTAGCCGAAGACATACTCCTAGAAAAATATACTACTGATGGGTATGCAACAGTCATAAGCAATATGATTAACGAATTTAAGCCTGAAATAGTTCTAGTCGGAGCTACAAATATAGGAAGAGATTTGGCTCCAAGAATTTCTGCAAGAGTAGATACAGGTTTAACAGCTGACTGTACGCAGCTGGAAGTTGACATTGAGACTAGGACTCTTTTACAGACAAGACCAGCCTTTGGTGGCAACCTCATGGCAACAATCGTCACAACAGAATTTAGGCCGCAAATGTCAACAGTAAGACCTGGAGTCATGAAAAAAGCAGATAGGCAAGCAGGCAGAACAGGTGAAGTTATAGTTGTTGAACCAAAGCTAATGAAAGAACATGTAAGAACAGAAGTAATAGAAGTAATTAAAGCTGCAAAAAAGGGAGTGGCTATTGAAGAAGCTGATATAATAGTTGCTGGTGGAAGAGGATTAGGAAAGGCAGAGGGATTTGAACTGATTAAAAAGCTTGCAGATAAACTAGGCGGAGAAGTAGGAGCATCAAGAGCCTGTGTTGATAATGGCTGGATAGATCAAAGTCATCAGGTGGGACAAACAGGAAAAACTGTACGTCCCAGAATATACATTGCTTGTGGTATCTCAGGTGCTATTCAGCATGTGGCGGGAATGCATGATTCAGATGTAATCATTGCAATCAACAAAAATCCAGAAGCATTAATATTTAAAACAGCACATTATGGAATAGTAGGAGATCTATATAAGGTTATACCTGCTATTATCGATGAAATTGATTCATAATAGTAAGAAAAGAGGAGGCTTCATTGTGGGATATATAAATAGAGGAATTTATTTTGAAGATATTGAAATAGATAAAGAAATATATACTGCAAGAAGAACTATACTTGACTGTGATGTGGCTAATTTCGCAGGATTATCTGGCGATTATAATCCACTTCATATAGATGATGAATATGCTAAGACAAATATTTTTGGAAAGAGAATTGCACATGGAACTTTAGGTATAGCTATTATGACAGGACAAGTAAATCAACTTGGTATATTTGAAGGCACAACTATTGCTTTAATTGAAATGCAGAATAAATTTAAAAAACCAATAATGATTGGAGATACAGTTCATTCAGTGATTATTCCTATAAAAAAAATATCTAGCAAAAATCCTTCAAGGGGAATAGTTGAATGTGATGTTTTCTTAGTAAATCAAGATGATAAGATATTAATAGAAGCGAAATGGACACTAATGATAGCTTGCAAGAATGTAGCTTAAAGGACAATCTAAAGCAATTATTTGAAAATAGACTTTTATCTATACATTTGTAGATGAAAGTCTATTTTTTTAGACAAAAGTCTACAATTTTAGATTCCATAAAGCAATAGCAATTATATCAATCAAGTAATTATAGATTTACGAATATAAGCTATTCCCTAGAACAAGGTAATTACACAGCTTTCAAATAATTCATAGGATATTAAAAGAACAAAAAATACATTTTGCAATTGAACTTTTTTTGGCATGATGCTTGCTATTATATATTGTTGAGAAAATGATACCCAAGGAAAATTAAGGGAAGTTAAGAGACTATAAGCAGTTGATTTAATCATTGAAAGGAGGCAAGTATTAATGTCTAAAGTAATTTCAGTTGAAATGGTGCCAGAATTAGTCAAGAATAATTCAGCTATTGTTTGGACAACTGCCGGATTGTGCGGGTTTGCTGAAGAGATTGCCATTGAGTTGGAGAAAAACTATCTAGAAAAAGGATTTCCTAGAGATTTGACTATTATACACAGTTGTGGATGTGGTGATGGAAAGACAAGAGGAATGAATCATTTAGGGCATGAAGGCTTGGTTAAGAGATTGATTAGCGGTCATACGGGTCAAGCGCCTAAAATGGGAGAGTTAATATTAAAGGAAGCTATAGAGGCATATCTACTACCTCAAGGGGTATTGGCTCATCTATTTAGACATATTGCAGGTAAAAAGATGGGTGTAATTACAAAGGTAGGCTTAGGAACCTATGTTGACCCAAGATTAGAGGGAGGAAAAGTCACTAAAAAAACTAAGGAAGATTTAGTTAAAGTAATTAATCTTGAGGACGAGGAATGGCTGCTATATAAAACTTTTCCAATAGATGTGGCTATTATAAGGGGAACAACAGCTGATGAAAGAGGAAATCTTACTATGGATAGAGAGCCAATATTTTTAGAAGCTATATCTATGGCTCAAGCTGCTAAAAACAATGGTGGAATAGTAATAGCCCAAGTAGAGTATTTATCACTTGAAAAAACGCTCCATCCTCAAAAGGTAAAGGTCCCAGGAGATTTAATAGACTATATAGTAGTTGCAAAGCCAGAGAATCACATGCAGACTCAAGGAACATATTTTAATCCTGCTTTAAATGGAGATGTGAAAATTCCGTTAAAAAGTATACAACCAATGGGGCTTGAGCCAAGAAAAGTTATTGCTAGAAGAGCAGCAATGGAACTAGTTCCAAACTCAGTAATTAATTTAGGAATTGGTATGCCAGAAGGTGTTGCCAGCGTTGCAGCAGAAGAGGGGGTAAGTGATTTATTGACACTCACTACAGAATTAGGGACATATGGCGGTGTTCCAGCTTCTGGAGTGGATTTTGCTACTGCTTATAATGCAGAAGCAATAATAGATCACACTTATCAATTTGATTTCTATGATGGTGGGGGATTAAGCGGTGCATTTTTAGGACTAGCTCAGGTAGATAAAGAAGGAAACCTCAATGTGAGCAAATTTGGTTCGAAGGTCGTAGGGCCAGGTGGTTTTATAAATATTTCTCAGAGTTCAAAAAAAGTGATTTTCTGCGGAACATTTACAAATGGTGCTGAAATTCAAATATCTAATGGAAAGGTTAACATTTTGAAGGAAGGTAACAGAAAAAAATTTGTAGATAAAGTAGATCAAATTACTTTTAGTGGTAAGTATGCTGAGGAATCAAAAAAGCCAGTATTGTTTGTGACTGAAAGAGCAGTATTTACTATTGAAGAGGGAGAGATTACTCTTATAGAAATAGCACCTGGCGTGGATATAGATAAAGACATTTTTGCAGCTATGGAATTTAGACCGAGAGTATCAGAAAATCTTAAAGAAATGCCAGCAGAAATATTCGAGGAAGCTTGGGGAAACTTGAAAAACATACTTTCAAATAAATAAAACAAAGAGTAAGCAATATGTAGTGAATCTAAGTACTATTCTTTAAAAAAGAATGGATTAGCAGTTATATGCTATGAAAAAATGTTGATAATATTTGAATTAATATGAAAGGGATGAAGACTTTGAAAAGATGTGTAATTACTAGCTATGCAAGAACTCCAATAGGAGCTTTTTTAGGAGATTTAAAGGAAGTACCGGTAGAAGAATTGGCAACTATAGCAGTTAAAGAGGCAATTAAGAGATCAAATCTAAAAAATGATGAAGTTGAAGAAGTGGTGTTAGGCCATGTTATTTCTTCAGCGGATGTGGCTAATTTAGGTAGATTTGTTGCCTTAAATGCTGGTCTCGATATAAAAACTACGGGATTTGCTGTCAATAGAATCTGTGGCTCAGGTATTCAGGCAGTAATCTCTGCCGCACAAGAAATACAAACTGGTATATTTGATGTAGTAGTAGCAGGAGGAGCTGAAAGCTTATCTAGAGTACCTTATTACCTTCCACTTAGTGCAAGATATCAAGGCTTTAAGAATGGAAATCAAAAATTAATATGTTCAAATGAAGAACATGCAAGAACTACTGCACCTCGAGATCAATATCCAATTGAAACAATGGGGGAGACAGCAGAAAATATAGTAGAGAGATATGGTATTTCAAGAGAAGCTCAGGATAGATTTGCATTTGATAGTCAGAGAAAAGCGAAATTTGCCATAGAAAGTGGTAGGTTTGCACAGGAAATAGTTCCCGTTGAAATTAAAACTAAGAAAGGAACTATTGTGGTTGATACGGATGGACATCCTAGATTCAATACTACACTTGAAGCTTTATCAAAATTAAAACCTGTTTTTAAGAAAGATGGTACTGTCACTGCTGGAAATTCTTCAGGTATGAATGATGGGGCCGCAGCATTAGTTCTGATGTCAGAAGAGAAATGCTTGGAATTAGGCCTGAAACCATTGGCCTATATAGATGTCTATGCTTTTGATGGTGTAGACCCAAATGTAATGGGATTAGGACCAGTAGGAGCAATCAAAAAGATTCTTAATAAAAAAGGGCTCACTCTTGAGGATATAGATATACTTGAAATAAACGAAGCCTTTGCAGGTCAAGTATTAGGATGCTGCAAGGAGTTAGACAATTATTTAGATACTCCATTATATGAGCGATTAAATCCTAATGGTGGGGCTGTTGCATTGGGTCATCCTTTAGGTATGTCAGGGGCGAGATTAGTAGGCTCTGCAGCTCTAGAATTAAATAACAAGAATAAGAAATATGCAATTGCCAGTGCTTGTATAGGTGGAGGACAAGGTATAGCTGTTTTATTAGAGAAAAAATAAATTAGCTCCATACAGAAGCACGCTTACAATTTCTAAGCATTGTAGCATAGCAATTGTTATTGACTAGCATAGCAGATTAAGTTAATATTATATAGTTAAGTATTTAAAGCTAGTTAGTGCAATTCAACTTATTAAGTTGGATTGCACTAATATTTGCCAATATCGCAGTTAATATTATTATTTAGGAGAAAAACATGTATAAGAAGTGGTTTTTAATAATTATTTTTCCAATTTTAATTTTACTTTTAAGGCCTTTAGGAATAGATTTAAATCAGAGTATTATTCTATCAACCCTTATTTTTGTTATAATACTTTGGGTGACAGGGATTGTCAGTAAAACATATGCTTCTATATTTCTGCTGATTATCTTTTCTATATTTGGGAAGACACCAATTGATAAAATATTTCAATTCCCTTTATCAGAAAGCTTTTTGATGTTTGTTTTATCATTTATATTTTCACAAGGGATTGCTAACAGTAAAATAGCTGAAAAAATTATTGAACCTATATTTAAAAGGTTTGGAACAAATTATATTTCACTGATCATTACAATAGTGATCACACAATTAGTTATGATATTTGTTATTCCTCAGCCTTTTTCAAGGATTATAATTATTGCCATGATATTTAAAAGCTTTTTAAATAAAATAAAAGTAGATAATTCATTGGAGGAAGTGCTTTTATTTGGTGTTTTTGCTTTTTCTGTAATAGTAAATTTAATGTTTAAACGCGGAGATATTATTATTAGCACTGCATTAACCACAATTGGCAATATCCAAATTAGTGAAATTCAATGGATTCAATATATGACAGTTCCAACTACTATATTATGTTTATTGTGTATTATTTTATATATTTTTATTTTTAAGAAAGAATTAGTGACGTATAATCAGATTAAGAAAGATTCTTTTGAAGTAAATAGAAAGTTTGATAAAAAAGAAAAAATAAATGGATTATTGATATTAGTTATTATTTTATTCTGGGCTACAGAAGCCCTTCACAATATCAATGAAATATATATAGTATCAGCCGGAATAATAATAATGTTTGCTTTGAAGATATTAACAATAAAGGATTATAAGGCTGTGAACCTAGAGCTTTTAGTATTTTTAACAGCAGCTTTTTCCATAGGTCAGGTTATGAAATTTAGTGGAATAGCAGACCTTTTGTTTTCAAAATTTATAGTACTATTCCCAGACGATTTTAATTTGATATACATGCTCATAGTTGTACTTATTTCTTTAATTCTCCATATGATTATAGGCAGCAATGTAGCTACTATGTCAGTTGTCATACCAGGAATTTTGGCTATCAGCGCTGGGGGAATAAATAATATTCCATTATTGTTTATAATTTTGATAACTGTATGTACTCATTATATTTTACCATTTCACAATGTCATATTATTAGTTGGAAACGGAAACAACTATTATTCTTCAAAAACGGTTTCTAGATTTGGAGTAGTATACACAGTAATATTGTTTATAAGCATCTGCACATTATATTATGTTTGGTGGAATATTGTAGGTTTGATTTAGGAAATAAGCAATAATAGGAATTTCAAAAGTAAGTGAAAATCATTGCCCTGGGACTGTATAAAAGCTCGGGAGCAAAATAATATTAAGCTTGGTAATACGATCTACTAGTAAAGTATCCTTGGGACTTATATAATGAAGCCTGAGAGATAATTTATTGCATCCTATGACCAAGCTGAACTATTTTTTGAGTATTGAATAACGTATCTACTGTTATAGGCTAACCTTCAAATATTTATTTTCTAATAAAAAAGAAGGAAAAAAACATTTAAAAAAGAATCTTATGAACATAGAGATTTAATTGCCAACCTATATTGAAAAGAAGAGGGGGATTTTAGTGTCGAGAAAAGCTTTTAATGCTAAGGATGCGGTAGCTGTTGGACCATATTCACATGCTGTTGAATTAGGGGATACAGTCTATTTTTCAGGACAGACTCCTATTGACTCAAATACAGGAAAAATTGTAGAAGGTAGTATTATTAAACAAACTGAGCAATGCTTTAAGAACTTATTTAATGTACTTGAAGCTGCTGGATTAAGCTCAGATGACGTAATTAAAGTAAATGTATTTCTTACTAATATGGAGAATTTTTCAGCTATGAATCAAGTATATGAAAAGCAATTTTCTAATCCATACCCTGCTAGAACCACAATAGGAGTTGCTTCATTGCCATTAGGGGCACAGGTTGAAATAGAAATGATAGCTAGAAAAAAGTAAAAATTATATAGTAGTAAAATATCAAATATGGAGGTCAAATGATGAAGCTTGTTTCTTGGAATGTAAATGGACTTAGGGCCTGCGTAAGCAAAGGATTTTTGGATTATTTCAATGAGGTAGATGCAGATATATTCTGTGTTCAGGAGACCAAATTGCAAGAAGGACAGATAGAGCTAAATCTAGAAGAATATCATCAGTATTGGAATTATGCAGTTAAAAAGGGCTATTCTGGAACAGCAATTTTTACTAAGAAAGAACCCTTATCTGTAAGATATGGGTTGGATATTGAAGAGCATGATCAGGAGGGAAGGGTAATAGCATTAGAATTTGAAGAATTCTTTTTTGTTAATGTATATACTCCAAATTCTCAAAGAGAGCTTGCAAGATTAGATTATAGGATGACCTGGGAAGATGCCTTTAGAAATTATCTTAAGGAGCTTGATTCTATAAAACCAGTTATTTTATGTGGAGACTTAAATGTAGCCCATAAGGAAATAGACCTAAAAAATCCAAGCTCCAATAGAAAAAATGCTGGTTTCACAGATGAAGAGCGAGAAAAGATGACTGAACTGCTTAACAATGGTTTCATAGATACATTTAGATACTTTTATCCAGACAAGGAGGATGCCTATTCCTGGTGGTCATATATGGGAAAAGCTAGAGAGAGGAATGTGGGCTGGAGAATTGACTATTTTATTGTATCTGAAAGATTGAAGGACAAGTTAAAGGATTCCATGATTTGTCCAGACATAATGGGTAGTGACCATTGCCCTGTATTGCTAGAAATTTATTTTGACTAGATAACAAGAGGCGGTTATCCATCATCCTTGTCATTAGGTGATGAAACCGTCTCTGTCATTTTTAATTTTTCTTAATCTTACTATTTGTAAAACACGTGATCTCCAATACGTGTTACATATGTCTTGTTATTTACAATCCATTTGCCTTCTGCTTTATCTGGATTGAAAAAATAAGTTGAATTTCCTACTGGTTTAACACCATTTAATGCATCTTTAGCTGCTTGTACACTTTCTTCTGATGGAGTATTGTAGATAGTTCCTTCCGCGACAGGACTAAACTGAGGAATACCATTATAGTACTCAAATATTACATCCTTTATCGTGTTAGGAAATTCGCTTGAAACGACTCTATTTAAGATAACACTTCCTACAGCTACTTTTCCCCTATATGGTTCAGATCCAGCCTCAGCATGGATTATTCTTGAAAGCCAATACACATTTGTAGTTTCTGCACTGCTGCCTGAGCTTGTTCCACGTGATACTTGAGTAGATGCTGAAGTTCCATATAATAAGGACTGAGTTTGTTTACCAGCTATACCATCAATAGTTATCTTGTTAGCTTTCTGAAAAGCAATTACTGCATTTTCAGTTTTTGGTCCAAAAATACCATCAACATTTCCCGCCCAGAAGCCTTTGTTATTTAGAGCCTGCTGTAATTTAGATACTTCAGGGCCTCTGCTTCTAAACTTTAATACTACATAAGAATTTGTGCTATTTCCAGCGGCATAGACACTTGTTATGTTCAGTAAGATTAATACTAGTACTAGGATTGATACAACAATCCTTTTTTGATGTATTTTCATTAGAAAACACTCCTTCCTTTTTTGCTTCCGAAGTTAGCTGACGGGTTCGGGACAGAAGGCTCCCTACCATGAGATCATGGATTAACCCCTTAATTGGTTCCTCCGTACCTAGAAATCTAGGATTCAGCAAGTATAGTGTTTTTGCATAGTAATTATTATACAGACCTTAAATTATTATGTCAACCAATATTCGAAATAAGGAATAAATTGCCGCTGCATCCATACTAAGCTGATATGGCCTTATTATCATATAAAACAGTGTCAAGCTATATAATAGTATAGAGATATGTTATAAAATAAAAATAGCAGCAAAAGTAATTATTGAATAGGAGGACAAGATGATTAAAAGTAGTAAGGTTATCAATAGCATCAAGATTATATCCTTAGTAGCGATAGTCATATTAATGTCCTTATTAATAATAAAAGAAAAAAACCATAGGAATATTCAGGGCATAGATGAAGAACCATCATTGCCTAATAATAGCCTACTAGCTTTCAACACTCCTTATGAAGAATATGATGATACAAAGAATGATGAGAATACCGCACCGGTTTTTATGTATAGCATTTTATCAGAGGAGATTACAGAAAAAATAGTAGGGGTATCTTGGAGGGAAAATACACCTGTAAAGCTAGATGAGCTTTCATATATAAAAGTTACATATTGGGGATTTGATGATAATGAATGTATGGGAGAGATGGTAGTTCATAAGAAATTAGCACAAGAGGTTATCGACATATTTAAAGAGCTCTATGATAAGAAATTTCCCATAGGGAAGATTAGGCTAATTGATGACTACGATGCAAATGATGAGCTATCAATGGCAGATAACAATACATCTGCTTTCTGCTCAAGAGAAGTAACTGGAAAAAAAGAAGTGTTTTCAAACCATAGCTATGGTATAGCCATAGATATAAATCCAATTCAAAATCCCTATGTAAAAGGAGATATAGTACTTCCAGAAGAAGGCAGTATGTATCTAGATAGGGGCAATGTACGAAAAGGTATGATAACGAGAGATGATACATGCTATAATGCATTTAAAAGTAGAGGCTGGACTTGGGGAGGAGAATGGAATGGTTTAAAAGATTATCAGCATTTTGAAAAGGACATAGAAATCACTAGATAATAATCAAAGAAGCCCCATGTTTAAAAGAGACCACTGAAAAAGTCTGTTTTTTTGATTGTCATTCTGAGACGTAGTTGAAGAATCTTATGTTTTCAATGCATGAGAGATCCTTCGCTGACACTCAGGATGACAAAAGGATTTTTTCAGTGGTCTCGTTTAAAACGGGGTTTTTCAATATCTTGACACATGTACTAAAGCTTTTGTGCTGAAAATAAAAAATTTAAACCTATTAATTTGATTTAAAATCAATTATAATATCATAGATAGTGTGATTACAGGCAATAAATTAATATGATGGAAGAAAAATAATTCACTTACTAGATTAGGAGTTTTAACAATGGAAAAATATTTTTTTGATTGGAAAGAATATACATTAGAAAATGGATTTAAAATAGTTTCTATAAAAAAAGATACAGAGCTTTGCTCTATACAATTAGGAATTGATGTAGGTGCTGTAAATGAAGAGGAAAATGAAAAAGGTCTTTGTCATTTTATTGAGCATATGCTTTTTAAAGGCACAAAATCTAGAACAAATATTGATATAGATCAGGATTTAGAAGATAGGGCAGGTTCCTATAATGCTTATACAACTTATACATCTACAGTATTTTCAATTACAGCTCTTTTTCAAGAGTTTGATCCATCTATAGAAATATTATCAGATATTATTAAAAATTCTACCTTTCCTTCTGAAGAAATAGAAAAGGAAAGAGGAGTTATATTAGCTGAATTTAGAAACAGCTACGATGATGTGGAGCATTTTAGCTTTAATAAAGTAAACAGCATAGGCTTTGAAAAAAGCCCATTGAGATATGATATATTAGGGAAAGAAAGCATTATTAAAAATGTTACGAGAAATGAAATAATGTCATTTTATAATAAATATTACATTCCGAATAATACTGTTATAAGCATAGTGTCTCCATTAGAGCATGAGGAAGTTCTTGAAAAGGTAAAGGGATATTTTAGCCATTGGCAGGGCAAAGAACTAATGAAGAAAGATGTTATAGTTGAAAAAAATCGTGGCATTGAAGTCACCTCACGCAAGAAAGAAATTGAGCAGAATACCATTGTATATCTTTATACCTTTTATAGCCTTACGAGAGACGAAGAACTTGCATTAGAGATACTAAATCATAAACTTGGTGAAAGTGCTAATTCAATCCTTTTTAGGGCTTTAAGAGAGGAGAAAGGTATATCATATGACATATATTCAGAAATAGATGTTACTGACTATATGAAGACTTTATATATCTACTGCTCAGCATCAGAGGATGACATTTTAGAAGCTAAGAAAACAATAGATAATTGCATAGAAAATATAGTAGGCAAACATATAATGATAGATGAGAGGAATATAAATTTAATGAAAAAAGTGATGAAGACGGGAATAGCTTCAATTCTCGAAGACTCTGAAGGACTATGTAATTATGCACTTCATCAGAAGCTAATGAAAAGAAAAATAGATGGATTTTCCGAGGACTTAGAGGCATTAGACAATATCAAAGCAGAAGATGTATATAAAGCAGCAGAGAAAGTTTTGTCTAATCCTACTATTCATATACTTGTCAATCAAGGCTGATAAAAATCATGCCAGTACATGTGCCTCTGAGAGCCACTAGAATGTTTCAAATTCATTATTTGTCATATTGAAGCACAATCGAAGAATCTCATGTTTTCGACACATAGAGATTCTTCGACAACCTTAGTATCTGTCCGTTAGGACAAAAATTAGGGATGTTCCTTGGACCAACTTAAATTTTTATCTGTAAAGATAATATTTAAGAGTGCTCTTTGAGCTAATGCTCAATATGATAAAATAGGACTTTTTAGTAGATCTAGAAGAACCCTATTTTTTATAAATTTACTGCTACCAATTCTGCTATCTGTACCGCATTTGTGGCAGCACCTTTCCTGACATTGTCAGCAACAACCCACATATTTATTCCATTTTCAACACTAAAATCTCTTCTTATTCTACCTACATATACTAGATCAGTTCCATCTGCATTTATTGGCATAGGATACATGTTGTTTGCGACTTCATCTTGAACAATTATACCTTTGCTATTATTTAGAATTTTATAGATATCATCTATTTCAAATGGATTTTCAAATTCGAGATTTGCAGATACACTATGGCAATTTCTCACAGGGACCCTAACTGTTGTGGCAGTTATTCGCAGAGTATCATCATTTAATATTTTTTGTGTTTCCTCAATCATTTTTATCTCTTCTTTTGTATAACCATTATCCATAAAAGTATCTATATGCGGAATGCAATTATAGGCAATAGGATGAGGATATTTTTTATTTGGAAGACACTTTAATCCATTCTCTAAATCCATAATTCCACCAACACCTGAGCCAGAAACAGCTTGATAAGTTGAATATACTATTCTCTTTATTTTATAGGCATCATGAAGTGGCTTTAAAGGTACTACTACTTGTATTGTGGAGCAGTTGGGATTTGAGATAATCCCCTTATGCCATTTTACATCTTGGGGATTTACCTCGGGTACAATAAGAGGCACATCTTTTTCCATTCTCCATGCACTGCTATTATCTATTACGACTATATCACTTTCCTTGGCTATTGGAGCATATTTTTTACTTATGTCGCCACCAGCAGAGAAAAGCGCAATATCTATATCCTTGCTGAAGGAAGAGTCATTTAATTCTTCAACAATATATTCTGCATTGTTAAATATTACTTTAGTATCCTTAGATTTAGATGAGGCATAAAGATATAAATTGTTTATAGGAAAAGCTCTTTCCTCTAGTATCTTAAGAATTGTTCTCCCTACCATTCCTGTAGCGCCTACAACTGCCACATTTAGTTTTTTCAAATAAAACCACCTCCATAAAGTCCTTTAATCTAAAAAAATCTATTTATAAATTCATTTTTTAAAGAAAATCCTCTAAGCATATAGATATATTATACTGTAAAATACAGGTATTGATAAATGCTTTCTAAATTTGAAAATTAACTAAAGAGAGGACCATATGTAGCCCTCTCTTTAGTTTTTCAGCTGCTTCATAAGTGACTTGCACGAAATTAAAGACTTTAGTAATCTGATTAAAGTAGTTTAGTATTTACCGAATCCATCACCAAATAAGAAGAATATAACTACTATTATAAGTATGATAAATATTAGACTATCATCGGATTCGCCGCCAAGTAGCCCACTAAATAGACTCTTGTTTTCCGCCATGTACTTAACCTCCTAATAAAAAATAATATATGTAATATTATCTTATGAAAAAGTAATTTTTTGGTGCAAATAATATTTTTTTAAATACTTTCAAGTACAAGATATTTATGATATCATTGTAATAATAATATTTAGACACCTTTTTTATTCTAAAAATATAAAATCAAATATGAATATAGATTATGTTTAAGGAGGTTAAAGGATGGATCTGCTAAAGAAGAAAATATTAGAAGAAGGCAGTGTTGAAGAAGGCAATATTTTAAAAGTCGATAGCTTTTTAAATCATCAATTAGACATTGCTTTTTTAAATGAAGCTGGAAAAGAGTTTAAAAGACTTTTTGCTGATAGAAAAATCACAAAAATACTCACTCTTGAAACATCAGGAATAGCCATAGCAAGCATAGCAGCACAATATTTTAATGTACCAGTAGTATTTGCAAAAAAAATTGCAACAAAGAATCTTGATAGGGAAACTTATGAAAGTGATGTTTTTTCTTATACTAAGGGTAGGACATATAAGATTAAGGTATCAAAAAAATATATAAATAAGGACGATCATATCCTTATTATTGATGATTTCTTAGCAAATGCGCAGGCAGCATTAGGACTTATGGATATTATTAATAAAGGTGGAGCTACTCTAGAGGGTATAGGAATAGTTATAGAAAAAGGCTTTCAGGATGGAGGACAGCTTTTAAGAGAACAGGGTGTTAATTTAAAATCCCTAGTTATAATAGACTCATTTGAAAATGGTAAAGTAAAATTTAGATAAAAAATCAGAGATTTCTCTGATTTTTTTGCTTTAAAATGCCTTGTCTTTAGATTATCATAGTATCATAAGGTGAGTTGATTTATCTAGCTGATAAGTAGTATAATATTTTTAGAGTTTATAAATACCTATTAAATAAATGTTTGCTAGTTAGGTAATATGCTTTTATACAGTGGGAATAATAAGGCAGAAGGTAGGGGAGAGATATTATGATATTTTATTGGGAAAAAATTTTGATACCATATGAACAAGCTGTAGAGGAGCTTAAGGTCAAATTTAAAGGTATAAGAAATGAATATAGAAGACTTGATGAATATTCTCCTATTGAATTTGTTACTGGTAGAGTAAAGGCTATTTCTAGTATCTTAGATAAGGCCAGACGAAGAAATGTACCCCTAGAAAGAGTTGAAGAAGAGATTGAGGATATTGCTGGGATACGTATCATGTGTCAGCTAGTAGATGACATTGAAAAGGTTGTTGAGCTTATAAGGAGCAGAGATGGCAAGGATTTAAGAATTGTAGAGGAAAGAGATTACATAACTAATATTAAAGAAAGTGGATATAGAAGCTATCACATTATCATTAAATATAAAGTTCATACTGTTTTTGGTGAGAAGGAAATATTAGCAGAAATACAAATAAGAACATTGGCTATGAACTTTTGGGCTACTATTGAACATTCCCTAAATTATAAGTTTTCTAGAAATATACCAGAGGATGTAAAGGAACGGCTTAAAAATGCAGCCGAGGCAGCATTTTTACTTGATCAAGAGATGTCTGAAATTAAAGATGAGATTACTGATGCTCAAGAAATTTTTCAGCTAAAATCATCATTGATTGTCGATATATTGAAAAAGATTCAAAACCTTTATTTTACTGGAAAGATTAAGGAAATAGAGGGTATTCAAGAAAGATTCCTTGTGCTTCAGGAGCATGGAAGTGTAGCTGAACTGAGAAGGTTTAGCAAAGAACTAGATGAGATGCTCTAATATTTAATATTTTTTAGCATGTTTTGGTTAATATTTTGTTTTTAGGGTAACATAATAGAAAATATTAATATTGGGGGAAAGACAATGGATAGAATTGAAAAGAATTTTAAGTATTTTTTAGATAAGTATGGAGATATATACGAGGCATATGAAAATTATGGACAAAAGGTACATAATGACGGTGGACCCCTTGATGAAAAGACTCGCTGGCTAATAAAGACAGCAATTTCAGCAGCGTGTAAGCATCATTATTCCGTAAGAACTCATATTAGAAAGGCTCTAAAAAATGGATGTACAAGAGATGAAATCGAACATGCACTTATGCTAGTAGCACCAACAGCAGGCTTTCCTGCATTTATGGAAGCGCTTATGTGTCTAAGAGAAGAACTTGATGAGGATGCATTATAAGAACGGCAAATTAGAAAGCTACTGAAAAAGTCTATTTATGTCATTCTGAGCGTTAGCGAAGGATCTCTCTTATATTGGAAACATAAGATTCTTCGACTGCGTTTCAGAATGACAGGCAATAGAATTAAAGTTTTTCAGTAGTCTTCGATTTAGCCGTTTTTATTTTTAATAGTATATATTATATTCATAGCAAAATCCTTAGCGTATTCTTCAATATTGGGCAGCTTTATAATAGAGCCTTTATCATTTGCAGTAGCCATCAGGGAAAAATAAGGTGGAAGTCTGAAGGTTTTATTTATATTTAATGCGCTGATCAGCTGTTTTGCAACTGAATCGCTGCCAGAGTTTCCTGATACTATAATACTAAAAATACTTTTATCGTAAAACTTAGTTTTTCTGAAAAGAGCTGTTAATCGATTGATTACAGCAGAAAGATTTGCAGAGATAGCATCGTTATAATTAGGACAAATCCAGATTATAATATCTGAATGCAGTATAGAGGGATACACCTCTTCTACCATAATTCCTCCGTAAAAACAGCTAGTTTGCTGTCCATAGTGCTTGCAAACCTTATATGGACATCCGATACAATCCTTTACTGTACCATTTTCTATATGTATTTCATTGATAGGATAGTCCACTAAATGTTTTTTTACCATATCCCAAAGCATTAAGGTATTTGACGTTTTTCTATTACTTGCATGAAGAACTAATATCTTTGGATTTTCCAAAGGTATAGGCTTATAATCATTTAATCTCATGCTGAGGGCCTTGCAGCTTTCAATGCATACATCAATAAGTGGCTTTTTAGATACCTTCTGTACAGTTAAAAAATTTCTTAATGATCCTGTTGCCTCTACTAAAGGTCTTCCAAGAAAACTGAGACCCATTTGATTAGATAAAAAAATAATGTCTTGAGCGACTGTTTTAGTGTATAATTCGGTGTCACTATGTATTAATATACTTCCCGTGGAGTCATGTAATGCTTGCTTCCCTTTATTGAATATTTCAGTAAGTATTTTATCTAGTCCTAGGCTTATTCCAGCACCATTAAGCTCTACAGCAAAAACAATTTTCTTGCTTCTTAAATCAGGAATATTGTGTTCATCTTCAATTATGATTGGATTCCAGTCTGCACTTACTGCATTAATCATTTTATCAAGTATATCTGAAGGCTTTTCAGGAACTATTATATAGAGGTCCTTCATATGGTTGCCAACCTTTCAAAGGTTTCTTCCAATTTCTTATACAATGTTACATGAAGATTTAGACGTTCAAGCTCTGTACCTGAAGGAGTTAGTCTATTTTTGGCTCCCATATAGACACCGCCCATAAAGGTAGCACTATAGTGCCAATTGCCTTTTATAGTATTTAGAATTGATAGTGCACCAGAGGATAGGGCAGGTGCTACAAAAGGCTTATATCCAGCTTCTCTAACCTCTAAATTTGCATATAGTGTTTTTTTAGTTAGATAATTTGATAGCTCTTCATCATAATTTTCTATACTATTAGCTATAACTAATCCTTGACCATGAGGTCCAAAGGCTCTCCCTTCGGTGATATAAGATGCTGTCATTGGATTTTTAGAAGCATAATACGCTGCTCTTGCATTCATAACACCAAGCCCATATCCTCTTATTTGCTCTGGTGCAAGTCCACCATAATCCATAATTCCTTGTGAATTTTTATTGCTTTCTATAAGAGCTGCTTTACATAGCAAATCTACAGGATCAGAGACTACAGCAAATATTCCCTTAAAATTATTTTTTCTTGCCATAATAGCATATTTTTTAATAATTTCTGAATTTCCCTCAAACTGATAAAGCCTTACATCTCCAACATCTTCTCCTATCTTAGGTACATTTTTTGAAGCACAAAATACAAACATGTCACAGCTAAATAATTCTTCTTCTGAGATTCCTTTAATTAGAGGGTATTCATTGCAATTGAAAGCATCTAATATCTGGTTTGCCTCTAGTTCCCATCTAATTACAGATTCTGCTGATCTTGAATATATGCCAATTTCAGATATACAGCTTCCTCCTAGAAGACGAAGTCCGGTTAAAAGAGTTCCGCCTACGTCGCCAAGTCCTACGAGGTTCACCTTCCACTTAGAAGGTGGGATATAATACAATACACTTCTCCAATTCTGATAGCTTGTATTTATAGCCATGATCTCTCTAGAGCTAATTTTATAAAGTAACCAGTCCTTTAAATTATAATTCCCTTCATCAGGCTTTACTAACAATCTTAAATCTTCATTTTTTAGGTATAACAGCGAAGAATCAGAAACAGAGAAGCTTCTTCTTGAAGAATTAGGCACTAAAGCTGTGAGAAAAAATATTAATCCTCTTTCTTTAGCGGCTTCGCTTTCATGAATTTCATTAAGCTCATCATATTTATTATAAGAAAATGCGATTTTGTTTCCTATTTTATAAAAAAACATTTAACCTCTCCTAACCTAAATAATATTCTATTATCTGACTATATTTCTAATTCTATTCAATCTCTCAATATCGTTCTTAAGGTATTCCGAAGGCTTGAGATTCAGGTCATATTCTATGTTTCTTCCTAATTCAGGACATCTAGGATAAGTGAATACTTCACCTAAATGCTTAAGAGTAAAATTTCTTTCCTCAGCTAATAAATACTCTCTTTCAATAGTTTGAAGTATGTCTATAGAATTTAATATGCATATTTCTGATAAATTGATAATAGCCTCTCCAGTTGTATTTTTTATGAACTTAGGATACATGTAAGGCATTATTAAGTTGATTGATGGAATCATATACCTTTTAGGCTGATCTCCTGTCCATACCGAATCCCCTCCCATAAAAGGATAAAGCAAGCTTTCATTAAACCACACCCTTAAATTAGGGATAAAATATGCAGAATCGACCTGATTTCCATGAGCATCCATCAATTCTTTTCCTCTTCCAGAAAGTATACCTACTATTGTTTTTTCTACAGTTATACCTTCTTGATTAAGAAGTGGACTAATTGCGTTCATTCTATAGCCTTTATGAAGCAAGTCGTCAATTAATATTACAGGTCTATTAAAGGAGTGTAATAGTTTAATTTGATTCTCCAAATTCATATAGTATTGAGAAGGAACAATGGTTGAGCTTTTTAAGTCTGATTCAAATCTTTTTTCAGTATGCATTGACTTAGTAACAGTATTAGGTATTATAGAGCCTTTTAATATGGAGCCAAAGGGTACACACATAAAGCCTCCAAGAGTTCTGGGCTCCATTACTTGGGTAGGCACAACATTGGTTTCACATATCTTGTTAATTAATTTTTTATGCAAAATATCTATATCAAATGGCAAGACCAAATTGCCTGGATATAATCTTGTCAATGCCAATTGGAGTCTTTTTCTTGCTCTATTTATTGAGCCTATAACATTTTCGTTACTTTTGAATGGCTCCTTAATCACTGTTTTGATATCAAGGCTCAAAGTACATGGATTAGTCATATTCACTGCATAAATAGGATTTTTTTCATCACTAAATGGTATCAGCTGAAAGCCTTGGAGCTCAAGGGTTTCATATATATCAGGCTGTAAATAAGTATCTATAGAGCTCTTAAAAACTGCATAGGTATAATCCTTAGCTAGACAAAATGAGAGAGTTTCTGTAAGCAGGACTTGATTTAGATTACTAAATCGGGAGGAATGGTCAATATATATTCCATCTACTAATAAAACTCTTCCTACAGCATTCTGCCTTATATATTCAGATACATTTTGGTTTTCAAATTCACCGTAGAACATACCTGACCTAATCCAGTGGAACATGGAGAAACCAAGTATTTTTCTGTCATCATCCTTATCTCTAAGTAATATTATACGAGGACTGAATTTTGTTTTTAAGTTGAATATTCTCTCATAGGCCTTCTCATTATTATTAAAAAATAATTGGCACAGACTAGAAATCAAGGTTTCATCTATTTTTTCAATTACTTCAATATCTATAGAGGTAGTTTGAAATAAAGTCTTATATTGAGGTTCTTTTCTATATACTCCATATTCATAAATATATTTTTGAGCTAATGGGTCTATTAGCTGGGATATATCCCTATTTTCATCTATATAGGTTCTAATTTGTGTTGAGCTTATATCCTCGTACTGGGGAGGTAGAGTAAGTCTTATGATTTTTCCGCTAATATTTTGTATTGCTTTTTCTAATTTCTTATCATCATGTTCAGTAGAAACAAAGCTCCTTCTATCAAAGATAATATGAGGGAAGCTATGTATTGAACTTTCAGTTTCCTTATTTTTATAGCTTGAAGCATTAAGTATTACATCACTTCCAGCAACCATATGTACATTAGAGTTAGGGAAGCAATCCCTTAAGGCTTTCAAATCATAATCATTAGTAATATTGACTTGTATATCCTCGGGGAACAAATGTATCCCAAGCTCATCAGCTATGGACATATTTATTATTTCTCGCCTTAATAAGTTCGGCTGAGTTCTTTTTGACCAGGAAAACTCATCAACTGCTAAGTAAACTTCAAAGCCTAAATTCCTTATTGCCTTTGCTATTTCCTTATGACCAAGAGAAAAAGGATCAAAGGTACCTGGGTAAAAGGCCACATTAGAATTATGACTGATGTCAAATTCTCCATAGAAAAACACATAATCAGATATAAATCTATAGATATGATTTAATGCAGCTGAATTACTTAAAAAAGTAAGCTTATCTCTGTCGATTTTGACTAGCAATGTGAGAATCTTTTTTAGAATAAGCTTAAATATGTCTCCTTTTTCTTTTAGTGAAAGCTCAGACGAGCCAAATATTTCTTTTCCTATAACTCTAAAGGCCTCGTGATTAATCTGATAATCATAATTTACCAGTCCATTTAATAATATTCCTAGCATTTTTTTCAGCCTTTGAATATTTCTATCTGTATCCTCATTAAATCTTTCTTTATATTGCGGGTAATTTGAAATAGTACTTCCTATGGTTCGGAGCAAAAGAAAAGTAACCTGTGAACTAGACTGTTTAATTTTTTCAATAAAATCATCTATTATTTCATCCAGTTCCACAGGATGTAGGTAGAGCAGCATTCTCCCTAAATATGGTGGTATATACTTAGTAAATTGAAAGCCTTGCATTTCAAGGGCACGTAAAAGCTCAACACTTACATCATTTTTCTCATCTAGAGTAAGGTAAGGAAATAGGTGAAGCAATGCTAAACCAGCATGAGTTCTTACATTTTCAGTTGCACTTACCTTTATTAGATTACAGTAATGCATAGCAGTATGTAATCCGTTTTTTCTTGGGGATTCTATCCCTAGCTCAAGAAGAAAATCAATAGATGTTTTCTTTATTATCCAGCTTGTTGCTGTTTTTAGGTTTTTAAGAAATACATCGCCTATTTTCTCATAATCACCTAAGAAGTAGCTTTTAAACAAAGCTTTAGTATTTTCATCAAAGCTTAATACCTCAGATATCTTATATTTCAAATAATTTATTGCAGGAATATCAGGGTAACTAGCGTTATCTGATAGCTTAAGGATTACTTCATTAAAATATTTTTTATCGATTTGAAAGGATAAGTAGT
The DNA here is from genome assembly GCF_030263895.1 of Proteiniborus sp. MB09-C3. NCBI lineage: Bacteria > Bacillati > Bacillota > Clostridia > Eubacteriales > Proteiniborus > Proteiniborus sp. MB09-C3. The sequence goes on from NZ_CP127161.1 coordinate 2,033,542, forward strand.
AAATGCTTTCTAAAGCAGAAAGCTCAATGTCTAAGTTATAGCTATCAGTCATTTTCCCGATGAAGCTTAGTACCCTATCAAGCTCTAGATCATCAAATTTATTAAAGGGTATGCATTTGACAGTTTGTATTAAATAAAGTATGGCCTCCCATTCAAAGCTGTATGCAGCTTCATAGTATTTAAAGAGAACATTTATATAATCTTTTCCTTGTTCTTTATTGCAATGCTTAAATAGGGATGTTATCATATCTCCTAAGCTAAAACCAATCCATTTCCTATGGGCTTCAATTATTTTATGATCAGGAGATAGAAATAAGCCAATATACTTATCAAGAAGTTCACTACTAGTCACTTCTGGTGATGCTATATTTACATCATCGGGAACTTCTTTTCTATATACCTCATCAAATATGGCTATGAAGCTGCCAATTAGCTGTGCGCATTGTTTTCTAACATCTTCTTCCTTATGAGTTAAAAAATCATAAAGAAAGTTCAGGGTTATGAGTTTTTGTCTTTGAGTTAAGAAAGCTGAATATTCCTCGAAAATATTTATATATCCGCGAAGCTTCTTCCAATCAGTTTCTCCTGCAGCCATTTCTAAAATGGAATTCAAAGATGCTTCATTTCTAAATATATTCATGACATGAATGTTATGCTCAATAGCTTTATATTTAATGTTTTCTATTATTTCCTGTCCTTGCATAAAAGAGATATGTCTTTTAACTTTATTAGGTTCTGCAACACTATTATCTAAATTAACGTTTACTCCAGCGTTTGTAATAAAGTCTTCAAAGTCTTTGAGCTTAGAATATACTCGCCTATATCTTTTTTCCTTTTCTGAATCCACATTGTCTAGCTTATTTAATATGATGTTAAAGGATTCTCTTAGCGAATAAATGTGCATTATTCTACTGCCATCAGGGAGTTCTTTATTTTTTACTCTAAAGTCTGAATATATTAGAACAAGAGATTCTATCGGCAGGTTTTCTAGCTCTAAATCCCAAGTAGAATGGTAAGTGGCAATGTGACCGATATAGGGGATATCATGCTTCTTATACCATAAATCCGTATAATAATAATGCAGATATGGAACTCTTTTATACTCACTTCGGCTGCAACCATACTTACCTATATCATGGCCGGCAGCTGCACCAGACAATTTACCTAGATCAATTGGAAGCCCATAATTCTTAATTTGTCTTCCTATAAATAATGATAAATGATGAACTCCACAAACGTGATCAAGAGTATTATGGTTAGTTATTTCCTGATGAAGCTTCATCATTTCATAAGCATAACTATTGTTAAATATATTTTTAAATTGTCTATATTCAGCTAAGCTTGCGGAGCTCTTCTCTTCCTCAGCATTGAGAAAGTTTAAAGGATATTTACTTTGACAAGTACTAGTATTTATATTTTTTTCAAATTCAGATAATACTCTAAGAGCTTTCAGATAAAAGATTATAGCAGCACTGTATTTTGATTCTGTATTTATGTCAATTGCATTAGGAAATGATTTATTAAGGGTAAATTGATAGACATAGTATAGCCAATTGTCGGGGAGTTCAGTACCACATACTTGTTTAAGTAAATTTTTACAAAGGCTATAAACTGCCTTACAGCTAAAGTCTTTTTCATCTGTCATTTCATTAACTTTATTTATAAATGAAGCCTCCGATATATTTTCCCTGATAATTTTTATATCTAATGAAAGTTCATTTATAAAACTTTCATTCATTAAGGAATGTATCAATTTGTTATGTATCTTTTGTGACAATGAACTATTCATAAGAATCCTCCTGTAGAGTGTAAAATCGATGTATACTTTTTCTTTATTTTACCATTCTATATTATTATAGTAAAGAAATCCTTAGATAAAAGGTTTCAATCTATTACTGACATATATGTACAGACGTATTTTTATCTTCATTGTATAGAAATCATTATTTATGTTACATATTACCCTTAAAATCATATTTTCAGTACTCATTTTTGATTTGATTTTCTTCTAATGATATTTATTTTATTATACATAAAAATACCCTACAAAATAGACCTTAAAAAATCTATCTTATAGGGTACACTTTAAAGCGACAAATGTCTGGATATTTTTATTCAATATTCAAATCAAAGTTTCCTACTCCCATATCAACATTAATGCTTGCTTTTGATATAGATGATTCATAGTTAGGAGACATATACCAGTCATTTACAAGCTTCCAGTTCAAATCTTTAAGATTGCTGTGCTTCAATCCTCCATCTAGTTTAACTCTCACTCCTAAGTTCTCTGGAACGGTAACACTAATGTTTGTAGCTCCGGCCTCAATATCTACATTTAAATTTTCAACATTGTTTCCAAACAATAGGTTTATATCGCCAGCACCAAAATCAAAATCAACATTAGTTACTCTAATATTCCTAAAATCCATATTGCCGCTTACAGCACCAATATCTCCATCAATGTCCCAATACACTTTATCAGAAAGATAAAGATTGCTTTCATAGCCTTTGTTTCCCTTAAAGTTAATTCCCTTAGTTCTTTCTTTTAAGATAATCTGTGCATTCTCACCGTTATTAAGATAGTCTATTTTTTTATCTACATTTGGGTTTTCTACATACCCATCAAACAAGTTTATATCAGATGATGAGTTGATTTTTAAATTAACAGCAGATAAATCTAAATCAAGGGTAGCTGTTTTCAATTTATCATTAAGCTCGTAGGTCATATTTGGAGTATTATTTACTGGTGGTAACTGATATCTGCTGTATTGCAGATAAAAACCATAAGCAATGATTATTACGAAAAAAACAATCCATATTAGAGTCTTTATGGTTTTATTATCATTAAAGACTATGGAAGCACCTACTGCAATAAGTATTAAGGGCCATAAGTCAAAGGCTACTTCAAATATAGACCATCTTATGAAATCAAGATTGTAGAGTAATAAAAATATGCCGATAAATACTATAATTACTCCCAAAATGATATTATTTTTTTTCACTGTTTTTTTCCCTCCCATTAACTATTATATACACACCAGCTAAAACAAGTATTATTCCACCAAAATTCACAAAATCAAACCAATAAAATAATTTTTTAGCAAAAATAAGAGCTCCTAAACCAATTAAGGTTACTCCAAGTATCATTTTATTTCTTTCATCTTTATTTTCTGTATTAGCATTGTCATAAGTATATTCTGGATCAGGACCATCATTTAAATTTTCTTCGTTTTTTCTATAGCCAAAAGGCGCCTCAGGAATGATAATCATACATACAATATATGCAATAACTCCTATGGCTTTCGCAAAAAATAGTAGAACACATACTAATCTTACGATTACAGGATCGACATCAAGATACTCTGCCAATCCACCACAAACTCCACCTATAACCTTATTTTCTCGCGAACGATAAAGCTGCTTGCTCATTTTAATTCTCCTTCCTTTTTCTTGAATTAATACTTCTAGTCATATAAATGATATTATTCCAATATTGTTTTAATATTGATATAGAAGTAAGACGTTGCTTTTTTTTATTATACTTCATTTTACTCTAAAAATATTTAAAAGTTCAGACAGCAAGAAGAGTATAACGAACTTTTAGGGCAATAATCATTACTAGACAATAATATTATAACAAAATAAGGGAATCCGGTAAGTATTTTCAATTAAGTATTTTCAATATTTATAGTTTATGGTAGTCTATTAACATAGGTTGATTATTATTTATGGTGGTGATTTAGTGTTTAATGTGCTTTCATTAATATTTAGATATATTTTCATATTTCTAATCTATCTTTTTATGATAGGAATAATAAGAATGATTTACCTAGATATTAAGAGTATGGGAGGTTCAATTAGCGATGGCTCCTCATATTTAAAGTTGCTGAATAGAAAAGATACATTGCATTTTAAAATAAAGGAAGTATATGTACTAGAGGATGACGTCACAATTGGAAGAGGAATTCAAAATGATATTGTTCTAAAAGATCCTTATATTTCGAAAGACCATGCTAAAATAATTCTTGATGAGGGCGAATATTTCCTAGAGGACTTAAAAAGTGCCAATGGAACCCTTGTAAATGATTCAAGAGTTCTAGATGTTGTAAAACTAAGGGATGGTGATAGAATTAAATTTGGACAGGTAGAATTCCTTTTCATAGAAGGGGATTAAGGAGTGTTTATAATGACTAAAAAACTACTTGGAATCAGATCACCTCAGAGTCTTTTAATGCTTATAAATATTTTGGCTTTGCTGCTTTTAATAACCTTTAATACAGAACTTGAGAGAAATATCATATACTCAGCAATAGTATTGATTCTCACAATTTCTCTATCTAGTTTTGTATTATATAAGATTTCTAGTGGTGATAATTACATTTTTTTAATCGTAACTATGCTTATTAGCATAGGAATAATTATGATTTATAGAATAAATCCAGCACTTGGCTTTAAACAAATCCTATGGTTTGGAATAGGTATAATAGTATTTTTTATATCTTATTTTACTATTAAAAATATAAAGTATTGGGATAAGCTCCTTTACTTTTATTTAGGGTTATCTTTAGTATTATTCTTAGCTACTTTAATATTTGGAACTAAGAATAAAGGAGCTACAAACTGGATAATAATCTTTGGTTCCAGCTTTCAACCAGCGGAGCTGATTAAGATATTATTCATTTTTTCTCTGGCTTCTTATTACACAAATAAAGATAAATACAATAATAAGCTAATATTCTTGGCTGTGGTTTATGCACATATAGGTTTTTTATTTATACAAAAGGATTTAGGAACTGCAATGCTATTTTTCCTTTTATTTATTTCCATCCTATATGTCTATGAAGAAGATAGAAGATTGATACTATATAATATGGCAAGTGCAGTGGTATTAGGGGTATTGGGCTATTTTATGTTTAATCATGTTAGAGTTAGAGTAGAGACATGGATAAATCCTTGGGCTGATATTGATGGTAAAGGATATCAAATAACACAGTCATTGTTTGCAATTGCATCAGGAGGCTTTTTTGGAACTGGAATTGGACTTGGACATCCTGAATTTATTCCAGAGGTTCACAATGATTTTATATTTTCTGCAATATGTGAGGAAATGGGGGTATTTACTGGTATAGCAGTAATTTTCTTATTTCTGATTATTGTATATAGGGGTGTAAAAATAGCTTTACAGCAACAAAATCAATTTTTTAGAATTATTGCTTTAGGTATAACACTGATGTTTGGATATCAAGCTTTCATCATACTAGGAGGAGTTACTAAAATGATTCCACTAACAGGTATTACTTTACCTTTTGTGAGCTATGGTGGCAGTTCATTAGTATCCAGCTTTGCTGCTCTTGGGATTTTACAGGTAGCTTCTGAAGAACTTGATTTAGAACAGGAGGAAGAAGATGAACACAGAATCCAAGAGGATAATTAGAATACTCATTTCTTTATGTGGATTATTTATTTGTCTAGTTTTATATATTAGTTATTTCCAAATATTTACAGCAGATAAAATTGTAACTAGCAACTATAATAAGAGACAATGGATTAATGAAGAAAATATATTAAGAGGAGAAATTACTGATAGAAGAGGAACTATACTAGTAAATAGTGTAAAAACAGATAAAGGACAGATTAGAGATTACAAATATGGAAAAACATATAGCCATATAATTGGGTACAGCTCTAGAGAATATGGAAAATCTGGAATAGAGGCTGTGTATAATAAAGAGCTATTAGATTTGAATGATTCAAATCCTATAGGAGAGCTGAAGAATATATTAAGTGACGGAGAAACAGTTGGAAACAATGTAGTATTAACAGTTGACCATGAAATCCAGAGCTATGCATACAAATTGCTAGGTAATAGAAAAGGCTCAATTGTACTAATGAATCCTAAAACAGGGGAGATATACGCAATGATAAGCAACCCTTCATTTAACCCCTCTACTTTAAAAGAAAACTGGGAAGATATTGTAGCAAACGAAGATAGTCCTCTACTAAATAGAGCGACTATGGGTATGTATGCTCCAGGGTCAATATTTAAGCTAATCACAGCTACGGCAGCCATAGAAAACAGAGAAACAGATGAGGTTTTCAATTGTGAAGGCTCAATTAAAATAGATGGATATGTGCTTAAGGATTATAAAGGAGAGGCTCATGGACAGGTAGATTTAAACGAAGCATTGGCAAAATCCTGTAATGTCGCTTTTAGTCAAATCGGGCTTGAAATTGGAGATTCTAAGCTTAGAAATGCAGCAGAAAAATATATGTTCAATAGCAGTATACCTTTTGACCTACGTACAGCAAAATCTACTTTTCCAGGGAAAATTGACTCTAAACCAGAACTAGGTGCTTCCGCTATAGGACAGGGCAAGGTTCTTGTAACTCCTCTAAATATGGCAATGGTTGCTTCTGCAATAGGTAATAAAGGTGAAATGGTAAAGCCGATTCTAATGAAGGAAATAATTAATAGTAACAGTAGGGTTTTAAAGAAGAATAGAACTGAGCTTTTGTCTAGAGTAACTAGTCCTGAAATAGCAGAACGGTTAAAATCTATGATGATTGATGTTGTAGAAAAAGGCACAGGGAAAAATGCTAGAATAAGCAATATTAGAGTTGCAGGGAAAACAGGGACTGCGGAAAACGAGACTGGCAAAGAACATGCATGGTTTATTGGCTTTGCACCAGCAGATGATGCACAAGTAGCAGTAGCAGTTATAGTTGAAAACAGTGGAAAGACCGGAGGAACAGAAGCAGCACCAATAGCTAGAGATTTAATGAGAAAAGCAATGCAAGTTTTAAGCAAGTAGTAAGTTTAAAATATTTTGGTATTATTTAGGGATATATTTGTGAATAAGTTGGGGACATTTCTGCGTATTTTGCAGATGTGTCCCTTAATTTTTTATTTCCTTTAGTTCTAATTATTTTGCATTTGCGATGTAGCAAATGCGCATCATCTTAAATATATTAGTAGTAGCAAAAGACAAGGGAGGTATGCCATAATGGCTTATTCAGACAGGGAGCTATTTGCACGAATCATAAAATGTGAGGCTGGTGGAGAAGGCGAAACAGGAATGAAGGCTGTGGCTACAGTAATAATGAATCGAGTAAATGTAGCAGATGGTGAGTATAGAAGAGTATGTCAAGGTGATTTAAGAAAAGTAATAAACCAAGAAGGTCAATTTGACTGTATGAGAGGAGTACTTGGAGGTGTAACTAACCCACAGACTATTTGGGCTAATCCTCCAGAGGATATACACTATCAGATAGCTGACTGGGCCATAGCAGGCAATAAACTATGGAATATTGGTAGGACATTATGGTATATGAATCCTTTTGTTCCAACCTGTCCTCCAACTTTCCCATATAATGGCTCAGGAACTATAAATTCAAGAATAGGTGATCACTGCTTTTATGATCCAACTGAGCTTTATAGCGACACTTAAAAATGAGGAGGGATTTTATGCGAAGACTACAAAATGATGATAACAATAGGTATATGGTTCCGGCAATGCCGCCTGTATCACCAATTACGCAGCCAAACATGCCACCAACATCACCGATTACGCGGCCAAATATGCCAAACGTACCACCAACATCACCGATTACGCGACCAAATATGCCAAACGTACCACCGATATCACCGATTACACAGCCAAATATGCCAAATGTACCGCCGACATCACCGATTACGCAGCCTAAAATGCCAAATGTACCGCCAACATCACCGATTACACAGCCTAAAATGCCAAATATACCATCGACATCACCAATTACGCAGCCAACAATGCCCATGATGCCGCCATGTACTTTTCCGCCATCATGTAAGTTTCCACCGCCTGGAACTGCTTTTAATCCAATAGGTGTTCCACCATGGGCTGCTCAACCAAGCATGCCGTCTACAGGTGGGCCAACTACTCAACCATCTGTAACACCACCATCTACATCAATGCCTGCTACACGTCGACCAGCTCCTCCAGTATTGGTGGGTAATGATTATATGCAGGGACAATTAAAAGAATTTATTGGAAGACCTGTTAAAGTTGAGTTTATTCTTGGAACAAATATGTTCATAGATAGAGAAGGTACTCTTGTAGATGTGGGAATAGATCATATCGTATTAAGAGAAACAAGAACAGATGATTTACTTTTAGCTGATTTATATTCAATAAAGTTTGTAACTGTACTCTTATAATTAACAATCAAAAATGAAGAATTTTTAAAGGAGATTAAAGTAAAATTTAATCTTCTTTTTTTAGTTTTTTTGGGCATTATAAAATAGAGAGAATATATATTATGAGGAAGATAGTATGAAAACTATAGAACTATATTATGGGAAAGCATTTAGGAGTATTTTAAAAGCAATAAATCCATTTAAGAAGACGATAATAAAAACAGAGGCAAAGGTTCATCAGTTCATTAATAATTATGCTCTTAATATACTTAAAGAAAATGAGTATAGTGTAGAATTCAATGAATTTGAAAGACATATAGATACAATAAATAAGGGAGCTGTATGGGCAGATCAGGATTTTAAGAGTATAAATCATTTCTACAATCCTACAAAGAAAAAAGGATTATATGGTCATGGAAATGCTCTAAAGCTAACAAAAAAATATTATAAAATTGCTGTAAATAGCTATAAAGAAAATGATATTGAAAAATCTATGTTCTATTTAGGAGCAAGTGTTCACATAATACAAGATCTTACTATTCCTCAACATGTGAATATAAGACTTTTAGATAATCATAGACAATACGAAAATTTCGTGAAGACGGCATATAATAAAGTTAAGGATTTTGGGACTTTAGATAAACCTGTAATATTTGATGATATTGAAGAATTTGTAAGATTTAATACTAAAGTCGCATTGAGGATACACAAGCAATTTAAGATAATAAAAGATGATAGTACTAGATTTTATAAAATAACACGCTGCTCACTTCCACTTGCACAAAGAACTACAGCAGGTTGCTTAATCATGTTTATTAAAGACATATCTAAAAGCTCTTAGAAAGAAAATTCCTTTTTATACAAACTTTATCTAAAGTAAAACTTTAAGTATAAAACTGAGGGTTAATCAGATTTATCGATGTTAATCTTAAACATTAACTTTAATTACAAAACCTAATGTGGAAAAAAGTTCTGAAAAAGTGTAGAATGTATATATACAAAATGGGGAGGGATAATCGTGGAGAATAATTTAAGAAAACCAAAAGAAAGAAAAGATGTTGATACAAAATACCTATGGAATCTAGAGACATTATACGTAAATGATGATGCCTGGGAGGATGATTTTAAAAAGGCAAAGGAGCTTTCAAAGAAAATAAAGAAGTACAAAGAGCAAATTGAAAATAGCAGCAAGACTTTACTAGAGGTATTAACTCTACAAGATGAATTATCTAGAATTACTGGAAACATATATACATATGCAAAGATGAAGCAAGATGAAGATACTAGAAATAGTACATATCAAGCCTTAACTGATAGGGCCACAGGATTAATGGTAGAGGTTGAAGAAAGCTTATCATTTATAGTACCTGAACTTCTTATGTTGGATGAAGAAAAGATAAATAGATACTTAAATGAAACAAAAGGGCTGGCAGTTTATTCTCATTATCTAGACAACATAATGAGGAGGAAAAATCATATTCTTACTCCAAGAGAAGAAGCAATATTAGCCCAAACTGGCGATATAGCAACAGTATCAGAAAATACCTTTGGAATGCTTAATAATGCTGACTTAAAATTCCCTACAATTAAAGATGAGAATGGACATGAAGTAGAAATTACACATGGAAGCTATATACCTTTAATGGAGAGTAAGGATAGAAAAGTAAGACAGGATGCTTTTAAAGCCCTTTATGATACATATTACAGTTATAAAAATACCTTCGCATCAACCTTAAGTGGAAATGTAAAGAAAAATATTTTTTATTCAAAGCTTAGAAATTATAACAGTGCATTAGAGGCTTCATTGGACGCAAATAACATACCAACTGAGGTTTATCATAATCTAATAAAAACAGTTGGAGATAATCTTAGCTCTTTACATAAATATGTAGCTTTGAGGAAAAAAGCATTAGGACTTGACGAGCTTCATATGTACGATTTATATACTCCTATAGTAAAAGATATAGATATGAAAATACATTATGAAGAAGGAGAGCAGATAGTATTAAAGGGCTTAGCAAAGCTTGGAGATGAGTATGTAAATATAGTTAATGAAGGCTTAAATTCTAGATGGGTAGATGTATATGAAAATAGAGGAAAGAGAAGCGGAGCATATTCATGGGGAACTTATGATTCAAATCCATTTATACTTTTAAATTATCAAGATACCCTAGATAATGTATTTACACTAGCCCATGAACTAGGTCATTCTCTTCATAGCTATTATTCTAAAAAGAATCAGCCTTATATATATGGAGGCTATAGCATATTTTTAGCTGAGGTTGCTTCTACTACTAATGAAGCGTTACTTATGGACTATTTACTTAAGAACGTTAAAACTAAGGAAGAAAAGCTGTATCTTCTTAATCATTATCTAGAGCAATTTAGGGGAACTGTTTATCGTCAAACTATGTTTGCTGAGTTCGAGCTTGCAATACACCAGCATGTAGAGAAGGGAGAATCTCTTACTGCAGATTGGCTATGTGAAACTTATAAAGCTTTAAATGTAAAATATTATGGTTCAGATATTATAATAGATGATGATATTGCAATAGAATGGGCAAGAATTCCTCATTTCTACTACAATTTCTATGTATTTCAATATGCAACTGGTTTTTCAGCAGCTACTGCATTATCTCAGAAGATAATAGATGAGGGCGAAAGTGCCATCCAAAAGTATATAGGGTATTTGAAGAGCGGAAGCTCAGATTATCCAATAAATGTACTTAAAAAGGCTGGCTTAGATATGACCACACCTGAGCCAATAGAAGAAGCACTTAAGCTTTTCGGAGAGCTTGTAGATAAAATGGAAGAGCTTATTTAGTAATCAAGGCTTTCTCAATAAAATTGGGGAAGCCTTTACTATTGATTTAATCTTAGATTAATAATAAAATAATGTACATAGGAGAGTAATAAAAGGATGAAGCTGAACAAAATTATCGTCTATCTAATATTTATTATATTGATACTAGGGGCCTTGCTACCAGTTGCATCGTATCTACTTATGGGAATATTGATTGCTTTGTTGGTAGCATTTAGACAGGAGAAAATTATTTGGAATCATTTGCTGCATAATAGGATACTTTTAGTGATGATTATTTCAACAGTTTTATCGTCCTTGTTTTCAGATTTGTGGTATATAAGTATCTTTTTTTCAATTTTATATATAATGAAAATATTGTTTTGTTCAATAATAAGCTGTTATTTAGATGAAGAACATGTAGATAAGATAATTTTTCTGTTAATGTGTTTAGGAATAATTGTTTCCGCCATAGGTATTTTTCAGTATTTTTATTTCAATGGAGACATGCCTAAAAGCTGGGTAGATAGCAATGTATATGATATTGATTTTAGAGCATATTCAACCTTTTTTAATCCAAATATATTAGCAGGATTCTTAAACCTTACCTTACTGGTTGGCATAGTACAATTTGAATCAAATAAAAATAATAGAAATATGATTATAGCCATCTTATGCAGCGTATTATCAACATCATGTTTATTATTAACTTATTCTCGAAATGGATGGCTATCTCTTTGTATATCTTTTGTAGCTCTGTCTATTATTAATAGAAAATATATAAAGTATGCAGTACTTTTTCCAGTTATTTTTGTAATATTTGATTTTTTAGGAGATACTGGCAGATTACTTCCTCGGAATATTGTGGCTGATTCAAGTATAGAATATAGAATTAAAATCTGGATAGCGGCTATAAAAATTCTAAAGGATAATTTAGTATTAGGAATAGGTCCAGGTACTATATGGGAGCAAATTCCACTATATTCAAATGATTTAAAAGCCTATATATCCCATGTGCATAATATTTATCTGCAGAGACTAGTAGACACAGGTATAATAGGTCTGTTTTGTTTTGTTTGGTTTATAAAATATCTATGGAGTAGAATAAGAGAAGACGTTTTTAACAATCTAGATATTAGTATTATTTCCCTTGGATTTTATGTAACATTATTAGGGAATGGTTTTTTTGATGCAATTTGTTTTCAGGAGCAGATATCAGTTTATGTATGGACACTTATTGGGATAAATCTTGCGAAGACGAAGTCCAATAGAACAGTCAATGAAAAGCATGAGGAAATACAAGAAAAAACATGCTGAGTGAATAAGCAGGAAAGGTGATAGTATGAGGAATACAATAAAAGTAGTAAAAAGACTTGTAAGTGAAATGGAATCATATATATATTGTAATAATTGCAATAAAGTAAATCAGCTAGCAGATGAATTACTTAAAGCAACTAATATGATAAAAGAACAATGTGCTAATACTAATAAGTATGGGAATAATTATACTAATAAAGTGACTTTTAATGAGTACCCTGGTTTTTCACTGATAAGCACATTACCTTTCTTATATAAACCTATAGAAGTAAAAAATTATTATGATGGAGATTATTTGGAAAAATTCAGTGGAAGACGGACAGATGATTTAAAAAGGGCAGGAGCTTTAGAGTTACATAATAAGTTTTGGATGTCGAATAATGTGGAAGGTGGAAATATTTTCGGCTCAGTACCTTTAGAATTGATTAGAAAGGATTCAGCTAAAACATTGCTTTCCTATGGCTGGAAAAAAGCAGATGTGTCAATTTATGAGATAGAAGAAGGAATAAGTCTTAGAGAACTAGATAGGATTTGTTCAATAAATTTTAAAAATTATATTATTGCTACGGAAATGAGAAACAGTACAAAGCTTGTATTAAACTTTGATATATAGGATTTATACAGCTGTTTTTAGTACTTACTAAGGACACTCCTAATTATTGTCCTATGGACAGAAATTAAAGTTGGAAAAGAACATGAAGTTTTTTAGAAACGCTTAGTATGACACAGTCTATGTCATACTGAGCGCAGTAAAATACTATATAAATCTATCTCTAACCTTAGACCAGAAGTTTTGGCTATGAAAGGTGAGTTTTCTTAATGTCATATCAGAAAGCTTGATTATAATCTCTACCACATTATCATATTTTAGTTGATTTCCATCTACTACAATTAGGACAGTATTCTCATCCCTGTACTCAGGGTTGATTTTTATAGCCATTCCATCAGGTATGATTGCACTATTTTGTAAAGACCTATAAGCTTTTGAGTTTATTGGACAAAGGGGAGTCAACTGTAAAGTTTTTAGTGTGGGATAAACTATACTACCTCCTGCTGAAAGATTATAGGCAGTACTTCCACTGGGAGTAGATATTATTAATCCATCTCCACTAAAGCATTCTAAGTGATCATCATCTATTGAAACATTTAGATGTATGACTTTTGATTCTATACCTTTTATAACTATTTCATTGACGCCTATAAGCTCAATACAGCTAGTTCTTGTACATACGATAGCTTCAACAAGATAAATATCTTCTATATTATATTTTCCCTTAGAATAATTCTCAACAAATTTATTGATATTCTCAGGGGTTATTTCATGGAAGAAACCTAAATGGCCTGTATTAACTCCAACAAAGGGCATATATGGGAAATTGTACTTATGAACAGCCCTTAAAAAAGCTCCATCTCCACCAATACATATACTTAACTCTGCATTATAGTCGAATTCACTTGAAATAATATAACCATATTGTTTTAATTTGTTTTCTAAAAGCTCAGAAGTTTCTTTAGAACGTATATTATCATTATGAATAATGTTTATTATTTTTTTTCCTTGCAGTCCATTTTCCAAAGTAGCTCCCTCCAAATTCAATTTGCAAAAATAGCAGGAATAGTATATGTATATTATACACTAATTGTATTAAATATAAAACGGAGGAAAAACATGAAAGAAAGCGAAAACGTAATAATATTTGATATAAAGTCATCAGGTTTGACAATAGAGGAAGTGTTAAAACAGAACTATGGAATTTCGGGAAGATTATTTAGAAGACTTCAAAAAAACCAGCAAATATATCTTAATAGTAAGATGGCAAAAAGCAATGCAACTGTGAAAAAAGGCGATAAGGTTACAATACATATGGAAGATGAAGTAGAGAATAGTATACCAGTAGATATTCCTATAGATATAATTTATGAGGATTTAGATTTTGTGATTTTGAATAAGCAACCTAATATAGTAGTTCATCCTACTAAGAGCCATCAAGATGACACTATAGCAAATGGCGTAGCCTATTATTTTAATAAAAACAATATTAATAAGAAGGTAAGGTTTATAAATAGGCTAGACATGGGAACGTCGGGAGTACTGGTTATAGCAAAAAACTCTTTTACTCATCAACAAATGTCAAAGCAAATGGAAGAGGGAACAATAGAAAAGAAATACTTAGCTATAGTTAATGGTATTGTAGAGAAAGAAGAAGAAATTATTAATTTGCCTATTGGAAAAGAAGAGAATGAGCCTATGATAAGATCTGTAATGAAAAATGGACAAGAAGCTATAACTAAATATAAAGTAATAGAAAGGCTTAAAGAAGCCACCTTACTTGAGGTAGAAATTGAAACAGGTAGAACTCATCAGATAAGGGTACATATGAAGCATATTGGGCATCCAATAATAGGTGATGAATTATATAATGAGTCAAGTGAATTAATAAACAGGCAGGCTTTACATGCTTTCGAGTTTAAATTTATACATCCTAGAACTGGAGCGGAAAAAGAAATAAACGCTTCTCTTCCAGATGATATGGAAGCATTATTATTAAAGCTTAGAGCTTAAAATACAAATTGCGATGAAGTAATTATACTCCATCGCAATTTGTATTTTTGTAATTATTTACTTTTACAGTAATACTAGCAGCCTCTACCCCAGAATCCACAGAAAATTAATACTAAAAGTATAAAGAAAAATAATAGGGTATCGCCATTGCCAAAGCAACCTTCAAAACCAGCGTTATTTCCCATTAAAAAACCCCCTTGTATAATTTGCAACCAAATCATTGGTTAGTATAATATATTAATCATCCAGTATTTTTGTTACATGGAAATAGAAAAAGGGCTTTGCTTACGGGGGCAGTGGAGATAAATAAGCAAAGCCCAATTTTTAAAATCTTATTATAATTTTTACCACAATTTCAAAAGCTAAACATCTTTTTATAACTTTTTTAAAACTTATGAAAAAAGAATTATATTTAGGGAATAATATACCTTGAGGTGATTCTATGTTAAATAGTATTAGAGAAATAAGAAGAAGAGACGATGAGGGAATATATACCCTCACTTTAGAAATACCAGAGAAAGAATTTTTTCTAGTCTATAATGATGTAGATAAACAATCAGCCAATGACTTATTAAAGCAATACCTGATTTTTAGACAAGATGATGCAAGATTGGATACTGTAGATATTAAACATGATAAGAATAATCATATAATTAATGTAGTAAGTGAACTGAATTATTTAGGTAATGACCACACAGATTATCCTTAAAAATCTTATTCCATAGGGAACGGTACTATCACCGTCAGACTGTGTGAAAATTCACATGCTATACGTTTTTGTCATTCTGAACGCAGTGAAAAATCTGTATTTGAAGCTATTAGAGACCCATTCGCTTCGCTCAGGGTGACAGTTTACACACAGTCCGCCGTTCCTCTTGGACTCTTTTACTGTTAAGCCTATTCCTTTTTCTCTTCCTTTGAATTCAAACCATTTAGCAATTCAAGCATTTTAAACATATCACCTATTTTTTCGGTTGACATATTTTCATTATTACCCAATACCGTTTTTGTAGCATTTACCATATTTTCTACTTGATTTGCTTTATTACTATTACTTTCTAGCATTGGTTTTAGGACATTTATCATGCTATTAAATTGATTTATTTTGCTTTCATCATTTCCTAATAATGGCTTCAAAATATTTGCCATATCTTCTATTTGAATAGGATTATTTGAACTAGCTTGAGCAGGTATTTCGGCCTTAGGCAGTGTATTTGATACCTTATCCATTCTATTATTCATATTACTTAAGCTTGACATCATATTAATTAAGGATTTATATCTATCGAAATTTAAAATTACATCAATAACTGGCTTTAATGTATTAACTTTTTCATCATTTGCTTCGTCCTTTATTGTTGAGAGAATTCCATTTATTCTATCCTTATTAGTTAAGTTATCAAGAGCTACAATTGGAGCATAGGATTTATTAGTAGTTATGATTTCCATGAGTCCAATGATTGTAGTTGCCTTTTCAATAAAGAAAATAATTGTATTTAATGGATCTACAACATATTCAGGTAAATAAGGCCCTACCTTTTTTATAATATCCATTTTTTCATTTAAGCTTTTAATGTCAATGGAGGCTATAAAGTCATTTCCTAAGCCAGATACAACATTTCTTTTTCTTGTAAATTCATGTGAAAAGTTATTAACTAAGAGAACCAAAGGTAAAAGAAAAATCAATTTCTGAATATGTAAATTAGATTTCTCAATAATATTTTGGTTTGAAGGGACTGCTACAATTTCGTTCAATTTCATGCCTCCCCAGATAAAATTTATAAATAGTATTTATAGCTATAATATGTAACAGGATTATTTCTGTTACAAGAAAATTATTTTAGCTTCTAGTAATATGACATGCACTTATCCACATAGATTTATATATAATTAAATGGGGAGGAATGTAAATGGTCAATGATAATAAAAATATTGAAGAATTAATTGAACAAATAAAAGATAAGATAGAACCTACAGAAGAACAGCTTGAAACAGTAAAGAAGTTTGCAGAACAGTATTCAAATAAATCAGGAAATGAAATTTTATTTGAAATCATTAAGCTAAATAAAAAACTTACGGAGGATATGAGTAAAGAAGAATTCATGTCTAAGCTCAATCAGCTAGAAGCTTTGAGACCATTACTAAATGAAGAACAAAATGAAAACCTTGATAGACTACTTAAAATTTTAAAAGCTGGTCAATAATTCTATCTAGCATATAATATCAAGTGGAAGGGTGCACCCTTCCATATTTTTTTATGTAAACTTTATTGTTTTTAAATAGACATAAAGTGGGTATTGTGCTATAATTGTTTTATATTATGTAAACTAGAAAGGGGACGAATATGAAGCTGTTAAAGAACAAAAGAAATCTAATTATACTATTTGCTATCCTAAGTATAGTAATAGTATCTGCATTTGTTTTCTTAAGCAGCAAACAGGAATTGACAGAAATATCATATATAGAATTTAACAAAAATCTAGAAAATGGGAATATACAATCTGTTAATCTAACCAATAAGGAAGAAATAACAGGAGTATTTAAAGATGGAAAATTGTTTAGAACAGATAATCCTAGGACTGAAGGATTCAAGGAAAAGCTTCTTAATTCTGGTGTTGATGTGAAGGAAACGGATGGAAATAGTACTATTGGGGATATATTGACTATGATCGTTGTATTATCAGCTTTTAGTGGTTTATTTTACCTTGTTAGTAGAAATTCAAATAAGCTAGCAGAGAAAGAAATGACTAAAATGTCTGATATAGATGGCGATGGAGAGAATTCCTCTACCATAACATTTGACGATGTGGCAGGAAATGATGAGGTAAAAGAAAGCCTAAAGGAAATGGTAGATTTTATAAGAGAACCTGAAAAATATGAAAGATATGGCGCGAGAATGCCTAGAGGGGTATTGCTTTATGGACCACCAGGAACAGGTAAGACACTGCTTGCAAAGGCATTAGCGGGAGAAGCAAGGGTTCCTTTCTTTGCAGTAACAGGCTCAGATTTTATACAAGTATATGCTGGACTTGGCGCAAGCAGGATAAGAAGTCTGTTTAAAAAGGCAAGAGCAGCGGGAAAATGTGTAATATTCATTGATGAAATTGATGCTCTTGGTAAAAAAAGAAAGGGTGGTGCATCAAACGGTTCCTCTGATGAAAGTGATAGAACACTTAATGCGTTGTTAACTGAAATGTCAGGCTTTAAAGAAAATCAAGGGATTATAGTAGTGGCGGCAACCAATAGAGTAGATACTTTAGATGAAGCCTTATTAAGACCAGGAAGATTCGATAGACAGCTTGAGGTAGGTTTACCTGATATAAATGCTAGATATAAGATATTAGAGCTTCATAGTAAAAATAAACCAATAAGCAAGCAAGTTGATTTAAGGAAGGTTGCTTATCAGACAGTTTATTTCAGTGGTGCTAAGCTAGAAAGTTTAATGAATGAATCAGCTATGTTAGCCGCTAGATATAATGATAACAGCATAAATATGGTTCATATAGACAAAGCCTTTTATACTGTAATAGCAGGGGAAGAAAAGAAGGATAGAAGCTATATATCAATTGAAGAAAAAAAAGTTACTGCTTATCATGAGGCAGGCCATGCTTTGGTTACTAAACTAACTTCTCCTTTAAACAGAGTAACTAAAATCAGCATTATTCCAAGTACAAAAGGGGCTGGAGGATTTAGTATGAATATACCCCCAGACAAACTGTATCAGTCTAAGGAAGATATATTAAATCATATTATGGTAGCATTAGCTGGTAGGGCATCTGAAGAAATAATTTTTGGAAAGGATAAAATAACTACTGGGGCATTGAATGATTTACAGAAAGCCACTGATATGCTAGTCTCAATGATAGCAAGATATGGTATGGATGACAATACAGGCTTGTTGAACTTTGAGGTTCTATTAGGAGACAATATTGGAAGCAGTGCATATGTAGTAGATAGAGCGAAAAAGTTAATTGAAGAGCTATATTCAAAGACCTTAAATCTGATTAAAGAAAATATTAGCAAGCTAGAGAATATATCTGAAAGATTATTGATAAATGAAACTATGGATGAAGATGAGCTCAATACTATTATCAATAGTGCTGCTTAGATTGTATTGATATAAGTATTTCCTTGTTCTTTCTGAGATTTCATCGAAAAAGCTTATATCGATAAGAAAAAATGATTATATTTTGTTTAAATATAGGTTATTCTAGATATAGGAAGATATTCAATTATATTTTGATTTGAAAATTTCGTGAAATATAGTATAATTAATATATAAAGAGTTTCCTGAGATGTGCGATAGTCTATGGTAATTCAACCGACATATTTTATACGGGAGTCTGTGTTCATTAGCTAATGATATGCCTGTTTAACTGGACATCAGCGGTTGACGACAAGACACCCACCTGCAGAAGTGCGGGTGTGAATTAGCTAGACAGCCGGCATCATGGGAATATAAAATCCTTAAGCAAATTGCTTAAGGATTTTATATTTTTTGATGGATTATGTTATAGAAAAAGAACATATATAGACATATATCTATAGAATATTATTATATAAACAATAAAACTAAGTGTTGACTGCGAGTAGCTGAGAAGCATATAATATGTTATATAGACTAATATCTATATAGAGGTGAATATATGAAACCTAATTACGAAGAAAATTCAAAAATCATTAAAGCCATATCAGATCCTAAAAGGCTACAGATAATTGATATATTATCTTGTGGTGAAAGATGTGCATGTGATATATTAGAGCACTTTGATTTTACCCAACCCACATTATCACATCATATGAAAATCTTACAGGAGTCTAGTTTAGTGAACATTAGAAAAGACGGATTATGGAACTACTATTCTTTAAACTTAGTGCAATGCAATAAAATACTTTTATTTTTGATGAATCTAATAACAGATACTGAAGATTGTATATGTAAAAGCAAGCCAAATTGTAAATGCTAATTTAAAAGAGGAGTGATAGTAAATGAAAAAAATGGTTATTTTTGATCCTGCTATGTGCTGTCCAACCGGAGTTTGCGGTCCATCTGTAGACCCAGAATTACTAAGGGTATCTAGGGTAATAAATAGACTGAAGAGAAACAATGTAGAGGTTGAAAGACACAATCTTACTGGCAATCCACAAATATTTATAGATAACAAGGTAATAAATGAAATATTAAATAAAGAAGGTGTAGAGATATTGCCAGTTACTATGGTGGATGGTGTCATAGTGAAAACCAAATCTTATCCAACAGACGAAGAATTCATTAAACTATTAAATATTCCAGCAGATTATCTAAAATTGACTATAAAAAGAAAGCCACGAAGGGGTTGTGGTTGTAGAGATGGATGCTGCTAAAACAAATATTACAAGAAAGAGGAATATCTATGTTTAAGGAATTTAATCTAAATGATATAAACCTAACTAAATATTTATTTTTTACAGGAAAAGGTGGAGTTGGTAAGACTTCAACAGCATGTGCTATGGCAGTTTCTCTAGCTGATAAAGGCAAGAAAATAATGCTTGTAAGTACTGATCCAGCTTCAAATCTTCAGGATGTATTTGACACGGAATTAAATAATAAGGGAATTCCTATAAAAGAAGTTCCTAATTTAGTAGTGGCAAATTTTGAACCAGAAGCAGCCGCTGCTGAATATAGGGAAAGTGTATTAGCACCGTATAGAGGGAAACTGCCAGAGGCTGTACTCAAAAACATGGAGGAGCAGCTTTCGGGCTCTTGTACAGTTGAAATAGCAGCTTTCAATGAATTTTCTAGTTTCATAACTGATAAAAAAGCAGAAGCGGAATATGATTATATAATATTTGATACTGCACCTACAGGACATACTTTGAGAATGCTTCAGCTTCCTTCAGCATGGACAAATTTTATCAATGAAAATGTCCATGGTGCATCGTGTCTAGGACAGCTATCAGGACTTGAGGATAAAAAAGAAATCTATAAAAATGCAGTGAAAAATTTAGCTGATAGAGAGAAGACTACACTTATATTAGTATCTAGACCAGAGACCTCAGCACTAAAGGAAGCAGAAAGAGCTTCTAAGGAACTACAAGATATAGGCATAAATAATCAACTATTAGTGATTAATGGAGTACTCAAGGAGCATGATGATTCACTTTCAAATGCTATTTTTGAAAAACAACAAGAAGCTCTAGAGAAAATACCAAAGTATCTTAAAGGTGTTGAAACATTTCAAATTCCACTAAGATCTTATAATGTAACGGGGCTAGAAAATGTGAGAGCTTTTCTGACAAACGGCGAAGTTAAGCAAAACTATGATGTATCAAATGTCAACAATACACCAGAATTAAAGGATGTAATTGAAGAGCTATACAATACCAATAAAAAGATTATTTTTACAATGGGAAAAGGTGGAGTAGGTAAGACTACAATAGCAGCTGCTATAGCTTTAGAATTAGCTAAAAAAGGCAAGAATGTGCATTTGACTACAACTGATCCAGCAGCTCATTTGAAATTTGTTATAGATGAAAGTCATGGTATTACAATAAGTCATATTGATGAAAAAAAGGAATTAGAAAAATATAGGAAAGAAGTATTAAATAAAGCTAGAGAGACAATGAGTGATGACGATATTGCATATATTGAAGAGGATTTAAGATCGCCTTGTACTCAAGAAATAGCAGTATTTAGAGCATTTGCAGAAATAGTGGACCATTCAGAAAATGAAACAGTAGTTATTGATACGGCTCCTACAGGGCATACTTTACTATTGCTGGATTCAACTCAAAGTTACAATAAGGAAATAGAGCGTTCCCATGGGGATATTCCAGAGTCTGCAAAAAAACTTCTACCTAAGCTAAGGAATGAAAAGGAAACAGAAGTAATCATAATTACGCTTGCTGAAGCTACCCCTGTTTATGAAGCAATGAGATTACAAGAGGATTTAAATAGAGCAGGCATTCACAGCAAATGGTGGGTTATTAATGCAAGCTTCTATTTAGCTAATACAACAAATGAGATATTAAAAGCAAAGGCAAAGAATGAAATACAATGGATAAATAAAGTAGATGAAATATCAAAAGGAAACTTTGCAGTAATTAAGTGGATTACAGAAGAAGTGAAGAATGAAAATCTAAGCAAGCTCTTAAAATAGAGCTTGCTTAGAAAAAAATGATATTAATTAAAGGATGGAACAGAAATGACGAAAGAAAAAGCACAATCGGGAATTAGCTTTTTTGAAAAATATCTTACAATATGGGTAGCTATATGCATGATAATAGGAGTATTTATAGGAGTTTATCGACCTAGTATACCAGAGTTTTTAAGCAGATTTGAATATGCAAGTGTGTCCATACCAGTGGCAATTTTAATATGGCTAATGATATATCCTATGATGCTGAAAGTAGATTTCAGTAGTATAAAAAAAGTCGGAGAAAATCCAAAGGGACTTATTATTACATGGGTTACCAATTGGTTAATTAAACCGTTTACCATGTATGCATTAGCACTATTTTTTTTCAATGTAGTATTTAAAAAAATTATTCCCTTAGAGTTAGCAAAAGACTATCTAAAAGGAGCTGTGCTTTTAGGTGCAGCACCTTGTACAGCAATGGTTTTTGTTTGGAGTCATTTAACTAAAGGCAGTCCAGCATATACCCTAGTTCAAGTTGCCACAAATGACCTTATAATTTTAGTTGGATTTGTTCCTATAGTTGCATTTTTGCTAGGTATGAGCAATATATCAATACCCTGGAAAACCTTATTTCTATCAGTTACCCTATTTGTAGTTATACCTCTAGCAGCCGGTTGGATATCGAGGGTATTAATAACGAAAAATAAAGGCTTAGAGTACTTTGAAAAGACCTTTATTCCGAAGTTTAGCAATGTTACAATAATAGGACTTCTGTTAACTTTAATAATAATATTCTCTTTCCAAGGTCAAATAATAGTTGATAATCCGCTAAACATAGTTCTCATAGCAGTGCCGTTAATAATTCAAACATTTCTTATATTTTTTATTGCATACATTTGGGCAAAGGCATGGAAATTACCTCATAGTGTAGCAGCACCCGCTGGAATGATTGGAGCCTCAAATTTCTTTGAGCTTGCCGTAGCAGTTGCCATATCACTATTTGGATTAAATTCTGGAGCTGCATTAGCAACTGTAGTAGGTGTGCTTGTTGAAGTTCCTGTAATGTTGACTCTAGTGAAAATTGCAAACAATACTAGATCTTGGTTCAGTGCAGACAAATAGATTGACAAGGAGCAAAAAAATGAAGAAGAAAGTTGCTTTTATATGCGTTCATAATTCATGCCGCTCTCAAATGGCAGAAGGATGGGCAAAAAAATTAGGCAGTGATGTACTGGAAGTATATTCAGCTGGAACAGAAAACTATCCGGAAGTAAAGCCATTAGCCATCCATGTAATGGGAGAAGCAGGAGTGGATATGAGTACACATTATCCAAAGCTATTGAAAGACATTCCAGAAGAAGTAGATTATCTTATTACAATGGGATGTAATGTAGTGTGTCCATATGTACCATGTAGTCATAGTGAAGATTGGGGCATAACAGACCCATTAGGTGGTCCAATAGAAGACTACAGGAAAACTAGAGATATCATAAAGGAAAAAGTTGAAAAATTAATTAAAAAGGTGGAAAATAGCAATAGCTAGATGATAATAAAAAATTTGAAATAACAAGCAAAATTGGACTGCTTTTATATTTATATCAGATATTGCAATATTTAGATACAAAGAACAGGCAAGAATATTGTTGTTTTTGCAAATACTATATATGCTGAATTATATAGCATACCAAAACTGAAAGGAGAGATTATATGAAATACACCAAGTTAAAAAAAGTTCTCATTAGCAGCTTGTTGTCAGGAAGTATAATGTTATCAGTAGGTACGGTAGCAGCTAATTCCAGCAATTTTGGTAATGTTAAATATTGTGCACAATATGGTATAGAATTATTACAAGATGATACGAAAGCAAATCAAGAAAATATTTTGAAGCCTAAGATGCATAAATCAGGAGAGAAATTCTCTAATGCATTAAACAGCTTAGTAGAAAAAAAGATTATTACAAAAGATAAGGCTGAAGAAATAAAATCTTATATGAAAAAGAATAAGGAAGAAAGAAAAGAAGTTCATGACAAAATTAAAAGTATGAAAGAGGAAGAAAGAAAAGAGTATTTCAAAAATAATAAAAAGGAAAGAAAAAGTGTCATTGATAAGATGATAGAGGATAGCGTTATAACAAAAGAACAAGGTATGGAACTTAGAAAAGCTATAAAGGAGTGTAAATAATAGAAGAGTCTAGAAAACACTCATTAAAAAGCTTTTGCCTTAGCTCTAATTAAACATAGAGCTAAGGTTTTTTTAATGCTCTACTAAATTTATGATAGATACTTCATCAATTTTATTTGACTGATTGAAGAAGCGAATTTTAGCTGTATTATTATCTTCATTTACTGATTCGATATAAACAGGAATACCATTGAAAGTCACATTAATCATATTTGGAGAATTAAAGATTTCTTTCGCGCGTTTATTATTCATGAAAAAAACCTCCTTGAGAATAATATGTAAATATATTATCTGCTTTAAGGCTAATATTAATTCTTTATTATGGATAGAATTAAAGGAATACTCAGGTCGTAAAGCTATCATAACAGGAGTTCTTGGTTTAGCAATTTAGGAGTTGTTTTTCCTGAATATGAAGCAAACGGAATGTCAGACTTTGTGTAAACTGTCACCCTGAGCGAAGTGAATGGGTCTCTAATAGTTTCAAATACGGATTCTTCACTGCGTTCAGAATGACAAAACTTATAGAATGTGAATTTTTACATAGTTTGGCGTGGAAGCTGAAATTGATTAACATGTCTGTGTCCTAGTCTTCTATATTTACCATAGAAGATGCTTATGAGAAAAACTAAAGAAATAGAGAAACCCAATTTGATGGATATTATTAGTGCATGATAGAATTCGTATAGGAAGGTAGACTTTATAATATTAATTCAAATAGCATAGGGAGTGGACATATGGGTGATATTATACTTTCAACAGCAGCATTTTGTCTATGGGATATTGAACCAATAGAAAAACTTAAAATAACTAAGGATTTAAAGTTTAATGAT
Source organism: Proteiniborus sp. MB09-C3 (assembly GCF_030263895.1). Taxonomy (NCBI): domain Bacteria; kingdom Bacillati; phylum Bacillota; class Clostridia; order Eubacteriales; genus Proteiniborus; species Proteiniborus sp. MB09-C3. Next base: position 2,058,527 of record NZ_CP127161.1, read on the forward strand.
ATACAGATAGCTTTAAGTACAGAGAAAATGCTGCGTAACTTTTTAGAATATCTAAATAATTCCTTGGAAATTGATTCATTTCAAAAGATTTCAATCCATGCTCCGTGGTGTGGTGTAACTTATGGAGAAAATGACAAAACTGAGCGAATACTAGAATACCTTTTAAAGGTTTCAAATATAATTAACATAGATATAATATTGTTTAGAGTTGACTGCATAAGAGATATAAATCCAATAATAAAATCAGGTTTACCTATATGTCTTGAAAATTCAAATAAAAAAGGTTGTTGGAGAAAGTTTAGGAGTATAGCTGAAAAACATGATTTCCCTTTGGCACTAAATATCAATAGAGCATTGCGAGGGGACGATTACTTAGATGACTTTATTGCTGAATATGGGTCTAGAATAGAAAGGATTTTAATTAGCGGATATGATTCTAATAATGGAAGAATGCCGCTATTATTAGCAAAACAGCTCCATTTACTAGAAAAAATAAAAGAAATTAAAGCGCCTTTAGTTTTAGATGGTCTTTTTGAACCGGGTGATAGGGAGGGTATAATTAAAGAGAGATATTTAGTTAAAGAATATATAAAGCATATTAATGATAACGAATCTCCAGATATTACAATGCGGAATGATTTATTTAGTGATGCTCTGAAAGAACCTTGGGATAACTGACTATTGATATTAATGAAAAACTAGTTTCTGATACAGCAGCAGCTCTAAATTCTTAGGAATTTCAAAGAAGCTATATTATATAGCCAATTAACAAGCAAAAAGAAAGATTTTTTGCTTGTTAATTGGCTATCTTTATAAAGATATCAAAATGATAGGTCTGCGATTTTTCATATTATGGTAAAGCAGATGTGCTTATGATAAATAGGGATTGATATAGATAATTTAGAAAAGGAGACTAATGATATTGAAATGGACAGAAGTGAGAGAAAATCGTCCTGATAAATGGGTATTGTTTGAAGCTACAGAATCATATTCAAAAGATGGGAGGTAATATATTTAGATTATATTATTTTCTCCTAGGGGTTAAATTTTGAAGATTGTAATTATTGACATATATCGGCAATAATGTTACAATATATCTAACCTGATTAGGTATCGGAGGAGATGAATTGAGTTATTCAAGCGAAATTTTGAGAGGAAATACAGAAACCATTATTTTAGCCATTCTCATGGAAAAAGATTCTTACGGTTATGAAATTATGAAAACCATCATAGAACGTGGAAAAGGATTAATAGATATAAAAGATGCCACTATCTATACTGCCTTTAAGCGTATGGAAAAGGATAAATGGATTGAAAGTTATTGGGGAAATGAAGAAAGTGGCGCAAGAAGGAAATATTATAGAATTACCTCAGAAGGTAGGGCAACATATATTCAGAAAGTCAATGAATGGAAAGAAGTAACTATAATTATGAATAATTTGATTGGGAGTGGATTATAATGGAGGAAAAATTAAGAAAATATATAAATAGAAAGTTTTTACTATATCCCAAAACAAAAGAGATCATAGAAGTCCGTGATGAGCTATATTCCATAATGATAGATAAGTATAATGATTGTTTTAAATTAGGGGTTACGCAGGAGGAGGCTTATAAGAGAGCGACTGAAATGATGATTGATTATAAGGACGCTATTAGAGAAGTGGAAAAAGGTAGCTCTCTTGGAGCTTTTAAAAAAATCCTTATTAATATAGACTCATTTACCACATTTTATTTCATTACACTAACATGCATATATTTTTTTGTAAGTGTGATTATTCTAAAATCCTTTAAGAAAACATGGTTAATAACTGTAGGTGGATCCTTTATATATTTAACATATTTTTCAATAAGCTTATACAAATACGCTAAATTATTTAATTTCAAAACACTTGGCAGATGGGGGTTAGCATTTATTTATATTAGCTTAATACCATTAGTCTATGTATTTCCATCATTATATTTATCTATAGTACATTCAAAAAATATATGGAGTCATAGTTGGCTAGTAGTTATAATTATAGTGTTTTTCTACATAATAACAGATTATATAGTAAATAGAAAGCATATATCAATTGTAGAAAGAGATATTTTGATTTTTGTTTCAGGATTTTTATTAACAACATTTTTATATTTATTTATATCAATGAAGTTTAGCATTTGGAGTATTGCTTGGATTTTATATGTGTTTTATTTATCATTGATATCAATGATATTCTACATTGGTAGAAATAAAAGAAGGGATCAAAAAGAGAGGTGTTAATTATGAGGCTTATAGATATTTGCGTTTTTGGAGATTCTATTGGAAAAGGTATAGTACTACAGCCTGAAACCAGTCGATATAAAGTAGTTAAAATAAATTTCGAGAAAATATTTGGATTAGAAGAAATAAATATTAAGAACTATTCTATGTTTGGATGCACTGTTTCAAAGGGTTTATCAAAAATTAAGAGACATGCAACTGAACTTATGAAGTATAAAAGTATTTTTTTAGAATTAGGAGGTAATGATTGTGACTTTAATTGGAATGAAATAGCAGAGAATCCAGAAAAAGAACACCTTCCTAAAACACCAATCATTGAATTTAGAAGATTATATGAGAACTTAATTGAAGAAATACGCAGCAACGGTGGTAGTCCAATAATGATTAATCTCCCTCCTCTTGATCCTAAGAGATATTTTAATTGGATTTCTAAAAACCTAAATAAAAAGGCCATATTACAATGGCTTGGGGATATTAATATGATTTATCGATGGCAAGAAATGTATAATGTAGAGGTTATGCTATTGGCAAGTAAAATGGACGTCCCAATAATCGATATACGTTCTGCATTTTTGAAAAATAATAATTATAGTGATTTCTTATGTTATGATGGTATTCATCCAAATGATGATGGGTATGAACTAATCTATAAGACTATTGGAGAGCAGTACATGTTTACTGTTGGGTATTAAAATTAACAATTATAATTATGTAAGGGGTGCTAAATGTGTCTAAATTTGTTTTAACATGTTGTTCTACAGCAGATATGCCCTATGAATATTTTCTTAAAAGGGATATACCTTTTGCTTCTTTTCATTTCAACATAGATGATAAAGAATATATCGATGATCTTGGTCAGACTATGTCTTTTGAAGAATTCTATAGTAGAATTGAAAAGGGAGCAATGCCAACTACTTCTCAGGTAAATATCGGAGAGTTTATAGATTTTTTTGAACCTTTTCTTAAGAATTCAAAAGATATTTTACATATTTCTCTTTCTACAGGTTTATCAGGTGTTTATAATTCCGCATGTATAGCGAAGGAAGAACTGTTATCTAGGTATCCAGAACGGAAAATTATAATTGTTGATTCCCTAGGTGCCTCTTCAGGTTATGGATTACTTACTGATTTAGCTGCTGATATGAGAGACGGAGGCGCAAGCATTGAAGATGTTTACGCATGGCTAGAGGAAAACAAATTAAATGTACATCATTGGTTTTTCTCTACTGATTTAACACATTATAAACGTGGTGGCCGTATATCTGCTACATCTGCAGTTATAGGGAGCTTATTAAATATATGTCCCCTACTAAACATGAGCTATGATGGGAAGTTGGTTCCTCGTGAAAAAATTCGTGGTAAAAAACATGTAATTTCAGAAATGGTGAAAAAAATGAAGATACATGCAGAGAATAGGATAGAGTATTCAGGTAAATGTTTCATATCCAATTCTGCATGCTATGATGCTGCACGTATGGTTGCTGATTTAATTGAAGATAACTTCCCTAATCTAGATGGGAAGGTAATGATTAATAGTGTAGGCACTGTAATAGGTTCACATACAGGTCCTGGTACAGTTGCACTTTTTTTCTTAGGTGATAAGAGGGTAAACTAATTTTAATAAATAATAATTTGAGAGTATATAATTAAGATATAGGTATATTATACTGACTTTTTAGTAAATATAAGGATAGGGGCGAACATAATTTGCCCTATTATTTTATTTATATAATGAGGATAAAAAATAATGTACATCATTGGTTTTTTCTACTGATTTATAACTATAAAGATTCTAAAATTATTTATGATTTAATTCAGAGTTTTCACTATACCCCGCATTTAGAAAAAGTTCAAATATATATGAAATCTAATAAGACATTGATAAAATGATACTATCAAAAATAAGAGAGTTAAGAGAATAAATGTCGGTTTAACATCATCAGATATAATAATTGACCCCGCCTGCCGTTCAGGCTATTAGAGCTTCTTTAGAGGCTCTAATTATTTTTTGGAAACAAACATATACATATGCGTGATTATATGATAAAATCATTCATATTGCTTTAATTATGGAGGTTCGTTATGAAGACTAGTTTCAAGAATAAAGATTTTTTTAAAGCTTTGATATCTATAGCTTTACCTATAACATTACAAAATTTAATAGCTTCTTCTGTGAATATGTTAGATACTCTTATGATTACCAGTTTAGGTAAAGAGAGTTTAGCTGCAGTAGGTCTTGCAAATCAGGTGTTTTTCTTTTATTCAGTGACTATATTTGGTGTAGCTACTGGTTCATCAATATTTATAGCTCAGTTCTGGGGAAAGAAAGATACCATGAATATAAAGAGAATATTAGGCATATCTCTTACTATAGCCAGTGTTTTAGGTATGATATTTACACTAGCTGCATTATTTATACCAGAACAAATAATGCGAATTTTTAGTAATGATATCAAAGTCATTAAACTAGGTGTTGATTATTTAAGAATAGTTTCTATTAGCTATATTATTACTGGCATTAGCTTTTCTTATGCAGTTGCTTCGAGGAGTACTGGTCAGGCTAAGATGCCAATGGTAGTAAGTATAGTTTCATTTTTGACTAACGCAGTATTTAACTATTTACTCATTTTTGGGAAGCTTGGTTTTCCACAGCTTGGAATCAAAGGGGCTGCTTATGGCACATTAATAGCTAGAATTGTGGAAATAGCTATTATACTGTATTTCATATATTCAAATGACGGGAATCCTTTAGCAGGAAGTATTAAAGAAATGACTGATTGGAATAATGATTTTATTAAAAAGTATTTTAAGACTGCCTATCCAGTTATTTTGAATGAAGCCCTTTGGTCGTTGGGAACTGTGTTGTACTCTGTAGCTTATGCAAAGATAGGTACTGAGGCAGCGGCAGCAGTTCAGATTTTGAATACTGTTCAAAATATTTTCATGGTAATGACTAGAGGTTTAGCTAATGCATGTACTGTAATGGTCGGAAATAAAATTGGAGCTGAAGAAGAGGAAGTAGCTATTGAATATGCTAATAGCTTTATGATTATATCTATTACATTAGGAATGTTTCTAGGCATAATGCTGTTCTTGACATCAGATGCAATTCTTATGTTTTTCAAAAATTTAACGCCAGAATTATATGCTACATCAAAGAAACTTTTAATAGTTTTAGCTGTTTTTTTCTTTATAAAGGCTTTCAATGGAACTATGGTAGTAGGAATATTAAGAGGTGGTGGAGACACGAGATTCTCTATGATTTTAGAAATGGCAGCTGTTTGGCTAGTAGGAGTACCTCTAGCTTTTCTAGGTGCACTAGTATTTAAGCTTCCAGTATATTATGTTTCAGCACTAGTATGCATGGAGGAAGTAGTTAAAGCAGCTGTTGGGATACCTAGAATAATTTCAAAAAAGTGGGTAACAAACGTGATCACAGATATGTAAGTATGATAGAATTTTTCAATTGTAAAAGTTGGAGTCTTGAATTAATTTAAAATATGATTTATACTATGCTTGTATAGACTATATATACTATTTAAAATTTGATATTTTTAATGGCAGAGTAGGTAGTTTGCGTAAAGTGTTAAAGGATGGGACGTTGCCTTTAAACGAAGGGCTGTTATTTAGTTCGCGTTAAACTACTGCGTTCGCTGACACATCTTAAATAGGCTTGCTTTCTTGATGTGGCGGTTCTGTCATATCATTTTATGAAAGGAGGCTTTTTGTATGCAAAAAATATCCACGAAAAACATTGCTTATTTTGGCCTACTAATTGCTTTGAACGTTGTTTTAACAAGAATAGGCAGCATTAGAATAGGTGGTGGAGGAGTAGAACTCGTCAGAATAGGTTTTGGCGGTTATCCAGTAATCTTTGCTGGAATAGTATTTGGACCATTAGCTGGTGGTATTGTTGGTGCAATTGGTGATATAATAGGCCATTTTATGAGTCCAATGGGACCATACATGCCACATTTTACATTCACAGCAGCATTAACTGGAATATTACCAGGATTAATACTGATGTCATTTAAGGATAAGAAATCCAAAAGTTCTTTCTGGAAGCTAATTTTAGCAATAGCAGTGGGACAAATCACTACTTCTGTAATCATGGTACCTTATTTTATGCAAACATTATTTAGCGTACCAATGGTAACTACTGTACCTGGGAGAATAATTAGTCAAGCATTCCATATACCACTATATGCGTATGTTACAAGACTCTTGGTAAATAGACTGAGTTTTGCATTTAAGGTTAATTAGAACCAAAACCATTACCTGTTAAAGGGTAATGGTTTTTTCTATAATTTAATATCTAATAACTTATCATTTTCTTTAGGTAATATATTCTTAATAGGGTCTTTTGTATTCTTAATATCTTTATTATTATAATTTATTTCAGCTTTATTTACCGCTTCCATTAAATATTCACCATACTTAGGATCAACTTTATCGGCAATCAATTTTGCTTCTATCTTTGCCTCTAGTATAATAATCCTAGCTTCCCTGTCGGACTTTACGTTTTTTAGCCTGCTTTCAAGTTCTTTTCGTCTCTCATTTGCTCTTTTAGCTTTTTCTAGTTTTTCAGGATCTATCTCCATAATCTTAGCTTTTTCCTCTGCCGTGAGAATTTCACCTCTTGCCACCTTTTTTGCAATTTTATCTGCAATTATATCATTTTTGATCTTATTACTCATCATCTGTCCAATGTTGCCGCCACTATTTGCCTTTTTGTATTTGCTATGATCTAAATAAAAACCAGCTATGTTTTGTCTTGATGTGATGTCTTTATTATTTAAAAGATTGAAGGACTTGATTTGCTTGTTGTTTTGCACATAGCTATTAGTTTTAAATTGATATCCTGTTATTTTCATGTCATCCTCCTATCTTATCTATTATCAATTACCTCGTATATTATATATCGGCAAATAAATAAATCTAAATATATATATTTTAAAATTTGGATAATAACATTCTTATTGTTTAAATAAGGTAAAAGCGGTTATAAAAGATATGATTTTTTAAAATAATATAGATAAGGTAATTAGATCAACAAAGATGTGAATGCATAAATAAACTGTTTATGGATTGATCACCCTGCTGCTAAAGGGTGATTGTTTTTGTAAAATGAACAAAAATTTTGTTGAAAAATGTGGTATCATTTAAATATACAGCAAATGAATAGTTCATTATATTATTGACTAAGGAGTAGAGTAGATGAGTAAATATATCGAATTTCAGGATGTTAAAAAGGTATATCAGATGGGAGAAGTGAAAACAGAAGCCTTAAGAGGAGTAGATTTTTCCATTGATAAAGGGGAATTTGTCATTATAGCAGGAGCTAGTGGAGCAGGTAAAAGTACAATATTGAACATATTAGGAGGTATGGATACAGTTAGCTCTGGGACTGTAAGGGTTGATAACAGGGAAATAAGCTCATATTCAAATAAAGATCTCATAACATACAGGAGGCATGATATAGGTTTCGTGTTTCAATTTTATAATCTAGTACAGAATTTAACTGCTATTGAAAATATAGAACTGGCAACTCAAATATGTGAAAATCCATTAGATCCAGGAGAAATATTAGATGCTGTAGGACTAAATGAAAGAAAAAAGAATTTTCCTGCTCAATTATCGGGAGGAGAGCAGCAAAGAGTAGCAATAGCTAGAGCATTAGCTAAAAATCCTAAGCTGCTTTTGTGTGACGAGCCTACTGGGGCTTTGGACTATAACACAGGAAAATCAATTCTTAAGCTTCTTCAAGATACTTGCTGCCAAATGGGTATGACAGTAGTTGTGATTACACATAATCTGGCTATAACACCTATGGGAGATAAAGTTATCAGAGTTAAGAATGGTAGAATTGAAGGTCAAACTTTAAATAGCAATCCTACTCCAGTAGAAAGGATTGAGTGGTAGTGAAAAAGACTGCACTGAGAAATGATGCTATAAAAGATATTAGAAAATCACTAGGCAGGTTTATCTCTATTGTAGCCATTATAGCTTTAGGAGTAGCATTTTTTGCAGGGATAAAAGTTTCTCCAGAGGTTATGGAATATACTGCTGACAAATATTATGATGATTATAATTTAATGGATCTAAGAATAGTATCTACATTAGGGTTAACTGAAGAAGACTTAAATGAAGTAAGCAAAATCTCTGGAGTAAAAGAAAGCCTTGGAACTTACATCATAGATGCTTTGACACAATACAAGGAAAGTGAAGTAGTGGTGAGACTGCATGGGTTCTCGTCAAAAGATCAAATAAATGGAATGAGATTATTAGAGGGAAGATTGCCAGAGAGATCAGATGAATGCTTAGTAGAGGCTGGAAAAGAGAATTATTTAAATGTGCCAATTGGCTCTAAGATTAATCTGTATTCTGGTAAAGAAGATCCTCTGTCAGATAGTCTGGAAAATACCGAATTTACAGTAGTTGGAGCTATTCAAAGTCCATACTATTTGTCTTTTGAAAAGGGAAGTAGTGATATTGGTAGTGGAAAAGTGAGAGATTTTATTTTGATTCCTCAAGAGAACTTTAAACTCGATGTATATACGGATATATTTGTTATTGTAGATGGAGCAAAGGAGTTAAACTCATATAAGGATGAATATTTTGATGTTGTTAATATAGTAGAAGAAAAGATTAAGGACATATCCAAAGACAGGGAAAAGATTAGATATGAAGGTATATTAGAGGAAGCACAGGATGAATTAGAAAAAGGAAAGAAAGAATATTTTGAAGAAAAGGCTAAGGCTGATGAAAAATTAAATGAGGCCTCAAATGAGATAGAAGATGCTAAAAAAGAGATTGAAAATGGTGATAAAAAGCTTAAAGATAATGAAGAGCTATTTAATAAGTCCATAAGAAAAGGCAAGGAAAAAATAGCAGATGCAGAAAACGAATTAACTAAAGGTGAAGAGGAATATGAAAAAGGTTTAAAGGCTTTTAACGAAAATAAGACCTTAGCTAATGAAGGCTTTAAAAAAGCTAATGAGGAAATAAAACAAGGGGAAGAAAGTATAGTACTATTAGAAGGAAATATATCACAAATTACTGCTGCATTAGAAAATCCATTACTGCCTAGTGAAGAAAGAGAAAAATTAACAGTGGAATTACAGGCAGCTATGGGAATTCTAGAAAAAACAAAAGAAGCAGTAAAAAATGGCAAAAATGAATTGGAGGCAAAAAAATCTGAGCTAGCCAAGGCGGAAGAGGAGCTTAATAGAAGCAAAGCTTTACTAATATCTTCGAGGGAAAGGCTAGAAGCTGAGAAGTTAAATCTAAGAGATAAAGAAAAAGAAGGTATCATAGAAATTGAAAAGGCTAAAGCTGAACTAGAGAAAGCAAAAGTAGACTTGGCTAAAGGAGAAGAAGAATATATTACTTCTAAAGCAAAAGCAGATAAGGAATTAAAAGAAGCATGGGAGAAAATCGAAGATGGTGAAAAAGAATTAAAGAAAATTAAAGAAGTTAAATGGTATGTATTAAATAGAGAAAGCCACTATTCCTATGTGGACTATGGTGGAGCAGCTGACAGAATAGATGCGATATCTAGAATTTTCCCGGTTTTCTTTGCATTGGTTGCCGCATTAGTATGCTTAACTACTATGACTAGAATGGTAGATGAGCAAAGGGTAAATATAGGGACATTAAAAGCTCTAGGCTATGGAAATGAAGATATTGCATTTAAGTATATTTTCTATGCTATGACAGGGACTATATTAGGGTGTAGCATTGGGATCGCTGTGGGATATACTTTATTTCCAACTATTATTTTTAATGCCTATGGGATTATGTATTTATTACCTCCTGTAGAACTTAGGTTTAATGTGCCTTTGGCTTTTTCTGTATCTTTGGGGGCTATAGGATTAACAACAATAACTGCATTTTTTGCCTGCAATAATGAGCTAAAGGAAAATCCTGCCTCATTAATGAGACCAAGAGCACCTAAATTAGGAAAAAGAATACTCCTTGAAAGGATACCTCTCATATGGAATAGGTTTAACTTTACTTATAAGGTCACAATTAGAAATATATTTAGATATAAAAGAAGATTTTTCATGACAGTGCTAGGAATAGCAGGCTGCACTGCTCTGATGCTGACAGCCTTTGGAATAAGGGATTCTATTAGGGCAGTTGTAGATAGGCAATTTGGAACATTATTTACCTATGATATAACTGTGGGGCTAGAATCTGAAAGCGAAAAATATCTAGAGGAGAATGAAGATATAAAAAGCTATGAGCTGATTCTAAAGGAAAGTGGAACTCTGTCATCAGATAATATAGAGAAGGATGTTTCTATAATTGTTCCAAGAAATTTGGAAGAAATAGATAGTTTTATTCGCTTGCAAAGACGTAAGGATGAGCAAAAGATTGATATTCCAGAAAAAGGAGTAGTTATTACTGAACAAGTAAGTAAAAGCTTAAGTGTAAATGTAGGTGATGAAATAACCTTAACTAGTGGTGAAGATGAAGCCATAGTTAAAGTCACAGGTATTACAGAAAATTATACTTTTAACTATGCTTATTTGTCTCCAGAATACTATAGGGAAATTTTCAACAAGGAAGTAGATTTTAATGAGGCAATAGGAATTTTAGAGAATACTTCTGAGGAACTTGAAAGCTCTTTATCTAAGGAATTAATAAAAAAAGAAGGAATATCTAGTGTAAGCTTTAATACTGGAATTAGAAGGAGCTTTGAAGACACTATAAAGAGCTTGGGATACGTAGTTTTAGTTATGATTGTATCTGCAGGTGCTTTGGCCTTCGTAGTTCTGTATAATCTTACTAATGTAAATATTAGTGAGAGAATAAGAGAAATTGCAACTATAAAGGTTTTAGGGTTTTATGATAATGAAGTATCAGCATATGTTTATCGAGAAAATACAATTTTAACTCTTATTGGAACCTTAGTAGGTCTAGTAATAGGCATATTTCTGCACAGATATATAATGGTAACAGTTGAAATGGAAAATGTAATGTTTGGATTGAAGCTGGAGCCTTGGAGCTATGCATTTTCTATACTGCTAACACTAGCGTTTTCTATTTTTGTAAATTTTGTAATGTATTATAAGCTTGGAAATATTGAAATGGTAGAATCCTTGAAATCTGTTGATTAAACAGTATAAGAGGGCAATAAATGTTACTAAAAGCGGAGAACTATATCTCCGCTTTTAACATGCCTAGTTTTATGAAGCTATATCATTTATTTTATGACTTAAAATTAAAGAGCCTTTTTACAAGAGAAGGAGGAAGAGCCTTTGTAATAAACAAAATTACTATATAAACTGCTACCCCAATGGCAAGGCTTATAAATAATGCTATATAATTCTTAATACTTAGCTGAAGAATATAAGAATAGGTGAGTAGTATGAATATTGTAGAGAATATAGAAGCAAATATTGGTTTGATTATATAATCTCTAAGACTAATATTTACACTTATGACTCTATTTAATGTTATAAAATTAAGGATTGATATGATAAAACTTGAAGTAATAAATCCTATAAAAAAACCATTTATTCCATAGGATGGATTGCCTACTAAAAAGAGTGTAGCCATTAATTGAAAGCACATACCAATAAGACCATTTATTGTTGCAGAAACCTGTTTACCAATTCCATTTAGTATCCCAGATAATGTACTTTGGAGAGATAAAAACACAGTACTAAAACCTAGAATACTCATATATCTTCCAACATCGCTGTCATTGTAGAGTGCCATTGCAATAGGCTTTGAAAATAATACGAATACTGTTGTTAGAGGAATGGACATTAGCAAAGTAATTCTCAGGCATAATGCTATATCATTTTTCATATGGCCAAATCTTTTTTGTTCGAACCCTTCTGCTAGATTAGGTATGATGTTTACTACTAAAGCTGATGTAACGGTAAAGGGCAGAAATAATATTGGCATTGACATTCCCATGACTTTGCCAAATATTGCAATTGCTTCTTTTGAAGTATATCCAGCTTCTGCAAGCTTTTGCGGTATCAGCACTGCATTTGTAAGCTGCATTACCATACCTATCAATCTTGAAAGTGTAATTGGTGCTGCAATATAGAATATTTTAGATATAAAGGATGCATAGCCTTGACTCTTCATAGGAAGGTAAACTTGAGATTTAGAATATAGTCTATAGTGAAGCATTAGCCATAATAATCCAAATATCTCTCCTACACTTATACCTACAACAGCAATAACTGCTCCTAGCTGAGGACTTGCTGGTTGAAAATAGTGAACAGTAGCTAAAACGAAAATTATTCTTGAAAGCTGCTCAATTATTTGAGCGATGGCTGGAGGACTTACTTTTTTCAGACCATAAAAATATCCTCTAATAACTGATGCTATAGATATTACCATTATGGCAGGTGATAACATTATTATTAAATAATATACATCATTGTTTTTTAAGATATTAGAGCAAATGAACTGTCCAAATACAATTAGTATTACAATAAACACCAATGATATAGAAAAAGCAAGGAAAAGTGCACTTCTTAAAACCTTTTTACAACCTAAATCATTTCTTGAAGCCTTCTGTGCTGCTACTAATTTAGATACTGAAACAGGAATTCCTGCAGTAGTAAAAGTGATAAAGAACATTAGAACAGGTGAAGCAATTTGAAATAGTCCAATTCCCTCAGGACCAATTTGCCTAGACAGTATAATCTTATAAGCGAATCCTATGAATCTAACTATGAAATTTACTATAGCAAGTATTATGGCACCATATATAAAACTAGATTTTTTCAATATATCACCTCAAAAACAAGTATGGACTTATAATAATGTATATTCTTCGTGATTTATAATATTACGATATTAAGTTAAAAGACCTTAGGTATAGGAAATATCATAGATTCAGAAACAAAAGTGTCAGAATTTTAACATATTAATTTTTATATACAATTTTTTATGAATTGGTAGGTTCAGATATATGGATTGAGGTTCCTAGGTTTGAACCCATTTTTATTGTAATCCCTTTCTTGTACTTATGAATATGACAAAAGTTTAACATAGTAGATTGAGTTTTAAATGATTTATATAAAAATATAAAAAGTGCAGGGGAATTGCGCCATAGTTGCATTTTGAACATATAAAATAAAATGGAATTATTCTGCAAAGAGCCATTGAAAGAGTAAAAAATGAGAGCCTATATTCTTGAAACCTGTTAGATACAAAATATAGAGGAAATATATAAACTTTTATAATGCAAATTAAAATAGCAACCATGCCAATTCAAGAAAATGGACCATCCAATTTATGAATTTATATATAGAATACTTGCAAAATAGGACATATTGCAGATTGACAGATTTAAACAAAATAATGTTTTCTATGAAAAACATATCTTTACTAAGAAATACGTAGTTGTACGGTCAAATAGAGATATAAAATGGAATATATAATGAATATGACTAAATAATACATTTTTTAATATAATACGGTGCTAGACTGGTTTTTAAAACCATGCTACCATGAGGGAGGATTGGATTAGTCCAATAGGCCAATATTCTTAGAGGAGGTGAATTGTCAAGGTAATGAAAATTGATAGAGATAGTGGAGTGCCTATTTATATCCAAGTGAAAAATTTTATCATGGATGACATAAAAAACGGAAGATTAAAGATTGGTGAGAAGCTGCCTACAGAAAGAGACCTTTCTTTAAAACTAAAGGTAAGCAGAAATACTATTTCATCTGCCTACAATGCATTAGAGCAGGAAGGAGTACTTATTTCTTTTCAAGGCAGAGGAACTTTTGTTGCAGAAGAAGCAAATCCATGGAAGCAGGAAACTGTAAAGGATAAAATATACAAAATTATTGACTTGGCGCTAGAAGAGGCAATTGAAAATGGCTTTAATACAAAAGAATTCTTAGCTATTGTACAGGAAAGAGTAAAGGAAAAGGAAATTTTATTTAAAAACCTGAATGCTGTATTTGTAGAATGCAACATAGAACAGGCTAGGTTCTTTGCAGAGGAATTAAGCCGTACCACCAATCTTAATGTACTACCAATGACAATAACTCAACTTCAAGGAGAAGCTCAGTTTGTTGAAAAGGCTATCGGAGATGCTCCAATTATTATTACAGCATTTAATCATGTAAATGAAGTGAAAAGCTTTGTCACCAATCTGAGAAAAGAAGTTTTTGGTGTGGCTACTAACCCAAGTCTTGAAACAATTGTAAAAATTGCTCAATATCCTAAAGGAACCAAAATAGGACTGATGACTCTTTCGAAAGAATTTTATTTTAAAGTAAAATATGCATTGAGTTTAGCTGGACTAGATGGTATGGATATAAATGGAACTGTTAGCAGAGAGCAAACAGACATCATGGATATTGTCAATGCTTCAGATGTAATCGTTGTCTCACATGGACGAGAGGAAGAGGTTAGAAGGCTAACCATGGGTAAAAAAGAAATTATCAGGTTTGATTACATACTTGATCAGAGTTCTGTTCAAGCAATTATGTCTAAAATAATGGAGATTAAAAGACGTTTATAGAGGGAGAGAAGACATTATGAAAAAAAATATTGTTCTTGGTGTTATAGGAGCAGATTGTCATGCAGTAGGAAATAAAATTCTTGATCATGCATTTACAGAAGCTGGTTTTGAAGTAATAAATATTGGTGTACTAAGCTCGCAAGAAGATTTCATCAATGCAGCTATTGAAACTAGCGCTTCTGCAATTTTAGTATCATCTCTTTATGGTCATGGAGAAATTGACTGTAGAGGACTGAGAGAAAAATGTGAAGAGGCAGGCTTAAAGGATATATTGTTATATGCGGGAGGAAATCTTGTAGTAGGAAAGCAGGAGTGGGGACCAGTAGAGAAAAGATTTAAGGATATGGGATTTAACCGTGTATATGCTCCTGGAACATCACCAGAAATGGGAATAAGGGATTTAAAAGAAGATTTAAAAATTGCTTAGAAAAAATACATAATATATAAAGGTGATAATAATGAATGCGCTCTTATTAATTGATTTTGGCAGCACGTATACAAAGCTTACAGCTGTTGATATAGATAATGAAGAAATTATTTCAAGTTCAAAGTCCTTAACAACTGTAGACACAGATATTATGATTGGATTTCGAAATGCCTATAGGACTATAGAAGAAAAGTGCAAAGGGAAGAATGTTCAATTTAATGAAAAGCTTGCATGCAGCAGTGCGGCAGGGGGACTAAAGATGGTGGCTATTGGTCTAGTGCCAGATCTTACAGCAGAAGCTGCCAAAAGAGCTGCTTTAGGTGCAGGCTCTAGGATTCTTCAAGTATACAGTCATCAACTGACTCTAAGAGAAGTTAGAGATATAATACAGAAAAAGCCAGACATTATTCTACTGGCCGGAGGAACAGATGGAGGAGACAAAGACTGTATAACATACAATGCAAAGATGATTGCTATGAATATAAAAGACGTACCTGTGGTTGTTGCAGGTAACAAAAATGCCAGTGATGATATTGAGGAGATGTTTGAAAGCCAAGGCGTTTATTATCGTATAGTAGATAATGTGATGCCTAAGCTCAATATATTGAATGTTGATCCAGCAAGGGATGCCATAAGAGAGATATTTATGAAAAAAATCGTTGAAGCAAAGGGAATGCGTGGTGCAGAGGAATATATAAATGGCATATTAATGCCGACTCCTGCTGCAGTGCTAAATGCGGCTAAGGTTTTGGCTGATGGAACAGATACAGAGGAAGGTATAGGAGATTTAGTTGTCGTAGATATAGGAGGAGCTACAACTGATATTCATTCCATAGCTGATGGAGAGCCTACAAGAGCAGGGGTTATGCTAACAGGATTACAGGAACCCTACGTGAAAAGAACCGTTGAAGGAGATCTTGGCATGCGAGTAAGCGCCGAATCTCTCTGGCAAGCTGTAGCAACGCGAAAAATTAAAAAATATGCACCGGATTTAAAATATAATGTAGAGGAAAGATGTCATTATCTTGCGCAAAATGTCAGTGAAGTTCCACAGAATTATGACGAAATAGAATTTGATGAAGCCTTGAGCATGGTAGCAACAGAAGTAGCAATGGAACGACATGTAGGAAAAATAGAAGATGTATATACTCCAATGGGAAAGATTTACACGCAGGTAGGAAAAGATTTATTAAATGTAAAATACTTAATAGGTACAGGTGGCGTACTTGCTTATAGTAAAAATCCAGAAAAAATATTGAAAGCTGGTCTATTTAGCGAGGACAATCCTAAATACCTGAAACCCATAGAACCGAAGCTATTAATAGACAGAAGCTATATTCTTTCTGTAATGGGGTTGATGGCAGTTAAATATCCTGACAAAGCTATTAGAATGATGAAGAAATACCTTATTAACCTACAATAGGAGGAGAAAAATGGAGCTTAAAAATAAAAAGTGGAGTGAAGCAGAATTTTATAAGGTAAGAGAAGAAGTACTAACTCATTGGCCTACCGGTAAAGATGTGGATTTGAAAGAAGCTGTGGAATTTCTAAAAAGTATTCCTGAACATAAAAATTTTGCAGCAAAGCTTAGAAAGGCAAAACAAGAGGGAATAACTCTTGCACAGCCAAGAGCTGGTGTTGCATTAGTAGATGAACATATTAAGCTTTTACAATATCTTCAAAATGTAGGAGAGGCAGACCTTTTACCAAGTACAATTGATAGCTACTCAAGACAAAACAGATACAATGAGTGCCAGGTAGGAATCGATGAAAGCATTAAAGAAAATCGTTCCATGCTAAATGGATTTCCAGCAGTAAACCATGGTGTTAATAATTGTAGAAAAGTATTGTTAGCAGTAGATAGGCCAGTACAAGCAAGACATGGCACGCCAGATTCAAGATTGCTGGCGGAGATAATTCATGCAGGTGGATGGACTTCAAATGAAGGTGGAGGAATATCCTATAATATTCCTTATGCAAAAAGCGTAAGCGTTGAAAGGTCATTACTTGACTGGCAATACTGTGATAGACTTGCAGGATTATATCAGGAAATGGGAGTTGAAATCAATAGAGAGCCTTTTGGTCCTCTAACAGGAACTCTTGTACCCCCAAGTATGTCAAATGCAGTTGCAATTATTGAAGGGTTACTTGCTGCTGAGCAAGGAGTAAAAAGCCTTACACTAGGATATGGTCAATGTGGAAACTTAATACAGGATGTGGCTGCAATCAGAGCACTAGTTGAGCAATCAGAGGAGTATTTTAAGACTTATGGATATAATGTGGATCTAACAACAGTGTTCCATCAATGGATGGGTGGTTTTCCAGCCGATGAGGCAAAAGCCTTTGGTGTAATTTCTTGGGGTTCAGCAACAGCGGCACTAGCAGGTGTAACAAAGGTAATTGTTAAAACACCACATGAAGCTGTAGGTATTCCAACTATGGAAGCCAATGCCCAAGGAATAAAGGCAACAAAACAAACATTAAACCTATTAAAGGGTCAAAGGCTACAAATGTCAAAAGAACTCGAAGCAGAGATAAAGCTAATAAAAGCTGAAGTTAAATGCATATTGGACAAAGTGTTAGAGCTAGGCAAGGGAGATTTAGCTGTAGGTACTGTAAAAGCCTTTGAAGCAGGAGTGATAGATGTTCCATTTGCGCCAAGTAAATATAATATAGGCAAAATGCTTCCAGCAAGGGACAATAATGGAGCAGTTAGATACTTAGAATTTGGGAATGTTCCTATGTCACTAGAATTAAAAGATTTCAATAAACAGCTATTAGAGGAAAGAGCAAAATCTGAAGGAAGAAAAGTTAGCTTCCAGATGGTTATTGATGATATATATGCTGTAGGTAAAGGAACACTTGTAGGTAGACCTGAATAAAAACAATAAAAAATATGTCTGGAGGAAATAGTGATGAAAATAATTGATATTGTATGCTCAGCAGGAAGAACAGGGTTTTATTTTGATGATCAAAGAGCTATTAAACGAGGTGCAAAAAGTGATGGCTTTACATATGTTGGTGAGCCTGTTACAGAAGGCTTTACAAAGATTAGACAGGCTGGAGAAGCTATATCAGTAATGTTAGTTTTAGAAGACGGACAAGTAGCTCATGGAGATTGTGCAGCGGTTCAATATTCAGGAGCAGGGGGAAGAGACCCATTATTCCTTGCAGATGAATTTATTCCAATTATAGAAAAACATATTGCACCAAAACTAATTGGAAGAGATATAAAAAACTTTAGGGAACTTGCTGAGGAAGTTGATCATATGACTGTAGAAGGAAAAAGGCTTCATACAGCTATGAGATACGGTATTACTCAAGCTGTTCTGGATGCTGTTTCTAAGGTGAAAAAGGTTACAATGGCAGAGGTAATTAAGGAAGAATACAATACTAACGTGGAATTAAAGCGAATTCCTATTTTTACTCAATCAGGTGATGACAGATATAATAATGTAGATAAAATGATTATAAAAGGTGCTGATGTACTACCTCATGCATTATTTAATAATGTTGAAACTAAATTAGGGAAAAATGGAGAAAAGCTTAAGGAATATGTTGGTTGGCTAAAAAATAGGATAGAGACTCTTAAAGCTAGAGAAGAAGACACATTTGTCCTACATATAGATGTTTATGGAACTGTAGGTCTTGCATTCGACAATGATACAGAAAAAATGGCTGATTATCTTGCTGAATTAGGAAAAATTGCATCTCCTTTTAAACTTCGTATAGAAGGTCCAATGGACGTTGAAGATAGAGAAAAACAAGTACAAGCCCTTAAGGAGTTAAGGCTTGCTCTTAGAGAAAGAGGAAGCAAGGTTGAACTTGTTGCAGATGAATGGTGTAATACATTTGAAGATATAAAATTATTTGTAGATGAAGGCGCAGCAGACATGGTTCAAATCAAGACACCAGACCTTGGAGGAATAAACAATACAGTGGAAGCTATTCTATACTGCAAGGAAAAAGGCATAGGTGCTTATTGTGGAGGAACGTGTAATGAAACTGATAGATCCGCTCAAGTATGCGTAAATGTGGCTATTGCATGTGGTGCTGATCAATGTCTTGCAAAACCGGGAATGGGTGTAGATGAAGGCTTTATGATTGTCCATAATGAAATGAATAGAGTCCTTGCATTAGCAAATAGGAGAAATAGATAATAAAAATACAGAAGCATTAAAAAACAATGGTAGGTGATAGCTATGGATATCAAGGTTCCCGCAAAAGCAGGCACTATGGAATCTAGCGATATTTACATTATGGTTCAACCCAATGATAAGGGCGGAATCATAATCGACCTTGAAAGTATTGTTATGAAACAGTTTGGGAAGCAGATTGAGGAAGTAATTCTAAAGACTTTGGATACTTTAAATGTTAAAAATGTCCACATTGTTGCTAGAGATAGAGGGGCTTTAGACTATACTATACGAGCAAGAGTGGAAACTGCAATTAAAAGAGCAATATAAGAAAGCTACTGAAAAAGTCCATTTGTGTCATCCTGAGCGTCAGAGAAGGATCTCTCATATATTGAAAACATACATCTTCGACTGCATCTCAGAATGACAAATAAGAAAATTAAAGTTTTTTGGTAGTCTTAATATAAGAGGTGATTTTATGGATAGACCTAGAAGAACTATGCTTTTCATTCCTGGTAACAATCCTAATATGTTACAAAATGCAGGGATTCTTGGAGCTGATAGTATAATATTAGATATTGAAGATGCTGTAAGTATTACAGAAAAGGATGCAGCAAGAATACTAGTGAAAAGTGCCATAAATAACTTAGACTTTTATGGTACAGAAATAGTAGTGAGAATTAATCCTCTTTCATCTGCCTTTGGTGTTAAAGATATTGAAGAAATAGCTACAGTACAGCCTGCTGCGCTAATGATAGCAAAAGCAACGGAAGAAGATGTGCGTACAGCATGTGAGATGCTTGCTAAAATTGAAGATGAAAAAGGCTTTGAATTGGGAAGAATTAAGCTATTCCCATTGATTGAAACAGCCTATGGTCTTGAAAATGTATATAGCATAATAAAGTCCTCCGACAGGGTAGTAGGAGTGTTATTAGGAGCAGAAGATTTAACAGCAGATCTTGAAGTTAAAAGAACGGCAGAAGGAAAAGAAATTTTTTATGCGAGATGTAAGATTGCTGCCGCATGTAAGGCTTGCAGGGTAGATGCTATAGACACACCCTTTGCTGATATGAATAATTGTGAAGGATTTATAAAGGATATTCAAACAGCAAAATCTCTAGGTATGACAGGAAAAGCTGCAATAAATCCAAGGCAAATAGATACGATTCATGATATTTTTGCACCTTCTGAGGAGGAAATAAAATATGCTCAGTCTGTGATTAAAGCCATGGAGGAAGCTAAGGAACAGGGTAAGGGTGTATTTTCACTGAATGGAAAAATGGTTGATGCACCTATCATAGCTAGAGCACAAAATGTGGTTAAAAAAGCAAAGCTTGCAGGCTTGCTGTAAGGGGTGATAGATATATGAAGAATATACTTGGAAGAGAAATCCCTGAATATATCCAAGGATACGGAGTAGTAAAACCTTTTAAGGGTGCTTTTGAATCGTTGGGCGAAGTACAGAAAAAGTCTATAAAGCTTAAGAGTGCTATACCAAAACAGCAGAAGGTATTAGGCTCTATTAAAGAAGTCCTTGAAAAATGTGATATTAAGGATGGTATGACTATTTCTTTTCACCATCACCTAAGAAATGGTGATTATGTACTCAATATGGTTTTAGAAGAAATATCAAAAAAAAATATTAAGGATATAAGAGTAGCTGCAAGTTCTATTTTCCCAATACATGAGCCACTAGTTGGGTATATGAAAACTGGCATGGTTACAGGAATATGTGCAAATTACATTTCAGGACCTGTAGCTGATGCCATTTCAAGGGGAGAGTTAAAGAATCCAGCTATTATGCATACTCATGGAGGGAGAGCAAGAGCTATAGAAGCAGGAGACGTTAAAATTGATATAGCCTTTATTGCTGCTCCTACCTGTGATACTTATGGCAACATCAATGGTGTAGATGGAAAATCTGCTTGTGGGTCTTTGGGATACGTAGTTCCAGATGCCTTATATGCCGAAAAAACAGTAGCTATAACAGATAATCTAGTATCCTATCCTGCTTGTCCCATCGAAATCAGTCAGGAGTATATAGATTATGTTGTTAAGGTAGAAAGTATTGGAGATGCAAAGGGAATTGTATCAGGCACTACAAAGATTACCAAAGATCCTGTAGGACTTAAAATTGCTAAAATGACTTCTAAGGTCATAGAGGTCTCAGGACTATTAAAGGATGGATTTTCATTCCAGACAGGGGCAGGCGGAACGTCTTTAGCAGTAGCTGCCTATGTGAAGGAATTAATGCAGAAAAATGAGATTAAAGGAAGCTTTGCCTCTGGAGGCATTACAGGATATATGGTTGAAATGTTCGAGGAAGGGTTATTTGATGCACTTTTTGATGTGCAATGCTTTGATTTAAAGGCAGTTGAATCTTATAGAGATAATAAAAGACATCAGGGCATGTCTGCATCAATGTATGGAAATCCCCATAATAAAGGCGCAGTTGTAAACAACCTTGATGTTATGATATTGGGAGCAACTGAAATAGATGTAGATTTTAATGTCAATGTTACAACAGGATCCAGTGGAGTGATTATGGGTGGATCAGGAGGGCATAGCGATACAGCTGCTGGAGCGAAGCTAGCTATTGTTGTTACACAGCTTATAAAGGGAAGGCTTCCTATTGTAGTTGACCGTGTCACTACAGTTACTACTCCTGGAGAAACTATTGATGTGTTAGTTACAGAAAGAGGCATTGCTGTCAATCCTTCAAGGCAGGATTTAATTAAAAGACTAGAAGGTACTAATCTACCAATCATGCCAATTGAGGATTTAAAGAGAATTGCTGAAGATATGACAGGGGTTCCAGAAAGGATAGAATTAGGTGATGAAGTAGTAGCTGTTGTCGAATATAGAGATGGTACTGTAATAGATGTGGTAAGAAAAATAGGGGATTGATTTATTATGTATGATATAAGAATTGAAAGCATTGATTTAAGTACCAATGATAGATTAAAAGTTGAGAGCTTCCTTTCAACTTTTAATCTGCTTTTAGATAAAGATGTGGAGCATACCATTGTAGCTAGATATGAAGGTGAAATAATAGGGACCTGTTCCTATTCTGGAAAGGTGTTAAAGTGTTTTGCAGTAAAGGAAGGATATCAGGAACAGGGAATAGCTTCTAGGCTTATTACTCACATAACCAATCAACTCTTTGATAGAGGAATTTATAGTAGCTTTATATTTACAGAACCTAAGAATATTACCTTATTCAAAAGGTTAAATTACCGTGAAGTCCAAAGCGTTGATGAGGTGGTCTTATTAGAGGGTGGCATGTCTAATATCAAAAAATATGTAGAAGAGATGTTTAAAGATAGTGACTTGAATAAAAATAAAAAAGCTGCTCTTGTAATGAACTGCAACCCATTTACATTAGGGCATAGATATTTAATCGAGAGGGCAGCTGGAGAGAATGATGAGGTAATTGTATTTGTTGTCGAAGAAGACAGATCACTTTTTCCCTTTGAAGTAAGAAAAAATCTGGTTAGTATAGGAATAGAGGATTTAAAAAATGTTCATGTTTTATCTGGCGGGAGTTATATTATTTCATCTAATACTTTTCCATCATATTTTTTGAGACAAGAGGATATGAGGATGAATGCTTATGCTAAACTAGATGCAGAAATATTTGGCAGGTATTTCAGCTCTGTTTTTAATATAGAAAGACGTTATGTAGGAACAGAACCCTATTGTAATATGACAAAACAATACAACGAAGCATTGCACAGCATACTACCCAAGTACGGTATAGATGTAATGGAAGTTGATAGGCTAAGTAAAGAGGATAAACCAATTAGTGCCTCTGAAGTAAGAAGACTTATAAAAGCTGATAAATTTCATATAATTAAAAATTTAGTTCCTAAAGTAACCTATGAATTTTTAATGTCAAATGAAGCTAAACTTATTATAGAAAAAATTAAAAGGAGTGACTCTTCCCATTGATGAAAAATATTTTAAGGGATAGAGAGGAAAGATATTATAAAATATTATCTCTAATAGATAAATATAGAGTGCCTGTGATTTGCGGAAAGATAAATTATCCTGGTAATGATAAAGACACTTTGGAAGCTGTAAAGGCTTTTCAAATTCTCAAAGAGCTGTTGACTGAAAAACTTAGTGAGAATAGTATCCATACACAAATATTATCTGGAGACGATGGAAGCAGCATATTAATGGCAATTACCATGAAGCCCCTAGAAGCTAAAAAAATTGCAGTAGATTTGGAAATGAACCACTCGTTAGGAAGGTTATTTGATATAGACGTATATGCAGGAGAGGGAGAATCTATAGGCAGAGAAAAATTGGGCATGGAGTCTAGAAGGTGTATAATCTGTCAGGAAGATGCCAGAGTATGCATGAAAACAGGACGTCACAGCCTTCAGGAAGTAGTGGACAGAGTAAATCAGTTAATCAACGATTATACGTTATTAAATGCTAATAAACCAAGGTAAATTTGTGGAACTGTTGGAGGAGAAAAAATGTCTATAGATTTCGGCTTTTGTGAATACATCAGTGAAATAGCTATTAAATCCATGCTGCTTGAAGTCAGCGCTACACCTAAGCCTGGTCTTGTAGACAGGAATAACTCTGGGGCTCACAAGGACATGGATTTTTACACATTTATGGAGAGCTGTGCATCTCAAACATTTACTTTTTATAAATGTGCTTTGGAGGGCCTAAAATTTGAGGGTAAAGATAAGAAAGAACTATTGAGAATTATTCGCCCCATAGGTATAGAGGGAGAAAATAAAATGTTTAATGCAACCAGAGGAGTCAATACCCATAAAGGATTGGTCTTTTCATTAGGAATTATTTCGGCAGCAGCAGGGTTACAGTATAGAGAAGCTAAAAACCAAAAAATAGACGTAGAAGATATTTGTCGCAGAGTGATGGAGATAACGGAGGGTATTGTCAGCAGAGAATTAGAGCATTTAAGCAAAGGGTCTTTATCATACGGCGAAGAATTGTTCAAAAAGCATGGAATTAAAGGAATTAGAGGGGAAGTAGAGGCAGGTTTTCCCACTGTAAGAAATCACTCTTTACCTTTATTTCGAGAGTTTATGAAATATGAAGGAGATATAAATGACAGTCTAGTGCAGGTTTTACTTCATCTTATGGCTATTACGGAAGATATTAATATATTAGGAAGACATGGCTTAGATGAACTAGAATATACTAGAACAGCAGCAAAGGAAGTCCTAAGCCTAGGTGGTATGTTAACAGAAAAGGGTAGAAGAAAGGTTTTAGAATTAGATAAAGAATTTATTCGCAGAAATATTAGCCCAGGAGGATCAGCAGATCTTTTAGCCGTAACACTAATACTATATTTTTTAGAAAATTCTTTATTGTAAATATTTTATTTATAAAATAAATTACAAAGGGGACAATAATCTTCAAGAATGTAGCAGAGCGTATACAAGATGGATTGTAATATAAGATGGAAAGAAGGTAATTGAATGGATTTAGTATGTCCTCTTTGCAATGGAATTAAGGATATAAGCATAAATTGCCCAGAATGCCTTGGCAAAATGAAAGACAATGGACCTATAGTAAACTTTTTAGATGATTATAGTCCCTACCTATCTAATGATATTACACAGCTTGTAGATGGAGTTCCCCATGATCAATGTGTTCATCTATATAGGTGTGAAAAATGCAGATATGATGAACGAGTAAAAGTAAATAGAGTGAGGATGTAATATCCTCACTCTATTTTAATAAATTGTTTTTTCCTATTTTTAAATGTAGTGATATATTTGTAATTTAGAGTTCTTAAAAGTTCAACTGCTTCTTCATAGTTAGATCCAACATACTCTGGGCTATGTGCATCAGAGCCTATAGTAACAATTTCGCCTCCAAGTTCTTTATAAAGGCTCAATATCTCTACAGTAGGAAGGAATGAATTTATCCCATAGCGTATTCCAGAAGTATTAATTTCAATGCCTTTATCTTTATCTATTATTTTCTTTAAAACCTTTTCAATAAACTCCTTATACTCTTCAAGCCTTACGGTTTTGTTATTCATATGTTTTACATATCTATCTATTAAGTTTATATGGCCTACTACATCAAAATCATTGAATTTATCTAATACTTCGAGCATTTCGTCATAATAAAGAAAATAAGCATCTAATAAATCTCTGTCTTGAAATAGTTCGCCTTCATGTATCTCCTTACCCATGACAGTATGGATAGACATAATTATAAAGTCAAAGTCCTCTAAGCTCATTTTCTCATGAATATTTCTAACTAGATGTGGCTGCATTCCTAGTTCAATTCCGCTTAAAATATCTATCTGCCCTTTATAATTACTCCTTATTCTTTTTAGTTCCTTGAAGTAATCCTCTTTATCGAAAACAAAATCTAGTTCATCATTGCCATAATCATAGTCAATATGATCTGTAAAGCAAAAAGCTTTAATGTTTTTTTCTAAGGCGCCTTTTACCATATCCTCCATAGAGTACTTGCAATCACCAGAAAAGCTACTATGGACATGATAATCGTACATTTATAACCACTCCTATAAATAATATTAAATTCATGCTACCTATTCTACTAGATATTTTGTAAAAAGTAAATGCTGATTATAGGCTTTCTCCTAATTGAAAATCCTCTTTATACTGTAATTTATAAAGCTCGTAGTACATACCGCCTTTATTTAACAATTCTTGATGAGAACCAATTTCTCTTATTTGTCCTTTATGGAGAACAATTATCTTATCAGAACGCTGTATTGTGGATAGCCTGTGAGCTATAGCTATAGATGTTCTTCCCTTAACTATCTTACCAAGAGCATCTTGGATAAGAATTTCTGTCTCAGTATCAATGTTTGAGGTAGCTTCATCTAATACTAATATATCAGGCTTAAATGCTAAAGCTCTCGCAAATGCAAGAAGCTGTCTTTGACCTGCTGAGAGAGTAGAACCTCTTTCCATAACAGGTTCCTCATATTTCTTAGGAAGCTTTTCAATAAAAGTGTCTGCATTGACATATTTAGCAACTTCTTTGATTTCCTTATCAGATATATCTGCATTATTTAATCTAATATTATCCTTGATAGTTCCTGTAAAAAGGAAAACATCTTGAAGGACAATTCCTATTCGTCTCCTTAATTGATACTTATCCATGTCTTTTATATCAATTCCATCAATTAATATTTGACCTTTTTGTATATCATAAAACCTGTTTATTAAGCTAATGATAGAAGTTTTACCTGCACCCGTTGCACCAACAAAGGCTACAGCCTCTCCTGGGTTTATGGTGAAGCTTACATCTCTAAGCACCCAATTATCTTTTTCATATGCAAACCATACATTTTTGAATTCGATTTTACCCTTTATAGTATCTAGATGTATTGGTTGTTCTGAATTTTTAATATCTTCCTCAGTATCCATTATCATAAAAATTCTCTCAGAGGAGGCCATTGCAGATTGAAGAATATTATATTTTTCAGTTAAATCCAATATAGGCTCAAAGAACATTTGCAGATAATTTATGAATGCATATAATACCCCAAACTCTATGGCGCCATTTATAACATTATTACCACCAATCCATATAATCAATGTTAAGCCTAAAGAGCGTATTATTTCTATAGCAGGTCTGAATATAGCATATAGCTGAATTTCCTCATTGGCAGCCTTTAGATAATCTTTGTTTATTTCGTCAAACTCTTTAAGCTTTTTGTTTTCCTTGCTAAATATATGAACTGTCTTCATTCCAGTTATATTTTCATTTAGGGATGAGTTTATACGAGCTAGTCTTACTCTTACTGCCCTATAAACTCTTCTAATATTTATCCTAAAAATAATTGAGGCAATAATTATAAAAGGCAAGACAGTAAAAGAAAACAAAGCTAATTTAGCATTCATATTAAACATAGTAACTATGATACCTGTTAACAGAAATAAATCCTTAAAAAGTGTAACTAGTACACTAGAATACATTTCATTTAAGGCTTCTGTATCGTTTGTGACTCTAGTAACAAGTCTACCTACTGGATTTTTATCAAAATATGAAAGAGACATTTTCTGCAAATGTGAAAAAATCTCCTGTCTTATATTGAAAACAATCTTTTGGCTAGTATAGTTTAATATAAAAACCTGAGCATAATTAAAAGCAAAGCTTAGGACAATTACTGCGAGAAAAATTATTCCAACCATCTTAAGATTTTTTATATCCTTTTCTCTAAACAATCTATAATCCTCTGTTGAGAGTAAATCTGCTGTATATTTGTCATTATCTACTGTTAAAACATATTCATTATTTTGTTCACTTATAGCTGGATCATGATTATCACTTTTTATATAGCCATTTACTAGGTAGTAGTTGCCATTTACCTTAAGGATTGTCTTCATTTCTGAATTTTTTAGTACTTCTTTTTCAGAATCGGACAATTCATTTTCCCTAACATATATTTTATCCTTATATAAAATGCCTTTCATGCCAGAGCTTTTATCAAGCACATACATTGGATTGAGATAACCCCTTATAGTATCATCTATTGCATATTTTAATATATATGGACGCGCCAAATCACCAGCAGTTACGGCTATAAGGAGGACTATACATATTAAGATATATACCCAGTATGGTTTTGCATATGAAAGAAGCCTTTTCATAAGCTTGGAATCATAGGCTTTACCTAAGGTTTCTTCTTCATGAAAATTAGTCATTTGCCAATCCCCCCATTACAGATTTTGAATTCTATCTTCTAATAGTTGTTTTTCGTAGATATTTTTATAAATACCTTCATTTTCCAGAAGCTCATCATGAGTACCTCTTTGAGCAATTTCACCATTATCTAGAACAATTATCTCATTTGCATTCTTTATTGTAGATATTCTGTGGGAGATAATTATTGTTGTACGAGACTCCATAATTTCATTTAGATTTTCTAAAATTTTTTCTTCAGTTTGAGTATCTACAGCAGATAAGCTATCGTCAAGTATCAATATGCCTGGGCTTTTAATTATTGCCCGAGCAATAGATGTTCTCTGCTTTTGCCCTCCTGATAGGGTAACTCCTCTCTCTCCCAATATTGTATCGAACTGCTCAGGAAAATCTAGGATATTAGAATAAAGCTCTGAAAGCTTTGCAGCTTCTACTATTCTTTCGTCTTCCACTTCTTCATCAAATGCAAAACCTATATTTCCTTTAATAGTTGTGGAGAAAAGGAAGCTTTCTTGTGGAACATAACCTACATTTTCTCTTAAAGATTTAAGTGTAACGTCCCTGATATTAACTCCATCTATTAAAATATCTCCTTCTTGTATATCGAAAAGCCTAATTAATAGATTTACTAATGTTGTTTTTCCGCTTCCTGTTCTACCAATGATAGCTAGAGTGTCTCCCTGTTTAATTTTAATATTGATATTTTTCAAAGCATAGTTGTTACTTCCAGGATACTTAAAGGATACATTGTTATATTCTAAGTCTCCATTTATTTCAGTAAGACTTAGGGCATTTTCGCTGTCTACAATTTCAGGCTTTTCATTAAATATTGTATTTAATCTTTCCATTGAGGCGATCCCTCTTTGAAACATATTTATTACCCAACCAATTGCCATTATGGGCCATACTAGAAGTCCTAGATAGCTATTAAGTGCTACAAAATCACCTAAGGAAATTTCATTATTTATTACTGATATTCCACCATACCATATTAATATTAGAAAGCTTAAGGCAGATATAAATTGAATCAATGGTGAAAACATTCCCCATACTTTAATTAGACTCATATTCATTTTAAAGTTATGCTCATTTGAATCTGTGAATTTATCAATTTCTTTTTCTTCTTGAACAAAGGATTTAATTACCCTTACTCCTGCAAAATTTTCTTGAACGCTGTCAGTTAATTTTGAAAATGCATCTTGTACATCTTTAAATTTACCATGTATCATTTTACCAAATTTCATAACTAAAAAGGCTAAAAAAGGTAATGGTATAAGTGATATTAAAGTGAGCTTTAAATTTGCAGTCCCTATCATTGCATATATGGCTGATATAGTTATGAAGAAGGCATCGGTTATCATTACAATACCAGGACCCAAAGCCATTCTTACTGCATTTATATCATTTGTTGCATGGGCCATTAAGTCTCCTGTTTTATGATTATTAAAGTAGTTAGTGGAAAGTGTTTGGAGATGATGAAATAGTTTGTTTCTTATGTAATATTCCAGTTGTCTTGATGTTTTATTAATGTATATTCTCCAAAAATACCTACCTACGCCAATGATAAGTCCAGTTAGAATTATGTAAGCTGAATATTTTATAAGATTTTGGCGTGTTAATGTTCCCTTTTCAAGTGAATCCGTAATTACCCTAAATATTTGAGGTACCAATAGCTGAACTAAGTCAACTATTAAAAGCCACATAATACCTAGTACATACTTCCACTTATGTTTGATGAAAAATTCTTTTAAAGTTTTGAAATTATGCATACTATGCCTCCTTAGTGTTACAGAAATGATCACTATAATTATTTCGACACTCAAAATATTATACCTTCTGCAAAATAAAAAATATTTTCAATTCGATTTGTAAGGAAACAGTATGAATATTTTTTTAGGTATGTTAGAAACTAAGGCTAATGAAATTGTTTATATAACAAACAATTTATTTATGGGAGGTGAAAAAGTATGGAAATGAATGACATGGATATATTGAAAAAGAAGCTTTTAGATGCGCAAGAAATGGTAAGAGATTATGAAATGTTTTCAAAACAAACTGACGACAATGAAATTAGAAATGCATTTAAACAATTTGCAGAAGAATCAGGATTTCAGGCAAGTAAGATGCAAGCTATGATAGACAAATATGAAGGCTTAAAATAGATGAAAAAGGACTTAAATGTCCTTTTTTTATGATAACGAACAGATAAATTTGCTCTGCTAGACTGAGATGATGAGACAAAATAAATTATTATTATTGAAGGAAAAAACATAAACATGAAGAAATAGTTATATTAAGTTAAGACATCTGAGAAGCAGTTAATAAAGATGTTTTATTTTTGTAAATAAATTAGAAATCCAGAATATAATTAATGGAAGGAGGGATTGTTATCAATACATTAATCATTGCACACAGAGGAGCTTCTGCATATGCGCCTGAAAATACGATGGTGTCATTTATGAAAGCTTTAGAGATGAAATCAGATGGAATAGAATTAGATGCACATATGACAAAGGATGGCGCTTTAGTTGTATGTCATGATGAAAGAGTAGATAGAACAACAAATGGAAAAGGATTCATAAAGGATTTCACTTTGGAAGAAATAAGAGAACTTGATGCGGGAAGCTGGTTTGGAGAAGAATTTAGGGGAGAAAAGATACCGGAATTGAGAGAGGTTTTAGAACTTATAAAGGACAGCAATATTTTACTGAATATAGAGTTAAAGAATGCTCCAATACTATATGCAGGAATAGAGAAAAAGACAATTGAAATGATTGCAGATTATGGAATGGAAGAAAAGGTAATAATATCTTCATTTAATCACTATAGCTTAACGGAAGTAAAAAGAATAAATTCTCAAATTAAGACAGGAGCCTTATATATGGCTGGTTTAGTGGAGCCTTGGATATATGCAAAAAGAATAAATGCAGATGCTTTACATCCACTTTTTTACAATTTATTGGTGCCTGAGCTCATAAAAGGCTGCTTTGAAAATGGAATAATGCTAAATCCATTTACTGTTGATGATGAAAGATATATTTCCGCATTACTCAATCTTGAAGTAAATGGCATTATAACCAATTATCCTGATAGAGCAGTGAAAATACGAGATAATACAGGGGGGAATTAGATGAAACTTAACTATAAGAAGACCTTTATACTAGGTCTTGGATTTTTTGTAATTAGTTTAGTGTGGTCGCTTTATAATTTTTATGTTCCATTATTCTTAAGAGACTTTATTGATAGTCAGTTTTGGATAAATGCAATAATGACATTTGATAATATTCTGGCTGTATCCTTAATTCCTGTAATTGGAGCTATGAGCGACAACACTAGGACTAGATTTGGCAGAAGAATGCCTTTTTTACTTATAGGAATACCAATATCAGCTGTATTATTTAGTGCATTGCCTTTTTACACAAGTTTTTTAAGTATAGTTATTATTCTGTTTTTCTTAAACCTATCAATGTCCATATACAGAGCACCTACAATAGCTCTGATGCCTGACATTACACCGGCACCTCTTAGGAGTAAGGCTAATGGGGTTATAAATTTTATGGGTGGATTAGCATCTGTACTAGTTTTATTTGTAGGGGCATTTGTGTATGAATATAATAAATACCTGTTATTCATAGCAACTTCAGTACTTATGATATTATCTCTATTTCTTCTTTTTAAATTTATCAAGGAGCCTGATAAAGGTGTTGTTAGTAAAGAGGATAGGGTTAATATATTTGGTGCATTATCTGATGTAATAAAAAGTGAAGACAAAACAGCCCTTTACATATTGTGTGCAATTTTCTTTTGGTTCGTTGCATACCAAGGGGTTGAGGCTACCTTTAGTAATTATAGTGTCTACTTTTTAGGAACAACGGAGAAAACAGGCTCAATAATTATGAGTAGCTTTGCAGGAATATTTTTAGCATTTGCCATTCCAAGTGGATTTATTGCTTCAAAAGTAGGGAAAAAAAGAACAATTCTAATGGGTATAACAGGATTGGTAATTGTATTCCTCATATTATCTACTATTAGGTCCACTACTACATTTTTTTCATTGCCATTTAATATAATAATGATGATTCTCATGGGAATAGGAGGATTTTTCTGGTCATTAATAAACATAAATTCTTATCCCATGGTAGTTGAGTGTACGACAGAAGATAAAATTGGTACTTATACAGGTCTTTATTATTTCTTTTCATCCTTAGCAGCCATACTTGGACCTTTAATGTTTGGTTTTTTTGTTGATATTGTAGGCTTTGGATTTATGTTTATATTATCCTCTCTTTCATTTGTATTGGCTTTTATATTTGTTTTTTTGACTAAGCCTAAAGCTACTGAAAATAAGGATATTGAAAATGCCAATTAACGTAATGATAAATTACCATTTTATTTTTTGAGCTGCTTTCACTTTTACTTTTTATAGTTAAAGAAGGTTTGGAAATCAGACTAATGGAAATTATATGAATAATGTATTATTATATAATATAAGAGATAGCAATTATTTTATTGACCTTATGAAATTAAACTGAGAAAGGTGAACTTTATGAAGAAAATAAAAGTAATTTATAATCCTTCTTCCGGTAGACAGATTATTCAAAAGAGGATAGATTCAATATGTAGAATACTTTTGGATAATGGTTATCTAGTAGGAAAGGTAGCAACTCAAAAAAAGGACGATGCCACGTACGAAACTATACAATGCTGCAAAGAAGACTGGGATGCTATAGTGGTTTGTGGAGGAGACGGTACTGTAAATGAGGTTGCAGCGGGGATTGTAATAGGGGGAAGAAAAGTACCAGTTGCTATTTTAGCTGCTGGCACTGTGAATGATTTTGCTAATTATATGGGATTACCCAAGGAGCCAAAGGAATTCTGCGAAATGATAATGAATGAGAACACATTAGATGTAGATTTAGGAAGTTGGGGAGATAAGTATTTTGTAAATGTGGCTGCCGGAGGTTTTTTAACTAATGTAGCCCATCAAGTACCCGCTGAAAGTAAAAATGTTTTAGGAAGAATGGCTTACTACTTAGAAGGACTTAGAGAAATACCTAAGCAAATGTTTAATGGAATAAATGTTAGGATAAGCAGTGATGAATATTCTTCAGAAGA
Organism: Proteiniborus sp. MB09-C3; assembly: GCF_030263895.1. Taxonomy (NCBI): domain Bacteria; kingdom Bacillati; phylum Bacillota; class Clostridia; order Eubacteriales; genus Proteiniborus; species Proteiniborus sp. MB09-C3. The sequence goes on from NZ_CP127161.1 coordinate 2,091,659, forward strand.
AGAAATATTTCTGTTTTTAGTATCTAACAGCTCATCTATTGGTGGATTTAGAATGCTAGCTCCAAAGGCTCAAGTAGAAGATGGATTACTGGATTGTATTATAATCAGAAAATCTGAAATACAGGATGCATTATCGATTTTCTTAAATATATTAAAAGGTGAACATGTAAATCATCCGAATGTTGAGTATTTTAAAACCAAAAAGATAACTATTGAAACTGAAGATGAGGTACAGGTAGATATTGATGGGGAATATGGTGGACTTCTCCCAGCAACTTTTCAAGTTGTACCTAGAAGCTTTAGAATATTTAATTAAAAAGGAGCCTATTAGGCTCCTTGCTACTATTATTCATTTGTTTCTTTGTCCATTATGGTACCATTATTTATATTTTCCATTTTGCATTTGCCTTCAAAAACAGCATTCTCATCTATTATTAAAGTGTTTACTTCTACATCACCAAATAGCTTTGCAGTGTTACCTAGTCTGAGATGCTCATTGCACTTAATGTTTCCATATACTGTTCCAGATACGAATATGCTGTTACCTTCAATATTTCCTGTAATTTTACCGTCTACTCCTATATGAACATTTCCATCAACTACTATATCTCCATCTAGCTCGCCATCTACTCTAATAGTTCCTTTAGCTTCAATTTTACCATTTAGTTTAGTGTTTTTGCCAATTAAGGTATCAATCTTACCTATATTTTCCTGACTTTTTTTAAACATATTTATCCCCCCAAAAATATAGCTAATCCATATTATCTATTACTTTTACTGGATCTACTGGATTTCCGTTTAATCTTACTTCAAAGTGAAGGTGAGGGCCAGTACTTCTACCAGAGCTTCCCATTTCACTGATGATTTGTCCCTTTTCAACCTTGTCTCCAACCTTTACAAGTATTTTTCTATTATGTCCATATACTGACTGATAACCATATCCATGACTTATCATTACATATCTTCCATAACTAGAATTATATCCTGCAAAAGTTACAACTCCACTTCCTGCAGCTTTTATCTTTGTGCCTGAATTATTTGCTATGTCTAATCCATTGTGAAACTCTCTGCCTCTCCCAAAAGGATTTTTTCTATAGCCAAATCCAGACGTAATCTTTCCTGTAGTTGGCATTAAATTAGGTTTAGCATCTAAATATTTTAGTTTTGCCTCAACATCATTAATAAGAGAGCTTAACTCCTCAGAACTTTTGTCTAATAGAGAAGATAATTCTTTTATTTGAGACTCAAAATTACTTTTAGTAGAGTAATTTCCTCTTAGGCCTGGACCACCTCTAGAGGGAAGACTACTTGAACTTTGCTCTTTATCTTTTGACGTTTTTTCAGAAGTATCTTCAAGACCAACTAGACCCTTTACAATTTCCTGTAGATCATCTATTGTATCTAGCTTCTCTTGAACTTCGGCTGACATAGATCTTAGATTTTCTATTTCTAGTCTTTGCTGTTGATTTGCCACTTCTAGTGTTTCTAATTTATGACTTTTTTCACTGTAGTCCTGTTTTAGAATATTATAAGAAGTATATAGGTTAAAGCTCAGATATCCAGACACTAATAAAACCATCATAATTAAACATATGGAAAACTTTGGAATCCAAGTTGCTATATTTATTTGACTTATCTCCTTAGAATGGGGAATTATGAGCAATGAAACAGTTTTTGCTTTTTTGTTCTTTATATGTACGGTTTTCACTTCAGCCCCCCTTTCATAATTGTCTTCATATTGTATTATATCATTAAATATTATATATTCTAGCAAAATTTACTAAACCCTTTTTAAAATTAATTACTCATATATAATTTAATTTTCTGCACAAAAAATACTTAACAAAGGCTAAAGTGTGGCTAAAAAACAAGAGATATTTATAGATAAATAAGGTTATTGACCTAATATTTTATTATATTATATTGATAGATTGACTAAATACTTATTATAAGTTAATATATTTAGTGAGGCGAAACATATTGGGAGGTGAAATGATGGGCCAAAACGAAGTTGAGAACAATGTTGCGCTAATAGAAAAATATCTAAGAAAAGTTGATTGGATTATTAGAAAAAAAGGTAGAGAAATACTAAATGATATTAATATTACAGATCCTCAGTTTATTGCTCTTCAATATCTTGTGAGCAATAAACAGCTTACTATAGGAGAATTAAGTCAAAGGATGTCTTTAGCTTGCAGTACTATTACGGATCTAATAGACAGAATGGAAAAAAGTGAGCTAGTTATAAGAGAAAAGGATGAACAGGATAAAAGAGTTGTTAGATTAATAGCTCAACCTAAGGGTCACGATATCGTAAAGCAAGTATTAGAAAAAAGAAGAGAATACTTGTCTGAAAAATTATCTGGTTTAAGTGATAATGATAAGGATGTTCTACTAAAGAACCTTAAATATTTGTACGAGGCAATGACTGAAAACTAGTAAGGGGGATTGATAAAAGTGACTAATGAAGCAGTGGAAGTAAAAGATAATGAATTGCCTGAGTCGAATTTAGAAAAATCAACCTTAAAGCTAGCACTGCCTGCTATTGGAGAAATGCTAATGCAGACACTTTTAGGCTTTGCAGATATGTCAATGGTTGGAAGCTTAGGAGCTGCAGCAATAGCAGCAGTAGGACTAAGTGATATGCCAATGATGACAGCCATGTCTTTTTTTGCTTCTATAAGTGTTGGTACTACAGCATTAGTTGCTAGAGCTATAGGAGCAAAAAAGCAAGATGAAGCTAATAATGTAGCTAAGCAATCCCTAATCTTAAGTGTAATCATGTCTGCTATATTCGTAGTTCTTGGATTATCCCTTGCTACTCCTATTGTAAAGCTAATGGGAGCTGAGCCAGACGTAGTGCCTATATCTGCTTCCTATTTTAGGATAAATGCTTGGGGACTTCCCTTTATGATAGTAACTATGGTAATGAATGGAGTACTACGTGGGGGAGGGGATACTAAAACCCCTATGTACATAAATGGACTTTCAAATATAGTCAATATTGTAGGAAACTTTTTTCTGATTTATGAGAGCAGAACTGTTAACATGAATATTCCTTTTATAAATAAAAGCATATCATTATTTGTTCCAGGAGCTGGTTGGGGAGTAGATGGAGCAGGTATTGCAACTACCTTTTCAAGATTTGTCGGATTTATAATAATAATGATAATTCTTATAAAAGGAAGTAAATTCTTAAGAATTAATTTTAAAGAAAGATTAAAAATAGATACTCATATTATAAAAAGAATTTTTAATATAGGTATCCCAGCTGCCGTGGAGCAGTTTCTTATGAGATTTGGTCAGCTTCTATTTAGTAGAATAGTATCGTCATTAGGTACTGTTACATTTGCAGCTCATAGGATAACTATGACAGCAGAATCTTTATCCTTTAATGCTGGCTTTGGTTTTGCTTTAGCAGCGACCACACTGGTAGGACAGTACTTAGGAGCAGAAAAGCCTAAATTAGCAGAAAAAAGTGGGCTTATTGCGGTTAAAATGGGCGCAATTCTAATGGCAGTTGTAGGAGTATTTTTCTTTATATGGCCAGACTATTTTCTTATGATTTTTACGAAGGATAAAGAAATCCTAAGCATGGCAAGAGTATGCTTAAGGGTTGTGGCAATATCTCAACCATTTTTAGCTGCTGTCATGGGTTTTTCTGGAGCCTTGAGAGGTGCTGGAGATACTAGACGAGTTATGGCAATAACTCTTATAGGAATATGGGGTATTAGATTAGTGTTTACTTACATATTTGTGGTAACTTTTAACTGGGGTCTATTGGGTGCTTGGATTGCCATGAGTATAGACCTAATAGCTAGGGGTATTTTATACTTCTTTATATTTAAAGGCGGAAAGTGGAAATATATAAATGTATAATATATAATAAAAGATGAAGTTTATTGCTTCATCTTTTATTTATTTAATTTGTGAATAATAAGATTATTAACTTTAGAAATTGTTAATTATATGTTAAAAATATTTCATATTTATGATATAATGGAATGAAAATATATTTCCTAATATAGGAAAATTATGGGAAATAACTTACAGGGCACGGGGGAAAGGATATGCAATTAATCAATAATAGGTATAGAATAAAAAAAATATATAGGGTATATGACCATAGTACTATATACGTTGTATATGACTTATGGAACGATAATGAAGAGCTATTATTAAAGCTGTTCAGCAATGACAGCACCAATTATTCCCTTTTTAAAGAATTTACTGATACCTTTATTGAATTAAGAAGTCTAAGACATAAATGCATTATTCCAAGTTATAGCTTTGATATTGTAAGTTCAATTGATAATAAATCTATAAATGTAAAACAATTTTTTTATACAATTGATTTTATTAAAGGAACTAGGCTTAGAAATTATATAGGTAAAATGAATGTTGGACAGATATTATCTGTTATATATCAGCTTTTAGAGCTTACATCATATATGACTTTTAGAGGCTATACATACAAATATATTAACCTTGACAATATTTTTGTTGTTGATGATAATAGCAATTTCAGTATTAAGTTAATTGACTTTGCAACAATAAATGAAAGAATAATAAAAAACTTCTATGATGAGGAATATAATATATTTACTGCTCCAGAGGTAAGGATGAAGCAAAATAATATTGGAGTTGGGTCTGACATTTATTCAATTGGCATGGTGCTTAAGGCTATGTTGTCTGGAAGCACATGTGTTGCTGATGAGAAGGACTGTAAAATTGCAAATTATTTGGACATTAACGAGAGTCAAAGAAGCAGTGTAATTGATTTGGTCACAAAATTAATCGATAGGGATTATGATTCGAGAATTAAAAATATTAGTGAAATAGCAGAAAAATTAAACTATATTTTTGAACAGAATTATGTGCTTAACCTGACGGAAGAAAGAAATGTATTAATTTTTGGAAGCCGGATTATCGGAAGGGACAAAGAAATCAATGAGATTTTAAACAATGATAGCAAGCTTGATCTTCGCCTTCTAGATAGACAGTTAATATCCTTTACAGGTGAGGAAGGCATAGGCAAGACAAGGCTTTTAAAGGAATTAGCATATAGACTTAAAATGAATGGAAGATCTGTCTATCATACGTCAATTTCGGATTCAAGCATTAAAGAACTAGGACCTATAATAAGAGTACTTAAGAGCATGCTAAAGGATTGTGACAGCAGGCTTATTGACATATATGGGAGCGAGCTTGTTAAGATAATACCAGAAATATCAGAATCGAAAGATATAAAACCTTCTTCTATGTTAAGTGGAACTAAGGAGAGGTTTAGATTATATGATAGAATAACAAAATTTATTGTTGAAAATGTGAAAAACACTCCAACCTATGTGATAATAGATGATCTTCACAATTGTGACATTGAAACAATTAATTTGATGAATTATCTGATAAATAGCAGTGAACAAACTCCTTTAGTACTGATTGTTTCATATGATAAGGATTTGTTAAAGAAGAAGAAAGCCCTTAGTGATACTGTGAATAGCTGGATAAACTTAAAGAAAATCTATGAACATAGACTTTTACGTCTAAATCTAGATGAGACCTCAATATTAATAAAAAAGATTCTTGGAATAAGTTATAAACCAATTAACTTTTCTACTAGAGTGATGAATGATACTTTAGGTAATCCTGGGCATATAGAGGAAGCTATTAAAAACCTTGTAGCAACAGGTGAACTTTTTATAAATAAAAATGGGAATTGGGATGTGCCAACACAAAACTATACAAGCTTGTATATTCCGCCTAATATTGGTGATGCAATAAAAAGGCAGGTTAAGCTTCTAGATAAGGAGCTACTCGAGGTAGTTAAATATATTTCCATATTTAACACTTCTGTTTCCAAAAACATCATAAAGAAAATTGCTGAGGGTAATAGTATAGATACTGATGCTCTAATAGATAAACTTGTTACTATGAAAATTTTAGATGAAAGAGTCGAAGACTGGGGTTTTACTTATGATTTCTATAACAGACATATAAAGTCGTTTATCTATAGCGATCTATCAGATGACGAAAAGCATAAGTTTCATAGAAAGGCAGCAGAAATTTTAGAAAATATTTATTTGCAGCAGGATAGAGGAAACATTGATGAGTTAATTTATCACTATAACATGTCTATGCAGGACGACAAGGCTGTTAAACAAACCATATTAAATGCAAAAAAAATGAGAGGCTTAGTAGGGAATATTCAATGTGTACATCTTTGGGAAAAAGCCTACGATCTTATGAAGAATAGAGAAGATAAGGACATGCTTGAGGTATTGTCTAATCTAGGCAATCTATATTTGCTTCAGGGTATGACAGGGAAATCCATATGTAGTTATGAAGAAGGATTGAAAATTGCTATAAAACTTAATGAAAAAAAATATATAGCTATTTGTAACAATGGTTTATCTGCTGCTTATTATAGAAAATATGATATAGATTTATCTAAAAAATATGCGGAAGAAGCAAAAGCCATAGCTGAGAAAAATGGATACACTGAAGAATTACTAGAATCAGTAAGAATAATATATAGAATAGGTATATCAAAAGGAGAGTACGACAAGGTTTTTGAAAGTGTAGGCCAATATTTAGATATTGCTACTAAGCATGGCTTTGATTTATATATAGGTCATTTTTATAATCAAATGGGTATAACAAAAGTATTTACTGGTCAAATAGATTTAGCAAAAGAATATTTTGTAATTAGTTTTGACTATTTTAATAAATCTGGGGATTATGTAGAATCTACTAGAGCTTTAAACAATATTGGATATATATACTCTGATTTCCTTGACGATATAGACATTGCTATGAGTTATTATAAAGAAGGTATTGAAATTTCTAGAAAATTTCAATCCTTGGAAAGCGAAGCAACTTTTCTTAACAATATCGGGGAGCTATATATAAGAACCAATAATTATGAAAAAGCTCAGGAGTATATTGGAAGAATGGAAAGTATATGCAAGGATATTGAAGATGAGAACTCATTGTTTTTGTCTCAGATAAATCTTGGTCTAGTATATTTGTTTATTGGGAAATTTGATAAATGCTACAGTTATTACGAAAAAGTAAACAGAACCTTTAATGAAGGCTTTGTTGAAGATCAAAATATTTCTAGATATTATTATTTTTTAAGTAATTTTTATTTGACTCTTGGTAATTATGATGAAGCTCTTAGATATTCAAATAAGATACTTAATAGCGGTCAGAGTGAAAATATAATCATACTTGATTCTAGGCTTAAAAGAGTGCTGTTAAAATATTGGATGGATGGAAATGTAAAGAAGAAAGACATAGATGGAATAAGAGGCCAGTACAAATTAAGCAAATATTTTGGTGAAAGAAGAAAAGGTCTATTAACACTGGCCCATACATCAATATTGTTTGGTGATATTGAGCTTGCAGGAGAGTTGCTTTTAGAGGATGATGAATTAAAAGACACTTTCACCACTGATTATTTAGATTTATTAAAATCTATGCTTAAAGGCAAATTGAGTAAGGATTATAATATTTTATCTAGTATTTCTGCCAAAGCAAACAACAAGGGCTTTTATGAAATAGAATTTTTCACTAATGTCGAGCTCGGAGACATATGCTTTGATAATGCTCAGTACTATAAATCGGTAAATCATTATTTGACTGCATTAGATTTGTTATATGGAATAGCGAAAAAAATACCTGATAAAAGTCTGCAAATTACCTTTATAAATAAAAATAGAGCCTCAACGGTTTTAGATAAGCTTAGAAAAGTAGTTTCAGTTGTAAAAGGAAATGAAATATTTCATAGTAAACCTATTGATTTTAATGAAAATATTAAACTAGAGGATTTTTTCAATATTAAAAATATAGTTGACTTATTTAGTGAAGATATTTTCAATATTGAGTATAAAGAAGATATAGAACCTGAAAAGGAAATAGCCAAGAGCTTTGAGGAGTTAATTTTACAATTAGATAACAATTATATGCATAATCTGAACGCCATACTTAATTATGCAGTTAGTAAGACATTTGCAAGCAGAGGATTGATTTTTGTACATGATTATGAATCAGACCAGTTGATTACGGCAGCATCTACATCACAGGATGACTTTATACCTGATAAAGAACTTATCATATCTGAAATTATGCAAAAAAACAAGGGAATTATGGTCAATAAATCTTTCGGGAATAAGGGACTCGATGAGCTGTTAAATATAGATGATAGTATAAAGGCAATGATATGTATGCCTATATTTAAGTTGCAGCCATCAGAATACACAGTAAATATTCCTGATAGGAGGAAGAAAAGCAAGACTAGTAATCGAGAGAATATAATTGGATATCTTTATCTAGATACAGATAAGCTATTTAATAAATTTGACAGTAAAAGATATAAACTCATTGATGCCCTTTCTCACCTTATTTCTATTAATATTGATAATTATATTCTTAAAATAGTTTCTTCAATAGATAAATTGACAGGAGTATTTACCCGTAAATACTTTGACAGCACTTTTAAGGATTATATATCAATGGCTAGAAGAGATGGGAAAAAATTTTCTGTTATTATGATAGATATAGATAAATTTAAAAATGTAAATGATACTTTTGGACATAGAAAAGGAGATGTAGTACTAGGTAAGATAGGTAATATTATTTTGGAAAATGTAAGAAAATCAGATATAGTAGGTAGGTATGGAGGAGAAGAGTTTATCGTTATTCTACCTAATACAACAATAAAAGAGGGAGAAGCTGTTGCTGAAAAGATAAGGAAAACCGTAGAAAAATCTAACTTGATTAATGAAAGTTATCCTATTACAATTAGTTTAGGGATATCATCTTTTCCTGAACATGGACAGACTGAAGATGAGCTTATTGAAAAGGCAGATCAAGCATCATATGTAGCAAAAGAAACAGGCAGAAATAGAAGCATTGTTTGGAGTAATGATATAGGCCAGCTAAAGAAAAGATTGGACAAATTAGCAGGAATAATTTCTGGAAACACTGTTAAGGATCAAAGGATTGGTTTGGTAATAGTAGAGATAATTGGGTTAATTAAGGAGAAAATGGATAAAGAGGATAAGATATTTAAAGCTCTTGGAAGAATGATTGAAATTTTAGAGGCCGAACAAGGTATTCTTATTGCATTAGATGAAGATAATAAAGTTAATAAAACTTATGGCAGACTTAGGTTTTCTGATTCTTGGATTGAGAATATAGAGTATAATAATGAAATAATATGCAAAGCTATTAATGAGCAAAATGGAGAATTTTTTATTGATTGGGAAGATATAAGAGAAATAGATCTTATTTCAGGAAAACCAAACTGGCAATCTGTTATAGTAGTTCCGCTTATTAATAGTGGGGTAGTTAAAGGAGTGCTCCATATAACAGTTCCAATTAAAGAGAAAGAATTTGATTATAATAGTTATAACTTTGTAAACACTATAGGAGGTATAATAGCAGCTATGTTGTAGTATAGCTGCTATTACATATATATTTGCTATCTATGATATAATAAAAAAAATAGAAATGAAAATTGAAGGAGTGGGATTATGACTGCAACAATTAAGGACGTAGCTAAAATGGCAGGTGTATCTATATCTACAGTTTCTAGAGTTATTAATAACTCTAAACCTGTAAGTACAGAAATAAGACAAAAAGTTTTAGAGGTTATTAATGAATTAGGATATAAACCAAATGAAATAGCTAGAACACTCGTAACTAAAAAATCATTTTTAATAGGAGTAATAGTTACGGATTTAGGAGATGCATATATTGCACAGCTAGTAAGAGGAATAGAAGAAGTCGGAAAAATGTACGACTATGATATTCTCCTTTGCAGCACATATGGAGACAAAGCTACGGAGCTCAAATTTATACAGCTTCTAAGCAGAAAACAAGTAGAAGGTATAATAATGGTTTCAGATTCACTAAATAGCGAAATAGATAAGCAAATAAAAGAGTTTAAAATACCTTTTGTTTATCTAAATAGATATTTTTATACTGCTGATTTTCCTACTGTAGCTATAAACAGCTTAGAAGCGACTTATGAGATGACTAATTATTTGATTAATCTAGGGCATGAAAATATAGCCTACATATCATCTAGCAAGGAAGATCATTCTTTAGAGCTATTGAAGGTAGAGGGCTATAAAAAAGCTATCTTAGAAAATGAAGGATTTGAAGAGAACATATTTTATGCTAAGGGTAGAGGCATAGATGATGGATATGAGGTATGCAGAGATATCATAGGACACAATAATGATATTACTGCAATATTCTGTAGTCATGACGAGTTAGCTATTGGTGTATTAAATTATCTATATGATAATAATATTAAAGTTCCTAATGACATATCTGTAGCTGGATATGGAGATATAAAAATGGCTTCTATGTTTAGACCTAGACTAACCACAATTAAAGAACCGTTTTATGATATTGGGGCTGTGGCCATTAGAAGAATAATTAAAGAGATTAAGAAGGAAAGCAATGACAATGACACTATATTTCTTCCATTTCAAATACAGAAAAGAGAAAGTTGTGCTAAAATATAGACTATTAAGGCAGCTAGCTGCTTTTGTTGCGAGGTGTCAATATGGCAGATAAAGATAGCAGGAATAATGCGCAATATATTCTAGAAAAGAAAAATGTTAAAAGATTAACTATAGCTGCGAGTTCCTTAATAATAATTATATTTTTAGTTGCCTTTATTAAACACGGCAGTCTTGTTAATAGCAAGATTATAAGTGACTATTTTTTTATAGCAGGAATTGTATTATTGATTGCAGGAGCTTTGACAAGAACCTTTGCCTGGATAGTACACAAGAGATCAATAACAAAACCAGGTAACGAAAATGAAGGTGATGTTATAAAGGCAAAATTAGCGCTCAAATTTCTTTCGAAGACATTATCTATTATTGGATTTGTTAATATTGTTATATCTATAATATTTGTAGTACTATATTATAATGTGTAATTGGTGGTGTTAATATGAGGACTTTTATTGCTTTTGAGTTTGATAATATCTTAAAAACAAGGATTTCTCTAATTCAAGACAAGCTAAAAAAACTTTCTACAAAAGGAAGATGGACTCATATAGATAACTTTCACCTTACTCTAAAATTTCTTGGAGATACGACTATTGAACAATGTGAAAAAATTGAAGAACAGCTTTCAAATACTTTAGATTCTTCCAATGCTGTAAATTTATCTTTAGACGATATAGGCTTTTTCCCCGGAAATACAGAGATAAGGGTATTATGGTTAGGTTTAAAGGGAGAAATAAAAGCTTTGCAGAAGTTGAATACTGATATTGAAGAAAGCATGTTTAAATTAGGATATGAAAGAGAAAAAAGAAATTTTAATCCTCATATAACATTGGGAAGAAATATAGTACTAAAAGATAACTTTAATACAGCTAGAGAAATATTGAAGGAAGACTGCAAATTTTCTTTTGCTTTAAGCAAAATTTCCTTTATAGAAAGTCAGTTGATGGATGGAAAGAGAATATATACACCCTTAAAAAGCTACAGTTTAAGTAAGCCCCTATAGTATAGGGGTGTTTTTTTATGATCTTATCGCTTTAATGAGTTACAGCTATACATTACTAAAATTTGTTGAAGGCTTAAAATTTTTTTGAAATGTGGCAGGATTTTTTGTATAATTAAAGAATAGATAATTAAACAAATCATAATTATGAGAAGGAGCGATATTGTGGGAAAGGTAGTCATAGATGGGAATAGCCTCAAAATAGAGGATGTAGTTAATGTATGTAGAAATAATTATCAGGTTGAACTATCTGCTAATGCTATGGATAATGTTGTTAAGTCAAGAGAAGTAGTAGAGCAGTATGTAAACAATGAAAAAGTGGTATATGGAATTACTACAGGTTTTGGTAAGTTTAGTGATGTTGTTATTTCAAAGGATGAAGCTAAGACCCTTCAAAGAAATCTAATAATCAGCCATTCTTGCGGAGTAGGAGAGCCGCTGGATGAGGAGATAGTAAGAGGAGTCATGCTTTTAAGAGCAAATGCATTAGCAAAGGGATATTCAGGCATAAGGCTTGAGACTTTAAACATACTTATAGAAATGGTTAATAAAGGAGTACATCCAGTAATACCTGAAAAGGGATCCCTTGGTTCAAGCGGGGACCTCGCACCTCTTTCCCATATTGTACTTGTAATGTTAGGAGAAGGAGAAGCGTTTTATAATGGTGCTAGAATGTCAGGAAAGAAAGCTATGGAATTGGCCAATATTCCTACCATAGAGCTTACATCTAAGGAAGGCTTGGCTTTAATAAATGGTACACAGGTAATGACTGCAATTGGCGCACTTACTGTATATGATGCAATGAACCTAAGCAAGATGTCGGATATTATAGCTGGATTAACTGTAGAAGCATTATGTGGAATTGTAACAGCCTTTGATGAAAATGTTCACAGGGTAAGACCTCATCAAGGACAAATAAATACTGCAAGAAACCTATTGAGGGTTTTACAGGATAGCAACATGACTACAGAACAAGGGGAAATTAGAGTCCAAGATGCGTATGTATTAAGATGTCTTCCTCAAATTCATGGAGCTAGTAAGGATGCCATTGAATATGTAAAGGAAAAAGTGGAGATTGAGATCAACTCAGCAACAGATAATCCTTTAATATTCAGACATGAGGATAAAGTAATTTCAGGAGGAAATTTTCATGGGCAGCCCATGGCTTTAAGCTTTGATTTCTTAGGTATAGCATTAGCTGAACTAGCAAATGTTTCTGAAAGAAGATTGGAAAGATTAGTAAACCCTGCATTAAGTGAATTACCAGCATTTTTAGTTGAGAAGGGTGGTTTAAACTCAGGTTTTATGATAGTTCAATATTCCGCTGCATCACTAGTTTCAGAGAATAAAGTACTTTCACATCCTGCAAGTGTAGATTCTATACCTTCTTCTGCAAACCAAGAGGATCATGTATCTATGGGTACTATTGCTGCCAGAAAAGCAAGAAATATATTGGATAATGCAAGGAAAGTATTATCAATGGAAATTTTAGCAGCATGTCAAGCCATAGATCTAAGGGGAAACAAAGGCTTAGGTAAGGGTACTTTGGTAGCCTATGAACTAGTGAGAAAAGAAGTATCTAAACTTGAGGATGACAGGGTAATGTATATAGATATAAATAAATGTGAATCTCTACTAAAATCAAATATCATCATTGAAAAAGTAGAAGAAAGTATAGGAGAATTAAATTAAAGGAGGAGGATTAGTATGGTTAATAATTTTGATGTCTCTAAGGCAATGACTATTAAGCTTGACAATCAGCTGCCACCAATGCCTGAGTTCGTAAATGGCATAAGAAGGGCCCCAAAGAGAGAGCTTACTTTGACCAAAAGAGAAACTGAGATAGCTCTTAAGAATGCATTAAGGTATATACCTAAGGAGCTGCATGAAGAACTGGCACCAGAGTTTTTAGATGAGCTAATGACTAGGGGAAGAATATATGGATATCGTTTTAGGCCTGAAGGTAATATTAAAGGGAAACCTTTAAAAGAATACAAGAGTAATTGTATAGAAGGCAAGGCATTTCAGGTTATGATTGATAACAATCTTGACTTTGATGTGGCTCTTTATCCTTATGAATTAGTTACCTATGGAGAAACAGGTCAGGTTTGTCAAAACTGGATGCAATATAGATTGATTAAAAAATACTTAGAAGCTTTGACAGATGAACAGACTCTAGTAGTTGCTTCTGGACATCCAGTTGGACTCTTTAAATCTACTAAGGGGAGTCCAAGAGTAATAATAACTAATGCTCTTATGGTGGGAATGTTTGATGATCAGGATCATTGGAATAAAGCACAGGCTATGGGAGTAGCTAATTATGGACAGATGACTGCAGGTGGATGGATGTATATAGGACCACAGGGAATAGTTCATGGAACCTTCAATACTATATTAAATGCAGGTAGAATAAAACTTGGCGTAGCGAAAGATGGAGATTTAAGAGGACATGTATTTGTATCTTCAGGCTTAGGCGGTATGAGTGGAGCTCAAGGTAAGGCTGTAGAGATAGCAAATGGCGTGGGCATAATTGCAGAGGTGGATTATTCAAGAATCCAAACAAGACTTGATCAAGGATGGATAAGCAGAGCTTCAAACGATTTAAAAGAAGTCTTTGCTTGGACAGCTGAATATATGAAAAAGAAAGAGTCTATTTCAATAGCTTATCATGGAAACATAGTAGATTTGCTTGAGTATGCAGTAGACAATAATATTCATATAGAACTGTTATCAGACCAAACTTCATGTCATGCACCATATGATGGAGGATATTGTCCTCAGGGATTAACCTTTGAAGAGAGAACAGAGCTATTAAAATCTGATAAGGCTAAATTTATTGAACTAGTAAATAAATCACTTGTTAGACAGTTTGAACTTATTAAAAAGCTTACAAGTAAGGGGACTTATTTCTTCGATTATGGAAATAGCTTTATGAAGGCTGTATTTGATGCAGGGGCTAAGGAGATAGCTAAAAATGGAATTGATGAAAGCGAAGGATTTATTTTTCCTTCATACGTTGAGGATATATTAGGACCTTTATTATTTGATTATGGGTATGGACCTTTTAGATGGGTTTGCTTAAGTGGAGAGCATGAGGACCTTATAAAAACAGACAAAGCAGCTATGGAGGCCATTGATCCTAATAGAAGAGGACAGGATAGAGACAATTACGTATGGATAAGGGATGCAGAAAAGAATAAGCTTGTAGTAGGCACACAAGCTAGAATATTATATCAAGATGCACTTGGACGAAGAGATATAGCTCTCAAGTTCAATGAAATGGTGCGCAATGGGGAAGTAGGACCTATTATGCTGGGAAGAGATCATCATGACACTGGTGGAACAGATTCACCATTTAGGGAAACTTCAAATATTAAAGATGGAAGCAATATAATGGCTGACATGGCTACTCATTGCTTTGCTGGAAATGCAGCTAGAGGAATGAGTCTCATAGCACTTCATAATGGAGGAGGAGTAGGTATTGGAAAATCCATTAATGGTGGCTTTGGATTAGTCCTTGACGGAAGTGAAAGGATAGATAATGTTATAAGAACTGCTATGCCTTGGGACGTAATGGGTGGAGTAGCTAGGCGTGCTTGGGCAAGAAATGATCATTCTATAAAAACATGTATAGAGTATAACAATATGCATAAGGATACTGATCATATTACATTACCATATATTCCAGATGAAGATTTGATTAGTTCTCTTGTAGAAAAGGCTTACAGTAAAAAATAGGAGGAAATGAAATGGCTAAGATAGTGCAATGTGTCCCTAATTTTAGTGAGGGTGTAGATAAAATACTTATTGAAAAAATAATTGATGAAATAAGAAAAGTAGAAGGCACAAAACTGATGGATTATTCCATGGATAAGGATCACAATAGATGCGTGACTACTTTTATAGGAACTCCCGAAGCCGTAGAAGAGGCAGCATTTAATGCTTGCAGGAAGGCAGCTGAGCTTATTGATATGAGTAAGCATAAAGGTGAGCATCCAAGAATGGGGGCAACAGATGTTATTCCTTTAATACCTATTGCTGAGGTTACAATGGAAGAATGTATAGAAATGTCTAAGCGGATTGGTAGAAGAATAGGAGAAGAACTGGGAATATCTGTTTTCTTATATGAGAAATCTGCAAGCGCACCTCATAGAGAAAACTTGGCTTCTGTTAGAAAAGGCCAGTATGAGGGAATGAATGAAAAAATGAAGGATGAAAGCTGGAAGCCTGATTTTGGTCCAGATACTTTAAATATTAAATCTGGTGCTACAGCAGTTGGAGCTAGAATGCCTTTAGTTGCATTTAATGTAAATCTAGATACAAATAATTTAGAAATAGCAAATAAAATTGCAAGAAGTGTCAGAGGGAGAAATGGAGGCTTTACATCCTGCAAGGCACTAGGTGTAGAGATTAAAGAAAGAAACATAGTTCAAGTCTCAATGAACATGGTAGACTATGAAAGCACACCATTGTTTAGAGTATTTGATATGATTGAAAGAGAAGCACAAAGATATGGAGTTAATGTCATAGGAAGTGAAATCATTGGTTTGGTACCTATGATGGCACTTATCAATTGTGCAGACTACTATTTAAAGATAGAGAATTTTAGAGCAGAGCAGATACTAGAAAAGAGAATATATGAATAGGGTGATTTAATGAAGGCTGATATTGTAATAGAAAACATATCTCAGTTAGTTACAATGGAAGGACCTGATAGACCTAGAATAAAAGAAGAGATGAAGAATATTGGATTAATTGAAAATGGTATTGTGGCTATAGCTGGAGATAAGATAATTTTTGTTGGAGAAGGGAAAATACCTAGCTATATCGAAATAGGAAAAGAAACCATAATAATCGATGGAGCTGGGAAGACTGTAACTCCTGGTTTAGTTGATCCTCATACTCATTTAGTTCATGGTGGTTCTAGGGAAAATGAACTGGCTATGAAGCTAAATGGCATGAAATACTTGGATATATTAAAAGCAGGCGGGGGGATACTAAGTACAGTTAAAGCTACTCAAAATGCTTCTTTTGAAGAATTATATAAAAAAGCAGAAAAAAGCCTAAATACCATGTTAGAGTTTGGAATAACAACAGTAGAAGCAAAAAGTGGATATGGATTAAATACAGAAACTGAGCTTAAACAGCTAAGGGTAGCAAAAGAATTAAATGAAAAACATCCTGTAGATATAGTATCTACGTTTATGGGTGCCCACGCAGTACCAAAGGAATATAAAGATAATCCAGAAAAATTTGTTGAAATTATTATTAATGATATGATTCCTAAGGTAGCAGAAGAAAGACTGGCTGAATTCTGTGACGTGTTTTGTGAAGAAGGAGTGTTTACAGTAGATCAGACTAGGAGAATATTGAATGCAGCTAGAGAACATGGCATGCTTCCAAAAGTTCATGCAGATGAGATAGAACCATTAGGTGGGGCTGAGCTAGCTGCTGAGGTAGAAGCTGTATCTGCTGACCACTTAGTTGCAGCAAGTGAAGCAGGTATGAAAATGATGGCTGAAAAAGGAGTAATAGCAGATTTACTTCCTGCTACATCTTTTAATTTAGCTAGTGGAAAGTTTGCAGATGCTAGGAAAATGATTGAACTAGGTGTTCCTGTTGCTTTATCAACAGACTATAATCCTGGCAGCAGTCCAACGGAAAATTTGCAGCTAGCAATGTATTTTGCTTCCCTTATTCTAAGAATGACTCCAGAAGAAGTGTTTACAGCAGTTACTATAAATAGTGCATGCTCACTTAGAAAAGAGAAAGCAATTGGAAGCATAAGAAAAGGCAAGAAGGCAGATATAATTATATTTGATTCACCTAATATAAATTATATTATATATCATTTTGGAATAAACCATGTAGACATGGTAGTCAAAAATGGGAAAATAGTAGTAGAAAAAGGCAGGAAAAAGGGCGCATTTTAATGTGCCCTTTTCTTAAGCCTAGTATGAGTAGTATAATATATTTAATAAAAGGTAAGAGGAGTGTTTAGATGATTTCAAAAGAGAAGTTAGATAGAATTAACTTTCTAGCTAAAAAATCAAAAGAAATAGGATTAACTGAGCAAGAGAAAGAGGAGCAAAAATCTTTAAGGCAAGAATATTTATCTGCTTTTAGAGAAAATTTTAAAAAACAGCTTGAATGCATAGAAATAATTGATGATGATAAAATTCATTAAATAATAAAATTAGGATAAAAAAGTTTTTTGAAGGAAAAACAAAATTATTGTAGAAATAAACAGATAAAAGAAATAATAAGGGGGATTTAAGTTGTCAGAAAAGCAATATGTTGTATTTAACCTAGGCAAAGAAGAGTATGGCATAGACATAATGAACGTTACAGAAATAGTTCAATGTCAAGATAGTGTAAAGGTTCCTAACTCACCTAAATTTATTGAAGGAATAACAAATTACAGAGGTAAAGTAATACCAATAATCTGTTTAAAGAAGAAATTTGGCATGGAAGACAGCACAAGAGATGCCAATACAAGAATAATTGTCATTAATCTAAATGATAAACAGATTGGTTTTTTAGTAGATGAAGCTTCTCAAACAGTTAGACTTGACGATTCAAACATTGATCCTACACCAGATATTATTGCTGGGATTGAAAGAAAGTACATAACTGGCGTGGGTAAACTTGAAAATAGGCTAATAATTTTAATTGACTTAGAAAAAGTATTAACTGACGATGATAAAGAAAAGATTAATATGATAGAAGTATAATGTCAACTTTTATAAAAAATAAGAGCAATGTAAATTCATGTCAATGAAAATTACATATCTCCTTCAATAGTTGCCAAATTTTTTGTACAAAGTCTTCTATACTTATAATTATAGGATATTAAGTATAGGAGGCTTTTTATGAAGAGAAATATAATTATTTTAACAGGTATCATATTAACGTGTTTGTTAGCACACAGATATCTAGCATATGGATCCACCTCTGAGAAGGAATATAAAGTTTACGAAGAGATAGTTTATGAGTTACTCTCTAGTCGGACAAGTATTATGAATAGGGGACTATATAGCGATGAGGATATAAATAATATATTCTCAGACTTAGAAGAAATAGAAAGAGGAAGGCTTTTAGAAGAGGACATTGACTGTCTAAGAGATGTGAGAGCAAATCCTACAGATTATCCTTCTGTATCTGATTTAAAGATATTGAAGGTAGATGTAATTGCCTTAGAAGATAATATTTATAAGTTAAAAGTACTAACTCAGTGGAAAGTAATAGAAGCTAAAGAGTCAAGAGAAAATATTGAATATCTTATAGAAATACAGCAGCAAGAAGGAAGATATTTTTTGATTAAATTAGAACCTGTTGAATAAATAGGAATTAGGCAAATTAGCCTACTGATATCAATAATCCTTAGAGGTGTTTATATTGTCGAAAACAGCATTAGATTTAAAAAGAATGAACGAAATAATCGAAAAAACCATTGTCACAATAGATTCAGGAAGACAGGAGATTTTTGAAATTGCTGAGGATGCTAGAAAAGATTGTGAAAGATTTAAAAAAGAACTGACTAGTATACAGCAAAAAATATCATTAGCAATATTTGAAGTAGATGGGCTGGAACGAGAAGAGAGAAGAACTAAAGCAAAGCTTATGATGGTTAGCAAAGACTTTAACAGATATTCTGAAGAAGATATAAGACTTGCTTATGAGGAAGCAAATAATGTTAGAGTAAAGCATATTCTAAAGAAGCAGGAAGAAAAGGAATTAATATGTAGAAGAACTGAGTTAGAATTAAACCTTAAAAGGACTTATGAAATTGTACAGAAGGCTGAAAAACTTGTATCCCAGGTAGGAGTTGCTATGGACTTTCTGAAAGGAAATCTAAGTGATATTTTTGAAACAATTGAGGATATGCATAAAAAACAACTACTAGGGATAAAAATCATCGAGGCTCAAGAAGAAGAACGTATGAGGGTTTCAAGGGAAATTCATGATGGGCCAGCTCAATCAATGGCAAATGTTGTTTTAAAAGCAGAGTTATGTGAGAGATTACTTGCTATAGATATAAATCAATCAAGATTAGAGCTACGAAAATTAAAGGATATTGTGAGAGGAAGCTTAAAAGACATTAGAAAAATAATTTACGATTTAAGGCCAATGTCACTAGACGATTTAGGCCTTGTACCTACTATAAAAAGATATACAGATAATTTCACTGATGAAACAGGGATAAATGTTGAACTCATGGTAATAAATGAACAGCAAAGCATTAATTCTATTATTGAAATAGCCTGTTTTAGGATAATACAGGAAGCGTTAAATAATATATCGAAACACTCACGTGCTCGAGATGTGTTAATTAAGATTGAGCAAACTATGGATAAGATTTCTATAGTAATTAAGGATAATGGCATTGGCTTTGAGATGAATAATCTTAAACGTAATCCAGAAAAAAACGGCTTTGGACTTATTGGAATGAAAGAGAGAGCAGAGCTATTAAATGGAAAGCTAGATATTATATCTGCTTTTGGAGAAGGCACAAAGATTATTTTAACAATACCTCTAGAAAGAAAGGATGAATTATATGAATGACAGAAGAATTTCAGTTTTAATAGCAGATGATCATTCCCTTATGAGAGAGGGTCTTAAGCAAATTCTTGAGCTTGAGCCTGATATTAAAGTCATATCATTATCTGCCAATGGAGAAGAAGTGATTAAAGATGCTCAGCGTTACAAACCAGATGTTATATTGATGGACATAAATATGCCTAAAATGAGTGGATTAGATGCACTTAGAAGATTAAAGGATATTGGAATTGATTCTAAAATAATAATGCTTACTATCCATGATTCGAGAGAATACCTATATGAAACTATAAGGATAGGAGCTAATGGTTACGTACTTAAAGATGCAGATTCTGATACTTTATTAAAGGCAATTAGAGATGTTGATGAGGGCAAATCCTACATACAACCTAGTCTATCTGAGCTACTAGTAAAAGACTTTAACTCTAGGGGAGAAAGAAGCAAAGAGTCTGCTCTCATAGAATCATTAACCAAGAGAGAGTATGAGGTACTTACTCTTATTGCAGAAGGTATGAATAATAGGGAGATAGCAGAGAAACTTTTTATAAGTGAAAAGACTGTTAAAAATCATGTATCAAACATATTCAAAAAAATTGATGTGGCAGACAGAGTTCAAGCAGCAATATTCACATTTAGAAATAATATAAAGAAGATATAGGGTTTCTAAATAACAAGTCTAGTCATCTAGGCTTCTTTTTTAGGAAATATCTATATTATATTGACAATAAAAAAACATATATATATCATATTAATTAGAGACACTAAATTTCAAATGGAGGGATTAATATGTCTGATAAAACAGAAGGTAAAAAGCTTCAAGAGTTATTAACTCATAAGTGGAGAAATTCTTGGGAAGAATTTACTGAAAATGAATTAAAAGAAGTGTTTGAAACTAGTGAAGAATATAAGTTGTTTCTGGATAGATGTAAGACAGAAAGAGAATCAGCTGAAGAAATAATTAAGAGTGCAAGAGAAAAAGGTTACATATCTATCGATGAAGTAATTGAAGCTCAGAAACAAATAGAACCAGGTATGAAAATTTATGCTGCAAACAAAAATAAAGCAGTTGCTCTATTTGTAATGGGAAAAGAAAAATTAGAAAAAGGCATGAACATAGTAGGCTCTCATATTGATGCGCCAAGAATTGATTTAAAACAATTCCCTCTTTATGAAGATTCAGAGCTAGCATTACTTAAAACTCACTATTATGGAGGAATAAAAAAATATCAATGGGTTGCCTTACCTTTAGCTCTTCATGGAGTACTCATAAAGAAAAATGGTGAAAAAGTAAATGTAGTTATTGGAGAAGATGAGAATGATCCAGTTTTCTTCGTTACAGATCTATTGCCACATCTTGCAAAGGATCAAATGGCTAAAAAAATGGATGAAGGAATAACAGGTGAAGGACTTAATATTTTATTTGGAAGTATACCATATAATGAAAAGGACTTAAGTGATAAAGTAAAACTTAATGTGTTAAATATTTTACATGAAAAATATGGGATGGTAGAAGAAGACTTTACTTCTGCAGAATTTGAAATCGTACCTGCAGGAAAAGCTAAGGATGTTGGTATCGATAGAAGTATGGTTGGTGGATATGGACAAGATGATAGAGCCTGTGCATTTACAGCACTTAAAGCAATTCTTAATGTAGAAGCACCTAATAGAACAGCTGCTGCATTATTTGTAGATAAAGAAGAAATCGGAAGCGTAGGTAATACAGGAATGGAATCTATGTTCTTCGAAAACGTGGTTTCAGAGCTTATAGCTTTATCATATGCAAATTATAGCGAATTAACTCTAAAGAGAGCTTTAGCTAACTCCAAGGTATTATCGGCTGATACATTGGCTGGATTTGACCCTAATTATCCGGAAGTATTGGATAAAAGAAACTCTCCTTTTATAGGCAAGGGAATAACTTTAGTTAAATATACTGGTGTTAGAGGAAAAGGCGGCAGCAATGATGCCAATTCAGAATACTTAAGTGAAGTAAGAAGATTGTTTAATGATAATCATATTATTTGGCAAATGGGTGAGCTTGGTAAGGTTGATCAAGGCGGCGGCGGAACAATTGCATATATACTAGCTAGATATGGCATGGAAGTAGTAGACTGTGGAGTACCGCTATTAAGCGTTCACGCTCCATATGAGATTTCAAGCAAAGCAGATATATATATGACATACAAAGGATATAAAGTATTTTTTGAGGCATAATTAAAAGCTCAGGGTGACCTGAGCTTTTATAATGGTGTTGTAGATATATATTCAATTACAAAGTCTCTAAAGGTGAGGCTTAAAGGTGAAAGCTGTCTTTTTTTATGATATACAAAATAAAACTTTCGTCTTAAATCCAATCCCTTGATGCTGTAGGGCTTTAATATACCCATATCCATTTCTCTTTTTATGGCTCTTTCTGAGATAAAGCTTATTCCAATATCTAGTTCTATAAACTTTTTAATAGTTTCAACATCTTCAATATAAGCGGCTATGTTTAGCGCTTCTAGATCCAGATTTAGCTCTTTAAGCTTATTTTCAAGCAGATCTCTTGTGCCTGAGCCTTTTTCTCTTAGAATAACTTTGTTTTCTAATAAAAAGTCAATATCAAGTTCATGATATTTTTCCCATGGATAGTTCTCGGTATTTGGAACTATCAAATATAGCTTATCTTCTATTAAATCTATGTATTCAAGCTGTGGAGAAGGGTATTTAGCTCCAATTATACCGAAGTCAGTGACACCATCAATTATACCTTCAACAACTTTTTTTGAATCGAAATCAGTTAATGAAAATGTAACATCTGGATATTTATCAGTAAATTGTTTTAATAATAATGGTAGCACATAATGCCTTGGTATAGAGCTAGAGCTTATCTCTAAATGACCTTGTATCTTACCTTTATGAGCTCCTAAATCAAACTGTGCCATATTACGCATATTTATAATATTAAGTGCATATTTGTATAGAAGCTCGCCGGCTTCAGTAGGGGTTATGCTTTTCCCTGATCTATTTAACAAGAATGTACCAAGCTCATTTTCTAGGTTTTGGATATGGCTTGTAACAGTAGGCTGAGTAAGATATAATCTTTGTGCAGCTTTTGAAAAGCTTTTTCTATTTACTACTTCTATAAATGTTTCTAATTGTCTAAAATCCAATATATCACCACTTTCTATGCTCATAATTTAATACTATTTGAAAAGAGTATTTTTGTCAATTATATAAGTAATAATAAAAATATGAGGAGGTATGAAGAGTGAGTAAAGAGACTAAGATTATATTAGATGAACTGAATTTTACTATAGGAAAGCTGAATCAAAAAGAACGAGAAGGAAAAGAACTTAAGGAAAGTCAGTATTGGTACAGAGAGGGCTTAAAAGCTGCAAGAGATATAGTATTAAATGTAGAAAAGCTTGCGAATATATTCTAGTAAATAAAAATCGTGATTATACTCTCATATTAAATAATCATAACTAATATAATTTAATAAAGTGTAATATGAGAGGTGAAAATCATGAAGCATATGACAATATTAGAATATGATGATGGATCAGGGCTTACTGATAAAGTACAAAGATGGGTAAGTGAAAATGAAGAACAAATACTAGAAATAATAGATATCGAATATTCACAACATGGAGATATATTCATTGCTACGATAACCTATGAGGAAAGAACATAGAATTAAATAAATAAAACCAATAAAAAAACAAGATAGTCTAAGTATAGTACTTAAATTATCTTGTTTTTTACTAGAGCAATATTAGAAAAAAGATTTTATGGATTAAATAGAGTATTTATGCTTGATCCGTAACATTTTCTAATAAAGTTATCGATTTTTCTTCGCAATCAATCTCTGTCATTATTCCATAAGGAAGAATGCCGATTGGCATAGCATGACCAAAATTTACGTTATACAGAATGGGAAGATTAATAAGATGCTCTTCTGCTGCTACAACTTGAAGGATTGCAGATTTATAATCTTCGTAGTATACTTCTCCCTGGGGTTTTCCCACAAGTATTCCACGAATCACTTTTAAAATTCCCTGAGCAGCCAAGTTTCGAAGTGTCCACTTAACAAAGTCTGGAGAAGGCTTATCCTCACTTGTTTCAATAAATAAAATGGTGTCTTTCCATTCTTCAAGTGCTGGCCAAACTTCTGTTCCAATACACATCATAAAAACATCAAGGCATCCGCCAAGAAGATGTCCGCGTACTTTTCCTGTTCCCTGTAAAATTTCATAACCATGTTTTTCAGGTTTTAATTTTTTAGCAACATGTCGATTTTTTTCATCCCATGGTATAAAATCATCTGACCATTCTGGGCTTGACAATATTTGGTATCCCTTTGTATCTTCAAATAACATTTTACTTACAGATGTTTTTGTATACTCGAACATGGATACATATTCACCGAATTCACACATAACAGATGGCCCGTAAAAAGAAACTAACCCTGCTTTATACATCATTAGGTGACTTATTGTACTATCGGAATATCCCATAAAAATTTTTGGATTGTTTTTGATTACTTCATAATCTATATATGGGAGCAACCTTATGGAGTCGTCACCACCAATAGCGCAGAAGATTGCCGATATTGTATTATCTTCAAAAGCATCCATTAAATCCTTTGCGCGAAGCTCGGGATGTTCAGCAATGAACTTGCTTCCTTTCAAAGCATTGGACATTGCGACTACTTCAAGACCAAATTCTCTTTCCAACCGTTCTTTGGCAATATCATATTTATGTATTAAATTTTTATCGCCAAGGCCGCCCCAAGAAAGGCTTACAACTGCAACTCTATCTCCAGGCTTTAATCTTTTTGGACGAATCATAGCTATGCCTCCTTATTACTCCTATGTATTTATGCGTTAGCATTTAGTTTCAACCTAATACTATCATGTTTTTTTATATAAAAAAAGACATATCATTCCTTGATATAAGGAAGAAATGTCTATTATGGTGCCCGAGGCGAGAGTCGAACTCGCATGGTTTCCCGCTCGATTTTGAGTCGAGTGCGTCTGCCATTCCGCCACTCGGGCATATTAGCTACAAAAAACATCTTAACACAAATATAATTAAAAATCAATAGTTTTATAAGAAAGTAATTGTGTAAATCAAGGAAACAATATTAGGTGTTTTTATTAGAATGATAAATATGTTATTCGTGATAAAATAATGAAAAATTGCATAAACTTTTCTTATGTGGAGTTATTAGAAAAAACATATTGCCCGTAGGAGGAGATTTATGAAGAAGATAGTAATTATTGTTGCTGCAATAATCTTATTGTTTTCCTTGGAAAGCGGAGCGCAACCCCAACCACCGTTGCCACAATATAAAATAGAGATAGATATAGTATCTAGAAGTCTTTATTTCTATGAGAACAACAATGTAGTTAAAAAATATCCCATAGCAGTAGGAAAGGCTAGTACTCAAACCCCTATTGGAGACTACAAGATAATAAACAAAGTAGTAAATCCGTATTATTCTAAAAAGAAGATAGCAGGGGGAAGCCCTCAGAATCCTTTAGGCAGTAGATGGATGGGGTTTAAGCCATCATATGGGATACATGGAAATAATAATACGAAATCGATAGGAACCTTTGTATCTGAAGGATGCGTTAGAATGTACGATAAGGATGTAAAGGAATTATACGAGAAGATTACAGTTGGGGTACCAGTAACAGTAAAATATGAACCAATCAAAACAGAAAGGGATATCGAGAATGATAATCCAATAGTTATTGTCTATCCCGATTATTATTCAAAAGTACCTAATCTGGTTAATCTGGTTGATGAAAAATTATCTGAGCTTAGCCTTATTGAAAAAATAGATAGCAATAAGTTAGCCACATTGAAAAAACAAATAAATAAAGAAATTGTTGTCTTTTCCGATAAATGGGTTTATATGATAAATGGAAACTATATTACTAATGATGTAATATTTAAAGATAGTACTCTATATATAAACCTAGATAAAGTATGCAAATTCCTTAAAATAGATGTTTATAGTACTGAATCCACAGAAACCGTAATGATCCTTAGCAATAATATTTCCATAATTGAAGAAAGTGGAAGTAGATATGTATCAATTAACCAATTAGAAGCCAATCTTGGAGGCAGTCATAAGATACATCAGGAGCAGCAGACGATAAAACTTGACTTAAATTATTTGCTGTTCAATAATAAGTTTGTTAAGGGGGAAGTATTGAATATAGAAGGAGATGTGGCAATTTCCTTAGATAGTTTATATAGCATATCAAATAAAGAGCTTACCATATCACAAGAAAAATCAAATGTTATAGTAAATAACAAAGAGATAAAATGCAAACCTGTTAATGGCAAGCTTTATATAGCTTTAAAAGATTTATTGCTACAAACAAATTTTAAATCAAATACATATACTAAAGATAAATATATTGAAATATTTAGAGAGCCTTTATGAAGATATATCCGTAGACTTAAAGAAAAACTTTTAATTTCAGATATCTGAAATTAAAAGTTTTTTTGTGCAAAATAATCCCAAAAATGATAGAATAGAATCTAGATTTTAAAGGCGAATATAGATAAAATATAAATAATGAAAAAGAGCATTTGGGGGAAGGGGTGAATAAATGTTCGATAGAGAGCAGAATTTGATAAAAAAATGCGTGAATGGAAATTTAAAGGCATTTGATGAACTAATAGAAAAATATGAGAAAACAGCATATAATATAGCACTTAGAATGCTAAAAAACCCAGAAGATGCAATGGACGTATCTCAGGAAGCATTCATTAAGGTTTTTAAGTCAATAAAAACTTTTAACTTTGAATCGGCATTTTCCACATGGCTATATAGAATAGTTACAAATACCTGTTTAGATTTTTTAAGAAAAAAGAGTACCATTGTATATTCATTAGATAATCCAATTCAAACAGAGGATGGCGAAATGGAAAGGGACATTCCAGATGGTTCACATAGTCCAGAGGAATTATTAGAAAAGAAGCTTACAAAAGAGCTTGTAAATAATGCCATAGGGAAATTAGAAGAAAACCATAGGGTGGTTATTATTCTTAGAGATATTCAGGGCTTTAGCTATGAAGAAATATCAAACATACTGGATTGCTCAATTGGAACGGTTAAGTCCAGGATAAATAGAGCTAGGAATAATTTGAAAGATATAGTAATGAAAGAGATGGAACTAAATAAGGAATATATCGTCTAATAATTGAAAGGAGGGATAATATGAACTGCAATGATTTTATTGATAACATATCCTCATACATTGATAATGAAATGACTGAAATTGAAAAGAAAGATTTTGAACTTCATATTTCAAAATGCGATAGTTGTAGACAAGAGTATGAATGTATGATTAGTATCTTAAAAAATGTAAATAACCAGGAACAAGTTGAGTTACCTGATAATTATAGATTAGAACTTAGACGAAAACTTAAAGAAACGGCTCAAGAAAAGAAAACGTTAAATTGGAGAGTTATATCCTCTATAGCGGCTGGACTTATTGTTATGATTATAAGTATTAGTATGTTTTCAGATAAACTTCCTTTTATAGGCGGGAATGATTCTTTGCTTATAAGTCCTAAAAGTGAAAGTCCACAGGAAAATATTGCTTCTGATAAGAATGAATCTATGGGAATAATGGAGGCTAAAAGTATGGATATAAAAGCCTTAGACGATAATACTGATGAAGAAACAGATATGGCTATGAAAAATTTAGAAACGGATAAGGATCAATCTGAAGGTGTAAAACAAAATAATGATTTTGGAGTCTTGGCTTCTAGAAGTAGCTTGGGAAATAATAGAAAATCAATAAAAGAAGCATATTTATCTATTGACCTAGATGAATTAGGTAAAGTGCAGGAGCAAATAATCAACCATGTTGAGGAAAATGGAGGTTTTGTCGAAAGTATAAATATAGAATCAAATGAGGATGTTGCTAATGCTAAGCAAAAAAGTCATTTAATGAAGATTAGAATACCTGCAGAAAAGTTTGATAAGACACTGGACTTTTTAAAGGAGCTAGGCACATTAGTAGATGAACGATTAACTCATAACGATGTTACAGAAAAATACAATACAATAGAGGATAATTTAAAAAATCTCTACGAGCAGGAAGATTTATTGTTAGAGATATTAAGTAAAGCGGAGGATTCAAATGACAAGTTGTTAATAGAAGAAGAAATCAAAAAAGTGAAGGAAGGAATAAACTCCCAGACATCAGCTTTAGAAGAATATGAAAGTTCAATAACACTACCTACTATTAATACTAGGCTGAATGAAGCTGGAGAAAGCAATAATTAATTATTTTAAATATAGTTGTTATTTTATAATTATGACTCTACTTTTAGAGTCTTTTTTTTATTTGATTTGTTTACTGAAAATATCTTTTAATATATACTTAGAGTTAAGGGTTTACAGAACAAATATGGTATATAATAATATATATACTGTTTTTAAGGAGTTGGTATTATTGGTTAAGAGATTTATGATTATAGATGGTAACAGCTTACTCCATAGGGCTTTTCATGCATTGCCTCCTTTAATGACTAAGGATGGAATATATACAAATGGAGTATATGGCTTTCTTACAATGTTTTATAAGGTCACAGAGGAATATAAGCCGGATTATATTAGTGTGGTTTTTGATAGAAAAGCTCCCACATTTAGGCACATTGAATTTGAAGAATATAAAGCTGGAAGAGCTAAAACACCTGACGAATTAGGAATGCAGTTTCCGATACTAAAAGAGATAATAGACAATATGAATATACATAGAGTTGAATTAGACGGATTTGAGGCTGATGATTTAGCAGGTACACTTTCAAAAATTGGGGAAAAAAATGGGCTTGAGGTTGTCTTAGTTACAGGCGATAAAGATTATTTGCAGCTTGCAAGTGATAAGACTAAGGTATTGTTAACAAGAAAAGGCATATCCAATATTGAGGTTTTTGATAAACAGGCAGTTATTGAAAGATATGAACTTACTCCACAGCAATTCATAGACCTAAAGGGATTGATGGGAGATAAATCAGACAATATCCCTGGTGTCCCAGGAGTTGGAGAAAAAACTGGAATCAAGCTTTTAAAGGAGTTTAACTCTATTGAAGGAATATATAACAATATTGAAAAAGTAGATGGTAAGAAACTTAAAGAAAAACTAATTGAATATAGAAATCAAGCTATTATGAGTAGAAGACTATCTGAAATAATTACTTCGGTGCCTATAAATGTGAAATTAGAGGATCTTATTTTAGAAGAGCCTAATGTAGAAGAACTACTTAATATATATAAAAAGCTTGAGTTCAATAGCCTATTAGGAAGGCTAAATTTGAATAAGGATACAAAAAAAGATACATCCAATGCAGAGAAGTTATTTCCTGAAGCAAATATTATTAAAGAAAAAGAATACCTTAAGCATATTTTGAAAGAAATAGAAAGTTCTAAATCTATGATTTTTAAATATATAATAGATGGAGATCATCCTTTAATAGACGACATCTTAGGTATTGGCATCAGTATTTCAGAGAAAACGAGTTACTATGTTGACCTAACAGAAGGAAATATTTGTGTTGAAGATTTCTTTGACTCGTTTAAATATGTGTTGGAGAATGACAAAATTAAAAAGATAGGACATAATATAAAAGAAGAAATTTTAGTATCTCTAAGATATGGAGTAGATATAAATGGTATTATATTTGACAGCATGATTGGACAGTATTTACTTAACCCATCACAGAACGACTATAGCTTAAAAGTATTAGCAGATGATTATCTGAACATTGATATTGAAGGCAAAGAAAGTCTTCTAGGTACAGGAAAGAACAAGAAGACGTTTGGACAATTATTTCAAGCAGATAGAGTATCATATATGTCCAATGAATTGGGGATAATTTCAAGACTAAAGGATATTATTGAAAACACCATTGTATCACAGAATATGGATACATTGTTTTATGAAGTGGAGATACCTTTAATCAGCGTCTTAGCTAATATGGAGTATTTAGGCTTTACTGTAGATGAAGAAAAATTAAAAGAATTAGGAAGAGAACTTGATGGAAAAATTGATATATTAACACAATCTATATTTGATATTGCAGGAGAAGAATTTAATATAAATTCTCCTAAGCAATTAGGTGAGATATTGTTTGAGAGGCTTAAGCTACCTGCTGTTAAAAAAACTAAGACAGGGTACTCTACTAATGCAGAGGTTCTTGAAAGTCTAGCAGAAATACATCCTATTGCAGAAAAAATATTAGAATATAGACAATTAGTTAAATTGAAATCAACTTATGTAGATGGTTTAATCTCAGTTATTGATGAGAATACTGGGAAAGTCCATTCTAGCTTCAATCAAACTATTACTACTACGGGGAGAATAAGCAGTACGGAGCCTAATCTTCAGAATATACCTATTAGGACAGAGGAAGGGCGAAAAATAAGGAAAGTATTTGTCCCAAGCAACAGTGATTATACTCTAGTAGATGCGGACTATTCTCAAATTGAGCTTAGAGTTCTGGCAAGTATTTCTGACGATCCTAAGCTTAAGGAGGCATTTTTTACTGGAGAGGATATTCATAGAAAAACTGCTTCTGAAGTGTTTGATGTTAAACTTGAAGATGTTACACAATTGATGAGGAGCAGAGCCAAGGCAGTTAATTTTGGAATAGTATATGGAATAAGTGATTATGGGCTTGCTAGAGACTTAAAAATCTCAAAAAAAGAGGCTAAGCTCTATATAGATAATTATCTTAAAAATTATGTTAAAGTAAAAGAATATATGAAAAATATTATAGACGAAGGAAAAAGCAAAGGATATGTTGAAACTATTCTACATAGAAGAAGATATCTACCTGAATTATCTTCTAGAAATTTTAACATAAGATCCTTTGGAGAAAGAATGGCAATGAACACTCCTATACAAGGAAGTGCAGCAGATATAATAAAATTGGCAATGGTTAATGTTTACAATGAACTCAAAAAAAGAGGCTTAAAATCAAGACTGATTTTACAGGTACATGATGAGTTAATTATTGAAGCTCACAAAGAAGAGGTAGAAGAAGTAAAAACTCTTTTAAAAGACTTAATGGAAAATGCAATACCACTAAATGTACCTCTTAGTGTTGATATGGAAACAGGTGATAGCTGGTATGATACAAAATAAAGTAAAAATAATAGGTTTAACAGGTGGAATAGGAACAGGGAAAAGTACTGTCTCAAAGATAATAAGAGATAGAGGCTTTCCGATTATAGATGCAGATGTGATTGCAAGAGAAGTCGTGGAAATTGGAGAAGTTGCTTATTTAAAAATTATAGAGACCTTTGGAGAACAGATATTAAATAATGACAAGAGCATAGATAGGAAAAAATTAGGCAATATTGTGTTTTGTAATCCTGATTCTAGACTTGCTTTAAATAGAATTGTACATCCTCAAATAAATAAAAAGATTAAGGATGAAATCTTAAATTATTCTAAAAATAATGATATTATTTTTCTAGATATTCCTCTTTTGATAGAGGAGCTAGAAAATTTTAATGAGGCAGGGATACAATTCGACGAAATATGGTTAGTATATTCAGATATAGAAACTCAGTTAAAGAGAATTATTGAAAGAGACAATACTGACTATGAAAGTGCAATTAGAAGAGTAGAAGCTCAGTTACCTATAGATGAGAAATTAAGATATGCTAATGTTATCATAAATAATACTGGAAGTATAGAAGAGCTTATTAATAATGTGGTTAGGGAATTAAACATGTTTTAATGATTGTGGAGGAGATATTATTGCAGATTAGATGTAGAAAATTACTAGCAGTTTTTTTTGTAATCCTTATAGCTGGGGTGGCCATGTCAAGTTTTAAATGGATTGGCAAAATCCTTTACCCTATAAATTATAAGGAACAGATAGCCGATTATTCAAATAAATATGATATAGACCCTTTCCTTGTGGCTGCAATTATTAGAGTAGAAAGTAAATATGACAAAAATGCTTTATCCCATAAAGGAGCTAGAGGATTGATGCAAATAGCTCCAGTAACTGGCAGATGGGCATCTGGAGAGATTGGTATTCAAAATTATAGCGAAAAGCTTTTGTATGATCCAGATGTAAACATTGAAATAGGCTGTTGGTATATTAATAAGCTTAATACTCAGTTTTATAATAATTTAGAGCTTGTATTGGCTGCTTATAATGGTGGAAGTGGTAATGTAGCTAAGTGGCTTAATGACAGTAATTATAGTGATGATGGTAAAAGTCTTAAGCATATACCTTTTAAAGAAACTGAGTTATATTTAAAGAAAGTTAAAAAATCATACGATATATATAAAAAGCTATATACCTCCGATTATTTTAAGAATAATATGGGAAAATGATTTTATTATTAGGAAAAAAATTATAAAAACTTAGTTAAAAAAATAACTTATCTTAAAAAACGGAGACAAAGTTGCTATACTAATAGTTAAGATAACTAACTAAATAAATATGTATATTATAAGAGGAGATGAAAACCGTGAGCTACTTAAAAAGCATAAAGGATGTACAGAATTATGATATAAATAGAGAAAAAAGATTGTTACATTCTGCACAACATGAGGATATTCTTGCGGGACTAACTACAGATATTTATTTTTTTACCACTATGGATGTCCTAGGAAGTATGGAAATGAGTGGTAAGGAAGTTGTTGCAGAGATATTTGCTAGAAAGTCAGGTATTTTTGTAGGTATTGAAGAGGTAAGAAACATACTGAAAGATAACAATATAGAAATGTGGGCTCTCGAAGAAGGAACAGAATTTCAGCCTAAGGAGACATTAGTTAGGATAAAAGGGCCCTATGAGAAGTTTGCCATATTTGAGTCTGTTATTCTAGGCTGCTTAGCTAGTCCAAGTGGGTGGGCAACTGCAGCTAGAGAAGTAAAAGAAGCTTGTGGAGATAAGCCATTTGTGTGCTTTGGGACAAGACATGTTCATCCTTCAGTTGCTCCTGTTATGGAAAGGGCAGCTAGAATAGGAGGAGCAAACTCAGTAAGCAATATTTTAACAGCAAAACTATTAGGTGAAAATCCAACAGGTACCTTACCTCATGCAGCTTTTTTAGTAGCAGGAGATACTCTTTTAGTAGCCCAAAAATATAATGAAGTGATGCCAGAATCATATAAAAGAATAGTCTTAGTAGATACATTTAAAGATGAGGTTGAAGAAACTCTAAGATTAGCTAAGGAAATGGGAAGAGACCTTTATGGGATTAGATTAGATACTCCTAGTGAAAGAGGGGGAGTTACTCCAGAGTTAGTTATTGAGCTAAGAGCTAGACTTGATATCAGTGGTTATAATTGGGTTAAGATTTTTGTCTCAGGAGGATTAAAGCCTGAAAAAATAAAAATATTAGCTGAGGCAGGTGTAGATTCTTTTGGAGTAGGTAGTTATATTTCAGGAGCACCTGCAATTGATATGACCATGGATATAAAGGAAGTTGAAGGAGTAGCAATTGCGAAAAGAGGAAGAATACCAGGGCCTGTTGAAAACCCTAGACTTGTAAAGATGCTCTAGTATTGAGGAGGAAAGAAATTGAAGTTCAAAGGACAGTTATGTCTACTTTTAGTAGTATTTCAGATAATCATTCTAAGTGGTTGTGGATTAGAAGATACTTTTGATAATATAATAGATTCTGAAATAGGAACTGAAGAAAATATTGATAATGGGCCAGAGTATGGCGGGGAGCTTGCGGTACCCATATCTTACGGAATTATGCTTAATCCTCTGTTAAGAACTGATAAGTTTATGTATAATTTCAATAAATTAATATTTGAAGGATTATTTGATATAGACAAAAATTTAAAAGTAAAAAATGCTTTAGCAGAAAGCTATAGCTTTGAATCAGATGGCATGATACTAAATATAAAACTGAAAGAAAATGTTAAATGGCATGATGGAGAGGATTTTACTGCTGAGGATGTAAAGTTTACAATAGATACAATAAAATATGGATTGTCTAATTCTAGCTTAACAGATAGCCTGTCAGATATTATTAAAGCTTCAGAATCCTTAAAATATTTAAAGGATGTGCGTGTCATAAATAAGTACGATTTAACATTGACTTTTGACAGAGCTTATGGTGATGTTTTAGAGGGATTAGTCTTTCCTATCGTTCCAAAACACGCATTTCTAAAGGGAAAAGATATAAAAGCTAGTTATGGTAATGCCTTAGCAAAAGATAATTACAAACCAATAGGAACAGGACCGTACAAAGAAATTGAGATTAACAAATTTCAAAATGTTATCCTAGAATCCTATAAGGACTATTGGGGAGAACAGCCATATATATCTAAAATTATAGGAAAGGCTTTAAAGGATGAAGAGTTAGCTGTTACTTCTTTTGAAGCAGGTCAAATAGATGTAACTGCAAGCCTGGGAGTTGACTGGGAAAAATATGCTCAAAATAAAAAAGTAGAAATATATGAGTATGCTTCAAATAAATATGAATTTTTAGGATTTAACCTTAGAGATGGAATTTTTACTGGAGAAAAGGGAAAAGCCTTAAAAAAGGCTATAGCATATGCTATAGACAGACAATCAATAGTACAAAAAGTATATATGGGACATGCTACAAGAAATGATGTACCTATACATCCAGAATCTTGGTTAATATCAGATGATGCAAATTCGTATGGATATAATGTCAGCAAGGCTAGGCAAATTATAGTCTCAGCTGGCTGGAATGATGTAGACGGAGATGGTTTTTTTGAGGATGCAGATGGAAATAAATTAACAATCAGGCTAATAACTAATTCATTTAATGATTTAAGAAGAGAAACTGCAAATATTATTGCAGAAAACTTAACTGATGCAGGAATAAAGGTTGTAAAAGAATATAATGAAAATAAACAAGGAAACTTAACTGAAGAGATAAAAGAAGAACAATGGGAAAATGTCATGCAAAAAATATCAACGGGAGCCTATGATATAACATTGCTTGGCTGGGAACTATCATATATTCCTAATCTATCTTTTGCTTTTCATTCTTCTCAAATAAATGGAGGATTGAATTTTATAGGCTATAATAATGAGAAAATGGATGAATTGCTATTACAAGCTCAAAGCACTTATAGGATTGAAGATAAAAAGAAGATATATGAGCAGATTCAAGACTTAATAATCGACGATCTTCCTTATGTTAGTTTGTATTTCGTAAATTCATCTATATTAGTAAATAGCAAAGTTCATGGTGAAATTGCTCCAAATGAATTTAATATGTATGACAACATTACAAAGTGGTATATTCCAAAATCGTTGCAGCAAGAGGATGCATTGAAGCAGGAGGAAAGCTCATTAAACTAACTAATATTTGTAGTTGACATGCGTATGGATTATAGCTATAATTATTTTATTGACCTAAAAATAGGCATATAAAAGTAGCAAGTATTAACACAATACTTGCTATTCTATGCAGAGGTGGTGGAATAGGCAGACACGTACGTTTGTGATGACAACTACTCTGTGATAACTCTTTTGAATATATTAGAAGAGATGTCTAAGGTAGCATAAGCGGGGATGGTGGAATTGGTAGACACGATAGTTTGAGGGGCTATTGGTGGAAACACTGTGAGGGTTCGAATCCCTTTTCCCGCACCATATAATATTAATAAACTGTAAATAAAAGAAAGCGAGTACCCATTAATTTTTAGTGAGTAGTCGCTTTTTATTATTTGTTTATTACACTCTATATATGAAATTTCGACTTCTAAACAAGGCTATTTTACTACATCACAGAAAGGCATTTTTGAAATATAGGGGTAAATCGGCTTTATTTTACTCTTAGTCGAGGTTTTATATGGCTAAGAAATTAAAGCTCTTAAATCGCCTTCTACAGAAGAAATTAAGGTTAAATAAAAAGCCCGTGTGGGCTTAATCAGGAATATATTCGATTAGTTCGGATAACTTGCAGTTTAGAGCATTACAAAGTTTAATAAATGTTTCAAGCGAACTAGCTTCAATTTTTTCTTCTTTGTATATTTTATTAATAGCATTTCTTGATAGTCCAGATAGCTCAATCAATTCTGTAATGCTATCAATTTTACGCTTTGCCATTATCACTCTTAAATTGGATTTTAGCATAATATCCCTCCTATCAATATTATATTCTACAAAATTTTAAAATGCAACAAACAATTAAAAAATTAACCCTATAAAGTTAAAATATATGTTGACAAGGTAATAATTTTACCTTATAATAATATTAGAGGGTAGAACAAATTAGGAGGTGGAGATAGTGAAAGTAGATGATTTTTTGCAGCTTATGCAAAAGGTTAAAAGCTTTAAGCAAAAGATGGATAAAAACAATATTTGTAAAAGAGACCAGGATATTATCTTAAAAATTTACATAGCAGAACTTACACCTAAAATAAATGTAAATTTCTTGGAGGTGATTTAGATTAATTATATAGATATAAATTTTGAAAATGTAAATGGTCATCAAAAATTATCAGATAGTGCTAAAGCTTTATTTGAAAGCACATATAAAAGACATAACGCAGGACAAGGCTTAGATTACAAAGCAGACTGGATTCCTACAAAAGTAAAAGAGCATCGACAATATTTAGAAGTACACTTCAAAAATGGGTGTTGGTTGCATTATTATTCTAACGGCACATGGGGCTAAGCCTTTAATAAAAATAATAAAAAATCAAAGGGGGAAAATTATAATGAAAAAGAGTATGGAAGAACAAAGAGAATTACAAAACTTAGAGTGGATTGACCTACTATGTCAACATGGTTCGCACGAAGAATTTGAGAGCATAAAGGAAAACGCTAAATGTACCGCCCTAGCTATAATGGAATATAGGGGAATTTTAATGGATAGGGGCATTGGGAAACATATTACTGACAAGCATCTGAAAGCAGGAAATATATCACCTGTAGAAGAATTACAATTCTACTTACAATTGATGTTTTTAGAACCAATATCAATTAAAAAAATCGAGTATTTTTACGAATCGGCAACCAAAAGAGGATATAAGAGTCTAAACGACGCAGTAGAAGAATTATATAGAAGGCATATAAAGGACACAGGAAAAAGATTTATGAGCATAGTTTTATCAATATAAAAACCTATAAAATCGTACTTTTAAAGGGTTTTTGAGACAATAAAAAAAGAGTTGTCTATCTAATTTAATAGGCAACTCTTAGATACAACAAAAACACTTGACAAGCATCTGCCAAATGTGATACACTTAAGTTAGAGGGATAGTTATGTCCATTTTTAGGTATCCCTAGTTTTTCCATTACTTTTAAAGTTTTGGTTTAATTTTTTATTGCTTTTTTTGACTTTTTCACATACTTCCACATATCTTTCTAATAACATTATATCAGAAACAAATCATATGTCAAGGAATATTATGTGACATATTTTAAAATACGTTGGCTATTTTAAGCCATTTGTGAAAAAGCAAAAAATATTATGTGACATATTTTTAAATTAATTTGAAAGGGGGATAGTAGTACAAGTAAGTAGGCATTAATTATAAAAAAATTAAAAATCAAAAGGGGGAAATTGTTAATGAGAACTGAAAAAATGGCAAATCAAATTAAAGAGGTATTAGAACAAAAAGGATTAAGAGTTAGTGTTAGTTGGAGTACCGATAATATGTATATTGATGTTTACCAAGACGATTACGATTATTCTCAAGTGATTTTAAAATATTTAGAAGAAGAAAAAGTTGAAGAGTATGTAATAACAATTTTATCTATACTCAATGACAAGGTTAATAGGTCTAAATATGTTAAAGAGTTTAAAGCGTCGCCAGTAAAAAGATTCCTGATAGATTTGATTAAACATTATGATTGTGAAGAGTTCCTATTTATCCACGTAAATGATTTACATTGTGATGTTGAGAATGGATATATACCGATTGATGACATAGTAGATTTCAATTATAGTCCGTTTGGTGACGTATTAAAATTACAAGAGGATCAAGGCGGAGATGAATATTTCTATACTATAGATTTTGAGCATAGGACAATAGAGACTAGGGTTGAGTTGCTAGAAGATATGGATTTTTCAGAAACAAATTAAAGGGCTTGGGGTTAATAGCCCCACCCTTGAAATAGAATTTAGCGGGTTATTTAAGGTGTCCCCAATTTAGGGGAGTGGAAATCCACTAGTGAAATACAGGATTTGACGGCGGAAAAATCCGTAGCCAATACGGTCAACTATGAAAACAAATTGCTTGTGTCAGTAAGTCACGAACATTAAGTGGGGCATATTTTACATTATAAAGTCATTTACATATACAACATAATAGCAGAGCTGACCCGCTTCCTTAACTGAAACGTATATACATATCAAATATAATCGAAAGGTGGTTTTATTATGTATTATGTGGTTAAATCATTAAAATTAGCAAATTTTTTAGTTAGACAAGGATTTGATATTTTAAAAGTATCTGATTCAGAACATGATCCAAAATTTAAAGTATTTCTATTTCAAGATTGTTCAGAGCTAAGAAAAAGTATCACGATGTTTACATATGTAAATAATAGAAGTTTAAATCAAAAATCATCGTAAGGAGGTAATTGTATGTCATCTAATATCAAATTGAAACAGGGACAGGTCATAAAAAATTACAAAGAATTATGTAGTTTACTTGATTTAGAAGTAAAGGACGGAAACTCTAAAATTGCACAGATGAAAGAAATAGAAAGATTTTACAAACTTAGAAAAGATAAATACAAATTAATTGTTGATGAAGTGTATTCAGAGCCATTACTTAAAGTAGATGGTAGGGTGAATAATGGGGGTCATATAGGAAATACAAAATATGATGATTTGATGGACAAGATTATCATAAATCTACTAATAACATATGACGGATATATAGAAGAATCTTATTCATCTTTAATAGATTATTATTTTGACTTCTTTACACCAGAATATAAAAAACTATTCGATATGGGTTATCGTAGATATGCAAAATTAAATAAAATGAGTTCAGGTCTTGTAATGACATATCAACAGAAAATAAAAGGCGTAATAGAAACGGCACTAGAAACATCATTAGAGCGTTTACAAAGAAATGGAATTATAACATATTCAAACGAAGTTAAGATTAATAATGAGGAATTTGCCGATAAAAAGATGCAAACATTAATATCTAAAACAGAACAGAAAGTGTATGATGAATTAAATATGACACCATTTGATAGATCAATCCCAAGTAAAAATAAGCAATTTAAAAAACAAGTATGTAATTATCTTGATATATGGACTTATTATAATGTTTATGTAATTAAATTGAAAAATAGAAAAATACAAGAAGTTGAAGATGATGAAGAAGAACTGAAACAAAGATTCATAAAATCAGTTGTCGATGCAACTAAGAGAAAAACAAGCAAAGGGAAGGATGGAAAATATAAACCTTATTCATATGGCAAATATGCATGGGAGATTGACAAACTAACTAAATTACTATGGAAGTTGCCAGATGGCTATATCAGCGAATATGATGCAAAATTACTATTGGCAGGAAAAGATATATCTAATACAGAAGAACAACAAAAAGAACATGAAATATCTAATTCAGATATAGAAAATTACAATACATATTATGATTATGGTGTGCAGGATTTACAAGATAACATACCTTTCTAATTTGAACAATATTAAAGCAACAAATTAGCTACTCACATTCGTTCGTCGCATTATAAATTTTAATTAGGTATTAAAAAATGTTGGACATCTTTAATACCCGTAATATATATTATATTAGTTATAGGTATTAATTATGTCCAACATTTTATATTATAATTATATTTATTGATTAAGTGAAATAAGATTATTACTATATTATAAGGAATATATACAAATTAATAAATTCCTGAACGAACGTGAAGGAATCAAGTGTTTATTTAATTATGTTGTAATATCAATATTGCATGTGTTTCTTATTGTAAACATTAAAGGGAGGAATTGGGATGTGTAATAATGTATATATTATGTCTTTAGAAGCTGCGGATATATATTCACACATGTTTAGAAATCAGTATTTGAAAAAAGATTATGTTGGCATGTTACCTTATAGTTTAGAGTTAATAAAACTAGAAGAAATAGAATTGAAAACTTGGGAAAGTAAAAGGTTTAATAAAACTTTGTCAAACGATATAATCAACGTTAAATTTAAGCAAAAAGTTAGAAGTGGTAAGGAAATAGTAAAATCTACTGACAAGAAGATATTAGAAACATCAAATGAAGAGTATGGGGAAAAACTTATTGCTTACAGAGATTTAATTTCTAAAGAAAAACTTACATGGAAAGAAATTAAACCTAATGCATTAAGAAAAAAATTATATACTGAAGGGTTTACTATTGAGTTTGATAATGGTACTAAAATAGAGTATGTTGTCTACTCAAGAACCTCAGCGAAGAGTAGAACAGGACAAGTACTATTTATAAAAAAGCAACTAAGGGATAAAATGATTAAGTGGAAGAGACTAGGAATGAATTTAGATGGTAGAGCTGATATAGATTATCCAGGTCTGTTGTCGTATGAATCTCTTGTTAGTTCTAGCATAGAAGGTTTAATAGAAATTAATTCTGATAACATATTAATAGTTGATGATGTTAAAAGCACTTTTCCTATTAATGCTAATGTAGTAGAAAAAAATGGAGAAGGTATGCTAGTTAGTAATCCTAAGGATAATTATATAATGGAAAATGAATTATATGATGGGGAAAGCTTATTAGATAGCAGCTACTTTAATAAAGTAAATAGATCAGACAAAGGTATGATGCTCCTTAGGCAACATATGTATAAGACATGTGCATTTAATACCAATATCCAACAATTTCTACAGGATTATTGTCCAGAAGGCATTGAATTTGATAAATGGGAATTAATAAACATGTTTGGTCAACCTATATTCGCAAGAGATATACATATGATTACAACACCTTCATCATTAAAAGCATTAAAATTCAGCAATGTTAAAGGTAGTAAGCGAAGGACATGGAAACATTGGAAGAAAAAAGTTAATGCTGATGGCAATTTGTTTGGAATATGCAAAAGTGATATGCAGAGCAAACGTGGAACAGATGAAGAAGGTAATATTGTAAATCAGACTAGTTATCAGATGCTAAATGCTATGCCTATTGATATAGAAGATATGAGAGAATTAAGCGTTTTCGAAGTTAATTATATAGAACAACTAAAAAACAACGATGATGTATATGCAAAATATCTCTTAGAAACAGCTAATAAAATGAACTGCAATGAAATGCTAGTCGATTTATATTATAGAAATAGTAAAATAGCAAATACTAAGCCTTTTAAAGATAAGAGGAAAAAAGACATTAATAATTATGTTACTCATGTCAAAAGAGGTAAAATCAGATTAAATGGGGACTATTGCACCATAGCAGGAAATGTTATTAAATATTTATTCCATGCGATAG
This sequence comes from Proteiniborus sp. MB09-C3, assembly GCF_030263895.1. Classification (NCBI taxonomy): domain Bacteria; kingdom Bacillati; phylum Bacillota; class Clostridia; order Eubacteriales; genus Proteiniborus; species Proteiniborus sp. MB09-C3. Next base: position 2,133,193 of record NZ_CP127161.1, read on the forward strand.
GTCGAAAACCAACTTGTAAAGTATTAGAAGGAAATGAAGTTTATACGACATTACATAAGTTTAATGAAGAATATGTTGCCTTTAGAAATCCTATGACATCTCCCTCAAATGTGCTAATTGTAAAAAATGTACATAATCAATTCATAGAAAAATATTTCAATTTTAGCGATAATATTATATGTGTTAATGCCATTTGTTTTCCAATTCAAAGAGTTTTAAGTGGGATGGACTACGATTCAGATGCTTTGGTTTTATTTAACAATAATATTTTATTGTCTAATGCCAAAAAGTGTTATGGACATTATAGAGTATGTGTCAATGGAGTAATCCCAGACCCTACTCAATACACTGTATGTGCTAAAGATATGGCTAAAATAGATACTACATTGGCAGATAGTCAGGAATTCATCGGTAGAGTTGTGAACCTAGGACAACATTATATGAGTGCTTATTGGGATATGATTAACAATAGTACTAAAGATATAGAAAAATTAGATAAAGCACTTGAAGCCGTTGATATATGCACAGTTCTTAGTGAAATCTCAATCGACTCAGCCAAAAGAATGTATGATTTAAATATAGGTAAGCAAATTGCGTATCTAAGCAAAAACGACATAGTAAATAGTATGAAACCAATGTTTTTTAAGTACATTAGCAAAAATAAGAATATAGCAAAAAATATTAAGAAATATGATACAGCAATGGACTATCTATATGAAATATTAGATAGTGTTGAAGATGCATCTGATAGGAGAACCATTAAATTAGAAAAGTTATTAATAAACAGAGACATTAGAAAGGTTAAGAATAGACAAATTAACGGTATTGTAAAAGCTATAACAGATATGACAAATGAAATTAAAAATATTGAAGCAACAAAACAATGTACGACAGACGAAGAAAAGACAGAGAAGTATATCGCTATTGACAATGTAAAAAATGAATATGTGCCAAAGATTAAAAGATATAAAATCAAGATTGAAACAGTGTATGCGATTGTCTATAAAATATTTAAAAATGAGGTTGATTGTAAGTACAAAATTGATGTATTAAATGCTCTTTACCAAGTTGATAGGGATGTGTTTTTACAAGCGTTTAAGGCACAAAAATAACACCTGAAAAATTTAGGTGTTTTTGTGTTTTTGGTGGACAAATCAAAAAAATAAACGTTGAAATATAAATGTTAATAGGACGTGCAATTGGTTCCTAAATGGAAGGGAGGCGTGGTGAGAAGTTGCAACCTTTTGTCTCGAACAAACGGCTAAAAGCCAAGTAGTTGCGCCTTTTTCCATTATTTTTTTATTTCAACCTTACAACATTCCTAAGTCAATTATATCATAACAAATTACAAAGTCAACAGCTATTTTTAAAATATTTAAAATTGTTTTTTAGTATCATGATGCATTGTTTTTATTTAAAAAAATGTATAAAATAACCCAATTTAATAATATCACCAAATCAAAGTAATGTCAATACTTTTTAAAAAAATATTTTTACGAAGGGAGGAGCTACTATGGAAGTTGATTTAGATAAAATTATCAAAGAGTGTAAAGAGAGAAATAAAAAATTAAGAAAAATGAATAGAGAATGGAAAATCTATAGAATCAAAAGAGCAATTAGAAATTTCTTTAGAAAAATATTTTGGTAGAAGGGGGAGATACATTGGATCAAAGAAAAATTTATAGTTTGAATTTGGCGGCACATGCGCTTGCAAAAGGCTATTCATACACAATACATAAAGATACAGAAAAAGAAGGTCTTAAGTATTTTGTTTTCGATGATGATATTACAGATATTATAGATGAATATAGACAAGATGAAGCATTGCAAAAATTTATAAGATGTTACAAAAAAGTTAAAGAAGATGTACATAGTTAATTAGACATTTACGTTTTATTTGTAAGTGTCTTTTTTATATTCAAAAATTAATTAATGGAGGAGATTTATCATGAGCAAACAAAAGTTAATTGGTAAAACTGGTATATATGCAATTTTAATTAATGATGTAATTAGGTATATAGGATCAAGTGTAAATCTAGAAAGTAGAAAAAGTAACCATCTAGCCAGACTTAGAAAGGGAACTCACCATAAAGAGTTGCAGAAATTATTTGATAAGTATGGAGAAGAAAGTTTTAAATTTTATGTATTAGACTATTGTAATAAGTCTTCATGTTATGAATTAGAAAAATTACACATGATGATTCATGCTGATACTATAGTCAATGAAAACAAAGTTAGAGATACTAAGAAAAAGGTCAGGCGAGGACTTGAGTCTAAAAATCATAAGGACAAGTTTTCTAAGTTGATGAGTGGCGAGAACAATCCTAACGCAAAAATTAGTGAAAAAATCGCATCTGAAATACTGTGGATGAAACAAAATACAGATATGAAGCAAATAGAGATTGTAGAAAAATATGGAGTAACAATTGGTATTGTAAGCAGAATTGGTCGTGATAGGTGGGTAGGTGTAGAGCCAATTAAGCCTGATTGGTTTGAAAAAGATGTCGGATAATAGGGAACGATTTATAAAGGAATTTATGTTATTATGTAGAAGTTCTATAAAAGATGTGATATAGATACATAGTGTTGTTAGTTGACGATTAACGATTACGATTAAATGAAAGGGGGAATTTAGAATGGCAACAGTTAAAACATGGAAAGAATTAGAAAAGGCAATGAGAGATCAATATGAAAAAGAGATAAAAAAGAGGTTTAAAAATGGTGAGGTAAAGGAACATTGTTCAGTTTGTAAATGCGAACAAGTTTTAAAATTAGAGGATAATAAGGTAAAATGCACTGTATGTGATAATGAATTTGATTTAGATATTGAGTATAAGTTTAAACAATAATATATAAAAATATTAGCTTGTCCCCCAAAATATGTTATAATATGTAGAGAGATGACGGAATGGGGGATAAGATTGGGTACTTATTATCTATTTTTAGATGAATTAAAGCCTAATAGCGAATATAAGCACTTTTGCTTAGGTGGATGTATAATTGAAGAAATGACTTATAAAAACGAAGTTATTCCATATGTTAACAATCTAAAGCAAAATGTATTTGGTAATACAACAATTATTTTACATGAAAATAAAATAAGACAACGAAAAAATAATGATGGATATAACTATGGGATATTAAAAGACAAAGCAAAAGAAACTCAATTTTGGGAACAAATGAGAAGTCTATTTAGTAAATCATGGATAAAAACGATATGTGTTGGAATTGATTATGACAAATATAGACAAGCTTATAAAAAAAGTTCACTGAAAAACAGTGAATACTTTATTGCGTTACAAATAATACTAGAAAACTTCATACATTTTTTACTAATTAATAACAGTAAAGGTGCAGTTTATATTGAATCTAGAGGCATTGATGATGATCAATATCTTGAAATTCAATACAACATTATAAAAAATAATGGTACTCTTTTTGTAGAAAGAGATGAGTTCCAAAAAAGATTAAAAACAATTAGCTTTCCAATGAAAGCAGATAACAATATTGGCATTCAAATTGCAGATTTTGTTCCAAACCCAGTAGCTCGTCATTTCGATGGAACGACTCAACGTCCGCTTACTATTTTTGATGAAATTAGATGTTGTTCTTATGATGGAGATTTAAGTTTGATTGATAGATTTGGTTTAAAAAAAGTGTTATAAAAAGTTTAAAAAATGTACATAATATATATTGACATATGGGTATATGTTGTATATTATTAAATTAAGCAGATTAGGGAATTACTTTTGTATCTTTCTAATTTGTTAGCCTATACAGGAGAATAACTTAATTGTTTCTTTTCTGTGAACAAAAGACAGGGACACTTTCTTTATTGAAGGTGTTCTTTTTATTTTATCGTTAATATCATAATAAATCTTATCATAAATGATAATAAATAACAATTTGTAATTGGAGGTATTACATGGCAAACATTAGCACGAGACAATTAAGAAAGAATGAAAAATTAATAGAAGGATTAAACAATAATACAATAAGTCATGAGGATTTTTTAAAAGATTATGTCCCAACTAGAACAGAAATGGGTCAATTCTTTACACCTAAAGAGGTAGTAGATAAAATGTTATCCCTTGCATGTATTACACAAGGTGAGAAAGTACTAGAGCCTTCATGTGGTATAGGGAATATATTATATTACTTACCTGAAGATGCAATTGGTATAGAATGGGATAACAAAACAAATGAATTAGCAAAGAAGATTACTAAAAGAGAGGTTGTCAATGACAATCTTTTTTCTATTTATAGAGATTATTTAAACACTTTTGATTGTATTATAGGAAATCCACCATTTGGCGATACACCAGGTAGAAAAGACCTAGAGCATGAATTAGAAGTAGGTGAAACTAGAGCAGAGATAATGTCAATAGAGTGTATTTACCACATGTTAAAAGAGGGTGGCAGAGCTATATTATTGTTACCTTCTATGATTAGTAAAGGTGGAAGGAATTATAGTAAATTATATAAGTTTATAGAAGCTCACGATACTTGTTTAGAAGCAGTTTTAGATTTGGGTCACGTAGATTTTAAAACGACCAAAATTGGAGTTAGTATATATGAAATGTGGAAATAAGTATGGCACTTAAAAAATTATGTAGATGTGGGAAGCTAATAGATTATAATCAAAAAGATTGCGATGAGTGCAGCAAGAAAGTAGATGCACAGAACAAGAAAAGGCACAAGGATTATAGGCTACGAAGAACAGATGTCGATGAGCAGAAGTTTTATAATAGCAAGCCTTGGAAGGTTACTAGGCAGGTGGTAATTAGTAGAGATAACGGATTGTGTTTATTATGCTTGTATCGGAAGTTAATAAGAAGTTACTACACAGTTCACCACATTGAGGAATTAAAAGAGAATTGGGATAAGAGATTAGATTTTGAAAACTTGATTTGCTTATGCGAAAGTTGTCATCAGTATGTACATGACGTATACAACAAGAGTGAAGAGAGTAAAAGAGAGATGCAGGAGTTGCTAAGAAGATTAATAGAGATGAACTCTAGTAATTCCAAGGGGTAGGGGCTATTAATAATGTTTTTAACGACTCTTAAAAATCGCAAGCCCCAGCTTTCAAAACGCAGAATTCTAAATACTGGTAATTAGGGGATACCAATTATGAAGAAGAAAGAGAGGTGATTTACAATGGGTAAACCAAGAAAAATTTTGAGTATGCAAGAAGGAAATTTAACCAAAAAACAGCAAGCAGAAAAACAACTACAAGAACAAATTATGCAAACAGGAGCAGAACAATTAAATAATCCTCCAAGATGGTTAAGAGATTCTATTGCAAAAAAAGAGTGGATAAGACTAGTAGAGCAATTCAAAGTATTAAGCGTAATAAGCAATTTAGATTTGAATAATTTGGGTGCTTATTGTAACGCTTACTCTAGTTATTTAGAAGCAACAAAAAAATTAAAGGGACAGGCACTAACTATAGAATATACAAATAAAGCTGGAGCAACTAATACAATAGAGAACCCCTTAATAAAAATACAAATGAAATATTCTGATGAGATGAGAAAATATAGTAGTCTTCTAGGTTTAAGTATTGATTCTCGTTTAAAATTGGCAACTATAAAACTAACTGAAACAAAAAAAAGTATTACTGAGGAATTTGGTGATATTTAATGACTATATTAGATGAGCTTGTACTTTATGCGAATTATTGTTTAGAAGATAAATTTGTTTCTGAATATGAAGACTATATTTCGTGTGAAAAGCACAAATGGAGTTGCCAAAGATTTTTAAATGATGTTGATAAATATAAAACAGATGAAGAATATATATATTATTGGGATGAAGACGAAGCAGAGAAAGTAGTCAATTGGTTTACGTATTTAAGACATAGTAAAGGTGAATTAGCAGGACAACCAATTCATTTAACTCTTTGGGAAAAATTCTTTGTATGCCAAATTTATGGGTGGAGAAAAAAAGATAATAAGAGACGTAGATTTAAAAAATCATTTATACAAGTCGGTAGGAAAAATGCAAAATCACAAATTGAAAGTGGTATTGCACTATACGAATTGGCAGTCGGAAGTACTAGAAATAATGAGGTTTACGAAGTATGTTGCGCAGGTATAAAAAGAAAACAAAGTAAAGTTGTTTTTGAAGAAGCTAAACTAATGCTGAATGGAAGTCCTTTGTCTACTAAATTTAAATGCAATAGGGACTATATACAACATATTAAAACTGGAAGTACCATGACACCCCTATCGAAAGAAGATGGACAGAAAAATGATGGTGGAAATATGGCTCTTTTTGTTTTAGACGAGTATCACCAACACCCAACCGATGATTTCTACACGATGGCAAGCTACGGACAAGCAACTAAGGAACCATTACTAATGATTATAACTACAGCAGGCGAAGACCTTACCTATCCCTGCTATACCCAAGAGTATACTTATTGTAGTCAAATTCTTAACCCTAGTGTTGATGTTGAAAACGACACGTATTTTGTTGATATATTAGAGTTAGATAAAGACGACGACATTCACAACGTTAGAAATTGGTGGAAGGCTAATCCTGTTAGGATGACTTATAAAGCGGGTGTAGAGAAACTAAAAGAAGAGTATGAGATTGCTAAAGAAATACCCGAAAAAATGCCGAAATTTATGACGAAATGTTTAAATGTATGGGTACAAGCTAAGCAAAACGGCTACATGGATATGGGAAGATGGAAGGCTTGTGAGGTTAAAGAAATACCGTATAATTTAAGTGGTAGGGACGTATATGTTGGATTTGATATGTCTGCAAAAATAGACTTAACTTCAGTAGCTTTCATTATTCCAGTTATGGATAAGGGAACACCCAAGTATATCTGTTTTAGCCATTCTTTTATACCGAATCGTCAAAAATTACAGGAAAGAATCAATAAAGATAAACAACCTTACGACGCGTGGGAGAGAATGGAGTTTTTAAGTGTAACTAATACAGATATTGTAGATCAGCAACAAGTACTCGATTATGTAGAGAAAATTTGTAAAGAAAATGATTGGAAAATACATACTTTATGTTTTGACCCCGCAAATGCAAGTAAAATGATGATGGATGCGAGCAACATGGGATATAACGTTGTAGAAGTATATCAGTCACATAGAAGTTTAAACGAATCTACAGCAGGATATAGAGAACAAGTGTATAGTGGTAATGTTTTATATACATACAATCCCTTACTCAATTATGCTATGGCTAATACAGTGATTAAGACAAATAATGGATTAATTAAAATTGATAAAGATGCAACAACCAAACGTATCGACCCTGTAGATGCGATGTTATGTGCTTATAAACTAGCATATTATCATGAATTTACAGAAGATATAAATAACTACATCACAGATGAGAACCTAGAAAAATGGGGATGGTGATAAAAATTGAATAAACTAAAACAATTTCTTCTACTATATATAGAAGATTTTTTAATTTTTTGTGGCTTATTGTTTATAAATATAGCTACTTTTTTATTGTCCAAAATCGCAGGAATATATGTGCTAGGAATGACTTTATTAACGCTAGGGTTATATTTTTCTAAATATCCACCCAAGAAGAGGAGGTGATTATAGTTGATATTTAGACAAGCAGCAGAAAGAAGAAGTAATGTAGTGACTAGTGCAGACACAGCAGAATTTCTAAAATTGCTAGGAATAGATGTAAACAACATTAGTAATGACAAATTAAATGAAACTACATATTTTACGTGTATGAGAATTTTGACAGATTCTGTTAGCAAATTAGGACTTAAATTATATAAAGAAAAGAATAATGGCATAGAAAAGGCAACAGATCATAGTCTTTATAGACTTTTAAAGTTAAGACCTAATCCGTATATGTCGAGTAGCGATTTTTGGAAGGCAGTAGAATTTCAGCGTCTACATCACGGACATTCTGTAGTATATATAGATTTTGTAAAAAGAGGAAGAGACGCAGGAAAAATTAAAGGTTTATATCCTTTGAATATGAATGATGTAAAAATATGGGTTGATGATGCAGGAATTATTAGTAAAGACAATGCTCTGTGGTATGTATACAAAGATAAGAAAGAAAAAGAGCATAAATTTAAACATTCAGAAGTGCTGCATTTTAAAGGACTAACAGCAGATGGAATTACAGGATTAAGTGTTAGAGAGTATCTAGCTACAATAATAGAAAATGCACAAGCTGGACAGAAATTTGTAAATAACTACTTTAAAAATGGTCTATTTGCTAGAGGGTTATTACAATACACGGGAGATATATCTCCTGATAATATGAAAAAAATGCAGGAAAGATTCGAGAATATGGCAAATGGCGTTACTAATGCTGGTAGAATATTGCCTGTACCTTTGGGATTTAGCTTTACAACTTTAAACACTAGTATGACTGATGCTCAATTTAATGAAATTTCTTCGGCTACTATTCAACAAATAACGAGCGCATTTGGTATTAAAATGCACCAAGTTAACGATTTGTCTAGAGCTACTTATAGTAATATATCCGAACAGCAAAAAGAATTTTACATTGATACCTTACAAGCGATACTGACAATGTACGAGCAAGAACTAAATTATAAACTACTTTTACAACAAGAATTAGAAGAAGGGTATTTCTTCAGATTTAATGTAGATAGTATTTTAAGATCAGACATCAAGACCAGATATGAAGCTTATAGAATAGGCATACAATCGGGCTTCTTAAAAATCAATGAAGTTAGAGATTTAGAAAACTTACCTTCTACAGAAGAAGGCGACACGCTAATTTGTAACGGAAATATGATTCCAGTTAAATTAGCAGGAAAACAATACAGCAAAGGAGGTGAGAGTACTAATGAATAGAGAAAAAGAGTTAAGATATCTATCTATAGAAAAATTAGAAACTAGAAAAACAGAAGATGATAAGATGACTATTTCTGGTTATGTGGTACAATTTAACAAAAGAAGTAAGGTGATGTGGGATTTTGTAGAGGTAGTTGCAAAAGGAGCTTTTAGAGAGTCATTAAAAAATAATGTTATAAAAGCGCTTTGGAATCATGATAGCAACTTAGTTTTAGGTAGCACCAAAAATTCTACTTTAAGATTACTAGAAGATGACTTTGGTCTAAGATTTGAACTAGATTTACCTAACACAAACTGGGGAAGAGATGCTTGGGAATCTGTTAGGCGTGGCGATGTTGATGGTGTATCTTTTGGCTTCTTTGTTATAGAAGATAACTGGGAATATCTAAAAGATGAAGACTTGTATCAAAGAACTTTATTAAATGTTGATTTATTTGAAATAAGTCCAACTCCATTTCCTGCGTATGGAGATAGTCAAGTAAGTTGTAGAAGTTTTGAAGAATTTAAAACTAGTATTGAACAGCAGAATAAAAATGAACTTAATAAAAGAAAAATGATGTTAGAGCTAGATTTATTCTAAGTTCTTTTTTATTTTAATAAAACAAATATTGAAAGGATGGTTTTGATATGACTAAAGAATTAAGAGAATTATTGCAAAAAGTTGAAGAAATGAAGACTGAGGTAAGAACTTTATTAGAAGATAATAAAGTAGAAGAAGCTGAAACTAAAATGGTCGAGGTAAGAAGTATGCAGAAGAAAATTGAACTGCAAAAAGAAATCGATGAGCAAGAAGAAAGAGAAATAGACAACAAAATGGAAAAAAGAGAGGATGATAATAAGATGGAAAAAAGAACAGATAAGAAAGAGTTAGAGTTAAGAGCGCTAAGAAAGGTATTGTTAAGAGAGGAACTAACAGAAGAAGAAAGAACAGCGGTAACAACTGTCAATGGCGCTGCTATATTACCACAGGGCTTTGTAAACGAAATAGAGACCCTAAGAAAAGGCTATGTACAATTAAAGAACTACGTACATGTAATACCAGTTTCAACTAATACAGGTAAGGCACCACTTTCCAAAGGTATGGTTACTAAAAAACTAGCTGATTTAGTACAAGACCAAGAACTAGTTAAAGACATGGTTACTTTATTACCAGTTGAGTATGCTGTCTCAGATTATGGTAAAATTGTTCCTGTTCAAAATCAAGTTTTAGAAGATACTACAACAAACTTTATGGACGTTCTTAACGAAGATTTTGTTGAATGTGCAGTAAATACAGAAAACGAAAAGATAGTAAATGCTGTAAAAACTGTATGTGTAGAAAAAACAGGCGCAGATTATAAAGCACTAGTAAAAGCAATTAATGGTTTATCTCCTAACGCTAAGAAAAGAGCGATTATTATAACAAATAGTACTGGCTTCTCTTACTTAGATGAATTAGAAGACAAGAATGGCAAGCCTTTATTAAAATCTTCATATGCAGAAGGTTCAGAGAGATTAATGTTTAAAGGATTAGAAGTTATTGAGGTGGATCCTGAAATCTTAGCAGATGAAGTTGGAAAGGCAATATTTTATATAGTAGATGCAAGAAAAGTAATTAAATTCTTTGATAGAAAAGGCTATGAATTAGGAGTAAGTAAAGAAGCATTGTTTACATACAATCAGACAGCAGTAAGAATGATTGAAAGATTTGACGTAAAACCAATAGCTGATAATACTGATACTGATGTACAAAAGTTTGCAGTTAAAGTTTCTTTAACAATTGCAGCTTAATAAATAAAAAAAATACTAGGGCATAAGAATATGTTCTTTTTTTATGTCCTTTTTTATTTTTATTTAAGAAAGTAGGTGGAGCTATGATATTAGATTTAAAAACGGCTAAGGATTTTCTAAGGATAGATCAAGACTATAGGTTAGAAGATGAATTAATACAGTTGTTAATTGACAATGCAGAAACTTACATACTAGATGCAGTTGATAACTTTGATTATACAAGCGAGAGACAAATGAGAAAAGCAAAATTATTAGCTTTAGTTTTGATAAATGATTGGTACGAAAACAGAGAGCTAATTCAAGATGGGAAGTTAAGCGATAGAGTACGTTTGTCTATACAGTCATTACTACTACAATTGCAATATGGAAGTGATAGCATTGAAGGTTAAAGTTGGAGAATTAGACAAGCGCATATCTATAGTAGAAATCATCAAGGGTGATGACGACGAGGGCTTCCCAATCAACGAGGAAAAAGAAATCTTGTCTTGCTGGGCTAGCGTAAGTAACAAATCAGGGACAGAGATTTTTAAAGCTAATGCAGATTACTCTAAAGTTGTAACTAGATTTTTAATACGATATAGAAAAGATATAATAATTGATACAACTAAAAAAATTCGATTTCAAGATAGACTCTATAATATCGTATATGCCAATAACTATAATTTTGATAATACATATCTAGAAATTATAGCAGAGGTGATAGAGTGATGGCTGGAATAGAACTGGATGGATTCGATGAGTTCATAGAATTTATAGACGATATAGCAATATCGGAATCAGATGAAAAAAAAGCTATGAAAAAAGTAGTTGAAATGGTAGGACAAGAAGTAGAATCTAACACACCTGAAGATACTGGTAAGACAAAAAGAAATGTCAAAAGACAAGTAAAAAGAGAGTTACACGCAACTATTGGAATAGTAAAGCTTGGTACTTGGTATTCTGTTTTTACGGAGTTTGGAACAAGCAAGAGCAAAAAACATGTGGGATTCTTTGATAGAAGTATAAGAAATAAGCAAGATGAAGCATTTAAGATTTTGGAAGATGAATTGTTAAATGTAAAGTAGGTGCAAACCATGAATATAAGAGAATACGTGAGAAACATCTTAACAAATGAAGAAATATTAAATTTGACTGAAGATAAAAAGGTTTATTTTCTTACAGGTGGAGAAGAAGCAAAGCCGACATATGTTTGCTATCAAATTATAGATGAATACGGGAGTTTCTTTGAAGAAAATGAAGAAGTAATAACTGCATTTAACGTGCAAGTAGATATATTTAGCAAAGGTAGTTATTCGCAATTAGAACAAATAATTAAAGACAAAATGAAACAAGCAGGATTTTATAGAGGTATGGCAGCAGATTTGTATGAAAATGATACAGGGCTATATCACAAAGCGATGAGGTTCTCTATTAATTTATCTAAATAGAGAATTTTTTTATTTAAAAATTAAAATTTGAAAGGTAGGATGATAATTATGGCACAAAAAATTATGCCAGTAGTGGGATTGGAAAAACTATATGTTGCAAAGATTACAAAGGATGATAATACAGGAGCTGAATATGATATTCCTAAATATTTAGCAGGAGTTAAAGAAATAGGGATAAATCCCAAGGCAAATACAGAAAACTTTTATGCAGAAAACAAAGTATGGGATAGTGAAACAACATTAGAAGATATAGAAGTTACTGTTAATATAACAGATTTAACAGACGAAGATGAGGCTTTATTATTAGGTCACAAATTAGCAACTGAAGGTGGAATAATAAGAAGTGAAGATGATATTGCGCCAGAAGTCGCTCTATTATTTAAGGCAAATAAAAGTAAAGGTGCTACAAGATATACAGTGCTTTATAGAGGAAAATTTAGGATCGGGGAAGAAGGGGCAAAAGGTAAAGAAGGAAACACAAGTTTTCAAACCAAGACATTAAATGCCACTTTTGCACCATTGAAGTTTAATGGTATGTGGAGTTATAAAGTCGATAGCGACAGTACTGACACTCCTGTAGATTTGGATACAACTTTCTTTGAAAGCGTAATTATGCCAACCGAAAAAGTAGTTATACCATAGGATAGATTGATTTCTATCCTTTCTTTTTTTACATTAAATTATTAAATACTAGGAGGAATGTATAGATGGTAAATATAGAGGTTAAAGAATTCAAAATTAAAATAAGTAAAAAGGTATATACATTTAGATTGGATTTTAGAGCTTTACTTAAGTTCAACAACAAATATGAAAATGGAATGGAGATATTTAACTTATTTTTGCAAGGAAAGAATAGTTATGATTGTGTAGTTAAAATACTATCTTGTGCATGTATAGAGAAAGAATGGACAGAAGAAGAGCTAGCAAGCAAATTGTCTTTTGATTTTGAAACTATGAGACTAATAGATGATATTATGTTTACATTAGCAGAGGGATTACTTGTAAAAAATGAAGATAAAATAGAAGAAGGTAATGAAGAAAAAAACTAGAGAACCAGTCGGAACCTAAGTCATTCTTAGATTTTGACTGGTTTTATTATATTTCAACAGTACATCTAAACAAGAGCGAAGAAGAATTTTGGAGAAGTACACCAAGGATGATTGACGCTCTCTGGAAGATACACGTTAGGTTTAATGGTTGGAAATTCAAAGGTGAAGAGATTACACAAAAACAAAGGGTGTATATAGATGAAGTACCGTTCCTGTAAGGGGGTGAATAGATGGCAAATGATGTAGAAAAACGGATAACCGCCAAATTTGTAGCTGATACTACTGGATTGAATAAAAGTGTCGGTGATGTAAATAGACAGTTAAAACTTGCTCAGAGTGAGTTTAAAAACACTTCTACTCAAATAGGCGTTTTTGGAAAGGATTCAGAAAAATTAAAGTCTGTACAAGATGGTTTAGCAAAGCAAGTAGAATTACATTCTAAGAAAGTAGATTTGTATAAGAATAGCATTGAAAAAACTACTTCTAAAATGCAGGATAACATAAAAGAAAGAGATAGATTAAAAGTAAGTTTAGACAGCTCTAATAAGGCATATGATGAAGCAGTAAAACTCTATGGTAAAGAATCAGAACAGGCACAGAAAGCAAAAGAGGAAGTATCTAAGCTTGAAAAAGAGTATAAGAATAAAGAAAAAGCTATAGAGTCGAATACTAGACAGATTCAAAATTACGAGACTAATATGAATAAAGCTAATACGCAAATGGTTAAAACTCAAGGTGAATTGAATAAAATTAATCAAGAGTTAGATAAGTCTAATAATAAATGGCTACAGGCTAGCGATACACTAAAAAAGAATTCAGAAAGCCTAAAGAGTGTTGGCGAAGGAATGAATAAAGCAGGGAATACGATTCTAAAAGCTACAGCTCCTCTTGTCGGATTGGGAGCAGCAAGCTTAAAGTTTGGAATTGATTTTGAGAGCGCTTTTGCAGGGGTTAAAAAGACAGTTGATGCGACAGATGAACAGCTTTCAAGATTAAGCGATGGAATAAGGAATATGGCAAAAGAAATACCTTCTAGTGCTACAGCTATAGCGGGAGTTGCAGAAGCAGCAGGACAATTAGGTATTCAAACTAATAATATTTTAGGATTCACTAGAGTAATGATAGATCTAGGTGAAGCTACTAATTTAAGTGCCGACGAAGCAGCAACATCTTTAGCTAGATTTGCTAACATTACACAGATGAGCCAGGGCGATTTTGATAAATTGGGAAGTACAATTGTTGCACTTGGAAACTCTATGGCTACAACGGAAAGTGAAATTGTTGCTATGGGCATGGGTTTAGCAGGTGCAGGTGCACAAGTAGGATTAACAGAAGCTCAGATAATGTCATTTGCTGGTGCTTTAAGTTCAGTAGGTATAGAAGCACAAGCTGGAGGCTCGGCATTCTCTAAAGTTATGATAGAGATGCAACTTGCAGTTGAAACAAATAGTGAAAAACTACAAGACTTTGCTAATGTTGCTGGAATGAGTGCTACACAATTTAAACAGGCATTTAAAGAAGATTCAGCGGGGGCAATAATAGCCTTTATTAAAGGGTTGTCTGATGCAGAAAAACAAGGAACATCTACTATCAAAATTTTGGACGATATGGGTATAACAGAAGTCAGACTAAGAGACGCATTATTAAGAGCTTCAGGAGCTAGTGATGTATTTAGCGAAGCAATTAAAACAGGTACTAAAGCCTGGGACGAAAATATTGCATTATCAAATGAAGCAGCCCAAAGATATGAAACTACAGAAAGTAAGTTAAAAATATTGAAAAATCAATTTGTTGATGTAGGAATAAAGTTAGGCGATGTATTAATTCCTTATTTAGAAAAAGGTGTAGATAAACTTGGAGAATTTGCAGATTGGTTAGGTAATGTTGATTCCGAAACTTTAGAAAGCACTGCTAAAATGGTAGGATTTGCAGTCGCGATAGGTGGAGTTCTAAAAGTCGGTGGTGGTGCAATAAGCACGGTAGGCAATATAGCAGGAGGACTTTCTAAGCTTACTAAAGTTTTAGGTGCCACAAAAGTTGCTACAGCAGGAGTAGGAACAGTGGCAAGTGTAGCAGGTGGGACAGCAGGTTTAGGAGGTTTAGCCGCAGGACTAGGAGGGGCAGTAGTAGCAGCAGCACCATTTCTTTTAGCTGGAGCAGCGGTTGCAGGAGTAGGATATACAATTTACAAAGGCATGACAGAGGAAGCAATTCCAGCTATTGATTTATTTGCCGATAAAGTAGAGTATGCAGCTACATCTATTGATGGAAGTTATAGTAGAATGAGTTCAGGATATGAAACGACTGTAACTACAATTTCTGAATCTACAAAAACAGCAGTAGGAGCGTATCTTGAATTAGACGAATCTGCAAAAAAAAGCATAGATAGTATATATATACACTCAACAGAAATAACAGAACAAATGAAAAACGAATTAATCGGAAAATATGAAGAAATGGGTGCCACAATTAATAGCACCACAGAGCAAAAAAGAATAGAAAATATAAATGATCTTCAAGAGTTTTTTAATGAAAGTAAGGCACTATCAGAAAGAGAAGAGTCTGATATATTAGCAAATACAGAAAAATATTATTCTGATAAACAAAAAACTGTACAAGGCTATGAAGATGAAATTAAGAGAATAATTGAGATAGCATCAAACGAAAGAAGGAAATTAACTGAAACAGAAGTAATGTCAATTAATGGACTGCAACAAAAGATGAAAGAGGAAGCAGTTAAAATACTATCAGAAAATGAAATCGAAGCACAAATAATATTGCAAAGAATGAAAGATTACGATACTAGAATAACCGCTGAGCAGACAGCAGAGCATATCCTTAAACTTAACGAAAGTAGAGATAAGGCAGTGGCAGTAGCAAATGAGGAATATGAAAAAAGAATTGCCACAATAATAAAAATGCGAGATGAGGCAAAGGTAATTAGTACTGAGCAAGCCGATGCTCTAATTGAAGATGCTGGAAGACAAAGAGATGGAATAGTTCAAAGAGCAGAAGAAACTAGACTTGAAGCTTTAGATAAAATGAGACGAATGAATAAAGATTTGGATGAACAAGTAGAAACAACCACAGGTAAAATTTTAACTTGGTGGGATAAGTTAAAAAGATGGTGGGGTGATTGGAAACCAGAGACAAAAACTTTTGAAACTCAGCAAAAAACGTACAGTACAGTTGTAACAAGTTACGCATCAGTAGGAGGTAAACCTGCGGTTTCAGCAAATTGGACAGGTACAAATAGTTTTCAGGGTGGATTAACAACACTGCACGAAAAGGGATATGAAGTCTATGATCTTCCACGTGGTACTAGAATATATAATCATGAAGCAAGTGAAGATATGGTGATTAAAGCAGCTGAAGAAGTTGTAGGCAAAATGTTTGATAAAAATAATATGGGTGGCTATGTACAAAATGCACCTATATTACATGTAGATAATTTACAAGTCAGAAATGATGGAGACATTCAAAAAATAACTGACAAAATAGTAAGAGAGATGAATAAAATGGGAATAGTCAGAGGGATAGTGTAAAACCTTCTGACTATTTTGCAAGGAGGTGTAAATACAATGGAAAGCCCTTATTTTATATTTGATGGTATTAAATCATCTGATATGGGTTTATATATAATTGAACTTGAACCAGGTAGATCGTTAACCCCGTATTGGGGTAGTCAAAGCGTTATAGAAAGAAATTCTAGAAGAAAGATAACCACTAATCTAATAGGAATAAATCGTTATCCAATAGAATTTAATGTTAAATTTTCTCTGTTAAAAAATCAATGGACTACACAAAAACGAAACGAAATAGCAAGGTGGTTATTACACGATACATATAAAGAGTTTCAGACATGTGATGACTTAGGAAAATATTTTTATGCTATTTGCAATAGTTCTAGTGATTTAAATTTGATTCACAATAGAGGATATTTTGAGCTAACTTTTAGGACAAATTCTCAATTTGCTTGGTCACCTATTTATATAAGCGAATTTGATTTAAGTGATAATGTATCAACAAAAATAATAGAAGTTGAAAACAAAAGCAATGTTGTGAAATACTTTTATCCTAAACTTCAATTTAGTTTAAAAAATAATACAACTAATTTTTCTATTAGGAACCTTTCCAATGGTGGGAAGGTTTTTTCTTTTGAGAATTTAAACCCTAATGAGACAGTAGGAGTAGACAATGAAGAAAAGATTGTATTAAGTGACAATCCAATGAGCAACCCATTCTCTAAATTTAACAGGAATTGGCTTGCATTAGTTCAGGGTGTTAATTACTTAGAAATTACAGGTCAATGCGATTTAAAATTTAAACAACGGTTTCCAATAGCACAGTAGAAGGGAGGTTATTAATTGCTTATAGATATAAATCCTAATTTAGAGTTGCCCGATTATAAGCTAACTCTGTGTAAATTAAATGAAGAGCCATTGCAAGAATTATCAAATATTACTGATATAATATATACACCTTTCTTTGCTAATATAGATGAGCTAACCTTTAATATTCCGCTTTATAGAACAACAAGTGATGGTGATAAAATAAAAAACGAAATATTCGACTTGGTTTCTGGAGACCATTTAATTCTTTTAAACGATGGACAGTTTTTTTATATAGATTATGTTGAAAAAATAGATGATGGTGAAATATATAAAGCAGTGCATTGTTATAGTAGAGAATATGAACTATCAGATAAAAAAATAATAAATTATAGCGCCGAATCAAGAAAGTTATATAGCTTATTAAATGAAAAGGATGAAAACGGACTTGAAATAGGAATTATGAATTACATAGAAAAAATATGCTCGTGGAGAGTTGGATATGTAAATCCTAATTTATTAAATAAGTATAGGTCTTTTATATTTGAGAACTTTAATTTATTGCAAGTGCTACAAGAGACACAAAAATCATTTGAATGTCTGTTTAAATTTGATACTATAAACAAGATTATTAATATATATGAGGTTTCAGAATTAGGAAATAACCAAGGCTTATATATTAGTGATAAGAATTTCATAGAAACTCTAAAAGAAAAAACTAAATCTGATGAAATAAAAACAAGGCTGTATTTATTTGGAGAAAATAATATTTCTATAGAAGATATTAATATAACTGGCATGCCATACATAGAAGATATTAGCTTTTATAAAAACACTAACTATATGAGTCAAGAGCTGATAGATGCATTAAATAATTATGAAATATTAATTGAGTCAAAACAAAGTGAATTTGAGGAATATTTAAGTCAAATAGAAGCCTTAAAAGCCCAGACAGATAATAAATATAATGAGCTAGTACAACTAAATATAGAATTAAAGGCTATTAATACTAATATAGATGCTAATATAGGAAAGCCAGAATATTCACAATATCTCCAGCAGCAATTTGAAAAACAAGTTGAAATTGATGCTAAGATTTCAGAAATTAATAATTTGAATAATCAGATTGATGGCATAAATGCAAGCATTAAAAATATGAGAGAAGAGATAGATTCAGCTAATTATTTTACAGAAAAGCAGGCTAAGGAATTAGATACTTTCATTAAAGAAGAAACCTATACTAGTCTAAACTACACGATAGATAATATAGAAGAATTATTAGAACAAGGTATTAAAATACTTAACAAAATTAGTAGACCCGTTATTAATTTTGATATAGAAGTTGAAGATTTTCTTAGAATTGTAGAGTATCAGCATCTATGGAAAAAACTAAGATTAGGAGATAAAATTAATATTCATCATAGCGAAATGGGTTTCGATGTAGAAGTAAGATTAGTCAGTTATTCACATAACATTGAAGATAATACCTTAAGTTTAAGTTTCAGTAATAAAAATTCTATTGATGATTCTAGTATATACTTAAGAGATTTACTTGGCGAAGTGAAAACTACTAGTACGCAATTAATTCATAATAGAATAAAGTGGGACGAAGGTTCAAAGGCTAATTTAGCCATTAAACAATATATGAATAGTAAACTAGACATAAGCAAACAACAAATAGTTAAAGCCAGTGGACAACATCCTATGTTTGACGAACGAGGTGGATGGTTTTTCAAAGAAAACCCCGATGGTACAATTGATCCCGAACAAATAAGAATTGCGAACAATCAAATAGTGTTGACTACAGATGGATTTAATACAGTTAAGGTAGCAATTTCACCTTTTGGAATCCTAGCACCTTATTTAATCGGTGACATTATCCTTGGCTCAAACCTAAAAATCCTAGGTGACAACGGAATCCTAGAAATACTCGGAAACCTACTAACTATCAAAGATAATCAAGATAAAACTCGTGTTTTAATGGGTGAATATGAGGCTGGGAAATATGGAGCTAAATATTCTCATAACGATAATAGTGAAACTATAATTGACGAAGATGGTTTTAAAAGGAAAATTACTAGCAATGGTAACACATATAATTATATAAATCTAAATTATGCAGGGAATGCATTAACAACAGGCTCATACAACCAAGATGGAGATGAAGCTAATCCAATAATAAGAAAAACACAACAGGAACTTGATGATTTAGGTGTAGGTGTGGATTGGATTGAAATACCTAATCCTGATTTTAAAAATAGACAATTTATAGTTATACCTTCTTTGTTAAGTTTAGGAGAGTTTTGGACTGCTGAAACAGGAGGTTCTTATTCCACAGTGTGGTCTCATTATCTAGTTACAGATTTAGGTATTTTAGATTATGACTACATTAATGGTAAATTCCAAATAAGAGCTAGACGTGGTGAATATGCTATGTATCGTGGTAAATATATGTATGAGAGATGGACGCCTGTAACAGTTAGTTATTATGTATATGCGATAACCTAAGAGGTGATATTTATGTATTATTATGTTGAAAAAAAAGACAGTAAATTAATTGGTAAATTAGAGAGCAATGATTCAATATGTTCAGACAATTTTATAGAAGTTACAGAAGAACAGTACAATTTAATAAAAATACCCTATAATGTAATGGACAATATTTTCGACATTCAACACATTATAGATACTCAAAACCAAGAATCATTTATTTTAGAAAAAAATAATTTAATCATAAAAAGTAAAAATCTACTTGCAGAATATTTACAAAGCAATCCGCTTTTATTTACAGATGGTAAATATTATAGTGTAACTCAAGAAAAGCAAAATCTTCTTAATAATGCTATAACGGTCTATCAAATGAAAATTCAGTTAGGGATTCCAGCAGAATTAAAGTGGAATTCCACAGGTGAAGAATGTACCATATGGACTTTAGAAGATATTACTGCTTTAGCATTAGCGATATCTGAATATGTTGAACCATTAGTAACTTATCAACAAGCAATTGAAGTGCAAATAAGAAACTGTACTACTAGAGAAGAATTAGAAAGTGTTGTGATAGACTATGCAACAGTTTAAAAAGCATCTAATACTATTTTTAATTGGGTCAATATTATATTATAATTTAGAATTAATTTATAGAGGATATTCCCACTGGTCAATGCTTTTATTAGGTGGACTGTGTTTTGTTTTAATAGGATTAATTAATGAACATTTTAGTTGGAAAATGAAATTATGGAAACAGCAGTTTATTGCAACAATTATAATTACTACTTTAGAATTTATTACAGGATATATAGTAAATATAAAACTAGGTTGGAATGTTTGGGATTATAGTAGTCTTAGATTTAATTTAATGGGACAAATTTGTTTATTATATAGTGTGTTTTGGTTCTTTTTATCAGCAATAGGGATTATATTAGATGATTGGTTACGTTATTTTTTATTTAAAGAAGAAAAACCACATTATAAGATAATTTAACAACCTATTGAAACAGTTATTTCAATGTAATTATGAACTAGCAAACACGAGAAAAACGAAGTAAAACGGAGATTTAGAGAGGTGAAAAATCATCTCTCTTTTATTTTACATAAAAATGAGGTGATTAAAGAAATGAGCATGATAAATTATAAAGACCCGTTTTTTATTCAATGGAACATAGACGACAATGGCAACAAAGTTTCTGTAGAAATATTGAATGAACAAAGACAAGTTATAGGAAATATACTCGTACTAAGTCAATTACCAGATATACAATATAGAGTTTTTATTGATGAAACTTTTGTAGAAATAGATATAAAAGAAGAAATAACACAAGAAAATCAATTTAAAGTTGACTATACTTACGGGTACATAGTAACACATCCTAGCTTAAATGGTCAAACGTTGAATATAAAAAAATACTACGGTAGAGGGGTAATCCTTACACATGTAAGCAGGATTTTTACCAAAGTTGAGGGAGATGTCGCTGAAACATTGGCGAGTATAATTGAAGATGGGACAGACGCTTTAACTGCTTATGGTGGAATTGTAAAAGCAATAAATGACGCTGAAATTAAAAAACAAGCATTGGATGGTAGTATAACTACAGGAACTAATTTAAATGCAGAGCTAGATAGTAATATATTAACAGGTTCACAACTAAAAACTGATTTGGATAATGATATTTCCCAAGGAATAATAGTTAAAAATGAACTTGAACAAGCTATTATTAATGGAGATATAGATACAATAAACAATAATATAATAGATTTAGCAGGTATTGGTCGTACTACTGAAACAGTAAAAGGCAATTCCGATAAAATCGGCATTTTAGAAGATGATTACAAGCAACCCGAATATGCGCCAAACATTGAAGCAACAGCAAGCCTAATACCACTATCCAATGAGGCTGTTCTCGGCAATACCAATGTAGAGCTATACGGTAATACAATAGTTAATTCTATTAAAGGTGACTTATCTGATGGTATATCTGTTTGGCATTCTATATCTGCTTCTTTATCTATTTCTAATAACATAATGAGTATTACTGGAAATGGTAGTGGGCAATATCCAAGTGCAAGTAGGCTATCCACTATATCTGCTGTTTATGGTAAAAAGATATTTGTTAGATTTAGACTTAAACCAAATGCTGACCAATTAAGAGTAGACTTAATGATAAATGCAGGAGTAATTCAAGCTGTATCAATTACTGATTTAGATACAACTAAATTTAAAGATTATTATGCAATATTTACTCTATCTACTGGCCAAACAGAAGGTAACAAAGTTAGAGTATACGCACAAGCTACTTATCATAGTGCAGCTTTATCAGAGGGTAAAGTAATGGAAATGCTTGGTGGTAATGATGGTGTTGTTGCGATAGACTTAGACCAACACCCTTACTTAAGTGGATTAACAGCGGAAGAAATATCTGCACGAATACCATATTATATTGATGGTATGCAGTCAAGCGGGCCATTGAAATTGAAGTCTGTGGGGAAGAATTTGTTTGACGGAAAATATAAACAAAATATAGCTATTGCTGTTTCTGTTGGAAATGAAGGGGAGTTTACTTCAACTGCTAATGCACGCACTACTGAAAGAATAAGATGTGAAGCTAATAAAACCTACTCTATTAGTGGAGCTAATAGAAACGTATGGAGGTTTGAAAATGCTAATGGTATTAAAATACCTTTCACATCTAATAACTTACAGACAGTAGTTTCTCCACCTGACGCATATTATATGTATGTGTATTATTCAAGCGATGGTACTCATACAGAAGTACAAATAGAAGAAGGCGAGATATCAACTCCATACGAGCCTTACCAAGAGAGCGTTGCCTATATAGACGAAGAATTAAGAAGTCTACCAAACGGTGTTAGGGATAGTGTCGATAATGGTACATTGTTTCGTAATACAAGAGAGTATATACTACAAGCTGGCGATATAGTTACAAATGACAACCTAACTACAGTTCAAAGGGTCTACATAAGCAAACCTAATGACAGCTATGGTAAAGGTAACACAACAAACAAAAATTATCTGTTAAGCGGATATAGTGAATTACTAGAAGGTTCAGCAGATAATGTTAATAATGTTGGTAAATTTAGAAGTTATGGGACTGTTAATAATATAGAGTTATTTGTACCACTTGGTACTTATGCAAACTTACAAGCAGCACAAACAGCACTAGCAGGTACAAAACTAATCTACCAACTAGCTCAGCCAGAAGTAAAAGAATTAAATATACCTATGCTTACAGTTTTTGAAAAGGGAACAGTATATGTGACACCTAAAAAAAGAATGGTGCTTGATGGAAGTTTAGATTGGAAGTTTAGGGAAAATAGAGTTGGATTTAAATTAGTTAATTTACCTAATAGCAATTTCCCTAATAACAATATAAAAAGCACTCAGATAAACGATGAGGTTAAGATAAGAATCTATAAGCCTGATAAATCCCTAATTTTAGGATATTACCAAAAAGGGTTATCTAAATGGGAAATAGACACATTCAGCTATATTACCACCCCTAATGGTATTGATTTATCAATTTCTATATCAAATACAGATTCTGGGTGGACAGATGCACAAACACCGACACCAGCTGATATAAAAGCTTATTTTGCTAAAAATCCATATATACTAATTTACGAAATAGACACTAGTAAAACAGTATCGCCTACTGTAAAACTGCTAGATATACCAAAGAATCGAGCAGGGCAGATTGATTCTAACACTAATGCAATAGATAGGCAGTCAGAAATATTAAATGAGTATGAGATAAAGCTACAAGCATTACAATCCATAACTAAGCAACTTATAAAAGAAGACTTATCTCAAACTGTAGTTATTAGTAGAGAATTATCATTGGTGGGGTCACAAGTGGTAACTGGTTTTAGTAATATACCTAAATATATCGACATTTTATCAAACATAAATGGAACTAAACAAATGTGTATAGGTAAAGTAACTCAGAATAGAAATGATGCACTTGTACGGCTTAACAATGACCTAACATATAACTTTTCATCCGCAATAGTGCATGGCACAGATGCTTCTAATATAACAAGAGGGACAATAACAATAAATAATGATAAGACAATCACAATCAATTGGACTAAAGATAGTGCAGGAGGAACAGGAACAGCAGATATAAAGATAATAGCTCATTATCATGGGGAGTGATATTATGAAATATTGTGTTATTAAAGATACTACTAGAATTATAGATGGCTCTGAAAATCCTATAGAAACAATGTTATTAAATGCAATAAATGCAGGGTTTGAGGAATCGGAAGTAGAGATATTAACAGAAGAAGAATATTTAGCAAGAAAAGAGTTAGAGCCAATAGAATCACAGCCTAAGTCTGAGCTTGAAATATTAAAAGAAGAAAACGAAACACTAAAGAAAAAACTAGATGAGCATTCATTAGCAATGCTCACTCTTACTTTAAAAAATCTATAGAAGGAGGAATTTACTATGGAACACGATTTAACAACGGTACAAGGTATATTTGGCTATTTTGGAGAGCATACTCAAATATTTGAACCTGTCAGAGTAGAATTTGAAAGGCTAGAAACTGAAAATACTGAATTAAAGAATAAAAATGCAACTTTGGAAGGTGCTATTATGGAACTAACAATAGCACTTGCATCTATAGGAGGTATGTAAACATGATATTTACTGAAAATAGTTTTTTGGTAAGAATGTGGTTAGACAAAGTAAAAGATATCAATAGTGGTATAAAAATTGATGATGTGCCTGCGTTATTTAATTTAAAAGAAGTTGTTTTATCACTCTTGAATAGGGAGTGATTTTTTATGTTCAAATTAATTAAAATTATGAGGAGGTTGTTTGTTATGACATTTACAGAGAATAGTAATTTGACAAAGATTTGGTTTTCAGCGGTATTAGGTGGAGTTTATACAAGAGAACAAATACCCAATTTGTTTAACTTACAAGTAGTGGTTAATGCAAAATTAGATGAAATAGGGTTTCCTAAGTAATCTATTAAAGTCCACATTTCATTGGGTTTATACCCTAGTGTTTTCAATGGGTGCAGGGGTTAAAATGTTGAAAATTGCACATTTAACGTAATTTCTACACATTTTGAGGGATATTTTGAGAATATCTCTCTTTTTTGTGTGGTTTAAAAGTAAAAGACAAAAAATAATTGAGATGAGGTGATAGTATGCAAAAGAATTTTGATTTTGGAGTTATCGTTAGTATAGGTGGTAGTATAGTAACTTACCTTTTAGGTGGAATAGATTCGTTACTACAAGTATTATTAATATTTATTGTTTTGGATTATATAACAGGTATAGCAAAAGGATATGTAAAAAAAGAACTTAATAGTACTATTGGATTTAGAGGGATTCTAAAAAAGGCTCTTATTTTATGTGTATTAATTATTGCTGTCCAGCTAGATAAAGTTGCGGAAACTGACCAAGCTTTTAGAACAGTAGTGGCATGGTTTTATATTGGTATAGAAGGAATTAGCTTATTAGAAAATGCTGCTGAAATAGGTCTACCAGTACCTAAAAAATTACTCGAGGCGTTAAAAATATTAAAAGATAGGGGAGAGGGTGGCAAGGCATAATGCTATATTCAGAGATAAAGAAACAACATTTACAGAAAGGTCACATGAAAAGAATAGAAAAAGCCTTAGACTTTCAATATATAACCGTACATAATACAGCTAACCCAACTTCTACAGCTAAGAATGAACGTGATTGGTTGGATAACCCACAGAATAATAATACTACAGGATGGCATATTGCAATTGATGAGATTGAAGCTATAGAAGCCATACCTATTACTGAAATTGCATACCATGCTGGGGATGGAAAAAATGGGACAGGTAATACTAAGTCTATAGGGATAGAGATTTGTGAATCAGGAAATTATGCTAAAACAGAACAAAATGCTATCGAATTAATTACTTCTATATTAATAGATAAAGGTTGGAGTACAGATAGAGTAAAACCTCACAAGCATTGGAGCGGTAAACAATGTCCTAGAATAATTCTTCCATATTGGGATGATTTTATCAAGCGTATAGATGAAGAGGTTAAGAGGCAGAAAAACAAAGAAGTAAGCAGTTGGGCAGTTGATGCCATGAAATGGGCTATTGAAAAAGGGATTACGGATGGAAATAGACCAAAAGATGTTGCTACAAGGGAAGAGATATGGACTATGTTATATAGAATGAGAAATGTTAAATAGGTTTAGGAATTCTTTTTAAACCTTCCGTTTTGGAAGGTCTGAGAGTTTCCATTTTGGGCACTCAGAACCCATTTTAAAAGGACTCTGAATTAGAAGTACCGTTATGGTATGTCTGCTCTTTTAAGGCATGGTTTACTATGGAAAGCATAGTTATCATGCCTTAAAAGAGCTATTATTTGGCATTTACATATTTATAGCACTTTAGATTAATTTCTAAGGTGTTTTTTTGTTGCTTACATATAAAAAGGGAAAAGAAAAAGGGGGTATTTTATGATTAATTTAAAAGAGATAAAAAAGAATGAATTAGGTCAAATTCAAGAGTGTTTTACAACGAATAATCCTAGAATTAAAAGTGTCATATTTACATATGCAGGAAGAGAAAAAGATATGGACAATTTTTTACAATCATTAATATTAGAATATGGGAAAAATGAAAAATTAATTGCATAATTGGTTATATTATAATATAATGTCACCAAGCATACACCAATAGATGTCTATTTAGTGAAAAAGCGAAGGAGGATTTTTATGAACATATTTGATATTGATAAGATTTTTGAAAGTGATATAACTAATATCACAATAGCAAAATACAGAAAACTACTTAAGAATAAAAAAAGACCGTATGTATGGGGTTATGCTAGATTAAGCAGAGATGACGATAAAGAGCAAAATTCATTAACTAATCAAAAAGGGATTATTAAGGATTATGCAGAATCAAATAAATATGATTTGGTTGATATAATGGAAGATGATAACGTATCAGGTATGACATTTGATAGAGATGGAATATCCTTATTAAAGGACTTGATAGATGAGGGGTTAGTTGATATAATTCTTGTCAAAGACTTATCCCGATTAGGTAGGCATAAAGCATATTCCGCTTTGTTTATTGAATATATAAATCAAAAGGGTATTAAAGTTATTTCAATCAATGAAAACATAGACACTTCTAATGAAAATGATGATCTAATTATCGGATTTAAACAAATAATAAATGAACAATATGCAAAGGATATTAGTAAAAAAATCAGATCGGGAATTAAGCAAAAACAAAAAGAGAAGGGTTTAGTGATGATACCACCATTTGCATATTATAAAGATAAGAACACTGGAGAAATGAAGGTCATTCCTGAATGTGCCGATATTGTAAAACTAATTTTTAAGTTATATATTGATGGTTTAGGAGCTAGAAAAATAGCATCTTATCTTACTGAAAACGGTTATAAGACACCTTCACAATATCAAAAAGAATTACTAGGTAAAAAAGTTCCAGTTAATAAGACAAAGATAGCAGGGGCAGTTTGGAATGATAGAACTATTACTAGAATATTGGACTCAGACTGTTACATTGGAACTCTAAGGTGTGGAGTATCTTATAAAAATACTATCACTAAAGTTAGGAAAAGACTAAGTGAAGATGAGCATATTATACATGAAAACTTTTTTCCACCTATTATTGATAAAGAAACATGGGAGTTATCAAGAGCTATAAAAGAAAATAGAAGTAGAAACAATGTAAGAGCTTCAACTAATAGAAAAATTCATAGGTATGCAGGGTTATTAAGATGTGGGGATTGTAATGCAACATTTACCGCCAAAAGAAGAGCAATTAAAACTAATGAATATATAGAATATGTTTGTAATACTTATCATAGACATAGTAAATCAAATTATTGCACATCGCATAGAATCAAAGAATCTGAAATTGATGACATAGTCTATGCATATCTTGAAAGAGTAAAGGTATTAGCAGAAGAAAATCTATTAAAGGTTGACGAGTTTATTAAGGAATGGAACAATAAGAAAAGAGATTATTCTAATGATATAGATAAACTTAAAATTGAAATAATGACATTGAAAGATGATGTAAAGCAATATGCACAACAATTAGCAAGAAAATTAATCAATGAAGAATTGTTCATTGAACTTACACAAGAGAGCAATCAAAAGATAGATTTATTGGAAAAGCAAATACAAACATTAGAAGAAATGATAGAAATTAATAAAGATGCTAAAAAAGGAATTGAAAGTAGTGTTGAGTTACTTACTAAGATAGTAGAGAAAAAAGAGCTAAGTAATGCACATTTACAAATGCTTATTAATAACATAAAAATATTCGAAGATGAAGAAGGAAAATTGAGTCTTGATATAACTTTAAATACGCCTTTTAAATATCATACTAGTTTAGGAAACTATTTCACCGACAAGAAGTCATCTTGAGGGGCGTATGCGCAAGCATGAGGGTTCGAGTCCCTTCCTCTGCACCAAGTAAAGTCATGTATGAGGATTTGAACTCATACATGATTTTTTATTTTACCTGTGCTAAACTTAGGGTGAACATTATTCATATAAGTTGAAAGAATAAGTGAGAATTTATGGGGGTGAAATTATATGAATAGGATTAATAAAGGGGCCAAAATTGGGCTTATGATAGAAATGTTTGCAGGAATTATTATGGCAATTTTGGTTATAGTTAACAAACCAATTCCAACAGTAGTTGCTTGGCTATTTGGAGTAGGAGTTGTTATAGCTTTGGCAAGTTCTTTAAAAGAACTGAAAAAGTGAATTCCAGTTTTTCAATCTGCGATTATGAACACAATCTTATTCAGTTAATAGTTCAAATCCCTTTTCCAGGATGGTATGATATCCATATACCGAACACAACACAAGTTACAAGCTACATTTTTGTTGGTAATAAACCAATGAAGATGTAGCTTTTTTCATATGATGTGCGTCCAGCAAAGCTGGACCACACTTGCTGGTGAAAGTCCAGTACGGGTAATTGGCAAGAAGCCCGTTAGCTAATCCCAGTGCGTCACAGTAATGTGGGGTGCCAAGCGGGAGGATAAAGTACCTGTATATAGCAGGGCAAGCGAAGGTGCAGGTCGTAACATGAAGTGAATTCTGCCGCATCGTAAAAGAAGGTCTCTGGTTAACAGAGGATAGAGGAATTGATAAAGTAACAATAACAGATGTAGAAAAATATGGAGAAAAAACATTCCTACTAGAAATTCAAAAAGAATTAAAAGAAGGAAAATACCATCCTAAGCCAGTGAAAAGAACCTACATCCCTAAAGGAAAAGGCCAAAGAAGACCATTAGGAATCCCAGTGATAAAAGATAAAGTTATACAAATGGCGGTAAAGATAGTAATAGAACCGATTTTTGAAGCTGGAGGAAGAAGAATATCGGAAAGCCGTGTGCGGGAAAATCGCATGCACGGTTTGATGAGAGGGGAATGAAATATTCATTTCCCTACTTTATTTGTCCAAATGAGTTCAGTAATTCCTTCACTGTTGGTTCGCCTCCTACCCCAATTTCACAGTATGGGGGGGTGAGAACGAACCAGTAATGACTGTTATCAAGAATATATTTCTAATAAAAGGGATCGTTGTTTTTATTCGTTTTTGCGTATATAATGTGATAAAGATACTTTATGGAGGAATACAAATGCTTAATTATATATCCGTACAGCAGACCGCAGATAAATGGGGAATTTCCAAACGTAGAATACAGAAGCTCTGTGAAGAAAATAGGATTGACGGAGCCGTTCGCTTTGGTCATGCGTGGGAGATTCCAAAGGATGCACCAAAGCCTGCAGATGGCAGGCTGAAAGAAAACAAAGCAAAGGAGTGATACAATGAAGCGAATTCTTGTGGTAGAAGATGATGTAATGCTGAATTCCGGTTTGTGCTATAACCTTGAACTGGATGAATATAAAGCGGTTCCCGCACATGATATGGCATCGGCTCTGGAAAAGATACGGAGTGAACCTTTTCATCTTGTCATTTTGGATGTGAATTTGCCGGACGGCGACGGTTTTGGGCTGTGTAAAAAAATCAGGGCTGCACAGGATATCCCGGTGGTTTTCCTGACCGCCCGTGATCTAGAAGCCGATGTGATGAAAGGTTTTGATTTAGGCGCGGACGATTACATTACAAAGCCGTTCAACATTAATATTTTCAGAAAAAAAGTAGCCGCTGTTTTAAAGCGATCAGGAAAACTGTCGAATCAAAATCTTTATATGTGCGGTGACCTCATAATCGACTTTGACAAGCTGACGGCATCCATCAAGGATAAACCTGTATTTTTTACACCCACCGAATATAAAATCTTAAAAATCTTCACGTGCAATCCGAACGTACTTCTTACTCGGCAGCTACTGCTAGAAAAATTGTATGATGTGGATGCAAACTTTGTGGATGAACACGCCTTGACCGTCAACATCAATCGTTTGAGAAACAAGATAGAAACCGTGGACAGAAAATATATCAAAACAGTTTATGGTATGGGCTATCTGTGGGCAGGTGATAAGGAATGAAAAAGAATTTATCCACAAACGGAATCTATATCGGAGTCTGTGCTGCTTTTCTTGTTCTTACAGTATGCTTTCACATCATTGTGTTTTATCATACAGAAAACCCGATCATACGGGGAACGGCAATTGTATTTTCTCTGTTGGTTCTGCTTCTTGGCATCATTTTGATTCTCCTGCTCAAAGGCAAGCTGGTGGCGTTTTCGGATTCCCTTAACGCTTGTATTGATGACATTGTAAACGGAAAAGAAGATGTGGCCTTTGATCTGGAATCGGAAACGCTGACCGGTAAATTCAACTACAAGCTCCAGCGGCTGTACGAAATCATGCAGAACGGAAAAAGACAGGTGCAAGAGGAAAAACAGTCTATACAGGAAATGGTCTCAGACATCTCCCATCAGGTGAAAACTCCGATAACCAATCTGAAAATGTATAACTCCACCCTGCTGGAAAGACATCTTATGCCAGAGAAAGCATGGGAATTTCATAAGCTAATGGAATCGCAAATTGACAAGCTGGATTTTTTGATGCAGGCAATGGTAAAGATGTCCCGTCTGGAAACTGGCGTCATCACCCTCTCCGTTTCTCCCGCACCGATTTATGATACCATAGGGCTTGCACTTTCAGGTATTGAACGGACAGCAGAACAGAAAAATATGGAAGTAAACGTGGAATGTGATTCCGCCATCATCGTACCGCATGATAAAAAGTGGACAGCGGAAGCCTTATTTAATATTCTAGATAATGCGGTAAAATACACACCGTCAGTCGGCAAAATATCTGTGACGGTGGAATGCTGGGAAATGACAACGAGAATCGACATTAGCGACACAGGCAGGGGCATCCCGGAACAGCATTACGCACAGATATTCAAGCGCTTCTATCGGGAAGATGAGGTGCATGATATCAGCGGCGTTGGCGTTGGTCTTTACCTGTGCCGTGAGATCATCTCCAAACAGGGTGGCTACATTCAGATAAAATCCGAAATAGGCAAAGGCTCCACCTTCTCGGTGTTCCTCCCCAACGAAAGGCAGCTCTGAGAGCTGTCTTTTTGCTATTCAGAATGAAATGTCTCAAAACTGTGACAATTGATTTTGTGATTGAGACTATTTAGTGACATTTGCTCTGTACAATGAAGAAGATAAAATGAAAACAGGAGGATTTATCATGAGTATATTAAAGACAAACGAATTGAAAAAGCAATATGGAGCTGGTGCAAACCTTGTGAAAGCTCTCGATGGTGTTGCTTTGAACATGGAGCGAGGAGAATTTGTGGCGATTGTCGGCACGTCCGGAAGTGGCAAGTCCACTCTGTTGCATATGCTTGGTGGACTGGACATTCCTACCTCCGGCAGCGTGGAAGTGGATGGGAAAGAACTGTCCAAAATGAATGACGACCAACTTACCATTTTTCGGCGCAGGAATATCGGCTTTATCTTTCAGAACTACAACCTTGTGCCGATTCTGAATGTTTACGAAAACATCGTCTTGCCCATTGAACTGGACGGCGATAAGCCGGACAAAGCCTTCATTGAGAAAATTTTGAAGATGCTGGGGCTGACAGAAAAGCTGAACAATCTGCCGAACAATCTGTCCGGCGGTCAGCAGCAACGTGTGGCAATCGCGAGAGCATTGGCAACCAAGCCTGCTATTATCCTTGCGGATGAACCCACCGGAAATCTAGACAGCAAGACCAGTCAGGAAGTACTGGGGCTTCTTAAAATGACAAGCCAGCAATTCCATCAGACCATCGTGATGATTACCCATAACAATGAGGTCGCCCAGCTTGCCGACCGAATCGTGCGGATTGAAGATGGACAGATTGTAGCGTAAGGAGGTGGAAAGATGTTTCAGAACAATAACGGTGCTATAGCAAAACGCTTATCAGTTAAATGTCTGCAAGCAAGCCGTAATAGAAATATGGTTGCGATTATCGCTATTCTACTGACGACGATTCTTTTCACAACCGTTTTTACTGTGGGACATGGTGCAATTTATTCAGGGGAGCAGCAAATGCTTCGACAAGTCGGAACAAAGTTTGATGCCGAATATAAATTTTTGACAGAGGCACAGTTCTTGAAAATTAAGTCGCATCCTTCCTTTCAAAATATTGGCGAACGCCAATATTTTGCCCTCGCGGAGAATGATGAACTGATTAAGCGATTAGTGGAAATTGATTATGGAAATGAGCCAGAAGCAGAAGGAAAATACAGTGTACCTACCACTGGCCGGATGCCTGAGTCAATAGATGAAGCTGCTGTCGATACGGTTGTATTGGACTTGCTTGGGATACCGCGTGAAATAGGTGCAGAAATCCCGCTTGTATTCAGCGTAAACGGCGAACAAAGACAGCGCAAGGTCACTCTTTGCGGCTATTGGGATGGTGAAACAAACGATGATTTATGTTATCTTTGGGTGTCTAAAGATTTTATTAATCGTGAGTTAGCAGGTATTCCACTGCCAGAAAATGGGTATTCCGGAGCCGGGAATTACTTTTTGGATGTTGATTTTTCAACTCATCGAAATTTACAGGAACAGATAAATAAGGCTCGGATAGATTCAGGCTATGATCCCGATGCTGTTTTAGGCGATTCTCTATATGTGGCTGCTGATGTAAACTTGGTATATGCTTCAAGTAAAGACAACGGTATTGATATAAAAATGATACTTGCCGTTTTAGGTTTACTGGTTCTGATTTTAATATCGGGCTATCTTATTATTTATAATATCTTTCAGATTTCAGTTGCGAAGGATATCCGACTGTATGGTCAGCTTAAAACTCTTGGTACTTCACCGAAACAGCTACGCATTATTGTTCGCAGACAGGGGCTGATACTATCAGTTATTGGCATCCCCATAGGATTATTGATTGGCTACTTTTTAGGCAGATTACTGGTGCCTGTTATTATGAATGTTTCTAACTATGAAGGAATTATACCCCCGCCAAATGTTTTTGTTTTCATAGGAGCTGCGATTTTTGCACTTCTCACTGTTTTAATCAGTTTTCGGAAGCCTGCTAAAACAGCCGCAACTATTTCGCCAATTGAAGCGATGCGATATAGCGGAGTTGAAACCACAAAGCGAAAGCAAAAGAAGTCGAAAGGCGGGTCAAAAATATTTAGAATGGCGGCATCCAACCTTATCAGAAATCCACGCAAAACTTTTGTGGTTTTACTCTCAATATCTTTAAGTACGGTATTAATCAATTCAGTACTGACTTTTACAGATAGCTTTCAATTACAAAAATTCATTGATAGGGATGTCATAAGTGACTTCGTTGTTTCTGATGCTCACTACGGCAGGGGGAATCCATTTGGAAGGGTATCGGGAATAAGCAAAAGCGTCATCCATGCTATACAGCAACAATATACTTTTGAAGATGGAGGTTCCGTCTATTATCATCAGTCAGATATAGAAACTGATAAAATAGATGAATTGGTGGAACATACCTTGACACACATCACATCTTACAACGGAATGAAAACGGAAGAAGGCAAGAATGACTGGTGGAGGCAGTTTTATGGAATGGATGAATTCCCATTTTCATTACTTGATGTATTAGAAGGAGACTTAGATTGGGAGAAATTCAATACTGGAAAGTATGTCATAGAATTTTCCCCTTATAATGACTATCATAGGGTAGATATAGAGGATTATAAATTTAACCCTGGTGATAAAATTGTGCTTGAAAGCGAGGGTGTGAAAAGAGAATACGAAGTTCTCGCAAGGGCTGCTTGCAAAAGGGGCATGGATTCAGGAGTTGTTTTAGGATATAGTTCAACTACTTCTTCTACATTTTTGGCGGTATCTTCTTCTGAATTTCTTAACAATTTCCCTTCACAACCACCCTTGCATTATCTTTTTAATGTAGGAGAAAGAGCAGATTTCACAAAGATGAACTCGTTCTTACAGGATTATACGGAACGGATTGAGTCTGGACTAAAGTATACTTCAAAACAGACGGTTGAAGATAATTTCTATGAACTAAAACGGACATATAATATTGCCGGGATGGTGCTTGCCGCCATATTTGCAGCTATAGGGCTGCTCAATTTTATCAATGTGATTGCCACAGGGATTCTATCCAGACAAAAAGAGTTTGCTGTTATGCGGAGCATTGGAATGACCAAACGGCAGTTAAGAAAAATGTTGGTGATAGAGGGATTATGGTATGCAGTCATAGCAGCAATACTTTCG
The DNA here is from genome assembly GCF_030263895.1 of Proteiniborus sp. MB09-C3. Classification (NCBI taxonomy): domain Bacteria; kingdom Bacillati; phylum Bacillota; class Clostridia; order Eubacteriales; genus Proteiniborus; species Proteiniborus sp. MB09-C3. The sequence continues at coordinate 2,167,829 of NZ_CP127161.1, forward strand.
CTTATCTTCAGTATCGTTACTTCTTTGCTGCTGGTGCGCCCGATAGCAAATTCTATATGGTTTTGCACTTTCACTTTTACATTAAACCCAGTAATTATCGTAGTACCTTTTTATCTTCTTCTGGGGGTACTGGTTCCTTTATTAGCTGCAACGAAAAACAATAGGGTTAGCGTAGTCGAGCAGCTTAGGCAGGCGGAATAAAAGATTTTGTGATGCTTAATTATATCTGTTAGCATAGTAGGGAGCTATTTCCCGACAACCCCATTTTTACGTTAAGGAGGTTTTGAAATGAGTAGACAGATTACTTATTATTCCTGCAAAAAATAATCAATCGGATAAAAGGTTAAGGGTTGCTGCCTATTGCCGTGTTAGTACTGAGCATGAGGAACAAAGACAGCGTTTAATGAAAGACTGTAGAGACGGAAAGGTAGATTTGATTTTGATGAAATCCCTTAGCCGTTTTGGACGCAATACATTGGATGTCTTGCTTATGCTTGATGAATTATCTAAATTAACTTGTTGTGCTATATAAATTTAATGCCTAATAAGAAAAATATGGTAATGGATAAAGTTAGACTGATTTTAGGAAATAAGAACTAATACATCTATGGATTATTTATCCAAATATCAATTCTTTTATGTTGGCTAGATTAATATTCTTATTCAGACATTTATTAATAAAGTAACATATATTGTGACCTAAAATCTTAGTTCTTAGCCTTGTTATTAAGCCCCCATAGAGACTTAGATTTAACTTTATTTAGATTAAACTGTTCAGTTAATTGAGAGAATGAGGTTTCTATTCTTCTTCTAGCTTTAAAAATTAACTGTCTAAAAGACTTTGGAAATTGAGATTTACTCTTATTTCTTTTCATAGAAATTAAGTCTATTTCTTTTTCGTTCTTTAGTTCCAAAGCCAGTTTTTCACCTATATAACCTTTATCTCCTATAATGGTTAAGGAATTATAGGAGGAAACTAAGTCCCAAACAGCACTACGATCATCTTTACTAGCATCAGTTAAAACAAAGTCTGTGATATATCCATCTAAAGTGGAAAGCATATGAGCTTTAAAACCAAAATAGGTTTCTTTTTTAGATGGACATTTACCATAAGTGGCTATACCCTTGAAAGTTTTATGAAATACAGCTCTCCCAAATTTACAAACGGGTATAGGTATGCTATCAATAATTCTATGAGGGTCGCTTGTATAACCAAGTTTAGAAGAAAGCTTTTTTCTAATTTCATCTATGATAGAATGTAGATTTCTACGTGTTCTGTTAAATCTAGTTCTATCACAAAATCTAGGGAATAAATCAACTAAATTTTTTTTACAAAAGTTAAACCAAGCTTTCTCAGAATCTATAGATAGCAGTTCACCTACAATACTAATAGTGGTAACTTCACTATCAGATAAAATTAAATAATTGGCATTTTTACGTGATTTAATATATTCTGGAGTAATTTCTTGGTATAGGTCATCAATGACTACATAAGTTACCAAGAAAAAGTCCTTTAAATTTTCTATTTCTTTGATAGAATATTTATAGAGCTCTGGCATATGTTATCCTCCTATCATGATTTCGTTGTGGTTATCAATGATAGGTTAACATAATTGCTAGAGTTTTTTTATTAGTAAGTTTTACTAGCACAACAGGTTAAATTAATTAAATGTAGTTGTCTACTTCGAAATAGAGGACATTGGTCTAATAATGATCCTCGGGTAAAAAAGTACATTGCCATGGCAGCAGTGGATTATTAGGAAGAGAGCAGACAGAAAAGCTAAGCTATTAAGTGGGAGATATGGTTATTATGAGTATTGAGACTTATGAGAATCAGCAGTCGTTGCTTAGCCTTTATGCCAAGCTTGCCGAAGCTGAATCCGAGATTGAAGATGGTGACGAGGGCAAGGACTTTTTTGAATTAGCGAAAAAGCTAAGGAGAAATGTCTATGGGAAAATTTAAAATAAGGATTTATAAATCAGCTGAAAATGATTTAGAAGATATCGTTGAATATTAGTATCAAGAATATTCAACGTATATTTTCCACGTCAGGTTCAGGGTTGTTTTAGAAGTGCTGGGAAAGAAAGTGGACAACATTGACGAAGAAGTATATAACCACATATTGAAATGGATAGAAAGTAATGAAAATTTTGATCTTGATGACCGTTACGGGCATAGGATTATGTTTCACAGAATAGGCTGCGATGATGTTCAAAAAGCACTTGGATGGCACAACAGGAAATATTTGTACCTGTAAAAATATGTTTTAAATAAGCATAATAGAATCACACCAAATTGCAATGCTTAAACTAATTGTTTTAATATGACATAAGGTTGTCGTATTATATATGATATTATATATATTAAAAAGATGGAGTGTGAAAATTATGCTTTCTAAAGTGATTTTCTCTGAAAAACCAATTTTGTCATTTGATATTAACAATAATGAAAATGAAATTATTGCTATTAGCGAAAAAAATGTCTATCGCTATGAATTATTATCTGGAAATTTAGTTATGAAAAAAGAATTATTTACAAAGAATGGACTTTCAAGAAAAGTATTGTGTGATGATAAATTAATTTATTGCAAAGATTTTTGTACCTTTTATGTTCTTGATTATAATTCATTAAATGTTATATTTAAATCTGAACTTGGTACGAATTTATCTTCAGATATTTGCGGGCTTGATTTCGATGATACTAATATATATGCTAGTATACGTGGAGGAGGGCTAGCCATAATCAATAAAGAAAATTATGATATTAAAAAATTAACCATTTCAAGCAATAGTCTTTGGAATGTTAAATCTGATACTGAATATATTTATGGGGGCGCAGTGAATGGTACATTTTTTGTAATTAATAAAAAAACATTGGAGATTGTCGCATGTTTAGATGGGCATAAGGAAAATTGTGATGACTTTATTATTTGTGAAGATTTTATAATTACCTCAAGTAAAGATAAATTGATTAAAAGAAATAAGAAAACATTCGATATTATTCAACAAGTAAAAAAACCACATAAATATCAGTTCTCTATTATTGACTTTTGGAACGATTATTTTATCACAGCTGCTTTTCGCGATGGTATAATACGAATATGGGATACAAAATCAATGGAGATATTGAGAGATGTGAATATTATAAATTGTCTTACCGGCTATGCTAAAATTGAAAATAATCTATTGTATTTATCTTCAAGGGCGATAAATGGAATTGATCGTGTTAATCTTACTAAATTGCTTGATTTATAAATGAATAGATATTTACATTAAAATTATATTTTATGACATCTTTTATGACCTATTAATTGAATTTTTGCTGAAGGAAGTCCATTACTGCAAAAGGATAATCAATTGTTTGAAAAATAAAATATATCCTATTGTGAGCATAATCTCATGCATCTATTTTGACATAATTGCACAAAAAATAAAAAAGATGAGTAAATATTGTTATTAGTATTTACTCATCTTTTTTATTTTTCAGTTTTGTTTGATATACAATGTAATATTAATTCATTTGACGAATTATCCAAGATATAGAAGCTGCAAAATAATTTTTTAACTTATTAGAAAATAGAAGGAAAAAGAAGCCGTATATAGAATAGTCTATACATAGTAATAAGGTTAACAAAACCATAAGATTGCCTAAATCTTTTTCTCATATCCCATAGGGAAGTTCTTATTTTTTCTTAGAGCTAACTCTCATAAAATAGCTTAAAAAAAAGGTTCTTATTTGTATTATTTTTTCGTTAAAAGTCCTTTTTAATAATAACAAAATTAATTTTTTGTTAATTAAATTATGAGAACTCTCATAATCTATAGTATAAAGAAAAAGGGGGGCAAGCTTTATGAGAAGAAATGTGAGAAGGAGAGTAAGTAATACTAGTAAGGACAGGCTTTATACTATTTTTGCCTTTTTTATAGTAGCACCTATTATTTCTATTGTGCTAGCGATTGTCTTAGTACAAAATGTGATATTGCCTAGACTTGAAGAAGGACAAAACGCTATTAGTACAATTGAAGATAATCTTGATAAAAAAGGAATGAATAACTTAGATTCAAATATTGATTCCAATTCAGCTGGAGATAAAGACATGTCTGGATTGGAACCCGTAGACGAAACAGACCAAAAGCCTGAATCAAATGATGAAAATACCATTGAAACTACTTTCTATAGTGTACAGATAGGTAACTTTAGCAGTACAGCTAATGCTGAAACTTTTATTAAGGAACTTAAAGAAAAGAATATTAACGATGGATACATAGTTAATGTGGGAGAGTCATACAAAGTTTTTGCAGGTGAATTTCAAGCTAAAGAAGAGGCCTATAGTTACTTAGAAAATATAAAAAAGTTATATGAGGATGCCTTTGTTAATTCAGTATCTAGTAAAGACAAGATCACGAAACCCTAATAGAATAGGGAAATGACATTGCTTTAAAGATAAAGCATATCTAAACTATGGCCATTGTAAAAAATAATCTTTTATGTATAAAGATTGGGGTGAAAAAAATGAAATTAAGCGAGATTAGGGACATATTAGAAGCAAAGGTATTAGTAGGGGAGGGATTTTTAGAAAGAGAAGTATATTCAGCATTTGGTTCTGATTTGATGAGTGATGTTCTTGCATTTATTAATGAAAACTCAATATTATTAACAGGCCTTACAAATACACAGGTCATAAGAACTGCTGAAGCAGCTGACTTTTTTGCTATTGTATTTGTAAGAGGAAAAAGACCAAGCGAAGATTTATTAGATCTAGCATTGGAAAAAAATATTACAATAATGACTACAGAATACACTCTCTATACCGCCAGTGGTAGACTTTATGAAAAAGGACTGAAGGGAGTAAAAATTGAGGGCGTGATAAGATAAATGAGTTCAAATAACGATAAGATTATACTAGAGTACTACATTATGAAAAATGATTTTAAGAGTGCTGGTGAAGCATCAAGTAATGTTAAAAAGGTGCTTAATCAGCTGGGAGTTGATTCTAAAACAGTTAGAAGAGTTGCCATAGCAACCTATGAAGCAGAAATGAATATAGTAATCCATTCAAATGGAGGCAATATTATTGTAACTATATCCTCGGATAAAATTGAAATAATAGCCCATGATGAAGGGCCAGGCATAAAAGACATAGAGCTGGCCATGCAAGAAGGATATTCAACTGCTTCAAATCAGGTCCGAGAATTAGGATTTGGAGCGGGTATGGGCATTCCAAATATGAAAAAATGCTCAGATGTTTTTAGTATCTCATCCCATGAAAATGAGAAAACTTTGGTCTCAATGACAATGTATATGTGATAATAATATAGAAAATAACTAGTGGGTGATAAACTTGAAGGAATATTTTCATTCGGTAGTCTTAGACAAACATAAATGTAATGGATGTACAAACTGTATGCGAAAATGTCCTACTGAAGCAATAAGGATAAGGGATAAAAAAGCAGTTATCACAAAAGATAGATGTATTGACTGTGGCGAATGCATTAGGGTGTGCCCTTATCATGCTAAAGATGTTATAGTAGATGACTTAAGTGTATTAAAAAACTATAAATATAATATAGCTATTTCTCCTATGTCATTATACGGTCAGTTTAGTGTAGATACTGATATGAACAAAGTTTTTTCTGGAATAAAGGCTTTAGGTTTTGACTGTGTTTTTGATGAAGGTCTTTCAGCAGATGTACTAACCATTGCAATAAGAAATATTTTAAAAAGTAATAATCTGCAAAAACCTGTAATTTCATCATTCTGTCCTGCTGTTCTAAGAATTATACAGGTAAGGTTCCCCTCTTTAATAGATAATATCATAGAAGTAGAATCTCCAATGGAAGTAGGAGCTAGAATAGTAAAAACGAAAGCCATGAAAGAATACGGATTAGATTTTAATGATATTGGTGTCTTTTATTTAGCCCAATGTCCAGCTAGGGTAACTAGTATAAATCGCCCTATTGGAATACGAAGTTCATATATTAATGGAGCTATGTCTATTAAATCAATTTACGGAGATATTGTAAAAAACGCCAAGAAAGTTCAAAAAGATGAAGAATATATGAGAGCTTCTCCAAAAGGAGTTGGCTGGGGAAGAGCAGGCGGCCAGAGCTATGCTATCGGGGTAGAAAACTATTTGGCAGTAGATGGGATTGAACATGTAATCAAAGTTCTTGAGGAGATCGAGCTAGGGAAATTAAGTAATATTGATTATTTTGAAGGATTAGCATGTATAGGAGGGTGTGTAGGCGGACCTCTTAATGTAGAAAACCCTTTCATTGCTAAAGCCAGAATAAGAAATATTGCAAGGACCTCAGAGAAATGTGATTTTCTTAATAATGAATTCATAAATGAAATTCTAGCCCAAGGGCTTATAAATTGGACTGAGAAAATAACTCCAAAGGGAGTAATGACTTTAGATGATGATATAGCTAAAGCTATTAAAAAGATTGAAATGCTAAATCAAATACGTAAAGAATTGCCAGGAACTGATTGTGGTTCCTGCGGAGCTCCTTCGTGTAATGCTTTGGCGGAGGATGTTGTTAGAGATAAAGCCAAGATAGAAGATTGTATTTTCATATTAAAAGAAAAAATTAGAGAAAAAGAAAAATATGGAGGTAAACTATGAAACTTTCTTCAATAGCCGATAAATTAAACCTTGAAATAGTTACTGGGCCTGAATTAGAGGAGAAAGAAGTAGAGGGCGTATACATTGGAGACTTGCTAAGCATAGTGATGTCAAAGGCACAGCAAAATTTTTTATGGATTACTATTCAAACCCATATAAATATTGTAGCTGTGGCAACATTGGTAGATTTGGCAGGGATAATAATTGTAGAGGGAATGGATATAGAAAAAGATGCAGTTGAAAAGGCAAGAGAAGTAGGCATTCCTCTTTTTAAATCTAAATTAAGTGCCTATGATATTGCATGCAAATTAAAAGAAATTGGGATATAAAATGAAAATAGCCTATGATCTCCATATACATTCTGCATTGTCTCCATGTGGGGATAATGACATGACTCCAAATAATATCGTTAATATGGCATATTTAAAAGGACTGAATGTTATAGCTATTACAGATCATAATTCAATGTTAAACGTAATACCAGCCATAGAGGTTGCAAATATGAGGGGGATTCTAGTAGTTCCAGGAATAGAGGTAACTACAAGAGAGGAAGTACATGTTTTGTGTTATTTTTCAACAATTGAAGATGGCATGTCCTTTCAAGATTTAATATATGACAGTCTTCCAAACATCCTTAATAAAGAAGAGATTTTTGGTGAACAGCTTCTATTTGACAATGAAGATAACATTGTAGGGAAAATAGATAAAATGCTGCTGAGTAGCAGCAAATATTCTATAGGAGAAATATTTAACCTAGTGAAGATATATAATGGGGTGCTTGTTCCTGCTCATATAGATAAAAGCTCCTTTAGCATATTATCTACACTGGGGTTTATCCCAAGCAATATAGATATTAAAACAATAGAGATCTTTGATTTAAATAGACTAGGGGATATGACAAAAGCTTTACAGCAAGAAAAATATAGAATTATAAAGAACTCAGATGCTCATTATCTTGCTAGCATAAATGAAGCAGATTACTATATGGATTTAGACACTCTTACAGCTAAATCAATAGTAGACTATCTTAAAGGCGGGTTGTGATAAAAATTGAAAGAATTATCCTTACATGTATTAGATTTAGCGGAAAATTCAATAAGAGCAAAAGCAAAGCTAGTGACAATATCTATAACTGAAGATTTGAATCATAATCTTCTAAAAATTTTAATAGAAGACAATGGAAATGGTATGGACGAAGAACTACTAAGCGTTGCTGATGACCCTTTCACTACTACTAGAAAAACTAGAAATGTTGGTCTTGGATTATCACTTTTGAAAGCAGCAGCTCTAAGAGCGGAGGGAGATTTTCATATTACCTCTGAAAAGGGTACAGGAACAAAAATAGAAGCAACCTTTAAGCATAACCATATTGATAGAGCACCTATTGGAAATATGGGTAGCACCATTGCTACTATATTAATCAGGAAAGAAAAAATTGATATACTGTATATTCATCAGGTAAATGGAAGGCAATTTATATTTAGTACAAAAGAAATAAAAAAACTCCTAGGAGAAGTTAGTATAAATACTCCAGAAGTTATTCTATGGATAAAGGATTATATAAATGAAAATGTCAGCGAATTAAATAAATAATGTAAACAATAAAGATTATAACTTAAAGCTTAAAGGGGTGTACAATAAATAAAAAAAGTGTTACAATAGAAGAAAAGTAAAAAAGGGCCTATAATAAGGTCCTAATTTTATTGTTATGAAATTATGTATGTTAAAATTTTAACAATAAGACCTCACTTTTTTCTACATGCCTTGTCAAAAAACAATAGATACAACTGATAATATTGTTTATTTATTATCAATGCAGGTTTTTTGTATACAAAGGTAGAATAGTTTATTTTGGCACTATATAATCAATATAAAATTAACTAGCAAGAGGTGAAAAGTATGAATCTTAAAAGCTTTACCTTTAAGGGTGGAATACATCCTCCACACTATAAAAGGTACTCAGAAAAAGCAGAGATAGAAAAAGCTGAAGAACCAAAGGTAGTTATTATTCCGATGCAGCAGCATATAGGTGCACCATGTGAGCCTATAGTTAAAGTAGGTGACAAGGTAAAGATTGGCCAGAAAATTGGTGAGGCAAAGGCCTTTGTCTCTGCACCAATACACTCTAGTATTTCTGGCATAGTCAAAAAAATATCCTCTATGAATACTCCTACTGGCAGTGGGGTTATGTGTGTGACAATAGAATCTGATGAACTAAATGAGATTCATGAAAACGTTATGTCAAAAGGAGACATAGAAAAACTTACTAAGGAAGAGATCATTAATATTATCAAAGAAGCTGGTATAACTGGACAAGGAGGAGCAAGTTTCCCCACACATGTGAAGCTATCTCCGCCGCCAGACAAAAAAATAGATACAGTTATTCTTAATGGTGCAGAATGTGAACCATTTTTAACTGCTGATCACAGGTTGATGCTAGAGCAGCCAGAGAAAGTTGTTTATGGGCTTAAAGCTCTGATGAAGGCAGTAGGAGTAAATAAAGGATATATAGGTATTGAAAATAATAAACCAGATGCAATAAAAGCAATGGTTAAAGCAGCAGAAAAGGAGTCTAATATTGAGGTAGTGTCTCTTGTAGCTAAATATCCTCAAGGAGATGAAAAACGATTAATAAATGCAGTAACAGGAAGAGTAGTACCTTCAGGTGGGCTTCCGATGGATGTGGGAGTTATTGTAAATAACGTAGGAACTGCATCAGCAATTGCTAATGCAATACAAACTGGGATGCCTTTAGTAGAGAGGGTAGTTACTGTTACTGGTAGTGCAATAAATACACCGAAGAACCTTTTAGTGAAGATAGGAACTCCATTTAAAGATATTATTGCCCAATGTGGAGGATATAAGGAAACTCCAGGAAAAATAATAATGGGTGGACCAATGATGGGACTTGCTCAATTTACAGACGAAGTACCTGTTATAAAAGGTACCTCTGGCGTTTTAATATTAAATGAAAAAGAAGCTAGAATTCCAGAGCCTGATCCTTGTATTAGATGTGGTAAATGTGTGGATATTTGTCCAGTAAATTTACAGCCATTATTCATTAGTCAATTGTCTTTAAAGGGTCAATATGATGATACACAAAAATATCATGTACTAGATTGTATAGAATGTGGTTCATGCTCTTTTATTTGTCCATCTAAAAGACCACTGTTACAATCTATAAGAGTAGCGAAAAGAGAAGTACTAGCAAAAAGAAAGAAAAGCTAATTGATTGGGGGGATAATAATGGAAAATAAATTGATTGCTTCATCTTCTCCACATATAAGGTCAGATGAAACTATTTCTAGAATAATGCTGGACGTAATCATAGCACTTCTTCCTGCCACATTAGCCAGCATATACTTTTTTAGATTCAATGCTTTAAAATTAATAGTTCTTTCTGTATTATCAGCAGTAATTACAGAAGCAATATTTCAGAAAGCTAGGAAAAAACCTGTAACTATAAATGATTTAAGTGCAGTGGTAACTGGATTATTGTTAGCATTTAATATTCCTTCCTCAGCACCATGGTGGATACCAGTTATAGGTTCAGCCTTTGCTATTGCCATAGTAAAACAATTTTTTGGTGGACTAGGACATAATTTCATGAATCCTGCATTAGCTGCAAGGGCAATGCTTTTAGCATCCTGGCCAACAATAATGACAGAGTGGGTGACTCCAGGGGCAGATGCCGTAAGTACAGCTACACCACTAGCAATTCTAAAGGGACAGGCTGAAGGAATTCTTCCCTCTTTGACTGACATGCTAATGGGAAATATGGGTGGTAGCTTAGGAGAAACCTCTGCTATTTTACTAATAATAGGCGGGATATATTTACTGTATAGAGGAGTAATTAACTGGAGAATACCATTTACCTATATTGGTACCGTTGCAGTTATAATGCTTGCTTTTGGTGGTGGAATCCAAAATACTATGTATCATTTACTATCAGGTGGATTAATGCTTGGAGCATTCTTTATGGCTACAGACTATGCATCTTCACCAGTCACAAAAAAAGGTCAAATCATATTTGGAATCGGAGCAGGATTATTAACTTCTGTGATTAGGCTGAAAGGTGGCTATCCTGAAGGAGTATCCTATTCAATACTTTTGATGAATGTGGCTGCGCCATTAATTGATAAGTATACTGGCCCAAAAGTTTTTGGGGAGGTGAAGCAGAATGCGTGAGATTGTTAAGCTTGGATTAATTCTTTTTTTAATAACAGCAATAGCGGCGGCACTTCTTGCATTTGCAAATGATGCAACAAGTGAGTTAATTGCTCAAGTTCAAGAACAGGAAAGTAATAAGGCAAGACAAGAAGTTCTTCCATCTGCTGAAAATTTTGTACCTTTGGATGAAAACGAATTTAATAAAATAATAGCTGAAAACAATAGGATTAAAGAGATTTATATTGGCAAGAATTCAGCTGATGAATTAGTTGGATATACTGTAAAAACTACAGCTTCTGGATACGGTGGAAACATTGAAATAATAACTGGTATTTCTGAAGATGGCAAAGTAACTGGTATGAAAGTAGTTAGTCACTCTGAGACTCCAGGTCTAGGTGCCAATTCTACTAAACCAGAATTTCAAGATCAATTTGTTGGAAAATCAGTATCTTCAAATATATCAGTGGTGAAATCAGCACCTAATGATAGTGATATTCAGGCAATTTCAGGTGCCACAATAACTTCAAAGGCTGTATCAAGTGGTGTTAATATGGCTATAGATGTTTTTAATGGTAAACTTGCAAAATAGATTTACAATATTGGAGGTGAAGCTATGAGCTTAAAAGATTTTAAGAATGGATTGATTGATGAAAACCCTACATTTGTTCAGTTAATTGGTATGTGTCCAACTCTAGCAGTTACTACTTCATCTATGAGCGGTTTGTCTATGGGATTGGCTACTACTGCCGTATTAATTGGTTCGAATTTAGTTATATCGCTTTTAAGAAAGGCTATACCAGATAAAATAAGGATTCCTGCCTTTGTTGTAATAATTGCTACATTTGTTTCTTTGATACAAATGCTTATGAATGCTTATGTACCTGCACTATATGCTTCTTTGGGATTATACATTCCTCTAATCGTCGTTAACTGTATAATACTAGCTAGAGCAGAAGCTTTTGCTTCTAAATATGGACCTATTAGATCCATAGCAGATGGAGCAGGAATGGGACTTGGATTTACATTAGCTCTTACAATACTTGCATCAGTAAGAGAGCTTTTAGGCGCAGGATCTATTTTCGGTTATTCACTTTTTGGACAGGCTTATAAACCTGCATTATTAATGATTTTACCTCCTGGTGCTTTTCTGGCTTTAGGTATACTAATAGGATTAAAAAATTGGCTTATGAATAGGATTAAAAAATTGGCTTATGAAAAAGAAAGCTTTAAATAGTTAAAGGAGGGGTATAGATGGGCTTTTTTACAATTTTGCTTAGTTCAATATTAGTTAATAACTTTGTAATGTCAAGATTCTTGGGTATCTGTCCTTTTCTTGGTGTATCGAAGCAGGTAGAAACTGCACTTGGTATGGGAACGGCTGTTACATTTGTAATGGCTATAGCTTCTGCTGCAACATATGTGGTGCAGGTATCAATATTAGATAAATTTGGATTAGGATATATGCAGACCATAGTTTTTATATTGATAATTGCAGCCTTAGTGCAGCTAGTAGAATTATTTATTAAAAAAGCTAGCCCTACTCTTTATCAGGCTTTAGGAGTATACTTGCCACTTATTACTACTAATTGCGCTGTATTAGGTATTGCTATTTTAAATATTCAAATGGAGTTATCATTATTAGAAAGTGTAGTTCATGCTGTTGGAGCAGCTATAGGCTTTACACTTGCAATAGTACTTTTTGCTGGTATAAGGGAAAGACTTGCTTTAGCTGATGTGCCTGAATCTTTTCAAGGCTTCCCTGTTGCTCTTATTACAGCAGGACTTATGTCAATAGCTTTTCTAGGCTTCACTGGACTTGTATAGGAGGTGAAATGGACAATGAATAGTATAGTAACAGCTGTAGTTAGTTTAAGTAGTATGGGACTTTTATTTGGAGTAGGCTTGGCTGTAGCAGCTAAAGTCTTTGCAGTGAAAGTTGATCCAAAGGTTGAACAGGTAAGGGGTGCTTTACCAGGAGCTAATTGTGGAGCGTGTGGTTTTCCTGGATGTGATGGACTAGCAAGTGCTATAGCCAATGGAAGTGCACCAGTTAATGCATGCCCTGTCGGTGGAGCTGTAAGTGCAGGGAAAATTGCAGAAATAATGGGAGTGGCTGCCGGCGATACAGAGAAAAAAGTAGCTAGAGTCACTTGTGGAGGTACTAGCTGCAATGCCTTTGAAAAATTTGAATATACAGGAATTAAGGATTGTAAAGCTGCCGCTTTAGTTTCTGGTGGAAGCAAGGCTTGTTCATATGGCTGCTTGGGACTAGGAACTTGTGTAAGTGTATGTCAATTTGGTGCAATTGATGTTATTGATGGAATAGCGGTAATAAATTCTGAAAAATGTACTGCCTGCGGAAAATGTGTTTCAGAATGTCCAAAGGCTGTTATAAAAATGGTTCCTTATGAACAAAAAGTTGTAGTAGACTGCAATAGTAAGGAATTTGGGAAAGACGTTAAAGTAAAGTGTACAGTTGGATGTATTGGATGTCAAATCTGTGTGAAGGCATGTCCATTCGGAGCTATGGAGTTTGAAAATAACCTTGCTAGAATCAACTATGACAAATGTACAAATTGTATGATATGTGCAGAGAAGTGTCCAACTAAAGCTATTTGGGCTGATTTTGCAAATAGAAAAAAAGCTTTTATTGAAGAGGACAAATGTATAGGATGCACTATTTGTAAAAAGCAATGTCCTGTAGAGGCAATAGAGGGAGAACTTAAAGCAAAGCATACAGTAACAGAAGATAAATGCATTGGCTGTGGTGCGTGCGCTAAGAAGTGTCCAAAGTCTGCAATAGACATGAGATAAATGAAAAAACCTGCTAATTTTAGGAGGCCACTGAAAAAGTCCCTTTGTGTCATCCTGAGCGTCAGTGAAGGATCTCTCCTATATTGATAATATGAGATTCTTCAACTGTGTTTCAGAATGACAAGCAAGGAAATTAAAGTTTTTCAGTGGCTTTAATTTTAGAAGGTTTTTTGCAGTATATTGGGCAGCTATGATATAATTTTAATAATCATAATTCTTTTGCTAAATATAAAATATTTTTAGGAGAGATACTTGTGAAGGAAACAATATATATAACAGGACATAAAAATCCAGATTCAGACTCAATATGTGCAGCTTTAGCCTATGCAGAATACAAGAATGCCAACGGAGATATAAATGCTGTTCCTGTACGACTTGGCGAAATAAACAGAGAGACTAAATTTATATTAGAATACTTTGGTGTTGAGGCCCCCGTTTTTATGGAGACAGTAAGATTAAGTGTAGAGGATCTAAACTTTGATAAAGTAGCTCCTGTTAGTCCAGATATATCAATGGGTATAGCTTTAGAGCTGATGAAGAAAAACAATGTAAACAGTCTACCTGTAGTGGATGAGAATGAACAGCTTATTGGTATTGTGACAATATCTGATATAGTAGAGAGTTATATTGATGTATGGGATAATACTATTCTAGGTAGATCAGGTACCTCCATAGATAATATTATTGACACACTTTCTGCAAATCCAGTTAATATACCTAAAAATATGAAGCCTTTAAGCGGAAAACTTTTAGTGCTTGCAATGGAGCCTAGATCAGTAGTTGAATACATAGAAGAGAAGGATATAGTAATATGTGGAGATAGAAAGGATGTTCAAGAGCTTGCAATTAACAATGATATTTCCTTAATGATTATAACTGGAAATGTTAAAATTGATGAAGAAATCATAAACTTAGCAAAGAAAAAAGACGCAGCTATGATACTAACACCTTATGATACATTTACAACATCTAGATTAATATCTCAATCTGTTCCTATAAAACATGTAATGACTACGGACAATTTAATAGTGTTTTCATATGATGATTTAGTAGATGATGTGAAATTGCAAATGTCTCAAACAAGATATAGATCTTACCCAGTAATTGATGATGATAATAGAGTAGTAGGTCTAATATCTAGATACCATTTAATATCCAGCATGAGAAAGAAGGTAATTTTAGTTGATCACAATGAACGCAGCCAGTCTATAGACGGCTTAGAGGAATGTGAGATACTAGAAATTGTTGACCATCATAGGGTAGCAGATGTCTTTACTGGAAATCCAATATATTTTAGAAACGAGCCTGTGGGAAGTACATCTACAATAATTGCCTCCATATTATTTGAAAATGGTAGAAGACCTTCAAAGAAAATGGCAGGAGTATTGGCTGCTGCTATAATCTCTGATACTCTATTATTCAAATCTCCTACATCTACAAATACTGATAAGATAGTGTTAGAAAGATTAGCGAGAATTGCAGATTTAGATGTAGATAAGTTTGCCATGGAGATGTTCAAGGCAGGGACTTCTTTAGTTGGGAAAACGCCACAGGAATTACTTACTCAAGATTTTAAGGCGTTTACCATAGGTGAAGATAAGATAGGAATTGCCCAAGTATATACTATGGATCCAGACAGCCTAAAAGATATGAAAAGCGATTTAATATCATTAATGGAGGAGCGTGCAAAAGAATATGGATATTCTATATTTATACTAATGTTAACAGATATATTTGCACAGGCTTCAGAAATGGTCGTAGTCGGACACAATAAGGAGTTGGTAGCACAGGCCTTTGGAAAGAAACTCATAAGCAACTCATTCTATGCACAAGGAGTACTTTCAAGAAAGAAACAGGTGGTTCCACCAATTACAAACGCATTATTAAACTAGATTCATGCCTTTAAGGTTTTGTATAATGCATATTTTAAAATTAATCTGGGAAAACATATTACTATAAAAAGAAAAGGTATGTGATGATATGATAAGAAAAATAAAAGCTGTTCTCCTACTTGTATTGATATTTACAGTAATGTTGACTGGCTGTACTTCAAAGAGTATGAGCAATGCTGAATTAGAGAATGAACTTAAGAAAAGAGATACCGCAATAAGTGAATTAGAAAAAGATAAAAAAGCTTTAGAAGATAGGATAAAATCTCTTGAGTCAGAATTAAATGTTGAAGACTCTGATAATCTTTTGGTAAAAGTAATTGAAGTCATTGGATTGATAAAAGACAAGGACATGAATGGTTTATCTGTATATGTCCATCCAACGAAGGGACTTAGATTTACTCCTTATCCATATGTGGATACTCAGAAGGATTTAGTATTTACAGCTGGACAAGTGGCAGACATTATTAAGGACACTAAGGTATATACTTGGGGTAGCTATGATGGTTCCGGTGAACCAATAAAGCTAAGCTTCAATGAATATTATGATAAGTTTATTTATGATGAAGATTTTGCTAATCCACATATGATAGGAAACAATGTGGCAATAGGAAAAGGAAATACTACAGATAATATAAAAGAAGCTTATCCAGAAGGATATTTTGTAGAGTTTTATTTCAAAGGTTTTGAATCAAAATATGAGGGGATAGACTGGAGAAACTTGAAGCTAGTATTTGAAGAAGAAAATGGAACCTGGTATTTAGTAGGTATAGTTCACGGACAATGGACAATATAATCTAATAAGCTGTCTTGAAATGAAATCAGGACAGCTTAAAAAATTTTGCTAGCAAGTTTATGGAAAATAAAGTTTTTATCTATACTGAAATTTCTTGATAGAGTATGCACGGTTTGTTAAGTCTATAGCTAGGGCTAGGAGTTGATTGACTTGAAAAACTTTCAAAGAATAGCAGTTGTATCTGTAATTGTTGCATTATCCTCACAAATAAATATTGGATTTTTAGGTACTGATTTTAGAGTTTCAGGAGGTATAATACTTCTATCAATACTTCTTTTTCTTTATAAGGATTTAAAGCCAATTCTAATGGGAATAGTTTCGGGAATAGCCGTATATCTCCTTAGGATGCTACTTTATTATCTGGGAAATGGCAATATTAATGATGTCCTTTGGTCATTTCAATTAGAGATATTATTTTATACATTCTACGGAGCAATATATTATTTATTAAATAGAAAAAATATTAAAGAAGATATCAATCGATTATTGTTAATTATGATAATTAGCGACTTTTTTTCAAACATAATTGAGGTATTGGTTAGAATTAAAGTCGGTGTTTCTCAATTTAATTGGGAAATAATAACTACATTATTCTTTGTGGCTATAGTGCGTTCTAGTCTGGTATGGTTTGTATTAAACGGACTCAAATATTATAAAATGCTGCTGTTAAAGGAAGAACATGAGAAAAGATACCGAAGGCTTCTATGGCTAACTGCACAATTAAAAACCGAAATGTACTGGATGGAAAAAAATATGGACAACATAGAGAAAGTTATGTCTAACTCCTACGGACTATTTGAGAAGATAAAACTAGACGAGGACAAAGAGGATTGGGCAGATAGAGCTGTGACTATTGCTAGAGATGTTCATGAAATAAAAAAAGAATATGAGTTAGCTATTAGAGGAATGAGAGAAATCACAGAAAATAAGCTGCAAGATGAAGGAATGAATTTTAGAGAAATAATGAATATTTTATACGAAACCATGAAGAGAGAGATAATTCATAAAAAAAAGAATATAGAATTACATTTTGAAGTAGGAGATAATTTTTATACTTCTAAGCATTATTATCTTATGTCAATATTTAGGAATTTGATTATGAATGGGATTGATTCAGCTATAGATTCTAAAAAACAGTGCGAAATTAGATTTATTCACGTGGTTGAGAATGGACAGCATGTTTTTGTAATTGCTGATACAGGTGTTGGAATAGAAGAAAAAAACTTAACTCATATATTTACACCTGGTTTTTCTACTAAGATAAATTACGCTACTGGTGAGATTAATAGAGGACTAGGATTAAGTGTAGTTAAAGATATTGTTGAAAATCATTTAGGCGGGAAAGTTACAGTAAGCTCAGAGGAGGATAAAGGAACAACATTCCGGATTTGTATACCAAGAGATTCTCTGGAGGTGTGAGATGAATATCTTTATCATTGAAGATGACAATAGCATTATCAGGATATTAGAGAAGATAATAACTGACAGAAATTTAGGTACATTATTGGGATGGGCTAATGATGGAATTGATGGTCTTATAGAGATACAAAATTTAAAACCTGATATAGTACTGGTAGACTTATTGATGCCAGGTAAGGATGGCATAACCCTAGTGAAAGAAGTAAAAAATATGTACCCTAACATGCAACTCATCATGATATCGCAGGTGACTTCTAAAGATATGATAGGTAAAGCCTATCAAAGTGGAATAGAGTATTTTATTTCAAAGCCAATAAATGCTATAGAGGTTGAGAGTGTTATTCATAAGGTTCAAGATAAGATAAAAATGAATCAAAAATTATCCAAAATTCAGAGCTTGTTTACTAATGAACAAAATCAAGTTATACAGAAGCAAGAAAATAAAATTGAAGAAGTAAAGAGAGTAATGCAGAGAATTGGAATTGTCGGTGAGAGCGGGAGTCAAGACATAATCAACATCATAAAATATTTGCTTGATACAAAGCAAGATATGTCTGACTTTACGGTGAAAGAATTATGCAGCCATTTTACTGACCAAGTTAAGACTATGGAACAAAGGATCAGAAGAACTGCTACTGTTGGAATGATTAATCTTGCTAATTTAGGTATAGAGGATTACATGAATGAAATATTTACTGAATATTCCAACGGACTATATAACTTTGAACAAATTAAAATTGAAATGGATCATATTAGAGGTAAAAGTAAGAAGAGAGGAAAGGTAAATTTAAGAAAGTTTATTGATGGTATATTATTTTATTGCAATAGAAATGAATAGGAAGGTTGAAGATGAGCAGCTGCTTTTCTTCGGCCTTTTTCTATTGATGAAGAGATAACTATAGATAAATATTATAAATTTTTATACAAATGTGAAACTTTTTGTAGTTTTTTGAAGGTTGATAAATATAATCAAAATATAAAATTAAATAGTCATTATAAATCGACAGGAAAACGGTATCTAAAACGGCTTAAGCTTCATCAAGAGAATGAAAGTCATTAAAATAATATGAGTTTGGATCATAGATATCGGATAAATTTTAAAAATCTTAATGACTAGCATGATTATGTTAATTGACTAAAACTAACTATAAAAAGAAAGATGAGGGATTCATATGGAAACATTTAAGCTTATAGTTGATTCTGTAAATACAGTTCTATGGGACTATGTGCTAATAGTTGCTCTTTTAGGTATAGGTGTTTTTATGACAGTAAAACTTAAGTTTTTACAGTTTACCAGGTTATTTCCTGCATTAAAGAAGATGCTTGGAGGATTAACAAGCAAAAAATCAGTAGGGGAAGGAAAAATGACGCCCTTTCAAGCACTATCAACAGCAGTAGCAGCTCAAGTTGGTACAGGAAATATAGTAGGAGTTGCCACAGCCATAGCAGCTGGAGGGCCTGGAGCAGCATTTTGGATGCTAGTATCTGCATTTTTCGGAATGGCTACAATATTTAGTGAAGGGGTTCTAGCACAAAAATATAGAGAGATTAAAGACGGAGAGCTAGTAGGAGGGCCAGCTTACTATATTAAAAATGGTTTAAAATCTAAAGGATTGTCGGTATTCTTTGCTATAGCATGTATTGTTGCACTTGGTATAGTCGGCATCATGGTACAATCAAACTCTGTTGCTGGTTCTGTAAGTGAGGCATTTGGCATACCAACCATTGGTATCACAATAGGACTTTCAATTATAGTAGCACTTATACTAATGGGTGGCATGGGAAGAATAGCAGCTTTTGCAGAAAAAGTAGTACCAATAATGGCTGGTGCATATATTTTAGGAAGCTTTATAATAATCTTAATGAATATAGGAAACTTTGTTCCTGCAATAAAGAGTATTTTTATGGGTGCATTTTCACCAGCGGCAATTGGTGGAGGGGCACTTGGTATCACTGTTCAACAGACTATTAGGTTTGGACTTGCAAGGGGACTTTTCTCAAACGAAGCAGGTATGGGTTCAACTCCACATTCACATGCAGTTGCCGATACTAAACATCCTGCCGAACAAGGCTTTACTGCCATGATAGGAGT
Organism: Proteiniborus sp. MB09-C3; assembly: GCF_030263895.1. Lineage (NCBI taxonomy): Bacteria > Bacillati > Bacillota > Clostridia > Eubacteriales > Proteiniborus > Proteiniborus sp. MB09-C3. The sequence continues at coordinate 2,187,635 of NZ_CP127161.1, forward strand.
ATTTATTTCAACATTCTTGATTTGCCTCTCAACAGTTATGGTAAACTTAGCTTCAGGATCTTATAACCCAAATATATCTGCAATAGAGATGACGGAAAAAGCCACTGTGATGACACAATATGGCTTTATATCAGGATTTAGTGTATTTGGTGGAATGTTCTTATCAATTTGTTTATCATTCTTTTCACTTACTACAATAGTTGGATGGTATTACTTTGCCGAATCCAATGTGAAAATGGTATTTAACTCTAAGGCTAGAACATTAAATATATTTAAAGCTATATCTATAACAGCCTTAGTACTAGGGACAGCTATTGAAACTACATTTGTATGGAAATTAGCAGATATGTTCATGGGTATTATGGCTATACCAAACATAGTAGCACTATTCTTATTATCCAAAGAAGTACGTGCGGTACTTGATGACTATGATTCATGCGTACTTAAAGGAGATATCCATTGGGATTATGAATATGAGAATCTTGAAGAAAACAAAGCGAAGAATAAAAATTCTGTATTAAAGAAGGTTTTAACTACTACGACTTTAAAATAGTTGAATACAGAAATCTAGATAAAGCACATGATTTCTCTTTAGGTAAATAGAAGCTCCTCTTAGAAATACTAAATTTAGTATTCTAAGAGGAGCTTTTTAGTGCAATAATATTCAACCCTCAAATCTTAATTATTTACCCGGTGATTTCTACAAGCATTTTTAGACTAGTGCTAACCTAGATTTAAAATCGCGCTGTCTTTTAGCAACTCCAAAAATCACAGTTCATAAATAGTATTATTAGTATTAAGAAGAAGAATAGCAGCTCACTTCCACTATTTCCACGACATCCTTTTGCTACAACCATCATACAACCTCCTATCAATTAAATAAGTTAGGTTTTTACCTTAATACATTATATTAGTTGCTGAAGTTTGTGTTACGTTTTTTCTGGTTCATATCTTAGCTTGTGGTCCTAATAAAGGAAAATAGTTAGTAAAATCTTTAGATAAATTTGTTTGATATCATAATGATGAAAAATAGATAATATTTGTAAATTAGTTATAATTTTTAAAATAAGTAAAGGGTTTCTGATATTTGTGTAGAAATGTATAATAAATTGCAGAGATTAGGGTTTATTTTATCCTAATTTATAAACTCAAAAAATGTTTATATAAAATAATTTGAAGTACTTACAGATAAATAGAGAGGTATTGTGATAGCATAATAAAATTAAGCATACGTTTTATTAGGGAGAAGTATAACTTGTAAGGATGGTGGTAGAATGGCAATTTCAAAAATTCAGAGTAAAATTAATGTGAAATATTCAATTTTAAGGTTTGCTATTTTGACATTATTTATACTGATAATCTTTATATGCTATGATTTAATTTTTGCTAGTTGGAATAATAATGAACTTTTTCATGAAAATGTTTCCTTTGATAGAATGAACCTTGACAGAACTAGTTCTTTCACTGTAAAACAGGAGGGAAAAGCTATAGTTCACGTGTTTTCAGATATTGAAGAAGGAGGATTTCATGTTGCTTTATACAATCCTGAGGGATATACGGTATATGAATATGAAGGATTAAAGGGATCTGATGATAAGGAAATTGAAATTTATAAAGGAGATTGGACAGTTAAAATCATTGGGGGAGATGTTAAAAAAGGAAAATATAAAGTATTAATCCAAAGAATTAGGGAGTAATAAATAGAATTAGCTTTATCTTTTTAATTGCTCATTAAAGGAGGCTGAAATTATGATTGAAATTATAATTATTCTAATGCTATATTTTCTTGCGATTGCTTACCACTTATATTCGACTCTTTACAAAGAAACTAAAAATATTAGAGTAATGTTAATTTTATTTTTATTATATAATGTTCCTATAATAGTATTTTTTATTTATCCCGAAATCAAATACTTATATTTATTATATTTATTGCCAGTTAATCTACAGACATATATATTTTTAAATTCTCGTAAAAAGAAGAATGAAAGAATTGCTAGTAATAATAAAGAAGAGAAGTGTTATTCGTACAATCTTTTTGAATATTCTAAGGCTACTGTTTTTATAATAGGAGTGTTTATAATTATTGGCTTACTGCCTATATTTATAAAAAAAATAGATTTTCAAGTTATTCATTATATTGTTTATTTTGTAAATATTTGTATTGGAGTCTGTACATGTGCGACTAAATATATAAATATATATACTTGAAAACAAATGTATTATTGCAGATGAAAAAATAACTACTATTAATTTTTCAGAATGGGACTCATATAAAATAGCAAAAAACAAAATTATCTTTTATTCAAATGACGACACACATAGGTCTTTTAAGTTTCCTAGAAAAGTTATTTTGGAGTTAGAAGATTATTTTAGTAAGGCAAATATACAGAAAAAAAGGAGCTAGGTTTTTTCATAGTTTAGTAAAAATAAGAGAGTGCCTCTAAGTTAAGGCATTCTTTTTTGTCTTTTAATGAGGATAAAACAAACCTATTTTAATAAATCTAATTTCTTATTTACCTATTTTAAGCTATAGGATATTATAAAATGGGGGATGATTTTATGATACTGGTTCCTATTTTGAAAAAACTAAACTTATTTAAGATACTGATTACATTAATACTTTTTTATGGAGCATTTCTCTATGAAAATGCTCTTACTCATCGTGCAACTATTTTGATTTTGCTGTATATAACCTACCTTATAATCAATCTAGCTAGGCTTAAAATAAGAAATGAAAAAATAATACTGCTAACCTATATAATTGAGATAAGCCTCATATACATAATGGAACAAAATTCAAGGTATTTGATAAATTATATCCTTCATCTTTTTTATTTCTTAGCTTTACTAGAAATTCCATTGAATCTAAATAGGGTATATAGCCTTGTACTCTGTACTATTACAATGATCATATCAAGTATTAAGTTCATAATATTGTTAGTCAATAAATCAAGTCTAGGAAACTTATATCAAAGTGTATTTTTCATTGCTACAGGAATATCCCTACTGCTTCTAATGAATTTTTTGAAATACTATAAAGACGAAAAAGAAAGTAAGGAAAAGCTGAATGAAGAGCTTTTAAGGGCTAGAGAGAAGCTTAAAGAAGCTGCAATTATTCAAGAGAGAAATAAAATTGCAAGGGATATTCATGATACTATAGTAAGCTTAATCTCAGAGATAGGACACAGCTTGCTTTGTTTGCAGTGAAAAATGGAATTGAATAAATAAATGTATTTATATATAATTAGATAAAGGATAAGAGATGTATAAGAGGAGGGGTGAGATGGCAGATGTGGAAAAGATATTATACCAGATTTTAGAAAGTATATTATTTATGCAGAATCAAACAAATGGCATACAGGGGCAAATAAACAGTATTCAAGAGCAGATAAACAGTATGCAAGAGCAGATGGACAGTATGCAAGAGCAGATGAACAGTATGCAAGAGCAGATGAACAGTATGCAAGAGCAAATAAATAATAATCATGAAGAGGTAATAAAACGTATTGAAAAGCTAGAGGATAATCATGTGGAAGTAATTAAGCGCCTTAACAGACTTGAAGAAAATCAGATAGCCATAAAGAAGTTTATGGAAGAAAGTGAAATATCTTTTACAAAATCGGAGGAAACTTATAAGGTAATTCAGGATTTAAGAAATGTATTCGTAAAAGAGGATTAAATAAAAAAACCATAATTTTAGCGCAGCTATTATTATGGTTTTTTTATGCTAAAAGTCATGGGTAAAATCAATACATTAGGAAATAAGTTAGAAGAACTTTTTCTATAAGTATTATAGGATATAGTCAAGGAGGAGATGAAAGTGAAAAAGATATTTTAAGTTATTTTAGTATTTATATTGGCATTTACTTCTGTAGGATGCAGCAAAAATGATCTTACTGATTATGTGAAGGCTGTGAAAAAAACCTATGAGATAAAAAAAGGAACCAGCAAGGCTGATGTACAGTTTAATACAGAGTTTAATTTTAATAGTTCTGGAACCTTTGAAAAAGAGTTATATGATTTATTAAGGAATGCTAAGTTTTCAATGAACATTAAAATTGATAAAGAAGCTGATATAATGCTGTCCGAAATGTATGTAAACCTAGGGAGAGTAGGTCAAGACATTAACTTTTATTCGTTAAATGATAGACAATACATTGAGTATTTATCTACAGTTATAGAGGATAAAAAATATATAGAATTAACGAAAAACAGTAATAATTCAGATTCTGATAACCAAATATCAGAAAATACACTAAACATGATAAAGGATAAATGGACAGAAATATTAAAAGAGGAAAATGTATTTAAGGGCAATAAAGTTTTAGTATCCACAGATGAAGGAGAAGTAAAAGCAACTGAATATACAATTGAGATTAATAATGAGCAATTTAAAGAGTTAGCAGGATTTGTAATAGATGCAGTTATCGAAAGTGACGATATAAATAAACTTTATAATAATTCTTGGAAATTAGAAGACAGTGGAGAAATTAGCTTTGATAATGAAGATCTTAAAAAAACAATTCAGGAAATTAGAAAAATAATTAATGAATCAAGTAATTCGAAATTATTATATAAAGCCTTTATGGATATGGATGGATATATAGTAGAAGAAAATATTGAGTTTATTTTAGAAACGGACGAGGATCAGGAAGAATATATTATAAAGAAAATTAATGTGCAGTGTAACACTAAAAACTTTAACATTCAAAAAGAACAAAATATTGATTTTGAAAAACCAACACCAGAAAACACAATAAAAATAGAAGATGTAGATTTTCAAAAGATTTTTATATCCATACAAGGAAGGCGATTTAGATGACGATACTGGAAATAAAAAAAATTACAAAGGATTATAAGGAGCTAAGAGCAGTAGATGAGTTAAGTTTTGACATTAAAGAGAAAGAAATATTTGGCCTATTGGGGCCCAATGGTGCTGGAAAGTCGACTACTATATCTATGATATCTACACTATTTAGACCAGATAGCGGTGATATCTTTATCTAGGTGAAAGCGTGCTAAAAAATCCAAAGAGATTAGAAAATGACTTAGGTTTAGTCCCACAGGAGATAGCACTTTATCCAACACCTCAAAAATGGGCAGTTGAAGGAATTGAAAAGATTGTGATGTATGGAAAAGGAATGGAGGATATTTTACCGAATTTAGGAATATTAGTTTTAATGGGAACAGTATTTTTTATTATAGGTGTAAAGAAAATTTAATAATTTAGTATGCCACAGGGCTAACTCTGTGGCATATTAAATTTTTGCCTTTCTTAAGAAAAAATTACAACTTGTAAATGAAATATGGAAATGGTAAACTTATGATGTGATAATATGTATTTTTCGTGTTTTTTAGTGCTAAATATGTATTGAACTTTTGCAGAATTATCCTATAATATTATGTAAAAAAAGGATGTAGACTATGACAAAATGGGACAAGTACTTAATAGTTTTTGTGTTGCTGTTAAGCCTAGTAGGAATATATTTTGTAAAATATTATTCAACAAATGGCGGAAATAAGTATATTAGCATACAAGTCGATGGAAAAGAGATTAAAAAGATTTCCTTTGGGGCAAATATGGTAGGCAAAACCATTGATATAAAAACAGAATTTGGCTATAACAAAATAGAGGTTGGCGATGAAAGGGTTAGAGTTATTGAAGCTGACTGTCCTGACAAGCTAGATGTTAAGCAAGGATGGATATCTACTCAAGGAGAAGTGATTGTCTGCTTACCAAACAGAATGGTAGTAGAGATAAAGACAGAGAAAAATTCAAATGATGAAATAGACCATATTAGTTATTAGAAAAGGGTGAGATACATGAAAAGACTCAGAAAACTTATTCTTTTATCATTATTAGTTTCTTTAGGACTTGCCCTTAGTATAATAGAATCAATGATTCCAATACCTATTTTGTTACCAGGCATGAAGCTTGGACTAGCTAATATTGTTTGCCTAATTACTTTAGTATTGTTTGGATGTAAAGAAGCCTTTGTTGTAGCAATATTAAGGTCATTAGTATTTGCACTGGCTACAGGAGGATTTTCGGGTTTAGCCTATAGTCTTTCTGGAGCGATATTAAGCACCTTAGCTATGTCAATTGTATTTAGACATTTTTCTAGCTATTTTAGTTTAATTGGTGTTAGTATTTTTGGAGCAATATTTCATAATGTTGGGCAGCTTTTGGCAGCTAGCCTGATAATGGAAAATCTAAAAATCTTCTCATATTTTCCTTTCATGACTTTATTGAGCTTGTTTACTGGCTATTTTGTTGGATTAGGCTCAGCGCTAACATCAAAGAATATGAAAAAAATATTAGGAGAAACTTAGAATTAACATAAGGAGGTAAACATGAGACCAAGAAATAGGAATTTAGCACTTTTGTTTGCGTTAACTATTATAGGTGTAGTGCTAGGTAGTGTTATTGGAAATCTATTAGGCGATAAAATTCCTTTACTGTCATATAGTTATCCTATTGGGATTAAAACTCCCGTACATCTAGACTTAAGTGTAATAGAGCTTACCTTTGGGTTAATTATTGACATAAACATTGCCAGCGCTATTGGATTTTTATTAGCTTTCTTTATGTATAAAAGACTATAGGTGAGATTATGAAAAAGATAATTTTAGCATCTTCATCTCCGAGGAGAAGAGAAATATTAGAAAGATATGATGTGGATTTTGAAATAATTAAAAGCCATGTTAATGAAAAAGTTTCTTTTGGTGATGATCCTTTTCAGGTAGTTATGTCTCTAGCCTTTCAAAAGGCAGAAGATATTTCCAGCAAACTTGATTCTAACGCAATAGTAATTGCAGCAGATACAGTTGTGTATATGAATAGCGTTATTGGGAAGCCCAAAGATGAAATAGATGCCTATAGGATTCTTGAAAAACTAAGCGGCAAAGAACATCTGGTAATTACAGGTATAACTATAATAGACACAAGCCTAGGGAAAAAAATCATTGATTATGAAACAACTAAAGTTAAATTTAGGGAATTACAGCCAGAAAAGATAAATAGGTATATAAGTACTGGAGAATTTAAGGATAAGGCAGGAGCTTATGGTATTCAAGGCTATGGTGAAATTTTAGTAGATTGGATAGAGGGTTCTTACTCCAATGTAGTAGGATTGCCAATTGTGAAAGTAGATAAGCTTTTGGAAAGGTATTTTAATACAAAAATTCTTTGATTATCTTTTGGGAGGGGCTATGGAGAAAGACTTTAGTTATACCATTAAGGATTTACCTGAGGATGAAAGGCCACGAGAAAAACTTTATAAATATGGTCCTAAAGTATTATCAAATACTGAATTATTAGCTATAATAATTAGGACAGGTAATAGAGAAAGTACAGCTATAGAAATATCTCAAAAACTTTTGGCAGGCAAAAAGGAAGGAATTTCTTTTTTAATTGATGCAAACTTACAGGAGATAATGAAAGTAAAAGGAATAGGACAGTGTAAGGCGGCTCAAATATTAGCTGCTGTAGAACTAGGCAAGAGAGTTATGTCAAGCACACATAAAGAAAAATCAAGGATTACTTCACCAACAGATATTGTCGATATTCTAATGCTGGATATGATTCATTTGAAGAAAGAGCATTTTAAAATAGTTATGCTAGACACTAAAAATCAAGTGATAGGAATCGAAGATATATCTATAGGGAGTTTGAATTCTTCTATAGTTCATCCAAGAGAAGTTTTCAAAGAAGCTATAGTCAAAAGCAGTGCCTCAATAATTCTTGTTCATAATCATCCTAGTGGAGATCCTGCACCCAGCAAGGAAGACATTGCTATAACCAGGAGATTGGCTGAGGGAGGAGAGATTCTAGGAATTAAGGTGCTCGACCATATTATAATTGGAAATAACAGGTATATAAGTTTAAAAGAGAAAGATATAATTTAAGGCTTTAACTAGGAAGGAGCAAAAGATGATGGGAATGTTTAGTATATTTACAAAGGACATGGGAATTGACTTAGGAACAGCAAATACTTTAGTTTTTATGAAAGGTAAAGGTATAATAATTAGAGAACCTTCTGTTGTTGCTATACAAACTAATACTAAAGAGGTCTTAGCAGTAGGTGAAGAAGCCAAGAGAATGATAGGTAGAACACCGGGACATATAGTTGCTATTAGACCTTTAAGTGATGGAGTCATTGCAGACTTTGACATTACTCAAAGTATGCTAAAGTACTTTATAAGAAAAGGAAATCGTACACGTTCACTTTTTTCTCCTAGGGTAGTTGTTTGCGTGCCTTCTGGTGTTACTGAGGTTGAAAAAAGGGCTGTTGAAGAAGCTGCTATCCAAGCAGGAGCCAGAGAAGCATTTCTTATAGAGGAGCCTATGGCTGCGGCTATTGGTGCAGGACTTCCTGTTCAAGAACCTAACGGCAGTATGGTAGTAGATATTGGAGGAGGTACTACTGAAGTAGCTATTATTTCCTTAGGTGGAATAGTAACTAGCAAATCTATCAGAGTAGCAGGAGATGAACTCGACGAATCAATAGTCTATTATATTAAAAAAGAGTACAATTTAATGATAGGAGAAAGGACTGCAGAAGAAGTTAAGATACAAGTAGGTTCAGCTGATTTATCTGGCAATAAGGAAAGAAAAATATCTGTAAGAGGAAGAGATTTGATTTCTGGGCTACCAAAAACTATTGATATCAGTTCATCTGAGATTTATGAAGCGATGAAAGAGCCTATATCTAATATTATAGATGCTATAAAATTCACTCTAGAAAAAACTCCTCCTGAGCTAGCATCAGATATTATGGAGCAAGGGATAATGTTAACTGGAGGAGGAGCGTTGTTGGATGGACTGGATAGGCTTATTAGAAAGGAAACTGGAATGCCTATTCATATAGCTGAAGATCCTTTAGATTGCGTTGCCATAGGTACGGGAAAGGCTTTAGAAGATATAGAAACATTAAAAAGAGTTGCGAAAAGTTCAAGAAAGTTAGGATAAGTGGTGATATAGATGGCCATATTTAAAAAAATAAAGGGGAGAATGATAGTGACTGTTGTTGCTATCATTCTAATTGTAATTATTGGAATTACGGCTGGTGGTAGAGATAAGATAACATCTATTGAAAATTTCATGGGTAGTATAATAACTCCCATTCAAAAAGTTTTTTATAATAGCGGCGAATCGGTTGTAGGAGCTATTAAATCTATAGGAAGTATTACACAACTTAAGGATGAAAACATCAAATTGAAGGAAGAAAATGCTAAATTAAAAGAACAAGTAAGAAATTATGAGGACATTGTAAGCAAATCTGATTATTTAAGAAATGCTGCAATATTAAAAGAGAAAACAAAATATAACTTAGTCGAGGCTCAAATAATAGGAAAAGATCCAGGAAATTGGTTCGAAAGATTTATAATAGATAAAGGAACTAAAGACGGTATAAAAAAAGATGATGCAGTTATTCAAGGAATACAGGTTGACGGCAATACTGTAGAAGAAGGACTTGTCGGCAGGGTCGTTGAAGTTGGAGAAAACTGGGCTAAGGTTATAGCTATAATAGATGCAGGCAGTAACTTGAGCTTCAATGTAATAAGAACTCAAGACGGCGGAATTATGAAAGGTGATTCTGAAGGTAATATATCAGGCTATCTTTTTGATACAAAGGCAGACGTTGTAAAGGGAGACAAGCTACTTACTTCTGGGCTTGGAGGAATTTTCATAAAGGGACTTTACATCGGAGAAATAAGTGAAGTAACCAAGAATAGTGATGATCTTTTAGTAAATATTGAAGTACAGCCAGCCATGAATTTTAATAAGCTTCAAAATGTTTTTGTTATAATAGGAAATTAGATAAAAGGGGTAAATACTTTGAGATATTTTATTATAGCTATTATAGTCTTAGTGAACTTTTTAATAAAATCTACCATATTACATCATATTAGTGTATTTGGAGTTGTGCCTAATACATCTTTGATTATAATAGTATGTCTTTCTCTTCTTGCAGGTAAAAAGACTGGTAGTGTATTAGGGCTAATATTGGGACTTTTAGAGGACATGTTTTTTTATGAAGTTATAGGAGTACATGCTTTGATTTATTTCATTATTGGCTATCTAATTGGATTGACTGATAAAAAGGTATTTAAGGAAAATTTATTTTTACCTTTTGTTTTTACGGTCCTATCAACTTTTGCTTTTCATGTAGTCTATTATGTATTTATGTATTTTCTGTCTATTAATGTTGATTTTATAAGTCTTTTAAAAGACATTGTAATCATTGAGACGATCTTAAACTCTGTATTGTCTGTTTTCTTTTATAAACAATTTCTTAAACTATATCGCCAACCGCAAATAAGTTTTGGAAAAAAGTAAAGGAGGTGAATATATGAAGTTCTGGGAAAAGATAAAAGATAGATATAATATTTTCATTTTCCTCACAACTTTGATTTTTGTTGCTTTGGCTTTTAAGCTAGCAGCATTGACTATTGTTGAGGGAGAGGAAATGAGGAGGACTTCTAATAGTAAAAGAGTAAAACAGATATCTATAACTGCATCTAGAGGAGAAATAAGAGATAGATATGGAAGACTATTAGCAGGTAATAATCCTAGCTTTACAGTTCAGATAATGAAAGATGAATTAAATATAAAAGACACAGATAAACGAAATAGCGCAATCCTTAAGCTTGTTAGGATACTTGACGATGAAGGCGTTAACTATATTGATGAGTTTCCTATTGATTTAAACCATTTTTCATATAATAGTGCTGCAATGTATATGGAAAATAGTAAAACACCTTATGAATACGTAACAGAATTGATTTTAAATAATAATCTTGTAGAAGAACTGATTAATTCAACTATGAGAATAGAGGACGACACAAACTCTAGAGTTTTCTTTACTGCAAGAAGAGCAGTAAATGTTTTGGAAAATGAAGGCATTTCAATGCCTATAAAAATAGACTTTAACGAAGAAAAAAATATTTCTTTTAATTATGATACAAATGTGGATATAGAAAAATGGCAAAAGGAAAATAATATACCAAATGGCAAAACTGCAAGAGATATATTGATTTCTAAAATAATAGAGAACAAAAAGGTTCTTATGAAACTTATAAACAATCCTATTGTGAGTGAGCTTACATATGAGGTTTTACAAAACAATGGATTAGCAAACGACATTTCTCTTGAACCATATAGTTTTAGCTTTGATGAAGAATACAAATCTATTAAAAGAAATTTAATGAAGAGCTTTGGAAATATAACAATTGACAGTTCAGCCACAGATGATTTTGTAAATATCGTCCTTCAAACAGAGGCTAAATACGAGATTCTTTCAAATATCTTTGTTAAAGGAAGCGATGAAGAAAAAAATAAAGAACAAACAATACCAGGACAAATTCTAATTAATAAACTTAATGAAAAGAACATAGATATTCCAGTAAATATTGTCATAGATGAAGAGGAGAGTAAGGTTTCTTTTAAATATAAGAGTGACGAAGAAAAGGAAAGATTTTATAAGAATGAAAAAATAGAAGGGGAATTAACTGCTATAGAGGCACTAATATATATTGCTGAAAAGCATAATGTTATTACTGACTTTATAACTGATGACAAGATTAAGTCAATTGCCCAGGAAAAAGTTTTAGGGTATGTAAATCCTAAAATATCTATTTCTACTTGGGAATATGCTGTACTAAATAATAAGAAAAGCTGGCTTGAGACGTATAATGTCCCAAAAGAAAGTAGTGCTAAAGAAGCATTTGAATTTTTAACTAATAAATATAAAATAGAAGAAGGACTAAATAAATATGAAGCTAGATCTATAATGCTAGTTTTAGAGCAATTAAACAAACAAGGCCATAGAGCATATCAGCCAATAAATTTAGCTTATGGAATAAGAAATAGTACTGTGGCAAAGCTTGAAGAAAACAAATTTGATTTATTAGGCGTTGGAGTTTCAATTGAACCAATAAGATATTATCCTAATGGTGAAACAGCTGCACATATTTTAGGCTATTTAGGTAAGATATCCCAGACAAATGAAATAAAAAAATATATTGAAGAACAGGGATATTCCCCTAACGATATTATCGGAAAAACTGGAGTAGAAGACAGCTTTGAACAATATTTAAAAGGTAAAAATGGAAGTAGACGTGTAGAAGTAGACGTGTTAGGAAATACAATAAAAGTATTAGATGAAGTAAAGCCTATACCGGGAAACAATCTATATCTAACATTAGATCTCGAACTGCAAAAAGTTGCAGAGGATGCATTAAAACAAGCCATAGAACAGATACAAATAGGCGGGGAATTCCAAAGTAAGTGGGGTAATTACAAATTCCCTCAAGCATATAAAAATGCTACTTCTGGAGCTGTTGTTGCTATAAATGTAAAGACAGGTGAAATACTTGCATTAGCTAATTATCCTGCCTACGATCCAAATCTTTTTGTAACAGGTATTTCTGATGAAGACTGGAGGAGCTTAATGCCCGAACATGAAGAGGATCCACTTGCACCAAGGCCCCTTTACAATATATCATTGCAGACAGCCATTCAGCCTGGATCTATATTTAAGATGATAACAGGATTGGCAGCACAAGAAAAGGGTATAAGCTCAAGTAAAAAAATCTATGACTATGGAGTTGTAGAGATAGGAAACGGAAGATTTGGTTGTTGGTACTGGAACGATTATGGAAGAGTTCATGGATGGGTCAATTTAGCTGAGGCTATAAGAGATTCATGTAACTATTATTTTTATAGTGTTACAATGGGCAGAAATCCAAAGACTGGAGAAGGTCTTGGAGGAAAGGTAGATATTGAGGATATTTTGAGAGTAGCAAAGGAATTTGGGTTAGATGATAAAACTGGAATAGAAATAGCAGGAGAAAGAGCTGTTGGAGTTCCTGATACAAATCTGAAGACAAACAACACTAAAATAGGTTTAAGAAGATTTTTGAATACTAATATAAGGGACTTCATTAAAGAAGGGGCTCATATAGATGAAAAGGATATATCAAAAATTATAGATGAAATTGTAAGTTGGGCTGAATTTGAAGAACCTCTAAGCAAGAGAGAAGTAGTCCGAAGACTTGATAAACTAAATATTAATGGAGAAAAGAAGCTTGAAGGAAGCAGAGAAGATTTAGCTGATGTTATTAAATATACCTATTTAAATCAATCAGGCTGGAAACAGGCAGATACACTTAATATTTCAATAGGACAAGGACAAAATGCGTACACTCCAATCCAAATGGCAAACTACATGGCTACCTTAGCAAATGGTGGATATAGACATAATGCAAGTGTAATCTCTAAAGCCCAGAATCATGATAATTCTGAGATTGTTTATGAGCCAAAGAGGGAATCTGATAGAGTAGTTCTTAAGGATTATAATTTTATTAACGAAGTAAATAAAGGCTTAGGTATGGTTACAAGTGATGGTACATCTAGGGCAATTTTTAAGGACTTCCCTGTAAAAGTAGCTACAAAAACAGGTACTGCACAGAATTCTGGAACAAATCCAGCAACAGGTGAAAAATATGATAACTATGCTTGGTTTGCTGCATATGGGCCGTATGAAGAAAATAATCCAGAGGCAGCTGAGATTGCTGTGGTAGGAGTTATTTTTCAAGGTGGTACTGGTGGATATGTAGGGCCAATAGCTAAGGAAATAATAGCACAGTATCTTGGACTCAACTATGAAGCAAATGATGAGTTTACAGTAAGAAATAAATTGGCTAAGTAGGTTTTCTACATGCCAATTTATTTTTATTAAAAATAAGAAGGAATTATGCAAAAAATGAAGAATAAAAATAATAGCTGTGTATACTTTTGGAGGGTGACAAATGAGTCAAAGCTTAGTTACATTTAAAGGAAATCAAGATGGTATATATATTTTTGTTAAAGAAGGAAGCTTTCAAAAAATAAAAGAACAGCTAGAGAGTAATTTAAAAAAAGCAGGTTCATTTTTTAAAGGAGCTAAGGTAATAAGCATAAAAGGAAAAGAATTATCTATTGATGAAAAGGAGGAGCTTAAAGGCATAATAATTAATAAATTTGGGATTGATGTAGATGAAATTAGAGATGTTGTTGATGAAGAGGAAAATAGTGAACTAACGCAAATTCAATTCTTTGAAGGTATAGAAGAGGGATATACAAAGTTTGTACGAGCTACTATTAGATCTGGTCAGACTGTGGAATCTGAAGGAAACTTGGTCGTAATCGGGGATGTGAATCCTGGTGGAATTGTTATGGCAAAGGGAAACATAGTTATTCTTGGTGCATTAAGAGGAATAGCCCATGCAGGTTGTGATGGAAATATAGAAGCTATAGTTGTAGCCTTTTATTTACATCCAACACAGCTTAGGATATCTGATATTATTGCAAGAAGACCTGACGAAGAAATGGAATTTTCTAAATGGCCAGAAATTGCAAGGGTGGAAGAGGATGCAGTACTCATAGAAACTTATCTACCTAAAAACAAATAAGAATAGGGGGTTGAACTTTATGGGTGAAGTTATTGTTGTTACTTCAGGAAAAGGTGGTGTAGGTAAAACTACAACTACAGCTAATTTAGGCACAGGTTTAGCTATAGAAGGTAAAAAGGTTGCTATAGTTGATGCTGATATTGGATTAAGAAATCTTGACGTTGTAATGGGCCTTGAGAATAGAATAGTTTATGATATTGTAGATGTTGTAGAGAAGGTTTGTAGAATAAAGCAAGGGCTTATAAAGGATAAAAGATATGATGGGTTATTTCTTCTGCCTGCTGCACAAACAAAGGATAAAAATGCAGTAACCCCTGCACAGATGCTAGACCTTTGCAATGAGTTAAGAGAAATGTTTGATTATGTTATTATAGATTGTCCTGCAGGAATAGAACAGGGTTTTCAAAATGCTATAGCAGGAGCAGATAGAGCTATTGTAGTTACTACTCCAGAGATTTCAGCTGTGAGAGATGCAGATAGAATAATAGGACTGCTTGAAGCTAAAGGATTACATAATCCAAAGTTAATTGTAAATAGGATAAGACCAGATATGGTGAAAAAAGGTGATATGATGAATATCGATGACATGACTGATATTCTAGCTATTGATTTAATCGGCGTGGTACCTGACGATGAAGCTATTGTAATCTCTACAAATAAAGGAGAGCCTGTGGTCATTGATAATAAGACACTGGCAGGACAAGCATATAGAAATATAGCTAAAAGAATAATGGGAGAAGAAGTAGCCTTATTGGAATTGGATGTTGATGAGGGCGTTTTTGGTAAGCTGAGAAAATTATTTTTTGGTAAATAGCTAAAAAGGAGGGGTAAGTTTGGATTTATTTAAATTCTTTAGTAAAAACGAAAGCAAGAGCAAAAATGTTGCAAAGGAAAGACTAAAATTAGTTTTAATCCACGACAGGGCTAATATTTCTCCTCACTTTTTAGAAATTCTTAAAGGGGATATAATAAGAGTAATATCTGATTACATGGTAATTGATGAGGAAGGTCTAGATATAAAGCTTACAAGAACTAGAAGGGAAAGCGACAATACACCTATACCAGCATTGATTGCCAATATACCAATTTTAAAAATGAAAGAAGAATCTATAAAATAACAAAAGCTTTTATTGAAGAATTAAAAGGTAGCTTTTGTTGAGACACTGCATAAGCGACTTACACGAAATCAGATATTTCGGCAATCTGCTTAAAACTCATTCACGGAAAGTTCTTTTATTATAAAGATCAAAAGTGGAACTTTCCTATTCGCTACAAAAAGAACTTTTATTATTGGAGGAAATTATGAATATTGCTTTAATAGCCCATGATAATAAAAAAAAGCAGCTAGTTAATTTTTCCATTGCATATAAGCATATTCTTGAAAAGCATAGTCTTTTTGCTACAGGAACCACTGGTAAGTTAATTATAGAAGCTACAGGCCTCAGTATAGTTCGCATGATGTCAGGCCCTTTAGGAGGAGATCAGCAAATAGGAGCAAAAGTAGCAAGCAATGAAATGGATCTTATAATCTTTTTAAGAGATCCCCTAACGTCTCAGCCTCATGAGCCAGATGTTCAGGCACTGCTTAGATTAAGTGATGTTCACTCTATTCCTATCGCTACAAACATTGCCACAGCAGAGCTTTTGATAAAATCCCTTGAAAGAGGAGATATGCATTGGAGAGAAATTATTAGCCAATCTAAAGAGCATAATCATATAGATTAAATAAAAAACCTACGGTTGTGAAATCGTAGGTTTTTTTCTGATATAAACTGATTTTCTGAACGCTTTTATCAGAAAGAAAGCAATAGCGAACAAATAAATTTGTGTTTCAGGACCGTTAAATTGTAATAAAATCACCTTCTTAAAAATATAAATATACTAAACTGAAAGAGGGTGATTATAATAGGTATAAAAGAAAAGATAAATAAAAATATAAGCAATGTATTAAATAGTCTAAGAAAAAAAAGAGTTTATAATACCTATAATAATAGTAATGGAGTAAGCTTTTATAGAAAACAGCTCAATAAAGTAATAATTTGTATTTTAATCATATTAGCAGTATTGATAATTAAAAAAGCAAATATAAAATTTACTAATAATATAATCAGAATAGTAGACGAGTCTGTTAATTATTCATTTGATATAAAAGAAGATACAAAAAAGATCTTTGATTTTGTAAAAGGTGCAGTTAAGATACCAGATAAGGTAATCGAAACATTTAATATGAATGCCTTTAATTGATAGGAAGGTTTCCTAAATGAAGATATTAAAAATTAAAAACATTAGCATTAAAGTAAATATTTTTATGCTAATTGTATTTGCGTTATACTTTATGCTTGGTTATTTTATTGAAGTCCTTGTTATAGTATTTACTGTTTTAATTCATGAGATTTCTCATAGCCTTGCGGCTAGAAAGTGCGGATTTGAGATAAACGAAATCGAAATATTTCCTTTTGGAGGAATAGCGAGATTTGAGTACATGAAAACAATTTACCCTAAGGAAGAAATATTTATATGTGCAATAGGGCCTCTAAGTAATTTTGCAGTAATGATTGTATTTATGGGACTTAAAAGTCTTTATTTTGATAATTATTTATTTGATTATATAATTAAAATTAATAAACTGATGTTTATAATAAATATTTTTCCTGTCTTTCCTCTTGATGGTGGCAAGATAATTAGAGCTGTATTATCCTTATTTATTGGTTATAAATCTTCTACAACTAAGCTGTCATATATTACATATATGCTATGTACAATTATTATACTCTATGATATATTAAATGGGTTAATAGGTGATGGCACAAGCTTAAGTCTAATAGCAGTATTTACTATAATAGCTGCCAAGAAAGAAAGGGAAATGGCAGCTTTTGCTTTCATAAAATCTATTACAGGAAAAACAAATGAAATTAATAGGAAAAAGAAAATGAAGGCTCATCTTTTAGTTTGTATTAAAACAATCAATATAAAAGAAGCCTTAGATTGTTTTTTACCTAATAGATACCATATATTTATTATTATCAAAAGTAATGGGGAAACTATTGGTACTATAACAGAAAGCCAATTACTAGAGGGGATATATAGCTATGGTCTTGATATTACACTAGAAGAACTACTAATAGAAACTAAAAAATGATAAAATAATAAATATGCAGAAAATAAAGATGTATGTTGAACAACTAAAAGGAAAAGGATGAGATAAATGTTAGATAAAGGGCAGTTTGAAAAAATTTTAAATAGAGTTGAAAAGCCGGCTAGGTATATTGGAAAGGAACAGAATATTTCATTAAAAGATATTACTGAAGATACGGTTAGATTTGCATTTGCTTTTCCTGATGTTTATGAGGTAGGTATGTCTCATCTAGGGATGCATATTCTCTACAATCTCTTAAACAGTAAGGATGATATATACTGTGAAAGAGTGTTTGCACCTTGGACTGATATGGAAGAAGAAATGAGAAAGAACAATATTCTATTGTATGCTCTAGAAAGCAAAGATTTTATAAAAGATTTTGACTTTATGGGATTCACACTTCAATATGAGATGAGCTATACGAATATAATCAATATGATTGACCTGGCAGGAATTTCTATTATGTCAAAGGATAGGAAAAATGACGATCCATTTATTATTGCTGGAGGGCCCTGCGCTTATAATCCAGAGCCATTGGTTGGAATTGTGGACTTTTTTGTAATAGGTGAAGGAGAAGAAGTAACACTAGAAATAATTGAGATATATAAAAAGTGGAGAAAAAGTGGAGGAGAAAGAAAAGAGTATTTAGAAGCAATAGCTAGCATTGAAGGAGTATATGTGCCAGAGCTTTATAATGTAGATTATAACGAAGACGGGACTATAAAAGCCTTTTATCCTATGGATGCCAAGCATCCAACTAAGATTAAAAAAAGAATTATAAAAAATCTTGATGAAGCATTTTTCCCTGATAAAATAATAGTTCCATTCATAGAAACTGTTCATGATAGGGTAATGCTAGAAATATTTAGAGGTTGTACAAGAGGCTGTAGATTTTGTCAAGCAGGAATCATATATAGACCTGTGAGAGAGAGAAGCATGGATACTTTACTTGAATCTGCTAGAAAGCTTATAGAAGCAACAGGCCATGAGGAAATATCACTTTCTTCTTTAAGTACCAGTGATTACTCTCAGATTCTTGAATTAGTGAATAAACTCATAGAAGAATACAAGGATAAAAAGGTTGGTTTATCTTTACCTTCTCTTAGATTGGATTCTTTTCCTTTAGAGGTAATTGAAGAGATTCAAAAGGTGAGAAAAACAGGCTTGACATTTGCACCTGAAGCGGGTACTCAAAGACTCCGAGATGTGATAAATAAGGGAATTACAGAAAAAGACCTGTTTAAATCCACTGAGGAGGCTTTTGGCTCTGGCTGGTCAACTGTAAAATTGTATTTTATGATAGGATTACCTACTGAAACCTTTGACGATGTTATGGGAATAAAGGATTTGGCATATAGGGTAAAAGATATTTTCTTTAAAATGCCTAGAGAGCAAAGGAAGGGCAATTTAAAAGTAACAGTGAGTACTTCTTGCTTTGTCCCAAAGCCCTTTACGCCTTTCCAATGGTATCCTCAGGATAGTATTGAGATGTTTAATAAGAAGATTAATCTACTGAAAAGCAGTATCAAAGATAATAAGGTAACATATAATCATCATGATTCTAGATTAAGTTATTTAGAAGCAGTTCTAGCACGAGGGGACAGGCGTTTATCAGACGTATTGATAAAAGCATGGAAAAAGGGATGCAAATTTGATAGCTGGGGAGATAAATTTAGCTTTGAAAAATGGCTTGAAGCATTTGAGGAAACAGGAATAGACCCAGATTTTTATGCTTCTAGAGAAAGAAGCTATGATGAGATTCTTCCATGGGATTTTATAGATGTAGGAGTTTCGAAAAAATATCTTATAAATGAAAATGAAAAGGCTAAAAAAGGTGAGCTTACTAAAGATTGTAGAAAAGGATGTACTGGTTGTGGTATCAATAAAAGTTTTACAGGTGGTGTTTGCTAATGAAGATAAGAGCTAAGTTTACAAAACAAGAGTATATAAAATATATTTCTCACCTTGATTTAATGAGAGTTTTTCAGAGAGCATTTAGACGTGCTAATATCCCAGTAAAATATAGTGAAGGATTTAATCCACATCCTCAGTTTTCTTTAGCTACGGCTTTAGCTTTGGGAGTATCAAGTGATGGGGAATATATGGATGTTGAATTAGATACATATATTGAACCAGAAGAATTTAAGCAAAGATTGAATATAGTATTGCCAAATGGGATAAAAATATTAAAGGCGGTATTTTCAGATGACAAAGATTCAATAGTATCCTTAATACGATGGGCTACCTATATAATAGGATTTTCAACTAAAGAAAAGGTAACTCCAGAGGAGATTACAAGCGAGATAGATAGTTTTTTAAGCAGGGAAGAACTTATCTTAACTAAGGAAAAAAAGAAAGGGAAGAAGGTAACTGTAAAGCAACACAATGTTAGAGAAAGAATAAAAGAATTATTTCTTCTATCAAATGAAAATGATACAATTATACTTAAGACTACTTTAATGACAGGAAGTCAGGGAAACTTAAAACCAGAAGAAGTTGTAGAGTTACTTAAAGAGTATACAGAAATAAAGATTGAAGAAGATAGCTTAAAGCTTCATAGACTTGAGCTATTTGTTGAAAAAGATGGTGCAGCTTCTTTACCTATATAAGATGGTGCTAGCATAAAGTTTATTTTAGCTACAGTATAGATTTTTAGTACTCTTAGCGCTCAAATTTAGCTTTAGGAGAGATTTTATGAGTCAAATAATAATTGATGTGGGTTTACAAGAAAATAGAGTAGCCGTTATGGAGAATGCTGAACTAGTAGAATTATATATAGAGAAGGACGATAATAAAAGAACTGTTGGCAACATATACAAGGGGAGAGTTGTCAATGTGCTACCGGGTATGCAAGCAGCATTTGTTGACATAGGCTTAGAGAAAAATGCTTTTCTTTATGTAAAAGATGCAATTCCTAAAGAGATGCTCTCAAACAAAAGAATCAATCTTAAGGATATATCCATTAAGGATGTCATCAAATCAGGACAAGACATTGTTGTGCAGGTAATAAAGGAGCCCTTTGGAAACAAAGGAGCAAGAGTAACTACCCATATTACCATACCTGGCAGACATATTGTGCTTATGCCTTATACTGATTATATAGGAGTATCAAGGCGCATAAATGATGAGACTGAAAGAAATAGGTTAAGAGAAATTATTGAGAGTGTTAAGCCTGCTAATATGGGATTGATATTAAGAACTGCAAGCGAAGGCTTAGAACTAGAGGATTTCAAGGAGGATATAAGATTTCTACTAAAAGTATTAAACAAAATTGATAGTGAAAGAAACCTAGGATTTGCACCTAGAGTTATGTACAAAGACCTTGATTTAATCCATAGAACAGTGAGAGATTTGTTTACAAATAATATCGGAAAGCTGATAATCAATAGCAGAGATGAGTATAAGAGTATAGTAGAGCTTATAGAGATGATATCTCCACAATTGAAATCTAGGGTTGAGTATTTTGATTCTAGCCATGATATATTCGGATATTTTGGAATTGAGCAGGCAATTCACAGAGCCTTAGACAGGAAGGTTTGGTTAAAAAGCGGAGGCTATGTAGTAATAGATGAAACAGAGGCTTTGACGTCAATAGACGTGAATACTGGTAAATATGTAGGCAGTATTGATCTAGAGGATACAGTCCTCAGAACTAATATGGAGGCAGCAAGAGAAATAGCTAAACAGCTAAGGCTAAGAAATATTGGTGGAATAATAATTATTGATTTTATTGATATGAATAATGAATTACACGAGAAGGAAGTTCTAGAAGTATTAGAAAACGAACTAAAAAAAGATAGAACAAAGTCTACTGTTTTAGGAATGACTCAGCTAGGTTTAGTGGAAATGACAAGGAAGAAAGTAAGGAGTAGATTAACTACTAATTTATTAATGGAATGTCCTTATTGTAATGGTACAGGTAAAGTTTACTCAGAAAGCTCAGTACTGAGTTTAATCGACAAGGAAGCAAAGAGATTAAGGCTGCATACTAGTGCAGAAGCAGCTGTTTTAGAAGTAAACCCTCATACAGAAGGGTATTTGAGAGAAAACAATAACTATTTTATAAAAAGAATAGAAGAAGAATATGGTATTAAGCTATTTGTAAGAGCAAATCAATCTATTCATCATAATGAAGTCAGAGTAAAGAATATAGGAAAAATAGATTTTATAAAAGGAATTTTAGGGGAATGATTTTTTCCTTGACTTTTTGTACTTAGTCTGATAAAATTTTACTTTGTAAGTGGCCGCTCGGTGCGGGTTTTAAAACTTAGGTACCTAGCATTGGCGAGACTGGTTAGAGGAGGTGTAGTGTAATGTACGCAGTAGTTGAGACAGGCGGAAAGCAATATAGAGTTCAAGAGGGAGATGTTGTCTTCATTGAAAAAGTTGATGGAAACGAAGGCGAATCTTTAAATTTTGATAAAATACTTTTAGTTTCTAATGGTGAAGAGGTAAAAGTAGGCAAGCCATATGTAGATGGCGTTTCTGTAACTGGCAACATCGTTGAGCATGGTAAAGCTAAAAAAGTTGTTGTTTTTAAATTTAAGAGAAAAAAAGATTTCAGAAAGAAACAAGGACATCGTCAGCCATACACAAAGGTTAAGATAGAAAAAATAAATGGATAGTGTTAGACATGACGAAGATAACTATACTCAAAAATAGGAATGGTAGTATAGTAGAGTATGAGATTAAAGGTCATACTGGTTATGGAGCCTTTGGAGAAGACATACTATGTGCCTCCATATCAATTTTGAGTCAAACAGCCCTTATTTCATTAAATGAAGTATGTGGCATAAAAGAGAATGACATATTTTATTCAATAGATGATAAAAGAGGATATTTAAAAGTATCCATACCCTTTGAACTCCCTAGAGAGCAAAGGGAAAAGGCAGACATAGTACTAAAGACTATGGAAGTGGGATTAAAGGGATTGATTGATATCTATCCAGATTATATAACCCTCAAATACAGGGAGGTGTAATGAGATGATTAGAATAAACTTACAGCTGTTTGCATCTAAAAAAGGAGTAGGTAGCTCTAAGAATGGCCGTGATAGTGAATCTAAAAGATTAGGCGTTAAAAGAGCAGATGGACAATTTGTTCCAGCAGGCAATATATTAGTTAGACAAAGAGGAACAAAAATCCATCCAGGTTTAAATGTAGGCAGAGGTGGAGATGACACTTTGTTTGCTACAATTGACGGAGTTGTTAAATTTGAAAGAAAAGGTAAAGACAAAAAGCAAGTTAGTGTTTACCCAGTAGAAACATTAGCATAAGCATAATAATAAAAACCTACCAGATTTATGGTAGGTTTTTTATTGTATCATGAAAACCCCTGGTTCTACCAGGGGTTCCAAAAAGCTTTAGCTATGAGTAGATTTTAAAAACCTCCTTTGTTAAAATTAATTCAGGTTCGCCAACCGAATTAAGAACAAAGGAGGTATCCGAAATGGATAAAAATAGTTTAGCACATACTAAATGGAATTGCAAATATCACATAGTATTTGCACCAAAATATAGAAGACAAGTGATATATGGAAAAATTAAAAATGATATAGGAAAAATTTTAAGGAAGTTGTGTGAACAAAAAGGAGTGGAAATATTAGAAGCGACGGCTTGTACTGATCATATACATATGGTGGTAGCTATACCGCCTAAATATAGTGTGTCAAGTATAATGGGATATTTAAAGGGGAAAAGTTCGCTAATGATATTTGATAGACATGCGAATCTAAAATATAAGTATGGAAATAGACACTTTTGGTGCAGAGGATATTATGTAGACACAGTAGGACGTAATGAAAAAGCGATTAGAGAATATGTAAAAAATCAACTACAAGAAGATATAGCAAATGATCAAATAAGTCTACTAGAATATGTAGACCCGTTTACGGGTGAGCAAGTAAAGAAAGGCAAAAAGTAATGGATTAGCTGCTTTAGCAGCAGCCTGAGAAATAAAGCAGTTGGCGAACCATTCAATGAGCCTTAAGGCTCAAGCGAGTAACATGCCCTTATAGGGCTGAACAAACTACCCGCTGAGCGGGTAGTTTTGATTTATTGTTTATTTTTTCTATTATTATGTTAAAATATAATAGGGAAGTTATTGGAAGGAGGTGATAGTATTAGTGTTCAAATAAGTATTTTTATTGCAATTATATTATTTGTTTTATCTTTGACTAGTATAGGATCATTATTTTTACTTATTAGGAATAAACATGAAGGATATAAACTAAGACAAGAAATGGAGCTTGGTTTCTTAAAAAAAACTAAGTATTTATTAAGAGAACAAAGGCATGATTACATGAATATTTTTCAGATTATATATGGATATTTACAGTTAAATAATATAGACAAGGGCATGGAACATATTAAAAAGGCAATAACTATTTCATCTAATTCTAGTAAATGTTATTATATATCTATTTTTTCTATTTCATTGCTTTTAGAAAAAAAAGCAAAACTGGGTGAAAGTAAAGGGGTAGAAGTTATTTTTGATGTTGATAGCTATGTGGATAGTGAAATTAGAAATATTAAAGACGAAAATGTAATTATAGAATGTATTTCCAAATTATTTGATTTTTTCATTGATTGTACATATAAAGATAAGGGAGAAAGAAAGCTTTTTATAGACATATATGAGGATATCGATAAAATTGAATTTGTTTTTAGTGGAGATATTGATGCAAATTTATTGGAACAAAGGAGCAAAGCTATAAATAATATAGTTAAAATCGACGATGGATATGAGGTAGTGTTTTACTTTGATAAAACAAAAGATTTACTTTTAGAAGATACTATTTACTCCATGTCAAATAGTTATTAAAATTATACTTACTTGGAATACTAATAGATAGTTGACACATTAATAACAGTTGATATAATAAAATTATTATAGAATAAGGATGGATATAATGTTTATAGATGTCGCAAAAATATATATAAAAGCAGGTAACGGAGGACATGGTGCTGTTGCCTTTAGAAGAGAGAAGTATGAACCAGCAGGTGGGCCAGCAGGAGGAGATGGAGGCAATGGTGGCAGTGTAATACTGCAGGTAGATAGAAATATCAGAACACTTATGGATTTTAGATATAGGAAACATTATAAGGCTGAAAATGGCGAAGATGGAAAGTCTAAAATGCAATACGGAAAAAAAGGCCAGGATCTTATATTAAAGGTACCACAAGGAACTATAGTTAGAGATGCAGAAACTAATAAAGTCATTGCAGATTTAACAGAAGATGGTCGTAATTTTGTAATTGCAAAAGGAGGTCGTGGCGGAAAAGGTAATATGAAGTTTACCACATCCACAAGACAAGCACCAAGATTTGCAGAAGGGGGCTCAAATGGAGAAGAACTTTGGATAACTTTAGAGCTTAAGCTATTGGCAGATGTAGGACTAGTAGGTTTTCCTAATGTGGGCAAATCGACTTTATTGTCTATAGTGACTGATGCAAGGCCTAAAATTGCAGATTATCATTTCACTACTCTTGCTCCAAACCTTGGAGTTGCAGAACTTGAGGGTGGAAGAAGCTTTGTTATAGCAGATATACCTGGACTAATTGAAGGAGCACATATGGGTGTAGGTTTAGGTCATGAGTTTCTTAGACATATAGAACGAACTAGGATTTTAGTCCATTTAGTAGATGTGTCATCAAAAGAAGGAAGGGATCCAGTAGAGGATTTTTATAAAATCAATGCAGAGCTTAAGGAATACAATTCTAAGCTTGAAAGCAAGCCTCAAATTGTTGTGGCAAACAAGATTGATATTCTAGGAGATGGTGACGGTTATGACAGGCTTGCAAAAGAAGTAAGGAAGCTTGGTTATGATATATATGCCATATCTGCAGCTACTGGTCAGGGAATAAAAGAGCTTGAGAATGCAATTTGGAACAAAATACAAGAAGTTGGAGAACCAGAGCCTGCTTATGAAATCACAGATGAAAGTAAAATATATGAATTGACAGATAAGAAGGATGAAATTATAATTAGAAAAGAAGACGACAAATATTTTGTAGAAGGATATCAAATAGAAAAGATTCTTAACTCCACAAACTTTGATGATTTAGATTCTGTAAGATACTTTCAGAAGGCTATTAAAAGGAAGGGAGTTGTGGATAGATTAAAAGCATTAGGAATTAATAATGAAGATATCGTAAATATTTGTGGTTATGAATTTGAATTTTTTGATTAATGGAGGTCAAGTTAAGGAAATGAACTGCATAAATTGTGGGAATTGTAAAGAAAATCAACCAACTTATTATTGTGTGGCTAAGGGGGATTTTGTGATCAATGCTAAGTATGAGCCTTCTGAAAAGTTAAGAAGCGGGTGGAAAAAGGGAATGCAAAATTATGAAGTTCATAGAAGAAAAACAAAGAAGGAAGTAGAAGTATAATAATAAAGGAGTGTACCTTTTGATAAGTGGAAAACAAAGAAGCTATTTAAAGGCCTTAGCTAATAAAATAGAGCCAATTTTTCAAGTGGGAAAAAATGGTTTAACAGAAAGCCTTATTAAACAATTGGATGAAGCTCTTGAAGCGAGGGAAATCATAAAAATAAATGTACTTAATAATAGTTTACTAGAGGCAAAAGAAGTAGCTTTGGAAGTATCAGAGAAATTAGCTGCAGAATATGTTCAAAGTATAGGAAACAAATTTGTTATTTACAGAGAGTCAAAAGAAAATAAAAAGATAGAATTGCCTAATTAAAAATATAAAATCCATGATGAAATAAATAAATATGGGAAAAATAAAAAGAGATTGGTAGCCCAGTCTCTTTTTATGACCTATATTTATTTATGGAGGCGAAAAGTTATGTATAATTGCTTAAACCAAGTAAGAGCTTCTTATGATAAAGGCTTTAAGTGTATTAAATACGAACAAAATTTAAATGGTGAATTAGTTATATATCTGAAAAATTTTGAAAGTGAAAAAATTGAGACATTATATTGCGATGATAAACAAGAAATAAATGAAATAAAATATTTTATTGACCTAAACTAAAGAATCACGGTGTTTACTATTTATCTAAATCTAAAAATATTATATAATAAAAAACGACACGTATTGTAACAAACAAATTAAGATTGTGAGGATATTTTATGAGTAATCATATAAAAAAATATGGGATAATGGGGGGAACTTTTGATCCCATTCATGTTGGACATCTAGTTATTGCAGAAGAGATAAGGTGTAAATTTAATTTGGACAAGGTTATTTTTATACCTGCTGGAAATCCTCCTCATAAAGATTCCAGTAGGATTACATGTGGGGATCATAGATATCAGATGACTTTGCTGGCTACTGTTTCAAATCCGTATTTTGATGTTTCTTCCATAGAGTTGGAGAAGAATGAAGTCACATATACAATTGATACTATAAAGGAATTGAAAAAATGCTGCAGGGATAGTGCAGAATTTTACTTTATTACTGGAGCGGATTCTCTACTTGAGCTTTCAACCTGGAAGGATGTAGATCAATTGCTCACTATGTGTAAATTTGTTGCTGCTACTAGGCCAGGCTTTCAATTATCTAAAATCGAAACAAAAGTAAAAGAACTTGAGTCTAAATATAATAAAGGTATATATACAGTGTCAGTACCTGCACTACAAATATCTTCCACTGAGATTAGAAATAAGATTAGGGAAGGCAAAACAGTAAAGTATTTGCTTCCTGAATCTGTAGAATCTTATATAATAAAGCATAAACTATATTTAGATAATGTTAAAAAGGATTGTTTATAGCATGGAGAAATACAAAAATATTATTGATAAAGTAAGTGCAAAATTGATAGACAGTATTGGATATGAAAGGTACTCTCATTCTATAAGGGTAATGGAGGAAGCTATTAAGTTATCTGCCATATTTTGCTGTGATGAGAAAAAAGCTGCAATTGCAGGGCTACTTCATGATTGCGGTAAATTTAGTGATGAAGATGAATTGTTGAAAAATGCCTATAATTTTGATATAATTCAGAGAGATGCTTGTATTGCTAATTCTGCCCTAATTCACGGTGTTCTAGGTGCTGAAATAGCTAGAAAAGAATTTCATATAGAGGATAGAGATATATTAAGTGCTATTCGATATCATACAACAGGCAGAGAAAACATGACACTAATTGAAAAAATAATATACATATCAGATTATATAGAACCAGAAAGAAATTTCCCAGGGGTAGATGAGATTAGAAAACTAGCCTATGAGAATTTAGATTTAGCCTTGCTTAAGGCTATGGATAAAACAATAAAGCATATAATAGACAAAGGGTTTTATATTCATCCTGATACAATTAATGCAAGAAACTATCTAATAAATAAAATCAAATAGGCTTGGAGTGAGTATAAAATGAAGAAATTTTTAAAAACCTTTATGGTGGCATTTCTAGTATTTTTAGTTATTTTTGGAGGAATTATCACATTTGTTTTGAAAGATGATAATAGTAAAAACACTTTGGTGTCAAATATTTCAGGGCTAATTAAAGGCGATGATAGTAAAAAAGATATAACTTTTCTTCTTTTAGGTATTGATTCAAAGGATGTAACTAAAGCAAAAGGTCAAAGAACTGATACGATGATGCTATGTAAATATGATGATACTACTGGAAAAGTTTCAATACTGTCAATTCCTAGAGATACTATGGCTACAATAAGAGGAAGAAAAAATAAAGAAAAGATTAATCATGCTCATGCCTATGGAGGTCCAGAGCTATCTGTAAAGGCAGTTAAGGACCTGTTAGGTATTGAACTTGATTATTATGTAAGAGTAGATTATAAAATTGTTGAGGATGTAGTTGAATTGATTGGAGGGGTGGAAGTAGATGTACCTATGGATATGAAATATTCAGATCCAACAGCAGATCCACCGCTAAAAATCAATCTTAAAAAAGGCAAACAGACTTTAAATGGTAATGAATCTTTGCAGTTTTTAAGATATAGAAAAGGGTATGCTGATCAGGATTTAGGAAGAATAGGGGCTCAGCAGCAATTTATGAGCAGTGCTATTAAAAAGGCTCTGAATCCACTTAATATAATTAAGCTGCCTCAATTTGTTGAGACTTACATTAAAAATGTAGACACCAATATACCTTTAGATACTATAGCTAAGTTTGCACTTAAAGCAAAAAATGTAGATACTGAAAATATGGAAATGGCAACATTACCAGGTGAAGCTAAATATATTAGTGGAGTATGGTATTTTGTTCATAACAAAGAAAAGACTCAAGAAACAGTCAACAGCATGTTTATTGAGCAAAACGTAGTTATGGATGATGGAGAAAAGGAAAAGTCTAAAAATTAATATTAATCAGGAGGTAAAATAGTGACTGAACAATTGTCTATAATAATAAAGTCTGCTGATGACAAAAAGGCCTTTGATATTAAGGCGCTGAATATATCTAAACTCACCAGCATAGCAGATTATTTTGTAATATTAAGTGGAAATTCTCAGAGGCAAGTAATGGCAATATCAGATGATATTGAAGATAAAATGTATAGCCAAGGCTATGATTTAAGGCATAAAGAAGGATATAGTACTGGAAAGTGGATACTATTAGATTATGGCGATATTATTGTTCATGTTTTTCATAAAGAAGATAGAGATTTTTATAATCTAGAGAGACTATGGGCCGATGCTGAAGACATTGATATTGAAGCATTCAAATAGGAAGAAGGTATGAAACATGGCTATTAATATGAATGGCTTAACTGAGAATTTTACTTTAATTGCAGATGGGTTAGGAAAATTATTAGGTCAAAATTGTGAAGTAGCTTTATTTAATAGCAAAGATTCAAATTATAAACTATTTTATTCTGTAAATAATCAAATTACAGGCAAAAATTATGAAAATAATATGAACCATTATGAACTTGAAGCTCTTAATAAAGCCAAAGTTCATAATGGTTGTACAATTTTCTCTTATACCACTAAAGATGGACGAAGCCTGAAGGCGGCTTTGTTTATTTTAGGAGACAGCTCCAAGGAAGGAGCTGTTATTATGATAATTAGTTATGATATAACAGACTTTTTATTAGCTAGAAAGGCTTTTCAGGTTTTTTGTGCAATTGACGATATAGCTGAAGATAAATCCGACAATGACAGTAAAAAAGATGGTGAGAATATAACCATCTTAATGGAAAGATTAGTATCAGACATTGTTGATGAAGTTGGAAAACCTATATCTTATCTTAGCAAAGAGGAGAAGGTTAAAATTGTTAGTCTTTTAAACAATAAGGGTGTTTTTCTTGTAAGGGGCTCAGTCGAATATGTTGCAGAAAAGCTTTGTGTATCAAGATATACAATATATAATTATCTAGAAGAAATACGATAAAAGAGAACTAAATTATTTAAGGAGGTTACATAATGGAAAAGAAATCAATATTTACTGAAGAGGCACCAAAAGCAATAGGACCTTATTCACAAGCAATAACTGTAGGAAACATGGTATTTACATCAGGTCAACTTGGTATCAACCCTGAAACTGGAAACATGGCAGAAGGTACAATACAGGATGAGACAAGACAATCATTAAACAATCTTAAGGCTGTATTAGAAGCAGCAGGTGCTAAATTAACCGATGTTGTTAAGACTACAGTTTTTATAAAGGATATGAATCAATTTGGATTGATAAACGAGGTATATGGTGAATACTTTAGTGAACATAAGCCAGCTAGATCATGCGTTGAGGTAGCTAGATTACCTAAGGATGGAAATGTGGAAGTTGAAGCAGTAGCGATACTATAAAAGGTGACATTATGTCACCTTTTTCTGTTAGTTGGATTATTTCGAATAAGCTTGGAACATTGAAATGCATTTCGAGTCCCATAACCTTCAGTGTGCTGTCTGACATTGAAAGTGTCTTTCTAGACCTACTTTATATATAAATAAGATTGCCTTCTATTTTTTCTTATTCTTCTCCTCTTAACTTCAACAGATATTCTCCAGCCCAATAGCAATATAATTAACCATACCCACCATTTTTTAAAAATTGAATCCTTACTATTTATACTAACTACTTCAAGGGCTCCTTTTTGATTTACCTCCATGGCAGAAACAATATTTCCAGTTTCAATTACTTTACCATCTAACTCAAGTTCGATTTTTCCTATAACTTGTCCCTTAGAAATTGGTGCAGAGATTTTTTCAGGAAGAACAATCTTTCTTTTGATTTCACTTTCTCTTCCTTTAGGTACAAGACTAAATAGGTCATTGCCTACTATCCCTGTAACAATTTCCTTATCCCCGTTTTCAACATTAATATTATCAATAAATTCATTTTTAAAAGCAAGTTTGACACTTGAAAAACTATCAAAGCCATAATTTAAAAGCTTATGGGTATCTATGAAAACATTGTTGCCATTTGTTTTTAGAACTACACTTATAAGTTTCTGACCATTTCTTTCTGCAGAAGACACTAAACAACTCTGAGCTTCAGGAGTATAGCCCGTTTTTATGCCATTAGCACCGTCATATTTTATAGCTACATTGCTTCCATTGACATTTATTTTTTCTGTTCCATATATTAACTTATTTGATGATTTTAAAGGTCTTGAGACCGATTTTTTATTAGTAGGCTCTATTGTATATGTATATGAAGATACAATACTTTTAAAGAAATCATTTTTCATCGCATATTTTGCAATCATTGCCAAGTCATATGCAGTAGTGAAATGATTATCATCATGTAGTCCATTTGCATTTACAAAATTAGAGTTTTTTGTCCCTATTTCTTTGGCTTTACTGTTCATCAGTTTTGCAAACTCTTCTGTGGAACCAGATATTTGTTTACCGATTACTGCTGCAGCATCATTAGCTGACTCTATAAGAGTTGCATAAATTAAGTCCTTCATAGTTACTATTTCGTCTGGTTCAAGGGCTATATGACTCCCAGCAATTTCGTAGGGAGTTTCCTTATCAACTGTTACTTTTTGATCAAGATTACCTTTTTCAATGGCTATTATTGCAGTTAGCATTTTTGTTGTACTTGCAGGAAACATTTTTTCATGTATATTCTTTTCAAAAAGTATTTTTCCAGTATCTGCATCAATTAAAATAGCAGCTTCAGCAGATATATCTGGTTCATCAGCAAATACGTATTTTTCAAAATTAAAAACTAAAAACAATAGCATAAAAAAAACAATAAATTTTTTCAACATACCACCTCCGCTTATAACTACCTTATAGTATATCAAAATATGACATTATTTTTAAGTCAAATACGTATTTTTTAAAAAAATATTTGACTTTATAGAAACTATTTGAAGGATATAGATGTATCTTATAGAATAATGTGGTAAGAATATGTATATACTGGGGTGAATTCTATGAGTAACTTTACAAAAAGAGAACAAATAGTTATACTAATATTTGTTATTATAGTTGCATTAGGGTATAAAATATATATGAAAAAAGACCTAGAATTAATAAAGGCAGATACAAATCTTGAAGATAATGAGATAATTAGTTCAAAAATCACAAATTTGGATAATGAAAATGTAAAAAATGAGATTGAGGAAGGCTCACCTAATAAGATAATAGTACATATAGATGGAGAAGTAATAAATCCTGGTGTAATTGAATTAAATGAAGGCGCTAGGATAATAGATGCAGTTAATATTGCTGGAGGATTAACTCAATATGCAGATGAAAAGAGGATAAATCTAGCGAAAAAGGTTCAAGATGAAGAAAAAATCTACATTCCTAAGGTTGGTGAGGATGTTTCTGATTTAGAAACTACGTTCGTGAATCATGACAGTCCCAATCAAGGAAAAGTTAATATAAATACTGCAACAAAGGAAGAACTTCAAAGCCTTTCTGGAATAGGTCCAGTTTTAGCTGAAAGAATAATTGAATATAGGCAAAATCACAAGTTTTCAAATATAGATGATATAAAAAAAGTAGCAGGAATAGGAGATAAAAAGTTTGAATCAATAAAGGACTTTATAGTAGTTAAATAAGGGGTGAAAATTATGACATTAAAAGAAAAAAGACTTACAGAAATGACAAAAAGTTCAGGCTGAGCAGCTAAAATAGGTCCTGATACCTTGGCACAGGTACTGTGTCAATTACCAAAAGCTATTGATGAAAATCTAATTGTAGGTATAGAAACCTCTGATGATGCAGCTGTTTATAAAATAAATGAAGATACTGCACTTATTCAGACAATAGATTTTTTTACACCAGTTGTAGATGATCCTTATACATTTGGCCAAATTGCAGCTACTAACTCATTAAGTGATGTATATGCAATGGGAGGAGAGCCAAAGCTAGCAATGAATATTATTTGCTTTCCAACATGTCTATCACCAAATATAATGGCTGAAATACTAAAAGGGGGCTATGATAAGGTTGCAGAAGCAAATGCGATACTTATAGGGGGACATACTGTAGAGGATGACGAACCTAAATATGGCCTTAGTGTAAGTGGATTTATACATCCAAGCGAAGTACTTACAAACTGCAATGCAAAAGTAGGAGATATATTGATATTGACCAAGCCAATAGGAATTGGAGTAATAAATACTGCTATAAAAGCACAACTGACAGATGATGACACATATAATAAAGCTGTTAAGACAATGACCACATTAAACAAATTTGCTAAGGATGCCATGTTAAAGATAGGTGCTAATAGCTGCACAGATATTACAGGCTTCGGTCTTTTAGGACATACTTTAGAAATGGCAGAGGGCAGTGGCGTTACAATAAAGATTTATTCTAATAAGGTTCCTGTTTTACCACAAGCTATAGAATATGCAAAAATGGGACTTGTACCTTCAGGTGCGTATTCGAATATGGGCTTTATAGGTAATAAGGTCACCTTTAGTAACGACGTAGCTCAGGAGATGAAGGATATTTTATTTGACCCTCAGACTTCAGGAGGACTATTGATTTCTGTGGAAGCTAAGAAAGCAAAAGCTTTATTAGAATTGCTAGAGAACAGTACTACAGAGTATGGAATTATTGGAGAAGTAATTGAAAAACAAAATGAATATATTATGGTGGAATAGTTATTAGAAACAATAGATAAGAGCAATAGAAAAAAACAATAGAATAGGAAGGATTGTGTATGAATAATATTACAAACTTATACAGCAGACTGCCTAAAATAGATCAAATTTTATTAAGCGAAAAAATTGAGGAGCTTTTTAAAATATCTTCAAGAGAAATGGTTACTGAGGCGGCACGAGAAGTAATTGCTGAGCTTAGAGAATCCATATCAAACAAGAATTTAACATTAGAGGATTTGGATTATAGAATAAGTAGAGTCACTGATGATATTGAGCAAAAAGTAAAGATAGCAATAAAACCAAGACTAAGAAGAGTAATTAATGGAACAGGAGTTGTTATCCATACAAATCTAGGTAGATCCCTTATTAATAGAGAAACAATGGAGTATATCACCGAAATAGCTTCAAACTATAATAATTTAGAATTTGATCTTGAAAATGGATCGAGGGGTTCAAGATATAGTCATTTAGAGGATACTATTCGAAAGATTACTGGAGCCGAAGCTGCTTTAGTTGTAAATAATAATGCAGCAGCAGTTGTATTGGTATTAAGCAGCTTGGCTAAAGGCAAGGAAGTTATTGTTTCCAGGGGAGAACTAGTAGAGATAGGAGGCTCTTTTAGAATTCCAGAGGTTATGGAGCAAAGTGGTGCTGCACTAATAGATGTAGGTACTACAAATAAGACTCATTTAGTTGATTATGAAAATTCTATAGGAGATAATACTGCTGTTTTAATGAAGGTTCATACAAGCAACTATAGAATTCTGGGCTTTACTGAAAGTGTATCCTTAGAAGAGCTTGTTGGATTAGGACAAAAGTGTGGCATACCAGTAATAGAGGATTTAGGAAGTGGTGTGTTATTAGATTTAAGTAAGTATGGACTTCAGCACGAGCCAACTGTTCAAGAATCCATAAAAGCAGGAGTTGATATAGTTACCTTTAGTGGTGATAAGCTTCTTGGAGGACCTCAAGCTGGAATAATAATTGGTAAGAAGAAATATATTGATTTAATGAAAAAACATCCATTAAACAGGGCATTAAGAGTAGACAAATTTACCATTACTGCTTTAGAATCCACATTAAAAATGTATTTGAGCGAGGAAATTGCAGTGAAGAAAATTCCAACCCTAAGGATGCTTACAATGACTCAGGAGGAGCTTACTTCTAAAGCAGAAAAGCTATTGTTAGAGATAGATCAAAAAAACTTAGATAAATTGAAAATAAAAATCACTGATGATTTTTCACAAGTAGGAGGGGGTTCTATGCCTCTTGAACAGATACCTACTAAATGTATAATGATACATTCGGACGAAATAAGTATAACTTCTTTGGAGAAGAACCTAAGAAGCTATAATACACCTATTATTACTCGTATTTTCAAAGATAGACTATATATCGATTTAAGAACTGTAGATGAATATGAGTTTAATGAAGTAGCAGAGGGACTAAAATTCGCTCTTGAGAATATTTTAAAGGAGTGATACTAATGAAAAACGTCATAATAGGAACTGCTGGACATATAGATCATGGTAAGACTACTTTGATTAAAGCAATTACAGGAAGAGAGACTGATAGACTAAAAGAAGAAAAAGAAAGAGGCATATCCATAGAATTAGGATTTACATATTTTGATCTTCCTAGTGGTAGAAGGGCAGGAATAATTGATGTGCCTGGCCACGAAAAGTTCATAAAAAATATGTTGGCAGGAGTAATGGGAATTGATGTAGTGGTACTAGTTATAGCTGCTGATGAGGGAATTATGCCCCAGACTAAGGAACATCTAAATATTTTAAATTTATTAGGAATAAAGAAGGGACTTGTTGTACTGACAAAATCTGATTTAGTGGATGAAGAATGGTTAGCTTTAGTAGAAGAAGATGTAAAAGATGGTGTAAAAGGTACCTTTTTAGAAGGTAGTCCTATAATACCTGTTTCTTCAGTTACTAAGTCAGGAATAAGTAAAGTAATTGAGATAATAGACCATCTTACTGAGGAAGTAAAAGATAGAGATATAAATGAGACTGCTAGATTACCTGTAGATAGAGTATTTTCTATGGCAGGTTTTGGAACTGTAGTTACAGGAACTCTATCTGCTGGAAAATTTAAAATAGGAGAAGAAGTCCAGGTTTTCCCAGGAAATAAGACTGGAAGGATAAGAACAATTCAAGTTCATGGAATGGATAGTGATACTGCATATGGCGGGCAAAGGGTTGCCATTAATATAGCTGGAATTAAGAAAAGTGAAATTGAGAGAGGAAATGTAATTGCTCCTGTGAACTCAATGGAAGCTACAATGATGGTAGATGTAAAACTTAAGCTTCTGGAGGACTCTCAAAGGATTATTGATAATAGGACAAGGCTTAGACTTTATACAGGATCCAGCGAAGTTTTATGCAGAGTAGTTTTTCTAGACAGGGAACAACTGACCCCTGGTGAGAGTTGTTATGCTCAGCTTAGACTTGAGGAAGAAATAGTTGCAAAAAGAAGGGATAGATTTATTATTAGATTTTATTCACCGATGATGACTATAGGTGGCGGCGAAATTCTAGAGCCAAACCCTCCTAAAAGGAAAAGGTTTGATGCAGATGTAATAAAAGAATTAGAAATAAAAGAAAAAGGTGACATAACTGACATCATAGAAGAAATAATAAAGGATAAGAGCAATATGTTTCCCACTGTAAAAGATATATCTGTTTTGACAGTCATGACAGTGGAAAAGATAGAAGAAATAATTGACAGGCTAAAAAAGGAAAACAAGATTTTAAGCTTTAGTTTATTAAAAGACCTTCACATAATCCATGTAGATTATGGTAAATACTTATCTGATAAAATAAGTAATGAACTTAATAATTTCCATCATAACAATCCTTTAAAGGCAGGAATATCGAAAGAAGAGATTAGGAGTAAATATTTAGGCTCAATTAAACAAAAATTAGGAGATAGTTTCATAAATAAACTCATGGATGAGGGAGCTATAAAGCTGATAAATCAAAGCCTTGCTTTAGTAGATTTTGAAGTCAAGTTTAGTCCGATACAGGAAGAAGTTAAGAATGAAATAGAGAAAAAATTTCTGAAAAATAGATTTAATCCTTTAAAGAAGGAAGAACTTTATAATGAATTGAAATATAGCAGGAAGGATATAGACCAAGTTTATGAAGCATTATTAGATATGGGCATACTAGTAAGGCTAAAAGAAGAGAATATTCTTCATAAAGAGGCATATACAGAAGCAGTTGAAATAATGAAGGACTACATTAAAAATAATGGCTCTATTTCAGCAGCCCAGTTTAGGGATTTACTGAACACAAATAGAAAACTTGCAATAGCTCTTATGGAGTATCTAGATGATTTAAAAATTACAAAGCGTTTAGGTGACACAAGAGTATTGTATCAATAATAATTATATTATATTCTAAAAAGAGGATTAATTAAAGTTATATAGAACTTCTTATATAGAGGTGTAGATATTATAATAGAGTTTGGGGTGATATTTTGGACACCAAGGTTTTAATTGTCGATGATGAGGCTTTATTAGTAAAGGGACTTAAATATAGCTTGGAACAAGACGGATATGAAATTGATGTAGCCTATGATGGCTTAGAGGCTTATGAAAAGTTTAAGAAGGGAAATTATGATTTAATAATATTAGATCTTATGCTTCCAGGAATAGATGGCCTTGAGGTGTGTCAGAAGGTAAGAGAAAAGTCCCAAGTCCCTATCATTATGCTAACAGCTAAAGGCGAAGATATAAGCAAAATACTAGGACTAGAATACGGTGCAGATGATTATATGACTAAGCCATTTAATATTTTAGAACTGAAAGCAAGAATAAAGGCAATACTAAGAAGGGTAAATAACAGAGAAACTAGAATTGGAGAACAAATAATTCAACTGGACAACTTTACTATTAATACCCTAGGAAGGAAGGTTACCGTTAGAGGTCAAGATATTAATTTAACTGCTAAGGAATTTGATCTTTTACTTCTATTGGCTTCAAATCCAGGAAAAGTATTTACTAGAGAAGAACTTTTAGAGATTATATGGGGATATGAATACTTTGGAGATTTGAGAACAGTAGATGTTCACATTAGAAGATTGAGGGAAAAAATAGAGAAAAACTCTAGTCAAGCAGAATATATTTTGACAAAATGGGGAGTTGGTTATTATTTTAGGAATAAGTCATAAAGAAAAATATAAGTTTGTCAGTATAAGGTGGAAACTCGTTTCCACCTATTTGTTGTTAGTGATTACTTCACTCCTTATTATCAATGTCTTTATAAGCAGATTAATATTAAATATTTATATTGAGCAAAGAAAATCTAATGTACTCATTAGAGCTAATATAGTTTCAAATGATATTAAAAACTTCATAACATTAAGCTCTGCAAAGGAAGCAATAGTATACGTAAATCCAATAGCCGAAAAATATAGTAAAGAGATTAGAGGAAGAATAATTGTAGTAGACAAAGAAGGCATAGTAAAGGGAGATTCTAATAAAGAATATTTAGGCGAAACTTTTAGACACACTGAGATCCGAAATGCCCTAAAAGGGCAGACTTCCACCAATATTTATAATTTTAAAGAATATGGGCATGTTCTATATGCAGCTGTACCTGCAATTGTTCATAATAGAATAGTTGGGGCTACGCTTGTGTCAGTATCTATAAATGATATATATAAAGATTTAAGTCATATCAACCAAAACCTTTTCTTCATTTCGACAACATGTATAGCTTTAATAGCCATTATTAGTTTTATTTTCTTAGATTTTTCATTTAAACCTTTAGAGAGATTTACAAAGGCCATAAACAGCATGGCAAAAGGAGACTTTAAGCAGAAAGTTCATATTAATACCAACGATGAATTTAAGAATATGGCAGATGCCTTTAATGCTATGATAATGAAGCTAGACCAAGTGGATAAGCAAAGAAATGAATTTGTGGCCAATGTTTCTCATGAGCTGCGTACTCCAATAAGTTCTATAAAACTCTTATCAGAGTCACTTCTTCATCAGGATGAAGATAACATTTATATCTATAAGGAATTTATGGAGGATATTTCTGCAGAGGCAGATAGATTAAATAATATCATAAATGAGTTATTAGCTCTAGTTGATTTAGATAAGGAGAAACTTCATATAAACTATAAAATAACTTACATGAACTTTTTACTTGAAAAAATTGTTAATAGATTGAAGCCTTTAGCAGAAAGAAAGAATATTAAGTTGACCTTAGAGTCTGATGAGAAGATACAGATAAAAGTAGATCCTGAGAAAATACAGCAAGCCATAATCAATATTATTGAAAATGCTATTAAATATACTCAAGAAGCTGGAAAAGTACAAGTGAGGCTATATTCTCAAGGAAAATGGTGTATTATAGAGGTAAAGGACAATGGCATAGGAATTCCTGAAAGTAGTCTCAAACAAATATTTGATAGATTTTATAGAGTGGATAAAGCCAGATCAAGAAAAACAGGGGGAACAGGATTAGGCTTATCTATTTCAGATCAGATCGTTATGCTACATCAAGGGATTATTGAAGTTGAAAGTAAGATAGGAGAGGGGAGCAGCTTTTATATTAAAATACCTAATGATATAAAACTATAATCACAGGACTTTTTTTATAAGGAATTTTATTATATGTCATTAGATATTTATAAAAGTATGGAGGATTTTATTATGGGGAATAAACCTAAGCTTTTTTTAATTTTAATTCTGGTTGTTTTTCTGGCTGGCTGCCAAAGCTATACAATACTAAATGAGAATGACATGGATTATCCATCAATTAATCCAATGCCAGATGGAGATGAAGCTGAGATTCGTTTATTTTATCCACACAAGGAAGAAAATGTCTTATTAGAGGAAGTTAGAATAGTGAATCTTGAAAATAAAAGATTAGAAGATGTAGTTATTGATGAGCTTTTAAAAGGAACGCGTCAAGCTGGACTAAGAAAAATAGTTCCTAATGGAGTAAAATTGCTATCTATTTATACCCAAGGCTCAATTGTATATGTGAACTTCAATAAGGCATTTATAAAAGAAAAAACAGAAGAAGTAGATGAAGTTCTCATTATCTATTCCATAGTGAATAGTTTAACATCAATCGAAGATATTGATAAAGTGCAGATACTTATAGAGGGAGAAAAAAGAGAGAATTTTAACAAACATAAATTAAATGAACCTCTAGGATTTAGTCATGTATTATTAGAACTACCGTATAATAGTCCTGAATCTATAGCGAAGGAGTATTATGATGCATTTTTGACTAGGGACTACAGGAAGATGCTTGCAATGGAGTCAGCACGGGATGTTAACGAGACAGGATATAATGTATACACTTCATATTATGAAACAAAGGAGTTAGGGTTGGTACATTATGAAATCAATAATGTTGAGATAATTAAGTATGATAGTGAAATAATATTTCTATATGAGTTAAACCTATATTATTCTGATGGACGTATCAATAAAAATAATTGGATAGAAATGAATTTAAAATATGAAGATAATAAATTTTTTATTACTAAAATAAAGAACTATGAAGAGAATAAATAGTTCCGACTAATTAATTGGAAAACAAAAGAGAAAGGATTGTAACATGAGAATAAATAAATACATCAGTGAAACAGGCATTTGCTCTAGAAGAGAGGCAGATAAAATCGTTGAAGAAGAAAGAGTAACCATTAATGGGCAGATTGCCAATTTAGGTAGCTTAGTACAAGATGACGATAAAGTATCCATTGATGGAAAACAAATTGGTAAGAAAAGAAAACATGTATATATTGCTTTAAATAAACCAGTGGGGATTACATGCACTACAGAAAGACATATTAAAGGAAACATTATTGATTTTGTCAATCATCCTGAACGTATTTTTCATATTGGAAGGTTAGACAAGGACTCTCAAGGACTGATATTGCTAACAAATGATGGTGATATAGTTAATAAAATATTACGTGCTGAGAACAATCACGAAAAGGAGTATGTTGTAATGGTAAACAAGCCTATTACTCCGTATTTTGTACAGGGCATGTCTAAAGGAGTAAAAATCCTAGGCACAGTAACTAAGCCATGTAAAGTAACTGTTATTGATAACAAAACCTTTCGCATTGTCTTGACTCAAGGTCTTAATAGACAAATTAGACGTATGTGTCAGGCCTTTGGATATCAAGTTGTGAAACTAAATCGTATTAGAATAATGAATATTAAGCTTGGAAACCTGAAGATTGGGCAATGGCGCAATCTTACTACAGAGGAACTAAGAGAGCTTAGAAGAAACCTATGATATTTTTTGTAGAATAATCCTAGCTTGAATCAAAAAAACATGTATGTTATAATCTAATAGTGTTAATAATTATAGCATAATGGGAGTAGATGGGTGCTGGTGTGCCCTCTGGTCTTCAAAACCAGCGCGAGGGGTTAGGAGCCTCTTGGGTGAGTTCGATTCTCACATATTCCCGCCATTAGTATATTAGCTGCTTCGGCGGCTTTTTTGTTTTTTTGTTCTTGTATAAAACTATATCTGATTTCCTCATACTTATCTTTTAACTCTAAAGAAGATGTTTTAAATATTGGATTTATTGCCTCACCGGCCATTTTTATACTAGGGAAATACCTCTCTATTTTTAGTATTATCACTTTTTATTTAATCTATCTAAAACATGTCACCTTAGGGATAAATAATTTATATAAGAAAGGCTTTTATATAATAATTGATACACAGATATCCTATTTTCTCAATACAATGATTAGAGAGGTGATAAATATGGGTGGTTCTAATAAATCTGGATGTAAAATTGACCCGCTTCAATTAGCATTAATAGGTACTTTTCTGACTATGGTAGGTGACTTTACAAGCTTTTTAGGAGTGTTTGCTGACATACAAAGCTCGAGCTGTGAAGATAAGGACCAGAAACAAACTCAAATTAATCCAAACAAAATATATGCAGAAAATAAAATAAAAGAATTAGAATATGAGATATATAAGCTTAAAAAAGAAATTGATGATTTCAATACTTAGAATAATTAAAAAGAGAAATAGGCTTTTTTCTCAAACTTTATTAACAAAAGAAAATATGTCGCTTCTTTTCTTTATTTTTTTACTATTCATTGATATAATGATATAGATTGAAAATGTACAGTCCTATTAATTGTGTTCTATACTTTCTTTTGAAAGGAGCTTGATTTATGAAAGATAGGAGAAATATTATGGTTTGTGTTACCCAGCAAAAAACTTGTGAAAGGCTTATAAAGGGTGGCCATAATGAGATGGGAGAAGGAGACAGTTTATTTGTTATACATGTTGTAAGCGAAAAAGATAATTTTCTATACAATTCAAATGACGGAGAGGCTTTAGAATACCTGTTTGAAGTATCTAAGAAGGTAGGAGCAGATTTAACGGTTATAAGGTCGAAGGATGTTATTAAGGCTATTTCTGATTTTGCATTAAAGAACGATATAACACATATAATAATGGGATCATCACCTAATGGTGAAGAAATTGAAAACAATAGTATTGGATTAGTACTTAAAAAAATGCTTCCAAAAGCTAGGTTTATTATAATCTAGTACTTTATTTTCGAATTAAATACACTCCTTATGGGAAATATATTTATATTACCGAAAGGAGTGTATTTTCTTGTCTAGAAGACTAAATTTATTAGTTTTTAGTGGCGATTATGATAAGGCATTAGCTGCATTGGTTCTTGCCAATGGTGCAAGAGAATTAGATATGGAAGTTACTATATTTTGTGCCTTTTGGGGGTTATTAATGGTACGAGATGAGGATAAAAGTGTATCTGGAAACAAGTCTTTTTTTGAAAAAGTGTTTAGTATGTTTACTCCAAAGGGTGCTGAAAAGTTGGCTTTGTCAAGGATGAACATGGGTGGAGTAGGTAAAGGAATGTTAAAGAAAATGATGAAGGATAAAGAAAAACCTATGCTAAAGGATTTTCTTGATGGTGCTAGGAAAAAAGGTGTTAAGTTTTATGGTTGTAAACTATCACAGGAGATAATGGGATTTAAAAAAGAAGAATTTATTCCAGAATTAGAAATCATCGAAGTTTATGAATATCTTAAAGATGCTTTAGAGTCAGATATTGAGCTTTTTATATAAAAAAATCTTAAAAATGCCTTTTATCTTATTTATTTGTAGAAAACATG
This sequence comes from Proteiniborus sp. MB09-C3, assembly GCF_030263895.1. Taxonomy (NCBI): domain Bacteria; kingdom Bacillati; phylum Bacillota; class Clostridia; order Eubacteriales; genus Proteiniborus; species Proteiniborus sp. MB09-C3. The sequence continues at coordinate 2,230,396 of NZ_CP127161.1, forward strand.
TGACACAATATGCTAAAAATGATAAAATATACTCAAATAAGGTGAGAGGAAGATTTTATGCTAGACCCATATTTAAAAAATCTTGAGGTTTTTGATGTTTATTGTCAAAATGATTATCAAGAAATTTATGCATGCAAACATAAGGAAAAAAACGCATATTATCTTTTGAATTTAATAAAAGACAAGGAACTATTTGATGGAGTTGATTTTAAGGAATTTAGAAAGTGCATTTCGTCTATTGTAGAAATTGAGGAAACAGATGAGGCTATACTCATAATCACAGAGCATTATTCTTATAAATCATTATTAGAATATGTAGAGAAAGATGATATGACTTTAACAAAGCAGATAAATAATGTCACATATATAATGGAGACTTTATTAAGGCTGAAAGATTTACCCTATGGATTTTTTGTGTCATTATTTAATTGCAATAATATATTAATAGATAACAATAGGGAGATTAAATTATCAGGCATCTTATTGTTAAATCCTGAAATAATGAATGCCAGCATAGAAGAAGCTCTAATGACTATTGCTAATGCAATACATCTGTTTTTTGCTAGGAAGGAGATAATTGATAGAAACATATCTAAAGGGATACCTCCTGATATAGAGAAAATGATTAATAAATGCTTAAGTGGTGATTATTTAGGAATTATGGACTTAGTTCTTGATTTCAGGTCCACTAGTATCTATAATCTTATAAATCCAGAAAAAGAGGATGTTAAGAGAGTTACTCGCATGAGAAAGAGCATGTCAAGGAAGAGAATAACCTACAATGTCAGAACTAAAGGCATACTAGTAGCATTATTATTGATTCCAATAATTGTTTGGGGTTCCTATTCTCTGTTGAAACATGACAAAATCGATAAAGATACAATAATCAAAAATACACCAGTAGATATCCAAGACAATATTGATGCTGACGAAGAAAGCAATGATGAAGCAACTAATTTTGATGAGGACATTGGACAAGTAGAAGACTCTTATTTAGATGATATTTTCAATTACAAAGAAGAGCTAGATAAGTTCTTCAATGAGGATAAAATTAAGCAATTAAATGAAGATAGAATAGGAATTATTGACTCTTCAAAATTTCATAGAGGGGAATTTTCTATAAAGGCTCATAATGACAAAACTGAAAAATCCTCGTATCTAGTTGGTTATATAGATTTTGGAGATGATAACTTTTCTTACGTAAAAAATAGAACTGTAAATTTATCTTTATGGCTTAATTCCGATGTAGGCACAGATTGTTCAATTATTTTAAAGCTAGGGTCAGATGATAAAATACTTACTCAAGTAGTTAAGAAGGCAAGTGTGAAGGAAAACACATGGATATTACATAATATTGAGGTAAACACGAAAAATGGTAAATACATAGAAATCTACATAGATATAAAACCTAATGATATAATATGGGTAGATACAATGGATATTGATGTATTAAAATAAGATGGCTTTGAGTCATCTTTTTTTTATAGATATATAATTTGGGTTAGACCGTAGATTAAAATTTTCTGTTAAGTAAGTTTCAAAAAAGCTGCCTTATAATACTTCAATAGGTTTTTTTAAAAAGGATATATATAAAAAAAATAGAATAATAGAATATAGGTTTAAAATGAGGTGATATTGTGAGGATAAGATATATTCTAGGACGAGCTGGTTCTGGTAAGACGCATAGAGTATTAGATGAAATTGAGTATAGACTTAAAGAAAAGAACAATAACAAGCTTATACTTTTAGTACCTGAGCAATTTACTTTGCAGGCAGAAGCAGATTTAATATTTAAGAAAAATCTTGAGGGGATTATGAGAGTAGAGGTACTTAGCTTTCAAAGACTCGGGTATAAGATTTTAAATGAAACAGGAGGAATTAAAAAAACTGCCATAAATGAATTAGGAAAGATAATGGTGCTAAGAAAGCTCTTTGAGGAAAATTCAAAGAGCTTAACGGTATTCAATAAAGCTTCTAGAAAAGATGGATTTTTATCAAGCTTTTGTCAGCTTATAACTGAACTTAAGAAGGATGATATTCCCATAGAAACTATTGAGGAAAAAGCAGAAGCTATTACACAAGACAGTATGCTGAAACGAAAGTTAAAGGATATATCATTAATATACAGCAAATTTAATGAGTATATAGAAGGCAAATACACAGATGATGAAGATAAGATGAAATTAGTCATAGAAAAACTTGATAATTCAACTTATTTTGATGATGCAGAAATATGGGTAGATGGCTTCAATAGTTTTTCTGCATTAGAATACAAGATACTAGAAAAGCTTATGATTAAAAGCAGAAAGTTAAATATAGCTCTTACTTTAGATATAAAGAGTATAGATGATATTAGTGTATTTAAACCTACATCAAATACATATGAAAAGTTAAGAGATATGGCACAAAGAAATGGTATTGAGGAAAGAAAGACTATATTAGATATTAATACTGAATATAAAAATCAAGAAATTTGGCATCTTGAAAAAGAGCTTTTTGCATACCCTTATAAAAAATATGAAAAAAACACAGAGAGAGTAAAAGTATTCTATAGCTTAAATCAATATACAGAAATTGAAAATGTGGCATCTCATATAGTATCACTTGTAAGGGATAAGAATTATAGATGGCGGGATATTTCTGTAGTATGCAATATAATTGATAGCTATACATCTACTATAAAAAGGGTTTTTAGTGAGTATGGAATACCGTATTTTATTGATGATAAAAGAAGCATAATGAATAATCCAATAGTAAAATTCATCATATCTGGTCTTGAAATAGTATCTAGAAACTTTAGGTATGAAGATGTTTTTAAGTTTATAAAAACGGGCTTTAGTGATTTAGAGAGGGATGAATGTGAAGAATTAGAGAACTATGTCCTTAGGTTTGGCATAATGGGAGATAAATGGTTAAAGGATTTCGAGTATGGAGACGATAAACTTGAGTTAGAAAGAATTAATAGTATTCGAAGTAAGTTTACAGAGTACATTTCAGCATTTAAGAAAAGAGTTAAAAACAAAACTAGAATAGAGGACATAACTAAATACTTATTTGAATTTTTAACAGATATGAATATTGAAAAGAAGCTTAATAATCTTATAGAAGCTCAAAAGGAAAAGGGTTATTTAGATTTGGTCAATGAGAATACACAAATTTGGAATATACTTATGGAAGTGCTAGATCAATTAGTAGAGATATTAGGAGATAAGAAAGTTACTATTGGAGAGTATGTCAAGATACTTGAATCAGGCCTGTCAGAATATGAAGTAGGAGTGATACCGCCTACAATGGATCAGGTTTTAGTAGGAAATTTAGATAGATCTAGAAGCCATGATATAAAAGCATTATTCGTGGTTGGTGTAAATGATGGAATTCTCCCTTCTGCCATAGAAGAAGGTGGTCTACTACTAGATGAAGAGAAAGCAGAGATGAAAAGCTTAGGGATAGAAATTTCTTCAGACAACGAAACAAAAGCTTGTGAGGAGGAATTCTCAGTATATGCTTCATTTATAAAGCCTAGTGATTATCTATTTATTAGCTATGCTTTAGGTGACATTGAGGGAAAAACCTTAAGGCCTTCAATCTTTATAGATAGATTAAAAAAGATTTACAGCAATCTTACAATATACAGTGACATAATAAAAGATAAGGAAACAGAGCTAAATCTAATAGCTACACCTGTATCCACATTTAAGTATTTAATAGAAAACTTAAGACTTGCTTTAGATGGTTATGAAATAAATGAAATGTGGTGGGACGTATATCATTGGTATTATAATAAAGAAGAGTGGAGAGAAAAAATTCAATTAGCTATAGAAGGCCTTTATCACAATAATCAACAAGAAAGAATTGATGAAGAGTACTCTAGGCAGATTTATCAGCTGCCTTTTAGGTCAAGCATTTCCAGATTGGAAAAGTATGTAAATTGCCCCTACTCTCACTTTGTAAAATATGGATTAGCACCAGAAGAAAGAAAAATCCATGAAATAAAAAGTCCTGATATAGGCATGTTATTTCATAATTCCATAGAAGAGTTTTCAAAAGAGCTTTCCTTAGAAGAGCTAAGCTGGAATGAATTTGATAAAAATAAGTCAGATGAAATTGTAGAAAAAGTGCTAGATAAAATGATTGATGATTTTCAACACGGATTGCTATTAAGTACTAATAGGTATAAATACATGGTAAATAGGCTTAAAAGAATAAGCAAGAGAGCCTTGTGGACAATAACAGAGCATATAAGAAAAGGTGATTTTGTGCCAATACAGCATGAAGTCAGTTTTGGAGATGGGCCAAATAATAAAATACCTCCAATTATAATATATCTTCCTAATGGTGAGGAAATAAGGCTTGAAGGGAGAATTGATAGGGTAGATATTTTAGAAGGAGAAAAGGAAAGCTTTGTTAAGATAATAGACTATAAATCAGGAAGCAAGGCATTTAGTCTTTCTGATGCATATTATGGACTTCAAATACAGCTTTTGGTTTATGCAGATGCAATCATCTCTAATGGAGATAAGCTAATTAAAAATGATATTTATCCTGCTGGAGTTTTCTATTTTAAAATAGACGATCCAATGATACAATCTGATGAAGAGGATTTAGAAATAATAGAAAAGGAAATAGCAAAGAAATTAAAGCTTGATGGAATAATGTTAAAAGACATAAACATAGTTAAAGCAATAGATAGAGATATCGAAGAAACTAATAATTCATCTATAATACCAGTAAGCATCAATAAAGATGGTAGCTTTTCTAAAAATTCTTCAGTTTTGGACAAAGAGGAATTAAACTTGTTGATCAAGCATGTTAAGGGATTAATATCAGAGATTGCTGATGAGATACTAAAAGGAAGGATAAAAATAGAGCCATGCAAGACAGACAAGTATGTATCATGTGCATATTGTGAGTTTTCAACAATATGTCAGTTTGAAACTGGCTTTGAGGATAACAAATATAGAAGCATAAAGAAATTAAAAGATGAGGATGTAATATTAAAAATAAAGGAAGAGTCTGGGGGTGAGGAATAATGCCAAAGTGGACAGATGCCCAAAAAGAAGCAATAGCTCAAAGAGGATGTAATTTACTAGTTTCAGCTGCTGCTGGTTCAGGTAAGACAGCAGTACTGGTTGAGAGAATAATAAGGCTAGTTACTGAGGATATGGTAGATATAGATAAGCTACTAATAGTAACCTTTACTAATGCAGCAGCAGGTGAAATGAGAGAAAGAATACTTCTTGCATTAATGGAGGAAATAGAAAAAGGTGGAGAAAACGAAGAAAAATTAAGGAGACAGATAACTCTACTTAATAAATCACATATAACTACAGTCCATTCTTTTTGTATAAATGTAGTTAGGAGGCATTTCCACCTTATAGACATTGATCCAGCTTTTAAAATAGGGGATACAACTGAGCTTCAAATCATGCTTCAAGACGTTTTAGAAGAGCTATTAGAATCTGAATATGAAAAGGGTCATGAAGATTTTATTAGATTAGTAGAAAGCTATGGTGGGAATAAAAATGATGTCAATTTAGAGAACTTGATTCTCAAGATATACTCCTTTATTCAAAGTAAGCCTTATCCAGAAAAATGGCTTGATGAAATGGTGGAAATGTTTAAAATGAATCAAGAAGAATTAGAAGAGAGTGTTTGGATAGAGACTATTGAAGACAGTATAAAAATAGATTTAAGTGGGGCTAGGGATTTAGTAAATGAGGCAATAAAAATATGTAACAAGGCAAATGGACCAGAAAGTTATATAGATGCTTTGAGAAGTGATTTGCAAAACATAGAAGCACTTGAGGAAACCTTGAAGTCTGATGGTGTAACAAGCTTCAATAAATGTATAGCAAATATTAGTCATGATAAGCTAAAGAGGGTTTCAAAGGATGTAGACGAGGGACTGAAAAAGGAAGCTGCAAAATTAAGAGATAATTATAAAGCTATAATCGACAATTCGCTTAAGAAGGATATATCTAATAAGAGTATTGAGTCATATTTAACTGAAATAAACGAATTATATCCTATTATGAAGTATCTATACCATTTGGTAGTTGAATTTTCGCAGATGTATGCCAATAAAAAATTAGAAAAAGGCATAATAGATTTCAATGACTTAGAGCATTATGCCTTAAGAATTCTAGAAAGTGAAGAAGTGAGAGCTGAGTATAGAAATAAATTCGAATATATTTTCGTAGATGAATATCAAGACAGTAACATAGTTCAAGAGACTATTGTAAATAGAATGAAAAGAGACAATAATTTATTTTTTGTAGGAGATGTAAAGCAGAGCATATATAGATTTAGGCTTGCAGATCCATCACTTTTTCTGGAGAAATATAATTCCTATGTTAAGGATGAATCTGGCTTAAATAAAAGGATAGATTTGTCTAAAAATTTTAGGAGCAGAAAAGAAATTCTAGATGGAGTCAATTATATTTTTGAAAATATAATGTCAGAAAAGCTTGGAGAAGTGGAATATAATGAGGCAGCATTTTTATATGAGGGAGCAGAATACGAAAAGCACATTGACAATGATACTCCTATTGAAATAGATATAATTGAAAAAACTACAGATGGTATAGAAGATTTGGATGAAGACCTTGAAGAAATGGCGAGTATAGAAGTAGAAGCTAGAATAGTAGCTAATAGGATTAAGGAGCTAATATGTAAGACAACCTATGATGCAAAGAAAAAAAAGTTTAGAAAAATAGAATATAAGGATATGGTTATTCTTTTAAGAACAATGAAAAATTGGGCATCAGTTTTCAACGAAGTTTTTAAAAATGAAAATATACCAGTATACACAGATGATAATACAGGCTATCTAGATGCACTTGAAATCAAAATATTTTTGAACTTTCTTAGTATTATAGATAATAAAAGACAAGACATTTCATTACTGAGTGTTATGAGGTCGCCTATAGGAGGCTTTACTACAGAGGAGCTAATAAGCATAAGAATATCTAATAAGGGTACAAGCTATTATAGTGCAATCGAAAGCTATATAAAAACCAATAAGGATAGCTTGAGTAATAAACTCTCTTATTTTCTAGATAACCTGAACAAATGGGCAGAAGAAGCTAGATATGCAAAGCTTGATGAGTTTATATGGAAGCTGATGATTGATACTGGGTATTACCATTACTTTGGTGCAATGCCTGGGGGCATACAAAGACAGGCTAATCTAAGAATACTTGTGGACAGAGCTTGTGAATTTGATAAGAGTACATCTAATGGATTATTTAATTTCATTAGATTTATAGAAAGGCTAAAAAGCAGTAGTGGGGACATGGGAACTGCAAAAACTATAGGGGAAAATGAAAATGTTGTGAGAATTATGAGTGTACATAAGAGTAAAGGGCTTGAATTTCCAGCTGTTATTCTTGCAGGTCTTGGCAAGCAATTTAACCTTATGGATGCTAGAGATGACATATTAATACATAAGGATTTAGGACTTGGCCCTAAATATGTTGATGTATTAAATAGAAGATATACTAATACTTTACCTCAAATAGCCATTAAGAAAAAAGTAAAACTAGAAAGCTTATCAGAAGAAATGAGGGTGCTTTATGTTGCATTGACCAGAGCAAAGGACAGGCTTATTCTAATAGGCTCTGTGAAGGATATTCCAAAGGAAGCAAAAAAATGGTGCAAAGAAACTAATTTATACTATTTATCTAATAGCAAAAATTACTTTGATTGGATATTGGGCAGTATCGCAAAACATTCAGATGGAGATATTATAAGAGAATTAGCGGGTGTAGATGATGAATACGAAAAAGCAAATAGTGGAGAGGCTCACTGGAAAATTAGAATACTAACTAGAAAAGACTTGCATATAGGAGAACGTCAAGAAGCCGTTAACAAAAAAGAGTTTAGAGAGAAGCTGGAGAATTTTCATAGCTATAGTCCAACATCCATCCAAAAAGAAATTGAAAAAAGATTTGATTGGAGTTATGAACTTACAAATTCAATTAATATACCTTCTAAAATGTCTGTTTCGGATATAAAGAAGGCTTCATTAACAATAGAAGCATTAAATTATAAGATACCATCAATAGTTAAGATGCCAAGATTCCTAGAGGGGAAAAAGCCCTTTACAAAGGCGGAGATAGGTACTATAATTCACTTTGTAATGCAGCACCTTAATCTAAATGTCATCATAGATAGGAAATCCATAGAAAAGAAAGTAGACGATATGATTGTGGAGGAACTGCTAACTGAAGAGGAAGCAAAGGTAGTAAATATAGATAAGATACTTAATTTTTACAGGAGTTCCATAGGGCTTAGATTATTATCTTCGAAAAGCATTAGCAGAGAGACACCTTTTGTTCTGAAGAAAAAAGCTTCAGAGGTTTTGGGTGTGGAAGATTGCAAGGAAAACGTGTTAATACAGGGAATTGTTGACTGCTATTTTGAAGAAGATGATGGTTTGATTTTAATAGACTATAAGACAGATTCTATTCTAGAAGGTAATTTAGAAAATATAGTAGACAAGTATAGAGGACAGATGATGCTTTATAAGGAGGCTCTTGAGAAAATAACAGAGAGAAAGGTTAAGGAAATATACATTTATTCATTTGAATTAGATAAAGAGGTAAAAGTAGAATGAGAACTGAATGTACTGCTAAAGCTGAAATACTAAACTCTATTTCTAGTGAGAAGGCCTATGTGTATATGGTAAGATGTAAGAATAATTCACTATATACAGGCTGGACTACTGATTTAGAGCGGAGAGTGAAAGAACACAATAATGGTACAGGCTCTAAATATACAAGAGCAAATAGGCCAGTAGAGCTTGTCTATTTCGAAGAAATGAAGGATAAGCTTGAGGCTACAAAAAGAGAATATGAGATAAAGCAATTGCCAAAAGCAAAAAAAGAGCTGCTGATAAGCCAGCACCAGTTCAAGCTTATGGCACCATAAAATTTTTACTCCAAGTAAATTTAGGAAATGAAATAATGCTCTTTTCTGGGAAAACCTAATAGGATAATTCCAGAAAAGAGCATTTACTTTTAAGTAAGCACATATATTATTATATTGACTAAGAGCTTAATCATATATAAATGTCATGCTGAATAAATATAGAGAATATCTTAGCTATTTTAAGCCATAAGCTTACATATATTATTTGTGAATTCTACAGGGTCATTTATTGGTAACCCTTCAATAAGTAAAGCTTGATTATATAATACATCAGTATATAACTTTAGTTTTTCTTTGTCATGCTCATAAGCTTCCTTTAAAGCCTTAAATACTTCATGGCTTGTATTAATTTCTAAAATCTTTTCAGCCTTTATATCATGACTATTTGGGATTGCATTCAATACCTTTTCCATTTCAATAGTCAAATCTCCTTCAGTTGCAAGACATACTGGATGGTTTTTGAGTCTTTTTGATGATTTTACATCCTTAACCTTTCCTGCTAAAGCTTCCTTCATAAATTCAAATACATTTTTATTCTCTTCAGTTTCAGAAGCTTGCTTTTCTTCTTTATTTTCATTTTCTATACCTAGGTCACCACTTGATACGGACTTAAACTCCTTTTCTTTATAATTCATTAACATGCGAACTGCAAACTCATCTATATCATCAGTAAAGTATAGTATTTCATATCCTTGCTCTGACAAAAGATCTATTTGAGGCATTTTATCAATTCTTTCAACAGAATCTCCTGAAGCATAGTAAATGAATTTTTGCTCTTCTTTCATTCTGCTTACATATTCATCTAGGGTAACCATTTTCTTTTCTGTAGAAGAGTAGAACATCAATAAATCCTGTAGTGTTTCCTTATTTTGGCCAAAATCGCTGTAAACTCCATACTTTAATTGTCTGCCGAAGCTTTCATAAAACTTTTCATACTTTTCTCTTTCATTTTTTAGAAGCAATTGTAATTCACTTTTAATTTTTTCCTTAATTCTTTTAGCAATTACCTTTAATTGTCTATCATGTTGAAGCAGCTCTCTAGAAATATTCAAGGATAAATCTTCGGAATCAACCATACCTTTTACAAAGCTAAAATAATCTGGTATTAAATCTGGACATTTATCCATTATTAAAACACCACTTGAATATAGCTCTAATCCTTTTTCATATTCAGCAGTATAAAAATCAAAAGGAGTTTTTTCTGGAATAAATAGTATTGAATTATATCTTACTGCTCCATCAGCACTGATATGTATGTGCTTTAAAGGCTTATCAAAACCATAATGCTTTTCGGAATAAAAGTTTTCATAATCTTTATCAGTAAGCTCATTTTTATTTTTACGCCATATTGGAACCATGCTGTTGACTACCTTTTCTTCTAATACTTCTTCGTATTCGTTTTCTGAGCCTTTCTTGAGCTTTCTCGTACTTATATCCATTTTAATAGGATATCTAATAAAATCTGAATATTTTTTGATTATAGACTTTAATCTATATTCCTCTAAGAATTCATCGTAGTGTTCATCCTCGGTGTTTTCTTTTATTTTGAGTATTATTTCTGTACCAATACTTTCTTTTTCATATGGCTCTACTGTGTATCCATCGGCACCTGTTGACTCCCATTTATATCCTTGTTCACTATCTAAAGCCTTGCTTAAAACAGTAACTGACTCGGCAACCATGAATGCAGAGTAGAATCCTACTCCAAACTGACCTATAATATCATATCCATCTTTTATTTCATTTTCTTTTTTGAATGCGAAAGAGCCACTTTTTGCTATTACTCCTAGATTTTCTTCCAACTCTTCCTTTGTCATACCAATACCTGTATCAAATACCTTTATTATTCTGTTATCCTTATCCACAGATACTTTAATGTAATAATCATCCTTATTAAATATCATATTTTCATCTGTTAGTGCCTTATAATACATTTTATCAATTGCATCGCTAGCATTAGAAATAAGTTCTCTTAGAAATATTTCCTTGTGAGTATAAATAGAGTTTATCATCAGGTCTAACAATCGCTTAGACTCTGCTTTAAATTCTTTTTTCACCATAAAAATCTTCTCCCCTCGTAGAATTTTTCACTTATTAGCACTCTCTGCAATAGAGTGCTAATTATAATTTATCAAATACATTTTTTTTGTCAATAGATTGAATAAAAAATTAGTAAAAGAATAAGATTTGATGGTGAAACAGTGAGTTAAAAATATGCTAATAAAAAAGTTATAGATATACAGTAACTAAGTATGTATAAATCTAATACTATATAAAATAATAGTAAAAGGCTACGTTAAAAAGACAGGAGGGAGAATTTAAATGAAGGGCAAAGAAAGAAGAATGTTCCCAGGTGGCAATACATCGAGAGGTTTCTTTTCTTATTACAACCATATAATAAACAAAAAGGATGCAAATAAAATCATAATATTAAAAGGGGGACCAGGCACAGGAAAATCTTCTATGATGCGAAAGATTGGGATGTACATGCAAGAAAAGGGATATGATGTTGAATACCATCATTGCTCCTCTGATAGAGAATCTATTGATAGTATTATGATACCTAAGTTAAAGGTCGCAGTAGTAGATGGTACGGCACCACATGTTATAGATCCTAAATACCCAGGTGCTGTTGACATGATAATAAATCTGGGAGAATACTGGGATTCAAAAGCTTTAGAAGAAAATAGAGAAGAAATAATTAAAGTAATAGATAGAAATAGCAAATTCTATAAAAGTGCATATAAATATCTTGAAGCAGCAAGAGCTATTCAAGAGGATACAATATGGAAAATGGAAGAAGTAATGGATTTTGGCAAGCTTAATGTATTAGGAGATAATTTGATAAAAGAGATATTTAATAAATTGCCGATCTCAGAGAATATGGGAAGAGAGAGACACTTATTTGGTAGTGCATATACGCCAACTGGATGGGCAGAGCATACAGATACGCTGCTTAAAGACATGGAAAAAACCTATTACATAAAGGGCGAAATAGGTACAGGAAAAACAACAATGATGAAAAAAATATACTTACAAGCAGTCCAAAGAGGATTAGATGTAGAAGTATTCCATACACCATTGATACCAGAAAAGATAGAGACTATTATAATCAAAGATTTAAGTATAGGATTATCTATAATGGATGCAGCTAAAGATAATAACTATAAGGTAATAGACCTATATGAATATATTGATAAAGAAATATATAATATTTATGAGGATAGTATAAAAGAAAGCAAAGAAATATATGAAAAACTAATTTCTGTTGCAATAGATAAACTGGCAGGTGCCAAGAAAAACCATGACTTAATGGAGGCTCAATATATTCCAAATATGAGCTATGACGAAATAAACAAAATTAGAAATAAGATAATTGAAATAATTTTGAGGTTTGAAAATTAATATAAGGCCAAGACCAAAATCTTGGCCCTATATTAATTATTGGGAGGATAAAATAGCCATAGATGTTTTGATAATAGAGTGAAAAATTATTAGAGTTTATTATTTAGAAATTTTGAAGAATAATTATTGTTTACAAAATAGTTATTATTTGTTATCATATATAATATAAATGTTGGAAGGAGTGATGTGTTATGAAAAATAGAAGATATAAATTTTACTTAAATGAATCTAATAATTTCATGATGTCCACTCCTAAGTGTAGGTTAAGCTATTTGTACTGATTGCGTATATGATTCAATCTTATATTTCTTTTGTCACTAATCCTAGGGGTGGTCTGTCTAAAAACTACTACTAGGGTATTTTTATGCCCTGAAATAATGGGAGGATTAATAATTGACAAAAAAATTTAACTTATATGATTTAGGTTGGAATGAGAGCTTTGAACAAGAAATAGAACAGTACAGTGATTCTTACAGCATTGGAAGAGTAGCAGTGGAATATAGAAATCTGTATAAAGTATATACTGAGGAAGGGGAAGTGTTAGCCTCGGTATCAGGAAAGATGATTGGTTCTGCAGCTGGAAGAGAGGATTATCCCGCTGTGGGAGATTGGGTGATACTAGATAAAATAAAGGATCAGGATGATAGAACTATTATTCGTGGAATATTGGAAAGAAAAAGCAAGTTTTCCAGGAAAATTGCAGGCAACTCATTTGAAGAACAGATTATAGCTGCAAATATAGATATAGCATTTCTATGTATGTCACTTAACAATAATTTCAATTTGAGAAGACTAGAAAGATATATTACCATGGCATGGGATAGCGGTTCTAGACCAGTTGTACTTCTCACAAAATCAGATTTATGTGATGGGATAGACGAAAAACTTGAACAGATATCAGATATTTTATTTGGAATAGATGTTCATTGCATAAGCTGTGTTAACAAATCAGGAATTACAGAGATTAGAAGTTATATGGAGAAAGGTATAACAGTTGCTTTTATTGGGTCATCTGGAGTAGGAAAATCAACTATTATCAATGAGCTAATAGGAGAGATTAGACAGTTTACTCAGGAGGTAAGCAGTATAGGGGAAAAAGGAAGACATACTACTACTAATAGAGAGCTTATATTACTTCCTGAGGGAGGAGTAGTGATAGATACTCCTGGAATGAGAGAGCTGCATGTATTAGATGTTAGTGATAGTATAGATACTGCATTTAAAGACATAGAAGAACTTTCTTTAAGATGTAAGTTTTCAGATTGCACACATTCATCAGAACCAAAATGTGCTGTAAAAGAAGCCATTAAAAATGGTACTTTGAGTAAAAAAAGATATGAAAGCTATGTAAAATTAAAAAAGGAAGCTGAGTATATGGATAGAAAGCTCAATAGAAAAGCAGAACTGCAGCACAGAAAATCAAGTAAGAAGCCATCTAAGGTTTCAAGGTAAAAAATATATTGATAATAAAAGCTATTTCCTATTGGCATAGGGAAGTAGCTTTTCTTTACTTTTGCACTATGATTTGATAATATCAATATTTAAGTAGAGATATATCTAGTTAATAGGAAGGATGAAAAGTCATGTTTCATCTAAAGAAAATAAGCTATTTAAATAAAAATCATGAGCTATTTAACATGTACACATTTAATACTGCTCTAATGAAATCCTTTAGCCAAATAGTTTTTGATTCTCCTATAATAATGGCTTATCTAGGTGCAACCATATATGACTTAAATAAATTACCAATGGAAAAAATAGATTATACTGAAATAGAATCAGTTAAATTTTTTAAGTCATTCTTAAATTGTCCCGAAGGTTTTTTTGAAACATCTTTAGATGAGATATGACTATGCTATATAAAATATTGCATAAAACTAATAAAACAGTTAAAATAGTATATCATAATATGAAAGTCAATAGAAATGGAAAAAATCTTATAACTATGCTATATTATAAGTTAACAATAGAGCAGAAGAAAGGAAAGGTTGTGTTGCAATGAATGACAAACCAGTATCATCAAACTTTATTAGAAATATTGTAATAAGTGATTTAGAATCAGGAAAGCATAAGGAAATAATCACAAGGTTTCCACCAGAGCCTAATGGATATTTACATATTGGTCATGCCAAATCAATTACATTAAACTTTGAATTAGCTGATGAATTTAATGGTAGAACCAATCTTCGCTTTGACGATACCAATCCGACTAAAGAAGAGGTAGAATATGTGGAATCCATAATGGAAGATGTGAGATGGCTTGGCTTTCAATGGGAAGAATTACATTTTGCCTCAGATTATTTTGATGAAATGTATAAAAGAGCTATAATTTTAATTAAAAAAGGTAAGGCATATGTATGTGATTTATGTGTAGATGAAATTAGAGAATATAGAGGAACGCTTACGGAACCGGGAAAAGAAAGTCCTTATAGAAATAGAACCATAGAAGAAAATCTAGACCTTTTTGAACGCATGAGAAAAGGTGAATTTAAAGATGGAGAGAAGGTACTAAGAGCTAAAATAGATATGGCTTCTCCTAACATCAACATGAGGGATCCTGTCATCTATAGAATATCTCATACTTCACACCATAATACAGGAGATAAATGGTGTATATATCCTATGTATTCATTTGCTCATCCTTTAGAGGACGCCATAGAAGGCATAACTCATTCCATATGTACCTTGGAGTTTGAAGACCAAAGGCCATTATATGATTGGTTTGTAAGAGAGTGTGAGATGGAGAGCCAACCACAACAAATAGAGTTTGCTAGGTTAAACTTGACCAATACAGTAATGAGCAAGAGAAAATTAAAGCAGCTAGTTGATGAAAATATTGTTGATGGCTGGGATGATCCTCGAATGCCTACTATATCTGGATTGAGAAGAAAGGGATATACTCCAGAGTCTATCAGAAATTTTTGTAGGGCAATAGGCGTATCTAAAAGTAATAGCTTAGTAGATGAGCAGATGCTAGAGCATTTTGTAAGAGAAGACCTAAAGCTTAAGGTACCTAGGGTGATGGCTGTAATAAAACCGCTTAAGGTTGTTATAACTAACTATCCTGAGAGTCAAATTGAATGGCTTAATGCAGAAAACAACTCAGAAAATCCAGAACTAGGAGAAAGAAAGATTCCTTTTTCAAGAGAAATATATATTGAACAGGATGACTTTATGGAAAATCCTCCCAAGAAATATTTTAGGCTTTTCCCAGGTAATGAGGTTAGACTAAAGAATGCTTATTTCATTAAATGTAATGAAGTGATAAAAGACGAGGAAGGGAATGTAGTAGAATTAAGATGTACCTATGACCCTGAAACCAAGAGTGGTACTGGTTTTACCGGAAGAAAAGTAAAGGGCACGATCCATTGGGTAGAAGCAGGCAATGCAATACCTGCTGAAGTGAGACTTTATGAGCCGCTAATACTTGACGATGAGCAAGAAGAGGGAGAAACATTCTTAAATAATATAAATCCAAACTCTTTAGAGATTTTAGAAGGATTTGTAGAGCCAAATATGAAAGATGCTAAACCTCAAGATAAATTCCAGTTTTTCAGACATGGATATTTTAATGTTGATACAAAGCATACTACGGAAGAAAAAATAGTTTTTAACAGAATAGTATCATTAAAAAGCTCGTTTAAAATAGAAAACTAATAATAATAAAAAAGGAAATGGTGAACTGTAAATGACCATTTCTTTTTTTATTATATTTGAGTATAATTTTTGAAACATAAAAATATAAGTGATATAATGTAAAGGAAAGATTTAGAAGTTTATAAGATGGAGGGAAATAATATGGCAGTATTAGTTTGTGGTGGGGCAGGATATATAGGCTCTCATTGTGTATATGATTTGATTGAAAAAGGAGAGAAGGTTATAGTAGTAGATAATCTTCAAACAGGACATATAGATTCAGTACATAAAGAAGCTATCTTTTATCATGGAGATACTAGGAATATTGATTTTTTGAACAGTGTATTTTTAAGACATGATATAGAAGCAGTAATTCATTTTGCTGCTAATTCCTTAGTTGGTGAGAGTATGACTGAACCACTAAAATACTTTGATAATAATGTTTATGGGATGGAAATTTTATTAAAAGCAATGGCTTCAAATGGTGTAAATAAAATAGTATTTTCCTCTTCAGCTGCTGTTTATGGAGAACCTAAATCTATTCCTATTAAAGAATCTGATTTGACTGAACCTACCAATCCTTATGGTGAGACTAAATTAGCTATGGAAAAGATGATGAAATGGGTAGATACAGCTCATGGAATAAAATATGTATCCCTAAGATATTTTAATGTGGCTGGAGCTCATCCAAATGGACTCATTGGAGAAGACCATAATCCTGAAACACATCTAATCCCATTAGTTTTACAGGTGCCACTTAATAAAAGAGAAAAAATCTACGTTTATGGCAATGACTATAGCACAAAGGATGGTACATGTATAAGAGATTATATTCATGTCATGGACTTAATAAATGCACACCTACTGGCTTTAAAATATTTGAGAGAAGGTAATGAAAGCGATATCTTTAATCTTGGCAATGGTTTAGGCTTTACAGTAAATGAAATAGTTGAAGCTGCTGAGAAAGTTATAGGAAATCCTATTGCTAAGGAAACTACAGGAAGGAGATTAGGAGATCCGGCTATTTTAGTTGCTTCTTCTGAAAAAGCCAAAAATATTCTTGGCTGGGTACCTCAATATACAGAGATAAAAGATATAATTTCATCAGCATGGGAATTTCATAGAAATCACGTAAATGGATATGAGAAATAGTTATTAAGTGAGTTATTGGCACTAAATTAGAAAGTGGGATAAAGTGATGAAAAAATTATATGGTTTTCAGTCAACTCTTCTTTGTACAGTCGGTATAGGAGCACTATTTGGAGGCATGATGGCCATTATTGATCCCTATGGAACTCTGTATGGTGCGCCAATTGAAATATTAAAAAGAGGGCCTTTTACGAATTTTCTAATCCCTGGCTTGTTCTTATTTTTTGTTATTGGTATAGGGCATTTAGTTGCATTTATATTTGTCAGAAATAAATTAAAGTACCATGTTTATATTAGTGGTGGCCTAGGCTGTATACTAATGGCTTGGATAGCGATTCAATGCTATGTTTTGCAATCAATTCAATATTTACACATAATTTTCTTTCTCATAGGTCTAATTGAAAGTTTAATAGCTTTGTCTATGCTTATAAAATTAAGGTTATTTCCTTTTTCAAAAAGTTCTATGTGAGATAATAGTGTATAAGTGGCTTGTAAAGATTACTTCATGAAGTAATCTTTATTATTTTGCCATAATATCATAACTAATCTTATCATAAATGATAATAATTAAATAATAATTTTATCATCAAAATATAGGAGCTAATATAATAAATAAAAAACAAAAATTCACTTTAAATTATCTAGTTCTGATATAAAGTTTGAAAATAAGCTTAATAAGTACATAAGATGTATTAATCACTGACTATTTGTAGCTCATCACTTAAATATTTGGGAAGTAATCTGAATTATTAAAAGAAAATGGAGTGAATATAAAATGAAGATAAATATTAATAAATTGGTGTCTGAGTGAATAATATGTCAATATAGCCATTTAATTATTGGAGGTATATTGATGGGATACTATATTAGAGTAGAACCAAATGTAAAAGTTTATGTAGAGGATCTTAATCAGGAGGGTAACAAGACCATTGTATTTTTACACGGATGGCCTGGAAGTCATAAATTATTTGAATATCAGTTTAATGAACTTCCTAAGAGTGGATACAGATGCATTGGAATAGATCAGAGAGGCTTTGGCCAGTCAGATAAACCATGGAGAGGCTATGATTACAATAGATTAGCTGATGATGTAAGATGTGTAGTTGAGGCACTCAAGCTACATGATTTTATACTAGCAGGTCATTCAACAGGAGGAGCAATTTCTATTAGATATATGTCTAGACATAATGGATTTGGCGTATCTAAACTTGCTCTCTTTGCAGCGGCAGCTCCTAGTCTTATTAAACGTCCTGATTTTCCATATGGCTTAGATAAAGAAGTTGTAATCAAAATTATTGAAGGAACATATTCAGATCGTCCTAAAATGTTGAGAGACTTTGGTGATATATTTTTCTTTCAGTATATAACTGAACCATTTTCTTATTGGTTTTTGCAATTGGGTTTACAAGCTGCAGGATGGTCAACTGCTGCTATTGCAAATACTTGGTTACGTGAAGAACTATTTTATGATTTAAAAACAATAAATGTTCCAACATTGATTATCCATGGTATTCATGACAAGGTTGTTCCGTTTCAATTAGGTGAAGTACAAAATCAATATATTAAAAATTCTAAACTCTTACCATTTCAATATAGCGGTCACGGAGCCTTCTATGACCAACGAGAAAAATTTAATAAAGAACTGATGAATTTTATTGATGAATAAAATTATTGAGAGATGCAATTTGCCAAGGATATAAAAAACAATAAATCATAAAACATCGTATTATTCAGAAGTGAATTTTATGATATACATTGTTATTAAATCCATTAAAAAGTTACAGAGCTGACTCTGTAACTTTTTAATTACTAATATGCAAATAAAAATTACAATTTGTTTCTAATAAATTCATTATATTTAGTAATAGCAGCATTAAGAATTTGACTTGCAGCTATTACATCAGGATCCTGCAGATTACTTCCTTTTTCTTCGATTAATTTCATTAAGTTTTCTCTAAGCTTTTCAATGTCGTTTAACAAATCATTTAACTCAGTTATTTAGATAACCTCCTTTATATAATAGGCTATCTAAATAGTAGATAATTTATACACTAAAATTAGAATTCATGATGAATAAACAAATCGGGGTAGAAACCCCGATTTGTTTGTTAATTCCAAAAACCACAGTTGCAGAATATTAATACTAGTATTAAAAAGAAGAATAGTAGTGAAGCGTCAAGACCACCCCAACCACATTGTTGTTTTTCTACCATAACAATACTACCTCCCATTTCTTTTAACTTAATTAATGATAGGATTTCCTGGTTGTAATATATAATATGAAATTTTTATCAGAGTGTTAATGTTCTTCTATGAACAATATAAAATTACTTGAGCTGCACCTGTATGTTTTGCAGCTCATTTTTTAAATTTTAGAAGTATTTTGGTTGTATAACACCGCAAGCTAGTTTTTTACCTGAATTTCCTGCTGGCTGAGAGCGGTAATCATCTGGATTCTGATGTATTATTATGGATTTTCCAATTACATCCCAAGGTTTAAATCTATTAGTGAAAAACTCCATTTCTGCATAACCATCATTAGAAAACAATACTGGAAAATCACCTGCATGATTTCCATGAGGCTGATTATCAGGATTCCAGTGATTGCCAGCAGATTTAAATGGGTCATTTGGATCGCCTATTTCACATACACCATTTTCATGTATATGAAAACCGTGGGGACCTATAGGCGAATTACCATTTCTAGCAGGTTCGTACTTAGGAAGGCCAGATACCTTAACCTTGACTTTCGTTCCACCGTTTTCTTCTTCAAAAGATACAACACCTTGTATTTGCGGAGCAAAGGGTCCACCACGTATATATGCAACTGCTTTTGTATTATTTCTATATCCATAGTAATAGTCATAGTTTATATAAGGATTCATATATGGATAATACATCATTTCATTATAATACATAATTCTTACTCCTTTCTTTATTTATTTGTATAATATATACTTATGTTTTCACTTATCTTAGGGTGATTTAATATCTTTTAGACCTGTTGAAGGAAAAACAATCTAAATGTTGAATAATAGAAATAGCAAAAATATTTTAATTAAAATATGAATTGTTCCAAGGAGTGTTCTATGTGGTAATTATAGAAATGCTTTATTATGCTACTTTGGTTCTATGCTTTTTTCTTATTCTTGATGTTGTCTTAACCATATTAAATACAAAATTTAAACTAGAATGGAAGATTGCCAAGATTACAAATACAATTTTTCTTGCTCTACTTTTTCTATCTGTAAATAGATTATTAGGAAAACTTCCTAATAATAATCTCTACGATTATCTGCTAGTCATTTTTAATGGTGGTTTATTTATAGTTGGTAGCATCGTTTCTAAAAATATTATGAAAGATTAAATCCAAAATTTGCTTTTATCTATTAAAAGCGTGGTATAATCTAGTAAAGGATTAAAGGAGGAAGGATATATGATTTTTAAGTGGAAAGATAACTTTAGCATTGGAATTGAGGAAATTGACAAACAACATAAAAGATTATTTGAGATTGGAGGGGAAATATATAATTTAGCAATTTTAAAAGATGGACAAGACCATTATGATGAAATTATTAGGCTATTAAATAGCTTAAAGGATTATACAGTATATCACTTTGGATTTGAAGAAAATTTGATGAAAAAGTATAATTACGAGGATATTGAGAAGCATAAAGGGCAGCATGATAAGTTTATCGAAAAATTGAATGAAATAGAGACTCAAGATATAGATTCCAGACAAAAAAAGGTTGTTCTAGATATTTTAGATTTTGTAATCAACTGGATATCTAGTCATATACTAGGGTCAGACTTTAAGTACAAGGATATTATTAAATAAAGGATGAGTTTATGGATTTAAAACAATTTGGCTTTAATTTTGAAAGTGATTTTAATGTAAGGGTATTAAGAGAAGATGATATAGACATTGACCTTATAATTCCTTTAGATAATAAAGCACTAGATTTGTACTTTGATGAAATGCCAAATTATATGGGAAAAAGAATTCAATGTCCTATGATTAAAAATATAATAATAAGATTTAGTAAGCTTAAAGACAATTCATTATGTACAATTCATTTTCTAAGAAGCATTGACTTACATTCATCTGTAATAAATTTTGAAATTGATTACAGACATATAAAGCTTGAAATTAAGGATTTAAAATATTCTGCTACATTAAAAATTTTAAAAAATAAATAGGAGGGTGAATTTATGAATAAGGAACTTTACATAACTACTAGAAAAAAAATAATGGATAATGTGGAAGATAACTCTTTGCTTGTTTTATTTTCTGGTACAGCTCCACATAAATCTGCTGATGCAGATTATGATTTTATTGTAAATAAAAACTTTTTTTACATGGTAGGAATTGAAAGAGAAAAATTTATATTGTTAATTGAAAAAAGAAACAAAAAATTGAAGGAAACGTTATTTATAGATAAAGTAACACCACTGGAGGAAAAATGGACTGGCTTTAGGATGAAAGAAGACGAGGCTAAATCAATATCTGGAATAGAGAGTATTGAACCATTAGGGTATTTTAACGACTATTTAAATAGTATATTGTTTAATAATGACTATTCAAACCTTTACTTAGATTTAGAAAGACGTGGATGGGATTCGGATGAAACCAAAGCATTAAAATTAGCAAAGAACATTAGAGATAAATACCCACATATCAATATAAATAATTCATATAGCATAATAGCAAAATCTAGAATGGTAAAAACAACAGAAGAAATTGAAATGATTAAAAAGGCAATAGATATTACAAATCAAGGGATAAAAAGGATGATGGAAAAATCAAAGCCAGGAATGATGGAATACCAGCTTGAAGCCTATTTTGACTTTGAATTAAAGACACTAGGAGCAAAAAGACATTCATTTAATACAATTGCTGCTTCAGGAGAAAATGCAATCGTATTGCATTATGGAGAAAACAATTGTGAAATGAAGGACGGAGACCTTATCCTATTTGATTTAGGTGCTGAATATAATAATTACTGTGCAGATATCTCTAGAACTTTTCCAGTCAACGGAAGATTTACAGAAAGACAAAAAGAAATATATAATATAGTGCTAAAATCCCAGCTTGAGACAATTAAAGCGGTTAAACCAGGTCTTCCTTTTAAAGAGCTAAATAATGTTACCAAAAAGGTTTTGATTGAAGAGTGTAAAAAGAATGGACTTATTAAAGAAGATGAAGAAATTATTAAGTATTATTATCATGGAGTAAGTCATTACTTAGGACTAGATACTCATGATGTAGGAGGTCGCGAAGTAAATCTAGAGCCAGGAATGGTGCTTACTATAGAGCCAGGATTGTATATTGAAGAGGAAGGAATAGGAATTAGAATAGAGGATAATGTAGTAGTGACAGAAGATGGATGTGAAAATCTATCAAAGGATATTATAAAATCGGTTGAGGAAATAGAAGCTTTTATGAATAAATAAAGAGAAGTTTTCACTTCTCTTTATTTATATATAGATATTTCAAATCCTTTTTTCCAATAGTTCTAGGCTTTTTTCAATAAGAGAAGTAATATTAGCTGTATTTGTCCCTCCACCTTGTACAAGCTCAGGAGTTCCTCCTCCTTTTCCATTAATAATGCTGATCACGGAGTCAAATATTTCTTTCATATTGATGTCAAGGTTTTCTGATCTACCCATTAATATATGACATTTATTTTGGTTTTCTACAATACAAAGTATACAAACAGTATTAGAGTAAGCTAATATGTGTGATATTGCATATTTAGCCATTTTAAGGTCAAAACCATATAATATTTTGTGTACTATTTTCACATTATTTTTCGTATAACTTTCACTAATCAGATCACTAATTTGATATTTTAATAATTCCGTCTTAATATCTGATAATTCTTTCTCCAATAGTTTACAATCATCATATAACTTTTTTACTGCATTATATGTGTCTATATCCTTAGAAGATAGTAGAGTTGAAATATTGTTAATGTGGTAATTTTTTAGCGTATAATCTTTTAAAGCTCTATAACCACATACAAACTCAATTCTGGTATTGCCCTTATACCTTTCCCACTTTCTTATTTTAACTATTCCTACTTCTCCAATATTCCTGACATGGGTTCCAGCACAAGGGGTAATATCAACATTTTCTATCTCCACAATTCTGATATTCTTGTCCACTGTTGGAAGCTTTCTAAGGGGAATAGAAGGGATATCCTTGTTTTCTATAGGATAAGTTTTTACTGGAAAATTACTATATATTATTTCATTGGCAAATCTTTCGATTTTTTCTACGTCATTCTCCGAAAGTGTTGGTATAGCCACATCAATATATACATAATCACGTCCTATGTGCATTCCAATAGTATTTGCATTATATAATTTATAGATGACTGCAGAAAGTAAATGCTGTCCAGTATGCTGCTGCATATGGTCAAAGCGAGTATCCCAATCAATGGCCATATTGACTATATTAGAATGTATGTTATCTTCTAGGACGTGAATGATCTCATCATTTTCCTCGTATACATCAATAACCTTAAAATCATTTATGGTAGCCTTATCCATAGGCTGACCTCCAGATAAATGAGGATATATTATAGTTCTATTTAATGTAATATAGAATTTGCTATTAGAATATTCTTTTTTAATAATTTTTGCTGTAAGTTCCTTCAAATAGGGATTTTCTAGATATATTTTTTCTGTCATGTAATCATCCTTCCTTTTCATAAGGTAGAAAAATCCTTAATTATCATAATGTCGTCATTTTTAATATAAAATATTCTTTTATTCTTATCTATCACTTTATAGTATTTTCCTGTTAAATTCAATAGGTAATCTACAGTTTGAGTTGTATCTTCTAAGATTCCTACCTCGGTATTTTGTGAGATAATTTTGCCTTCAGACATAATAAATGAATTGTAGGGTTCACTCCAAACTAATTTGACATCAAAGCTATTTTGTCCTATCAGTTTATAATCAGAGGAGGCAGAGAAACTAGAAGAGTCTAGGGATTCATACTTTGACAAGGTTTTTGATACATTTATTATAATATTTTCTTTTTCTAAGTTTATGTTATCAACAACACTACTATCTGTGATTTTATACCATTTAGGTTCAGGAGTCTCTGGATCGCTCCATTTTTCGAAATAATATGCTGTGTAATCTATAGATTGGCGAAATACCTCTATAAATTCACCGTCAGTTTCTGAAAATACTCTTACAAAATTATCTATGAAGTATGCTCCGATCATTTCATCAAGAATTTCTTCAGTTACTATAAAAGATTTTTTTGAAGATTCAATTCTAATAGCAGATACATTCTTTATATTGCATAGATCTTTAATAATGTTTGAAAGTATATATCTGTCCTCATATAGACGATATATACCTATTACACCTTGATCCTTAGATAAATTGACAGATATGATTAGGTCCTCTACATTATCATGGATTATATCGAAGGGATATAAATATATATCTATGAATTCTATGTAATTTAACCAATTTTCATATCCTAAATCCTTAAGAACTATTTTTTTAATTGAATTAGTCGATAATTCTTTTATATCACTATTTTCAGAAAAAAAATTATCTACCAATTTTTTACTGAGTATGTTATTAAACACCCCAATTTGATTAAAAACCAAATCATCGGTTACAGATGAGTAGTAAATCTTGAAGGTAAATAAACATGCAATGAATAACACTAATATTATTGGCAACAAATGATTTTTATTTTTTATCATAATTACACCGCCTTATCAAAACACTAGTAATAGCTTTATATAATTACTATTTTTTCAAATATATATTTATTCGAGCAATAATTAAATAATTTATTTATGCTTTGTTTTTTAGTATAATGGGTTAAAGCTAATGGATGAAATAGAAAATATGAATAGGTGATAATATGTCCATAATTGAATATTTAAAAAAGATACCTTTATTTGAAGGCATGAATTATGAAGAATTACAAAAGCTTGAGAAAATAACAAAAGAAAGATCATATAAAAAAGGAAGTACAATCATTATTGAGGGTGAAAAAAGTGAAAATGTATTTATAATTAAAACCGGTAAAGTAAAGATATTTAAAACTAGTAATGATGGAAGAGAAATAATTTTAGATATAAAGGGTAAATCAAAAATATTTGCTGAAGTTACGCTTTTTGATGGTGGGAAAAACCCAGCTACTGTTGTAGCTATTGAGAGTAGTGTTATTTTAAGTATCAGCAATGAGGATTTAGAAAATATAATTAGAGAAAATCCAGATATGGCATTGAATATAATAAAGGTATTAAATAAAAGATTAAAGGATGCTCAATCAAGAATTAAAAACATGGCAATTAATGATACCTATGTTAGGACTGCTCAAGCTCTTCTTAAGCTAATAGATAAATATGGTACGGAGATAGAGGATGGAGCTATGGAATTAACTTTAAATCTTACTAGAGAAGAGCTGGCTGGATTGGTGGGGACATCTAGAGAGACTGTAAGTAGGGCAATAAGTCAATTTAGTAAAGAAAAGGCTATAAAAATAATTGGACGAAGGATAATTATTCTTGATAAAAATAAACTAAGTAAATGGTTGAATCAATAATCCATATATTGGAGTGTTAAATCAACTAGCAGATATATTAGTTTATCTTTATTCTCTTTTTAGCGTATAATGAATATATAGCGTTATTAAACAACCTAGTATTTATAACATAAAAGGAGGTGCTTTCATTATATGCTAAAAGACATAGTTACAGATTTTAAAGAATTCATTGATTTCTTTGCAATGAAGTATAAATACGATAATAGAGGGATTCTGAAAAAATTCAAACTAAGAAGTGGTCTGAATAAGCAACTAAGTGAAGAGGAGTGGTATGAACTATTTATTATTAAATCGGCTTTGAATCATTGTGCAAAGTTTTTACTAATAAAGTATTATGAGGATAATGAGAAAATAGCTAGTAAAATAAATAAAAAAGGCTTAGATAAATGGAGAAATCTAGTATCTAATATAGAGCAACAGTTGGGTATATTATATGAGATTGCAGAAAAAGACTGTGGAAGGATAGATTGTTTAAAATTTGCATTTAATGAAAGTGAATTTGATTTATATAAAATTGATGACGAACTAGCAACTTATATTATTGATAAATCTATTAATTATGATTTAAGTGGATATCCTGATAATATAATATATCAAATATTTACGCCTTTATATTATGATGAAAAAAGAACAAGTATGAATCTACAATTATTTTACAAGCCTGCTAATGCAATAGAATATGTATTATCCCTAAATGCTTAAAAAGAAAACCTTCATGGAAGGAGCACTGAAAAAGTCTTTTTTGTCATACTGAGTCCTAGCAAAGAATCTGTTAAATATTGAAAACATACATCTTTAGCTAAGGTGCAGAGTGACATGTAGAATTCAAACTTTTTCAGTGATCTCCATTTAAAGGTTTTCTTCTTAATAGTCATCCTCATATAAATCATCTTCACCATAATCTTCATCTTCTTCGTATAATTCCTCATCTTCAAAATCTTCATCATAGTCTTCACTTAGGTAGTTTATATAAGTGCTTTCAATGGAATCATCATTTTCGCCACTTTGAATTTTATCAATTTTGTCCCTAATATAGTTACTAATATCGTATAGGGCTTCATTATCAAATATTTCTGCGACTTCATCTAAAACTTCAACTATTACATCTACAATATTAGATAAACCAAATATGAAATCTTCTTCATCCTCAAACTCTTTTTCTGAAGTAATATTAGATATAATATCTAATGCTACTTCAACATTATCGAAGCTACTATAATAAATTTCATCATAGAGCTTGTTTAATTCATTCAATTCGATTTTTAATCTACTCATAAAAAACCTCCTATAAATTTAATAGCTACAAAAAAATGTAAAAATAATAAATTTTTTGTAATACACTTACTTAAAACTTGAAATAATATTAAGGTCTTTTTAAAATAAGTATGAAGGAAAAATTAAATAAATGACAAAATGAACTGCTATTAAATTCTAAATATAATAAATTTTACTCAAAAGAAAGGAAGATTTCAACAATTATCATGATACAAAATACGAGGTAATTCCCTATAAATCATGATTTTTAACAACTTTTCTATGTTATAATACAGTGGGAGGTAGTATTTTATGAAGAAATTTGAGTATAAAATAGAAAATATAAAAGCCTTTGGTGTAACATCATTAGTATTGACGAAAGAGCATGAAAAGAAGTTTAATGCATTAGGAGCAGAAGGATGGGAGCTAGTAAGCTTAAAGTCACTAAACAATCCAAGAAATTTAATTGTGGTGTTCAAAAGGGAAATAATAGAAGGCTAAGTATAATTGAAAATGGGGGAATAGTATGGATACTAATGAAATTAAGGAAATTGCTTTAAGAGTTAAAGACAATATTCAAAAAGTAATAGTAGGGAAAGATGATGTTATTGACCTAATGCTTACTTCTATAATATGCTCGGGTCATGTATTGCTAGAGGATGTACCAGGCTTAGGTAAAACAATGCTGGCAAAATCCTTGGCGAGATCTATAAATTGCGATTTTAAAAGAATACAATTTACTCCTGATTTATTGCCATCAGATATTTTAGGCATTAACTATTACAATCAAAAAACAGGTGAATTTCAATTAAAAGAAGGCCCTATAATGAGCCAAATTGTTTTAGCAGATGAAATCAACAGAGCTACACCACGAACTCAATCCAGCCTATTGGAAGCCATGGAGGAGCATCAAGTTAGCATAGATGGAATAACATACAAACTAAAGGAGCCTTTCTTTGTAATAGCTACTCAGAACCCAATAGAAATTTCAGGTACATTTCCCCTTCCAGAAGCGCAGCTAGATAGATTTTTTATGAAGTTGTCTATGGGATACCCTAAAATTGAAGAAGAGTTTGAGATATTAATAAGATTTAAAGAGAGTAATCCAATAAATGAAATTGAAGCCGTAGTTTCCTCTGATGAGCTTAGGAAGGCTAGAGAGCATTATTCAAATGTTTATGTAGATGATGATATAATAGAGTATATTTTAAAAATAGTTAATGCTACACGTGTAAATGATGAAATAGAGCTTGGAATAAGTCCACGGGGTAGTTTAGCCTTATTTAAAGCTTCACAAGCATATGCAGCTATAAATGGTAGAGATTATGTATTACCAGATGATGTAAAATTTCTTATTAAACCTATTTTTGTCCATAGACTTATATTGAATTCTAATTCACAGATTAAAGGTAGAAATACAGATGATGTGTTAGATCAAATCATTTATAAAATCAATACTCCTGTAGAGAAAATTTGAAGCCATTAGGGGTTGAATTATTATGGGTATAGTTATAACTATATTTTTACTCCTTGTGACTATGTTCTATATTTCAAATAGATGGGAAAACATAGCGTTAAGGAAACTAGAATATAAGAGATATCTTGATAAGGAAAGAGTTTTTGTTGGAGAGCCAGTTAGATTGACAACTGAAATAACAAACGACAAGCTTTTAATACTTCCTTGGATAGAGATAAATGCTGATATTCCTAAAGAAATTGATTTCAAAGATCAAAGAGTAATGGAGTATAATAGCAAAAGTGAAAAAATATATAAAGTAGTAACATCATTGATAAGTTATCAGAGAATTAAAAAACACAATATTATTTATTGTACAAAACGAGGATATTATTCATTTCGAGATATAGAAATGTCAGTAGGAGACTTGTTTGGTTTTGCTACTGCCGTAAAAGAAATTCACTATCCTATGAAGCTCATTGTATATCCAGAAGTCAAACCGCTTAATATGCTAATAATGCCATTTAAGAGTATACAAGGCCAAGTATCAGTTAGACGCTGGATAATCCCAGATAATATAGCTGTAATTGGAGCAAGGGAATATACGCCCTATGATAGCTTTAATACTATTGATTGGAAGGCTACAGCTAGAACAAATAAATTTCATGTGAAAAGGCTTGATTATACAGCCGATCTCTCTGCTATTATATTTTTGAATGTGCAGACTAGCGACATTTACTGGCAGAATGTAAATACTGATTTGATAGAAAAAGGAATAGACGTTGCAGCATCAATTACAGATAGAGCAATTGATGAAAAAGTAGATATAGGATATTCGTCAAATGCGTTTTTCTATGGGGATAAAAACGATATTTTTATTAAGCCTAAAAACGGAAGAAATCAAAAAATGTTTATTTTTGATGCATTAGCAAAAACATCTTATTTACCTGTAGATAGCTTTGATGTGTTTCTAAATGAGAGTATAAGATTTATAGATAAAAATAATGTAATAATACTGATTACAGCTCATATTTCTAGTGATTTAGTAGGAACAATAAAGAAGCTAACAAAAATTGACTATTGTATAAAGCTTATACTACTAGATAATAAAATAAGGATAGAAGGATTGCCTAAAGAAGTAGAAGTTATCTATAGCTATGAATTTAATAATAATTAAAGGCAAGAAGGTGAGCAAATGTGCACTAGGCTTAACAATATATTTAATATAATAATCAAAGGAATATCAGAAACTGCAATAGTCTCTATTTCTGGTATAATTTTTATTTTTCTTTTTGCAGAAGTTGATAGCCATATATTAATCAATAGAATTATGCTCCTATCCTTAGCAAACTATCTATGTGCCTATGCTTTATATTACTATATTTTTAAGGGAATTAATTTAAATAATAAAAAAAAGTACACTTTTATACTTATTGCCATATTTATATCTCTAGTCAGCAGTTACATTACATCAATGGAATTTAAGGTTGTTACTTTTATTATATACTTGATTATATGGTATAAAAGTATAGTGAGCATTACCGATGAGAGAGACTTTCAATCAGCAAAGAAAGTATTTATGGTAAGTCTATTGTTTTATTTGTTTATTATTTTGATATTAAGCTTACTGAATGGAGAAAATGCTACTATACAAAATTTAAAAGTTTTTTTCTCTATATATGTTGGAGCAACTCTGTCTTATTTTGCTACAGCTAATCTCGAAAAGGCCTACAATAAGAAAAATTCAAATTCTCTAAATAAGGCGAAAAATATTAAAATAATTAACCTAATTTCCAATCTGTTAGTCTTGTCATTTTTAGTGTCTACATTAACAGGCTTTTTTGGAATTTTAGAAAAGATAGTATTTAGTAATATAGCTAATTATTTTGGAATTATAATTCAAAAAATCATAGAAATTATACTTTATCCTATAGTCATTCTTACAACGAAGCTTGCAGAGTTAATATTCAGTAGAACTGATTTTTCTATTCTAGAGCAACTGAATAAAGGCAATACTCCTGAAGATATAGAAGAGATAGTCAATGAAACTTTATCTCCAAAATCTCAGGCTATTATAGAAACTGTGTTTAGCATTGCAAAATGGGGAATTGTTATTTTAATCATTTTCATAGTATCCTTTTATATTATAAAGGCTATAAGTAACAGAGCTTTATCAAAAAATGAGGAAGATGATGAAGAAGAAAAGGAATTTATTTTGTCATCAAAGGATATTGAAAGAAGAATGAAAAAATCTCTTAAAAAGCTAGCAAATGTTGTTTCTGCGTTGTTTTCAAAATCAAAATCTAACAGCTTAGAACTTCCTAGGATAAGGCGCATTTATATAGATACAATTTTAACCCTTAAAGAAAAAGGATATGGATTTAAAAAACATTACACCCCAAATGAGTATCTTTCAACTCTAGTGGAATCAAAATATATAAATGCTGGAATTAACGATTTAACTAAGTTTTATAATGATTGTAGATATGGTGGAAAGGAAATAACAGAAGAAGAAATTGAAGAATGCATAAGAATTAAAAGTAATATCTATGAAATCAGCAAAGAAAAATGAATCGATACAATTGCAAAACAACTCCCTTGATAACCGATACACTTGTGCTATAATTAAAGTATCAGAATAATAATTCGGGTTAGGGAGGTATAGGAATGGAAAAATTTAATGTGAAAAGACTTACCTATGGGGGATTGATGACTGCATTAGTATTTGCAACTACAGCTATAATTCCACAAATCCCAATACCATTTACAGAAGGATACATACACACTGGGGACAGCATGATATTTGTTACTTCAATATTATTAGGGTGGAAGTATGGTCTATTTGCAGGTGGTGTAGGTTCAGCCATGGCAGACTTGTTTTTAGGATATGCCCATTGGGCGGTTCCTACTTTAATAATAAAGGGAATCATGGGAGCCATTGTTGGCCTTATGGCACAGGATATAAAAAGCAATAAGGTCAGAACATTTAGAAGTATTGTTGGATATATCATTGGGATAGGATGGGTAGGTCTAGCTATATATTTTAAAATAACATTGTCTAATATATCATATAATCTTCAAAGCTCTGAATTAGCTAGTCTCCTTGTTGAAAAACTTAAGTTAAGTGGAGCTGAGCAATTGCATACATTGATAAATAGCGTTCAATTATCGCTGATAATTGCCATTATAATCATTCCAATATTAATGATTGCATTATCTATTGCCCTTAGAAAAAAAGATAAGGAATTATTCAGTATGAATAGCTTGATGGGAATGACACTAGCAGGTCTTTGGATGGTAGTTGGTTATTATGTGGCAGGCGGTATATTAAAAGGCAATATGATAATCCCTATATTTAGTGTTCCTGCTAATATAATTCAATTTATTGGTGGAGTAGTCATTGCCTTTCCAATCATATTAGCATTAAAAAAAGCAAAGGTAACTAAAAAACTAAGCTCTAGGTTAACCTAGAGCTTAGTTTTTTTGTATCATGAAAACCCCTGGTTCTACCAGGGGTTCCAAAAAGCTTTAGCTATGAGTAGATTTTAAAAACCTCCTTTGTTAAAATTAATTCAGGTTCGCCAACCGAATTAAGAACAAAGGAGGTATCCGAAATGGATAAAAATAGTTTAGCACATACTAAATGGAATTGCAAATATCACATAGTATTTGCACCAAAATATAGAAGACAAGTGATATATGGAAAAATTAAAAATGATATAGGAAAAATTTTAAGGAAGTTGTGTGAACAAAAAGGAGTGGAAATATTAGAAGCGACGGCTTGTACTGATCATATACATATGGTGGTAGCTATACCGCCTAAATATAGTGTGTCAAGTATAATGGGATATTTAAAGGGGAAAAGTTCGCTAATGATATTTGATAGACATGCGAATCTAAAATATAAGTATGGAAATAGACACTTTTGGTGCAGAGGATATTATGTAGACACAGTAGGACGTAATGAAAAAGCGATTAGAGAATATGTAAAAAATCAACTACAAGAAGATATAGCAAATGATCAAATAAGTCTACTAGAATATGTAGACCCGTTTACGGGTGAGCAAGTAAAGAAAGGCAAAAAGTAATGGATTAGCTGCTTTAGCAGCAGCCTGAGAAATAAAGCAGTTGGCGAACCATTCAATGAGCCTTAAGGCTCAAGCGAGTAACATGCCCTTATAGGGCTGAACAAACTACCCGCTGAGCGGGTAGTTTTGATTAAGATTTTTTAATAAGTCAGAAGATTTATAATAAATAGAAAGTTTATTTTTTTTCTTGCATATTTATTTAGAAATTAAAGCAAACTAAAGGAAAACATTTTCCCGGGTATGATGATACCAATAATAGGTATGTAGACTCTCCAAGTCAATCTGCCCAAAACTGAATATATATGCAAATATTGAATATTTATAGGAACTTATAAGCTTGACAAAATTATATATGTATTAATATAATCAACTTAAGTGAGAATAGAGTGATTTACAAAATTACGAAAATTATGCATAACACCTGTATAAAAAGGGGAGATACTATTGTGGAAGACAAGAAAAAAATGCTTAATGTGTATTCGGAAATTGGAAAGTTAGAAGCTGTTTTATTACATCGTCCAGGTAAAGAGCTTGAGAATCTTGTTCCAGATTATCTTGAGAGGTTATTATTTGATGACATTCCTTTTTTAGACTTAGCTAGAAGAGAGCATGATAATTTTGCAGAAATATTACGTGGAAATGGTGTAGAAGTATTATATCTTGAAGAACTTGCTACTGAATCTATAGATAATCCTGACGTAAGAAATGACTTTATAGAAAAGTTTTTAGATGAGGGAAATGTAGTAGGCTTAGGAACAAGAGAAGTCCTTAAAGATTATTTTGAAAGATTTAGCAACAAGGAGTTAATAGATAAACTCATGGCGGGGGTTAGAAAAGATGAAATTCCAAAATTAATTAATAAATCCTTAATGGATTTAACTGACAGTAATTATCCTTTCGTATTGGATCCAATGCCAAACCTTTATTTTACTCGAGATCCCTTTGCAACCATAGGTCATGGAATAACGCTTAACCATATGAAAACAAATGTTAGAAATAGGGAAACTATTTTTGCTAAATACATTTTTGAAAATCATCCTAGATTTAAAAATCCAAACCTACATATATGGTTTAATAGAAAAGAAGCTTTTTCGCTTGAAGGAGGGGATATCCTGGTATTGAGCCCTAAAGTCATAGCAATAGGTATTTCTGCTAGAACGGATGCAGCAGCAATAGAAAGGTTTTCTGAAAGAATTTTATATTCAGATGAAAGCTTCGAAACAATTCTTGCATTTGACATTCCAAAGAAAAGAGCTTTTATGCATCTTGATACTGTATTTACTATGGTTGATCACGGTAAATTTACTATCCATCCTGAAGCTGAAGATAATCTAACCATTTATTCAATTACAAAAAGCAATAGATTCCATGGCGAACTTTATATTGAAAAAGAAGAGCTGCCATTAGAACAAACACTACAAAAATATCTGGAGGTTGACGAAGTTGCCTTAATTCGTTGTGCTGGCGGTAATGCTATAGATGCGGCACGAGAACAATGGAATGATGGTTCCAATACTTTAGCCATAGCACCAGGAGAAGTGATAGTATATGCTAGGAATTATGTGACTAACAGGCTTCTAGAGGACAATGGGATAAAGACTCATGTAATGTCCTGCTCAGAGCTTTCAAGAGGTCGAGGTGGTCCAAGATGTATGAGTATGCCTTTAATTAGAGGAAGTTTATAATTAAAATATAAGGGGGAATTAAAATGGCATTCAACTTAAAAGGGAAACATTTCTTAACATTAAGGGATTTTTCAACAAAGGAAATAGAATATCTAATCGATTTATCTGCTGATCTAAAGAAACTAAAATACGCAGGAATAAAACCAAGAAATTTAGAAGGGAAAAATATTGCACTAATATTTGAGAAACCTTCTACTAGAACTAGATGTGCCTTTACTGTAGCTGCAGTAGATGAAGGAGCACATGCAGAGTATTTAGGAAAGGGAGATATTCAGTTAGGTAAAAAAGAGTCAGTTGCAGATACTGCAAGAGTTTTAGGAAGAATGTTTGATGGAATAGAGTTTAGAGGCTTCAAACATGAGACAGTAGAAGAATTAGCAAAATATTCAGGAGTACCTGTTTGGAATGGACTTACTGATAAATACCACCCTACACAAATTTTAGCAGATTTCTTAACCATAAAAGAGCATAAAGGGTATCTAAAAGGCATTAAATTTGCGTATGTTGGAGACGGAAGAAATAATATGGCAAATTCTCTTATGATAGGTGGAGCTAAAATGGGAATGGACATGAGGATAGTATCTCCAAAAGAGTTATTCCCAGAGGAAGAAATCGTAAATGCTGCTAGAGAAATTGCAAAAGATACAGGAGCAACAATAACTATTACAGATTCTGTTGATGATGGCGTAAAGGCTGTGGATGTAATCTATACAGACGTGTGGGTATCTATGGGTGAAGAGGAGCACTTTGAAGAAAGAATCAGGCTCTTAAAGGCATATCAGGTTAATATGGATATGCTAAAAAAAGCTGATGAAAATGTATTATTCTTACACTGTTTGCCAGCATTTCATGATTTAAAAACCTCCGTTGGTGAAGAAATATATCAGAAATATGGTCTGACAGCAATGGAAGTTACAGATGAGGTTTTTGAGAGTAGACATTCAGTAGTATTCGACGAAGCAGAAAACAGGGTACATACAATCAAAGCTGTAATGGTAGCTACTCTAGGAAATCAATAATAGAATTAAAGGGCCTGAATATAGACTGGGCCCTATTTTTTTAAATATTTGCAGACAATATTATGCTATAATATATAAAAATGACAATATAACTACAGCATTGGAGATAGGGTGTTTATGAAAAGACTGTTTTTAATCTTAGTTATTCCGTTTATTATAGGAATATGCATATCATACAATATAGATATACATATGAATATGGCGCTTATCTATATTACCTTTCTCATTCTCGGATTAATAGCTTCGTATGTTTTTGGCAGAGGCTATGCTTTAGTTTTGTCTATTTTATTCATTTTTCTTGGAGTGGTAATTACTGCAAATAGCTTAAAAAGTAATTTGACTAATTTTGTTGACAAAGAACTAGTATTAGAAGGATTTATAGAAAGCAGGACTATATCTAGTGAAGATAAAAGTACATATGTTGTAAAGGTAAATAGAGTTTTATATGATAATAAGCTTTATAAAGTAGAAGAAAAAATACTGCTCAATTATTATGATAAACAAATTCTAGACATTAGAGATGAAGTAAGAGTTAAAGGGACTCTTGTATTACCTAGAGAAAATACAAATCCAGGATTGTTTAACTATAAACTATACTTGCAGACAAAAAATATCCATACAATCTTAAATTCAGATAGCACATTTATAAATACTATATCTCAGGGTCAAACAAGTCAAGTACAAGCCTTAAGGTTAAAATTTCAGAGAAATATCAGCAATATTTTGAATAGAACGCTAAGTGAGAAAAACAGTAAACTTATGAGCTCAATAATATTAGGAGACAGTAGTCTCTTAGATGATGAAACTGGGGCAAGATTTAGAGAGTTAGGATTATCACATATATTAGCTGTATCGGGTTTACATATAGGAATAATATATTTATTTATATCTAAGACATTAAGATTCCTAGGCATAGATAAAAGAATTTCTATTGTTACCGCTCTAATAATAATCTGG
Organism: Proteiniborus sp. MB09-C3; assembly: GCF_030263895.1. Taxonomy (NCBI): domain Bacteria; kingdom Bacillati; phylum Bacillota; class Clostridia; order Eubacteriales; genus Proteiniborus; species Proteiniborus sp. MB09-C3. The sequence goes on from NZ_CP127161.1 coordinate 2,266,563, forward strand.
GGCTATGCATTTTTAATTGGATTCCCGGCATCTGTATTAAGAGCCTCTGTAATGTTTAGCTTATTATCTCTATCTATCTTAGTTTATAGACGGTATGATTCCATAAATACATTGTCGCTTGCTGCTTTACTTTTATTATTTATTAGACCATTATGGATATTTGATGTAGGATATCAATTATCCTTCATTGCAACTGCCTCTATTATCATGTTTACTCCAAGGATTAACTGGCTCTTGTCAATATATAGTAAAAGGGCTGCAAGGCTTTTATCCTCATTAATTGCAGTACAAATAGGCTTATTTCCAGTTCTAGCATATCATTTTAACTCATATGCAGTGCTTTCTCTAATATCAAATCTTGTACTAATACCTATATTTTCTTTTTCCTTAATATTATGTTTTATACTAATCCTAGTATCTTTAGTATATATAAATGCAGCATTGATTCTAGGTTTCTTATTAAATACAATTTTAAACTTTGCAGACATGATAATAGATATGTTTTACAGGCTTTCTTTTGTTAACATATATTTGCCTTCTTTAGGGATTGGGTATATTCTTTTATACTATTTTCTATTGCTTATCAGTTTGAGGATTATAAAGATAGATTTCTTTAAGCCTAGGATTAATAAGCTTATCTTCAACTATATGGCGATTGTTATTTTAATAGGATTCTTTATTGCTTTTACATACAATGAAACAACATTAGAGTTCATAGATGTTGGACAAGGGGATAGCTGCTTAATATCTACCAAGGATAAAGTAATTCTTGTAGACACTGGAGGAAATACATTTGGAAATTTTGATGTGGGTGAAAGAATAGTACTTCCTTATTTGCTTAAGAAAGGCATAAGCAGATTGGATGCAGTATTTATAAGTCATTTTCATGAGGATCATGCCGAAGGTCTAATTCCATTAATTAAAAATATTAAAATAGATAATATTTTTATTGGATATGAAAATGATAAAAGTACTTTATTTAAAGAAATCATATATAATGCTAATAAATATAATATCAAAGTCAGTACAATATCGGAAGGTGATTTAATATATGTGGATGATAATAATTTGCTTAAGGTGCTAAATCCTTCTTATAATGTATCAACTGAAAATATTGACAATGAAAACAATCTTTCTCTTGTTTTTATTCTAGAATCTTATGGTAATAATATCCTTTTTACTGGTGATATTGAACAAGATACTGAACATAAAATAGTTAATAGTATTGATCTTAAAGGAGTAGACATTATAAAGGTTCCTCATCACGGAAGCCGCACTTCTTCGACTTCAGAGCTATTAAATAAAATAAAGCCATCATATGCAGCAATTCAAGTAGGTAAAAATAACTTTGGCCATCCAAATAATGAAGTGATGGAAAGATATAAGCAAATTGGTGCAACCATATATAGAAATGATGAAAATGGTTTAATAACTTTTAAGGTGGGTGTAGATAGCATAGAAATATATACATATATTAAGGACAAACCTTCATTTAATGATATAATAATGAAGTACAGATACAATTTATTATTATTGATTATTTATATGGCCATTTCCTTTTATTTATGTGCTATCTATGTTTATTGCTATTATACACCAGAGGAAATACAATTGAAATGCTATAGCTGTATTTATAGAATATAAATATCTAGATAATAGTTTTTCATAAAACGATTGATAAAGGAGTGCATTTATATGGACTACAAAGATATGCTAAAAGATATTAAAAACAATGAATTAAAAAGAGTTTATCTCCTATATGGAAACGAAATGTACTTAAAAGATTATATAATATCTGATATCAAAAAGAAATATATTGATAAAGCATTTGAATCCTTGAATATGATATATATTGACGGGAAAGAAACGTCTACAGATTCAATAATAAATGCCTGTGAGACACTACCGTTCATGTCTGATAAAAAGATAGTCATCGTTGAGGACCTCCCATTGTTTACTTCTAAGAAGGAAACCAGCAATTTAGACGAAGAAGAACTATGTAGATATTTAGAAAAATTAAATGCTTCTTCATGTTTAATATTTATATCTAATGAGGCCAAAATTGACAACAGAAAAAAAGTAGTTAAGATAATTAAACAAAGTGGGGAAATAGTACAGCTTTTGAAGCTGAAGGATATGGACTTAATCAAATGGACTCAGAGTATTTTTTCAAGGAATGATAAAAAAATATCAAGTACTGATATTCAATATTTTCTTCATCAAGCTGGATATTATGATGCAAGTAACAATCGTACATTATATGACCTAGAGAATGAAATTAACAAGATATGCAGTTATTTAGGAGAACGAGAAACTGTAGAAAAAGAAGATGTAAAAAAAGGAGTAATTAAATCACTTCAAAATAATGTTTTTGCTCTTGTAGATGCATTGGGACAGAAAAAAGCTGATGAGGCTTTATCTATATTTAACGATATGATATTAGAGAATGAACCTATTCAATTAATATTTCACATGATAATCAGGCAGCTTAGAATGTTGATGCTTACAAAACTCTATGAAGAAAAAGGCTATAGTCAGGGGGATATTTCGCAAAAAATTAATGTGCCCACATTTGTAGTAAAAAAACTGGTATCTCAAACTAGAAACTATTCTTCAAGCAATCTCTACATGATTCTGGAAAAGGCACTTGATGTTGATAGAGCTATAAAAACAGGTAAGATGGAATGGAAGCTAGCAGTTGAAATGTTTATAGCTGAGATTAGCAACTAAAAATAGAGTAAGAAAGGAAATATCATGAAGAGGAATTTTAATATTTACACAAAGAAAGCCATAGATATAATATTTGTTATTAATTTATCTCAAGTAGTATTATTAACTACTGTAGTGATTGTTTATCTATCAAGAGATAATTTAAGCTTTTTTCCTATAACTGGTTTTGATATACTTCTATTTGGATTAATAGCTATTTCATTGATTAATAGTTATCTAGTTATGAGGGATATAAGATTCGTAAATGATTTAAGTCTGCAAAATGTTATGAAGAGTAAATCCTTAGAGGATATAACAGGGCTAAATAATACTTTGCGTGCTCAGCGTCATGATTTTTTAAATCATCTACAAGTTGTTTACAGTCTAATTGAATTAAATGAATATACAGAGGCCTCAAATTATATTGAGACAGTATATAAAGACATTAAAAAAGTAAATAAGATACTGAAAACTGCTAATACAGCTATAAATGCATTATTGCAGGCTAAACTCGTAGACTGTGAAAACAAGAATATTCTAGTGGATTTAAATATTGATACAAGACTTGACAGGCTATCAGTTCCTAGCTGGGAAATGTGCAGGGTCCTTGGAAATTTAATTGATAATGGCATTGATGCAGTGAAAGAGCTGAGAGAAAAAGGATTTATTAATATTGAAATAGGGGAGAAGGATTCTAACTATATTTTTGCTATCAAAAATAATGGAAAGCAGATACCAAAAGAAATGAGTGAAAAAATCTTTGAGCCAGGATATACAACTAAAGAAAATAGAGGCGAAGGAATGGGCCTAGCAATAACTAAGGAAATAACACAAAAATATAATGGAAGGATTCTTGTAGACAGCGATCAAAGTGCGACAACCTTCAAGGTTTATATTCCAATAGAATAATAACCACTTAAAGCGACAGATGGGACTAATAAATGTATTGTTTATAAAGTATGTATTTATATAGAGAGAGTATAGATGTAATATAAGGTTACCAAATATTTGTGAAAAGGGGTGAAAAAATGGTCATAGCAGAATTGATTCAAAGCATAGGCCTATTATCTGTGGTATTCTTTGGAATAGGCTTTTTACTTGTAATCATAGAAATTTTTGTTCCAGGCTTTGGGGTTCCAGGTATACTAGGTATTATCTTTTTGATTGCGGGAGTTATAGTAACTGCTAAGACATTAGTACATGCATTAATACTGATACTATTAATTCTTGCCATATTGGGAGTTCTTACATCTCTGCTTTTAAGATCTGCTAGCAAAGGAAGACTCTCTAAAAAAATTGTATTGTCTACTTCAATTAATAAAGATGAAGGTTATATAGGCACAAGTGATATGCAATTCTTTTTAAATAAAACAGGTACTGCACTAACTATTTTAAGACCATCAGGCACAGTTGATTTTGATGGAGTAAAACTTGATGTGGTTTCAGAAGGTGATTTTATTCAAAGAGGCACAGAGGTTAAAGTTATCAGAGTTGAAGGAAGGAAAATAGTAGTAAGACAGGTTAAGAAACCTGAAAATATTATATAGGGGGAGATAGAATGCCAACAATCGCTTTAATTCTAATTATTGCTGTTATTATTGTAGTATTAGCATTATTCTTTAGCTTAGTTCCTGTAGGGCTTTGGATATCAGCAATTGCTGCAAATGTAAAGGTTAGTATATTTACTTTAGTAGGTATGAAACTAAGGAGAGTAAGTCCTCATAGAGTCGTGAGAACCTTGGTAAAGAGCAGAAAAGCAGGACTTAATCTTACGAGTGATCAGCTGGAAGCTCACTTTCTTGCAGGTGGTAATATTGACAGTGTGGTAAATGCACTAATAGCTGCTGAAAGGGCTAATATACCTTTAGAATTCGAAAGGGCTACTGCAATTGATTTAGCAGGTAGAGATGTCTTTGAGGCGGTACAAATGACTGTAAAACCAAAGGTTATAGAAACACCTAATATAGCAGCTATTGCTAAGAATGGTATAGAGCTTATAGTAAAGGCAAGAGTTACAGTTAGAACAAGTATAGATAAATTAATTGGTGGAGCAGGAGAAGAAACTATAATTGCACGTGTTGGTGAGGGTATTGTAACTACAGTTGGTTCAGTTTCTACGCATGAAGAGGTATTGGAAAATCCAGACCTAATATCTAAAACGGTGTTAGAGAAGGGTTTAGATGCGGGTACGGCTTTTGAAATATTATCTATAGATATTGCAGATGTTGATGTTGGAAGAAATGTTGGAGCAAAATTGCAGATGGATCAAGCCGAAGCGGATAAGCACATTGCTCAGGCAAAAGCAGAAGTTAGGAGAGCAATGGCAGTAGCACAAGAACAGGAAATGGTGGCTTCGGTACAAGAAATGAGAGCAAAGGTTGTGGAGGCAGAAGCCGAGATACCAAGGGCTATGGCAAAGGCATTAGTTGAAGGAAAAATGGGTGTCATGGATTATTATAACATGAGAAATATAATGGCAGATACTGATATGAGAGAATCGATATCTAATATTGGTAAAGCGGAAAAGTCAGAAATTTAATGTTTTGATAGGAGTTGATTTTATTGAATAATGATAAGCCTTATGGAACTAGAGATAGAGCAGATAAATGTACTTTAAATACAGAACAAAAATACTCCTTTAATTTAACACAGAAAAGCCTATTAGATGGAATAATAATGTCTGAAATTCTGGGAGAACCAAAAGCAAAAAAAGGATTGGTGTTATACAATGTGCATAAGAGTACTAATAGCAGATGATGAAAGCGGCATGAGGCTTGTTCTAAGAAAGGTAATAGAAAGAATAGAGGGTTTCCAAGTTGTTGGAGAAGCAGAAGATGGCAGTTCAGCTCTTTCCTTAGTGGAAGAGCTGAACCCTGAAGTAGTATTCTTGGATATAGAGATGCCAAATTTAGATGGAATTGAATGTGCCAAGCTTATATCTGATATAGATCCTAAAAAAATGATAGTTTTTGCAACTGCTCATCCTAGCTATATGCCAGATGCCTTTGAAGTATATGCCTTCGATTATATTACAAAGCCTTTTAAAGTAGATAGGATTATAAAAACCTTAAATAGAATAAAGGAGATTTCATCTGAAGAAAACAATAAAGGTCAAGAAGACATAGTATATCAGCAATCTGTAGCTGAAAAGCTAATAATTAAAAATAAGGATGGCATTAATTTTATAGATATAGACAGCATAATACTTATACAAAGAGAAGGGAAAAGCACAGTAATATACACTTCAGATAATAAGTACACTACCTCTGATGGGCTAAATGATATAGAGGGCCGCTTAGGAAAGATAAACTTTTTTAGATGTCATAAGTCATATCTAATAAATATATCCAAAATAGTAAAAATATCTCCATATGGAAGATGGACATATGTGGTTCATTTTAAAGACATAAAAAATGATGCATTAATAACTCATAAAAAATACGAAGAGTTAAAAATATTATTCAATCTTTCATAGGTGCCAAAAAATCAAAATACTTCGGGCTTAGCCCGAAGTTGTTTTTTTATTATTATACAGCTTCGTTTAATCTTTTAGTTAAACGACTTACTTTTCTAGCTGCAGCATTTTTGTGAATAGTGTTTTTAGCAGCTGCTCTATTTAACTTCTTCTCTACTAATTTAAGTAAAGATTTAGCTGAATCTAAGTCTCCGTTCTCAACAGCTTTATTGAACTTAGTAATATATGTTTTAATTTCAGATTTTCTGGACTTATTTAAAGCAGTTTTAACATTAATAACTTCAATTCTCTTCTTTGCAGATTTAATATTTGCCAACAGGTTCACCCCCTTCGAAAGCCTTAACAAAAGTAATTTTATCATGAAGAAAAGTAAAATGCAAGAAAAATATGCTATTTCTTTTATGTCCAAATTATATATAAATTATTCAGTATTGGAGAAAGTATAAATACAGTTCACTAGTGCAACTATATATTATATATAATTAGAAACAAATAATCAACAAAAATAATAAAGTTTTGGAGGTGAAAAAATGTTTCAAGCAAGAACTGATTTAGCCATTGAAGCTAGGGAAATATATGAACAAAAAAATAAGGGCCATATAAAAGATATAGAGTTAGATAAAGAGGAGAAGGACAATTATAGTGTCACTAGAGTCAAAATTTTAAATGCATATGGTGAAAAAAGACTTGGAAAGTCAGTTGGAACCTATATCACTATTGATGTACCAGCTTTAAAAAATGCTGATCAAGACTTAAAGGATGAAATCAGTCAGGCAATGGCAAAGGAGCTTAAAGCATTAATTAAACCAAATAAGCATACTAAATCATTAGTTGTGGGATTGGGCAACTGGAATATAACGCCAGATGCATTAGGACCAAAGGTTATTGACAAAGTATATGTCACTAGACATCTTTTCAAAGCCTATAATAAAACAGAAGATGAGGATATGACAAGCGTGTCAGCTATTTCACCGGGTGTTATGGGAATAACAGGCATAGAAACTAGCGAAACAATCAAAGGAATAGTGGAAAAAACTAAACCAGATATTGTTATTGCAGTAGATGCTCTAGCTTCTAGAAAGATGGAAAGAGTTAGTACAACTATTCAAATAACTGATGCAGGCATAAGTCCAGGTTCAGGAATAGGAAATGAAAGGAAGGCCTTGAATAAAGAGACCTTAGGTGTTCCAGTATATGCCATAGGTATACCTACAGTAGTTGATGCAGCTACAATGGTAAATGACACAATGGAATTAATAATTGAATCATTGAAAAATCAAGCTGATAAAGGCACAGAATTTTACTCCATGCTAGAAGAAATGGAATCTCAAGACAAGTATCAATTAATAAAAGAGGTTTTAACTCCTTATATGCCTAATGTTGTAGTGACACCAAAGGAAATAGATGAACTAATAAGTAATTTATCTCTAATAGTTGCAAACGGAATAAATATAGCCTTACATCATGGAATTGATTTAAAAGACGTAAATAGATATATAAATTAACTAGCCAGATTAAATTAATTTAGATTTGCTGACTCTGACATAGGGAGTTACATCGAAACAAAAGATTTCTGTAACTCCACTGTACCTGAAGTAGGGAAAATATATTTCTGCTGCATTTTTATGATAATAATGGAGTTTCTTGTTTCTTACAGTATTCATAATAACCGACTATATGGAATATAATTTCATATAATATTTTTACTTAAGGAGTTGTTAAATATGGTAAGAAACCAGAGCTTTAATAAGGGAATTACATATGTGATAATAGCCATATTATGTTTAGCAAATTTATTTCTTGGCGCAAAGGTGATTGGAAAATTAGCTGATATTAAAAAATCATCAATTTCTGACGAGGAAAATATGAATGTAGAAAAAGTAATATCAGTATTTAATGTGGAAAGCTCTAACATAAAGGAAAGCTCTGTATCCGTATCAGAGACAGAAAAAGTAAATGATACTCATATGGAAAAGACTGAAATAGATAAGGATATAGAAAATAATATATTCTTAAAGATATTGCTTAATTCAAATGCTTATATGAAAATAGCATATGAAATGGAAAATAAAGGATTGGAAATGAAATCATCTCAAGAAAGCTTTTTTAGTAGACTAGCAGTTCTATTAAAGCCCGATTTCTATATAAAACCTCATCTCCCAGCTATAGTAAATGCTTTTAATGAAACATACTCATGGGAATCCAAAAAAACAGGAGCAGATGAAAGTCCAGATTTAGATGGGTACATCGTTCTTAGCGATATAATATTTGTGGAAGACCCAGAGGAAAGAAAAGAGCTTGACCAAGAGCTTGAGCTTATGGGGAAAAAACATGAAGATAAACTATATATTGAACCACCAAAGAGTGTAAGTCTGGATCATGAAAATCCATATATTCTAATATATCATACCCATGGAACAGAAGCTTATTTACCAATTAATACAGACAGATTTCATACTGAAAAGAGAGAGTATAATGTTCTAGCTGTAGGAGAAACCATAGCGAAAGTCCTTGAAGAAAAGGGCCATAAATTAAAATGGGTGGATGTCTATCATGATATACCTTCTTATAACGATTCATATACCAATTCCTTATCTACAGTGAAGGAGGAACTAAATAAAAATAAGAGCATAAAAGTAATATTGGACATTCATAGAGATGGAATAGAGACTACAGTACCAGCTGCTCTAAGCAAGGCAGAGAAAGCTGCAAGGGTAACTATTGACGGCAAAAGTGTAGCAACATTTTCCTTAGTCATAGGTCCCAATAATCCGAATAAAGAGCATCTTATTAAGTTTGCGAATTATATTAGACATACTTCAGAGAGTATGTATCCAGGATTGTTTAAAGGCATCATTATAAAACCGACTGGAAAGTTTAATCAATACGTAAGCGATTACTGTGCATTAATAGAAGTAGGAAGTAATTTAAATACAATTGATGAGGCCAAAGAATCTGCTAAATGCATAGGTGAAATTTTACATAAGGTTTTAGAAGACATTGAAAAACAAGAATAAATTTTAATATAAAACTATTTTTTTATATGAATAAATGTTATAATTGTTCTTAGGAATTTTTCCTAAGGAGGTAAAAAGCATGGAGCAGGAGCAAAAGAATAATATTAGAAAAGAAATATTTGAATGGATGAAAAGCATAGCCTTTGCAGTAGTAATAGCAATATTAATAAAAACTTTTTTATTCAATACAACTTATGTCCTTGGATACTCTATGTATCCAACATTACACGAACGAGACAGGCTATTTACAAATAAAATAGTATATAAAATAAGCCAACCAAAGCGAGGAGATATTGTAGTGCTTAAGGCTCCAGATGATCCAGATAAGGACTATATTAAAAGAGTTATAGGCGTAGAAGGAGATACAGTTGATATAATTGACGGAAAGGTTTATGTAAATGGCGAGCAATATAAAGAGTACTATGTGTCCGAAGATGCATATACCTATAGCTATGAGAATAGTTCATGGAAAGTAGAAAAAGGATATTTGTTTGTTTTAGGGGACAACAGAAACAAGGGTGCCAGCAAGGATAGCAGATATCTAGGGCCTATTTCAATAGATGCCATTAAAGGAAAAGCAACATATAGATATTTTCCTTTTGATGATAGATTTGGCTCACTTTATAAATAGGAATAAAAAACCAAATAGTTGCTAATAATATATGTGGTGATTATTTTGGAAAGCAGAGTTGAAAGGTACAGAAATAATAGAATTAATAGAAGGCAAAAAAAAATGAAGATAATCGTTTTTATTTTCATTGTCATGTTTTTCATTGCAGGATTAAATGTAGTGGATAGAGCTGTTAGAGATATGATGCATATTCATGATAAACAGCTTTATTTTTTTGGCTATGATGATGAATTCTACAGGCTTCATTTACTTGGCAGGGATTATACAGTTGAAAAAAAAGGAATAGATGATAGAATAGATAATGCAAAAGTGATTATTGAGGATTTTGCTAAACTAGCTAACAATTATTTGGAAAAAATACTGACAAAAATAAAGACCAGGTAAAATAATAAATCTGGTCTTTTATCAGTTATGAACCTATGTTATAATTGAAAAAGATATTTTTTCCGTGTGAATGAGGAGGATAGTGTATGGAAGATAGACAAAAGAGAGTTAGAAATTTTTCAATAATAGCCCATATTGACCATGGTAAATCAACATTGGCAGATAGATTAATCGAAAAAACAGGTCTACTTACTTTGAGGGAGATGCAAGACCAACTCCTTGACAATATGGATTTGGAAAGAGAAAGAGGAATAACAATTAAATTACAAACAATAAGGCTTGTATATAAGGCAAAGGATGGAAACGAATATATATTAAATCTAATAGATACTCCGGGCCATGTTGACTTCAATTATGAAGTTTCCAGAAGCTTAGCAGCATGTGAAGGAGCTATACTTGTAGTTGATGCTGCTCAGGGAATAGAAGCTCAGACATTAGCTAATGTTTATCTTGCATTGGATCAGAATCTAGAAATAGTTCCTGTTATAAATAAAATAGATTTACCTAGTGCAAGGCCTGATGAAATAAAGAAGGAAATAGAAGATGTAATAGGGCTTGATTGTGAGGATGCTCCACTTATATCAGCAAAGGACGGATTAAATATTGAGGATGTTCTTGAAAGCATTGTAAAGAATGTGCCAGCTCCAGAGGGGGACAAAGAGGCTCCTTTAAAGGCGCTTATTTTTGATTCCTATTATGATAGCTATAAAGGTGTTATAGCTATGATAAGAGTAATGGATGGGACAATGAAGCCTGGCACGGAAATAAAGATGATGGCAACCAATAAAATATTTGAGGTTACAGAGGTCGGAATATTTGCACCAAAGCATACTCCAGTAAAAGAACTAGTAGCAGGTGATGTTGGCTATGTTGCTGCTAGTATAAAAAACGTAAAGGATGCTAGAGTAGGAGATACTATTACAGAAGCTGCTAGACCTACGGAAAAGCCCCTTTCAGGCTATAAAAAAGTGACTCCAATGGTTTATTGTGGTATATATCCAGCTGAGGGAGAAGATTATAATGGTGTTAGAGATGCATTAGAAAAGCTACAGGTAAATGATGCAGCATTAGTATTTGAGCCTGAAACATCTGTTGCACTAGGATTTGGTTTCAGATGTGGTTTCCTAGGTTTACTGCATATGGAAATCATACAAGAAAGGCTAGAGAGAGAATTTGACCTGAATATGGTGACTACAGCACCCAGTGTTATTTATAAGGTGAAAAAGGAAAATGGAGAAATGCTAGAGCTTCAGAATCCTACAAACCTTCCGGATGCTACTGAAATAGAATATATGGAGGAGCCTATAGTGGATGTAACTATAATGACTCCAACGGATTATGTAGGTGCAATTATGGAGTTGTGTCAGAATAGGCGTGGAATATTCAAGAATATGGAGTACTTGGAGCAAACTAGGGTAGTTATGCATTATGAGCTGCCACTTAATGAGGTTATTTATGATTTTTTTGATGCCTTAAAATCCAAGACAAGAGGATATGCTTCCCTTGATTATGATTTAAAGGGATATAAGCAATCAGAATTAGTAAAGCTTGATATTTTAATAAATGGAGAACTAGTTGATGCCTTTTCGATTATTGCTCATAAGGATAAAGCATATGAAAGAGGAAGAATGATTGCAGAAAAGCTTAAGGATGTTATACCAAGACATCAGTTTGCAGTTCCTATTCAAGCCTCAATAGGCTCAAAAATAATTGCTAGAGAAACCGTAAAAGCTCTTAGAAAAGACGTATTGGCCAAGTGTTACGGTGGAGATATTTCTAGAAAGAAGAAATTATTAGAGAAGCAAAAAGAAGGAAAGAAGAGAATGAGGCAGATTGGCAATGTAGAAGTGCCACAAGAGGCGTTTTTAGCTGTGTTAAAATATGATGAAAAATAATTGTCAGCTGAAGCTAAGGAAAAAATCCTTAGCTTTTAAATATATAGGGGAGTGTTTTTAATGAAGGACATAGGAATCTATATTCATATTCCATTTTGCAAAAGCAAATGCTATTATTGTGATTTTTGTTCATTTCCCAGGATGTTGGATAGCGCAGAAAAATATGTTTCTTATATCAAAAAGGAAATAGATTTATATGAAGAGGACCTAAAAGAATATAATGTAAATACTATTTTTTTAGGTGGCGGTACGCCTACAGTAATAGATGGAAAATATATTTATGAAATAATTGATTACATTTATAAAAAAACAAATGCGAATCAAGTAAAAGAAATCACAATTGAAGCAAATCCTAAAACACTAGATGAAGAAAAACTTGAGATGTATAAAAAAGCAGGTATAAATAGAATTAGCATTGGTGTTCAATCTATGAATGATATGATGCTGAAGAAAATTGGGAGAATACATACAGTAGAGGACTTTACAAATACCTATAATCTTATTAGAAAATATGAATTCAACAATGTAAGCTTTGATATCATGTTTAATCTTCCAGAACAAACTCTAGAGGACTCTATTAGGACATTGAAGCTAGCTATCCAATTAGAACCAGAACATATATCATATTATAGTTTGAAAATAGAAGAGGGGACTCCATTTAACAATAAATATATTAATAAACAGCTTATTCTTCCTGATGAGGATGTAGAAAGAGAAATGTACCACGAAGGAATAGAATTATTAAAGAAAAAAGGCTACCATCATTACGAGATATCTAACTTTGCAAAAAAAGGGTATGAAAGCAAACATAATTTAATTTACTGGAAATGTGAACCTTATATAGGCTTAGGTCTATCTGCTCATTCATATTTTAAAAATTATAGATATGGTAATACAGAAGATATGAATATTTATTTTGAACAAATATCTAATAAAAATCTAGCTACAGTAGAGAAGGAATTAATAGACAAAGATATGGAGATAGCAGAGTATCTTATATTAGGTCTTAGATTAATTGAAGGGGTTAATAGCAATAAATTTAAAGAAAAGTTCAATATTAATATAAAAGATATCTATGGAAAAACTATAAATAAATTTATTAACGAAGGCTTATTAGAGGAGGACAGGGATAATATAAGACTTACAAAAGGGGGTTTAGACTTAAGCAATATTGTGTTTATGGAAATTCTACCTTAAGAAAAATAAAACATAAAAAAGGTATTGACAATTTAATGTAACAGTGATAATTTAAAATCATGAAGATTAGCACTCAATGAATAAGAGTGCTAATAATTAAATGGGATGTGATAATGTATGATGCTTGATGATAGAAAACTTAAGATTTTACAGGCAATTATACAAAGCTATATAAATAGTGCAGAGCCTATAGGCTCTAGAACTATATCAAAAAAATTTGATTTAGGGGTTAGTTCTGCAACCATAAGAAATGAAATGTCAGATCTAGAAGAGCTTGGGTACTTGGTTCAACCACATACATCTGCAGGTAGGATACCTTCAGATAAAGGCTATAGATTATACGTAAATAGATTGTTGCAGACAAGAAGCTTAGATTTTATTTTAAGACATGATTTGAAAAGTAAGCTCATAGAGGAAATAGGAGAAGTCGATCAGCTTATATATAATGCTGCTAGAATTCTTTCGCAGGTGACAAACTACACTTCTCTTGCCATTGCTCCACAGATCAAAAAAAGTCAACTTAAACATATTCAACTAGTTCCTATAGACGATACTAAGGTATTGGTAGTTATTATAACAAATTCAGGTATAGTTAAAAATACTGTTTTAAGGACTGACTCTAGCATTTCCCATGACCATTTAAATATAATATCAAATTTTTTAAATGACAAATTGAAAGGTTGTAATATTGGTGAAATTGATTCTGAAATACTAGATAAGCTTGTGAAAGAAATGTATGAATTTAAAAAATCAATTTTAGATATTATTCCAATTATGATGCATGTATTAGATGATACAACTGAGGTAGGAGTTTTTTTAGATGGCGTAACTAAAATATTTAACTTCCCTGAATATAATGACCTTGATAAGGCTAGGGATTTCATTTCCTTTGTTGAAAACAAGCCTAATATTCTAGAAATGATGCTAGGCGGAGAACAAAATGACGTTGAAATCACAATTGGCAATGAGAATACCTATGATGAAATAAAAAACTGTAGTGTTATAACTGCTACCTATAGCTTAAATGGAAAAACCATAGGCAAAATTGGTGTAATAGGACCTACACGTATGGATTATTCCAATGTGATAAATGTGGTTAGATCATTATCATTGGATTTAAACGAAATATTAAAGAAATATTTTATAGAATAAGGTGTAGGATTTTTGTCTTGCACCTAGAAAAATGTTATTTTAAAAATAATGTAAAAAATATTGTTCTTTGAATGGAGGACTGGAAATGGAGAAAAAAGCGAAAGAAGATTTTGTTGAGCCTAATTTAGAAAATGAATGTATTGACAGTACTATTGAAGAAATGGAAAATGATAAAGAGATGAATATGGAAGAACTTTTAGAGAAATATAATAATAAAATATCAGAATGTGAAGAACTTTCAAATAGGTATGTTAGGCTTCAAGCTGATTTCAACAATTTTAAAAAGAGAACAGAAAAAGAAAAAGAAAGCATATATCAATATGCAGCACAAGAACTTATCACATCATTGCTTCCTGTCATGGACAACTTCGACAGGGCACTAAAGGTAGACACTGAAGAATCTACTGTAGATAATTTATACAAAGGGGTGGAGATGGTCTATAAGCAATTAATAGAATCTCTTCAAGCCAATGGTTTAGAAGAAATAAATGCAGTTGGTGAAAAGTTTGATCCAAACTATCATCATGCAGTTGCTCAAGAAGAAAATGATGATTATGATGCTGATGTAGTGACAGAAGTGTTTTTAAAAGGCTACAAAGTAAAAGACAAAGTTATAAGACCTAGTATGGTTAAGGTTTCAAAATAATTAAGTACTACATAAGGAGGAATAAATATGTCAAAAATTATTGGAATTGACTTAGGAACAACAAACTCTTGTGTGGCAGTAATGGAAGGTGGAGAGCCAGTTGTTATTGCAAATGTTGAAGGAAATAGAACTACTCCATCCATAGTTGCCTTTACAAAAGAAGGTGAGAGGCTCGTTGGGGAAACGGCAAAAAGACAAGCAGTTACAAACCCTGATAGAACAATTGCCTCAATTAAAAGATATATGGGAAAAGACCATAATACTTTAATAGATGGAAAACAACATTCTCCTCAAGATATATCAGCCATGATACTTCAAAAGCTGAAAACAGATGCTGAAAATTACCTAGGAGAAACAATTACAGATGCAGTTATTACTGTTCCAGCATATTTTTCAGATAGTCAAAGACAAGCAACTAAAGATGCTGGTAGAATTGCAGGATTAAATGTTAGAAGAATAATAAATGAGCCTACTGCTGCATCCTTAGCCTATGGCTTAGATAAAGATGAAGAACATCATAAAATAATGGTATTTGACTTAGGTGGAGGAACGTTCGACGTTTCAATACTTGAGCTAGGAGATGGAGTTTTTGAGGTTATATCCACTAGTGGGGACAATCATCTTGGTGGAGATGATTTTGACCAAGTAATCATTGATTACATGGCTGAGCAGTTCAAAAAAGAAAATGGCGTAGATTTGAGAAATGATAAAATGTCTCTTCAAAGATTAAAAGAGGCTGCAGAAAAAGCCAAAAAAGAGCTTTCTAGTGTTATGACTACTAATATAAATCTACCATTTATAACTGCTACACAATCAGGACCATTACATTTAACTATGGATTTAACAAGAGCTAAATTTGATGAACTTACTGCTCATCTTGTAGAGAGATCTATGGTACCAGCTAGAAAGGCTATCAATGATTCGGGTTTGTCTTCAGCAGAAATAGATAAAGTTATTCTTGTTGGAGGTTCTACAAGAATACCTGCCGTACAACAAGCAGTAAAAAACTTAACTGGAAAAGAACCACATAAGGGTGTTAATCCAGATGAAGTAGTTGCTTTAGGAGCAGCAATTCAGGCGGGAGTTCTTAGCGGAGAAGTTAAGGATTTATTATTACTTGATGTAACGCCATTATCATTAGGTATAGAAACTCTAGGTGGAGTATTCACCAAACTTATAGAGAGGAATACTACTATACCTACAAAGAAAAGCCAAGTATTTTCTACAGCGGCTGACAGCCAAACTGCGGTTGATATACATGTACTTCAAGGTGAAAGACAGATGGCTAGTGGAAATATCACTTTAGGAAGATTCCAATTAACAGGAATTCCACCAGCACCAAGAGGAATACCACAAATAGAAGTTACCTTTGATATCGATGCTAATGGTATAGTAAATGTATCAGCGAAGGATTTAGGCACAGGAAAAGAGCAGAAGATAACTATTACTGCTTCAACTAACTTATCAGAAGAAGAGATTCAAAAGAAGGTTAAAGAAGCTGAACAATTTGCTGAAGAAGATAAAAAGAATAAAGAAGATATAGAGATTAGAAACAATGCTGATTCATTAGTATATCAAACAGAGAAAACACTTAAAGAGCTTGAAGGAAAACTAGATGGAAATGAAAAAGAAAAAGTGCAAGGAAAGCTAGACGAATTGAAGAAAGCTCTTGAAGGAACAGACACAGACAATATTAAGAAAAAGACAGAGGAGCTTACAACTGAGTTCCATGCATTATCTCAAAAGCTATATGAACAGGCCTCACAACAAGGAGCACCACATCAAGAAAGCAATCAAGATGACAATGTTGTAGATGCTGACTATGAAGTAGTAGACGATGACAAATAACATATAAAGCTAAGTCCTTTGGGATTTAGCTTTTATATTGGCTATTGACATATCATATTAAATAAATTAAACTAATAATCGTTTATAATTATAGAGCAATACCTTATTAGAAGGTGGTGAAACATTGAGTAAGAGAGATTATTATGAAGTGTTAGGAGTTAGCAAAGAGGCCACGGAGCAGGATATAAAAAAAGCTTTTAGGCAATTAGCTAAAAAATATCATCCTGACCTAAATCCTGATAATGAAGAAGCAGAACAAAAATTTAAAGAAATTAATGAAGCATATGAGGTCTTAAATGATCCTGACAAAAAAGCTAGATATGATAGATTTGGACATGAAGGAGTAAATGGACAAGGTGGAGGTTTTGGTCAAGGTTTTGAAGGCTTTGGCGGGTTTGGAGATATATTCGAAGATATTTTTGATATGTTTGGAGGTGGCTTTTCTGGTAGCAGCAGAAAAAATTCACCTAGAAAAGGCTCAGATATAAAATATAGACTAGATATTGAATTTGAAGAAGCTGCCTTTGGAATTGATAAAGAAATTGAGTTCATGAGAACTGATGACTGTTCAAAATGCAGTGGTACAGGAGCAGAACCTGGAACTAGCAAAACTAAATGTCCAAAATGTAATGGTACTGGAGAGGTAAAGTATGCTCAGACTACTCCTTTTGGTCAGTTCGTGAGAGTAGGAACCTGCGATAAATGTAACGGCTTAGGAGAAATAATTGATAAGCCTTGTAGCAAATGTTCTGGAACAGGAAAGGAAAGAAAAACAAGAAGAATCAATATAAAGATACCGGCTGGTGTAGATACTGGTTCTGTTATTCCGCTTAGAGGCGAAGGAGAAGCTGGTGAAAAAGGAGGCCCTCGTGGAGATTTATATATTTATATAAATGTAAAGCCTCATGAAATATTTAAGCGAGAGGGGAATGACATTTACTGTGAAATACCTATTTCTTTTGTGCAGGCTTCACTTGGTAGTGAAATTGAGTTTCCTTCCCTTGATGAAAAAATCAAGCATATTATTCCAGGGGGAACCCAAACAGATACTGTGTTTAAATTTAAGGGTAAGGGTATCCCTAATGTAAGAGGGTACGGAAGAGGAGATCAATATGTTAAGGTTGTTGTTCAAGTTCCAACAAAATTAAGTGATAAGCAAAGGGAAATACTAAAGCAATTTGCAGTAGAAAGTGGAGAAAAAGTCTACGAGCATAAAAAAGGCTTCTTTGATAAGGTTAAGGATGCTTTTACAGGATAATAATCACTCCATTTCGATGGAGTGATTATTTAATATACCCCTTTAAACCTCTGTGTTTTTTCAAGCATATGGGGTATAATATTTTAGAAAAGTAGTTTTGGTAGAATACTATTTATGGGAGATGTGAATGATATGAAATGGATCGAAGTACAAGTAAAAACCACAGCTGAGGCGGTAGAAACTGTTTCAAGCATATTATATGACGTTGGAGCAGGAGGTTTATCTATTGAAGATCCGAATGATATCATTTTGTATGCCAAAAGTGATGAGTGCTGGGATTATATTGAACCTAGCTTATTAGGGCAGCAATATGAAGGAGTAATAGTAAAGGCGTATTTTCCAGAAAGTGAAGACTTAATAGATAAGATTGAATTAATAAAGCAAAATGTTGAAAAAATTCCTCAATATAATTTGGACAAAGGTCTTGGGGAGGTTACTACATCAGAGGTTTATGAGAAAGATTGGGCAGAGGCATGGAAGAAATATTACAAGCCTAAAAAAATAGGAGACAGAATAGTCATAAAACCTTCTTGGGAGGAATATGAGAAAGAGGATAATGATATAGTATTAGAGCTTGACCCAGGCATGGCATTTGGTACTGGAACTCATGAAACCACTATGTTATGTATTAGGCAACTAGAAAAATACATAAGTTCAGGACAGACTGTTTTTGATGTAGGATGTGGAAGTGGGATATTATCCATAGCGGCAGCAAAACTTGGCGCAAAAAGAGTCGTAGCTGTAGATTTAGATGAACTAGCTATCAAAGTAACAAATGAAAATGCTAAAATAAATCATGTTGATGATACTATAGATGTCAGACATGGAAATTTACTAGATGTAGTTAGTGAAACTTCAGATATTATTGTAGCGAATATCATTGCTGAGATTATTGTAATTTTAACTAAGGATATAAAAAAATTCTTGAAAAAAGATGGAATATTCATTACATCTGGAATAATACATGAAAAAATAGATATGGTTAAAGAAGCTATTATGGCAGAAGGACTAAGCATAATAGACACAATAATTCTGGGTGAGTGGGCTAGCGTAGTAGCTAAGTTGGGAGAATAAACAGTATGCATAGATTTTTCGTTGATAAAGAGAATATACGGGATAATAAAGTGGCTATAATAGGCGAGGATGTAAAACATATAAGAAATGTCTTAAGATTAAAAGAAGAAGACATTATATCCATATGTGATAAACAGGGAATGGATTATATTGCAGAGATTATAGATTTATCTAAGGAAAAAGTAGTCTGTGATATTATAGAGACTAAAATATCAAACTCAGAGCCTCCAATTGAAGTGATATTATATCAAGGAATCGCTAAGTCTACTAAAATGGATTTGATTATACAAAAATCTACGGAGGTAGGAGTAGCTAAGATAGTTCCCGTTATAACAGATAGAACTATAGTAAAGATTCAAGATAGAAAAAAAGAAGAAAATAAGCTGGAAAGATGGAATAAGATAACAGAGGAGGCAGCAAAGCAAAGCAAGAGAGGCATAATTCCAGAGGTTTGCCAGATACTTTCCTTTAATGAGATGTTAGAAACCTTGAAAAATAATGGTATTATAATAGTTCCTTATGAAAATGAAGAAAACATAGGAATTAAAGAAATATTAAGAGGCGCAGCTAATAAGAAAATAAATATTGTAATTGGACCAGAGGGTGGATTTGAAGAAGAGGAAATTGAATTGCTAAAAGCTATTGGTGCTCATATAGTTTCTCTTGGTCCTAGAATACTGAGAACAGAAACTGCAGGACTTGTCACATCTGCAATAGTATTATACGAACTCGGAGATTTAGGGGTGATTTAATGAATAAAGTTGCTTTTCATACTCTTGGATGTAAAGTAAATCAATACGAAACAGAGGCAATGGCTGAGCTTTTTGAAAAAAATGGATATGAAATAGTAAATGAAGATGAGATTGCAGATGTTTATGTAATAAATACTTGTACTATAACCAATCTTGGAGATAGAAAATCAAGGCAATTTATTCGTCGTGCTAAGAATAAAAATTCCGAGGCTGTAATTGCTGTCGTAGGCTGCTACGCTCAGACTGCCCCAGAAGAAATAATGAGTATAGGTGAAGTTGATATAGTTATTGGTACAAAGGATAGGAATAGAATTGTAGAACTAAGCAAGCAGGTAAGAGAAAACAGAGAAAAAATCAATATTGTAACTGATATTATGAAGCAGCATGAATTTGAAGAGATGAAAATTGAGAGCATTGAAGGAAAAACAAGAGCCTTTTTAAAAATACAAGAGGGCTGTAATCAGTATTGTTCATACTGTATAATACCCTATGCACGCGGACCAATAAGAAGTAGAAAATTAGATGATATATTATATGAGGTAAAAAAGCTTTCGGAAAATGGATTTAAAGAGGTTGTATTAACTGGTATACATGTAGCTTCATATGGTAAAGATATGGGAGAAATAAGGCTGATAGACGTTATAGAAAGGGTACATGAAGTTCCTGGCATAGAAAGAATTAGGCTAAGCTCTATAGAACCAACAATTATGACAAAAGATTTTTTAGATAGATTAATAAAGCTTCCAAAGGTATGTGACCATTTTCATCTTTCATTGCAAAGTGGAAGCAATTCAGTCTTAGAAAGAATGAATAGAAAATATACAACGGAAGAATATAAAGAAATAGTAGAGTTAATAAGAGAATATATGCCTAATGTAGGTATAACTACAGATATTATTGTAGGCTTTCCAGGAGAGACAGAGGATGAATTTGTGGAAACATGCAAATTCGTTGATGATATCGGTTTTTCTAGGATTCATGTTTTTCCTTATTCACCTAGAAAAGGTACACCTGCTGCAAAATATAGAAATCAAATTTCAGGTGATATAAAGCATCAGAGGAGCAAATATCTTATAAGAATAGGTGAGAAAAACACCAATAAATTTAATAATAAATTTATTGGAACTATGCTAAATGTATTATTTGAAGAACAGTCAAAGCAAAACTTAGAATTCATAGAAGGTTATACAACAAATTATATAAGAGTTTTATCTAAAGGTAATGATTCATTAGAAGGTGAAATATTGCCTGTAAAGCTTGACAAAGTACAAGGAGAAAATTTGATTGGAAAAATACTTTCCTAAGAAGGATTTTTTTATAGACTTGTTGAATAATATATAGATAAATTCATTTCATATCATAATATATTTAAGGAGGTGAATCGGGTGTCTGAGTGTATTTTTTGTAAAATAATAAATGGTGACATACCTGCAAATAAGGTATATGAAGATGATAAGGTAATTGCTTTTAATGATTTAAACCCGCAATCTCCTACCCATGTCTTGATAATACCAAAAAAGCATATACCCTCAGTAAACTATATAGATGAGAACAACTCCGATATAATTAGTCATATATTTGTTGCAATAAATAAAATCGCAAAAGAAAAAGGCTTAGATAATCAAGGCTATAGAATTGTAAATAACTGTGGAGAACTTGGTGGTCAGACAGTAGAGCATATGCATTTTCATTTATTAGGAGGTAGGCAATTACAATGGCCACCGGGCTAAAAATAGAGTTGCATAATTCTGATATTTAATGTATAATAATCTAGTGCCGAATTCCACTTACTGCATATAGTATAGTAAAGACCTGTTGTAGTGGTTGAGGGGAGGGAGAACGAATGTCAGAAATCAAAGTCGGGGAAAACGAATCATTAGATAATGCTCTAAAGAGATTTAAAAGACAATGTGCTAGATCTGGTGTATTAGCAGAAGTTAGAAAAAGAGAGCATTATGAAAAACCAAGCGTAAGACGTAAGAAAAAATCTGAGGCTGCAAGAAGAAAGAACTCAAGAACAAGATAAGAGGTGAAACATGATGTCCCTTAAAGATAGATTAATGGAAGATTTAAAGGTTTCTATGAAAAGTGGGGATAAAATCAGAAAAAATGTTGTCACAATGGTAAGGGCAGCTGTTAAGCAAAGAGAAGTTGATGAAAGAATAGAATTAAATGATGAAGCTATTATTGACGTTATCTCAAAACAGGTAAAACAAAAAAGAGATGCTATTGAAGACTTTAAAAAAGGTCAAAGGCAGGATTTAGTGGAGTTAACGGAAAATGAAATTGACATACTGTTAGATTACTTACCGCAACAGCTGACTGAATCCGAACTTGATGAAATAGTTAGAGCAGCTATTCAAGAGGTTGGAGCTAATTCAGTTAGAGATATGGGCAAGATAATGTCAAATGTAATGCCTAAAATAAAGGGCAGAGCAGATGGTAGCATGGTAAATAATATAGTAAAACAATATTTGAAATAGATGAAAACCTGAACATTTTTTGTTCAGGTTTTTCTTAATGTGTTTACCAATCATAGTATGTATTAAGTATTTAGGAAAATTGATGAAGGTATGCTTAAGTGGCATGCTTTTTTTTATTGGCTGAAGGATTTAAACCTCATAAGAATACTAATATTAGAAGGTGCATAGATTTATATATGGGGGAGGATTACTGTGAAAAAAAAGATGAATGAAATAAAATCAAACTTCTCAGAAATACTTGAACTTCCAAAGGATATTATGCTAGATTTACCTAAGGTTACTTTAATAGGAAATCTGCAATTATATATTGAAAACCATAAAGGTATTATTGAATATGGAAGCTTAAGGATTAGGGTAAATACAAATGCTGGAATTTTGAGAATATTGGGAAAAAACATGGTGATAAAGACAATAGTAACTGAGGAAATAATCATTGTTGGAGAAATAGAATCAGTAGAATTTACATAATAGGGGGTGAAGCAGTGCTAGTTATTCGCATATGGAATTATTTTCGTGGATATGTTATTATAAAAATTGAAGGACTTACTCTTGAAAAGTTTATTAATCTGGCAATATCTAAAAACATTATTTTATGGGATATAATAAGAATTGACTACACTACTTTGAAGGCAAAAGTCAGTGTTGCAGGTTTTAAAGAGTTAAGAGATGTTGTACAAAAAGTAGGATGTAGGGTGAGTGTTGTAGAAAAAAAAGGATATCCTTTTTTTATCAATAAATTTAAGTACAGGAAGATGCTTGCTTTAGGCTCAGTAATATCAATTTCCTTAGTTATTTTTTTTACGTCTTTTATTTGGAGAATTGATATTGTTGGGAATGAAAGAATAAAAGATGAAGAAATAACCAATGTTTTATTATCCATGAATGTTAAGGAAGGAATAAGAAAAAGTGCTGCAAAAAAGCTAGATATCAGCAATGGACTATTGTTGAATATTCAAGACTTATCATTTGCTAATGTGGAAATACGCGGAACAAAAATGATTATAGAAGTTAAGGAAAGAGCTTTGTCTCAGGTGGATATAAAAGAAGATACGCCTTGTAACATAGTTGCTTCAAAAAAAGCAGTTATTGAGAAGATAGTAGTGAAAAATGGAAAAGCATTAGTTGAGAAGGGAGATGTTGTAAAGGAAGGTCAGGTTTTAATAACTGGAATTGTGAAAGATGAAAACCTAGCATCGCCACTTTTCGTTCACTCTGAGGGAATTGTATTTGCAAGAACTAAATACACTGAAATAATAGAAGAACCAATAATTAAGTTTATTGATGAGGAAACAGGCAAAACTTTTACCACAAGAGAAATTGTAATTGGAAGCAAAAGGATTCAGCTTATGAATGGAGAAATACCTTTTGAGAACTATGTAGAAGAAAAAAAAGTTAAAGAAATTGGAGATTTAGGAATCATAAAATTACCAATAATAACAATTCAACACATATATAAGGAAGTAGAAAGGACAAAAATAAAACAGGATGTTGATGCACTGAAGCAAATTACAGCAGTGCAAGGAACACAGCAGTTAATGGAAAAAATCCCAAAGGAATCAAATGTAATTTCAAAAGATGTTAGATATAGTATAGAAGATAATCTATTAATCACAGAGATAATCGTTGAGGTAAGCGAGGATATAGGTGTTAAAGAAAAAATAAACTAATGGTAAGCAGGAGGACTAATATTGGAAAGAGAGACACAAGAAAGAAGAGTAAGCATAAATAAAAATGATTGTGCTTCAGAGCTCTTCGGAAGCTTTGATGAGAATATAAAATTAATTGAGAGAGAACTTAATGTTGATATTGTTTCTAGGGAAGGAGAAATTAGAATAATAGGTGACGAGCCTAAAATTTCCTTTGCTGAAAAGCTAATAAATAGTCTTATTGAAATAATTAAGAAGCAAGGAAGATTAACTAAGCAGGAAATCACATATGCTATTCAACTTGTTTTAGAAGGACAGGAAGATACTTTAAAAGAGTTATTAGATCAGATAGTTTGCATTACCGCATCTGGAAAAACTATTAAACCTAAAACCATTGGACAAAAGATATACGTAAATTCAATTAAAGATAATGATATTGTATTTGGTATAGGGCCAGCAGGTACAGGAAAGACTTATTTGGCTATGGCAATGGCCGTATCTGCATTTAAAAACAAAGAAGTAAATAGGATAATTTTGACTAGACCTGCTGTCGAAGCAGGAGAAAGCTTAGGGTTTCTTCCAGGTGATTTACAAGAAAAGGTAGATCCCTATCTAAGACCATTATATGATGCATTGTATGACATACTTGGCCCAGAAACTTATGCAAAATACATGGAAAGAGGATTAATCGAAGTTGCTCCATTGGCTTATATGAGAGGAAGAACACTGGACTCTTCATTTGTCATTCTCGATGAAGCTCAAAATACAACTAATGAACAAATGAAAATGTTTCTTACAAGATTAGGATTTGGTTCAAAGGCTATAATAACAGGTGATATAACACAGATTGATTTACCTAAAGGAAAAAGCTCTGGACTAAAGCAAGTTACAAATATACTAAAGAATATTAAAGGAATTGATTTCGTATATTTAACAAAAAAGGATGTTATAAGACATCAGCTTGTGCAACGAATTATTGAAGCTTATGATAAATATGAGGATAATGGAGAGACTTGTTAATAAATGAACAAGGAGGGGTTTTATGGTTTCAAATAAGAAAAAGGAGGACAAACCACCTAAAAATCATATATTGGCTTTCTTTAGTAAAACCATAATAAAGCAAATACTGCTTGCTTTGGTGTTTACTGTACTCATGTATTTCATTGTCGGCAGCAGTATGGCACCAGAAAGGATAACTGTTAAAGTAGGAGACCTAGCCCCAGAAGATATTAGAGCTACTAAAGAAATGGTTGATGAGATAACAACTGAGCAACAAAAAGAAGAGGCTATGAAAAGAGTTGAGCCAAGATATAGGGTGGAGACTTCAGTTCAGGTCAAGATTAAAAATGATATTAACAGTTTTTTTATTACATTAAAAGAAGTTAGAAGTTTAGAAGAAGAAACTTATGCCGATAAGATGGAGATCCTTCAAAAAGGGTCCAACATCGAGCTAGACCAAAATGAATATGGTATTGCCTTGACAATATCTGATGAAATTTTAGCAACTCTTGAGAACAATGTACAGGATATGGTAAGCCAAGTTATGGGTATGGGGATAAAAGAAGAAGAACTAGAATATGAGAAACAAAGTATATCAAGAAACTTTGAAGAATTGGAGCATCTTTCAGATAACGCTAAAAATTTAGGAATAAGTATTATTGAAAAAACTATTCAACCAAATAGATTTTTAGATGTAGAAACTACTTTACAAAAAAGAAAAGAGGCTGCTGATCAGGTTGCACCTGCAATTATTAAAGAAGGTCAAATAATTGTAGAGAAGAAACAGCCTATTGATGAAAGAATCTATTCGCTAGTGAAAAAGACGGGATTATTAAAGGAGACAGAGGGTCCAGATTATAAACTTATTCTAGGAACAATAATAATTATTTTGATACTAGAAGGACTAATCGTGTCATATTTATATATTTTTGAAAGACGGGTTTTCCGTGATGTAAAGCTATTACTAGTATTAGCCATAATAATCCTAGCAACTACAGCTATATCTAAAAGCATGTATAGAATATCGGAATATCTGATGCCAATTTCATTAGCCACAATGCTTATTTCTATTTTGATTAACCCGAAACTAGCTATACTAGTGAACATGGTTACTTCGATTTTCATTGGAACTATAACTGCTAATGATATAAATACCATCATTATTCTTCTTATAGGAGGTACTGTAGGAACATTTGCTATAATAAATACCCATCAGAGATATAATATAGTATTGACAGGGCTAATTGTGAGTGTAGTTAACATATTTACTATTTGTGCATTTGGTTTTATTCATGGTGTAGAATTAAGAGAGATATTATTCACCAGTATGTATGGTGCTATAAATGGATTGTTTAGTGCTGTATTGACTATAGGCTCTTTGCCACTATGGGAAAGTCTGTTTGACATATTAACTCCTCTAAAGCTTTTAGAGCTATCTAATCCAAATCAGCCTTTATTGAAAAGATTACTTGTTGAGACTCCTGGTACTTATCATCATAGCATAATAGTTGGTAATCTTAGTGAGGCTGCTGCTGAGGAAGTAGAGGGCAATCCTTTAATAGCAAGAGTTGGAGCTTATTATCATGATGTTGGAAAGCTTAAAAGGCCTTTCTTTTTTAAAGAAAATCAGTATAATGGAGAAAATCCTCATGATAAGATTAATCCTAGCCTAAGTACCTTGATTATTACTAATCACACAAAGGATGGGGATGAACTGGCTAAAAAGTATAAGCTTCCAAGTGCTATAAGAGACATAATTATCCAACATCATGGTCAAACACTAGTTGCTTATTTTTATCATAAGGCTTTAAACAGCGAAAATGGAGATACAGTAAAGGCTGAAAGTTTCAGGTATGCTGGGCCTAAGCCACAAACTAAAGAGGCTGCAATAGTAATGTTGGCTGATTCTGTAGAAGCGGCAGCGAGAGCTATGCCTGAACCATCAAAGGGTAAAATTGAAGGATTAGTTAGACAGATAATAAAGGATAAATTAAATGATGGACAGCTTGATGAATGTGGATTGACTTTAAAGGATCTAAATGCTATTGCAAATGCTTTTGTAAGGGTATTACTGGGGATATTCCACGAAAGGATTGAGTATCCAAAGCTTGACTTAGCTGAGTTGAAGGGAGATAGTTAAATGGAAGCAGTAATTGATAATTCTCAAGAAAAAGTATATATAGATGATTCTATTAATGAATTGATTGAAAAGGTAGTATTAGAATGTTTACAGCAGGAGGGCAAAAGTACTGACTATGAAGTCAGTATCACATTTGTAGATGATGAAGAAATTAGAGAGCTTAACAGAGAATATCGTGATGTAGATAAATCCACCGATGTTCTATCTTTTCCCTTAGATGAAAATGAATTTGATATACCTGGAGATACTCTTCTTGGGGATATAGTGATTTCGGCGGAGACTGCAAAAAGACAGTCCGAGGAATATGGACATTCATTAGAAAGAGAAATTGCATATCTTACAGCTCACAGTATGTTCCATTTAATGGGATATGATCATATGAATGAAACTGATAAGCATGTTATGAGGGATAAAGAAAAGAAAGTTATGATGTCTTTAGGTATTTTTAGAAATTAATTTAGATAGGTGTTGCCATGTGAAAGTAAGAAAGTTAATTGACAGCTTTAACTATGCAGTATCAGGGATTATTTATACCCTTAAGACTCAAAGAAATATGAGGATTCACTATGCTGCTGCTATTCTAGTACTTTTTTTAAGCCTTTTTTTGAACTTTACTAGAATAGAGCTACTATTATTGTTCTTTACAATATCCTTAGTTATAATTGCAGAGATGATTAATACAGCAATAGAAAAAACTATAGATATGTATACTAAAGACTATCATCCTCTTGCTGAAATAGCAAAGAATGTGGCAGCAGGTTCTGTACTAATTGCTGCCATTAATGCTATAATTGTAGCATATCTACTTTTCTTTGATAGGATCAATCCACTTGCAGAAAAGATGATATTCAAAATAGGAAATTCTAATATACATATGACATTTATAAGTATTATATTAGTTATAATACTGACTATTGTAATAAAAGCAAAGACTAATACTGGTACACCTTTTAAAGGCGGTACTATAAGTGGACATTCATCAATAGCTTTTTCTGCTGCAACTGCTATATTGTTCATATCCAAAAACTTTTTTTTAGGGTCATTAGGCTTTCTTATAGCTTTCTTAGTAGCAGAAAGTCGCATAGAAAATAAAATACATACTTTTATTGAAGTATTTGCTGGTGCATTATTAGGAATACTAATCACTGTACTTATTTTTAAGTTCATTGGTTAGATGGAGGGACGAGATCTGGTATGTATATGCGGATTATATTAGTGTTTGTGTTGTTGCTTTTCTCTGCGTTTTTCTCTAGCTCTGAGACTGCTATTACCTCTATTCCTATATCTAAAATACGTCAGCTTAAAGAAGAGGATGAAGAATCTTCAGAAATATTGAAAAGCATGAAGAGAAAAACAAATGACATTATTGCCTCCATACTTATTGGCAATAATATAGTAAATACTGCAGCGACAGCGGTATTAACTGAGCTAATCGTAGAAAACTTTGTTTCAAAGAACTCAACCTTAATTGCTACTATTATCATGACTATATTGATATTAGTTATCGGAGAAATAACTCCTAAATCCTTTGCTGCACAAAATCCTGTTAAAGTAGCTGTAAAGGTTGCAAAACCCTTAGAACTTCTAGCAACAATTTTTAAGCCTATTCTCTTTATATTAACTAATATTACTAATGGGATAATTAAGCTTCTAGGTGGAGAGGTGGTAACTAATACTCCCTTCGTAACTGAAGAAGAAATTAGATCCTTAGTAGATGTAGGTGAAGAAGAAGGTACTATAAGGCATCAGGAAAAAGAAATGATCGAGGGAATATTTGAAATCAATGATATTGATGTTACTGAGGTTATGGTACCTAGGATTGATATCGTGGCTATTTCGGAGGATTCTAATTTGAGAGAAGCTCTAAATATCGTAATTACATATGGTCATTCAAGAATCCCTGTATACAAAGATACAATTGACAATATAGTAGGTATTTTATATGCAAAGGATATATTGCCTTTTGCTTCCTTAAATGATCAAAGATTTGATGAAAAAAAAGTAACGGAAATTATGAGACTTGCTTATTATGTTCCTGAAACAAAAAATGTAAATCAATTGTTAAAGGAATTACAACAGCAAAAGGTGCACATGGCAATTGTGCTAGACGAATATGGTGGAACAGAAGGGCTTGTTACAATAGAGGATATATTAGAAGAGATAGTGGGAGACATACTAGATGAATATGACAATGAAGTTGATTTAATAGAGAAAATAAATGATAATGAGTTTTTAGTAAAAGCAGATATTTCTCTAGAAGAAATCAATGAAATTTTTGAAACCAATCTGCCGGAAGAGGACTTTGATTCCTTAGGAGGATTTGTATTTAGCACTTTAGGCAGAGTTCCTGTACAGGGAGATATAGTTGTCTATGAAAATTTACAGATGACAGTAGTGGAATTAGATAATAGAAGAATAGTTACTATTGAAGTAAGAAAAAAGGAAGAGCTATAAATAAGCTGCTTCACATAAGGGGGAAAAATTATGACTAAAAAAACATCTATTACAATTATTTTATTATTATTGCTAGTACTTATAAGTGCAACTGCCTGTAGAAATAAAGATAAAAACACTAATAATATGGATCCAATAATAGAAGAGGATATTGATAAAGACCAAGAAGGAGAAGAAAACACCAAAGAAGATGAATCAGGTGTATTATCAGATGGAATTCCTTCACCTTTAAGTGGTATATATGGGGAAGAGGAGAAGGTAAATAGGAGACCGGTAGCAGTAATGTTTGATAATGATCCTAAGGCTAGATGGCAGGCAGGACTTAGTCAAGCAGAGGTAGTATATGAGTTTTTAGTAGAGCCTCCTTATACAAGATATATGGGTATTTTTTTGTTGAATGAGCCTGAAGTCATTGGTCCTGTAAGAAGTGCAAGACCATATTTCATAGCTACTTTATTAGAATATGATCCTTTATATGTTAGGGTTGGAGGAAGTGAACAAGCAAAGGAAGATGTAAAAAAACATAAAGTGGCAGATATTGATGGATTATATAGTGGAGTTTTTTGGAGAAACACTAAAATAGGCAAAAAAGCTCCTAATAATACTTATACAAGTATGGAAGGCATCCGAAAGGAACAAAAAAGGCTTAATTATAAGGAGACAGGAGACTATAAGGGATTTCTTTTTAATGATAAGGATTTAGATATAGAAGGTAAGGAAGCAAAGGAAATTTTGATTAAGTACTATTCAAGCAATACCACTAAATATGAATATGATGCTGAAAATAAGGTATATAAAAGATATAAGGATAAAAAACTGCATATAGATGAGACTGATGAAAAACTTGTATTAGCAAAAAATATTTTTATATTAGAAGCCAACACTAAAATAATAGATGGCGAAGGAAGAATGGAAATACAAGTAATAGGTCAAGGAAAAGGATACTATATAACTAATGGTAAATATATAAATATAACCTGGAAAAAGGCTTCTATCAATGATAAAATAATTTTCCTAGATGAAAAAGGAAATGAGATTAAATTGAATCCAGGAATCACGTGGATACAGTTTACTAAGCCAGATCCAGATGTAGATATTATTTAATGGGGTGATTTTTAGTGAATGTTAAGGAATTAATAAGTAAAGCCTTGGAGGCTAGAGAAAAGGCATATGTGCCTTATTCAGACTTTAAAGTAGGAGCTGCATTACTTTCAAAAAGTGGCAATATTTATACAGGCTGCAATATTGAATCTGCTTCCTATACCCCAACGATTTGTGCCGAAAGAACTGCCATTTCAAAAGCGGTTTCTGAGGGGGATAGAGAAATAGAAGCCATAGCAGTAGTAGGGAATCCTCAAGATTATACTTATCCTTGTGGTGTATGTAGACAAGTAATTAGGGAATTTGGCAAAGATGCAACATTGATAATTGCAAAAAACGAGGAAGAATATAAGGTTTATAAACTAGAAGAATTGCTGCCATTTAGTTTTGGGCCTGAAGATCTTGACAAATAGTAAACGGGAGTGAAATGATGAAATATAAATCAGGATTTGTAACTATAATCGGAAGACCAAATGTAGGAAAATCTACACTTTTAAATTATATCATAGGCGAAAAAATGGCAATAGTCTCAGATAAGCCTCAAACTACCAGAAATAGAATTCAATGTATCTATACAGGTGATAATTTTCAAATTATTTTTATTGATACGCCTGGCATACACAAGCCTAAAAACAAGCTTGGGGAATATATGGTAAATGTATCAAAAGAAACATTATCTGAGGTTGATACTATACTATGGCTTGTAGATGAGAGTCTTGAAATGGGGCCAGGAGATAAATTTATATTTGAAGAATTAAAAGACATTAAAACAGATAAAATATTAGTAATTAACAAAATTGATAAATTGAAACCTGAAGAGATAGAAGCAATTAAAAAAAATTACGCAGAGCTAGGCATTTTTAAAGAAATCATTCCATTATCTGCAATTAAAGGAAAGGGTGTAGATTCTTTAATAAAGGCAATATTAAAGCAGCTGCCTGAAGGCCCACAATTCTTTCCTGCTGATATGATTACTGACCAGCCTGAAAGACAAATTGTTGCAGAGATTATAAGAGAAAAGGCTCTTAATTATCTTGACGAGGAAGTTCCTCATGGAATTGCAGTAGGCATAGAGTCAATGAGGCAAAGAGAAGGTAAGGATATTATAGATGTTAATGCTGTAATTTATTGTGAAAGGGAATCTCACAAGGGAATTATTATTGGGAAAAATGGAAGAAAACTAAAGGGCATTGGTAAAAGTGCAAGACAAGATATAGAAGCTTTATTAGGAAGTCAAATATATCTTGAGCTTTGGGTAAAGGTGGAGAAGAACTGGAGAGAAAAAGAAAAACTGATTAAATATTTCGGATATAAATAATTTAAAGGAAGCACATTTTGTTCATTTTAACTTTAATAGCACAATTTGTATTGAATTAAAAAAATATATAGTAACAAACTAGTATATACATTATCATTTTAGGAGGGCAAAATATGTTAATGAATAAAATGTGGAAAATATTTGAGAGTACTGGAAATGTAGATGCATATTTATATTATAGAGAATGTTACAATTCATTAAATAAAGAGAAAAGTGGAGTATTAAACATTACTAAAGAGGAGAAAAGAGCTTAATAGGTGTCAGACCTGAGGTGAATAAATGGTATTAGAGACGGAAGGATTAGTGCTAAGACAGACAAAATATGATGAGTGGGATAAAATACTTACTATATTCACAAGAAATAACGGAAAGGTTCAAGCTATTGCAAAAGGTGCAAGACGGCCTAAAGGAAGTTTGGTAGCAGGCACGCAAGTTTTTAGCTGTAGTGATTTTTTATTGTATCGGGGAAGAAATCTGTATCAAGTCAATCAAGCAGATATGATAGAGTCCTTTTTTTCGCTTAGAGATGACTTATATAAGCTTGCATATGCTACATATATTATTGAATTAGTTGATGCAGGAGCTGTAGAAGAACTTGCAAATGTAAAGCTTTTTGACCTGTCAATTAAAACGCTTAGAGTTCTTTCAAAGCTAAATAAAGATTATAAAAAGCTTCTTGCAGCATTTGAATTAAAATATATAAGTTTTATTGGGTTTAGGCCTCATTTAAGAAGCTGTGTGGTTTGTAATAGCGAATTAGGCAGCAGAGCAAAATTTAGCAGTGAACAGGGTGGCACTATATGCGAAAACTGTTCATCTGGTTATTACGGGCATGTAGTAAGCAAAGAAGTAATTAGAAAGATTGAGGAACTACTCTATATTCCTTTAGATAATATGGATGATCTATCTATATCCTTAAAGGAAATAGATATTATAGAAAAGTTAATATCAGGCTATATAATGAATCACATAGAAAAAAGGAATTTTAAATCATTAGAATTTTTAAAGAGCTTAGAAGAATGAAAGGAGGAGTAAAATGGAAATTACTTTAGAGAATATTGACAAGATAAGAGAAAGAACAGGTATAAGCTACAAAGAGGCAAAGGAAGTATTAGAGAAGCACAATGGAGATGTATTAGAAGCATTAATCGATATTGAGGATAACAAAAACACCTGGACTGACAATTTATCTAATAAGGGAGAAGCAATAGTAGAGAGCCTTAAGGAAATTCTTAGGAAAGGCAATGTGACAAAGATAGTAGTTAAAAAGGATGGAGAGACTATTGTAAACTTACCAGTTACCGCTGGAGCTATAGGAGTTATACTGGCATTGCCATTAACTGCATTAGGTCTTACTGCAGCAGTAATCTCGAAATGCAGTATAGAGATTACTAGGGAAGATGGAGAAATAATAAATATAAATGAAATGGCAGAAAAAACAGTAGATAAAGTAAAAAAAGGATTTAAAAAAGAAGATAGATTTAACGCCACTTCAAAAGACACATCAGATGATAAAGAAACAGAAGACTAGTATTGACAATATAAAATGTTTTTGCTAGAATGTGAATTAAAAATATAAAACTGTTGCAATGATAAAGAAATTTACTAAGAATAATTATTAAAGAGAGTCAGGTATGGTGAAAAACTGATATAATTACTTAGTTAATGGAGCTTTAGAGCAATGTCTACTAAGTGGATATCCATAAGGGTATCAAGTAGGGTGGAACCGCGGAAGTAACCTTTCGTCCCT
Source organism: Proteiniborus sp. MB09-C3 (assembly GCF_030263895.1). NCBI lineage: Bacteria > Bacillati > Bacillota > Clostridia > Eubacteriales > Proteiniborus > Proteiniborus sp. MB09-C3. The sequence continues at coordinate 2,300,492 of NZ_CP127161.1, forward strand.
ATCGGGATGTGGTTACTTTTTTTATTTCTAAAAAGGAGGAATTGAAAATGGAGAACAAAAAAACTATGGAGAAAATAGTGTCTCTTGCTAAGTCTAGAGGCTTTATATTTCCGGGATCTGAAATCTATGGCGGATTAGCAAACACTTGGGATTATGGCCCTCTAGGGGTAGAACTAAAAAATAATGTAAAAAAAGCTTGGTGGAAAAAGTTTGTGCAAGAGTCTACATATAATGTAGGGCTTGATTCTGCAATCTTAATGAATCCTCAAGTGTGGGTTGCTTCAGGACATGTTGGAGGCTTTAGTGACCCATTGATGGATTGTAAGAAATGTAAGGCTAGATTTAGAGCAGATAAGCTTATAGAGGACCATATTATTAAATCAGGGAAAGAACAGGTTAATGTTGATGGATGGTCTAATGAAGCAATGGAGAATTATATAAAGGATAACGATATAAAATGTCCTGAATGCGGTGCTTTTGATTACACATCAATTAGACAATTTAATCTTATGTTTAAGACCTTTCAAGGTGTAACTGAAGACTCAAAATCAGAGATATATCTAAGACCTGAAACAGCTCAAGGTATTTTTGTCAATTTTAAAAATATAGCTAGAACCTCCAGAAAAAAAATACCTTTTGGCATAGGACAAATAGGAAAGTCTTTTAGAAATGAAATAACACCAGGTAATTTTATTTTTAGAACTAGGGAGTTCGAACAGATGGAACTTGAGTTTTTCTGTAAACCTGGTGAGGATTTAGAATGGTTTAATTACTGGAGAGAATTCTGTAAGGACTGGTTACTTAGCTTAAATATGTCTGAAAAGAATATGAGACTTAGGGATCATGAAAAAGAGGAGCTTTCCCACTATAGCAAGGCAACAACGGATATAGAGTATCTATTTCCATTTGGCTGGGGAGAACTATGGGGTATTGCAGATAGAACCGACTTCGATCTTAAACAACATATTAATGTATCTGGACAGGAATTAAGCTATATAGATCCTGTTACAAATGAAAAGTATATCCCATACTGTATCGAGCCTTCAGTTGGAGTAGAGAGAGTTTTATTAGCTCTTTTTATAGAAGCATATAATGAAGAAGTACTAGAAGATGGAAGCGAAAGATTAGTATTAAGATTACATCCAGCACTTTCTCCTTTTAAAGCAGCAGTCCTTCCACTTACGAAAAAATTAAGTGAACCAGCACTTGAACTATATAATAGGCTTTTAAAGAAGTTTATGGTTGATTATGATGAGGCTGGCAGTATAGGAAAGAGATACAGAAGACATGATGAAATAGGCACTCCTCTATGTATCACATTTGATTTTGATTCGCTTGAAGATAACTGTGTAACCATAAGAGATAGAGATACAATGGAGCAACAAAGAGTTAATATAGAGGATTTAGAAAGATTGCTAGAAGAAAAACTAGAGTTTTAACAATAATATACACACGTTACTTTTAGATCCTTCGCCTAAGGGACAGGATGACATAATAGTAGCTTTAAATAATGTTTAGAGCTTTTTTTAGTCAACCTGAGTAGAACGAAGGGTCTATTATTTTCAATGCTTGCCATGTACCTATGGATTTATTTAGTTAATTCTGATAAAATAGCTTTAGAATATACCCAAGAACTAAAGGGGTGATTGATATACAGCTTTCAGAAAGACAGGAAAAGATAATAGATATAGTCAAGGCTAGTCAACCAATAACTAGTGAAGAAATAGCTAAAAAACTAAAGTTTACTAGAGCTACTATAAGACCAGATTTGGCCATATTGACAATGTCAGGGATACTTGATGCAAGGCCAAAAGTGGGTTATTTCTATAGTGGGAAGGAAGCCTTTAGCTTTTTCTCAGAACAGATAAAAAGTATGAGTGTATCAGATATTAAATCGGTACCTATAATAGTTGATGAGCAGACTACAGTATATGATGCCATAGTTACTTTATTTCTTGAAGATGTAGGTTCAGTTTATGTTACATCAGACGGATTATTAACAGGTGTAGTATCCAGAAAAGACTTTCTAAAAAATGCAATTGGAGGAATGGATTTAAATAAAATTCCTTTAGGGGTTATTATGTCAAGAATGCCAAATATAATAACCCTTTCACCTGAAGAAAGCGTATTAGATGCAGCAACTAAAATTATTGAGCATCAGGTTGATAGCTTACCAATAGTTGAAGAGATTAAATTAAACAATAAAAGTGGGTATAAAATAATTGGAAGGGTTTCTAAAACCAATATTGTAAGAGTATTCGTAGACTTGTGCAATAATAGTTAGGAGGGTAAAAATGGGTAACAATACCATAATATACGTATTATCTGACTCTATAGGTGAAACTGGTGAACAAGTCGCAAAGGCAGCTATTAGTCAGTTTAACTCAGGAAAATACGAGACGAGAAGATTTCCATTTGTTACAGATGAAGAACAAATATTAGAAATTTTTCAGGAAGCAAAACATGAAAAGTGTATAATAGTATTTACTATTGTAATAGAAAGATTGAGGGCTTTTATATTAGAAAAAGCAAAGGAGTATAATATTCAGGCCGTTGACCTTTTAACTCCAGTACTAGATTCTCTTAGGAATATTGTTGGTATGGAACCAAAGAGAGAGGCAGGAATAATAAGAAAATTAGACGAGCAGTATTTTAGAAAGGTAGAAGCTATAGAATTTGCAGTAAAATATGATGATGGAAAGGATACAAGGGGCATAAAGAAGGCTGATATTGTACTAATAGGTATTTCTAGAACTTCTAAAACACCTCTTAGTATGTATTTGGCACATAAAAACCTAAAAGTTGCCAATGTTCCATTAGTGCCAGAGGTACCACCACCAGATGAATTATTTGAACAAGATCCAAAAAAAATAATTGGATTGACAGCCAATCCAATTAAACTAAATGAAATCAGGCAAGAAAGATTAAGAGCTTTGGGACTAAGCAACAATGCTAACTATGCAAGCATGGATAGGATTAAGTCTGAGCTAGAGTATTCAGATAAAATCATGAAAAGACTAGGATGTCCTGTTATAGATGTATCGACTAAGGCTGTTGAAGAAACAGCGGGAATAATATTAGAGATGAAAAAACTAAAAAGTGATATATAGAAAAAATAAAATGAGTACTACATTAATATGCGGTACTCATTTTTTATCACTCACCATGTTTTAGGTTTATGACAGGGTGTCTCTTAGGACCGAATTTATGTGAGCACTAACGAGCAAATAAATTTGTGCTTCGAGACTGTTTTAGAATATCATACAAATATAAAAATATATTAAAACTTTATAAAGTTTTAATTCGTTAAAGGATTATGAATATATTTGTGGTATATATATAATAAAATTATCATTATTGGTTACAATCAAGATACTAAATATTTCGAGAAGGGGCATATTTATGTATTTTAGGTTAGAAGCGGAGAAAATGGAAGGTATTGTTCTATCAAAGTATGCAGCTCTAAGTAAGAACTCAAAAGGAAGGATAACAAAAGAAGAAAAATGTACTATTAGAACTGACTTTCAAAGAGATAGAGATAGGATTATTCATTCAAAAGCTTTTAGAAGACTAAAACATAAAACACAGGTTTTTATTGCACCTGAAGGTGATCACTATAGAACTAGACTAACACATACATTGGAAGTAGCTCAAATTTCTAGAACTATAGCAAGGGCATTACGATTAAATGAAGATTTAACTGAAGCCATAGCATTAGGTCATGATTTAGGGCATACTCCCTTTGGACATACAGGAGAAAATGTATTAGATGAGATCCATCAAAATGGCTTTAAGCATAATGTTCAAAGCCTTAGAGTAGTAGATTTGCTTGAGAGCTCAAGAGAATCAAAGGGTTTAAATCTAACCTATGAGGTAAGGGATGGAATTTTAAATCATACAGGGGATTCAATAGCTATGACTTTAGAAGGGCAAATAATCAAATTTGCTGACAGAATTGCCTATATTAATCATGACATAGATGACTCATTAAGAGCAAGCATTATTTCAGAAGACATGCTGCCTAAGGATTGCATAAAAGTATTAGGATTAAAGCATGGAGAAAGAATAAACACAATGATAAGAGATGTTATACTAAACAGCCATAACAGCAACAGAATTGGCATGAGTGAAGAAGTTAAATTTTATACAGATAAATTAAGGGATTTCATGTTTGAAAACGTCTATTTAAATAAAAAAGCAAAAGGTGAAGAGGAGAAGGCAAAGAGAATAATAAAATTATTGTATGAGTATTATATGGAAAATTTTGATGAATTGCCTAAAGAGCACAAAAATTTCTATAAGGATTTAGATTGCAGTCGAGAGGATATAATATGTGACTATATTGCAGGGATGACGGATAGATACGTTATAAATAAATATAAGCAAATCTTTATACCTAAATCATGGAATAAATAATAAAAAGAAGGATATTAGAGAAATATGTCGAATATAAATCTAGATATTTTTGATTTGTTTAAGAATGAGAATAGAATATAAAATGACTAAATTATTTAGAAGGAAAATGAAATTTTATGACGAATAGTAAAACAAAGGTGGTTTAAATGCCTTATATTTTTAATGAAGATATTATAAGAGAAATTAGAGAAAGTAACGACATAGTAGATGTTATTTCGGAGTATGTTACGCTTAAACGTACTGGTTCAAATTTTGTTGGACTATGCCCATTTCACAATGAAAAGACTCCTTCATTTTCTGTATCTCCTTCTAAACAGATGTATCACTGTTTTGGATGTGGCGAAGGTGGAGATGCTATTTCTTTTATTATGAAATATGCAAACTTAGATTTTGTAGAAGCACTTAAGCTATTAGCAAATAGAGCAAATATAGTGCTAGACGAAAAGGAGGCAAATGTTGATTCTAAGACGGAACGAGAAAAAGAAATAATCTTAAACATAAATAGAGAGACAGCAAGATATTTCTTTGACAATTTGCTAGATGACAATAATGCATTAAAGTATTTGTATAATAGAGGGATAAACAAAAAAACAATAAAGGCATATGGAATTGGATATGCAAAAAATAGCTGGGATGGAGTATTATCATTTCTACTAAAAAAAGGATACTCAGAAGAGCAAATTGAAAAAGCGGGCTTAGTTATAAAGCATAGTGATGGAAACAGATATTATGATAGATTCAGAGGAAGGGTGATGTTCCCCATAATAGATACTAGGGGACGTGTTATCGGTTTTGGGGGGAGAACAATTGCTGATGCTCAACCAAAATACTTAAACTCACCTGATACACCTGTTTTTTCAAAAGGAAATAATCTTTATGGTTTGAATACTGCAAAGAAGTATAGCCGAAATAGAATAATTTTAGTAGAAGGATATATGGATGTCGTTTCACTATATCAAAATGGAATAAATTACTCAGTTGCATCTCTGGGAACTGCTTTAACTGCTAATCAGTCTAAGCTATTAAAGAGGTATAGCAATGATATATATATATGCTATGATTCCGATAATGCAGGATTAAATGCAGCAAGTAGAGCATTGGACATAATGAAAGAGGAAAAAATAAATGCTAAGGTAATATTTCTTCCTGATGGGAAGGACCCAGATGATTTTATTAAAGAAAATGGAAGCAATAGATTTGAGCATTTTTTAAATAATTCCCTTAATTATTTAGACTTTAAGATTTTATTTTATAAAAAAAGATATAATCTAAATACTTTAGAAGGGAAAATAGATTTTACTAAAGAAATATCTAATATGCTTAAACAAATTGAGAGTCCTATAGAATTAGATGCCTATATTAATAAAGTGTCTTTAGAAACAAATATTTCTATAGATGCAATTAGGGAAGAAATACGAGAAAAACAAAGAGGACAGACCAATTCAGCCATTAAGGACAAGTATATTAATACTAATTATAGGAATACTAATAAATATAACATTTTGCCTGTAAAATACAATCTTGAGCCAGGACATTTGATGGCTGAGAAGAATTTACTAAACTTTTTAATCAAAGACAAAAAAATATTTGATCATATAAAAGATAGGTTTAGACCTGATGATTTTCTAGAACAAGTATATAGAAGAGCTGCTGAGATTATTTTTGATATTTACAATAATGAAGAAGAAATCCACCAAGACGAAATCACTATTCATTTTGAAGGAGAAGAACTGGAGAAGCTAAAGGAAGTAATTAATCTTGAGTCCGACTTTGGTGAGGACGAAAAAATTAAGGCTGTAGAAGACTATATAAAAAAGATAAATTACTATGAGTTGAAAATTAGAAAAAATGACATTAAGGAACAAATAGCCGATATTCAGAATAATAAGGCAAGGATTAAAGGAGATGTTGAAAAATTAATAAGAGAATTATGTTTAGAATTAATCGAAATAGACAAAGAACTAAAGCTACATCAGTAGTCTTTGCTGAAGGGAGGGGACTGAAATGAGCAATTTTGGAAAACAAAAAGAACCAAGCATAGGTGTTGTTAAAGGCTTAATGGATAAGGGAAAAAAGCAAGGAATGCTCTCATATAAAGAAATAATGGATACTCTTGAGGAATTAGATCTAGATACTGATCAAATAGACGAGGTATATCAAAATTTTGAAGAAATGGGAATAGACATAGTAGGAGATAAAGAGGAAGATATACTGATTGACAAAGATGTGGAAGACGAAGAAGTAATTGATATTGAAAAAGAAGATCTATCGCCTCCAAAAGGAATAAGTGTTGATGATCCTGTTAGAATGTACCTTAAAGAAATAGGAAAGGTTCCATTGCTAGATGCAGATGAAGAGACTGAACTAGCTAAGAGAATGGAGCAAGGAGATGAGGAAGCAAAAAGAAGGCTTGCAGAAGCAAACCTAAGATTAGTAGTAAGTATTGCGAAAAGATATGTAGGTAGAGGAATGCAATTTCTGGATCTTATTCAAGAGGGTAATCTTGGATTGATAAAGGCAGTAGAAAAGTTTGATTATAGAAAAGGATTTAAGTTCAGTACCTATGCAACTTGGTGGATTAGGCAAGCCATAACTAGAGCAATAGCTGACCAAGCAAGAACTATTAGAATACCAGTGCATATGGTAGAGACTATAAATAAATTAATAAGGGTTTCAAGACAGCTTTTACAGGACTTAGGTAGAGAGCCTACTCCTGAAGAAATAGCTAAAGAAATGAATCTTGATGAAGAAAAAGTTAGAGAAATATTGAAAATAGCTCAAGAACCTGTTTCTCTTGAAACTCCAATTGGAGAGGAAGAGGATAGTCATTTGGGTGACTTTATTGAAGATGATGCAGCACAGGCTCCTGCTGAAGCTGCTACATTTACTTTATTAAAAGAACAACTAATGGAAGTATTAGATACTCTTACACCTAGAGAACAGAAAGTTTTAAGACTTAGATTTGGACTTGATGATGGAAGAGCTAGAACTCTTGAAGAAGTAGGAAAAGAGTTCGATGTTACGAGAGAAAGAATAAGACAAATAGAAGCAAAAGCTCTAAGAAAACTAAGACATCCAAGCAGAAGTAAAAAACTTAAGGATTTTCTAGAATAAACTTTGATTGAACTTAGTTTTAAAGATTCGCATTTGCGCGAATCTTTAATTATGATTTTTAAATTTTAGATGGAGGATTGAAATGATAGACACTTTATTATTTGATCTAGATGGAACACTTCTTCCGTTAGATATAGAGATATTTACATTGAAATATTTCAATGAGTTATGTAATAAATTTGAATCTATTTTTGAGCCAAGAGTATTACAGGAGGCTGTTTGGGCTTCTACCAAGTATATGATTTGTAATACACAGAAAGAGAAAACTAATAAGGATTGTTTTTTCGAAGATTTTCAAACTAGAATAGAACGAAATCTTGAAGAATTATTCCCAATATTTGACGAATTCTATAATAAGGATTTTGTAAATCTTAAAGATTCAGTAAATCCAAATCCTGTAGTTAAGGAGTCTATTGAAATATTAAAGGACAAAGGCTATAATCTGGTAGTTGCAACTAATCCTTTATTTCCTAAAGAAGCAATATTTCATAGAATAGATTGGGCTGGGCTTAATGCTGATGATTTTAAATTAATAACAACCTATGAAAACATGCATTATTGTAAGCCAAATATACAATATTACGAAGAAATATTGGAGTTGATAAACAAGAAGCCAGATAATGTTATGATGGTGGGAAATGACGTACAGGAGGATATAATATCTTCAAAACTTGGACTAAAAACATTTTTAATAGAGGACTGTTTGATAGATAGAAAATCACCAGTATATATACCTGATTATAGAGGAAGCATAAGTGACTTTTATGAATTTGTTAATGAGTTACCAAGACTAAAGAATAAATGTTAAAGGAGTAGAAGTATGAGATTATCTCCAAGACTGCAAGCTATTGCAGACTATGTTCCTAGGGGAGCTTTAGTGGCAGATATAGGAACTGATCATGGATATATTCCTGTTTACCTTGTAGATAAAGAGATATCTAACAAGATTATTGCAACAGATATCAACATTGGACCACTTAAAAATGCTAGTTCATATATTGACGAAAAATATTATGGAGAGACTATAGAGACTAGATTAGGGAATGGACTTAAATGCTTATATCCTAATGAAGTAGATACCATTATTATTGCGGGCATGGGAGGACTTCTAATCGCAGAGATACTTGAAAACTCCAAAGACATTACAGAAACTGTAAAGCGTTTTATACTTCAACCCATGTCAGCATCAGAGGATCTTAGAAAGTATTTATATGACAATAAATATAAGATTATAGATGAGAAGCTTGCTAAAGAAGGAAGCAAAATATACGAAATTATGCTAGTGACCCATGGAGAAGATAAGATAGATAAGGATATATTCTATGAAATCGGTAAAAAGTTAATTGAAAATAAAGATAAGCATCTCAAGGAATTTCTAGACAATAAGATTAGAAAAACAGAGAAGGTGCTAAGTACATTGAAAGATAATCAAGCCGTAGAAGGCAAGATTAGATATGAGTATTTAAAGACTAAATATGATGGGTACAAGGAGGTGTTAAATGATTTATGTTAGCACGAGATATTGTGAATTTAGTAAACAGTATAGCTCCTCCTGAACTAATAGAAGAAAACTGGGACAATTCGGGTTTGCAAATAGGTAGCTTAGATAGTGATATAAAAAGAATTCTAATTTCTTTAGATGTTAGCCCTCTTACGGTAAAATATGCGCTCGATAATAATATAGATATGATAATATCTCATCATCCCTTTTTTTTCACACCAATAAAATCTATTACACAAGATAATATTAAAGGTAAAATGATAACAGATTTAATAAAAAATGATATAATAGTATATAGTATGCATACCAATCTAGATTCAGCAGAAAATGGAACTAGCGAAATACTTTCCAATAAATTCAAGCTATCTAATACGAAAATACTAACTAAGAGCTATATAGAGAAGCTATATAAAGTAGCTGTTTATGTACCTACCTCTCATAGTGATATAGTTAGAAATGCTATGGCAGAAAGTGGAGGGGGATTTATAGGAAATTACAGTCACTGTACTTTTAGTACAAAAGGGACAGGCACTTTTATGCCTAGGGAAGGGGCTAATCCATTTATAGGTGAGTCTAACAAATTGGAATATGTTGAAGAAGAAAAAGTTGAAACTATAGTAAGTGAAAAGGATTTGAATACCGTAATTGAATCAATGCTTAAAGCCCATCCTTATGAAGAAGTAGCTTATGATGTATATAATCTTCATAACAAAGGCAAGGAGTATGGATATGGTAGAGTCGGAGAAATAAAAAAGGAAATGACCTTATATGATATGGCACTATTGACTAAGGAAATATTAGACTGTGATAGTGTAAGATTATATGGAAGTCCTGATAAATTAATAAAAAAAGTAGCAATCTGTGGAGGAAGTGGGATTGATTTTCTAAAGGACGTATATTCTAAAAAAGCTGACGTATATATTACAGGAGACATAAAATATCACGATGCTCAACTTGCCTTAGAGGAAGGTATATCATTAATAGATGCAGGTCATTTTTATACTGAAAAGGTAGTATTACCATATATAAGGAGTTTTTTGGATGATATTCTAAAAAAAGAAGTGCAGGTTTTAAGCTATAGTGAAAAAAGTATTCCTTTTATGACTATTTAATTGCATTTTATCTTTTATTTGCCTTAAGGGGGTCGAAAGATGAGCCAGCTAAAGCTTTTATGGAGCATGCAACAACATGATAGGAGATTGGCACAACTAATACAAAAGCTTAAGGAAATTGAAAATGAAAAGAAAATGGATGATTTAATAGTTAAACTACGTCAGGTAGAATATGACGTAACCAACAAAAAGACTCGAAAAGAAGTAAATGAACTGAAAATACAAAGATCTAACAGCAAGTTAGAGCAAATTTTATTCAAGCTTAACGATATTGAAGGGAAGCTCTACGATGGTAGTATTTCAGACTTAAAGCAATTGACATATATGAATAAAGAAGCACAGGATACTAAAAAGGAGTTTATTAAATTAGAGAAAGAAATATTGATTTTAATGGAAGAGACAGAAAAATTAGGACAAGAGCTAATGGAAGTAGTCGATATATATAATAAGCTTAAAGAAGAAAAAGATAACAATATGAAAGAATGTGAATCTGTATCGTCTCAAATAAAGCTTGAGATTAAAAAGGAAAAAATAATAATTAGTAAAATATCATCTAGATTAAGCGAGGATCTTAGAAAAAAATATACTACACTAAAAGCAAGTAAGGGGAAAGTATTGGCTCAAGTATATGATGGTAAATGCAATGGGTGTCATATGACTATACCTTTATTCATAATGTCTAAGTTAAAAAATAAAGATGAAATAACCTATTGTGATAATTGTGGAAGAATACTATACTATAAGGAATCATAGGATACGGTATTAGCAATACAGCCATTTTTATAAGATATATTAATATACACTTAAATGATTGGAATTAATTCAATTATTTTCATTTGACATTAAACACAGTATTATGCTATATTATATTATGTTAATTGAATAATTAAGTAAGTCAGATGATCGCATGTATTCGCATGAGGAAAGTCCGAGCTCCATAGGGCAGGGTGCTGGGTAATACCCAGTGGGGGCAACCCCAAGGAAAGTGCAACAGAGAGATACCGCCAGAACTCTCTATCGGTATGATTACTGATTTTGTAGTGAAATAACTCATATTGATGTTATCTGGTAAGGGTGGAAAGGTGAGGTAAAAGCTCACCAGAGGCTAGGCGACTAGTCTGCTATGTAAACCCCATCTGGAGCAAGACCAAGTAGGGACTAGAAAAGACGGCTGCCCGTCGTCATCCCAATGGTAGGTCGCTTGAACCTATTGGCAACAATAGGTCTAGATAGATGATCATTTGATACAGAACTCGGCTTATAGACTTACTTGATTTAAATCATGAAAACTCAATGCTTTCAAGGCATTGAGTTTTCTTTTATTATTGGGCCAGTATAGGAGAAGCAAGTTGTAGCTTTTAGGAGCCAATAAGCTGTTCTTATTTTATACTTTTAGTTAGGATATGAAACTTAATGTTGCCAACGAAATATCAATGTAATATAATAGTAATAATCAGATATTTGTCTATACTTATTTGTTTTTTAACTAACGGAGGGGATGTGAAGCTAGTGAAAAGATGCGCTGCAGCTTTTACTGTTGCTGCTTTGATGTTTGTAACAAGTACAGCTTTTGGAGACACGGGGGTATTTATAAAAAATGCAGTATTGGTGAATAAAGATGGTGAATGTGTTACAAGTTTTTCACAGGGGTCAAGGGTATACATTTCTGAGGAAAATGAAAGTCAGTATATAATCAATGAAGATGATGACATATATCATGGGGACAAGCAAGACCTACTTATAGTTACGAAAAAGACCAGAATATTTAGAGTAAAGAACGAAGCAGCAGTTATGTATCTGGAGCCAAATATAAATTCTAATCCATTAAAGGAACTAATGCCAAACCAGATTCTTTATCCAGAAAGTCTAGAGGATCAATTCGGTTTATTTAGAACTGAAGATAATAAAAAGGGATATGTACTTCTTTCGTCAATAGAAGAAGGCTTTATAGAAAAGGAAAACATTTCTCAAGCTACAGCTACAGCAACTTTAACTGTAAAAAATAGTGAAAATAAGTATTTACATATTAAAAAGCTAGATATATTATACATAAAAGATTTTAAAGACAATCAATACATAGTATTAGATGAGGAAGGAAACGAGTTTTTAGTAAATCCTCTTCTAGTTTCTCTTAATAGTGAAAATGTACAAGCTTCAAGATCTACCTTTAATAGAAAAAGTACTACCAATGTTAGTAAAGTAATAGAATACGCATATAATTCTATTGGGAAGCCATATGTCTATGGGGATACAGGAAAAAAAGGTTATGATTGTTCAGGCTTGGTTTACTCTATTTTTTTACAAATAGGAGTAGAGCTACCACGTTCATCTAGTTCACAGGCTAGTTCCGGAGTACTTGTGAAAAAAGAAGATTTAATAGCTGGTGATTTAATATTCTTTAATACTAATGGTAAGGGAGTATCTCATGTAGGTTTGTATATAGGTGATGGAAAGATGATACATGCTTCTACTAGTTCTAAAAAGGTTAAAATAGACGAAATAAATTCCTCTTATTATGGGAAAAGGTATGTTACTGCAAGAAGAATAATTGGAAATTAAGGTATATTCATTAGCTTATTTAGAAAGTTTTATTGGAGTTTGAATTTTTTATAAACCCTAATAAAACTTTTTAAATTTGAAAAGATGTGTTTTGGGTTGAATAAAAGTCTTCTATTGTGTTAAAATTAAAGAGAATGGCTTGTTTTAAAGAAATATACATCGGTAATTACTTTTTCAAATATATAATTGAAAGGAAGGATTTACATATGGCTGAAATCTTAAAAGGAGCACCTGTGGCAAAGACAATAAAGGAAAGAATTAAATCAGACGCTGAGTCACTAAAGCAAAAGGGTATTATTCCAACGTTAGGAATTATTAGAATGGGAAATAGAGCTGATGACATTTCCTATGAAAAAGGCGTAATAAAAAACTGTGAGTCTGTAGGAATACAAGCTCGTGTTTTTAAAGTACCAGCAGATACTCCAATGGACGAATTTGTTGAACTCTTAAAAAAAGTAAATGAAGATGATAATATACATGGAATTTTAATGTTTAGACCATTGCCAGATCATATTGATTATGAGATTATAAAGAATATAATAGATCCTAGAAAAGATGTTGATTGCATGAATCCAATAAATCTTGAAAAGGTTTTCGAAGGGGAACTAGATGGTTTTGTTCCATGTACTCCAAAAGCCGTAGTAGAGATTTTAAAGCACTACAATGTTCCACTAGTAGGAGCAAGCGTAGCTATTATTAATAGAAGTATGGTAGTTGGGAGACCACTTAGCATGATGTTTCTAGGCGAGAGCTCTACTGTTACCATATGCCACTCAAAAACTAAAAACTTACCCGAAGTAACTGCAAATGCAGATATAGTTGTGGCAGCAGTAGGTAAAGCGAAAATGCTTGGAAAAGAATATCTTAGTCAAAATAGTATAGTGATAGATGTTGGAATTAATGATGCAGGTGAAGGAAAAATATGTGGTGATGTAGATTATGATAATGTAGCTGAAAACGTAAAAGCTATTACTCCAGTTCCTGGGGGAGTAGGCAGCGTAACATCGGCTATACTGCTTAGCCATGTAATCATTGCATGTAAAAATATTATAAAATAATATGGTATTTTATAAAAGGACCGAGAGGTCCTTTTATTGTGTCTTTAAATAATCTAAATAAGGCATTGAAAATTTTTAAGAAAAATACAATTTAATACATTAATATACAAAACAATACATTTTTCATTGAAGGAAAATTAGACTTGTTTAGAGAATAACTCACTAAAGATATATGGCTGAGTAGAGGAGGAGATATTTTTGAGGATTTCACTTGATACAAGAGATAAGATGCTTATTGTAAATTTTAATGGTGAACTTGATCATCATTCGGCGGAAGAAATTAGAAAGGAGATAGATAAGATATATTTTGAAAGGAGACTAGATCATATTGTCCTAGATCTAAAAAAATTGAACTTTATGGATAGTTCAGGTATTGGTTTGATAATGGGAAGATATAAAAATGTTTCTGATAACGGTGGTAAGCTTTATATAATAAATGCATCTTCAAGAGTTGAAAAAATACTAAAGATGTCAGGTATTCTAAAGATTGTGCAAATGTACAATACTTTAGATGATATTCCTGTTAATATCTAAAAGGAGTGATGGTCAGTATGATACAAAATAGTATGAGATTAGAATTCCCTAGCAAATCACAGAATGAGTCCTTTGCTAGAGTAGTAGTAGCATCTTTTGCAGCTCAGTTGGACCCAACCATTGAAGAATTATCAGATGTGAAGACTGCTGTTTCAGAAGCTGTTACAAATGCAATAATTCATGGATATGAAGATAAAATTGGTACAGTGATTGTAGAGTGTAAAATTGAAGATAATAAAATTGAGATTATTGTTGAAGATAAGGGAGTAGGAATTGAAGATATAAATAAGGCTACTGAGCCATTTTATACTTCAAGACCAGAGCTTGAAAGATCAGGAATGGGCTTTACTGTTATGGAAACATTCATGGATGAACTAGAACTATTTTCAGAGTTAGGGAAGGGAACCAAGATTAAAATGGTGAAAGTTTTTAGAAGTGTAAAAGTTGAGGAATAGATAATATGGAAACAAGCTCTGTTAAAAAAAATAATTATGGCTTGTTAGGTCACTCTGAAACAATGAATTTAATAAAAAAAGCCCAACAAGGTGATGAAAATGCACAAACTTTATTGGTAAACCATAATCTTGGTCTTGTAAAAAGTGTACTTAGAAGATTTGTAAATCGTGGACATGAACCTGAAGATTTGTATCAATTAGGTTGTATTGGTCTATTAAAAGCAATTCAAAAATTTGATATTAACTATGATGTGAAATTTTCTACATATGCAGTTCCCATGATAATTGGAGAAATAAAAAGATTTTTAAGAGATGATGGAATAATAAAAGTTAGTAGATCTTTAAAGCAGACAGCTATGAAAGCTAATATTGCAAAGGAAAAGCTAGCAAAAGAGCTTGGGAGAGAGCCGAATATTCAGGAAATAGCTGAGGAGATATGTGTAGATAAAGAGGAAATTGTAATGGCTTTGGACTCAAATGTTCAGCCTGATTATTTGTATGATGTGATTCATCAAAACGATGGATCTCCTATACATTTAATAGATAGAGTTATGACGAGTGAAGACGAGGATGTAGGAGTTTTAGATAAAATAACTTTAAAGCAGATTTTAAGTCAGTTGAAGCCTAGAGATAGACAGATTATCATTATGAGATATTTTAAGGATAAAACTCAGACTGAAATAGCCAATATGCTTGGGATTTCTCAAGTTCAAGTATCAAGAATTGAAAAAAGAGTTCTTCACGACATGAGAGATATGTTAACAAAGGTATGATAAATCATGCCTTTATTTTTTTGCATTAAAAAACAGTATTAGTACATAATAAAGTTATAAGTTAATTCGATGCATTATAACATAGCAATTATTATTAGTTAAATACAATAGATTAAGTTAAGTGGAGTTGATTATATATGAAGATTAAAATAGCAAAATTAATAGGATTTTGTTTCATAGTATTGTCAATAATTATTGTAAGCTATTTTTGCTATCAAAATTATAATTCAGCAAATGAAGAGCCTAAAAGGGCAAAGCTAGTAATTAATTTAAATTAATGGGGGGAATTATTATCGATAATGTAAAAGTATTTTTACAAATAGAACCTAAAATTACAGCAGAACCAGGACAGATAATTAAAATTAAAGATATTGCTTCAATATTTTGTACTGATAAAAAGGCAGAAAAATCTATATTAGAGCTGGAAGTACACAATATATCTGGAAGAAAAATAAATGATGTGATTCCAGCATTAAGAATTATTAAAACAATATATAAGTATGATGAAAATATAGATTTAACAGTAATGGGAGAGGCAGAGATATTAATAGATGTCCAAGGAGATACTAATGAGAGTAAGCTATTTAGCATAATTAAGACAGTCATAGTATGCTTTATTCTTTTCCTTGGAGCAGGCCTAGCCATAGTAAATTTTCATGCTGATGTAAACATGGATAAATCATTACAGATAATATATCGTATGGTTACAGGTGAGGAAAACCACAAACCTCTTATATTGTTAATACCATATTCAATAGGAATTGGTGTGGGCATGGCTACATTTTTTAATCATGTATTTCAAAAGAAATGGAAAAAGGAACCTAGTCCACTTGAAGTTGAAATGTTTATGTATGAAAAAAATATTGATGATTATATTTTAGATAAAACTAAACATAATTAACTCATCATGGTGGTGGATTTATGGTAAAACAATTATTTTTATGTATAGTTGCTCTATCTGGTGGCGCATTAGTTGGTACAGCAGCAGCAGCCTTTATAACTCTTCTTGATATTGTTCCAAGATTGGCACAAGTTACTGACACATCAGACAAAATTGGATTATATGAAATTATCTTATTCACTTCAATGACTGTCTTCTCACTATCAACCTTGATGGGTTGGAGTGTGGGAATTAAATCTAAGGTATTTCTTATACTAATTGGGTTTATCTTAGGTGCTTTTATTGGTTTATTGGCTTCTGCTTTAGCAGAGGTACTAAATGTTATGCCTGTATTATTTAGAAGAGTTAGAATTGAGAAATATATTATTGCAGTACTTATAGCAATTGCTTTGGGAAAGATGGTGGGCTCTTTCTTTAGTTGGAGTATTATAGGAAAACACTAATTATGAGAAAGGCGATGATTATTTATGGAAAACAGACATAAAAGCTTCAATATGTCTAATATTGACGATAATACTGAAAGCCAAAAAATTAGATATAAGGAGGCTCATTATCATCCTTATGACCATATATGCAGAATAAAGCTAAAGCAAAAAACAAACAATCTTAGATAAAGGTAGGTGGATTTAATGGATAAAATAAATCAAAAAGACTATTATGAATATGTAAAGAAGAAAATGCCCAAGCCTAATTATCTGAAAAATTGTATCTGGGCTTTTATTGTCGGAGGATTAATCAGTGTTGTGGGACAGTTTATAACAAATTACTTTAAAAATAATGGACTAGATAAAAAAGCTGTAGCTGCTGCAACAGCTATAGTATTAGTTTTTCTAGGAGCATTTTTCACTGGTCTTGGATTATATGATAAGCTTGGCAAAAAAGCAGGGGCTGGATCCATAGTTCCTATCACAGGTTTTGCAAACTCAATAGTATCACCAGCAATGGAGTTTAAAAGGGAGGGCTTTGTACTTGGCGTAGCCTCCAAAATGTTTGTTATTGCAGGACCTGTATTAGTATATGGATATGGAAGCTCAATATTGGTTGGTATTATTTATTTATTACTAAAGAAATAAGGAGGTAATAGCTTGGCTCAAAAGAGATTAGGAAAGCAAACGGTAGTTTTGGAAAATCCACCTTCTATAATTTCTACAGCTAGCATAGTAGGACCGAAGGAAGGAGATGGCCCTTTAAAGGATTATTTTGACCTCATATTAGACGATGATTTATGGGGAGAGGAAAGCTGGGAAAAAAGTGAAGCAAAATTACAGTTAGAAGCAGTAAAATTAGCTCTAAATAATGCTAAAATAGTGCCATCACAAGTAGATTACTTATTTGCTGGTGATTTATTAAATCAAATAACCTCCTCATCTTATGCCGCAAGGGAGTTAAAGATTCCTTTCTTTGGTCTATATGGGGCATGCTCTACTAAAACGGAGTCCTTAAGTCTAGGTGCAATGGCTATAGATGGGGGCTTTGCAGATACAGTTGTAAGTGTCACATCAAGTCATTTTAGTACAGCAGAAAGGCAATATAGATTTCCACTGGAGCATGGCAATCAAAGGCCTCTAACTGCACAATGGACAGTCACAGGGTCAGGTGCTTCCGTACTATCCTCCTATGGTAATGGACCTTATATAACTCACTTGACTACAGGAAGGATTATTGATCCAGGAATAGTTAATGCCAATAATATGGGACCTGCTATGGCTCCTGCTGCTGCAGATACTATAATTCAACATTTTAGAGATACTGGTTTTAAACCAGAAAATTACGATATGATAATAACAGGAGATTTAGCTGCTGTAGGAAAGGATATTGCAGAGGAGTTAATAGCAAAAGAAGGATATGATATATCAAATATATTTATGGATTGCGGGATTGAAATATTTGATGCAGAAAGGCAAGATACTCATGCTGGTGGAAGTGGATGTGGATGTTCGGCAGTCGTCTTTGCGGGATATCTTTATAAGGCATTGAAAACAGGTAAACTTAAAAGAATAATGTTAGTTTCCACTGGAGCTCTTCTTTCACCAACTATAATACAACAAGGTGAATCTATACCTGGAATAGCGCATGCAGTGACCATTAGTAATGAGAAATAGAGGAGGATTTTCATGGATTTTATTAAGGCTTTTATAGTAGGAGGAATTATATGTGTAATTGGGCAAATAATCATGGACACTACAAAGCTTACTCCTGCTCATGTACTCGTATTATTTGTAACATCTGGTGTTGTACTTACTGCAGTAGGAATATATGAGCCTATAGTAGAATTTGGAGGCGCAGGAGCTACAGTTCCGTTGCCAGGGTTCGGTTATTCATTGGCAAAGGGTGTAATTGAGGCAGTTAAAAAGGATGGTATAATAGGCGCTTTTACAGGGGGAATAACTGCAACTGCTGGAGGAGTGGCTGCAGCAATTTTCTTTGGCTATATTATGGCTCTTATTTTTAACCCTAAAACTAAGCAATAGTAAGGAGACAAGATGAAAAGAAAAATAATTCTGGTTACAGATGGTGATGATATTGCTAAAAAGGCAGTAGAAAAAGCTGCTATAAATATAGGGGGGAGATGTATATCAAAATCTGCTGGTAATCCTACTCCAATAAGTGGCGAAGAAATAGCAAAGTTAATAGACAAAGCTTTATATGATCCTGTAGTAGTTATGGCTGATGATATAGGTAATCCAAGACAAGGAAAAGGAGAGGAGGCATTAGCTTACTTACTTACAAATCCAGATATTGAAGTACTAGGAGTTATAGCAGTAGCTTCTAATACTGAAGGTGTTAAAGGTATAGAGGTGGATTTTTCAATTGATCATACTGGAAGGATTGTAGAGAATGCTGTAAACAAGAATGGATATGAAACAGATACAAAAATATTATATGGTGATACAGTAGACATTCTGAATAACTTTTCTATCCCTCTAATTGTTGGTATTGGTGATATAGGAAAAATCTGTGGTGTTGATAGATATACTAAAGGAGCACCATTAATAACTAAAGCATTAAAGGAAATAGTAAATAGAAGTAAGGCAAATTAACTAGCATAACAGATTGAATTAATAAAAGCTAGAGACCATTAAAATGATCTCTAGCTTTTATATTATTTATTCTTAATTATTGTTAGAATCTGAGTTAGTGTTTTCATTTTGGTTATTCTCGTTGTTCTCATTGTTGTTGTTATTGTTAAACCAGTAATCAAACCAATCAAACCATTCATCATCATTATTACCATTATTATCATCATTATTTGCAAAGTGAATGTCACATTCTTCAGTAGGCACAGTGTATTGGTAATCCTTTGGCACTAGTCCATTATGTTCTTCAGGGTTATAAGCTGGATTACGCTTAATAAATACTTTGTTTTCAATTAATTCTGGAGGACAATTTTCTGAAGCTAGCTTTCCTGTACTTGTATCTATTGCAACTTCTACGTGAATATCACATTCTTCTGTAGGCTCCGTTCCCTTTACAAACATCTCAGTTCTTGTGGTATTTCCTCTTGGATCACGAGAGCATATTTCGGTTGCAAGCTTACCAGATATTTTACAAATCTGTTTAGTCACGATATTCTCTTCAAGTTTAGGGAAGTTTTTAGCTTCATATCCTTCATGAATACTTGTCATAATATACGACCAAAAATCAGCTGCTAGTGTACTACCTTTTGACATTGTAATTTTGGGAGAATCATTTCCTATCCAGACTCCAGCAACATAATAAGGAGTATATCCTGTAAACCATACATCAGCTTGATCTTGAGTAGTACCTGTTTTTCCAGCTACTGGTATTTGCATTTTGTTTCTAAGCTTTGCTTTTCCAGCTATACCATTTGATACAGTAGTTCTTAAGATATCTGACATGATATAAGAAGCTTCAGGGGATGCTACTTTTGTTTTCTGAGGTTTATTCTCCAAGATGACATTATCATATCTATCTAACACTTTAGTATATGCTATAGGCTCTATAGCTAGACCATTATTAGCAATAGCTCCATAAGCAGAGGTTATCTCTAATGGAGTGAGTCCCCTAGTCATCCCACCTAAACCTAAAGCAGATAAGTTTTCATCATTAGTTGCTTTATTTTCTTGTCTAGTTATGATACTATCCTTTCCA
The DNA here is from genome assembly GCF_030263895.1 of Proteiniborus sp. MB09-C3. NCBI lineage: Bacteria > Bacillati > Bacillota > Clostridia > Eubacteriales > Proteiniborus > Proteiniborus sp. MB09-C3. The sequence goes on from NZ_CP127161.1 coordinate 2,321,028, forward strand.
TCTTCTTTTATTATACCAAGCTTCGCCAGATATTCTTTAGATAAATCAATACCAATATTACTTAACGTCTTAACAGCGTTTACGTTAACAGATTGCTCTACAGATTCCCTTAGTGTCATTAGACCACGATAACCCGTATACCAGTTTCTAGGCCATAGTTTTCCATTATTATCATAAAAAGGTATATCATCAATAGAACTTGCAGCAGTAAACCCATTATCAAGCGCAGGTAGATAGACTGCAATAGGTTTTATTGCAGAACCTGGTTGACGCTGAGAAAGTGCTCTATTAAAAAGCCTGCTACCTTCAATATCTCTTCCACCAACTAAAGCTTTTATTTCACCTGTATTGTAATCCATTACAACTGTTGCTGATTGAGGCTGAACAACTCCAGTCTTATCATTATTTTGAAAATATTTAGGATCTATTAATAGCGTGCCATCAGCAGTTATTTTATAGAAATCCTTATTGTCATTTAGATAAGAACTTTTAATAATAAGTTCTTTCTTGTCACTAACATCATAGTTATCCATTGCAAGTGCCAAAGAGCCTACAACATGTTTAACAAGGTTTTTTCTTTCATCTATCGTATAATAATCTTCAATGTCAATAGTTTTTGGATAAATGTTCAGTTTTCTGTTTTTAATAATCAGATTTCCATCATCAGTTGCATTATAGGTTCCAGCTTCGATGATCAAATTTCCACTTTCATCAAATAGATTTGATTCTTTATAAAGAACTATTTTTTTATCATCCCCAATAATATTTTGATTCTTATCAACAGACCAGTCAACAAGAATAGGGGCTTTAATTTTATCTAAATTTCCACCAACTAGGATTTCTCCAAAGTTCTCATATGCCTTTTCGACTTTTTGCTGCATATCTAAGTTCATAGTAGAATAAATTTTTAAACCACCTGTGTAAAGCTCTTTTTCTGCTTCTTCCTTTGTATATCCAGCCTTTTCCATTAAATCGTTTAAGACCTGTGTTTTCACATAGTCTGAGAAGTAAGAAGTGATCCCCATTAGCTCCCTCTTACCTGGCTTAATGGCACTTCTAATATCTTCATTCATAGCCTCTTCATATTCTTCCTTACTAATATGCGTAATATCTGTAAGTTCCAACATTTTACCTAAAATTACTTTTTGCCTATTGATAGGTTCAGGATTAAATATAGCAGTATATCTAGTTCCTAAGATATCCACTTGCCCAACTACATCGTCATCTTCATCTACATCATCAGGTAAGTAAAGCTTATAAGGGGGTAGGCTATTAGGATTTTTAGTAATCCCTGCTATCAATGCACATTCAGCTAAGGTAAGCTCGCCTACATCCTTTGAAAAATATGTTTGTGCAGCCTCCTGCACACCATATGCACCTTGCCCTAAGTAGATTCTATTAAGATAGGCTTCTAATATTTGATCCTTTGTAAGCTGCTTTTCAATCTGAATTGCTAAATAGGCTTCCTTAATCTTACGCTCTAAACTTTTTTCAGTTGTCAAATATAGGTTTCTAGCCAATTGCTGAGTTATAGTACTTGCACCCCTAGCTGCAGATCCGGCCTTAATATCATCTATTAGGGCACCTATTATTCCTCTAAAGTCAACGCCTATGTGGTCATAAAACCTTTCATCTTCTATTGAAATAAATGCATTTTGAAGATTTTTAGGTATTTTATCTAAGGTTACTGAAGTTCTATTTTGTTCCGTAAGCAGTTTTTCTATTACATTACCTTTTTCATCAAGTATATAGGAGCTCTGATGTAGAAAATCGTCAATACTTGTGGGATCAATTTTAGGTGCAGTCTTAATAACTGCTAGTACATAGCCTCCAACTATTCCAGTTGTAATGAATCCAGCCATTAAAACGAATACTATAATAAGTCTAAAAGCACTTAGTTTTTTCTTTCCATTATTTTTTTTCTTTTTTCTATTATCTTTACTTGAATTATCCTGTGTCATAACTAACCTCCTTAAATATATAGGTGATAGAAGAGCCATGAACCTATATCATAGAAATTATACCACAATACTGGCAGTTTGTTAATAATATTAGTCAAATGTTGAACGTACGTTCTGGAAAATTAATAAATTTGTCATAAATAAGTCAGAGAAATTTTATATTTATGAAATTTAGTAATATAGTAGGAGTATACCATAATTTGGTGAATTTCATTCATTGATAATATGACTAGAGTAAAAATAAAAAAGTTCCACTGTATTAAATACAACATTAAATAATTAGTTTAAACATTTCAAAAAAAATACATATATTATAGAAGGGGTGTTTTTTTGAGAAGAAGAAGTAAAAAGAAAAAAGTATTTATTATTGTCGTCATTATTTTGGTTTTATCAATATACGGGTTTATATGGATAGATAGAAATGTAAAACCTACTCTACTTGCAGTATCTGAGGTTCAAGCTAGAAAAATAGCTACACAAGCAATAAATGAAGCAGTTAAGAATAAAATAAAGGATGATATTAAATATAAAGATCTCATATTCGTTAATTTTGATAAAGAAGGTAAGGTCACTATGATGCAGGCAAATACTATTATGATGAATAGTATAGCTTCAGATGTAGCATTAGAGGTTCAAGATAATATTAGAAATGTTGCTACTAAACAGGTTAAGATACCTATTGGCAATGCACTTAACTCAAACTTAATCACTGGCCCTTATATCAATTTAACTATAGTACCTCAAGGTACGGTTACAGTAGATTTTACTACAGAATTTGTTGAATCTGGAATTAATCAGACTATACATAAGGTATATCTAGTTATAATTACAGAAGTAAGAGTAATAGTTCCTTTAGCTTCAGATGTTATAAGAATAGTTACTAATATACCAGTAGCAGAGACAATCATAGTAGGAGATGTGCCTGAGAGCTATGTCTTTATACCAGAAAGAGACATTCCAAATATAATAGATGTAGAATAAGATGTAGAATATGATAAACCTTGAATCATATCGCTATTATTGTGTATAATTAAGATTACTAAATGAGTAAAAAATGCTCTTATGGGGTGAAAAAATGTACGATATTCAAAATACTGATAAACAAGAAAAAGTACTTATTGTTGGGGTGAATTTAGATAAGAAAACTGATATTGATATTGAGAGTTCTATGAATGAATTAAAGGAGTTAGTTTATGCAGCAGGAGGAACAGTAATAAGTGATGTGGTTCAAAATAAGGATAGAATTGATTCGGCGTATTTTATTGGAAAAGGAAAGGCTGAGGAAATTGCCTTATGCTGTGAAGAATTAGATATTGATACAGTAGTATTCAACAATGAGCTTACAGGAGCTCAAATTCGAAATCTTGAAGGAGTATTAAACAAAAAAATAATAGATAGAACAAGCTTAATATTAGACATATTCGCTAAAAGAGCCACGAGTAAGGAAGGGAGGCTTCAGGTTGAACTTGCTCAACTTAAGTATATGCTGCCTAGACTAATTGGTTTAGGGAATCAACTGTCTAGGACTGGCGGAGGTATTGGAACTAGAGGACCAGGAGAGCAAAAGCTTGAGACTGACAGAAGGCATATTTCTCGCCGTATAGCCGATATTGAAAAAGAGCTGAAGGAACTGGAGGGTGTAAGAAGAATAAAAAGAAAGAAAAGGCAGGATTCTGAGATACCTATAGTTGCTTTAGTAGGCTATACTAATGCAGGAAAATCTACTTTATTGAATAGTCTTATTAAACTTGATGAAGAATATAGCGAAGAAAAGGAAGTATTTGTTAAAGACATGCTGTTTGCTACATTGGATACTACCCTAAGGAAAAGTGTGCTTCCAAATGGTCAAGGATTTCTAATAACTGACACTGTTGGTTTTGTAAGTCAGCTTCCTACAAAGCTAATTGAGGCTTTTAAAGGAACACTAGAAGAAGTACAATATGCTGATTTACTTTTACATGTAGTAGATATGACTAATCAGGATTTAGATATCCAGATAAAAACTACACTTAGTATATTGAAGGATTTAGAGGTTTTGGATAAACCTATGATTACGGTTTTTAATAAAGCAGATGCTGCAGAAAATGAAGTGATTCTTCATATCTCAGGGCCGATGATTAAATTATCTGCTAAAACGGGATACAATATAGATATTTTACTTCAAATGATACAAGACAATTTACCTCAAAAATTTTACAAAGTAGAATTATTGGTACCTTACTCTGATGGCAGCTTGTCTACTTATTTATTTGATAACACTAAGGTTGCCAGCTTTGAATATAAAGAAAAAGGAACCCTAATCACTACAGTGTTAGATTCCATTGAATATGAAAAATATAAAAGTTTTATTATCAATAATGAAGATGATTAATTAATCATCTTCTTAGCATTGTTTACTAATTGAGCAATCTTGTCATAGGCTTTTGCGGTGCCATAGGCAGCTATCGGTCTTCCAAAGGCTACTAAATGTAGCCTTCTGGAAGAAAAACCACCAATTTTCATTAGCCAATTTACGGGGCTCATAGTACTTACAAGGAGTAAATCACTTAATTGTCCTCCTCCTAACTGATATGCATCTTCAATTGCAGGTAATACTAAATGAGGGGCAAATTGTCTACTTAATGTAAATACCTTATTTCCGTTTTCATCTAATCCTCTTAGTAATATTTTGCCTTGTTCTTGTTTAGATAATGTGTCAAAGAAAGAGATACCTAGTATGTCTTCCTTTGTTGGTTTTCTGTCATCAGGAAGTAAACCTAAATGTATGGCAGCAGCTAATACTGATGAATGAGAGCCTCCTACACAGTGATATATAATGTTCATAAAGTCACCCCAATTTAAGTTGTCAGAAATATTTTTCCCAAAGCTGTATTAATTATGAATATAATGAATAGATTTAAGTTATATTAATATTGAGGAAATATAAAATTTTCTGAAAAGTATTGAAATTATTTAGAACTTGTTGTATTATTAATATAATAAGAAGAGGGGAGGCGTTTGCCATGATTTTTAGAAGTTGCGCAGGCGGTGTAGTTTTTCATGAGGATAAGGTTTTCATTATGCAAAACGATAAAAATGAATGGGTTCTACCAAAAGGTAAAATTCGTGATGGTTTCTTAGCTTCTGAGACAGCGATGGAGCGTGTCAGAGAGGAAGCAGGGCTTGATGTGGAGATTATATCTACAGCCGGAGAAACTAGTTACGAATTTTATTCTTTTTCTAGGCAACAACCAGTATGCAATGAAATAACATGGTTCATCATGGATTCTAAAGACACTAATTATGTAGTGAATAAAGATTATGGAATATTAGATGCAGGATTTTATAGTATTGAAGAAGCTATTGACATGATAACATATAGTCAAGATAAGTCTTTAGTAAGCCTTTCTTATAGGAAATTCTTAAAGCTGAAGGAAAAAGAAGCCATTTTGGTATAAGGGTAGTTTATCTACCCTTTATTTTTTTTGCTCAATAATGATATAATCTAACTATGAATTGGAGGAGATATATAAAATGCTTATGAAGTACAGAACAATACATAGTTTTGGAAGTGATGAGATAATAATAACTAAGTCAAGATTTATTGGCTATGCAAAGCCTATTTCAAGCGAAGAAGAAGCTATAGATTTTATACAGGAAATAAAATCAAGACATAGAGATGCTACGCACAATGTTTATGCATATGTATATGGAGAAAACAACAATATACAAAGATATAGCGACGATGGCGAGCCTAGTGGAACGGCTGGTATCCCTGTATTAGAGGTAATAAAAAAAGAAGATTTAAGAAATGTAGCTGTAGTAGTTACAAGATATTTTGGAGGAACAAAGCTTGGAGCAGGGGGATTAGTGAGAGCCTATACAAAGGGGGCTAAAATAGGTCTTGAGGCAGGTCTTATAGTTGATAAGGTATTATTTAAGAAGATAAAGGTAAGGATTGACTATACTCTTTATGGGAAAGTAGAAAATGAATTATTAAGATTTGAATACATTATTAGTGACGTAATCTATGACGATGCGGTAAACATAATAGTATTATGCGAAACTGAAAACGTTAATAATTTAATTAATTTTCTTACGGAATTGACAAGTTCTAGGATGGCTTGTGAAGAGCTTGAAGAGGAATATTATTCTGTGAAGGATAACAATATTGTAAAGTAAATTAACTTGATGTGCCAGTTAATATAGATTGTATTTAGTCGAGGCTTAAAGAGTTTATTAGCAAAGCAAGTTCAGCTCGGAACAAGCTTACAAATTCTAAGCATCATAGCATAGTATTTGTTATTAGCTAGCCAGATGAGATTGGCGTTATGAAGTTAAGTTTAATCTTTATTGGGTATATATCAAAAAATAGGAGGGGATTATGTGGAGAATCGTGAAAGACTAAAAAGAGAAATGCTCGATAAAAAAGTATGGGCAGTAGTTGGAGCCACTGCCAAAAAAGATAAATTTGGATATAAGGTATGGAGAAAACTAGTGCAGCATGGGTACGAGGTTTATCCAGTAAATCAAAATTATGAAGATATTCATGGACAAAAATGCTATAAATCATTAGAAGAGCTTCCTAAGAAACCAGATGTCATAAATTTTATAATACCTTCTGCTGCTATTCTTGATATGCTTCCTAGGGCTAAGAAATTGGGAGTAGATTATTTATGGTGCCAGCCAGGTGCAGCAAACGGAGAGGTGGTACTAGAAGCAGAGAGCTTAGGCTTTAATATTGCATATAATGTGTGTGTTCTAGTCGAATTAGGTGAGTAATGGTCTCCATACAAGGGGACTATTTTTTTTTCTTTCCAAAGGTTTCATATGCTCCCATAATAAATAGAAAGGCTGCAAATACCTTTCTTAAGAAAGAAGGAGTCATTTTTACTGCAATAGATGAGCCAATAAATGCTCCTATTAATCCTGTAAATATTATTGGTGCGGCAGTGCTTAGATCAATATTCTTTTTTCTAGAATGAGTTATTAGGGCAACAGTAGCAATAGGTATAAATACAGCGAGATTGATCCCTTGTGCTTGATGCTGATTTAGATTTGAAAATATTATTAACCCTGGAATTAAAATTGTTCCTCCGCCTATTCCCATGCCACTTATTATTCCTGACAAAAAACCTATTAAGAACAATTTCATATCATAACCATCCTTATAGCTGCTATTATCATAAAAATCCCAAATACCTTTCTGAGAATATTACTTGGCACTTTTGTTAGATTTCTCGCACCGATATAACTACCTATAATTCCTCCTAAAGTTACTATTGCTGCAATCTTTAAATTTAGTACACCATGCCTAAAATATAAAAAAGAACTAATAAGAGATAGTGGGAATATAATACTAATAGCTGTAGCATGGGCCTTATGCTGATCTAAGCCGAGCATAAGAACTAAGGCTGGTACAGCGATTGTTCCACCACCAGAACCAAAAAGCCCGTTTACTAATCCTATTATAAGGCCAATTAATAATAATTTTATTTTGCTTTTTTTATTGTCCATAAAATCACCTAGAATAAAATTATATATTAAATCAAATCTTAATATATAAATAATACTTTTCCTAAAAAAGTTCATACTTATTCACTTGACAGAAATTAATTTAAATTATATACTTAAAAACACATAGGAATACTAGGAATTAAGGAGGAATAAATATGAAGGTTGTCAATAGTATTGTAGAGCTAATTGGAGAGACACCGGTGGTTAAACTAAATAGGATAACTGATGATAACTGTGCTGATGTACTTGTAAAGCTTGAGTACTTTAACCCAGGCAGCAGTGTAAAGGACAGAATTGCTTTAAATATGATAGAAAAAGCTGAAGTAGAAGGTAAATTAAAGTCAGATTCCATTATAATTGAACCAACAAGTGGCAACACAGGAATTGGATTAGCCATGGTAGGTGCTTCAAAGGGGTATAAGGTTGTATTAGTAATGCCTGATACTATGACTGTGGAAAGAAGAAACCTGCTAAAAGCCTACGGCGCTGAACTTGTTTTAACTCCAGGAGAAAAAGGGATGAAAGGTGCAATAGAGAAAGCACAGGAAATGGTTAAAGAAAATGATAAATATTTTATACCTCAGCAATTTGAAAATCCGCATAATCCTGCAAAACATTTGGAAACTACAGGAATTGAGATTTTAAAGCAAGTGGATGGAATAATTGATGCTTTTGTTGCAGGTGTTGGTACAGGAGGAACAATAACAGGCGTAGGAAAAGTATTAAAGGAAAAATTAGAAAATGTAAAGATAATTGCAGTTGAACCTGATAATTCACCGGTTTTATCAGGAGGAAGCCCTAGTCCCCACAAGATTCAAGGTATAGGGGCTGGTTTCATACCTGAAATCCTTGACATAAAGATAATAGATGAGATAGAGAGAGTAAAAGATGAGGATGCAATAGCAATGACTAAAAGATTAGCAAGGGAGGAAGGATTGCTTTTAGGGATATCTTCAGGTGCAGCCATATTTGCTGCTGTTAAAAAGGCTAGAGAATTAGGAAAAGGTAAAAGAGTAGTTGTAATAGCTCCAGACAGTGGAGAAAGATATCTTAGCACAGGTATCTTCGAATAATATTTGCTTAGTTTACTAAAATATGCTATATTGTTTTTATCAATAATCTGGAGGTAAACATATGAGCAATATACAAAATCTATGCGATGATATTGTCAGATGGATAAGGGATAGAGTAGAAGAATCAGGATCAAAGGGTTTAGTTTTCGGACTTAGTGGAGGAATTGATTCAGCTGTTGTGGCAGCGTTAGCGAAAAAAGCATTCCCAGATGGCGCTTTAGGTATTATCATGCCCTGTCATAGCAATCCTGAAGATGAGGAGCATGCAAGGCTCATTGCCGATGCTCTAAACCTGGAAACAAAAAAAGTTGACTTAAGCAGTATATATGATCTGTTTTTAAGTAAATTGGAGAAAACTGATAATATTTTAGCTTTATCTAATATTAAACCTAGATTCAGAATGACTACACTTTATTATTATGCACAGGTAAAAAGATATTTAGTGGCCGGAACAAGTAATAAAAGTGAGTATACAGTTGGATATTTTACTAAGCATGGCGATAGTGGTGTTGATATATTGCCAATAGTTGACCTTTTAAAGGAAGAAGTATTTGAATTAGCTAGATATTTAAACATTCCTGATATAGTTATTAACAAACCACCAACTGCTGGATTATGGGAAAATCAAACTGATGAAAACGAAATGGGATTTAGTTATAAAGAATTGGATGGTTATATTAAAACTGGAGAAGCCAGCGACAATATAAAAGATAGAATTGAAACAATGTATAAAAGAAGTGAACATAAAAGAAGATTTCCTCTTATGTATACTAGGAAAGAGTAAAGATAATTATCTTTACTCTATTTTTTTGCCGAGAATAAAATTCAGAATATACATAATATTTAGGAAATAGTCAAAGAAATATTCTGGCCATATCAAAATATTTATAATATTTTATCTTATGTGTAAAGCACAACTATTATATTTTAAAAATTAGATATTATAACATTCACGGTTTATGCATAAATATATACAAGCAAGTATAAAAGGAGGTGCTGTGCTAAAACAAAATTAGCTACTCGTGGATACTATTAGTTTTGAAAGGGGGATTTTGAATGTTTAAAAGGGTTATTGTATTTTTACTGGTAGCAGTTATGATTTTGAGCATGATAGCTTGTGGAGATCAAGCTACAACTGGGAAAGGCGGAAAATGGAAGATTGGAATTATGACCAATACAGTATCGCAAAATGAAGAAGAGTATAGAGCAGCTCAAAATGTTCTCGCTAAATATGGCGCAGAACACATAATTCATATGACTTATCCAGATAAGTTTATGGATGAGCAAGAAACTACCATAGCTAACGCAGTTAGTATGGCATCTGATCCAGATCTTAAAGCCTTGCTCTTTGTGCAGGCAGTACCTGGAACTGCCGCAGCAATTGACAAAGTTAGAGAGATCAATCCGGGTTTATTAATAATAGCAGGTGTACCTGGAGAAGATCCAAAAATGATAGCAGAAAAGGCTGATGTAGTATTCCAAGCTGATGATTTATCAATGGGTTCAACTATACCTGAGCAAGCTAAAAAACAAGGAGCAAAAGTATTTGTACATTATTCCTTCCCAAGACATATGTCTTATCCGCTTCTTGCAGCAAGAAGAGATCTTATGAAGCAAAAGTGTGAAGAAATAGGCTTGCAGTTTGTAGATGCTACAGCACCAGATCCAACAGGTGATATGGGAACACCAGGGGCTCAGCAGTTTATTTTAGCAGACGTACCAAGTATGGTAGAGAAATATGGTAAGGATACCGCTTTCTTCAGTACAAACTGTTCAATGCAGGTTCCATTGATAAAAGCTTCTTTAGATGAAGGTGCTATATATCCACAGCCATGCTGTCCTTCGCCATATCACGGATTCCCTTCAGCTTTAGGAATAGAAATTCCGGAGGATAAAAAAGGTGATATCGACTATGTAGTAAGTGAAATCAAAAAAGAAATAGCTAACAAAGGTGGAGCAGGAAGGTTCTCTACTTGGCCAGTACCTGTGGCCATGATGTTCATTGAAGCTGGAGCAGAGTATGCAATAGACTATATTGAGGGTAATACTACGGGAAAGATGGACCTTGCCAAGTTACAAGAAGCATTTGAGGAATATGCAAAGGTTTCTATAACAACTATGCCGCTAGAAGAAAATGGAGTTAAATATGACAACTACCAATTAGTTTTGCTTGATTTCTTGAATTTCTAATCAATGTATATTGCTTAAATAATTATGCTTAGTTCATTAGGAAATGTAAGGTTGCCTATATTGGTGGCCTTACATTTTTAACAAAATTTTAGGAAGGTGATGTCAGATGGGAGAAAAGTACACATTGCAGATGAAAAATATACATAAGGAATTCTATGGAAATAAAGTTATAAGGAATGTTGATCTATCTGTAAAACCTGGTGAAATACATGCTTTGTTAGGAGAAAATGGTGCTGGTAAATCAACTTTGATGAATATATTATTCGGTATGCCTATAATACATTCATCTGGTGGATTTACAGGAGAAGTTTTTTTCGATGGAGAAAAGGCAGATATAAAGTCACCTAGGAAAGCAATGGAATATGGTATTGGAATGGTACATCAAGAATTTATGCTCATTCCTGGGTTTACTCTAACAGAAAATATTAAGCTGAATAGAGAGAATACAAAACACAATTTCATAAGTGGATTATTTGGAAAGCCAGAAAGTAGGTTAAAAACCTTAGATTATAAAACTATGAATAATGATTCCAGAAAGGCACTTAATACTCTTGGCATGAATATTGAAGAATGGGTTAAGGTAGCAGGATTACCAATTGGATATATGCAATTTATTGAAATAGCAAGAGAAATAGATAAAAGAAATATTAAATTTTTAGTATTTGATGAGCCTACTGCGGTTCTAACAGAAAGTGAAGCAGATAACTTGATTGAAGCTATGAAAAGGCTTGCTGATTCGGGAATAGCTATATTGTTTATAACCCATAGGCTAGATGAGGTAATGCAAGCAGCAGACAGTGTTACTATATTAAGAGATGGTGAAGTTGTTGCAACAAGGAAAAAGGAAGAAACTAATACAATTGAACTCGCCGAACTGATGGTAGGAAGAAAGATACTGTTATCTCGCAAATCTGAAGAGGAGTTCGATTTAGAAAGTAAGGAAACCCTAGTATCTATTAGGAATCTTAGAGTCGATATGCCTGGTGAACAAGTTAAAGGTGTTGATTTAGAAGTGAAAAAAGGCGAAATTTTAGGCATTGGAGGCTTAGCAGGACAAGGGAAGATTGGGATTTCAAATGGAATTATGGGACTTTATCAGTCTACAGGAGAAGTTTATGTGAAAGGAAGACCATTCAAACTTAACGACATAACAGAAGCTCTAAATAGAGGATTAGCGTTCTTATCAGAAGATAGAAGAGGCGTAGGACTTCTTTTAGAGTCTTCAATTGAAAATAATATTGTTATAACAAGTATGCAAGTAAGGGGAAATTTTTTGAGAAAGCTTGGGTTGTTTACACAAAGGAATGATAAAGCTATTAGAAATCATGCTTTAAAGATGATAAAGGAATTAGATATTCGCTGTACAGGACCTCAACAATTGGTTGGAAAGCTAAGCGGCGGTAATCAGCAAAAAGTGTGTATAGCTAGAGCATTGACACTTGAGCCAGAAATACTGCTAGTATCAGAGCCAACAAGAGGAATTGATATAGGAGCTAAAAAGCTTGTACTAGACTTATTGGTAAAATTAAATGCTGAGTTGGGAATGACTATAATAATAACATCTAGCGAGCTTGCTGAACTACGTGGTATTTGCCATAGGATTGCAATTATCTCAGAAGGTAAGGTAGAAGGAATTCTTAAACCAACTGACAGTGATGCTGATTATGGTCTCATGATGGCAGGAGAGTATCACAAGCTGCATAAGAAGGAGGCTTTATAGTATGACTGAAACAATAAAAAGATTTACCAATAAATTTGGTCTGCCAAGAATAATCATTAGCCTGTTTTTCATATTATTGCTAGTTACTGCTGTGATAATTGACTTGTCCTTTAGCACATTAATGTCTGATATATTAAAAAGATTTGGAATGTATGGAGTAATGGTACTTGCCATGGTTCCTTCAATTCAATCTGGTACAGGACCTAACTTTGCTTTACCTATTGGGATTATTTGCGGATTAGTAGGCAGTCTTTTAGCTATAGAGTTGGGATTTACGGGTGGCATTTCATTTCTTGTTTCAATACTACTTTCGCTGCCTTTCTCAATTATTATTGGATGGATATACGGGCTGCTGCTTAATAGAATTAAAGGTTCAGAGATGTTAGTGGCAACATATATGGGCTTTTCTATAGTATCCTTTATGAGCATACTATGGATATTGTTGCCTTTTAAACACCCAGAAATGGTTTGGCCCATTGGTCGTGGTTTAAGAGTAACTATTGCTTTGGACTCCACATTTGGAGAAATATTAAATAAATTTTGGGAATTTGAAATCAAAGGTATTAAAGTTCCTACAGGATTATTAATGTTTTTCTTTATATCTTGTTTAGTGGTTTTTCTATTTACTAGGAGTAAATCAGGAATTGCAATGAAAGCTGCAGGGGATAATCCTAAATTCGCTATTTCGTCAGGTATAAACGTTGATAAAAAAAGGATATTAGGTACTATTCTTTCCACAGTTCTTGGAGGAATGGGAATAATTGTCTATTCACAAAGCTATGGATTTATTCAATTATATGAAGGCCCATTAATGATGGCTTTTACAGCAGTAGCTGCTATATTAATTGGTGGTGCCTCAGCTAAAAAGGCAAAGATCTATCATGTAATACTGGGAACATTCTTATTCCAAGGGCTTTTGGCTATATCACTTCCAGTTGCCAATCAGATTATCACTACAGGGAATCTATCGGAGGTTTTAAGGGCTATTGTACAAAATGGAATAATCTTATATGCACTTACCAAGGTAGGAGGTGAAGAGTAATATGAGTATGGTGAATAATATTCAAGATACAAGAAGAGATCAAGGAAATAGAAATGTATCCTTTAAAATAAGAAATTTTATGATAAATAACTGTGTTACAGTTTTATTCTTAGTTATATGTTTAGCTGGAGTTGTGATATCTAGATTACCTTTATTCTTCATAGCTAACGAACTGTTAATTAGAATTACGAGAGATTCTTTTCTTGTATTGTCACTAATTATTCCTGTATTGGCAGGCATGGGTCTGAATTTTAGTATAACCATAGGGGCAATGGCTGCACAAATCTCCATTATTATCGTAACTCACTTTAGTGTACCTGGAATATATGGTTTTGTTCTATGTGCAATACTATCTGTGCCTTTAGCTATTCTGTTTGGAAACCTGACAGGGAGGCTTTTGAACAAAACTAGGGGTCAAGAAATGATTGCCGGTATGATAGTGGGCTTTTTTGCAAATGGATTATATCAATTTCTATTTTTATTTCTAGTAGGGTCATTAATACCTATGAATAATCCTGAATTAATTATACCTGGTGGTGTTGGAATTAGAAATTCAATAGATCTATCAAGGAATAATGGAATTATGTACTCCCTTGATAATATATGTAAGCTCCCATTATTTAATGTTTTATTGTTTGTAGGTATCATAGCTACAGGGTTTTTTATGTATAAACTGCTAAATAAAAATAATGAAAAAGCAAAGAGAATAAATAGGATTAAGCAAGTTACAAATTTAATCCTGAGCTTAGCAATAGTATTGTTAAGCCTTTCTATTACATTTATAAGTTCACTGCCAAATGAAATAAGAATGCTAAAAAATTTAAAACTACCAATTGCAACTTCGCTAGCTGTGGGATTTTTATGCTTATTCAACATATTGATTGTGAGGACAAAACTTGGGCAGGACTTTAGGACAGTGGGGAATAGCCAGCATATTGCAGAGGTTTCGGGTATCAATGTGGATAAGGTAAGGGTATTGGCAATTACCATATCTACAGTGCTAGCAGCTTGGGGTCAACTGATTTTTCTTCAAAACCTAGGCACCTTAAATACTTATGGAAGCCATGTACAGATAGCTACCTTTTCAATAGCAGCATTGCTAATAGGCGGAGCTTCAGTATCAAAAGCAACAGTAGGGCAGGCATTACTAGGCGTTATACTTTTTCACACATTGTTCATTGTTTCACCAAATGCAGGTAAGAATTTATTTGGTGAGGCGCAAATTGGTGAATTCTTTAGAGCCTTTTTTGCATATGGTGTAATAGGAGTATCGTTGGGACTTCATGCTTGGAGAAAGCGAATAGAGATGAAAAATAAGCTTTAATCTTGACATAAAGACGGGTGTTTTTACATTCGTCTTTTGTTTTAATTGACTATATGTTACAATAATATAGTATCTTATATAGCAAGATCATAGGTTTGAAGATAATATAGTTCAAAGTATAGATTGATGTAATTTTTAAAATATGCTAAAATATTTTCAGAACCAATTAAGGGAGGATAAAATTTATGGCTGGTCATTCAAAGTGGGCTAATATAAAGCACAGAAAAGGAAAACAGGATTCTAAAAAAGCCCAAGTATTTACTAAATTTGCTAGAGCAATTGCAGTTTCAGTAAGGGAAGGAGGAGCAGACCCTACTTATAATGGCACTTTAGCAGGTCTTATAGATAAAGCAAAGTCTAATAATATGCCTAATGATAATATAGATAGAGCAATTAAAAAAGGCGCTGGTGAGCTTGGAGATGCAAATTTTGAAGAAGTAACATATGAAGGCTATGGTCCATCTGGAATTGCTGTAATAGTCAAATGTCTAACAGATAACAGAAACAGAACTGCTGCCGATGTGAGATATGCCTTTGATAAATATGGTGGAAACTTAGGAGCTACTGGCTGTGTAGGGTGGATGTTTGATAGAAAAGGCTTGCTAATTGTAGATAAAGCAGATGAAATAGATGAGGAGCAGTTAATGCTAGAGGCAATAGATGCTGGAGCAGAAGATTTTAGCTCCGAAGATGAATATTTTGAAATAATTACTGATTCGGAGAGCTTTGCAAAGGTAAGAGACATATTAAAAGAAGCAGGATATGCTTTTTCAACGTCAGAAATAACATATCTTCCTCAAAATGAAACAAAATTAGAGGAAGAAAAAGATATAAAAAACATGGTTAAAATGATAGATGTTTTGGAAGATAATGATGATGTTCAAGAGGTTTTCCACAATTGGGAAATGCCAGAGGATTTAGAAATATAGGAAAAAAAGCTTATTTAAAAACACTCTCATATGTCGTTATATACTAATGAGAGTGTTTTTTACCCTATAATTTGAAAATATGATTTATAAATGTTATAACAGTCATCTTTGTGGCAATAATTGCTAGTGGGAGGGGATTGTCTTATGGAAGCTTTATCAGTAAAAACACTGGATATGTATAGAGGCTTAAGAGATAAGTTTCTATTTAGTAACGATATTAATTCAATCTATATCCTTCTAGCTTTATATGACTTAGAAGAAAATATTTCTAGCATATACCCAAAATATATGAGTAAGCATGATATAAAAAAGAAGATTAAATTTGTACTCACAAATAGGGATGACAGTGAAATTATTTCTCGTAGCATAAGTGATATTATACATGAAGATATAAATAGATTGGAGCTTTGCTTTTACCTAGAAGGTTATAAGCATGGCTATACTAATAAAAAATGGACAAATATTCTTGAAAAAAAGGCTTTAGATTTATATGGCTTAGAGGGGATATACAAAAAAACTCATCTTTTTCACTTTAATACCTCTGATCAATCTATAAACGATATGAAAAAGAAATGCAAAAGAGAGATTGATAACAAAGAAAGAATAGATAGATACATTGAATCTTTAGTTTATACTTTTACCAATAAAATAATTAAAAAAAAGATTGTTGAGTTGGACAGATACATAAATAAGCAGCTAAGAATGAGCTTTGAGTGTAATGACATACATATAAGAGAGGAAAAGCATTATTTGCAAGAGGAAGAAATAGACAAAGTATATTTTTCTATTGTAAAAGCATTGATTAAAAAAATGAAAATTATCTATAAGGAAGCCTTCTGGTATGCGGTAAATGATAAGGTTTTAGTAATGTATTATTAGCTATTTAAAGAAAGCTAGAGATATTAGAGAGATTTGATTAATAGGCTACTAATTAGGGTAAGAAATATTAAAGAATAGGAAGGATTTATAAGATAATTGTTGAATAACTATATTAAATTTTCTTAATATATGTTAAATAAGGGGGAATATTCATGTATGTCAAGAATCATGTTCTATCTAAAGATAAGCTTGTAACTCTTCAAATGGAAGAAAGTATAAGTGAAGCCTTGGATAAAATCACCAAAGGCGATTTTTTATCTTTACCAGTCCTAAATGGGGAAACGTTTGTAGGGATTTTAATGAAGGAGACTATTTTTAGACGTTATTTTGAAGAGGGGTATACGGATAAAGAAAAATATCTCAAAGAAACTAAAGTCAAGGATTTGTGTAAAGCTGATGTAAAAACAATAAATGAAAATGTTTTTATTGAAAATGCTTCATATCTGCTAAATGAGTTTAGAACTCCTTTTCTTCCAGTTTTAGATAACAAGGATAGCTTTAAAGGGATTTTAACTCATAGCTCAATATTTAACGCATTCTCTGAAATTTTTGGACTTAATAAGGGAACTAGAATACTTATAAATGTGTATGATATTCCAGGACAAATTGCAAAACTTACAGAGACTATACGAAAGGCCAATGTAAATATTGCTAATTTTGCAGTTATGGATGCAAAGGTTATGGATGTTTATAAAGTAGTAGTTAGAGTTGATACTACGGATGTAGATGAACTCATTGAAAAAATTGAAAAGGCTGGATTTAAGGTAGCAGAGGTAAACAATTAACCTGCATTTTTGCAGGTTTTTTTATGACCTAACCCGATTTTCCGAATGCTTTTGTCGGGAAATCGTTGGTAGATCAAATGCAACGAGGACCAGATTTATGTGAGCGACAGCGAGCAAATAAATCTGTGTTGCGAGACTGCTTATGACCTAACCCGACTATCTTCTTAGATGTATATTTTTCTTGAATATGGGAAAAATATCTAACTAGATAGTGTGGGAGGGATAGCTATGAAAAGAGTATCAGTAGTTTCTACTATAATACTTTTGGTTGGACTTACAGCAATTGGTACGTTTGCAGGATATTATATAGGATTAAGGAAGGTAAATGAAAAGCCTCAGCCGCCAATTGAAGATGTTAAAGATAATAAAAGCAATGCAAATGAAGAAAAGACTAATAATACAAAAATAAATGATGAAAAGGATCATGAAGCTGGGTCATTAAATGAAGAGAGAATAGGCCCAAATACCATTTTGGAGTATGTAACTTATTATACAGAATGTAACCATGAAATAGTGGAGACAAGTGAATTAGAAAAACATATGGTAAATATGACGAAGGAAACATTTGAAGGATATATAAAAGGTAGCCATCCGAAATGGGAAGTAGAGAGCTTTTCTCATGAGAAAGTAATAGTAAAAATCGAAAAAAATCATCTATGTCAAAATCACTATGTCATAGGAGAAAAGAACGGAAAAATAGCAGTTTTTCGAATTGGTGAAAATGGCGAATGGGTAGTTGAACGAATTTATGAGGATTCACCCTTATCTCTGTTAAAGCAAATCGATCAGGAAAAAATAGAAAAAGGAATTATTACAAATAGTAAAGAAGAACTAGACGATACGCTGGAAAATTACATAAGCTAACAGATTAAATTAATAAAATAAAGTTAGGATTTTATGTTTGTTTTTATCCTGACTTTATTTTATTTATAATAAATGATAGAATATATGTTCTTACTTCTATATTTCAATTGAAGCCTTTGATAAAATCATATATTATAAAATAAATAACTAAAGGATTTACGAGAATTATATCGAATTATGTTTGTATAATGAAGGAGTGTTATATATGATAATATTTGGAATAGACCCAGGAATAGCTATAGTAGGATATGGAGTTTTAGAGTATAAGGGAAATAAATTCAATGTCATCGACTATGGTGCAGTTCAAACTTCAAATGAATATACTTTTCCCGTAAGATTAAAAATAGTATATGATGAGATTTCAATGTTATTAGAGAAATATAGTCCAGATGCGCTGGCAATAGAAGAACTGTTTTTTAACAAGAATGTGAAAACAGCAATAACAATTGGACAAGCAAGAGGTGCTCAAATCCTTGCTGCTGTAAATAAAGGCATAGAGGTTTTTGAATATACCCCTCTTCAAGTAAAGCAGGGAGTAGTAGGCTATGGTAGAGCTGACAAAAGGCAAATTCAAGAAATGGTTAAAATACTTCTAAATTTGGATAAAATACCGAAGCCAGACGATGTCGCAGATGCACTAGCTGTCGCTATTTGTCACGCACATTCTGGTAACTTCAGAGATATGTTTAAAATGAAATAGGGGTGATTCTTTGTATCAATATATTATAGGTAATATTGAAGAAATAAGTGAAGATTATTTAGTAGTAGAAAATAATGGTATCGGATATCTAGTTTATACTTCAAAAAATTCTATAATGGATATAGGTCAGAATACTGCTAATAGAAAGATATTGACGCATTTAATAGTAAGAGAAGATGTGATGAGTCTTTATGGATTTACATCTGATGAGGAACTTAAAATGTTTAAGTTGTTAATAACAGTAACTAAAATAGGACCAAAGGTTGCTATTGGTTTGTTGTCTACTTTAAGCACATCAAATATCAAAGTATCAATACTAAACAAGGATGCCAGCACTCTATCCAGAGCTCCGGGTATTGGGAAGAAGACTGCGGAAAGGATTATACTTGAGCTCAAAGATAAAATAGATGACAATATTATCTGTGACGAAGGAAGCTATGACGTGATTCCACGTGATGAAATAGAGGAGGTTGTTGTAGCATTAACTTCACTTGGCTATACTAGAAATGAAGTATTTAAAGCATTATCGTCGGTAGACACTGAAGGCAAAAGGACGGAGGAAATAATAAAGCTTGCACTTAGAAGGCTATCAAAATAGAGAAAGGATATCTATGATATGGATGAAATAAATGATAGAATCATTACTAGAAATTTAATAGAGGAAGACGTGGAAGTCGAATTGTCCTTAAGACCAAGGACATTAAATGAGTATATTGGACAACATAAGGCAAAGGAAAAATTAGATATTTTTATTAGGGCAGCAAAGGGTAGAAATGAGCCCCTTGACCATGTATTGCTGTATGGACCACCTGGACTTGGAAAAACAACACTTGCAAATATTATTTCAAATGAAATGGGAGTAAATATAAGAATCACGTCAGGGCCCGCAATAGAAAGAGCAGGTGATTTAGCAGCTATATTAACCAATTTATCTGAGAATGATGTTTTATTTATAGATGAGATACATAGACTAAACAGAAGTGTAGAGGAAGTGCTTTATCCCGCTATGGAGGACTATGCACTGGATATTATAATTGGTAAGGGACCAAGTGCAAGATCAATCAGACTTGATCTTTCTAAATTTACTCTTATTGGTGCAACTACAAGAGCAGGTTTATTAACCTCACCACTACGAGATAGATTTGGAGTTATGTGTAAGCTAGATTTGTATGATATTGAAAGCTTAAAGGAGATAGTGATTAGATCAGCTAATATACTTGGAGTAAATATTGATAAAGACGGAGCTGAAGAAATAGCAAAAAGGTCTAGAGGAACTCCAAGAATTGCAAATAGATTGTTAAAAAGGGTAAGAGACTATGCGCAAGTAGTTGAAAACGGAGACATAACGAAAGAGGTTGCAGATAGAGCCCTAAAGCTTCTTGAAGTAGATTCATTGGGACTTGACAATGTAGACAAGAAGCTAATATTGACTATAATCAATAATTTTGGCGGAGGTCCTGTTGGATTAGATACCTTAGCTGCTTCTACAGGAGAAGAACGTACTACCATAGAGGATGTATATGAACCTTATCTTTTACAGCTAGGATTTTTAAATAGAACTCCGAGAGGAAGGGTTGCAACAAAGAGATGCCATGATTATTTTGGTATAGAGTACAAAGAAGACTAATTATTATTGAAGACGAGGGGGATTATTTTGAAAAGAAATCTTTTGCCAATTGTTTTAGCCTTATTTTTATCTTTTACTCTATCAGGCAAAGTGTTTGCATATGAGAACGACTACGTTAAGGTCGCCATTAAATCGCCTTTAAAGCTTAATTACACTGTAAATCTAAGCAGCGATGGATTTCAATTAGGAATATGGGATAATGGCTTTAATTCAATCCTTAGCTTAGATGATAAAAATCTAGTAGCCAGAATAGATAGCTATTATGGAAATGCATATGGAAATTATCAGAAATCTAATGATATTTTTACAGCTACTCATGGACCTTTTCATATAAAGACTAATAAGATTTTCTTTTCATACGATGAGGCCTTATACGAGGTAAAGTATTTTAGAGATTTAAATATTGATGCATTTATTTATTGTGACCAAGGCATTTTTGAAATCTGGGTTGGTCAATTTTTAAATGAGAGTATGGCTAGGCAAGAATTAATAAAATATGAAGATTATTTTGGCAGTCAAACTGATATTATTGGTGAACCTAATAGTAGAATAATGTTAACAGATGAAAGCAATCAAATAATATTGATGTTTGATAAAAGTCAAAGCCTGTATTTATCTTCTATTAATACAGATAAAAGTATAATAAAGGTTGAAGATGCTGGTTATAGGGATTATATTACCTTTTCTAGAAAAGGTGATGAATTAATAGTTATAAATAATATTAAAATACAAAACTACCTATATGGGGTTGTACCTAAAGAAATGTCTGCAAGCTGGGCATTGGAAGCTTTAAAGGCTCAAGCAATAGCGGCTAAGAACTATACTTTAATCAATATGAATAAGCATATTAATGAAGGCTATAATTTATGTGACACTACACATTGTCAAGTATATGGAGGATACAATTCGGAAAATATAATGACAAATAGAGCAGTGGATGAAACAGCTGGGAGAGTTTTAATGTATAATAATGAAATTGTAGAGGCTTATTATCATTCTTCTAGTGGAGGGCGTACTGAAAATAGCGAAAATGTATGGAGTGGTGTCATTCCATATCTTAGAGGAGTAGAGGATGATTTTTCATTAGGCTCACCTTATGATTCATGGCAGTTTGTAATTAGCGAAGATGAAATAAGAGCTAAATTTATTGAAAATGGCTTGGATGTAGGAAATATAACAGATATTCAAGTTGTATCTACTTCTGAAAATGGAAGAGTAATTGAATTAATGATTAGAGGAACAATGGGAACACAGGTACTTAAGAAAGAACAGATTAGACAAGTACTTGGAGCTTCAAATATAAAGAGTACATTTTTTGAAATGAAAATTAATGGTGAAGGCGGGAGCTTTTTATCCCAAGATATTTATATTTATAGTACTAATGAGGGAAGGGTTATAAAACAATCAATAGATAATGCTACTGTATTATCTTCAGAGGGGTTAAATGTTTTAGATATTACATCATCATCGAAAGGCATTACATTAACAGATGGTTTAAGCACCAAAGAGATAATTAATAAAATAGAAAATAACACAATAAACAGTGAAGGAAAGTATGTATTTATGGGCAAAGGCTGGGGCCATGGAGTTGGCATGAGTCAATGGGGAGCTAAAAAAATGGCTGAGCTGGGATATAGCTATGAACAAATTTTAGAACATTATTATACTGGAGCAAAAGTTAAGTAAAGGATGATTTTAATGAGAAAAGAAGATTTTTATTTTGATTTACCAGAAGAACTTATTGCACAGGTTCCAATAGAAAATAGAGAAGGCTCTAGACTGCTAGTTTTAGACAAAAAAACTGGAGATACAGAGCATGGTTTCTTTTCAGATATAGTAAAATATTTGAATAAAGGGGATTGCTTAGTACTAAATAATACTAGAGTAATACCTGCAAGATTATTTGGACATAGAAAAGGTACTGGAAGCAGTGTAGAATTTTTATTATTAAAGAAAATAGATAATAATAGATGGGAGACATTAGTAAAACCAGGTAAAAAGGCGAAACCAGGAGCAATATTTGATTTTGGTGATGGTTTAATGGAAGGTGAGATATTAGAAGTTAAAGATGGTGGAACTAGAATAATTGAATTTAAATATGATGGTGTGTTTGAACAGCTATTAGATCAACTTGGCGAAATGCCCTTACCACCATATATTAAGGAAAAACTAGAAGACAAAGAAAGATATCAAACAGTATATTCAAAAAAGGAGGGCTCAGCTGCTGCACCTACAGCAGGATTGCATTTTACTGAATCTCTTCTGCAAAAGATAAAAGAAAGAGGGGTTAATATTGTCTATATCACGCTTCATGTTGGATTAGGTACTTTTAGACCAGTAAAGTCTGAGAATATTGAAGAGCATGACATGCATTCTGAATATTACGAAATTGATGAGGACTCAGCCAACTTAATTAATAGTACCAAAAAGGCTGGAGGTAAGATTATTGCAGTAGGAACTACTTCTGTAAGGACTATAGAATCTGCAAGTAATGAACAAGGCGAGGTAATTGCCAAGAATGGATGGACTAATATATTTATCTATCCCGGATATAAATTTAAGGTAATAGATAAACTAATCACAAATTTTCATTTGCCAGAATCAACGCTAATAATGCTAATAAGCGCACTGGCAGGCAGAGAAAATGTTTTACATGCCTACGAGGAGGCAATTAAATTGAAATATAGATTTTTTAGTTTCGGTGATGCTATGCTTATTAAATAGTGAGTTAACTAGCACAGCAGATTAAATTAGCAAAAGCTATGGAAATATGCATTAAGAGTTTTAGATATGAATAATTCTTTATTATAGTAGGAGGCAGCAATGACATTTAGATATGAATTAATAAAAGAGGCCAGTGATAGTAAGGCGAGATTAGGCAAGATATACACTCCCCATGGAGTTATTGAAACACCTGTATTTATGCCAGTTGGCACTAGAGCCACAGTAAAGACCATGACACCTGAGGAGCTTAAAGATTTAGGTTCTCAGATAATTTTAGGTAATACTTATCATCTATACTTAAGGCCTGGACATAAGCTTATTGAAGAGGCAGGGGGCTTACACAAGTTTATGAATTGGGATAGGCCTATATTGACAGATAGCGGAGGATTTCAGGTTTTTAGTTTAGGAGATTTAAGAAAAATAATTGAAGAAGGCGTAGAATTTAGGTCACATATTGATGGGTCTAAGCATTTTATTAGTCCTGAGAAATCTATTGAAATTCAAAATTCTTTAGGCTCTGACATAATAATGGCCTTTGATGAATGTGCTCCTTATCCAAGTGACTGGGATTATGTAAAAAAATCGCTTGAAAGGACTACGAGATGGGCAAAAAGGTGTAAGGAGGCCAATAAAAATCCAGACACTCAAGCCTTATTTGGAATAGTTCAGGGTGGGATGTACAAAGATTTAAGAGAACAAAGTGCAAATGAGCTTATTGATTTGGATTTTCCAGGATACGCAGTAGGAGGTTTAAGTGTAGGGGAGCCTGCTGAACTTATGTGTGAGATGCTAGATCATACTGTGCCTCTACTACCTAGAGAAAAACCAAGGTATCTTATGGGAGTTGGAAGTCCAGATTATTTATTTGAAGCAGTAATTAGAGGAATAGATATGGCTGACTGCGTACTGCCTACTAGAATTGCAAGGAATGGAACTGTTTTAACAAGCCATGGAAAGGTTGTTATAAGAAATGCTAAGTATTCAAAAGACTTTACAAGCCTAGATCCAGAATGTGATTGCTATACTTGCAAAAACTATTCCAAGGCTTATATTAGACATCTTTTTAATGTAGATGAAATATTGGGAGCTAGATTGGCGACTATACACAATCTCTATTTCCTAATAAAGCTTATGGAAAATATCAGGAAAGCTATTAAGGAAGATAGACTAATACAATATAAAGAAGAGTTTTATAATAAATATGGATATACAAAATAAAAATAAAGGATTTATTTCAAAAATGTAGAATACTACAAAAGAGGAAAGGAGGGACTATCTTGAGAGAATTTGTTTTATTAGGAGCTGCAGCAGCACCAGGTGGTAATATATTGTCTACTTTGATGCTTCCAGTGTTGTTTTTAGCTATTTTCTATTTCTTTATCATAAGACCTCAGCAAAAAAAGGACAAAAAGATTAAAGAGATGAGAAGCGGTGCAAAGGTTGGTGATGAGGTACTAACTATTGGAGGCATCTACGGCAAAATTGTTAAAATTAAAGATGAGATTATAACAATTGAAGTAGGAGCTGACAAAACAAGATTTGACATTGCTAAATGGGCTATAGGTAATATTCAAACATCATCAGAAGAATCTGAAAAATAGAAGTAAACTATTATTTTATACTATGACATGAAAAGATTTTCTTAGTTAATTTATTAATAAAGAACTAGGAGGATCTTTTTTATTTTTTGTAATAAAGTGGCTCCTTAAGCATAAATATTGATTAAGGATATGGAGGTGGATTTATGAGTTATTTTAAAAATCAAAATAGTTCAAGCTACTTTATAGACGTTATTAGAGGCACTATTATAGGACTAATGCTGACTATTTTACTAATATTAATATTTACCATTACATTAACCTATACAAAGCTTTCGGAAGAACTTATTCCATTAATCAATTCAATTATTATGATTCTAGGGATTACTTCAGGAGCTATTTTTACTTCAAGGAAGCTAGAAAGAAAAGGCTGGCTAAGTGGAGGATTAATAGGGATTCTTTATTTTATTATAATTTTTTTCATAAGTGCATTATTCGTTAAAAGCTTTGCTATGGATAAATACTTATTAATAAAAGGATTACTAGCTATAATTACTGGATGTATAGGAGGAATGATAGGAATAAACATAAAATAAACCTTTATTTAGCAATACTATTATGTTATAATCTATATGCTAGTTGCAAATAGAATTCTATTAAGGGGGCATTAAAATGAAACACATCAAAACTATCAGTAGACGTAATCTAAAGAATACTATTGTTAATCATGGATGTGGAGAATGTCAAACATCATGTCAGTCAGCATGTAAGACATCTTGTACAGTAGGAAACCAAAAGTGTGAAAAATAAGTTGTTGTTACATAAAAAGTAGTGGGCAACCACTACTTTTTAAATTTGCTTAATTGATTTATAAGGTTTGAATACCTTTTATAAAAATATAGTATATTTATTGAAATAATAGGGGGTCAATATGATTCATAAATTTGAATTAAATAATAAAAAATTAATATTAGACATTAATAGTGGTTCCATTCATGTCGTAGATGACTTAGTGTGGGATATTATAGAGCTGTTTGAAAAATGTGAGCGTAATGAGATTATCAGTGCGTTAAACAACAAATATGACGAGCAGGCAATAGCTCAAGCTTGTGAAGAGATTCAGGAATTAGTTGACAATGGATTGCTATTAAGTGAAGAGACAATAATAGACAATATAGAATACAATAAAGAGAATATTGTTAAGGCTTTATGTTTACATGTTGCACATGATTGTAATCTTAGATGTAAATATTGCTTTGCTTCTCAAGGTGATTTTCATGGAGACAGGCTTATCATGCCTTTTGAAATAGGAAAAAAGGCGTTGGATTTACTAATTCAAAGTTCAGGCAATAGAAGAAATTTAGAGGTTGACTTTTTTGGTGGAGAACCATTAATGAACTTTGATGTTGTAAAGCAGCTTGTAGCATATGGCAGAGAGTTGGAGAAAAAGCATAATAAAGTTTTTAGATTTACTATAACGACAAATGGAATTCTGTTAGATAAAGAAAAGATGGACTTTATAAATGAAAACATGGATAATGTTGTGCTTAGCTTAGATGGCAGAAAAGAAGTTAATGATGATATGAGACCGACAGTGAATGGGCAAGGAAGCTATGATATTATTACTCCAAAATTTCTAGAGTTTGTTAAACTAAGAGGAAATAAATCCTATTATGTCAGAGGAACCTTTACCAGCAAAAACTTAGATTTTGGAAAAGATGTGATTAATCTTTATAATGAAGGATTTGAAAGTATATCGGTAGAGCCTGTAGTGGCGAAGCCTGATCAAGACTATGCATTATTAGAGGAACACTTACCTACAATCCTAAAAGAATACGAAGAATTATCACAAGAATATATTAAACTGCACAATGAGGGGAAATCCTTTAGCTTTTTTCACTTTATGATAGATTTAAATCATGGTCCTTGTTTTATCAAAAGAGTGGTAGGCTGTGGAGCAGGTGTAGAATACATGGCTGTTACTCCAGAGGGAGACTTATATCCTTGTCATCAGTTTGTAGGCAATGAAGATTTTAAAATGGGAGATGTAGATACAGGAATAGTAAATACAGATCTTAGGAACAAATTCAAAGCTGCAAACGTGTATTCAAAGGAAGATTGTAAAAGCTGCTGGGCAAAATATTATTGCAGTGGAGGTTGTCATGCCAATGCATACAACTTTAATAATGACATTAGCAAACCTTATTCCATCGGCTGTGAAATGGAGAAAAAAAGAATTGAGTGCGCAATATCCATTGCTGCGAACATGGATTAGGAGGCAGTGCTATGATAATTGAGTATGAAGGAATAAAACCTAATATACCTAAAACTTGTTTTATAGCCGATAGTGCAGAGATTATTGGACAGGTAAAGGTTGGTGAATACACTAGCATATGGTATAACTGTGTTCTAAGAGGAGACGAGAATTCAATAATTATTGGAAATCATACGAATATACAGGATGGTACAGTTATTCATATAAGTAAGGATTATAGTACTGAAATAGGCGATTATGTAACAGTGGGACATAAAGCAATAGTCCATGCCTGTAAAATAGGAGACAATGTACTTGTAGGAATGGGGACAATTATACTAGATGGTGCAGTAGTAGAGGATAATGTATTAATAGGTGCTGGCAGCATTGTGACGACAGGGAAGAGAATTCCTTCTGGTTCGCTGGTGTTAGGCTCTCCAGCTAAAGTTGTGAGAAGCCTAACTAATGATGAGATTGAGCATTTAAAACAATCTGCCATAGATTATGTTAGATATGCAGAAAAACACAAAAAGTGATGACACTGCCTTAATATTGACTTAAATACGGAAAAAGTTGTATAATAGATTTCATGAAGAAAGAAGGGGGAGTAAAATAATGAACCTTAGGAATACAATAGTTTTTATATTAATTATTGCGCTTATTGGAGCTGTAGCATATAGTGCTGTATATGGCATTGATTCAGGAAAGATTAAAATCCCTACTGCAAGAGAGAAAATTGGATTAGGACTTGATTTAGCAGGTGGAGTTTATGTATTGCTAGAGGCACAGACAGATGAAACGGGCCCAGAACTAGACAAAAAAATTGACCAGGCCATAGCTATTATTAGACAGAGAGTTGATGGCCTAGGAGTATCAGAACCCAATATTGTTAAAGAAGGCAGCAAAAGAATAAGGATTGAGCTTGCTGGATTAAAGGATACACAACAGGCCTTTGATATGATTGGTAAAACAGCTCAACTTCAATTCGTTGATCCAGAAGGAAACATTGTTGTAACTGGTAAAAATGTTAAAAACTCTGAAGTTGCTTTTCAAAAGGGCAGTACAGGAGTAGAGGAGCCAGTTGTATCTTTAGAATTTGATAAAGAAGGAGCTAAGAGCTTTGCAGAGGCTACTTCAAGATTATCAGCTAAAGCTGATGCCAAAGATAAAGTTATATTCATAGTACTTGACGATAAGGTTATCTCAAATCCAGTTGTAAGGACAACTATAAATGATGGAAAAGCCTATATTGAGGGAGGATTTGATGTCCAAAGTGCTAGTGAACTTGCAACTTTAATTAGAGCAGGAGCTTTGCCAGTAGAACTTAAAGAAGTTCAGACACGTGTTATTGGACCAACACTTGGACTTGAATCTTTAGATAGAAGCATTTATGCTGGTGCAATAGGTTTAGCTATTATATTTTTATTTATGCTTATAATGTATAGAATACCTGGACTTATTGCGGATATAGCCTTAACCGTATATGTATTGCTTGTGTTAGGCATTATGATAGCTTTAGGAGTAAAATTGACTTTACCAGGTATCGCAGGATTAATTCTTTCAATAGGAATGGCTGTTGATGCCAATGTAGTTATTTATGAAAGAATAAAAGAAGAATTGAGAGCAGGAAAAACCCTTAGGGCTTCAATTGATAGTGGTTTTAAAAGAGCATTATCAAGCGTTCTTGATGCAAACATCACAACCCTTATTGCAGGCTTAGTATTATATTATTTCGGAAGTGGTCCAATTAAAGGCTTTGGAGTAACTTTGATTATTGGTATAGTTGCATCAATGATTACAGCAGTATTCATTACTAAGTCCTTATTAAAGCTCTTTGTTGGAACTAATTTAGCAAAAAATACAAAATTATATGGTGCGTAAGGGGGGAAATATTGTGAACTTTATTCAAAGAAGAAATATATTTTTTATATTATCGGCTTTAGTCATAGTATGTGGTCTCATTTACGGACTTTCTACTGGACTAAACTATGGTTTAGATTTTACTGGTGGAACTTTGCTGCAAATAAGCTTAGGCAAAACTGTTCCTGTTGAGGACATTAGAAAAATCACTGATACTTTTGATACAAAAGCAAGCATAATCCATGCTGGTGAGGGTAAAGAAGAAGTAATAATCAAATCTACATTAGATTTAGATAGTCAAGAGAGAAATGAAGTATTTGCTAAATTTAAAGAAGAATATGGACTTGAAGATGATGCCCTTATAGAGTCACAAAAATTTGGTGCTGCTATTGGTAGTGAAATTCAAAAGAAAGCTCTATTATCAATAGTTGTAGCTACAATTGGTATGCTTATATACATCTCTTTTAGATTTGAAGTTAAGTTTGGTCTAGCTGCAATTATTGCATTATTACATGATACTTTAGTTGTTTTAGCTGTTTATGCTGTGTTTAATATACCCTTAGATAGCACATTTGTAGCTGCAATATTGACTATTGTAGGTTACTCAATAAATGATACAATAGTGATATTTGATAGAATTCGTGAAAACTTAAAGCTCATGAAGAAGGACAAGTACGAGGATATTATCAATACAAGTATAAAGCAGACACTGTCTAGAACAATTAATACCTCTTTTACAACACTAATCGCAATAGTTACTCTATATGTTTTAGGAGTTGATGCCATTAAAGACTTTGCATTTCCTCTAATTGTTGGTGTTATTGTAGGAACATATTCATCAATATTTATTGCTAGCCCAGTATGGTATCTTTTAAAAACAAAGCTTAAGGATAAAAATGGTGTAAACATAAATAGAGCCTAATAAAAAACTGCCCTTAGGGCAGTTTTTTATTGGATAATATATTGTTGTTGAACAGAATATTAGTATAAGATATAATAATAGTGTATTTTCTTTTAGTAGGTGAGCAAATGATAAAGTTTAACAGCCTCATAAAAGTTGCTGAAGATAATAGCATAATAGTAAATAAACTAAGTGAAGCTCTTAGTATCTCAAAACTTGCTTCAAAAGTTATGATGAATAGAGGAATAATTGATATAAATAAAGCAAAAGATTTCCTAAATCCAGATATTGAAGGTCTCCTAGATCCTTTTTTATTAAAGGATATGGATATAGCTGTAGATAGAATTGTCCACGCAATACATAAAAATGAAAATATTTGGA
Organism: Proteiniborus sp. MB09-C3; assembly: GCF_030263895.1. Lineage (NCBI taxonomy): Bacteria > Bacillati > Bacillota > Clostridia > Eubacteriales > Proteiniborus > Proteiniborus sp. MB09-C3. The sequence continues at coordinate 2,351,276 of NZ_CP127161.1, forward strand.
TATATGGAGATTATGATGTAGATGGTGTTACCAGTACGTCTATATTAATTATTTTTCTAAGAACTTTATGCAAGAATATAGAATTTTACATTCCTGATAGAATGTCTGAAGGGTACGGTCTCAATACTGAGGCTATTGATTATATAAAAAATAAAGAAGGACAATTAATAATCAGTGTTGATTGTGGAATTCAGTCTTTTGAAGTAGCTGAATACTGCAAAAAAATAGGGATAGACTTAATAATAACTGATCACCATGCTTGTGGAGAAAAGCTTCCTGATGCTGTAGCTGTTATTAACCCTAACAGAATAGATAATGAGTACCCTTTTAACAAGCTAGCAGGAGTAGGTGTTGCACTAAAACTTATACAAGCCTTAGCTTTCAGGTTGAATACTACCATAAATTACGAGAGTATATTACCTATTGTGGCTATAGGTACAGTAGCTGATGTAGTTTCTCTAACAGGTGAAAATAGAATAATAGTAAAAAATGGTCTAAATATGATTAAATCCACTGATAATCATGGGGTAAATGCTCTTTTAGAAGTTACTGGACTTATTAATAAAGAGGTTACAAGTGGACATATTGGATTTGTCATAGGACCAAGAATTAATGCTACTGGTAGAATTGGTATGGCAAAGTATGCTGTTCATCTTTTTATTACCAAAGATTATGAAGAGGCTAAATATCTAGCTAAAATGCTAGATGAAGAAAATATAAAAAGACAGAATATTGAAATTCAGATATTGAAAGAGGCTGAAGAAATTATCAGCAAGGAAATTGATCTAGAGAAAGAGAAGGTTCTAATAATTGCATCGGAAAATTGGCATAGTGGTGTTATTGGTATAGTGAGCTCCAGAATAACAGAAAAATATCATAGACCTAGTATTCTAATATCTATAGAAGGAGAAGAGGGAAGGGGTTCAGCTAGAAGTATATCAACGTTTAATTTATATGAGAATCTAAATAGATGCAAGGATTTATTTGTGAAATTTGGAGGACATAGCCAAGCTGCTGGACTTACTATAAAAAAAGATAATATTGAAGAATTAAGAAAGAGGATAAATGATATTGCTGATGAGATACTTGCTGATGCAGACCTTATACCTCAAACCATAGTTGATGCAGATATTGATATTGAAGAAATTGTATTGAAGTCGGCTTATGAGCTAAAATCTCTTGAACCATTTGGAATAGATAATTCCAGCCCTAGCTTTTTATTTAGAGGAGCTTCGGTTAAAGCTATTAGACCTGTAGGGAAGGATGGAAAGCACTTGAAGCTGACTATGGAGAAAGAAGGACAATGTATAGACTGTATAGGTTTTAATTTTGGTAGGTACTTAGATATTTTGGAGGTTGGTCAGAGAATTGATTTAATTGCATCAATAGATATCAATGATTATTTAGGGCAACAATGTGTTCAACTTATAATAAAAGACATAATTATATCATATGCAAAATTACTAACTGCATCTGAGGATTACATTGTTTCTCTTTTACCTATAATTGAAGAATCAAATAAAAGCTTAGAGCTTAATCTAGAGAAATTATCTATACAGTATCTAAATGAATATGAAAGAATAGATTATACAATAAACTCCATTGGCGAAAACAGTAATATTTTGATTATTGTCAATAACATTTTCAATTTATCTAAGCTACTTAATAAAATGCAGTATGAAGGAAGAGAGTTTATTAAAAGAATAGGCATTGCCTATAATAACCCAGTAGAGCATAATCCATGTGACATCATAATTAATCCTATTTTGAGTCGTCTAGACACTACCAAATATGATAAAGTCATTATGTATGATATGTGCTTTACTCAAAGCTATTTAATGGATATGATTGGCTTTTTTAAAAATGCTGATTTTCAAGTGTTAGTGGTTGATGGTGACTTTTTTAACAACCAACATTTAATTGAAGATATAATGCCTAAAGTTGATGATATAAGATTAATATATAAAACCTTAATAACAAGAAAAGAAGCATATCTTAGAATTGAAATAGATAAGTATTTAAATTCCTTATTTAACAAAACTAGAATTGATATAAATAGGTTTAAGTTTATAACTATAGTAGAAATATTAAAAGGCGCAAAGCTATTAGACTACATTATAAAAGATGGATTCTTAATTGTAAAAGTGCTTAAAAAACCAGATAATAAAATTGATATTGCTAATGTTTCAATTTACGACAAGCTTTGTTACATATCAAAAGAAATTATCAATTTAAAAAACAATTTTAATTTTTTAAATTAAAGGAGGAAGCATAATGGACTTTAAAAGTAAAATAAGAAGTATTTTAGATTTCCCTAAGGAAGGTATTAATTTCAGAGATATAACAACTGTATTAAAGGATAAAGAAGCATTTAATACATGTATCAAGCAAATGGCTGAACAACTTAGAGATAAAGATATAGACCTTATCGTAGGGCCAGAGGCTAGAGGCTTTTTAATAGGAGCTCCTCTTGCATACGAGCTTGGAGTTGGTTTTGTACCTGTAAGAAAACCTGGAAAGCTTCCTTCAGAAACTGTAAGCTTTGAATATGAGCTTGAATATGGTACAGACAAGCTTGAAATGCACAAGGATGCTATAGAGAAGGGTCAGAGAATAGCTGTAATTGATGATTTACTTGCAACTGGAGGAACTGCACTTTCAACATGCAAAATGATTGAACAACTAGGTGGAGACATAGTATCAGTAGGATTCTTCATAGAGCTAGAAGATATTAATGGGAGAAAATCCCTTTCTGATTATAATGTATTTTCGTTAGTAAAGTTCCAATAGGATAGAGAATATTTTTCTAAAATGCAATACAGCCCAAATTATGGGCTGTTTTTATAGAAATTATTTTTTGTTTTTATATTAAATTATTTCACGAAACATCTGAATCTGTTATACTATATTTATATATTTATGTGAAACTAGACTTTAGTGAGAGGTTGAGAGAATTGTTAGAAAACTTAATTCAAAAAATTGAAGAATACAATCCTCATGGTGACTTAGGCTTGATAATAAAGGCATATAACTTTGCTGAATCTTCCCATGCTGGGCAACTAAGGAATTCAGGCGAAAGATTTTTTGTTCATCCTTTTAATGTGGCTATGATTTTGGCAGAGTTAAATATGGATACCGCAACAATTGCTGCGGGTCTTTTGCATGATGTTCTTGAGGATACTGATGTAACTTATGAAACCTTAGCTAAAGAATTTGGCCAAGAAATAGCCAATCTAGTAGACGGCGTGACAAAGCTAAAAAAATTAAAATATAGAACTAAACAAGAAACCCAAGCTGAAAACTTGAGAAAAATGGTAATTGCCATGTCGAAAGACATAAGAGTGATTATCATAAAGCTAGCTGATAGACTGCATAATATTAGAACTCTTGAGTATATGTCTGATGCAAAAAAGAAAGAGAAAGCACTAGAAACCCTGGAAATATATGCTCCAATAGCCCATAGACTGGGTATTTCAACAATTAAATGGGAACTAGAGGATCTTTCATTAAGATATATTGATTCAGAAGGCTATTATGACCTAGTAGAAAAAGTATCTAAAAAGAGAAGAGAAAGAGAAGCATATATTTTAAATGTTATAGAAGTATTGAAAGAAAAATTAGATGAAATGGAAATAGAAAACGACATAAGCGGAAGACCTAAGAACTTTTATAGTATTTATAAAAAAATGGTCTACCAAAATAAGACATTTGAACAAATCTTTGATCTTACAGCTATAAGGGTTATAGTAGATTCTGTAAAAGATTGTTATGGAGTTCTTGGTATTGTTCATACCTTGTGGAAACCAATTCCAGGAAGATTTAAAGATTATATTGCTATGCCTAAGCCCAATATGTATCAGTCTTTGCATACAACTGTAATTGGTCCCCAAGGGGAACCTTTTGAAATACAAATAAGAACATGGGAAATGCATAGGACTGCAGAGTATGGTATTGCAGCTCACTGGAAATACAAGGAGGGTATAACTAGGACAGATGGATTTGAAAATAAGCTAACATGGTTAAGACAACTTCTTGAGTGGCAAAAAGAGCTTAAAGACCCTAAGGAATTTATGGAATCCTTAAAAATTGATTTATTTACTGACGAGGTATTTGTTTTTACTCCAAAAGGAGACGTTATAAGTTTACCTGCAGGCTCTACCCCTCTAGACTTTGCATATAGAGTTCACACGGCAATAGGAAATAATTGTGTCGGAGCAAAGGTAGATGGCAGAATTGTGCCTTTAGACTTTAAATTAAAAAATGGTAATATTATTGAGATATTAACTTCATCAAGCAGTAGCGGACCAAGTAGGGATTGGCTGAAAATAGTTATAAGCAGCCAAGCAAAAAGTAAGATAAAACAGTGGTTTAAAAAAGAGGAAAGAGATACAAATATAAACAAAGGTAAGGAATTATTAGAAAAAGAAGCGAAAAGACAAGGATACAAATTAACTGAGTTTCTAAAAGAAGATTGGCTTAAATCTTTAGCTAAGAAAATTAGTTTAAATAACGTTGATGATTTATATGCAGCAATAGGATATGGTAGCATTACTTTATCTCAAGTAATAAATAAGCTAAAAGAAAATTATAAAGAGTATTATAGCCAAAAAATTGATGAAAAGGATTTAGTAAACAAGCAAATACCTACTGTAATCCCTAAAAAGGAATACAAACCGACTCAAGGAATTTCAGTAAAGGGTGTAGATAATATTAAGGTAAGATTTTCTAAATGTTGTAGCCCTGTTCCTGGAGACGATATTGTGGGATATATTACTAGGGGCCGTGGAGTATCTGTTCATAGAAGTGACTGTCCTAATGTGAAAAGTTTAGACATACAGGAGCGGTTTATTGATGTAGAATGGGATACAGATAAGAAAACCTCCTACCAAGCAGAAATACAAATCAAAGCTACAGATAGATATGGCTTATTAACTGAAATTACTCAGCTATTAGCAGATATGAAGCTTACAGTAACATCCTTAAATGCAAGAACAAGTAAGGAAAAAACGGCTCTTATGAACATGACCTTAGAAATTAAAGATATAGAACAATTAAAAGAGTTAATGAAAAAAATAAGGAAACTTGAAGGAATTATTGATGTATATAGAGTTATAACCTAGAAGGGAGATTTAAATGAGAGCAGTCATACAAAGAGTTTCAACAGCAAATGTTAGGGTAAATGATGAAATGGTAAGTTTAATTAACAAGGGACTTTTAGTATTATTAGGTGTGGGTCATGATGATACAGAAGAAGATATTAATTATCTAAGTGATAAAATAGCTAATCTTAGAATTTTTGAAGATGAAAATGATAAAATGAATCTTTCTTTATTAGATGTTAATGGAGAACTACTTGTTGTGTCACAGTTTACTTTGTTTGGAGATACAAGAAAAGGTAAGAGACCAAATTTCATGAACGCAGCTCCTGCTCATATAGCTAATGAGATGTATTTAAAATTTGTTGAAAAATGTAGTACCTATGGTATAAATGTTAAGACTGGTGTTTTTGGGCAACATATGGATGTATCTTTAATAAATGATGGACCAGTTACCATAATAATAGATAGCAAAAAGGATTTTTAGGAGGATTTTTAATGATTGTTGAAAGATTACCATTAGGAGTTTATGCAGCAAACTGCTATATTGTAATGTGCGAAGACACCAAAGAAGCAATGATAGTAGACTTAGGTGGTGAACCAGAAGAAATAATCAAAAAATCAAAAGAGCTAGATTTTAAAATTAAATTCATAGTATTAACTCATGGTCATGGGGATCATATAGCAGGGATACCTGGATTATTGAATGTGATTAGCTGCCCTGTTTACATTCATGAAAAAGATGAAGAGATGATTCTAGATCCTAAGCTTAATCTTACTGCTGTAATGTCTACTGGTAGAATAAGTATTAAACCAGATAGATTGCTTAAAGACGGAGACATTTTAAGTATTGGCAATTTAGAAATTGAAGTTATTCATACACCTGGTCATACAATGGGTGGTATAAGTCTAAAGGTTGAAAATTATTTGATTACAGGAGATACTTTGTTTAAGGGCTCAATTGGACGAACTGATCTTCATGGTGGCTCTTATGAGGCAATTATTGATTCAGTAAATAACAAATTATTAAGGTATAGCGATGATACAATCATATTACCCGGACACGGACCAGCAACTAATATAGGCCTAGAGAAAAAAACAAATCCTTTTGCTATTAAATAATATATAGAATACTCTCAAAGATAAGTGGAAGAATAATAACAAATAACTTTGGGAGGATTCTGTATGAAAAATTTCAACTTTAACTATAGTGACCATAGCTTTTTAAAGGATATAAATAATCAGGACTTACTTAAACTAAAGGAAATGGGATTAAATGATAGAGAATTAGCAAGTGAATTAGGGATTCCAAAATCTCATTTAACTCAGCTATACAGGGAATATGATGTTGAATTGCAAGGGGATTGAAAATGATTTTTGTATACTTAGAAGGACATGATTTTAGATATGAAGTTAAGGAATTAATAAAAGTTTTTTATTTTAACACGGATATAGAAATTATTGAAAATAAAGCTTTTTTTGATAAACAAAGCTTTTTAATAGTAAGTTCCTTGTCATATACTGAGAATAAAGCTATTGTAAATACAAAGGTTTTTAGAGGAAAAGAGCTTATTGTTAGTGATACTATAGATGAGGTTACCGAAATTGATATAAAAGAGAATAATAAGAATAAAGTAACTAAGCTTGCAGTAAAGCAATCTATTTTTAACGCATTAACTGAAATTAATTCAATAAAAGCTCCATGGGGAGTCTTAACTGGCATAAGACCTACAAAGATAGTACATGATTTATTAGACAAAGGTATTGAAAAAAATGAAATAATGAATATATTAATAAAAGAGTATAGATTACACGAGGACAAGGCTAACCTTACATTAGATATTGCATTAGTTGAAAAAAAGGTTATAGGCAAGATAGATGATAATAAGTTTAGCCTATATGTTAATATACCTTTTTGTCCTACAAGGTGCTTGTATTGTTCTTTTCTATCAAATCCAATAGGTAAATATGGCGATTTAGTAGATATTTATACAGATAAGCTTATTTATGAAGTTCATAGCATAAAGGCACTTTTAAAAAATAAAACCATAGATACAGTTTATATTGGTGGTGGAACTCCAACGTCGCTGCCAGTAAAAAGCCTGGAAAAAATTATTAAGAACATATATGAGACCTTTGGTAAAGACTGTATTAGAGAATTTACAGTGGAAGCAGGTAGGCCAGATACAATAACTGAGGACATGCTCTTAATGCTTCATGATAATGATATAAAGCGGATAAGCATCAATCCTCAAACTATGTGTGAAAAGACGCTGTCCTTAATTGGCAGAAACCATACTCCACAGGATATAATTGATGCTTATAGATTAGCTAAGGATGTAGGATTTGAAACTATAAATATGGATATTATAGTTGGATTACCAGGAGAAGGCCCTGAAGAAATAAAGGCTACTATGAATGAAATAATAAAGCTAAATCCAGATAACCTTACTGTTCATACAATGGCAATAAAGAGAGCATCAAAGCTAAAAAAAAGCTTAGGTGAGTACTCCCTAACAGCACAGAATACTATTGAGGAAATGTTAGGGATTACAAGAAGCTATTCAGAACGAATGGATATGCATCCTTACTATATGTATAGGCAAAAACAAATACTGGGGAATTTTGAAAATGTGGGATATTCCAGGATAGGAAGGGAATGTATATACAACATCTTAATCATGGAAGAAAAACAAACTATTTTAGCAGTAGGCGCAGGAGGGGTAACTAAAATTTGTTATCCAAAAGAAAACAGAATAGAAAGAGTTCCAAATGTAAAAGATTTAAAAGAATACATAAATAGAGTTGAAGAGATGATACAAAGAAAGGAATATTATTTTAAAACATTGACATAAATATTTACATAAACTATAATAATAAACAATACATAAATATTATGAATGGAAAGAGTAGTTAGATCACTTAGTTAAAGAGAGTCGATGCTGGTGGAAAATCGATACTAATATTTAACGAAGACATCCTGGAGTAGATATGCTGAAAGCCAGTAGGCATATACGTTAGCCAGCGTTAATGGTTTTAAAGTGGGATATCTATGATATCCAACAAGGGTGGCACCACGGGAAATAACACCTCTCGTCCCTGTCAAATTATTTGACAAGGATGGAGGTGTTTTTTATTTTTTAAAATATTTTATAATTAAGGAGGAAAAGGTATGTTGACAAAGGCGCCTAAGGGCACCAAGGATATACTAGCAACGGAAGTATATAAATGGCAATATATAGAGAAGATTTTTAGAGATGTGTGTGAAAGCTTTGGCTACAAAGAAATAAGAACACCAGTATTTGAGCATACGGAGCTTTTTGAAAGAGGGGTAGGAGAGACTACAGATGTTGTTCAAAAAGAAATGTATACCTTTGAAGATAAAGCAGGCAGAAGTATTACTTTAAAGCCAGAGGGAACAGCACCTGTAGTTAGAGCTCTCATAGAGCATAAATTGTACTCTGGTGCAATGCCGTTAAAGTTCTTCTACATTACTCCATGCTATCGTTATGAAAGACCACAAGCCGGCAGGCTAAGAGAGTTTCATCAGTTTGGAATAGAGGTATTTGGCAGCAGTCAGCCAGCAGTAGATGTAGAAGTTATGTCTCTTGTATATAATTTCTATAAAGTTCTTGGAGTAGAAGGTATTGGTCTTAATATTAACAATATTGGCTGTCCAAAATGTAGAGCAGACTATAATTTAAAGCTAAGAGAGTATTTAAAAGATAAGCTAGATAATTTATGTGAAACATGTCAATCAAGATATGAAAAAAATCCTATGAGAATATTAGACTGTAAAAATGAAAAATGTCAGGCTGAAATAACAGATGCTCCACTTATGATTAACCATTTATGTGATGAGTGTAGTGAGCATTTTGAAAGGGTTAAAGAGTACTTAGACATAGCTGGTATTGAGTATAAAGTAGATCCTAAAATAGTGCGAGGCTTAGATTATTACACTAAAACTGCCTTTGAGTTTATATCAAAAGAAATAGGTTCTCAAAGTACTGTATGTGGCGGAGGAAGATACGATAGACTTGTTGAAGAACTTGGAGGACCATATACACCAGCTGTTGGATTTGGAATGGGTATAGAAAGACTATTACTCACATTAGAGAATAATGGAATAGAAATTCCTAGAGAAAAGGGCTTAGATATATTTATAGTAACAATAGGAGAAAAAGCTGATAAAGAAGCATTTAGACTTTTAAATAATCTAAGAAAAAATAAGATCTCAGCTGATAAGGATTATTTGGGAAGGAGCATAAAAGCTCAATTTAAGTATTCTGACAAGCTAGAAGCTGAGTATACAATTGTAATTGGCGATGATGAAGTAGAAAAAGGAGTAGTAACTCTTAAAAGCATGCATACTGGAGAACAGCAAGAGGTAAAGCTAAGCAATTTAATAGATGAATTGAAATCAAGGTTAGGGAGGTAACATTATGGGAGAATCAATGGGCAATCTAAGAAGAACACATATGTGTGGAAGCCTTAGAATAGAAAATGAAGGGCAAGAAGTGGTATTAATGGGCTGGGTTCAAAAGAGAAGAAATCTTGGTTCATTAATATTTGTAGACTTAAGAGATACTTCTGGTATAGCACAAGTGGTATTTGACAGCAATATCTCAGAAGAAGCCTTTAATAAAGCTGAAGCCATAAGAAGCGAGTATGTATTAGCTATTAGAGGTAAGATATATAAAAGGCAATCAATAAATAAAGAGCTGCCAACAGGTGAAATAGAAGTATTTGTTGAAGAATTAAAAATATTGGATGAAGCAGAGACACCACCTATTTATATTAAGGATAATGACGATGTAGCAGAAGCCATGCGTTTAAAATATAGGTATTTAGACTTAAGAAAGCCTTCAATGCAAAGCAATCTAAAGATGAGACATAAAGCTACAAAGCTAGTAAGAGAGTTTTTAGATGAAAATCACTTTGTAGAAGTTGAGACACCTATGTTGACAAAGCCTACTCCAGAAGGTGCTAGAGACTATATAGTGCCCAGCAGAGTTAACCCAGGTAAATTTTATGCGTTGCCACAGTCTCCACAGCTGTTTAAACAGTTACTAATGGTATCAGGCATGGAAAGATACTACCAGATAGTAAAATGCTTTAGAGACGAAGATTTAAGGGCAAATAGGCAGCCAGAATTTACACAGATAGATATTGAAATGTCCTTTGTAGACATAGAAGATGTATTAGCTATAAATGAAAAGCTAATTTATAAGATATTTAAAGAGTTAAAAGGAGTAGAAATATCTCTCCCAATAGATAGAATGACTTATAATGAAGCCATGAACAGATTTGGCTCTGACAAACCAGATTTAAGATTTGGATTTGAAATTAAATGTCTGTCTGAAATAGTTAAAGATAGTGAATTTAAGGTATTTAGCGATACAGTTAAAAGCGGTGAAGATGTAAGAGCAATAAATATTAATGGCCATGGAGATGAATTTACTAGAAAAAACATTTCTCAGCTAGAGGATTTTGTTAAAACATATGGAGCAAAAGGATTAGCATGGATTAAGATAACTGATGAAGGTATAACATCACCTATAGCTAAGTTCCTAAAGGAAGAGGAACTAAATGGTATAATAGAAAGGATGAAAGCTAAAAAAGGAGACTTAATATTAATAGTCGCAGATAAACCATCTGTAGTCTTTGCATCCTTAGGAAGCCTAAGAGTAGAGGCTGCTAGAAGACTTAATTTAATTAACAATGATGAATATAAACTAGTTTGGATAACAGAATTCCCGTTATTTGAATACGATGAAGAAGAAAAAAGATATGTAGCAAAGCACCATCCATTTACCCATCCAGTAGATGAAGATATAGAGCTATTAGAAACAGCACCAGAAAAAGTAAGGGCAAAAGCTTATGACATAGTTATAAACGGAGATGAAATAGGCGGAGGAAGTATCAGAATAAACAACTCACAGCTACAGGAGAGAATGTTTAAAGCCCTAGGCTTTACAATGGATGAAGCTTGGGATAAATTTGGATTTTTATTAGAGGCTTTTAAATATGGAGCACCACCACATGGCGGGATAGCATATGGCTTTGACCGATTAGTAATGCTTCTTACAGACAGTGATAACATCAGAGATGTCATAGCATTCCCTAAGACACAAAGTGCAACCTGCCTGCTAACAAACGCACCAACAATTTTAACAGAAAATCAGCTTAAAGAGGTGCATGTAAGCACTACAGTAAATGAATAAAGAGATATAGTAAAAGCCTAAGGTTCTGATTTGTAATGAAGACCTTAGGCTTTGCTGTTTTTAGGAAGTTATTATGCTGGATTAATGAAATATCTAAATGATATACAAATTCACCAATAAATTGAAGGACTTTATGAGAAAAAGTAGAATTAAAATAAAAGGTATTGTGTGTTTTACTTCATTTCATATTGATAGAAAAGGAGAAAACAATGGAGAATGGGTGATAAATAATCTAAAGAAAATAGTAAATTTTGTAAAGAAGATATAGTAGAATGGGAGGATTATAATGGAGAAAAATTTAAGATTATCCATGGCAAAAAATGAATACGATATAGTTACATTTTGGAAGATGTTTGATAGCTACATCAATGAATTATCTTTAAATGCATCTTTTGGGGATGAATTTGACTTAGAGTACTTTTATTCCGATGAATATAGAAATGCGATTGATAAATTAAGAACAAGAGAAACAAATCCATTAAGAATATTTTTTATAACTAAAGATGAAAATATCGTTGGTTTTTTAATGCATGTTACATACTTTGACGAAGACAGAAAATGCTTTTTAATGGAATATTGTATTGCGCCAGAGCATCGAAAATTAGGTTATGGCAAGTTAGCTTACTTAATGGTCCAAAAGTATATTAAGGATGAAGGTGCCTCATACATTGAACTGACCCCGACAAACGAATCAAACGAAAGGTTTTGGAGTAGTGTTGGATTTAGAAAATCAACAGATATGGACGAAGATAATAAATACTATTATAGAAAATCACTTTAATTCTAAAAAACAGAAATCTGTTTTTAAAAGTCAAGAAAATAGCTTGATAATTTGACATAATCTATTTTATTTTATACAAAATGAAGATGGTTTTGAAATTATATATTCTAAAAATTTGAAGTAAGCATTTATTTTAAAAATAAATGAATTAGACTACATAAACATACAAAATATGGGATTTTATATCCTAATCTAGATACATCCACAATTGTACTCTTATAGTATAAATATCACATTATTGATGTATAACTAAAACTATGCTATTATTTATTTGGCTATTAAATTGAATTAATATAATATTATATAAGGAGATGTAATATATGCTGCACTCTTTTTCGAGAACAGAGATGTTGATAGGGACAGAAGGTTTACAAAAACTTAAGGAAAGTAAAATTGCAATATTTGGGATTGGAGGAGTTGGCAGCTTTTCAGCGGAGGCTCTCGCTAGAAGTGGGGTAGAATCTTTTGTACTTGTAGATGACGATGATATTTGCCTTACTAACATAAATAGACAGATACATGCCACTAGAAAGACAGTAGGTAAGCCTAAAGTAGATATTATGAAGGAGCGTATATTGGATATCAATCCAAAAGCAAATGTGATTGCTCATAAAGAACTATATAATAGTGATAGTGCTGAAAGGTTATTAAAAGACGATTATACCTATGTAATAGATGCTATAGATATGGTTTCAGCAAAACTGGACTTAATTGAAAGATGTAAAAACAGAAATATTCCCATAATCAGTGCCATGGGAGCTGGTAATAAATTAAATCCTACTATGCTTGAGGTATCAGATATTTATAAGACCAGCGTTTGTCCTCTAGCAAAAGTAATGAGGAAAGAATTGAGAAATAGAAATATTAAAAGCCTCAAGGTCGTATATTCAAAGGAAATACCAATTGTACCTCAAAATATTAGTGGAAATTGTAAGACTGACTGTATTTGTCCAAACAAGGATAGAACATGTGCTGTAAGAAGACAAATTCCAGGGAGTGTTTCATTTGTTCCCTCAGTGTCAGGATTAATTATTGCCTCTGAGGTTATTAAAGATATTTTGGGTATAAATAATATGTAACTTATGATTTGGAGGTGAAATATGGAACAGATTGGGTTTGTCATCACCACTAATGAGGATATGGCAAAAGTCGTAGTTGGAAGAACATCGGCATGTGGAGAAAATTGTGCTTCATGTGGTTCAAGCTGCAATACGCCAGGCGTTTCATTGGAGATAAGAAATACTCTAGGTGCTAAGCCTGGAGATTATGTAGAACTTAAATCACATACAAGTCAGATTATAAAGTTTGCCGCTATTGTATATCTAGTTCCATTATTAGCCATGATAGCAGGAATTGCAGGAGGCATAAATATTTTTAAATCTGCTGGCTATGCTGGCTATGAAACATATGGCTTTCTCGTAGGCTTAGTATTTTTAGGATTGTCTTATATCGTATTGAGGATAATCGATAAGAAAATCAAGAGGAAAGATAAAGTTATTATTGAGATGACAAGAATATTAAACAATTGATTCTGCTTTTATCGGATATACTCTAGGGGGTGTCTGGATGGAAACTATTAAGGAAAATAATAATGACAATATTTTAAAAAGACTTAGAAGAATTGAAGGGCAGATAAAAGGAATACAGAGAATGGTAAGTGAAGACAAGTATTGTGGAGATATTTTAATACAGATAGCAGCTGCTAGAGCGGCACTTAATAAAGTTGGTGGAATTATTTTAGAAAGTCATATGAAGGATTGTCTAAAAAAGCATCTTGAAAGCAAAGGAGAAGATGAAGTTTTAGACAATCTAATAGATACCATGATTAAATACACTAAGTAACATAACTTTACTATTAAATCAACTAAATAGACAAAACAATATATATAAAACAAAAAATAGCCTTGATAAAATGCAAAATTTTTCAGGCTATTTTACTTTTTATTGAATTATCTTTTAGTTTTTTGATTAAGTAAAGCCCTACTAAATGAAGAAGATACGATTATTCCTATTGCAATTGCCAATGCAATAAATATAGCTTCTGTGCCTAATTCAGCAGCGCTTATAAAATCTTTGTTAATTACCTCTAACATTGTATAGTACATTCCTGCACCTGGTACTAATGGAACAATTCCTGGTATTATAAATATTGTAGCAGGTTTTTTAAAATGCTTAGCCATAAATTCACCTAAGAAACCTACTGTTATGGCCGCCAAAAGTGTACCTCCAATTGAAGAAGAGAACAATCTAACTGAAATAATATATACTACCCAGCTCATCGCACCGCCTAAGCTAGATTTAATGATTGAGTCCTTAGGTATGTTAAAAAACACACCAAAACCTGCAGTAGATAAAAAGGCATAAACAAATTGCTTTATATAAAACAAAATTACATTCCCCCATGAAAAATAATTAGCATTAGTCCTACTCCAAAGGCAACAGATAGTGCGACAATTACAGCTTCAAAGCCTCTTGACATGCCTGCAAGAAAGTCTCCCAGCATAGAATCTCTAGCAGCATTTGTTATCGCTACTCCTGGAACTAATGGCATTATAATACCAATTATTATTTTATCCATATTACTTCCTAATCCAAGTTTAACTGATATTATGGCTAAAAAAGTACCGATAGCTGCTGCCACAAAATTATTTATAAAGTATATCATATTAATTTTTCCAAGCATACTATTAGTTTTTATTACTAGCATACTTATGAGAAATGTACAGATAAAGTCATTAATAGTTCCTCCAAATAAAAGGGAGAAAAATCCTGCACCAAATCCACCAAATAAAATATTGGTAAGGCTATGATATGCTTTCTTACTATCTATTTTTTCAAGGTATTTAAAGCCCTCATCAATTGTCATTTCAGAGCTAACAAAATTTCTTGAAAATTCATTCACCAGAGCAATCTTATTTAAATCTATGGTTCTACTTTTAGTTCTCTGTATGTATGTTAATATATCATCACCAAAACCAATTGATAATAGTATTCCAGTAGGAGTTACAAAGGGGCCAGAATATGTGATATAGCTTCTTGATTCACATATCCTAGAAATTGTATCTTCCACACGATAGGTTTCAGCTCCACTTTCAAGCATTATTTTACCAGCTAGAGTCGCCATGCTTAGTAATCTTTTAGCTTCTCTTTTTGTCTCCACTATAACACCTCCTCATACGTTATAATTTTATTATATCAAAACAATACTATATTTAAATATCTAAATAATCATTACAATATTATACATAATAAGTCTAATAAAATAAACTTTTTATTAAAAACAATTAATAACTATTTATTATATTCTACTTAAATGATATATTATATATGGAAAAGGTATTAAATAATATGCTTTATAAAAAGTCTATTTAAAGAAAGGAGACAAATGATTATGGATTTTAGTAACCTTAGAGAATTTGACCCAGAAATAATGAAAGTAATCGAGCAAGAAACAGAAAGACAAAGAAGTAAAATTGAACTTATTGCATCAGAGAACTTTGTTAGTAAGCAAGTAATGGAGGCAATGGGAAGCCAATTAACAAATAAGTATGCAGAGGGTTATCCAGGAAAGAGGTACTATGGAGGCTGTGAATTTGTTGATATAGCAGAGGATCTTGCTAGGGATAGATTAAAGAAGCTTTTTGGAGCAGATCATGCTAATGTCCAACCTCATTCTGGGGCAAATGCAAATCTTGGAGTATACTTTGCAGTACTAAAGCCTGGTGATAAGGTTCTAGGTATGAATCTTTCTCATGGCGGTCATTTGACTCATGGTAGTCCAGTAAATATTTCTGGTACATACTACAACTTTGTAGCTTATGGTGTTGATAAAGAAACTGAAACTATAGATTATAATCAAGTGAGAGAAATTGCATTAAGGGAAAGACCTAAACTCATAGTTGCAGGAGCCAGTGCTTATCCTAGAGTAATAGATTTTGCAAAATTTAGAGAAATAGCTGATGAAGTAGGAGCATATTTAATGGTTGATATGGCTCACATAGCAGGTCTTGTAGCTGCAGGACTACATCCAAGTCCAGTTCCTTATGCAGACTTTGTTACAACTACAACTCATAAAACTCTTAGAGGACCTAGAGGTGGAGTTATACTTTGTAAGGAAGAATTTGCTAAGCAAATTGATAAATCAATATTTCCTGGTATTCAAGGTGGTCCACTAATGCATGTTATTGCTGCAAAAGCAGTTAGTTTTAAGGAAGCATTAGAAGATGGTTTTAAAGATTATCAAAAACAAGTTTTAAAGAATGCTAAAGCTTTAGCTGATAGTCTTGTAGAAAAAGGTTTTAGACTTGTCTCGGGTGGAACTGACAACCATTTGATGCTTGTAGATGTTAGAAACAAAGGCTTAACTGGTAAAAAGGCAGAAGCATTACTCGATCATATCGGTATAACTACAAATAAAAATACTATACCATTTGAAACTGAAAGTCCTTTTGTAACTAGTGGTCTTAGAATTGGTACTCCTGCTGTTACTACAAGAGGTATGAAAGAGGAAGACATGAAAGAAATTGCAAATATCATTAGTCTAACTCTTGAAGAAAAAACTGATGAAAATACTTTAAAGGGCTTAGTTAAATCGCTTTGCGATAGATTCCCACTTTACTAAAATAGTTAAGTTAATTATGAGTGAAAAGGTATTATTTGATTTTTTAAATCCTATAATGCCTTTTCTTTTGTTTTATGGTGAATATATGGTTTATTAGAGGGGAAAATAATATTATGAAAAAACAATGAAATAAAGTAGGTGAGTAATTGTTTAAATATGGTTTTATAATAGTGCCAGCTATTGTCGTAGGATTTTTGTCTAGAGCCTCCATGCTAAGAGTTGATTATAGGCAGTATCCAAGCTATCCACAAGGTGTTTTATCTCATTTGACCCTTGGAATGATAGCTGCTTCTCTTGGATCAGTAGCAGTTCCTGCAATTGTTTCGAATGAATTTGCAGCATTTACTTTTTTATCTCTTGCAGCTCAACAATTTAGAGATGTTAGAAGCATCGAAAGGCAAAGCTTAGATAATATTGAACCTACAGAGCTAGTTCAAAGAGGAACAGCATACATTGAAGACATAGCAAAAGCTTTTGAGGCAAGAAATTATGTTACAATGCTTGTGTCCTTAATTACAAGTATTGTAATCTATATATTGTTTAAAATTGAATTACCAAAAACTTATTCAATGATTGGAGGTATTGTTGCAGGAATAATTACATTTTATATATTGAATAGAGCTATATCAAGGCAAATTGTAGAAGAAATTGCAAATGTAAAGCCTGCAGCCATATCGTTTAATGGAGCAACACTACTAATAAATGATATACCCATCATAAATATCGGGCTTGAAGCCTCTAGAGAGATATACTTAAAAAATGGAATAGCTGCCGAAATAATTCCACATGATGAAGATGGAATCAGCACACTTGCCAATATAGGTCAAAGGCAGGCAATAGTCCATAATGCGGCCGTTCTCTTAGGATTAAGGAAGGACGTGGATGAACCTGATTTCACTCCAATAGCAAGAAGAAATCCTCATACAGGAAGCGTTGTCATGGTAATAGTTGCACTTGAGCCTGATGTCGAATGTCTCGTGGAAGCAATCAAGAAAACTCTAGTTCTAGAAAGTTCAAAACGCAAGCCTTTACAGTCCTATATTGGGAGAAAGGCTGCTGATTAAAGGAGTAGGAACATGGATATTGGAATAAAGGATAATATTTTAGCAATAATAACGATAGATGAAAAAGTAGTCTCTGGAGGAAACGTCCCTACCTTTTATGCTAAGAATACTGAGGAACAAAAGAGGGTAGCTTTAGTAATATCAAAGATTACAACTGGCATGGTGCATGACTTAGAAAATGGATGTTTAGTGATAGTTAGACATTAAATCTAAGGTATAATGAATATTCATTATGCCTTTATTTATTTGTACAATTATTATTAAGCACAATAAGCTGGATTATGCTATAATTATTGAAGAATATATGGAATGTTTAAATAATCATGATATAATATTAATACTAGGTACTAAAATTAGGTATAATAATATAGTTTAATATAATAGTGCTATGTTTAAATTTTATTATTTTAGAAGGAGATATTATGGAAGTAAATAATTATGAGGTTAATACCTATTACGATGGGAAAAATATTATTGATAATGTGGATGAAAACAGCATAGCTGAAGAACTGGGAATAGAGTCAGGAGATATACTTGTTTCAATAAATAACAATAAGATTACAGATATTATTGATTATAAGTATCTAATTACAGATGATTTCATAACTCTAACTATTCAAAAAAAAGATGGGGAGCTATGGGATATTGAAATTGAAAAAGATTTTTACGAAGATATAGGTATAACTTTTACTAATCCCCTTATTGATAAAGCAAAAAATTGTAAAAATAAATGTATCTTTTGTTTCATAGATCAGCTTCCAAAGGGAATGAGAAAGACTTTGTATTTTAAAGATGATGATTCTAGATTATCTTTTTTACAAGGTAATTTTATAACATTGACAAACCTTAGCGATGAAGAAATAGATAGAATAATTAGATATAGATTAAGTCCTATTAATGTATCAGTACATACTACAGATCCAGAGCTAAGAGTAAAGATGTTAAATAACAAAAATGCAGGAAAAGTCTATGATATTCTAAAAAGATTTAGTGATGCAGGAATAGAAATGAATTGCCAAATAGTTCTTATACCTGGTATCAACGATGGAGATAATCTTAATAAAACTTTAAAAGACCTATCATACCTTTATCCCAATATATCTAGTGTTGCAGTTGTACCTGTTGGCCTTACAAAGTATAGAGAAGGATTAAGCCAGTTGAGCACATATGATTATGAAACTGCCAATGAGCTTATAGAATTTATTCACAATAAAGAAAGAGAATATTTAAAGGATATAGGAACTAGATTTGTTTTTGCTTCAGATGAATTCTATATTTTAGCTAAGAAGCCAGTTCTTGAATATGAGGATTATGAGGGATTTCCCCAATATGAAAATGGAGTAGGTCTAATAAGATCCTTTTATTGTGAAGTTCAAGAAGCTCTTTTGGATATTAAAGAGAACTTAGTCTTAGATAGGAGTTTTACTATTGCTACGGGAACACTGTCCTATGATTTTATCAAGGAAATAGCTAGTATGGTTATGGCAAAAATAGATGGGCTTAATTTAAATGTAGTCCCAATAATTAATGAGTTTTTTGGGGAAAAAATTACGGTGTCAGGACTAGTTACTGGTGGAGACTTAATTAATCAATTAAAAACATGCGAAATAAAGGATGGACTAATTATTCCGAGCTCTATGCTTAAAAGTGGAGAGAAAGTATTCTTGGATGACATCACAGTAGCTAATATTGAAAACAGCTTAAATACAAGGATTATAATATCAGATATTGACGGCGAAAAGTTCGTTGATATTTTTAAAAATGAGATGAGGTGCTAAAATGACAAGACCAATAGTTGCAATTGTTGGAAGACCAAATGTGGGTAAATCCACTCTTTTTAATAAAATTGCTGGAAAGAGAATATCTATTGTTGAAGATATGCCTGGCGTTACCAGAGATAGAATATATGCAGAGGGAGAATGGCAAAACAAATATTTTACTATGATAGATACAGGCGGAATTGAGCCAAAAAGCAATGATGTAATAATGTCTCAAATGAGAAGACAGGCTGAAATGGCAATAGAAACTGGCGATGTCATTCTTTTTATAGTTGATGGATTAGAAGGAATAACTGCTACAGATAGAGAAGTTGCTGATATGATTAGGAGAACTAAGAAGGAAGTTGTGTTAGTCGTTAACAAAATAGATACTCCAAAAACTCCAGATACTATTTATGAATTTTATGAATTAGGATTAGGAACTCCAATTGTTATTTCTGCAGGGCAGGGATTAGGTCTTGGAGATTTATTAGATGAAGTTGTAAAGCATTTTCCAGAAGATAAGGATGTTGAATATAATGAAGATGTCATTAAGGTCGCTGTAATTGGTAAACCTAATGTAGGAAAATCATCACTTATTAATAAAATATTAGGTGAAGAAAGAGTAATTGTTAGCGATATTGCAGGTACTACAAGGGATGCAATAGATACATATTTTACTCATGGAGAAGATGAATATGTATTTATAGATACAGCAGGAATGAGAAAAAGAAAGAGGGTAAATGAAAATATAGAACGATATAGTGTAGTGAGATCACTTACTGCAATAGAAAGAGCGGATGTTTCCATAATAGTAATAGATGCTGTAGAGGGAATCACTGAACAGGACACAAAAATCGCAGGCTATGCTCATGACAATGGAAAAGCAGCTATAATTGCAATAAATAAATGGGATCTGATTGAAAAGGAGACAAACACCTATTTAAAATTTGAAGAAGATATAAAAAGAATATTGTCTTTTATGAGCTATGCTCCAATTATCTTCATTTCGGCTGAGACTGGTAAAAGAGTTGATAAGCTATTAGATTTAGTAAAGGTAGTTTCAAATAACCATTCGATGAGAGTATCAACGGGTACCTTAAATGACATTATTGGAGAGGCAGTACTAATGAATCAACCGCCTTCAGATAAGGGGAAAAGACTAAAAATATATTATGGTACGCAAGTAGGTATTAAACCACCTAAGTTTGTCATATTTATTAATGACGAAGAACTTATGCATTTTTCATATGCAAGGTATCTAGAAAATCAAATTAGGCAGTCCTTCGGTTTTGAAGGAACACCTATTCAATTTGAATTTCGAGAAAAGGGAGAGAAGGGGGAGTAATCTTGTCTGGTATCATAGCTGTTATATTCATTGGCTATGGGGTGGGTAATTTTGCCACATCCTATATATTAGGAGAGCTTTTTAAGAAAACCGACATTAGAAAGCATGGAAGTGGCAATGCAGGTGCTACCAATGCTTTAAGAGTGTTTGGGGTAAAATTAGCTGCTGCTACATTTGTTATTGATGCATTGAAAGGTGTTCTGGCAGTAATTATTGGCAGATTAATACTAGGAGATGTGGGAGGGTTAATTGGAGGAATTTCTGTAGTGGTGGGTCATAACTGGCCTATACTATTGAAATTTAAAGGTGGTAAAGGAATTGCTTCCACGATAGGTGTAGTTACAACTATTAACTATCAAATAGCTTTAATATGCATTATTGTTGGACTAGTAATTGTAATTAAAACTAGATATGTTTCATTAGGCTCTATTACAGCCATATCTTTATTACCAATATTAATAGTAGTCATGGTCAGACCTTTTGATTTATATTTCTTTATTTTTTCTTTATTATTAGTGGCTATGGCTATTTTCAGGCATAGAAGTAATATAAAAAGATTAATTAACGGAAATGAATCAAAATTAGGGAAAAAAGCGATTTAACAAGGAGTGAACTAAAGTTGAAGAATATTTGTATACTTGGGGGAGGTAGCTGGGGTACAGCATTAGCTATTGTACTTGCTAAAAAAGGCTATAATATAGATTTATGGTTAAGAGATAAGAAGCAGTGTGATGAAATCAACATTGCAAGAGAAAATTTGAAGTATTTACAGGGGATTCTATTACCTAATAATATAAATGCAACAGACGATATAACTAAGGCAGTTTCTAACAAAAAGATAATAGTTTCAGCAGTCCCTTCTCACGCAGTTAGAGAAACTATGAGAGCAATAAGAAATCACACTTGTAAAGAACCTATTATAGTTAATGTAGCAAAAGGAATAGAAATAGATACCTTGCTGAGAATTTCTGAAATAGTAAAAAAAGAGCTGCCTAATGCGGAATATGCTATTTTATCAGGGCCATCTCATGCAGAAGAGGTTGCCAGAGATATACCAACTACAGTTGTAGTAGCCTCCGCAAAAAAGGCTGTAGCAGAGCTCATTCAAGATGTTTTTATGACTCCTAAATTTAGGGTATATACTAATCCAGATGTAATAGGAGTAGAATTAGGTGGAGCATTAAAAAACGTAATAGCTCTAGGTGCAGGAATATCAGATGGACTGGAATATGGGGATAATACAAAGGCTGCACTGATGAATAGAGGCTTTGTCGAAATAGCTAGAATTGGTGAAGCTATGGGTGCTAACAAGATGACCTTTGCAGGATTATCTGGAATAGGGGACTTGATTGTCACATGCACAAGTATGCATAGCAGAAACAGAAGAGCAGGAATTCTAATAGGACAAGGCTATAGCCTGGAGAAAGCCACTGAATCCATTGGAATGGTAGTGGAAGGCATAAAAACCACTAAAGCAGCATATCAGCTTTCTAAAAAATATGGTGTCATTATGCCTATTACAGAAGAAATATTTAAGGTTCTTTATGAAGGGGCAAATGTAAAAAATTCTGTTGTTAACCTGATGCTTAGGGATAAGACTCATGAAATAGAAGATATAGTTAATGAGGATCAATTCCTTTGGTAAAGACATGCGAATCGCATGTCTTTTTTTTATTGGCATGTCATAATGTTTAACTCTAGAGTCATATATATAACTAAAAGGTCTTTGTTTTTCTAGAATCTATGTTTATCTTTGTAGCGAGTAAACGGCTATAAAGAGATAAATATATATTTTTATTATTTTGTAAAGGAGGCTTGTTAAGTGGATAAGTATGATATTTACAGAGATATTTCAGAAAGAACTGATGGCGACATCTATATTGGAGTAGTTGGTCCAGTTAGAACAGGAAAATCTACTTTTATAAAAAGATTTATGGAAAAACTAGTTGTGCCCAATATAGACAATAAATTTAAAAAAGAAAGAGCAAATGATGAGCTACCTATGAGTGGCTCAGGAAAAACTATAATGACGACAGAACCAAAATTTGTACCTACGGATGCAGTAGAATTGACATTAAAAGACAATGTGAAATTTAGAGTAAGAATGGTAGATTGCGTTGGCTATTTAGTTAAAGGAGCCTTAGGCCATGAAGAAAATAATATACCTAGAATGGTAACAACTCCATGGTATGAAAAGGAAATTCCATTTGAAGAAGCAGCTGAAATAGGAACTAGAAAAGTAATTACTGATCATTCAACAATAGGGATTGTAGTAACAACAGATGGTTCAATTACAGATATTGATAGATCTAGTTACATTAAAGCAGAAGAGAGGGTTATTAGTGAACTTAGGGAGTTAGAGAAACCATTTGTTGTACTTCTTAACTCAAGACATCCAGAGCTAGATAGTACCATAGCTTTGAGAGAGAATTTAGAGGAGAAGTACAAAGTACCAGTCATAGCTGTAGATTGTCTTAACATGGAAATGGAAGAGATAAATAAGATACTTGAAAAGGTATTATTAGAATTCCCAATAAAAGAAATAAATATCAATCTTCCGCAATGGATTGAGGGATTGCCAAAAAATCATTGGGTTAAAAATACAATTCTTAGCTCAATTAAAGAAATAGTTCATAATCTTCAAAGGCTCAGCGAAATAAACTATGCTGTAAGCAGATTTGGCGAGCTTGATATAATAAATGCTGTTAAGATTAAGGGTATTGAGCTTGGAGAAGGGGTAGCAAATATTGAGATGAATGTTGATGGCCAACTGTTCTATCATATCCTAAATGAACTAACGGGATATAGAATTGAAGGCGAGCATCAATTGCTAGGATTAGTAACAGGCTTGGCTAAAGCAAAGAAAGAATTTGACAAGGTTGAAAGAGCTTTAAGTGATGCTAGGCTTACTGGATACGGGTTAGTTCCTCCTAGTCTAGAAGAATTAGATTTAGCTGAACCAGAAATATTTAAGCAGGGTAATAGATTTGGAGTCAAATTAAAGGCTATGGCACCAAGTTTACACTTTATCAGGGCAGATCTAACTACTGAAGTTTCCCCTATAATAGGAACTGAGAAGCAAAGTGAAGAGCTTGTAAAATATTTATTAGATGAATTTGAAAGTGATCCATCAAAGATATGGGAATCAAATATGTTTGGGAAATCTTTACATGATCTAGTAAAAGAACAACTAGAAAGTAAACTTAATATGATGCCAGAAGATGCTAGAAGCAAAATGCAGAGGACTTTAGAGAGAATAGTAAACGATGCAAGCGGAGGGCTAATCTGTATCATAATATAAAGTTAGGGGCAAGGTTACAAACCTTAGCCCCTAATTTTATGACGTAATTTAATCGTATCATAAATCTTTACATAATGAAAAACTAGATACTATTATTCGTGTCAATTTTAGCAAGATGTATCAAAACATATCCGAATCAAAAAAACATAAATGGCTATTTACCAACGTTATCTTAACATACACAAATGTAGCTTGGTCGGGATGACAGGACTTGAACCTGCGACCCCAAGTCCCCCAGACTTGTGCGCTACCATGCTGCGCTACATCCCGAAATATTTATTAGCAGTAACCTTGTACATGACAAGGCTATAAGAATTTATGTTTTGCTGACAAATTAAATTATAGCACAAGAATTATCAAAAAGCTAACTTGATTATTTTTTGTTCCAATATTACTACCATATCATACCGATAACATGACTAGTCTTTTAGTATCAATTTAATCTACATATTTCCTAGTAGTGTAATTTGTGATATACTTTTTATAGAAAATCATTAGAAAGCAGGTACTGTTAATGTTTTTATATGATATTATACTGATTTTATTTATGCTTTTTATGGTAAGTATAATTGGCTATATACTAGTGGTTATAAAAGAAAAACTTTACTTAAACGATAATATAATTGTTTTAGGTAAAAAGTCTGTTACTCAGGAGCATATAGATGAGACTGATATGAAAATTTTTTCAATAGGTGGTGTAAAGTTAAAATCAGGTGATGAAATAAGTGTTGTTTTATTAAATAATAATAGAGTGAATGGGATAGTGATTGGGGCAAAAACTAAGAAAAAAGAACTTTTGCTTGTGACACATCAAGATGAAGTAAAGAGCTTTGATGTAGAAAAAATTAGAAAGATTAAAATAATAAGTAAATATGGCAGCTTTTTTAGATAATAGTTTTTATTATCTGCAGAAAATGCCAAAATAAAAGGATAATTTTTGTATTCATTTTGAAGGAAAAAAAGAATATTTGAAGAATTAATATAGACAAAGAGGTGGTTAGATGTCGCAGGAAGAAAGAAAAAAAAAAGAATTAAACGTAAAAAATTTAGATATAGCCTAATAATAATAGTAGCTTCATACCTTGCTTTTAGAATGATTCCCGTGTTTTCCACAACGAATCTCAAGACAATAACTGCTAATAGTGGAACTATAGAAGAGTTTGTTTCTTCTAAAGCTATAATTTTAAAGGACGAGTTTGTCTATAAATCAGAGGTTCAAGGCTCCGTATCCCTATTAAAGCAAGAAGGTGAAAAAGTAGGCAGAGGAATACAGGTAGCTAAGATTAATAGAGTAGATGGCAGTTCTTATTCAAAAGAGTTAGAAGAGTTGGATAAACAGATAGAAATATTGAAAAAAACATCAAAAGGTAAGGATATATTGAATAAAGACAAAGAAAAAATTCATGACAATATCGATATGATAATTGATGAGCTTCAAAACAGCGTTTTAAGCGGTAATTATACTGAGGCTTTTATTTATAAAGACACTTTATTAGGCAGTATTGATAAGCAACATTTAGTTACTGGTCAAAAAAATCTTATGTCACAAAGCCTTGATAGTCTTTTGGAAAAGAAAAATCAGATAATCAAGAATATGGAAGGTTCAGACATTATCAGTTATTCTTCTAAAGCCGGAATAGTAAGCTACGAACTGGATGGACTGGAAGATATTTTTACAGTAAATAAAATTGATGAGTATAAACCGAGTGATTTTAGGATTATTGAGGTCAACAAAACTGATTTAGCAGAAAAAAAAGAGGTTAAGTATGGAGAGCCTGTCTATAAAATCATTAATAATTTTACATGGTATATGATGACAGAAATTGATGCGAAAGATATGGACAAGCTTGAAGAAGGAAAGATAATATACATAAGGATAAACAATGGAGATAAAAAAATAATTTCTAGAATAGTTAAACTTGCTAAAGAAAATGATAAATATTTTATGATTTTGAAATTAACAGAGTATTTTCATGAATACTACAATGAGAGATATTTAGATGTTCAAATAATTAAGAATACATTTGAGGGATTGATGATACCAAATAAATCCATAACTGAAAAAGATGGAATAAAGGGTGTTTATATTAAAGACATTAGTGGAATAGTAAAATTTAGACCTATAAAAATATTAACTAGTGATGACGAGCATACTATTGTAAGTGAAGGGGTTGGGAACTATAGCCTTATAGAGCTAAATATCAATGGTGAAACCCAACAATTTAGTACAGTAAAAATGTTCGATGAGGTATTTATTAATGGGAGTAAAATTAAAGAAGGACTTATAATTAATTAACATAGGGAGGGGTTACAGATTTATACAGGAGATAACATTAACATAATTAAGGAAAAAGTGAATAGCATCATGGCTAAAAAAGGCTTAAGTTTTGATGACATTATAATGGTAGCTGTGACTAAAACTGTAGATGTTGATAGGATTAACGAAGCTATTGAACTTGGAGTAACAGATATTGGTGAAAATAAGGTACAGGAAATCCAAGACAAATACCAGAAAATAAATTCAAATGTAAAATGGCATATGATAGGGCATCTTCAAAGCAACAAAGTAAAATATATTATTGACAAGGTCTGCATGATACATTCCCTAGACAGAATGAGTTTAGCCGAAGAAATTCAAAAAAGGGCTGAAGAGCATAATATTTCTGTAGATGTTTTAATTCAAGTAAATATAGCCGAAGAAGATTCTAAATTTGGTTTAAAAAAAGAGGAAGTTATTCCATTTATTGAATCAATTAGAGATTTTAGCAGAATAAGAGTAAAGGGCTTGATGACTATAGCACCCTATGTTGAAAACCCTGAAGAAGTAAGATTTGTATTTAGAGATTTAAAGAATTTATTTGAAAAAATTAAAGAACTCAATATACCTAATATTGACATGAAATATTTATCTATGGGTATGACAAATGATTATGAAATTGCTTTAGAAGAGGGCGCAAATATTGTACGTATAGGAACTGGTATTTTTGGAAAAAGATTATATAAGGGGGATTAAAAAATGGCTGATATGGCAAATAAATTTTTAAATAAGGTTAAGTATATAATTGGTATAGATGATATGGAAGAACCTGAAAATGAACAGGTTGAAAGCAATAAAGAAATTGAATTAGATTTACAAAAAGGCATGTATAAGCAAAATAGAGTTTTAAATATTCATACAAACAATAATATTAAGCTTGTGGTATATGAGCCTACAAAATATGAAGAGGCTCCTAAAATGGTTGAAGATTTAAAAAACAGAAAAATAGTAGTATTTAATCTAGAAGAAATGGAATTAGAGCCTAAAAAGCAAATTTTCGATTTTTTGAATGGTGCAATATACGCTTTAGATGGTAATATTCAAAAAGTTTCTAAGGATATATTTATATTAGCACCTAGTAATGTAGAAATAGATTCAAGATTGAAAGAAGAACTAAAGAACAAAGGAATATTTCCTTGGCAAAAATAATTAAGAGGTGAAAAGCTTGACAGTATTAAAGGTAGCCTTAGAGAAATTAATTTATATTATCGAAACCCTTATATTCATTAGAGCTATTTTATCTTTTATTGTAAGGGATACTAATAATGCTATAACCTCATTTGTTTTTCAAGTTACAGAGCCTATTTTATTACCCTTTAGAGAACTTTTGAGGAAATTAAAAATTGATACAGGAATGATGGACTTTTCTCCTCTTTTGGCTATCCTCTTTTTATCTTTTTTATCTACTATTATAAATACAATTTTATGGTAGACTAATGATGATTATTGATAAGACTGCATTATTAGACCATATTAAAGATAAAGATCAACACTTAGTCTTGAGAAGGGTAATCGACAAATTAGAAAGAGTAGTTGAAAATCATTCTATAGAATATACAGACTTTTTAGATCCATATCAAAGGAAACTATGCTATTCATTTATAAATAGATTTAATGAAGTTTCTTTTTTTGAAAAGGGAGGACTGGAAAGCTCTGAAAGAAAATCCATCATAATGTATCCTAGATATATGAATAATAATGATGTTGAATCGCCAATACAGGCACTCCGAATTGATGGCAGTTTTAAATTCAAAGAGTTAACCCATAGGGATTATTTAGGTGCATTAATGAGTTTAGGAATAAAGAGAGAAAAAATAGGTGATATTTTAATCCATAAGAATTATGGAAATATAATTACCTTTAAGGAAATTTCTGACTACATAAAATACAATTTAGAAATGATTAATAAAGAGTCAGTATTTATTACCGAGATAGAAACATCTGAATTAGTAGAAGTAGAAGAGGAATTTGTAGAAAAAAATATAACTATATCTTCTTTCAGATTAGATGCATTTATAAGTGCTATACTGAATCTTTCAAGAGAAAAAAGCTCTACTCTTATAAAAAGTGGTCTTGTTAAAGTAAACTGGCAGACAATAGATGCAGTATCTAGAGAGGTTCATGAAAATGATTTGATTTCAGTACGTGGTTTTGGAAGAATGAAAGTAAGTAGAATTTTGGGAAAAACAAAAAAAGATAGAAATAAGGTTATTGTTAAAATAATTAAGTAAAGGGGATGACAATACAATATGCTTACACCACTTGACATTCAGAACAAAGAGTTTAAAAGAGGAGTAAGAGGATATAAAGAAACAGATGTAGATGCTTTTCTTGATGAAATCATGATAGACTATGAAAATATATTTAAAGAAAATATAGAGCTTAAAGACAAGATTTCGATGTTGAATGATCAAATAAAGCATTATAATAAAATTGAAGAGACCCTGCAAAACACTTTAGTCGTAGCCCAAAGTACTGCTGAAGAGGTTAAGATTAATGCAAAGAAAAATGCAGATTTAATTATTAAGGAAGCAGAAGATGATTCTAAAAGAATTATTGAAGATGCTAGGAATGAAGCTTTGAAAGTATGTGAGGAGTATGAGACCCTAAAAAAAGATATGCTAGTATTTAAAACTAGGTTTAAGACATTACTTCAATCACAGCTGGAATCAATAAATGACTATTATAATGATTTAGGAATAGACAATAGCAAAGAGTAAAGGATATGTATTTTTTTATTACGTATCCTTTTATTTTTACTTGACACTTTTAAATATGACTATATAATGAAATAGAAAACAAAAAAATAAGAATTCATATTCTTTAGTTTATATGTTTAAACTATTTATGTAATGTTTATTTTTTTATACGCTTTTTGGAGGACTATAAATGGATATGTTTATTATAAAAAACGATGGAAATAGCAGAAAAATTATTGATTTAGGAGACGGTATAAGGATAGGAGAAAGAGAATTTACGATTATATCAGGTCCTTGTGCAGTAGAGAATGAAGAGCAAATTGAATTGGCAGCAGAAGCTCTAAGCAGTATGGGAATTAAAATACTCAGAGGTGGAGCATTCAAGCCTAGGACTTCTCCATATACTTTTCAAGGATTGGGACTTGAAGGCTTAAGACTTTTGAAAAATGCTGGCAAAAGGCATAATATGAAAGTTATATCAGAAGTTATGGATCCTAGAGATTTAGAGGCTTCCTATGATTATGTTGATATATTTCAGATAGGATCGAGAAATATGCAAAACTACACCTTATTAAAAGAAGTAGGTAAATTTAATAAGCCTGTGCTTTTAAAAAGAGGGATGGCTGCAACTATAGAAGAATGGGTAATGGCTGCCGAGTATATTGCATCAGAGGGTAATGACAAGATTATTCTTTGTGAGAGAGGAATTAGAACCTTTGAGGAATATACAAGGAATACTCTTGACTTGACTGTAGTCCCTATAATTAAGGAATTAACAAATCTACCCATTATTGTAGATCCAAGTCATGGTACAGGTAGAAAAGAATTAATTAGACCTTTAACTAGAGCCTCTGTAGCTATAGGAGCAGATGGTGTTATGATTGAAGCTCATCCTAATCCATGTGAGGCGTTATCAGATGGTAAGCAGTCACTGAACTTTGAAGAGATGAGAGCAGTATTATCTGATATTGAGGCAATTAAGAATTGTATGGATAACTTAAATAGCTAATTTGCACAAGTAGTTCAATATTCCATAATATATAATAGGACCAAAATATATATTTTCTAGTACTGAATATATTATTGGAATATTGAGGTGATATAATGTATTTTGATAATAAGGTAGAACATGCAGACTATTTATTGTTTTTTTTCATATTATTAGTACAAATATGGGGAGCAAAATTCAAAAAAAACAATTTACTATTTTTCTATATATTATTAGCTTTCTTTACTTAGTCTAAGTCAACAAAGTCAGAGAGCTTATTGAAGGGCTTTATCAGTTTTAGAGTATTTCTAAGCTGCTTAAAGCCTTTTATATTTTTATTAAATGTAATATAATGTAATATAATATATATAGGCAAAATACATTATATATACCTGATTATAAATTAAATCTTTTGGGAAGATTATTATAAGGGGGATTTAACTGTGAGCGAAAACAATGGAATAGAGAAAAGATTAGAAGAACTAGCTAATAACCTAGAGAAGGCAAAAATACATGAATACGTAGATTTTGTAAATAATAAAAAAAGACTGATATATATTAATTTTATAGGAGGATTAGCAAGAGGCTTTGGCATGGCAATTGGTTTCACTGTATTAGGCGCCTTAGCAATATATATTTTGCAAAAATTGATTTCATGGAATATACCTTTAATCGGAGACTTTATTGCTGAGATAGTAAGGATTGTACAAGAAAGATTGTAGGAGGAGGAAATGGATAAACAAAAGTTAAAGCATTTTAAGGAACTATTGATGAATGAAAAGAAGGATTTACTTAATACCCTAGAACTTATGAATTCAAATGAACCAAACGCTTCAATGAGAGAGTACTTTGATGAATTATCTAGTTATGATAATCATCCTGCTGATTTGGGAACTGAAATGTTTATGATGTCACAAAACATGAGCTTAAAAAGTAGTCAATCCAGTATTGTTGATGAAATAGATGAGGCATTAGACAGAATAGAGAATGGTTCATATGGAATATGTACAGTGTGCGGGAAAAATATAGATGAAGATAGATTAGAGATAATTCCATATACAAGCATTTGTATAAAATGTTCAGACCGTGAAGTACCTGTAGATAAAAAAATGAGTTATCGCCCTGAAGAAGAGGAGACTATTCAATTTCCTTATGGAGGTTCTAATACAGACCATACAATTGAAGATAAGGTAGGATTTGATGGTGAAGATAGCTTACAGTCTGTTATGAAGTTTAATGATGTTTTAGGAGATCCTTACTTTGCAACTGGCGATAATCAGGGCGTATTTGATGATATAGAGCATGGTTTAGTTGAGGAAGTGGAAGGAATATCTGAAGAATACTATAGGAAACAATATGATGATACTAAGAAAAAAGACTTTTCTGATTAATGGCTGGATATGAATCTAGCCATATTTTTATAATAAACAGGAAAATCTCATTATTAATATTTTGATGACTTGCTGTTGTAAAAAGAAGCTTTATAATTTAAAATAGTATTATACTATTTTGAGGAGGTCACAAATGCTATATGCAGCAATAAGTATAATAATAATCTTATTAGATCAAATAACTAAGTTCTATGCAGTACAATTACTTAAGGGAAATGCTCCAGTAGTCATTATAGAAAACTTTTTACGACTTAACTATGTAGAAAATTTTGGAGCTGCCTTTGGTATATTACAGAATAAAAAGATATTTTTTATTATAATTACGACTATAGTAGTGATAGGGATCATTGTTTACATAAAGACAAATACTAATTTGACTATTACAATGAAGATAGCATTAGCCATGGTAATCGGAGGAGCTATAGGAAATCTTATAGATAGAGTAAGATTAGGCTATGTAATTGATTTTGTCGATGTAAACTTTTGGGGCTTGTATGACTTTCCCGTATTTAACATAGCAGATAGTTCGATTGTAATAGCTACAATTCTAATATGCTATTTAGTGATTTTTAATAAATATGAGCTTTAGGAAGAGTGTTAACTATGGAATTGTTAGAGATATTTGTCAATGGTGAGGATAACGAAAGATTAGATATATATCTATCTCAAGAGCTAAATGATGTTTCAAGGTCATATATTCAAAAGCTTATAAAAGAAGGACTAGTTAAGGTAAACGATAAAGTAGTGAAAGCAAAGTGTATTGTTTCTGAAGGAGATTATATACAAGTACACCTTCCAGAACCTAAAAAGCTAGAGATAGAACCAGAAAATATTCCTATTGATATTGTATATGAGGATGGAGATGTAGCTATAGTAAATAAACCTCAGGGTATGGTAGTGCATCCTGCCCCTGGAAACTATAGCGGAACTTTAGTAAATGCATTGCTGTATCATTTAAACAGCCTGTCTAATATCAATGGCATAATCAGACCAGGCATTGTCCATAGAATAGATAAGGATACCTCTGGTTTATTAATGGTTGCAAAAAACAATTTAGCCCATGAAGAGCTATCCAAACAGTTAAAGGCTCATACCATTAATAGAATTTACAATGCTCTTGTAGACGGCAATATAAAAGAAGAAAAGGGAACAGTAGATGCACCAATAGGTAGGCATCCAGTAGATAGAAAAAAGATGACAGTAACAGATATAAATAGTAGAGAAGCTGTAACTCATTTTAAGGTATTAGAGAGATTCGGACAATATACACTAATTGAGGCAAAGCTTAAAACTGGTAGAACACATCAGATAAGGGTCCATATGTCTTTTATCAACCATGCTGTAACTGGTGATCCTGTTTATGGAGGAAAAAATCAGAGATTCAAAACTAATGGACAACTTCTACATGCTAAAACTATAGGATTTATCCATCCTAGAACTAGAGAATACTTAGAATTTGATTCTTCTTTACCAGAACATTTTACTAATGTGCTAAACATATTAAAGTGATACAAAGGAATAAATAGTTTATAAAAAGGCAATATTCATAAAATATAGTTAACATCCTTTAAATTAGCTCTGTGAGGTTGATAAGGTTTGGTTTAAACTTCTTATCAATAGCTATAAGAAGTTTTTTGTTTTAAAAAAGTAATACAGGAGGGACTAATATGGATACGAAGGCTATAGTAATGGACGAAAATGCTGTAAATAGAGCTATCACTAGAATATCCCATGAAATATTAGAAAAAAATAGAAGTGTTGATGATTTAATATTAGTAGGCATAAAGACTAGAGGAGTACCATTTGCCCAAAGAATTGCTGATAGAATTAAGGAAATAGAGAATAAAGCTGTACCTGTTCAAATTCTAGATATAACCTTATACAGAGATGATTTGACAGAAATAAATAGTAGACCAATAGTGAGTACAGAAGAATTTAATTATGATATTACTAACAAAATAGTCGTATTAGTGGACGATGTTTTATTTACAGGAAGGACTGTTAGAGCAGCCCTTGATGCATTAATAGATAAGGGAAGACCCCAGAAAATTCAATTAGCAATATTAATTGATAGAGGACATAGAGAGCTTCCAATAAGAGCTGATTTTGTAGGGAAAAATGTTCCCACTTCTAGAGATGAAATTGTCAGCGTAAATTTCTATGAAACTGATGGTGCAAGCCAAGTTCTGATAAATAAACTGTAACCCTAAAAAACTCCAGCATTTTAGATGGTCACTGAAAAAGTCTTTTTTGTCATCCTGAGCATCAGCGAAGGATCTCTCATGCATTGAAAACATAAGATTCTTCGACTGCATCTCAGAATGACAAACAAAAAAACGAAATTTTTAGTGGCCCCTATTTTAGCTGGAGTTTTTAGGTATTACTCTAATTTAGTCAATTTATTAATCAATTCTTTTTCAGGTGTGACATAAACCGTATTGTAGTAATCATATATAACCATACCAGGCTTAGCACCACTAGGTTTTTTTACATTTTTTCTTTCAGTATAATCAACTGGAACATTACTAGATAATTTAGCCTTGCTATGATATGCTGCAAGCATCGCCGCTTCTATTATAGTTTCTTCAGAAATTTGACTGTCCTTAGCTTTTATTATTATATGCGAACCAGGAATATTTTTAGTATGCATCCAAATATCCTCTTTGCTAGAAAGCTTCAAAGTAAGATAGTCATTTTGCTTATTATTTTTTCCTACAAAAATATCATATCCATCTGAGGATATAAAATGAAGTGGAGAAGAATATACTTCTTTTTCTTTCTTTTTTACTTTTGAAGAAGATTTTTTTACATAGCCTTCGTTAACCAGCTCTTCTCTTATTTCTTCTATTTCCCTTAGTTCAGTACAATTTTCAAGGCTTATCAGTACATTTTCTAAATAATCTATTTCCTCTTGCGTTTTTATAATTTGTTCGCTAACAAGCTGATATGCATTTTTTAGCTTATTATATTTTTTATAATATTTTTGAGCATTTTGAATGGGAGACAATCTTGGATCTAGATGTATGCAAATCTTCTCTAAATCCTCCCTATAGTAGTTTTCTAATACTATAGAAGTTTGTTTTTTTTCAATCCTATGAAGATTTGCTGTCAATAGATCTCCATAAATCTTAAATATTTCTCTTCCTTCTGCCTCTAATAGTTCTTCTTTTTGTTTTGCAAATTTGTTAAGGGCTCTATCAAGCTTTACAGAAATAGATTTTCTTAAATCAATTGACTTATGCTTGATTCTATCTATTTTATCTCTAGTAATATAGAAATCTTCCAGTAATTCATTTATAGAAATATATTGGGTTTTTGGCATATCGCCATATTGTAGTATATCTACTGCTGAAAAAGCTATGATTTCGCTTTCATCTTTATTTTTTACCATAGCTGGAGAAAATATATTATCATTAATTTTGTCATAAAATTCTTTAAAGGAAAAATAAAGATTATTAAGACTATCTTGCTGTAATTGTCCAACTATCATACTATCATCGAGGCTAGCTCGATAACATATTTCTCTTGCTAACAAAGGACTTAAGCCGATGATATTTCCATATAATGCTTTGTATACATACATTCCTTTCTCAGATTTATCTATAAAGCTAATAAAATCTTCTTTAGATAAATTAAAAGGTGCTAGCTTTCCCTGAGAAGGAGGATTTTTATATTCAAGTCCAGGTAGAATCTGTCTAACACTGCTTACGGATATAGGGACTCTTTTTACAGAATCTATTATTTTATTTGAATCTTTTTCAATTAGTATTATATTACTATGCTTTCCCATAATCTCAATAATTAGAGCTTTAGTAGATAATACTCCAAGCTCATCTAGGCTTTGTATGTCGATGCATAAAACTCTATCCATAGAATGCTGATAGATGTCGATCAATTTTCCACTTTGCAGATGCTTTCTAAGCAGCATACAAAACATAGGTGGTGCCATTGGATTTGTTTTTGTTTCATTAGTAATATACACTCTAGGATTACTACTGCTAGCAGAAATCAGAAGCTTATAATTTTTGCTTTCATTTCTTATACTTAAGACTATTTCATCATTTTCAGGCTGATATATTTTTTCTATTCTCCCGTTTTTTAACAAGTTAGATAATTCATATACTAATGCATTCATTACTATTCCGTCAAAAGACATAATAATTCCTCCAAATATGTTTTAATAAAGTATAACATTTTTTATTTCAAATAGAAAATAATAAAATTTAAAAATCTCATAATAATTTCTAAAATTATCATAAAAATTGATAAAAAATAATATAGTTGTTAAAATTTCGTAATAGAGTGAAGGTTTAAAGCTTATAAAGTCAAATTATATATATATATCATTTTTTATTGAGAATCTATAAAGTATTCAAAAAAAATATATGGACAAAATTAAATTATATAATTGTATATTACTTGATTCATGACATTGACACTAGTGTATTTTGTGGTAAAATTGATTATAATAGTTTGGGGAAGGATGAGAAGCTTGATAAAGAGCATGACAGGATTTGGTAGGGGAGAAATGAATGATGGCTTGAGAAACTTTACAGTAGAGATTAAATCTGTAAATCATAGATATAATGATACTCTGGTAAAGATGCCTAAGCATATCGGATACCTAGAAGAAAACGTAAAGAAGAAAATTAGAAATGTTATTAGCAGAGGAAGAGTAGAGGCTTATATTAGTCTAGAGTATGTTGGAGAAGGGGATGTAGAGGTAAATGTGGATTTGCCCCTAGCTAGATCTTATAAAAAGGCAATTGACTTATTGTGTGAGGAGATTGGATTAAAGAATGAGGTTTCAGTAGAGCTATTTGCTAAATTTCCTGACATATTAAAGACTAGTAAAAGAGAAGAGGACGAAGACGAGATATGGCTTTGCTTGAGTAGAGCAGTTGACATAGCATTAAAGAGCTTAATTGCTATGAGAATAGAGGAAGGGAAGGAGCTTTCCAAGAATATTAAGTCTAAGCTTCTTAATATAAGAGAAATAGTAAAGCAAATTGAAAACAGAGCACCTTTAATAGTAATAGAATATAAGGAAAAGCTTTGTAATAGAATTAAAGAGCTCCTAGATGAAAAATATGAAATTGATGAAAGTAAACTGGCAAATGAAGTAGCCTTTTATGCTGACAAAAGTAGTATTGATGAAGAAATAGTAAGGCTTTATAGTCATATTAATCAATTTATTGATATATTAGAATCTGATGAAGACTCTGTGGGCAGAAAACTAGACTTTTTAGTTCAAGAAATGAACCGAGAGGTAAATACAATTGGCTCAAAAGTTGGCGATATAATTATTACCAATTATGTAGTTGAACTAAAAAGCGAAATGGAGAAAGTTAGAGAGCAAATTCAAAATATTGAATAATTAAATAAGAAGGAGGATAATCATGAGTATAAAGCTTATTAATATAGGTTTTGGCAATATTGTATCAGCTAACAGAATTATAGCTGTAGTAAGTCCTGAATCAGCACCCATTAAGAGAATAATTCAAGAAGCTAGAGATAGAGGAATGCTTATTGATGCTACGTATGGAAGAAGAACTAGGGCTGTAGTCATTACAGATAGTGACCATATTATCTTATCAGCAGTACAGCCAGAAACAGTAGCACATAGATTAAATAGTAAAGACAGCAGTGAGATGGAGTAATTATATAACAACGAAAAGAGGAGAGCTGAATGGGAAATGGGTTGCTTGTTGTAATTTCAGGTCCATCAGGTGTAGGCAAGGGGACAGTTTGTAAACGTCTACTTAGTGACAATGACAAAATTAGCTTATCAGTATCTGCAACTACAAGGGAGGCAAGAACTGGTGAAATAGATAAAATAAGCTATTATTTCATTGATAGAAAAGAATTTGAAGACATGGTGGAAAAGGACGAATTCCTTGAATATGCATATGTGCATGGAAACTATTATGGTACTCCTAAAAAATATGTCTTGGATAAGATTGATAAGGGACAGGATGTTCTACTAGAGATTGATATACAGGGAGCACTAAAAGTAAAGGAAATTTATCCTGATGGAGTTTTTATTTTCATAATGCCGCCATCAATGGAAGAATTAAAGAAAAGAATTGTCAATAGGGGAACAGAGACTGAAGAAGCAATTGCAAGAAGATTTGAAACTGCATATAAGGAAATCGAATATGTATTCAAGTATGATTATGCAGTATTTAATGATGAAATAGGAGTAGCTGTAAAAAAAATAGAATCTATCATTGAAGCAGAAAGATGTAAAGTTAATAGACAAACAGATATTATTAAAAAGATTTAGGAGGTTTTTTATGTTATACCCTTCAATTAATGAATTATTAAAAAATGTAGACAGTAGATACACTTTAGTTTTATTAGTTTCTAAAAGAGCTAGACAAATCGTTGATGGTTCGGAGCCTTTAGTAGATCCAAAGTCTAGTAAACCAGTATCTATTGCAGTGCAAGAGGTATCAGAGCATAAGGTTACGTATACAAGACCACAGACATATAAGTAAGCAATATCGTGAGGTGTGAAAAATGCTTAGTGGAAAAAACATTGTAATGGGCGTTTCTGGTGGTATTGCTGTGTATAAGGCTGTAGATGTAGTTAGTAGGTTAAAAAAGCTAAATGCTAATATAGATATAATAATGACCAAATCGGCAGCCGAATTTGTAGCACCCTTAACCTTTCAATCAATATCGCAGAATCCCGTCACTGTAAATATATTTAATGAACCAAAGCAATGGAAGATTGAACATATTTCTCTAGCAAAAAAAGCAGATGTTTTTTTAGTGGCTCCAGCAACAGCCAATATTATTGGAAAGGTAGCTAACGGTATTGCAGATGATATGTTAAGTACTACAATAATGGCTACTAGAGCAAAAGTAATTTTTGCTCCAGCTATGAATACGAATATGTATAATAATATTATTTTTAAAGAAAATATGAACAAGCTGAAAGAACATGGCTATGAATTTATTAAACCTGGATCTGGCAGACTAGCCTGTGGAGATATTGGAGAGGGCAAAATGGCAGAACCTTGTGATATAGTAGATTATATAATAGGTTCGTTTAATGGCAATCAGCTTAAAGGAAAGAAAATCATTATAACTGCTGGACCTACTATAGAACCCCTTGATCCTGTAAGATATATGACTAATTATTCAAGTGGAAAAATGGGATTTGCTTTAGCTAAGGTAGCTCAACAGCAGGGGGCAGAGGTTACACTAATATCTGGACCAGTGAATTTGGAGCCTCCTTTAGGAGTTGAATTTATTAGGATAAATACTACTCAAGAAATGTTCAATGCAGTAGGTAGATATTTTGATGATTGTCATGTACTTATTAAGGCAGCGGCGCCACTTGATTATAGACCAGTTTCAGTCAGTGAGCATAAAATTAAGAAAGAAAAAGATGAAATTGAACTTAAATTTGTTAAGAATCCAGACATTGCAGCACATTTCGGTAAAATTAAGAAAAAACAAATAATAATAGGTTTTGCTGCAGAAACAGAAAACATTATTGAAAATGCAAGGAAAAAGATTGATAAAAAGAATCTAGATTTTATTGTTGCAAATAACGTATTAGCAGAAAATGCAGGATTCAAAAGTGATACTAATATAGTGACTATTGTTGATAAAAACGGATCTGCGACAGATTATCCAATGATGAAAAAAGAAGACGTAGCAAGGGCCATTATAGATAAGATTTCTGCAATGCTAAATTGCTAATTAGAGCTAGATGTTTGACATGGTAGAGGTTAATCCTTATTATGTAAATATCTAGCTTTTAAAATATTTTTTATGCTTAAATTGAAAGGTTGGATTTTATGACTGATAGAATGTTTGTTGAAGTAGTCGTAGACAACGCAAGCTCAAGCACTGATAGATTTTACACATATATTGTGCCAGAGGGATATAAAGAAGATGTTGAAATCGGAAAGAAAACACTAGTTCCTTTTGGAATTGGCAATAAGCTAGTTGAAGGAATAATAGTGAATATAATTAGTGATACAGATATAGATTATAAAAGAATAAAGCCTATAAAGAGTATTTTTAACGATGACCTTATTCTATCTAAAAATCTTGTTAAATTAGGGTTTTGGATGAAGGATAAATATTTGGCTCAATATACTGATATTTTTAGAACCATGATGCCTTCTGGGACGACAAATAAAGTAATTGAAATCATAAACTTAGTTAGTAATGAGGAAGAGGATTATAAAAAAATAAAGTCTAAAAATCAGTTAAGGATAATAGATTACCTAAAAGAGCATGGAGAAGCGGAGCTACAACAAATTAGAGAAGCAACTGGAATAAAAAATATCAACTCGAGCATAGATTCATTAGTTAAAAGTGAAATAGTTGAGATTACTAAGAAAGTTAATTCTGATGTAAATATAAAATATGAGAAGTTTGTAAAGACCTGTTTTTGTCCTGCAGATACTGAGGCAATTCTTGGTGCATTAGCTAAAAATGCAACCAAACAGATTGAAATAATCAAATATCTGAAGGATATCGAGTCCATAAGCTTAAAGAATATGATGATTAATACTAACTGCAGCTTAAGCTCATTAAAGTCATTAGAGGAAAAAGGATATGTTGAGATTATAGACATGGAAGTTAAACGAGATGCTATAACTAAAGAGATTGCTCCATATAATAAAGTTAAATTGACAAAGGAGCAAAAAGATTGTGTAGATAATATATATAATGATTATCTTGAAAATGGTTTTAGCAAGTATTTAATTCACGGAGTGACTGGAAGTGGAAAGACAGAAGTTTATCTTCAATTAATCGAAAGGGTTCTTGAAGAGGGCAAACAAGCTATTGTGCTAGTTCCAGAAATATCTCTTACTCCTCAGACTGTTGAAAGGTTTGCAGGAAGATTTAGAAATAATGTAGCTGTCTTGCATAGTAGATTATCAAATGGTGAAAGATACGATGAATGGAGAAAGATAAAAGAAGGTGAAGTACAAATTGCTGTAGGAGCTCGGTCTGCAATTTTTGCTCCCTTTGACAACCTAGCATTCATTATTATTGATGAGGAACATGAGGCAAGTTATAAATCCAGCATGAATCCAAAATACAATGCAATAGAATTAGGAGAAAAAAGATGTGAAATTGAAGGGGCTACCCTAGTTCTTGGCTCTGCAACCCCATCTATGGAAAGCTATTATAGAGCAAAGCAAAAAGAATACAAGTTATTAGAACTGCCAAACAGAGTAAACAGCAAAGAAATGCCTAAGATTGAAGTCATAGATATGAAAAAAGAACTGGATAATGGCAACAAATCTATGTTTAGCAATGCTCTTTATAATTCTATTGTAGAAACCCTTAAAGCTAGGAAGCAAGCTATACTTTTTTTAAATAGAAGGGGATTTTCTACTTTTATTTCTTGTAGAAAATGTGGCTATGTTGTAAAATGTAAGGAATGTGATATTTCTTTAACTTATCATATGGCACAAAATATACTCAAATGTCATTATTGCGGATATACTCTAAAACCGCCAACTATATGTCCTAGCTGTAATAGTAGATATATTAAATACTTTGGAACAGGGACACAAAGGGTAGAAGAGGAAGTAAAAAGACTATTTCCTCATGCCAGAACTGCCAGAATGGATATGGACACTACCACAGCTAAAGGAAGCCACGAAAAAATATTAGGGAAAATGAAAAGGGGCGATATTGATATACTCATTGGAACCCAAATGATTTCAAAAGGGTTAGATTTTCCCAATGTAACATTAGTAGGGATAATTGCAGCAGACCTTACACTTAATATACCTGATTTTAAGGCTTCAGAAAGAACTTTTCAATTATTGACACAAGTCGGAGGTAGAGCTGGAAGAGGAGAATATGATGGTAAGGTAGTTCTTCAGACGTATGAACCTGAGCACTATAGTATAATGACTGCTAAGTCTCATGACTATATTAGCTTTTACAATAAGGAAATATCAATAC
Organism: Proteiniborus sp. MB09-C3; assembly: GCF_030263895.1. Lineage (NCBI taxonomy): Bacteria > Bacillati > Bacillota > Clostridia > Eubacteriales > Proteiniborus > Proteiniborus sp. MB09-C3. Next base: position 2,392,814 of record NZ_CP127161.1, read on the forward strand.
GGAAAGAATTTAACTATCCTCCATTTACAGATATTATAAATATCATTATTTCAGGAGAAAATGAAAAGGATACATATAATATTTCTAATTCAATTGCAGAGGATATTAGACGAGAAATATATCAAGAGACCAATAATCTTGAATTAAGAGAAGCAGTCATAGGGCCTATGGAGGCTCCTATTTATAGAATAAAGGGGAAGTACAGGCGTCAAATTATTATTAAAATAAAAAGAAGTTATGTTTCCATGATAACTAAAGCAATAAATAGGGTAAATATAAGCAATAGGATAAAGAATAATTATAAAAGCATTAATATAAGCATTGATATTAATCCAGTTTCAATCATTTAGGAGGTTATGAAATGGCTATTAGACAGTTAAGATATGAAGACGATCCTATTTTAAGAAAAAAATCTAGAGAAGTAGACGTAATTGATGAAAAAATAAAAACTTTGGTACAGGATATGCTTGATACAATGTATAAAGAAGAAGGAGTAGGCTTAGCAGCTCCACAGGTTGGTATCCTTAAAAAAGTGGTAGTAATAGATATTGGTGAAGGACCAATAGCATTAATTAATCCCAAAATTGTGCAGGAAGAGGGAGAAATTATTGATATGGAAGGTTGCTTAAGTATTCCAGGAAAAAGTGGAAAAGTGTGCAGACCTGAAAAAGTAAAAGTAGAATATTTGGATATAGGTGGAAATAAGAATGTAATTGAAGGCACAGCTCTTTTAGCCAGAGCACTTTGTCATGAAATTGATCATCTATATGGAATATTGTATATTGATAGGGTAATAAATTCAGAAGAAGAATAGGAGTGTTAAAATGAAGGTTGTATTTATGGGAACTCCAGACTTTTCTGTCCCAACACTTGAGGCTTTATTTAATAATGGCCATGAAATATCTTTAGTAATATCCCAAGCAGACAAAGCAAAAGGAAGAGGGAAAAAGGTACTATTTACTCCAGTTAAAGAAAAGGCCTTACAGCTAGACTTAAATGTGTATCAGCCTGATAATATTAATTCCGAGGAAAGTATAGAGATAATTAAAAAAGAAAGCCCAGATGTAATAGTAGTAGTAGCCTATGGTCAAATCTTAAAGGAAGACATATTAAATATTCCTAAGTTTGGCTGCATAAATGTACATGCTTCTCTATTACCTGAGTATAGAGGGGCAGCTCCTATAAATTGGGCAATAATAAATGGTGAAAAGAGAACTGGTGTAACGACGATGGTTATGGAGAGAGGATTGGATTCTGGAGATATGCTGCTAAAAAACGAAACCAAGATATATGATGGAGAGACTGCTGGTGGGCTTCATGATAGACTCATGAAAATAGGGGCAGAATTACTTATAGAGACTATTAAAGGTCTAGAGACTGGAGATATTAGTAGAACTCCTCAGAATCATGAAAATGCAACTTATGCACCTATGATGTCTAAGGATCTTGGAAAAATCAAATGGAATGAAAAAGCCGATAATATAAGAAACCTAGTCCGAGGTACTCAGCCGTGGCCTGGGGCATTTACCACATATAAAGATAATAATATGAAAATACTAGAAGTTGATATTGTAGCTAAATTTAAAGATGAAGAAAGTGGAAGAGTTGTTAAAGTAAATAATGATGGAATATATGTAAATGCATTAGATAATTGTATATTAATAAAACAGATTCAGTTTCCAGGTAAAAAAGGAATGAGCGTATCAGACTTCTTAAGAGGTAATGAATTTGAGATTGGAGCTTTATTAAAATAATATATAATTAGACTTAACGAAGTAAAGAATATTTAATAAGGAGGGCTTAAAGTGTATGGTTATTATTTTAATTCAGAATTTATCTTTTTAATTCCTGCTATTCTTTTTGCAATGTATGCACAATCAAAAATACAGAGTGCATTTAACAAATATTCTAGGGTCAGTAGCAGGTCAGGCTATACTGGAGCACAGGTAGCTAGAAGGATATTAGATAGAAATGGACTATATGACGTCAATATAGAACATATTTCTGGAAGACTTACAGACCATTATGATCCTAGAAGCAGAGTTTTAAGACTTTCCAGCACAGTTTATAATGGTACATCTCTTGCTTCTTTAGGTGTAGCCGCCCATGAGGTAGGTCATGCTATACAGCATGCCGACGGCTATTCATTTTTGATATTTAGAAATACTATAGCGCCTATAGCAGGATTTGGTGCAAGATTTGTTTGGATTTTAATTATTGCGGGATTTGCATTTAGTTTCCCTTCTTTAGTCAGTGCTGGTATTTTGTTGTATTTAGGAGTAGTGTTATTTCAAATAATTACACTCCCAGTAGAATATAATGCTAGCAAAAGGGCGTTATTACAATTGGAAACTGGTAGCTTTCTTTCACAGGACGAATTAGTTCCAACAAAACGAGTATTAGATGCTGCCGCTTTAACTTATGTAGCTGCAACTCTCACTGCTATAGCACAGCTTTTAAGATTAGTGGCATTATCTAGGAGAAGAGATTAAAGGGGTTATATGTAACCCCTTATTTTTATTTAGATAGATCATATTATGAGGTGAAGTAATGAATAAAAACCCAAGAGAAATTGCAGTTAAGATTCTAGGAGAAATTAATGAGGAAAAAGCTTATTCAAATATATCTATAACTAGAAATATTAATGAAGGAATAAGTAACCTAGACGAGTCTTTAATAAGGGAAATGGTTTATGGAGTAATTGAAAACAAGCTTTTAATAGACTGGGTTATTATGCAATTTTCAAAAGTTAAGATTAAAAAAATAGCACCTATAATCAAGGAAATATTAAGAATAGGAGTCTATCAGATTCTTTTTATGGATAAAATACCAGATAGTGCTGCTGTAAATGAATCAGTGAAGCTAGCAAAAAAATATGGGCATAAAGGCTCTGTAGGCTATGTAAATGCAATATTGAGAAATATATCTAGGAATAAAAGCAATTTAGAATTTCCTAAAAGGAATAATGATCCTGTAGAATATCTATCAGTAAAATATTCTCATCCTAAATGGATGGTGGAAAAATGGTTGAGTGATTATGGCTTAAGTTTTACAGAAGAGCTATGCATCGCCAATAATGAGAAGCCTAAGTTAAATATAAGAGTAAATACATTAAAGATTTCTAAACTGGATTTAATGGAGAAATTAGAAAGCAAAGGATTTATTGTAAGTGAAGGTAAGTATGCATATGATTGTATAATAATAGATAATCCAGTTAGAATAACAGACACAGAAGAATTCAAAAGTGGCTTATTTCAAATACAAGATGAAAGCTCTATGATGGTGGCTCAGATAATGGATCCAAGTCCAGGAAGTCTTGTAATAGATGTTTGTAGTGCACCAGGAGGGAAAACTACCCACATAGCTCAAAAAATGCAGAATGAAGGCAAGATAATTGCTAGGGACATTCATGAGCATAAGCTTCAGCTGATTGAAGGAAATATTAAAAGACTTGGAATTAATATTATTGAATTAGAAAAGTTTAATGCTTTAGATTTAGATGAAAAATTAATTGGTAAAGCTGATTATTGCCTTGTAGATGCTCCTTGCTCTGGACTAGGACTGATACGAAGAAAGCCAGACATAAAGTGGAACAAGGAGAAAGACAATCTAATTGAAATAGCGGAATTACAATATGAAATACTAATGAATAGCAGTATGTATGTTAAAAATGGAGGTCTTTTAGTTTATAGCACCTGTACAATACAAAGAGATGAAAATATCCACCTAATTAGAAAATTCACGGAGAATAATAATTTTAAACTTATAAGCTTTGAAAGCTTGATAAATAATACTGAACTGAAGAAGTCTGCGACAAATGGATATATCGAATTATACCCTAATATTAACAATACAGATGGCTTTTTTATTGCTAAGATGATTAAAATATAAGATATAGCTAGTAGTTAAATTATACATGATTATGATATAATATATAATGTCTAAGGAGGGATTCTTTGAATAATATTGACTTAAGGTCGCTAGAAATAGAAGAATTAGAAGAAGTGTTTTCAAATCTTGGAGAAAAAAAGTACAGAGCTCATCAGACCTTTAAATGGATACATCAGAAGATGGTTTCTTGTATAGATGATATTACAGAACTTCCTCAAGGACTAAGGGACAAGCTGAATTCTGATTTTTTAATTAGTAAGCTTAAAATAGCAGAAAGACTAGATTCGAAACATGATGATACTAGTAAATATTTATTTGTCTTAGATGATGGAAATATCATTGAAAGTGTAATGATGAAGTATAAGCATGGCATTTCTGTGTGCCTATCTACTCAAGTAGGATGCAGAATGGGTTGTAAGTTTTGTGCTTCAACTAAAAGTGGGCTAGTAAGAAACTTATTACCAGGGGAAATACTTGAACAATTTTACGAAATACAAAAAGATCAAGGCATCAGTATCTCAAATATAGTGTTAATGGGAAGTGGAGAACCTTTAGATAATTATGACAATGTGATGAAATTTTTAAAGATTATACATGATAAAGATGGACAAAATTTAGGATATAGACATATTACGATTTCAACCTGTGGGATTGTTCCTAGGATATATGATTTGGCAGAGGAGGGTATACCCATTAATTTATCTATTTCTCTTCACTCGCCATTTGATGAGGAAAGAAAGAATATTATGCCAATAGCCAATAGATATAGTTTACACGAGATAATGGAAGCCTGTAACTATTATATTGCTAAAACAAACAGAAGAATAACCTTCGAATATACATTAATTTATGACGTAAATGATAGACCAGAGGATGCATTAGAAATAATAAAATTGCTCAAAAATATGCTGTGCCACGTGAATTTGATACCCCTTAATAATATAAAAGAATTTACTCATACTAAATCTGATGAGAAATCAATACAGAGCTTTAAAGATATTCTAATCAAAAATGGAGTAAATACTACTATAAGGAGAGAAATGGGGGCAGATGTGAATGCTGCTTGTGGGCAACTAAGAAGAGATTATCTTAACAGGAAAAAATCATGAGCTACATTATCTTGTGAAGTGAGGTGTTTAGATGTTTATTTGTGCATGTTCAGACATAGGAAAAGTAAGAAATATTAATCAGGATTCTTACTATTATTCAGATGACAGCAGGCTGCCCTTGTTTGTAGTAGCAGACGGTATGGGTGGTCATAATGCAGGTGAGGTAGCCAGTTCCTTAGCCATTGATACGATTAAAGAAAATTACAAGAGAGAAAAAGAAAATATCATTCAGGGTAGCCTTGATATTCCAAGGTTTATAAACCTAACCTTAATGGAGGCTAATAATAGAATACTAAAGGAAGCCAAGGAGAATGATAACTATGTAGGTATGGGAACTACAATTACCTTGGGAATCATATACAATGACGAAGTATTTATAGGACATATGGGTGATAGTAGAGCATATCTATTTAGAGAACAGGAATTATATCAGCTGACTCAAGATCACTCCTTAGTAGCTGAATTAGTCAGAAATGGAAGCATCAGCACTGAGGAGGCGGTAAATCATCCGCAGAAAAATATTATTACTAGGGCATTAGGTACAGATAATGACATCAAGGTTGACATAATTAATAGAAAGCTTGATATTAATGACGTAATAATATTATGTACTGATGGCCTCACTAATTTAGTAGCTGATTTAAAAATAAGGGAAATTTTAAATAGCTGTTGCGACTTACGACATGCTTGCTGCTTGCTCACAGATGTCGCAAACGAACTAGGTGGCTTTGACAATACAACAGTTATGATTATAAGATATGTTGAAAAGAGGTGAAGACATGATTGGAAAAATATTAGGTAATAGATACGAAATCATTGAAAAGGTTGGAGGAGGAGGCATGGCTTTAGTCTATAAAGCCAAGTGCAGATTATTAAACAGATTTGTTGCAGTTAAGATATTGAGATCCGAATTCATACACGATGAGGATTTTATAAATAAATTTAGAAGAGAATCACAGGCTGCTGCAAGTTTATCTCATCCTAATATAGTAAGCATTTATGATGTAGGCGTTGAAGATAATATTCATTATATTGTAATGGAATATGTTAATGGTAAGACATTAAAGCAGCTAATTAGAGAAAAAGGAAAGCTAAGTATTGATGAATCTTTAGATATTGCGATTAAAATTGCTGAAGCATTGAGTCATGCACATGAAAATCATATAGTTCATAGGGACATTAAACCTCACAATATCTTAGTAACAGATGATGGAGTTGTTAAAGTAACCGATTTTGGAATAGCAAGAGCAGCTACTACTTCTACTGTAACTAATACAAGCAATGTTATAGGCTCTGTACATTATTTTTCGCCAGAGCAGGCTAGAGGTGGGTATACAGATGAAAAATCAGATATCTACTCCTTAGGTGTAGTTATGTATGAAATGATAACTGGAAGACTTCCTTTTCAAGGAGATAGTCCAATTTCTGTTGCTTTAAAGCATATTCAAGAGGATATAGAGCCGCCATCACATATTGATGATACTATTCCTAAAAATCTAGAAAGCATAATTATGAAGTGTGTACAGAAAGATCAAAGCTTAAGATATAGTGATATTAAACTCCTATTAAGCGATTTAAAGAAAGTAAAGAATAGCGATGAGATTCATATAAGCAGCTTTAATGATTCACCTACTAGAGTAATTCCAAGAATAGATGATACCTTGATTGGCTCAAATGGAAATGACTTAGTTAATAACCAAAGAAAAAAAGCTGATAAGCATAGTAGTGATAATAAAATTCATGAGGATGAGAAAAAAGGAACATCTAGATTTATTACACTGACTGCAATTATGTTAGCTTTATTATTGACAATAGGGCTTACAGCAGGATTTTTATGGTTTAGAGGACAGATACAAGGTCAGGAAGTGAAGGTCATTAGCGTTGTAGGACTTCACAAAGATGCTGCTAAAGCAAAAATAGAAGAAATGGGTCTTAAGTTTAAAGTGAAAAACGAAGTATATAGTTCAGAATATAAAGAAGGACATGTAGTTGATCAAAGTGTTGATGCTGGAGAAATCGTAAAATTAGGCTATCCTATTGAGGTCACAGTGAGTAAGGGGCCAAGAGAAACTGATGTACCTAGTGTAGTCAATAAGCATATAGATGAAGCAGAGATCCTTTTAGAGGGCAAAGAGCTGAAAAGCATTGTCAAACGTGTTCCAAGCGACATTCCAAAGGACTATGTCA